>NZ_JAIVAT010000001.1 GCF_020172085.1 Rossellomorea aquimaris
GATTTCCCATCACGTAAGTGAGTAAGATCCCTAGAAGATGACTAGGTAGATAGGTCAGAGATGGAAGCATGGCGACATGTGGAGTTGACTGATACTAATCGATCGAGGACTTAACCACAAAGAGTCATTTTAAATGAACAATATTGGTCGATTCTCGACTTTCTTGACATCAATTCTTTATCTAGTTTTCAGGGAATAAATTTTATGCGAAAGTATAAAAAATCCTTGAAAATTTATATCAACACGATATAATAATACTTGTCCTTTAAAAGAGACAAGACATAGTCTGGTGACAATGGCGAAGAGGTCACACCCGTTCCCATGCCGAACACGGAAGTTAAGCTCTTCAGCGCCGATGGTAGTTGGGGGCTCTCCCCCTGTGAGAGTAGGACGTCGCCAGGCTATATAATGGAGGATTAGCTCAGCTGGGAGAGCATCTGCCTTACAAGCAGAGGGTCGGCGGTTCGATCCCGTCATCCTCCACCATGTTTTTTTTGCGAAAGTAAAATAAACTTCCTTGTTTTGCACAAGCAAAATATCTATATTTATCACCGTGCCGGTGTAGCTCAACTGGTAGAGCAACTGACTTGTAATCAGTAGGTTGGGGGTTCAAGTCCTCTTGCCGGCACCATTTGGTTTATGAGCCATTAGCTCAGTTGGTAGAGCATCTGACTTTTAATCAGAGGGTCGAAGGTTCGAGTCCTTCATGGCTCACCAAAGATTTTTGCGAAAGCAAAATATCTTATCTAAGTTTTTCACCAATGTGAAAAACGAAAATATATGCGGGTGTGGCGGAATTGGCAGACGCACCAGACTTAGGATCTGGCGCCGCAAGGCGTGGGGGTTCAAGTCCCTTCACCCGCACCATTTATTTCGCGGAAGTAGTTCAGTGGTAGAACACCACCTTGCCAAGGTGGGGGTCGCGGGTTCGAATCCCGTCTTCCGCTCCAAAGACTTGCCGGGGTGGCGGAACTGGCAGACGCACAGGACTTAAAATCCTGCGGTAGGTGACTACCGTACCGGTTCGATTCCGGTCCTCGGCACCAGGATTTTTTGCGAAAGCAAAATAATCTTCCATAGTGTGCGACAGCAAATCATTACTATTATAGAATACATTTTGCGCCCGTAGCTCAATTGGATAGAGCGTTTGACTACGGATCAAAAGGTTAGGGGTTCGACTCCTCTCGGGCGCGCCATATATTTCGGGAAGTAGCTCAGCTTGGTAGAGCACTTGGTTTGGGACCAAGGGGTCGCAGGTTCGAATCCTGTCTTCCCGACCACTTCTTTTTTGGGGCCTTAGCTCAGCTGGGAGAGCGCCTGCTTTGCACGCAGGAGGTCAGCGGTTCGATCCCGCTAGGCTCCACCAAGTTTTTTTGCGGAAGCAAAATAAACTACACTCGTTTTACGAAAGTAAAATTCAATAGTGTATTTCATGTTTCTTGGCGGTGTAGCTCAGCTGGCTAGAGCGTACGGTTCATACCCGTGAGGTCGGGGGTTCGATCCCCTCCGCCGCTACCAATAGGGACCTTTAGCTCAGTTGGTTAGAGCAGACGGCTCATAACCGTCCGGTCGTAGGTTCGAGTCCTACAAGGTCCACCAAGTACCATTTTCATTACGGAGGAATACCCAAGTCCGGCTGAAGGGATCGGTCTTGAAAACCGACAGGGGTGTAACAGCCCGCGGGGGTTCGAATCCCCCTTCCTCCTCCATTATTACTTTTGAATATTTTATCGTCGCGGGGTGGAGCAGTTCGGTAGCTCGTCGGGCTCATAACCCGAAGGTCGCAGGTTCAAATCCTGTCCCCGCAATACCATTTTTGCTTGTTATTAGTAAGAGAGTAGCTTTAATCTTTTATGAGTGACGCAAGGATAGTTATTTTCGCTATCGCGAAAAAACTTTGGTCCGGTAGTTCAGTTGGTTAGAATGCCTGCCTGTCACGCAGGAGGTCGCGGGTTCGAGTCCCGTCCGGACCGCCATTGTTATTTAAATAGTGTTTATTGAAATGGAAAAGGGTTTCGATAAGCGAGAAGGTCGAGGAAGCGATCGAAGGAACACCGGAGCGTATTTTACATACGCGAGGATGTGACTGAGTGAGCTGACGAAGAGATTCGAAGCTTAGCGGAAGCCGAAAACTATTTGGCTCAGTAGCTCAGTTGGTAGAGCAATGGACTGAAAATCCATGTGTCGGCGGTTCGATTCCGTCCTGAGCCACCATTGTTTCTAATTATATACGTTGTGGCGATTGTGGCGAAGTGGTTAACGCACCTGATTGTGGTTCAGGCATTCGTGGGTTCGATTCCCATCAGTCGCCCCATATACATTTAAATAGAATGTGCGGGTGTAGTTTAGTGGTAAAACCTCAGCCTTCCAAGCTGATGATGAGGGTTCGATTCCCTTCACCCGCTCCAATTATTTATGGGCCTATAGCTCAGCTGGTTAGAGCGCACGCCTGATAAGCGTGAGGTCGGTGGTTCGAGTCCACTTAGGCCCACCATTTTCATTATTCCGCAGTAGCTCAGTGGTAGAGCTATCGGCTGTTAACCGATCGGTCGCAAGTTCGAATCTTGCCTGCGGAGCCAAATATGGAGAAGTACTCAAGTGGCTGAAGAGGCGCCCCTGCTAAGGGTGTAGGTCGGGCAACTGGCGCGAGGGTTCAAATCCCTCCTTCTCCGCCATTAAGGCCCATTGGTCAAGCGGTTAAGACACCGCCCTTTCACGGCGGTAACACGGGTTCGAATCCCGTATGGGTCATTCTGAAAAGACTATCAACTATGATAGTCTTTTTTTGTATATATTGGGAGCTTAATATATGCCCAAATCAAGGGATATCTTTGAATATGGAGCGAGAACGGAATCATGAGGAGAGGTTTTGTACTGAAAAGCCTGACACAGCTCTCAACTAATATAGATATTATTAGCTATGAATCATTTATTATCGAGTTTTCGGATATATTATCGAGTTCCATGATATATTATCGACTCTATCCACTTTATTATCGAGTTCACCCCAAATATTATCGACTTCCATCATCCCCTTCTCCAAATCCCCATGACCTTCACTTCCCATGTTTCCAAACCAGAATAAACAATTATCCTAAAGTAAGAGTCCAGCACACCCTCTTAAACCCTCCATTCGACATTGCCATCCCCTCTCACACCCTACTAAAAACCATACAAAATACCGGAATCCTTCTACATTTCCCGCAATTTCTCCTTATTTTTATCAAAAAACTTTCGACAAATTCCGCTATGAATTCAACAGGATTCCCCTATGATTTTACAATGTAAACCTTACCATTTACAATATTCCCCCAATTTTAGTTCTTTTTCAAATCTCCATGTAGTAAATTGTCGTAATTGAGCGACGATTATATAAAGGAATTTAGTGATGTTGTTAGAAAGTAGTAAGTAGATTGAAAAAATGTAGGTGAGATGATGAACGCAATGACCATAACAGATTATGATGTTTTTTTGTTCCACGAGGGTAATTTACAGCAGGCCTATCAGTTTATGGGTTCCCATGTGAGAAGAGATTCTACTGGGACTTATACAGAATTTTGCGTTTGGGCACCGAAAGCAAGGCACGTTTCATTGGTGGGTTCCTTTAATCAATGGAATGGGATTGGGTATGAACTTAGTAGACGTAATCATGAGGGTTTATGGACCATCCGAGTGGATAGGGACTTATCTGGAGAAACGTATAAGTATGAAATTACGACTCCATCCGGTTTAAAAAAGTTGAAGGCGGATCCTTATGGGTTTGCCTCTGAAAGGCGTCCTCATACTGCGAGCGTTGTGTATGAGCTTGAGGGTTTTTCCTGGGAAGATGAGAAGTGGATAGAGGACCGGACCGGTTCTACGATCTATGACAAGCCCATGGCGATTTATGAAGTGCATTTGGGCACATGGAAGAAGAAAGCAGGAAAGTTCCTTTCTTATAAGGAATTAGCACAGCAATTGATTCCTCATGTCAAAGAGCAGGGTTTCACTCATATTGAACTGCTGCCTGTCACAGAACATCCATTTGACCGTTCCTGGGGGTATCAGGGTACCGGTTATTATTCCCCAACCAGTCGCTACGGTTCCCCTCATGAGTTGATGGCATTTGTGAATGAGTGCCATTTACATAACATTGGCGTGATATTGGATTGGGTGCCCGGTCATTTTTGTAAGGATGCTCACGGTTTATATGAATTTGATGGATCTTTTGCTTATGAGTACAGTCAGGAAAGTGATCGTGAGAATTATACGTGGGGGACGGCAAATTTCGATTTAGGCAAGGGTGAAGTGAGAAGCTTCCTTATCTCCAATGCCCGTTTCTGGATGGACATGTATCACATTGATGGATTCAGGATTGATGCAGTAGCGAACATCATTTACTGGGCGAATCAGGGACAACTTGCTCCCAATGAAGGGGCTATTCAGTTCTTGAAAAACTTGAACAAGGCCGTGTTTGAATTTGATTCTTCGATTCTGATGATTGCAGAGGATTCTACGGATTGGCCACAGGTGACGTCTCCTGTTCACTATGGGGGTCTTGGATTTAATTATAAGTGGAATATGGGATGGATGAATGACGTCCTTAAATATATGGAAACCGATAGTTCTGAACGAAGGCATGTACATTCTCTCATCACGTTTTCATTGCTATATGCCTATTCAGAGAATTATGTCCTTCCCTTTTCCCACGATGAAGTGGTACATGGGAAGAAGTCATTATTGAATAAAATGCCGGGGGATTACTGGCAGAAATTCGCACAATACCGATTGCTCTTGAGCTATATGATAGCTCATCCGGGGAAAAAGCTCCTTTTTATGGGAAGTGAATTTGCCCCGTTTTCAGAGTGGAAGGATCTTGAGGAATTAGATTGGCATTTACTGGATTACGAATTTCATCACAAATTCAATTCATATTTTAAAGAGCTTTTGCATTTATATAAGGGTGCTGAACCGTTATTCCAAATGGATCATCGTTCAGAGGGATTTGAATGGGTGGATGTGAATAATGCAGAACAGCAGATTTTCTCTTTTATCCGGTATGGGATCGAAAGGGAGGATCATCTTGTGGTGATCTGTAATTTCAGTCCTCATGTGTATCACCAATACAAGGTGGGAGTGAATAAGGTCTCTTCTTATAAAGAGATTTGGAATAGTGATGATGAGCGATTTGGAGGTTCCCACCAGGTAAACCCAGAGCCGCTTACCGTACAAAATGAAACGTACCATGGAAGAGAAGGATATGTGGAAATGACGATTCCACCATATGCAGCCGTTTATTTAAAACCAATTGATTGAAAGGGGAGAAGGAAAGATGGCAAAAGGTAGATGCGTAGCCATGTTATTAGCAGGTGGAAAGGGGAGCAGATTAAGCTCATTGACGAAGAGTCTGGCGAAACCCGCCGTGCCTTTTGGAGGGAAGTACCGTATCATCGATTTTACTTTGAGTAACTGTACAAATTCGGGAATCGATACAGTAGGGGTCCTTACCCAGTATCAACCCCTCGTACTGAATTCTTATATCGGAATCGGGAGCGCGTGGGATCTTGACCGCAAAAACGGTGGTGTGACGGTGCTGCCACCGTATGCAGAATCATCTGAGATGCGCTGGTATACGGGGACAGCAAGTGCGATCTATCAAAATATGAACTATTTAGAGCAATATGATCCGGAGTACGTATTGATTCTATCCGGAGATCATATTTACAAAATGGATTATAGTAAAATGCTTGATTATCATATCGAGAAAAAAGCGGATGTCTCGATTTCAGTCATTGAAGTGGGATGGGATGAGGCAAGCCGTTTCGGGCTGATGAACACAAACGAAGAGATGAGAGTCACAGAGTTTGAAGAAAAGCCGGCTTTCCCTAAAAGTAATCTTGCCTCGATGGGAATCTATATCTTCAACTACTCTGTGCTGAAAGATTACCTCGAGATGGATGAACGAAATCCTGATTCCAGTCATGACTTTGGAAAGGACGTCATTCCTCTCCTGCTTGATGAAAAGAAGAAGTTAATGGCTTATCCGTTCGAAGGGTATTGGAAAGATGTCGGTACGGTCAAGAGCCTTTGGGAAGCGAATATGGACCTGATTGATGAAAAAAATGAACTTAATCTTTTCGATCATGACTGGAGAGTGTATTCGGTTAATCCGAATGAGCCACCTCAATATATTTCAGAGGAAGCGCTTGTAGAAGGGTCTCTTGTAAATGAAGGATGTACGATTGAAGGGACGATTCAAAAGTCCGTACTCTTCCAGGGGACGACGGTGAAGAAAGGGGCGCATGTCAATCGCTCAGTCATTATGCCGGATGCAGTCATTGGTGAGAACGCGTATATCGAGCAAGCGATCGTGCCTTCTGATGTAAAGGTTCCGAGCGGTCTATGTATCATGCCGGAAGAGGGATCCGATGAAGTCATCCTCGTGACGGAATCATTCATTGAAACACTACTGGAACAAGAAAGAGTGTAAGATTCAAGACCAATATTACAACATTAGAGGAGGAGAAGTGTTTTGAAAAATACAATGCTTGGTGTTATTGATGCTACGAGTTACTATGATTCGTTGGAGGATTTATTGCTGCATCGCTCATTAGCCGCCCTTCCAATCGCAGGGAGATATCGTTTGATTGACTTTGTTCTCTCCAATATGGTGAATTCAGATATCGGTTCCGTTGCGATTTTTCCTAAGTTTCAATATCGATCCCTGATGGATCATCTTGGTTCAGGAAAGAACTGGGATCTGAACCGGAAGCGCGATGGATTGTTCTTTTTCCCGGCACCCGGCCTGGAAGCGAATGATGAAGGAGTGGGGTCCTTTAATCACTTCGCACATCATATGGACTATTTTAAACGCAGTACACAGGAATATGCATTGATCAGCAATTGTTTTACATTATGCAATATCGATTATCAACCGGTACTGGAACGACATATCCGTATCGGCTGTGATATCACGGAAATGCGTCACAGTGGGAACTCTTTAGACATGTACTTAGTCAAGACGTCTACACTTATTGATTTGATCGCTAAGCGACGTGAAACGGGCTATACATGTATGCAGGATGTCGTGGAGGATATGGACAGCGGTTTTAAAGTATGCGGATATGAGCATGTTGGATTTGTTCAATCGATTGACTCCATTAAGGAATATTATGATGCCAGCATGAAGCTAATGAACCATTCTTATTGGAAAGAGCTGTTCAAGAAGGATCTGCCGATCTATACGAAGGTGAAGGATGAACCGCCGACACGCTACACGTCAGCAGCCAGTGTGAAAAACAGTATCATTGCCAATGGGTGCTACATCGAAGGTCAAGTGAAGAATTCTACGATGTTCAGAGCGGTGAAGGTTGGAAAAAATACGACGATTTCGGACAGCATCATTATGCAGAAGAGCCAAATTGGAGATAACTGTGTACTAGAGAATGTGATCTTGGATAAAGATGTGAGGATAGAGGATGGCGTCAAACTGATCGGAGAACCAAACAATCCAATTGTCATTCGCAAAGGAATGATTCAAGGAGCGCTGATGAATTCGTGAAAGTGTTATTTGTAGTATCGGAGTGTGTCCCGTTTATTAAATCCGGAGGTCTGGCGGACGTAGCGGGCGCACTTCCTAAGGAGTTAAGAAGTCTAGGGACCGATGTCAGGGTGATCCTGCCTAAATATGGCGGGATTCCTCAGGAATTTTGTTCTAAAATGAAACGAAAGAAAGAGTTTTTCGTATCAGTCGGTTGGCGAAATCAGTATTGTGGGATTGAAGAGTACACTGAAAACGGAGTAACGTATTATTTTGTCGACAATGAATATTATTTTAAACGGGACCGACTGTACGGATACTTTGATGATGGGGAGCGCTTTGCCTACTTCACAAGGGCAGTACTCGAAAGTATCGCTGTACTAGATTTTTACCCTGATGTGATCCACTGCCATGACTGGCACACGGGCATGGTTCCGTTCTTACTCCGAAGCGAATACCAGGAGAGACCGGGATATTCGTATATTCGAAGTGTATTCACGATTCACAATCTCCAATTCCAGGGGATCTATCCTAAACAGGTGATGACGGATTTATTAGGGATACCCGAGAAGTATTTTCATCATGAATACCTCGAGTTCTATGGCAATATCAATTTCATGAAAGGTGCTCTCATTTCTTCGGATTTCGTCACAACGGTGAGTCCTACATATAAAGAGGAAATCCTCACGCCGTATTATGGAGAAAAGCTTCATAATATCCTGGGTCAGCGGTATAACCAGCTTTTAGGTATCCTCAATGGGATCGACGATGAAGTGTATAACCCCGATGATGGAGAGTTTCCGTTTTTTAGCGGCAACCTTCATGGAAAGAAACAGGCGAAGCGTCATCTGCAACAAAGCCTGGGACTCCAGGTGAATGAAGGAATCCCTCTTGTGTCCATCATTTCTAGGTTAACGAATCAAAAGGGGCTCGAGCTGGTCAGGGGTGTCTTTCATGAAATGATTCAGGAAAATGTTCAATTTGTCCTATTGGGGACAGGGGATTGGGAATTTGAACAGTTCTTCAGGGAGATGGAATGGACGTATCCAGACAAGGTCAGAGTACAGATCGGCTTCAATGAGGAGCTGGCGAAACAGATCTATTCTGCCAGTGATCTTTTCTTGATGCCATCTAAATTCGAGCCGTGCGGGCTGGGACAATTAATTGCCATGAGATATGGAGCCCTTCCACTTGTCCGTGAGACCGGTGGATTGAACGATACGGTAGAATCCTACAATGAAGTGACGGAGAGTGGAAACGGGTTCTCATTCAAGAATTTTAATGCCCATGACATGCTCTACACCTACAGAAGGGCATTGTCGTATTTCCACGATGAACCGGAAACATGGAATCATATTGTACGTACTGCAATGAATAAGGATTATAGTTGGGCACAATCAGCCTTCAAGTATAATCAATTATATGCTGACCTGGTATCAAGGAGTGAAAGCCATGTTTTCTGATCCGATTGAATTTAAAGAGATGTTTCTGAAGAAGCTTGAAATGATGTATGGAAAGACGTTTCCTGAATCCACCAGTCAGGATCAGTTTTTCACATTAGGTCATTTAATCCGTGAATATATCTCGATGAACTGGATCCATACGAACGAGCAGTACCGGTTCAATAAGCAAAAGCAGGTGTATTACTTATCGATTGAATTCCTGCTCGGACGGCTGCTCCGTCAGAACCTGATGAATTTGGGAATTTACGATATTGTGGAAAAAGGACTGCAGGATCTCGGCATCGACCTTGCGGATATGGAAGAGGTCGAACATGATGCAGGGCTTGGAAATGGAGGGCTTGGACGCCTTGCTGCCTGTTTTCTCGATTCTCTCGCGTCTCTCAATCTTCCCGGACATGGGTATGGGATCCGTTATAAGCATGGACTGTTTGAACAAAAGATCGTGAATGGATTTCAGATGGAGCTTCCCGAGCAGTGGCTGCGCCATGGTCATGTATGGGAAGTGCGAAAATCGGATCTGACCGTGGAAGTCCCTTTCTGGGGCAAGGTGGAATCATATACGGAAAAGGATGTCTTAAGGTTTCGCCATGTCGATGCTGAAATCGTAGCGGCCGTTCCTTATGATATGCCTGTCGTTGGATATGAAACATCGACGGTCAACACCCTGCGTTTATGGAGTGCCGAGCCTGCCGCCTATAAAGCAGGGAAGGACATGATGAAATATAAGCGCGACACAGAAGCGATCACAGAGTTTCTTTATCCTGACGATACTCATGAAGAAGGGAAGATCCTGCGCCTTAAACAACAGTATTTCCTGGTATCGGCAAGCATACGATCCATTCTGGACTCATACCTATATCGAAACGGGGATTTAAGGGAGCTTCATGAACATATTTCAATCCATATCAATGATACCCACCCGGTTCTTGCCATTCCGGAGTTGATGAGGGTCCTTCTTGATGAATATTCCTTTGAATGGGAAGATGCATGGGAGATTACGACGAATACATTTGCTTACACGAACCATACGACTCTATCGGAAGCACTGGAGAGATGGCCGATTCGAATATTCCAGCCACTCCTGCCCCGCATTCATATGATCGTCAATGAAATCAATGAGCGGTTCTGCAGGGAGTTATGGGAAGCGTATCCTGGTGAGTGGAAGAGAATTGAGGACATGGCGATCATCTCCCATGATGAAGTCAAAATGGCTCACCTGGCGATTGTGGGGAGTTTCAGCGTGAATGGGGTAGCGAAGATCCATACGGAAATTTTAAAGCAAAGGGAAATGAACTTATTCTATCAATATTATCCTAACAAATTTAATAGCAAGACGAATGGAATCACTCATAGAAGGTGGCTTCTCAATAGCAACCCCGCATTGTCGAACCTGATCACATCTTCGATCGGGGATGAGTGGATCAAAGATCCTTCTAAACTTGTGAAGTTGAAGGAGTATCATCATGATACGTCATTCCTGAAGGATCTGTATGATGTGAAGCAGGAAAATAAACGGAAGCTTGCAGAGCGGATATTTGAAAGCAATGGAATTGTGGTTGACCCTTCTTCGATCTTCGATATCCAGGTGAAGCGGCTTCATGCGTATAAACGTCAGTTGATGAATGTGTTACACATACTTCATCTTTTTAACCGCTGTGTGGAAGATCCAGGCTTTGTTTTTCATCCGCGGACGTTCATTTTCGGTGCAAAGGCGTCACCTGGTTACTTCTATGCGAAGAAAATTATTAAATTGATTCATTCTGTTGCTGATCTCGTGAATGATCACCCGCTGGTGAAAGGGCGAATTAAAGTCGTGTTCCTTGAGAATTACCGAGTGTCCCTGGCGGAAGAAATCATCCCGGCAGCTGACTTGTCCGAGCAAATTTCAACGGCCAGTAAGGAAGCGTCCGGTACAGGGAATATGAAGTTCATGATGAACGGTGCCTTGACCCTGGGGACATTGGATGGAGCCAATATCGAGATCCTTGAGCAGGTCGGGAATGAAAATATCTTCATATTTGGCTTGACGGCAGAGGAAGTAATGAAATACCAGCACCATGGCGGCTACTATGCCATGGAGTACTTCCACTACGATACAAGGATCAAAAAGGTATTGAATCAATTAATAGATGATACCCTGCCGGATGCAGGTGATCATTTCGAAACCATTTATGATTCTCTGCTGACGGAGAATGATCAGTTCTTTGTCCTCCGGGATTTCGATTCCTACGTGAGGGTTCATGAACAGGCAGGGAAAGCTTATGAAAACAAAGAGCATTGGTCCCGGATGTGCTTGCAGAATATCGCCAATTCCGGTTATTTCTCAAGCGACAGGACCATTGAGCAATATGCGAAGGACATATGGGGCATTGCTCAGGGAAGCTTGATAAAATAAAAAAAAGATCGCCTGGGATCATTCCCAGGCGGTCTTTTTATGACTATTTCTTTTTATCGGAAACATAGCTGTCCCCGTCCTTATAGGGGATGTCCCCCATTGTTGATTCGATATCGTTTTCATCGAGCATGTCTTCATATTCTTCGTGAGTTTTCGAAGGATAGGCTTTACGGTTTGAGCCATCCATATCCGTCCCGACGAATGACTCGAAATCCTCGGTGAAGCCTTCTGATGTATCTTCATCCTGGTACAGATCGGAATAATCTTCGTGATCGCCTTCAAAGTCAGATGGGGTTTCAGATGTACCGAACCTCCCCACCTCCTGAAAGCTATCTTGATCGTCCCGCACATTCCCATCCGTTTCATGTCTGAACTCATTGTCGACAGGGGGCTGCAGCACATCTTCTTCCACTGGTCTATCTTGAGGTGTCGACTGCTCCGGTGTATGGTCACGGCAATAAAGTGTAGTAGGGATGACTTCCAGGCGTTCGTAAGGAATATCCTGGCCGCATTCCTTACATTGGCCATACGTACCGTCTTCGATTGCCTGAAGGGCATTTTGAATCTTATTCAGTTCGAGCTTTGCATGATCATCAATAGCGTAATTCTTCTCCCGTTCATATAATTCTGTTCCCATATCGGCAGGGTGGTTATCGTAAAGGGAGAGTTCTCCTGAGTTATCACGTTCATTTGTATGGTGAAGATTATCTAAATCCTGATGTAAATGTTCCTGTAACTGCTTTTGTTGTTGAACCAATTCTTGTTTCATTGTTTGTTTTTGGCTGTCTGTTAGCAATTTCTTCACATCCTTCATTATGTTCGCTGAAATCTTGTCCTAACCATACTTTATCCGAAAGTGGTGTTGTTAAAACATAAAAGGTTTTTTTGAATTCAATAATTCAATAAGCGAGTGGTAGTTGATTTCCGCTGCAGGTGCTTGCTTTCCGCGGGGCGTGAGTTGAGCCTCCTCGGGCTAAAGCCCTGTGGGGTCTCAACTTTCACGCGTTTCCCGCAGGAGTCAATCACCTTCCGCTTCAATCAACTTTCCAAGCTTAAGTGTTTCACTATATCTTCGTAAATTCAGGATTGTTTTCAACTATACTTGCTGAAGTGACTGGTTATAGCTATTATTTTTTCATTGATTTTTATGAACTATTTAGCTTTGTCAAAAATAATGCTTCTTTAGAGGGTGAGGGGAGCTGCGTAGACTCTTACGGAAAACGGAGAAGTTCTCCGCACCTTCTGGCACACATTCGTTGACAGAGCATCATGCAAGTCATAGTCTGTGTAAGAATACAACACTCTTTTGGAAAAATGCATAAAAAGAGCCGCCCAAAATTTTTGGGACGACTCTCTTGTCACTTATAGCATATAAGCAAGTAATAATCCAATGGATAAAAGGAATCCAAAGATGGTATTGGTTTGGGCTGTGGCTTTCATGGCGGGCATCATTTCGATTGGTTGTGTTTTTCCGATGAACCCTGTTGTAGCTTTAACTGCTTTCGGGATGCTCAGAAAGGTGACAAACAGCCATGGTGATGAGATCTCAGTGACGACCAATCCGATGATCCACCCGTAGGATACGACAAACATGCCGCCTAAAAGGACGATTGCTCCTTTTTTCCCGAGCAGGATTGCAATGGTTTTGCGTCCGTTTTCTTTGTCGCCATCCAGGTCACGGATGTTGTTCGCCAGCAGGATTGAACCAACCAAAATGGATACTGGAATTGAAATGAGGATACTGTCCCCATTGATATAACCGGTCTGGATATAAAACGAAATCAAGATGATCACACATCCCATGAAGAACCCGGCTACGATCTCGCCAAAAGGTGTGTAGGCAATTGGCATTGGTCCGCCAGTATAAAAGTACCCTGCAGCCATGCACACTAAGCCTATGAGAGCGAGCCACCATGTACTGTTCAAACAAATATAAATCCCCAACAGGAGGGATACCCCGTATAGTGAAAAGGCAAGGTTGATGACCGTTGACGGTTTGACCCCGTTTCGGACGATCGCTCCACCGATTCCGACCGAGTGCTCTGTATCCAGTCCTCTTTTATAATCGTAGTATTCATTGAACATATTGGTAGCAGCCTGGATAAGCAGGCAGGCAACCAGCATGGCTAAAAATAGCATGAAGTTAACGTTCGTAAATTGCAGCGCGAGTACTGTCCCTAATAATACAGGAACAAATGCTGCTGTAAGAGTGTGTGGCCTTGTCAGCTGCCACCAGATTTTCCACCCTTTATCTGATTCCAACACGTTGGATGCTTGTTGTTCCATCATTCTCTCTCCCTTACGTAATAAGGAATTTTCAGAAAACATTACAATTCCTTTACAGATTAAAGTGTAGGTAAAGGGAGGGGGACTGTCAATCATTTTCTACAAATTCGTGAAGGTTCTATTTTCCAGTAATTGAGGACTTTTACAACCTTTTTGGTTTCTCAAAAGGAGAAAAAGGGTTTATTATATATAATAAGGATAAATATTGTAAACATGCCTTGAACTTCGTTGACACACCATATAGACAGGTGTATCTTATAATAAGTTTGAATAGTGTACGTGATTTTGTTTGGGGGAATTCAGTTGGTTACCATCCATAAAACCAATATTGAAAAAGCATATGATACAGCCAGGATAAAGGCTAAACAAATAGATCACCCCGTCCTTCTCAGCATCGTGGAGGAAGTCGATGCAGTGGACCCTCTTTCTTTTTATTATGGGGGCCGTTCTTTTAACGGAGAGCGCTTTTTATGGAAGGACCGTGATCATACGATCACCCTTGTTGGACTCGGAGCGTCTCATATCGTTTCTACGGATGAAATGGAAGATCGATTTTTCACGGTTGAGAATGAGTGGAAGCGCTTAATCGAAGAATCTGTGGTCGTGACAGGGGACAAATGGGCAGGCACAGGTCCATTACTTTTTGGAGGCTTCAGCTTTGACCCGATAAATGATAGCGGTAAAGAGTGGGAGCAATTCTCTACGGGTTCGTTTCAGCTCCCTATGTTCATGTTGACTAAGCCCGGGAAAACGAATTACTTGACGATGAATGTCATCTGTCATCCTGAAGAGGATGGAAGCTTATTTCATGAACATCTCTTCAAGAAGGAAGAACTTCTTGCAAACGCCCGGAAGACCATTATTCCAGAACGGCCACGGTGGCTAGGGAACCGTGATGTGAAGCCTGAAGAATGGAAGAATTCTGTTCAAAGCGTCGTAAGTCGTTTACAGCAGGGGGAAATGGATAAGGTCGTGCTTGCGAGAAAATGTGAAGTATCCTTTGACAAACAGGTATCATCTGATTTTGTGCTCGATAACCTGTGGAGTCAGCAGCCAGACAGTTTTGTGTTCAGTTTTGAACGAGAAGAGAGCTGCTTCATCGGAGCAACTCCAGAGCGCCTTGTCAAAAAAACGGGAGAAGAAATCCTTTCTACCTGTTTAGCGGGATCGATTGCCCGTGGCGATACCCTAGAGAGCGATGAGAAACTAGGGGAAGCGCTTCTGGAGGATGAGAAGAATCGGTTTGAGCATCAGCTTGTCGTGGAAAGTATCGAGGATGCCCTGAAACCGTTTTGTAATGAACTAACAATCCCGACATCTCCTCAACTTATGAAATTGAAGGATATCCAGCACTTATACACTCCTGTTATCGGACAGGCATCGGAGCATACATCGCTTCTCAATCTTGTCGAAAAATTACATCCGACTCCGGCACTTGGCGGGGTACCGAGGGATAAAGCTTTGCACGTGATCCGGCAGGAGGAAGAAATGGATCGTGGGTTATACGCTGGTCCGATCGGTTGGATGGATGCCTACGGCAATGGTGAGTATGCTGTCGCTCTCCGTTCAGGTCTTCTGCAGAGAGATAAAGCCTATCTTTATGCAGGCTGTGGAATCGTAGCCGATTCAGAACCTGAAAGTGAGTTTAAAGAAACACAAATGAAATTTCGACCAATGCTCCGTGCATTAGGGGGAACCGATCATGATGAATGAGCATCAACAGAAATTAACGCAGTATTTAGTGGCTTTCATTGAAGAACTGGTGGGAAATGGAGTAGACGAAGTCGTGATCAGTCCCGGCTCTCGTTCTACTCCTTTGGCGTTGTTATTTGCCCATCATCCCGGTGTTAAAACGTATACGAACGTGGACGAACGTTCAGCGGCTTTTTTTGGATTGGGGATTGCCAAGTCCAAAAAGAAGCCCGTAGCCATACTATGCAGTTCAGGAACAGCGGGGGCAAATTATTATCCTGCCGTCATTGAGGCGCGCTACGGGAAGGTACCGCTCATTGTCCTGACCGCGGATCGTCCTCATGAGCTGAGGGAAGTAGGGGCGCCTCAAGCGATCAATCAAATTGATCTATATGGAAAACACGTAAAGTGGTCCATCGATATGGCATTGCCGGAAAGCATTCCGTCCATGGTGCAATATGCACGTTCATCTGCCGCCAGGGGCGTGTCTATTTCGATTGGATATCCAGAAGGACCGGTTCATTATAACTTCCCATTCCGGGAACCGCTTATTCCTGATTTGAAACAGGTGGAGTTTACAACAGGTCAATCGGGAAAGAGAGTTCTTCAGGGAAATCGGCAATTACCTGCGGATATTCAGCATGACCTTCAGGAGCAAATCATGAATTCAAAACGGGGCATCGTTGTGTGTGGCCCTGGGATAAGTGAAGAAGCTGTGCAGTCCATTACTGAGTTTGCTGAGGCATACGCACTGCCTATCCTGGCAGATCCATTATCTTTTGTTCGGAGTGGTGGCCATTCCAAGGAAAATATCATGGATTGCTACGACACGGTCCTCAGGATCGATGAGTGTAAAGAAGCTTTACAGCCTGACCTCGTCATCCGTTTCGGTGCCATGCCAGTATCAAAGGCATTGATGCTATTCTTGAAAAGTCTGCCGGATATTCCGACATGGGTTGTGAGTAAAGGAGAAGAATGGCAGGATCCGACTGCTCGTGGAACCCATTATATCCAATGTGAGGAAAACCTTTTCTGTCAGGGATTTATGAAAAATAGCGCCCATTCAGATAGGGAGTGGCTCGACCATTGGAAAGGTGTCAATGATCAGGCGAAGGGCTTGCTCATACAGGGGCATCAAGCGTGGGATGAAGGGATGGCTGTCCATCAATTGATTCAACACCTGCCTGAAGGGGCAACCCTGTTCTCCAGTAACAGCATGCCTATCAGGGATTTGGATACCTTTTTATTCACAGATGACCGTTCGCTTCGGATCTTTGCCAATCGCGGGGCCAACGGAATTGACGGAGTGGTGTCGACAGCCCTTGGGATGAGTACAGGATCAAAGCCGATGTACCTCTTGATTGGAGATCTTGCCTTTTTCCATGATTTAAACGGTCTATTGACGGCGAGGAAATATCAATTAGATATGACCATAGTCGTGATGAATAACAATGGCGGCGGTATCTTTTCTTATCTTCCGCAAGCAGGTGATCAAACCCACTTTGAAGACCTGTTCGGTACCCCGATGGACCTGGAGTTTGGTCATGCGGCTAAGCTTTACGGCGCCCATTATTTCCACGTTGCATCACAATCTGAATTTATCCCAGCTCTTCAGGAAGCGGATCAGACGAAGGGGATAAAGATCATTGAAGTGATAACCAATCGTGAAGAAAATGTAGCAAATCATCGCAAATTGTGGAATTTTGTTTCCCGGGAAATGACGCAAAATATGAAGGGTGAATGGCATGATTCTTCAAGTGAATGATATTCGATATTTTGTAGAAGTTAAAGGGAGGGGAGTTCCTCTGGTTTTCCTCCACGGATTTACCGGTGATACGACAACATGGTCCCGTATCACCGATCGATTGTCCGCAACCTATCAATGTATCAGCGTAGATCTGATCGGGCATGGGCGCACCGATTCCCCTCAGGATGTCAGAAGGTATACCATGGATCAGGTATCTGAAGACTTATGCTGCATCCTTGATGAGCTGGGAATAAAAGAAGCCGTCTTGATCGGCTATTCAATGGGGGGGCGTACAGCTCTTTACTTCAGCTTGAAATATCCTCATAAGGTGAAGAGCTTGTTACTGGAAAGCGCATCGCCGGGATTAGAAACGGATGAAGAAAGAGCGGACCGTCGGAAGAAGGATCAAGAACTTGCGGAACGAATTGAGAGAGAGGGAATGGAACGGTTCGTGGACTTTTGGCAGGAGATTCCCTTGTTTGCTTCTCAGAAGCGGCTTTCAGATACAGAGCGCTCCGAGATCAGGAACCAGCGCCTGAATCAATCTGTCACAGGCTTGTCCAATAGCCTGAGAGGGATGGGGACCGGCGCCCAGGATTCGCTGTGGCACAAGATTGATGATCTTTCCATTCCCGTTCATTTGCTGGTAGGAGAGTTGGATGAGAAGTTCGTCCGGATTGCAGAAATTATGAAAAAACGACATCCGGAATTTGAAATCGTGACATTTTCCAACACAGGTCATGCAATTCATGTGGAAGAACCGCGAAAGTTTGGTACAATAATAGAGGATCTACTGTTAACTACATAAAGGAGGAACAAACCAATGGCTTTTGAATGGGTTTCAGAAAGAAACTACGAAGATATTTTGTACGAAACATATAATGGAATCGCTAAGATTACGATCAATCGACCAGAAGTACGTAATGCATTCCGTCCTAAAACGGTTATGGAATTAATCGATGCATTTGCTTATGCACGTGACGATTCCAAGGTCGGCGTCATCGTTTTAACAGGTGCAGGTGAAAAAGCATTCTGTTCAGGTGGAGACCAACGTGTCCGTGGACACGGCGGATATGTCGGGGAAGATGAAATTCCTCGCTTGAACGTATTGGACCTACAGCGTCTGATCCGTGTGATCCCGAAACCTGTCATCGCAATGGTAGCCGGTTACGCGATCGGAGGAGGACATGTCCTTCACGTCGTATGTGATATTACGATTGCTGCTGACAATGCGATCTTTGGACAAACGGGTCCTAAAGTGGGAAGCTTTGACGCAGGATACGGTGCAGGATACCTTGCACGCATCGTCGGTCACAAGAAAGCGAAAGAAATTTGGTACCTATGCCGTCAGTACAATGCACAGGAAGCGCTTGAAATGGGTCTTGTCAATACAGTGGTTCCATACGAGCAGCTTGAAGCGGAAACCGTTCAGTGGGCTTCAGAAATGCTCGAAAAAAGTCCGACTGCCCTTCGTTTCTTAAAAGCTTCATTCAATGCAGATACCGATGGACTGGCAGGTCTGCAGCAACTTGCAGGTGACGCTACCCTTCTATACTACACAACAGAGGAAGCGAAAGAAGGCCGTGACGCATTCAAAGAAAAGCGTAAGCCGGACTTCGGTCAATTCCCTCGTTTCCCTTGATTTGAGGCGGCCTGATGAATC
The DNA here is from genome assembly GCF_020172085.1 of Rossellomorea aquimaris. Taxonomy (GTDB): domain Bacteria; phylum Bacillota; class Bacilli; order Bacillales; family Bacillaceae_B; genus Rossellomorea; species Rossellomorea aquimaris_E. The sequence continues at coordinate 18,766 of NZ_JAIVAT010000001.1, forward strand.
TTTGATGGATTCATCAGGCTTTTTTAAATGAATGGTTTTTGGGAATGGCGCAAGTTCTTTCCGGTGTGTCTCAACATAGAGCCAACCATATAAGAAAAAATGATTACAAGAGACTCAACAAGAAAGGAATGGAGAATGACAGGATGACAACACAGCAATTGCCTAACTGGCTGAAACAAAGAGCGTTTTTAACACCGGATCGGATGGCGTTGAGTAATGGTGACGTGGCATTTACATTTAAAGAATTATGGACAAAAGCCATAACCATTGCAGAACAAGTGAATACTATCGTCGACTCATCTTCCCACCCCTATTTGGGACTCATGATTAAGAACAAAGTCGAATCTGTGTTGCTTGTTCATGCTATTCAACAGCTGGGGTACACAACCGTCCTATTAAACCATAAGTTAAGTGAAAGTGAATTATCATTCCAGATTCAGGATATGGGATTATCAACGGTTATATTTGATGATGAGTTTGAAGAGAAACTTTCATTTTTAGGGGAAGACGTCACTGGGGTCTCCTTCTCTCGATTGTTTCACACACACAGAACATCTTTTGAGGTGAAGGATCATTTTCAGTTAGACCAAGCATGCTCGGTTATGTATACATCGGGTACGACGGGAGCACCAAAGGGAGTCCTTCAATCATACGGAAACCATTGGTGGAGTGCGATTGGGTCTTCATTGAATCTCGGGATAAGTGAAAATGATACATGGCTATGTTCAGTTCCCCTCTTTCACATCAGTGGATATTCGATTCTGATGAGAAGCGTCATATATGGAATGAACGTAAGGCTATTTGAAACCTTCGATGTGGAAGGGATCAATAGGGAGTTGATGGCAGGTAAAGTCACTATCATGTCCGTCGTCAGCAATATGCTCCAACGGCTGATGAAAGACATGGGGGACAAAACCTATCATGCGAATTTTCGCTGTATGCTGTTGGGAGGCGGACCGGCTCCCCTTCCATTGCTGCAGGTATGTAAGGAAAAAGGCGTACCGGTCTTTCAGACATATGGAATGACGGAAACTTCTTCTCAAATTGTGACGTTATCACCTGAATACAGTATGTCGAAGCTTGGTTCCGCAGGAAAACCCCTCTTTCCTTCTGAATTGATGATCAAGGATAAAGAAGGACAAGCAAGGCCGTATCAGGAAGGCGAGATCTTAGTGAAAGGCCCGAATGTGACGAATGGGTATTACCGGAGAGAGAAAGCCAACATCGAAAGCTTTAAATCCGGCTGGTTTTCTACAGGGGACATCGGCTATGTGGATGACGAAGGATTCTTATTTGTATTGGACCGACGTTCAGACCTGATCATATCCGGTGGGGAAAATGTGTACCCTGCTGAAATTGAGAGTGTTTTACTTAGCTGCGACGGGGTAGAGGAAGCAGGAGTGACAGGAATCACAAGTGACGAATGGGGACAGATTCCCTGCGCTTTTATCGTAAAGAAAGAGAATCTTACTGAAGAAGAAATCCTAAAGCATTGCGCAAAGAATCTTGCCTCTTACAAACTTCCGAAAAAACTAGTATTTGTGCAAGAGCTTCCACGAAATGCTTCAAATAAACTGCTGAGAAGAGTGCTTAGGGATCAATGGGAAAAAGGGATGTATGCCGATGAAGATTAAATCAGTCACTCTTCATGTGATTTCAATGCCTTTGAAAAAGCCGTTTGTGACCCATCTTCAAACTGTTAAGGAGCGGGAAGGGATCATTGTCGAGGTCCAGGATACTGAAGGATTGTGCGGACTAGGGGAAGGTGTGGCCTTTTCAACCCCGTGGTATACAGAAGAAACCGTGAAAACGTCCTATCATATCCTTAAAGATGTATTGATTCCTCTTATGAACAACAAACCCTTCCAGCATCCTGAAGAAATCGGGAAACGGTTTGAAGCCGTTCGTGGGAATTCCATGGCGAAGGCGGCACTTGAAATGGCTTTATGGGATTTATACGCCAGACAGCAACAAAAGCCCCTGTGGAAACTGATTGGAGGAGTACGAGAAGAAATCCTTTCAGGCGCAGTGATCGGTGCTGGAGACACGGAAGAAATAGTCAAGCAGGCGGAAGAACTTGTTGAAGATGGCTATCAGCGAATAAAGGTGAAAATCTCCCCTGAATCGGATATAGAGATTGTACGAGAATTAAGGGCCCAGTTTCCAGCTCTCTCGCTTTTAGCCGATGCCAATTCAGCCTATACACTAGGAGATAAATCTAAGCTTCAGGCATTGGATGAGTTTCATCTGGAGATGATCGAACAGCCCCTCGGAATTGACGACCTGGTAGAACACTCCATATTGCAGAAAGAGATTGCCACTCCCATCTGCCTTGATGAAAGTATCGTGACCCCCCACGATATGAAAAGTGCGATCCATTTGAACAGCTGCGGAGTGGTGAACGTCAAGCTGGGCAGGGTAGGTGGATATACGAGTGCCCTGGAGATCTATCATCTGTGCCGGCAACATCATATTAGGGTATGGTGCGGGGGGATGATCGAGTTTGGGGTTTCCCGTGCCCATAATCTGGCTCTTTCCACTCTTGAAGGATTCACGATTCCAGGGGATATTTCTTCCTCCTCAAAATACTGGGAGGAGGACATCATCACCTCCCCGATCGTAGTGAACAATGGTGTGGTGAATCGATTGGAAGGTGCCGGAATCGGCGTGGAGTTAAATCGAAAGCGTTTGAGTGAGGTCTCCCTGAGCAAAGAGACGTTTTCATCTCTTTAAGGAAAAGAGGATCATTGAATTTCCAATCTTGTCCATATATACTTAAAGAAAATCCTTAGAGGAGGACATATGAAACTAGGTGCATTTTCTGTAAGTTTAAGCGTAAAGGACATACATGTATCAAAGTCATTTTATGAGGATCTTGGATTTGAAGTCATGGGAGGGGACATCAGCCATAATTGGCTGATTATGAAGAATGAAAGCTGTATTATCGGCCTATTTCAGGGAATGTTTGAAAAGAACATCCTGACATTCAATCCTGGTTGGGATCAAAATGCAGAAAATCTAGAATCCTATACGGACGTCCGGGCATTACAACAGAATTTGAAGGCAAAAGGGATGACCATGCTATCCGAAGCGGATGAATCCGGTGAAGGACCAGGGAGCTTCATGATAGAAGATCCTGACGGTAATACCATCCTTGTTGATCAACACAGATAAAAAGCTCAGGGCTCATTTTGCCCTGAGCTTTTCCATTCCTTTAAAATGGATTCGTCGCCCACTGCAGGGATTGTTTAATAAAGATGCGTGGATGTAACTTCAGCTGAGATACCATATGTTCTGCCAGGTCTTCGGGCTGCATATATTTTTCCTTGTCCGCTTCATCAAGGTTATCAAATGTTAGATCCGTAGCCACAAGGCTTGGATTCAAGGTCATGACTCGGATATTATGCTTACGGACTTCCTGCATGAGTGCTTCCGTCATACCCTGGACAGCAAACTTTGATCCGCTGTAAGCCGTGCTCCCCGCCGTACCCTTCAATCCGCTGCTGGATGAGATAGTGATGATGTCGCCCTGGTTCTTCTCGATCAAATGGGGCAGGACGGCACGGGTGACATAATAGGTTCCGAAGACGTTAACTTCAAATGTACGTTTAAAGTCTTCGGGATCGATTTCAAGAAACGATCCGTACGTTCCGATACCCGCGTTATTGATCAAAATGTCTGCTGGTCCCAACTCATTCTTAAGTTTCTTCACGGCTTGATGAACCTGATCCATATCGGAAATATCCGCCACTGCCACACTTGCGTTCACTCCAAGGGACCGTGCTTCCTCTGCCACCTTTTCAAGAGTGCTTTCTGTACGGGCAATCAATCCAACATGGACGCCTTCCCGGGCAAGCTCCAATGCTGTAGCCTTTCCGATCCCCCGTGCTGCACCTGTAATATAAGCGGTTTTGCCTTTAATCGATTGTGCCATTTTTCATCATCCTTTCTTAAGTGGTTCTAACGTAAGTGTAAGGTTATGGACATCGGCAGGCAACTAATCTACCTGACGGGTGGCAATAAAAAAGCCCCGGGAGTCCCGGAGCTTTTTCATTCACTCTTTTGCCGCAAATATCGTTTATCATTCATAAATAAACTCCAGAAGTAGACAAAGCCCGGGAACAGGATGATGAACCCGACAATATAGGTAATGAATACAGCCTTAAAAGAGTTGGGATCGGTAAACCCCGACTGGATCGTGACCTCGGGGTAGATGATATAAGGCAAATGTGCTTTACCATATACGTAGCTCGCCAATACATACTGAAAGGTCACGGCGATGACGGCGACCCTAGGCATCCCTTTCATTCCTTCCTTATTTGTCGGAAGGAACAAGGCACCGCCTGCGACCAAGAACCCGAGGAGGGAAACCCATAAAATCGGCAGGTCATCCATCATCCGGTCATAGATCCAAGAGGCTTCCTTTTTCATGGTGAACATGATGAGAAAGGCCATGACCACCGAAATCGGACCGATGATCAGGGCGTCCCGTCGGTATACTTTAAATGCTTCGAATTCCTTTGAAGCTTTGGAGTAATCGGCAAGGAGCAAGGAAGAAAGAAACAGTGTGCTGGCTACTGCAAATCCGAAGAAAGCATATTCATGTGGACTGCTAAACAATTTCCCTAGAAGAAGAGTCTGTCCGTCTTCGAAATCAATATAGGGTCCATGGGAAATTGGAAGAACACTGATGAGCAGTCCTGGAATCAGTAATCCGGTGATTCCTGTTACATAAGTCAACGGCTTTCGATAATCATCTGCCACATGTGAAAAGACAAGGAAGGCACTTCGTAAGGCCAGAAGCAGTAGAATCATGCTGCCGGGAACCAGTAATACGGTCCCCAATGAATACGCAGCTCCCGGGAACATACTGTACACTGCCACTACGAGGGCTACGATGAACGTATTGGTAACCTCCCAGGTAGGCGACAGGTAGCGGTTGGCGATATTCGTCGCTTTCGTTTTGTCATGATTGATATAGATCATAGACCAGAATCCAGCGCCGAAATCCATCGTCGCCATGACGGCATAAATAAAGACGAATCCCCAGAGTATGGTGATGGCAATCAATGCTTGTGTCATTTCTTCACCTCCAATTCCTGCTGATTAAGTTGACAGGGGAATATCCTTTTGTTTTGATTCAGCTTTGTGAATATCTTTTTCCGGTGGGTTTCTTCTGAAGTAATAAAGAAGCACCAGTAAAACCGATACGGCTAAAATCGCATAAACGGACACGAATAGTATAAAGAGAGTTCCTAAATTCCCGGACGTTGTGACCGAGTCCTCGGTGCTGAGGATGCGGTAAATCGTCCATGGCTGGCGGCCGGTACAGGCGAAGATCCATCCAAATTCGATAGCGAGGATTGACAGTGGACCCCCGGCAACGAATGCCCACATCAACCATTTCGGGAAACGTTCTTTTTTCAGTAACTTGTTCCATACATAGGCGACGAGTGACAGTAGGATGAGGAGGGATCCTATTCCAACCATTGCGTTAAATAACGTATGGACGAAAAGGGGCGGCCAATATTCTTCAGGGAAGTCGTTCAGTCCGATAACCTCCGTATCGAAGCTGTTGCCCGCAAGGAAACTAAGGGCCCAAGGCACCTCGATACCCCATTTCACTTCCTGGGTAATGGGATCGGTAAATCCTCCGATGGCAAGTGGCGCATGAGTCTGGGTTTCGAATAATCCTTCTGCAGCAGCCAGCTTCTCCGGCTGATATTCGTGTAGCTTTTGTGCCGATTCATGCCCATTGATGGCCGTCAGGAATGAGAAAACACCGCCAACCAATAGGCAGATCATGAGTGATTTACTGTGGAAAGAATAAACCCTTGAACCAAAAGAAGACCGAAGCATCTTAAATGCAGAAACGGTCGCAATCGTAAAGGATCCCACTACATAAGCGGATAAGGCCACGTGTCCGGCTGTCACAAAAAAGCTTGGATTAAAGAATGCCTTCCACGGATCCACGTTGGTGATTTTTCCGTTTATAATTTCAAACCCTGCTGGTGTCCCTTCAAAAGCATGTACATTAGTGATCAATACGGCTGAAGCAAGTCCTCCGATGGCAACGAGCACCAAACTTACAATCCGCATCCAAGGAGCAATCCGGTTGGCCGCATACACATAAATGGACATAAATAGAGCTTCTACAAAAAATGCATAGATCTCAATTTGAAACGGCAGGGCCATGACGCGCCCGATGACTTCCATGAATCCAGGCCAAAGGAGAGACAATTGAACCCCTGCAATCGTTCCTGTCGGGATACCCACCCCTAACAGTACCGCGAACGCCTTGGTCCATCGCTTCGCCATCACGGAATAATCAAGGTCATTGGTCCGTTGGAACATGATTTCTGCCACAAGGATCATTAACGGTATACCCACTCCAAGTGTGGCAAATATGATATGAAAACCCATTGTGGTACCAAACATGGAACGAGCAATTACTAAATCATCCATTCTCAAATCTCCCTTACTAGTCTTTAACATTTCCTTATTGTCCACTTAATGGAAAATAATATTCATGTTTTTTAGGAGAAAGAGAAGTTTGAGGGGATTGATGAGGAAGTCGATAATATAAAGGGGGAAGTCGATAATAAGTGTGTGAAAGTCGATAATATAAAGGGGGAAGTCGATAATAAATGAGGCAAAGTCGATAATAAATGAGGCAAAGTCGATAATAACTCGGTTGTGCCCATGCATAAACGATTCATCATGACGACCCAAATTAAGGTTTTGAAAATAAAATGGTCATTTTTGAAAAGAAAGTGTCCAGATTTGAAAATAAATCCTGTTTTTTGAAAATAAATTAGCCGATTTTGAAAATAAATGAGGAATGGCCCTCTCATTTAACAAAAAAAGCAGCCACCAGGGCTGCTTTCTTATTGTAATGCCTTCTTCAACGTATCAATATTTCTCTTCATTAATGAAAAATAATCCTCATTCTCTTTACGATCCTCTGCAGTAAGGACGGATAAGTTATGAAGCGTGAGTGATTTCGCTCCCAGTTCATTTTGGACGACTTCTGTCAGACGGGAAGAAACGTTCTGCTCAAACAGGATGTATCGGACGTTGTCTTTCTTCCCTTTTTCAATGATTTTCTTCAGCTCCTGTTGGGAAGGTTCGTCAGCGGTGTTCAACCCGGCGATGGCTTCCTGATGGAGTCCGTAGCGTTCTTCCCAATAGCTGTAGGCAGCATGGGAAACGTAGAAAGTTTTCTTTGGCGAATTGTCCGCCATGCTTTGGAATTCAGCGTTTAACTCATCTAGATCACTGGATAACGCTTCAAGGTTCGCCTGGAATTCATCTTTATGCTCAGGCATTTCTTTGGAAAGGGTGTCGGCGATGTTCTTTGCCATTTCCTTTGAATACAAGGGATCTAACCAAATGTGGGGATCCACATCATGGTTGTGGCCATCTTCATGGTCGTGTTCATCTGCACCATCTTCTTCATGGGTCACTTCGATTCCTTTACTGGCTGCTACCACGGCGACATCTTCATTTTCTAATAAAGACTTTGAATTTTCGACGAATCCTTCAAGGCCCATTCCGACATAGAGGAAGACATCGCCATCAGCCATCTTCATCATATCTTTTTGAGACGGTTCAAATGTATGTTCATCAGCACCGGGAGGATAGATGCTTTCCACTTCCACATACTTCCCTCCGATTTTTTTTGTGAAGTCCTCCAACGGATAGACCGTAGTGTATACCTTTAATACATCTTTCTTTTTGCCCTTATCCTGTCCGGAGTCGGCTCCGCAGGCAGACAAAACGAAAATCAATAATAATAGTAAACTCAAGCGAATATAGTTCAAGAGGAATCCTCCTTTATTAACGGTTTTATCTCATAACTGTAATGATTACGATTTAGCACAAAGGTTATTTTACTACCGATATGGGGAATAAGCAAGATAAAAGGGTGGATTTCATAAAAAAGACTACCTCCCGAGCTGGAGCTAGTCTGAATCACTCATCTTTTGATGTGGCCATTCTTCAGGCACGTGGTCGATTCCTCCAGGATGAAAAGGATGACATTTCACAATACGTCTGATGGTCAACCATCCGCCCTTGAGAGCACCAAAACGGCTGACTGCTTCGACACCGTAATGGGAACAAGTGGGATAAAAACGGCAAGTAGGGGGTTTTAGAGGAGAGATAACGCGTTGATAGAACTTGAATATTAATAACAGTAACCTTTTCATGATCCGTCTCCTCGTCGATTTTCTTTTACTATACCAGAAGCCTGATAGGTATTGAAAGGTATCGGCTTATTGTGATGGTGGATATGAGTGGAAATACAGGTATTTAGCCTAATTCAGATTAAGTTGATGAAATAACTATGAATTTACGTTATACTATGAGTAGAAACTAAATGGGAGTGATTTTAATGCCTTCAGTAGAAAGCTTTGAATTAGATCATAATGCAGTGAAAGCACCTTACGTCAGACATTGCGGTGTGCATAAGGTAGGAAGCGACGGACTTGTGAACAAGTTTGATATCCGTTTCTGTCAACCGAATAAACAAGCAATGAAACCTGATTCTATTCACACTTTAGAGCATTTATTAGCCTTCACCATCCGTAAATATGCTGAGCCTTATGCTCATTTCGATATTATTGACATTTCACCAATGGGCTGCCAAACGGGCTATTATTTAGTCGTCAGCGGTGAGCCGAAAGTGGAAGAAATCATTGACCTGTTGAATGCGACAATGAAAGAAGCGGTAGAAATCGAAGAAATTCCTGCAGCCAATGAAAAACAATGCGGCCAGGCAAAGCTTCATGATTTAGACGGAGCCAAGAAACTGATGCGTTTCTGGCTGAGCCAAAGCAAAGAAGATTTGAAACAAGTTTTCGCATAATAAAGAAATCCACCGTTTTATAGGGAACGGTGGATTCTTTTTGTTACTCTTTATTTTGTTTTTCCTCATCTTGTTTCATCTTTTCGAGATGAGGATTATTTTCAAGTGGATCGACTGTATGCTTAACCGTTGTATAGGCTTTGGATGTTGTAAGCGCACTTACAAAAATGACAAGGATGCATATGACAACCGCAATGATCAATACAAGAGTCACCGACATCATACAACCCCCTTTTTTTCACTATTTTATCATAAGAAGATTGGTTATTCATGGTGGAAAAACAACATTTTTATGACGTTTCCTATCATTACCATCGAATGTTTGGTATCCTTTAGTAAGTATTAGTATTGACCATTCCAGACAGTCAAAGCGAGGGGGATGTTACCATGGATGTTTCTTCCATAATGGGAAAACAGGTTGCGGAGCTTCAGAGGACGCTCAGTATGAACCTGTTGAAAAGTCAGATGGCGACTCAAGCGGCACAAGTCACGGTGATGATGAAGGATATGCAGGTAAGCCAGCCCGCACCGCATCCGAGCAAAGGACATGTAGTGGATGTAAAAGGATAAAAAGAAGCGTTGTTCCGAAGTTTTCGGGACAACGCTTTTTTATTTTGTCGCCTCTGACCAACCCGCCTGTGCTTTTTGATTGTCCAGCTCCGGCGGGTAGTCCCTCGAGGTCACAACTGAAAAATCCCCAAAGGCAAAGAGCGCCTTCAGGGATTTCCCAGTTGTGCTTGTCGGGCCTGACCAACCCGCCTCCGCTTTTCTTTTGTCCAGCTCCGGGGGCTTGGGGCTCGAGGTCATAAGTCAAGCCGTCCAATAAGGCAAAGAGCGCCTTTTTGGACGGCTCGCCTTATGCTTGTCACCCCAGGTCGAGCCCCCTCCGCTTTTCTTAGTGTCCAGCTCCGGCGGGTAGAGGCTCGAGGTCATAAGCCAAGAATGCCAAAAAGGCAAAGAGCGCCTTTCCGGCATTCTCGTCTTATGCTTGTCGCCTCTGATCAACCCGCCTCCGCTTTTCTTAGTGCAAGCTCTTTTTTTCAAGCCTCACTCGTTCTTCGCTGTTGGACCATTTTTCTTTAAGTGTTTCGAATATGTATAGGCGGAAGAAGTATTGTAATTCTTCTGTTTCCATTTCCTGTATGAGTTCTAATAGTTCATTCCTAGAGGTATCTTCTAGGATTGTAAGGGCAATGAGGTCTAAGTCTTCGTCGGTACCTTTGATTCTTCCACGGTACATTTCATAAATCTCTTCGATCAACTTCATGCGCTTCACCTCCCTTTTTACCATTTTAACATGAACGTTTATGAATTTCTCTACATATTATGCTAGGACAACCCTTATTCGTCTTTACCCTTTTCCGTACTTTTTAATCTTGGAAAGGTGTTTGGCCGAATTTGACTGTCATACCATTTCAGTGATGATGCCAAGGTTTGTCTTCTAAAAGCCAACCACTAGAAAAGGAGATGCTTTAATTGGAGAAAAGCATGCTGTTCGTTGGGTCTGGTCTCGGTGCCCTCATACTTAACTTATTTGGAGATTGGGACATGCTCATCACGTTTCTGTTGATCACCGTGACCCTGGATTATTTTACAGGGATGATTGCAAGCGGGATAGAAGGGAAGCTATCGAGCAAATCCGGTGTGAAAGGGATCGGCAGGAAAGTGCTGATTTTCTCCCTTGTCACGGTTGCCCACCTTATTGATACTATACTAACAAATCAACACTTTATTCGTAATGCGACCATTATTTTTTATTTGTGTAATGAAATGATTTCAATCATCGAAAATGTCGGTCGGGCGGGAGTTCCGGTTCCGGAGTTTTTAAAGAAAGCGGTAGAAGTGTTGAAGAAGAAATCGAAGTGAATAGAATTCCGTCAATTGAGGAAAATGAAGGATAAGTACTGTGAAGGAGTGGGAAGATGAGCGAAGAACGACACGATTATTATATAGAAGTGGCCACAGGTGAAATTTCTAGAAGCTCGACTGATTCCGAATGGAATTTTAAAATATCAGCAACGGATGAAGAGATCACCCAGCTTCGGGAAGTATTCGATTCCAATCATTCCGTCGATTGGCAGAATTTTTACAGGTCTCACGTTCCTTATGTTCAATATCATTTTGACCGGGAAAATGATGCCTATGATGAAAACTTGCAGCAAGTTTATGGAATGCTGCACCGACTCGGGGATGATGAGGTGAAGAAGTTCATCGAGAGTATCGGCATACTCGATGATCATCCTCACGAAAATCAGGAGTAATGACGAAAAGTGTTGGTTCAGAAGTGATTTCTGTGGACCAACGCTTTTTATTTATGGTTAGATGGAAGGAAGAGTGTACGGATGAGGTGAAGCAGGGTGGAACAATTTATAGATGAGAATGGGAAAAAAGTGGAACTATCATTTGAAAAGGGGAGATTTGAGCAGGAGTCCTATCATGTCCTGGTTATCTGCCGATATGAGGGAAAGTGGTTGTTAACCCGTCATAAAATGAGGGGGCTCGAGTTTCCAGGGGGGAAGCGTGAGCCAGGCGAAACCTTGGAGGAAACGGCCATAAGGGAAACATTTGAAGAAACGGGCGGGGTGATCAAGGAGCCTGTATTCATAGGAGAATACAAGGTCTATGATCACCCACCATTTGTGAAAACGATCTTCTTTGCTGAAGCGGAAGAACTTATCAAGAAGGAGGACTACCTGGAAACGAAAGGGTCCGTCCTCTGGGGTGGTGATTTCTCAGGAATTCAGGATGATTTATCCTTCAGCTTTATCATGAAAGACCGGGTGGTGGAAATGGCGTTGCAAAGGCTTTTTCATCTGGGTATCACGATTTAATCCATCTCTTCTCGAGCTGTTCGACGAGTTTGTACATGATCGTTGCGAATACAGCAATTACGAGGAGAGAAAGAAGGACAAGGGTGAAATTAAACACTTGAAAGCCGTAAATGATCATATAACCGAGTCCCTTGGCTGACACAAGGAATTCGCCTACGATGACCCCGACCCATGATAACCCGACGTTCACTTTCAAGGTGGAGATGATAGTAGGGAAGGACGCGGGAAGGATGACCTCTTTAAACATTTGTCCCCGTTTTGCCCCAAAGGTCTGCATCACCTTTAAGTAATTGGGATCGACTTCCCGGAAGGATGTATAAACGACGATGGTGGTGATGATGACAGAAATGACGGTCCCCATGGCAATGATGGAGGTGAATCCCGGCCCCAGTCCGACGATCAAAATCGGACCTAGAGCTACTTTAGGCATGGCGTTCAAGATGACAAGGTACGGATCCAGTACTTTAGAGAGAAATGGTGACCACCATAATAGAGCGGCGAGCATCGTACCAAGAAGGGTGCCGAGGATGAATCCTATGACGGTTTCACAAAGGGTCACAGATAGATTGGCTAATAAGCTCCCATCTCCGATCTTCACAAGGAATAACTTCCATATTTTTGAAGGTGAGCTGAAGATGAGGGGATCCACCCAGCTGTTCCGGCTGGCTATTTCCCATAGTGAGAAGAAAACGGTGAAGATGAGAGCTTGATAAAACCAAACCCAGCGCTGTTCTTTTTTCAGTGATTGGATGTATTTCTGATGCTTTTGATTAATCGATTCTTGATTCAAGTTTTTCAAGCTCCTTCCATATGGTCTGAAAAAATTCCGGGTATGCTTCATGATTTCTCACTTCAAACGGCATCATTTCTTTTAACGGGGCAGGCACTTCAAAAACGGTGTGAATATGTCCCGGTTTCGAACCGAACAATAGGATGCGATCACTCATGGAAATGGCTTCCCCGATATCATGGGTGACAAGGATGGCTGTTTTTCCGAAAGACTTCAAGGTGGAAAATACCAAATCCTCTAATCTTAATTTCGTTTGATAGTCAAGCGCGGAGAAGGGTTCATCCAGAAGAAGCAATTGAGGTTCTGTGATGAGTGTACGGATCAGCGCGACCCTTTGCCGCATTCCGCCTGATAGCTCCCTCGGGTAGGATGACCCCACGCCCTCAAGCCCCATTTCCTTTAATAACATATGAGCCTCGTTTCGCTTTTCTTCTGTCAGATTGCCCATGATGGATAGTCCCAACAATATATTTTCTTCAATGGTCTTCCAAGGAAACAGATAATCCTGCTGTAACATATAGCCGAGTTTCTTTTTCATCTGTTTGATGGGCTTATTGTGTAATGTAACGGTACCTTCTGTCGGCAGAATGAGTCCGGCGACAATAGAAAGAAGGGTTGTTTTTCCGCAGCCTGATGGACCGATGAATGAGATGAATTCACCTTCTTCGACCTGTAATGAAATATCTGAGAGGGCATGGGTGGCCGTTTTGGGTGAAAAATAGGTGTGGTGTATGGAATCGATGGATAGAAAGGTCACTGTTTTCAGCCTCCATTTTCTTTTTTTACAAAGGAAGGGCCGACATGAGAAGTCAGCCCCGGGAAGATGTTACTTTGCTGCTTTTTCAGCGATGGATGTGTTCACAAGCGTTTTATGATCGACACTCTGTGGAAGCTCTCCCGCTTCATCCATGATGCTTTGAAGATTGTTCCATTCCTCTTCGTCAAGAATCGGATCTGTGGCATAGGAACCTTGTGATTTATAGCGATCGACAACGGTTTCGATTAAGCCCAGTTCGGTATCTTCAAAATAAGGCTCGATCACTTTGGCGATATCAGCCGCTGAGTTCTCTTCCACCCACTGCTGCGCTTTATATAGTGCTTTCGTGAATTTCTCCACTGCTTCTTTGTTTTCTTTCATGTAACTGTCCTTCGCCATGAAGGTAGTGTACGGTACATGACCGGATTCTGTTCCAAAGGAAGCGACAATATGGCCTTTTCCTTCTTGTTCAAAGATGGAAGCCGTCGGTTCGAATAACTGGACATAGTCCCCTGTACCAGATGCAAAGGCATTGGCAATATTGGCAAAATCGATGTTCTGGATCAGGTTCAAATCGTTATGTGGATCAATGCCATGATTCTTTAACACGAATTCACCGACCATTTGCGGCATCCCGCCTTTTCGCTGCCCAAGGAAGGTTGATCCTTTCAGCTGATTCCAGTCAAAGTCCTCCACCTTTTCTCTTGAGACGAGAAACGTTCCATCGGTTTGGGTCAATTGGGCAAAGTTGATGACAGGATCATCCGACCCTTGTGCATGGACGTAGATGGAGGTTTCAGAACCGACCAACGCGATATCGGCACCACCCGACAGTAAGGTGGTCATCGTCTTATCCCCACCCCAAGTGGTGGTTAATTCGATATCCAGCCCTTCGTCTTTAAAGAATCCTTTTTCTATTGCTACATATTCAGGTGCATAGAAAATCGACCGGGTCACTTCCGCTATCCGCACCTTTTGAACAGTCTCCTCTTTGTCTCCACAGGCGGTAAGCCCGATGGTCAACATGAGAATGAGGAATACTCCTAAACCACTGCGAAGCCATTTTTTCAATTCAATCTTCCTCCTTTAAAACCTTCAGGTTATCAATTGTTAAGATGAGAGCAACACTTTCTCGCTTGTTTATCTATTCGTCATTTGGGTAGGATGGTCATAAAGCTATATAGGTCATAAGCCTATTGAGATTTGCTAAAATATTCTATGTATAGTACAAAAAATGTGTGAATACCCAATGCACGTTGAAAGGAAGAGAGTATGAAGAACGGAATGATCGTGAAGAAAACGTTGTTCCCTTCTCCGAATCCACATGTGGAGCTGTATGAAGTCACTTATATATCTTCAGGTCTAAGGGTGAAGGGGCTACTTGCAGAACCAATCTTAGATGGGAAATATGACGGATTTCTTTATTTAAGAGGAGGTATAAAAGGGGTCGGAATGGTCAGGCCTGCCCGGATCGCTCAATTTGCTTCTCACGGATTCATCGTGTTTGCGCCCTATTACAGGGGGAATCTGGGGGGAGAAGGAAATGAGGATTTTGCCGGGGATGACCGCGAAGATGCGTTTTCCGGAATAGAGCTCTTAAAACATCATACACGAACAGCACCGAGCCGCATCCATGTATTCGGTTTCTCCAGGGGCGGCGTCATGGCCCTTATGGCAGGGATCGAGATCGACGTTACGTCCGTCGTCACATGGGGAGGGGTGTCGGATATGTTCTTGACCTATGAGGAGCGGAAGGATCTGCGCAGAATGATGAAGAGGGTGATCGGGGGAAGTCCGAACAAAGTTCCCGAACGATATGAATGGCGGACCCCCTTATCCTCACTCGAACATCTGCAAGCACCAATTCTGATCATTCATGGGGAAAAAGATCAGAACGTTTCAGTGGAGCATGCATATAGATTAGAACAAAGATTGAAGGAACTCGGGAAACCGGTCTCAACCCATTACTTCAAAGAATTTACACACTATTTTCCCCCAAGAAAAAATCAACAGATCGTTTCCCTGCTCTGTTCCTGGATGAAGGATCAGTAGTCAGTGGTGTATGATGAGAATAAAAAGGATTGAGGTCATACAAAATGGGTATGGGTTTAGAGCTAAACACGATGATTGTCACCAAAGGGAAAGAAGTAAGAAAAGAAGAAAATCTGTTTCAGCTTCAAAAGGACGGATATCGTCTGTATCCGATGCATATTCCCATTGATGTGAGAAAGACGAAACATAGTGAGCCGAGTGGTTTCGGAAAGATTGAAAAGATGGAATGGAAGGACGGGAAAACGACCATCTTTTACCGATTGATTTCCCTCAATAGTACCAATTAATAAAACGAGTGGCTGCAGGCAGCCACTCGTTTTAGTTCATTTCCTCATATAATAGATAGCGGTTATCCTTCGTTTGTGCGATAAGATAATTCTTGTGATCTTTCACACTATAAATGGGTGTTCCTTCTGCTAAAGTATTTGCTGTAAAGTCATTCACAGGATGATATTTGGTTTCGATTTTTTCCTTTATAGACCCAACCTTTTCATTAAGGGTCAGCTTCTTCTCTACGGACACTTTCACATATTGCTTATTGTTCACGACCATCATATCTCCGTATCCGCATAATTCATAGGATGCAGGCTTTTTCGCCCCGCATGCACTCAATACAAATACACATAATAGCAAGACAATCAGACGCTTCATTTTTTTCCTCCTTTTCCTTTCTGCACATATTCAAAAGATATTCATGCTTGTACGCGAACATGTTTGTTTTTTTCAATCCGAATTGTTTTCCCTATGTGGTACAGTATAGAAATCAACGAATGATAGGAGAGATCAACATGAGTAAACTCGAGGTCATTGTCTTGAATGAAGAGGATGCCAGGGTAGCAGAAGCGTCCGGGGCAGATCGTCTTGAATTAGTTTCGGCCATACATACGGGAGGATTGACTCCTGATTACAAGGTAATAGAAAAGGTATTGAAAGCTGTAACGATTCCTGTTCAGCTCATGATCCGCCTGCATTCTTCATCCTTTCGATATAGCATGAATGAAGTGAAAATCATGGCAGACCATGTTCGTGCCATTAAGGAAATCGGCGGTGAGGGCATCGTATTTGGTGCTCTAACACATGATGGAAAACTGGATGTGAATGCGTTAAAGGAAATCGCTCAAGCAGCAAAGGGGCAATCGATTACATTTCACAGGGCAATCGACGAGGCTTTGGACCCGGTAGCCCTTTGTAAAGAATTGCATCGATCGGGGTTGGCAGTGGAACGGATTCTTACATCAGGAGGAAGTCCCGTTGTGAGTGAAGGGATCGGAACCATTACTAAAATGATGGAAGTAGAGAAGGCTGGCGGTCCTACTATCATGCCTGGTTCAGGTTTAACGGTTGATAACATCAGTGAAATACATAAGGTGCTACATGCAAGGGAATACCACGTAGGATCAGGTGTGCGTCATGATGGTAGATACGATCTGGGAATAGACCCTGGAAAAGTAACGGAATTCAAAAAAGTGATCACGTACTGAATTGATTCTTTCAACCTATTTGAAATGAAAACTCAGTATGGTAAAAATAGTATGTAACAACTGAATATCCATATTTCTACTGGGGGAGTCCGATATATAGCTTGGACTGAGAGAGGAACGCAGAAGTTCTTTGACCCTTTGAACCTGATCTGGATGATACCAGCGGAGGGAAGTAGTGGAGAAGCGCTATGTGTTTTTAACGTGCTTACTACTTTTTGACATGTCGGGTTCTGATTATTCAGGACCCTTTTTTGTGTCTTCATTTTCACTGAAGGTTAAGTGAACTGCCTGACGAGGTAACCTTCCGGATCCAATCACAAGGAGGAGAAGGTAGATGGCAATCGATTTAAGAACTCAATTTTCAAACAGTAAAAAAGTATACGTCAGAGGATCAAGGCCGGACATACATGTTCCGATGAGAGAAATTGAACTAAGTAAGACGAAGGCAGCCTTTGGGGAAGAAGAGAATGCTCCTGTTCGTGTTTACGATACGAGTGGACCGTATACAGATTCACGTTATGAAGTAGATATCACGAAAGGATTGCCTTCGGTTCGAAAAAAATGGATTTTGGAACGCGAGGACGTGGATGTCTACAAAGGACGAGAAATCGTGCCGGAAGATAATGGTTATAGAAAGGAAGACCCTGGTGCGAGTCTGAAATGGTTTCCCAATGTCAATCGAAATCCTCTGCAAGGGAAAGCGGGCAGTGCCGTCACTCAAATGCACTACGCAAAGAACGGAATCATTACACCGGAAATGGAGTTCATCTCGATCCGGGAAAATGTGGATCCGTCTTTTGTAAGAGATGAGGTGGCAAGCGGCAGAGCTATCATTCCAGCGAATATCAATCATCCTGAATGTGAACCGATGATCATCGGCCGGCACTTTCATGTGAAAATCAATGCCAATATCGGGAATTCCGCTGTATCATCCTCGATTGAAGAAGAAGTGGAGAAGATGACATGGGCGACCAGGTGGGGTGCAGATACGATCATGGACTTATCGACAGGGAAAGATATTCATACGACACGGGAGTGGGTCATTCGGAACTCCCCTGTTCCTGTAGGTACTGTACCAATCTATCAAGCTCTGGAAAAGGTAAACGGGATAGCAGAGGATCTATCATGGGAAGTGTACCGGGATACGCTCATAGAACAGGCAGAGCAGGGGGTTGATTATTTTACCATCCATGCGGGAGTGTTGTTGAGGTATATTCACCTCACCGTTGAACGTACGACGGGGATTGTGTCACGGGGAGGTTCGATCATGGCACAGTGGTGCCTGGCTCATCATAAGGAGAACTTTCTTTATACCCATTTTGAAGATATTTGTGAAATCGCAAAGGCTTATGATATTTCGATTTCACTAGGGGATGGATTAAGGCCGGGATCAATCGCGGATGCGAATGATGAAGCACAATTTGCTGAGCTTGAAACACTGGGAGAATTAACACAAATCGCTTGGGAGCATGATGTACAGGTGATGATTGAAGGGCCAGGTCATGTGCCGATGCACATGATCAAAGAAAACGTGGATAAGCAAATGGAGATCTGTCATGAAGCCCCTTTCTATACATTGGGACCATTAACGACCGATATTGCACCGGGGTACGATCATATTACTTCTGCCATTGGAGCAGCGATGATCGGCTGGTTCGGTACCGCGATGCTGTGTTATGTGACACCGAAAGAACATCTGGGGCTGCCGAATAAAGACGATGTTCGGGAAGGTGTAATTGCGTACAAAATCGCCGCTCATGCGGCTGATTTAGCGAAGGGGCATCCAGGGGCACAAATAAGGGACAACGCCCTTTCCAAAGCACGATTCGAATTTAGATGGAATGATCAATTCAATCTCTCCCTGGACCCTGAACGGGCAAGGGAGTATCATGATGAAACCCTCCCTGCCGAAGGGGCAAAAACCGCCCATTTCTGTTCCATGTGCGGACCGAAGTTTTGTTCTATGAAAATCTCCCATGATATCAGGGGAATGAAAGACGGCGCTCTAGAGTCGCAGACTGAGAGGGAAAAAGGGTTGAAAGAGAAGGCGAAGGAGTTCGTTGAAAATGGATCAAACCTCTACCGATAATCAAGGCTCTCATATCCTCATGCTGAAGAAAGAAATGTTGATTCTGCATGAGAGGATCATGGAGCTTGAGAAAGAAGTGAAGGGAATTCAGGCAAAGTGCAGGCATGTCTTCTATGAAACGCCAGCCGCCAGGAACTGCATCAAATGTCACTATGCAGAAAGTACGTATTATTAGGAAAGCATACAAGGGTGAGAAATTCTTTTGACAGCCGATCGTTCCCGTGCTACGATAAATATTAATTTCCGAATAGTAAAAATATAAGCGTATAACTCTTATGTAGAGAGGTGGAGGGACTGGCCCTGTGAAACCCGGCAACCGTTCGATTTTTGTTGAAAAGGTGCTAATTCCTGCAAAGCCTCAGGCTTTGGAAAATAAGAGGGGATTCCACTAAATATGAAGCCCTCTCTTTCTTTGATTGAGAGGGCTTTTCTAGTATAAGGACAATTAAATAGACAAATGCAATAGGTGCTGAGTTTTACTCAGCTAAGAGGGAAGACCGGTGAAAATCCGGCGCGGTCCCGCCACTGTAATGGGGAGCAACTTATCACACTACCACTATTTCATATGAAATGGGAAGGGGTAAGAAGCGACGATCCTGAGTCAGGAGACCTGCCTGTTGTATGCACTTATGCTCTACGTGGATATAGAGAGGGGTGAGGAATGCGTGTTGAGAAAACCGGTTGGTCTCGACTCTAGTTAAGTATGCGTATGAATCTCTCTTTCATTTGGAAGAGAGATTTTTTTGTTGGGACAGGATAATCATTTTAAACAGATGGGAAGTGTGATGATTGAGTAAGGTTATGAGTTCGAACTTAGGGTATCCAAGAATAGGGGAAAATCGTGAATGGAAAAAGGTATTGGAACAATATTGGTCCCATAAGGTGGACGCAGAATCGTTCGAGAAACAAATGGAGAACATTCGTCTCGAGCATGTGAAGAAACAGAGGGATCAGGGAGTGGATTTGATCCCGCTTGGAGACTTCTCGTTGTATGATCATGTACTGGATACTGCGGTGATGTTCGGAGTCGTTCCCGAAAGGTTTGACTATCAAGGTGGGAAAGTACCTCTGGATACGTATTTTGATATTGCAAGGGGGACGAAGGATTCCCCAGCATCAGAAATGACGAAATGGTTTAACACCAACTATCATTATATCGTCCCGGAATTTTCCGGATTTGCACCTGAGCTGGTGGAAAATCGACCGTTGGCTTTTTACCGGGAAGCGAAAGAAAAGCTTGGTATCAAGGGGAAGCCTGTGATCATTGGACCATTCACATTTGTGAAATTGTCTAAAGGGTATGATGAAAAAGATGAAAACGCACTTGTGGAAAAATTGGTCCCTCTATACGCTCAAGTCTTAAAGGAATTACAGGATGAGGGAGTAGAATGGGTGCAGATGGACGAGCCGATTCTATGCACCTCGATCTCCAAACAAAAGGTAGAACGCTTTAAAGAAATCTATGGAACATTAAAGCAAGCAGCTCCCCATGTGAAGGTGATCCTTCAAACCTATTTTGATCGCTTGGACCACTATAAAGAGGTGACGTCCATACCTGTGGACGGGATCGGAATGGATTTTATTCATGACCGGGGAGAGAATTGGGAGGCACTGCGGAAGAGCGGGTTTCCTGAAGATAAAATTCTCGCTGCCGGGGTGGTGGACGGCCGGAATATTTGGAGAAGGAATCTTGTTGACGCCCATTCATTTGTATCTTCATTGGCCGATTATGTAGCGAAGGACCGGTTAATCATTCAGCCGGCATCCAGCTTGCTCCACGTACCGGTAACTGTGAGGCAGGAAGATGCGTTAGATAAAGTTCTTAAAAAGGGAATGTCATTTGCTGATGAAAAATTGAAGGAAGTGGCTCTCCTTGCGAAAGCGCTAGGAGAAGGAGTGGGGACTGTTGAGAAAGAGTTAGAAGAAAGTGTGAATTCCATTGCTGCCCTTCATGAATCAGCTGGCAGCACCAGAGATGTACTTGAAGAAGGTTCATCGAATGTCAGGAGGATCTCCCCTTATTCCATTCGTAGAAAAGTACAACCCAAACTCCCCCTTCTTCCTACTACTACGATTGGGAGCTTTCCTCAGACCAGTGAAGTAAGAAGACAAAGAATGAAGTGGCGCAAGGGTGAGATTGGGGATGACGTCTATCGGCAATTCATACGCGGAGAAATCAAGCGGTGGATCGATATTCAGGAGGAAGTCGGATTGGATGTGTTGGTCCATGGTGAGTTTGAACGGACAGATATGGTAGAGTTTTTCGGTGGGAAATTGGATGGCTTCCAGTTCACCACTTTCGGGTGGGTCCAGTCCTATGGATCGCGTTGTGTGAAGCCACCCATCATATATAGAGATGTGAACTTTATAAAACCGATGACAGTGGATGAAACGGTCTATGCCCAGTCGTTAACCGACAAGCCGGTCAAAGGGATGTTAACGGGGCCGATCACCATTCTGAACTGGTCGTTCGTAAGGGAAGACCTATCACGCTACACAGTGGCAAACCAAATTGCCCGATCTCTGCGCAAAGAAATTGAATCACTTGAAGAACAGGGGATACGGATGATCCAGGTGGACGAACCGGCACTCAGAGAGGGATTACCTTTGAAGAAGGAACGTTGGGATGAATATTTACAGGCTGCTGTCCATTCATTTAAGTTAGCTACTTCTTCTGTACAAAATGAAACCCAAATTCATACGCATATGTGTTATTCCGACTTTGAAGACATCATGGAAGCAATCAGCGATCTTGATGCCGATGTCATCTCAATCGAGACGTCGAGGAGCCATGGTGAATTAATCAACATATTTGAAGAAAGCACCTACGACAAAGGGATAGGATTGGGTGTTTATGATATACACAGTCCCCGTATACCCGAGTGTGAGGAAATCATCACGCATATTAAGCGTTCTTTAAAGGTGTTAGATCCAACACAATTTTGGATCAATCCTGATTGCGGCTTGAAAACCCGGGGGATTGCAGAAACCATTTCATCGCTTAAAGTGATGGTGGAAGCAGCGGAACATGTTCGGTCAGAACTTCTCGTGAAGAATGAATAAGAACATGCGTCATAGAATGGAACATCATGAAAGGAGCCAAATATGTCCTACGTAGCCATCGGAAGAATCATACAGGTGTACAATGAGCGATATCCTCATCATACATTCCTATATATGATCAGTGATAAGGGAGAAGATGAGTTAGAGAAGGGGAGAATATCTTTAAAATCTGCTGTGGAGCTTATGGTAAATGAAAAGATATGTAATATCTATGCCCCCCAGTAATAAAGGCCATAGATGTATTTAATACGTCAAAATGTTCTTCCCGAATGTAATGACATGTGTTAACTTATTGTTATATATAGGTTTACATACATTAGGGGGATTAGAACATGAATGGAGAAAAATTACGGATGCTTATCCACTGTGCCATCTTTGCTGCGATGACAGGGATCTTCGCACAAATCGAAATACCATTGCCACTCGTTCCCATCAGCGGACAGACACTGGCTGTCGGTATCACAGCAACGATTCTAGGAAGCAGATATGGTGCATTGTCTTTAATATGCTATGCGGCACTCGGAGCTGTGGGCGTCCCGGTGTTTGCCGGGTTCAGCGGGGGTGCACAAGTACTGGTCGGACCAACAGGCGGCTATATCTTCGGCTTTATCGTAGCGGCTTTCTTTACAGGTTATATTCTTGAAAAAACGAAGTTCACCATTCCTATGGCGATGATTGCCAATACGGTGGGGATGATCATTACGTTGATTCTTGGTACCATCCAACTGAAATATGTAGCTGATTTGGGTTGGAATCAGGCAATGGCAGCTGGAGTTTATCCATTTATCGTAGTGGGTCTGATCAAAGCATTCCTTGCAAGCTGGATTGGAATCACGGTAAGAAAGCGTTTGATACAGGCTAAATTGATCCAGAATCAGAAAGTGGCTGTATAGGAAAACGCTGGCTCTCTAAAGGGACGGTGGAATAAGAGCTAGTGTTGCATTCATTAGCGCTGTATGTAATGTCCTTAAATGCCATTCAACATAAAAAAGCAGAACGCCTGGATATTGTTCCTGGCGTTCTGTTTTTTTGATTTGCCTTAGGCCAGCATGAAACACTTATATGATTTATCTTTATTTTTTCTTCTGCCTATGATGACAACAGTGGTTAAAACAATAATGAGTAAGAACATTCCTTCAGCCATACAATCCCCCCTCGATAGTGGTGAGATGACGATCGAGTTCAGTGTAATCCAATGAGATTTCCAGCCATCTGGTAGTAGTTACAAATTGAAAGTAAAATAGTTTCAAAATTTAGATTATTACACTCGTAAATTCGGCCTATTTTTCATTCAAAGTGAGAACACACCAGGTCACATGTGATTTGGTGTGTTGCTGATTGATTTCATATAGAATCAAATAATGAGGTAAAGGTCCATTTATCCGAATTTATACATGGACCAATATCCGATATCTTTAAATCCGATGCGTTTATAAATTTTCCCCGCCTCTGGATTATCATAGAAAAGGCAGAGCTCCTTCCCTTCGTTTAAGACATCACGGCAAAGCTTTGTCATGCAATCTGTTGCATAGCCCTTTTTCTTATACAGGGGGTGGGTGCATACAGCGACAATCATGGCGGACATGCTGTTTTCTGCCGTTGTGGAAGCGGAAGAAACAAACTTGCCGTCTTGTTCTACGTAGTAGCTGCGTGCCACTCCTTTTTCCATCCCGTGCTTCCTTTTCTCCACTGTAAAACTTCCGCCGCTGAATTCAGGGATAAAGTTCAACAACTCCACAAGCTTCGGTAAATCAGTGACAGAAGCCTCTTTCACGTTTGGAAGGCCATGTTCTTCCATGGAGGAGGTGCTGTCGCATTTTGCATAATACATATGTCGTTTCGATTGGATTTCTCTTGATAAAAAGGGCTCGACTTCAGTGACAATTCGCTTTAATCCCGAAACGATGCTGTAATCTTCCGTTTCGTTGATGATAGCGGCAAATCCTTCAGCATCAAAATGGCCCATCGAATACGGAATGAAGTTTTCTCTGTATTTAAGAAGGATCCCTCTTAGGTTTCCTTCCTCGTCAAAATCTCCCCAGATCTTCTGGAAATCCTGCTCGTATCCAAAAGCTTCAATGTCCCCAATGATGAATAAGTTCTCGGCAGGCTGCTGTTGTATGAGCTGCTGGCATAGTTCGTGATCTTTATCTGAAAGCTGTCTGATCATCTTGATTCCCCCTGTGAAATTTATTCATTATCATACCAAAATTAGCAATATTTAGTAAAGTGTGAATTTTAGAAAGTAAGCGGATTTTTTCTCCTATCCGGCAAGTGGTTTTAAATTTTGCATATTAGGGAAACTTATGAACAATAACAGTTGTAAGGAGGAGCACACATGCTTTGGACCATCATCGGAATCTTATTAGTACTATGGTTATTAGGATTGATCTTTAAGATCGGTGGAGCCGTCATTCATGTTCTACTGATCATCGCCGTTGTCGTATTCTTATTTAACAGAATCACCGGCCGCAAAAAAGGATTATAACGAAACAAAGGTCCGTCCCTCTTGGTTGAGGGACGGACCTTTGTTTTTGGTGATTATCTAAAGGCAGGGCCGCCTTGTTGTTCGATGTCAGAAGGGACGTTTGAGAATTTCTTGAAGTTCTCGTTGAATTTGTGAGCAAGTTCTTTTGCTTTCCCTTCATAAGCCGCTTCATTTGACCAAGTCTTCTTAGGTTGAAGAACTTCGTCCGGAACACCAGGAACATGAACCGGGATATTCAGGCCGAAGATTTCGTCTGTAGCAGTTTCTACATTCGTCAATTCGCCTTCAAGTGCTGCCTGAATCATGGCACGAGTGTAAGAAAGCTTCATACGGTTCCCGACGCCATATTCTCCACCAGTCCAGCCAGTGTTCACAAGGAATACCTGTGCATTGTGCTCATCGATCTTCTTGCCAAGCATCTCTGCATAGCGAGTAGCAGGAAGTGGCAGGAACGGTGAGCCAAAGCAAGTAGAGAATGTGGCTTGAGGTGAAGTGATGCCGCGCTCAGTGCCAGCAAGCTTCGACGTATATCCGCTTAAGAAGTGATACATAGCCTGTTCTTTTGTCAGCTTGCTGATCGGAGGTAATACCCCGAATGCATCAGCCGTTAAGAATACGATCGTATTTGGGTGGCCTGCAATACTTGGCTCCACGATGTTATCCATCGCTTGAAGAGGGTATGCAGCACGTGTATTTTCTGTCAAAGTGTTATCATCATAATCCGGGATGCGGGACATGTCATCAAGAACAACGTTTTCAAGGACTGAACCGAAACGGATGGCATCGAAGATCTGTGGTTCTTTCTCACGTGTGAGACCGATGCATTTTGCGTAGCAGCCGCCTTCGATATTGAATACTCCGTTCGGGGACCAGCCGTGCTCATCATCACCGATCAAACGGCGGTTTGGATCCGCTGATAAAGTCGTTTTACCAGTACCAGATAGTCCGAAGAATAATGCGACATCGCCTTCACGGCCGACGTTTGAAGAACAGTGCATAGACAGGATATCGGATTCAGGAAGTACATAGTTCATAACAGAGAAGATGGATTTCTTCATTTCACCGGCGTATTCCGTCCCACCGATCAATACGATTCTCTTCTCGAAGGAAACGATGATGAACGTTTCAGAGTGAGTTCCGTCGACTTCAGGATCAGCCTTGAAGTTCGGAGCTGAGATGACAGTGAATTCCGACTGGTGACCTTTTAACTCTTCTGTTTCCGGGCGGATGAATAATTGGTGAGCAAAAAGATTATGCCATGCGAATTCATTGATCACTTGAATCGGCAGTCTATGTTTAGGATCGGCACCTGCAAATCCTTTAAAGGAGAAAACCTCTTCTTTTTCTTTTAAGTATTCGATGACTTTCGTATATAATTTATCGAATGATTCCGAAGAAATCGGCTGATTCACAGAGCCCCATTCGATCTTATCTTTCGTTGATGGTTCTTCAACAATAAATTTATCTTTAGGCGAGCGTCCTGTGTATTTACCAGTTTCTGCTCTGACTGCTCCAGATGATGTTAAAACGCCTTCATTTCGTTGAAGGACCTTTTCGACTAGTTGAGAAACAGATAATTGTTCCTGAATGTTTTGACCGTTAAGTAATTCTGTTAATTCATTAGACATGCTCACTGAATTCATTCGAACCCTTCCTTTATATAAATTTATTTATCGCTTACTTCACAAAAATAGTATAACACAATCAAGCTATTAGTCTATACTATTTATTTAAATTTATAATGTGTCTTCATTTTGTCACATTTTTTATCCAAATACAGCTTGTTTCTTCTTATATATATGAAAAGGACAAAAGATTGTTTAGCCTCATTGACTAATTAGGTTACAAAACCGATTAAGATAGGCGGGGAGTTGGTTAAACCTGTCATTCGAAAAAAGTTGACACCCTTTGTCCTAAACGTTATCATTGTTCCTTGAACGGATACTCTTATCCTGAGCTGGTGGAGGGAGCAGACCCTATGAAACCCAGCAACCTGCTAAATAGTGTAAGGATCTTCTTCTTTGAGTCGATCCGATTA
Organism: Rossellomorea aquimaris; assembly: GCF_020172085.1. Classification (GTDB taxonomy): domain Bacteria; phylum Bacillota; class Bacilli; order Bacillales; family Bacillaceae_B; genus Rossellomorea; species Rossellomorea aquimaris_E. The sequence continues at coordinate 45,224 of NZ_JAIVAT010000001.1, forward strand.
AGCGAAGGTGCTAAACTGAGGCAAGGTCTCTAAAACCTTGAACGATAAGAGAGAAAAGGCGCGGCTATGATCTGAAACCTTTCCTCTGAAGCTTTTTCCTGAGGAAGGGTTTTTTCTGTTTATAGTGGACCACATGCACATAAATCATGATTTATTGATAAAAGAATCATGTTTACTTCATACTACTTAGGGAAATGAGTACCGTATCTGTTTACTTTTTGTCGGAACTGTTTCTGACAAATATGCTTAAGGAGGAACCTTGATGTCAACTAAACGTCGTCTGTTTACATCTGAGTCCGTAACTGAAGGACATCCAGATAAAATTTGTGACCAAATTTCTGATTCAATTCTTGATGCAATTCTTACAAATGATCCGAATGCACGTGTGGCATGTGAAACTTCCGTCACAACGGGTCTTGTGCTTGTTGCTGGTGAGATTACTACGAATACGTATGTCGATATTCCGAAAATCGTTCGTGAAACGATCCGTGAAATCGGATATACTCGTGCAAAATATGGATTTGATGCTGAAACGTGTGCGGTACTGACTTCCATCGATGAGCAGTCTGCTGATATCGCTCAAGGTGTGGACCAGGCACTTGAAGCCCGTGAAGGTCAAATGTCAGACGAAGAAATCGAAGCAATCGGTGCTGGTGACCAGGGGCTGATGTTCGGATTCGCTTGTAATGAAACGAAGGAGCTAATGCCTCTTCCGATTTCTCTTTCTCACAAAATTTCTCGTCGCCTGACAGAAGTTCGTAAAGAAGAAATCCTTCCTTACCTTCGTCCAGATGGTAAAACGCAAGTTACCGTTGAATACGATGAAAACGATAAGCCGGTTCGCATCGACACAATCGTTATCTCTACTCAACATCACCCGGAAGTGACGCTTGAGCAAATTCAGCGTAACCTGAAAGAATATGTCATCGATCCTGTTGTACCGAAAGAACTGATCGATGAAGAAACAAAATACTTCATCAACCCGACTGGCCGTTTCGTTATCGGTGGACCACAAGGTGATGCCGGATTAACTGGCCGTAAAATCATCGTTGACACATACGGCGGATACGCTCGTCACGGTGGCGGTGCATTCTCTGGTAAGGATGCAACAAAAGTGGACCGTTCAGCGGCTTATGCAGCACGCTATGTAGCGAAGAACATCGTTGCGGCAGGACTAGCTGAAAAATGTGAAGTTCAATTAGCCTATGCTATCGGGGTTGCACAACCAGTATCCATCTCTGTAGATACATTCGGAACAGGCAAAGTATCAGAAGACGTTTTAATTGACGTTGTTCGTAATAACTTTGATCTGCGTCCTGCAGGAATCATCAAAATGTTAGACCTTCGTCGTCCGATTTACAAGCAGACAGCTGCTTACGGACACTTCGGCCGTAATGACCTTGACCTTCCTTGGGAGCGCACAAACAAAGCAGAAGCATTGAAAGCAGAAGCTTTGGCTGAATAAGAAATGATTGAAAAGACCAACACTTTGAGAGGTGTTGGTCTTTTTTGGTGGTGGGGAGGCGTGACGAGGGTTGGAGTACGGTGAGGTGGCGTGGAGTTCCGAGGTGCGAAAATGGTCGATATTGGTCGAATGGCAGATATATCTTCATTTTTGGCAGATAAAACAGAAAAACAGCAGATAAAACATATTTTAGGCAGATATGTTCTCAAACCGGCAGATAAATTCCCAAAATGGCAGATAAATCCCCCACCCGGCACCCAAACTCAGAAACCGGACCATCCATGCAAGAAAATATACCATGAGTAATCCATTAAAGGATGGGGTATCCCAAGTATAGGAAGTTAAAACGGTTTGATATTCTTATAATACTGTCCTTTTTCTGCGTATTCCCTGGAAATGCGTTTCATCTCACTTATATCGTGTTCGTTAAGCTCCCTCACGACCTTAGCCGGTCGACCGAATGCGAGTGTATTCGGCGGAATGACCTTCCCCTGGGGAACAAGGCTTCCTGCTCCGATAAACGCTCCTTCGCCGATTTCGGCATTATCGAGGATGATCGATCCCATACCGATCAATGCCTTTTTTCTGATCTTGCAGCTATGTAGAATCACACCATGGCCAACGGTCACCTCATCTTCAAGGATAAGAGGGTTATTTGGACTCTGATGGAGAATGGAGTTATCCTGTATATTGACTTTATCACCGATTTTAGTGGGAGCAACATCCCCCCTGATGACGGTATTGAACCAGATACTGGACTCCTCACCGATCTCTACGTCTCCGGAGATGGTCACATAATCCGCAATGAAAGCGGACTCCGCGATGATCGGTTTTTTATCGAAATATGGATAAAGCATTTTTTACTACCCCTTTCAATAATATTTATTATAATAATGGTAGCAGAATTCATTCAATGAGAGAACTACAAAGGAGGATTTGTCATGTGGAAATGGGAATCAGATCAAGAGGCAAAGGCAGTCATCGTCATCGTTCATGGCGCTATGGAACATCACGGCAGGTACGGCTGGCTCATTGAAATGTGGCGTGCAGCAGGCTATCATGTCGTCATGGGAGACTTGCCCGGTCAGGGGATGACGTCCCGGAGCCAAAGAGGACACATTGATTCCTTTGATGAGTATATAGTAGAAGTGAAGGATTGGATCCAGGCAGCGTATCAATTCGAATTGCCGGTCTTTGTGATCGGTCACAGTATGGGTGGTCTTATTACGGTGCGTTTGCTGCAGGAATCTCATGTGAACCTGGCGGGTGTGGTTTTGTCATCACCATGCTTAGGGTTGGTCACAACTCCTGCCAAACCGATCGAGCTTATGTCCCACGGATTAAATAAAATCGCTCCCATGGTGAAATTTCCATCAGGATTAACGGTCGATATGGCAACAAGAAATGCAGATGTCCGTGAAATTGACAGCAATGACACACTTTATATCACCAAAGTGTCGGTCCGTTGGTATAGGGAGCTTTCCCAAGCGATTAAATTGGCCTATACAAACCTTGAAAAAATGCCTGATTTGCCACTTCTCGTGCTGCAGGCAGGTGACGATAAAATCGTGGATAAAAAAGCCGTGAAAAAATGGTTCAATGAATTGTCATTATCTGAAATGCATTACAAAGAATGGCCGAAATGCTATCATGAAATCTATAATGAACCTGAAAGAGAAGAAATATTTGAGTACTCCAAGAACTTCATAGAAAGTCGATTGAAAGCGCTGGGATACATTTTGTAAAAGAGGTGATGGAATTGTCGATACCAAGTGATCCCTTTACATTAATGACAAGAGTATACCGCACTGTATTTCCAATCGTGCACAGAGAATTAGACGGATGGAAGGAGCGGGCTGAAGGGATACCCAATCAGGAGCTTAGAAACCAGGCACTTGCGAGCATCGAGCATAAAACGTTCCACTGCGAGGGAGGATCGATTCTTTCCCTCCTTGCCCTGGACCAGAAAATAGAGACAATCCGTTTCATAGTCGCCTATCAGACGATAAGCGACTATTTGGACAATCTATGTGACCGCAGTGTTTCCCTGGATCCAGAAGACTTTGCCCTTCTTCATCAGTCCATGAAAGATTCATTGACAGTGGGGGCAGAGCCTGTAAATTATTATGCTTTAAGAAAAGATCAGGATGATGGGGGATATCTCAGAGATTTAGTCCTGTCCTGTCAATCCGTTCTCGCAAAGTTAAGTCACTATGACAGTATCAAGAAGGACCTCCTGGAATTGTGTGAGTATTATTGCGATCTACAGATACATAAGCACGTGAAGGAAGAGGAGAGGGTGGAAAGGCTCCAGGACTGGTTTGAAATCCACCGTCCCAACTTGCCTGACATGAATTGGTACGAGTTCTCCGCCTGCTCGGGTTCGACCCTCGGAATCTTTTGTTTAGTATCATACGCTTGCCGCCGGGACTTCCAGCCATCGTACACAGAGACCATCAAGAGGGGATATTTTCCCTACATTCAAGGCTTACATATCCTTCTTGATTATTTCATCGATCAAGATGAAGACCGGCAGGGAGGGGATTTAAACTTCTGCTTTTACTATGAAGATGAAGAGCATCTAAAAGAGAGGCTCCTCCACTTCCTGCAGAAAGCCGATGAACATACCGGTGAGCTTCCCCATGCTCACTTTCACCGCTTAATCAATAAAGGACTCATTGGAGTCTATCTATCGGACGACAAAGCAGCGAAACAATCAAACGTCCAATCCTTCTCCAAACAATTCATCGGAGAAGCAGGCTGGATCACCCGATTCTTCTACATGAACGGGAAAATCTACCGCAAATGGAGAAACCGCAAAAGAACATCCTGAATAGAGTGAGAAAGAGGGACGACCTTCGAAATCATTTCGAAGGTCCGTCCCTTATTTTGTCTTTTTTATCAAACTATAGTTGGACAAATATCTTCTATTAACGACCATTAATGTCATATTTATACATAAATTTTTTGTTGCTTTTTCGGGTTTAGAGTCGATAGTCCTTTATTTTGAATTTCAAAAAATAAACCTTTTTGACTAAATATGCATTATTTCGTAATACTAAATAACTATTTGTTATCTGAAAATATTTACTTTTCAGAATACTAAAGTATATTGTAATTAGTTTGAAAATTTAGTACATATTTTAAGGGGGAATCATGTTTGAAATCTCGTAAAATGTTGTCGATGGCCATGGCTGCGGCTCTAAGTGTAGGGGCATTTGCTGTACCTGCATCAGCTGCGACCGTAGGACCTGAGAATGTGTTAGCAAAGCCAACGGTGAAATATGACCATAAGCATGGAGGGGCTTTCGATTTAGGTATTGCGAATGATGAACGCCTGATCGAAATGCTGAAGAAGGAAGGTAAAATCAAGAAAAATGCGACACCAGCAGAAGCTCAGAAAGGTTTGCAAAAGTTCTTGAAAGCAAAAATGGATTCTGCTGAAAAACAAGCAGATGAAGGCGACCTTCAAACGGAAGAAGTAAAGACGAAAGAAAAGCTTCAAAAAGCCATGAAAAATAATAGTGTTACCTCCGGGAAAGGGAATAAGCTAGGACACGCTAAGAAGAATTCTCCAGATCCGGTGAAAGAAGAAGCATATGACGGTGAAAAACGTACGGATGAAGTATTGGTACTTCTCGTTGATTATCCGGACAAGCCTCATAACTCCATGACCGAAGATGAAACGGATATGTATTATGATGGGGACGATGCATACTCACGCGAACATTATCAAGACATGCTATTTGGAACAGGCGGTTGGAAAGGTCCTGATGGCAAGACTTATGTTTCGATGAAGCAATACTATGAACAGCAATCTGGTGGAAGCTATTCAGTGGACGGTAATGTTGCGGGCTGGTACACAGCAAGTAATCCGGCAGCTGCCTATGGTGGTAATGATCCACAGCCAGACGGAAGCGACGTAAATGCACGCGGCCTGATCAAAGAAGCTCTTGCTCAAGCAGCAGCTGACCCGAACGTTAACCTTGCAGACTATGATAAATGGGATCGTTACGATCTTGATGGTGATGGGAATTACCTAGAGCCAGACGGACTTGTCGATCACTTAATGGTCATTCACTCAGGTGTTGGTGAAGAAGCTGGCGGTGGATCTTTAGGATCTGATGCTATCTGGTCTCACCGTTGGAACCTTGGTGGAATTTTTCCGATTGCTGGATCTCCTACTCCAGAAGTTGACTATTGGGGACAAGGTACAATGTACGCATATGATTACACAATCGAACCTGAAGACGGTGCAGTCGGTGTTATGGCCCATGAATTTGGACATGATTTAGGACTTCCTGATGAATACGACACCCAATACACTGGTACTGGTGAACCTGTGAGCTACTGGTCCATCATGGCAAGCGGAAGCTGGGCTGGAGCGATTCCAGGTACAATGCCTTCTGGATTCAGTCCATACATGAAAGAAATGCTGCAGGCTTCTGCTGTAGTGGATAATGAAGGTACGAAAGGGAATTGGCAAACTGGAAGTGAGTACAGCGTAGAAGACATTACACGTAAAGGAACTGAAGTCCTTTTAGATGAAGCAGCAACTAAAGGTACCAATAACGATGTTGTAAAAATTGATCTTCCTCAAAAAGAGGTACAAGGCATTATGCCAGCATTTGGAGAAAAGTACTACTATAGTACAAAGGGAGATGACCTTAATACATCTCTAGTTTCTCCTGAATTTGATCTAACGAATGCAACAAACGCTACATTCAGCTTCAAAACGTTATATGATGTTGAGTACGATTACGATTTCCTTCACGTTACGGCTACAACGGATAGCGGTGAGGAAGTTGAACTGGACACGATCGGTGACGATGATACGGATGGAGATGCTCGTGCTGAATCAACTAAAGGTGAATGGGTTGATAAGTCTTACGATTTAAGCCAATTTGCCGGTCAAAAAGTAACACTTACATTCAATTACGTTACAGATGGCGGCCTTGCTCTTGATGGCTTCGCATTAGATAATGCCACTTTAATAGTTGATGGAAATGTCGTGTTTGAAGATGGCGCTGAAGGCGACCCTCAATTTAAAACGGAAGGTTTCGAAGTATCAAACGGAATTTCCCTGAAGGAGCACTACTACCTGCTTGAATGGCGCAGTCACAACGGTGTCGATGAAGGTCTTGCCAACATCCGCCGTGGTGCAAGCTTAATGCAATTCGATGACGGTTTGGTTGTATGGTATGTAGATAAATCATACAGCGATAACTGGACAGGAACTCATCCTGGAGACGGTTTCGTTGGGGTTGTCGATGCAGACCAAAAAACAAACTATTGGAGCGACGGATCAGTTGGATCTACACGCTACCAAGTTCACGATGCGGCATTCAGCCTAAACAAATCAGAAAAAATGTTCCTGGATTACTCTGAATTACTGGGACTGACGATGAAAGATAACCATACTAAACGTAATCCACTATTCGACGATAGTAAAGATTACAGCAACAAGGGTATGGTAGACGCTGGACGTAACGTACCGAACTACGGATTAAAATTCCGTGTTACTGGCCAAAGTCATGACGGTTCAGTCGGTAAAGTTTTAATCTACAAGAAATAATTAAGCAAAGGGTGACGGCGATTCGGCCGTCACCCTTTAAGCATGTTAGTGGACATTTTTTTCATCAGAATTGATAATAATACACACATCAATTAAAGGAGATGTCCATTTTGAAGCTAAGTGTCTTAGATCAGTCACCGATTGCAGAAGGAATGAGCCCTCAAGAGGCTTTACATCATACAGTAACATTAGCACAGCATGCAGAGAAATTAGGGTTTGAACGGTTCTGGGTATCAGAGCATCATGATTCCACGGGACTTGCCGGTTCATCACCGGAAGTGTTAATTGCTCATCTTGCTCAAAATACGTCAAAGATCCGAGTAGGGTCTGGAGGCATCATGCTTCCCCATTACTCTTCATACAAAGTAGCGGAGAATTTCCGATTGCTGGAAGGGTTGAACCCGAATCGGATCGATTTAGGATTGGGGAGGGCACCTGGAGGGATGCCGATGGCTACGATGGCCCTTCATGACGGGAAACCACGGGATGTGAATCGCTATCCAGAACAGATCGATGATCTCCTAGGCTATCTCACGGATTCCTTACCTGATGGTCATCCGTACCAGGGTTTAACAGCTGCACCTTTGATCAAGACGATGCCGGAAGTATGGATGCTCGGTTCAAGTCCATCCAGTGCGATGCTGGCAGCTCAAAAAGGACTGCCATACACATTCGCTCAGTTCATCAATGGGGAGGGTGGACCACAATATACTCAAGCCTACCGAAATAACTTTGTTCCCTCGGAGTACTTGAAAGAACCGAAGAACATCGTGGCCGTATTTGCCATCTGTGCAGAGACGGATGAGGAAGCAGAAAGAGTCGCATCGAGCTTGGATCTTTCAATCCTGATGATCGAGCAAGGCATGCGCTCGAACGGAACGCCAAGCCCAGAAAAAGCGGCTGCCTACCAATACACTCCATTTGAAGAAATGAGAGTGCGTGAAAACCGCAAGCGGATGGTGGTCGGAAATCCGAAAAAAGTGAAAGAAAAACTTCTTGCACTCAGCGAACAGTACCAAACCGATGAAATCATGCTCGTAAGCATCACCCATGACTTCAAAGACAAACTCAAATCATTTGAACTCATCGCAAACGAATTATTATAAAAAATAGGGACGGACCTTCTCAGAGGTCCGTCCCTATTTTTTATCTCTTCTCCAACGCTACAATGAATGGAGGATTGTTAAGCTGGTTCATGAATTGATAACGAAGGACATGAACGTAGTTTTGATCCAATCGTTCAACGTAGCGGAGAATGTAATCCCGTTCTACCGCGCCTTCTGGATGTCCATGATAAATCACGAGAACAAGGATTCCTTCAGGTGCCATCATTTCTAGAATTTGATTCAGAGCAAGTATCGTCGTTTTTGGACGGGTGACGATATCTTTGTCACCGCCTGGTAAGTATCCAAGATTAAAGACTGCTCCCGTCACTTTCCCATGATGCAATGGGGGGATGACGTTCATGACGGTCTCGTGTCCCTGATGAAAAAGGGTCACGCGGTGGGCAAGATCATGGGTATTGAGCTGTTCCCTGGTGTTTTCAATGGCTTCTTCTTGAATATCAAAACCATATACACGACCGTTTTCTCCAACTAAGCGAGCGAGGAACAGGGTATCATGCCCATTTCCAAGCGTTGCGTCTATGGTAATGTCTCCCGGTTTGACAGCTCTTTCTAACAGCTGTCTTGCGAAAGGTAGTATTCGATCTAATTTCATGCTTTCACATCCACTTTATAAAATTTTCCCTGCCAGCTGTCCCGGCGTTTCAGTTCATCGTCAATGGCGTTGAGTACGCTCCATTTATTCACACTCCACATTGGTCCGATCATCAGGTCGATAGGTCCGTCCCCGGTTATGCGGTGTACGATCATCTCGGGCGGGATGACTTCCAATTGGTCACAGACGAGTTTGACGTAGTGGTCAAAATCCATGAAGTCCACCAGTCCTTTTTCGTATTGCTTGACCATGGGTGTACCTTTTAATAAGTGCAGGAGGTGGATCTTGATTCCTTGGACGTCAAGTCCCGCTACCTCACGTGCCGTTTCCATCATCATGTCCTCATTTTCCTGGGGAAGTCCGTTAATAATATGGGAGCACACACGAATTCCGTGTCGGCGCAATTTATTGACACCATCAACATAACATTGATAGTCATGCGCCCGGTTGATCAAGCCTGCTGTTTTTTCATGAACGGTCTGCAGACCCAGCTCCACCCATAGATAGGTTCTTTTATTCAATTCAGCCAGGTACTCGACCACGTCGTCTGGAAGACAATCGGGGCGGGTGGCGATGGAAAGACCGACGACTCCTTCCTGATGAAGGACGGATTCATACTTTTCCCTTAGCACATCAACAGGTGCATGCGTGTTTGTGAATGCCTGGAAATAGGCCATGTATTTTCCATCTTTCCATTTTTGATGCATTCTTCCTTTTATGTCATTAAACTGCTTTTCCAGGGGATCGACCCTGCTTCCGGCGAAATCTCCTGATCCGGCGGCGCTGCAAAAGGTACAGCCGCCGTGAGCAACCGTGCCGTCACGGTTAGGGCAGTCGAAGCCGCCATCTAAAGCGACCTTAAAGACTTTATGTCCAAAATGATTTCTCAAATGGTAGTTCCACGTATGATATCGTTTTAAATCTGTGGCATATGGAAATGGGTTTGTCCCGATGACAAACACCTCCTAGCTTTCAATGTGTTAAACGGTATGTAGGTCGTTCAAAAAGATTTTATCATGAACAGGGGGACAAATGTATCCTGCGAAAGGAAATAGGCGAAGATTACCACTTCTGAAACGGACAATCGGGTTCAAACTAAGAGGGAGAGGAGCTAAGGATGGGTCCTTTCTCTTCTTTATTCCAACCATCAAGGAGGTAGTCGTAATGGCAACCAGAAATTCAATGGATGAATGCATTCAAAAGTGTGAAGATGCCATTCGTTACGCTCAAGAACAATATAAATCAGGGTCGCAGCAGGAGCATTATCATGATGTGGAGTACACGAAAGCCATGCAGCAGTTAGAAGAAGCAGTCAACGACGTGGCTCACATGGCGAATAGTGCAAACTCACAACAGCGTGAACAACTGCACCGCATGAGACTTCAGCTTCAGACTTTACAGAATGAAATGATTTTGTTAGATCATGATCCAAATGTCGTGGGAGGTAAATTACATTGAGTACACGCTCTGATCAAAACAACCCTGAACAAAAGACCCGTAGTGATTTCCGAACCATGGATACAGAATTCGGTGCAGAAAACAACCCGGTCAAAGAAGCCAAAAAGCGCTACGAAAAACAGGGTCAACCTGTTAAATCCGACCATCACAACGGTAAATGATCGTCATGAACCAGGTGCTCATTATGAGTGCCCGGTTTTTTTATTTTTTCAAGAAATAATTCTTGCTCCCGTTCACCAAAAGGAGTAAAATCCTTTTGGGACTCGAAATAAAAGAGTGGAAAGGGGGCAGAGTGATGCCCAAATCTTTATGGCTGCTAGTCATTGGAATGATGGTGAATGTGACGGGAGCTTCTTTTTTATGGCCGCTCAATACCATCTATCTTCATGAAAATTTAGGAAAGTCACTATCTGTGGCGGGAATTGTGCTGATGATGAATGCAGGCGCGAGTGTCATTGGAAATCTGATTGGAGGAACATTGTTCGACCGTTTTGGTGGATATCGTTCCATTCTATTAGGGATTTCCATTACATTATCCGCCCTGATCGGAATGAACATTTGGCACGGCTTTTCTTTCTATGTTGTCTTCTTGACGATTGTTGGATTTGGCTCAGGGATCGTATTTCCTTCCATGTATGCCATGGCAGGTTCTGTTTGGCCGGAAGGTGGAAGGAAAGCATTCAATTCTGTCTATGTCGCTCAAAACATTGGAGTTGCTGTAGGAGCTGCCTTGGGCGGTTTCGTCGCTTCATTCTCCTTTAACTATATATTTTTAGCGAATTTGAGTATGTATATCGTCTTTTTCTTGATTGCAATGTTTGGCTATCGGAACATTTCCGTTGCTGGTCACCAAACGTCGGTGCTGAATGAATCGAAGGTGATCAAGGATCGCTCGAAACTAAAGGCTCTTCTATTCATTTGTATCGCCTATTTATTATGCTGGGTGGGCTATGTGCAGTGGCAATCCACTATTGCAACGTATACGCAGGAAATCAATATTTCCTTGAAACAATACAGCTTATTGTGGACGATCAACGGTGCACTCATCGTTCTGGCACAGCCGCTTTTATCAAAAGCCATCAAGCGATTCGAAAACAATTTAAAGCTTCAAATCATGATCGGGACTGTCATTTTCATGATGTCGTTCGGTGTGGCATCGATGGCTGATCAATTTCAATGGTTTGCTATGGCCATGATCATTTTGACCATTGGTGAAATGCTCATTTGGCCTGCGGTTCCAACTATAGCGAACTCACTTGCCCCAAAGGGAAGAGAGGGGTTCTATCAAGGAATCGTCAACAGTACTGCCACGGGCGGAAGAATGATCGGTCCGTTCATCGGAGGAGTACTGGTGGATGTATTCAGCATGCAGGTGCTGTTCATGACGTTGATCGCTTTCTTTGTCGTTTCATTATTGATCACCAGTCAATATGACCGGCCATTGAGAAAGAAAAATGCCGTTCCCGTTTCGGCTCAACAATAAAGAAACCCCCAATGAAAATTCATTGGGGGTTTTTCTCCATATAAAAAGGGCTCCCGTTTCCTACGGAAGCCCACTTGCAAAAAATTGAGGCGGTGGATCAGCAAACGCCACATCGTTTGTTGTCACTAGGACGTGATCCCCGACTTACACAATTCAGCTCATCGCTATAATAGAATAGCATAGGACTTTTAAAAAAACAAGCCAATTTTAAAAAAACTTCGGATTGGTCATGTGTATGAAAGAAGAAAGGTGCCCGTATCGATGAAACAAGACTATAGAGAAATAGGAATGAAAATCCGAATGGGACGCAGAACCATTTCTACATCATTTCTTTAGCCAGTACTTCAACAGTGGACCGCTATCCCCAAATACAGGATCTAATGATGGAAGGGGTACGTTTTTGATGTCAATCAACACACTGGGTCTTTCACGCAATGATCCTTTCTTTACATTATATTCGTCTCCATTTGGATAGGCGCCTGTGACTTTAAAATCGTGACTTGCGTACAATCTCTTATGTCCCGTACCGGCAGGGAGGATGATCACATCACCTTGCTGGACCGTAACATGTTCTCCCATCTCCCCGCCTAATTGAACGTTTGCTTCACCTTGGATGACAGCCAATGCTTCATGAGTATTGCTATGGTAATGATGATAATCATATATGCCATTCGTCCAGCTGTTCAGCCATTGATTCCGGTTGAATGTCTCTTCTGCTTCAGCAGCTTGATCCAGGGCGTTCCGGTAAATGATTACGGGCAGGTCAGGGTTATTCGGGATGATTCCATCGTCTTCGAAATAGAATAGTTTCAATTCTGCGATTTTCATCCTTTCATTCCTCCATTCATTGTTAAGAAGTTTCCCTAATACCTCATGCATTAAACCGATTTTGAACTGGTAATTGAAATTATTGGCAGAAAGGAATTCTTTTCACAATGATGTGGAATGGATGTGCTACTATAAAACTATATGTTCTCTTGCAAAATGGAGGAGGCAATGGGAAATGAGCAGTTTATTAAAGCAGGTATCCGTGGACATGATTGAAATCATTCTTGAGAACGCTTTCGAATGGTTGGTTGTCGTTGATAATGAAGGCATCATCATTTACATAAATGACAATTATTGTCGCTTCCTTGAGGTAGAAAGGGAAAAGGCGATCGGTTCACATGTGACGAAGGTAATTGAAAACACAAGAATGCACGTAGTTGCTGAAAGTGGGAAGGAAGAGGTTGCTGATCTTCAGTACATTAAAGGGAATTACATGATAGCCAATCGAATTCCGATCTCTGTACACGGAAAGGTGATCGGCGCATTCGGATCCGTCATCTTCCGGGATACGAGTGAATGGATGCAAATGAGCTCACATGTGAAGAACATGATGTCGAAGATTCAAAGTTACATTCAGGATATCAACACCGGTGTGAAGTATTCACTGAATGATATCATCGGTGACTCACCCGGCATGAATGAATTGAAAGACAAAGCGAAAATGATTGCACCGAGTGATATTTCCATCCTGATCAGAGGGGAAAGCGGAACGGGGAAAGAACTGTTCGCCCACAGCATTCACCAGCTGAGTGAGAGGAGCGGCCAGCCTTTCATCAAAGTGAACTGTGCAGCGATTCCGGAGCATCTACTGGAATCAGAGCTTTTCGGTTACGAGGAAGGAGCCTTTACCGGGGCGAAAAAGGGCGGCAAGAAAGGGAAGTTTCAGCTTGCCCACAAGGGGACTCTGTTCCTTGATGAAATCGGTGATATGCCTCTGAATATGCAGGCGAAGCTTCTAAGGGTATTGCAGGAAGGAGAAGTCGAGGCGGTCGGCTCCACCCGTATAGAGCATGTAGACGTCCGGATCATTGCGGCAACGAATCGTCCCCTAGAGAAAATGATGGAAGAAAAGCGATTTCGGAGTGATTTGTATTACCGGATCAATGTCGTCCCGTTTCAGATTCCTCCACTTCGAGAGCGGAAGGAAGATATTGAAAGCCTGGCGTCCTTTTTTCTGGATAAATCAACAAAGTCTTCGGGGAAGCGGATCAGTGATTTTGAGCATGAAGTGATGCAAATCTTTCTTTCATACAGCTGGCCGGGAAATCTTCGGGAATTGGAAAACGTCATCAATGCATCGACGTATTTGTCAAATGGAAGCAAGATTGCACTTTCATCCCTGCCATCTTATATGAAGGCTGGAAATGTTTATGATGTGGGATCAAAGACATTGAAAGAAATCCTGGAGGAAACAGAGAAATCCGTCTTATCCCAGAGTCTACAAACCCATCAACAGGACAAACGAAAGGTCGCTGAGTCACTGGGGATAAGTAAATCAAGCATGTATGAAAAGTTAAATAAGTATGAGCTTTTATGATAGGTTGGGGAGTCCGGAAATGTGGAAAACAGTCCATGATTCCGGACTGTTTTTGTGTATGAGGAATCATGACCATTTTGTGTCTAAATTGCCTCTCTTGTCCGGAAATTCGGAATGTGAAAAAATACATATTTGAATTTTCAGTAATCTGAAAGTTGGCACGAATTTTGCATGTATGTAATTGGAACAGATTTTTTAGAAAGGGGAGCGTGCGTGTTAACAAATAAAATGTAAGCGTAACCACTTTTAGAGAACAAAGGGGGAAATATCATGTTAAGCATGATCGGTCTGATTGGAGGACTCATATTATTAATCTTTTTAACGATGAGGGGGATGAATATCCTGATTGTTGGCCCCATATCGGCATTATTCGTTGCGTTATTAAGTGGAATGCCACTCTTTCCGCAATTAGCCGGTGAGGGGGAAGCCAATCTCGTAACGAACTATATGTCAGGATTCACAAGCTTTGTTGCTGCCTGGTATCTGATGTTCTTACTGGGGGCTGTATTCGGAAAGGTAATGGAAGACAGCGGAGCAGCAGATAGTGTCTCCCGTTTTGTAGTAGAGAAATTAGGGATGAAATACGCTGTGTTCGCCATTGTACTCGCGTGTGCGGTGTTGACATACGGGGGAGTCAGTCTCTTCGTTGTCGCATTCTCTGTTTATCCTATGGCTGTAAGTTTATTTAAACAAGCCGACCTGCCGCGTCGCTTCATCCCGGCAGCATTGGCATTCGGTTCGGTCACATTTACCATGACCTCTGCCGGTTCACCGGAAATCCAAAACTGGATTCCGATTGAATACTTAGGCACAACACCTTATGCAGGCTGGGAAGTCAGCTTGATTGTTGCTGTGTTTATGGCTGTATTTGGCTACTGGTGGTTAAAACGCATGATCACAAAAGCCGTCAAAAAAGGAGAGAAGTTTCACTCTCGTGAAGAAGATCCGGTCATTGATGAAGGAAGACCATTACCAAATCCTTTCATGGGCTTGATTCCATTACTGGTTGTACTCATTCTGGCTTTTTCATTCCATGATTCTTTAAAGCAATCTGCCTTGATCATTGCCCTATTAGGTGGAGTGATTTCAGCTTATGTGTTGAATCGTAAATATTTCAAAGGCTTCTGGGGAGCTGTTTCCGAAGGAACGGTAGGAGCATTGATCGCCATCGGGAATACAGCGGCCGTGGTTGGCTTCGGTGGGGTTGCCAAAGCTGTACCAGCCTTCAGCACAGCAGTTGATGTCATGACGAATATTCCCGGTTCACCATTGATCGGTGGAGCCATCGCCGTCAGTGTCATTGCAGGTATGACCGGTTCCGCATCGGGTGGTCAGGCAATTGCACTGCCAATCCTTGCTCCGCACTATGTAGACATGGGTGTAAACCCCGAAGCCCTTCACCGGGTTGTCGCGATTTCTTCCGGAGCGCTCGATTCACTGCCTCACAATGGATATGTGGTAACGACAATTCGTTCGATCTGTAATGAAACCCACGGTGAAGCGTATGGGGCAGTTGGTGCGTTGACCGTCATCGTACCTCTTCTCGGATTGGCATTGGCGATTCTATTATTCACCTTAGGAGTAGGGATATAAGAAAGGAGCCATCATGGTAGAAAATAAAGTAGTGTTTATAACTGGGGCAGCTCAGGGAATCGGCTACCAAATCGGTAGGGAATTTGCCGCAGGAGGAGCAAAAGTCGTATTAACCGATCTGCAGGAAGATACCGTTCAAGAAGCAGCAGATGCCCTAAATGCAGAAGGATTAGAAGTTCTTGGTTTGCGATGTGACGTAACCTCCGAAACGGAACTAAAAGACGCGATCACCAAAGCAGTGAATCACTATGGAAAACTGGATGTTTTGATTAACAATGCCGGGCTCCAATATGTATCACATATTGAAGAATTTCCGACAGAAAAGTTTGAGCTGCTTGTAAAGGTCATGCTGACCGCGCCGTTTATTGCGATCAAGCATGCTCTTCCACATATGAAAGAACAAGGAGGGGGTCGGATCATCAACATGGCGTCCATCAATGGGTTGGTCGGCTTCTCCGGCAAGGCAGCCTATAATTCTGCGAAGCATGGAGTCATCGGACTGACGAAAGTGGCAGCCCTGGAAACAGCAGAGTACGGTATCACCGTGAATGCAGTGTGTCCGGGCTACGTGGATACGCCATTGGTACGGAATCAACTGGCGGACCTTGCCAAGACTCGAAATGTACCTTTTGAGAAAGTGATCGAAGAAGTCATCTATCCTCTCGTCCCGCAGCGAAGATTGTTGGATGTGAAAGAGATTGCTGACTATACCATGTTCCTGTGCAGTGATGCAGCGAAAGGGATCACGGGTCAGGCAGTCATACTGGATGGAGGGTATACGGTTCAATAGGTTTGGGATGGGAACGGCCTTTTAGGGGGCCGTTTCTTTATTTGGGGAGAGGGAGGTTGGGTTGGGAGAAAATGTATATTGGCTGGATTTTCGATGGAAACGGCCGGATACTCTTCGTTTTCGGCTGGAAGATTTGTCAGATCGGCTGGATTTTCAACATCCAGGACGACATTCCTACCTGTCACCTCCTCCAAATGACAAAAATCTCATCCAATAACCAATAATAGGCTTGCGCTTCTGTATATTTTTCACTAAAATAGTGAATACATATAATGTTTATCTATATTGAAACGTTGATCAGGAGTAGTAATGACGGCTTTCTGTCGTAGAGAGTTGACGGGTGGTGAAAGTCAACCAGAAGCATCATGAACTCGCCTGCTGAGTTGCAAGTGTGAACCAACAGTAAGACTTGCCGTTTTCCGCGTTAAGGATGAATGAAGCTGAGTGCGCGTACACTAATGTGGGTGGTACCGCGGGAGAATGTACATACAAACTCTCGTCCCAAATATTTATTTGGGATGAGGGTTTTTTTATTTATTTTTTTATGAAAATTAAAGGAGGATCTCAATATGAGTTTTAATCATAAAAGTGTTGAGACGAAATGGCAGCAGTATTGGGAAGAAAACAAAACGTTTAAAGCAACAGAAGAAGAAGGGAAATCCAATTTCTACGCGCTGGATATGTTCCCGTATCCATCAGGCGCAGGTCTTCACGTAGGACATCCGGAAGGGTTTACGGCAACTGACATCCTTTCCCGCATGAAGCGCATGCAGGGATACAATGTCCTTCATCCGATGGGCTGGGATGCATTCGGTTTACCGGCAGAGCAATATGCCCTTGATACAGGGAATGATCCTGCGGAATTCACTCAAAAAAATATCGATACGTTCCGTCGCCAAATCAAATCACTAGGATTTTCGTATGATTGGGACCGTGAAGTCAATACGACAGATCCCGGCTATTACAAATGGACGCAATGGATTTTCACGAAACTTTATGAAAAAGGATTAGCTTATGTGGATGAGGTTGCCGTGAACTGGTGTCCGGCCCTTGGTACCGTTCTTGCAAATGAAGAAGTCATCGACGGGAAGAGCGAACGCGGTGGTCACCCGGTAGAACGCCGTCCGATGAAACAGTGGATGTTGAAGATCACGGCTTATGCCGATCGCCTTGTTGAAGACCTTGAAGAGGTTGACTGGCCGGAAAGCATCAAAGATATGCAGCGTAACTGGATCGGCCGTTCTGAAGGGGCAGAAGTGAATTTTGCCATCGACGGCCATGACAAATCATTCGATGTGTTCACGACGCGTCCTGATACGATCTTTGGTGCGACATATGCGGTTCTTGCACCGGAGCATCCGTTCGTTGCGGAAATCACAACGGACGAACAACGCACGAAAGTGAATGAATACATCGACAAGATCAAGTCGAAGAGCGATCTTGAGCGTACAGACCTTGCAAAAGAAAAAACGGGTGTCTTCACAGGAGCTTATGCGATTAATCCTGCCAACGGTGAGAAAATGCCGATCTGGATCGCTGATTATGTTCTGATGAGCTACGGTTCCGGAGCGATCATGGCGGTTCCTGCCCATGACGAACGGGATTATGAGTTTGCGAAAGAATTCGATCTTCCAATCGTGGAAGTTGTGGCTGGAGGCAATGTTGAGAAAGAAGCATACACAGGTGACGGAGATCATGTAAATTCCGGTTTCCTTGATGGACTTGGAAAGGAAGAAGCGATTGCCAAAGCCATTTCATGGTTGGAAGAGAAGAACATCGGAACGAAGAAAGTGACATACCGCCTTCGCGACTGGCTATTCAGCCGCCAACGTTACTGGGGGGAGCCGATTCCAGTCATCCATTGGGAAGACGGTACGACCACGACTGTTCCTGAAAGTGAGCTTCCTCTTGTCCTTCCGAAGACGACTGAAATCAAACCATCTGGAACAGGTGAATCTCCACTTGCGAACATCAGTGAATGGGTGAACGTCGAGGACCCTGAAACAGGTAAAAAAGGCCGTCGTGAAACGAACACGATGCCACAGTGGGCGGGAAGCTGCTGGTACTACATCCGTTATATCGACCCACATAACGAAGGTGCCCTTGCCGATGCGAAGAAAATGCAGGAGTGGCTGCCGGTCGATACGTATATCGGTGGAGCCGAGCATGCGGTACTTCACTTGCTGTATGCGCGTTTCTGGCATAAGTTCCTTTATGATATCGGCGTAGTTCCAACGAAGGAGCCGTTCCAAAAGCTATTCAACCAAGGAATGATCCTTGGGGAAAACAACGAAAAAATGAGTAAATCAAAAGGGAATGTCGTGAACCCGGATGAAGTTGTTGAATCTCACGGTGCCGACACCCTTCGCCTATATGAAATGTTCATGGGACCACTGGAAGCGTCCATTGCATGGAGCACAAACGGTCTTGATGGAGCACGTCGTTTCCTTGATCGTGTATGGCGCCTTCTTGTCGAAGAGGATGGTTCATTATCCTCTAAAGTGACGGATGCACCGAACAGTGACCTTGATAAAACGTATAACCAAACCGTTAAGAAAGTGACGGAAGACTATGAAGGACTTCGTTTCAATACAGGAATTTCCCAGCTGATGGTATTCATCAATGATGCCTACAAAGCGGAAACCCTTCCGAAGGAATACGTAGAAGGCTTCATCAAGCTTCTAGCGCCGATCGCTCCTCATATGACAGAGGAACTTTGGAGCAAGCTTGGTCACGAAGGAACAATCTCCTACGAAGCATGGCCGACATTCGACGAATCGAAGCTTGTGGACAACGAAGTCGAAATCGTCCTTCAAGTGAACGGTAAAGTGAAAGCCAAAGTCATGATCCCACGCGACATGACCAAAGATGACCTAGAAAAAACAGCGATGGAAAACGATGAAATCAAAACACAAATCGAAGGCAAAACCATCCGCAAAGTCATCGCCGTACCTGGCAAACTAGTCAACATCGTCGCCAACTAATAGAGTGTTTGAGGGACGGACCTCGAAATGAGCCTGTTTTGGAGCGGAAATCGCTTTAAATCAACATTTCGGTGAGGTCCGTCCCTCTTTATGGCCTTTTATGGATCCCATGTTTTTGTTCTGGGGACAGGCTTTGGTATAATCTTGGTGAATGAATAAATGAATGATGAAAGGACGTTGAGAAGAATGGATGCTATTAAAACGATTACGACGGATGAGTTGGAGAAGAAGTTAAAGAATGGAGAAGATCTGCTATTGGTGGATGTTCGTGAAGATGAAGAAGTGGAAGAGGGTATGATTCCAGGAGCGAAGCATATCAAGATGGGTGAAATCCCTGAGTCACTTGACCAGTTTGATAAGGGTAAAGAGTATATTTTTATCTGCCGTTCAGGCAACCGCAGCGGAAATGTTGCTCACTACATGCAGGAACAAGGGTATAAAGTGGTGAACATGGAAGGCGGCATGATGAACTGGGCTGGGGAAACTGCAGCGAAGAAATAATGAGTTTTTTAGTGGGAAAGCACATCCTTTTTTTTAAAAGGGGTGTGCTTTTTTGTGTGTTTAGTGGAAAGCGGGTTGCAATTGGCTCTCTTTAAAGCGGGATGTGGTTTGTGAAGGGGATTTATCAGCGGAATTTTCATTATAACGGCGAAATCCGAAATATATCAGCGAAATTTTCATTATAACGGCGAAATCCAGAATATATCGGCGAAATCCCAAATTTAACGGCGGAACGCCAAAAACCAAAACTCACTCCCTCACCCAATGTTTAAAAACAAACTATTCTGACAATACTGCTAACAAAAACGATCCGGGAGGGGACTCTATGATCCAAGTAAAAGTCTTTGACTACGAACATGAAAAAGATTTAGAGAAAGATATGAACCATTTCCTCAGCAAAATGGATGATAAAAAGATTGTCGATATTAAATATCACGTAGCAGCGATGTCGGAGGAAGTAGAGGACCAGATCTACTGTTTCTCGGCCATGGTGGTATATAGAAAATAAAAAGGTTGATCACTCACAAAGGAGGATCAACCTTTCTTTTTGCCTATCAGACCTTCGCTGCATTGTATCCGGCAAGCCGTCCGGTGACGAGTGCAGAGGTAATATTGTAACCACCTGTGTATCCGTGGATATCAAGCACTTCCCCGCAGAAGAACAGGCCGTTCATTTTCTTGGAGGCCATCGTTTTCGGCTCGATTTCTTTGACGGAAACCCCGCCGCCGGTTACGAACGCTTTATCGATGGATAATGTTCCGTTCACATTGAAGGTGAACTGTTTCAACAGTTTTGCAAAGAAGCGGATCTTTTCAGAAGAGATGTGATCGCCTTTTTCATCGTGATCAATTTCGGCACGGTCGAGTAAGAATAATAGATATCTCTCAGGTACAAGACCCTTGAAAATATTCTTAGCCGCTTTCTTCCCATCTTCCTTCACCTGTTTATGAAGAGACTGGAATAGCTGTTCTTCATTTTGATCCGGCATGGAGTCAATCTGCATAGCCACGTGTGTCAGATTCCATTTCTTCATGGCCTTCACCACATATTGACTGCATCGCAAAACGGCTGGTCCTGAAATGCCCAGATGAGTGAAGATCATATCCATCCGATGAGTAATGATCTTTTTACCTTTGGGATTCAGTACGCTTAAATCCACGCTGCGTAAAGAAAGCCCCTGAAGCTCTTTCTTCTTCACGAAAGGCTCGTCCGACGTAAGGGGAACTTCTGTCGGAAAAAGGTCCGTGATCGTATGCCCGGCCTTCGTGGCCCACGGATACCCATCTCCCGTCGATCCCGTGTGAGGGACGGACTTTCCGCCGACGGCAATCACGACAGCGTTAGCAAGAATGGTTTCTCCATCTTTTAAAAGGATTCCCGTGGTTTCGCCGTTTTCGTACAGAACGTCTTCAACGCTCGTGCTTGTCCTGGTGTCGACCTTCAATTCCTTCATGCGCTTCAGAAGTGCTTCCACCACATCCATGGCCCTGTTCGAAACAGGAAACATCCGTCCGTGATCTTCCTCTTTTAGCTGAATTCCAAGATTCTCGAAGAAGGAGATGATATCTTCATTATTAAACTCGGAAAACGCGCTGTATAAAAAACGCCCGTTGCCCGGGATATGTTTAATGATTTCCTCTACAGGAAGCCGGTTGGTCACGTTGCAGCGGCCGCCTCCTGAAATGGCGAGCTTTCTGCCTAGTTTTGTACCTTTATCTACAAGGAGGACTTTCGCACCGTTTTCTCCGGCTGCAATACTGGCCATCAAGCCTGATGGTCCTCCGCCTATGACGATGACGTCGTATTTCTTTACCATTTTTTTCACCAACTTTACCTATTCGCTTCTCAAAAGAAGTTTCACCTTATTTTAAATGGGATAGGTTTTAAATACAACATTCGAAAAAAATTGTCATTCGAATCGTACAGTAGTAAACTACTGATAGTGTGTAAATTTCGAGTTCGAATTTATTTTGTTTGTTTAACGGGCAACAAGATATATAGAGAGGGATACTATGTCATCTAAATTAATAAGAGGAACGTTTATCTTAACGTTAGGGACCTTTATTTCTAAGTTTTTGGGTCTTTTTTATGTTATACCGTTTGATGATTTGTTAAAAGGTCATGAAGAGGGGGCATCCCTTTATCAATATGGGTATGTGCCTTATACGATCTTTCTGACCGTAGCGACTGCGGGGGTGCCGCTGGCCGTTTCAAAATTCGTTTCAAAATATAATGCCATCGGGGAATATGCCGTAGGGCGGAAGTTATTTAAGTCCGGACTGGTGCTGATGACGCTGACGGGGGTCGTGTCCTTCCTCATCATGTATGCATTCGCACCGATTTTCGCCGAAATGACGATCAAAAGTGATGAGCAGGTCATTTCCGTCGCGCAGGTGACGACGGTCATCAGGGCCGTGAGTTTTGCCCTGATCATTATTCCTTTCATGAGTTTGATCCGGGGATTCTTCCAGGGTCACCAGTCCATGGGGCCGACGGCGGTTTCCCAGGTCATTGAGCAAATCGTCCGAATCGTCTTCCTTCTTGGCGGAATTTATGTTGTATTGAACATACTGGATGGGACCGTTACAACGGCGATTTCCGTAGCAACCTTTGCAGCGTTTGTAGGGGGGCTTGCGAGTCTTGGGGCATTGATCTGGTATTGGTATAAGCGGAAGCCTCATTTAGATGAGCTCCTTGAAGAGGACAAAGGGAATGAAGAAATCTCGTTAAAAGCGATGTACAAAGAAATCATTGCCTATTCGATTCCATTCATATTCGTAGGACTGGCCAATCCATTATTCCAACTGGTGGATCAGATCACCTTCAATACCGCTATGGCGGATATCGGAAATGCGAAAATTTCCGATCATGCGTTTGCCGTATTGAACTTCTATACGCATAAGCTCGTGATCATTCCTGTATCGCTGGCAACCGCCTTTTCGATGACGCTTATTCCGTTGATCACAACATCTTATACGAGCGGTGACCGGAAAACGATGCGCAGGAACATTGACCAGACGTTTCAGATTCTGTTGTTCCTGACAGTACCGGCCGCTTTGGGACTTGCCTTGTTAGCGGAGCCGATGTATACGTTGTTCTATCATAGTGACGCTTTGGGAACGTCGATTTTACGATCATATGCGCCAGTTGCGATCCTGTTTGCACTATTTGCGGTTACGGCAGCGATTCTTCAAGGGATTGATGAGCAGAAATTCACGATTTTCAGCTTACTTGTCGGCTTGCTTCTGAAGCTTGTCCTGAACATCCCGCTGATTCGCCTGTTTGAAACCCAGGGAGCCGTGCTTGCGACGACGATTGGATATACAGTGGCGATCCTGATCAATCTCTATGTGATAAAAAAATATGCGAGATATCAATTCCAATTGATTTTAAGAAGAACGATGTTTATCGGAGCGTTGAATGCCGTCATGGCTGGGGTTGTACTGGTACTTTACAGCATACTGGTCAAATTTCTCAGTCCAGAATCAGGCTTCCAATCAATTATCCTAGTGGCAATCTGCGGCGGGGTAGGAGCTCTCGTTTACTTCTACTTGAGTATGAGAAGTAAGCTTGCAGACCGGCTGTTCGGTGATAAAATCACGAGGATCCGCAGTAAGCTGCGTATAGGGTAGGGGAAAAGGGATGGCGTGATCATCCCTTTTTTCTTTTTTCTAAAGAGTTGCTTACCTGATGGAGCCTATGTTAAGAATAGAAGAATGAGTGAAAAATAAAGAAATACTTACGAATCGAAGGCTGAAACAGATGGAGAGTGAATGAAGTGAGAATAGATAAAATGCTTGCGAACATGGGCTATGGTAGCCGCAAGGAAGTAAAGAAATTATTAAAGGATGGCGGTCTCCAAGTGAATGGGGAAGTCGTCAAGGATGGGAAAGTCCATATAGATACGGAAAAGGATACCGTGATGTTATATGGTGAACAGGTGGAATATCGCGAGTATATTTACCTGCTGATGAATAAGCCGCCGGGAGTCATTTCTGCAACGGAAGACTCACAGGATGAAACGGTGATTGATTTACTTCAGATGGAAGATCAAATCTTCAATCCATTCCCTGTCGGTAGACTGGATAAAGATACAGAAGGCTTCCTTCTTATTACAAATGACGGTCAATTATCCCATCAGCTCCTTTCACCAAAACGGCATGTGCCGAAAACCTATTTCGCCGTGATTGACGGGGAAGTGACGGAAGCGGATGTCACAGCGTTCAAAAATGGAGTCACATTGGACGATGGTTACGAAACGAAACCGGGAGAGTTAACGATCTTAAAATCGGGTCTAACTTCAGACATCGAGCTGACGATCACCGAAGGGAAGTTCCATCAGGTGAAGAGAATGTTCGAAAGTGTCGGTAAGCGCGTGATGTATCTCAAGCGCCTGACGATGGGACCGCTAAAGCTTGACGAAGATCTGGAGCTTGGTGAGTACCGTGAACTGACGGAAGAGGAAGTAACCCTTCTTAAAGAATATAAGCCGGAATAAAAAAACGGGGCGGTACCTTACGATAAAGGTGCCGCCCCGTTTGATTGTTTTTTTAGTCTGCTTTTCTATATGTCCAGCTCCGGCGGCTAGTCCCTCGAGGTCATAAGCCAAGCAACCCATAAAGGCAAAAAACGCCTTTCCGGGTTCCTCGTCTTATGCTTGTCGGGCCTGAGCAAGCCGCCTACGCTTTTCGTTTATGAGGTCATTTTCACTTTTTTCTGTGTAGTTGTCCACTGACCCCGACTTGGACTTTGCACCAAGTCATTATAAGCTAACACGTTGAGATCTCTTTGTATGGTGCGAGGAGTAATGCCAAATTCGTCTACAAGATCTTGAGTTGTTACAGTACCCTTCTGTTTAATGTACATGTATACAGCTTTGATTCTAGTGAGCATACGATTGGTTGAAGGTTTCAAAAAACCACTCCCTCATCATTTTTCCAAAGGCAAAAGACTACATGCGTCGTTTGTGCACCTCACGTGCTCCCATATGTACTATGCGCTTTAGACAACCCCTTTTCTACATTTAGAGTTTACTCATAAGATGTCAGACAATTACATTGTACCCCTAATCCGACAAAATTTCTAGAATATTGTCCAAATTTACAAACTATTTACGTAGTAACTTGATGGTTCTATTCCTAGAATATGAAGAAAATGCTAATATTATGTATTTTTTCTATAATCCTCTCTTTTTAGTCATTCTGCAAGTGAAAAGAAGAGTAGAGTCCCTGTTTGGATTTCCCCGACAAACAGTATAAAATGGGAGGTGAAGTAAATACATATAAAGCAGGTGGAAGTATATGAGTATCAATTGGACGAATGAAGTCGAGAAACGGAAAGATGAATTGCTGCAGGATTTGCAGAAATTCCTTCAGATTAAAAGTGTGCTTGATGAAGGAAATGCGACGGAAGAGGCACCCCTCGGTAAAGGTGTGAAGGAGGCACTCTCTTTCCTGTTGACACTCGGGGAGAAGGACGGATTCACTCCCAAGAACGTTGATCACCTGGCAGGACATTTAGAGTTCGGGGAAGGGACGGACCTCCTCGGTATCCTCTGTCATGTGGATGTGGTTCCTGAAGGGGATGGCTGGAGCGTCGATCCTTATGGCGGTGAGATCAAAGACGGGAAGATCTATGCCCGTGGAGCGATCGATGATAAAGGCCCTACGATGGCTGCCTACTATGCAATGAAAATCGTAAAAGATCTTGATCCGACGTTTAACAAACGGATTCGCATGATCATCGGGACGGATGAAGAAAGCGACTGGAGATGCGTGGAGCACTATTTCAAAAAAGAGGAAATGCCGACGATGGGATTTGCACCTGATGCCGACTTCCCGATCATCCATGCTGAAAAAGGAATCGCGGATTATGATTTGGTCCAGGTGAAGCCTGCAGAGGTGACGGAATCTGGGATCAAAGTCCTTTCTTTCGAGTCTGGCCGCCGTTACAACATGGTTCCTGACTATGCAAAGGCCATATTGGTTGTGGATGAGGATCATACGAAATGGGTGCAGAACTTTGAAATCTTCACCAAAGAAGAAGGGGTCAAAGGAAGCTACTATCTTGAAAACGGCGAGCTTGTATTCCAAGTGGAAGGTGTGTCTTCACACGGAATGGAGCCTGACAATGGGAAGAACGCCGGACTTTATTTAGCTGCTTTCCTTTCGAAACTGCCACTATCCTCTCAAGGTAAAGCGTTCTTTGATTTCACGACAAAGCACTTCTTCAAGGATTCCAGAGGGATTCAGCTTGGCGTCAGTTACACGGACGACATTACGGGGGATCTCACTATAAACGTCGGAAAGCTTCGCTATACAGAAGCCGATGGAGGACGTTTAGGCTTGAATATGCGTTACCCAGTGACATTTGACATGGAAAAAGGAAAGAGCATCATTGAGAACATAGAAGGGTATACCATCGAGAACTTCACTGACAGCAAGCCTCACCATGTGTCTAAGGATGATGAGCTCGTGCAGACCCTGAAAAAGGTTTACGAAGACCAGACAGGTGAAAGAGGGGAATTATTAAGCATCGGCGGAGGGACTTATGCGAGAAGTCTTGAAGCAGGCGTAGCCTTTGGAGCGCTTTTCCCAGGCCGTGAAGATATTGCCCATCAAAAGGATGAATATATGTATATAGAGGATCTCCTTAAAGCGACGGCTATTTACGCCCAGGCCATTTATGAGTTAGCATGTGAATCTTAATAGACACAAGGGGGAGAGCAGAGGATGAAAACAGTATTTGTAAATGGGGAACTGATCGACCGCGATAAAGCGAAGGTCGATATCGAGGATCGAGGCTATCAATTCGGGGATGGTATTTATGAAGTGATCCGGGTATATAACGGAAGTACCTTCACCATGAAAGAGCATATGGAACGACTGTATCAAAGCGCTGAAAAGATGAAGCTCTCCATTCCATATGGAGAAGAGGAATTCACAGCCAAATTGCTGAAGCTGATCGAGCTTAACGATGTCAAAGACGGGATCGTGTATTTACAAGTGACTCGCGGTGTCTCAGCACGTCAGCATCACTTTCCTAGCAAAGACGTAGTGGGAAGTGTCGTTGCTTATACAAAGGACTTCCCGGTTCCCTCTCATCAGATGAATAACGGGGTGACAGCCAAGCTTGTTGAGGATATCAGATGGCTTCGCTGCGATATTAAGAGTTTGAATCTCCTAGGCAATCTTCTGGCAAAACAGGAGGCGGCATCAGAAGGTCATTTCGAAGCGATTCTGCACCGTGGCAATACAGTAACGGAAGGGTCTTCTTCCAATGCCTTTATGGTGAAAGACGGAGTCATTTATACACATCCCGTTACCAACCTCATCCTCAATGGAATCACGAGGAGAGTCATAGAAGATTTATGCCGGAAAAATGATATCGCGTTTCAAGAAGAGACATTTTCCGTTTCAGAGCTGATGGCAGCAGATGAGGTGTTCATTGCCAGTACTACTTCAGAAGTGATGCCTGTAATCGGGATCGATGGACAGGTGATCGGAGAAGGTAAACCGGGTGCTGTCACGAAAAGGCTTCAGGCGCTATTCAGTGACAGAAAAGGAATGGTAGCTCGTTAAACTAGTTGGAGGCATGACATGTTGATTTGTTCACAGCCATTTATGAAGACAGAACGAAGAATAGAAGACAACCAGCAATTCACGGTAGAGACGGAGGAGCATTTGTATTTGTACAATGATCGAATCGTCACTCCTACGAAGAGCTTCATCATCAAAGATGTGATGGACGTGACAAGCAAACCATTGTCCGCTTACTATACATTTTTGTATCTTCACACAATCGAAGGGGTCTGGACGTTCGTCGTAAAATCTTCTCCCGAACAATTCATCTCACATTATCATCAAATCAAATGAACATAAGAAAGAGGCTGCTCCGTCTAAAGGGGCAGCCTCTTATCATTAGAATCTGAACAGGTCGCTTGATAGATAGCGTTCTCCAGTATCGCAGGCGATGCATACGACCACATCACCAGGAGATAGTTTCTTCGCCACTTCTATGGCTGCGTAACATGCGGCACCTGAAGATGGTCCCACCAGGATGCCTTCTTCGCTTGCCATTCTTCGGGCAATATCGTAAGCCTGTTCGTCTTCAATTTTATGGATTTCATCATATACATTCGTATTCAGGATGTCCGGTACAAACCCTGGACTTGTTCCCACCAGCTTATGCTTGCCCGGTTTTCCTCCAGATAGAACCGGTGAACCGGCAGGCTCCACAACATGGACGGCAAGATCAGGATAATGCTCTTTCAATACCTCGCCTGTTCCCGTGATCGTTCCCCCGGTGCCTGCGGTTGCCACAAAAGCAGATAACGGCTTTCCAAGCTCCTTCATCGCTTCAACAATTTCAAGGGCCGTGGTTTTCCGGTGGGCATTTGGGTTTGCATCGTTCTCAAACTGCATAGGCATGAAGCTGTTGGGAATCTGCTCCGTCAGTTCTTTTGCTTTTTCGATGGCACCAGGCATTTTTTCGTCCCCCGGTGTCAATACCACTTCTGCTCCATACGCTTTCAAGAGGTTGATGCGTTCTTGTGTCATCGTATCAGGCATGACGAGGATGGCGCGATAGCCCCTTGCTGCCGCATTCATGGCAAGCCCGATTCCCGTGTTTCCACTTGTGGGTTCGATGATGGTTGAGCCTTCCTTCAGTAAGCCCTCTTTTTCAGCTTCCACAATCATCTGATAGGCCGCTCTGTCCTTTACACTTTTACTCGGATTGTAGAATTCTAATTTCACATATACATCCGCCCCATCAGCAGGGTTCAATCGATTTAATTTTACAAGGGGGGTGTCCCCAATGAGATCTGCGATATTTTGTACCACTTTCATGTTCATCTTCCTTTCAGAAAACATTCTCTTTCTATCGTACTAATTCAGATAAATCTTATCAAATAAATTAGCTTTGTATTTCATTTTTGTTGCAATTCTCTCTATTCATTCTCTCTCATGACACATTTTGCTAAAATGAAGGTAATATTAGTGGACTTTTGAATAAGTGAGTAGTGGTTGATTTCCGCTCCAATCAACTTTCTGGGCATCGACTAATTACTATAGCAAAATTCGACTGTCTTAATGTTTGAAACCTAACATTTTCGCCAATCATGTGACAAACCAATATATTTCTGGAGAAGCCTAGCAGAAAGGACTAACGTAGTATGTTAAAAAACCATTATTTCTTTGCACTTTCCCTGCCCCGGGAAACAAAACGGTATTTGGACAATTGCATGCAGCCTTTAAGGGAAAATGGTTCGTTCAAAAAGTGGGTCCATCCCGAGGATTATCATCTTACCCTTGCTTTTTTAGGGAGTGCAGAGAAGCTTCATCACGTCATCGAAAAAGTGGAGAGTTTGTCCTATTCTTCTTTTTCCCTGACCTTCGAAGGGTTTGGCACTTTTGGGAAGAGTGATTCTCCTAGAATTTTATGGATGGGTGTCAAGCATTCCGACATCCTGCACGGGGTCCGGAACACTGTGTATGGTGCCTGTGAAGAGTCAGGCTTTCAATTGGATAAACGGCCGTTTTCCCCGCACATCACAGTGGGGAGAAAATGGAATGAAGAATTCCCCTTTACAGAAGAGTGGCTGAATGGATTTCAGCCTGTTGACAGCCATACATTAATGGCTGCAGAAATCGTATTATACCGGACGCATATGGACCGGACACCTAAGTACGAAGCGATTCATACCATCCCCTTACAGACAAATTGACCGTCACGAAAGGACCGATTCAATATGGCACAGCTCATTAAGCTTCAAGATTACGTTTCACGATATGAAACGGATTTATATAGATATCCTTCCCAATTTGTCCGATTAAAAAAGCAGCAATGGGAAAAAATGAAACAACATTGGGAAAATGGGGAGATCCCCCCAGTACCACCAGTAAAGGAAGAGAGTGACGAAGAGAAGAATTCCATGAAGGAAAAACTCTTTTCACTGTTTAAGAAGAAAGATGCTGAAGAAGAGGAAGATCCCGTTACTCAGCAGAGTGATGAAGAAATCCAGTTTGAGGTAGATGCAAATCAGGATATTCACTCGGAAGAAGAATTGAAGCTTTCCTTTTTGGATCTTGTATTTGATTTTCAACTGAGGTGGGCAAGCTCTACCATCACGGAAAAATCCTATGTGGACAACAGTTATCATTATGACGAACGTTTACGCTACCTTCTGCAACGCTTCCCGGATAATATTTTCGTCATGTACAACCCTGTCCTGAAAATAAAAAATGCACCTGTTGAATTAGAGACCATCCTAATCACGCCGACTGGCATTTGGTGTTTAACTTTCCTGGAGTTCGAGGAGGGGACGGCCTATATCGGATCGGGAGAGCGTTTCTGGGTGAAAAAATGGGGAGATATGGAATCGAAGGTGTTGAATCCTCTCATCGGCTTGAAGAGGATGGAGCGGATCGTCCATCAAATCATCAAATTTGCCGGAGTTGAACTGCCTATTTATCAAGCTGTCATCAGCAGGAACGGTTACATAGATTACCCGCAGTCCCCAGTAGGGATTCAGTTCTTGGATAAGAGGATCCATCAGGAATGGTTCCAGCAGCAGCGATCCAGTTCTTCCCCGATTAAGAGTGTCCAGCTGAAAGCAGCTCAGGCGATCATGGAGTATTGTCAAACGACTTCCTTCAAGAGGCTTCAGTGGGAAGAAACGGTATCGGATGAAAACCATGGGTAATCGACGGTTTTGATCAAACGGTTATGGGGTATAATCCATCAGAAACCCGTCTTGATTGGCCTAATATAAAAATACAAGCATATCTTAATGATAAAACACTTGATTTGATGAGAGACAAAGAATCATGAAACGGCGGACCAAATGGGTATTTTTTGAATAATATAGGGTAAGTATAATGCTCCCGATACAAGAGCTGAAGTCCGGTTCTTTCCATCGAGTCGGAAAATGTTAAACAGAAGTGGGTGGCAGAAGTGTTAGTCATTAGCAGACAGTATGATGCATTTTTGGATACGTTCAATTCAATCACCATGATTCTCCCATATCATTATCATGAAGGGCATTCGAGTCACTTCACCCTGATCAAGGGGGACGAGAGGATTGCGCTTCATATTGAAGAGAAGATCCCCTTGAATGATGCCATGAAATATGTGACGACTATTCAAAGTGAGAAAATCATTTTAGGAAAATGCTATGAAATAGTTGATGAACATGATACAAGGACAGACCTTCAGATCGGGGCTGTGATACGGACAGAAGAGTTTGATCAACGGTACTATTACGATGGACATGACCTGGGCGTTACATACCAGGATGGGTGCACTGTTTTTAAGGTATGGTCACCGACGGCGACGGAGGTTAGATTAAAGCTTAAGTCCCCTGACGATGAAGAAATTCAGTATCCGTTTGAAAGAATGGAAAACGGTGTTTGGGAATGTCGGGTAAATACCGATGTGGAAGGATATTTTTATAGTATCCTCCCGTGTATCAATCTGATATGGGATGAGCTGATTGATCCATATGCAAAAGCGGTCTCATTGAATAGTGAATGGGGCGTCGTCATCAACCTGGATAATGCGCATGAAAAGAACAAGCCACTCCCCGCATTAACCTCTCCGACGGATGCTGTGATCTATGAATTGAATATCAGGGATTTTTCTGCCCAACAGGAAAGTGGTATGAAGTTCAGGGGCAAGTACTGCGCCTTTACGGAAAAGGGAACGACCACGCCGAATGGATTCTCAAGCGGAATTCAGTACTTGAAGGAACTGGGGGTCACCCATGTTGAGCTGCTTCCTGTCAATGACTTCGATGGTGTGACGGATAACCCCTCAGACACTAGTTATAATTGGGGATACAACCCGTTATTCTTCAATGCACCTGAAGGAAGTTACAGCTTAAAACCTGAAGACCCAAATGAACGGATCAGGGAATTAAAGACCGTGATTCAATGTCTTCACGATGAAAATATCAGAGTCATTCAGGATGTGGTTTACAACCACGTATTCATAAGAGAGGATTCATCTTTTGAGAAGCTTGTGCCCGGCTATTTTTTCCGTCACGATGAAAATGGCTTACCGTCTAACGGGACGGGGGTAGGGAATGACTTTGCCTCTGAACGCCTTATGGCAAGGAAGTTTATCGTAGATTCGATTTTATATTGGATGAATGAATACGGTGTGGACGGCTTTCGATTTGATTTGATGGGAATCCTGGACGTCAAGACTATGACCGCAATCCGTGAAGAAGTGGATAAAGTGTTACCGGGTGCGGTATTGATTGGAGAAGGGTGGGATTTGAATACGCCGCTGCCTCCACATCAAAAAGCCAATCTGCGCAATGCCCATCAGCTTCAAGGGATCGGTCAATTTAATGATTGGTTTAGGGACACCATCAAAGGAAGTACATTTAATCTATATGATAAAGGATTCGCACTGGGTCACGGGCATCTGGAACAGAAGGTGGAGCTCGTCCTTACGGGAAGCGTCGGAATGAGCAGTGGGGAACGGGGACTCTTTAAGGAGCCTGTTCAATCTGTCAACTATGTGGAGTCCCATGATAACCATACTCTGTGGGATAAAATGAAGGCATGTTTAAATGAAGACGAAGAAATCCTAAAAGCTCGGCACTCATTAGCGACCACGATGGTGCTGTTATCTCAAGGGATCCCGTTTCTTCATGCAGGGCAGGAATTTTTTAGAACGAAAAAGGGGATCGAGAACAGCTATAATTCCCCGGTAGAAATCAATCAGTTAGACTGGATCCGAAGAGAAAAATTCGATAACGTGGTCCAATATGTCAAAGCCTTAATCCAGATCAGAAAAAGTCACGGGGCCTTCCGCTTCCAGAAGAGTGAGTTGATCCGGGAGCATGTAAAGGTGTCTCACAGCCAGGCAAACCTGATCGATGTATTGTATCAAAATGTTCATCCATACGGCCCGTGGGATGAAATTCTCATGGTCTTTCATTCGGATACAAAGGCATGTGAGTATACCCTGCCGGAAGGAAATGACTGGATTTGCCTATCGGATGGCAATCGGGCGAGCGTCAGCGGTCTGTATGATTTAAATGAAGCTTCCATCACCCTTGAACCGGTCTCTTCCTATGTGTTTGTAAGATAACAGTTCATTCCAGTGCTTGACGAAAACGCAAGATGACGATAAAATCGTAACAGATGGCTATTGATTTGTATTGCCCAATAGCTGTCTTTTTTATTTTATATGACTCTTAAAATTTAGTGAAATGTAATGATACACATATACAAACATGACAAAGGACCAATAGAAGGTGAATATATTGGAACACTTATTTGACCAAGATTGGGAAATCGTCCCCGCAGGCGGTGCAACCGGAGAAGCGTTCTTTGCTCAGTATCAGGAGCAGAGGTTATTTCTGAAGCGCAATTCTTCCCCTTTTGTAGCTGTATTATCCGCAGAAGGTATTGTACCCAAGCTTGTTTGGACAAAGCGAATGGAAAACGGGGACGTCATCACAGCACAACACTGGTTAAATGGGAGAGAATTAAAGCCCGAAGAGATGAAGGATGAACGGGTGGCGAGGCTGTTGAACAAGATCCACTCCTCGAAACCTCTTTCCACGATGCTGGAACGGTTGGGGAAAGAACCGTTCCAACCGGAGCATATGCTGACGGAAGTGGAGACAGGACTCGAGTTCGATCTTCTTTCATTGCCTGTCATCAGAGAGGCGCTTTTGTTTCTTCAGAAGGAGCTTATGGAAGTTCAACAAGAAGAATATGTAGTCTGTCACGGGGACGTCAACCATAACAACTGGCTGCTGTCTGATTACAACCAGTTGTATTTGATCGACTGGGATGGAGCGATGATCGCAGATCCTGCCTTTGATGTAGGGTTATTGTTATACTGGTATATCCCCGAGGATCAATGGGAAAGCTGGTTGACTCAATACGGAGTCGAGCTGACCGATAACCTGAAGCTACGGATGAAATGGTACGTCGTGGCACAAACAATTTTATCCATCCAGTGGCATAAAGGGAAAGCCCGTTTCCACGAGATGAACCATTGGATTCAATACTTGCACAAGGTAATCTGAATCAAGAGTAGCTGTTCATATCGTTGACCCATTGGGACAGATTATCTTTATTCGTCGTAATATGGTTCGTCAAGTCAGGCGATGAAATCCCGCTTTGACTGTACTGGTAGATTTCCTGTAAAACGGGTTTGACGTTTTCGTGGATATCGACATTGACCATCAACGACTTCACTAAGCGCTCAACCTGCTCACATTCAGAAACCGAACCACAGCAATCCGTCGAATGATTGCTTAATATATCAGATAATAACTGCATTTGATTCTGTGAATTTAAAGGCATGGAGTACACCCTTTCATTTTCAATTAATTTAATGGAACCAAGTACTTTCAAACAGCCCGATCAAGATCAGAACCGAAAAAAGGAATTCACTACTAGTGTGTGAATTCCTTTTTCAATTATGCGCCCTTTTTGAGGGACGGACCTCAAGAGGCGCTGTCGTTTAATTGGCTCTTGCATAGGACCGAGAGTCATGGTATGTTTTTTTCGATAATAAAAAATGAGGTGTCTACATGCGTTTACGTCATAAACCATGGGCTTCTGAGAAAATCAGTGATCATCCACAGTACGTTGTGGCAGAACCCCAGGAGAAAAAAGGTCAATGGAATAAAGAGTTTGGCAACGATCACCCCCTTCATATCGAAGTTGGGACAGGAAAAGGTCAATTCGTCACGGAAATGGCAAGAGCCAACCCGGACGTTAATTATATTGGAATCGAGCTTTATGAAAGTGTCATCGTCACAGCACTTGATCGCCTGATCGAAGCTGAACTTCCGAACGTGAAGCTATTGAACGTTGATGCAAGAAATCTGACAGAGTACTTCGAATCAGGAGAAGTGGACAGAGTATATTTGAACTTCTCTGATCCATGGCCGAAAAACCGCCATGAAAAGCGCCGCCTGACCTACAAGGACTTCTTGTCCATGTATGAAGAGATTTTGATCAAAAACGGGGAAATCCATTTTAAGACAGATAATCAAGGGTTATTCGAGTACTCATTAAAGAGCTTCTCATGGTACGGCTTGCACTTGAACTTCTTAAGCCTAGATCTGCATAACACCGACTTCGAAGGCAATATCATGACCGAATATGAAGAAAAATTCTCAGCCAAAGGGCAGAGAATCTACAGAGTCGAAGCACAATATCAAAGTGAATAATTGATGGACCCGCAGCCCTGATGTATTTGGGGCTGTTTTTATTTATTTGAAATTGCCGATGTGATGTCATGAGAGGAAATGCTTCATTTTTAGTTAACGTCATGTAAAGCCTATTCAGAACAGTTCATTTTCTGGATTTCGGAACGCCCCTTTTTAGGACACATTTATAACTTAAGCTTAGTCAGTTGATTGGAGTGGAAGGTGCTCGACTCCTGCGGGATAGCTGGACAGGTGAGACCCCACAGGGCGAAGCCGGAGTAGGCTCACCGCCAGCCCCGCGGAAAGCGAGCACCTGGAGCGGCAATCAACCACCACTCGCTCCGCCATATCAAAACAGCCTTTATTATGGAGAAGACCTCTGCCTACAAGTTATCCATCTATTCTGATAAAATGAAGAGGTATGAACAAAGGAGGAATCAGGATGGAAACGTTAAACGTTGGAGATCTAACGATACACTGGCTGAATGGGGGTGTGACCCATATGGATGGGGGAGCTATGTTTGGAGTGGTTCCAAAACCCCTTTGGTCCAAAAAATATGCTGTGAACGAACTGAATCAGATTGAATTACGTACCGATCCCCTGTTCTTTCAGTGGGAAGGGAAGAATGTGCTGATTGAGTCAGGCATCGGCAAAGGCAAACTGAATGACAAACAAAAACGCAATTATGGTGTGCATGAAGAATCGGAAATTGAAGCGTCTCTTGCTACTCTGGGCCTTTCGCCAAACGATATTGATGTGATTTTGATGACCCATATGCACTTCGATCATGCATGCGGGTTAACAAAATATGAGGGGGATGAACTGGTTTCGGCCTTTCCGAATGCCACCATCTATACCTCTCAGGTGGAGTGGGATGAAATGAGGAATCCCAATGTGCGCTCCCGTAATACATACTGGAAGGAAAACTGGGAAAGCATTCAATCGCAAGTGACTACGTATGAAGAAGAGATGGAGGTCCTTCCGGGGATCAAGATGGTCCACACTGGCGGTCACAGTAACGGTCATTCCATCATCCTGCTAGAGAACAACGGAGAGAAGTTCATCCATATGGCGGACATCATGCCGACTCATGCACATAAAAATCCCCTTTGGGTACTCGCTTATGATGACTATCCGATGACCTCCATCGGGGCAAAGGAAAAATGGATCACAGAAGCCATCGAAGGGGAGTATTGGTTCCTCTTCTATCATGATGCGGAGTATAGAGGGATCAAGTGGAATAGAGATGGGGAAATCGTGGATAAAGTAGGAAGGGAAAAATAAGAAAAGGATGGTCCCGTAGATCGGGATCATCCTTTTTATTAAGCTAAAGGGTACACATCTACGACTGTTCCGGTATAAGCATCGGCAATGAATTCATACTGCTCGAGCTCTCCGTCTTTTCGTCTTGAGATACCGCCTTTATATACTTTGGTATTCACGGAGTGCTTCTGATAGTCTTCAGGTTTCATCCCGATCCATGATCCATCGATGTTGCCTTCTTTTTTGAACGAAAGTTTGACGTCTTTTAATACTTTTTCCGCAGAAACGAGGCGTGAGTCATCCAGCTTTTCTTTAAGTAAGTATCCACCCGCTGCTCCGATTCCGAGTCCTAATATGAAAGATTTCCAGTTCATCTGTTATTCCCTCCACAGGCAATTTTTGCGTGAAAGCCGTCAGGATCCGTTCATCCGGTCCTGAAAACTTTCCGGCACTGATCGATAATTTATCATCCATAGGTACATTCTATCAAAGAAAACATCAAAAAGAGAACTGCTTTTATTCTCAATTGGTGGTAAGAGGTGCGAAAGTTCTGTAAAATAAGATTATACATAAAGTAGATTCTTTATAAAAGGGGCATTAGACATGAAACAAGATACGTTGGAATTATTTAAGACATTGACGGAATTGCCGGGGGCGCCCGGTAATGAACATGCCGTTCGTGCATTCATGAAAGAACAATTATCCCAATACTCGGATGAGATCGTACAGGATCGATTAGGCGGAGTATTCGGACTGAGAAAAGGCAGCGAACAGGATCCTGTTGTCATGGTTGCGGGGCACATGGACGAGGTAGGCTTCATGGTTACATCGATTACGGATAATGGAATGATCCGATTCCAGACACTTGGAGGCTGGTGGAGCCAGGTGCTGCTCGCTCAGCGGGTTCAGATCATCACGGATAACGGTCCGATAACAGGCGTGATCGGCAGTATCCCTCCTCACTTGCTAGGGGAAGAACAGCGAAGAAAACCGATGGATATGAAGAATATGCTCATCGATATCGGTGCGGATGACCGGGAAAATGCACGTGAGATCGGAATTAAACCGGGTCAGCAGATTGTGCCGATCTGCCCGTTCACTCCGATGGCCAATGAGAAGAAGATCCTTGCCAAAGCATGGGATAACCGTTACGGATGCGGATTGTCCATTGAATTATTAAAAGAGCTTCAGGGAGTGACCCTTCCGAATACCCTTTATTCCGGTGCGACGGTCCAGGAGGAAGTGGGATTAAGAGGTGCCCAGACGGCCGCCAACATGATTAATCCAGATATATTCTTTGCTTTGGATGCAAGTCCTGCAAATGATATGTCAGGTGATAAGAATGAATTTGGTCAGCTTGGAAAAGGGGCTCTCCTTCGCATTCTCGATCGTTCGATGGTGACCCACAGGGGCATAAGGGAATTTGTGTTGGATACAGCGGAAACAAACGATATTCCTTATCAGTACTTCGTATCGCAAGGAGGAACGGATGCCGGAAGAGTTCACATGTCCAATGAGGGGGTTCCGAGTGCAGTAGTGGGGATTTGTTCGAGATACATCCATACTCATGCCTCCATGATACATGTGGATGATTATGCTGCTGCCAAAGAGCTGATCGTCAAACTGGTGAAACAATGTGACCGCTCGACCATCGAAACCATCAAATCGAATAGCTGACACATAAAAAATAGAGAAAGGCTGTCTCATTCCAGTTCTGAGACAGCCTTTTTATAGACAGAAAAGGGGATCTCCCTGTAAGAAATGAGGGTGGATGATGTTGAAAATAGCAATAGGAACAACGAACCCGGCAAAGGTACAAGCCGTTCAAAAGGCCTTTCAGGAACAATACGGTGACGTTCAATTCGATTGTCTCAAAACCGAGTCCTATGTAAGTGAACAGCCAAGGTCCGACCAGGAGACGATTGAAGGTGCATTAAACCGTGCCAAAAATGTTCTAAAGGCCACGGATAGTGATGTGGGTATAGGACTTGAAGGAGGAGTAAGTGAATCCCTCTACGGGATGTTCGTCTGTAACTGGGGAGCACTTGTAGATCGGAATGGGACCGAAATCATCGGAGGCGGCGCCAGAATTTCCCTGCCGAAAGAAATCAGCTTGGAGCTTAAGGCAGGAAAAGAACTTGGTCCACTGATGGATGAGTATACCCAAAGAACGGGAATCAGAAAGAAAGAAGGGGCCATCGGTGTGTTTACCAATGGTCTCTTGACGAGAGAGAAAATGTTTCATCACGTGGTCGATCTTCTGATAGGCCAGTGGCAATATAAACAAAATAATCATAGGAACAGTCGTCCCTAAGGGTACTTGGCCCATACCAAATCAACCGCTCCTTCATAGGATGAAGTATATCAGACTTTATATTATCTGATAAATTCTTTCGAAGGAGGTTAGAATTTATGGGATGCAATTATTGTAACGACCGAGTTGGCGGCCGTCGTGATGATCGCCGTGACGATCGTCGTGATCACCGATACTGTTGCGATTGGGATAAATTCCTGTTTGGTGACAGAAGAAGAGACAATGTCAGAGGGGCTGAAGACCGAAACAGAGGTTGCAGAGGCAGAAGAGATAACGTAATGGGTGCAGAAGACAACCGTAGACGATGCGGCTGCAATAGAAGAGATAATGTCGCTGGAGCGGAAGATAACCGCAGAAGAAGACATCGAAACTGCTTCTGTCATTTATTCTGGTAATTTGAGTAGAACTCCGTTTAAGCGGGGTTCTTTTTTTTGGCTGTTTTTGCATAAATTGTTGTTACTAATAACAGTTTGTGATTTGCCACCGCTCTATAGGAAATTGTAAGGTGATAGGAGTTGTTTTGCTTGCTGACAGCAATAGACTTATTTTTCTCAACAACTTCACTCTCAGTTACAATCGAGTACTTCAGACTATAGAAATTGATTATTAAATGTCAGTGAATTTTTTTGCTGGTATTAAAAAATTATACTTAGACAGTTGATTTCCACTCCAGGTGCTCAACTTTCACGCGTTTCCCGCGGAAAGCGAGCACCTGGAGTGGAAATCAACCATTACTTGCTACATGAAGAATAATGTATACGGATAACCAATTATATTAAATAAAAAATCCCTCTGAAAAATTCAGAGGGATCGAACAATGATTATTTTACACCTTTCATCGCTCTTTGGATCATAGGTGAAATCAAGAATAGAATAACGGCTAATGCAATCGCCATTCCACCGATAGAACCAAAGTAAATTGTTTCATTTTCTGGCGTATAGAAGCGGACAAGCTGCGCGTTAAGAGCTTGTGCACCGGCAGATGCCAAGAACCAAAGACTCATGGTTTGAGCAGAGAATGCTTCTGGTGCAAGCTTCGTTGTTGCTGAAAGACCTACTGGTGATAAGCAAAGCTCACCAAGAACGACGATAAAGTAGCTTAGCACGAGCCATAAAGGATTTACCAGTGAACCTTCGCCACCAAGCTGAGCTGGTAACAAGATCACTAGGAAAGATAAACCGGCAAACAATAGACCGAATGAGAATTTCTTCGGAACGGATGGCTGACGATCACCCAGTTTAACCCACATCCATGCAAACACTGGAGCTAAAATAATGATGAATAGCGGATTCAGTGATTGGAACCAAGCAGGAGAGATGGACATCCCCATGAAGTCAAGCTGTGTACGCTTGTCTGCATATGCTGCAAGGATAGTTGAACCTTGTTCTTGAATAGACCAGAACATGACGGCTGAAATAAATAATGGAATATAAGCAATGACTCTTGAACGTTCAGTTGCCGTTGTTTTTGGACTAAAGTACATCACAATAAAGTAGATGGTTGGAACGACGATACCGAAGATTCCGACGATATTGATGAATACGTCTAATGTAAAGATACCTGCTGGAATTGTAGTTCCTAAGATAATGGCTAAAGCTACTACGACTGCACCTACGATTAATCCATATTTCTTCTTCTCACGTGCTGAAAGCGGGTTTGGTACATACGTACCCGCAAGACCCAGGTTGTTCTTCTTCGTTAGCATGAATACAACAAGACCTAAGAACATTCCGATTGCAGCTGCCGCGAATCCCCAGTGGAAACCTTTCGATTCCATAAGACTACCGACGATCAGTGGTGCAATAAAAGCACCTAAGTTGATACCCATATAGAAGATACTGAATGCAGCATCACGGCGGGTATCATTTTCACTGTACATTTCACCTACAACTGTAGAAACATTCGGTTTTAATAAACCTGTTCCGACAACAATCAATACCATTGAAACAAAGAACAGAGATAAGCTCCCTGGAAATGATAAAGCAATGTGACCAAACATGATGAATATTCCACCGTAGAAAACGGCTTTCGAAGTACCGAATACTCTATCAGCTAACCAACCCCCGATAACCCCGGACATATACACAAGTGAACCATAAATGGACATGATCGCTAAAGCTGTATTTTGCTCTAGACCCAGTCCACCTTTAGAAACCTCATAATACATGTAGAATACGAGGATGGCACGCATTCCATAGTAAGAAAAGCGCTCCCAAAACTCTGTGAAGAATAAAGTGAATAATCCCTTCGGATGTCCAAAGAATCCTTTTTGAGGGACACTATCCACAATTTTCTGTTTATTCATTGATGACATGTTACTACCTCCCTTATTCTTTTACTATAATATTTTAATATTTTCTTAAAGTCAAAAAAAGTTTGCAAATGGTTAATAATAACATAAAATGACTATACATTGCCAATATTATGTTATTTTTAAATAATGAAAATTCTTAGGTCTTTGGAGGTTGTACATTTACCCGTAAAAAAACCCCCTCAGCATTGATGCTGCAGGGGGTTTAGAGAATATGGTCATTCTGTTTCGAAAACGTAAGAAAGGGTCCTTAGTGCCTGGTCAATCGACGAAACCGTTACATTCGCCTTATTTGAAAGCTCTTTCAAAGGATGATGAAGTTTTTCGGGACGAATGAGGACCAGGGGCTTTTGTAATGCAAGAGCTGCGCTGGCATCCATTGCCGTATTCCATTGCTTGTATTCTTCTCCGAATAAAGCGACTACCACATCCGATTTTTTCATCAGCAGTTCTGTCCGGAAATTATTAATCTGTGAAGCAGCTTCATCACGGAATATCTTATTAGGCTGTTCACCAAGAAT
The DNA here is from genome assembly GCF_020172085.1 of Rossellomorea aquimaris. Classification (GTDB taxonomy): domain Bacteria; phylum Bacillota; class Bacilli; order Bacillales; family Bacillaceae_B; genus Rossellomorea; species Rossellomorea aquimaris_E. Next base: position 86,756 of record NZ_JAIVAT010000001.1, read on the forward strand.
TTCTTCCCCAATTGAATCGGAACGGTCATGATTTTCCATTGGACCGACAAAATTTAGAGGAAGTCTCAGTGCCTTCGCTTTTTCTTTTAATTCGTTTCTCCATGTGCTATGTATCTCTCCAGCTAAGTACACGGTAAATTCCATCCTGATCACCTTCCTGTTTTTAGTCATCTTATCATAAATACCCACTCGAAGATAATGTAACCACCTTTCCCATGAAAAAGGCATAATTTCTTATTGGAAGGGTTGTCAACTGGGACTTTGTGAGGGTATCATAAGCATAGGTCCTAGGCATGAAGGGAGGAAACGTGAGGATGAAGACGAAAACATCGATCCTTTTCTTTATTCTTATGCTTATTTTAGCAGGATGCAGTACCACGATTGATCAAGAAAAAGAGGAGACAGCAAGCGCAGTAAAGGGTGCTTTGGATTCCAATGAATCAGCCGGTGAAGATGCTGGGAACATTAGCTTTTACCTGCCATTCGGTGCTGAAATAGAAAAAGAATCTCCTAATAATATCATTATTTCAAAAAGCTCTGATACGTTCATACTATTCACTAACCCTCAAGAGGATAAAGATAGTGAACTTCTATATAAAATGGCTATTAATGACAAAGAAACTCTCGTTAAACATGGGACTTTCAAAGAAGACGACCGCTTAGGATACTATGTCATTAAGGAATTACCTGATACAGAAGAATACGAACTTACTGTTGGAGTGGGCGGAACGAAAGTAACGACTCAGTCACAAGTAAAAGACTTGGCGGATAACGCAGAAATGATGATGAAAATGGCAGCTTCAGTCAAACACAAATAGATGATATTCAGACCGAATCTTCTCTGTTATGGGAATCGGTCTTTTTTTATGCTCTTTTTTGGGGAAGAATGGTGGTAGGAGAGAAAACGATGGGGAGATCTTTCTGCCTAAAGAAAATTCGACATAGAGGTTAAATTATTGGAAATCAGGTTGAATAAAATGAACAAGCTGTAGAATAATTCTGGATCAAGTTGAATAATCTGGAATCCGGTTTAATAATAGTTGAAATTGGATTAATTCCTATAGAAGAAACAAGCTCATCACAGTTTATCCTGCAAGTCAGACCCTCTTCAGGTAGACTGAATCGCGTGATGGAACCATTCGGACATCATACCCTGCCATAATCGACCTCTACTATGATTTTTCATAATAAAAAATCAATTTCATCTAAAAGCAAAAATGATAGACAAAATAAACATGTGTCTTTACACTAGTAAAAGGAAAGCTGCACAGAGGAGTGAAGGACATGAAAGCTTATTTACAGAAGAAAGGCATTACGTTTTCTGCTAAAACGTATTTTATAGATGCATTAAGTTATATGGCATTGGGATTGTTCAGTTCGTTGATCATCGGATTGATCATCAAGACAATCGGAGAACAGATCCCTCTTCCCGCCGGGGTCAGTGAATTTTTCATTGAGATGGGGAGTCTCGCAATCAGCCTGATGGGGCCTGCGATCGGTGTAGCGATTGCCTTTGGTCTCGGAGCACCGCCGCTTGTCTTATTCGCAGCTGTCGTGACGGGAGCTGCAGGGGCAAGCCTTGGTGGACCCGCAGGTGCATACGTGGCAGCGGTTCTATCTACAGAAATTGGGAAGCTTGTCAGTAAGACAACGAAACTGGATATTATCGTGACACCATTTGTGACCATCCTTGCAGGATTTACGACAGCTAAATTGATTGGCCCGGGAATTGCTGACTTTATGAGCATGTTTGGCAGCTGGATCAGTTGGTCAACGGAGCAGAGACCGATCATCATGGGCATACTCGTTGCTGCCCTCATGGGTCTAGCGTTGACAGCGCCGATTTCGAGTGCGGCCATCGCCCTCATGCTTGATTTAAGCGGAGTTGCCGCCGGGGCTGCTACGATCGGTTGTGCGGCACAAATGGTGGGCTTCGCCGTCATCAGTTACCGGGAAAACAGGGTTGGCGGGCTGTTTGCCCAGGGAATCGGGACATCCATGCTGCAAGTTCCGAATATCGTCCGCAATCCTCTTATTCTCATTCCTCCTACCGTAGCAGGAATGATACTCGCTCCCATCGGTACAACCATCTGGCTGATGGAAAACAATGCAGCCGGAGCCGGAATGGGTACCAGCGGATTCGTCGGTCAGATCATGACATTCAAGACAATGGGATTCAGTTGGGATGTTGCCATGAAAATCCTTTTGTTGCATTTTGTTGGACCTGCATTCATTAGCCTGTTACTATCTGAATATATGCGTAAACTAGGTTGGATCAAACCAAACCAAATGACGATCGAAACAGGGGGCAAATAACATGCGTAAACTGGAATCAGTGGAAGAATTCCATCAATTGAAAGAAAGCGGAAAACATGTATTCATGTTTTCAGCAGACTGGTGTCCGGATTGCCGGATCATTGAACCGATCCTGCCGGAAATCGAAAATGAGTATTCAGAGTATACATTCCTATATGTAGATCGAGATCAATTCATCGACCTATGCATCGAGCTGGATATTTTCGGGATCCCAAGCTTCCTCGCATACGGAGACGGCCGTGAACTCGGACGCTTCGTAAGCAAAGACCGGAAAACGAAAGAACAGATCGAGGAATTTATGAACACACTAGCTTCATAAAAAAAGCAAAAGGGATCACTTCATTTGAAGGTCCCTTTTCTTTTTGCCCGAAAAAAACAGGTTCCTTTTGTAATCTCGCCATTTTGATGTAAAATGTTATAAGTGAATAATCAAATTTGGAAGCAATGAAGTCGGTTGTTTTCTATTATAAAGGGTACTTAATTTACAAAAAATGTTCTTTGTGAGAACAAGCAAAGAAAATGAATGAACAAAGGAGGATCAAGTTTGGACATAAAAAAGCTAAAAGGCATACTCCAAGAACGATTAGAGAAACCGAATCGTTCGTTTACATATGACCGTGATAAAGACTCATTAAGAATCGAAAACACGGAGACAAAAAAAGGCATCACCATTGCCCTTCCGCCGATTGTATCCAAATGGAAGGAAAACAACAAATCCATCATCGATGAAGTGGTGTATTACGTAGAAGAGGCGCTAAACGTCATGGGAACGGAATCCGATCTTGGCAGCAAACAGAAAAACGTGTTTCCTGTCATCCGTTCCACCTCGTTTGCCACTGAATCCAATGATGGCGTTGCACTCGTGACGGATGATCATACCGCGGAAACGCGCATTTACTATGCAGTGGATTTAGGGAAAACCTATCGTCTATTGGATGAAAACATGTTGAAGGCTGAAGGATGGACTCATGAGCAAATGAAAGAGACCGCCCTTTTTAATGTAAGAAGCCTGCCGACGACAATGAAAAAGGATGAAGTTGCAGGAAATATATTTTATTTTCTTAACAATAATGATGGATACGACGCAAGCCGCATCTTGAATGACTCCTTCTTGAAACAGATAAGGAAGGATGTTCAAGGAGAAATGACGGTATCCGTGCCCCATCAGGATGTACTGGTCATCGGTGATATCCGCAATGAAACGGGCTATGATGTACTTGCCCAGCTGACCATGAGCTTCTTTACGACAGGAAATGTTCCAATTACGGCACTATCCTTCGTATATGAAGAAGGGGAGCTTGAACCGATCTTCATACTGGCAAAAAATCGTAAAAAGGAAAGGGAGAACAAGTAAATGAACGTATTTTATAACTTAGAAGGCATTGGTGATACCCTGATCGTAACTCTGGATCCAGGGTTTGAAGGAGAAGTTCAACACGAAAGAAAAGAAGACGCAGTGCGTTTATTCGATGAAAAATCGGGGAAAACACTAGGCTATAACCTATTCCATGCATCAAAGTATATGAGTGTAAGCGAAGTGGGTCCTGTCGACATGAACGATGAGAAGCTTCAATTGATCAATGAAGCCATCAAGAAGAACGGTTTTGATGAGGTGCTGGAGGCAGATTTCACACCGAAATTCGTGGTAGGCTATGTGTCTGAAAAAGAAAAGCATCCAAATGCAGACAAATTGAACATTTGTACTGTCGATGTTGGCGGTGAAACCCTGCAAATCGTGTGTGGTGCCCCTAATGTTGACAAAGGACAAAAAGTAGTTGTCGCAAAGGTTGGCGCTGTTATGCCGAGCGGGATGGTCATCAAGGATGCAGAGCTTCGTGGAGTGGCATCTTCAGGTATGATCTGCTCAGCCAAAGAACTTGCTCTTCCCGATGCTCCTCAAGAAAAAGGCATCTTGGTTCTTGAAGATACGTATCAAGTAGGACAACCATTTACTGCTTAAATATGTATACCTGGGTCCGGAGTGGGCCCGGGTATTTTTGTTTTGTATAGGAATTGAACATAACCCTGGCCAAGGGAAATACCGGTCTTATTTAGCTCACCTCTCCCAAGGGGCCTGCGCTTTTCGTATTACAGTCTCTTTACACCTATGTTTGTTTCGACACAATCCCTTAACAATTCTCTTAATCTATCGAAATGACTCGAATTTTTCTCTTTAACTGATAAAATAAAAGTAAGTATGAAAGAAAGAGTGATGTTTGTGAGTTGGATTAAAAAAATATTTGGTAAATTATCAGATAATGACGAACAATTTGAAGAGTATTATGATGAAAATGACGACGATGTTCAGAGAATCGAACCGACGAAGCCTGAACGTAAACATATAGCTGGACCAAGCCATTCACGTGATGTAGAAGCAAGAATGACCTATCAATATCCTAAAGGGAATTTCCGGTTCCCGCTCATTTCCGATGGAGAGACCAGGGAACGTCCGCGAAGGGCAAGAAGAAATCAAGAAAAAGAAGAGAAACAGAATGAGCAGGAGCCGAAGCCGAAGAGTCAGAACCATTCTGTAGCTAAACGAAAGTGGAAAGAAGAAAGCCCTACTACTTCTGTAAAACCGAAGAAATCGCCGAAAGTGGAAAAAGGAAACAGCCGTCCGTTTACACCAACAGAAATTCCGTCACCCATCTATGGTTTTAAAAATAGACCAATCAAAAAAGAAGAAAATGTCGAATACGAGCTGAAGAAATTTTTACATAATGAAGAAGAAAGAAAAGAAGCAGCCATCGATCATAAAGCTCAAAGAATCGTGGAAAACTCCCTTTTGTCGGGAGAGGAAACCTCTTCACCTGTAGGAAAGAAAGAGGAGCCGACTTCGAATGGATTAAGAGGAGGTACATCAGACATTCCACCGGTTAAGTTTGAGAAAATACCAAAAAGCGTTGTAAAGGAAACAGACCATCACGATGAGGAGATAACGAACAGTGAAGTAACTTCTCCTATAACATCAGAGCGCATTTCACTCATAACGGAAGCGCCGGATGAAGAGCCGAATATATCTATTGTCCATGATCAGTCAACTCCAGTTGGATCAGATGCTATTCTGGAAACAACAAATCCAGTCAAGGAAGAACCTGTCAGCGAAGAAAGTCCTTCTTTTGAGGAGGAGATCCCAGCTGAAGAATCCGTTGTAGAAGAAAATTCTACAGAAGAAGAGACGGAAGCGGTCGTACCTCCAGAACCGATTAAGGAAGAGGTGGAAGAGGTCGTACCTCCAGAACCAATTAAGGAAGAGGTGGAAGCGACCACACCTCTAGAACCAATTAAGGAAGAAGCGGGAGCAACCGCTCCTAAAGAACCGATCAAGGAAGAACCACAAAGGCGTAAAAGGTCACATCTTCCTTTTAACGTATTAATGCTAAAGCAAGATAAGCGTCAGATGGATACTCGTAAGACACCCGAATCTCCTTCAATGGAGAAAAGGAAGACAATAAAAACGGAACAGAAACCTTCTGTTCAGGAACATACAGAAAAACCATCAGAGGCTCCGCGTCCACAAGAAGAGCAGCCTACTCAACAAAGTCAGGTTCAAGGGGAAGAAGCAGTCAAGAGCTATAGTGAGTTAAGTTCATCTACGAAAAGAGCCCGAGATTATGTTTTTCCAGAAATGGATTATTTGATGCCCCCTGTTTCGAAGGAAATGAGTGAAGAGTGGCTGGATTCTCAAAGACTATTACTGGACGAGACCCTGCATAACTTCAACGTCAGGGCCAAAGTGGTCAATGTGACGCAGGGGCCGTCTGTCACTAGATTCGAAGTTCAACCGGAACCAGGTGTGAAGGTCAATAAAATTACGAATCTGACAGATGACATCAAGTTGAGCCTCGCTGCCAAGGATATCCGCATGGAAGCTCCAATCCCGGGTAAGCATACGATCGGGATCGAGGTGCCGAACAGGGAGAGCCGCCCGGTCTGCATCAGTGAAGTCATTGCAAGTCCTCAGTTCCAGGAGCCGTCATCTCCATTGACAGCCGCCCTTGGATTGGATATTTCCGGCCAGCCTATCGTGACGGACTTGAGTAAAATGCCTCATGGTCTTATTGCAGGTGCTACCGGTTCCGGAAAAAGTGTATGTATCAACTCGATCCTTGTCAGTCTCTTGTACAAAGCATCACCGGATGAACTGAAGCTACTCCTCATCGATCCGAAGATGGTGGAGCTTGCACCGTATAATCGGATCCCTCACCTGGTGAGCCCAGTGATTACAGATGTGAAAGCTGCGACTGCAGCCCTTAAATGGGCAGTGGAGGAAATGGAAAGACGGTACGAACTATTCGCCCACACCGGTGTAAGGGATATTAAGCGTTTCAATGAGCTGGCCAAGCGGAATAGACAGTATAGCGATATGCTTCCATACCTGGTGATTGTCATCGATGAGCTGGCAGACTTAATGATGATGTCCCCAGCTGACGTGGAGGAAGCGATATGCCGGATCGCCCAGAAGGCACGTGCCTGTGGGATCCACTTGATCATTGCCACCCAGCGCCCGTCCGTCGATGTCATTACAGGCTTGATCAAGGCGAATGTGCCGACAAGGGTCGCATTTTCCGTTTCTTCAAGCGTGGATTCTAGAACGATCATAGATGGCAGCGGTGCGGAAAGGCTGCTTGGGAAGGGAGACATGCTATTCCTTGAAAATGGATCATCCAAGCCGGTCCGCCTGCAGGGAACGTTCGTTTCCGATGATGAAATCGATGAGATCATCCGTCATGTAAGAGAGCAGAGAGAGCCGGATTATATCTTCCAACAGGATGAATTGATTAAGCAGGCACAGGTGACCGAGGAAGAGGACGAACTGTTTTTAGAAGCGTGTGAGTTTGTCGTCGACCAGGGTGGTGCTTCAGCTTCCAGTCTGCAGCGCCGATTCCGAATCGGATATAACCGCGCGGCAAGATTGATGGAAATGATGGAGAGTAATGGAATTATTTCTGAGTCCAGAGGCAGTAAACCAAGGGATGTCCTCATTTCTGAAAGTGAATTGGAGACATTGGCATAGACTAGTACAAATATTTAATACATGGTATTCTGTTTATATCTGTCCTTGTTAGGACGAATAAGCAGAATACCTATTTTTGTAGGAAGAGCCATAAGGAGCTTTAAGAATGAAAGAAATAGAATTGAAACTTCAAGGAAAACTCAACAGGTTGACCAATCATACATTCAAGTTTGACGAAAGAATCAAGGATGGTTGGTTTTCAGCTGTCTATTTTTTGAAAACGAAGGAAATCGCCAAGAAGAAAAAGCCGGATGCATATGTCACTATGCAATTTTTTCAAAAGACTCACGCCGTGATATGCGGAACCGATGAAGTCATCGCCCTTCTGCATACATTCGCTGATAACCCGGAGAATCTCGAAATCCATTCCTTAAAGGATGGAGACCAGATCTCTCCGTTTGAAACGGTACTGACCATCAAGGGGCGATACCAGGACTTTGGTTATTTAGAAGGCATCATCGATGGCATACTTGCCAGAAGAACATCCGTGGCGACGAGTGTTTATAATGTCATGAAAGCCGCTTCCCTTTCCGGGAAACAAAAGCCCGTCATCTTTATGGGTGACCGAGATGATCACTTCACGCAGCAGGCGGGAGACGGTTATGCAGCCTTCATCGGGGGATCCACAGCCCAGGCGACTCACGCCATGAACGAATGGTGGGGAAAGAAAGGGATGGGGACCATGCCACATGCCCTCATCCAATTATTCAACGGTGACATTGTCGAGGCAACGAAAGCGTACAAGGAAACATTTCCTGAAGACGAGCTTATCGCCCTTGTCGACTACAATAATGACGTCATTACTGACTCATTAAAGGTCGCGAGAGAGTTTGGATCGGAATTAAAAGGGGTAAGGGTAGATACATCAAGAATGATGATCGATAAATATTTCCTCAGGAATCAGCACGTGCTTGGAACCTTTGATCCACGCGGGGTCAATATGCAGTTGATCAATGCATTGAGAGACGCTTTGGACGAAGAAGGATACCATCACGTTAAGATTGTGGTATCAGGTGGTTTTAACGAAGACCGCATCCGTCAGTTTGAGGAAAATCAAGTTCCTGTCGATATGTACGGAGTGGGAAGCAGCCTTCTCAAGATCCACGTCGGGTTTACAGGTGACAATGTCGTCATTGATGGTTCTCCTGAAGCGAAGGCAGGAAGAAAGCTTCGTCCGAACCCCCGTCTGGAAAAAGTAGAATTCGAATAGGTGAGAACATGCAGGAAAGCACGTTAGATCTTGAGCGATTCAGACAAAAAAAACAGAAGATCGCAGAAGAACAGGTACAGGATCTCTACCGGAAAGCGTTTGAATACGCGCTCAAGGAAACAAATATAAGGGAAAAGGTGCGGGCGAAGATGATCTTCTCCAAACGTTTCCTTCACCAAGATCAGACTCGTTTAGCCGGAAGAGTGGAGAAATTATTTCAAGAATGGTTTTTGTTCGACTATAAGACCATCAAGGGACAAACTCTATTCTTTCAATTTCTTCAGTCATATCCGCTTCATGAATCAGCGAAGCTCCTCGGTGCCGTTGTATTGACGGCAGCCTGGGAACCCGTCACAGTGAAGGAAAAGAATGGACTGATCCTCCGCTGTCAGCATCTCATCCATGGAGATGAGGTCTCTGTTAAAATCAACCCTGATTGTCTGGAAAAGGAAATCCATGAAGGACAGTCCTTTTTCGTGAGGAAAGTCCCTCTCGTCGTACATGAGTGGATCTTAGGTCCTGTTTTTCCTGTGCATTCCGAGGACATACGGGAAAAACTTAAAGATCACTACGGTCAAATGAATCAAGAAACTGGGGTATTATGGAGAACATTTTTGAAAGAAGAAGCCCCAAACTTTATTCTACCCAGTCTTTCATAGCTTGTGCATGGTCAGGCATTTTAAAAAATGATATAATGTTTCAAGTTGAAGAAAGTTCGCTTTCTTCTATACTCAGAATATCGAAAGCGAAAGACCGATGGCAAAATAAATATTGATTTCATATAATGCTTTTAGATAGACGATTGTTGGAGGTTCTATTATGACGATATATCATTTCGTAGGAATTAAGGGGTCGGGCATGAGTGCGTTAGCCCAAATACTCCACGATATGGACTACGAGGTCCAAGGATCTGACGTAGATAAGTATTTCTTTACACAGAAAGCCCTGGATGAATCAAATATAAAAATTCTCCCTTTCCAAAAAGAAAACATTGGAGGGGATATGCACGTGATCGCAGGGAATGCATTCCCTGATACCCATGAAGAAATCCAAGAAGCTGTGGAACAAGGACTGCCTGTGACCAGATATCATAAATTCCTTGGTGACTTCATGCAGAAATTCACAAGCGTAGCCGTGACGGGCGCACATGGAAAAACGTCCACGACCGGACTGTTGGCACATGTCATCAGTGGGGCAAAGCCCACTTCCTTCCTGATCGGGGATGGAACGGGTAAAGGAGAAGTCGATGCTCAATACTTTGTATTCGAAGCGTGCGAATATCGCCGTCACTTCCTATCCTACTTCCCGGATTACGCCATCATGACGAACATCGATTTCGATCATCCCGACTATTTTGCCAACGTGGATGACGTCTTCTCTGCGTTCCAAGAGATGGCTATGCAAGTGAAAAAAGGAATCATTGCATGCGGAGATGACGAGCAGCTGCAAAAGATCCAGGCTCAGGTCCCAGTAGTATTCTACGGCTTCGCCGAGGAAAATGACTTTCAGGCGAGAAACGTATCTAGGGACAGTTCAGGTACTTCATTCGATGTGTTTGTCCGTAATGAGTTCTATGCTGCATTCAAAATCCCTACATTCGGGGACCATAACATCATGAATGCCCTGTCCGTCATTGCGATCTGTCACTATGAGGAACTCGATACAGCTGTCGTACAGGAACGTTTAAGCACATTTAAAGGAGTCAAACGCCGTTTCTCCGAAAAAGAAGTGGGCACGCAGATCCTGATTGATGACTACGCTCATCATCCGACTGAAATCAAGGCAACCGTTGACTCGGCAAGACAGAAATATCCTGAAAAAGAAATCATCGCGGTCTTCCAGCCGCACACATTTACACGTACGCAAACCTTCCTTTCTGAGTTTGCTGAAACATTGAGTCTTTCAGACAAAGTGTACCTTTGTGAAATCTTTGGTTCTGCCCGTGAAAACCATGGGAAACTTTCCATCCATGATCTAGAGAGCAAGATCGAAGGATGCGAAATCATCGATGAACAAGACACGACTGCCTTGCTCAAGCATGAAAATGCCGTCCTTATTTTCATGGGGGCAGGAGACATTCAGAAATTCCAGCAGGCGTATGAAGAGACGCTTGGGGCACAAGTGAAGGAAGAAAAATAAATGGAGAAACCGGTTCTTATGGGAACCGGTTTTTTGTTTTTGTCTGATAGTGGGGATTTTACAGGTGAAATTGGGTGAACGTTCAGCAGGAGAACATGCGTCGGAATTCAACAGTTGAAACCAGATGTCAAAACCAAGAGATACAGAAACAAAACCACAAAAAACCACCATCATTCATCATGACGGTGGCTCTCATTCTTACTTCAAATTCTCCGGATTCAACACTTCAAGTTCTTCCACGACAAATCTTCCGTCTTTACGGATCAGGACATCGTCGAAATAAATTTCGCCTCCACCGTACTCAGGACGCTGGATCATCACCATGTCCCAGTGGATGTTGGAGTGATTTCCATTATAGGCTTCTTCGTAGCATTCACCAGGTGTGAAGTGGAAGCTGCCGTCGATCTTTTCGTCAAAAAGGATGTCCTGCATCGGGTGCTGAATGAACGGATTCACGCCAATGGCGAATTCACCTACATATCTTGCCCCTTCATCTGTATCAAAGATTTTGTTGATTCGATCGGTATCGTTTGCCGTAGCTTCCACAATCTTACCTTCTTTGAATGTCAACTTCACATTTTCGAAAGTGAATCCATTGTAAGGAGATGGTGTATTGTAGGAAATGACGCCATTTACGGAATCTTTCACTGGTGCGCTGTACACTTCGCCATCAGGAATGTTCAGACGTCCTGCACATTTCACGGCTGGGATGTCCTTGATGGAGAATGAAAGGTCCGTCCCTTCTCCTACAAGGCGGACTTTGTCTGTTTTATTCATGAGTTCAACGAGGTTATCCATGGCTTTGTCCATTTTGCTGTAGTCCAGGTTGCACACGTCGAAGTAGAAGTCTTCGAATCCTTCTGTGCTCATGTTTGCAAGCTGTGCCATCGATGTAGTCGGATAGCGGAGTACAACCCATTTTTTCTTAGGAACGCGAATTTCTCTATGTACTTTCTTCCCGATTGTATTGCCGTGGATCTTCATCTTTTCGTCAGGGACATCGGATTGTTCGCTGATGTTGTCACCTGCACGCAAACCGATGTATGCATCCATCTGCTCCATGACGTTCGCTTCGAAGCTTGAGATCATATCGTATTGCTCTTCCTGTGCTCCCATTAATAATGCACGGTCTACTGCGTGATCTTTGATGGATACGAATGGATATCCCCCGACCGCATAAGCTTCTTTCACAAGTGCCGTCACTAGTTCGCGCTGCAAACCGAAGTTTTCAATCAATACTTTTTCGCCCGGCTGTAATTGAACAGAATATTGAATTAAATTTTTAGCCAGTTTTTCAATGCGTGGATCTTTCATTCGATCTTCCCCCTTGTTTGTGGTCAGTATTATTGTACCCTAAAATGTTGTGGGATGAGAGAGCTGAAATGAGAAATGCTCATCCAAGTGAATATTTTTTTATTTTTCATGCAGGAAAATTCCTAACGAGGGAGAAATACTAGTATAATGTTTAATTGTTCATCATAAGGGTAAAGGATTTTTATACATGGAGGTGTGGCATATGGAAATAATTCTTTATCTGAGCGTTGCTGTAATAGCCGTTGCATTTTTTATTTTAGTTTTGAGTGTCATGAAGACTTTGAAGTCACTCGGCTCAACCTTGGACAGTGTTTCGACGACATTGACCGGACTTGAGAGCCAGCTTCAAGGAGTAACAAAGGAATCTACAGAACTACTACATAAAACAAATTTATTGGCTGAGGATATCCAGAAGAAATCCGAGGATCTAAACACGGTTGTTTATGCGGTAAGGGATGTAGGGCATTCCATCCAGAACCTTAATAACTCAGTGAAGAAGGTAAGCACATCCATTTCAACCGAACTGGAGCGTAACCAGGGTAAGATTTCACAAGTGGTTCAATGGGGTAATGCATTTATTGAGTTAAAGGACAAATGGAAACAAAAACAGGAAAAACAGCCAACACAACCTGATGTTGCTGAGGTAGCTGTTCCAAACCAAGCATCCAAGGAAGTTCGATCTCGAGAAAAATTAGTTAAAAGAGCAAGATCTTATAACAATTAGAGAGGGGAATTTTTACATGACTCAACAGTACAATCAAAACCAGAACCAAAATCAGGCAAACGACAGCAACAACATCAACTCAAAGGATTTCATGATCGGAACATTGATCGGGGGAATCGTAGGAGCTGCAACGGCCCTATTACTCGCTCCTAAATCCGGTAAAGACCTTCGCCACGATATCAATGAGCAGGCTGGCGTCCTGAAAGAAAAGACAGGTCAATGGAAGGACACGGCTGTTGAGAAGAGCAATGAGTTTGCCGCAGTCGCGAAAGAAAAATCTTCTGCCCTTACAAAATCAGTACAAGAGCAATCCAACAATGTGGTTGGGAAGCTAAAAACATACCGTTCCAACAATAAAGAGCTGGAGGAAACAACAGATGAGCTGCAAGCTGTTCCTGTAGGTGAAACTTCACCTGTCGAAGAAACAGAAGACGTGAATCAAAAGCTCGAGGAAACGAAAAAGGCATTCGATGAAACTGAAAAATCATACAATCAGTAATGATTGATTCCAGGGACGGTGAAGTGATATGATTACTTCACCGTTTTTTTGTTGGGTAAAAATCAACTACAGTTTCAAGGAAAGGAAGATATAGATGAAAAAGATTGAAACCGTTCAGGAGTTTGAACAACTATCCGAAACCAATCCACGATTCTTCTTCATGAAACACAGCTTGACTTGTCCGGTAAGCTCCAGTGCTTTTAAAGAATACCAGTCATTTCTGAACAAGCATGAAGAGGAAGAAGGATATTATCTAGCCGTTCAAGAGTCGAGAGAATTGTCCCATCATATTGCTGAAAAATACGGCATCAGGCACGAATCTCCCCAAGCCTTCCTGTTTATCGATGGAAAACCAGGCTGGAACGCTTCCCATTGGAAGATTACCGAAAGTGAATTGGATAAGCTATAAGGAAATGGACTCTGATTTCATCAGGGTCTTTTTTTATTGTAAACAGAGTTGAGAGGATGGGGAGGACTGCGTCGATTCTATGAGAGGACATTTGTAAATCAAGGCATGTAAAACAACTGGATTTGATAATTTTTGGTAATTTCGTACTCTACGTTTATTCCTCTTCCTACAGGGAAAGTAACTTGTAAGAATAAAAAACGATAAATGGAGGATCGATTCATGACACAACCTGTACCTTATGAAACCGGGACAAGAAATACGACGAAAGTGAAAAGTCAACGAAATGGGAAGCTGGTGAAGGGGATGGTCGTGGGAGCCGTCGTTGGTGGAGCCATTGCCATGCTGGATAAAACCACGAGAAAGAACGTCACTTCCAGAACATCAGACATGAAGGATTCCACAATGGATATGATAGGAAAAGTGAAAGAGAATCCTTCAGGAGTCGTGAATGACTGGCAGGACCGCCTGAAATCAGCGACGGGTGTGTTGAAGGAAGCAATTAGCGACGCTCAGAGCGTGTATGAAAAGGTGAATGATGATGTGATAGATCAAGTGAATCAAATAAAGGATGATTCATCAGAAATGATTGCCACTACGAAAGAAGCGGCAGAAGAATTGAAGGACATTGGCGGCAAAGTGAAAGAGGCTGGGGAAGAAGTGACGGGGGAATCAGAGAACATGACAAGTTCTACCTCCACTGAAGAAGACAACACCATTCATCCGACGAACCGTACGAGCTCCATACCTGGACAAGTTGGATCATAATAAAAAAACTGGCGTAATCGCCAGTTTTTTTGGTTTCTATCATCGTGATCCTTGAGGCCAGAGGATTTCCAGTTGATCTCCCTGTTGAATGTCTTCATAAAAAGTCGTTTCCACGCCATTTTTCAAAAGAATGAAGTTTCCGTTCGAGTGAGAGGGCATGTTGATTTCCACTGCATTAAATAGATCCTGAAAAATAAATGAGCCCGTTTGCTGTTCTTCTATTTCAATTGAATCACCGGAGTATAAACGATCGTCCATTCCGAGCTTAGTACCGTTCCGTGTGATTCGGCTGCTCTCTTTCGTAAGGAATACTTCTTCCCCGTTAAACGTGATCCTGATTGCCGTTTCCGTGGTGAGCTGCTTTTTGACGAGAAGATCCTTTACGGTAGGGGTGAGAGCTGATTTGAATGATATGACGTCACCATCCTTGATCTTTGCCGAAAGTTTAGTCTCCATACCGTGTATGAACACCTTCCCGCTATAAACAGGGAAGAACGTCTCTACACCATTGATGGAAATGCGAAAAGGTTTGATACCCTCCAGCCAATCATGATAGCCGACATGGGTCAGCAGATCCATTAAGGTATCGATCCATTCGATTCGAATCACATCACGATCCTGGATGATCTCGTCCATTGATCCAGTCTGATTGTCTCTGAACACGAGGGGAGTAACCAGATGCGGTTTCCCGTCTAGGACAATCTGTTTGGATGAAGAGGTATCAACCAGCTCGCCAATCGTAACCTTCGGCGAAGAACCGTCCACCCCTATATGGACTGTGATCCGGTCATGGTTCTGGATCGTTTCATCTAGTTCACTCGGCATGCCGTTTTTCTCAATGAGTGGAGGCTGACCGTGACCGCCGGGCAATGTGATGTCCTGACCATTGACGGTTACAAAGAACGCCTTCCCCGGTGTTCCATGGTATTTGGTTAATTTTAGACCAGCTGCCAGGATGCAGTCGCCAACGGTCAGATCCTTTACTTCGAATAACCTTACAGGCTGGTCGTTCACATACGCTGTCACATATTGAACAGGTGCCTGCTTCGCTGCAATGGCGATTCCGATCGGTGTGACAAGCTCCGGACCTTTTTTTACGTCATCCGATAAGGTGACATTTTGAATCGCCTCCACGCCTCTGACAGCTGCACGATTGTGAGGCAGTTCAAGGAATGAAGCCAGTCGGCCGGGCAGTTCGGGCGTCAAGCTTCCTCCTCCTACGAGCATAACGGCCTGTGGGGGTTTTCCGTTGTTCAAACGAAGGATTTCCTTTGAAATCTCTCCGGAGAGCCGGTCCACAGCCGGTGAGATTTTCGCTATCACTTCTTGTGAAGGGAGGTTCGTTTCAAAGCCGAGAATATCGGTGACTGTAATCTCTTCAGAGGACTGAAGGGCCCTCTTTGCCTGTTCTGCCAGTGGGAAGTCCAGCAATAATTCATTGCTGATCGCTTCCGTTATTTCGTCTCCCGCAGTCGGGACCATCCCGTAAGCGATAACGGTCCCCATATTGGTGATGGCAATATCGGATGTTCCCGCACCAATATCCACGAGTGCAACGTTCAGGCGTCGCATGGACTCGGGAATAAGGACATTAATGGCTGCAATGGGCTCCAGTGTCAAGGCTTCCATCTCCAAATCGGCACGATTTAGTGCAGCGATCAGGGAATCGACAACCACACGCGGAAGGAAGGTAGCGATGATCTCGACGCTCGCTTCATCCCCTTGCTGATCGATGAGACTTCCGATCTCCTCTCCATCTAACCGGTAGAAGAGGACGGAATAACCAACACAGTAATAATGGTAGCCCTTCGCATCATGTTCATGTTCGGCAGCTAATGCCTGTGCCTGTTGAACGGCACTTAATTCCAGATGCAGGATATCATTTTTCTGAAGTAGGGGTTTACCCTTGATATTGGACGAGGCAAGAGCCGTTTCCGTTTTAAGGGCCCGTCCAGCTGCTGCGACGCACACTTTATGAAGAGGGCCATGTTTTGTTTCCAATTGTTTCTTGATGGAGGAAATGACCTCCGCAACGGCGGGAACATCATGAATTTGTCCATCGAGCATGGCCCTCTTCTTATGTTCTTCTATCAATATATCTGAAACTTGAAATATTCCGTCTATTTCTTCTAAAATAATACCTACAACGGATCGGGTTCCGATGTCTAATGCAAAGATTTTTTGCTTTTTTTTCAATTCGTGTTCACCCACTTTAGCCTATTCTCATACTATACTAAATACTTTAGTGCTTAAAAGCGTCTAACTAATAAAGAATTTTGTCGTGACATTTTAGATCTGTTCTATTATAATAAGTTTCAATATCAAAAATGTATCATACTTTCTTAAAACTATAACAGTTTTTACGTATGAACAGGATAAAAAAAGAAAGGGTGCTGTATTGTGAGTAATCAAGAGCTCGATCAATTACGAAAACAAGTCGACGAGATGAACTTAAAATTATTAGAAACCATCAATGAACGTGCTAAACTCGTTCAGGAAATCGGGCGTGTCAAGGAGACTCAAGGAGTATACCGCTATGATCCTGTTCGTGAAAGAGGCATGCTTGATCTGATCAAGGAAAATAACGATGGTCCATTTGAACATTCGACCATTGAACATATCTTCAAAGAGATCTTCAAAGCCGGTCTTGAACTGCAAAAAGACGATCATCGTAAAGCATTGCTCGTTTCCCGTAAAAAGAAACCGGATGATACAATCGTCAATATTAACGGAGATGCGATTGGAGATGGAAAGCCACACTTCATTTTCGGACCATGTGCCGTTGAATCTTATGAACAAGTGGCGGAAGTGGCGAAAGCCGTTAAGGCAAAAGGATTAAAGTTGCTTCGAGGTGGAGCGTTCAAACCGAGAACATCACCATATGACTTCCAGGGGCTTGGAATTGAAGGCTTAAAAATTCTTAAAAAAGTGGCAGACGAATACGATTTGGCTGTAGTCAGTGAAATCGTAAACCCTGCTGATATCGAACCGGCATTAGAATACATCGACGTCATTCAAATCGGTGCAAGAAACATGCAGAACTTTGAACTGCTTAAAGCAGCGGGTTCCGTGAAAAAACCTGTATTGCTTAAGCGTGGTTTAGCGGCGACGATCGATGAATTCATCAATGCTGCCGAATATATCATCTCACAAGGAAACGGCGACATCATCCTATGTGAGCGTGGAATTCGTACGTATGAAAAAGCGACAAGAAATACACTGGATATTTCAGCGGTGCCAATCCTTAAGAAGGAAACGCATCTACCGGTATTCGTGGATGTTACGCACTCTACAGGACGCAGGGATCTATTGCTTCCAACGGCTAAAGCGGCAATTGCCGTCGGAGCTGATGGAGTCATGGCAGAAGTTCATCCTGATCCTGCCGTAGCGTTATCCGACTCTGCTCAACAAATGGATCTGGATCAATTCGATCATTTCTACCAGGAGTTGTTGAAGGGCAGAACGATAGAAGTATAATAGTTGAAAGGCTGAATCCTTTTTAGAGGGGATTCAGCTTTTTTTATGGTTAAAATGAAGTGCAGCCTATGCGGACTAGTACGGGTATCGGCGAAAATTTCG
>NZ_JAIVAT010000002.1 GCF_020172085.1 Rossellomorea aquimaris
GTTTTAACGGCGAAATCCAGGATATAACGGCGAAAATTTCGTTTTAACGGCGAAATCCAGGATATAACGGCGAAAATTTCGTTTTAACGGCGAAATCCAGGATATAACGGCGAAAATTTCGTTTTAACGGCGAAATCCAGGATATAACGGCGAAAATTTCATTTTAACGGCGAAATCCAGGATATATCAGCGAATTTTCATTTTAACGGCGAAATCCAGGATATATCAGCGGAAATTTCGTTTTAACGGCGAAATCCAGGATATATCAGCGGAAATTTCGTTTTAACGGCGAAATTCAAGATATAACGGCGAAATTCCAATTTTATCAGCGAAATCCAAGATATATCAGCGAAAATCCAAATATAACGGCGAAACCCAGGCACCCCCCATACCCATACATTCAAAAATACCCCCCCCAACTCCCCACTAATATGCTATAATAATCTTTTTGCATAAATAAAAGCCCGCTCATTGCAGGAATATGAAGACTATCGTATGATTATCTACATAATTGCAGATAAATAACCTATATAAACACTAATGTGAACATAAATATGTGCATTTTTTAACAAACTATTGTAATCGCTTTTTTCTTTAGGTTTAATTGGTGTAGAATAAGGTAAATGAGTAGAAGAGTAAAGGAGTGTTAGCTATGAACGTGACAATATATGATGTAGCAAGAGAAGCCAATGTATCGATGGCGACGGTTTCTCGTGTTGTTAACGGAAATCCGAATGTAAAGCCGGCAACGAGAAAGAAGGTATTGGAGGTCATCGATCGCCTTGGATACCGTCCGAATGCAGTAGCAAGAGGGCTTGCGAGTAAGAAGACGACGACGGTTGGGGTTATCATCCCTGATATTTCGAACATTTTCTATGCTGAATTGGCACGCGGGATTGAAGATATCGCGACAATGTATAAATACAATATCATTTTAAGCAACTCGGATCAGAATGCCGAGAAGGAGCTTCATCTCTTGAATACGATGCTTGGAAAGCAAGTGGACGGCATCCTGTTCCTTGGGGGACACATTTCAGAAGAGCATGTTCAGGAGTTTGAACGTTCTCCGGTACCAATCGTATTGGCGGGTGCAGTGGAAGAAACGAACAAGATCCCTTCTGTGAATATCGATTACAAGGCAGCGTCCTTTGACGCAGTGACGGATCTGCTTGAGAAGGGTCACAAGCGCATCGGATTCGTAAGCGGTCCGTTCCACGATACGATCAATATGAAATTCAAGCTGGAAGGATACAGGGAAGCTCTTGCCAAGGCAGGCGTCGAATACAGCGATGACCTGGTCGTTGAAGGTGAATATACGTATGACTCAGGCCTGGAAGCATGGCAGAAGTTCTCTGAGCTTTCGGACAAGCCGACAGCCATTTTCGTCGGAAATGATGAAACGGCTCTTGGTGTCGTTCACGGTGCTCAGGATCAAAACGTTTCCATCCCGGAAGAAGTAGAGGTCATCAGCTTCGATAATACACGATTAGCGCTTATGGTAAGACCTCAACTGACTTCTGTCGTACAGCCTTTATACGATATCGGGGCAGTGGCCATGAGATTATTGACGAAATATATGAACAAAGAAACAGTCGACGAATCGACGGTTGTTCTTCCTCATCGACTTGAGCACCGCAACTCAACAAAATAAGAAGTTTGTCGATATAAAGGATAAAGACAAACAGAACTTATTTTTGTAGGGAGAGTCAAAATGAAAAAGCTTGATGTTCTTACACCAATCGGGGTTGTAGTAGGGTTTCTATTCGTTGCATTCGCCATCATATCGAATGCAGGAGTGACCGGCTTCAGTTCCTTCATCGATCTTCCGTCCATGCTTGTGGTCATCGGCGGATTGATTGCGGCCATGCTGGTCAGCTTTTCGATCAGGGAATTGAAGCAACTTGGTAAAGTAATGAGGGAATCCTTTCGTGATGTGGAGTACGATCTTCACGATCTGATCCGGACGTTTGTAACACTATCAGAAAAAGCAAGACGTGAAGGTCTTCTATCACTTGAGGCAGAAGTAGAAGCAGTCGAGGATCCTTTCATTCGAAAGGGAGTCCTGCTCGCCGTTGATGGAGTCGAGCAGGACGTCATCGTCGATATTATGAATGCTGAGATCATCGCGTTAGAAGAGCGGCATCGTAAAAATAAGAGTTTACTCGATAAGGCTGGAGAGTATGCGCCTGCCTGGGGGATGATCGGTACGTTGATCGGTCTCGTCTTAATGTTGAAGAATCTGAATGATCCTTCTTCATTGGGGCCGAATATGGCGATTGCCCTGCTGACGACACTGTATGGCTCGTTGCTTGCCAATCTTGTGTTCCTGCCCATGGCATCCAAGCTTGCGATGAAGACAGAGAAAGAAGTATTCATGAAGCAGATCGTCATTGAAGGCGTTATCGGGGTACAGTCCGGTCAAAATCCTAAAATATTGGAAGAAAAATTAAGAGTGTTCTTATCGCAAGAAGAATTACAGTTGTACTCTTTCAAGAGAAATGAAGGGACATTAGAAGATGAAGCGTAGGAGAAGGCCAGCATCGGACCCTAAAGGAGCTCCAAAATGGATGGTTACGTTTTCTGATTTGATTACTCTTATTCTTGTATTCTTCATTCTATTATTCTCCATGTCTCAAATTGATATCGTGAAATTCAGGACCATCGCTGATTCGTTTCAGCAGAGGCAGATCCTCGAGTTTTATCCTTCTGTCATTCCTTTTGATGATCCGTCTGCAGAACCTGAAATGGAATCAGAGGACTCACAACCTCAGGGAAGTGAGGATGATCAGGATTTAAACGCGCTACTTTCAAATATTCAAAGCTATTTGAAGGAAAATAAATTAAATGACGTTATTGTAGCAACCAGAACGGAACGTGGGGTTGTACTTGTACTCCAGGAGCAGGCACTGTTTGACTCAGGTGAGGCAACGGTCCTTCCGGATGCGTACCCGTTTTTAAATAAAGTCGGCGATTTATTAACAAGGATCCCGAATTTTGTAAAAGTGGAAGGACACACGGATAACCGTCCGATCGATACATACCGGTTCCCGTCAAACTGGGAGCTCTCGTCTGCAAGGGCCAGCAGTGTAATCCGATACTTAACGAAAACCGAGAACCTGGATCCAACACGATTCATTGCCGTCGGATATGGGGATACTCGTCCGATTGCACCGAATGATACAAGTGAAAATCTCCAAAAAAACAGGCGTGTTGAAATCATCATCACCGATCCTGAATTTGAGGAACAATAAAAAAAGCAAGGACTTCTCCGATGGAGGTCCTTGCTTTTTTACATTATTGATAGTTGATGACGGCCGGGCTTGGATCCATTTTCAGCACCTCTTCAGGTGTCAGGACAGGTACGTCTTTTTCATAGAAAATCTTGAATGCACCATACTGTGCTGGTTCATCACGAATGTATCTCCTGTAGAGGGCCTGCTTATCCGCAGCTGCTCCCCACCCGTCAAAGTTAATGGCGACTTCAACGTTTTCGGTCGGTTCGATCGCATCTTTATTGAACAAGACGGGGCCGGTGAATTGGTGAACGAGGACCAATTTATCCGGGAGGTTGTTCTTTTCGGCAAGGTCAGAGATATACTCGACTGCCTCCTGAATGTCCCGACCATCTACTTCACCGAGATCCTCTCCAGGCTTTTCCCCTTGTGCTACATGGAATTCCGTATCGATCGCCAGGTGGACATTCGGGTGCTTAAGCCATTTCTCCACCATTTTCACCTGATTCATGACCGTATCCGTTCCAAGTTGAATATCCAGCAAGACGAGGGCGTCATGCTTCTCGGCAAGCTTCACGTACGTTTCGATATTTTCCTCAGATGTCATTTGCACATAATCACCGTCGGGACCAGGCGCACTCTGGGCCATAGTGGTAATCAATTCAATCGTAGGTACAGCAGGACGTTCAGGATCAAGGTCCGAATAAACCTGAGCTTGTTCTTTTAGCTTTTTTATGTATTCTTCAGGTTCCAGCTGACCAAGAATCCCCATATGTTTTGAAGCGGGTGTTCCGTAATAGGTAACCAAACGATGATCTTTTAATGGACCATCGGATAAATCCTCCATCTCGGTTGATAGAGTTTCACCAAAAGGCACCTTACGCTCTGGCTGTTCCTTTTGCCCCTCTTGAACTGGCTGAGTCTGGGACTCTTTAGTGAGAGTTTCCTTCAGTGATACAGCACCTTCTGTCGGTTCAAGGGGTTTATAAGGCTGTTCAGGCTCTTCAGGCTGTTGTTCCTTTTCAGGTGCCTTTTGTTTTTCCTTCTCCACGCTAGATTTCTGTTCTGAAGACGTTTCTTCTTTTTCTTTTTCCTTCGTCGCAGTTTGGGAGGAACAGGCTCCCAGCATGAGCGATACAGTTAATATTATCGGCAAATATTTTTTCATTGCCTCACACATCCTTTTTTCTTAGAAGATTATGGAGGAGTTTAACACATTTTCCTGTACAAGAAAGCTATGTAAACAAATTGATAGATTAATTTAATCAGAAAGTAAGTGCCAAGCCCCTGGTACATTCTGGAGGGCTTGGCACTTATTCTATCATTCTTCCAATTTAACTGTACATGATGACGGCTTGCTCTTCAAGCTTAGAAGGTGAATGATTCAAAAGATGGTCAAATCTTCTTATGCTTGTCGCCCCAGAGCGAGCCCCTTCCGCTTTTCTGTTGTCCAGCTCCGGCGGCTAGTCCCTCGAGGTCATAAGTCAAACCAGCCAAAAAGGCCAAGAGCGCCTTTCCGGTTGGTTCGTCTTATGCTTGTCGGGCCTGACCAAGCCGCCTCCGCTTTTCTGTTGTCCAGCTCCGGCGGCTAGTCCCTCGAGGTCATAAGTCAAACCAGCCAAAAAGGCCAAGAGCGCCTTTCCGGCTGGTTCGTCTTATGCTTGTCGGGCCTGACCAAGCCGCCTCCGCTTTTCTGTTGTCC
>NZ_JAIVAT010000003.1 GCF_020172085.1 Rossellomorea aquimaris
CCAGCTCCGGCGGCTAGTCCCTCGAGGTCATAAGTCAAACCAACCAAAAAGGCAAAAAGCGCCTTTCCGGTTGGTTCGTCTTATGCTTGTCGGGCCTGACCAAGCCGCCTCCGCTTTTCTGTTGTCCAGCTCCGGCGGCTAGTCCCTCGAGGTCATAAGTCAAACCAACCAAAAAGGCAAAAAGCGCCTTTCCGGTTGGTTCGTCTTATGCTTGTCGGGCCTGACCAAGCCGCCTCCGCTTTTCTTTTAACTAGTTGGTTTTTGTCTCATTTGTTGCCGAATGGAATAAAGGGCTTTTTCAACGGTCTGTTTATTCTTTTCAGTGATTTCATCTTTCCTCGGTATTGGCTTGTAGATGTCAGGGGCGTCCGTCCATTGTGTTGGTAAGGGGACGCCTGCTTTATTCTGCCAACGTTCAATCCATTTCTCAGGGAAGGAAGAGGTGTGGTTCATCCTGCCGGTCATTTCCAGCCATATCAGACTCCACGCTCTCGGCACGACCCGCCATATGTCATAGCCTCCGCCACCAACGGCAATCCATTTTCCGTCACAATACTCATGTGCTAGTTCATGTGCGATGCGGGGGATTTCCCGGTAAATATCCATGGTGGCCGAAAGGTGGGTAAGGGGATCATAATAGTGTGCATCTGCCCCGTTCTGGGTTAGGATGACGTCGGGCTTAAAGTATTCCATCACTTCCCGGAAAGACGTTTCATACGCATCGAGCCACGATTCATTTTCGGTGAAGGCATCGAGAGGGATATTGAATGAATACCCGTAGCCTTTTCCGTGACCGCGCTCATTAATGTTGCCTGTCCCGGGGAAGAGGTATCGCCCAGTCTCATGAATGGACAGGGTGCAGACAGTCGGATCGTCATAGAATGACCACTGAACCCCGTCCCCATGATGGGCATCGGTATCGACATACAGAACTCTTGCCCCGTACTTTTCCTGTAGATAGCGGATGGCTACGGAGCTGTCGTTATAAATACAGAAGCCCGATGCCTTTCCTTTGAAGCCGTGATGCAAACCGCCCCCGAGATGAAGGGCATGCTTTGCTTTACCGGTCATGACCTGATCTACTGCCGTCAACGTACCCCCAACTAAATAGGCACTCGCTTCATGCATGCCTTGAAACATCGGGGTATCCTCTGTTCCGATTCCGAATCCTTCAGCCTGGTCTTGAGAAAGCTGGCCTGAACTTGCTCTCCTGACAGCGTTTACATAGCTTGGATCATGATTAAGGAATAACTCTTCATCTGTAGCCATCCTCGGGGGGACGATCTCATCCGGTTGAAGGGCATTCACTTCTTTCAGCAAATCCATCGTCAACGTGATCCGGGTTTGATTGAAGGGATGCTCATCAGAGAACCGGTACCCGAGGAGCTCATCTGAATAGATAAAGACCGCATCCTTGGTCATGATGAGATTCCCGGCATGTTTGGCCATAACACGTCATATCCTTCTTTCTTAAGATCGCTGATCACGTTCATCGGATTCATCGTCCGTACCCGGAATACAAGGATTTTAAATGCTTCGTCCTTTTTATCCGGATAAACGAGGACGCTCTGGATATTGGAATTGTTCCGTCTGATGATTCCTGCCACTTCATAGAGGATGCCCGCCTTATGGGGGACCTTCACTTCGATTTGAGAGCCGGGCTGATGGGCGCCGGTCAATTGGATAAGCGTATACAGCAGGTCTGTTTCGGTAATGATCCCGACGAGTTTGTTCTCCTTTAGGATCGGAAGGCAGCTGATATGATGCTCATAAAAAAGAGCCGCGACCTCTTCGACGAAATCCAGTGGATGTCCCGTGATCACTTCCGTCTTCATGATGAATTTAAGAGGGTTTTGTAACTCGGAAGTACTTGGCCCATCATGAAAAATGGAAGGCGTCCCGTCCTTCACATCACGGTCACTCACGATTCCGACGACTTCCATATCGTCATTGGTGATCGGGATGTGCTTGATTTTTTTGTCCCGCATCAATTTGATGGCCGATTCAATCGTATCGTCGGCTTTCAATGTTTCGATTGTCGTTTTCATTATTTCTTCTACAATCACGTTCTCCACCCCTTCTAGAAAACTGTTACGTTAATACATGAAACGATTCATAAACCGCAGCTGGTCGAAGCGTTGAATGGAATCTGCATCCACCCTTTTTCCGATCCTCGCCATTAAACAATTTGCCGGATGGGAGCTGATTTCAGGGTCATCGGTTGCATAATATTCCAATCCGCCGGCGTTCATCATCTTCTCCATCACTTTCCGGTATTCCCATACGTTCAAACCGGTTCCTTTGAGGTCCCAGTGCCAGTAATATTCAGTTGTAATGACGATGAAGTCTTCCATATGATCATCCATCATGGATACCTTTAATAGATTCTTTCCGACGGCCGCCCCGCGGAATTTAGGAATGACTTCGATTGCACCAAGCTCGATCAGATTCTCCATTTTTCCCTGTGACCAACGTTCAAGGGGATCAGGATATAAATATGTAACATACCCGACGATCGTATGATTGTCCCTGGCAATCAGGATTCGCCCTTCTGGTAAACTAGCGATTTCTACAAGTGCTTTGTGCTGCTGGGCAGGAGGTCTGAAAGCGACCAGGTCCTCATGGAAATCAAGACGGGATAATTCCTCCGCCGAAATCGGACCTTCAATAATGATGTTTCCTTTTGACGTTTTTAATTCTGTTGCATTATAGGTTTTTTTCAATTTCATCTGGACACCACCTAAAGATATTCCTCCATTTCATTATACATGAAATTAAAAAAGAGAGAGCGCTTTCACGAAAAATTCAGACGTTTTGATGGGAGATGTTATTCTGGAATACCTATAGAAGACAGCATTCTAAAGGGGTTTTTAGCAAAAATCATCGAAATACACTACATGGCAGATTTTTTAAAAAATTGAGAAAATATCGGTTTTATACTATAATAAGATTGTAATTTCTTACATAAGGGGGATGCGGTATATGAAAGTGGAAGCGTTACCAGTGACAAAGGGAAACTATAATCTTGAAAACTATGAAAATACGTACGAATCATTCGATTGGAAAGACGTCGAGAAAGAATTTTCATGGGCGGAAACAGGTCGGGTCAATCTGGCACATGAAGCGATCGACCGACATGCAGTATCTTTCAGGAAAAATAAAGTCGCTCTTTATTACCGAGATGCAGAACGTGATGAAAAATATACGTACTCTGATATGAAGAAGATGTCGAATAAAGCTGGGAATGTATTAAAGCGATTCGGGGATGTTGAAAAAGGTGACCGTGTCTTCATCTTTATGCCGAGATCTCCTGAACTATATTTCTCCGTACTTGGGGCAATCAAACTGGGGGCCATCGTGGGGCCATTGTTTGAAGCCTTCATGGAAGGGGCCGTCCGGGATCGCCTGGAGGACAGTGAAGCAAAAGTACTGATCACCACTCCTGAACTGTTGAAGAGAGTACCCGTAAGCGAACTGCCGAATCTGAAGCATGTCTTCTTGGTTGGGGAAGATGTCGAGGAAGACGATGTTCATGTGGACTTTATGAGTAAATTTGCAGAAGCGAGCGATAAGCTTTCTGTGGAGTGGGTGGACCGGAACGATGGACTGATCCTTCACTATACATCAGGCTCGACAGGTAAGCCTAAAGGGGTCCTTCACGTTCATAACGCGATGATCCAACATTATCAAACGTCCAAATGGGTACTGGATCTTCAGGAAGAAGATGTGTACTGGTGTACGGCGGATCCAGGCTGGGTCACAGGGACTTCGTACGGTATTTTCGGTCCATGGCTGACAGGTGCCTCCAATGTCATCGTAGGGGGACGCTTCAAGCCCGAGAACTGGTATAAAACGATTGAAGACTATGGTGTGACGGTCTGGTACAGTGCACCGACTGCCTTTAGAATGCTGATGGGTGCAGGGGATGAAGTCGTAAAGCAATTCGACCTGAGTTCGCTTCGTCACATCCTGAGCGTAGGAGAACCGTTAAATCCGGAGGTCGTCCGTTGGGGGATGAAAGTCTTCAACCTTCGCATCCATGATACGTGGTGGATGACAGAAACAGGCGGACAGTTGATCTGTAACTATCCGAGCTTGGAGATCAAACCAGGCTCCATGGGGAAACCATTCCCTGGTATCAAAGCCGCGATCGTCGATGACCAAGGAAATGAAGTGGCTCCTTACAGAATGGGGAACCTGGCTATCAAAAAAGGCTGGCCATCGATGATGAACCAGATCTGGAATAACCCTCAGAAATATGAATCATACTTCATGCCGGGCGATTGGTATGTATCAGGGGATTCTGCTTACATGGATGAAGACGGATACTTCTGGTTCCAGGGCCGGATTGATGATGTCATCATGACGTCCGGAGAAAGGGTAGGTCCTTTCGAAGTGGAGAGTAAGCTCGTTGAACATCCGGCTGTCGCTGAAGCAGGTGTCATCGGGAAGCCTGATCCAGTCCGTGGTGAAGTGATCAAAGCATTCATCGCCCTTCGTGACGGATATGAAGTGACAGACGAACTCAAGGAAGAAATCCGCCAGTTTGTGAAAAAAGGGTTAGCAGCCCACGCGGCACCGAGGGAAATCGAATTCCGTGACAAACTGCCGAAAACACGAAGCGGAAAAATCATGCGCCGCGTCTTGAAGGCATGGGAGTTAGACCTGCCTACAGGTGATTTGAGTACGATGGAAGATTAATAGATGGACCCCTGCTCTTGATGAGTGGGGGTTTTTTTGTTGTGGGGAAGAGGGAGAGGAGGGAGTAGAGGTGGTCGGTTTATGTCGAATGGCAGATAAATCGGGAAATTGGCAGATAAAAATAATAAATGGCAGATAACCTGAATTTTCGGCAGATATATCGTAAATATGGCAGATAAATCTCCCAAACGGCACGAATACCCCATCACCGCCTAATCACACAAACAAAAAAGAGGGAAACGTCATCACGTTTCCCTCTTTTCAACACGATTTAGTTCTGCGCTGGTGGTTCACCCGGTTCTGTCGGCGGTTCTGTTCCGCCATCGCCTCCGCCTCCGTCACCTCCGCCATCATCCTCTGGTGGTGGCGGCTCTGGTTTGTCCGGCTTGTCCGGTTTTGGCGGGGGATCAGTTGGTTTGTCCCCAGGCGGTTTCGGATCTGTACCCGGTTTCTCTGGTTTAGGATCCGGTTTCGGTTTCGGTGTTCCAATTTGTACCGTGTTGGAATGAGCGGACTCTTTGCCTGCTACATCGACTGCAACAACAAAGTATTCACCATTTCCAACGGATACAGCATAACTGGATCCGGACTTGACGCTTCCGACCTTACTGCCGGATGTGCTGTAAACGCGGTATCCGACGACATCGCCGCTTGCAGAAGCTGTCCAGGTTATTTTGTTACCGTTACCGCTTGCTTTGACGGTTCCTGGAGCAGCTCCGTCATCAGAAATCTTGTTTTCCGCGATAAGGACATTTTTAAATCGTTCATCCCCATCCG
The DNA here is from genome assembly GCF_020172085.1 of Rossellomorea aquimaris. Taxonomy (GTDB): domain Bacteria; phylum Bacillota; class Bacilli; order Bacillales; family Bacillaceae_B; genus Rossellomorea; species Rossellomorea aquimaris_E. The sequence continues at coordinate 5,479 of NZ_JAIVAT010000003.1, forward strand.
GAATCAGTTTATCTGGATCTCCAGGTACAGAACCAAAGATGTTTTTCACAAAGTCAGGGTTCAAGATGACTCCAGGCTGTGAAAACTCTTCAGGTGTATTTGGCAGAGCCAAGTATTTCTTTCCGTTCACCATCACGTATCGGCTCATGAGTAAGCTGTCATCCGTTTTGGTTGGGACATATTTTGCATTGAATAAATCACTCTTTACGAGTCCTGCCTGACTGCAAGCTTCTGATGGAAGCAGTCCAGAGATCGAACAGAAGGACCTTCTAACAACTCCTTCAGGCTGCTGGAACGACGCATCGGGATCGATGAGATCTGGAGCCAGGTCTCGAACATCATTCAGTAAATAAGACCATAAACGGATATTACGTAATCCGTAATGTCCGTATTGAGCTCTGGATGCAGCTGTATTCAAGGACGAAGGTGTGTCGTAACCGAACCAGGTCCCGAAGGTGATGCTCGGATTCGTTGCCACAAACCAGTGGTCTTTGTAATCCTGACTCGTTCCGGATTTACCGGCCCAGTCCGAACTGAAATTCAAGAATGTTTTGGCATATCGTCCGGTACCAAGGTTATGATCCAGTGTATCCCTCATCATATCAATGGTTAAGTAGGCAGTTTGGGGACTGAAGACATCCACCGGGTCTACCTTGTGCTCATAGACGACCGTGCCATCTTTATCGACGATTTTATCAATCATGAACGCATCGATGAATTTTCCACCATTTGCGAACGTCGTATAGGCATTCACGTTTTCTTCGACGGTGACACCCGTCGTGGTTGCCCCGAGAGTAAGGGAAAGGTTATTGTCATACCTGCTTGAAAGGGAAGTGAATCCCATTTTCAGTAGAAACTCTTTAAATGGATTCCGGTTATAAATATTCGCATACGTTCTTACGGCAGGAATATTCAAGGATTCTGCAAGGGCGAACCTTGCAGGGAAAAGTCCGCGCTCTCTGAACGAGTAGTTTTCCGGTTGCCAGCCATTGATGTTGACAGCAACATCAGGAATAGGTGAGCCTGGTGAAATATAACCGTATTCCAATGCAGGCGCATACGCGAGCAAAGGTTTCATAGTAGATCCGTTTGATCGATGTGATTGTGTGGCATGGTTGATCTGTTCCAATTTGAAATCACGTCCGCCGATGAAGCTGATGATGCGGCCCGTTTTATTCTCAATCATCACGGCGCCAACTTGAACCGGTTGGGGCACTTCTACATCTTCACCTGTTTCAGGATCTTTTTTCGTGATGGTTTTTGTAGGACCGTACATATCATACGCGTCTTTTGTCTTCTGCATTTGATCATAAATCTTCTTGTTGATGGTCGAGTGAATTTCATACCCGCTTTGACGGACATTGCGGTCAGCCAAGGTATGGTACTTGTCTTCAAGCTCATCATTGTTCTCGAGATCCTGTTCAGAGTAACCATCTTTTTTGGCAAGAACATTTTTCATGATATCCACTGCCCGGCTTTCAAGTTCGGCAGTCAGCCATGGATATTGCTCCTGTGGTGATGGCTTCGGCTTTACAAAATCTTTTGAGATATCATACGCAACGGCATCATCATATTGCTTTTGCGTAATATATCCTTCACGGTGCATCCGGTAGAGGACCGTGTTTTTACGGTTCATCCCGGCTTCGAGATTCTCTTTCACTTCTCCATTATTCTTAAATGGTGTGTAAGAGAATGGAGCCTGCGGAAGACCGGCGATGAAAGCTGCCTGTGGCAGGGACAAATCCTTTGCTTCCACTCCGAAGATTCCTTTAGCAGCCGATTGAACGCCTGCGATGTTTTGACCGGAAGAATTTCTTCCCAGAGTCGCCACATTCAGATAGGCTTCCAGGATTTCATCTTTATCAAAAAATCTTTCCAATCGTAGAGCGAGAAGGATTTCTTTCGCCTTTCTCTCAAATGATACTTCATTCGTGAGGATTTGGTTTTTGATCAGCTGTTGAGTGAGTGTACTTCCGCCCGATTGGGTAGAGGAATTCGTGAATTCCTGTAGTACGGCACGCATGATCGCTTTCGGTACGACACCGTTATGTTCGTTGAAGTATTCATCTTCAGTGGCAATGACGGCATGTTGAAGATCTTCCGAAATATCTTCAAGCTTTACTTCTTCACGTTCCAGGTCTGTCCGAAGTTTCCCCAGATACACGTCATCAGAGAAGTAAAGACGTGAGGTTTCCTCATAGTTGTAGATGTCCTTTTTCATTTGGCCATAAGGACGGATCGGTTCTTCCTTGACAAGTGAAGCGAAATAACCCGCTCCGACTCCTCCTGCAAAGGCAAACCCCAATACAAAAATTACGACCACGATCAGTGACAGGTTCCAGAATACTCCGTATGTAATTCTTGCTCGTTTTTGAAATCTAGTATTTGAAAAGAACCTGATTGCAGGGTCTATTTTTTCGAGAAATTTGTTCCATTTTTCCTTCATATATCATTCCCCCCAGAACATTCCCATTATAGCATAATAACAGGAAGACTGTCGTAAAAAGTCAAATAAAATGGTCATTTGTTTCGCGTTTAGTTGACTATTATTTTGGAATATGGTAAAAACCTAGTATAGTGAAATGAATGATAATCCGTCATAAGTTCGGATTTCTGTACAAAACATAAACGCAATGAGAGGAATAAGTAGTCTGCCTTCCCTGTTATGAAGAGAGTCAGTGGTTGCTGTGAACTGACACAAATGGCCGATGAATTACATCCTGGAGCTTTTGCTGTGAACCTGATAGTAGCAGCAAACGGTGAAAGCCGTTATCTTGAATGAGTGAAGGATGTTATTCCTTAATTTGGGTGGTACCGCGCGACAGCGTCCCTGCATATATGCAGGGACTTTTTTGTTGTTTACTTGTTTATCTAAAGGAGGAAAAAGAGATGGATTTACTTAAAGACTTGGAATGGCGTGGGATCACGTATCAGCAAACAGATGCAGAAGGATTGAAGGATTTATTGAATAAAGAAAGCATTTCGATTTACTGCGGAATCGATCCGACAGCGGACAGCATGCACATCGGGCATCTGCTGCCATTCCTGACGCTTCGCCGTTTCCAGAATCAAGGGCACCGTCCTCTTGTTTTAGTTGGAGGGGCAACGGGCTTGATCGGAGACCCGAGCGGGAAAAATGAAGAGCGTAAACTGCAGACCGTGGAAGCAATCCAGGGGAATGTGGAAAGCATTAAAGGGCAGCTCCAAAGCATCTTTGATTTCGAAGGGGAAAACGGTGCCGTAATGGTGAATAACTATGACTGGATTGGAGCGATGGATGTCGTGACATTCCTTCGTGATTTCGGTAAGCATGTGGGTGTTAATTACATGCTGGCGAAAGATACGATCGCATCCCGTTTGGAATCAGGTATTTCTTTCACTGAATTTACGTATACGATTCTACAAGCAATGGACTTCAATCACTTATACGATCACTACAATTGTAAGCTTCAGATCGGTGGAAGCGACCAGTGGGGGAATATCACGACTGGTCTTGAACTGATCAGACGTACACATGAGGAAGAGACGAAGGCATTTGGCTTCACGATTCCACTGGTAACGAAAGCTGACGGAAGTAAATTCGGAAAAACGGAAAGCGGAGCAGTTTGGCTCGATCCGAAGAAGACGTCTCCGTACGAGTTCTATCAATTCTGGATCAATGCGGCCGACGCGGATGTGATGAAATACTTGAAGTACTTCACATTCCTTTCTCACGAAGAAATCGATGCGCTTGCTGCTTCCGTTGAAACAGAGCCTCATCTTCGAAAGGCACAAAAGACGCTTGCTGAAGAAATGACAAAGCAGATCCACGGGGAAGAAGCGCTTGATCAGGCGATCCGTATCACTCAAGCTTTATTCAGCGGAGAGATCAAGTCATTATCAGCTTCTGAAATAATGGAAGGATTCAAAGATGTCCCATCCTTTGAACAATCAAAAGGGGAAGAAATCGGATTGATCGATCTACTCGTCAATGCGAAAATCTCCCCATCGAAGCGTCAGGCACGTGAAGATGTTGGGAACGGTGCTATTTACATCAATGGAGAGCGTGTAACAGATCTTCAGCATGTAATGGGTGAAGGTGATATGATCGAAGGACAATTTACGATCATCCGCCGCGGAAAGAAGAAATATTTCAGAGTTCAGTACGTATAATAGAAAATAGAATCTATCAGTGCGGTATCCGTTTCTCTTTTTGTGGAGCGGGTGCCGTACTTTTTTTGTGTGGGGAAAAGTCGGAATTGAAAATAAAAGTGTTAGATTTGAAAGTAAAGTTGAGAAATTGAATTAAAAGTGTTGGATTTGAAAATATATGCTTCTCCTACCCTTAAAGTAAAAAGCTCTTCTGGCAAAGATTTTTCTTATTCATGTACAGACTATAGTTAGCTCTGTGATTTAGGTTATGCCGGAGGGTGATGAAAGTGTTGACAGAGCAAAATGGTTCAGAAATATCAATTAAGGGAGAGTAGTGGCCTGTTAACTTTAATTGGTCTCTGCAACTATTAGAAAAATTGTTTTTGTGTGTAATCTCAACATATTTATAACTGTTATAGTGAGGCACTTACGCTTGGAAAGTTGATTGGAGCTGAAGGTGCTCGACTCCTGCGGGGAACGCTGGACAGGTGAGACCCCACAGGGCTTTAGCCCGAGGAGGCTCACCGCCAGCCCCGCGGAAAGCGAGCACCTTCAGCGGAAATCAACCACTACTCGCTACATTCAGAAGTAACAATGTTATGAAAATAGCCATACAAAAAAAACACTGCCCATAAAATGGACAGTGTCTCTTTCACAAAGATTAACGAGAGTAGAACTCAACGATAAGAGCTTCGTTAATTTCAGCTGGTAATTCAGAACGCTCAGGAACGCGTGTGAAAGTACCTTCTAATTTGTCAGCATCGAAAGTTAGGAATTCAGGAACAAAGCTGTTCACTTCCATCGCTTCTTTGATGATGTCAAGGTTACGTGATTTTTCACGAACTGAGATTGTTTGACCAGGAAGAACGCGGAATGAAGGGATGTCTACGCGAGATCCGTTCACTGTAACGTGACCGTGGTTAACAAGTTGACGTGCTTGACGACGAGTACGAGCAAGACCTAAACGATAAACAACGTTATCCAGGCGGCACTCAAGTAGCGCCATGAAGTTTTCACCGTGTTTACCTTGTAATTTGCCAGCTTGGTCAAATAGGTTACGGAATTGACGCTCAGTTACTCCGTACATGTGACGAAGTTTTTGCTTCTCTTGAAGTTGTAAACCGTACTCAGAGATTTTTTTACGTTGGTTAGGACCGTGTTGTCCTGGAGCGTAAGGACGCTTTTCTAATTCTTTACCCGTACCGCTTAGAGAGATTCCAAGACGACGAGATAATTTCCAGCTTGGGCCAGTATATCGAGCCATGAGAGACTCCTCCTTTATTGTTTTTATTTTGTTGTAAAATAAAAACACCTGTGAATAAACAATTATGTGCATTTTGTTTTCATGTACCTTCGCCCTAGCAGCAGAGGGTTACAAGATACACCTCAACGTAGAGGAACAAAATACGACCATAAAGGACTTCACTGAAGCTGCATTATTTTACACAAAGAATATTATATGACGCGATAGATTGGAAGTCAAGAGAGTATTTCAAATTTCCTTGAAGTCTAAAAACAAAATAGTCCATAAGTCATTTGTTGTGATATAATGAAAGAAGAAAATTATGTTAAATAGGTGAGCAGATTTGCAAGAATCAAAGAGAGAGAAACGTCTTCGATTTCTATTGATCGGTCTGTGTCTCCTGGTCGTTTTGGGAGGATTCCTATACTCCTCCAACTCATCAAAAAAAGTTGATGGGAAAACATCTTCCATTCAAGCCGAAGTCCTGTCCAAAGGCAGCGAAACAGAGAACCCTGTCATCGCGGTGGCGAAGATGGTCGAGGAGCAGCCGGTTCTTGTCATATACGAACTTGATCGAAATAACCAATTTTTCTTTAAGGTATTACATAGCGTATCGTTACAGAATACAGTGAAAACAATGAGCATTGCAAAGGAACATAATGGAATCTGGGTCCAGTTGGAAGAGAAGAACTGGGTGTTGTTTTCCGAATCTTTGGAGGTTTTGCAAGAAAGGGAGGATGGCCCATCATCCGTTACGACAAGTCGGCATCCTTTTAATATAGAAGAAGACGGATTCATCGGCATTCCCCGGGATGAAGGGGAATCACTCCGACTAAACCTATCAAATAGAAGCGGGAAACCGAATGATATTCATTCTTTATCAGTAGACGATTCAATATGGATGGTTGTCTTTCAAAAGGATCTGGTATTGGCCAGGAGCCAATGAAGTAAATCGTTTCACAAACCTTTCAGGTGTGGGTGAGAAATATGTACGTAATTCAACATGCTTTGCACGAATACAAGTCAAAGCTATTCGATTTAATATATGAAGAAATGTCGTCGGACGCAGATCAGTCTGTTCAATTGCAGAAGTGGCTGACGGTTGTGAAGGACTGCCTCGGGATCGATCGGGCTTTTTTATATTTTTATTCAGGCTCGACTTATTTCCTGTATCATCCCGATCAGAATTCGGAGGCTCCCTTTACACTTGCTGAAGTGAAGGAGGAGTATATTCTCCGTCCCATTTCAATAGAAAAAAGGGACCGTTCATCCATTAAGTTCCACTTTACGAAAAAGGATGGAAGTCCACTGGCGATCCTTTTAGTGAAAAAAGAGAATACAGGCGAGTGGGCAGATGAAAACTGGATGCATTCTTTTTGGAAAGTGAGCAATCAGTTTTTACAGCATATTGGGGGTATCCAGACTGTACTGGAAGACGAAAGGAGATATCGGGAACTATTCAAAGTGACGGAGATTTTCCATTCAACCAGGGATGTGCGCACGCTTCTCGTACAGATCATCGAGACGCTGAGAGAGGTATTCCCGGTAGATGAGTTCCACTTATTATTGTCGAATGACCGGTATGAGTTCGGGGAACTCCCTATTAAGAATTTCGACTTTGAGGAAGCAAACGAATCAGCCATGCAGGCATTTGTGAATGGCAGCATCGAATCAGGGGAAGAGGATGTCCTGTACGCACCTTTAAAAGGAAAGCAGGGGATTTATGGGGTCCTTGAAGTGAAGTCCGTGTCCCATGACACTTTTACAGATCATAAGATTGAGTTCATTCGCCTGCTTGCGTATACGGCGGGGAGTGCCCTGGAGAATGCCAAACTCTATGAACAGTCGAAAAGGCTCATCACCGATCTTCAACTCATCAATGAAACGTCCCATCAATTGAATTTGAATTTACGGTTGTCGGAAACCGTCATGTTCTTAAAGAAACAGATTAAGCGTTCTTTTCAGGCATCCGCCATTGGATTTGTACTCCTGAAAAAAGGGGAGTACACCATTATGGACGAAAGCTCGTCTGTCTTTTTTGAAGAAAAAGGCAGGAACTATATTTCGTACGTAAAGCAACGCATCGAAAAGGAAAGGGATGCCATCTTTTTAGGAGATGTCAGCGACCGATTCGAAAAGGCAGACTTCCCTTCGATCATGGCCGCTCCCATGATCCAAAATGAAGCCCTGATCGGATTCTGTGTGGTTCTGCATAAAGACCCTTATATGTTCTCTTTCGATATGTATAAGCTTCTGCAGTCATTCATCCATCATTCGACCCTTGCCATCACCAATGCCACTCTTCGTGAAAAACTTGAGCATATGGTCATCACCGATCATATGACCAAATTATTCGCGCGGAACTATTTGGATGACACAATGGAAATCTCCATGAATCAGGATGAACTGGGTACATTACTCCTGATTGATATAGATGATTTCAAATCAATCAATGACACGTATGGCCATCAAATTGGTGATGAAGTAATCATCGAAGTGGCAAACCTGATCAAAAGCATTGTCAGTCATCATGGCTTTGTTGCCAGATGGGGAGGGGAAGAATTGGCGGCCTATCTCCCTTCCATTGGACGTGAAGAGGGCCTTGAAATCGCCCGGCGCATCATAAAAGAAGCCCCTCTGAAAACCGATCCATCCGTCACCCTGTCATGCGGCTTATCCATTTGGAGAAAAAATGATGACACATGTCCGAAGTCCGTGAAGGAACTAGTAAAAAAAGCGGACGAAGCGCTCTACCTTGCGAAGAATAACGGAAAGAACCAGGTAGTGAAAGATTGTGATTGAAGTAATGCTGGATAAAGAATGAATCGGGAAGAGCCATTTTTGGTTCTTCCTTTTTAATTAGCTCATCATGAAGATTGGTGTTTAAAAGCACCGAGACACAGTAAATGTAACTAATTGCATTGCTTTTTAGGTATAGGAATCGATCGCCGGTTGCGGAAATCAACCAACTCCTCACTACATAAGTAGCAGTGTTAACAAATCAGTTTTAAATGAAAAACACCACATTTCCCTTTACCACTTTAATGTAACCGCTTTCTTTTTCTCCGTAGTTATCATATTCTAGAATAGTAGTTACTTAGACTTAAAGGGAATACTGGGAGGAATACTGAATGAAAGAAGAGAAACGTTTTGAAACACGGGTGATTCACGAGGGGTATCAATCGTCTCAACATTTTGATAGTTTAGCGCCCCCTTTATACCAAACTTCAACTTATACCTTTGCAAATGCGAAACAAGGGGAAAATCGATTTGCAGGTGAAGAAGAAGGATATATATATTCAAGACTGGGAAATCCGACAGTATCCATTTTGGAAGAACGGATGGCTTCATTGGAAGGCGGGGAAGCTGCTCTTGCCTTTGGTTCCGGTATGGCAGCTGTCAGCGCGGTTCTGTTTTCGCTGACAAAATCAGGGGATCATATCCTATGTTCTCAAGGGGTGTACGGCTGTACGTTCGGTCTTCTTGAGCTCCTTCAAGAGAAATTTGCCATCGGTCATGATTTCTCTTCCATGGATACAGAGGAAGAAATCCGGGGGAAAATAACGGAAAACACAAGCTGCATTTATGTGGAAACTCCGATCAACCCGACCATGCAGCTCATTGATCTTGAGCTCGTTGTGAAGGTTGCGAAGGAAAAGGGGATTCCAGTCGTAGTGGATAACACATTCTGTTCTCCGTATCTTCAACGTCCGCTTGAGCTAGGGTGTGACATTGTCATCCACAGCGCAACGAAATATATTGGTGGGCATGGGGATGTTGTTGCAGGTCTTGTCGTCGGCTCGCAGGAGAAAATGGCGGAAATCCGGATGACCACTCAAAAGGATATCGGTGGAATTATTTCTCCTTTCGATGCATGGTTATTGCTTAGAGGGTTAAAGACATTGGCCGTGCGCATGGACCGACACTGTGACAGCGCTGAGAAGATTGCCGATTTATTAGCGGGACATCCCGCGGTAGAAACGGTCATCTACCCTGGACATGCCAATCACCCTCAGCACGGGGTCATGAAGAAACAAATGAAAAAACCGGGCGGGATGATTTCCTTTACGCTGAAAGGCTCCAAGGAAGAAGCGCAGAAGTTCATGGATGATCTTGACATGATCAAAATCGCTGTCAGTCTTGGCGATGCAGAAACATTGATCCAGCATCCCGCGACGATGACTCACGCCGTCGTGCCTGAAGAGTCTAGAAAGAGCATGGGAATCAATGATTCTCTTCTGAGACTTTCCGTGGGACTTGAAGCACCTGAGGATATTTGGAATGATTTATCACAGGCGTTGGATAAGGCGTAAGGAATAGTGGAAGTAGCTTAAATTCTATATATATATGAAACAAGCGCGTGCCATACACAGGCATGCGCTTGTAGACGTTCAAATCATTCATCATTCATTGCTTGATCGAGGGTCTTTAGGTTTTTTTTCATCAATGTCATGTAGTTTTCACCGTTTTTAATGTCCGATTCTGTTACTACAGAAAGGTTATGAATGTGCAATGGCTTTGCATTGATTTCTTTCTGGATGATCTCAGCAACCCGAGAAGTGACGTTTTGTTCAAAAATCACATAATGAATAGAATGCTCTTGGGCAGTTTCAATGATTTCCTTCAATTCTTTCTGGGAAGGCTCATCGGTAGGAGAGAGTCCGGCAACAGCCAGTTGTTCAATTCCATAGGCGTGCTCCCAATATCCATATGCAGCATGGGAAACAAGGATCTCTGGATGGTCACTTTCTTGAGCCAATGATTTAAATTCAGCATCAATACTCTGTAAATCTTTTTTTAAATCGTTGAAATTCTGGTTAAATGCATCTTTATGTTCTGGTTGAAGATCAATCAGAGCGTCACGGATATTCTCGGCCAATCCAATGGCACGGTTTGGATCTAACCAGACGTGTGGATCATAATCCCCATGATGATGTTCCTCTTCATGATCGGCATCGCTCTCTTCGTGATGTTCCTCTTCATGAGCAGCTTCTCCCTCTTCATGATCTCCTTCTTCAGAGTGATCGTGAGAGCTTGCGATGACATCGACTCCCTTTGTCGCCTCTACCATGATCGTATCCTCGTTTTCTAGGGATTTAGTGATTTTTTCAGCATAAGACTCCATCCCAAGGCCGTTATAAATAAACAGATCTGATTCTGCGATGCTTATCATATCTTTAGAGGTTGGTTCAAAGGTATGGGCATCAGAACCAGGGGGAAGCAGGGACTCTACCTTTACGAGATCGCCTCCAATACGTTCGGAAAAATATTGAAGGGGATAGAGGGAAGTCATGATGTTTATTGACTCCTTACCATCAGATTGATCGAAGTTATTCCCTGTGGTTTTAGCCTGATTACAGGCAGAAAGAAACATGGATAAAATAAGAACAAGTGAAATGAATAGGTATTTTTTCATCGTTAACTCCTTTTTAATGATTTCACACACTACTTTATCGTAATCATTCCGTTTTGTAAATAAGAATGATTACGATTTGTTTTGAAATTTTCATTGCACAACGATCATTCATGTGTTTAAATACATTTAGTGCTTATAAAACGAAATCGTTACGTTTTGTGGAGGGTAGTAGTAATTTTTTAAAAAGGTTCATAGTTGAGGGGGAGTATTCATGGATATTCAATCGTTACATAGCGAGTTGGGAATCAGTCCAGTCTCACGGAATATTTCGGGTGTAAGGAGAGTAGCCATAAGAATCATAACCTATGTCATTTAAATCGTAACGATTTTGATTTAAATATGGGAGGATTGTTCAGCATGAAAGTACCAGTAACAGTATTAAGCGGTTATTTAGGGTCAGGAAAGACGACATTATTAAATCATATTTTACATAATCGGGAAAATCGGAGAATTGCGGTTATTGTGAATGATATGAGTGAGGTGAATATTGATGCAGCTCTTGTCAAGAGCGGGGGTTTTACCAGGACGGAGGAAAAATTGGTGGAGCTTCAAAATGGTTGTATCTGTTGCACGTTAAGAGAAGATTTAATGATAGAAGTCAAGCGGTTGGTCGATCAGGGGGATATCGATTATATCGTCATTGAGTCCACCGGGATTTCTGAACCGATCCCAGTTGCCCAAACCTTCACGTATTTGGATGAAGAAATGGATATTGATCTTACAAGTAAAACAAGACTGGATACGATGGTGACAGTCGTGGACGCCAATCGTTTCTGGCACGACTTTGCCAGTGGAGAAACCTTGCTGGATCGTAAGCAGGCAACAGATGAGAGAGATACAAGGGAAGTAGTGGATTTGCTTATAGATCAAATTGAGTTTGCCAATGTGGTGGTGTTAAATAAGATTGATTTAGTAGAAGAAGTGGATGTCATCGAATTAACAGCTATTCTTCAAAAGCTGAACCCTGACGCAAGGATCATTCATGCTACGCACTCCAATATACCATTACACCAAGTACTGGATACCAAATTGTTCGATTTTGAAAAAGCAAGTCAGGCAGCCGGTTGGATAAAAGAATTACAAGAAGAACACACTCCTGAAACCGAGGAGTATGGTATTTCTTCCTTTGTGTATCGTCGAAAGAAACCATTTCACCCCGAACGATTCATGAGATGGATGGAGGAATGGCCTGTTGATATCGTAAGGGCAAAAGGATTCTTTTGGCTACCAACCCGAAACGACATGACCGGTTTATTATCCCAGGCAGGGCCATCGATTATCATCCAGGGAGCAGGGGAGTGGGTGGCTGCTTACCCTGAACAGGAAAGGAAAGAAATTTTGGCTGAAGAAATAGAATTAGCGGAAAAATGGGATCCGAAGTATGGCGATCGAATGAACGAAATCGTTTTTATCGGTCTAGAGATGAACAAAGAAGAAATAGAGAAGTCATTAGATCATTGTTTGTTAACGGAAAGGGAAATGGAAGAGGATTGGACTGCATTCAAAGATCCGATTCCTGCATTTATAGTAGAAGGTTAATTGAAATTCACCGTGCCATTATGTTGAAGTTGATCTTCAGTTACATAAAAATGTACGGATTTTATAAAAACATCAAAATATGAATCATAAAGTAAATCAAGAAAGAATAGAAGTAATGCAAGAGTTAAAACGGAATGATTACGTTTAGTGAGAGAGGAGGTTTTATGTTCTTTGAATAAATTAAAAAAGGTAGGACAGGACCTGACGGGTCTTTTCCTTTTTACTCTGATCATCGGATTGTTTTTAGGTGGTGAATGGATTAAAGGGTGGGTACCGGATGCTTTATTAGGAAGTTCTTTGGTTAATGTCATCACGATCTTCTTAAGCATCCTATTAGAGGCCATTCCGTTTATATTAATTGGAGTTTTTGCATCGGCACTGATACAAGTATTTGTTTCTGAGAGTTTATTGCAAAGGCTGGTTCCGAAGAGGTATCCGTACCTGGCCCTGTTCCCTGCGGTTTTAGTAGGTGCCCTGCTGCCGGTTTGTGAGTGTGCCATCGTACCAGTGGCCAGAAGGCTGATCAAGAAAGGGATGCCGACACACCTCGCCATCGTCATAATGGTGACGGCTCCGATCTTGAACCCGATCGTTCTGATTTCGACCTACTATGCGTTTCAACATAATCTTACCGTTGTGATTGGAAGAATGTTGATTGCGTTCGTCGTAGCGCTTATCATTGGGGCATTATTGTACAAGCTATTTGGCAGGCAGAATCCTCTTAAACAAAGTAGCCGCGATCATGAGCACCATCATCACGACCATGATCATGACCATTCAAGCAATAAATTAATGGAAACACTGGTTCATGCCAGTGATGAATTTTTTGATATGGGTAAATTCTTAATCATCGGTGCTTTATTGGCAGCCGTGTTTCAAACGTATATCGATCGTGAAGCCATTGTGGCATTAGGCTCCAACGATTGGGCAGGACCTGGGGTTATGATGGGGTTTGCATATGTTATGTCGCTATGCTCTGAAGCCGATGCATTCGTTGCTTCTTCATTTGGTAACCTGTTCTCAACTACGTCCCTCCTTGCGTTTCTTGTATACGGTCCGATGATCGATTTCAAAAATACTTTATTGATGCTTGCCTATTTTAAAAAGCGATTTGTCCTATTATTTATTGTAGTCGTCACCGTTACCGTTTATCTCAGTATATTGGTTACTCAATTTTGGTTATAGGGAGGGATAGTAAGTGAATTCATCCGTTCGATTTCATACGTATTTACGGGGAATTATATTACTTGGCTATGCATTACTGCTGCTTAAACTATTTTTAACCTTCAATCTTCAGTACTTCATAGCCCCGAAAATGAATGGGTATCTGTATTTTGCATTGGGAGTGTTTCTTTTATTGGGGGCCATTCAGGTCATTCGTGGAACGTCCTCGAATATGAAGAGTCATTCATGTGATTGTGAAGGACATGAGATGCCAAGAGGGGTCATGAAGTCTTTCATGATCTACACCCTGTTTGTTTTCCCTATCGTTCTTGGTTTCCTACTGCCTGATAATGTCCTCGACAGTGCTGCAGCGGCGAAAAGAGGGGTAAAGATCGGAAATACGATGTTTTCTACGCCACCAGCGATTGGAGATCAATCCGAAAATAGCGAGGAGCCAAAGAAAGATTCCAAGCAAGGTTTGCAGCCAACGCTGGATTCATATGAAGACTTCCCGGTTGAGAAAGACTTTGATAAGCTCAAAGACATTGTCAGGAGTAAAGAGAAAATCATCGTGCGGGATGAACAGTATGTTCAAACGCTCAGTATAGTAGATGAAAAGCTCGATCAGTATGTTGGAAAAGAAGTGCAACTGACAGGATTCATTTATAAAGATGAGGGCTTTGAGAAGAACCAGGCGGTCATTTCAAGATATGTTGTATCTTGCTGTGTAGCGGATGCATCTGTCTACGGTTTATTGGTTCAAGATCAGGACATGGCAGCATTGGAACCAGATACGTGGGTAAATGTAAGTGGAATCATTGATGCCGTGGATTTCAATGGTCGAACCATGCCGGTCATTACGAATCCGGTGTTTGAAAAAGTCGAACAGCCAGAGAATCCATATGTGGAAGAGTTTTATATCAAAATTGAATAGTCGATAAAAAACAGGAAGGTCCCCGATGGAATGGGTCCTCCCTGTTTTTGAATTTTATTCTTCTAGATAGGCTTGCTTTGATTTCTTCGCACTGACCCCATAAAGCTCAAACATCATACCGTAAATGAACACCGTCAAGAAAATCGAGCTGACCATGTCGAGAACGAAATGCTGTTTTACAAAAAGGGTCGACAGGATGATCAACGATCCCATGATCGGCACAAAGACAGAGTGGAATAGGTGTTTATCCCTAATGTTGAAATTGCCGAGAATGATGGCAAATGTCGTTAAGACATGGATGCTTGGAAACGCATTATACGGCTGATCATGACTGTAAATCATCCGGACGAGGTCGACAAATAAGCCGTTTCCCGCAAGTTCCGGGCGGGGGACCGTGGTCTGAAAATAAAAATAGATCACAAAACAAATCAATTCACCGATGACAATGATGCCAAGTGTTTTGAGGAACGTATGGACGTCTTTAAACCAAAAATAAAAAAGGTATCCTAAAATAAAGGCGTACCACAAAATATACGGCACAATGAACGCCGGTACGAACGGAATCCATTCGTCGAGTGTTGTAGACAGAATGACCGCTTCACGGGCATCCGTATTCAATAGTGTGTACAGATAGCCTAATGCCGGCATCACCAGCAGAAATAATAAATAGGGTAAGTCTTTTTTCTTTTCACTCATACTACACCTCTTTTTACCCGTACTCTATTCTGGATATTGTATGGGATAATCCAGTGTAAAGTTCTCATGTACGTTACTCTTTTCCCTATTATGGAAGGAGGAAAACGTGAACTTTTTAACAAGTCACCGAATTTCTCCCAGTGAAAAAAGACCCTGCCGGTAACGTTGTATCCCGGCGGGGTCTTTCTTAAAAAACATCTAAATTAAATATGTCTTAACAGCTCGTCCACAAAGATTTCTAAATATTTCTGATCTTCTTCATCAAATCTAGCTTTTTCGGGACTGTCGATATCCAGGACGCCGATCAGTTTCCCTTCCTTCACAAGAGGAATGACGATTTCCGACTGTGAGGCAGCGTCACATGCGATATGGCCAGGGAATTGATGGACATCCTCGATTCGAAGCGTCTTTTGCTCACCTGCAGAAGTACCGCATACTCCTCTTCCTAAAGGAATCCTTACACATGCAGGGAGTCCTTGGAAAGGCCCGAGTACCAGTTGATTGCTTTCTTCTTCATATAAATAAAATCCAACCCAGTTGATGCGATCCATAAATTGATTCAAAAGGGCGGAAGCATTGCTCAAATTCGCGATTTGATTTGGCTCACCTTCTAATAAAGCCTTCAATTGTTTTGTAACAAGTCCAAAGCCCTGTTCCTTTGTACCTTGATATTTTTCTGCTTGAAACACTATAAACTCCCCCAATTCTACAAAATGTGAGTTATTTCATGTCAAAATGTTTCCGCAAAGCCTCCGAGCAACAAATCCTGTCGAGAAATACTTAAAGGAAATCCATGCGAAAACACGAATTCTTTGTGTAAACAAATGATAATAGAAATATCTATTGAACCATTTTTAGCATATTTCTTCATAACCTTCAATGATTTCGTTTCTTTTTTCTGATGAAGTTTTTATATATTCACTCTCGCCACTGTTTTTTTCATTCGCCTATTATATTCGAAAGAAGGGGAAATATGAAAAAACTAGATACCTCCAAGTCGACGAAAGAGTCCATTTTTAAAGCGGCAGTGTACCTTTTTTATGATCATGGTTTTGATGGGACGTCCGTCAGGGATATTGCGAAGAGGGCGAACGTAAATCCAGCAACGATTTCCTATTATTTCAAGGGTAAGCAGGGGATATTGGAAGCGTGCTTCACCCATTTCTTCGAGCCGTATTTACGCTTTCTGCAGGAAGAGGTGGAAGCGTTGAATTATGTCAGTGCCGATCTCTGCCTGAAACGGGCGGTCTACAAAATACTGAAATTCCAAAGTGAAAATCACCAATTGGCACGTTTCATCTGGAGGGAAGTGTCTATCGATTCACAGGTTGTTCGTGAAATCATTTCTTCCTATTTAATGAAAGAAAGGCACTATATGAAACGTCTGTTTGAACAAGGAATGAAGGACCATGCATTGAAGAAACAGCCGGTGAGCTTTCTCGTGATCCAGCTTAAGTCGATGCTGACGATGCCGTTTCTTCACAGTCAGCAATTAAGGGAAGTGTGGCAGATGTTCCCGCAGGAATATTACTTTATCGATCAATATTATAAGAACATTGATCAATGGATTGATCTCCTCCTCGTATCTGAAGCGAAAGAGGTCATGAAGAAAGAGCTTATCATTTGAATGAAAAGAACTCTTCTCCGTTTGAAGAAGAGTTCTTTCACTTTATAGATCCATATCGGTTCGACCCTGATCAAGGCCGTTCGCAGTGTGAGCATCAGAACCATAGACCGTTTTGATTCCCAACGCACGGGCTTTTTTCACGATTTCCAGTGGCGGATAGGACTCACCGCAATAAGGCTTTACAAATCCTGCCCCATTATAGTCTAGCTCAAGATCTCTATCGGCCACTTCCCGAAGGATGATCGACATTTCATCCGAGAACGAATGGGAAGCTGGGTATAGCTGCTGAAATTTCTTTACAAGGGTCATGTGCCCGATTCTCTTAGGTTTAAATTCGCCTAAGTCGGCCCGAATGGATTTCAGTACCGTCTCATAATAACGTGAATAAATCGCATCAACCGACCCGTAATAACCAATCATCGAATGAAACACGTCTGGGCTGAAATCCAGGCAGTCCCACTTTCCTTCATGCTGTAAAAAATGGACAGAAAGAATGCTATCATCCATCCGAGCTCCGTAGGTTGCAAGGAATTCCTTTGTTTCATGCTCAAATCCTTCAATATAATCAACCTCAAGCCCCGAGCGGATGATGATCTTGTCTTTATATTTTTCCTTCAACATGTCCAGTGCATCGAAATAATCCGTAAGGCGGGTCAAATCCATCCCACTGTCCTGATCAGGCGTCGTATCCGAGAAACCTTCAGGCAGCGGAGCATGCTCCGTAAACGTTATGGCAGTATAACCAAGAGAAATCGACCTCTCAACATACATCTCAAAAGAATCCGTACTTCCATGCGGACAAAAAGGCGTATGAACATGCCCGTCGACTTTTATCATGAGACTTCACTTCCTTTTGCTATAAATTTATTCTGTTAAAAGGAAAACGAACAGAGACTTAATGAATTTGATAGAAAATAGACTCTCATAATACGTCTATCGATAACTAACTTAGTATTAAAGAAATCATGGATTCTAATTGAGTTGATTGAAGCGGAAGGTGCTCGACTCCTGCGGGAAAATAGAAAAGCGGAAGGGCTTTGCACAGGGGCGACAAGCATAAGACGAGTCTGCCGGAAAGGCGTTTTTTGCCTTTTTGACAGACTTGACTTATGACCTCGAGCCCCTAAGCCCTGCAGCTGGACATCTTGAAAGCAGGAGGAGGCTCACCGCCAGCCCCGCGGAAAGCGAGCACCTGCAGCGGAAATCAACCAGCACTTGCTAATAAAAAGGTGAACATTTGGCATCAAACAAAATAATCATGTCCATTTTCTTTTGAATTTGCTAAAATTGACGTTTTATCACTGAAAAATTAGAAATTAATAGTCAAAAAATGTCGTTAACATGGTATCATTATAACAATGACAAATTATTAATGAAACATTCACATTCATATAGATGTCTACTGAATAGTTGAACAGGGGGCTTAAGATGCAATACGTCATCGCTGGAATAATACTTATCTTAATCGTATTCCTTATCGGATTTATCTCTAGAAAGAAATATTACGCTGAAATTGATCGCTATGAAGCCTGGAAAATCGATATTATGAACAAACCGGTTTCAGACGAGCTTTCCAGAGTAAAGCAACTGAATATGACGGGTCAGACAGAAGAATTGTTTGACGGCTGGAGACAGGGATGGGATGAGATTGTTGCTGTGCAGCTTCCTGAGGTTGAAGAACTACTATTCGATGCAGAAGAGTACACCGATAAATTTCGATTTACTAAAACCAAAGAGGTCCTCGCCAAAATCGATCAGGTTCTGACCGAAACCGAAGAGAAGATCGAACAGATCCTGAAAGAACTGAATGAACTGGTCGGCAGTGAAGAAAAGAACCGTGAAGAAATTCAGGCTCTTCAGGAAGAATTCCGAAACAGCAAGAAGCAGCTCCTCGCGTATCGACATACATACGGTCAAACGGCTAAGCACATAGAAAATCTCCTCGATCAACTTTCTGAACAAATCAATGAATTCAATGATCTGACTGAACAGGGGAATTATCTTGATGCACGGGAAATCGTCCTTAGCCTTGCAGAGGAATTAAAAACAGTTTCCTACAAGATGGAGACAGTGCCGAAACTGATCACCGACTGTGAAAATGTCCTACCTTCCGAACTGTCCGAGCTTGAGGCTGGATATATTGAAATGAAAGATCAGGGCTATATCCTTGACCATATTGAAGTGGACAAAGAAGTGGCATCCTTAAATGAAACGCTGCAACAATTCAACAAGAATCTTGAAGAGCTTCAGGTAGAAGAAGTAGAAGCGGGCATACAGGAAATCAAAGTCAAGGTCGAGAACCTCTATGATTTACTGGAGAAAGAAGTTCATGCCAAGCATTTTGTAGAGCAATATAGAGACCAAACGACTGAAGGGCTGATCAAGGCCAAAGAAGATAATGATGACATTCAATCGGAAGTAAGTATTGTGAAACAAGGGTATCATCTTCATGATACAGACCTTAGTACGCCGAATGAGATCGATAAGAAAATCATCCAGCTTTCTAAGCGTCATGAAATGCTGATGCAAAAAGAAGAAACGAATGCTACCGCGTTTTCGAATCTGAGTGATGAGCTGAAGGAAATCAGAAATGGACTCGAAGAGCTGAATCAGCAGCAGAGTGAATTCTCCGGCTATCTGCAGAATCTCCGGAAAGATGAATTGGCCACTAGGGAGAAAATCCAGGAACTCAAGAAGAAGGTTGCGGAAGCAAGCCGCATGCTCTCAAAGAGCAATGTACCTGGATTACCGGCTGATTACAAAGATCTTCTGGATGAGGTACACCGAAAGATCGAACAGGTGAATGCGAGCCTGACGGAAAAGCCTTTAAATATGAAGTTCGTACAGGAAACATTACTAGGGGCCGAAGATACCGTCGATCATTTCTATACGAAAACAGGAGACCTGATCGAGAATGTCCTCCTATCGGAGAAAATCATTCAATACGGCAATCGCTACCGCAGCAAATACAGCTCCGTACGTGAAGGGCTTCAGACGGCTGAAGAAGCATTCCGTCAATATGATTATCGAAAAGCACTGGAAGAAGCGGCCACAACCATTGAGAAAGTGGAGCCGGGCGCTTTGAAGAAGATCGAGAAAATGATGGATCTTGAGAGTGAATGATAAATAAAAGGACTGATGTAGTTTTATCTACATCAGTCCTTTTTTTTCGTGAAGTGACGGAAATCAGCTTGCTTCGATTGTCCGTTTCGTTTGTCCTGCAAGTGCGGCAATGATGAATCCGATGATGGCCCCGATCATGGCCGGAACGATCCAACCGATTCCTTGTGTATAGAATGGCAGGAATTCTAGTGATTGACTGACAGCTGTCACATCGACGCCAGCCGTTTTGATGCCATCGATCAAACTGATCAGTCCAGTTGGGATCAATGCACCCACATAAACGAGGGAGTAGCCGTTAAATCCATTGTGCATGAACGATAGAAGAATCAAGACGATGGCCAATGGATAAATGAAGATCAACACAGGTAAAGATACCGCAATCAACTGAGTCAATCCGATGTTGGCAATGATCATACTGAATACAGAGATGATGATGACCAGTTTCGGATAAGATACTGGAAGGATCTTCGCGAAATACTGTGAACATGCAGAAACAAGTCCGACGGATGTCGTAATGCATGCAAACGTAATCGCCAGTCCAAGGATGATCGTACCCATCGATCCGAATAAATGGCTTGCTGCAGCGGAAAGAATCGCTCCACCGTTGGCTTGGGCACCGATGGAATCTGTGCTGCTTGCACCGATATAGCTTAAGGATAAATAAACAAGAGCAAGTCCGGCAGCCGCGATGAATCCAGCGATGATCGTGATGCGAGTCAAGCTGGATTTACTTGTGATGCCGCGGTCTTTAATGGAGTTGATGACCACAATCCCGAACACAAGGGCTGCGATCGTATCCATCGTAAGGTATCCATCAATGAATCCTTTGAATAATGGCCCATCCTGATACGCTTCGTGAGGTGCACCGAAATCCCCCATCGGACTAATGATACTTTTAACCACCAAGATGGTCAGGATCACAATCAGGGATGGTGTCAGGATCTTCCCGATTCGGTCCACGAGCTTAGATGGATTCATCGCAAGCCATGCCGTCAATCCAAAGAAGATGATCGTGTAAATCAGTAAAGGAGCGCCGTATTTCGCTGTCTCTTCTGGTAAGAAGGGAATAACCCCGATTTCATAGGCCACAGTACCCGTACGTGGTATTCCGAAGAACGGCCCAATTGCCAAATACATAACAATGGTAAAAATAAGTCCGAAAAGCGGATGTACCCGGTTGGCAAGGGTTTGGAGGTCACCTCCGGATTTCGCAATGGCGATGACGCCAAGTAAAGGAAGGCCTACTCCCGTTATAAGAAAGCCAAGGATCCCCGTCCATACATGTTCTCCTGCCTGCTGTCCCAGAAATGGTGGGAAAATCATATTCCCTGCGCCTAGGAATAGAGCGAAGAGCATTAATCCGATCGTTAAGATCTGGCTAAATGATAGCGCTTTCTCGTTCATATATACCCCTCCGTTTGTAATCGTTATCATAAGCAAAAGATATCGTATCATAAGTGTGTAGAAAAATGTCGAAATACTAAATAGTCTTGCAATTTAGTATATTTAAATAACTTCTGCTCTTATTTCCTTTTAGATTCTCGCAAAAATTCTGTCACTTTTCAATAATAATTTTTGGAAAATGAAAAATAATTTATTGTGAACCATTTGTTGGATTCTGTTTCTACTATAATTTATCCCCCAGCCGAAATGAATTTCATTTGGGATAGGGATGATTTATGGTAAGATTAGTGATTGAGTAAAGTCAGTGTCATGTAGAAGAAGGTGTATACGTTGATTTATTTTGATAATAGTGCGACAACCAAACCATATAAGGAAGTCCTGGACACGTTCCTAAAGGTAAACGAAAGCTATTATGCCAACCCATCTTCCATCCATTCATTCGGTGGCCGGGTGGAAAAGTTAATTCAACAATCAAGGGAGCAGGTCGCTTCTCTATTAGGTATAAAGGGAAAAGAAGTATTTTTCACCTCTGGAGGAACAGAATCAAATAATCTTGCAATAAAAGGAACGGCTCTCCAATACGGTCACAGAGGGAAACATATCATTACGACCAATATCGAGCATCCTTCCGTCATCAACGCGTTTAAGCAATTGGAAGCATTCGGGTATAGCGCGACGTATCTGGATGTGGATGACCAAGGCAAGGTCCGTCCCTCCGACGTGGAAAAAGCAATACAGGAAGATACGATCCTCGTTTCGGTCATGCAGGTCAATAATGAAATCGGAAGCGTTCAGCCCATCAGGGAAATTGCGAACATCCTTAAACAACATCCAAGGGTCCTTTTTCATGTCGATGCTGTTCAGGCATGTGGGAAAGTCCCTCTTATTCTCGACGAAAAGCTTATCGATTTATGCAGCATTTCCGCTCATAAAATCCATGGTATCAAAGGGACCGGTATGCTATTTGTAAGGGAAGGGCTTGAGCTCTCGCCAATCCTTTCTGGTGGGGAGCAGGAAGGAAACCTTCGCAGCGGTACGGAAAACACAGGTGGGATCGTATCCTTTGCAAAGGCACTCAGGATGCATACAGAAGAAAGTAAACAGAAGTTGGTTATAATGGAAGAAAACCAACAATTTCTTAGGAGAGAATTGGAGAAAATCGAGGGTGTGACGATTCATACACCAATAAATGATCATGCTCCACACATCTTGAATTTTTCAGTTCGGGATTTTAAAGGCGAAGTGTTGATCCATGCCCTGGATCGTCATGGGGTGTATGTCTCGACAACAAGTGCCTGCTCATCAAAGCAAAGTAAACCGAGTCAGACGCTTTTATCCATGGGAGTACCGGACAGCCTTGCAAGCAATTCCATCCGGATCAGCCTGTCGTTCCATAATACAATAGAAGAATGCAGAGAATTTATTATATTACTCAAAAATGAAATAGATTTATTACAACACACAATGAGGAGATCAAGATGAAATATAATCGCATACTCGTAAGATATGGTGAAATTTCAACCAAAGGACGAAACCGTAAAATGTTCACGGCCAAGCTTCGTGAAAACATACTTCAAGCATTAAAGGATTTCCCGACGATTTCCGTTTCAGCGAGCAGGGATCGCCTTCATATCCAATTGGGAGACGAAAACGGGGAGGAGATCATTCCGAGACTCCAGAAGATCTTCGGAATCCAGTCATTCAGCCCTGTCGTGAAAGTCCCTCAGGACATAGAGGAAATCAAGAAAGCGGGACTGGCCCTCGTCGAAAAGAGCTTTTCACCCGGAACAACCTTTAAAGTCTCTGCCCGTAGAGCCGATAAAAAGTTTGAACTGGATACCAATGAACTGAATTATGAGGTTGGATCCTACATTCTTCGCAACCTGGACGGACTCAAGGTGGACGTGAAGAATCCCGATATCCAGCTCAATGTAGAAGTAAGAAAAGAGGGAGTCTATCTTTCCTCTGAAATTTACCAGGGATCCACCGGGATGCCAGTCGGTGCCAGCGGGAAAGCGATGCTTATGCTTTCTGGAGGAATCGACAGCCCCGTAGCCGGTTACCTTACGATGAAAAGGGGAGTGGAAATCGAAGCGGTCCATTTCCACAGCCCGCCATTTACAAGTGAACGGGCAAAACAAAAGGTCATCGATCTTTCGAAGAAGCTGTCTGCTTTTAGTGGAAAAGTGAAGCTGCACATCGTCCCGTTTACGAAGGTGCAACAAACGATCCATGATCAGGTCCCGGAAAATTACACCATGACGTCGACGAGACGAATGATGCTGCAGATCGCGGACGCCATTCGTGAGAAGAATGAAGGACGCGCGCTGATCACCGGCGAAAGCCTCGGTCAGGTGGCAAGTCAAACCCTTGAAAGCATGGAAGCAATCAACGCTGTCACCAATACACCCGTATTAAGACCGCTCATTGCCATGGACAAACTGGAAATCATCGATATCGCCCAAAGAATCGATACCCATGACATTTCCATTCTTCCATACGAAGATTGCTGTACGATCTTCACACCGCCGGCTCCAAAAACGAGACCAAAAAAAGAAAAAGTGGAGTATTATGAAAGCTTCGTTGATTTCGAATCTCTACTTAAAGAAGCAGTAGACGGTACAGAAACGATCACAATCGACGGTTCAACGGGTTCAGAGTCAGAAAAAACCTTTGACGAATTACTCTAAAAATTTAGGATAATTTACCAACGATATTCCTTGTATGAAGCCATGTGTTTTTACACATTCTATATTCAACAAGGAGGTGAAAACACATGGCAAACAACAGTTCAAATCAATTAGTAGCTCCAGGAGCTCAACAAGCAATCGACCAAATGAAATACGAAATCGCTTCTGAATTCGGAGTACAACTTGGTCCAGATGCAACAGCACGCGCTAACGGTTCTGTAGGTGGTGAAATCACTAAACGTTTAGTTCAAATGGCTGAACAACAAATCGGTGGCGGATACTCTAAATAATTAAATACAATGGCTACAAAGGAGCGGGATTCCCGCTCCTTTTCTATTTTTTATACAAAATACTTTAAAGCAGCGAGTAGTGGTTGATTTCCGCTGCAGGTGCTCGCTTTCCGCGGAGCGTGCGTTGATCCTCCTTGGACTAGCACCTTCCGCTCCAATCAACTTTCCAAGTGTATTCTTATACTCACTCCAATTACATCATTTTTAGAGATTGAAGTGATCTGTGTTAGCTACTTGTACTAATGCTTTTTTCTTTATTGTTTTTTTTAAAAAGCTGAAAATAATTGCACCATACCCATATAGATATGCTCCCTTTGTCGAATAAACTCACATTTTGAAGGTAATCGAATATAACCAAACAATTTAAAAAATTTAAATTGTTTTGTATAATAGAGAAGAATCGACAAACAAGGGGGAGTCAGAAGTGAAGAGGGAAGAATTGATTGCACCGGAAAAATACAATCTGGTAGAGGAAGTAGAGAAGTTTGCAAGCGATCAAGAGAAGCTTGCAATCAAATGGGAGAATGAAGAAGGAAATAAAGAAGACATTACATATGCGCAATTATTGAAAAATGTAAATAAAGTTGGAAACGTTTTCTCGGGGGCGGGCCTTGAAAAGGGAGATGTCATCCTTGTCATGGTTCCACGTCTGATCGAGGCGTACGCCGTATATCTGGCCGCATTAAAATCCGGGCTCGTGGTGATTCCTAGCTCTGAAATGCTTCGTACGAAAGATCTGGAATACCGCATCGACCATGGAGACGTAAAGGGGATCGTAGCTTATTCGCCATTCGTAGAACAGTTCGAGAACGTAAGGGGTATGGAAAACCTGAAGAAGTTCGTAGTGGGTGAAAAACAGGAGGGCTGGATTGCGATTCAAGAAGAGATGAAATCCGCTTCTGACGTATTATCCTTTGCTGATACAAAACGTGATGACATGGCGTTCCTTTCTTACACATCAGGAACGACGGGGAATCCCAAAGGAGTTGTACATACCCACGGATGGGCATACGCTCATTTAAGAACAGCAGCTCGTGAGTGGTTATGCATTGAAGAAGGTGACACAGTATGGGCGACGGCAGGTCCTGGCTGGCAGAAGTGGATCTGGAGTCCTTTCCTGTCTGTCCTTGGTTCAGGAGCTACCGGGCTTGTCTATCAAGGGAAGTTCGACCCTAATAAATACCTTCAGATGCTTCAGGATAATCAAGTCAATGTTCTGTGCTGCACCCCGACGGAGTATCGTCTGATGGCAAAAGTGGATAACCTGGGAACTTATAACCTTGATCACCTGCACAGCGCCGTTTCGGCAGGAGAGCCGTTAAACAGGGAAGTCATCGATGCATTCCAGCGACATTTCCAGATCGAAGTCCGTGATGGATACGGGCAAACCGAAAACACGCTCCTTGTTGGAATTATGAAGGGCATGGAACTGAAGCCGGGATCCATGGGGAAACCGACACCAGGAAACCGTGTTGAAATCATCAATGAGGAAGGCTATCCATGTGAAGTCGGTGAAGTAGGGGACATCGCGGTTCACGTAGAAACACCTGCCCTGTTCAAAAATTACTATAAAGATCCTGAACGCACGGCCATGCAGTTCAGGGGAGATTATTATATTACTGGAGACAAAGCTAAGAAGGATGAAGACGGCTACTTCTGGTTCGAAGGCCGCGGAGATGACATCATCATCAGCTCAGGTTACACGATCGGACCATTCGAAGTGGAAGATGCACTGGTCAAGCATCCATCCGTACAGGAATGTGCCGTTGTTGGAAGCCCTGATGAAGTAAGGGGATTGATCGTAAAGGCATTCGTCGTATTGCGCGAAGATGTGGATCAAGGAGATCCCGAACTGATCCCTTCCCTTCAAGAGCATGTGAAAAGCTTGACGGCACCTTATAAATATCCGCGTAAGATTGAATTTGTGAAGGAACTGCCGAAAACGACGTCCGGTAAGATTAGAAGGATCGAGCTGAGACAAAAGGAATTAAGTTCAGTGAAAAACTGATCACCGATAGGGAGCCTATAAGGCTCTCTATTTTTATGGTTTTTTCCATTTCAGAATTTTTCTATAATATGATACATTTGAGCAATAGACTTTTATGAAAGAAGGAAATGCATCATGGGTACTTTATGGAAAAACGGAACCATCTATACAATGCAGCAAGAAGGTCATCAAGTGGAAGCGGTCTATACGGAAAATGGCCATATCAAAGGATTAGGCACTTCTGATGAATTGGAGCAGAAGTTTACGATTGATACAGTGGTGGATCTAGATCAGAAAGTGATGTTCCCTGGATTTGTCGATAGTCACATGCATCTGATCGGGCACGGTGAAACGTTGATGAGGCTGGATCTTTCCAGTATGAACAGCAAGCGTGAAGTACTGGACGCTATTACGGAAAAAGCTGATGGACTGGAAAAGGGGAAATGGATCATTGGGGAAGGCTGGAATGAAAACCTGTGGAGTGATGCGGCCGTATTGACGAAACAGGAGATTGACGCAGTCGTCCCGAATCATCCGGTTCTATTGAAGCGGATCTGTCGCCATGCCATGGTCGTAAACTCGCTGGCACTGATGAATGCCGGAATCGATGAACACACTGCGAATCCTGCAGGGGGGCTAATCGAAAAACATGATGACGGGACGCTCAATGGATTATTAAAGGATAAGGCACAGGACCTGATGATCGATGCCCTGCCGCCCATCTCATCCGAGTATCTCGTCGAAGCCCTGACAAAAGGGATCGAAAGCTGCTGGGAACATGGATTGGTCGGTGGCCACACCGAGGATTTGAGTTACTACGGAAACTTCAAGAAAACGTATAATGCTTTTCTTGAAACCGTCAGCGATAAGAAGTTCAGGGCCCATCTCCTTGTCCATCATGCAGTGATTGAAGATTGGAAGGAAGATGGCCATCACTTCCTTGGAGGAAATGAATTCATTGAATTCGGTGCCATGAAAATTTTCGCAGACGGAGCTTTAGGTGGCAGAACGGCGCTCCTGAGCTATCCGTATGCCGATGATCCAAGTACGCACGGTGTCAGCATCCACACAAACGAAAGGCTTCTGGAACTTGTGAAAAAGGCAAGAAAGTACGAATTGCCGATCGCGGTCCATACAATCGGGGATCAAGCCTTTGAAAATGTTGTGGGTGCAATACTAGAGGCGCCATCCGTTCATAATAGACGCGACCGTCTCATCCATGCCCAGATCCTTCGTAAAGAATTGATTGAGAAAATCAAAGGGCTGCCACTCATCCTTGATATCCAACCGAGATTTGTGGCGTCGGATTTCCCATGGGTGATCGACCGGTTAGGGAAAGAAAATATGAGGTTTAACTACGCATGGAAAACCCTCCTGGAAGAAGGGATCCCATGCGCCGGCGGATCGGATGCACCAATCGAACCGATCAACCCGCTATGGGGCATTCATGCAGCCGTCACTCGTACCAACCCGCTGGATCCTGAGAAAACCGAGTATAGACCTGAGGAAAAGCTCACCATGTATGAAGCAATATCCCTTTTTACAAAGGGAAGCGCGTATGCCTGTCACCACGAAGACGATCGTGGAGAAATCAAAGAAGGCTACACGGCCGACTTTACCGTATTGGATATCGATCCATTCCAAGTGGAAGAGGATCAATTACTCGGCAAAGTCGTCGACATGACCATTGTGGACGAAACCATCGTATATAAAAAATAAATAATCGTTGCCCCCAAAACTATTCACCGATATAATGGAGTTATTTCGGAAATAGAAATAGTTTTGGGGGTGTTTTTTTATGAAGCAAGATCAAGCCGGAATCCTGTATACGGCCTTTTCCTATTTTCTGTGGGGGATCCTGCCGATCTATTGGAAATGGCTGAATCATGTATCGGCAGATGAAATCCTCGCCAATCGCATCTTCTGGTCATTCTGGTTCATGCTTCTCTTCTTGTTTGTCAGCAAGCGTTGGAAGGACTTTACGGGCTATTTAAAAACATCTCTGACCAAAAAGAAGCAGCTGTTCGCCCTGCTGCTTGCTTCATTATTGATCAGTACGAACTGGTTCATCTATATATGGGCCGTGAATACAAACCAGATGGTCGAAGCAAGTCTAGGTTACTATATTAATCCTCTAGTCAGCGTCCTGTTGGGCGTATTCATCCTGAAGGAAAGCCTGTCCAAGGCTCAAATCGTTTCATTCGGATTAGCAGCCATCGGGGTTCTGATCCTGACGATTTCATACGGCGAATTCCCCTGGATTGCCATCGGACTCGCCTTCTCATTCGGACTATACGGCTTAGCCAAAAAGCTCATCCAGGTAGAATCATCCATCGGACTCACACTCGAAACGATGACCATCGCGCCTGTATCACTCATCTACCTTGGCTACATGTACAATGAAGGAACCCTTTCCCTGTTCCATGTATCGGGAGGGACGGACCTCTTACTCATGGGAGCAGGGGCTGCAACGGCGATCCCATTATTGTTCTTTTCAAAAGGCGCCCAGCAGATTCCTTTATATATGGTGGGCTTCTTACAATACATCGCACCGACGATCACCTTGATCCTCGGCATTTGGATGTATCACGAAGAGTTTTCGATGACCCATCTCGTTTCATTCATGTTTATCTGGCTGGCATTGACGATCTTTACCGTTTCGCGGGTGCAGTATGCGAGGAAGCGGAGAAGAGAGGCGAGGTTGTCGGCATAATGAAGAACGCTCCAGTTTTAGAACTGGAGCGCTTTTTTGGTGTGGGATTTAATGGGAGATGGTGGAAGTGGCACGAGTTTCGGTCAGACTGGCACAAGTTTGGTGGAAAGTGGCACGAGTTTGGCGTTAAGTGGCACAAGTTTGATCGAAAGTGGCACAACAAAAGATTAAAGTACCGCAACACTCATTCAAAGTGCCGCAACAATAAGCCGAAGTGCCGCAACATCAGTCCAAAGTGCCGCAAAACCCGTTCAAACTGCCGCAATCCAACCCAAATTCAGCACATACTTACTCATTCACAACCTCCAATCCCCTCAAAACCTATAAAAACGAACGCTTCACTTTTTCCCAGAACGAGTTATCCTTCAATTTCACCGTTTTAATAATCTTATCACTCAATTTGGCTTCGACTTTTTCCACGTGCTGAATGCTTAACGCTTCATTGTCCATTCCCATTGCAGGATAATCGTTTCCGTCTTGGACGATCTTCAAAACCAGGCGGCGCTGACCGCTCACGATGAAGGAAGACCCAAGGGTACGATAACGGTTATTGTTCAGGGAAGCCATTTCGCTCACCTGAATGCAAGGGAGCATCGGATCGACGACGGCACCGTTGACGGATTTATTGTAAGCGGTGCTTCCCGTCGGGGTGGCGAAGATCATGCCGTCGCCTCTGAATGTTTCGAAATGTTTGTCGTCGATGAAGACGTCCATGACGAAGGTCTTGATGATACCGGAGCGGATGCTGAATTCATTCAGGCAGTGAAAGGATGTCTGATTATCGACGGTCACTTCGATGGTCGGATATTTGCGTACTTCGATCTGCTCGGTTGTCATGGCTTCGATCATCTTGGATATGTCATTAATATGGAAGTCACAGTACATACTCAAGGTGCCGCCTGTTGAAATGCCCGCATACAGGCAGTCTTGTCTGAAACCGGTTTGACGGACGGCCTGCAGGAAGGTTCCGTCGCCTCCGATACTGACAATGATATTAGCGGTTTTTGGAGATTCGACAATATTGAAATCATAACGCCTTGCCAATTCAAACAATTGATCGAGTTTTGTCTGCATCCCTTCTTGATGCAGTGCATAGAAATAAATATTTCGACGGTTACTCATAGTATGTACCTCCCAGATAGATAAAAGATAATTTTTCCAATTTCCATCAAGTTTTGCTAGAATCTAACTTAGTGAATATTCTATCATGTTTACGCGTGAGAATGATATTCATATCCTTACATAAGATAGGGTAAACAAGGGAGGAATATACAGATGAATGCAAAAAGGTGGACGGCATTAGGAATCGCTGGTGGATTATTCTTTGTTTCAGTAATCGTCAACTTTGCGACCTCTGCTGTGACAGGTGATGTAAATCAAGCATTTGAAGACATGTTCGGAGGGACGGACACCCCTTTCTCTGAAAAAATCATCGATGAAGGAAATGCGAACAAACGGATCGCGGTCCTTGAAGTGGAAGGTGTCATCCAGGATACGGGCGGGGCAAGTTCCTTATTTGAAAGCCCGGGTTATAACCATGAGCTTTTTATGGATAAGCTCGATGCCGTTGAAAAAGACAAATCTGTTAAAGGGATCATTTTGAAAGTGAATTCCCCAGGTGGCGGCGTGGTGGAAAGTGCACAAATCCACTCGAAGCTGGTCGAGATCATGGAAAAGACGAAGAAGCCGATCTATGTATCAATGGGCGGCACGGCAGCTTCCGGAGGCTATTACATATCGGCACCGGCTACAAAGATCTTCGCCAGTAAAGAAACGCTGACAGGTTCTCTTGGTGTGATCATGCATAGCATCAACTACTCGGAACTTGCTGAGAAATACGGAGTTGATTTTGTCACGATCAAGAGTGGACCGTATAAAGATATCATGAGTCCAACCCGTAAAATGACCGACGAAGAACGGAAGATCATTCAATCGATGATCGACAATTCCTACGAAGGCTTCGTGGATGTCATTGCGAAAGGCCGTGATATGTCGGAAGCGGATGTCAAGAAGATCGCAGACGGACGTGTGTATGATGGGATCCAGGCGAAGGAAGTCAATTTGATTGATGAATTCGGTTATGTGGAAGATACCATCGCCGCAATGAAGAAGGATTATAAGCTAAAAGATGCACAAGTATTTGAATATAGTGCAGGTGACCCTTTCTCTGAGTTCTTCAGTATGGGTGCAAAAAAAATGATGGGTCAGGATATGGAAGCAGCGGCACTGATGAAGCTTCTTTCGCATCCGAATTCTCCACGATTGATGTATCTATACTCTGAATAAGGAAGGTGAATGAAGTGAGTGAAAGCTTTGAACAAAACGAAACACGGGAACATATAGAAGTCCAGTCGCCTTCACCTGACTATTCAGGCACAATTCCGCGTGACGGCTATTACCTGGCAGGATTCTGGATCCGCTTCTGGGCCTATCTTGTGGATCTGATCGTCATCGGAAGCATAACGCGACTGATCGTGAATCCGATTTTTAAACTATTGGACATTTCCTTATCCGACGGCTCGATGTTTGCCCCGATCTCCATTTTGACGAGCATCGTATTCTACGGGTATTTCGTTTTAATGACGAAATTCTTCAGTCAGACGATCGGGAAAATGGTGTTTGGCATCCGGGTCATTCAGCTGAATGGAGCAAAACCCTCATGGGGAACCATCCTGTTCAGGGAACTGATCGGCAGGTTCATCTCCACGACCGTCTTTATTTTATACGTGGTCGTGGCGTTTACGAATAAGAAGCAAGGAATCCATGATTTGTTTGCGGATACCACTGTGGTTCAGGAAAAGAAGAAGCTGGAGTTTACTCCGGCTGTGTAAGGAAGAGAAGCAAACCTGCTGATGAGGCGGGTTTGTTTTTTTACCTTTATGTGGAAAAAGACGCCATTACGTGGTGGAATGACGCAATTAATGAAATAATGACGCAAACAAGGGACGAAATGACGCAATTAATCAAAAAACGACGCAATCACCACCCAAAATGACGCAATCCTCCTCAGGACCCTGCCCCAAGAACCACTTTTCACTGCAAATTCCACCCCACCAAGTTTATTTTCCCCCACAAAGGCCATAATAAGAGGTTGAAGGGTGTGAATTTATGAGCTGGTGGATTTGGACGTTAATCATTATTGCGGCACTTATTATTTTTCTATTATTCATTCTTATTATCACGAAGCTGACCATCACGATTTCCTTATACCATGGAAATGATAATGATCATTTCAAGGTGAAGCTGAGGGCCTGGTTCGGTTTGATCAAATATACCATCGACATTCCGCTAGTGAAGCTTGATGATGATGGCCCGAATGTTGTCGTCGAACAAGAGACGAAGAAAGGGAACGAGAGCAATCCTTCCAAGGAAAAGGCTTCCAAAAAGAAAATTACGCCCCATGATTTTATTGCGAGTTTAAATGATACAAAGGAAGTCGTTCTTCACGTCCAGTCCATGCACCGGATCATCAGGGGCTTTCTTAAGAAAGTCAAGTTGGACCATGTCCATTGGAAGACTCTATTTGGCAGTGGGGATGCAGCATCGACGGGGGCGTTAACCGGGATGATCTGGGGAATGAAAGGGAGCATCATCGGAATCTTAAGCGGGTATATGCGCCTTCAATCCATGCCTGTCATCGAAGTGACACCGACGTTTCAGCATGCGGTAATTCAAACGCAATTTTCATGTATTATCCAGTTTCGCATAGGGAATGCTATCCTAGTAGGTTTAAAGATACTTCGGTACTGGAGAGGCGGCAGGGCCAGGTTTAAAACAAAGCCCCTTTCCACCATTTCTGGAGAAAAACATTCAGTTTAACTAGGAGGTCTTCACATGTCAGAACATCCGATTGAAGGTCTGATGACCACGGCAATGGAAAATTTAAAAGAAATGATCGACGTGAATACGATCATCGGTGATCCCGTTGAAACACCCGATGGAAGCGTCATCCTGACCGTTTCAAAGGTAGGATTTGGATTTGCTGCAGGTGGTAGTGAATTTATCATCGACGGTAAAAGTAAGGACGACAGCGGCAAAGGCGGAGATGGAGGCAATGGCGGAAGCAATCAATCTTCCCAGAAGCAGCAGCCGTTTGGCGGAGGTAGCGGGGGCGGTGTCTCCATTACGCCGATCGCGTTCCTGATCGTCAGCTCGAAAGGAATCAAAATGCTTCATTTAGATGAAAGCACTCACTTGATTGATCGCCTGCTGGACCTGGCTCCAGGTGCCATTGAGAAGATTCAGGGCATGATGAAAAAGGACGACAACAAGCAGGATAACAACGGTCAACACAATCAAAATCATAAGCTGGATCTATAAAGGATAAGGAGCTTACTCGTCATGAGTGAGCTCATCTTTTTTTGTAGAAGTGACCCCTATGATTTGCTTTCCCCCTGACTTTTTCTGTACTATGAAAATGTACATACTATTTATAGAGGAGGAACAAATAATGGCAAATATCACGTTTAAGAACAACCCTGTCACTCTTTTAGGTAATGAGGTAAAAGTAGGGGACAAAGCACCCAACTTCACAGTATTAGCTAATGATCTATCAGAAGTCACACTGAATGATTCCAAGGGCAAGGTACGTTTAATCAGTGTCGTTCCTTCGATCGATACAGGTGTTTGTGATGCACAGACACGTAAATTCAATGAAGAAGCAACGAAATTTGATAATGTAGAAGTATTGACGATTTCAGTGGACCTTCCATTCGCTCAAAAGCGCTGGTGCGGAGCGAACGGAATCGAAAATGTCCAAACGTTATCCGATCACCGCGACCTTTCATTCGGTGAAGCATTCGGCGTACACATCCAGGAGCTTCGTCTTCTTGCACGTGCTGTATTCGTTGTAAACAGCAATGATGAAGTAACTTATGTGGAATATGTAAGTGAAGCAACAAACCACCCGGATTACGATGCTGCCGTTGAAGCGGTGAAAAACGCGAAATAATCCTGTCCAATCAGAATATTTCTCACGACATGCTGACCTGACTTTCCCATGGTCAGCATTGTTTTTTTTACAAACACAAGGGACAACGGTACAATAGATGAATGAAATTGAGATAAAGGAATGAATGCCGATGATTAATTCGCCAGTCGAATCATTATTTGGAATAATAGATGAAACGGCTACATTACTGCAAGAGGAACTTGCCTGCAGTTATTTAGAAGCCGTTGCCGAAACGGGAGAAAACCTGTTTCAGGGGGATGTCCTCCAGGAAGAAGTCAGTGAACTGACCAAGAAACGCCTGAACAAAAAGTATGATGAAGTGAATCTTCCTCAACTTGAGAATGAAAATATCCGCAAAGCCTTTCAATTCGCGATTTTAAAAGGAATGAAAGAAAACGTTCAGCCAAATCACCAAATGACGCCGGACTCACTTGGACTTTTCATCAGCTATCTCGTCAATAAATTCACAGCCGATATGAATAAGCTGACTGTACTGGACCCTGCGATCGGAACCGGGAACCTTTTGACGACGGTCTTAAACCAAATGCCGGGAAAAGAAACCCAGTCCATTGGTGTGGAAATTGACGAAGTGCTCATCAAGCTCGCGTATGTGGGAGCGGATCTTCAGAAGCATCCACTGCAGCTCTTTAATCAGGACTCACTGGAACCGTTGTTCATCGATCCCGTCGACCTCGTCCTTTGCGACCTGCCGATCGGGTATTATCCGAATGACCTGCGTGCCCAGGACTATGAGCTGAAAGCGGGAGAAGGACATTCATACGCCCATCACCTGTTCATCGAGCAAAGCCTGAAGCATACGAAAGACGGAGGATTCTTGTTCTTCATCGTGCCAAACGGATTATTTGAATCCCCGCACAGCGCACAGCTTCAAGGGTATTTGAAAGAGAAAGTTGACATCCAGGGCTTCCTGCAGCTGCCGCTTTCCCTGTTTAAAAATAAAAACTCGGCGAAGAGCATCCTGATCCTTCAGAAGAAAAAAGAAGGAATCAAGCCTCCTAAAGAGGTACTGCTTGCGCAACTACCAAGCCTTTCGAATCAGAGAGCCCTTCAGGACATCCTATCGAAGATCGATCAATGGTTGGTACAGAATAAATAAAGACTGCCTTTGGGCGGTCTTTTTTTGTTGGTGTTTTATTGGAGGGGGGATGGGGGTATGCAGAGAATGAGGAGTTTATCGACCTCTCATTTGGATTTATCAACCGTTATCTGGATTTATCGACCTTTTGAGAAATATATCAACCTTTTTTTCATTTTATCAACCGTATTTTCAATATATCGACCGTTTTACGAAAAGCGACAAAATCTGCACCGATTCTTACACCACGACATGTCCAGCTCCGACGGCTAGTCCCTCGAGGTCATAAGCTAAATGGACCAAAAAGGCAAAGTACGCCTTTCTGGCCCATTCATCATATGCTTGTCGGGCCTGACCAAGCCGTCTCCGCCTTTCGAAGGTCCAGCTCCAGGGCTTAGAGGCTCGAGGTCATAAGTCAAGAACACCAAAAAGGCAAAAGGCCGCCTTTCCGGTGTTCTCGCCTTATGCTTGTCGCCTCTGACCAAAGCCCTTCCGCTTTTCGTATTCAAACTTTTGCGAAAATATTTAATTTAACATGAAAACGATGTCATTTCAAGCTTTTTCTTGAAATAGGGTGGAGTCAGTGATTTAATGGGGAATTGAGAGATAAAAAACGATTCAATGAACAGAATAAAGTAAGAGTCGATAGATCGAATACAAAAGGAGCGATACAACGTGGCAAAAAAAGTGATTGCAATTAATGCTGGAAGCTCTTCATTAAAGTTTCAGCTTTTTGATATGCCTGAAGAAACGGTCATTACTAAAGGTTTGATTGAACGTATCGGATTGAACGATGCGGTTTTCAATATTACAGTGAACGATGAAAAACGTGAAGAAGTAACGGATATCCCGAACCATGAAGTAGCCGTTAAAATGCTGCTTGAAAAGCTGACAGGCTTTGGCATCATCAAGTCACTTGATGAAATCGATGGAATCGGTCACCGTGTTGTACACGGCGGAGAGGTTTTCAATGATTCCGTTCTAATCACAGACGAAGTCGTGACAAAAATCGAGGAGCTTTCTGACCTGGCTCCACTTCATAACCCTGCAAACTTAACAGGAATCAAAGCATTCCAAAACGTATTGCCGAATGTTCCTGCGGTTGCAGTGTTTGATACGGCGTTCCACCAATCTATGCCGGAAAGCTCATTCTTATACAGCCTTCCTTATGAGTATTATGAAGATTTCGGAATCCGTAAATATGGTTTCCACGGTACGTCCCATAAGTATGTATCTCAGCGTGCTGCTGAAATGCTTGGCCGTCCGGAAGAGCAAGTGCGCCTGATTTCTTGTCACCTTGGAAATGGTGCGAGTATCGCTGCTATCGAAGGCGGTAAATCCATCGATACGTCAATGGGCTTCACTCCTTTAGCTGGGGTTGCCATGGGAACTCGTTCAGGTAATATTGACCCGGCTCTTATCCCGTTCATTATGGAGAAAACGGGATCAACAGCTGACGAAGTATTAAACATCCTGAACAAGAAGTCCGGTATGCTTGGTGTATCTGGATTCTCAAGTGACCTTCGTGACATCGAGCAGCAGGCTTCAGAAGGTAACGAGCGTGCTGAACTGGCTCTTGAAGTGTTCGCCAACCGTATCCACAAATACATCGGTTCGTATGCATCTCGTATGTATGGTGTAGACGCGATTGTCTTCACAGCGGGTATCGGTGAAAACAGTACATTAATCCGTGAAAAAGTCCTTCAAGGCTTGGAATTCATGGGCGTATACTGGGATCCTGCTCGCAACAAAGTACGTGGAAAAGAAGCATTCGTCAACTACCCACATTCACCAGTTAAAGTTATGATCATTCCTACGAATGAAGAAGTCATGATTGCTCGTGATGTTGTGGAAAAAGGGAATATCTAATAAATGAAACGGGGCCGCCTTGGATGGTGGTCCTGTTTTTTTTAGTATTAATTAGTCAGTGGTTTTAAACTAAGTGAGATTTTTCGACAAAGAGCTTAAATAATCGATATCCGGCTTATATATTAGGATTCCGGCTCATATATTAAAATTCTGGCTTATAATTTTAAAAAGTGGCTTATAAATGTTTAAAACTGGCTTATATAATAGTATTCACACGTCCGGTATAGGGTCAGGGGTATGGAATTGGGGTATATTAGTTATAAAAAAACTCTTTTTATCAAAATCAGACGAATGCAACGGATAAAAATAGATTTTATTACCTCACAATTATAATTTACAGACTATTCCCACCACTCACCCCACAATCAAAGAATTCTCCCACCCACATATGATATACTATACGTAATTCAAGGAATGTAAGGAGTGGGGAGAAGTGAACTGGTCAGAACGGGATAAGCAGGTATGGCAGTCGATCAAAGCGTGGAGAGATGAACTATATGAATATGAAGCGAATGATTTGGAGCATACATATGTGAAGTGGTTGGATTACGCGTTTGAATCGATTCCTGAAGATGTTCAGGAGCAATTTTTTCAGCGGCTGGATGGCTGGTTGTTTCACATGCACTCTCTGATTCAAGGTTCACAGATGCAAAATGATGCACGTGAGCGCATTCTGGTGACGGCGCGGGCATTTAATCAGGACATTCAGACAGTGGAGGATTTGCATTATTTAACGATTGATCAGCTTCATTACATAGCGGAACAGCATGCGGGACGACACCGCATCTACTCCCTGCTTCAAGGAGGGGTGACGGGGACCGGTGGCTTAGTGGCACTAGGGTCGGATTTGCCGGCGATGC
Organism: Rossellomorea aquimaris; assembly: GCF_020172085.1. Classification (GTDB taxonomy): domain Bacteria; phylum Bacillota; class Bacilli; order Bacillales; family Bacillaceae_B; genus Rossellomorea; species Rossellomorea aquimaris_E. Next base: position 43,212 of record NZ_JAIVAT010000003.1, read on the forward strand.
TTGTCATCAATCTTCGTTCGGTGCAGCTTATCGCGATTACCTATGGGTTTGATGTTCAGACACCGTTTGAAATGATGACGTCATTGAAGGTGTTTCATGCAGCGACCCTGCCGGCAAGACTGCGGGCCCTTGCGTGGGATGACCTGATGGAAGACTTGAACAAGAAGGATTCCAATTACTTCTACGATGGATCGGAGCAGCTGACGGATTACACGTGGCTGGAAGGGTCCATGAAGCAGGCGCTGAAAGCGATGGCGATCACCATGTTTAAAGGAAAGAAGTGGTCGGGTCTGCCTCTCGTCAGTATTGCTATTGGAGCGGGATCCAATTATCAGCTTTCGAGAAAGATCACTGATTTTGCGGAAAAGTACTATCAGTATCGCTATTTGCGTGATAAGAAAAATGAACAATAATAAAAAGGGAATGATGTGGTCATCACATCATTCCCTTTTTGTTTTTTCAGGATTAGTTCGGTACCAGAGCCATAAATCATTGATTTCCGAAGCCCGTTCAGAGATTTCGTTGTTGATTTTACAGGAACGTTCAAAATCATCTTCCTGAGCCAACTCCTCCTGTAGGCGTTCGATCTCCACATCGATTTCCCCAATCCGGTCCGGAATCGTTCCCCGTACACGCTCCCACTCAAGGAGAATCACTTCCTGTTCCTCCGAAGAATACACCGTCCATTCCTTCAGCATAATGGGAAGGTGGATTCCAAGTCTTCGATCATATGAAAAAAATTCGTTCCTCATCTTTCTGGATGCTCCTTACGTTTCATTCTTCTTTCATCCTACAACAATTATGCCCGTAAGCCCAGTCCGAAGGGAATCTCACAATTTGTCCATAAAATAATTATACAAATTGATGAATAAGTATTGATGTATTTCTTGTAAACTGCTAATATAAATTCATCTTAAAGAATAAATATTCATTTATATAGAAAATCAACAGGAGGAGATACGGATGAGTAAAAAAGTGGTTTTAGCTTATTCAGGTGGTTTAGATACGTCAGTTGCGGTTCAATGGTTAAAGGAAAAAGGATATGAAGTCATTGCATGCTGCCTGGATGTGGGTGAAGGAAAGGACCTTGATTTTGTACAAGAAAAGGCATTGACAGTGGGAGCTTCCAAAAGCTATGTGATTGATGCGAAAGAAGAATTCGCGAATGATTACGCGCTTATCGCTCTCCAAAGTCATGCACTGTACGAAGGGAAATATCCACTGGTGTCCGCTCTATCAAGACCGTTGATTGCGAAAAAACTTGTGGAGGTTGCGGAACAGGAAAATGCAACGGCTGTGGCACATGGTTGTACGGGAAAAGGAAATGATCAGGTAAGATTCGAGGTGTCCATCGCGGCATTGAATCCATCTTTAGAAGTAATCGCCCCGGTACGTGAATGGAAATGGTCACGTGAAGAGGAAATTGAATATGCGAAAGAGAAGGGGATTCCAATCCCGATCAATCTGGATTCCCCATACAGCATCGACCAGAATCTTTGGGGCAGAAGCAATGAGTGCGGTGTCCTTGAGGATCCTTGGGCTGCACCACCGGAAGATGCATATGATCTAACAGCTAGCATTGAAGAATCACCGAATGAAGCGGATGTAGTTGAAATCACGTTCTCCAAAGGGGTGCCTGTGGAACTGAATCACGTGGCGTATTCTCTGGATGAAATCATTGCGAAGCTGAATGTGTTGGCTGGTAAGCATGGAGTCGGACGTATCGACCATGTGGAGAACCGCCTGGTTGGAATCAAGTCACGTGAAGTGTATGAATGCCCGGCTGCCATGACCCTATTGAAGGCACATAAAGAACTGGAAGATCTGACATTGGTGAAAGAGATTGCTCATTTCAAACCGGTGATCGAGAAAAAAATGACTGAATTAATCTATGAGGGACTATGGTTTTCTCCATTAAATAAAGCATTGAAGGCATTTCTGGATCAAACGCAAGTGTATGTGAATGGTGTTGTACGCGTGAAGTTATTCAAAGGCCATGCCATCGTGGAAGGAAGGAAATCACCGAACTCCTTATATGATGAAAACCTTGCAACGTATACAAAAGCAGATGAATTCGATCATGATGCTGCCGTTGGATTCATTCAACTATGGGGTCTTCCGACAAAGGTATCTTCCATGGTCAATGCTGAAAAGAAAGAGAAAGTGACCCTATGAGCAAGCTGTGGGGAGGACGTTTTACCAAAAAGCCTGAAGAATGGGTGGATGAATTCAATGCATCCATCTCATTCGATCAGGAGCTAGTGTTAGAAGATATTGAAGGCAGCGTCGCACATGTGAAGATGTTAAAGAAGTGTGGAATTCTGACGGTAAGTGAAGCCGATCAGATTCTCGATGGACTTCATGTGCTGTACGGCAAGGCTGAAAAAAATGAGCTTCAGTTTTCCGTGGAGTATGAAGATATTCATTTGAATCTGGAAAAGCAGCTGATCGACTTGATTGGAGAGGTCGGAGGTAAACTTCATACAGGAAGAAGCCGTAATGACCAGATTGCGACCGACATGCATCTATTTTTAAAAAGACGAGTGGAGGAAGTCGTTAAGCTCGTTGAAGATTTACAGAAAGCCATCATCGTTCAGGCAGAAGAAAATGTGGAAACGATCATTCCGGGGTACACGCATCTTCAACGTGCCCAGCCGATTTCGTTTGCCCATCATTTAATGTGTTATTTTTGGATGCTGAACCGTGATAAGGAGAGACTGCAAGATTCGCTCAAAAGAATCGACATTTCTCCACTGGGTGCCGGTGCACTGGCAGGAACAACATTCCCCATCGATCGTGAATATTCAGCCGAGCTCCTTGGCTTCGGTTCGTATTATGAAAACAGTCTAGATGCCGTAAGTGACCGTGATTTCATCCTGGAATTCCTGAGCAACAGTTCAATCATGATGACTCATCTTTCACGCCTTGCGGAAGAGATGATCCTGTGGTCTACGGAAGAGTTTCGATTCATCGAGCTTGATGATAGTTTCACGACGGGAAGCAGTATCATGCCGCAGAAGAAGAACCCTGATATGGCGGAGCTTGTCAGAGGGAAGACGGGCAGAGTGAATGGAAATCTCATTTCCCTTCTTACTGTGTTAAAAGGTTTGCCGCTTGCGTATAACAAGGACATGCAGGAAGACAAGGAAGGGATGTTCGATACGGTGAAGACCGTGGTGGGATCTCTTAAGATCTTCACTGGCATGATTTCGACGATGAAAGTGAACAGTGAACAGATGAAGGAAGCGGTCGGGAATGATTTCTCCAATGCGACGGAGCTTGCTGACTACTTGGCAACGAAGGGGATTCCTTTTAGACAGGCACATGAAATCGTTGGGAAGCTTGTGTTGTATTGTATTGAGAAGGGCTGTTATCTGAAGGATGTTTCTTTGGAGACGTATGGTGAGTTTTCTTCGCTGATTGAGGAGGATATTTATTCGATTTTGACTCCTTATTCGGCAGTTGAGAGAAGGAATTCGTATGGCGGTACTGGGTTTGAGCAGGTGAAGGTGCAGATTGGGAAGGGGAAGGCTCAGTTGGGGTCTTTAGCTATTTCGCAACCGTAAAAATTTCAAAACCAAAACGATTAGCGAGTGCTTGTTGATTTTCGCTTCAGGTGCTCGCTTTCCGCGGGGCTGGCGGTGAGCCTCCTCGGCTACAAGAGGTGTCCTACCCTTGTCCAGCTCCGGCGGCTATCCCCTCGAGGTCATAAGCTAAATGGTCCAATAAGGCAAAAAACGCCTTCCCGACCCATTCATCTTATGCTTGTCGGGGCTGAGCAAGCCGCCTCAGCTTTTCGTTGTTTCCCGAAGGAGTCGAGCACCTTCCGCTTCAATCAACTTGAAAAGTTTTGATTTAAAGCATAAAAAAGAACGGTTAAGGGAGGTCATTCTCCTTCATCCGTTCTTTTTTTGTGGAAGTTAATAAATCAATCTTCCACTTCTTCCGTTCTTACAACCAGAACGTCGCAGTGTGCAGCTCTGGTGATGTGTTCTGATACGCTACCGATGAGGAAGCGTTCGACGGCGTTGAGGCCGGTGGCTCCGCAGATGACGAGGTCTGCTTTGACGTTTTTGGTTGCTTCTCTTGGGATGATCACTTTCGGGGAGCCGTACTCGACATAGGTTTTGACTTTGGTCAATCCGGCTTCGGTCGCTTCTTCTTTGTACTCGTTTAACAATTCTTCAGCATACTTGATGGCTCTTTCTCCTACGGTGCGGTCATAGGATTCGATGGCGGCGAAAGAGCGGGTGTCGATGACGTGGATCAAGGACAGAGTTGCGTCGTTCCGTTTGGCGATGGCAATCGCTTTCTTGAAGGCCCATTCTGCTTCCCTTGATCCATCTACAGCTACTAATATGTTGTGATATTTTAAACTCATTGTGATCCCCTCCTTACAGTTATCATACTATATTTTCCCACTTATATCTGTAGCTAATTTTCGAACAATAAAGGGGAATAGACTACTTATTTTTATAGGGGGCATCACCATGAAGAAGAGGGATCCGAAAGAACAGTTCACGTATGATGAGAATGCGAATCAGCAGGTAAGCCAGCAGATCATGGATTCGTATACGAGCGGTGTCATCGATACGGAAAATGGTCAGTACGGGACATATGAAAACGAAGAATACGATAAGTAGATAGTATAAAAAGCCATCACTAGCACGGTACCGTGTCTGGTGATGGCTTTTTACATTGTTGACGTCACGCCTCTCTGTATACCACCTCAACCTCGCCTTTATTCTCATGCATCATAAACAATGCTTCAGCTATCTTATCTCCTGAAAAATAGGTGTCTTCCTGAACATAACCGTTGATGGTCAGAGTCCCAACATATACGCCTTTTGGAGTCAATTCCTGATGAAGGCTGTGAGCCAGGTTCCTGAGTCCTGCTTTCCCGACTGAAAGCGAGGCGACATCAGCATTTGGGTGCAGGGCTAAACCGCCACCCGTCAATAGAATCGATCCTGTTTCTTTCTTTATGAAAGGAAGGACTTCTTGAACAGCTGAAAGGGCTCCGGCTACGTTCACCTTAAAATCAAAGATGAAATCTTCCGTAAGGATAGTCGTTGGTTGACCCGGTCGGATGGATGCGGCATTGTACAGAAGAATCTCAATTTCATCACCGAATTCTTCCCTGACTGCAGAAAGGGCGTCCTTCAAGGATGATACAGACGAGACATCTCCTTGAAATCCTTTAGCGGTAATACCTTGAGCTGCCAACTCATTTTCAAGCTTTTGCAGGGATGAAAGTGTCCGTGAAATGAGTGCCACCTTGTATCCTTTTAACCCAAAATTCTTCGCTGCCTCATAGCTGATGCCTTTTCCAGCGCCTATGATTACGATCGTTTTATTCATAAAGAATTCCTCCATGATTAATATTTGTATATGCAAATGAAAGGGTAAAAAAAGAGCGCCTACCTACGATCACTCTTTTTCAAGCTTCAAACTTGCTTCATGCAGCATCCGGCTTAAATCCAGGCTGAAATCCTTCCCAAGTGTTTGGGAATAATCATCGTACATCTCTTTAATGGAAACACGGAACTCCCGATACAATTCTTCTCCCTCATCGGTTAAAGAAATGAAGGATTGCTTGCCGGACATTTTCCGCAGGACGATATTTTTCTTTTCCAGTTTATCGATGAAACGTGTACTGGTGGAAGGGGCAATGGCCAGTTTCTGGCACAGTTCCTTCTGTGTGATCCCTGGTTTAAAGTGAATGACCATAATCATATAAAAATACGATGGAGCAAGTCCTCCGGCATCCAGGTATTTTTCCGCAAGCTTGGTGATGCTCCTGGCAAACCGGCTCGCCGTGAAGTATAAGCAGTGAATCAGAACGCTTTCTTCTTCGTTCATTGAATTAACACCCTTTCATTTGTATGTACAAACTATCACAGATTAGAGTACCATGTCAACATAAGCGATGGTTATCATCTACCTTTCGATTTTACTATTATCCTCCCCTACCACTTTTACAGTAAAATGAAAGGTAGATATCGGAAGAGGGGGGCTATTCATGAAAGCAGTGATTCAAAATGAGTTTGGCGATTCTGGGGTACTCCAATTGGTGGATGTCGAGAGTCCGAAAATCGATGAAGATGAAGTGTTGATTCAAACGGCATATACCAGTGTGAATTATGCCGATATCAAATCAAGGAAAGGGAACAAAGGGAAGGGGAAATTCCCTTTCACACTTGGTCTTGATGTAGCGGGGACCATTGTTGAAGCAGGGAAATCCACTGGATTTGACGTCGGGGACCGTGTCATCGCTTTTCCTATAGGTGGTTCCTACTCTGAATATGTGAAAGCCAATAAACAGCTGACATATAAAATTCCTGAGAGCCTATCTTTTGAACAGTCGGCTGCCATGCCGACCGTATCGATTTTGTCCTATATTCTGTTACATGAAATTGGTCAGGTGAGAAAGAGTGATACAATCGTTGTCCATAGCGGAGCCGGGGGTGTCGGTTCTATGCTCATTCAATTAGCAAAGCTAGCCGGAGTCGAAACTATCATCGCAACAGTTGGAAACTTGAGCAAAGAAGACTATGTAAAGAGGCTGGGAGCAGATCATGTTTGTACATATGACGTGTTTGCAGATGAAGTGCTCCGACACACAAGTGGCCAAGGGGCACATGTCATTTTCGATTCCGTTGCAGGGGATGTCACCTCCCGCAGCCTGGAATGCCTCGTTCTGTATGGAACCCTCGTCCAATTCGGCAACAGCAGCGGCAGTGCGGGTCATTTTACAACAAGCGATGTACATTCCTCCTGCCGAAATGTTAAAGGCTTCAGTCTTGGGACGACGAGGAAACATCGCCCGGAAGTGTTGGCGCCGGCAGCTGAAAAGGTCATAGACTTATTTGCATCGGGTAAAGTCACACTACCTATTGCGAAGATCTTTGATTTGAGTGAGGCAGCACAGGCTCACGATTTAATCGAGAGTCGTGAGTATGAGGGGAAAGTTTTGATAAGAGCCTGAATGGGAGAGCCTGTTTTCAAACAGGCTCTTTTACTTTACCCCTGACAACCCCCGATTGATGAACCGGTGCAGAATCCCCGCCATTTCACCAGGCGACTTATCCATTCCATTTTCCAACCAGTTTTTTATCACATGAATGCTTCCGCTCACCATGAACATGTTGATGTAGTCATAGGTTTCCTGGTCGATTCTGTCATCGGTGTGCCAGTTTTTAAAAATGAATTCATGCGTGATTACCATGCCTTTTTTCAAAAAATACATATCCGTGTTCTTGCTGAGGAGCGTTTCGCAGATGCCTCGTTTTTCTGCAAGGTATTCAAATAGCTTCTCGGTCATCTGCAGGGCTTCTTCTTCTTTTGAAAAGTTGTATTGGCCTAGTGTTACGGTCAGGTCTTCGATGAATTCTTCTTCTATTTCTTCCAGTAGTTCGTACTGATTGGCATAATGGGCATAATAGGTGGATCGGTTGATGTCTGCTGTTTCACAGATTTCTTTGATGGTGATGCTTGAAATGGTTTTATCCTGTAAGAGCTTCAGCAGGCTGTCTTTTAAAACCATGCGTGTATATTTTTTTCTTCGGTCCATTTTCGAGTTCAAAGAACCACTTCCTTCCCAGGTTCCTTCGAGTTATCCAACACACGTGAAAGATGTGTTGAGTATTGAACATTCTTTACACAACTGTCCGTTGAATATCCAACACTGTGTTTATTATAATGATAAGGTGAAAAAGTGAAACAGACAAGAGAGGTTGAAGGATGATAAAGATTGCTTCTTGGATCATAAAGCATAAAAAAGCGGTATTGATTGCGTTTATTCTGGCGACAGTTCTGTCAACGGTGGCGCAGTTTTTTGTGAAGGTCAATTATAATATGGTCGATTATCTCCCGGATGATGCCCAGTCGACACAGGCTTTGGACGTCATGGAAAGGGAGTTTACCGGGGCCGTTCCGGATACAAGGGTCATGGTGACGGATGTGTCCATACAGGAAGCACTCACCTATAAAGAGAAACTGGAAGCCATTGACGGGGTCACGGATGTGATGTGGCTAGATGATATGGTCGATCTGAAGACGCCTTTGGAAGTGGCGGATAAAGAAACGGTGGAGAATTACTATAAAGAAAGGAACGCCCTGTTTTCCATCAGTGTTCGGACCGGGGATGAGGTGCGAATCACTGATGAGATTTACGAGTTGATCGGTGAAGATGGTGCGATTGCAGGTGAGGCAGCCAATACGGCAAGTTCTCAGAAGATGGCAGGGAATGAATCGATGTATGCCGGAATGCTCCTTGTTCCCCTCATCATTCTAATCCTGGTCGTTTCGACAACTTCCTGGATCGAACCATTGTTTTTCCTGACAGCGATCGGGGTGTCAGTCCTTATCAATCTGGGGACGAATATCTTCCTCGGGGAAGTCTCCTTCGTCACCCAATCGGTGGCACCGATCCTGCAGCTCGCGGTGTCACTGGATTATGCGGTATTCCTGCTTCACAGCTTCTCCGATTACCGGAAGGAGACGGACGATCCTGAAGAAGCAATGAAGCTTGCCATGAAGAAGTCGTTCCCGGCGATCACAGCAAGTGCGGCAACCACTTTCTTCGGATTCATCGCCCTTACATTCATGAAATTTCAAATCGGTTCGGATCTCGGGGTGAACCTCGTGAAGGGGATCGTGCTGAGCTTCATCAGTGTGATGGTATTCCTGCCTGCACTAACGCTTATTCTTTATAAATGGATGGATAAGACGAAACATAAGAGTTTTGTTCCGAGCTTCACTGGTATCGGGAACAAAGTATTGAAACTGAAGATTCCAAGCCTGATCTTCGTGTTGGTCATTCTGGTCCCGGCATTTCTGGGGCAAACCAATACGTCCTTCATTTACGGGACGGGGGAACAGCCCGAAAACACCCGTGTCGGAAGTGATTTCAAAAAGGTCGAGGAGGCGTTCGGGGAAACGACGCCCATCGTCCTGCTGGTCCCTAAAGGGGATATGGCAAAGGAAGAGAAGCTCGTGGAGGACATTGAGTCCCTTGACTATGTGACGGGGGTCATGGCGTATGTCAACCAGGTGGGGGCAGAGATCCCACCTGAGTATCTCGACAAATCCATCACGGATGAATTTTATTCTGAAAGCTACAGCCGTATCGTTATCAACACGAATCAAGGGACGGAAGGCGACGCTCCGTTTTCCATCGTTGAAAAGGTGGAGAAAGCGGCAAGTGATTATTATGGAGATGAAGCATTGGCACTGGGGGAAAGCGTGACACTGTATGATATAAAAAATACCGTAAACAAAGACAATATCGTTGTAAACGTACTGACGGTCGTGACGATTGCCCTTGTGCTACTATTCAGCTTCCGCTCGATTTCGATTCCGATTGTGCTTCTGATCACGATTGAAGCGGCGGTATGGATCAATCTATCGATCCCATACTTCACCAATACATCTCTCGTGTTTGTCGGCTATTTGATTATCAGTACGGTGCAGCTGGCGGCGACGGTGGATTATGGCATCTTATTCACCGAGGCCTACACCCATTATCGTAAGGAAATGCCTGCTAAAGCAGCCATGATACGGACCCTGGATGAAAAGACATTCTCGATTTCGATTTCGGCAGCGATCCTATCAAGTGTCGGATTCATCTTGTGGATCACGTCTTCCAATCCGATTGTGGGATCCATCGGCTTATTGATGGGGAGAGGGGCATTATTAGCCTTTATCATGGTTCTCCTTGTCCTGCCGGCACTGTTATTGGTATGCGATAGATGGATCAAGAAAACAACGATCAAAGCAAACTTTTATGAGGAGAAATGATGATGAGAAAAACAACATTCACATATAGTGCACTCGCATTGATGCTGTTCTTGCCTTCATTTCTGGCTGTTCCGGCTCAGGCGGCAACAGAAGGAAAGGTGGCGTCGAAGGATGAAGTCGTTTACGCGACCCTTGATGCCGCTGGTGACTTGAACGACATTTATGTCGTGAATACGTTTGAAGTGACACATGGAGGAAAGATCCTCGATTACGGGGATTTCAGCAGCGTCAAGAATCTGACGGATTTGAAGAAGCTTGAGCAAGAGGGCCAGAAGGTGGAAATGGACGCCCCTGAAGGAAAGTTCACGTATCAAGGAAATATGAAGGAAGAGACCGAACTGCCATGGGATGTGGCGGTTACCTATAGCTTGGATGGGAAGAAAATCGATCCGTCCCAGCTTGCAGGAAAAAGCGGGCACATCGACATCAGCATCGATACCGCTGAAAATAAACATACGGGGTCTGTCTTCTATGATAATTATCTGCTTCAGGTTTCCCTGAACCTGCCGAATACGTATGAAAACATCGAGGCAGCAGACGGAATGGTAGCTAGTGCCGGGAAGGATAAACAGATCACCTTTACCGTCATGCCGGGTAAAGAGAAAAAGATGAGCGTGGAAGCGGATGTGAAGGACTTTGAGTTCAAGGGAGTTCAAATCGCCGCTGTCCCGTCCACACTTCCCATTGATACGACGGGAACTGAAAATATGACCGATGACATGTCCGAACTATCCGATGCCATTGGAAAATTAAATACCGGGGTGGCCGATCTGAAAAGCGGGGTCTCCCAATTGAACAACGGAGCAGCCCAGCTTCGTAACGGTTCAGCACAGTATAAAAACGGCATCAATGAATTAAATGGTTCATCGTCTCAAATCGTCGGGGCCTCAAACTCCATCGGCGAAGCACTGCGGACCATCAATCAGTCCTTGTCGGCGAATCCTGTTGACATGGATCTATCCGCACTGAATGAACTGCCGGATGGACTCAACCAGCTGGCGGATGGCCTGACCCAAGCAGCAAGTGGATTAACCTCTCTGCAGGCAAATTACGCTCAAGCATACAGTGCACTGGACGGAGCAATGGCCGAAATACCAGCCAACAATCTGACAGAAGAAGAGATTGCCTCACTATACAAAAGCGGAGCCGATCCAAAGGTCGTGGATAAACTCGTGGCGTCCCATAAAGCGGCACAAAAAGTAAAAGGGACCTATGCAAACGTCAAGGAAGCCTTTGCTGCAGTCGGACCGACCTTGAATCAGGTGAGTGGTTCTGTGAACGAAATGAGCAGTCAACTGACTTCCATTTCGACTAATCTGTCTGCATCCTTGCAGAAAACGGATATGAGCGGACTTGCGAAGCTACAAAAAGGGCTGGGCGAACTTTCCGCCAACTATGGTGAGTTCCATTCTGGATTGGTCAAGTACACAGAAGGCGTAGGTCAGTTATCCTCTTCATATGGAAAACTTCATGCGGGAATGGCTGAATTCGCAGGAGGAACCAATCAACTGGAAGGCGGCGTCGCAGACCTTCACGACGGAACAAGCAAGTTGCATCAGGAAACGAAAAATCTTCCGGACAAGATGCAGGAAGAAATCAATAAGATGATGTCCGAATACGACAAATCCGATTTCAAACCAGTATCCTTCGTTTCGTCCAAAAACGAAAAAGTCTCATCTGTGCAATTCGTCATCAAGACGGAAAGCATCGAAAAGGTAGAAAAGAAAGAGAAGAAAGCAGAGCCAAAGAAGGAAAAAGGATTTTGGGAATTGTTGATGGATTTGTTTACATGATTGGATAATGGACTCAGGAGGGTTAATCTCTCTTGGGTCTTTTTTATGGATGAAATGAGAATTGCTCAAAATGAAGATTTTTGAAATAATAGGTGTTAGTAATTGGAAAATTTTTCTTTGGTAGGAGCGCTTTTATGTTCAGATCTAATTTCACGAAATCAGGTTTATATATTCACACGATTTTGACTATCATATCGCTTACGGTGTTCATCTTTTTCCTTCTTCAAGGTCCTGGTGGAGAATATACGGGCCAAATGTTTATAGGTATTGTCGTCATATCGATTTGCATGATCGTAAATTTCGGAATGATGAGATATAAACAAGGTAGAAAAATGATTAGTATCCTATATTTCGGGATCGCATTGATTCCGATTATATGTTTAATTACCTTAATCAAACTTTTATGAGAATCAGAGTTAATAATAGTAAAAGAGAGCATTCCATATGAAACAACTGACATTCCATGAGTTACAGAGCTACCTGGCATTAAAATATAAAGAAGGACGCTCGTCATCTGCTTTATTTATGAAACTGGTAGAAGAATTGGGTGAGGTAGCAGAAGTACTGAACCAATTAGAAGGTCGAAAAGCAAATGAAGGGAATACGTCATTAGAAAAAGAGTTAGTGGATGTGATCCACTACGCAGTGGCAATCGCGAGCATTAATGGGATTGATTTAACAAATGCCATTTTTAATAAGGATAAACAAGCTGCAATGAAATATAATCAATCTCCTAATTTAGAAGAGTTTTTAGTAGGTCAAAGTAAATAGTACATAACGCTGAAATAGCGGAAACGAAGAAAGAGGTAGTTCATTTGAGTGATTATGTAAAAAAAATGAGAAAACAAATTGGAACACAACCTCTTATGGTCGTTGGGGCAACGGTTGTTATTTTGAACGACAAAAGGGAAGTCTTGCTTCAAGAACGGTCTGAACGTCGCATATGGGGACTGCCTGGTGGGGTTATGGAATATGGGGAAACGTTAGAGGAAGCCGCCAGTAGAGAATTATTTGAAGAAACGGGCTTAAGAGCAGAAGAATTCAAGTTAATTGATATTTTATCGGGTAAAAATGAATGTCACACCTACCCTAACGGAGATAAAATATTTGGTGTAACGGTTGTTTTTACTACATCCCATAGTAGTGGAATATTATCTATTAATGACCATGAGAGTAGGAATCTAGAATTTTTCCCTTTGGAAGATTTACCTTTCAATCTAGTGGATAAAGCGCGTTATATCATTGAGAAACATTTTTTATAAAAGTAATAGGTGTTTGAATCGTTATAAAACCGAATGAAGCAACCGTAATACTAAAAAATCATTAAAATAATGGTAATGATTGATAAAACAAGGTATATTAAAGTTGCAGGAGAAATTTGGAAGGTGGAATTGGTTTTGCCAACATACTTGTAATGGTTGAAGCAACTCAATAGTGCATTTCTTTTTTGAACATCATTGTTCAGTGACGGGAGAAGTGTGCCTATTTTTAACCATTACAGGGAACGCAGGATAGTCAGTTGTTTTCATTCCAGCGGGATACCTATATGGTATTCCGCTTTTTTAGTGGGAAATCGTTCTCCATTCAACCGTTTTTTTGCGTTCCTCTGAATGAATAGGAGGAACTGGTGTATGAGTGTAAACAATCAATTCACGTATGAGATCATTGCTCAGGAAACACCTATTGTAAAACGAAATTGTAGTAAATGTAAAACGAACACAGAATTCTATTGCAGTGAAAAATTCAGAGTAAATGCGAATCAAAAAATAATGGATATTTGGCTTATTTATAACTGTACGCATTGTGAGGGAACTTGGAATTACCCCATTTTATCCAGAGTCAATATTAATAAAATTGATTCAGTGCTCATTCAAAAGTTTATGAATAATGATATAGAGACCATTTGGAACTATGCTTTTCAAATCAACAAATTAAGAAAGCTATGTAATGATGTCATGACAGATATACGATACGAGTTAAAGAAAGAAAAGCTTGATTCACAATCTAACGAGGTTACGTTTAGACTTTCCTATAAATATGATTTTGGTCTTAGAATAGATAAACTGATTGCAGAAATCTTAGGTATATCAAGGTCAAAAGTAAACAAGTTGTCTCAGGATGGAACGATCTTACTAAATCCAAACATGAAGATGAAGAGCAATGTTATAGATGATCTGCACATTACAGTCAAACGTGATGCTTTGACATCATAATCTAGTTTCATTGCAACGGCTATTTTCTAACGGTGTACAGCTAATCTTCAGCTGTACACCTTTCTTATTATTAAAAGGGTTTTTTATGTAAGATGAAGAAATGAATAGTAGGTTGAAGGCAGGTGAGAAAATGATTCATTACCTAGGAACTCCAATACTAGAAACAGATCGATTAGTTTTAAGAAAGGTTGAACTTTCAGATGCACAAAGTGTATTTGACCATTGGCTTTGTGATGATCGTGTAATGGATAATCTGATTAAAGGTGCACACAAGTCTGTGTCGGAAACCATTGAGAGGGTAAAAGAAATCGTAAGTCAGTATGATTCAGAAGAGTTCTGTTACTGGGGTATCGAACTAAAAACAAGTGGTGAATTGATTGGAGCGATTGATCTCTTCCAATTTGATAGTCTCACTGAGAATTGTGAAGTAGGTTATTCAATCGGTTATAACTGGTGGAACAAGGGGTACGGAACAGAGGCATTGAGAGCTGTCATTGATTTTGCTTTTAGACATATGAACATTCACAAAATATCAGCAGCACATAATATTGACAATCCAGCCTCTGGAAAGATTATGCGTAAAAATGGAATGGAACAAGAAGGCACGATTAAGCATATGATCCGCAATGCTAAGAATCATTATAAGGATTGTGCTGTGTATGGGCTTCTTCAGGAAGATTATTTTAAAGTGATGAAATAATTTTTTTATCATTCAATTAGAGTTCGGCAGGTATGTGAATAGAACGTATTTCGTAGAGATATGTAAGGAAGACAACTCCGGGACTGGATTTCCCTGGAGCTGTTTTCCTTCCTTAATGGTGCTGATGTTTTTTTTTCAAGATATATGTTTTATAATTGTCGATTTTTGTTTCCAGCATTTCATTGGTGGCGTGCAGTGTTTCGAGCTGCTGCTGAATGTTCTTCTGATGATTTTCCAGTATGGCCAATCGTTCTACTGCTGTACGGTCTCCTGCCTGAAACAGCTTGGTATATTGTTTAATATCGGAAATAGGCATTTGTGTCTCGCGTAATTTAATGACAAATTTCAACCATAAAACATGGTCTTCGTGATAACTTCGTATCCCATTGGCCTGTCTGTCAGGAACGATGATGCCTTCTTTTTCATAATAGCGAAGAGTATGTGGGCTTACGTCCAATAGTTCAGCAGCTTCACTGATACTGTACATAACTAAAACCTCCTGAATAAATGCTTGACTTAGAGTTCACTCTAAGAGTTACGATACCATTGTACCAAAAAAATCTGAATGGAGGAATCGTAAATGAAGTACACAGTTATTACAGGAGCAAGTTCGGGAATTGGATATGAAGCGGCACTGTCCTTTGCCGAAAGAGGGAAACACCTGATTATTGCAGCGAGAAGAGAAGATAAATTAAGAGAATTAAAAGAGGAAATTCAAACGAAGAATCCTGATGTAGAGGTAATCGTCAAAACAGCAGATTTATCTTCTTCTGAGAATGTACACCGTTTTTATGAGAGCTTAAAAG
Source organism: Rossellomorea aquimaris (assembly GCF_020172085.1). Classification (GTDB taxonomy): domain Bacteria; phylum Bacillota; class Bacilli; order Bacillales; family Bacillaceae_B; genus Rossellomorea; species Rossellomorea aquimaris_E. The sequence continues at coordinate 58,525 of NZ_JAIVAT010000003.1, forward strand.
AGTATCAATTAGAAACGTTTATTAATAACGCAGGGTTCGGAAATTTTGATCCAATCGGAGAACAAAATCTTGAAAAAATTGAGGAAATGCTTCGCTTGAACATCCAGGCATTGACCATTTTATCAACATTGTTTGTCAGGGAATATGGTCAAGTAGAAGGAACACAATTAATCAACGTATCATCAGGCGGAGGCTATGCGATTGTAGCAGAGGCCGTTACGTATTGTGCAACGAAATTCTACGTCAGCGCCTTTACTGAAGGCCTTGCCCAGGAATTAGCTTCAAAAGGAATGCCGATGAAGGCGAAAGTGCTTGCACCAGCTGCAACCGAAACGGAATTTGCTCAAAGAGCTTTCGATGTTGAAGAATTCCAATATGGCAGCACGGTTCCCCAATACCATACGTCAAAAGAAATGGCTCATTTTATGCTTAACCTTTATGACAGCGATAAAGTCGTAGGGATCGTAAATCCTGAAAAATATGAATTCCAGCTTATTGATCCGATCTATCCTTATGTGACGCGAACAAGCAAATAGTGAAAAAATGAAGACTACCTTTACAGGTGAGTATCAGAAGTAGGCAAGCTCCACCTGCGCTAAAGGCTTGCACGTACGGCTGAGAGGGAGAAACTTATAATTTCAAGGTAATATGCGGTGCAATTTGGAATAGATAATAGGGGGAATTTCAGTGAAAACAAAGATTTTGAATAACTTTTGGATCAAAAATTAGAACATTAAAGGAGTTATTATTCACTTTATTAACGGAAGAATCATAACTAGGTTTGATAAGAATATAAAAAGACAAGACTTCTCACTTAGAGAAGTCTTGTCTTTTTTACTTATTGAATAATTATCTCTGAACCAGGAACTAAATCTCTGGCATATACAGCAGCACTATAAATTGAGTAGCTTTGTGAGTTATTACCATCAGTGACTAAATATTTTTTAGGGAAGGTGTTATTTGATTTCCAAATTTCGGTAGGGTATGGCTTGGTAGTCTTATCCATTACAACTGAATTAGTATAATTTGTTTCTAGATAGTCAATTGCAGCACTTCTAACACCAAAGTCTTTTCTTGTGCTATCAGAACCATTAAAGGCACCATATTTTTTTGAATTCGCCACGGACCAATCAAATTGGTCCCATGTTGCAGTATCAACTGCTACCATGTTTTGATACATATCTAAGAAATTTCTAGCCGAAAGCTTTGTTGAAAATTCTGCATAGGCTGTTCCTTCTGTATCACTTCCGAAATAAACTTTAACATCCTTTGGAGCATTATTAGTAGCAATCTCTAAGCCTGTACTCAAGTTAATAATACTTGTGTAGTTATATTTGTTCATTTCTTTAGTTGCTTCTTCAATGGTTGAAAATTTATTTAATAGCTCCCCTTCCTTATTAGCTGTTCTTACGTAAACAGCATAATTATCAGTAGCTGGAACTAAATCTTTACCCAAATATTCAAGAGGATCGACCGCATTTGACTTGTTTATATTCCAAGTTCCTTTGTGCAATTCAAAATGCAGATGAGAACCGAAAGAATAGCCTGTATTTCCAACAGCACCAATTACTTGCCCTTGATTTACTGTACTTCCATTAGAAACATTTCTAGAGTTTAGATGAGCATAGAGTGTTTCGTAAGTTTGATTATTAATAGAGTGTCTGACAATGATTACATTCCCATAAGAACTTGAATAATCTGATCTTACTACTGTACCAGATGCGGAAGATTTAACCGCGTCTCCAATATTTCCATCAATATCAATTCCATAATGGTATCTCTCTTCGTTATTTAATACATCTGGCCCAAAGTTAGTTGTGATTGTTCCATTTAATGGATAAATAAATGAAGAAGCTGCAGAAGCCTTATTGATAGGCGAGGCCATCCCTACTACCGCTATTAGTAAAATGAAAGATATTAAACTTTTAAAAATGGTCTTTATCATCATTATGTTCCTCCATATCTATTTAATCTTAGTACAATTGCAACGTAAATAAACCATAAAAAAACTTTTAAATATATATTCCTTTATTTTTATTTTTTTCCAATTGCACAACGTTCATTATATTAACACCATTCCCTATCTAGGAAAATAGTAAAATAACACCATTTCTAATTGTGATTCATAAGTCTCTATATTCTAATGGGTCACTGTTTGCCCGAATTGTAAATCCCTATTTACGAGAATCTAAAGGCATACTCTTACTTGGGAAATAAAGAAGGATGTAAAAGTACACTTTGGAGAAAATGGACTAGAAAAATTAGGGGAGAAAAATATCACTAAAAATGAGCCGGAAAGTTACTTTCGAGAACGACAATTAAAGTGACTCTAAAAACAAAACAAGATAGATCATATAAATCCGATGTAAAGTTCAACTAAGTGAAAAAATGTATGAATAGGATATCGAGGTCTTCCACTTTTCCTCCTCTTTAATACACACATAAAAATCATGCTTTTTTATGTTAACTTAATTAAAATTTAAGTTAACATTTTTATAAAATTATTGTAAACTTAGTTTTGTGTTTGGTTTACAATAAGTGAACCAAAGACACTTTATGACAGCGATATACACTAAATTTTACCCAGCAAAAACTAAGTTCAGGAGAGAGATTTATGGATCAGAGCAAAATATATAGTGTAAGAATGCGAGCTTCAGAAAAGGAATCGCATGAAAATGGAGGGAAGCATATTTCTGGTGGTGAACTTCTCTCTTCTTATCAAGATTTACCGATATCAGTAAACACATTGCTGGAAAAGGCATTACATCACTCAAGAGGAAAACCGGGTTTTTTTCAAATTCAATGTGAAGTGGTCAATCAACCTATCAAACAAGTGAATCCTTTAACAGTCCAAACAAATGAAGTAAGTACAGTTAAAGAAGGACAAGAGTTAGCTAGGTCTCTTCTTGAGAAAACGGGTGTCCCTAAAGACATTATTGAACAAGCCTATAAGCAAATCCCAGAATATGCGGTTAGGGGAGCCATCCTCATTGATATTCAAACGGGGGAGCGAATAGATGGGAGAATAGATAAAGGGGTTCGAGTCTCTCGGATGGATTGGCAAAGGGAGAATTTTGAAAAATGGGCTAAGTCAAAAGCTGTTCCTGCTAGCCCGAGATTAAAGGAAGCGCTGACCCTTGCTACTAAAGTGTGTGATCACCCATTTACCATTGCAGAATTATGCTGGTCCGATGACCCAAATTACATGACAGGATATGTAGCTAGTAAAAACATAGGTTATCAACGTATAACGCAACTTAAACACTATGGTGATGAGAGAGGGTGCCGTATCTTTTTTGTTGATACGCTATCTACTATCAATAAATATGTGTCTTATTTAGAAGAGCAACCAATCTTCGTTCAATGGGAGGAAGATCATGATTGAAAACCGCAAAACGTATTTATGGTATGTCCGTGGGCACAGAAATATCGAATTAGATGCTGCAATCAAAACACAACGTGAGAAATTGGTTATGTGTAATGAGCATTAATCAATGGTTAAATCAGAGGATAGAAAAGACCAAACAGGCTGGTTTATATCGAGAGTTAAGGACAATGAGCACTGCACCCCAGCCCAAAATGGTAGTCAATGGTACACAACAGATTGTATTTTCATCCAATAACTATTTAGGCTTAGCGAATGATCCAATGGTAATGGAAAAGGCATTAAAAGTGTTACAGGAATTTGGAATGGGAAGCAGCGGATCTAGATTAACAACTGGGAATACGGAATGGCATGAAAAGCTGGAGCAAAGGATTGCCAGTTTTAAGAGGATGGATGCTGCTCTTTTATTCTCAAGTGGCTATTTAGCAAACATTGGTGTTCTTTCAGCCTTGCCGGAAAAAGGGGATGTGTTGTTAAGCGACCAACTGAACCATGCAAGTATCATCGATGGCTGCCGGCTATCAAAAGCTGAAACGGTCATTTACAAGCATTCTGACATGAGTAATCTAGAGGAAAAATTAAAAGAAACACAAACGTATACTCGTAGATTCATTGTCACAGATGGTGTTTTTAGTATGGACGGAACGATTGCTCCATTAGATGAAATTATGAAACTATCTGAACGGTATGATGCTTATGTCATTGTAGATGATGCACATGCTACAGGTGTTTTGGGCGAAAGAGGCAGAGGAACAAGTGAACTTTTTGGAGTTTCTCCGGATGTAGTCATAGGAACTTTAAGTAAAGCAGTAGGAGTTGAAGGTGGTTTTGTAACGGGTTCTAACGTTTTGATCGATTTTTTAATCAATCATACTAGAACGTTTATATTTCAAACGTCTCTCCCCCCGGTAAGTTGTGGAGCTGCCTACACCGCATTCGATATCATTGAGAAAGGTCAGAAATTAAGGGAAAAATTACATAGACAAATAGACGTAATAAAAAGCTCACTGGAATCAATGGGATTCACAGTATATGGACAGGATACACCGATTATCCCTGTGATTATTGGTGATGCAGAAAAGTCGGTTATGTTTTCAAAAAAGCTTCAGGAAAACGGTATCTATGCACCTGCGATTCGACCTCCGACTGTTCCTGAAGGAGAGAGTCGCATCCGACTAACGGTTACTGCTACTCATAATGATTCAGAAATTCAGCATTTGCTTGCAGCGTTTGAAGAGATTGGAAGAGAGCTGGATATCATCTAATGACGTCGAATATAGCTGCAGGTTATAACAGATGCGGTAAAACGCATCTTTTTTTAGTTTAAGGATTAATGTAAGAAAAAGCGAAGGCTTTCACCATTACGTTTTTCTAATTCAATACAAAAGAAGTTTAGGAGGCAGCACATGATGAACCAAAGTACGGACCGATTTACATTTGAAATGACAGAAAACCCGTATTCTTTTTATGAGGAAATACGTTCCATTTCTCCGGTTTATAAAGGGAGTTTTTTGAAATATCCTGGATGGTTCGTAACTGGATATCAAGAAGCGTTAACCATCCTTAAAGATCATCGTTTTCAAACTCGAATTCCACTTCCTGAGACAACGAAAAAGTATGAAGCCTTAAAAGATATCCAAAATCGTATGATGCTTTTTAGAAACCCACCTGATCATGGAAGATTACGTAAGCTTGTCAGCCACAAGTTTACTCCTGCTAAAATTGAAAAGTGTCGTCCGTTTATAGAAAAAATAGCAATCGATTTATGGAATAGCCTAAAGAATAAGAGGAAAATAGATGTGATTTCCGATTTCGCCTATCCTTTTGCCAGTCTTGTTATTGCAAAAATTATAGGGATTCCAGATGAAGATAAAGATATCTTTCGTGGATGGGCATTGAATTTGATTCAATCAATCGACTTTACACGGTCAAGACGATCCATTGTCGACGGAAACCTTACAACATTGGAGATGCTAACATTTTTTAAAGATCTCATTATAAAAAGGAGCCATTCTCCTCAGGATGATCTGATTAGCGAATTATTACATCAAGAAGATAAGAAGCTAACGGAAGAAGAATTATTAGCAACTGCCGTGTTACTTTTGATTGCTGGACATGAAACGACCGTCAATTTAATAAGCAATTCACTCTATTGTTTATTAAAAAATCCAAAAGAGTACCATAAATTGATTGAAAATCCATCCCTTATTGAATCAGCAATCGAGGAATGTTTACGATATGAAAGCCCTACTCAAATGATCGCCAGGATCGCATCAGAGGATGTTGAACTGAACAACGTGCAGATTCGAAAAGGTGATCATGTCTACGTCCTCATTGGAGCGGCTAATCGAGATCCTAAACAATTTTCGAACGGAGATGACTTTGAAATTACAAGAAATCCAAACCCTCACCTTGCATTTGGATCAGGTATTCATTTCTGTTTAGGTTCTGCGTTAGCGAGGTTAGAGGCTCAAATTGCGATACAAACGCTTATACAAAACGAAGGAAACATCCAACTAGAATCCAAAGAGGTCGAATGGAGAAATCTAGTGGGCTTTAGAGCTATGAAAGAAATGTATGTACATTTAAATCATTAATGTAAATATATAAACCTATCAAAAGGGGGACTACCATCTTACTTCTATCGAGTCCGTCCAGATTATTTACTGGGCAATGCGGTGATGGAGTTTTGTCTCATTCTTATATCCTGAAAGGAGATAGACAAAGAAATTTAATATTTCCTTAAAGGCTAGTATAGTAAAGGTGTATTCCATTATAGGGGGCAAATACATTGGACTTTGAAATCGTAGAGCGTCTTAACAGTGAACAAGTCGAAGAATTACATGTGATGTATCAAACCGAATGGTGGACGAAGGGGCGGACAATTTCTGACATTCAAAGTATGCTTGAGAATTCAGACATTGTTATGGGATTTGTTGGAGCAAAAGATAAAGAATTAGTCGCTTTTGCACGTATACTTACTGATTACGTTTATAAAGCCATTATTTTTGATGTCATTGTTCATACTTCCTGTCGTGGAAAACACGTTGGTGAGAAATTGATGAACCAACTCATTAAACACCCCTCTCTACATAAAATAAAACATTTCGAACTTTACTGCAGACCAGAAATGATACCTTTCTACGAAAAATGGGGCTTTACAAATAATCTGGGTGAACTCCAATTTATGAGACGTGGATGATTATGTTGGTCGTTAAAGGGGGCGTTAATTCAAGAAGGATTAACGCCCTTTTTTGTTGAATTCCTTATTGAACCACCTGGGTAGGTTAATGTAATGAATGAGTTAAATTAAAGAATTGCTTTCTTAGAGATACAGAGACTTTTGCCCAAATAAGGAGATGAAATCATGAAATTACTGCTCACATCTGCAGGCGTCAATAACAAAAGCATACACGAAGCTCTGGTCTCCATGCTGGACAAGCCGATCGCTGATTCCACCGCCCTGTGCATCCCCACCGCCATGTACGGACACCCATGGGTCGGTCCCGGCGTCAAAACATGGGAGTTCATCAGCGGGAATTCCGAGAATCCAATGGTTGACCTGGGATGGAAGTCTGTCGGAGTGCTGGAACTTACAGCACTGCCAAGCATCGACCGAGAGCGCTGGGTGCCGCTGATCAAGGAGACGGATGTCCTGCTGGTATCGGGCGGCGACGCTCTCTATTTGGCTCATTGGATGCGACAATCCGGTCTGGCCGAGCTCTTGCCAACACTGAACGCAGTCTATGTGGGAATGAGCGCGGGGAGTATGGTGATGGCCCCGAATATCGGGGAAGACTTCGTTGGCTGGACTCCGCCGACCGGCGGGGATGAAGCGTTGGGAATGGTTGATTTTTCAATATTTCCCCATCTGGACCATGAGATGCTGCCGGAAAACACGATGGCTGATGCCGAGCGATGGGCCGCAGGGTTGAACGGTCAGGCGTATGGTATTGATGATGAGACCGCAATTAAAGTGGTGGATGGAGAGGTCGAAGTTGTTTCGGAGGGGAATTGGAGACTGTTTTCGTCCTGATATTACGGCAAAAGCTGAAGATCGAATAATTGATCTTCAGCTTTTATAAAATGGGTTGACAAAAATCACTACTTTGTCATACTATATACTAGTAATTAGTAATACTGAGTAGAGTGGAATATTAATACAGGGGGTGAATGTTTGGAAAACTTCACAGAAATGCTAAAAGGGGTTCTTGAAGGGTGTGTGCTTGAAATCATCAGCCGCGGTGAAACGTATGGCTATGAAATCACGCAGCAGCTGAGAGAACTTGGTTTCACGGATGTGGTGGAAGGCACAGTCTATACCATTACCATGCGCCTTGAGAAAAACAATCTGGTGAATATTGAAAAGAAGAAAAGCACTGTAGGGCCGCCGAGAAAATTTTATACCCTTAATGAAGCCGGGCAAGAGAAGCTCAAGATTTTCTGGGGGAAATGGGAATTCCTTTCAAGCAAGATGAACGAACTCAAAACAAAAGAAATGATAAGGAGAGGATAAAATGAAATTTATTGAAAAGATAACTGGCAGTTTTGCCGACAAGCGTGAATGGCGTGCGATGGAAGCCCGTGCGAAGACATTGCCAAGTGAGTACCTCAATGCCTACAAGGCTATCCAAAAATATATGTGGACAGCCGGAGGTCTCACCGACTGGAAAGACACGAGTAGAGTTTTTAATGGCATTCTGGATTTGTTCGAAGAAGGGGCAGCGGAAGGCAAGGAAGTCACTGATCTCACTGGAGAGGACGTAGCCGCTTTCTGTGATGAACTAGTGAAAGACTCGGAAAAGTGGAGTGACAAGCACCGGGCGAAGTTGAATGATACGATCGGTCGTGGAAAAAAGTGAATGTAATCGGTTATACCGACTGAATGGCGGGTGAAAAATGCAGAACCAAGACTATTCAGTTGTTTTTTTACCATAGTAGTAAGTGATACTGATTACCTGTATCACTAAGTAGCTTTTGAAATTGAGGGAGGAAAAATACATGAGTCACGCAGCGCTTTCAGTAAAAGGATTGAAAAAATCGTTCAAAGACAAGGAAGTTTTAATGGGTGTGGATTTTGAGGTGCAGCGTGGAGAGATATTCGCGCTTCTAGGTTCCAATGGGGCGGGTAAAACAACGATTGTTAATATTCTTTCGACGCTGTTGAAGGCGGATAGCGGTAATGGGAGTGTGTGCAACTTTGATGTACAGCATCAACCGGATCAGGTTCGCCGGAGCATCAGTCTGACAGGTCAGTTTGCTGCTATAGACGGCATCCAGACAGGAAGGGAAAATCTGATTATGATTGCCAAGTTGCGGGGAGTGCCCAATCCTTCCCGAATCGCAGACGATCTTTTAACAAGATTCAGTTTGACCGAGGCCGCCAACCGGCGTGCAGATACGTATTCCGGGGGGATGAAACGCCGGCTTGATCTCGCTATGAGCCTGATTGGCGCGCCTCCTGTCATCTTTCTCGATGAGCCGACGACAGGGCTTGACCCGGAAGCCAGGATGGAAGTCTGGGAAACCGTCAAGGAGCTTGCGGGTGGGGGGACGACTATATTACTGACGACCCAGTACCTGGAGGAAGCGGAACAGCTGGCGGACCGGATCGCCATTCTTCATGGAGGGAAAATCATTACGACGGGTACCCTTGTTGAACTGAAGGAAATGTTCCCGCCTGCGAAAGTAGAGTATATCGAGAAGCAGCCGACGCTAGAGGAAATCTTCCTCGCAATCATTGGCAAAAAAGGAGGAAATGAACATGAACAGTAACACAGGAGTTTTATTTGGCCGATTGATGCGTGGTATTTTACGGAGTCCTGATACGATTATCACGGTTGCCGTTACTCCGATTATGATGCTGTTGTTATTTGTCTATGTATTTGGCGGTGCCATCGAGACAGGAACGGACAGCTATGTGAATTACTTGTTACCCGGAATTCTTCTGATTACGATTGCGTCAGGTGTCGCTTATACATCGCATCGGCTCTTTACGGATGCGAAGAGCGGACTGATGGCGCGTTTTATGACGATGCCCATTAAACGATCCTCAATATTATGGGCCCACGTATTGACTTCCCTTGTTTCCAATTTGCTTGCTGTAATGGTGGTTATTCTCGTTGCGCTGTTGATGGGATTTCGTACGGGTGCGGATATCTTGGAGTGGCTTGCGGTAGCAGGAGTACTAGTACTGTTTACGCTTGCCTTGACATGGCTGGCGGTTATTCCCGGATTGACGGCAGACTCTATGGAAGGGGCAACGGCATATTCGTATCCACTTGTATTTCTGCCTTTTATCAGTTCAGCTTTTGTCCCCACGGAAACGATGCCGACCGTTGTAAGGGTATTCGCAGAGAATCAGCCCGTGACGTCCATCGTGAATGCGATTCGTGCCCTTTTGTATGATGGGACTGTCGGCAGCGATATTTGGACGTCGCTTGCCTGGTGCGTTGGTATCATGTTCCTTTCATACTTCATTGCCAACAAAGTATTTAAACGCCAGGTAGGCTAATGCAACAAAATAATCATTTACCGTTACGTGCAATGAAGCAGCTTTCAGGTGAAATAAGAGTCTGTTGATAAATAATAGTAATTAATGGATAATAAAAACTGAATGTTCAGATTAATTCTGTTTCATTAATAAATGACTATAAAGCCTCACGATGTAAGCTATATTCTTAACGAGAGGTGAAAAAGCACATGAAACTGGGACTGATGGATACGATTCGCATGGAATTTGATTTTTGCTGGGATAAAGAGACATGGTTTTTACCACTGGAACCGGCACTTGAAGGTTTAAGTTCCATAGATGCAAGCTGGCAGCCTCCTGGGGGAGGGAATACCATTTGGCAAACAGTGAACCACCTCAATGTATATAACGCACTCCTTATCAGGCAAATAAATGATGCAAAGACCGGGAAAACGGTATCGAATATGAACGCTTCATTTGGTGATATTGGTGGACCAGTAGATCCTAAATGGACATCAATCTTTGAGAAGGATACGTTTGGAGATAGCGGGGACCCGTCAGATTCAGAAAAATGGAAAGCAGTCCTGGCAGAAACACATCTGATTTGTGAAAATGTGCGAAATTCATTAACACATGTGGATGAGAGTCACATTCAAGAGGAGCTTGTTGAGATTTTGACTCGTCAAGTTTTGCACAACGCTTACCATATAGGGCAAATTGTACTCGTACGCAAACAACAGGGATCCTGGCCAAAGGAGCGGGATTAAGTTGGTCTTGAAAGGACTGCTTAATAGAAACAGAGAAGTAGGAGGGTGGTCGTTTGGATTATATCTGGAGCTTCATCATTTTGGTGATCATGGGATATTTTCTTCGTCTTCAGATTCGATCGGAGTATGAGTTGGAATCTATAAGGACGTTTCATCATCATGATGATACTTTTATTAGGGCTGGTCTGACAAGAAAGTTGCTGTCGAGTGGAATCGATTTGATTCCACTGTTTTGTTTTTATTCCATACTCGATCAACTGGGGATTTCTCCACTAGTAAAGCTACTATCTACTTTGTGCTTCGTTATAACCTACTATATTTTATTCATCAGGATTATCACACAAACCCTTGGTCATAAGCTCTTGAAAATAAAAGTGATTCCACTGAAAAAAGATCAAAACCTTACAATGAAACAAATTCTAAAGAGAATTATTTTTCATATTGTGTTATTTCCTCTAATGATTTTTCAAATACCTTTTCTCAGGAGTCAAAAGAAACCGTTCTTGGCAGACAAATGTTCAAATACGGAATTAGTACAAGTTACAAGCGGTCTAGGTGAAAAGTGGATCAATCGTTGAAACGAACTATTATTCTCTCACAGGAAATAGTCAAGGTGAAAATGTGAATGTTTCATAGTATTTTGCACTAAATGGAGGAAGAATCTTGATGAAAATGGAATACCTTTAATATGGTATTTAGTCCACATGAATATATCTGAATAAAGACTCTAATTGGAGGAATGTGAATGGCATTCGTTTCAATTTATACTGTTGGAAGGTTAAATCAGCCTTATGATCACCCGACATCTCGTGAGTTTTATGAAATGGGATATAAAGTCATGCGTCAGGCATATTTATCAGGAAATCTTATAGAAGAGTTTTCATCAGATGGAATCACACTGACTGAAGAATCGGAGAGTAAAGGTTACCCTGTCCTGACACTAACGGTATGGAAAAACCTGGATTCCTTATATCGTTTTACTTATTCGGGGAAACACAGCCAGGCATTGAGAAATAGAAACAAATGGATGGAGCCTGATTACGGGAAACATTTCTCATATGTAGCCTGGTGGACAGAGAAGGTGAAGGATGTTTCATGGGATGAAGCCTTTAAGAGATACAATCATTATCTTGACCATGAAGCCACTCCCTTTGCGTTTGACTTAAAGCAAGCGTTTGATGAGAATGGGAATCCGTATATTCTGAAGTAGAGTTTTAATGGACAATAAAGAAGTTGGAGGTATGTGTATGTTATTTATGATGATTGTCAAAGCTTCCAAAAACTCGGAAGCCGAAAATCTTCCAAGCCCTGAGCTCATGGAAGAGATGACAAAGTACAATGAGGAATTAGTGAATGCAGGCGTACGGGTGATGGCGAAAGGACTGCATCCAAGTTCAAATGGACTTCGCGTTTCCTTTCCTGAACCAGGAGGTAAGCCTGTAGTAACGGAAGGTCCATTTGAGGTGAAAGACTTAGTTGCAGGATTTTTCCTGATCGATGTGAAGTCGAGGGAAGAAGCCATCGAGTGGGCCATGCGGGTACCGGATCCCCAAGGAAACGGGGAAGGACAGGTTGAACTGCGTCAAGTATTTGAGTGAGGCTCCCTGATCTAACAAATACAATTAAAATAGGCACTGTGTTTAGGGAGGTAATGGAAATGGGGAAATACCCGAACCTGAAACTATTCTCTTGCTAGCGGCGAAGGCTGCTATGAGGGATGCCCAGATATTAAATTAGCGGTCTTTGCTATTTCTTATGCAAACTCAATAAGAAAGCAGGGATACGTATGGGATATAAAAAGGCAAATGAAGTGCTACCTGAAGAGCTAGTGCTGTTAATTCAGAATTACGTTGATGGTGATTATGTATATATACCAAGAAAGAGAGGAAATGAACGTTCTTGGGGAGAAAAAAATGGGACAAGAAAAGCCCTTAATGAAAGAAATGGACTTATTTATAAGCGCTACATGAGTGGTGCGACGAAGAGTCAAATCGCTGCAGAGTACCATCTTTCGGTCAAGAGTATTGAAAGAATCATATACAACTATAAAGAATAAGATTATATGAGGCTGGGACAAAAAAGTCTTAGTCAAAATAAAATCCGAACGATTTTGGAAATTCTTTTGTGAAATTCAAAATCGTTCGGATTTTTTATTACTATGACTCAAGCACAATTAGTGAATATAGCAGGTTCTAGCTGTTGATTGGAGTGCAAGACGAAGACCCCTACGGGAAAAGCGGAGTAGGTGAGACCCCGCAGGAGCGATAGCGACGAGGAGGCTCGCCTTCCGCCCGAGGAAAGCGAAGTCTTGCACGGAAATCAACAGCGGTGTAACAAGTGATCCTATAAAGGTCATGAGGACAGATCGTTCGTCTTTAGATTGAATATATTTAGTAATGCCTCAAGATTACGCCACAATCGTTTAGTAGGAAGCCTTATTAGTCCCGCAGATATAAAATGAAAGAAAAGGGGATGAAAACACATGAATTATCAATTGAGAAAGAGAACAAAAGAAGATGTCGATGAGTTCATCACTTGGTCGTATGACGGAGAATATTCTTTTTACGATAATCATATACAGGAGGAAAAAATCAACGGATTCCTTCAGAGCATAGATACGGATTATTTTTATTCCGTCATGGATGATGGGGGAGAATTGATTGGGAACTGTGAGTTTTTTAACGTGGGGGATGCCCCCGAAGTGGTGTTAGCTGTCGGGGTTCAAATGAAACCTTCCCTGACTGGGAAAGGAAATGGTTTAAGGTTTATCCAAGCCATCATAGAGCAAGGAAGGGAACGGATCGGCTATGATCACTTGGAACTGGCCGTTGTTGATTTCAATAAACGGGCAATGAAAGTGTATGAACAGGCAGGCTTTAAAAGAAAGGGAAGCTTTCAAAACAGGATTAGAGGGGAAAAATATCACTTCATCATTATGGAAAAGGATTGGTGAAAAATTCAATTGAACACTGAAAGAAGGAATTTCTCTTTATTTCTTGAATTCCTACTATAATCAATCAATAAAGGGAGCGAGATACGGATGATAAAAGGATTCGGAGGAATCTTCTGGAGAACCAAAAACCTGGAAGAGGTAAAGAAATGGTACAGCGAAGTATTGAAGATCGAAATGGGAGATTGGAATGGAACCATGATTAAACCCGATTCAGAAAACGAAACGATCTTTTCTTTCTTCACGGAAGAGGACCCTTACTTCCCGACAGAACAGCAGGTTATGCTAAATTTCCAAGTACATAATCTTAACGAAACGATTGAGCATCTGAATCAAATCGGTGTACCTCTTGCAAAGGAAAAAGAGGTGAGTGAATTTGGTCAGTTTATTTGGATTAAAGATCCAGAGGGCAGACTGATTGAATTGTGGGAGAAATAATGGGGTGTGGAGATACGATAAGGAGAGTTGATTCTTTATGGAACTGACACCTTCCCAGCGTCAGGCGATGGATTATTTTACTGCCTATGCAGTTAAATTTAAAAAGGATTCTAGGGCGACCATCCAACACATCCTGAACATGTCCAATATTTCGTTTGAAGTGTTCGAACAAGTAGTTCATCAAATTAAAACTAACGCGCAAATCGGACTTCACTTCCATCCCGATCGACCAACTCCCGCGATGAAGAACGTTGCAGAATCCCTGCTTGAACTCGGGGAATATAAGAGTCAGTTTGAAACGTTCATATCAAATGGGAAGGTATCTCCCCATTCAGGTGGCGACCGGGATCAGTGGGAGGCGAGCCTCTTTGGCGGAGCCTATCAAACAGAGGGTATATTAATGAGCGAGCGGCCGAAGTACGGGGCATTGAACCTGATGGTACATCCTGATGGACCTTCTCCCCGGTTCGGCTCTTGTTATTTTTTATTATCGTCTAAGGTCTCAACCCGATCTACCTTTACATACCTGGACTCTCATCAAAATCCTTTCGAGAAGGGAACGTATCAGGAATTTGATATGATATTGGCTGCGCTGTTGGAAGAAATATTTTTAAGAGATTTTGCACTTGGGGAGAAGAATATGACTCCAACGAAGTTCGTTCATCATGTACTGAATCATCTTGAGCACGGCAGGAAAGGGATCGTGGCCAGTCGAAACCTGAATCATTATATAGAATCTCAGATTCACGGATCGATCTCTCTGAAAGAAGATGTAGAAGTACTGGTTGCAGATCCATCCTTCAAGAACACCACGGTGGGCAAAATCCTGGAGCAAATGTGCCTGAAATATGCTATCGGCCTTCAATGGCATATGGGCTTCATCCTTCATGTGGATGACGTTCCTTCTGATTTCAGAGGTCCAACCATGCCGTCATTGGCAAAGCGGATTTCTTTAGAAAATAAGATAGATGCTTACACCATTGGGCTGGCGGTCCAGGATCTGAAGCAGAATCCCAATGCCTGGATTGATCGGGGAACTTTCGAAGAAGTACTGCAGGAATTAAAGCTGCTATGGCATGTGCTCGTGAAGTACGGAAGACCGGTGGGAATTGATAGAGGTGGTTTTGCGTGAAAGAAAAATATGTGACTGTATTGGCTTTTAGTTTGATTGTTATTTGTGTTTTATTCAATAATTACTCGTTTCATCATGCAAAGCAGTCTTGTATTGAAAAAGAAAAGACTCCGATGGCTGAGAAGACATTTTTGGATTTTAAAGGGAGTGTATCGTGTAAATAGATTAGGTCTGGCCCTCGCTATGCGGGTCAGACCTGTTTAAGTATCTGCTAATAAAGCTATTCACTAATATTTCTTTCGTGCCCATTTCCTCAATTAGTTTCCACAGGCAATGTGCATCTCGCGGTTAAGGGGATATATGCAAAGATTATTCGACAAGAAGCTCATAAAATCGGATAGCAGCTCATATTTTTAAAATCCGGCTCATATCTTGTCCAAACTAGCTCATAAATTGTCCAAACCGGCTCATAAGTAAGGAAACAGAGGATGATATCCATCGTGGGAGAAGCTGTTATAGGCCTGAATATCATAAATGGGGATCTACCAACGCAAAGATATACCAAAAAATTCAAAACCCGTCCGATTTCGGACGGGTTTGAAAGAGTAGTAAATTCAGATGAGGGGAAATTCCATGTATCAGCACCATTAAGCAGGGTGCACTGAGATGGATCATCTCCGTAAGTATCGCTTTCTTATGCCAGTTATAGTGTCATGTTTACTTTGCTCTTACCATTGTAATATCTTCCACTTTCGCCAATACACACTTCTTATCTTCCGAACTCAATTCCACATATTCAGAATCATAGATCCAAAATATGGTGAACAACTCATCTTCATATTCTACAATATCGCCGAGATTATATTTCATTTTCTCTCCTTGAGGGAGATCGATCCATTCTCAGTGAACGGTGTATATTTTACCATTACTTTGGAACTAAAAATGTTCACTCTTTCATACTGAGAGGCTTTTCAGGTTGAAAATTATGATGAAATCGCAGGTGTACGCTGAAATTCACCAATAATTATTCTTCTGAGAATGTATGAACTGTACCCTGTCAAATTTTCAGACTGGTCCATTCGAAATGGAGCAAACACACGTTTGTCTGTGATATAATGGAAGTACACAACATAATACGGAAGATGGGGTAGCGGCTCACACTCCCAAGTGAAGGGAGGTGATACGCTAATGATTGCTGTAGGAGATGTATTACAAATTATGATTGCCTTTGGAACATTGATTGTAGCAATTGTCGCGGTTACACAAAAAAAGAAGTAACCATCGTCCCCACCGCTCATGAGGATCATTGATGATTACTTCGATTTCGATTGACTCTGAGTGAGCCGCTGCACTTTCGATGCAGTTTATGTTGTGGAGGAGTCCTGATTGCCGTCAGGGCTCCTTTTTTAGTGTACTTAACTACCTTTATTATATACATAACTCCATTCGTTAGTAAAGAATAGTGAATAAATGGATCATTTCCTGCCCAAAATAAAATAAAGTATTGACAAATTTATCCTGTGTCGTATAGATTATTTATAACATATATTGAATCACTTACATTCCATGACGAGAACGAGTAGGTATGGAGTCTGTTCTACAGAGAGTTGACGATGTGGTGGAAGTCAACGTTCAGATCATATTGAATATCCTCTCCGAGAAGCAAAGCTGAAGATACTTTAAGCTTTGACGGGTTTCCGCCGTTACAAGGAACGCGTATGATTGTACGTTGCATGAGAGCTGTCAGCTGAACCGAATAATGGTTTAAGGACAGAATCAGGGTGGTATCGCGGGTTACAAACTCGTCCCTAACATTGGTTAGGGGCGGGTTTTTTTATTTTATCAAAGAAGGTGTGATGACATGGAAAAGGTAAATGTAAGCGAAAAGTCGGTTGAAAGAGAGCAGCGGATCCAGGATTTCTGGAATTCGAATCATATTTTTGAAAAGTCAGTGGCTAACCGTGAAGGGGAAAAGACCTTCGTCTTCTACGAAGGCCCCCCGACAGCCAACGGTCTGCCACATGCTGGACACGTACTCGGACGGGTGATCAAAGATTTCGTCGCCAGGTATCAGACGATGCGAGGGTATCAGGTCAAGCGTAAAGCAGGTTGGGACACACACGGTCTCCCCGTGGAACTTGGCGTTGAAAAGAAAATCGGCGTATCAGGTAAACAGGAAATCGAGGAATACGGCGTAGAGAAATTCATTGATGAATGTAAAAAAAGTGTGTTCGATTATGAGAGACAGTGGCGTACTTTCACCGAGGCAATCGGATACTGGGTGGATATGGATGATCCTTATGTGACCCTCCAAAATGATTATATCGAAAGTGTCTGGCATATCCTTTCGAAGATCCATGAGAAAGGATTGCTCTATCAAGGACATCGGGTCGTCCCATACTGCCCAAGCTGCCAAACGTCCCTCAGCTCACATGAGGTGGCGCAAGGGTATAAGGATGTAAAAGATCTTTCTGCGACGGCTAAATTCAAAGTGAAAGGAAAAGAGCATGAATACTTTCTCGGCTGGACGACGACACCGTGGACGCTTCCATCCAATGTAGCCCTTGCCGTCCATGAAGATGTGGATTACGTGAAAGCGAGGCGTGGGGAAGAGACGTATATCCTGGCGAAGAACCTTGTGAAAGACGTGCTGGGAGACGACTTTGAAGTGGTAAGTGAACACAAAGGGCATGAATTTGTAGGGGTTTCGTACCAACCTCCTTTCGATAATCTTACCCTTGAACGTGGGCATGAAGTGATTTCGGCAGGGTTTGTAACGGACGACAGCGGAACCGGGATTGTTCATTTGGCTCCTGCTCACGGAGAAGATGATTACAATGCCATCAAAGAAAGCGGTTTGGATTTCGTCAATATCGTCGATGAGAAAGGCTGTTACACCAGTGATTTTAAACCTCTTGAAGGGGAATTCACCAAGGACAGCGACGTGAAGATCATCAAGATGCTGGCAGACAGCAACCTTCTTTTTTCAAAAGAAAAGTATGAACACAGCTATCCGCACTGCTGGCGCTGTGACTCACCGCTCATCTATTATGCGATGGAAGGATGGTTCATCAAGACAACGGCAATGAAAGATACGATCATCAAGAACAACCAATCCGTCGAATGGTATCCAGATCACATGAAAGAAGGCCGCTTCGGCAAGTTCTTGGAAAATATGGTCGATTGGAACTTAGGTAGAAACCGCTACTGGGGAACTCCGCTAAACGTCTGGGTGTGCGGGGATTGTGACCATCAATTCGTCCCGGGAAGTGTACAGGAGCTGAAAGAACATGCAAAAAGCGGCTGGAGTGAGGGTCTTGAGCTCCATAAACCGTATGTCGACGAAGTGATCGTGGAATGTCCATCCTGTTCCCATGAGATGAAGAGAACGAAAGAAGTGATCGATGTATGGTTTGACAGCGGTTCGATGCCGTTTGCCCAGTATCATTATCCATTTGAAAACGAAGAGTTATTTCAGCAACAATTCCCTGCAGATGTGATCGCAGAAGGGGTGGACCAGACGAGGGGCTGGTTCTACAGTCTGTTGACGGTTTCGTCACTCTTCACCGGGAAAGCGCCTTATAAGCGTGTCTTATCACTCGGGCATATCCTCGATGAAGACGGTCGTAAAATGTCTAAAAGCAAAGGAAATGTCATGAACCCAATGGAGCTCGTTGAGAAGTTCGGTGCTGATGCTCTCAGATGGGCATTACTTGCAGATAGTGCACCTTGGAATAATAAGCGCTTCTCAGAAAACGTCGTCAGCCAGGCAAAATCGAAGCTGGTCGACACGTTGAATAATGTCCATTCCTTTTACACCCTGTATGCAGTGATTGATGGATTTGACCCTGAGAAACACGCTGCCGGTACTCCTTCCCTGCTTGATCAGTGGATGGTATCACGATTGAATTCGGTGACCACAAATGTAACGGAGCATTTAGATGGATATGACTTTACCGCAGGGGCAAGAGAATTATCCATCCTGGTTGATCAGGTGAGTAACTGGTATATCCGCCGGTCACGTGAGCGATTCTGGAGCGAAGGACTTAATGAAGATAAACTGGCAGCGTACCATACGTTACATGAAGTATTAGTCAGTGTGAGCAGGTTGTTGGCACCGTTCACGCCGTTCATTGCAGAAGATATCCATATGAACTTAACGGGTGAAAGTGTGCATCTTGCTGATTTTCCTCATGCAAACCAGGATGACATCAACGGAGAGCTGGAAGCGGAAATGGATCGTGTTTTACAAGTAGTCGAGCTTGCCCGGTCCGCTCGGAATACGACAAATATCAAAACGAAGCAGCCATTATCCAGGCTTACGGTGGTGGGAGCAAAAGCTGATACAGGATCTCTTCAGAAGTATGAATACATCATAAAAGATGAAATCAATGTGAAGAACGTTCAATTGCAGGACCAAGCAGGGGATTCCGTACAGTATGAACTGAAGCTGAACTTCCCGATAGCCGGTCCGAAACTCGGTAAGCTGGTAGGAGTGGCACAGAGACAACTTCAATCTGTATCCTCTGAAGAAGCCAAAAAGATAGTGGAACAAGGATATTTTGACTTTGAATCTCCGACCGGGGAAGACGTTACGGTGGAAAAAGCTGATCTCATCGTTCATCAAAAAACACATCAAGGATTGGAGATGGTTTCAAATTCCCAGTTCAGCGTCTTCCTCGATACAACCATCACAGAGGATCTGCGGAAAGAAGGGAAAGCACGGGAGCTCATCCGTGCCGTTCAGCAATACAGAAAAGAACTGAACCTGCCAGTGGAACAGCGTGTGGACCTTGTATTGAATGTGGATGATTCAATGAAAGAAGTCGTGACACAATTTAAGGATTTACTGCAAAGCAGTCTTCTAATAAAAAGCATATCGTTTGAGAAGAGGGATGATATGAAGGCAATCGACATGGATGGGGTGACGATTGGGATATATGTAGGAGTGTAATCTAGAATGAAGGGCTTATCCAAGACTGGGTAAGCCCTTTTTAGATGAAATTTGTCTTGAGTATGATGAATGATTTTGAAATAATTGGAAGTAGGTTAAAAGACTCACAGAATCATGAAAGGGTGAAAATGATTTGAGCGAATACAAAGCCATGATCTTTGATTTGGATGATACCTTACTCGATCGGAATCAGGCAGTAGATAACATGTTCCTCTTTACGTTAGAGAACTGTTATGGGAATGTTGAAGAGGGCGTGAAGAAGGAGATGATGCGGAAGTTCAAAGAGTACGATAAGAGGTCTTATGGCATCAGTGACAAAACAACGGTTTTTGAAGCCCTTTTTGATGAATTTCCCCCCATCAATCGATTGCCGCAACATGAGATCAAAGCCTTCTGGAATGAGCATTTCCCTCAATGTTTTTCGATTAGCGAGCATACCATCAAGATTGTGAAGGCAATTAAAGAGCATATGAAAGTTGCCATCATTACAAACGGGATCACTCAGAGGCAAAAAGCGAAAATCAGAAACACTCGTTTACATGAATGTTTTGAGATCATCATGATTTCTGAGGAAGCTGGATACACTAAACCAGACAAACGCATATTTGATTTGGCTCTAGATAAGCTCCAAGTGCAGCCGGAAGAAGCATTATTCGTCGGTGATGATTTAGAAAAGGATATTCGCGGGAGCCAGGATGCGAATCTATTGGGTATATGGTTCAATCCGGATGGGATCCAAAATGAAACAGACATAAAACCATATGATGAGATTTCTTCGTTGGATGGATTATTGACCTATCTTACTCCTGAAGTCTTCTCTTGATTTAGGAGGAATAAGCTTGAGTATTGACTACTACCAGTTTTCAGCATTACCGGAAGACGCGGTTCTAAATGGAATCGCAGCATTACATCAGTCTATCTTTGGCACGTCGTACGATTTTAACAACAAACTGGCAAGTAAGCCCCGACTGATCATTCATATTGCGATGGACAATTCCAAAGTGATTGGATATAAAATCGGGTATGAACTGGATGAGCATACCTTCTACAGCTGGTTAGGCGGAGTGGATCCAGACTATCGCAAACACGGCATTGCCTCTGAGTTAATGAGAAGGCAGCATCACGATTTGAAGGAAAGTGGATATGCTGTAGTGCAAACCAAGACAATGAATCGATGGCGCAGTATGCTGATCTTGAATATAAAAAACGGATTTGATGTCATCGATACGTATACGGACGAGAAAGGCTTACATAAAATCATTCTTGAAAAAAAGTTATAACAGAGCGGGGGAAAGTTCCATGCTAAATGGCTTGTCAACCAATGAGGCAATCGCTGTGAAGGGCACCACTTCAACTATTAAGTTGAAAACTCTATGTATCTATCTGATTCTATTGGCAGTTCCTGGTTATTTTATCAACAAACTTCCGATTCAGGGTGTCAACTATGAAGGATTGAAAGGACTCATTTGGTTTGTCTATTTTATGATCGTTACGCTGTGTTTCAGGGATATAAGGGTTGTTATCGCTCCGCTCCTAAACGTCAAAGCATTCAAAAAGCCTGGCACCTATGGATGGATTCTCCTTACCTTTATGCTCCCCTACGCCTTGCTGCATCTTTGCCTTTATTTCGAAGTGTTACTCGACAAATATTATATATTTTATTTTAAAAATCATATGGTACATGCAAGCAATTGGAGGCAGACGGTGGATGTGGCGATCCTTACCCCGATAACAGAAGAAATGGTGTTCAGGGGCATTTTGCTGACAATCCTATTGAGGTTTGTGAAGTCGTACTGGGCAATCGGTATTACATCGATCCTGTTCGCACTCATTCATTTTTCGGATTTGTGGATGTTTCCGCTATTGGGAGGTTTCCTTTTGACAATGACAGCGTATAAGACAAAATCGATCCTTCCGGCGATGGTCGCTCATTCACTGTGGAATTTATATATGGCGCAGTTGTTTCTTTATTTTTAGGGGGAATGGAGATACCCAAATCCTAAAGATAGGAGAACAAATCTATGAAAAAAATCAGTTTTATAATAGGTGTGATCATCCTGATTGTCATCCTGGCAAATTTACATACGATACTAGAGCAAGTCAAATGGTATTCATTAGAAGATAATAAAAAAGTGGCAACCGAAACAAAGGTAGTTACGTTCCCTGAACTTTTCGATCTCTTACATCGACAACGAGAATTGGCCGCAGAATTGGAGGATACCGTCACCTATTCATTGATAGGCGATGAAATTAGAAAAGGTGCTGATGATGCTTCTGATTACGAAAGGTTTTTGATGCACAATGATTCCATCACAAAAATTAAAGTGAGGCTGCCGATCACAACCTACCAAGACGATGATAAAACCCTTGAATTTATATCAGGAAAAGGAGAAGTGATAGGAATATTCGAGGACGGGCGGTGGAAAGGGTTTGACGGCTCTTGGGAGGATTTAATGAAAAAGGATCATTCGAATGGTCATGAATAAAGCGAATGAATAGATAAACGGGCGAAATAAATTAAGACAGCACAGAGATGATCATCTCTGTGCTGTCTTAAATGACGAAATGAGATTAATATTTTTTACTATAAAGATACTTCAACAATACCTTGAGAAATAAAATGAAAAATAAAGTCACAATCAACGTATGGAAAATGGTGTGATTGTAATATCCTGAAACGATGGTGGCAATGGCGATGCTGCCAGCCATGATGGTGAAGCTCATCGATTCTGACTTTGCTTCAATCATTTTCTTTCTTTCGTCGTTCATTTCGATATATAGTTGTTTTAGTTTTTGTGTATTCTTTAAAGAAGCACGTAATTTTTTACTTTTTAATAGGAAAATAATCTGTAACCCAATAAATACCCCAATCTAGACCCCGTGAGTGAAATCATCTTTTACCCATATTTGCACATCTAATGTTGTGGGAATCAGGATCACTAGAAAGGATATCGCACTAATGAGATGATATAGTTTTATTTTCGTATGGATCCCTCTTTGAAATTCTTCCATCTTATAACTCCTCCTTTTCAGATTCGGAAAAATCAAATACATCTTCAATGGTTAAATTGAAAAATCTCGAAATCTTGTAAGCTAAAACTAATGAAGCCGTATACTTTTCATTCTCTAATGACGTAATGGTCTGTCTTGAGACGCCGACTGATAATGCCAGCTCTTCTTGGGTGATCTTATGTTTTTTCCTTAATTCTTGGATCCTGGTTTTCATATGCCCTCCGATGTAAAGTCTGCTTTACACTTTTGGTATAGTTAACTTTACATTTTACGTCAAGCTAACTTTTCATATTTTTTAGAAATTTCTTTATTGAACGGTAAAATGTTCTTTAACAAATAAAAATAAGCAGTCCAATTATGTTCGGACTGCTTAAGAAAGATCTTGTCTTTCTATTTTTGGTGGTTATACCCCCGTTCCCCATACGGCTGCACTTTCTCCAACCACTTATCTTCCAACTCAGCCAGTGCTTCCTTTTCAGTAACAAAAGGATCATCATTCTTTTTCAATTTTTCCAGCAGCTCAAAGGTAAATGCCTCTTTACCGAACTGCTTCCATTCTGCTTGTAATGCTTTGCTGGTAGTGAATCCGTTGTTTTCGAGCATGAACTTGATGCCGTTCAGGGTCTTCAAGTTTTTCGTACTTCCGATGTAGATTTTATTGTTTTGTACATTTTTGATTTGAAAGATCCCTGCTTCAACTGGTGTTTCTTTATACTGCTGTTTTAATTCTCTTTTTCGATCCATGGTTTTCTCCTCCTGCATTAACATTCATTTTTTTACCCAATACTTGCTTCCGTCCGGTTTACGGTCTAAAAAGCCGTATTCAATAAGATATCGTCTGATGAGCACATAATCATCATACATGCTCTTTAATAGTTGATTTAATTCTTTTTCGTCGTAATGGTCATTTTCTTTTAGTTGTTTTGATATTTCACGAAGGATGACCAATCTCTGTTTTTCCTTTGGAGGAAATTTCGTCAATATCCCCTCAGAGAAGTATTTCTTCAGTATTTTATCCTGTTCCTCCTGAGTGATATTGTATCGTTCATCGACCATGGTGGCGGTTTGATGAACGGGGACAAACGTCGGGGCATTTTCATCTTTTTCTTTCAGTAATTCCATCATGGTCAGGAAGGTTTTTGCCTGACGCTCCTTTTCTTTTAGGGCAAAACGGTGATGACGGATCGTGGAGGCACTGCCGATATCCAATTCTTCTTGAACCTCTTTGTCATTTTTCCCTTGATAAAATAAGCTCAACAATCGCTTTTGATGATCCGTAAGGCCGGTAAGCTTTTTATCCATTGCGATTAAAAAGTCAAATACAGAACTGTGCGTTTGTTCAATATGAACACGTATATATTTTTCAGCTAGATAAAATTTATCTTCGTAAGGGTATACCATCCCTTTTTCGATGCTCTCTCCACACATAAGACAGACAAATGAATCCTTTTCTTCAAGAAATCCTCTTTTCATTTCTTCTAAAGAGGCACTCCAAAACTGGTTGGAAAGCTCCATTCATAAACACTTCCTATTCTCTTAACTTATATATTAAACGATAGTTTATATTGTTGGTTAATTTATAAACATAATATTATTTTGTTTGTTAAATGTCAATGGGTTGTTAATGTTTTATCAGCTCCGCTTCCACCAATCAGCCGTCTTGTCCAAGCATCCAATCACAGTCTAGACCTGATGGTAAGGGCGTGGTATCTTCAGATAATAGGGGGATGTAAACCTTAAATAAATGGAACGGTAGGCGAATCGGATGACGGACGTGACGAACGTAAAATGTGAAAACATAACGGAAGAAATCATTCAAAATTATAAACAAAAGGGGTTTGAGTTGGTATTTCAGGAATATGTGATGGAACACACTTTAACTGAAATTCCTCAGATTGAATCCTCTTTTCCTGTGATTTTCAAGAGCTGGTCACCATCGTTGAAAGAGCAATTTTTTGAAGTGTACCAGACATCCTTCAAAGACCGTCCGGGATTTCCGGGATGGCCAATGGAGAAATGGGTGGAGTGGATATCCTCCGGCGCAGATTTTTTACCAGAACGGTCCTATTTAGCAACTATAAATAACCATTCTGTAGGGTTCATTACCTCCGATAAAGAAACCGACAAAATCGGGTACATCATTCAAGTGGGTGTGATTCCGGAGTTGAGGGGAAAGGGAATTGCTGCGATCCTGACATGCAAATGCCTGGAGGCTTTCCGTTATGATGGCATGACATCTGCCACTCTTCATGTGAATCAAAATAATCCCGGAGCCATAAAGCTATATGAACGGTTAGAATTTAAGACTGTTCGTAAAAGGGGCACATTTGAAAGACGA
Source organism: Rossellomorea aquimaris (assembly GCF_020172085.1). Classification (GTDB taxonomy): domain Bacteria; phylum Bacillota; class Bacilli; order Bacillales; family Bacillaceae_B; genus Rossellomorea; species Rossellomorea aquimaris_E. The sequence goes on from NZ_JAIVAT010000003.1 coordinate 83,913, forward strand.
GAGAGATGATAGTAAAGCGTATCCAGAGTTAAAGGATACGCTGATTTTTTTTAAAAAAAGGATAGTAATGAAGATAAAGAGAATGTTTAAAGCAAAAGGAGGTCCTACTGATGAAAGAACATATCATGGAAGTCATGAAACAAATCGAAATCGATCACGACGTGAAAATTTTATTCGCCTGCGAATCTGGGAGCAGGGCATGGGGCTTTCCCTCTAAGGACAGCGACTATGACGTCCGGTTCATTTATATCCATAAACCTAACTGGTATTTATCCATCGATCAGAAGAGGGATGTGATCGAAATTCCGGCCAGGGACACTGTCTCCATTCCCACCGACCCGTTGTTGGACATGAGTGGGTGGGAGCTGACAAAGGCACTGAGATTATTTCGGAAATCAAATCCGTCTATTCTCGAGTGGCTTACATCAACGATCGTATATGCTCAACCCTATTCTGTTGTCGAGCAACTAAAGGAACTGGAACAGAAGCTATTTTCACCCGTCTCCAGTCTGTACCACTATTTAAATATGGCGAAGAGCAACTTTCGCGATCATGAAGAAGGCGGGATTAAGAAATATTTAAATGTGCTTCGTCCCTTGCTGGCTGCCCAATGGATTGGGAAATATCATGCGAGCCCGCCGATTGAATTTCAGGAGCTGGTTGAAGACCTGCTGCCGGCGGGTGAGGTGAAAGATGCGGTCGCAACGTTGTTGAAACGGAAGATAATGGGGGAGGGACTGAACGTTGAGCCATGGCCGTATGAGATGGATGAATATGTATCTGAAAAAATCCAGCATTTAGAAACGTATGTGAAGTCGCTTAAGGTCGATCGTTCTGACCCGACAGAGGAGCTAGACAAATTGTTCAGGAATGCGTTGAGAGAAGTTTGGCATGAAGAGTGGACGGATTTTGTTGGAGGTAATAAATGATTGACGTACGATTAAGGACCGTTTGTTGAAAAATTAATAAAATTAAGGTTGAAACAGATCTATATTCCTTGGTGAGCCAAGAATTTCAAGCTGGTTATGGGCAGGGGGCTCTTTTTTAATGTCTTCTTTATTGATGCGAGGAAGAGACAGCGATTAATTGCGTCATTTCCGGGCATGATTGCGTCATTTTTTAATTAATTGCGTCATTTTCCCGATAATTGCGTCGTTTTTTTATTTTTTGCGTCATTTTCCATTTATAACCATTTCTCGCTAATACCCCATAGCTACAATGTCACCTTACCCTCTTGCCCCTCCCCCTATTAAGCCAATACATAAGAAAAAATCCCAACGTAATTCCACCACTCAAGCTCAGAATGAAAGTCACCTCATAATGTCCAATCAAGGATAAGACCACATGCACAATGAACCCAACAATAAATGGAAAGTACCAGCGATTCATAAAAACACCCCCTTATTAGACTAAAGATTTTATACTCAAAATGTTGTATTTCAAACGCTGCATTCTATCACCAATACCCAAGTTCATCCTTATCAAACCAGCAAACTAAGCTTATAATGGAAATATATTCTTACTCATATTCCAGAAAGAGGTGATTCCATGAAACTCACTTTCTTAAGCATTCTCCGCCTGGTCATGCTCACCATGATCAGTTACATCTATTATTCTTCTGTAGAAGCACCTACAAATGCACAAATGATCTATGTAATCATAGGGATAACCGGGTTCATCCTAAATCATTTTTTGCTTTTGTACATACGGAAACATACATATTATCCACTTCCACTTGCCCTTGATTTCATCTTAATTACAGGATTCGTCTTTTTTTATCCAGCGTCGTCCCTTTATCTGATCCTGTTCGGGGTAAGTACAGTGACGCTGTTCTTATTTACTGAAAACAGACGGATACTCTGGGCATTTTCTATTGCCTTTTTCATCATTTGGGCAGGTTCTATGTACTATATTTATAAAGTTACCGGCACCTTTTCCCTCATGGAAAACCTTATTAACTTTAGCTTAATCGTGTTTGAGGCAGTCGTCGGTCGCCTTATCTACAGACTTTTTCATGCACGTGCGAAAATTGAAACCCAGTACGGCGAACTGCAGGAAACCCATACAGCGCTAACCTCCGCTCATGAGCAATTACATCACTACTCAAAACAGGTGGAGGAGTTGACCCTCATCCGAGAACGAAACCGGATTTCCGGGGAAATCCATGATACGGTCGGTCACAAAATGACCGCCCTCCTCGTTCAGCTTCAGGTAGCTAAGGAGCTGATGGAATCCCGCCCTGATATGAGCAAACAGAAGATTCAGCTCTGTGAAGATTTGGCTAGGGAGTCCCTTCAGGAAATACGCCTGTCGGTAAGGACCTTGAAAGATCACGATCAGCCGAAATCCTTTGTCACGACGATAAGAAAGATGCTGGGGGATTATCAGAAGATGACCGGACTTGTATCAAGTTTCACGGTCAAAGGTGATGTCATGGTGATACCGATCTCGGTACAACTAGACCTGACCCGCGTCATACAGGAATCGATCACCAATGCCGTCCGGCACGGCCAGGCGAAGGAATGCAGCGTCATCCTCGAAGTCTCGGAATCTATCGTAGAAATCAGTATTAAGGATGACGGAAAAGGTTCAGGGGAAATCCATCCCGGGTTTGGCTTAAAGCATATGAGGGACAGAATTCATGAACATGGAGGAACCACCGCATTTGAAAGTACGAAAGAAGGGTTCCTTGTGAAAGCAGCGGTACCGCTGATAGAGATGAAATGGCAGATGGGGGGATCATAAATGGTCAGAATTTTAATCGTTGATGATCAGGAATTAATGAGGGACGGACTTGCGACGATATTAGATCTAAGAGAAGAAATCGATGTGACTGGGGTCGCGTCTAATGGGAAGGAAGCTTTTGAGATAGCAGGTGAACTCCGTCCGGATATCGTCCTGATGGACATCCGCATGCCAATCGCGAGCGGAGTGGAAGGAACGAAGCTCATCACAACCGCCTATCCGGACATCAAGGTTCTCATGCTCACCACCTTCAATGACAGTGAGCTCATCTTTGAAGCACTGGAAGAAGGGGCAAGCGGATATTTGTTGAAAGATATGCCGACGGATGCCATCGTTCAGGCGATTATGACGGTTCAATCGGGTGGCATGGTGCTCCCGAAAGAACTAACAGGGGATATCGTGAGGGAAATGAGAAGGAAGCAGCCCACAGAACAAATCAACACAGTACCGGAAATTGTGAAGGAACTGACGGAACGGGAACTGGAGGTACTGAATAAACTCGGTCTCGGACTGAACAACAAGGAGATTGCGGGGGAACTGTATATTTCAGAAGGCACGGTAAAGAATCATGTTTCCAATCTTATCAGCAAGCTTCAGCTGAGGGACCGGACCCAGGCGGCCATCTTTGCCGTCCGTTATCACATTACGGATTATTGAACCATGACTTTCAGCATAGTACTCCTATGAAATACAGCTATCAAAGCTGTATTTTTTTATGTTCAATTTCTATCGCTGGAGGGATTTGGAAAGAGGAGATCCCCGCTATACTTTAAGTATAGTCAAAGAAAAAAGGGTGTGGAGATATGTTAGAGGTGAAAGATCTGAAGAAAAGCTATGGGAAAAAAGAAGTCGTGAAGAACGTTTCCTTTACGATCGAAAAGGGCGAGTCGTTCGGACTGCTTGGACCGAATGGAGCAGGAAAATCAACGACGATTTCGATGATTTGTGGACTTGTGCCGTACGATCAGGGGGAAGTACTGGTGGCGAGTCAATCGGTGAAACAATTTCCTGTGCTGATTAAAAAGAAAGTCGGAGTAGTCCCTCAGGAAATCGCCCTCTACCCAACCATGTCCGCGAGGGATAATCTGCTGTTCTGGGGAAAAATGTACGGTCTGACCGGAGCACAGGCAAAGAAGCGAGTGGAGGAAGTACTCGACATCGTAGGATTGAAGGATCGGGGAAAGGACCGCATTGAAACCTTCTCAGGCGGGATGAAGCGGAGAATCAATATCGGTGCTGCCTTAATGCATGAACCGGAGCTGTTGATCATGGATGAACCGACGGTGGGAATCGATCCACAGTCTCGAAATCATATCTTAGAGACAGTCAAAGCATTGAATGAAAAAGGTATGACTATCATCTACACGAGTCATTACATGGAGGAAGTCGAGTTCCTATGTAACCGCGTCGGCATCATCGATCACGGAGAAGTAATCGCCCTTGGGACGAAGGCGGAATTATGCAGCCGACTCACGGGAAGCAGTTTCATCCAAATGAAGGTCGAAAGTTTATCGGATGACGCGATGAAAGCTCTGAAAAATACTGTAGAAAACGGGCAAGTGACTTTTCAACAAGATACCGGAATCATCGAGGTGTTTACGCCGAACCCACAGGAAGCCATGGCATCCATCATCACGACTGCCGTCCATGCGGGATTGAAGATCGAATCCGTTGAAATCAAAGAATCAAATCTTGAGACGCTTTTCCTGCAGCTGACAGGACGAACGTTACGGGATTAGGAGGAGAAAGAAATGAGCCTGTTCACCATAGCATGGAAAGATATCAAAATCCGTCTCAAAGATCGCAAGTCCTTTATCACACTATTACTCATGCCGATTATCCTGACAGCCATCCTCGGTTCTGCTTTAAGCGGGGTGTTCAGTGAAAATGGATCGCTTCCCGAACTGACTGCAGGTGTCGTTGTGACGTCACAAGATGAACTGACAGACCAATTTCTTCATGACACTCTCCAGGGAAAAGAATTGAAGGAAAGCATCACCTTAAAGAAGTTTAAAACAGAAGCAGACTTACGTAACGCCATCGAGGAAGGGAAGGTGGATGCTGGCCTTGTATTTCCAGACCGTTGGGGGGAAGGACTGTTTAAAGGGGAAAATCAACCGATTAAAATGTTCAAAGATCCCGGCAAAGACCTTCCATTCTCCATCCTTTCTACCATCACCGAATCCTTCACCAATCGGGTAACAACCGTATCGGCTGCAACAAGGACAGTAGGGGAAGAACTGACGTCGTCTGTGCCGGTTTCCAATCAGAGTATTGATCTTTCCAGTACCATGAAGGATCTTTCAGAAAAACTTACAACGATTGCAGATAGTGAGGCAAACGGGGTCGTCTCTGAAAAAGATGGCAAGGAGCCCCTTTCCGGCATGCAGTATTATGCAGCCGCCATGGGAGCCATGTTCATTCTGTTCAACACCACCATGGGTGCTAAAACGATCATTCAGGAGCGGAATACCGACACATTGGCAAGGTTGATGATCAGCCCTATCCGTCATTCATCCATCATAGGAGGAAAGTTCCTCGGAACTCTTTCGTTCACCATCCTTCAGTTCACGGTGTTTGTTTTCGCCACCCACTTTTTATTCGGTGTGGACTGGGGCAGTAATGTAGCGCAGCTTGTTCTGATGGGCCTCGCTTACTCCTTTTCGGTTTCGGGTCTAGCGATGATGCTTGCCGGTTTTATGACTGAAGAAAAGACGGTCGACTCCATCGGGGGAATTGGCGTTCAGGTTCTCGCTCTCCTCGGAGGTTCCATGATCCCACTAGCTTCGTTTCCAGAAACCTTACAGAAAGTTGCGGGCATCGCTCCAAATAAATGGGCACTTGGCGGCATACTTGACATCATGAAGGGAACGTCGTGGGATGCACTTACCCTGCCTGTCACCGTACTCATACTGAGCGGCATTGTGGCACTGTGGATTGGTTCACTGAAATTAAAACTTAGATAAGGAGAGAAATAGAATGAGGAAAATCATCAGCATAGCCCGCTTTGAAATTAAACGACTCTTTCAAAAACGCCGGACACTTCTGCTTCTGTTCGGAATGCCCTTATTATTCACCTTCATCTTTGGCGGAGCCGTAACGGGAAATGGGGAATATAAACCGGAGATTTCGGTGGTCGACGAGGACCAGACGGATTTATCTCAGGAATTGATCAATGAAATGAAAGCAACCGACACTTTCACATTTAAAGTGGAAAATGGAAAGTCCGTTGCAGAGAAATTCGATCATCAGGAAATCACAGGATATATACGAGTGGAACAAGGACTTGAAGAGACATTGCTAAACCAGGAAACACCTGAAGTCGTCTTTGTGTCCTCTCCATCCTTCGAAGGGGCAGCACTTGTCGAGCAACTCATCAATGACAGCCTCGTAAAGCTGAAGATCAGTACAACGGCCGCCGGATTTTATCAAGATGCTACGGGAGAGAATCCTGCTGCCATCCAGGAGAAAATCTCAGATGAATTGAAAACTTTACCAGCAGCCGTTGAAACCGTCTCGGTTACCAAGAATGAAGACCTCCAAACGATGAACAATCTGACAGCACGCTCTGCCGGTTTCACGATCATGTTCGTGATGATTGCCATGCTATCCAGTACCGGAATCCTTCTCGAAGCACGACAAAACGGTGTCTGGTACCGGATGATGTCGACACCTGCCACCAAGGTCGAACTATTATGTGGATACATGCTGGCCTTTTTCCTTATCGGCTGGATCCAGTTCGGGATCCTGATGACGCTGTCTCAGAAGATCTTTCACATCGAATGGGGGAACACGTTCGCCAACATGATTCTCGTTTCAAGCCTGCTTCTCTGCACCATTGGACTCGGGCTCTTCATCGCCGGTTTCGTCAAAACGTCAGAACAGCAATCCGTCTTCGGGAACCTGATCATCATCTCCACCTGCATGCTTGCCGGCGTTTACTGGCCGGTCGAAATTATGCCGGAAGCGATTCAGAACGTTGCGAAGTTCCTTCCGCAGTATTGGGGAATGGAGGGGTTTGCTGAGTTGACGGTAAGAGGCGGCGGGATTTCTGATATCGCTGCACCGGTTGGGGTCCTGCTTGGGTTTGCGGTTGTGTTTTTAATGGTTGGATTGAGAAGGGTAAGGTTTGAATAGAAGGTAAGAGGATATCTGAATGTTCTGTCCTAGGAGAGCAGTTTAGTAGATATAATATAAGACCACTTCTCGGAATAGAGAAGTGGTCTTATTCTTTATGAATTATAGAATATTCCTAATCCATCATCCATGATCATGGTTTGGTTCTGGCTGACAATATACAATGGCTTCGATTGTTTTGGAGTTCACCACTAAATATTCAGGAGCGGTCGTTGGGGTGAATATGGCTACACTTTCTGTTGAATTGAATGATATGAAATTCCTGATTTCGACTAAACTTCCGTTAATGATGATACGGTTCATTAAGGTTCCGGGGGTTGTGTTTAACAATAATTTTTCTATTGACGTTAACTCAGACATTTGATTTCATCACCTCTCTATTGGTCATTTCAAGTCTCTAGTATTTATATGCTATAAAATGTTTTTTTGATTAGATGAATCAACTATTCGTATCGAAAAATGTTCCGATTAGAGCAATAATCAGCAAAATGATAGGACAATAGCTGAAACATAATGAATTCTATCAAATACTATATAGTATGGGGATATACGGTAAGAAAGGGGATATTCATATTCTCAAAGCTAAAAGGAAGAAAGGAGGAATTTGATGATGGATAAAAAATGCAGTAAACGACATTGTGAGCATATTTGTTCGGCATTCAGGGCTATAGCTGAAGACTCCCAGAGTGTAGCTGGATTCACAGGACAGAAGCTGGAATTTCCGAAAGTGGTCTTTGATTTAAACAATGAATATGATCGAGAGAATTCTGTATTTATCCCAAAACATGGTGGAGTGTATGTAATTACGGCCTCTACATTATTTTTCCCTGGAGAGGATGTTGCTCCTCAGGACTTCGTCGTCAACCTAACAATCAATGTAAATGATGAGGTGGCTCTGGCAGGACAAAACATTCTTCCTAAAGGTTTGTTTTCTTTTGATGGTTTAGGGACGACGGTAACAGGAATCCTACAACTGAAGAAGTGTGACAAAGTGGAGGTGTCGGCTAATCCGAACATAAATGGAGAGGTATACCCGAGTCCATTTTTTACACATTTTGAAGCAGCCAGAGTGTCGTCACCTCGACATTCTCCTCACTCCTCCGCCGAGCATACCTCACTCAATTCGTTCCAATTTCCAAGCAGAAGATAGTACAATAGACATCACTTTATCCAACATATATTAAATGAGCCCCTGTAACTCCTAAAAGTTCAGGGGCTCCTATGACTTAACTTTTGGTTAATGGGAAACTAGTCGCACTTGATTCCCACCGGACCATCTGACCCGGTGTACACATAGGTGTCTGATACATAGCCGATATTCATGACGCCTCGTGAGTCTCTCCATTCGATTTGATCCCATATATTACTCGTTCCGTATTTTCCTGTCACGGTCGTTCCATATTTATAACAATAGTATGGAACCCTCGAACCGCTTGGAATGGAAAGCATGACAGGATAGTTTGTTCCCGGTCCGCTTCTCATATTGATGGGAGCGCCGCTGTTGGTGGAGATCGTATAATACTGGACGGCAAGGGCGTTTGTAGAAAAAAGCAGAAAAGAAGCGATGGCGATCGTTAGGATCGCTTTGATTTTTAGATGTTTCATCGTGATACCTCTCTTTCTTTTAAACTAGTAGAATTCTACTCGGAACAGGTTGGGGCTACTTGTCCATCTGACCCTGTATAGACATAGGTGTCGGATATGTAACCATCTCCAATATAATTCCATAAATTACTTGTCCCGTATTTACCTGTTACTGTTTCACCGCGTTTTTGACAGGAGATTGTGACGGTCGCTCCATCTGATACTGAACCTACGACATTATAATTTGTACCTGGACCTGATCGGATATTTAGAGGAGCGCCAGAATCAGTATGGACCGTTCCCTTTACGCCTTCAGAAGTGCATGAATTTTTACTCGTATAGTTCTTCGATCCATAATAGGTGATTTGTGAACCGTTAAATTTAATTTTTTGTGGGGAACCATTATACAGTTGTTCAAAATGGAGATGAGCCCCAGTAACATTTCCTGTCGCACCGACTGTTCCGATCTTTTGACCTTGAGAAACCTTCTGTCCACTAGAAATGCTGAATGAATTCAAATGAGCATATAATGTGGTCCAGCCGCCACCATGGTCAATCACGATATATTTTCCATAGCTTGAACTTCCCAGATCTTTGACCTTCACAACCGTTCCTGAGGAAGAAGCAACGACAGTATCTCCTTGATCATTAGACCGATTGAAGTCTACCGCATTCAATGGACTGTGATTGGTCCTAGTCTGGCCTTCCCACACTTGTCCACAAGGAAAAGGCATTTGAAAGGTAGGTGTAGCTGCAGACGCTTTACCCGTACTGAAAAATCCTGTTCCCCCAAAAAGCATTGCGACAAGAACTAACTTGAAATAACGTGATTTCATTTCTACCATCCTCCTAAACTATTTTGACTCTCCATGCCATGTAAAACGAAACAATTCTCTCCTGTCCCCTCCTCAATTTCAATATGCTAACATAAAAGTAAATAATTTCTATATGTTATTCCTGAAGTTATAGAAGATAGGACTTTGTTCCATTCATACTAAGGGTACAAAGACTTTGAACAGAATATGGATACTAAGCTAGAAGGGGAATATAAAAAGGGATAATAGGAAGGAAGTATTTAATTACTAAAAATTTCCTATTATGATAAACTTATCATTAAACACGGTTTGAAATTTAAGGGAGGGAATCAGGGAGGAACTGCTGGTGTTTAAAAAAACATTCATGTTTTTAACTATATTCCTAATCGCTTTTTTATTGGAAAGTACTAAATTACCAGATTATTTTTATTTTATCCAAGGTATTCCGAGAGCATTAATGTTTAAGTTGGAAAACCGACTCTTGGTCCTAATCTTTTTTATGATCCTGATACTTATCTATAGGAAAAAATACGAAAAGGTATTCAGTCTCGATATATTGAAAGATAAAAAGATGTATGTTTGGATCACGGTCACCCTGGTCTGTGTGACTTTCTTAAAGCAGACTTCAATAGGCTTTGAAGATACGTTTGGACTAATAAGATTGCCTCAGCTCTCCACACTTCATTTGTTTTTTCTTTTACTCAATGTTTGCCTCATCGTTCCAATCCAAGAAGAAATTCTGTATAGAGGACTTTTGATCCTGGTTCCCTCAAATCGATTAAGGGTTGTCATGCTTATTATTTCTTCAATTACTTTTGCACTACTACACACGGATCCTTTACAAATCATCTGGTTAGGGTTGGGGTTAGGAGTTCTTGCAATCAGATTTAATAATATTTGGGTACCAATCATAGCCCACTCAATTTGGAATTTGCTCGTTACATATATCAATTTATAAAAATGATAAGAGGTGCCATTATGAAGGAAATATTTCTATCAATCGATAACTACCGTGTAAGAGGTCATGTGTGGGGTGAAGATCATTCGCCGACCATTGTTTGTCTACACGGATTAGGAAATACAAGTTTGAGTTTCATAGAACTGGGTGAGAAATTAAAAGATGAATATAGGGTTATTTCAATTGATCTCCCGGGTCATGGAAAAAGTGATAAGTTTGCAACCGAAGTAGAATATGAAATGGTGAATATGACAACTTGGTTGTATCGCATTCTCGAGAAAATGAATGTAGGGAAATTTTCTTTTCTGGCACATTCATACGGAGCAGATATAGCCCTTCATTTTATGAAAGAATATGAATCATCTGTAATGAAGACATTGTTACTCGATGGAGGCTACACAACGAAGGATCATTTTTATCAAATCGTAGACGATTTAGCATCTAAGCCAGGATGGAAATGGCCTAACATTAACAGTGTAGAAAAGGAGATCCAATACACTGCAGAATCCTTTCACTCTTTTGAATATCCGAGCTATGAAGCCTTTTACAATGAAGAAGCCAAATCATACATCGATTGGAATGAATATAAAAAATTGGCTTCAAAGGACTATGTTAAAGAAGTGGATGGGAAAATAAAGCTAATCGTTGACTCTGATGTTGCCGCTTCAGTTATTAAGTCCATGGCTCATTCACCTATTAACAAGATATATAGACAATTAGGGGATAAAATATTGTTACTGGTGGCTACATTACCCCAAGAGTTTACTATTATCAATGACACATTACTTGAAGATGTGAAGAGGTCTTCTCAGATGGAAATTAGAAGGGTGGAGGGCGCTTCTCATATGTTGCACTGGGATCAAACTGAAGTGGTTGTGGATGAAATGAGAGAATTTTTTGTAGAGGATACATTCATTAAAATTTGATTCAGGGAGTAGGTTTTAATGACAAGTACTTTTGTTAGATCTTGTACCATTTCGATTTCCATTTGCCTAGCTTTCATGATTTTGATTTTTAGCAGTGTGACGGGGTATGCACTTATAACAGCTCAAACAATAGGTGTTCTTGATCTCTACATTGCGCATTTTAACGATGATGGTATGTTCATTCGTATTTCATCAGACATTTGGTACGTTATGGCTATTGCGGTAACCTTCCTGATGGTTTTAAATTACATCATTCTTCAAATTAGAAAAGGGAGAAATGATATTAACAAATTGTAAATTGAGTTTTTATTGCAGGGGGCAGCCCCATTCTATAATCCATCTATCTATAAAGCTAACGGGAGCATTGATTCAGGAAGGGATTGATGCTCTTTTTGTTGAAGTTATTGTCAATGCCAATAAAGACAAAGGAGTTTAGGAATGAATAGTCTTAAAGAAAAGTATCTAAGTATAGAAGAACTTATCTCACTACCCACCTTGTCAGGCACAACGATAAGCGAAGATGGCCAAAACATTGCCTTCGTCAAAAACACAGCTAACTGGCAAGACAATACATATCGGAATCACATTTGGATTTATGAAAAAAGGAAGGATCAATGTTCCTTAATCGGTGAAGGGACAGCCCCATCATGGTCTCCGGATTCCAGACAAGTCGCTTATCTTCATTCAGTTGAAAAGAAAAATCAGATCTTTGTTCAGTCATTGGACGGCTCTTGCAGTATTCAAATGACGAATGAAAATGAAGGAGTCAGTCACTTCAAATGGCAACCTTCCAGCAAAGGTTTTTATTACATTGCGCAGTCAAAGGAATCGGTAGAAATCAACAAACGCAGGGAGAACTATGGAGATTTCCATCACGTAGGCAAAGAATACCGGAATCACTGTTTGTATTATATTGAAATCAACGATTCCATCCAAAAAGCGCACCCACTAACGGAGTGTCAGGAATTTCATATACTTGAATTTGATATATCAAACGGTGGAAAAAAGGGTGTATTGCTGACTGCACCAAGCCCGAACATGGAAGATATTTTTAATAGAAATCTATACATACTCGAAGTTGAAACGGGCGAGCTGCAAAAGTTGAATACCGATAAGTTGTTGGGTGGGAGCATCTGCATTTCTTCCGACAGCAGTCAAATTTGTTACACAGCCAGCATAAGGGAAAAAGAGTATTATAAAACCCATATACAAGACTGCACACTAGAAATCTATGATCTGAAAACTGGAGAGTTCATTCAACCTCTATCAGATTTCGATAGTACCGTTATGCCCATCCGATGGACTTCTAAAGGGATTTTCATGAAGTGGCAAGACAAAACGAATTATCGCATCGGGTTACTACTTGAAAATGGCACCGTGGAAATGCTGAGCGAAAATGAAGATGGCTTTGTACTTGATGCATCCATAACAAGGGATGGAGATCATCTAGCATATTGTAAGGCCAAACCAAATGAAACCTTTGAAATCTATGTGGATGATCAAAAGGTAACAGATGAAAATAACGCCTTCAAAGGCAAGTGTAAAAGTAACAGGGAAATCATCTCATGGAAAAGCAGTGATGACCTTGAAATAGAAGGGGTTTTAACGACCCCGGCAGACTTTGATCCACATAAGAAATACCCTTTATTAGTACTCATCCATGGCGGTCCAGGGTGGGCATCCTTTCCCATCCATTCAGGCTGCTTCAACGAAAAATATCCTGTGGAGCAGTTTATAGAAAAAGGCTTTATCGTCCTAGAACCAAACTACAGAGGAAGCTCAGGATATGGCAATGACTTTTTAAAAGCAAACTACAGAAACTTTGGACTCGGTGACTACCAGGATGTGATATCCGGTGTGGATGCACTCGTAGACAGGGGAACCGCAGATCAGGAACGGGTAGGGGTTATGGGATGGAGCCAGGGAGGATTTATTTCAGCCTTCTGCTCCACCTATAGTGATCGGTTTAAGGCTGCTTCAGTCGGTGGCGCAATAACGAATTGGAGAAGTCATTATGTGAATACCGATATACCCTATTTTATTAGAATGCATCTAGGAGATACGCCATGGAATGATCCAGAGGTACATGCAAAAACTTCGCCCATGAACTATATCCAATCAGCCTGCACCCCTACCTTGATCCAACACGGCGACATGGACGCACGCGTTCCTATTTCCAATGCATATGATCTTTACCAGGGGTTAAAGGATATGGACGTGGAGACAGAATTTATTATTTTTAAAGGAATGGCCTATAGTCCTGACCAACCAGGGATGAATGTGGCAATTATGAAGCAGAATGTGATGTGGTTTTCACATTATATTCTGGGAGAAAGCATGAACGACAACTGGAGGGATTCGATATGAAAAAACTGCTCATCTTCGGCGCAAGTGGATTAGTAGGGAAAGCGTTAATGGAAGAGTGCAAAGATTCCTATGATATATATGGGACCTATGCAACCAGACCGGTAGATCTTCCCGAAGAAAAACAATTTCAATTAGACATCACCGATAGAGGAAAGATGAAAGAATTGATCCTATCCATTAGACCCGATGTCATCATCTCATGCCTAAGAGGTGATTTCGAGCAACAGCTTATATTCCACAGGGAGCTTGCACTGGAAATCGAAAATGCTGATAGCACACTTTATTTCTTTTCCACGGCCAACGTGTTTGATGGGGATTTTACAAAGCACCATTCGGAAGAAGACACTCCTCACGCTTCATCCCCTTATGGACAGTTCAAAGTGGAATGTGAAGATATGTTGCAGAAAATTTTAGAGGAACGTGCCGTGATGATCCGTATTCCACAAATATGGGGAAAGAAGTCTCCGAGATTGGACCAAATTAAAAGTGGGATTGAGAAGGGCTCCATCGAAGTATTCAGCAATCTGGAGTGTAATCATCTCACGGATGAATGGCTGGCCAAACAGCTGAAATACATCATCCATCATAAACTTACAGGTGTATTTCACCTTGGTGCGGTCGATATGATGACACAGGTTTCCTTTATTGAAGAATTGGTCGGCACCCTTACGGATAAAGAAATAAAATTTCAGGAAAGTTTGCTTCAAGATACTCACGATACATTTTATTTTGGATTGAAGAGCATTCGAAACGATCTTCCGGAGAGTTTATTGAAGACGAATAGAGAAATGATCGCTGATCTAGTACATGTAGATGATTAAAATAATAGGAGTGGATTCAATAAAATGACATTCGATATAAAAGTGGAAGTTGATAGAATTAACGAAATAGAGTTGGCTTTAACGAGATTCAACTCTGAAAGAGCCCTTTCCAGTGTGGATAAAAACCTACAAACCAAACAAGTGGGCGACTGCACATTACTAATCGACCCTGCATCACCAGGTTCCATCTATTACAATCGTATAAAGGGATTCGGAAAGAATGATCTGGATAAAACAGATGAAATTCTAGAAATTTACGCTTCCGAACAACTCACTCCTTGTTTCGATATGACCCCTGATCAATTAAACATGGAAGTCGCTCAAGCTTTAACAGGCAAGGGGTTTTATTCTGCTGAACAACTGGTTTTCATGGAAATGCAGCCTCAGGATGGAGCATATGTGAGTGAAGATATTCACCTTGTAAAAGTAACCGGGGACAATGTAAGGGAGTTTCTCCATCTTATCGCAGAATCAACTGGAATGACATCAGACGAAGAGATAATGGAACGAAAAGCAACGTATTTCGTTCGTCCGGATTTTCATAATTACATAGCTTATATTGGTGAAGATACAATCGGAATGGGCTCACTTTTTATCCGGGGAGAGGAAGGGTATCTGGCAAATGATTTTACATTCCCTTCGCATAGAGGAAAGGGAGCTCAAAAGGCGTTGATTCACCATCGAATTCAAACGGCAAAGGAAATGGGATTAAAGAGGTTGTATACAGATGTTGAGTTCGGAACGGCAAGTAATCAAAATATGCTGAAAGCAGGATTCCAAACGGTTTTTCAGAATTCGTTTTGGATGAAAGCGGAATAGGTAGCAACAGTTGATCAGACTCCATTGAATAAAATGGTTTTACCGAATGATTCAAGTAAGGAGATATTTAAATGAGAGAGATATTCTCAGATTATGGAATAGTTATTCATGAGAAAGATGGTAAATATTTTTTCACGACTGACAGTGGTGGATCTGTATCTCGTGATATTACTTTTGAACTTTCAAAAGAGGATGCAGAAAAAGCTCAGATTAGTGAAGAAGAAGCATACTGGGTGATAGTAAAATATCAAAAGCTTGGTAAATTTAATTTTTAATATTTCTATGTATATTTATATAGGGGTTGAATAAATGAATGTTGAAATACTTTTCTAAATGGGGAAATCAAAAAGGGAATGAACTGACGCCATTTGTACGTATTAAATAATTTGTTTTTAGAATATTCCACTACCAATTCGAAACCCGCTGAAATTCACTTATTCGGTATGAAAAAAAGCAGTGCCATTTAGTCGGCACTGCTTCTTTCTATGAAGTCTTTACAGTTTTACTTGAAATCATGCTGGTAGGAACCTCTTGAAAGATGCGAGGCTTCGTCTTCAGTAGCGAAAACAACACACATCCCGCCAAAACAATCACACTCCCAACAGCCTGCAACCCATTCATCTTCTCACCCAAAAAGACAAACGCCAACAAAGCCGTGAATACAGGATTAAAGTTCAAGAATAATCCCGACGTACTCGGGCCCAGCTTATTCACCCCGACATTCCAAAGCACCATGCAAACAACCGTGGATATCACACCCGTATACAGGATTGACTGCACGAATGAAGCATCGACATTGGTCACACGGAAATCATGAAGATTAAAAGGAAGCAGGATAAGAAGTCCGAATATCCCTGAATAAAGAATCGACATCATCGGTGTGACGCTCTTCATCGCCCATTTACTGCAAACGGAATAGAATCCCCACATCACAACCGCAGCCAGCATATACAGATCCCCGTCATTAAACTGGAGGGAATAGACCATCTCCATGTTTCCTTTGGACAGGACAAGCAACACGCCAAAGAGTGATAAGAACATAGAAGACAGTTGAAAGGCGTTCATCTTTTCCTTCAGAAATATAAAGGAAATTCCGGCGATTGAAAACATATTTAACGTGGAAATCAGTCCTACATTGGTGGCAAAGGTTCTCTCAAGTGCCATGAATTGAAGTGCCTGAAAGAGGGCCACCCCTGTCAGCCCCATTAAGCATAATGGCAGAATCGATCGTACGGGTGGAACGAGCTTCTTTTCTTTCCACCAGACAATCGGAAACAGGCAGACGATGGCGATCGCCCATCTCAATATCGTCAACGTTCCTGGGGACGCATGCTCTACAAGCGTTTTCCCCACGATGAAATTGCCTCCCCAGAGAAAACTGGTCAGTAACAATAGATAATAATATTTCACGTCATTTAGCCCCTTTTCGAAGAGCCACTGTGCACAATGACATTTACTATAAGAATAATTTTAACATTTTCTTAAGTTTACAAAAGAACTTATTGTATAATGGGTATTAATCGAAATAATTAAAAGTATTATAGAATATTAGATTATAAAAATTCATTTATACATAGTTTTACCGTTGGTTTTTGGAACAATTGAAAAGGGTGGTTGAATCATGGAATCGATTGTTAGCAGAGTATTGGACCAAATGGATCTTCAGCTGTTGGATTTGCTGCAAAAAGACGGGCAGCTAAGCAATCTTGAACTATCAAAGCGGGTCAATTTATCCGCACCGGCAGTACACGCTCGAATCAAGCGGTTGGAAACGGAAGGGTATATCAAGAAGCAGGTAGCCATTCTAAATCATGAAAAGCTTGGATTTGATTTACTATGCTTCGTGTTTATGAGTACGAATGAACACCGGACGGAGAAGTTGGAAGCAGTGGAGGAGACATTGGAATCAATGGAAGAGGTTCTGGAATGTCATTGTTTGACCGGGGAATATGATTATCTTCTGAAAGTGGCCTGTAAGGATCGCAAGGGACTGGAGCTCTTTATTAGAAGGTTGAATGAGATGGGGATTACGAAGATTCAGACGAGCTTGGCGTTGAGGGAGATTAAGGATTCTACGGTGTTGCCGATATTGGGGGAATGAGTTTAGGTCAGCCCACGGTATTCAGAAATGAAAGCAAACCGAGGACGTTTCTTACACTACTTTTTGGGTAATAGTAAAGACGTACCGTCACAACTCTGACCTGAATTTAGTAATATGACAAGAAGGAATGCCACATAATTGGCTCTACTTCTTGTCATTATTTTATATATGCACTTATTTACTGGGTCAGTTCATTCCTTTTTTCTTGAACTAAATCCACTTCACCTACCCCTGTTACAATTAGTTTCAGTGTATTGGAGTAGTGATAAGATGAAAACGGGAAATTGGTTGAAATTACGGTTTTTTCTCCATCAAAAATGAATGAAAAATTCGTAGCGGGATATTCATTTCCTTTTTCATCTATGATTTTCATGTTGTTTGCAAACGTATTTTCATTCTCATATTTCCCCTTTAAAGCGAATGTAAGATTCAATGATGTTGGATAAGCGTCAGCTTTAGATACTTGGATGATTGATGATGGTTCTTTCGTAATATAACGAACAATGCCATCCGATGTGTTATTCTTTTGATTTCCAACTTTGAGCTCCCAATTTCCATTGGTTTTCTTAATTCTTGCATCATTAAAGACATTGACACTTTCCACTTCAATCACAGCATCTTTTAATTCGGGAATTTCACCATTATTCGAACTGACTAAAACATCATATTGAATCTTCCTTGACTCTGTATCGAACAGTGGGTTTTGCTGCTCAGAGATGGATAAGTCATAATGGCTTCCCTTCAGTGGTTTTGTATCCGGGATGAATTCTACTATGTATTCTCCGTCCCCATTTTTAAGCCTGTAATCCATTGAGACTTCTTCTGCATTTTTCAAGATTGATGGGTCCTCGAATTCCAGCATGAAACTCATTCCAACTTTATTTGCATCTGAGAAATGTCTACTTAGTTTTATCTTGATCCCCTGATCTGTAGCTATACTATCTGCTTCTTGCACATAGCCTTCATGGACGGCTTGATCTATTCCTTTATCTCCAAAATGAAAGAAATCGTTAAGGTTGGCCATGACTTGTTTATGTGTGAGAACACCTACTGAAACCAAAAGAGCGCAGGCAGCTATGGCTACTCGATTCCAAATGATGATTCCTTTTTTCTTTTTTGATTTTGCCCGAATGATAGAATACGCCTCATCTAGTGACTCCCTTACACTATCTGGTAATTCTTTCTTCTCATTCAATCTCTTTTTAAGATCTATTTCAAAGTGATCCTTCATTGAGAATCTCTCCCTCTTTTTTATAATAGGTCGTTCGCAAAATCGATTTAGCCCTAGAGAGTCTTGATTTAATGGTTCCTTCAGGTTCTTGCAAGAACTCACTCATTTCTTTCACATTTAATCCAACAATATAGTATAAAATGAGGGCCAGCCTGTAGACTTCGTTCAAACTATTGAGGGCATCCTCTAATTCTATTTTTTGAAAAGCATCCTTTTCCTTTTCGGGGGTTAAGTGGTCTTTCAGTATTGAAATGTTTTTATTTTTGGTAAGCAGTGTATTGCATTTATTAATGAGAATTCTACAAATCCACGTATTAAAGTACTCATCATTTTTTAGGGTATCTAATTTTTCGTACGCTGAAATAATAGAATCCTGGATCACATCAGCTACATCTTCATCATTATGTAACAATCGGCTGGCAGTCCGGTATAGAACTTCTTCATATTGCTTTACCAGTAAAACAAAAGCATCTCCATTTCCTTTTTTTGCTTTTCTGACCAATGCTTTGACTGAATCCAATCGGGTACCTCCTTACATGGTTATTTTGTTTTTCAATATATTAGATAGGCAAGTGTATGAAAAAGTTGCAAGAACTTCCATTATTTATAATGTACACTAAATATTGGATCTGGAGTGATTGTCTCTAAGGAGAGTGTTCTTAATTATGAGGAGATATTTTCTGACAGTGGACAGAAATAGACACCTTGATAGCCATCAATTTTTAAGCTAAATGCATTTCACATGGAAAATAACTACTTCAAACGTGACCAATACATTTCCATTTGCGTCTAAGTATAGGAGAAAAGGGGGAACAGTTTTGGAGCAACAAGAATTAAATGACTGGTTTAACGATTATGGAGAATCGATCTTGACATACATACTTTTAATGGTACGAGACTATCAACAAGCAGAGGATTTAACACAGGAGACCTTTTTGAAAGCCTATAGACGTAAACAACAATTTAAGCAGCAATCATCTGTGAAAACATGGCTATTTTCCATTGCGCATAATGTGACGATTGATCACTTTAGAAAGAAGCACCCGTTGAAACACTATCTGGGCTTAACAATGGAGGAGAAAGACGGCAAGCCGCTACCTGAACAAATCATCGAGATGAATGAAGAATCGGAAGAATTGTATAAAGCCCTTCAACAATTAAAACCTTCTTATAGGCAGGTCATCCTGTTAAGAAAGTTAAAAGAATTTTCAACAGCAGAAACCGCTCAAGTTTTAAATTGGTCAGAAAGTAAAGTGAAAATGACGTTAAGAAGAGCCTTAATCGAATTGAAGACGGTATTGACGAGAGGAGGGGTGATACATGAAATCAAATGATCCATTTAAGGAATTAGAAGAACAACTAAAGTTAACTGACGAATCTAAAAATCATCTTCGAAGTAAAATTATGCGGACTACACATGAAAAGAAGAGGAGATATTTTAAAAAATATGGCTGGATTGCGGCAGCTTGTATACTCTTTATTGTCATATCCCCGTTCTACTCAACGACCATGGCAAGTATTGTGGCGAAAGTGTTACCAATTACGATCACTCCCCAAATTTTAGACGGAGAACCCAATCCCAATTTGACTTCTGATCTTTTTACACTAATTGAAAAGGAAGGATACACAGTTAATTCGGTAGGGACAACGCCGTCTCCCTTCACGATTGAGGTGTCACTCGTTTTGGGGGATTCTACATTAACGCAAGCCAAAGAAGATCTTGTATCCAAGATAACCAATTATCTTTATGAAAATGGGTATGACGAGTACAAATTAAAGATCGTTGAAGCACCTGAAATACCCTACCGTAAGGGAAGCGGTGACTCAAACAAGCTTTACGACAATGTACGGGAGATTGTAAAGAACGTATTTGCTTCCTATGGATATGCCGAAGAAGCGGAATATGAATTAGCAGGACTGAAAGAGACGATGTTTTCAAATATCGTCACCATCGACATGCCGGACCATATTAATGAGTCTGAGAAAATCATTGCAGACATTCAGAAAGAAATAGAATCACAAGATCTGGATGTGAAAGATATTGAAGTCAATACGTTCAACCTAAAACATCGTCAGCAGGATGGACGTTGGGGTAATATCTCATCTGACATTTACGACGCAATGGCAGGGAAATCCACTTATCAATTGAAAGGATTATCGTACAAAGTGAAGAAAGGGCACTCTTATGTTTGGATAAAAACAAATCTGGATAAGCCACTTCCCCAAGAGCAAATTGGAGAAATCGAAAAAGCAGTTCAAGAATATTTGACATTACCAGAAATCAAAGAACAAATTCTCAACGATGACTATACAATTGAATTCTTATTAAGGAATGGAAAATCATTTGTGGAGATAAAAAACTAACTCTTAGAGAACAGATCCTAATCTCTTATTCCTAGCTAAGAGCTGTCGAGAATTCTTCGACAGCTTTTTCCTGTTTCAATACTTAAACCTACTTATATGGTAAAATATAACTGTTGAGAGAGTTATATCATTACCTTTGTCTGTAAGGAGGACCCCCAATGAAGTACATCATCATCCTAGCTGCATTATTCGGTATCATTTTTCTCAGCGACATCCTGAAAAAAAGACGATTAAAGAGAATGGTCGCAAAAGAATGGAGCGAGAAGAAGAGCTTCTCATTAGATGAACCGGTGGATTCTGTTAATACATATTGGAAGAATCACGGCGGGCAACAGCACGGAGTTGACGACATTACCTGGCGCGATTTATCACTGGATGAGGTATTCAAAAAGCTCAATTACACCCAAACTTCAGTTGGATCGGAATACTTATATCATCAGTTACACAATATCCAGCTCACGGATCAAGACCGTGATGAACCCTTTTACCAACTGATGCAAGAGAATGAACCATTACGAACGCGACTTTTATTTGATCTGAAATTATTGGGCAAACGGAATCACACCAATTCTTCATCTTTCTTTCATAAAGAATATCAAAATATCAAACATGTCTGGCTGTATTTTGTGTGCGGAATTTTACCGGTGGTCAGCATCGGCGTCATTTTTTTCTCGATGAAATATGGACTTCTTTCGCTGATCGTATCCCTATGTTTGAATATCGTCATCTATTATAAAAATCGCCGCCATCTTGATATCAGCTTGTATGAGATTTCGTATTTGGCAGGTATCATCAGGACCGGTAAACGAATGAACAATATAACCGATGATTCGTTCAGGCCATATAGGAAGAGCATAGGCAAATTGGTTGAGCCCATCCAGAAGATGCTCTTTCTCGAGAGAGTCGTCTCACTTGGGAAGGGGACAGGGGACTTAGAAGGATTATTTGAATACATCCGGATTATCTTCCTGCTCGACTTTATTTCCTATTTCTTTATCATCCGGATGCTTCAGAATCACAAGGAGGAATATGAGGCGCTATGGAAGGCAATCGGGAAAATAGATTCGTGCATAGCGGTTGCATTTTACAGGCGTGCGAACAGTGACTATTGCACACCTGAATTTATACATACTGAGGAAGTACTCTTTGAAGACATGTATCATCCTTTGATAGAGGATCCAGTCAAAAATGCTTCCCAACTCACTAAATTGTCATTGATAACAGGTTCGAATGCCTCCGGGAAATCCACTTTCATGAAAGCTGTTGCCATTAACGCAATCCTCGCACAGACGATCAACACTGTGCTTGCAAGCAGCTGGAGCATGAAGCCTGGATACGTACTGTCATCGATGGCGATTCAAGACAACGTAATTGACGGAGACAGTTATTTCAAAGCAGAAATTAAGTCGTTGAAGAGGATCATGAATACAGTGGAGTCAGGTGTCCCTTGTTTGGCTTTTATCGATGAAATCCTTCGTGGGACCAATACCGTTGAGCGCATCGCAGCCTCCGCCTCTATCATGGAGTGGCTCAGTAAACACCAAGGAATGACGATGATTGCTTCACACGATATTGAGCTAACGACGATGGTGGAAGGATTCGAAAACTATCATTTTCGTGAAACGGTTCAGGAAGATAGCGTCTATTTTGACTATAAAATCCATAGGGGTCCTTCTACAACGAAAAATGCGATCAAGTTGTTGGAACAGATGAAATACCCGACAGTTGTAACGGGACTTGCTTATCGGTTAGCTAGTGATTTTGAGGTGAGAGGAGAGTGGAAGGTTCCTTCAACCTATATTGCTCAAACAAGGATGTGAACGAATGATTGTTGCTCAAGTGATATTGGCTTCATTAGGATTATTCATAATCATTTTAGGTTTATTGGTATGGAAAAAAAGATGCTATAAAATTGTTGCTGGATACGTAGAGGGCAGCACTAAGAATGAAGAGGCATTTGGGAAAGTGAATGGAATCTTTATTATGATCATGGGGATCACCACCATACTCTTTAGTTTCTTTATTGAGAGGCTAAATGTTTGGGTGTTCAATGTTTCGCTGATTGTCCTTGTTAGTGCACAAATTGCAGTAAATAGTAGAATGGCTAGAAGATGATCATGGTTCTGGTAGAATAATGAGAAGTGGGGACTCACGCTTTGCGCTACCGTCCCCATTGACATATCCAATATTTATTCTAATACTCTCCCTTAATAACAAAATAAGATCCCCGAATGGTGCCAGCCAGTTTAGACTTCTGCCTCGCAAATTTGAACTTTTCCTCGAGCTCCTTCGGTATCTCCATTCCTTCTGAGAGCTTAAATCCAACCGCACGTTTCTTCGGATCATCAACGGTATACATGACGTTGACTGCAAGACCATCCTCATAAATGACGTAGGTGAATTGGATGTTTTCCACCTGAAAGTGCGTTGTTTCTAATGGCTTGGCCGCAAACTCAATCTCACGCTCTTCTTTTAAGATACGGTTTACATAATCGAGTGTTTCCTGGCTTTCGCTGGCCGGTACAACGGTAAACTCATACTTGTATTTGTTCATAAAATAGCGGGCTTCATGTGCACGTAACCCGGCCAGTGCTTCTGCTACAGGCGATGATTCTAAACCAATCGTAGACACATTTTTAAAATCTACCGTATAAGACATGTTCATTTCTCCTTGTTCCATTTTATTTCATCACGACAGGAATCCACATTTCTCCATACACCATTCCGTTTCGCTGCCCCATCTCAACCACTGTATTAGGCCCTCCAACATAGGCAAAGTCCTTTGCTTCTGGCAACACACGACCAAAGGCAATGCCGGAAACCGTGTGATCCAGTTCTTCTGCCGTATTTCCTTCTCCTTTTACAATCAAATAGGGTCCTTTGGGAAATTGAATGGCTTTGGCTTCTTCTGGTGCAGCTGATGCTTCTGCCATAACTCCACCATGATGCATCATCTTCCCATTTATGGCTTCATTCACCGCAAAAATGTAGTCATTTGAAGCGATGGATTTTAATGAGTCCAGTGTTCCGTTTTGACTAATTTCGTTCCAAAAATCTGTTTTTTCCTTGTTTAAGCCTGCCATGTCCGTGTAATGGCTCTTCAATTCAGTTCCCACACCCACAACGGTAAAGGAGTCTTTTTCTTCTAACATATAATTTGTCATGTTCAAAACCTTCCTTTTCATTCATTTGTTGTCTTCAACACTTGATATGTATATACTAACGTTAAATTGTGTCAAAAAGTGATACTGTTTAGGAGGTCCCCATGAAAAAAGTTGAACGGATTAACGTGATCATGCGTTATATCAATAATCGTGCCCACTTTACGATTTCTGAAATCATGCGTGAGTTTGACATTTCACGGTCGACGGCGATGAGGGATATCAGGGAAATTGAGTCCATGGGGATGCCGCTTGTCTCTGAAGTAGGAAGAGATGGTGGCTATTTTGTCATGCACAACTCTGTCCTACCCGAGGTCCGTTTTACGGATAATGAGGTCAAAGCCCTTTTTATCGCGTTTATGGCGACAAGAAATCTTCAGCTTCCCTATTTAAAAAGCCGCCAGTCCTTGACAGAAAAACTCCTCAGTCTCATTTCAGAACATCAACAAGATACCCTCGTTCTGTTAAATCAGATCTTGCTTTTTGAAGGGACCAATCCTCATAACCCTGACATTCTTGATCTTTCAGACCTTCCCCATCCCATGTTGGATAAGCTGATTCAAACCTTGCTATTGGATCGATATCTATCGGTGACCATCGAAGAAGAAAAGGGGAAACAAACATATCCCATTTATCTCTTGCAGCTTTATCGGGAAAAAAGTCATTGGCATATTGAAGGGTTTCATTTGGATAATGAAAGGAAACAGATCTTGTCAGTCGATCAGCTCACCGATGTAGAGCCCTACCCGAATAAAAAAAGGACTAGTGAACAAGAGATCCTGGACAAACTGAAAAAACAGGAAGAAGTCATTAATGTAGTCATTGAACTTGGACCGGGTTCGATTGCGCAGTTCAAAAAATACCACCCTAAAAAAGTGTCCCTTTCTTATACCGATCCATACCATAGTACAGCTGTTTTAAAGACGTTTATCAATGTGATTGCACCTGACGAAGTAAAGGAAATGGTCAATTGGATCCTGTTCCTGGGTGAAGATATCAGGATAAGGGAAGTGCCGGAAGAAGTTGTGGGTGTTTTAAAAGGGAGAATAGACTTATTCTGCCCTTAAGGAATATTATGAAGGTAAATCATCCATCCCTTTCATGCAAACCGAATACGGTTCTTAGGCTCCTTATTGGGTAATTTCTGGGGGACGGTCGAAAGGGAAAGATAGATATGGAACTGTACCTAGTTTGTCATTAATCCTTGTTTAGCTCGAGGATTAATGCTTTGTCTTCCTCCCCAATTTGCTCCATTTTTGATGTGTTTTTACCCAGTGTCTTCATTGAAATGGATTTCTTGTCATCTAACGTAATTTCGTATTGACCATTTAAGTCAGTGTAGAGCACTTGAAGAGATGTAATGTTGTAATTTTCCCCGAGTCTGTCTATTATATCTTTTGTCAGTTTTGCCGGCATTTTAGAACTGTCCTCTGGATCAATCTTTTCGCGGTTGATCATCCCTAAAAGATACATTTTTTGATACAGCGTGATTTCCTTGGAATATTTCCCATTAGCTAATACCGAGCTAAACAGGGATGCGTCGGGCAACTCAATAGAGTCTCCAAATGAATGTTTAAACTTATTGTAATCACCTTGGAATTCATTATCCATCTCATTTACCAGCTTCTCGTCAATAATGAGATTATGCGAAAGATCATAGGAGAATCGACTTCCCAATTCAGGGAGGAACACATCATAGGTGGAATTTACTATGGTAAATTGTGGTTTGGGGATACCTTCATTAAAGCGATATACTTGCTCCACATATTCAGTGATTTTTGCTTTTGCGATATAACTACCGAAAGGGATACCCTTAAATATAGAGTAGATTGATAGAAGAAGAATTGAAAAAATAAGTATCATGCTCATTTTGAACAATCGTTTTTTATCCATTGAAATCACCCCACTTACACGGAACTCTGTTTATGAAAAGGTATATACTGAAGGATACCGACAAACACCAACATCATCATGGCGAATGATAACCCTATAATAGCCAATAATTTCTTCTCATTCTTTTTCTTAAGGGCTAATACACTGAATAGCAGCGTTAATATGATACCGGTGTATTGTATTCCCATAAAATAGTTGGGGAAGATATTTGTTAGTAAAGGGTGAAAAATCAATAATGTTCCGAATCCAATAGATACATAGCTTAACCAAGAAAATCTTTTCCTTGTCACAGTCATACCCCCTGTATTGTATTTGATTGTAAATAAACCTTTATAGTGTAATTATACACTTTAGGGATTTATTTACAACTGATTTTGGAAAATGCGAGCTAGGGACGGTTCTCACTCTACTTTCCGGCTAATCTCGGGGAGGAGTTCAAAAGGACAAGGAAGAGACAGTTCAGTCCCACCTTGTTCTTCATTCTTGACCTTTAGTTTTGTGATGGTGAAAGAGGCTTTGAGTATAGGTATGAGAAAGTATAGAGCACCTAATTCTAATCTATATTGACTGTATACCCATCGTCCGTGAATCCGTCCTTAATATCCTCAAGGATGGTTTCTCCATTAAGGATAAAGAAGGTTAATGCCAGAATAGACAACAAAATGATAAAACCGAAGATGATGGACGGTATCATGCCTTTTTTCTTTTCCATTTTCAACTCCCCTTCTTTTCTGTTTATTCATTAGACGGAAATCCATTACGTGAAGTTTCACATTCCTATTCTCTTTGTGTCCCCACTCTATCCTTGAGAGGAATATCATTGTCGAATTTCGTAGAATGGCAGATATATCGAAAATATGGCAGATAAAACAGAATAACGGCAGATAAAAGAAAAATATGGCACGTAAATCGTCAAAATGGCAGATAAACCATAAATTTGGCAGATAACCACTGCCCTTGAACTGAACGTTAACAAAACAACGAGCGTAATCTCGAAACTCGTTGTTTTTTTCCATTCATTCCCCGTCCAACACATCCCTTTTGTGCTTCCACCATAACTCAACCCACATATATTTGTGTCCCGAGCACGTTGTTTCCCAGCTACTTTTCCAGCTATAATTTTCTTAAGATTTACATTTCTTCGTTTAACCACTCCAGTCTTGAGGTAACAGTCACTATAAGGAGGTGTTGTAATCATGGAAGCAATCAGTAAGCGTTTTTTCTTGTTTCTTTCTCACAATAAGGCGCTGGATAAGATGGCCAAACGATGGGGATCAAGATTTGGGGCTAATAAGCTTGTAGGGGGAGAAACCTTTGCGCAGGCGATTCCATTGATTACGCAATTGAACGAAGAGGGATTCCAGGTTACAGTCGATCATCTTGGAGAGTTCGTCGATTCCACAGAGGTGGTGCGGGAGAATGTCCAACGATGTATCGAGAGTATCAGTGCCATTGCCTATCATGGGCTGGAGACTGAGATCTCTGTGAAGCTGACTTCCCTGGGATTGGATATCAGTCAAGATCTTGTCATGGAAAGTATGGAGTTGATTCTGGAGAAGGCGAAAGAAAGCGGAATCACGGTCACTCTCGATATGGAGGATTCCTCGAGGTGCCATGCCATCCTTGACGTTTACAAGAAGCTCTGTCTAAAGTACGACAATGTGGGGACGGTAATCCAATCTTATCTCTATGTTTCAGAGAAGGATGTGGATGATCTCAATGAGTGTTCCCCTTATTTGAGGCTTGTGAAGGGTGCATATAATGAATCGGGTAAAGTGGCGTTCCAGGAGAAGAAGAAGGTGGATGACAATCTAAAACATCTCATCAAGAAACAGCTCTTGAACGGCCATTATACAGCGATCGCAAGCCATGATGAAGCGATCATCGATTTCACCATCGGATTAGTGAAAGAACACAATATTCCGAATGACCGCTTCGAGTTCCAAATGCTTTACGGAATGCGGAACCAACTGCAATCCGAATTGTTAGAAAAAGGATATACCGTCCGCATTTACTTGCCATATGGCGAGGACTGGTTCGGGTATTTCATGCGAAGGCTGGCAGAACGGCCGGCAAACATCGCATTCGCATTAAAAGGTATCTTTAGCAAGTAACATCCAGACAGAATGAAATCAGAAAGGAACGTGAATAGAATGAGTAACGGAGTTTACAACATCCCAAAACCTACAAATGAGCCTGGTAATACATATGCCCCAGGTACGAAAGAAAGAGAAACGTTAAAAGCTGAATTAGAACGTCAAGCTGGTATCGAGGTTGAGATCCCGGTCATCATCAATGGCGAGAAGATCAAGACAGATACAGTGAAGCAAGTGGTAATGCCACATGATCATAAACATGTATTGGCTAACTTCTCACAAGCTGGAGAAAAAGAGCTTCGCGATGCAGTAGAAGCGGCAATGGCTGCGAAAGAATCATGGTCTAATATGCCTTGGCAGCACAGAGCATCCATCTTCTTGAAAGCAGCTGATTTGATCTCTGGTCCATACCGTGACGTCATCAATGCTGCTACGATGTTAGGTCAATCCAAAACAGCCTACCAAACAGAAATCGATGCGGCACAAGAATTAGCTGATTTCTTACGCTTTGGCGTTGATTATGCGAACCAAATCTATCAAATGCAACCGGACAGCATGAAAAATATCTGGAATCGTTTAGAATACCGCGCATTAGACGGTTTCGTACTAGCGATCTCTCCATTTAACTTTACAGCTATCGGTGGTAACCTGCCATCAGCTCCTGCGATCATGGGGAACGTAGTGGTATGGAAACCGGCAACAACGGCTATCCTATCAAACTACTACTTCATGCGTATCTTGGAAGAAGCTGGCCTGCCTAAAGGCGTTATCAACTTCGTTCCATCCCGTGGTTCACAAGTATCAGAAGTTGTCTTAACAGACCCACGCATGTCCGGATTCCACTTCACTGGATCCACAAGCGTGTTCCAAACGATTTGGAAAACAGTAGGGGAAAATATCACAAACTACAAATCATATCCTCGACTAGTTGGGGAAACAGGCGGTAAAGACTTTGTCTTCGCTCACGAAACAGCACAAGCAGACAAAGTAGTCGCTGCACTTGTTCGTGGTGCATTCGAATACCAAGGTCAAAAATGTTCAGCAGCTTCTCGTGCTTACATCCCAGCAAGCATGTGGGAAGAAGTGAAAAACGGTGTCGTGGAAGAAACGGCGAAGCTTAAAGTAGGGGATGTCAGAGACTTCAGGAACTTCATGGGTGCGGTTATCGATAAACCTGCCTTTGATTCCATCACAAGCTACATCGATTATGCGGCTGATTCTGAAGAAGCTGAAATCATTGCCGGCGGTACGTATGATGATTCTGTAGGATACTTCGTTCAACCGACTGTCATCGTCACAACGAATCCAAACTTCAAAACGATGACCGAAGAAATTTTCGGACCGGTATTAACGATTTATGTATATGAAAATGAGCAATTAGAAGAAACACTGACTTCAGTGGATACAGCTTCTATGTATGCATTAACGGGTGCGATCTTTGCACAAGATCGTGAAGCGATCATGCACTTAGAACGCCGCCTATCCGGTGCAGCTGGTAACTTCTACATCAACGATAAACCAACAGGTGCCGTGATCAACCAACAACCATTCGGCGGTTCACGCGGTTCAGGTACAAACGATAAAGCAGGCTCAATCTTCAACATGATTCGCTGGACCAGTCCTCGTATCATCAAAGAAAACTTTGCTCCAACAACAGATATTACCTATCCGTTTATGGATGAAGAATAAATCGAACACGAAAAGCTCTCCCGACACGGGGGAGCTTTTCATTTTTTATTGGGGGATTTAACGCTATAATAGGAATCACAAACATTCGTGGAAAGGTAAGATTCCTATGGAAGCCATTGATATCATCCTCCAAACAGAAGATATTCATAAAGCGACGGAATTGATCAGCTCAAAACTGGGCAATCCCGTCATTATCGAAAACAAAAATTTCGAACTGATTTCATACAGTTCCTCTTCTAATAAGTTCGATCAAACACAGCTAAAGACAATCCTCACGAAAAAATGTCCGGTCTTCATCATCGATCGACTGAAAAAAGAGGGCATCGTTCACCAGCTTGAGAAACATACGGATCCGATCCGGGTGCAGGCGATGGAAGAGTTAGGATTTCACCAGCGCGTCGTCATTTCCGCAAAATACCTTGGCAACACAATGGGATACATCTGGGTTCAGGAATCCAACCGCCTTCTCGAAAATGAAGAGCTCGCTTTTCTTGAAGAAATCTCCTCACACCTTGGAAACCTGATCAATGATATGTTCGCAAAGGTCAATATTAAACAGGACAGAAAAGAAGAAGTACTATGGCATCTCCTGCAGCACGAGTATGGAAGTGAAAGCCAGCTGCGCCATGATGCATCCCTCGTCAAGCTGACCCTGCCGGAACGGTTCACGGTAGCGGTTTACTCGATCGCATCGTCACAATATAAGCCCATGCTCGACCAATTGGAGAAGCTCGTCCAGGAATCCAGCTTCAACACAAAGGTTTATTCACTACGGACGGAATACCAGGTGATCCTCGTTCTCTACGGAAAGGCAGACTCACCGTCATCTTCCCTGGAATTAGCCAGGGACCTCGTCGAAAAGGTGAAAGAACAAACAGGCGAAGAAGATTTCTACAACTTCCTCATCGGAATCGGGAAGGAATACACCACGTTATATCAAATGAGAAAAAGTTTCTTGGAAGCATCAGAAGTCATTGAAACGGCTAACTTCATCAGTCCGCGTCCTGAATCAATGCCCCGGGAATTTGCTCAATTGGGCATTTATCGGTACCTGCCAACCCTTTATGAGAAAAACACTTCAAAGGATTATTACAGTGATGATTTGTTGGTATTAATCAAGAATGATGTGAAGAAACAGACAGATCTCCTGAAGACCCTTGAAGTTTATCTGGCGAATGATGGGAAGGGAAAACAGACTGCCAATGAACTGTTTATCCACCCGAATACGTTAAATTATCGGATAAAAAAAATACAGGAACTGACTACGATTGATTTTAATGATTTTAATATGAAGGTGTACTTGTATACGGAGTTGTTGCTGTTGAATAATGTAGAAGCTTATTATCAGCGGTATAAGGATGCTTTGAAAGGGATTTGATCGTGGAACTAAATTGTGCCACTCAATAAACCTTTATAAATAGCCCCTATCCCGAGTGAATATGAGTTACCGTTCAGAGAGAATAAACGACAAAAAGCAGTCTAAATCATAAATGATTTAGACTGCTTTATTTGTTTTTGAGAAAAAGGTTGTATTGGTTTGATTGTAAATAGTGGAAAAATGATTTGATAAATTCACCCTTTAAGTGTAAAATTACACTAAAGGAGGAGTGAGATTATGGAGTTTTTCTCACTTTTGATGTTTCAATTATTTATAATGCTGATATTAGTTATGGTTTTCGGGTTGATTTTCCACAAATTTTATAGGCGATTAAAAATGACGTATCCTTTACTGGTTAGTGTGCTTGCAGCAATTACATTTAGGCTCATTTTTAATGTTGAAAATATGTTGTCTGCAATCGCGTTTTCATCAAACATTTTGTTTTCGATTCTCGTGTATCTTCTTGCTATTAATCAGCATAAAAAAATTAAGTAACTTTCCAACATTAGTTGAAGATCCAATAATTGATTTGGCTATTTTCTTTTTTCAATAAGCGGTCAAATAAATGCCCTAATTTAATTTAGAGTTGCCGGATTTCTTCTAATAAACAAGTTAATATTGGTAGGAGGGTAAAATGAGAAAGTATCTAGGTTGGGCACCGATCGGAATGATAGGAGTTACTTTTATTCTGCTTTTACTTTTGAAAGGGAAAGTAAGTTGGTATGTAGATACCACCGTGCTAATTACTGGAATAGTATTAGCGTTGGTGACGGCCTTGTTAATCAAAAATGGTAAACCAAAGGCAATCTTAATCTCAGTATTTGGTATTCTTGTTGGAGGATTTCTTATGCTTATATGGGGGTTTATAATGGAGGGAGGACTGTAAGAACTATTTTCAATATAAGGTATTTTAATGGAATAAGAAGTGAATTTACTGTATATTTAGAATGTTCGGATGTTATATTGAAATAAGATGTGAATTCGTGTATAATAGAAAAAAATATTTGGATTTAAGCTTGGTAGGAAAAGTGGAAGAGATCACCTATGAAGCGATATGTATGATTTTTTCCCCTGTTAGAGGAGAAAGGATGCATTCGTTTTGTGGCGAGATCTCTTTTTCATTTAAGGAGGATGGAGTCATGGCGCATTACATGGATGGATTAACGGATTTCTTCTGGCAGCATGATATTTATTTCCGGATTGTGGTGAGTGCGATATTAGGCTTCATCATCGGATGGGACCGGTCATCAAAGAATAAGCCAGCCGGTTTAAAAACCTATACGTACGTAGCAGTGGCCTGTACCTTGATCACCATTGTCTCAATCGAAGGTGCCGAAATGCTCAGTCAACCGGACAGTGGGAAAATGATGGATCCCTTCCGACTCGCCGCTCAAATTGTATCTGGGCTCGGTTTCTTAGGGGCAGGGGTAATCCTGAAGGACGGTCTGCGCGTGAAAGGACTTACTTCCGCCGCGATGATCTTTTACGTCGGGGGAGTCGGAATCGGGGTTGGAGCGGGATTTTACGGCATTGTGATCTTTGCGACCCTGGTCACGTTCCTCATGACGAGGATCGGAAACTTCTTTGAAGGAAGGGAAATCACGATCGTGCGCTTGCCGAAGATAAGAAAGAAAAAAGAGGAAGAGAAAGAAGACAAGAAGGCTGGGAGGTAAAACAAGCGGACCTTAGCTCCTAAGGATAGAGGGCTCCGTTTTCTAGATGACAACAAAGCTGACCTATGAATTGGCATAGGTCAGTTTTTTTATATCAATTTGTCCAATTAAAGGACATTTTATTGAACAATACTACGATTCAATTTTGGAATCCTGCTGAAGAATAACTGTAATTAATTTAATGAGTAAAGTATTACCTTTGAATGAATCTTTTTAAAATGGGATGAATTTGCATTCGAGGGTAGTAAAGTTTTAGAAAAAATTCCATATGTTTAATTAGACTAAACGTTTTCAGAAAGGAGTTATTCAGTATTGCAACGTATAAAATTTATGATTAAACATTTTCTAAGTGAGCCATTGTGGTTTAAAATTTTGATTATTACCACTTTACTTTCTTCAATTATTTTTAGTAGTTCATTTTTTTCGTATAATGATTATTTACAAAGCATTTCTAAATTAGCTGCTGCTATCTTTTTTTGTGCTTATGGAATAAAAATGAGAAGAAATCTTCGAATTTCTGTTATCTTTTTTATTTTGACAGTTACATGTGTTTATTTGTCAATTCTGTCTATATTTTAGAAAGATGTTTATCATTCTTTTGAATTAATACTTCAATATTAAGAGGAATTAAATGTAAGCATTAATTGTCGCGATAATTTAATATCGTGCTTTTTTTGCTGGCATGAAATCATTGTATGAATGAATATTTTTTGTATTAATTGGTATTAAGTTAAAGGGCAGTTTAACCGAAAAGGAGCACTGAAATTAAGTCTAAAATGAACATATATTGATGGTCCACTCTTGCTCAAAATGCATTATTTTGTAATAATTTGTATTTGGAATAATTTATTATATAAGTTAATAGAGGGGGCAGTGATATTTATTTTATGAAGCAAACAAATAATTTTTCTCTAATATTCTTGGGGGTTTGTGTATTAGCTGGTGCTTGGATGGTTTCTAATTCACTAAATAATAACGGTAATCAGAAAGCGGTTGCAGCAGTTGATCAAGTTACTGTTGTTACACCTCAAGAACATCAATTATTAAATCATCTAGAACTAAAAGAATACCTGGGAATAAACGACGAGCAATTAGAAAAGATTCTACCCAAAAAAGAGGGTAATGTTACTACAAGTGAAATACCCTATATAAAAATTGGATATACCACCTATTTTCCTGTAAAGGCAATAGATAAGTGGTTAACTGAAACGGAAGCTGAAACATTTCAGTAATATATATATCTTGAATTCAATTCTACAATAAACTGGGCAATAACTAAAGATCTGCTAATGATCTCGTTATTGCCCTTCTTCAATTATGGGGTAGACTTATGGAATAATATGTTAATATTAGATTAGATGATTCAGAGGGGGAGATTGTAATAAAGAGAGTATATTTTTTACATGGATTTATGGGTACTGGAGAAACTCATTTCTCTAACCAAGTTTCTAGTTTAGGTGATGGTTATGAAGCGATCCTAATTGATTTACCAGGACACGGGAACTCACCAGTCGAGGCTTCTGATAACTATTTTGAAGATGCTCTAAAATACGTCATTTCTCAAATGAAACAAGAAGGAGAAGTATTTCTGGTTGGCTTGTCTTTAGGAGCATCTTTAGCTATACATATTGCCCTGAGAGAGCCAGAGTTAGTAAAAGGTATAGTGCTCACTGGTTATTCGCCGTATATTCCTGAAGAGTTAATTAGTGTTATGGAGAAACAATATGAATTCTTCTTAAATATTGAGGAAAACGATAAAGAGACAGCAGAGTACTTTATGTCCCTGCACGGAGATAAATGGCATAAGACCTTAAAAAAGGTTTTGTATCAGATGACTTATAAGTATCCAAGTGCTACCCCTGAAGAAATAAAGAGTATAAGAGTTCCAATGTTACTACTTAATGGGAGTAATGAAATGCACGAAGTAGAGGCAGCGACTTATATGAAGAAACTGAATAATGATATTAGAGTTGGATTAGTTCCTGATACAGGACATACAGTAAATATTGAAGAGCCAGCAATATATAACAAGATACTTACAACATTTTTAGAAGCTAATAAATAGCACTAATTCATTAAAATCCTTATTCCTTTATTGGGGCAATAACAGAAGGTCAGTTACTCAGATCAAGGTTATTGCCCTAATAAATTATCGGGCACAATAATGGAAGATTCGAAACCTTAATTGGGATTTTTTCTAATTAAGGGTGCACTCCACTCAAAGCGATTCAATATTAAAAATCTCAATCTCTAAGAAAAAGGGGAAAGTATGAAAAGGTTAGTTATAATGACAGTAGGTAAAACCCATAGTGGAAAAACTACATTTGCAAAAGCTTTAGAAAGCAAGTTAAATAATTCTTTTATAATGGACCAAGATAATAACGCTGAATTTTTAAATACATATTATAAGAATCTATTACCAAAACAAGGACCTAACATTCTAAAGCATTCTGTATCACAGGTGATTGTTGATTATGCTAAAGAACACACGGACTTTCATATTATTGCTAGTAGTGCAAACCGTACTAGAAAAGGGAGAAAGTATTTACTAGAAAAAGTATATGATAAAAATGCGTTTGTAAGTATCTTGGTTCATTTTGATATTCCTGATGAAGTTCTTTATGAAAGAGTAATTAAAAGTAAACGAAGTACCAATATACTTAGGGGAGCTTATTCTAACTTTAAGGAAGTACTCTATAGTCAACAGAGCGGTTCTATGAATAAAGATGTTGTGGACCCTGAAGAAGGGGAAGCAGATTATTTATTTGTAATTAGAGATAATAAGGATGTTGATTCTGTAATTAAAGAAATCGTTCATATTGCTAACTGTTTTTGATTCAAATTCATCCTAATATTAAGCTAAAAGGAAAGCCTTAAGAAAACCTGAAACTATTTAGTGCAGGTTAGCAGGTAATTAATTGGTTCATCTTAAAGTTCCCACTCATAAGATCCAAATTTAAATACATTGATCCCTTGAAGGATTAATGTACTTTTTTGTTGAATTACATTAACAGAAATCTAAACTGGGGTGAAATATAAAAAAGGGAGAACGTTTTTTCATTAAATCTTACTTTAAAGTTTTAGAGAGGGGAAACGAGATGGATCCTATTTTAATAGATGTTCCGTTACAAATCGAAACAGATAGACTCATTCTTCGAGCACCGCAACAAGCTGGGGACGGGAAGGTAGTACACCAAGCGATTAAGGATTCAATTAATGAGCTGAAGCAATGGTTGGTTTTATTTCAGTCCATTCCTACTGTTGAAGAAACAGAAATTCTCCTGAGGAACGCCCATATCGATTTTTTGAAAAGAGAATGCCTTCGCTATCTTATCTTTCATAAGGATACGAATGATTTTATTGGAACGGCTAGCCTTCACAGAATGAATTGGAAGATTTCAAAATGTGAGATTGGATACTGGATTAACTCGCCATTTAGTGGCAATGGATATATGACAGAAGCTGTAGGTGAGTTAACGAACCTTGGCTTTCAGAAATTCAAGTTTAGAAGAATTGAAATAAGATGTGAATCAACAAACAATAAAAGTCGTTCGGTCGCAGCAAAACTAGGTTTTGAATTGGAAGGAACCTTACGGAATGATGATTTATCCGCAGATGGCAGCAAGCGAACGGACACTTGTATTTATTCAATGATTAAGTAAACATCATTGAAAATAAATCAAAAAGGATTTTAATATTCAAAAACAGGATTGACAATCCAACTAGAATCTATTACCATAACCCTAATGCTAAAACGCATCATAACTTTAATTTAATAAAGCGATATCTTCTTATCCAGAGAGGTGGAGGGACTGGCCCTGTGATACCTCGGCAACGGGTTCTTAATGAATACCGTGCCAATTCCATCAAGTCATATGACTTGAAAGATGAGAAGAGCGGGACATATACATATTTTTGTGCCTCTCTTCTTATGAAGGGGGGCACTTTTTATTTGAGCTACGATGTTCAACAAGAAGACTACATAGCGAAAGGAGCAGGTCCTGTATGATCAGAGTTCAGAATGTTACGAAAGTTTTCGAGACGAAGGATGGCCCATTCACCGCTTTGAAAAATGTTTCCTTCGAAGTGAAGAAGGGTGAAATTTACGGGGTGATCGGATTCAGCGGAGCGGGGAAAAGCACGCTTGTCCGTTGTCTCAATTTTTTAGAGAAACCATCTTCGGGTGATATTTTCATAGAGGGGCGCAGCCTGAAGGATCAGTCGGCCATCGATCTGAGGAAGGAAAGGCACCGCATCGGGATGATCTTTCAGCACTTCAATCTGTTTCAATCCCGGACGGTGGCAGGGAATATCGCCTATCCTCTGAAACTGGCAAAATGGCCGAAAGATAAAATCAGCGAAAGAGTAAAGGAGTTGCTCGCGTTTGTCGGACTGGAAGATAAAGCGAAGCATTATCCGGATGAACTGTCAGGAGGGCAGAAGCAAAGGGTGGGGATAGCAAGAGCACTGGCGACATCGCCTTCGATTCTGCTCTGCGATGAAGCGACATCCGCCCTTGATCCTCAGACGACGGAATCGATTCTGAACTTATTAAAGAGAATCAACGCGGAGTATGGCATTACGATTGTGATGATCACTCACGAAATGGGGGTCATCCGGGAAATCTGTGACAAGGTCGCGGTGATGGAAAATGGAGAAATCGTGGAAGAGGGAAGCGTCTTCGATATCTTCTCCAACCCGCAGACCTCGACGACGAGAAACTTTGTGAAGAGTGTCATGAATGATCAGCTGCCTGTATCGGTTCTTGATAAATTGAATGACAGTAAGGAAGGGCGCATCTGCCGCCTCATATTTAAGGGGGATTCGACGGGTACGCCGATCCTTTCCGAAACGGCCAAGGCATTCAATGCCCATATCAATGTATTATTCGGCCAGATCACGGAACTACAGGGCAAGCCTTTCGGAAATCTCATCGTGCAGATCATCGGCAGCAAGAAGGAAACGGAAGAAATCCTGGAATATTGGAGAAACAGATTATTCGTAAGCGAGGTGGAGAAGCGTGCAAGTTAACTGGGAATTATTCTGGCCAAGAATTATAGAAGCGACATGGGATACCGTGGCGATGGTGTCATTCTCCCTTCTATTTGCCACGTTGATCGGGCTTCCCCTCGGCATCATCGTCGTGGTGACGAGGAAGGGGCACTTACTTGAACATAAAGCCGTCTTTTCCGTATTGAGCAGCATCATCAACGTGTTTCGTTCGATCCCGTTCATCATCTTAATGGTGGCCATCATCCCCTTTACAAGATTGGTAGTGGGGACGTCGATTGGAACGGCGGCAGCGGTCGTACCGCTGGTCGTATTTGCCGCACCATATATTGCTAGACTCGTAGAGAGTTCCCTCCTTGAAGTGGAACCGGGTGTCATTGAAGCGGCGGAGTCCATGGGGGCCGGGCCGTGGCAGATCATCTTCGGGATCCTCATTCCAGAAGCACTGAGTACTCTGGTCCTGAATATCACGATTGCGACCATCGGCCTTGTCGGTGCATCGGCCATGGCCGGGGCAGTTGGAGGCGGTGGCCTTGGAGATCTGGCCATCGCTTACGGATATCAGCGTTTTGAAACATCCGTCATGATCGTGACCGTCATCATTTTAATCGTGATGGTGCAGGGACTTCAGACGGCAGGAAATACATTATCAAAAATCATCAGGAGACGTTAGGAGAGAGGAATATGAAAAAATCAATCAGTCTAGCAGGTATCGCGATTCTATTTTTTACCCTACTATTGAGCGGTTGCTCGGGAAACAGTGCATCCGGATCAGGTGAAAAAGAAGTCGTGAAAGTCGGAGTGAATGGATCTGGCGTGCCGATTTGGGAGTACATGAAAGAGAAAGTAGCGAAGGAAGGAATTGACATCGAGATTGTAGAGTTTGCCGATTACGTGAGGCCGAACCAGGCGCTGGCCGATGGGGATATCGACCTGAACGCCTTCCAGACGATTTCGTATTTTGATTCTTTCGTGGAAGAACATAACCTGGATCTTGTACCGATCGGCTCGACGATCATCGCGCCGATGGGAATCTATTCGGAAAAATATAAATCGGTAGAAGACTTACCGAAAGGCAGTAAAGTAGCGGTTCCTCAAGAGGCGACGAACCTTGGCCGTGCCCTTCTCCTACTGGAGGAAGCAGGTTTAATCCAACTGAATGAAGGATTTGATCAGTCACAGGGTCTTGAAGCCATCAAAGAAAATCCGAAAAACCTTGAATTCACACCGGTCGTCGCTGCCCAAACTCCGAGGGTACTGCCGGATGTTGCTGCATCAATCATCAATAATGGTGTGGCGGTTGAAGCAGGGATGGTCCCGGTTGACGACAGCATTTATATCGAAGGGGCGGAATCCAAGCCGTTCATCAATATCATCGCAGCCCAGGAAAAAGATAAAGACAACAAGACCTATCAAAAGATTGTGGAGCTCTACCAGCAAGATGACGTAGCGGAACATATCAAGAAATCATACAAAGATTCCCTGATCCCGACATTCGTGCCGGTCAGTGAATTGCATTAGGAGGGTAAAGAGATGAGTCAACCAGCAGTGATGGCCGATCGTAAACAAAACATCCTCTCAGCAGTCGATCAATTGGCGGTGAAACTCGTGTCGACCAGCCATCAGATCCACGACAACCCTGAAATCGGAAACGAAGAGTTCTTTGCTTCAGAGACCTTGACCACCTTACTTGCAGCCAACGGGTTCACCATTGAACAAGGAGTGGCGGGTCATGAAACTTCCTTTGTGGCACGCAAACATTCAGGGAAAGAAGGTCCGGTCATTGGCTACCTGGCTGAATATGACGCCCTGCCTGGACTCGGTCACGCCTGCGGTCATAATATAATCGGGACGGCGAGCTGCGGGGCGGCCATCGCCCTGTCGTCTGTAATCGATGAAACAGGAGGGGAAGTGGTCGTGTTCGGTACCCCTGCAGAAGAAGGCGGCCCGAATGGAAGTGCGAAGGGAAGCTTTGTAAAGGCAGGCTTGTTCGAAGGAGTGGATGCCTGCATGATGGTCCATCCGTTCAACCGAACAACACAGACAGGAAAAACCCTTGCGGTGGACCCCCTTGATTTTGAATTTAAAGGAAGATCCGCCCATGCGGCAGCGTCCCCTGAAGACGGCATCAATGCCCTCGACGGCGTGATCCAGCTGTTCAACGGCATTAACGCCCTTCGTCAGCACGTGACCGATGATGTACGTATCCACGGTATCATCACCCACGGCGGGGACGCGCCAAACATCGTCCCTGACTATGCCAAGGCCCGCTTCTATATACGGGCTGCAACCAGGGAAGCGTGCAATGAAGTCACGAAGAAAGTGAAAGCGATCGCTGAGAAATCGGCCCTCGCCACCGGGACGAAACTGAATGTCATCAAAATCCAAAATGAAGTCGATCACTTTCAGCTCAACCGCCGTTTTGATCAAGTATTCCAGCGCTCCATCGAGTCATTAGGGGAATACTTTGACGATACGGAACGAAAGGGACTCGGCTCCTCCGACGCCGGAAACGTCAGCAGGGTGGTACCGACTATCCATCCCTATATCAAAATCGGCCCCGAATCCCTGGTCGTCCACACGAACGAATTCAGGGAAGCGGCGATATCCACCGAGGGTGACCGTGCCCTTGTGATTGGGGCAAAGGCACTTGCCTTGACGGGGTATGAATTGTTGACGGATAAGGGGCTTTTGGAGGAAATATGGGAAGAGTTCGGTTCAAGTAAATAAGGATG
Source organism: Rossellomorea aquimaris (assembly GCF_020172085.1). GTDB lineage: Bacteria > Bacillota > Bacilli > Bacillales > Bacillaceae_B > Rossellomorea > Rossellomorea aquimaris_E. The sequence continues at coordinate 124,416 of NZ_JAIVAT010000003.1, forward strand.
AAGAGACAGCCAAATCTGGGCTGTCTTTTTTCTGATGCGTCGCTTCATGGAGAATGTATGGAGGGGGTATTTCATTAAAGGGCCATATAATGGAATAAGGATAATGCTTTAAATGAATTAATTTGTAATAATTGGAATTATATTTAATTTCTTGGAGATAAAAATGGATTATTACGAGTATTTCAAGAGTAGGCTCAGGTGTTTGTAAATGTTGGTATTCATCTATACTAAGATTCCATATTCCAAGAGAATATCTGAGAAAGGGTGGAGAGAATGACAACTGTTGGGCTAACAAGGCAAGGAATAACAGAATGGAACTCTTTAGGTAATGTTCAAGGAGTAAGTGACTTAAATGAGATAGGAATTATACATTGGAGAGAGACTGTCTCTTTAAGAAAAATGGGATATGATTATTACAAATGACTGATCTAGATCAATTGAAACAGCCGAAATTATTGGTGGGAAAATAGGATTGTCATTAGAGTGTATCTCATTATGAAAACTACACACCCTCATTCCACAACCTACAATTGAATCCCTTAAACATCAAATAGAAGAACTCAGCGCGAAAGTAAAATAGTACGAAGAACAATTTCGTCTTAGCCAACAAAAACGGTTCGGTACGTCTAGTGAAAAAACAGCAGAAAATCAACTTGCTCTAGAACGGTTTAATGAAACCGAGAAATAGAGGGCTCCTAAGGAAGATGAACCTTCTGTCGAATCCATACATGAATAGTTAATTTTAAGAAGACTACTTCCCGACTGAAAGGGGGGAGTCTTTTTTGTACTTATTGAGCACCACGGGAACAGGTCAAAACCACTAAACAAAGGGGGGGTTTTCACTCCTTCATTCAGGATAAGATGAGTACCATATTTAACTTGAAGAGGTGGATATACTTAAATAGACTGTATCACCTGCCACAGTATATTCAGGGGAAGTTTGCCGGATGTGAGTTAGCGTTCAAAAAGAAATACGGTCCTAATGCTGTAAGATTATATAAACATTATGTCATTATTGGCCTTAAATTACATGACGATTTTTTTTAGCAAATACAACAGGTTTCTCAATCTGTTGAACAAAGACATATGATAGCATAGGCATACTACAAGGAAATCCTGTCGTGAAATTACAATAAATTCCTAGTTGTGTTAATCTCGACATTACAACATTTGCATCTTTAAACTGAACTGGGATGCGTCCAATATTAAGAGCATATCCTTGCGAATCCATACTGACAAAACTAAAGATTCCATCTGTCAAGCTTACATAAAAAAATGGCTATCTATTTTATGGACAGCCAAAAGAGTATTCTGTGAAGAATGAGTAATGTATTTAGGTTTGGATCAAGCGAATGATATCTTTGGCATCTCTTGCAAAGCATGAGGGGTTTTTAATCCCAAAGTAAGTCAGGTATACAGTGGATGGAGTTGAGAACCAAGGGGTAACAAGAGATGATATTGTATACTTACCTTGTTTTTTTAATATTGACAAGATTGGTTGCACTTGTTCTTGTAATAATCCTAATGTACCGATACATAAAGCTTGTCTATGATGATCAATTGATTCAATGGAAAAGTCGAGGTATCCGAGGAAAACAGGTGCTGTTTGCCCATTAATTTTTACATTTAAGGGCTGAATGTCCACTGCTTCACAAGAATTATCTACAATAAATTGAAGAGGCGTGCCAATTTCCTCTGCAAAATCTTTGCACATAGCTTTTGTCCTAGAACAGAATGAACATGAAGAATCCAAGTGGTCTGTGGTTACACACCCTATCAAGTCTAATATTTCCCTCATCTGCTTGGCAAAAAGAAAAGGATCACTTATCGCCTGAAAGTAAACAAGTTTTATTCCTGGCTTTAACATGACACTATAATCACTAATAGATGTGACGTGATTACCTTGAGTATTTAATCGCAGTACAACTTCTGTTACTTCCTCATCAAGTAATGCAAGTCTTCCTAAATTTAGCGTCTTATTATGCGGAGCGCATGAATGAGTGATAATAAACATATTGTTTAATGGATCGGTTGTTTTTCTCCCATTTAGGGTTGTATCAAATGTACGGAAATTAGTAATGTAAACTTGATTGGGAGGGCTTAGTTCGACAAGGATATTCCCTCCAATAATCCTTGCGATTTTCTTAGAATAAGCTGATATAGTCTCAATGTGAATCTTATTGTTACATTCTTTCATATTTTTCTCCCATCTAAAAATATTAAGGCATTACTATAATATACTATGTGATATGTAAATTTAGGTTCGGGCCATTATCTAAATTAGAGAAAAAATGAACAAATTTTTATACCCCAGAAATGGAGAGAAGAACGATAAAATTCTATATTCTCCGTTCTTTATTGATTTGATCATATTTCTGTACTTCAAAAAATTAGAAGCATTCTGGTAGCTGTTGCACATCAGTTCGTGTGAAGTAGTAGGATTTAGTTCTTATTGCATGTCAATTTTTATGGTAAGATCTATAAAATGACCGAGTAAATTTAGTATGTATTTCAATTTATATCGCATAATGAGCTTTCTGAAAAATCAAATGTAATAGTACTATATATTTGGTTGTAGAATACATTGTTACTTAGGTTATAAAACAAGGTATATCTTCTTTTATTTGTTATCTTTGTTTTGATAAATACATTCATTGATTTTTTCGATTTGGGTATTGAAGAAGTTTCTAAATTTCGTGTAGTTGTTAGCCTCTTGATTTATGTGGTTATTCTTTATTTTGAATTGTGTAGAGAGTTATGGGCGAGGTAATAATTAAATTTTTCGTCTGGCTGAATATCATTTTAATGTTAATCAATATTACCGTAAAAGTTTTAGGATTTTAGTTCAAAATACAGCATAAAATTTTTCTATTAAAGGGGGCGTTTGTTGAACAAACAGCCGCCCCTTTGTTCAAGTAAAGGGCAGTTTAACGGAAGATAAGAAAGTGCAAATCTTAACTAAAGTGGTGATTTAAATGGATGAACCGACTTTGATAGAAATCATTAATAGGTTGAGGTTAGTCCTCGCGAATGAAATAAGTCGAGAAGAGCTGTATGATTGGGCAGCAACTTTCGTTATGGCTGATGACCCTATTATAAATGACGAAGAGGTTTGGGAAGCGTTAATAATTATTAGCAACATAGATGCATTAGAATCTCCAACAAGCTATCTTTATAAAGAGGAAGACCTAAAGAGTTGGATTAAACAATTTGAGGATTCGTTGTTAAAGTAAAGGGCAGGTTAATGGAATTGAGGGAGGGATTTTTTTATGGAAGATAATCAAGAAAGAGTACATAGTGGATTTGAAATAGAGGTAAATGCACCTTACTTATTAAATTATTTAATATATGTTCAAAACATATATCTGAACAGTAAAAATCAAGATAGAGAAACCCCTTTATTTCCATATGTAGATAGTTCAAAATGGGGGATTTTAGATAGCCAATTTGAACAGACCTATAAAAGGTATGGGAAGAGACATTAAATAACAACAATAATAATGGTATGTATGACCATAATGGAATATTAGTTTTTGACAAAGCATTATTTCAAAAGATGTTTGAGGATAATGAAACAGGTTTTTTCGGTTATTAAGAAAGTGTTAAGTCCTTTTAGCATGGTGGGATGGGGTTCATGGAGAGATTGCCATTGAGGGTGTATTTGATGATGATAGAATGAATAAGATTTATAGAGAATTATCGGATTCAATAAAAGCCAATAAACGGTTAAAAATTGATTTGATTTATGATAGACCCTTTTTAACTGGACGATCTGAAAATTCTTGGTATGCAGTTCTACCTATTGAAGATGTTTTTAGGTATAAAAATAGACCAGAGGTAATATCAAATTTAGTAAAGTGTTGTGAAGTAAATTAGACTAATAGTTATTCAAGTAAAGGGGCGATTATTGAATAAGAATAGTCTCCCTATCTTTGTTTAAGAATTGGGGAAGTAAGTTGCTTTTTTTATTTTTTAAAAAGAGGTTAATGTTACTTAACCCCATGACAGAATGAACAACTATTAATTACACATGTCCAAGGTATTTTTCCTGTAAATTAAAAGATTTCCTCACTCTCAAACCATTCAAACTCTATCTGAGATGTAGCAGCGGAACGACTGCATAAAAAGACCATTGCGTTAGTTCCAGGCTCTATAATCAATCGGCCATCCACTCTAAAACCCAGCTCTGTTCTTTCGGGGCCTAGCGCTCTGGTACCGACAATCCTTCCTCCTGAAAATGAGCCTGATACATTAGGGTTGAAGAGGATTTGTCCTACAGGTTTATTATGGGAGGCAAGTTTCAGAACACTCACATCTGATGATAGCGTTGGGGTTCCAGGAGGATCAGCATTCACAACTAAATCTGCCGTCACTAGTTTACTCGAAAAGTTTGTCAAAGCAAAAAAAGAGACATATAAATTCACATTAGAATGTAGTGGATTTACAAGTTGTGCCCATGCATTTTTACTAGCACTCGTTTTTAATACCCCAGAAGTTCCTGCAAACAACCTTCCTTTGCTACTTTGATAGGCTGGATTTATAATGTCTACTTTTGGCTTTATTTCCATGTGAAGGTTCCCTCCTTAAGAGTCTACTATTAAAATATATATCCTTTAGATTAGTCATTATGCTTTTATACTAATTAAAAGTTTAGAGGGACGGACCTCCTGCTTTAAATAAGCAGAGGTCCGTCCCTCTCTTTAGGTATAAACACCTAGGATGTCATGTGAACAATTGAAAATGGGAGGGGATCTAAGTGAGTGTGAAAATCTTAACAAAGTCTACTGTATCTTTACGATATCAAACATACGATTCATATTAGCTTAACGTTCGGACTTTAATATGACAGTAGAGAAGGACAAGTGAATAGCACCTGGTTGTGAGAAGGAGAAACCATAAAAAGAAATAGGCGTACTGCTGTGTGAGTAACCCCTATGTTTTTTATGTTTTTTTGTTTTTCACAACCTGACTCTGAAAGATCAGGCAGCGAAGGAAACGGACCGTGCATTAGAAGTCGCCAACAAAAAGCAAGGGAACTAGTATAACCTGTTTGGAATACGTATACTAATAGTACAACGATGGAAGCCCTTGAAGGAATTGCTTCAAGGGCGTTTCTATTCTAACAACGATAAGAAAAGAGGAAAAGAGAATGAAACTATTTGCTCATCGCGGAGTGAGTGGAGAGGCTCCAGAGAACACGCTGGCTGCGTTTAAAGCAGCAGCCGAGTCGGGAGCACATGGCATCGAACTGGATGTACAACTGTCAAAAGACGGTCACATCGTCGTCATTCATGACGAAACCATCGATCGTACGACAAATGGAACAGGCTATGTAAAGGATATGACGTGGGAACAGCTCAGAACCTATGACGCGGGGAGCTGGTTTCACTCCTCTTTCCAAGGAGAGTCTATCCCTTCACTAGAAGAGGTCCTCGATGTGGTGACCGCTCACCATGACTCGATGATCATCAATATTGAATTGAAAAACGATCAAATCGACTATCCGCAGTTGGAAGAAAAGGTTCTGGAGCTGCTCAACGAAAAAGGGATGAAAGAGCAGACGATTATTTCATCTTTCAATCCTGAGAGTATAAAGAAGGTAAGACAACTTGATTCTGACATTGAGACAGCTTTCCTTTTTGAAGGAATTCCAGCAAACATTCTGGACCGCACTAAGCCCTTACAGGTTAATGCTCTTCACTGTGATGCGTCTTTTGCTCAATCGCCAACGGGGAGAATTGTGATGGATATGGGGATGCCTCTTCGTGTATTTACCATTAATACAATGGAAGAATTTCAGTTGTTGAAAAAGGCGAATGTGTCGGTCGTAATGACTGATTATCCAGGGTTGTTTTTGGATCATTTATAGAAGCAAGGGAGAACTGGGTTTCATTATGAGATGCTCACACCCAAACTGGCAGCAATAAAAAGAAAAGAGATTCGTCGTTGGACGAATCTCTTTGGTTTGTCATATTAAATAGAAATGGGATAACAATTGTAAAACATTCTCACATTAGCAAGGTTTAAAAACATTACCCTTCCCGAGAAAAGAATGCTATCTTTTCTATTATTGACCAAAGAAGATAAAGGCCAATTGCGGAAGCTGCCATGATTAAAAAGTAATTCGTTATTAGATTGAAATCCCATTCCTTTGTGGTGTTTAAAACTTCCCCGTTTTCACCCATAGTAAAAATGGTCCATCCATTATATTCAAGTGTTTTAAACGCAATAATGAAGCCAAGGATGATTCCACCTATTAAGGAAAAAAGCTTCTTCCTCATTCCTTTCAACTCCTTATCAGTACTCAGACTTCCCCCATACTGGTAATAAGGCAATCATTAAGTAGCACTTAGGCATCCTCTCATAGTTATTAACATTTGATATTGATTCCGGTGCTGCAATTACATTGGACTGATTACGCCATTAACCTGCCCAATAATAGAAGAAGGCAATTGCCTTGGATCAGATGACCGATCTTCAGTTATTGCCCCCTATAACGGAATAGCACTAATTTTCAATTATCCTAATGTCACTAATTGGATAAAAAACAATATTTGTAGTCCCTACAACCTCATCTATGGGGATTGCTCCTATTTGTCTGCTATCTGTACTATTTCTTCTGTTATCCCCCATAACGAATAAATGACCTTCTGGTACAGTAGCTTGTCCGACAGCAGTATCCTCTAATTTAAAGGGTCTCGTTAGGTCACCATTAATATTTTTCTTTTGCTTATCTAAGTATGGTTCTTTATACGCTTTTCCATTTACATATAAAGTATCTTTTTTATACTCAACTTTATCCCCAGGTAAACCAATAACACGCTTAATATAGTCTTGTTTCTCATTTGCGTGAAAGACAACAATATCAAACCTTTCTGGTTCTCCTAATTTTGATACAATCATTCTTTCGTGATCTTGTAGGGTAGTATTCATCGAAGCACCATCAACTACAATAGGTGTAAATAAGAATGCACGAACCGTAAACACAATAACTACAGCTATAACCATAGCTTTCATCCATTCTAGCGTCTCATTTTTCTTTTTAACCATTTTTTTTCATCCTCTCACTATAAAAAGTCAGTTCAACCTTTTTCGTTTTTCCGTTAAACGCTCCCCTTTAATTGAACACAGGTATTATTTATCAATCAACCAATACAACAGAAAGAGTATTAATTTGAGCTGGGTTCGATTCTTTAATGATACCTTCAAATCCTACTTTTACCTTGTCTCCAACATTGAAAGTCTCAGCATTATTCACAGAAAGGTCAATAAACACATCACTTTCAGGATTACCCTCATACACTTTTGCAGAAACAAGTGCACGGTTATCATTAATTTCTTTGATTGTTCCTGTAAAACTTGAACTTTCCGTTTTGATTTCATTTTCTTCGCTGCTAGCTATTGAATTAGAACATCCAATAATTGGTAATAAAACAATTATTGCTAATGTCTTAAATATTCTTGTCATATCACATTATTCCTCCATTCATATGCCATTAAATGAGATGTTTTATAAAAGAGGGGATAACCTGGGATATTCCATTATCCTGCCCTTTAATTGAAGAAGGGCAATAGCCGGTGATCGATTAGCCGAACTTCAGTTACTGCCCCCTTTACTGGAATAAAGAGTGTTATGATACTTGTGCTTCAGTTTTTAAAAAAAGGCAACTCTTACAAAAATAATAGAGGATATTAAACTCTCCTAACTGAAAATCCACCACAGAGATGAGTTCTTGTTCTCCGTAGTCCTGGGTTATTGTAGCGATGTACTTCATTTTACTCTCACAAGAGGGACAAGAAGAGTCTTCAGGGAAATCATCATATAACGGAGCACCTAAAATCCTGCATAGATAGTCTGAACCAAAAGAGTCAAAAGCAAGATTATAATTCTCTTCAGTAGTAGGAATATCTTCTGACTTCATAGAAAGAAGTTTGATATTAATTTTGGGAAGTGGGACAGGTAGCTTGTCTTCATCATCTGAAATCCATTCCTCAAGATTTTCCTGCTTAATGATTTTTAAAGTCTTCCCCCTATTACATATTTGAAAATACTGTGGCTTCCACACCATCGAACAGTTTAAGCACGAAGCTAGAGGTAATATGTCGATATCTTTAGTTTTTAAATCGGAGAGTCTCTCATCGTTTAAGTCAAAAGTAAAAATTAGGTGCATTTCTTTTCTACATAACTTACAAATCGGAACTTCACATTCAAGAGTACCAAAAAAATGATTATAATTATCGTTACCCTCAATAACTCTGTAACCTCTTTCTCCATTCCAGTGTTCTCCATAAGGTTTTCTATTCATAAAAATTCCTCTCTATAAAAGTGTCTCAATAATCCCGACGAATACAAATCAATAGTTCCTTCTTCAATTGACCTGCTCCGTTTATGTACAAAAGTTCGCTGTCGCTCTTGTTAGTTGCTTTCATTTAGATAATTCTGAGCATCAACAGTAACCATTAAAGGTAATTCACTATTTCGCCAAAGTATTCTAAGTTCTTCAATGTCACCATATTTTTCAAACCAATTCGAAACACCTTCGCAAATTGAAGAACAGACGTACAGCTCGTTCTCAATCCGATTTCTAATATGACAACGATATTCGGGTGGATTTACCTCTTCACCAAGAGCCTTTATATAAATCGCGACATTTATATAGTAGTCCTCTTCATTCCATTGTGAACCTTGAATATTAAGGACATATATCAAATCAACTGTTGTTTTCCGCCAAGTTGTTTGCCTTTTCTTAAAACCTTGCTTTTTAAGAAAAGGCTTTAAACAATCAGTCAACTGTTCTTGGGTTAATTCACTAATAATAACCACCTCAAACTGATTTATGTTTTCTCTTTACTCTCCAACTAAACTTCCCAATAATGGAAAAAGGGCAATAGTGGGCCCAGTTAGCTGATCTTCAATCATGCCCCTTTACAACCATAAGAAAGTTTGAATGGATACAAAAAAGATAAATAAAAATGTAACTGTGCCTAACCAGCCGTAACCTTTATTTCCCTTTTGAAACTCCCTTAGTCCCATTACTAACATCGTTAAACTCAAAAATAACATCATATATGGTTGAAATTTAAAATCCCCAGTAATCAAGCCGTACCCTGCAAGTGAAATAACTGTTATTGATAAAATAATGTACAAAATCTTTAACAATTTATCACCACCTTTTTCCTGTTGTCACATATTCCTTATAGATTATTCTACTATCCTGCCCTTTTAATTGAAGAAGGGCACTGGTGATCAATTAGCTGATCTTCAGATATTTGCCCCCGTTACTCGAATAACGCTTTGTAATAATATAGTTAATAGTCAGCATCCCAAAACTTGTCCTTTTTCATATACATTATCAACGGATCGAAAATGATTGGATATCAAAATGAATGTTTATGCCAGTTTTTTCTTCTCTAATATAAATATATGTTTCTCGTGATCATTGTTATGTTTATTCAAACCCAATAAAAATCCAGGTACATATGCAACGATAATCATCTGCTAATAAGCGAGTATGCACGAGAAAAATTTATATTTCTGAAGGAGTAGTTCTGGAAGCAGCCAATGCAGTTAAAGCCTTCTCAATATAACGATACACTTCTTCTGCAATCCCCAGAAATTCTTCAACATTTACATGACTATCAAAGTAACACGCATACAGATAGTCAACTAAAGCTGAATCAATCATGCAATAATCTGATATGGCACTCTTCATCTTAGCAATGTCATCTTGCCATACCCCTGTATCTTCTAAAACCAAAGAGTATAATGCACGAATTAATCTCTTTGAGTAACCTTTGATATATCTAGATTTCAGTGTGTCATCATTGGCATTAGATAGAAAACCGCGAACGCGCTCCACTGCCTCTTGAGTGTCTGAATTCAAATCTAATATGAACTCAGGTGAAATAAGGATAGTCGGTACTTCTTCGCCAATATCAGTACCATGTATACAAACACAGATGATTTTGATCCAGAATCCCCATTCATGGGGCTTACTTCTGACATCATCCAGTGAACAAATAACCGTATCAATCTTCGTTACGAATCGATATTTTTGTAAAATCCGGTCCTTCAGACATGATACTCTATCATAATCTATATCTTCTGGTCTTTCGCATACTATTGTAAAATCTGCATCAGACGTAAATGGCTTAGCGGTACCTTTAGGAATGGAGCCACACATATAAATACTGTGAATCTTCCCACTGAACTCTGAAAGCAAGCTAGCTGTATACTCTTCTACAAAAGTCTTGTACTCACTCTGAATATTGATTTTCTTTATAACTTTCTCCAAAAAATTTCTCCCCCTTAAATTTATATATAGTTTCTTTCTCCCTTATCTTACGAAGAGGATACTGCTTTCACCAAATGTTTCTTATTATACGAAAAAACATTTTTGGTATAAACAATAAGATGTTGAAAACCACTTCAGATATAAACTCTATTAGGGTATCTTTAAAAAATTCTTTTCTATTTTGTTTTTTATTTTTCATCTTCTAGCTCCCAAGATTATTAAATAATCATTTCAAATAGTTTTTGATAACCAAATGGTAAAATAGTAGAAATCAACATACCTACCCCAATAAATGAAAAGGATAAAAAGGAAAACTTCAAAGTCGAAATTTCCTTTCTTTTATAAGCGATACTTAATACTCTAATCATAGAAAAAACAGTAATGAAAATGATTATGGCCGAAAAAACACTTGTCAGAATGACTGGCATTGTAAAATATCTCCCTTTATCACGATGTAATATCTTCCGAACAATCCTTTCATTTACGAACTAAATAGTGAAATTCCTCTCTAATTTGAAGAATTGAGTTTTCAAAATCTATAAGTGTATTTTACCACATAATGTCATAAATCCTTGGGTTTTCTTGGGACAGATTAAAGTTCGAATCTTAAAATTCCATTATCTAGTTTTGCTAAAATGTAGGTATTGATTGTAACTTGAATAATCATGATAGCGTCTAAATGAACATGGAGGTGAACGCTTATGAAGCGAATCGTAATAGCGTGTTCTCTTTTGTTCATTTTGATTATGATTGGTTGTAGCAACTTCTCCACACCGAAAATTTCGGAAGATGAAGCACAATCAATTGTGTTAAAAGAACACAACAAACACATTGGTAAAGTTGAAATCATATCCGTCAGTCACAAAGGCAATGAGTATCTGGTTAAATGGGAAAATAAAGAAAACTGTGAGAATGGAACGGACTATGTGAGTGACGAAACTGGTGAAATAACAAAAGGGGAAACAACTATCTGTTAGCCCTCTTATCCTTTTTGATAACATCTTTTCATTAAAAAAGAGAGTAAAATAAACGAAACTATTGCAAACGGTTACAAACATATGTTACCTTATGTGTAACCGGTTACACACTAACCAACAAACGAACAGGAAGTGACGCACGTGGCAACAATCAAGGATGTGGCGAGTGAAGCGGGGGTGTCGGTGGCGACGGTCTCCCGGGTGCTGAATGATAATGGCTATGTAGGGGCCGAGACGAGGAAGAAGGTAATGACGGCGATTGAGAAGCTGAATTACAGTCCGAACGAGGTGGCCCGCTCTCTCTATAAACGGGAGTCGAGGCTGATCGGACTGCTGCTTCCGGATATCACGAACCCGTACTTCCCGCAGCTGGCGAGAGGGGTCGAGGATGAAGTGAGCGAGGCTGGGTTCAGGCTCCTCCTTGGAAACAGTGACGAAAACATTCAAAAAGAGTTAGATTATATTCAGACCTTCGTTCAGAACAATGTCGTCGGGATGATTTCTGCGACCAATCATGTGGAGCATGACCAGCTGTATAGTGAATTGAATCTCCCACTCGTCCTCCTTGACCGGACCACGGACAACTATCCGGCTGTTTATGCAGACGGCCGTAAAGGAGGGCGCCTGGCGGCAAAGACCCTCGTCGAAAAAGGGGCGAAGCGGATCACCGTCATGAAGGGACCGGCACACGTGAAGCCGGCACAGGACCGGTTTCGGGGAGCCGTCGAGTACTTAAGTGGGACCGACGTCGATTTCACGGTGATGTCCACGACCTCGTTTTCCTTTGAAGACGCAAAGGGCTGGGCAGAGGAACTGTTCGCCACCTATCCTGATACGGACGGGGTCATCGCGAGCAATGATATCGTCGGGATCGCCATTCTCCATGAGGCCTTGAGGCTCGGGAAGAAGATACCGGAAGACATACAGATCATCGGCTACGATGACATCCCCCAGAGCAGCCTTTCCTATCCGGCGCTCTCCACGATCAGGCAGCCGGCTTACGAAATGGGCAGGCAGGCCGCGGCACTTCTGATTAAACTGATAAAAAAAGAAAAAGACATCGATACAACGGTTCAGCTTCCGGTTGAACTCATACAGCGAAACACAACACGAAAGGGATGAAGGAAGATGAAAAAAGCGAAGATTGCCGTAATCGGCAGTTCATCCATGGATCTGGTGGTAACATCAGCGAAACGACCTGGCGCAGGGGAAACGGTACTGGGAGACAGCTTTGACACGGTTCCCGGCGGAAAAGGAGCCAACCAGGCCGTTGCAGCAGCAAGGCTTGGGGCTGATGTGTACATGATCGGATGCGTAGGCGACGATCCATACGGACAAGAGATTTTAGAAAACTTCAAGAGCAACGGTGTCCATACCGAGTATGTGGAACCGGTTACAGGTCAGAAATCCGGAACCGCTCATATCATCCTTGCTGAAGGAGACAACAGCATTGTCGTCGTCAAAGGGGCCAATGATCTTGTGACACCTGAATACGTTGAGAAAGCAGCAGATTTCCTCAAAACATGTGATCTCATCATGATCCAGCAGGAAATCCCGGAGGAAACCGTCGAGTACGTGGCAGACCTGTGCAACCAGATTGAAGTACCACTGCTTTTGAACCCGGCACCTGCACGGAAGATCTCAGAGAAAGTCATTGTTGGTGCCAGCTATCTGACACCAAATGAACATGAAGCAGATGTCCTTTTTAACGGAATGAAACCGTCAGAAGCACTCAAACAATATCCTGACAAAGTCATTATCACCGAAGGAGCAGCCGGAGTCCGCTACCATGATGGAACAAAGGAAATCATGGTTCCTTCCTTTAAAGTCGAAGTCGTCGATACGACAGGAGCCGGCGATACCTTCAATGCTGCATTCGGAACAGCCGTTGCTGAAGGACAGTCAATGGAAGAAAGCCTCCGATTCGCAAACCGGGCCGCATCGCTTTCCGTTACCGGATTCGGGGCACAGGGCGGCATGCCGACAAGAGACGAAGTGGAAAGGAAGCTGGCAGAATGAAACGACATGGCATCTTGAACAGTCACATCGCAAAAATACTAGCCGATCTCGGCCACACGGATACGATCGTCGTGGCCGATGCCGGTCTCCCGATTCCGTCAGATGTCGTGAAAATCGACCTGGCATTGAAACCGGGAGAGCCGTCCTTCCTTGACGTGGTCCAACTGTTAAAGGAAGAAATGGTTGTTGAAACCGTCACGCTAGCTGAAGAAGTCGAAACTAATAAAGGGGTTAAAGAACAAATGACCTCATGGTTCGATGGGATCCAGTATGTATCCCATGAAGACTTCAAGAAAGAAACCCATAAAGCGAAGGCCGTCATCCGCACGGGGGAAGTCACACCGTACGCGAATTGCATCCTTCACGCAGGAGTCATTTTTTAAAACAAAGGGGGTAGTAGCATGCAGATCAGCATGAAGAATATCCATAAGGCATTTGGGACGAACAAGGTCCTTGAAGGCGTCGACATCGAGATCGGGGACGGCGAGGTCCATGCCCTGATGGGGGAAAACGGTGCAGGAAAGTCGACCCTGATGAACATCCTGACCGGTCTTCACAAGAAGGACCAGGGAACGATCACCATCGACGGAAAGGACATGACGTTCGATAATCCGAAGCAGGCCGAGGAATTCGGTGTTGCCTTCATCCATCAGGAGCTGAACGTCTGGCCGGAGATGACCGTCCTTGAGAATCTTTTCATCAATAAGGAACCGGTTACACAATTCGGTCTCATCAATACGAGAAAAATGAAAGCGATTGCGAATGAGCAGTTTGAAAAGCTGAACATTTCCATCCCTCTCACAAAAGAAGCCGGACAGTGCTCGGTCGGGCAGCAGCAGATGATTGAAATCGCCAAAGCCCTCATGACGGATGCAAAAGTCATCATCATGGACGAGCCGACGGCGGCCTTGACGGACCGTGAAATCGAGACGCTCTTCACCGTCATCCGTTCGCTCAAGAAAGTCGGCGTGTCGATCGTGTACATCTCTCACCGGATGGAAGAGATCTTCACGATTTGTGACACCATCACGGTCATGCGGGACGGACGCACGGTGGATACGACGCCGATCCCAGAAACCAATTTCGATGAAGTCGTGAAGAAAATGGTCGGACGTGAATTAACGGACCGTTTTCCGGCACGCAAACCAAAACCAGGTGAAACAATGCTTGAAGTACGGAACCTGACGAAAAAGGGACTCTTTGAAAAGGTAAGCTTCGAGGTCCGCTCAGGAGAAATCGTCGGGGTGTCAGGATTGATGGGGGCAGGCCGAACGGAAATCATGCGCACCATCTTTGGACTTGACGGCCGTTATGAAGGCGAGATAATCGTAAACGGGAAACCGGTCACCATTAAAACACCCGATCAGGCGGTGAAACTCGGTCTTGGATTCATCACCGAGGATCGGAAGGATGAAGGACTCGTCCTCGACTTTTCCCTGAAGGATAATATCGCCCTTCCAAGCCTCTATAGCTTCACGAAGAAAGGCTTGATCAATGATAAAAGCGAACAGGACTTTGTGGAAATGCTCATCAAACGGCTGACGATCAAGACCGAATCAGCCAGGACCCACGCAAAGAACCTTTCGGGTGGGAACCAGCAGAAGGTGGTCATCGCCAAATGGATCGGAATCGGTCCTAAGGTGCTCATCCTCGACGAACCGACCCGGGGAGTCGATGTCGGAGCGAAACGGGAAATCTATCAACTGATGAACGAGCTCACCGACCGGGGCGTCGCGATCGTGATGGTCTCATCAGAGCTGCCTGAAGTACTCGGGATGAGCGACCGCATCCTCGTCGTCCATGAAGGGACCATCGCAGGAGAGCTATCAAAGGAAGAAGCCACACAGGAAAAAATTATGACATTGGCGACAGGAGGTCACGCACATGAATAATGCACTCAAAACGAATCACGTCGGCAATCTGATGCAAAAGCTCGGTCCGCTTCTCGGACTGTTTGTGCTGATTGCGACCGTATCCATCATCAACCCTAGTTTTCTAGAACCCTTGAACTTATTGAATCTATTACGACAGGTCGCGATCAACGCCCTGATTGCCTACGGGATGACCTTCGTCATTTTAACCGGAGGAATTGACTTATCCGTCGGCTCGATCCTCGCCTTATCCAGTGCCCTTATGGCAGGGATGATGGTATCTGGAATCGACCCGATCCTTGCAATCCTGATCGGCTGTATCCTTGGAGCCTTGATGGGAATGGTCAACGGATTACTCATCACAAAAGGAAAAATGGCACCATTCATCGCAACACTTGCAACGATGACCATGTTCCGCGGGTTGACGCTCGTGTACACCGACGGAAACCCAATCACAGGACTCGGCGACAGCTATGCCTTCCAACTGTTCGGAAGAGGATACTTCCTTGGAATCCCAGTACCTGCCGTCACAATGATCCTGACGTTCGCAATCCTTTGGGTGATCCTGCACAAAACCCCGTTCGGCCGAAAAACATATGCCATCGGTGGAAATGAAAAAGCAGCCCTGATCTCAGGGATCAAAGTACCACGCATCAAAGTGATGATCTACTCCCTGGCCGGCTTACTGGCAGCACTCGCAGGAGCGATCCTCACGTCACGCCTGAACTCAGCCCAACCGACAGCCGGTACATCGTATGAACTCGATGCCATCGCCGCCGTCGTCCTAGGCGGGACAAGCCTTTCAGGCGGACGCGGACTGATTGTCGGAACACTGATCGGTGCACTTATCATCGGAACGTTAAACAACGGTCTGAACCTGCTCGGCGTCTCATCCTTCTTCCAAATGGTCGTAAAGGGTGTCGTCATCATCATCGCCGTTCTCATCGACCAAAAGAAAGCAGCGTAGGAGGGATACTATGAAAAAAGCATGGTTAGTATTAATCAGTCTATCACTCCTATTCCTAGGCGCCTGCTCCCTGCAGCCGCCGGAATGGGCGAAACCAAATAAAAGCTCGAACCCTGAAGACATCAAAATCGGACTATCTGTTTCAACCCTGAATAACCCGTTCTTCGTTTCCATGAAAAACGGAGTAGAAGACGAAGCGAAAAAACAAGGCATGGAAGTCGTCGTTGTTGATGCACAGAACGATGCTGCCAAGCAGATCAATGACGTAGAAGACCTCATCCAGCAAGGCGTCAACGTCTTACTCATCAACCCGACGGATTCAGCAGCCATCTCCACTGCCGTTCAATCTGCCAACAGCCTGGGCATTCCCGTCGTGACCCTTGACCGCTCAGCGGAAAAAGGAGACGCTGCCACACTCGTCAGTTCGGATAACGAAAAAGGCGGCGAAATGGCCGGAGAATACCTCGTCGAACAACTTGGTGAAGGAGCCAAAGTTGCAGAACTTGAAGGTGTCCCTGGAGCATCCGCCACACGTGAGCGGGGAGCCGGGTTCCACAACATCGCGGATGAAAAGCTGGATGTCGTGGCCAAGCAGACTGCCAACTTTGATCGTACAGAAGGATTGAATACAATGGAGAACCTGATCCAGGGGAATCCAGATATCAAAGCGGTGTTCGCTCATAACGATGAAATGGCATTGGGAGCACTGCAGGCTATCCAGAGTTCTGGTCGTGACGTTCTCGTCGTTGGATTTGATGGGAACGAAGATGCGATGACTAGCATTCGGAATGGTAATCTGTCTGCGACTGTTGCTCAGCAGCCTGAGAAG
Source organism: Rossellomorea aquimaris (assembly GCF_020172085.1). Classification (GTDB taxonomy): domain Bacteria; phylum Bacillota; class Bacilli; order Bacillales; family Bacillaceae_B; genus Rossellomorea; species Rossellomorea aquimaris_E. The sequence goes on from NZ_JAIVAT010000003.1 coordinate 141,374, forward strand.
ATTGGTCAGTTGGCGGTTCAGGCTGGGGCTGATGTGTTGTCAGGGAAGAAGGTAGACAAGAAGATTCCGGTTCCGTTGAAGTTGGTGACGGAGGAGAATATAGAAGACTCTTCAGAATAAATTGTGGTGGTAAACCTCATTCGTGCATTTGTGCGAATGAGGTTTTTTCTTTTGTTGGTAAAAGTAGTGGAGAAAAGAATTCAGCTTTTCTTGCTTGCGTTTGCTCCAAATGAGTTGGGGTCGCCCTGTTTTTCAGATGATTAAGCCAAAAGCATTTTTAAGATAACAAACCTGCTCTTCATTTTCTCCTTCAAAGGTATTTACCTTCCTCAGCTTTCATAACAACATATTTAATTAAGGATATTCACCTAAGGGTATCCTTTCCCAGCCCATCTCCCTATATAAAAGTTGAATACAGATTGAATCAGGAGTGAATCAAATGAGTAGATGGAGAAATTTAAATAAATGGATATCTGATTTGAGTACATTTTATTACCTGTATCTGTGGATTCTGTTGAATGCCATGTATGAGGGCGGAGTTCAGTTAGGGTGTGTGGTGCTCGGTGAAAGGCCGTATATTCGGTCCATTGGGAAGATTCGAGAGGACCTGTTTTTAAAAGTGAGAATGAGGCCTTTTTGTAAGAGGTTGGAGTCGGAGAAGTATGAGTATGGGGGTGTCTATACGTTTAAGTCGATGAATGATTTGGCTTGTGGGGATTATGTCTATTGGATAAAGATATTTGTAAAAAAGGGATGTTATGATTCTGGGATTGACCAGCTTGTTAAAAGCTGATTCCGGAAGGTCTTCGTGCGGTGAAAAGCATGTGAATCGGGTACGGAGAGAACCTGCAAACAGACTTAAGAACTTAGAGAAAGAATAGATCTTAGAGAACAACAACATCAACACCACTGCCATTAGAGACACTTAGGATGTAGATAGGGGGAGGCGCTGATTGGACATTTCATTGGCAGGATGGATCATGATATTTGAGTAGTTCAAAGGGAGGGCTCTGGTTCGAGCACTTGGATGAGTGTAAAGAATTCAAATCTATATATCAATGGCTGATAAGGTCATTAGTTTGAAAGTGGGATTTTCCAGATTAATGAAGAAAAGTCGGATGGGATCCGTCACCATTTAACCGGAGAAAAACCAAAAATGTACAGTTGTACCGATCATCAAGATTTGAACAAAATTACATTTTACCTCGCAATAAAATAAGTTGTCAATACTAAAGTTGTATTTTTATCAAAAAAATGGTAAGGTTATTATCTGGTGATTTTTTACATTGAACGATTAGATATCTATCTTATTTATTCCGAAGGGAAATTCAAACAGTTTTTGTGAGCTTTTTAGGCAATAGTACCCGAGTGTTTATACAAGGAGGACTAATATATTGAATTTAATCAATAAGAAAGTTACACATGAGCGGTTTGGTATGGGAAGCATCGTGAATCATAGTGATACGGTGGTTGAAATCCATTTCGCCTCGGAAAATAAAAAATTTGTTTACCCGGATGCATTTGGACAGCATTTGAAACTACATGATAAAAGTGCTGCCAATTCACTTGAAAAAATTTTACACGAGCAGGAAATGGAACTCAAAGAGGAAGAAATGCAGAAGCAAGAGGAAAAGGCACGGCAAAGAAGAAACCAGGAGCTTCGAGTGGATCATGAAAAACTCATGAAAAATCACAAACTTCATCCCGAATCGCAGATGGTTTACAAGTGCGATACAGAAGAACAGGGTAGCTCCTTTTCAGATTGGACGGTTTCCTCTGGTGAAATAAACAGTGGTAAAAATAAGGGTAAGCCAAACAAGCCCAGTCGCTTACACCAAAACAGTGCGGTCCTGCTCACAGCGGTCGATCCCGGCATGCCTGAAAAAGACAGACGCATCTTGGGTGTCTATATGGTGAAGGACCATTTCATCGGTAAACTTTGTGAAGATGGAAATATTCCTGCCCATTCCCATTACAGACTCCAACTGACAGACGAAGAATCGAAGCAGATGCCTTTCTGGAAGTACTATGTCAATGAAAAATCCCCTCAACAAACGACATGGAACTCAGGCAAGTACCGATATTTCGATAATTCGTGGATGGCTCAGATTTTGCGCGACATCGTTTCATTGAAAAGTGACACGGAGGAACAAGAGCTGGCACAACAATTTCTGGACCACTTCTCTAAGATGAATCAAATAGTAGAGCAGGAATTAAAAGAGCCGAATGGAGCATTATTGCGTGCTTAGATAAGAATAGCGGGGGAACTGGGACATATAAGGTGTTAGTGTCACTGCGAATAGTGTTAAAAAGGGACAAGGCGGCCGCCTTGTCCCTTTTTGTGTTTGTTGGTGATATTAGGGTCAGACTCTCGGCTTTAACTGGAATCTTGGGGTCAGAGTCAGACCCTTGGAACGGTGAAGCGTTAATGAACTGGGGGACTGACCCCATTCTTGCAGAAGTTATAGAAGATGTAATTGAAAACTTAAGTAATACAGAAATTAAACCTGATTTAATTGAAAATGATGACATAAAACAATTAGATGGAGAAGCTGAATTTAAAAGAGAGAGTGGGAAGAAAGTAGAAAAAAATGCGAACATGAATTTGATAAAGAAAACTGTTTCTGGAAACCTTCTCAGTATGGAGGGGGGCTCTCGTGGCATTTGAATTATAAAAAATGTGGTGGCTATTATGATACGGGTGAATACTATGATTAATATATCGAAATAGTTGAGTGAAAAAAGTGGTTATTGTTTAATGAATAGAATCCTATAAGCTGGCAATTAAAGATTGTAGAATAAAAAAATGAAAGCATCCTTATTAGGGTGCTTTTTAATTGGTTGAAAGGATGTAGCAATATGACGGTGGTAAAAAATATTGAAGAAATAAAAAAAGTTATTAGAGATTTCATCAAAGGTTTTGAAGGGCAAGAACTGACCCCAATATTTGTGGCTCTTAAGAGATACACGACTCAAACGGGCTTATCTTTGGTGTAGGTGGGCAATTTAAATGCATAAATGGACAGAATAATGAAAATCGTTAAAGATCACTTATCTTTAGCTTGGAGATTAGTGAAAAAGTCAAACTGGAACCGTCCCCATTTAACCTTAGTCGTTGGATTTGATGGAAATGAAGATGCGATGACTAGCATTCGGAATGGTAACCTGTCTGCGACTGTCGCTCAGCAGCCTGAGAAGATTGGTCAGTTGGCCGTTCAGGCTGGGGCTGATGTGTTGTCAGGAAAGAAAGTGAAGGAGAAGATTCCGGTGCCGTTGAAGTTGGTGACGGAGGAGAATGTAGAAGCATCAACGGAATAATTTTGATGGAAAGCCCCTTTTGTGCGTTTTTACGGAAGGGGTTTGGTTTATGCAGGGAAAGGCAGGTGGAGGATTGGAAAACCCATACCTGATACATTTTTCTGTACTGGGAGCAAAGGGAAGCTTAATCAACGCTAAGAAGGTTTACCGACCTTTCAATATCTAAATAGAAAGGTCAGTGTAGTTAAACATATGACTAAAAAAGCGAGATTGTTTTAAAGGTCTTTAGAACTATGATAATAAGTAAAATGTACAGATAAAAGGGACTGACGATTTGTCAGCCCCATTTTGATTTAGCAAAACATGCTAGCCCATGAAACCACAGGTCGGCAAAGATATTTTAATTTTTAAATTGGAAAATACGTTAGCAATTTAAAAATAATAAAAAATACAACTGCTTTTTGTATGTATTTTAGACCACTGTTGTAGTTTTCAAATTTGGTTTTGGTAATTAATGAATTTATGTAGGCTTGTGACTGAAGATCATTAAGTTCTTTTTCATCCTCGGGGTTATCAAAGGATCTTTTAAATGTGGCATAATCATTTGATGCTATTGAGCCCCAAAATATATTCGAATTTATTTCCAAACCTGGTTGTTTATAAATGCTCGGGTCTATTCTTCCTTGTAAAGCTTTCATTAGTTCGTGAACAGCTTTCACGAGATAGTAAATAGTTATTACAAATAAAATTGTAGCAATTAATGACAATATCAGTTCTAAATCACTAAAGCTCATTTTACTTATAGTTATGATGTAATTCTGTACTGCTTTAGTAATTGAATCACTGGAAAAAATAAAACCTAAAAATACCCCAGTAAATCCAATTATAAATGAAACCTTTGCATCTGCGTTTGAAATCCAGAATTTTGCATTTTCAAAAACTTTGTTTGCTTTGTCTTGCTTCTGGGATGAATTCAAAGAATCATCTCCTTTCATTATTATTGTTTGAAAGTTTCGAAAGTGATACGCTAGTTGTAATAATAACACGAAAAGAGGATTTAATGAATGCAGACAAATTTCAAAACCTATAAATTTGATGATAGTATTAGTCGAATAGACGATATTTTAAATTCTACAAGTAATTTTGATGATAAAGATGAAATACCAAAAAGAGACACCCTTACTTATACGAATGGTTATTATGTAAAGTGTTGTGCTTTATTTGTGGACCTAAGGGGTTCTTCCACTCTTCCTCAAGTTCATCAAAAGAAAGTGCTTGCTAAAATATATCGGTCTTACATTAGTGAAATTGTTGCTATACTAAATGGTTTTTTACATTGTAAAGAGATAAGCATCGTCGGGGATTGTGTATCGGCTATATTTAGTGGGAAATACAAACAAAATGTTAATGAAACTCTAGATGCAGCAGGACAGATAAACAGCTTGATACAGATTTTAAATTATAAATTAGAGAAAAAAGGATATACAGCAATTAAAGCTGGAATAGGTCTTTCATGGGGAAGAGTCTTAATGATAAAGGCTGGGTATAATGGGTCCGGACTAAATGAGGTAGTGTATATGGGGGATGCAGTCAATCAAGCATCTAAGGTGTGCTCTAAAGCAATGAAAGATGTTCAAAAGCCAATTGTCATTACAAAGAATTTTTACGATAATCTTAAGAAGGAGTATCAAGAAATGTTCACTTCATCTTCCAATTTTGATCCTTATTATTCAAGCTCGGCAGTAAGTATAGCTATGAATAATTGGCTAAAGGAACAAAAAGAAAAAGATGAAAAGAAAAACCAGAACAACTCTTTATCGTAATATATACAATATTTTTTTATCAGTAATGAATAAGTGTATCTTAACTTAATAGAATAAAAAGTGATAACAAATGTCTATGAAAGATTTTAGGGAAATCGAAGAAGAAATGAAAGCTATTTTATCATCCGGTTTCAAAGCAGTAGTCATGGAAACTACTACCGTACCCAGTGTAGATGAAAGTGATATTACATATCCTAATTTATAATAACAGGCATACAATAATGCAAATTAATAGAAACATGTGTCCTACATATAGATTTGCGGGGTATAGGGTCAGTCCCTCGGTACGGCAAAGCATGGACCGGGGATCTGACAGCATTTAAATAGTTTAGTAAGTATTAGCTGATTATTTTGGTTTTTTTATTTGCAACATCCATACTAACCCCTAATTCTACTAGAATATCTCTTAGCTCCAATTTATCATCTGTAACAAAGTCTGATTCATAGTGTTCCATAGAATATTCTACACTTTCAATAAAAGCGGATTCTTTATGGAGTTCCTTTATAACTTTTATGACATTATCTTTTAAAGGCATTGCCCACCATCTACTTGCTTGGGCTTTCATTAACTGTTCCTCTATTAATTGATAAGCCCAGCCAACATCTTTTTTTGATAGAAAATTTATCAATTTCCAATAATGTAAATCACTTTTTACTTGTATATTACTTTTGCCTGATCTTCTTCCTAACCCGACAATTTCTTCATAAATTGTTCGGAACATAGTAAGTGAAAGGTCATCCATTTGATCATACAGGATGTTTACTTTGATTTCGTATTCTGCTAATAGTGTTCTTTCATTAATTTTTAATTCTTTTAAACGAAGCTCTTGATTTTTTTGATTTACTTTAGACTCTCTCTCTACTAAATCTTTTTCCATTTTTTTTAGTTGTTCTTCACGACGAACCACTTGTTCTAGTTTATTAAGAGCTATATCTAATGTTTCATCGACTTTTCTTTCGGTGCGCCTTTGTAAAAATTCTTCAATCTTCTTTTGAGCAACCTCAATGTTAACTAGTGGATTTTCTGTCGGTACTTCTATCTCTTTTAGCTGAGATGATTCAATTTCTTGTTTGTCGGTATTATCTAAAATACAATCTAGATAATAATTCTTTATAATAAAACCTTCAAATAATCCATTGCTTTTAAATCGCCTATCTTCTTGCCAAAGTTCATTACCGCTCGCATCTGTCTTATAATCTATAGGTAGATTATCGAAAAACCGTTTAGTTGAAAAAATTTCACCTGGTTCCGCCATGTCGGTGTGTTTACTAGCTATATTTGCAATCTTTCCAGCCCACACTAAATCTTTTGATTCCTCTTCTTGGAGTTTCATGCCTACTTGAGTAAGAAGAACCTTTCCGTAATCTAATCCAATCCCGCATTCAATTTCTTTTCCATTAACTTCGCTCTTGCACTTTGGATTAAAATAGTAATCAACAACAGTTAATATTGCTCTCGCAGCTTCAACCGCTTTCTCAGTAGCCTTTTTATCACCATTAACAAAGACGCCCATTACCCTATCTCCAACAATTTGTCTTACACTCCCACCGCTATGATTTATACTCAAGACCATAGCTCTAACAAATGCTCTGTATATTTTAGCCATGCTTTTAGCCCATGAGGAATCTGAAAGAGTGGTTGATCCCCGAATGTCAACAAATAGAATTGCGCATTCTACTAATAATCCTTCATTCTTATCGTCAAGGTCGTTAATAGAGGGAACCGTATCCCCCGAATATGGTTCAACTTCCATTGGAGTATCTAATACTTCACCTATCTTTTCATTTACCGTTTCTAAATTTTCTAAGGTCCAATTATTACTGATTTTCTTCATCCTCCTTTTAATTTAAAAAGCCCTAAGAATAGTCCCAAAAATCAAAAATATTATTAGACATATTAATGACAACTTAGTAGAGTTTATTGCTTTTCTAAAGTTTTTGAACTTTTTGTTGTCATCTTAGAGTTAATATAAACTTGTGATTCGATATCTAGTAAAAGTAGTTGTTCTTCTGAACAGATGTCTTTATTGTCTTGTAAATATTTAATAAAACTTTTTTATCTATTGAGTGAAAGTGTAAGTTAGAATCTTTCTTTATACCTAACTCGTTGAAATAGATGAGTCAATTTTAGGTGTTAGGGAGATTAATATAGAGTTGACGGCCTTACCAAAGAAAAAGAAAAAGCCCTTCTAAGGATAAAAAAGCTCCTATGGCAATGAGCACCTCTAAAAGGCAAAAACAAATGAAGATTTACTATCACTATTACCAATCCCGAAATTCACTCTTTCTAGATTTTTGTAGGCATAATCCTTAGTATAAAACATTCTATTCTTATGCCCTTAGTTTAAATCTCTATGATGATTGATTTAAATAATTTAATATTGCGTGTGAATTTTTAGTGGTATACGCTGTGTCTATCCTTCCGTTATAATCTTACAAATTGTAAGTGTCTATATTATATAATACTTAATGGGAGTATTTTGTAATAAATAATCAAGAATCTAACAATTTATGATAAAGTTTCTATTGAAGTGATAGTATATTTAAAGTATAGGGATATAGATGAATTTATGTGTATAGTTTAAAAAGTTACTTACTTATAGATTTTACTATTAACTCTTTCGCAAAAGGAACCCAACTTTTTATACACTTTTATATATTGATAATCTTCTAAGTTCTGAATTTCTTCTCTATTCAGTTTTGTCAGGATTCGATTACCTTGTTAACCCATGACGCTCGCGCCTAAAACGCAATCCAAGTTTAAATGTGTAAACTATTCTTGACTTCGCAAAAGAAATAAAAAAGCCCTACAAGATTATGAAATTGTTAATCTGTAGGGTTTTTCTATTCAATTAGGAAACGCGTTAGCGTAACCAGGTAAAATCCTTTCGAAATGATGGTAAATATGATGGCGAGGGTGGGAAAATTTCTTAGCCAACTTTCCTTGAGGAATTACCTATTATAGTTAACTTTTCTTATATTTGGTATAATTTTTATATCAAATTCAAAGAGGGGTTTTTATTATGGAATTTGGCACAATTATTGGGATAATTGCAAAAGCCTCTTTGCCAGTTATTAAAGGTAAAGTAGAAAGAAATTTAGCGGTAATTTCTGTTTTGAAAAGGTTAAAATTAAGTCCTGAACATCCACCTAAAGATTTTAGTGGAGTATATGCGTATACATTAGTTGAATATGGAATCGGGAAACACAAAATATTTTTAGATTTTTTTAGTGATGAGTACGTAAAAGATATTTTTAAAAAATCATTTGAGGAACAAAATCCATCGTCTTTCCTTAAGGAAATAAATGAGTTTTTGGATTGGCATGAGTTAGGAAAAGATTTCAAGAAAATAGATATAGATCCTAAGAGAGAAGTAGCGAAGTTTAGCGTGGTTTTCGAAAGTATTATAAATATGTCAAGAAATCCGTCTGAAATTATGTTTGATCATGACATAAAGAATTTACAGACTTCACTTGAGAATATTATTAATAAGTTAGATAAGTTAGATTCACTAGAAAAAATTCTTGAGGTACTGCCTTCAAGGCCAACAGAAGTTGTAAATGGAAATATGTTAGAGTTTTATATAGAGGCCAGTTCAAACATAAATATAAAGGATTTTGAACGCGAATTATCAGAGAGTGAAATAAATTTTGGTGAGAATCTAAATGTAAATAGATTTTCTAGTGAATACGATAGTGTGCCTTTTATTGAAAGATCAGACGTTTATATACAAATATTAAACGAAAAGCAAAATCACAAAACCTATCTTGAACAGTTAGATTTTGCCATATCATTAAATAAACAATGTTTTATTTATTTGAATCAAAATCTTTATACAGAAGGAGAATTCAAAAGGTATTTAGAAAGCGCTAATATTTCAGTTAAGAGATTTGAAGGAGTTAATAACCTTACGGAACTTATATCAAAAGACATTAAAGAATGGTTGCTTGTCTATTATAGAGAAATGACAGCTTTATTATTAAATCAACAGAATGATGAAGACCATACAAAAATTAAAAAAGAAGCGACTAGGATTAGATCGACTACTGATTTTAATATGGTTGAGGGAACGAACATCGATTTGCTTTTTTACAATGTAAAAAACTGGTTTAAAGCAATAGGCTATACATTTGAAAAACATAAAGAGAGAAGTGAAGAGTATGTAGAAACAATAATAAATATTCCCGGTAGAAGAAGAGGTAGATTCGATAGAGTTTTAATAAGATGTATTGATGGGGAAATTGACCTGCAACATTGCAACAGCTTATCAGATCGGGTGAATGAATTAAAAGTACATGAAGGATGGTTGATAACAAATCGAAGAATTAGTATTGCTGCACAAAGAGTAGTAGCTGAAACTAATATTGAATGCTATACATTTGATGAACTTATAGATGAAGATGCCAATTTTGATGGTTATTTAGAATGGCTTGAGAATTTAATTAAGGATAAGCAAATTCACGAGTTATATATACCACTTGCCTGTACAAAAGAGGAATATGATTTATCTTTGGATAAATCAATAGGGGTTAGTAGATATGGTGAGGAAGAAGGATATATAGAAGGTTATATAGATCGTTGGCTGGATGACCCTACAAAAAAACACATTTCTATTCTAGGGGAATTTGGTACAGGTAAAACCTGGTTTTCACTCCATTATGCTTGGACTATTCTCTTAAAGTATAAGGAGGCAAAGGCTAAAGGATTGGCTCGTCCTCGTATTCCTCTGTTTATACCTCTCAGGGATTATGCAAAAGCGTTTAGCGTAGAAACTCTTTTATCTGATTTCTTTTTTAGACGTCATGAAATCGATTTACCAAATTATGCAGCCTTTGAAGAACTAAATAGAATGGGTAAATTATTACTTATATTCGATGGATTTGATGAAATGGCAGCCAAAGTAGATAGACAACAAATGATAAATAACTTCTGGGAACTAGCAAAAGTAGTGGGAGCAGGTGCAAAAGCGTTATTAACATGTAGAACAGAACATTTTCCTGAAGCAAGGGAAGGAAGGGATTTATTAAATGCGGAATTAAAGGCATCTACATCAAATTTAAGTGGGGAACCACCACAATTTGAAGTGCTTAATTTAGAAAAATTCACAAATGAACAAATTAATACTTTGCTACTAAATAAGTTTGATGAAGAAACTGTAAAACGAGTATTAACTAATAAAGAATTAATGAGTTTAATTGCTAGGCCAGTGATGAGTGAATTTATTATGGATGCCTTACCAGACATTAAAGAAGGGAAACCTATTGATATTTCTAGAGTATACCTTTATGCAATTAAAACAAAGATGGAAAGAGATATAAAATCAGAAAGAACTTTCACGTCATTAGCGGACAAATTATACTTTCTATCTGAATTATCATTTGAAATGCTACTAACTGACGAAATGAGTGTTAATTATAGAGATTTTCCAAAGCAACTTAAGAGGTTATTTGGGACTAAAGTAAGTAAACAAAAAGATTTGGATCACTGGCACTACGATATGTTGGGCCAAACTATTCTTATAAGAAATTCCGAAGGGGATTATTCTCCCTTTCATCGTTCTTTGACAGAGTTTTTTACTGCTTATAAATTTGCTTCCCATTTAGGAACCTTAGAATCAGATTTTACAGATTTAGCAAGAAGTCAATCGAATGTAGATTATACACAAGCAGCAAAAGATTATAATTGGACCGAATATTTTTTTCGTAACTCTCCAAGTTATCCAGAAGGTAATGAACAAAAGGTTCTTTTAAGAAATTTTAATCGAGATAATACTGAGAACCTAATTGAAACTTTTGGAAGTAAACCAATTACAATGGCAATAATTGATCTCCTCATTAATATGGTTTCTAAGGAGAAGCTAGAATCAACTTTGTTTGAAATTATTGAAGAGAACAGGGGAAAGAGTTTTTCAGAGATCAAGTATTTAATATCAAACTCTCTTGTTCTATTAAAAGAAATAAGAAATGAAGATTTATCTGGACTAGATTTTTCTAACTGCATTTTAGTGAATTGTAATTTAGAGAGGGCAAATCTTACAGGTTGTAATTTTAAGAATAGTGATTTGTCTTCTTCAAATTTACAGGATGCAATATTAAAAAATGCAACATTAGAGGGAGCTAATTTGGAAGAAACTTTAGTGAAAATAGGTTGGGTGAGTGCAATTCGTGTTAAATCTTATGAAGTTAATATAAAATATCCTTTTATTGATAAAGATGTTCAGTATTTAAAAGAGAATCAGGTATATATTGAATGTATTCGTGAAGATAAACTGATTTGGGAAACTACATTAGATACTGTATATATGGTAGATATGATATATCTTGGAGATTTTGTAGAAGTGTCATGTATTGAAGGGGAAAAATATTTAATTGAATTAGAAACAGGCAATATACAAACAGAAGGATTTTATTCAAATTTATTGACTTGGGAAAATGTTAATATAGATTTGACGATTGGGTTGAGTGAAAAAAACCGTGGTCTTCTTATGTCAAAGGGTGCCTTAAGTATGAAATCAATTAATTATCAAGATTTATTCTCTACAAAATAATACATAACAAAAAGCTGTCGAATTCGACAGCTTTTTGTTATGTATATTTTTTCTCGCTCTTTTCGTTTAACAAATTTTCTGAATAGAATCATGCATTTGTATCCTCTTTCCTCTCTTACCCACCACATAAACAACGCAAGTAACAATAAAACAACTAAACCCCGGAGACCAACTATCAGGTATCACTAAATAAACCACCATCCCAAATACTAAAACAACCAACGCCTCACGATTAAAATTCGACTCCCCACTCGCAAGCCGAACAAGCGCACTCTCAGAAATCCTTCCTCTCCTAATAACCAAATAATCAGCCACCACAATCGCCGATATCGGAATGATCAGGATCCCCAGATACGAAATATACTCCTGCGCATTATAAACCAGCTGCGGAAACGAACTTAAAATAATCCCGGCGATACTGAACAAAAGTGCACTTTGAATCCGCGATAGGGACGGCAGTGCGTTAAGCAGACTATATCCCCCTGTATACGCATTACTAAGATTAATAGAAATCATCGATACCATCGCACAAGCCGTGATCACCAATAAAAGCAGACTGGAGTCGGTCAGTTGACCCGCTGCCACGAATGGATTCAGATCTTTGAACAAGCTGGCACTCAATCCTCCAAGCAGTGCGGTCATCATGAATCCGACGACGTTTCCTCCGTACAGTCCCCAGAACCCGTGGCGATCGCTTTTGCTGTAGCGGGTGATGTCGGAGGATGCGCTGACGCCTGAGATGTACTGGACGAAGACGAGGCTTGAGTAGAATAGGAACGTTCCGATGGAGAAGGGTTCCTGGCCTTGTGTGAGTGTTGTAAGGGAATCGGCTCCTTTTGTTAGGAAAAGGTACAGGATGATTCCCTGACCGATCACAAGGATCGGGATGAATAGTTTGGTCGCTTTTTTGACGGCTTCGAAGCCGATGAGGGCAAGAAGGGTCATGATGATGGCGAGTCCGATGGCGACTGTTATGAATGGTATCGTGTAGGGTGTTACTTTTTCCACCATGGAGATGATGACGAAGGTTCCTCCGATGGTTTGGACGCTGAACCAGTAGAGGGACGTCAGGGACCGGATGGGGGATGCGATGAGCATCGACAACCGGGTTCCGATGATGGATCTCAGGACGTATTGTGCGGGCAGTCCGTAGCGGGAGCCCGGTAGTGACAGGAATGATACAAAGAGGAAGGCGACGCTTGCTCCGAGTACGGTGGCAAGAAATGCTGCCTGGAAGGATAGTCCGCCTTCGAGGACGGCCAGTGCCGGGATGAGAAAGTTTCCTGCGTTTACGGAGAAGGCGAGCTGTATGATGAAGTATTCGATCCATGTGGTTGATTTTAGTGCAGGTGGGACCTTTTCGAGTCCGAGCCGTTCGATCATGGGTTGTTTCATATAATGGTCTCCTTTGGGTATACTAGGATGCATGGTTTCTATTTTAAAGAATTTTTGAAAAAAAGCGAAGAAATAATCATTTATTTTTTAAAAGAAAAATAGAGATATTTCCTTATTTATTTGTTAGAATGTAAGTGCTTACAGGGTGAGTAATTGCCCTTCGCTATTATATATGAATAGTGTTATATTTAGGAAGTGAATGCTCCAAGGAGCAATAGTGCATTTAGGAGGTTGGCTTAGTATGCGTATTGGTGTACCAACGGAAATTAAAAACAACGAAAATCGTGTGGCCATGACGCCGGCTGGTGTTGTGAACCTTGTTCAATTTGGACATGAGGTTTACATTGAAGCTGGAGCGGGAATGGGTTCAGGATTTACAGATGAAGATTACAAAGCAGCAGGTGGACACATCGTTGATTCTGCAGCGGAAGCATGGTCCATGGATATGGTCATGAAGGTAAAAGAGCCACTTCCAAGTGAGTACTCTTATTTCCGCGAGGGGCTTATCTTATTTACATATTTACATCTTGCTCCAGAGCCGGAATTAACGAAAGCGTTAATCGATAATAAAGTGATCGGAATCGCGTACGAAACGGTTGAACTGAATCGTGCCCTTCCATTACTGACTCCGATGAGTGAAGTAGCTGGACGTATGGCGACTCAAATCGGTGCCCAGTTCTTAGAGAAGATCCACGGTGGTAAAGGTGTATTACTTTCAGGTGTCCCTGGGGTTCGCCGCAGTAAAGTAACGATCATCGGTGGAGGAGTTGCCGGTACGAACGCAGCAAAAATGGCTGTCGGTCTTGGTGCCAACGTAACCATCCTTGACCTTAACCCGGATCGCCTTCGTCAGCTGGATGATATCTTCGGTAGCGACGTAACAACGCTTATGTCTAACCCGTTAAATATCGAACAAGCTGTCAAAGAAGCAGACCTAGTTATTGGTGCTGTACTGATTCCAGGAGCGAAAGCACCTAAATTAGTAACAGAAGACATGATCAAAGCAATGACACCTGGTTCAGTTGTTGTCGATATCGCCATCGACCAAGGCGGAATCTTCGAAACAACAGACCGTATCACAACGCATGACGATCCAACATACGTGAAGCACGGTGTTGTACACTATGCCGTTGCCAACATGCCTGGTGCCGTACCACGTACGTCTACCATCGCATTAACAAACGTAACTGTACCTTATGCGGTTCAAATCGCCAACAAAGGCTACAAAAAAGCGTGCTTAGATAACGAAGCGCTACTTAAAGGTATTAACACATTGAATGGATATGTTACTTACCAGGCTGTTGCTGAAGCGCATGATGTAGATTATTCAGATACTAGAACTCAATTAGAGCAACAATAACAACAGGAAGCCGACTGCATGAAAATGTTCAGTCGGCTTTTTGTGTGCCGAATTCTTCATCTTTGATCAAACACACTTTTAACTTTATGAATTTCGGGTATAACATAAAGTAGCGAACGAGAGAAAGAAAATAAAAATAGATACGTTCATTTGGAGGAGAGAAATTATGAAGATTTCATATCACGGACATTCAGTAGTGAAAATTGAAACAAACGGTAAAACGATTCTGATTGATCCATTCATCAATGGAAATGAACTGACGGATTTGAAAGTGGATGACGAGAAACCAGATGTGATCATCCTGACACACGGTCATAACGATCACGTAGGTGACACGGTGGAGCTTGCGAAGAAAAACGATTCACTTGTCATCGCTAATCACGAACTGGCTACCTACCTAAGCTGGCAACTAGTGAAAACTCATCCGATGCATGTTGGGGGAGCTTACGAATTTGACTTCGGTAAAGTGAAGCTGACTCAGGCATTCCACGGATCAGGTCTCATCACTGACGGCAATGAAATCATCTATATGGGTATGCCAGCAGGAGTTCTGTTGATGATTGAAGGGAAGACAATCTTCCATGCAGGGGATACAGGGTTATTCTCTGACATGAAGCTGATCGGGGAGCGTCATCCGATTGACCTTGCCTTCCTTCCGATTGGGGATAATTTCACGATGGGACCTGAGGATGCGGCAACGGCAGCTAGCTTCTTGAAAGCGAAGAAAGTTGTGCCGATTCATTATGATACATTCCCGCCGATTAAGCAGGATCCGCATAAATTTGTTGAGATGCTTGAGGATTCTGAGGGGCAGGTTATGAAGGCTGGGGATGTGATTGAATATTAGAGAAGATTTAAGTAGTTCAAATCATGTGGAGAAGACTTAAAGTGCATTCCACATTGCACGGAAGTTAACCATTTTTTCATACACTCAAAAAGCTTGGGATACCCCCAAGCTTTTTGTTATGAAAGATGTTTTTCTTATTCAATTAAAGCCCCTTTAATGGAACAAAGTTTTCAGTTTAATGATACCTAAACCAAACGATCCAGCCTTTTTCCTTATCTTTTGCTACGAATAGCTGTCCTTGACTAGCACTTGCTCCTTTTGCTTGAGGAAAGTCTAAACGCACTAACCAAGACTTATTGGTAACTTTCTCACCACAAAAATTCTTTGCCATACCTAAGTAATTTTCTTCCTCTTCATTCCCGCCCACTTTTGAAAAAGGAATTGCAGAAAGAACCCTCCATTCTTTGTAGATGTCGGGATAGTCTCCTACCTCATATGTTTGAGGTATTAGCGTTCTTAATGAATTAATAACTTCTTCTTTATCCTTATGTGATACTTCTTTTAGTTGCTTCACTTCTGGGCACTCTTTTGGCTGTGCATATACCAATCCGTTAATTGAAGAATAAATAATTGTGAGAATAATTATCCTAATTATCTTCTTCATTAATATCACCTCATTTTAGCTTCCTATAAAACAAGGTGATTTATTCCGTTAACTTGTTCCTTTACTTTAACGAAGGGCGGAGGCTGCTGCTTGTTTAGCAAACGCCCCTATAATCGATTAATAACGAACCTTCCTACATTGTAAAATGCTCTCTTTTTTAGAGATGTTTTCTTCAATAGATACCTTGTAAATTCTAACACCTTCTTCAGGTGTATCGGTTAAAGTAATATGTACTCGATCATATAGAATATCTCCGTGATGGGCACTATAATTTAAAGCAGTTGCACGAACGATATGTCTTCTTTTATCGCCATTAATTCTTTCAATAACAACTCTTGGACACATAATAAAATCTGAATACATTTTATCTAAATATGGATAGTATCTGGAATACAAAGTTTCTTCAAGTAATTCTTCCTTACCTGCTCCATCAATCTTTTGGTTCTTATTAGCTTTTACATTTGTATACAAAGAAAATTGAGCGGTAATCATCAGAATTATTATTAACCTCTTCAAATTTTTTCACCTCAAGTGATAATGTTTGAAGGTATTTTCTCCAGTATTTCTAACCAAATACATATTCAATTAAACTGCCCATTAATTGAAGAAGGGCAATAGCCTGTGATCACTTCGCTGATCTTTAGTTATTGCCTCATTTCTTGCCCCATTTAGCTGAAGATTAACAAGTTTGTTTAATCCATCCAGCATCTTTTAAAAAATCTTTTCTGGTCAGTTTTTCTCCTCTCATGATTTGCCTATATGAATTGATTGTCCCATCGTGCGAAACAATGTATATATGTTCAACACTTTGACTTTTGCACCATCTAAGAAAAGTCTCTGCTAATAGAATAAATTCTTGTTCAGGCATTGTATTTATTCCTGAAGTCCAAAGCTCTTCTGATAGCCCTTCCTCAATAGTAAAGCTTGGAAATTGATCTTTTATTAATTTCTTACTTAATATTCTATCGCAAGGAAGGGTTTTCCACACTGGATTTTGAGGAAACATCCGTGGCGATACTAGAGGACTTACGATTTTTCTGCAACTTACGTCTTTAGTTAAAATGCTTGCTGTCTCTAAGGTTCTTCTGACAGGACTAATAATTACTATATCTCTTTCATTTAAAGGAATTTGAGATTGGAGTGATTCGGCTTGATATACCCCCTCTTTAGTTAAGGAGGGGTCTTGGATTTGTAAGCTTTCGGGTAAATTCAAGGTGTGTTCACCCTGCCCGTGTCTAATAAAAATTAACTCCACAAGTACCTCCTCCTTTGCTTCTTATTCAATTAACCTGTCCGTTTATTGAGGACTCATTTTTCTACATAACATTCCAAAATTGAGCTAAAGTTGCTGTACATAAACTTATGAATAGGGTTATCAGCCAATCTAGTTTATTTGTCATTTTCAAAAGAATGTTCAATGTTGACCCAATACAAACGCATAGTAGAAAGACAAATAAAAACATAATTAAAGACTCCAAAGCAAATCTCTCCTCCTCCCGAAAATATAGTTATAATCCTCTAATTATTCACCTGTTTCAAGGGAATAAAAAATATTCCTTTATTAATCGACTTGAAAATAGACAAAAACATATTATTTAAGATTCCTATAATTAAGATTACCTGCCCGTTAATTAAAGATCAGGATTCTGATAAACTTTAAGTTCATTTTACCACATAATGTTAATAATTCTTGAGACTACAAAAAAATCAAACATTTTATCTAATGTGCTCAAAGGTACCGCTTATTCACATCCCATTTATAATGCTCCTCAACAAAATTTAACTACTTAGATGCAAACGCATCCCCCATTTTCTCACCTTTACACAACATCCTCGACCCACTCGCATATACATGATACAAGCCTAGAAAGGAGGAACCATACTTGAAACAACGATACATTCTCTGTTTACTCATCACAGGGGCCCTCATCTACTACGGAGCCCCCCGCATGTCCATATTCGCAGAAGGGCTACAAGGAATCTTCGCCATCAGCTGGCTCATCCTAGCCACCTTCGTCATAGCCGGCAACCTGGCAGCCCTGCTCTACACACCAAAAGGAACAGGTAAAGGCAAGAAGCTCAAATCAAAGCCGGTGCGCAAAGTTAAAGCACGGTCGTTTGGATGATCTTGATGGAGAGAGGGGTGCTTCAGGAAGGCAGTATTTACAAACCCCATAAGTTGATTGCAGCGGAAGGGGCTCGACTCCTGCGGGAAACGCGTGAAAGTTGAGACCCCACAGGGCTTTAGCCCGAGGAGGCTCAACTCACGCCCCGCGGAAAGCGAGCCCCTGCAGCGAAAATCAACCAGCACTCGCTCATCAAATGTAGAAATATCCACTCACCCATCAGGGCTTTCACTCCAGAAAGCCCTGATTAAATTGAAACACCACGCTTTTCACATTATAATAAACATATAAAGTAGGACGTTACAAAGAAGGGTGAAAAGCTTGGCTACAAAACACGAACAAATACTAGAGTACATAGATACCTTGCCTGTCGGAGAAAAAATCTCCGTCCGCCAAATCGCTAAAGCACTGACTGTCAGCGAAGGAACGGCATACCGGGCGATCAAGGATGCCGAAACGAAAGGCTACGTCAGCACCATCGAACGCGTCGGAACGATCCGCATCGAACAGAAGAAGAAAGAAAATATCGAAAAGCTCACCTACGCAGAAGTCGTCAACATCATCGATGGACAAGTACTCGGTGGACGATCCGGCCTGCATAAGATGCTCAACAAATTTGTCATTGGAGCCATGAAGCTTGAAGCCATGATGAGATACACGGAAGCAGGAAACCTCTTGATTATCGGGAACCGGACCCAGGCACAGGAACATGCGTTACGTGCTGGAGCAGCCGTCCTGATCACCGGAGGATTCGATGCAGACGAAGACGTCAAGAAGCTCGCGGATGAACTCGAACTCCCGATCATCTCCACTTCCTATGACACTTTTACCGTCGCCACCATGATTAACCGTGCCATTTACGATCAGCTCATCAAGAAAGAGATCGTATTAGTGGAAGACATTTTAACGAAAGTCGATGATACGATTTATTTGCATCTCGATGACACGTTGGAAGAATGGTACGAAAAGAATCAGTACACGTTCCATAGCCGTTTCCCAGTCGTGGACCGAAACTTAAAAGTTCATGGTATGGTGACCTCGAAGGACGTCATGGGGCAGGAAAAGTATGCAGGCATTGATAAGATCATGACGAAACAGCCGATCACCGTCAGCCCGAATACGAGCGTCGCATCCGCGGCTCATATCATGATTTGGGAAGGGATCGAGTTACTTCCTGTCGTCAATGAACAGAACAAGCTGCAGGGAATCATCAGCCGTCAGGATGTATTGAAGGCTCTGCAAATGATCCAACGTCAGCCACAGGTTGGGGAAACGATCGATGACCTCATTTCAAATGCAGTCGAAGTAGTAGGCGAAAAGAAAGACAACAAGGAAATCTACCAATTTGCCGTCACTCCGCAGATGACGACGGGAATCGGAACGCTATCCTATGGTGTCTTCACCACACTCATGACCGAAGCTGCCAACCGTGCACTCAAGCCGTACAAAAAAGGCGACCTCGTCATCGAAAACATGACCATCTACTTCATCAAACCCGTCCAGATGGAAAGCACACTCGAAATCCATCCGAAAGTGCTCGACGTCGGAAGAAAGTTTGGTAAGGTGGATGTAGAGGTATATAGTGAAGGCGTGCTAATGGGGAAATCGCTGATGATTTGTCAGTTGATCGACAGGCATTAGGCTGGGATTGAGCTTGCGTATTCGCTAAATCTCGACAAACGGCTCATAAACCGGGGAAAGTGGCTCATAAATGATGAAACCGGCTCATAAACAACGAATACCGGCTCATAAACGAGTCGGAGGGTCCAGCTCCCACGTTTTCCATGGTAGGTTTACCATCACCAGACGATTTTTCAGGCTTTATGGTACAAAACCATCTGATCCACGACTAAAAATGAATCAAACCGAACAAAAAAAGACCGGATATTCATCCAGTCCTCCGTTCTTGCTTCATTATTGGTTATCCAGTTCCTTTGCTTCTCTCTGAGCATAAGGAAGTACATGCTTGTACATTTTATATCCAGCCCAGCAGCTTCCAAGTCCAAGCAGGATGAAAAGCCCGCCGATGACATACGTCAGGGTACCAGGGAATAAATAAAGCTGATTGATCCCAAACAGGGCAACGAACAGCCCAAGGGCAATGCTTGCTTTAGCCGATAACCATTTCTTTTCCATCGGTCGTCGTGTTCTCACTTGTCTTATTTTATAAAAGACATAGAACGTAAACGTAACGACAATTAGTAATGCGAGAAAATACATAGTTTTGTCCTCCATCGTTGACATCTCTCGCTACTATTTTACAGATAACGGGGCAGAATGCCAAATATAAATTCCACTACAAAGGAGATTCCCATGAAAGAACAAATCCTGAACCTCATCAAACAATATGAAACGATCATTGTACATAGACATGTCCGCCCTGATCCGGACGCATACGGCTCCCAAGGAGGACTTGTGGAAATCCTGAAAGCTTCATTTCCTGAAAAGAACATCTATGCTGTCGGGAAAGAAGAGGAAACCCTTCA
The DNA here is from genome assembly GCF_020172085.1 of Rossellomorea aquimaris. GTDB lineage: Bacteria > Bacillota > Bacilli > Bacillales > Bacillaceae_B > Rossellomorea > Rossellomorea aquimaris_E. The sequence goes on from NZ_JAIVAT010000003.1 coordinate 161,821, forward strand.
TTACTTAAATCGTCTCGACGATATCGAAGACTCTGTTTTTGAAGGTGCCCTCATCATCGTCTGTGATACGGCCAACGAAGAACGAATCTGTGACCGCCGCTACAAACTTGGGGACAAGCTTGTGAAAATTGATCACCATCCAAACGAAGATGCTTACGGGGATCACCTGTGGATTGATACAACCGCAAGCTCCGTCAGTGAAATGATCTACGAATTTTACCAGTTTGGGAAAAATAAAGGGTTGACCCTGCCTGACTCAGGAGCAAGACTATTATTTGCCGGAATTGTCGGCGATACGGGAAGATTCCTGTATCCAAGTACGACCCAGAAGACGTTTGACATCGCGGGAGAACTGATCCGATATGATTTTGACCGGAATGAGTTATTCAATAAAATGTACGAAGTCGATTCCAACGTCACGAAGCTAAACGGCTATGTGCTGCAGAATTTCGAGATGGATCAGGATGGCTGCGGCATGATGGTCATGACGAAGGATATTCTTGAGGAGCATGCTGTCGTACCATCAGAAGCGTCCCTTCTTGTCAGTACGTTAGGGAACGTCAAAGGCATGAAGGCATGGGTCTTCTTTATTGAAGAACATGACCAGATTCGGGTTCGCCTGCGTTCGAAAGGGCCTGTTATCAACACGATTGCCAAAAAGTACAACGGTGGAGGGCATCCACTGGCGGCAGGCGCATCGATATATTCATGGGAAGAGAAAGAAGCGGTGATGAAGGATTTAAGAGAAGTGTGCAGAAATCATCGAGACCTATAAAGAGCCGGCGGATGCCGGCTCTTTTGGTTAAATCATTCAATTTACGAATCAGCTCCAGTCCAATGACTGGAGTATTTTTGTTTTCTCTTTTTACCATTTCCCCGAGAAATAGGCTTATGCATCAGTAACAACACCCAGTAAAATGACATAAAGTGTTGTGGATGATCCACTTCTTTGAAATGTAAAATAACAACCTTTGATTTGTCCATAGAGCCATAGGGTACTTTGTTTGGGAGGTTATAAGGATATGAATAATTTTCATAATGAACTTCAAGGTCTAAATATAGGTGATTTCCAGGCAACACAGCCCGTGTCCTGGGATCAGAACATGTACGATCCGAATGACGAACGGCTATTCCTTGGATTTGGAGGCTGTTTCGGGTTTGGTTTCGCTTGCTTCTTTAGCTGCTTTGGCTGTGGTGGCTGTGGTGGATGCTTCCGTTGCGGAGGCTGCGGAAGATGCGGCGGATGTGGAAGGTGTGGCGGCTGCGGTGGATGTGGGCGTTGCGGACGTTAATCAGCTTTTAGAATATCGCTTTCGAATGGACCCCTGTATGAATCGATACAGGGGTCTTGATTTTATACATAAGGGACAAATTGAAACTCATACGATGGTAATGACAGCCAAATTCTAGTGAGATTAGCGGGGGTTAGGAGGATCACAATGGAGAAGTTAAACCCTTCGATGCGTTTAAAAGTAAAGCGGGATACGTTTTATCTCCCTGAACCAGACAGAGGTGTGTATTTCAGGAATAACCTATGCTCTTTCCGTATGGAGGGAAGCGGGATTGATCAATGGGTGGAGAAGCTCTTGCCAATGTTCAATGGGGAGTATTCCCTTGCTTATTTAACGAACGGACTGCCTGAACCTTATCGTAACAGGGTGATGGACATAGCCGAGGTCCTGTTTAAGAATGGATTTGTCCGTGACATAAGCAATGACCGGCCACATCAGCTCCCGGAACACGTTATGAAGAAATTCGCCTCCCAAATCGAATTTGTCGATAGTTTGGCAGACTCGGGAGCTGCTAGATTTGAAACCTACCGTGGAGCCAATGTCCTGGCGGTGGGATCTGGTCCGGTTCTGTCTTCATTGGTTTCTTCTATCATTGAATCAGGATTGAAAAAACTGCAGGTGCTCATAACCGATGAGGAGCCGACGAACAGACGCCGGCTCATGGAGCATGTCGATCATGCCCGTAAGACAGATCCTGAAATAGAGCTAATGGAAGTTCGATTCAGTGATGGCGGGTGGCGGGAAACGCTGAAGCCATTCGATTCCATATTATATGTCACGCAAAAAGAAAACCATGAAGAACTGGACCTCCTTCACGTCATATGCAGGACGGACAAGAAGCTTTTTCTTCCCGCGATTTGCAGCAAAGGGAAAGGCATCGCCGGACCCATCATCCATCCTGATTCGGAAGCTGGGTGGGAGTCTGCATGGAGGCGAATCCACAATGAGGCATTGGGTAGAGAAGGTCACCATCCTGCTAAATCGGAAATCCCTGGAGCGATGCTTTCAAACATGATTGTCTTCGAATTGTTCAAAGAGATCACAGGGGTGGCAAAACCAGATCAGAGAAATCGGCTCTTTCTGCTGGACGCTGAAACCCTCGAAGGAAGCTGGCACTCCTTTTTACCACACCCGTTGGAATCAGGGCGGTTAGCAACAAAAGCTGTACAAAATCTGGAGACACGGCTTCAAGAGCTGTCAGAAAGAATTGATTCTGAAAAGATGCTGTATTTCTTCAGTCTCCTGACGTCTAAAGAGACTGGGGTTTTTCATATATGGGAGGAGGGGGATGCGAAGCAGCTCCCGTTGGCTCAATGCAGAGTCCAACCCGTCGATGGACTTTCAGAAGGTCCCGCAGATCTGCTGGATGAAATGGTCTGCAATGGCTTGACCCATGCAGACGCTCGTCGCGAAGCAGGGTTAAGGGGAATAGAGGCATACGCTTCAAGATTGGGAAGTCTGATGGTTCCCGAGCAGAAGGGTGAATGGATGGCTACCTGCACTGGGGCGACGTTTACAGAATGCGTATCTCGCGGACTCCAGCAGTGTCTGACGGAGGTGTTGCGGAGAAGAGAGTATGTTCAAAGTAGTACCGTTTCCCGTCTTCTTATAGATACCATTGAAGATGAAACTTGCCGGTTTTATCTAAACGCCTTAACCACAATGAGAGGAGTGCCTGAAATCGGAGTAGGAGAGTGCGTGACGGGATTTCCTGTCGTCTACGTTCGTGGAAAGAACGGCTGGTATGGTAATACCGGATACACCCTCACCATGGCGCTGCGAAACTCTCTACAGCAGGCTCTCTTTCATGCCCAGAATAATAGAGATGTATTTGACTCAAACCCTGTTGCTGTGGAAGTGGAGGAAAGGGCTGCAGAGGGAATCACCATCCCATCCATAGAAGACAAAATACAGCCTGAAGATTTGAGGGAAGCCATCCGCACCTTAAAACGAAATCACAAGCAGGTTGTCGTGTATGAACTGGATATGGAGCCCGTTTTTAAACAGGAGCTCGCAGGTGTGTTCGGTGTGCTGCTGCGAGAGGAGGAAGGGCAATGAGTTCTTTCGTAGTGATTGTGGGAGAAGGGATGCTTGCGAACCGAGTTGGTGCTCAATTGTCAGTCAGGTATCCCGTTTTCAGGCAAAAGAGTATTGATGAGAGCATCCCCTCCAATACCGATTTGGTACTTACACTGGATGATACATGGAATCCGGCTGTCCATCAGAAAGCAGAAGAGGTGATGAGGGGGACGTCGATTCCTTGGCTTAGGGGCTTTGTATCGTTTGGAGAGGGAATCATCGGACCACTTGTTCGATCCACTACACCAGGATGCTCACAATGTGCCGATATGAGACGACTCCTTGGAGGGAAGGAACGGCATGAGATGCGGGAGGTACAGCGGAAGCTCTCTGAAGTAGGAGGGATGACGACAGACCCGTGGGCTTCGAATTCAGGGTTATGGCACATGACGAACATCCTCATATCAGAAGCTGTCAGGATTCTTGAGGAAGATCGTGCCTATTCAGAAGGACGCGTTTGCTTCACCGACTTGAAAACGTTGAACAGCTCCTGGCACTCATTCGTTCCCGACTCACTGTGCAGTGTTTGCAGCGGGATTCCTAACGATTCGTCGGAATTAGCACATGTGTCATTGAACCCCAGCCCGAAAATCCATGCAGACAGTTTCCGCTGTACACCACTGGATGAGCTGAAAAAGGTGCTGATCAACGACTATCTGGATAACCGGACCGGACTCTTCAACAGTAAGATGTATGATCTGGTGACGCCTTTCGCCGATGCGAGCGTTAATATGCCGATGTTCTCCGGGGATGAGGGGACGGCAGGAAGGACACAAGTCTACTCAGACAGCGAGCTGACCGCCATCCTTGAAGGATTGGAGCGCCACTGCGGATTGGAGCCCCGGGGCAAACGGACCGTCATCCGTGACAGTTACCGGAACCTGGAGGAACATGCACTCGATCCCCTAAAAGTAGGCGTGCACACCGATGAACAGTACGCCATGCCTGGTTTCCCTTTTGAAAAGTTTGACCCTGACAGGGAGATGGACTGGGTGTGGGGGTATTCTCTAATCGAAGAACGGCCGATTCTCGTACCGGAGCTTCTAGCTTATTACAGTCTAGGCTGCGGATCATCGGGCTTTGTTTATGAAACGTCCAACGGCTGTGCCCTTGGCGGAAGCAGAGAGGAAGCAATCTTCTACGGCATCATGGAGGTCGTTGAACGCGACTCATTCCTTATGACCTGGTATGCAGAACTGGGTCTGCCTCGTCTCGATCCCCTTACGTCAGAAGACGAAGAGCTGCAGTTAATGATTGAACGGATGCGGACTGTGGCAGGGTACGATCTTTATTTGTATAACTCCACCATGGAGCACGGAATCCCAAGCGTCTTTGCCATGGCTAAAAACAGGAAGGAGAATGGATTGAATCTGATCCTCGCGGCAGGTGCCCATCTGGATCCCGTAAGAGCGGCAAAAAGCGCGATCCAGGAGCTTGCCGGGATGATGCTGAATCTCGATGAGAAATTGGAGAAGAACAGGGTGAACTTTGAAAAGATGCTGTACGATGATTCCCTTGTAAGGCAGATGGATGATCATGGCATGCTGTATGGACTCCCCCAGGCGGAAGAACGTTTCGCTTTTTTGCAGGACGACAACCGCTCTTTACGAAGTTTCCAGGAGCTCATTTGGAGAACGGAACACACCGATCTGACGGATGACCTGAAGGAAATTCTTGAAAGATTCCGAAGCCGGAACCTTGATGTGATTGTAGTGGACCAATCCGCACCGGAACTTGAAAAGAACGAACTGCACTGCGTAAAAGTCCTGATCCCCGGCATGCTTCCCATGACATTCGGGCATCATCTTACCCGTCTGACCGGCCTTGACAGGGTCCTCAACGTCCCGGAGGAACTGGGATATAAAGACCGGCCGTTGACATTTGATGAACTGAATCAGAAACCGCATCCGTTTCCTTAAGGACGAGGGAGGTGAGGAAGATGAGCCTGAACGAATTTCTGCACCATCTGCAATTTGATATCAATCGCGCTAACCAGCCTAACTGGGAAGTGGACTGGGAGGATGCGCCCCTTCCCTATAAGCTGTACCGGGGATTGCCGGCGATCCCATTGTCTACAGAAGTACCTCTGTCAATCCAGAGCGGACAGCCGCTCTTACAACCCGATGTAGAAAGAATCGGTCATTTTCTCTGGTACGCCTACGGAATCACCGGTGTAAGCCAGTCAATGTATCCTGAGGATTCCGAGGAATTTGATTCGCTCCCCATCCACTCCTATCGGCGGTTCGTTCCATCCGGAGGTGCGCTGTATCCGAATGAACTCTATCTCTATTTAAAGCTCGATGATTTGCCAGATGGAATCTATCATTATGATGCTGCCCATCATCGCCTCGTCTTACTCAGGGAAGGAAACGTCGATTCATATGTGGAGCGGGCACTCGGTAATCGCTGCGACATCTCGACGTGTTTTGCCACGGTCTTTGTGTCGGTGAGATTCTGGAAGAACTTCTTTAAGTACAACAACTTCTCCTATCGGCTGCAGGGGCTGGATACGGGCGTCCTGATGGGGCATCTCTTGGAAACGGCCAAAGAGTTCGGATTTCAGTCAGGGGTGTATGGTCAATTTCTCGATTCAGCAATCAACCTGTTACTCGGATTGACCGAGGAAGAGGAAAGCGTCTATGCTGTGATTCCGCTTTCGGTCGCTGCAACGAACTGGTCAGGAACAGGCAAAGTGAGGGAACGTGAATTCACTACTGATGAATTATGCCGGGAGATGCCTGCACTTTCTGTAGAACACTACGAAAGGTCTGAAAAGCTTAGGGAATTTCCAATGCTTTTAAGAGTGAATGAAGCTTCTCACATGCATACAACCGGTGTTTTTCGCACATTTGGGAAGTCATCGGTTCTGAAAAGCGGAGAAAATGAAATCCTTCTGCCGGAAATGGAGTCCCTTCCGTATGATTTCGTGGATGCCTGCAAAAATCGCCATTCACCGGAAATGGATTTTGTTATGGGGAAGGTCAGTCAGCAACAGCTGTCAGCCCTATTGAAACGTGCAACCCATTCATTTTCCCATAGAAGTGACGTAGACGACATTTTTAACGGGGAAAAGTCCCGTGTTTCTATTTACGTCTGTTTGTATAATGTTGAAGGCATCCCGAACGGCGCCTATGTCTATGACAGTGCCCGCCATTCCTTGCGGCAAATCGGCACCGGGGATTATCGTCTCCAGCTGCAATCTGGTCTGTCACTGGATAACGTCAATCTGCTTCAGGTGCCGCTATGCCTCCACATCATCGGAAACAAAAGTCACTTTCAGGAAATATATGGGTACAGAGGCTACAGAATGATGCAAATGGAAGCGGGAATGCTCGTACAACCTCTGTTATTGGCGTCTTCGGCTGTAGGATTCGGAGGGCATCCCCTTCTTGGAATTGATACAAAACTGACAGATGGAATTTATAAACTGGATTCTGAGAGTCTAACCACCTTAATCCAGATCCCGATTGGACCTTTTCGTGAGAAGGCGTGGATGAGGGGGAGTCTGATGAGTTGAAAAGGTGTCAATCTGCCTGTCGCTCTTCATGAAAGATATATGAGAAGTGTACAGGAATCTTCAATCATACGAAGAAGAGCCGGCGGTTGCCGGCTCTATTATTCGTTGAGATAAGAAACGGCAAATTGAAATGCCTTGATCCTTCTCTCGATGTAGGTTCGCTGTCCGCTTCCAGGCTTTGTTTTCTCAAGGAATCCAGGGAGCAGCAGCAATAAACCTTCCAATACTTGCTTCGCTTCTTCCAACTCCATATGGCTCACATCGAGCTCTTTTCCTTCCCAACGTGCAGTAAGCAAACCTTCACCTATCCTTGCTGCTTTCAGCCTCTTCTCAAGCAACTTTGTCTGCGAAGTTCCTGATTTCATAGAAGCAAGGGCATTTTCCGATTTACGGATGACCGACTGAAACGCTTCAATCGACTGCTGCTTTTCTTCCGGTGTTATATTTTCCATCTAGGCATCACCTCAATTCTCTATATGTAGTGTAACAGAATACTTTGATATAATGTTCCACAACGAAACCAAATCAGGAGTGTGACCAATGGAACCAAACGTCTTTGAAGAAATGGCAAAACGTTATGATACAGAAGAGCGGATGGAGCTGGCTCAAGTCGTCGTAAACGAAGTCAAAAAAGAACTGCAGGGAAGCACATCCAAAACGCTCATCGATTATGGAAGCGGTACAGGACTTGTTAGTTTATCACTGACAGATATGGTCAAATCCGTTCTGCTGGTCGATTCGTCTGAGCAGATGTTGGAGGTTGCAAAAGCAAAAATCATGCAAAGAGGAATTCACAACGCAGATGTCCTTTATTCCGATTTTACTCAGGGAACTCCGAATATGAAAGCTGACATCTTACTCATGTCACTCGTTCTTCTTCATATTCCGGATACCGTGCAGATCTTACAAGAGTTGTCTAACATTCTTCATGACGGAGGCAAGCTGATCATTGTCGACTTTGATAAGAACGAAAATATCAGTCATCCGAAGGTTCATAACGGCTTTGTTCATGAAGAGCTGAAAGATCAATTATCCGATGCGGGATTTAGATCCACTGAAATTAGAACATTTCATCATGGACATCAAATCTTTATGAAACAGGATGCTTCAATGTTTATAGCGAGTAGTAGTAAGTGAATCAGCATTACGAGTGTGGAGATGTCCATACTCGTTTTTTTGTGCTCTGATAAATCAAAAAAGACCGTAGTTCAAGGTTCTTATGCATGAACGCCGCCTCCACTCTTTTGATCCAAATTTAAGAGGTGAGAAAAATACTCAGACGTTCGTTTCTTATGATCGTGCTTTCCATATGACCTTCTCAGAGATGTATTTACTAGTTACTTAAAAAATGGTGCGTACACAAAAGAGGGTTTTGAAACACTCTTAATAGAAACACTTTTTAAAAACGATAGAATTAGAAAATAAAAGCTTTAGTTTATGCGTTAAATCGAGCAATTTTTAAAATAATAGGTTGATGTACAAGCAAAGTCCTTAATCACAAAATATATTGGTAGGTATAGATTAACATTTTTAGAAAGGAGTTTTTTTATGCACCATACTTGTGATGAACTAGCTAAAATTCTTCAATGTCAAAAAAACAGAACAGTGGCTTTGCTGCTTGGAAGTGGAGATATTCAAAATCTTGTTGTTAAAAAAGTTGAAAATGGAGTAGTTTCTGGTAAAGATTTAAACAATCCGCAGGCAGTCTATTATGTAGCTATTGATAAAATCGAGCGTATTATCACATATCCAGAGTAAGTTGAACCTCTTAAGGAGACTACTAGAACTTCTCAATGCAATTGAAGTGGTAATATGAAATATAGCAGGGAAAGTGAACACGAAATGGAGGGTGTAATGGACCTGAATTTCACTCTTAATGTATTTAGAATGAAAACCCCTAACCGTGAAATAGAGTGAGGGGTTTTCATTATTCTCATGAACTGTGGCAGATGAAGTTCGGGTAGGCAGGATCAAACTGAAGTCGACCCTGATTTCACTTAGATATTATCCATAACATTCATTGTTTTATTTTAATATTCCTATAAAATATTAATTGATATTTGTTTGTTAAATAGATGCATACTTTGGCTTTATACGAATGAGGGGGAAGGATATGTGAGAACGACCGTAGATAAAAAAGAAGTGGATTATGAAAGAGTCAAATTTTTATATGAGAATACGAGTACTAGTTACCTTGGCATTATCACAGTCATTATTTTTCAAAGTTTTTTTGTGTATAAATTTGTTTCACTACATATGGCTATCTCTTGGGTAGCAATCATGATTATTTCATATATTCCTAGGATTATTCTCACCTTAAAGATGAAGAAGGAAGGGATGACAGATTCAAGCTCACATGATGAGATATTAAAGTGGGAGAGAGTATTTTTTTATGCGAGTATACTTCCGTTTATTTCATTTTCAGCTGTTGTATTTATGCCTTTTGGAGAGAATTTATTAAAAGGGCTATTTTCAAGTTCTTTACTAATGATTGGCCTGCTAAGTGGCGGGATGATTCTATATAGTTTATCTAAAAAGGTTATTCTTCTATATCTCAACATCGTCTGTTCCTTTATTATAGTGAGGTGCCTGTCAGCGCCATCCTCAGAGACCATTGTATTGGCTATATGCATCCTTATTCTATATATCATGTTATTTGGAATGATCAAAAAGCAGTACGCTATGTTGCTCCAGAATATCATGCTTAAATTAGAGAATAGGAATCTATCCTTTGTCGATCCATTGACAAAGTTAGGAAACAGAAGATTTATGACTCTATTCTCGGATAAGATTTTCCTGTCTGCAAAGAGAAGTGGTAAGCCATTCTATGTCATCATCATGGACATCGACTATTTTAAAAAATACAATGACACATTTGGTCATCTAGCTGGAGATGAATTACTAAAAAAAGTGGCAGAAATTATAGTAAATCATGTGCGCAAAGATGAACTGGTGATACGATTTGGCGGAGAAGAGTTTATTGTTATTCTTCAAGATATTACCGAAGAGCAGGTCAAGGTAATATGGAAGAATATATCTGACTCAATAAAAAATGAAACGGGAGTAACCGTTAGTGGCGGATTATCGGAGTTTAGAAACCAAAGCAGCTTTAAGGAAGTGATTCGAGAAGCGGATGATGCCCTTTATCAAGCAAAGGAATCCGGAAGAAATAGACTTGAAGTACTATCTAACTGAGATTAAAACAATAATACATATGTCCTAGGTAAGTAGTTTAAGCCATCGTTTTTCTTCTATGATCACATCTCGTCCTGGATGGGATTCTTCAGGAAGTTCAGCCAAGGCATTTACAAATGCGCAACAGCGTTGATACCAAAAGAAAAAACACTCTTCAACATAAGAGTGTTCTTCATAAAAAGTGTTTAAGTGTCTACTAAATCTTTTGCAAATGAGGACAAGGATGTCACAAAATCGACTGTTCATGTGATAGGAAGTTTATATAAACTTATTGATGAGATACTTGCGGTTATTTATCGTCAGTTTGTTCACTACAACTTGTTGAATATAAAATTTGTACTCTGCAAAGAGTGTCGACCATGACCTCTTGGAATACTTGGGAAGCAACCCCAGTGAATGTATTACATAAATTAGAAACGTCATCAGCATAGAATTGAATAACATCAGCTGCAAATATAGGATAGACAGCATTCATACCCCCAGGAAATGGACGCTGCACCACTACTTCTTGAAAATAGGTGTTGCCTTCCAACGCAGCATTTACAAGGTGGGCGACTTCAAAAGCATCTAATCGACAAGGTATGGGAGAAACAATTTCTTGATTATAGATAACTACGACTGTTAACGTAACATTTCCAAAATTTTGTGATGGGGTAAGAAGTGTAGCCAGAGCCTGTGCTTTGTCGTAATCGTCCACCATAACCAATGCAAGGTATTGGTCTTGGACTGGAATTAATGGTCCCACCGTCACGAGTGGATCAGCCCCTATTGAGTATTTAAGTTGATTAAAATAAATAATCCATGGTGGTGAAAGTTCAGGTGCGTTTGGCACTTTGAATCCCTCCTAACATAATAGTATGATAAAAAAAATTTCTTAATCTATTATATGAATTAATAGATTGTTGGATTGGACAATTATATTAGTTGAGACGAAAATAAAAAATCACCTTTTTATCAAGTTGAAGTGCCAATCACCCACATAGAAAAACACTCTTTTTTAGAAAAGAGTGTTTTTGTTCGATTCATAAGAGGGGAGGTTAAAGCGTTAGGCTTATTAGGGCATAAACAATAGAATCCAAAACAAAATAATTACTATAAAAATGCCCTGAGACGAATTTTCTGTTCGACTCAGGGCACATGAAAACTACTTATTTTAATTCATAGCTGAAATCAAGGTGTAGAAGATCCGCTTACTGGATAATGGTCAGAGTAATCGGTATACGAATACGTTTTTCCTAAAGAAGTCACTGTCCATTCAGGCGATTTGACATTCAGGGCATTCACAAACCAAGAGCTCGGTTGTTTATGACTCTTTTCAACAAAGATATAATCTAAATATTGTGGCTGAAGGTTTGGATAGTTATAACCTGCGATTCCATTGGTAACAGGGTCCCAAGTGGAGGTGAAACCGGTATAGTCACTCGGCTCCATTACATTGAGATTTGTTAGCATGGAAGAATATTCTGAAGTGTCCTTTATCACATTCATATCTCCAGCAATATAAACCACTTCATCTGCTGGGATGTTTTTCTTTATAATGAACTCTTTTATTTCTATCATTTGGGACTTTCTGACGGATGCATCCTTACCAACCGAACAGCGTTCATCTTCGGATTGCATATGAGTACCAACTACATGGTAGAAGTGCCCATTTTTATTGATTTTCACATAAACAAATCCTTTATTTGAAAACCAATCAGCGCCGCAGCCTTCACTGTAAACATATTGAACCTTTTCAACGATTGGCCATTTACTGATGATGGCCACTCCGCCATCTTCAGGGGTCAGGTTTGAATAAGATCCCAGGGTTTTATCCCAGTTATTTTTACTCCGTCCAAGGACAGGGGTTTGATACGGATATTGCGTTGATAATCCATTTAACAGCTTGTTCGAAGCCTCGTTATCAAAGATCTCATTGAGTATGACCACATCCTGATTTTTTATGTAATCTGCCTTTGAAATAAGCTCCGCACGTTGCACTTGACCCCAATTTGGATAAAGGTTCTGTGAAAGCATATACACATTATGTGTCAAAAGCTTAAAATCATTTGGATAGTCTGTCTCTTCTGCTGCCACATTCGTGCTAAACATTAATGATACCATTAAAGCTGCCAAAACCAGTACGTTCATCTTTTTGCTCATTTTTAACTCCTCCAACCTTTAGAATTCCCTATAATCATAATGGAAACGCTTTAAAAAGAGGCTGGATTTACAGATGTTTAACACAATTTTACATAAATCCGTATAAAGCCTATAGGAAGACTACCTACCATGACGGTCTTCTTTTTTAGATTAAATAGGATAGCCTCCTGATGGTGGGGGCCATGCACCAAACATTCTGCGTATGAACACAATTTGCCCTAAGTGATAGGTATTATGAGAAGCTATATTACGTAAGATGTGTATCTTGGTTTCATTTGGTCTAATCTTCAGTGGTTCACCAAGATCTCCGTTTTTCGCTAATTGAACAGCAAGGTCTACTCCTTGTAAAAAAGTTTGAATCAACTTCATCCATTCATCTTGACTAGGAGCATTTGTGGCGTTTGGCCAACTTTCACTTGGATGAGAAGGCAGCTTTGGAACTTCTCCCTGAGCCACTTTCAATAAGAAATCCTGCCAATAATTCATATGACTCAGCAGTTGATAGATCGTGTGAGGTTGCCCTTCGATTTCTTTACCAGCCAACTCCCACCCAATATCAGGTAAAGCATTATGAATGGGTAAGTGTCCTCTTTCCCCTATAAGCGATTGCACTAACGCAGATGATATAGCATCTTCTAACATGATTACTCCTCCTTCATAAGACTTAAAATATAGTCTAAAGTAGAATTATAACACCCTTTCCTTCAATCAAAAAACAGAACAAAAAGAGGCGTTATAGATGATCATCCTACCACTAGAACTACCTTGCGGGGCTGTAATAATAAATCGATTTCAAAAATCAGCGCTAAGTGAGGCACTATCAAGCCCTGCTTTGAATCTTTTACCTCCTACTTTGGAACTAGATTACAAATTACAGTCCAGAAATAACACTTCGATAATTTTTATATAATATATGGAGCAACCATAATAGGCAGTTTTGATTTTCATATTTATTAAGGGCCATTTAGTGGAGGAAATATATTCCTTATAGTAAACTATTAATAAAAGGGAAAAATAGGAGTGGAGATGAGTAAGAATGAATTATGTCTTTATTGTTTTAGTTGAATTTTATCCTTCATGGCTTGCTAAGACCCGTGAAGAAAGAGGGAAACTGGCGGACGAATTGAAAGAAGTGATCTTCAAATATCCTGATGTACACGTTAGATTCTTCGACGCAGAAGCATTTCCTGGAAAAGAGTACACAGATTTTCTGATATGTGAAACGAATAATGTCCAAAAGTATCATTATATGTGGGAAGAATTAAGAGACCATTCGGTATATACAGAAGGGCATTTGAAGATTAAAGACGTTATTATGGGAAGTGAAGAGGCCTATAAAAAGTTCGAGGAAGAGTCGTTTACTAATCAATAAGAAGTTTCCAGAAATGATTTAGGAATAGTTGGTTTGTGAAACCTATGCAAAAGTCCTCTGATTTTCCTCAATGCCCTGATGTGATAACCAATTTGCGAAAAATCCATAATGCTTATCGCTCATTTTGCCACAAAAAAGGTTCTAGCCGTAAAAAGCTAGAACCTTTTTTGATAGTTAACTCTATTAACCACATGAACAAAAATATACATTAAAAATCTCTGTTAATATTTGATAAAAAAGAACGTACGTTCTATAATATAAGAGAAAATAATGAGAGGGTGTGGGTTCTAATACCATCTTAGGAAATCGATTAATTTCCTAAGTATAAATCTGCGGTGTTCAAGAAAGCTGCTATCTGGACCCCCTTTTAATTAAATTTATTATTATGGAGGAGAAATTCTATGTCTGATAAAACTAACAAAGGTAAAGTTTTAGAAAGAGATGGTTTCATTTTTTTAGGTAACTCTATAAGAACAACAAATAAAGATGAAATGAATGGAGAAGGTGGTATTCCACAACTGTGGGACGATTTTTACCAAAATAAAGTTCTAGATACCATCCCTAACAAAAAAGACTCAAAAATTTTAGCGGTCTATACAGATTATGAAACAGATGAGAATGGTGTATATACATTCGCATTAGGAACAGAAGTTGATAATAATGAAACACTTAATGGATTAGAAATGATAGAAATTCCTGAGGGTAAGTACATTGTCTTTACAACTAAAAGAGGGCCTATTCCTGATGTAATCGTAGAGACGTGGCAAGAAATATGGAGATGGTCTGAGGAATATGAGAGAGCATATCAAACTGATTTTGAATTATATGATGAAAGAGCGAAAGACCCAAACAATAGTCAGGTTGATATTTATATATCAGTTAAATAAACGCAATCCACTTCGTATTAAGTATTAGTTAAGTAAACAAGGTTACGTTTAATGTATTCATGAACCATTTTGAATTTTTTATCCCCCTTCGTTCCTACAACTGATAAAGCCCTCTCTGGGGATGGAGAGGGCTTTATCAGTTGTAGGAGGTCAATCGGATAAAATATAAGTTTCAAGCAAGTGGTATATTCAACAAAGATCTCCCTTCAAAATTAAAGAAAGGGGCTTGCAAGCTTCGTCCACTCACAAAGAATGATTGGTTGTGGTATGCTCATAGTACAAAAGAGGAATACTCCTTATTAGGTAAATGAAAGCAACTATTCATGTTATTCGAATACCTAACTTGAAGAGGCTCTTCTTCGATTTCGAGTTTTTTCATTTTTTCAGCATAAGAACTATTTTCTATTTTGATGGCAGAGGTTTTATTTTCTTTCGTAAATAATTTACTTAGATTTTTTTGAATAACAAAATCACCTTGAAAGTTAGTTTGACGATATAAGAATATCCGGAGCTAGAGTAAATCTTATAGCGACAGCGTTATCTTTGTTTAGTACGATGGTTATATTTTAAGAATTTCTACAATGATTCAGCAGCACTTAACGGCAATACTCATTGCAGAGGAACCAGATACAAACAAACTGATGAGAGATTATCCTTTTATAACTGACACAAAATATACATAGCATTATTTCCCAATTATATTTACACTATAGTCGATAGTTGCAATTTCCCCAAATGCACTATGTTAACCCCCATCAAGGTAGATGGGGGGCTTTTTTAGTTCAATGTTACTGATTTACATGTAACCTATAAATCTGTCAATTTTTTATTTGAAAAATGCTTCTAGCAGTTGATACCCCTCAAAGTTTATAACTGAAATGCATTCTGAAATGGAAAACACTATCCATTATCGGGTGGGTGAACATGTTATCACTTTCGAGGCCATCTCCATTGTTTGATTGGACTTATGGTCCCACGTTGTGGATGGAGGTTTCTACTTTTATTTGAATTCCATACTGTGTATCTCTTTAGTTAATGCTTTTTCAACAAATTCTTGCTTGGTGAGTCCATTTTAATAGTTTTCTGTCCCTCCGAAGAGGAGGAAGAACTTCCATAGGCAGCCATTCCTATCATGAAGAAAGAGATAATGCCCCATACTTTAAAAACTTTTATTTTTTCAACACCTAGATCTTTTGAATTACCTTATGATAATTAATGAAATTGAGAATAGAAACCAGTCCTTTTTTCAGGGGTGGTAAGGATTATTCCTATTTCAGATGTTTTTTTCATACTATGGTTTACCTTTGGATAATAGGCATTTTAAGTGGTATAGGGCATCGAAAATAGGAATGATGAAGGAATGTTAGCCGATAAAGTAGACATTAAAAGAACCCCCGTCACACATTGATGCGGGGGGCTTTCAGAAGGAAGTCTAGTGATTATTTTCCTAAAACTCTCTAAACTATACTTCTAACAAGGGTAACTTGTCTAGTCATAACGGTTATAATCAATATGCCACTTCGTTTCGTTTAGGATTTTCACCGTATTTATTTCGTTCAGGATTACTATCGAGACATGTAAAGATGATTAGAACGATGCCACCAACTAATGGGACAAACATAAGCAACTGCCACCATCCACTTCGACCGGTGTCATGCAATCGGCGCGCCGTGACAGCAAGTGTCGGAAGAGCGATTGCGAAAGAAAACAATGATAGTAACAGTTCCTCTTCTATACCGAGTACCATTTCTATAATGCCCAATGCCAATGTAATAAGGGAAGCAATCAGAATAAACATCCAATATTCCTTCCGTCTTGCGCGTCCACTAAATCCAATATAATTCTTTAACACTTTCAAAAACCATTTCATTCAATTCACCCCCTTAATAAGACCTATAAAATTATTCCATAACACCAAAGGAATGTCTATAAGGTAATGTCGTGGGCTAAGGGGATATGGGTTTAGTCTTATAGTAAAAGAGCATAGAACGGGGCGAGGGTTTCCTATACCTCTGTGAGAGTCTGTCATTCGTGAGGTTTATCGCACTTTCATCAGTTTTTTTCTATTCATTTACAAAACTAGTAAAATACTGAATCGATACCTTATTTTACTGTTAATATAGTCCGAAAACAGGATTCCATTTGAACTATAATCACGTATAATAGGTGATTGTCAGTGAAAAAAATGGAAGGGGAACCAATAACATGCGAAAGAAAATGAAAGCGTTTTTAACGATTCAGATGATAGCTGTGATGATTCTAGCATCGCTGCCTATGTCTGTATTCGCAGAGGAATTTAAACGATCCTCACAAGAACAGAAAGAACCGAAGATAGAGCCGCTATCTGAGGGAAAAGAGTACTCTAAAACAGAGGTCGTCAACGAAACAGAATACAAGGATCTAAAACCTGGCGACGAAATTGTGGAGGAACGGACGGAAAATTCGAAAGTCTTTTACTCCGGGGACAATAAGATTACGAAAAACATCTATTTCGAGCCCATTCATAAAAAGAATGAAAAGAATGGAGAGCTCGAAGAGATTTCTACTCATTTAGTAGAAGATGCTTCAGATAAAAATGAGGTAGAAACAGAAAATGCCAATCTTCTTTCATCCTTCCAGAAAAAGATGAAAAACGGGCAGTACGCAACGTTTGAAGTCGATGGGCACACCATCACCTACTCCATATTAGGAGCCTCTCAACAGGGAGAATCCTCGATTACTCCACAGGACGTCAACGCATCGTACGAAGAGAATCGGATTCTACATAAAAGCATTTTTCCTGATATCGATTTACGAAACATTGCGTTTGGGGATGAAACGAAAGAAGATATCATCCTTCATTCTTACAAAGGATTCAACACCTTTACCTTTCAACTCGATACCGATTTAAAGGGAGAGTTAACCTCAAATGGGGATATCGAATTCTCGGATCAGAACGAGAAGTCTATCTTTACGATTCCTAAGCCTTACATGGAAGACTCCAACTATGATGATCATAAAGGAGAAAACGCTCGATCAGAAAACGTAAAATTACGTCTTACTCCAAATGAGGAAGGGTACGTACTCACTATCGAGGCAGATGATGAATGGTTATCTGATCCAGATCGCGTCTATCCAGTCTACATTGATCCGTCGACGTCACTTGGAACCACCATGGATACATTTGTCATGAGTAAGTACCCGACAACCAATTATAATTCTGGGAAATGGGATAGCTCACAAGGACAATATGTATTGAAAATTGGAGAATATGATTCCACCACCGGAATGTGTTACGCCTTTCTAAAACCTCAAACGGACGGCCTCACTCCCCAAAAAGGGTATATGGTGGATAAAGCGACGTTGAATTTATATGTCACCCATGCGTATTATGCCAATTCCCCGAATGGTCTGTGGATTGACCGGGTCAACGGAAATTGGTCCTCGTCTTCATTGAATTGGAATAATAAGCCGAGTTCAACGAATTTAACGAGTGTGAATGTTGGTCGTGACCAATGGGCAAAAGCAGATGTCACTCAAGTCGTCAAAGAATGGAACAAGGGAACGCGAACGAATTATGGATTCAAGCTCCATACAAACGGAAATAAAATGACCCATTGGAAAAAGGTGGTCTCAGCCTCTAATAGTAGTAATAAACCTTATGTATCGGTGACGTATACGACTCTTGGCGCGGCGCAACAACCAACGGTGAAAGCGTATTCGAGTGGAAAGAATACAGGGACCGGCTATTTTGATTTATCTTGGAGTAAAGTAACCGGTGCTACTGGATACAAGGTGGCCATTTTCAATGGAAAAGAGTATCAACATTTTGATGTGAAGAATACGACCAGTTGGTCCACAAAAGGAAAGAAGATCTGGCCAACACCAGCTGAAATTGAACGGGGAACCTACGGGCTTCACCGTGATGGCAAAGGGACCGAATTCCCCAACGACCCGAAAAGTACCTATGTGGCGTCAGGTGGAAAATACACCAACAGTCACAACTATTGGTTTCGGGTGATCGCATACAATTCTGAATTCAATGTAGAGACGGATATCTCATCACCGGCTATGCCTACGCTACCGGATAGTACACGTCCGAATGTACCACGGACACCCACGGTGACGATACAAGATGGTCCCGTCAATAGTGGAGATAGTGCCAGTGCGATCCTGTCATGGAAAGAGGTAACGGATTTACCTTCCGGTATCGACTCTGGGATTTCATACTATGAGGTTCAAAAAAGCATAAATGGGTCATGGAGCTCAGCTGGAAGTGTGAAACATACGGGATCGAATACGTATAAACTGACGGTGGATGATTTACCAGATGACGCCACGGTAGCGTTCCGAGTAAGGGCGTTTGATGCAAAGGGAAATGACTCTGGATATGCCACATCTAGTGATTATAAGACGAAGGATCGAACGAGCCCGAGTACCCCTGTTTCCCTGAATGTTTCTCCGTCAGTGTGGAGCACAGCCAAAACGCATACTCTTTCGTGGACAGGCATCACGGACAATCAAATATTGGAAGCCATTGAATATAAAGTAGATGATCAACCATGGGATTCTCTCGGCGTGAATAGTGAGAGTGGATCGGCCAAGATTCCGGGTGAGTTAAAGGATGGCATCCATACCGTTCAAGTGCGCGGAAAAGACCGAGAAGGAAACACCGGGCAACCGAAATCGGTGAAGATTTATAAGGACACAACAGCACCTTCTATCTCATTCGTATCACCAGCCGAAAACGATACGATCAAAGGAATAGAGGATATCCATGTTCGGGTCGTAAATCCAAGCCCGCAAACCACGTTTACGAACTTGATTCACAATGGTGATTTTGCGCAGGGAATGGAAGGATGGACAGAAAGGCGCTCCTATGATTCAGGAACGACATCTGTAGAAGATGCATCGGGGGCGTCAAAAGATGTCATGGTGTTAAAGTTATCCCCTGTGTCGTCAAGTCCAGGAACAGATTTTGGATTGCTTGCGACGACATATGATGTAAACCTGAAAGCGAATACGACATACACGTTAAAGGGGAAAATCAGAACCAATCTAAAAGAAGCCAATGCATTCTTTAATGTTGAATCGTTGAGTAAAGATGGGAAGCATCTACAATGGAACGACAGTCGAACCACTCAATTAACAGGTGTTCAAGATTGGACCAATCATGAGCTGACGTTTACGACTCCTGCAAGTACAGAGAAAGGCCGTATTTACTTGGAAGTTGATCATCATAGTGATCGAGGACAAGGATTAGCTTGGTTTGATGGCATTTCTTTAACCGAAAAAGGGAAGGCTGTTAATCTCATTCAAAACGGCGACTTCTCATCGGGATTAGAGGGATGGACGGAGACGAAAGCAAATAATATCGGAGAAGCTCAAGTAGTGGAAGATCCAACGGTCCTTTCCCAAGGTGACGGGGAAAAAGAGACTATTTCCATTAAAATTAAATCTGATTCAACAAGCCCTGGATCAGAACTGGGGTACTTGGCGACGACCTATGATGTCACGGTTAAACCGAATACCACCTACAAAATAACCGGCATGATCAAAACGAATTTGGCGAATGCGAATGCGTTTTTTAACGTGAATAGCCTGAAGAATGATGGAGCGTCATTATCATGGGATGATAACCGTGACCATCAATTAACAGGCGTAAACGGTTGGACAGAACAAGAACTGGTGTTTACGACACCAAAAGATACCACAAGGGCCCGACTTTATTTAGAAGTCGACCACTGGAATAAAGAGGCCTCTGGAACGGCGTGGTTTGATTCTATTCGTTTTGAGGAAGTAGATCAGTCGTCCAGTGCGAGCCCGTATTCTTGGACATTGTCCTATGGAGAAGGAAAGACCCCCACTAAGTATACGACACTGAAAACGGGGACCACCTCATTACATGACCTTACCTATGCATGGAATACGTCGGACCTTAAGGAAGAAACGGAATACACACTCCGATTGACCGCCAAGGATGAGGCCGGCAATACCGGAGAAAAGACTACGCATGTGATGAAGGCGAAGGATACGACGAGTATCGCGCCGGCGATTCAAGTAACCAACCCGATTCATGAGGGGATTGTCACAGACGCACTTCAAAAGGTTGAGTATCAAATCAAAAACCTTAGTCTCAATACCCTTTCTCAAGCCCTTGAGGGGTTTGAACAAGTCGATGTGTTTATCAACTCAACGCTTGTCAAACACATGGGTCCATCTGAAAAGACCACGACATTCGATGCGACGGCGTACCATGAGGGGAGTAAAAATCAACTCTATCTTCGAGGGAAAGACGCTGAGGGAGCATATCACTATAGTACATTCGCGTACCGGACACAGGGGATTGTGGACGGATTTGAGGGAGAAGAGTTTATAGGATCCCTATCGAACGTCGTTCGGAACGGTCAGAAGGTGATGATCAGTGGATCAGCAAGATCAGGATCGATCGAATCCGTTACGAAATCGGTCTCAGGGAATATCAGTACTGTTCACCTTTCGACAGTGGAAGAAACCCCAAGTGGGACCTCCATCACGTATGAAGCGTCAGCTGATGGCGGACACACCTGGGAAGAGGTTCATCCGAATCAAACCCATGCCCTATCCCATACGGGATCGACGTTGACCTTACGGGCAACATTGAATGCGTCCTCAACAGGTGTGTCTCCTGTGTTGGATTCATGGGACTCTGAAGTTGTTTACGTCAACAAACAAGGAAATGCCTTCAACGTTCAGCTCATTGATGTCCCAACGAATCTAACGGCGACACCAAACGTGAACTACATGACCTATTTACGCTGGAACGCTTCTTCAACAGAAGGGGTGACGTATTCGATTTACAGAAGTTCCACACCAGGTTTCACTCCTTCAAAGGACACGCTTGTCGCAGAAGGCGTAAAGGACTCGTATTGGAATGACTTTCAATTGCATTACGGCCAAACGTTTTATTACCAAGTAGTGGCTGTCAAGGAGATGAAAGGGAAAGAGCGTCAAAGTCTCCCTTCAAATGAAGCGTGGGCGAAGAGCGTTGATCAGGATGAAGTACAAAAACAATTAGGCCTTCAAGACTTTTGGGGATATAGCTCGTTCCCAACCGCAACCGGTAACGGCTATGTCAATATTAGTAGTGGAAATCTAGTGTATCAATCGTCCGATTTTGTATCCGTATCACCGCAGCTGGCCATGGTGATGAGACGAAGCTTCAATAGTCAATCGACAACGAAAACACCTTTAGGCTATGGCTGGGATTTCTCATTCAATACGGCTTTAATGAAAGAATACGATGACCAAGAGCAAGAAGTCGGTCTCATTTTAAAAGACGGAGATGGCAGTCTTCATCGCTTTACGAAAAAAGCAGATGGCGGATATGAAACACCGCAAGGGATCCATATGACTTTGACTAAGCATACAGATGGTTCCTATGAAATCTTACGGAAAGACCAAATCAAGTACCTGTTTGATCCGCAAATGAAGCTGATCAAACTAACAGAACCGAACGGGAATGCCTTGACCTTTGTTTATGACTCGATTCGGGGGAATCTAAAAATCGTCATCAATAACATCGGGGATAAAACGTATCTCTTTTATGATCACAAGGATCGATTAGAGAAAGTCGTTGATCCTGCCCAACGGGAGTATCACTTTGATTACAAGGATTCTTCTGATCGCTTAGCGAAAGTGTATCAGCAAATAGGCAATGTGACATACGCCGAAGAATATAAGTACGATGACAACAATCAAGAATTACGCGGAATCGTTGATCCCGAAAAGTATGAAACCAAAATCCAGTACAAGAATGGTAAGGTATTAAAGGTCACTGACCCGATTAGTGACTATTCTACCTTCGCGTATACAGAAGGTTCAACGACCATCACGTCGGACAAAGGAAAAACGGTGTCGTTTACACACAATCCAAACGGAACGATCACATCGAAAACGTATGAAGATCAGCACAAGGTGAACTATGAATACAATGATGACCTGTTGGTTGAGCATATGTACACTGACAACACCATTGAGGGGGTAAAAAAGACCCTTCATCATCGCTACACCTATGATGATCGTGGTAACCTTTTGACGAGTAAAGACCCACTTGGACATGTGACGGAGTATAAAGGCTATAACAAGATGAATCTGGTGAAAGAAATCATCGAGCCTGTCCGTGACGGAGTGACGGCGAAGACGACGTTTGAGTACGATGACAAAGGAAATCTAAAGGAGACCACGGATCCTGAAGGACGAACGATTTCGTATACGTATGATGATGTTGGAAATCAAGTCACGATGACAAATGAATTTAAGCAAACCACGTCCTATGACTATGATGCCAAAGGGCGAATAAAGAAAATCAAGGAACCCCTCGGGAAAGTCACCGAAATCCTTGAATATGATTCGCAAGGCAACCCAGTGAAAATCAAAGATCCCAAAGGATTGATCACGACGAGTGAATACGATGTATTGGATCGTCTGGTTAAAACGGTGGATCCCAAAGGGTATACCGTCAAACGAACGTACGACTGGAATCACAACCTGAAGGATATCTCAGATCAAAAGGGAAACCTGACTCAGTTCAAGTACGATAAGGTGGGGCGCCTGACAAAAACCATTTATGCCAATGGAGATACAGAAGAAATTGAGTATCTCGTAGATGCCAAGCAAAACGAAAAAATCGTCTATACGGACGGGGAGGGCCGAACGAGCACAGAGTATTACAATGAAGTAGGACAGCTCGTTCAAACAGAAGCCCAGAACACCACGACACAGTTTGATTATGATGACGTCGGAAATATGACGAAAGTGACGGACGGAGAAGGGCGAGTCGTTGAGTCCATCTATGATGAACTGAATCGCCAAACGAAAGTGATTGTCGACCCAACAGGGAAAAAAGTGGTCACACAAAGTCAATATGATGATCAAGGAAATGTCGTCAAAGGCATTGACGGAGAAGGGTATAGTACCTCTTATCAGTACGATAAGATCAACCGTCTAAAGAATGTGACGAAACAAGTAGATGGAAAGCAGCTCGTTACGTCGTATGAGTATGATCTATTAGACAATACATGGGTAAAAAATAAAGTCACGGATGCGCTCGGTAGACAAAAGACCACCTACTTGGATGCATTGGGACGGGTCCGTAAGGAAGTCAATGAAGGAACCACATCGGACTCCTCGAAGATGGAACAATCGTTTGAGTATGACTTGAATGGGAACCTGACAAAAACCATCCACAATGATGGATCGACGGTCCAACAAGAATACGACGAACGCAACTTAATGAAAAAAGTGACCTACGGTCCCAAGCACTGGACACGATTCGAATACGATGAAAACGGGAATCGTGAACTCATGGTCGATTCGAAAGATGGTACGACGACGACTTCTTCGTATGCGTATGATCCAAAAGACCGTTTGAAAGAGGAAGTCCAAAACGGCTTGAAAATTGCGTATCAATACGATCACAGTGACAACGTCACACGCGTCTCCTATCCAACCGAAGAAGGGGATCAACAAAAAGACATCGATTACCAGTATGACGAATACGATCGCCTGGAGTCCATTTTGGTGGAAGGGAAGAAAGCGCAGGATTTCTCTTACAATCAAGCCGGACAAGTGGATCATACCAACAACTACTTGGCCTTTGACACCGGTGGGTCCTCGTTTGTGAAAGTCGATTATGACTACAACACATTAGGTAAAACCGAGACCATCCGGTACACCAAAGATGGTCAGGCGAAGATGGAAGAATACCAGATGGACTATGATCAACGTGGGTATATGAAGACCGAAACGACCTATACACACTTTGATGATCAAGAGAAAACCATCGAAAAAGCGTATCAATACAATGAAGCCGGACAACTAACCGAGTCGAAACAAGGCGACAACATCACGACCTACGCCTACGATGAAGTCGGAAACCGAAAGGCGATGACGGAAGGAAAGGACAGCTTTGTCTATTCCTATAATCAATTCAACCAATTAGAAAAAACGACTAAAAATGGATCCCTTCACGCGACATACGTCTATGACAAGCGTGGAAATCAACAGAAAGAAATCGTGAAAAAACAGATCGATGGCGTCTTAAACGATGTGACGACGAATTATACGTATGATGATGCGAACCAATTGGCTCAGGTCGAAACTTTGACCCCTGGGAAAGATACGTCCAAGGTGAAGAACTGGTATAATGGCGACGGACAACGAACACGCCGAGATGCCGATGGAACCATCACCAATTATGTGTATAATGAGAATGCGGTTCTATATACGGCCGATGAAAACAATCGAAAAATCACAGAAAACGTCCTGAACCCTGATGGAGATATCGTGGCGTCCAAGCGTTTTGATGGAAACTATAAGAATCAATACTTCTTCTATCACTATGATCTACGAGGAAGTGTCACCAATGTCGTTGATTCTGACGCCAAACGGGTCAAAGGGTACGATTATGATGACTTTGGAAACATCAAAGAAGTGGGCGATAAAACGTTCCAAAACGATGTGAAGTTTACCGGAGCCGTGCAGGATACCTCGACGGGCCTTCACTATATGAATTCCCGTTACTACAGTTCGGACACGGGACGGTTCATCTCCCAAGACACGTATTCTGGAAACGTATTCGATCCATGGACGCAGCATTTGTATACCTACACCAGCAATAACCCGATTAATTTTGTGGATCCGACAGGCCATTTTGATGTCGATCCCGACGGAAATAAGATCTTGCCAACAGGTAAGTATATTGCCGCACCGAGTAAACCAAGTACTAGTTACCGAAGTACGCCAAGTAGCCATAAACAGAGTAAACCGTCTGCCCAGAGAGCGAAAGCGAAGGTACAGGCGAAATCGTCAGGATCCTCTTCCAAACAGAGATCCATTAAACAATGGGTTCAGACTGGCCTAGATCTGGCCGGAAACGCCCCCGGTCCATTGGGAGCTGTATCCGATGGGGTGAATGCCCTTATCTATCTTGCGGATGGAGACTATCAAAACGCAGCATTAAGTGGGGTTGCGGTGTTGCCAGGTGGAAGTATCCTAAAGAATGGGATTAAGGCTGGGCGAACCTCTAGTAAGATGCTTAAGGGTATGGGAAATATTCCGAAAAAACCTTATAGTAACGGCAGACCAAGTTATGGAAAGGGTCAAGTTGAACAAGTGTGGGACAATGCTAGAGATCCTATTACTGGAAAAGTCTATGACCCCTCAGGAGCAGAAATAATTTGGGATAAATCTAAACGCAGAAATGGACAATGGGATATGGGGCATACACCGGGAAACAAATATTCTGAGGTTCATGAACTTTACATGAATGGTACTATGACAAAGAAGGAATTCTTAGCTTGGTATAAGGACCCTGCAAACTATAGACCAGAATTGCCAAGTACGAACCGAGGTCATAAGTATGAATAAGGGAGATAATGATTTAAATGGATATTAATAAAGCTGATTTTGGCACTATAATAATGTTTGGAACTCTCGAAGAATTTTTAGAGAAGTTGAAAATTGAAAATAAATCTATTGAAGAGGTAGTAAACTTTGTTGATAAAAACGGTATTAGTTTACTTGGAAAATCATTAATTAGCAGAAAGTTTGATATAGCAAGGTTTTTATTAGACAATAATGCAAATGTTAATATAATTTCAAATGAAGGATGTAATGAACTTCACTATTTAGCAGCAAATATTAATTATATAGGTGCTGTTGACATGGCATTTAAGTTAATTGACAAAGGTGTTGATTTGAATTTGAAAGATAAAAAATATGCTAACTCTGCCATATTGTCTCTATGTCAAGAAGTGTTCAAAGAACGCACAAAGGATGGAAATGATTTAATCATATATTGTCTAGAAAAACATCCTAATTTTAATGATTTAAATAAATTTGGTTATTCATTGAAACGAATAATCGAAGAACGTGGAACTGAAGATATGAAAAAAACATTGGAGGCGATTAATTGAAAAAGAGTAGTGAGTTAGGTGGTAGCGTGGTATCAAAAAATATTTTAAATAGTAAAGGGAAATTAAAATGGTGTATTAAAGAAGAACCAGTAAATGATGTTGATAATGGTTGGAGATTTTTGTCTGATATTGATACAGAAGAATTTCTACAATATGCATCAAATATGTCAATTTGCGCCTGGGAAACGATTATTGAAATTGAACCAGCAATAATGAATATTTTTGATATGCCAATTGGCACAGATATCACTTTACTAAGTGAAAATAACCAAAAATATTTTGTATATACTAATTCGGGAAAGAAGGTAATTTTTTAAGAAGATATATTAGTGAATAGTAGGGATTATATACATTTACTTGTAAAAAGAATTAAAGGTATTAGTTAGTATAAAAGATTAAGAATTAAAGAAATAGATAACATATCTAATGCTAAGGGAAAAAGACAAATAGAGGACGATGAATTAGCATTTGGAGATTTTTGTTTTGAAGTGGATGATAATTAACATTTAGTGGACTAAAGTGAGGAAAATACGAAAACATGACGCTTTCACAATAGTCGAATTATTGAAGGATTAAAGCGCGTGCTATAAACCATTAAGAATTAAAACTCCTTACTTATTGAATATTAATAAGCAATTGAGAAGATAGATGAAGGTGTATACAACCTCATCTATCTTCTACATAAGAGGAAGTAAGTACTACGATCATACAAATAGAAATATAAACTATTAAGAGAATTACAGGTCCATATGCAAAATTTCCAATATCCATACCAGTACTTTCTAAAGCTTGGTGTAGTGATCAATAGGTTGACCGGTCTTCGTGTTTTCGCGCATATCTAAACTTATAATAAAATATTAGGTGTCGTATATAGTAATAATAAAAAGGCATTACATTTTTTTGAAGTCACTAGGGGCCGATGATATGGATGATCTAGAACGTGCAGTTGAAAATTTGTATTTTTGGTCTAAACCAGGTGATAAACCAGTAGAAAATTAAAACAATGATTTTGTTCAAACCCCAGAGATAATTCTTTGGGGTTCTTTGTGTGGCACGAGGTATCGAATAAATTATTTTTATTCAAAGTATAGCGAAAACCCTTTAAAGCCTCTACTTCTTCTATTACTATGATCTACGAGGAAGTGTCACCAATGTCGTTGATTCTGACGCCAAACGAGTCAAAGGATACGATTATGATGACTTTGGAAACATCAAAGAAGTGGGCGATAAAACGTTCCAAAACGATGTGAAGTTTACCGGAGCCGTGCAGGATACCTCGACGGGCCTTCACTATATGAATTCCCGTTACTACAGTTCGGACACGGGACGGTTCATCTCCCAAGACACGTATTCTGGAAACGTATTCGATCCATGGACGCAGCATTTGTATACCTACACCAGCAATAACCCGATTAATTTTGTGGATCCGACAGGCCATTTTGATGTCGATCCCGACGGAAATAAGATCTTGCCAACAGGTAAGTATATTGCCGCACCGAGTAAACCAAGTACTAGTTACCGAAGTACGCCAAGTAGCCATAAACAGAGTAAACCGTCTGCCCAGAGAGCGAAAGCGAAGGTACAGGCGAAATCGTCAGGATCCTCTTCCAAACAGAGATCCATTAAACAATGGGTTCAGACTGGCCTAGATCTGGCCGGAAACGCCCCCGGTCCATTGGGAGCTGTATCCGATGGGGTGAATGCCCTTATCTATCTTGCGGATGGAGACTATCAAAACGCAGCATTAAGTGGGGTTGCGGTGTTACCAGGTGGAAGTATCCTAAAGAATGGGATTAAGGCTGGGCGAACCTCTAGTAAGATTCTTAAGGGTACGGGTAAAGTAAAAGACATAAATAAGGGTGTTAACTTTACTAAGACATCAGGACAACATATGGATGAAATAGGAAGGTATGTTCCGACAAGTTTACAAATAGATACAATAAAATCAACTAAAGGGATACCTGACCCAAGAGGCTCTGATGCGATGATGCATTATTCAACTATTTACAGGAATGGGAAAAAGTATAACTTGGAAGTACTTTATGACGAAAGAACTAATACAATATTCCATTTTGAGTATGCTAGAAAAGCAATGGGACCTTTACCAGCTATTCCTAAAAAGAAGTAGGAGGAACAAATTTGAATCCGAAGGAACAAATTTATTATCTTTTAAATGAATATTCCAAGGGGAATTATGACACTAAAACTTTTTGCGATCAGTTCACAAACATTTTTAATATTGAAATAGATTATGAAAAGTTAAGTGATTTAGAGTATAGACTGTTCAATAATTTGAGCAAAGTAACTGCAAGGTTTTCCCCTTATGATGAAGATTTAATATTCTCAAATGTTTACTACAATGAACAAGATATAAAAAGAGAAGTTTTAAGTTTGCAAGAAATACTTATTAAGGGTTACTAGACTATATGTTATTGAACCATGAAGAGTTTGTGCCACTTACAAATTGAATATTAATAAGCAAATGAGAAAAGGGATGAAGGTTTATACAACCTCATCTCTCTTCTACGTAAGAAGAAGTGAGCACTACGATTATAAAAAAATAAATAATTAAGAGCTAAGAATGAATAAGATAATTACAGGTACCTATGCAAATACCAGTACTTTCTAAAGCTTGGTGTAGTGATCAATAGGTTGACCGGTCTTCGTGTTTTCGCGCATAACTAAACTTATAATAAAATATTAGGTGACGTATATAGTTATAATAAAAAGGCATTACATTTTTTTTGAAGTCACTAGGGGGTTAAGTTAAGTTGGAAAGTAATCATTTAATTCAAAAGAAAGTATTGCCATCGTTTTTTCTATCATTACTCATGACGGTTGTAGGGATGGTGGTGGGGATGTTGTTCATCCCCACCATTGTAGCCTTAGGAGTCTTGAATAACGATTGTTGTCTTAATCATTTCAGCCATTGTAAAGAGAAAGAGTAGAGGTCCTTTTGGGTTTAGAATGAGATATTCAACCTTATATCTCTTCACATTCTTAATGGGAATTGGCCTATATCCTTCTATTGGATATTACGTGTCGACCAGTGGTGCCGATATAGTGCTTCTCGCATTTTGAATAACAAGCGTGTTATTCGGTACTTTATTTATCTATTCTTATCGTTCAAGTAAGGATTTCACATACCTTGGACCTATGTTATTTTCAGCACTACTGGCACTCATCATCATTACTATCTTTGGACTATTTGTTGGTGGAAAATCCCTTCATTTAGCTCTTGCGTATATTGGGGTCGTTATTTTCTCAGGATATGTTCTTTACGATTTATCTGTGATGAAGCGCTACTTGAAGGAAGAAGAAGATGTACCAAGTGCTGTATTTAATTTATATATTGACTTTATTAATCTATTTTTAGATCTACTAAGAATTCTTAATTCGATCTTCAATAAATGATAGGGTATATATAAATAAAGTGAGACTTTCAAAACAACCTGAGATCTATATTTATAGGACCTCAGGTTGTTTTATTTATCTCAAGATCATTGATTCCGGAAAATTTGTATACCTACACCAGCAATAACCCGATAAATTTTGTGGATCCGACAGGCCATTTTGATGTAGATCCCGACATCGGGAAAGTCCCCGGTCCGAAAGAGCATTATCCATTTAATAAGTAAAGGGAGTGGTAGAGTGTGGTATGAATTTTTGGGAAGGAACAATTTTTTAATTAGTTTATATCGAGATATGCCTGAACTAAAGAATGTACGTATTTCGGAAATTAATATGCAAGACGAAGGTCAAATAGTTGCAATTACATTTGATATGCCGGTTTATACTGAAAATCCACCTAAAAAATGGCAAGACCTTGGAGACAATACAGTTTGTGTTAGAGTCGATTTGTCAGCAGTAAAAGAGATTTCATTAGCTGCAAGTTCAATTGACTATAAAGGTGATATAGAAATTTATAAAGATGAATCTGAGCTAATCGTAGTTAGAATTAATGGGACAGTTAATGCTTTGATAAAAGCTGAATATGGATTTGTTCAATCTGTCACTGCCTATATGAAAGAATAAATTTAGGGGAAAAGAAAACCTTGATTGGTTAAATACCTTTCAAGGTTTTTTATTTTTAGAATTAATTCCATAGGTCAATAAATTAAAGCCCTCTCACAAATGAGAGGGCTTATAGTGTCCTGAATAATCTAGGATATCATTCAAAACCTATCATGACGTCCTATGTAGCATGTCAAGGAGGTCAATTAATAATCAAGCAAAGCCGTATATACAACAAAGAACCCCCTTCAAAATTAAAGAAGGGAGGGAATTCAACCTTCGTCCACTCTCTCCAAGAATTAATGGTTGTGTTATGAGCCAGTGAAAAACTTGTTCCTCGATCATTTAACTTTTATTATTTTTAATGATGGATTTTGAACTTTTTTGATCAAAATCTAATGATGAAACACTTTCTCGTTTCTCACACTATAAAAGAGGAATACTCCTTATTAGGTAAATGAAAGCAACTATTCATGTTATTCGAGTACCTAACTTGAAGAGGCTCTTCTTCGATTTGGAGTTTTTTTAACCTTTCAGCAGAAGAACTATTTCCTATTTTGATGGCAGAGGTTTTATTTTCTTTCGTAAATAATTTCCTTAGATTTTTTTGAATAACAAAATCACCTTGAAAGTTCGTTTGACTTTGTATCAATTTATGATCTAAAACGGAGTATAGATTTGATTTCACATCAAACGTTTTAGGTGAACCAGAAGTTGGAACATGTAACGTTACATAAGGAATGCCGTCTTCCTTAATCATCGTAATGGACTGGCCATTTTCTTCGTAAATATCAATTTCTTGGACGACTTTTGGAAGCCCCCAAATTTTATGACCTCTTATCGTGTTTTCTTGAGATGTCACAGGCATTGAGAATACGTAATAACCAAAGTTCTTGAAAAGCTTTTCCAGAAGCAAAGGTAAGATCATTGGATTACTACTAGGTTTAACCAGTACAGGGATACTCATCGCTACTTCATTATAAGGTGGAATTCCTAACACTTCCCTATAAACATAACTGGAGAACACAATGAGTGAACGGCCGTTTGGCATTTTTATCGGATGTATATCCGGATGCGGCATTAATTTTTTCGCTTCCTTATAACTACATAGGAAAATGGAAATCGTACAGGCAACATTTCGATAGAACGTTGGGAACAAATAGTCTTTTTTTATGTTTTCATCTAACTGTAAAGGTGTTTCCCTTGATGCCAATGGGAATCGTTGAAAGAAAGAGTCGTTAAATCGGTGTTGGTTATCTAAAAGTTCTTCATCAAATGTAATAGTTGGTTTCATTTTATTCACCTTCATTTCATTAACTATTCCTCATGTATCTTACTTCATACTTTTTAAAGATACTTTTGCCGAGAGTTGGGCAACCATCTTTCTAGGAAATAATCTAGGAGATTGAGCCAGGAAATAATTTTTCTTACCGTCAATGGCATAACTCTTTCCCTGATCAATGCCTTTTAAAGCTGTTTGCACGACTTGTTTGGGCGTTCTCGTAACACTTGGAGTAGGATCTCCTGCTGACTGAAAGAAGTTTGTATCGGTCGGGCCTGGGCAAATGGCAAAAAAGGTAATACCTTTAGAACGATATTCTTCTGCTAGGGATTCCGTAAAGGACAAAACAAATGATTTTGTTGCAGAATATACGGCCATGTAAGGTACTGGTTGAAATGAAACGATAGAAGCTACATTTATTATCGTTCCTTCTCCTTTCTTCACCATCGTGGGAAGAAATTCATGTGTCAGATCGACAATCGTTTGTACATTCACTGTTACTTGCTTATGGTCCATTTCTTTAGGGTTACCCAAAAATTCACCTGATGTTCCAAAGCCAGCATTGTTTACTAAATAATCAATTTCTAAGCCTTTCTCTTTCAACTTCTCACTAATATCTCTGGCTGCATATTCAACACTTAAATCGGCTGTGACGACTGTTGCCTCCACTTTATATTTATGAATAATCTCTTCAGCTAATTGATCAAGTGCCTCTTTATTTCTTGCAACCAATACCACATTCATCCCTTTTTTGGCTAATTGGTACGAGAATTCTTTCCCTATTCCTGAAGATGCTCCAGTAATTAATGCCGTTTTTTTCATCATTGTTCCCCTTTCTTTTTCAAAATGTAACTTCTCCGTAATTTGATTAACAGTTAATAGGAGTAAGATAATATTTTACCGGGCAGAATCACTAACTATTTTTCATAAAAGGATACATTCACGAAAGCAAGTGATCGCTTTTTCTTACAATCCAATCATCCAATAAAATATTTAGGTTTATATGTTTAAGTGTTTAAACGTATAATAATTAAATTCGAGCATATTGTCAATTAATTAGAGTTATCCTTGTTTCTTAATTATTCAATACGGTCAGGTCATACAGACTTTGTCTTATATAAATATAAAAATTATTAAATTGGTACATGGAGATAAATAGTTCAATAGTTTTATTGAAAAGAGAGTACCGGCATTATCCACTTACTTTTCTCATTAATGACTCAACAGGCCCCCTCTTGAAGGTTTTTCTCCACCAAGTCGATGTAACTGTAGAAAATAGACAGAAAATCAACGCAATAGTAACAGCGAAAGGCAAGGTGTTCTCTGCCAGTCCTCCAAACATAAAGAAAACAGCCAAGACGAGAAAATGTCCAATATAGAGGGTAAGGGCAAGCTGGCCCGTGTATACAAATGCTTGAATGACAGCTGTTTCTCTCCATTTTTCAGAAATCATAATACATAGAAGGATTACGATGATTGCAGTGCTTGTGCTGGAAATCATGTAAAGCAGGGTGGGGGGCATCGGTTTCGTGTCGAATAAATAATACGCAATCTCACGACCCATGGCCGGTTCAGAGAGTTTGATGAGAGTATAGGAAGCAGCTTCTGTTATGACAAACGTGAAGAGTGAAACAGATATCATTTTTTTCCGGATCGAATGATTTTGAACATTGATCCTTCCCACCCACATCCCAAACAACAGGAAGGCAGACCAGGGGAAAATGGGATGGTATCCGTTATAGAAGAGGTTACTGATGAATCCTTTCCAAGACCAAAACAACTCGTAGTGCTGAAAAGTCGCATCCCAACCAAACTCATAGTTCAAGAGAAGCTGGCCGATCTGTGAGGTCAGAACAATTCCGACAGTGGCGATGATTAATTGTCTGGAGGAAGCCACAATGAAAAAGGAAGCAATGAACATATAAAAGGCATAATAATGAAGGATGTCCGCGCTCCATTGCATGAGAAATAGAATCATCCCCAGAACGAATAAAAACAATGAACGTCTCCATATCATCTTCCGATATTCCTTAGAGGGAGTACCACTCATCCGTGCTTTCTTAGTCATTAAAGATATACCGATTCCTGCAAGGATCACGAAAATGGCCGATGCACGGCCTTCAAGTAAACCAGTGATGGTCTTTAACCATTCAGGGCCATTTCCTTCTGCATTCATTGATATCTTATAATTGACAATCACCATTCCTAGTATGGCTAAGGCACGAGCCATATCGAAGCCAATGATTCGTTTTGCTGATTTCTCCATTCCAATCACCTCATTGAAAGATACTTTTTACAGAGAAAGCCCAAATCGCCGTCGGATCAAAGGAATACTCTTCGTTTGAATATTTGTCTAATCCGTCTACGATGATGGTCAAAAATTCCGCCTTTGTTTGAATCTCATGCTCCGAAAGTAATTCATAATCACGTGCTAATTGTAAAAGTGTCACGAATCCATTCAGGAATTCATCTAAAACCTTCTTTAGTGCCTGAGCGTAATAAGAATTCCGCGTGCTCAACACGTAATACTCGTTCATAATCTTGTTGTAATAGGGATCCTGGAGCTGTTTATTCATCATGCTCACACCATCGTCTGTGAGCTTGGTCATGAAGTTTTCTTTCGTGTATTCCTGATGATTGAAAAAGTTGGTGAAGTTTATTTCTTCAATGATGTAATCGAATAACGTTTGAATGAGCTTTTCCTTTGAGCTGAAATAATAATAGATGGCGGGCTTTGTGATCCCTATTTCTTTCGCAATAAAAGACATGCTCGTTTGATCGAAGCCTTTCTCAGCAAATAGTCGATAGGAAGTATTGAGAATGTTTGTGTATTTTTCTGACATGAAGAACGTCCTTTCTTTATTTACTTACCGGTAGGTAAATGGTAACTTGATAGGGAATTATTGTCAATGTTTTCTTGGGAAGCATTCCTTCCATGTTGTTCTTGAAAATATTCTAAAAATGAAAAAGCCAGGGAAATATCAATTTTGATATCTTCCTGGCTTTTATCCATCATGTTTTACCTATCGAGACGCTTACTTCCCTAACATACTCGACACCACAAAATTCGTTTGAAGCAATCCTGTTGGGTCTGCTTGTGTTTTATATTTAGTAAAATCGGAAGACCATTTAGACGTTCTGATTCTAAGTGGCAGCTGTTCTGCTTTCAGTTGCTCTACGACGACATTGGCGATTTCCTCTGGAGTTTGAAAAATACCATCGACGCGATCCGTTCTTTGACCCATATAATCATTCAATACTTGTTCATAATCATCCTTTTGGAACCCGCCCGACTTGTCGATATCGGAAAGAATGGTGTTGGCGAATTCAGATGTGATACCACCCGGTTCTACCACCATGAATTCAACGCCAAAGTAAGGTGTCACATACGTGGCCAGGCTTTCATAGTACCCCTCAATCGCGAATTTAGAAGCACAGTAAATTTCATTCAACGGCTGTCCAACCAGTCCTCCTACGGAAGAAATTGAGACAATCCGTCCTTGTTGTCTTTCTCTCATATACGGCAGTACTGCTTTCGTACACCGGATCGGGCCGAAGGTATTAATATCAAATACATTCTGGTATTCTTCCTCCGTGCTTTGTTCTGTGGTCTTAATGAAACCAACACCTGCGTTATTGATGAAAAGGTCGATGTGGCCATCCTTCTCAATGACGGTCTGTACGGCACGGTCGATGGAATCTTGTGATTGAACATCTAGTTGTAAAAGTTCAATATTTAATCCGGATTCCTGTAACTCAGTGATCGGAGTTCCTTTGTCCAGATTTCTCATTGTCGCATATACTTTCCAACCATCTTTCGCTAAAGCTTCACTTAGTCCAAGTCCTAAACCTGTTGATGTTCCGGTTACTACTGCGATTTTGTTTTCCATTATGAATCATCCTTTTCTATTATTTTTCTCGTATATAAATCATTTCCTATGAAATATCTCTACATTTTTTGCCGTGAACATTTGCTTTTGTAAGTAAGTTCAACTGATTCCACCTTTATATCATTCACCTTTTATGCTTGATAGAATCCCCCCAATCAAAAATAAAATCAAGTTGATAATCCAAACTATAAATGGTAAAGTGCACTTTAACGCAAGTGCTAATGTTTGGATTTTTTGGAGGGATGGCATGTATACGATGAAGCAAGTGACACAACAGACGGGGTTAACCGCTCCCACGCTCAGATATTATGAAAAAGAGAACCTTCTTCCTCCTGTTGAGAGGGATGAAAATGGATTAAGGATCTATAGCGATTTAAATGTTAGATCCATTTTATTTATTAAAGCCTTAAGGGCCACTGCGATGCCCATCAGGGAAATTAAGAAATATGTCCAACTATATAAAGGGGGAGAGGAAACCCTTCAATTACGAAAAAATATATTAGAGGAACACAAGATGAGGGTGGAAGAGAATCTTAGGGATCAGGCAAATAATTTAGAAAAAATTAAAGAGAAGTTAGAAATGTATGATCAATATGTAAGGTCCAGAGGGGACAGTGAAAATTAAGAGGGGAAATGGGATTCTTTATCTTGATGGGAGAAATCTGGTTCATAACGCAGATAGAAAAAGCCTGGGGAAAAGCTGCTTGAACAGTATTCTCCAGGCTTATTTTATTTATTAGAGCTTTTTGTAATGATCGGTGATAAAGCTCTTTATATCTTCAGGATATTCCCCGGTGAGAAGTTGGACATCATCTGTTATTTCATCCATTAAGTTCATTTCCGCCGCAACATATAAAGAGGCGAGTACCTTCCCGAAGCCTTTAGGCTCATCGTATGTTCTGGCAAATTCCTCAGCCGACATTGGATCATAGGCAATGGAAGAGCTACTTACTTCACTCAGAATGTCTGCCAGTTCAATCATGGTGTATGCTTTTCTTCCTGTTAAGGTGAATCGGCCTCCGTAAAAGTCCGGTTTCATGGCAAGTTGAATGACGGCTTTGGCAATGTCTTTTCTTGAAATGAATGAGATTCTCCCATCCCCAACTGGATACAATAAGCGTTTTCGTTCCACTAATTCAGGGAGGTAAGGGGGAAGGGGATCAAGGTACATGGCATTACGAACGAGTGTGTAATCCAGGTCACTTGATGCAAGCCTTCTTGCAGCATAGCCAAAAAAAGGACTCATTTTAAAAGGATTATTCTCTTGGTCTGCCATGAAACCAACAAAAATAAACTGTTTGACCTTAGCATCTTCAGCAGCCTGAATCGCGTTTTCGAATTCCTCAATCCTGACTGTATTAGGAAAAGAAATACTTGGAATATAAAGAAGGACGTCTGTATTTTTAAATGCTTCAACCATTGAATGATAGTCAGTATAATCTGCTTTTCTGACGTCTACTCCTTGAGCGGCATACTGAGATGCCTTTTCAGGACTTCTGACAGATAGCACAATTTGATCAGGAGTGAACTCTTTCAACGCTTCTTCTGTGATTTTTGTACCCAATTGACCTGTGGCTGCAGTAATATTTATGTTCATTGTTCATCCTCCTTTTTCTTCCTATTCAAGACTATTTCAGTTGCTTTATAAA
This sequence comes from Rossellomorea aquimaris, assembly GCF_020172085.1. GTDB lineage: Bacteria > Bacillota > Bacilli > Bacillales > Bacillaceae_B > Rossellomorea > Rossellomorea aquimaris_E. Next base: position 199,076 of record NZ_JAIVAT010000003.1, read on the forward strand.
CAACAAGATACTTCACTTTTAACCAAGAGAAGCCCTGTTACCACAGGGCTACTTTTAGCTTATTCAAATTTCTCTAACACAATCTTTCCAATAGATGAACCGGATTCAAGCATTCGATGGGCTTCTTTCATGTTTTCAGCGTTGATGGGTGATAGTTGTTTGTTTAGCGTTGTCTGAATGACGTTGTCGTCGATTAAATCGGCCACTTCGTTTAACAGTTGGTGCTGTTTGATCATGTCTTCTGTTTGGAACATCGGGCGTGTAAACATGAGCTCCCAGACAAACGTTGCACTTTTTGATTGCAACAGAGTAATGTTTACAGGTTCGTTGGTTTCTACGATGGAACAGATCTTACCTTGCGGCGAAATCACTTCCGCCATCCCGGCCCAATGTTTGCCTGTCGCATTTAGACAGAAGATATAGTCAACGGATGGAATCCCTAAATCTTTTAATTGGGGAGCGAATTCATGATAATGATTGATCGTATGGTCAGCACCGAATTCCTTAGCCCATTTGACCGTTTCGGGTCTTGAAGCCGTTCCAATTACCGTCAATCCTGCTCTTTTAGCCAGTTGAGTAGCGATCGATCCTACTCCGCCGGCAGCACCTATAATCAAAATGGATTTTCCTTCGTTTTGGCCCGGCTCAGGATGGATGTTCAAGCGATCAAATAAGGCTTCATATGCTGTGATCGTTGTAAGTGGCAGTGCAGCGGATTGAGCGAACGATAGAGACTTCGGTTTCTTACCGACAATGCGCTCATCAATGAGATGAAACTCACTGTTTCCTCCTTGACGGGTAATATCTCCAGCATAGTACACTTCATCTCCAGGCTTGAAGATTGTACAATCGGGACCGGTTGCTTCTACGACACCTGACACGTCCCATCCGAGAATTTTGGGTTCATCATGTTCTTCTCCGTTTGACATGCGGATTTTGTAATCCACGGGATTCACCCCGATTGCCTCCACACGTACTAGTAAATCGCGATTAGAAGGGCGGGGTTTTTCTATCTCTAAGCCCACTAGGCTTTCTTTCTGGTCAATTGGTAAATGTTTATATAGTCCTACAGCTTTCATTTTTTCCATAACATATTCACACCTTTACTTTTTATTAAACAAAACCGGTTATAAAGAATGGGTGATATCACCTTTTTGTTGAACACGTTCATGTTAACCCATTTCATGATTGAATATAAGTACGCACATTTATGTGATGCAGTATCAAAATTGATACTTAGAAGGGATGGTTACAAGACGGAATGCCTTTTACATTTTTTCTATTGTTGTTCTGTGTTAAATTAATAGTCATATAAGTCGGAGAGCCACAATTCATTTGTGGATAAGGAACAGGAGTGTCTAAGATGAGTACTGAACATAAACAAGACTCCCAGGGCAAACGATTTCTAAATCGCTATTCATGTCCGGTTGAAGGGACGGTCGACGTGATAGGAGGCAAATGGAAAAGCGTCATCATCTTTCATTTGCTGGATGGGAAGAAGAGATTCAACGAATTAAAGAGGTTAAATAGTGGAATTACTCACAGGATGTTAACGTTGCAGTTGAGAGAAATGGAATCCGATGGAATTGTTCATAGGGAAGTGTATCCCGTTGTTCCGCCAAAAGTGGAATATTCTCTCACTGAATTTGGTCAGTCTTTGAAGCCCATTATTTTGTTGATGTTTGAATGGGGAGAGGAAAATATGGAGAAGGTGTTAGGTCATCGAGGGTTGGAGAAGGAATAGTAGGTCTTACCATACACGTTTCTTACAAGAAAATAGAGGAAAGAATCGCCCCTTTCGATTCAGAAATGGGGCGATTCTTCAATGACTATTCATGAGACGCAATGATCTCCATCTGACCTTTCAATTGGAAATGTCCAGATCCTGACGGGAGAATGAAATGGTTTCCTTTCTGGACAGGATATTCCTTCCCTTCGTGAAGCAGGGATCCTTCTCCGCTAATGATGGAGACGAGCATATAATGATCCAGTATATGTCCCTCATATGACTCGCTTACATCCCATTTGTAAACGGAGAAATACGGGGAGTCTACAAGGCGGGTAACGAGAGATGGCCCCTGCTGTGAAATCCAACGTTTCGGTAATGCATCTTGATGAGGGATCGTCGTGACATCAATAGCCTGGTGAAGGTGGAGCTCCCGCTTCATCCCTTGGTCATCCACCCGGTCGAAATCATAGACGCGGTAAGTGGTGTCAGAGCTTTGCTGGGTCTCAAGAACCAATGTCCCCTTTCCAATCGCGTGGAGCGTTCCGCTTGGTACATGGAAGAAGTCGCCCGGTTTAATCGGTACCTTTCTTAATAAGTTGTTCCAGTTTCCTTCGCGGATGAGGTTAATAAATTCATCTTTCGTTGAGGCATTATGACCTAAAATGAGCTCAGCATCTTCTTCACAGTCGAGAATGTACCAGCATTCGGTCTTTCCCAATTCTCCGTTGTTCTTCAACCCGTATTCGTCATCTGGATGGACTTGAACAGATAGATCTTGATTCGCATCGATGATTTTGGTGAGAAGAGGGAATTCCGGATAGTTGGAGTGTCCAAATAGTTCAGGATGTTCGTGCCACAAAGTGGCAAGAGAAGTATCTTTGAAATGACCGTTCATGATGGTTGACGGTCCGTTGGGATGTGCCGAGATGGCCCAGCATTCCCCTGTGTATTGGCTGGGGATGCCATAGCCAAATGCCGTTTCCAGAGCATTTCCTCCCCAAATCCGTTCTTTGAATTGTGGTTGCAAGAATAATGGTTCCATTAGTGATGACCTCCTGAATGTTGGTTGGATCGTGTATAATCCTTCGTTTTCATTGAAAGTAGTAACATCCTGCCGACTTGTTCTCCTGTACGTGTCAGGTTATGTGTTGCCGAGTCAGATTCCATGGCCTTTTCAAGGGTTACAGGTCCTGGGACGATACTGAAGTAGGCATCGATACCGATCTCATGCAGACTCTTGTCAGCATCTGAGACATCCCCTGCAAGTGCGATGACAGTCGAGCCGAATTGTTTTGCAAGCTTCGCCACACCGGAAGGAGCTTTTCCCATTGAGCTTTGACCATCCAGTTTTCCTTCGCCGGTTATGACGACATCCGCATCATGGAGCATCTCCCGTAAACCGAGTTCAGTGAGGATGTAATCAACACCTGGGAGGAGAGGAGAGTGAAGAAAAGCGGTAAAGGCCGCTCCCAATCCTCCTGCTGCCCCACTTCCGGGGATGGATTGTAAGTCGATGCCCAATTGCTTACTGGCGAGAGAAGAGAAGTGCTTCAAACCTTCATCCAAAGCAGCTATTTCCTGTGGACCCGCCCCTTTTTGCTTTCCGAACACAAAGGCCGCCCCATTCGGTCCATGAAGTGGGTTCGTCACATCACATGCGACGTGGAAACAGACCTTTTCAAGGGAAGGGTGAACATTGGAGGAATCAATGACCGAAATGTGTTTTAATGACCGTCCACCATAACCTGCAGAGGATCCAGTGTCTGTCAGGAATTGAAAGCCCAGTGCCTGGAGCATACCGATTCCTGCATCGGTGGTGGAGCTTCCACCGAGCCCGATGATGATGTCTGTACATCCTTTCCCGGCGGCATCCAGAATCTGTTCGCCAACCCCGTAAGAAGTGGTAGATATTGAATTCAATTCCTCTTTCTTAAGAAGAGGCAGTCCGCATGCTTCGGCTATTTCAATCACGGCGGTGGTTCCCTTTTTGATCAGTCCGTAAGTTGCCTTTACCGGTTTGCCGAGTGGACCCGTCACATTAACATGGACAAGTGTCCCTTTATGAGCTGATACGAGGGCGGCGACGGTTCCTTCCCCTCCGTCGGCAATCGGGACCTGATGGATATCCATTCCTCCCGCAAGTCGCAGCCCTTTCGCAATCGCTCGGTTTGCATCCTCTGATGACACACTTCCTTTTAATGAATCCATGGCCACAACGATTTTCATAAACATCCTCCTTGAATAAATTTGCTATCCTTTCCGATTCTTCTGATATAATGATTTCAATATCTAAGCGAGGTGAGCCGTGATGCGATTTGAAGAACGCATCCATAAATTTGAATACAAGCTGAACGATACAGATGATCAAATCATTGAGTATATAAAGGAACATAAGAAGGACTTTGTGAATCAATCCATACAGATGGTGGCAGCGAACGTGTACACCGTTCCCAATACGATCACCCGCCTCTCGAAGAAGCTGGGGTACGACGGCTTTTCTCATTTGAAGAGCAGTCTGAAAGAGGAGCTTGAATCCCCTAATGTGATTCCTGATGATGATTCCTACTCCCTGATCCAGAAAACATTCGAAATCATCGACAAGGACCGGATGCTCGAGGCGGTCAGGCTTCTAAATGATTCCAAGCAGGTTCTGTTATTTGGAGTAGGTGATTCTTCTGACCTTTGTGAAATGATGGCAAGGAATCTAAGGGTGGTCAGCAAGCCGACCAGCCACCACATTCATCGCCATGAAATCCTTCACAGCTTGGATCAAACCAATCATCAGAGTGTTCTATTTCTCATCAGCCTGTCCGGAGAAACCCAGCTGGTGCTAGAGGCTGCAGAAAAAGCAAGAGAGCGGAACATTCCCATCATTTCCTTGACGCATTTCACCAAAAATCCTCTTCAGTCCATGGCGACGATCAATCTGTACTGTTATGCACCGAAGAAAACGAAAAATGGATACAATATCACGGTGCGTACGCCTGTGATGGTTGTATTGGAGACATTATCTCAGTATTTTTGGTCCCACTATTGAAATTGTGTAACCGTACACAAGAAAACGCTTTAATGAGCTGAACATGTGTAAAAATAAGAAGAATCGCTCTTCTTATTTTTTTTTTGCTAGGATGAATGCAAGTGATGAAAACACTTACAATGAGTTTTGAGGAGGTAGAAGGCAATGGAATTACGTACACTTACCTCGCCAAAGTTGATCAGTACAAAGCTGAATCTTCATTCGAAAAAAGAAGCGATTGAGTACTTAGTCAAACAGTTGGCTGATGAGGGGAAATTGCACTCTCAAGAAGAATTTTTGAAAACGGTTTATGAGCGGGAGGCGTTATCACCGACCGGCTTTGAAGGTGGTTTGGCCATTCCTCACGGAAAATCAACGACCGTCAAAGAAGCGGCTTTCGCGGTTGCGACAATCGAAAAGCCCCTGACAGATTGGGAAAGTATTGACCCGGGGAATAAAGTGGAGCTTGTCATCTTATTGGCCATTCCGGATCAAGAGGCGGGATCGACGCACCTTTCTCTCTTATCCGAATTTGTAACACGATTATCAAATGAACCATACAAAGAAGGACTGTTGAAAGCGACGACAAGTGAAGAGTTGTTCAGACGTTTGGATGAAGTGGGGGGAGAACAGGAAGAAGCGTCAACTCCGGATACCGGGAAGATGGTGCTCGCGGTTACAGCTTGTCCTGCAGGGATTGCCCACACCTATATGGCAGCAGAAGCACTAACAAAAGCCGGGAAAGAGTTAGGGGTTACGGTCTTTGTAGAAAAGCAGGGTGCCAATGGAATTGAAGACCGTCATACGTCAAAGAGGTTGAAAGCGGCAGATGCCGTTATTTTTGCCAATGACGTGGCGATCAAAGACGAAGAGCGTTTCGCGCATCTTCCAAGGGTGAAGACATCGGTTGCCATGCCTTTGAGGAATGCCAAAGGGCTCCTTGAGCAGGCAATGGCAAAAGCTGAAAAAGCTCCTAAAGGGGAGTATAAGGAAGAAAGTGCTGCTGCAAGCGAAGAGGAAGAATCGGATCATAAGCCGTTTAAAACAGAAATTAAGGATAGTATCCTAACAGGGATTTCTTATATCATTCCCGTCATTGTTGCAGGTGGGATGACCCTGGCAGCCGCGGTTCTGATTTCTCAGGCCTTTAATCTTCAGGAAGTCTATGCAACGGAAGGTTCATGGTTATGGCTGCTTCGACAGCTTGGAGGGGGACTTCTCGGACAATTAATGGTACCGATCCTCGCCGCATACATGGCCTATTCCATCGCGGACAAGCCCGCACTTGGACCCGGATTTGCTGCAGGGGTTGCGGCCAATCTGATTGGTTCCGGATTTCTTGGAGGGATGCTCGGTGGTTTCCTTGCAGGTTTCTTCCTGAAATTCCTGAAGAGAAAAATCCAGCCAAAAGGAACATTCGCAGGTTTCATCAGCTTCTGGGTTTATCCTGTACTGGGAACACTTGTAGTAGGTTCCATCATGTTATTCCTGATCGGGGAGCCCCTCGCTTGGATGAACAACGGATTGATTGAATGGCTTGGAAGTTTGTCTGGGACAAATGCTCTTATCCTTGGGGCCATCCTTGGTGCAATGGTGTCCTTCGACCTTGGGGGGCCAGTCAATAAGGCAGCTTATACATTCTGTATCGGAGCTATGGCAAGCGGGAATTTCATACCGTACGCGACCTTCGCTTCGGTAAAAATGGTCTCGGCCTTTGCCGTAACGGGTGCGACGATTATCGGGAAGAAATATTTCTCCCTTCAAGAGCAGGAAATCGGAAAGCAGACCTGGCTCCTTGGCCTTGCCGGTATTACAGAAGGGGCCATCCCATTTATGATAAATGATCCACTGAGAGTTATTCCTTCACTGATTGCAGGGTCTGCCGTGACAGGGGCCATCGTGGCGTATTTTGATCTTGGGCTGAACGTGCCGGGAGCAGGAATCTTCTCCCTTGCCTTATTGAAAGGTCAGCCGATGCTGCTTGCAGCAGGAATTTGGCTTGGTGCCGCCATCTTGGGTGCTGTCATCTCGATGTTCTTGTTGATCCTGACCAGAAAGAGTAAATTATCGAAAGAAAACAGCCTCGCTGCTTAACCATACACATTGACGACTAACAGACATAACTTCTTAGGAGGAATGGAATACATGAAGAAGGTACACATCGTTCCGCATATGCATTGGGACAGAGAATGGTATTTTTCAACGGAAGAATCTAGGATTCTATTAGTGAATAATATGGAAGAAATCATGGACAAACTCGAGAATGATCCGGACTACCCTTATTATGTACTGGACGGGCAAACCTCTATATTAGAAGACTATTTTGCTGTGAAGCCGGAAAATAGGGAGCGGGTTCGACATCTGGTGCAGGCTGGAAAGTTAATCATTGGTCCTTGGTATACCCAAACGGACGAAATGGTGGTTGGCGGGGAATCCATTGTGCGCAATCTTCTTTACGGGCATAAAGATAGCCAGGAGTTTGGAGCACCGATGAAGATTGGTTACTTACCGGATTCTTTCGGGCAGTCTTCCCAAATGCCACAGATTTTCAATGGCTTCGATATTCAGTATTCAATCTTTTGGAGAGGTACGTCAGAACGTCACGGAACGGATAAAACGGAGTTCTACTGGGAGAGTGATGATGGTTCACGTGTGCTTGTTCAACTTTTCCCTCTTGGATATGCGATCGGGAAGTACTTACCTGAAGATGAAGAGGCGTTGACGAAACGGATCGATAAGTATTTCTCTGTACTGGACAGAGGGGCTACCACCGATCATATCATTCTACCAAACGGACACGACCAAATGCCGATCCAGAAGAATATCGATGTCATCATCAACAAGCTTCAGGATCTTTATCCAGATCGGGAATTTTTCCTGAGCCGGTACGAAAATATCTTTCATGAATTGGAAAAGAACGAGGATCTTTCCGTTCTTTCCGGAGAATTCCTTGATGGCAAGTATATGAGGGTTCACCGCAGTATCTTCTCTACTCGAATGGATATCAAAGCGGCCAATACAAGAATCGAGAACAAATTGACCAATGTGCTGGAGCCTCTTGCGTCTATCGCCCATTCCTTAGGCTTTGAATATCATCACGGTTTCATTGAATTGATTTGGAAAGAAATCATGAAAAATCACGCCCACGACAGCATCGGGTGCTGCTGTTCTGATAAGGTTCACAGGGAAATCCTTAACCGCTTCTTCATTGCAGAAGAAAAGACGGACCAGCTGATCGAATTCTACAAACGGAAAATAACCGATTCGATTAAAAATGAATCAGGTGATGATTTATTGACCGCCTTTAATCTCCTTCCGTATGAAAGAGAAGAAGTGGTGACGACGAAGGTGGTCAGTAAGTTAAATGCCTTTACTTTGGAAGATATGGACGGAACGGCAATTCCGTATGAAGTGGTCGGGAAAGAAATTCTTGATCCAGGCCTGATTGACCGCCAGATTGTCCATTATGGAAACTATGATCCTTTCTATGAATATAGTATTCAATGGAAGGACACCGTCCCTGCGATGGGATATAAGGCTTATAGAATTAAAGGAACTTCCCATGAGGCTGCAGAAATATCCCTGAAGGAAACGGATACTCATGAAGTAGAGACGGACATTTATCGTTTGAGAGTGCAAGCCAACGGTACGCTCCACATAAAAGATAAGCGTGATGGAAGCGAAATGGATCAGGTTCTCCTTCTTGAAAACGGCGGAGACGATGGAGACGAGTACGATTATTCTCCACTGGAAGGGGAAAAATTGATTTACAGCGACCAGACGGCTGCGAATATCTCTTTAAGACAGAACCGTTATGGGGTAGACCTGGAGATTGATGTGGAGTTGAATGTCCCGAAAGATCTCGATAGCCGAAAAGCAGGAAAGCTGGATAGTACGGTTTCGGTTACATGGCATGTTACCATTCCACAGCATCAACCTGTGATTCAAATCAGCGCCACGATCGAAAACGAAGCGAAGGATCATCGACTTCGTGCCCTGATTCCAACGGAGATTGCCTCTTCCATATCATGGTCAGACAATCAATTCGGACTGATTCAACGTGATGTAGTAGACGGTGCGATGAGTGTTTGGGAGAAGGAAGATTGGGATGAACGCCCAGATTCCATCTATCCAATGCTTTCATTTGTCGGATTGACGGATGGGGACCGCGGTGTCAGTGTTCTCACCAACAGCACCCGTGAGTATGAAATCATCGGGGGTTCATTCGATACGATGGCCGTCACCCTGTTTAGAAGTGTCGGCGTATTAGGGAAAGAAGAACTGGTAAGAAGACCTGGAAGACCATCGGGAATCAAATTGCCGACTCCGGATTCTCAAATGATCGGGAAGCTTCAATTGGACTTTGCCCTGGTGATGCATAAAGGATCTTTATCTCAAGCAAAGGTAGGAAGAATGGCGAAGGAATATACTACGCCAATCCAGACGTATAATAAAATTCCATTCAACGCAATGAAGCTGAATTCTTCAGGTATTGTCACACCAACGGTTTATAGCCTCCTTGAGGAAACATCCGCTGATGTCGTGCTCAGCACTTTGAAGAAGGCAGAGGAAGAAAATCGATTGCTCATCCGTTTTTATAACCCGACTGAGGAAGAAGTAGAAGGATCCTTCCGATTCCACTATCAAGAAGGTCAAATAGATGAAGTGAAACTGAATGAAGAGCCGATCCAACCATTAGAATCCCAAAACTCGGAAGCGGCTGTAACATTAAAACCTAATCAAGTTAAGGCCATGTTGTTTTAAGTGAAATGAAGGTCCGTCCCTCTTTTGAAGAGGGACGGACCTATTTTGTTTAGCTTGTGATTTTCGATAGTAGTTTATTTATGGGTTATACATAGCTATATTTTTTCGTGAATTATGGGTTAGCAATTGAGGTGTGATCAGTAATGATGTGCAGAAACTACACCTCTAATAACTATTTTTAAGGATACCTTAAGGTAAACTAAGTATACTGATAAGAAAAAGCCCATGAGGGAGTGAGGGTAACATGAAAATATTAATTGTTGAAGATGATCCCATTCTTTCAGATACAATTGTTGAGTCGACGAAGTTGTTATACGAAGCGGTGCAAGCGTTTGATGGAGAAGAGGGGCTTTATTTAGCGGAGCAGAACATATATGACATCATTATATTGGATGTGATGCTGCCCAATATGAACGGTTATGAGATTCTCCGGGAATTAAGAGCAAAAGAGATTAGGACGCCCGTTATCTTTTTAACAGCGAAAGATGGAATCGATGATAAAATTCAAGGTCTTCGATTAGGTGCAGATGATTATTTGGTAAAGCCTTTTCATCGGGAAGAGCTGTTACTAAGGTTAGAGGCAATTGTTAGACGAACGATTGGGGAGTTTAAGGAAAACAGTGTGGCGTTTAAAGATCTTAAACTCAATCTCAAAACGAAGTCGGCTATGATCGGACAAGCTCAGCTCAAGCTAAATGGGAAGCAATTTGATTTACTTGAGTACTTGATGAATAACAAAGAAACGATTTTAACGAAGGAGCAGATTTTTGATCGGGTATGGGGGTTTCAATCCGATACAACGAATACGGTGGTGGAAGTGTACACGAGCCATATTCGAAAGAAGCTTAAACCGTTTAACTATGATCAGTATGTAAAGACGTTCCGTGGGCTGGGCTATATGCTGACTGAAGAGAGTCATGAATATGAATAAGAAAAAAATACTCTCGAAGCAGCAGTTGAGCTTTATGCTGCTGAATTTTGTTGCGTTCACAGCGATTTTTGCCATATTTGGTGTGATTATTTTCAGCCTGGTTCAAAGTACGCTCTATAAGAAAGTGGACGAAGAGCTATTGTTTTTAAAGAAAATGATGATAGAGGAAAATGATTCACAATTTCCACCAGGTTCCCCACCTGATCGTGATAAGCCTGATAGGAACTTACCCCCTCTGAACCCAAGGATTATCGTACTTCATTGGAATAGTGAGGGAGAGATTGTCAATCAAGAACAAATTGGCACCCAGTTTTATCAAAACTATTTGAAGGATGCTGACTTTAGCTTTGAACCGTTGGATGAAATAACGAGTATGAAAATCAATGACCAATATACGTTTCGGTCGTTGTCCTTTAAAAATGAGGATAACAATGATTTTCGTTATACCCAGCTGCTGATCAGTATTGATGCTGAGAAAAATTTAATGGGGAATTTCGGATGGATTCTACTGATTTGCTCTGTTGTTAGTATTATTCTTTCTATAACGATAAGCTACCTTCTTTCCAAAAAAACAATGAAGCCCATAATTAAATCGTGGAACCGGCAGGCGGAATTTGTGGAGAATGCATCACATGAACTTAGAAGCCCGTTAACGATTATTCAAAATAAGCTGGAGCTGATGCTGACAGAACCGAATAAAAAGATTGTTGATACCTTTGAAAGCATTGCCCTTAGTTTGTCTGAAACAAGAAGGCTTTCTCAATTGACTTCAGATCTGCTTACACTTGCCCGAGCGGACTCATTGGAGTCTCAATTGAATGACGAAACGTTTGATGTGGATGAATTCATTGAAAGTGTGTGTCAGCCTTATATTGAGTTTGCTGACATGCAGGATAAAAAACTATGGGTTCAGTTACATGCTGATACAGAGATAGAAGCGGATAAAAGCAGAATCCACCAGCTGATGGTTATTCTTCTTGATAATGCTTTAAAGTTCACTGCTGAGAATGAAGAGATCGGTGTCAAAACCTACCTGGAAGGAAATAAGGTCGTTTTGGAAGTAAGTGATACAGGAATCGGGATTAATGAGGAAAATAGGGAGCGGATATTCGAACGCTTCTTTAGAGAGGACAGAGCGAGATCAAGAGAAAAAGGCGGGACAGGACTTGGGTTGGCAATAGCCCATTGGATTGTATCCAGCCACAATGGGACGATTAAAGTGTTGGACAATAATAACAAGGGAACCATTTTTCAAGTGAAGTTACCGAGATAGAGATCACAGCGATGTGGTCTCTTTTTTTATTTCTTGCAGAATACCCCTGCTTCTCTTCTATGACCATTATGTAAAGTTCTTTAAGCGTTTTTTAAGGTTCGTCCTTAATAATATAAACATCAAGTGAATAGAAAGGAGCATCGAGATATGAAAACGATGAAGTTGAATGGTGTACAGGGTCGTACAGAAATCAAACATGAATTATCAAAGATGGATTGCTACCTGCTTCGTAACCGGTTGAAGCATGTGATGGAAGTAGATCCATACGCGAATAAGGATGGGAAGTACTTCATCCGCAGTGTCTACTTCGATAATTTTGATCATAAAGTGCTGACGCAGAAAAAGGAAGGTCATTACGAGCGTAATAAATTTCGGGTTCGGATGTATGACTATCAGACAAGCCTTCTGAATCTGGAAAAGAAGAGTAAACGAAACAACTTGACGTACAAGCAGAAATGTCGGATTAGTATCGAGGAATTTGAACGAATGAGAGTTGGCGACATTACATGGATGGAGGACGATGAACGTTCACTTGTCCGTGAATTGTATATTGAGATGAAAATGTATCAACTAAAGCCATTGACGGTGGTTGACTATGAGAGAGAAGTGTTTATTTATCAATATGGAAACGTAAGGGTTACGTTTGACAGTGATATTAAAACCAGTTTCCAAAACAATGATGTGTTGAATGTTCATTTACCGATGATTGAAACGAACCCTGATATCGTTATTCTGGAAGTGAAATATGATGGATTCTTACCTGATACCATCAAGAAGCTTCTTCAAATTGGCAACAGGCGAAAAGGGACGTATTCAAAATACCAGATTAGCAGAATGTATGGTTAATCCGTACCTTCTTTACTAGACGACTTGGAGGAATAGAAATGGAAAGTATAAGCTTCAATGATATTTTTAAATCGAATATTTTAGAAAAAACAACCAGCTTTTCGATTGTGGATTCCATGATTGGATTAGCGGCAGCGTTTATTTTGGGGTTATTAATTTATACCGTTTATCGAAAGACGTTTTCCGGTGTGATCTATTCACACACATTTAATATTGCACTCATCATCATGACGATGGCAACGGCCCTCATCATAATGGGGATCTCTTCTAACGTATTATTATCACTTGGTATGGTTGGTGCGTTGTCAATCGTCCGTTTCAGGACCCCAATCAAGGATCCGATGGACATTGTTTACCTTTTCTGGGCCATCGTAGTCGGCATTCTATGCGGGGCAGGCTTTATTCCATTAGCGGTGCTGGGATCGATTCTAATCGGGTTGGTGCTGATTTTATTTGTGAACAAGATCAAGATTGAAAATCCGTTTTTAGTAGTTGTTAAATACAATGAAGCGTCAGTGGAAGAATCGTTGGAGCATATCATCTCCCGCAATGCGAAAAAACATTCAATCAAATCAAAGTCTGTCATGCCGGGGAATCATTATGAGGTGACCTATGAGGTACGTATAAAGGATACTGATATGGAATTCCTTACGAATCTTTCAACTATGGACGGCGTACAATCAGCAGTTATGATCAGTTACGATGGCAATTTCACTGCTTAATCAAACAATGCGAAATGTCTGGCGGCAGGAAATCTTGCCGCCATTATTGTTCTGCCCTGCAGAGGAGAACGAATGAAATGGAGGGGTGACAATGCCTATTAAAACGAAATGGATCATATCCATCATGATTGCCGCAATTCTATTTACGATAGGTGCGATCTATTCTGTTCAAGAACTGCAGCTTGAAAAAGATAGTGCCGTTTATTCTTATAATAAAAAGTTATTTAATGAGGAGGACGTGTCAACGATTGAAATCAACATGGAAGATGAGCAGTGGGAGGATCTGTTGGCCAATCCGTTGGATGAGGAATATAAAGAGGCTTCCATCACGATTAATGGTGAAAAGGTTTCAAACGTAGCCGTACGAACAAAGGGGAATTCTTCTTTGACCTCCGTTGCGAGAGACGAATCGGAGCGTTATAGCTTAAAAATCGATTTCAATTATTATGATTCCACTCAAAGCTTTTACGGTTTGAAGAAGCTGAACTTAAATAATAATTTTAGTGATTCGACTCAAATGAAGGAATTTGTCTCTTATGAATTAATGGAGCAAATGGGCGTGGCGACGCCTGCTCATTCGTATATGAAGGTTATCGTAAACGGTGAATATTACGGGCTCATGCTTGGGGTGGAAGCGATTGACGAAACATTTATCGCTCAACATTATCAGACAACTCAAGGATACTTATACAAGCCGGACGGTACAGGAAGCGACCTTATATATACAAGTGATGATTTAGAGGATTACGAAGGAATTGAAGTGAAAACGAATGAGGATAGTGTGGAGGACTCTGAGCTGATTTCCATGCTGAAAGCGATTAATGAAGAGGATGGGTATGAAGAGTACCTTAATACGGATCAGCTGCTTCGTTATTTTGCCATGAACACAGCACTTGTGAGTCTTGACAGCTATCAGGGACAGCTGAAGCATAACTATTATTTATATGAAGATGAAAATGGTGTGTTTTCAATTCTCCCTTGGGATTACAATATGGCATTCGGCGGATTCAATATGGGAGGCAATGGAGGTCCCCCCATGGATATGAATGGCGCTAATCCGAATGAGTCCGGAGCTCAAGGGGATATCTCACCACAAGGGCAGGATGGTGCTCCACCTCAAGGGCAGGAGAATGTCCAAGATGATCAGAATCAAGCACAAGAAAATGGTCTGGACAATCCTGCATCAATGCCGACGGTAGGCAAACAAGGCGGTGGGATGATGATGCCTTCAGGTGATTTACTGAGTGAAAATACGATAAATTTCAGTGTGTATGAGCCGGTTTCAGGCACTTCCTTATCCGAGCGTCCGTTACTAAACGTATTAGTAAGCGATGAAAAACTTCTTGCTCAGTATGAGACATATATGGAACAAATTGCAACAGAGGTTTTAACAGAAGAAAATGTCGCATCCATTACAACCAAGCTGGGTGCATTATTAGAACCGTATATTGAGAGTGATCCATCCAAGTTTTTCACAACAGAAGAGTTTTTAGAAGGAGTAAGTGGCGATAACAGCCTTCCTGAGTTTGCGAAACAACGAAGTGAATCCCTTTTGGCTCAACTATCAGGAGACCTGGTCGTTGAAGCAGACAATACAACTGGCATGCAAGGGGTGGAGGGGCAAGACCAGAATAGAGAACAACCTCAGAACGGTGCTCCCCCGCAAATGAACGGGGGAATGAGAGGTGGACTAGACATCAATTCCATGACAGATGAAGAATTTGCTCAATTTGTTGAAAGAATTCAAACAGCAAATTCTCCTTTTTCATTGCCGGAAGACTTCGACTCCATGACAATGGAAGAGCAGAAAACGTACCTTGCTGAAAATATGGGAGGTATGGGTGGACCACCAGGTGCTGGTGGTGATGGAAATGATCGAAGCTTCCCTATGAAGAACAATGAAGCGAAGGATTCTGTAAGTGAAGAACCGACTGGTGAATATACGAAAGCAGATGTCTATATCCTTTTTGCCTTATTAGCTATTACAGCTGTTGCGATCACGATTTTTCGTCGCATCGGTCGCTGAATGAAAGCCGAATTCTATTGGAATTCGGCTTTTTTTAGATTTTGAAAAAGATACTGAACTGTACATGGTTGAAAATAGCAAACAGGTTTGGGCTCTATAAAAATAATCCTTACTCTTAAATCACAAACCTTTTCACTAATCATAAACTAGTTAGTAGTGGTGGTTAAGGAGGGATAACATGAGAATGAATAGGAAGAAGCACTACCATCATAAAAAGCTATTTGCTTATGCAACGAACTTTGGGGATTGTACAATTTCAATGATCGATACCAAAAAAGATAAAGTTACAGATACGATTCCAGTAGGAGATCAACCAGATGGAATTACGATTTCTCCCCTGGTTAGAAACGCATATGTGTCCAATACGAATAATAATTCTGTTTCAGTTATCGATCTTTCTAATCATAAGGTGGTCAATGAAATACCTGTTGGTGAGGGGCCGGTTGGCATAGCTGCGACTCCTGATGGAAGAAAAGTGTATGTAGCGAATTTCGGTGGGACAACCGTCTCAATCATTGATGTATGCAAGCAAACTGTGAAACATATAGAAGTAGGAGATAACCCATTTGATGTGGCATTCAGTCCAGATGGAAGAATGGCCTATGTTGCTGTAACCATCAGTAACGTTGTTGCCGTAATCGATACAAAAAAAGAAAGAGTGATAGATCGGATTCCTATTACGAATGGAGAATTCCCTCGAGATCTTGCGGTAACTCCGAATGGAAAGAAGCTATACGTGGCCAATCGTGGGAGAGGTGAACCTAGTACAGTTTCTGTTATTGACCTAGAGGAAAATGTAGTAACGAATACAATCAATGTAGGGATTAGACCGAATGGTGTAGCGGTTACACCAGATGGAAAGAAGGTTTATATCACGAATATTAGTAGTGATAATGTAACAGTAGTGGATGCATGTGATGATTCCATTATTGCGACGATTAATGTTGGAGATGGTCCAACGGATGTTTGTATTACTCCTGATGGGAAAAAGGCTTATGTCACTAACTTTAATGAGGGAACAGTTTCAGTGATTTGTATTAGAACGAATAGGGTTATGACTACGATTACTACAGGGGAGCAAACAAGTGATTGTGCTATTTGTTATTCGTGTTTTCCTTTCTTAGGAAAACGTGAATGACAGAAGGTAAAGTAGGGTGGTGTGATCTAAGTGGATTGCACTTTTTTTTATGTGGCGATTTAATTGAATAACATTGCTGAAGTTCGAAATGTTTGAAATAATTGGAAATGCATTATGTTAAAACTAATAACTAATTAAACAAGTAATGCACTAAACAGTTACCATAACCCTCATTATCAAGAAGTAGTCTTTGGGGATAAAGTGTCATTTGAAAAATAAGAATCGAATTATTTATAAATGCCAAAATGTGAGACCATTGCAATCGCGGCAGCCTTTCTTCAAGGCTTCATTTTTTTTTACACTCCTATAAATCTTTTTTAATCTTTTCTCGTCTTACATATTGAGGTGATACAACGTGTCTGAAGACCAGCAGCTTATTCAGGAAATTCTTCGTGGCAGTCAGGCGGCGATGGAGGTCCTAACGCGTAAATACTACAAAGATGTTTTTGCTTTTGTTTATCGGAAAATAGGAAATAGGGATTTGGCTTATGATTTGACTCAGGAGATTTTTATCAAAGTCATTAGAAAACTCGGATCCTATTCAAACAGTGGAAGCTTTAAAAGCTGGATGTTTACGATTGCAGTGAATCATTGCCGAGACTACTGGAAAAGTGCGGAACATCAACGAACTCAAAAGCAGTCCGAGCTTACTGAATACCTGACAAATGAGAAAACGAATGTTTCTTACATATTCGCGCAAAAAGAAACAAGGGAGAGAGTGAAGGCAGCCATAAGCGAGCTACCAGATTATCAAGGGGATGCCATCATTCTGAAGTATTATCATGATATGAAGATTCATGAGATTGCCTCGGTGACAGACGCCAGTGAATCTACTGTGAAGTCAAGACTGAGACAGGGACTCGGTAAACTTGCGAATCTTCTAGAGAGAGGTGAGGAATATGGACAACAGCAGAAAAAATGACACTCAGTTTGACCTTGAGTTAGAAGAGCTGGAAAAGGAGCTAGAGTTCAAACTGGATGATTATGATGTCGAGTATCCAAGTGAGCTAGAGATGATGAGGACGATTGAAGCTATCAAACCTTTTGTCCCTGTTAAAGAAAACCGATGGAAGAGTTATATGGAAAACATCGTGCCATTAATAAAGAATTCTTATCAAGAAATCTTTTATTTCAGTCCTTTATTTTGGATAGTAAACAGTTTGTTCCTATTTATTTGTATATATGCTGTATTTATTGCTGAACAAGATCCGTATGTGACTCTGATGCTCTTTGCCCCGTTGCCAACCATTACAGGCTTATTTGAAATCCTTAAAAGCAGAATTACCGGTATGGCAGAACTCGAGCTCTCCTTCAAATTCAATTTGCAGGAAACAATCCTATCCAAAATGATGGTCATTGGAGTGTTCAATATTGGAATCAATCTGGTGGCAATGGTTGTTCTATCTATTTTTGCTAGCGATGTATGGGCAGGGAAGATGCTGCTCTATTGGATGACTCCTTTTACCGTCATAACAGGAATTTCCTTCTTGTTTGCCAATCGGGTGCGACATGTGCATGCTGTCACTGCCACACTAGTAGTTTGGCTGGGGGCCGGAGTATTTTTAAGCAGTGAAGAAGTTATTGAAAAAGTTGAATCAGTTCCAGCTGCTGTCTATGTGCTGATGATTATAACAGGCATTATTCTTATCATCCTCCAAGCAAGCCGGTTTTATAAAAGGGGTACAGATTATGAATTTAACCATTGATGGAGTATCGAAAGTCTTCAAAGAGAAAAAATCAGAAATAAAAGCATTGGATGAACTCAACCTGAAATTCACCACTGGAGTCTATGGAATACTTGGTGCCAATGGATCCGGAAAGACGACCCTCATGCGGATCATTGCCAGCGTGATGAAGCCAACAGAGGGGACGATTTTCTTGAACGGCAGGGATATAGGCAGTATGGATCACGAATACCGTGACTTGATTGGCTATCTACCTCAGCATGTAGGACTGTATAAAAATTTCTCAGCTGAAAAGTTGTTACATTATATTGCTGCTTTGAAAGGCATCTCAAAAGTGGATGCAAAGGATAAGGTAGATGAAACACTTGAGTTAGTCGGGCTTTCTCAGGAGCGGAAAAAGAAAGTGGGAAAATTCTCTGGCGGCATGAAAAGAAGGATCGGTATTGCCCAGGCTTTATTGAACGATCCGAAAATCCTGATTGTGGATGAACCAACAGCAGGTCTTGATCCGAGAGAACGCATCCGATTCCGGAATCTGTTATCGAAAATATCAGCAAACCGGATCGTTCTTCTATCCACCCATATTGTATCGGACATCGAATTTATAGCAAAAGAAGTATTGATACTAAAAGAAGGGAAGCTTATCCAAAAAGAAACACCGAACCACCTCTTATCAGGAATCGCACATAAAGTATGGTCACTGACTGTTCAAGAAGAAGAGGTGGAAAAGGTTCAAGTTGGAAATAAAATCGGGAATATCACACGAATACAGGATGGATATCAACTGCGGATCATAAGCGAGGAGAAACCTCATCCCAATGCAGTCAGAGAGAAACCAAACTTAGAGGATTTGTATTTGTACTACTTTGATGAAGAGGAGGGGAGAGGATGAGTTTGCTAAAGTTGGAGCTCTATAAGATCTTCAGTCAAAAAATGATTTATATTACCTTTTTGGTCCTCATCCTTCTGTCGTCAATGTACATATTAAACTTTGAGAAAATAGATGATCAGACAAAGCAATTTTATAAGGCATGGGAAGGAACACTAACTTCAGAAAAAATCCAGCAGGCTGAAGCTTTGAATGATCAATTAACTGCCAAATCAGAAGAAAAGATAGAGGAAATGAAAGCAAATGGCACAGAGGGGGCTTTCTTTTCAGAGAATGATGAAATCAAGTTGGACATCTATGAAAATATTGCTTTTATCCAGAGAGTAGAAGAGAACTTCAATCAAAAGCTGCAGGAACTGGAAAGTTCAACAAAGTATAATGCCAATCTTGAAAAGAGGATGTTAGAAAGCGTGGACCTTTCCTATTTTTCTTCTTACAGAGGGCCGGCAGAAATCATTGACTACTCCGGAACCTTTGCATTTATCATTACCGGTGCGATGCTATTGATCGGACTCTCTTCTACCTATACCAGAGAATACAGTTCAGGTGTCGACAATTATATACTGAGTTCAAGAAAGGGAAGAACGGTTTTATCTTGGGCGAAGCTAGTGGCTGCTTTGATCTATGCTCTATCTGTGGTAGCTGCATGGGAAAGTGTAAATGTCATAAGCAAGCTTTATATCTTGGGGAATTTGGGTTGGGAAACACCACTTCAATTTGTTATTAGATATGATGTTTCTCCTTATGGACTGAATATGCTGGAGTTTCACTTGATTCAACTAGGAATCCACCTTACAGCGGCATTGGGATTTGCGATTCTGATTCTCTTCATTTCGTCAATCAGTAAAAATTCACTGATTTCATTTTTTGTATCTGGCGCTTTATTTTCTCTGCCATTTATGGCAGTAGAAATGATGCCGATGAAAGGATGGGTTTTAGATATGGTCAAATTTTCTTATCTCTACATCATGAAAGTGGAATTCCTGTTCGCCCAATTCAAAACCATCAACATATTTGGGTATCCGCTCTTATATCCTGTAGCGGCCGTTCTGTGGATGGTCGTACTTTCGGTCGTCATGGCCGCAGTTACATTCAAGGTGTTGAAAAATAAAGAGGTAAGCATTTAGATATATCGGAGGGAGGGACAGGTGAACTGTCCCTTATTTCATTTAACCCCATTTATTGAACCGCTGCTTTTCGTAAATTTATAACGTTATTAGGATTAGTTGACCATCTTTGCATCAATTCCATCTGTTTCTCTTTCAAATCATCAAAAGGTTCTTCAACCACTTCAACCTCGCCAAATTTCTTATCAAATACTTTTGCACCTTGGATTTTTTTATAACCGCCGAAACCCATATCATCGTTAAGTAACCAAACTACTCTTTTGATATTGGCAAATAAGATACCACCAGTGCACATCGGACACGGTTCCAAAGAGGTATAAATCGTAAACTTTTCTCGATTAATTTTTGCATTAAATATTGCTTTTCCTGCATTTCGTATTGCGTCAATTTCAGCGTGAGCTGTTGCATCTTGTTGGGTATGTACTCTATTACGACCTTTGGCAACTATATTATAGTTTTCATCTACTATAACTGCTCCGATTGGATATGTATTCTCTTCCAATGCTTTTGCTGCTTGTTGCAGTGCTAAGTCTAAGAAGTATCTATTCTTTTCAATATTCAAGAGTCTCATTCCTCTCCTGGGTCACCATTAAAATGGAAAAATTTGATAAACTTAGTTTATCATAGGTGATAAATTGAGAACAGGGAGCTATCAACAAAGGAAACGTTAAAAAGGGAACTTCCAAGTTAATGGAGTTCCCTTTTGTGTTTAAGTTAATATTTAATTGCCTTATATCGCAAGTATAACATTCAATATTTGGAAATATAAGACTATTATTACATGAAATAGTCCATTACCATTAATTTTACGGAGATAGGGGGAGTAGGGTGGATTTTAATAAGCTTAAATATGAGAGGCCTGATATTGGAGAATTTGAAAGAAAAGTACTTCAACTTTTAGAAAGTTTCAAAGCAAGTGATTCTCATTTGGAACAGTTCGAATTAATAGATCAAATGAATTCTCTTCGGAATGATGTATTAACGCTGCTTACTATAGCTCAAATCAGGTATCACTTAAATACCTTAGATGGTAAATATCAAAAAGAACAGCAATATATTAATGAAACGTGGCCAATCTATGAAAAAATAGTGGCTCTTTTTCATAAGCACGTTTCATATTCTCCATTCAAAGATGAAATCAAAGAGAAATACGGAGAACAATTCGTTTGCTTAGCAGAAGTCTCTCAAAATACAGTTGGTACGAATGTCATGGAGGACTTAATAAAGGAAAATAACCTAATCAGTGACTATACAAAATTGCTGGCTACTTCAAGCATTGAATTCAGAGGAGAAAACAGAACCTTATCTCAATTAGAAACATATTTGTATTCATCGGATCGTTTAATTAGAAAGCAGGCTGGTGAAAAAAAGTATGAGTTACTCAGCCAACTGGAAAATAAGATAGATCATATTTTTGATGAACTAATTAAAGTAAGAAATACCATAGCCTTAAGTTTAGGTCATGCTTCATTTGTGGAGCTTGGATATGCCAGGTTATCAAGAGTTGATTATGATCAAACAGATGTTGAAGATTTCCGCAAGCTAATCTTAAAGCACATCGTTCCCATTGCTGAGGAAACGAGAGATAAACAACGGATCAGGTTGGGGCTGAATAAGTTAACCTTTTACGATGAAGATATTCGCTTCAGTACCGGCAATCCAGTCCCAAAAGGGGATGTTGAATGGATGGTATCGAGTTTTGAAGAGATTCTCAATGAAATTTCCTTAGAAGCCGGGGAATTCTTTTATTCTCTTTGCGCTAATCACCAACTAGATTTACTTCCTAAAGAGGGTAAAGCGAGAGGAGCCTACGCTACATACTTATGTAATGAAAAAACCCCCTATATTTTTGCGAATTTGAATGGTACCAGAAAAGATATGAAAGTATTAAGCCATGAATTCGGACACGCCTGGCAAATGTATCTATTTAATCAACGTAACAGTATTCCGGAATACATCCTGCCTACAAAAGAAGCTTGTGAAATTCATTCCATATCGATGGAATTCTTTATATGGCCTTACATGGAAAAAATATTTGGTGAGGATGCAGATAAATATAGATATGCTCATCTTGAAGATGCCATATTCTCAATGCCTTATAGGGCGGCAATAGACGAGTTCCAGCATTTTATTTATAAAAATCCTTCATTTTCCATTTCAGAGAGAAAAGAAAAGTGGATTGAGATTGAGAGCAAATATATGCCTTACAAGTCAGATTATGAACATACCTATCTAAAGAGAGGGTCTTTTTGGCAACAACAAGCACACATATTTACTACACCATTTTATTATATAGACTATGCCCTTGCCCAAATGTGTTCTTTACAAATCTGGAGCAAAGCACAAACCAATAAGTCGGTGGCTTGGGATGAATACATGAAACTTTGTAAGCTAGGTGGAAGCAAATCATTTCTTCAATTATTAGAGCAGTGTGGGATTGCCTCTCCATTTAAAGAACAGGGATTTACTTTAATTATGGATGAAATTGAGAGATGGTTAGAGTTGAACGAGAAAAATATAAAATAGTGAGTTAATCAGCAAAACATATCTGTGGGCGAATGCGATTTTATTATTCAATAATCGGGCAGATTTATTGAGAAACTGAAACTGTATAAAAAGGCAGTGTAATAATAAACTCTATCATTAATGATGGGGCATTTCTTTAAGGCGGAACCAACATATAGTAAATGCTTATTTATTATTTTATCGCGTAGAGACTGGAGAAGAGCATGATGAATATTGAAGTAAGGATGGGGAGTATTTATTATGAAGCAAGAGGTGAAGGGGTTCCCTTATTAATCCTTCATTCTATGGGAACAGATCACCGTGCCATGATGGCTTGGATTGAACCCATCTTTAAAGATATGAATGGGTATCGAAGAATTTACATAGATATTCCTGCACACGGACATAGTGATGTTGATGAAAAAATTAGTTCAACGGATGATATTCTTATGAATATATTAGATTTTATAGATAGTGTATTACCTAATGAGAATTTTTCTATAATTGGTTTTTCTTTTGGTGGATATTTAGCTCAAGGAATATTACATTTTAGACAAAAACAAGTAAGAAGTATATGCTTGCTAGCCAGCGCCCTTCATCTAAAAGAGAGAACTTTACCTGACAAAGTAATCTTTGAAAAGGATGAAAATATACTTAGTACATTGGATTCGGATATAAAAAATGCTTTTGAAACTCTATTTGTCTACCAAAATAAAGAGAACCTTGAGTGTTTTCTTAGGGAAGTTCAACCGGGACGATTGTTAGCTAACAGAGAATTCCTAACTTCGAATTGGAGAGAAAAGGGATACTTTTTCTCAGAAGAACCGTTTCTAGGTGTTTCAAATTTGCAGCAACCAGCATTAATTATTCTTGGTAAACAAGATCATATCTGCGGGTATGAAGACTATGATTTTCTCCTCAACAAGTTTCCACATTCAACTTTTGTTATTTTAGATAAAGCAGGACATATGCTTCCTGTTGAAAAGCGGGACATTGTACAACAACTCATTGGAGATTGGTTAGCATAAGAGAATTCATTCTTTTTCGCAATAGTAGGGGATTAGCTGAGGATCAGGCAGTAGATCTAGGCTTTTTTTCTTTATTCCGTTATTGGGTAGGTTACTTTAGTAAGTGAAACTTTCATTTTTCTAATTCGTATATACAGTAAGAAGATTGGTATAGATTATGGAGGTGTCAAATGTATCTACAGAAGTCATTTTTATCTTAGTTTTAGCATCTATGGCTTTATGGATTAGGGTGTCTCGAGAGACTGTAAAACCTTTAAGAGAAATAAACTGGCGGAAAATGATCATATTACTATCTGCTGGTTCACTAGCTGCATTAGTTATAACTTTTATGCTTTTTCAAAGCTTGTCATTATAGTGTTCCGTTAACGGGATCAACTACTAAAGATTTTACATGGATAGGAAAAGCACGTTAAATAAAAAAACCAGCCCTTACAATAAAGGGGTGGTTTTTCTACTATGATATGAGATCAATTTAAAAATAAGTTACACTCTAGAGTAATTTCAATAATTCCCCAATAGTTAGCGTGAAAGAGAAATCATTTTTGTAAACAGGTAAACACTATTATCCCCAGCTTATCTTGGAAAAAGGTAAGCTCTTTTTTATTTAATTAGATTTATAAAGGAGTTCTTGAGTCCAGTAAAAATTTATAAATAAAATATTGGAAAATAATGAAAAATAACTTATGATAAGAACATATGTTTTATATGGAGGTTTTCAGATGGATGCAGATTTCGAACAAAAAACTATAAAGCCAAGTATTTTATATTATGGAACGCCAGTGATTTTATTAACAACTTTAAATGAAGACGGTACAACAAACATTAGTCCTCTATCTTCATCTTGGGCACTAGGGGATTGCTTAGTGTTAGGGCTTGGTTTAGGTGGAAAAGCAATTGAAAACCTTAGAAACCACCCAGAATGTGTTGTAAACGTTCCTAGTCCTGAACTATGGGAAAATGTAGAATTATTAGCTTCATTAAACAGGTAAGAATCCAGTTCCAGAATATAAGTTAAAAAATAAATTTAGACATGAAAAAGATAAGTTTGGTGCTTCAGGTCTAACTAAGCAGATTTCTGAAGATGTAAAGCCGCACCGAATACTTGAATGTCCCCTTCAAATAGAAAGTGTAGTGAAACATATTCGGGTTCCAGAACATAATCAGAGTTTTGCAGTGGTAGAAGTGGAAGCACTTAAAGTACACGCACATAAGAGTGTGATTATTGATGACAACCATATTGATGCAAATAAATGGAGTCCCCTAATTTATAATTTTAGACACTACTTTGGACTCGGTAAGGAGTTAGGAAAAACTTTTCGTGCTTAATACTTATTAAATTATTTTTGTCCTAGATCGAACTCGATAATCAAGACTTCAGCCTTCCCTGTTCAAATATGAGGCAGGTAAGGATTCCAAACTGGACCCATCAAAGGGTCCTTGTTTTATTTCTATTTATCGACAGTATAATTTAGTGTTATTTTTGGTGAATAATGGGACTTTTATTCAGCGGCAATCGTCTGTTAATTGAAAAATACAGTTAATGGTGGTGTGATATGACAAACAGTGCAGGACAGAGTATGCATGAGGAACGATCCATTAGTTCCCTGGTCACCCAATATGGGGAGGATGTGAAGAGGCTCATTTATTCCTATGTGAAGAACTGGAGTGCGGCTGAGGATTTAGTACAGGAGGTTTTTATCACGGTCTTTCAAAAGGTGGATACCTTGGAGAAGGAAGATTCGGTGAAAGCATGGATTTTTTCTATTGCTGCCAATAAGTCGAAGGATTATCTGCGAAGTTGGCATTATAGGAAGTTATTATTCACGAATACACTTTCCGCTAAAACCAATAAAGAGAGTCCAGAGGCCTTATTGCTGCAAAAACAGCAGAAAACGGTATTGAGTGAAGCCGTTTTTGCTCTTCCAGTGAAATACAGAGAGGTCATCATCTTCTTTTATTATCAAGAGATGAGGATTGAAGAAATCTCAACTATCCTTGGAATCAATTCTTCGACGATCCGAACCAGATTGGCCAGAGCCCGTGACCTCTTGAATCAAAAGCTTGGAGGCGATCTAGATGAATAATAAACGAATGCATGATGCGATTCATCATCATTTAGGGGAAGGAAGAACCTTTTCTAAAGAAGAGGAAGCTGCATTACTCGCCAAGTTAGAGAACAATCATTTTCCTCCCAAGAGAAAGTGGTTTCCTGAATTAGTAAGTTGGAGCCTTGCAGGTGCAACACTTCTCTTGGTGATTGGGGTTATTGGAAGCCAAACGGGGCTACTCCCTTTACTAGGTGGAGGACAGCCTGAGAGGTTGGATAGTACCCTATTGAAAGAAAGTGAAGTTCACGGACTTGAAAATATGTCAGAGGAGCAGAAGGAAGAGTTTCTCGGCAGGCAACCAAAGGATTATTATGCTGATAGCGTGAAGAACGCTCTTAAGGCATTGCCATTCCCATTGACCTTGCCTGAAAAACTCCCTTTTGATGCGAAATTTGTGGTGGAGGGAATTAAGGACTGGCATTTTCCATCCAATACAGATGGAAAAGACATCTCAGCGACCTTTAGCGCTGCCAATGGTCAACAATCTATCCTGATTGATGCCGTTGACTTCGAACAGAATGTTGTTGAAGGAAGTAACGGGGCAGAAGCATCATCTGAAGAAATAGAATTAAAAAAAGGTATAGAAGGTGACTTGAAACTAGACAGTAATGGAGGGAAAATCACGTTCGAAAATAAGAATGGGATTAAAATTAAAATCTACTTTTATGATCCTCAAAAGGATTATAATACACGCGATGTATTAACGGACCTTGCCAACCAAATGGTTGATTGATTTTGAAGCGCATGCTGGCTGAATTTAGTAAGTTTAGTATTTGTGGCTTATTCGTGGAAGGATAAGCCTCTTATTGGGTTTTCACTTCCTAGATAACACTGAACTGAGTTTCGAAATAGAATTAAGTTGAATAGATAGAAATTGAAAATATAAGCGGATTAGCTTGCATTAACTGGATAATAGAGTTATGATGTTATAATTTGCAAAATTATAACAATTTGATGAAGAGGGTATATTCATGGAAGAAATCATTCAAAGGGCTATTCAAAGAAAAAAGATTGCACTAGAAATTTTAAACGAAATAGACCTCATTGAAAAATGGGGAGAAGTTGGTGAAGCACATCTGGTTGGGGCTACTGCTTATAACCTTATGGTCAATCACGATATTGACATAGAGACTTTCTGTAACATCCCGTGTCCGGAAAACGTGTTTAAAGTATTAGGACACTTGGCTGCTCATAGGGGTGTGGTAGAAATAAAGTTTCATAACTACATGAACTCTCCATTAAATGGTTTATATTCTAAATTAACGTATCGTTATCCGGATAATACGGAAGGAACGCTATGGAATGTAGACATGTGGCTCTTTCCTTCTAACCATAGGGGTCCACTTTCTAGGGACTTGGTGGGATTTATGAATAAAGTGCTCACAGATAGAAGTCGTAAATCTATCTTAGATATTAAGGAACACCTTGTAAGATTAGGATTGAACTATCCATCTGTATTCATATACCGGGCTGTCTTGGTTGATGGTATTGAGGGTATTCATCATTTCTTAGATTGGATGAACAATCAGGATTTAAATGAAACGTTTAAATTAGAGACGTTGACTGTGAAGGAAAGTGGTGCCGATCATGACAGGAAATAAAGGTATATGGGAAAGACAATATGATCAAGCAGAAAATTTCTTATGGAGCTTGAGGCCAATACAAACATTGGTTGATTACTCCCCTTTAGTAAAAGAAGGAAACGTATTAGACCTGGGAATAGGTGAAGGAAGGAATGCTCTTTATTTTGCCAATAAAGGGTTTGAGGTTGCTGGTATTGATATTTCAGAAACAGCAATTATAAGCGCTCATTAACTGCCGCCAAAGAAATTGGCGTAACCATCAATGCAGAAGTAAACGATATAAAGAAATTTGAAGTAGAAGAAAATACATATTCTTTGATCATTCTTGCCGATGTCCTCAATTTTTTTAACGATAAAGAGATAAAAGAAATCATTAAGAGGGCAAAAAAAGGATTAATACCAGGTGGCCTCATTTACATCAATTTCTTTGATGCGAATGACCCAAGTTACCATAAGAATGTAAGAAGTGCTCAACAGAAAAGTGATTATACATTCTATCGGCCTAAGTCAGATAGTTATCTTCACTTTTTTACACAGAAAGAATTAGATGATTATTTTAACGGATATGAAAAGATTAAAGCGTAAGAGACCTTTATGCTGGATATAGGTGATGGTGAGCCACATTATCATGGTACGGTGACGGTTGAAGTGATATATAGAAAGTAAATCGACTAAAAAGTAACAGGTTCTTAAATGAGATGGATCTACTATTTTTCATTTGATGAGGGGAATCTTGAGACAATCAAGTTTATACGAGATGTAGCTGTGATGTCATCATATCATGGGTTCATTGTGATAATATTGAAAATAATGGATATTTTATTTATCGACGAAATGGTGGGAGAGAGGAATACTCTCACTTTGAAATCGACTAAGGAGAACATAGAAAACAGAAATGAGGAATAAACATGAAGGTATCATTACTAACCAGTGGTTTTCCTAATGGCTTTACAGATGATTTCGTTACGTGCATAAAGGAATACTACCTTAAAGATGGAGTGATTGTTTTTATTGCATCTGATTTTTCAAGACATTCTAAAACAGATAGATATACTGATGTGTTCTTGACTATGTTCAGAAACAAAGGGATTGAATTTGATGAGGTTTTTGTCATTGATGACCGAATCATGAAAGAAAAGGCAAGGCAGTATATAGAAAAATCCGATATAGTATGGCTTTCAGGAGGCGATACACTTCAACAAATAGCCTATTTAAAAGAATATGATCTCATTCCATCTTTACAAAAAAGAGAAGGTATGACGATTGGTATGAGTGCAGGCTCTATTAATATGGCCACTAGAGTGGTACTGGCCAAGGATATAAATGATCATATTCCAGAGTTAACGATTTATGATGGCATTGGACTGGTTGAGATCAATATCGAACCACATTTGAATGCTGCAAGTGAGGAGCATATATCAGATATTCATGAAGCATCGCGATTTGCTGCAATTTACGGCCTTTATGATAACTCATTCATTAAGGTAGTCGATAATAAGATGGAGATTTTCGGTGATTGCTTCAAGTATGAAAATGTGTAAGTCAAGACGTGAAATAAGGTGTTCCACTAAGTACCGCAATAACTGGATATTTAGAAGAGATTCAAGGATCTGTAATGAATTAAGTTTTGAGGAGATATCGATTTGAAGGGGAAACTCATGTTTATGTTTGGCTTTTTGTCTTCGATTTTACTCATTACTTCTCTTGTGACATATACTACTCAGACGTTATCCAACAAAGTTATTAGCTTTTATTCGGATAATCAAAGGGATCAAGAAAGTGCATTTCTGGGCGATTTTACCAAAGGTAGATCGCAACGGGAAATGAACTTGGATAAGAATAGTGAAATCGGTGATAAGGTAGAAAAAGAAAAAAGTGAAGAAGGAAAAATAATAGTAGGTAAGGTTGTTAAAAAAGAACCAGTTCCTTTTGAAGAAAAGGTGGGTGAATCTCATAAAATAGGTAGTTATGTATTTCTAACTCTTCTTGCAATAGCAATAATGGTGTTCTTCTTGGTGGTAAGAAAAAGGCGAGAAAGTAATAACTTTACAACAAACGCTATTGTTGTATATAAGCATGAAGACGCGATTCAGGGTGAGGATATATATATAAATGAACCACTCAGCAAAGATAATCAGAATGAGATTCGATGGTTACTTCAGGAATGGCAAGGTAAGTTAAGAGATGAACAAAAGAAAAGACCAAATGAAACGATTCACGAATGGTTTCGAAGAATTGGGGGACCATTGGAAATCATCCCTATTTATGAAAAAGTTCGGTATGGTTATCAACACTCTACCAAAGATGAATATGATTTATTATATTCTCGGTTTACATTAGACCATAAGCTCAGAAAATGATGAGATAATACAGCATAATCTTCAAGGGACAACATGTTAGGCTATCTACTTAATACCAGCGTTGGGTATTAAGTTAAGAGCAGTTTGATGGAAGTATTCAATTTAAGGGAGCTCATCCAGAACAAGGTAAGCTCCTTTTTAGTTCAACTATTTCTTAAGTAAGCTACTTGATTCGTATGAAACACATTGGAGTTTAAGGGGTGCTAAAATAGCTGTGATATAAATGAACTGTATTCTCCCTTCATTAGAGTTGAGGTAGTGACTTTACCTAACTTTTAAGAACTATCTATTTGTATGGCGCGCAAAGTACAAGCGCGCCACATTCAATTTCTTACTTGTTAACACTGACTTCTACTCGTTCGATCCATTCTTCAACAAATTCTAATATAGGCTGGATGCTGTTCTCTTCAAATGGTGATTTTATATTAGCTATTTTGATCAATTCTTTAAACGGGAGTTTCCCTCCATTTCTACACATTTCAAGAAACCCCATTAATGCTTCCTTTGGATTTTCTTGATGCTTCCTCCATAGCTGAACTGCACAAAGGTGTGCTAGGTCATAGTCCATAAAATAGAATGGTGTTGTAAACAAATGACTAATTTCGTAAAAACCCGTTCCTCTTTCTAGAAATTTATTTCCATCGTAATCACGTTCTGGAATGTATTTACGTTCTAACTCCGCCCATTTAGATTTTCGTTCTTCAATTGAAACGGCCGGTTGTTCATACAAAAAATGCTCAAATTCATCTACAGCACTTGCTAAAGGCATATACATAAAAGCAGAAATCAAATGGGAATATTGATATCGTTTTGTGTTGCTGCCAAAAAAATCTTCCATACATGGCCACGAAAGCCGTTCCATTCCAAAGGAAAATAGTTCAGCTGAGTCGTAGGGGATTATATATTCAGGAACATTCCAATGCCTGGACATATGAAATTGACATGCATGACCAGCTTCGTGTGTAAATATCCGAATATCATTTGCGATGCCATGAAGGTTGATAAACATGAAAGGGTGTTTGTCAGGTCCAATGTATGTAGCGAAGTTCCCTACCATTTTATCCTTACGAGGGGTGAGATCAATTAAATCATGGCTTAGCATTTCGTCAATGAAGACTTTTGTCTCTGGTGATAATTCTGAAAAAAACGTTTTGAACTTATTAATCATTTCCTGATGGGTACCTTTGGGGGACGGAGATCCATCTGCGAAAAGATAGCCTTCATCATAGTAGTTGAGTTTATCAACGCCGATTCTTTGTTCTTGAGCTTCTCGTAATTTGGATACGAATGGAACTCCGTATTTCTCAACTTGAGTTCGATACTTCTCCAAGTCATCTGGCGTATGGCCAGTTCGATGCATTCGTTGATAACCCAGTTTAACAAAGGATGAATGTCCTAACTTATTTGCTATTGTATTCCTTACATGAACAAGTCCGTCTAAAAGTTCATCAAAGCGTCTTTCGTTTTTTTGGAAAAACTGGTATTTAGCCAAATGAGCATCTTTACGTATTTGTCTATCTGAAGAGTTAAGGTAGGGAGTAAGTTCTGAGAGATTCATTTGCTGTTCTGAGAAATGTATTACTGCTTTCCCGAGGAGGGACTGATATTCCATAATGAGTTGATTTTCCTTCTCTAGTTCATCTTCTATCTTGTCAGAGTATAAACTTTGCTTCAATTCTGCGAGTCGAAATATTTGTTTCCCCCACATGCCTTCAAGATGATCTCTATAAGTCGCCCTGAGAATCGTTCTATAATAATATCCAACCAGTTCGAGATAACGAGGTTCCATTTTAGTGAAAACATTTAATTCAGTCGCAAATAATTCATTATTCATTTCACGATAGTGTCGTAGTCTTGCAGAATTAAAATTGGTTTCAAAAATAAAACGGTGGTCATTTAGTTTCATGAACCACTTGGACTGCTCCTTAGCGGAGTTTGCATTTTCAAATTGATGCAAAAGGTCATAGAACTTGCTTTCGTACTTATCAATATCAATGTGAATGAACTTCTCATTTAAAACTTTCATAGATTCAACTCCTTTTAAGTAATTACTATATATTGTATATTGATTACTCTTCGAAGTAAATGTATTTATTTTTAAGAGTAATAAAATCTTAGAAGTAGGTGGATTAAGCTTTTTTATTTCGAATTTTTCTTGAGTACTCTGCCTAGTTTTGAAATAATTGGAATTATGGGCTAGTCTTGTTGAATGCGATTTGAATACATTTCACATATAAGCTAAGCGTGTTCCACGTTAAACGTATCCAAGAGTGGTATGAAGGACACGGTGGAAAAGAATATATTGGTAAGGAATATATACTAGAAGTGAGGAATAAGGCTATAGAGTCTACTGTGACATATGAAGGAAAGAAGGTATGATGGTGACTGTACCTTTAATGTTGTGCAGTTCCAACAGAGTCATGAAAAAAATTTATTTTGAAGGAGAAATGTATGAATCTACCCAATAAAATAACGATCATTAGAATATTGTTTATTCCTGTCTTTTTGTTATTTTTATTAGTTCCTTTTCCGCTGGGCGAGTTCTCTGTTGCGGGTGGGAATATTGCGGTGTCTCATTTCATTGCTGCAATGTTATTTATTATTGCATCGGTCACTGATGGGTTAGATGGTTATTATGCAAGAAAATATAGCTTAATTACTGATCTCGGGAAGTTTCTTGACCCTCTAGCAGATAAGTTATTAATCACTGCTGCTTTAGTGGCTTTGGTGCAAATGGACATTGTTCCGAGTTGGATGGTTATTATTATATTATGTCGGGAATTTGCAGTAACTGCTCTACGCTTGATTGCGGTAAAAGAGGGAATCGTAATTGCTGCAAGTAATTTAGCAAAATGGAAAACGAGAGTTCAAGTAGTATCCATCTCCGCCTTGCTTCTACACAATATTCCTTTCACTTATTTTCATTTACCTTTTAATATGATTTCGCTATGGGCGGCACTGATTATTACCGTTGTGTCTGGTTGGGATTATTTTGTGAAAAACAGACACTTTTTTCATTCTATTTAGTCCAACTTTTAGTCACCTTAAGCAATCAGAAAAGGGAGAATAGCGCGAATGAATATTGAAGCCGTTTTTGTTGATCGTGATGGAACTATTGGTGGTACTGGACACTTTATTCATCCCAATGAGTTCGCCCCATATTCGTTTAGTAGAGATGCCATACAAATTTTAAAGGATCATAATATTAGAACGTTTGCCTGTACGAATCAACATAGAATAAGTAGAGGAGAAGCTACCCTCGATGACTTTAACAAGGAATTTCAATCATATGGATTTGATGATGCCTTCATTTGTCCTCACAGTTCAGATGATGCCTGCAATTGTCATAAGCCAAAACCAGGTATGCTTTTGGAAGCATCAAAGAAATATAATTTAGATTTAACAAAAACAGTATTTATTGGTGACGTTGGTTCAACGGATATGTTGGCTGCTCATGCTGTTGGAGCAAAGAAAATATTAGTACTTACAGGATGGGGATATGGTTCTCTTAAACAATACAGGGAATCATGGGCAGAGATTGAACCAGATTATGTTGCTGAAAATTTTTTAGAAGCTGTTAAATGGATCATAAGTAAATGTGAAGGATAATTTTTATTTAGATTCTTCCGGTGAAAATTCAAATTGATTCTGTATTGCCCTGCATCAATAAATGGGCAGGTTATTGGAATAGTCAGAGGAGGAGGTAATATGACTTTAGGCTTGGTGGGTTTTATTTCAATTTCGCTGATAATTTTATGTTTTTTCTTTACTCTTAGTTTTATTGAAAACCTACTAGAAGGTGATAAACGAGTTGCTATTCAGTCAAGAATAGCAGCAATTGTTTGTCTGGGGTTATCCCTTTTTATTCTTTTTTCTTTTCTTTTAGTTGCATATGACCTCTAAATACAATCTTCTGTTAACGGTAGCGTTTGCTCTGAACAAACCGCCGTCCCTTTGTTCAAGTAAAAGGCAGGTTTTCAGAATCATATGGGTAGCTGATGGGCGATTACATGCTCCATAATTTGTGATGTAAAAGAGGTGTAATGAATGAGGAGAAAAGAGTTTCACAACCTTTCTGATTTAATGGAACGAGTTAAATTTGTAAGAGGAGAAAACTTTGTAACGATCGAAAATACAAAAAGTCTGTCAAATCAAGAGCTCATTGAACTTATACCATATATGATGGGGCAGTCGTTTATTAAAACTTGTGAAAGTGTAAATATCCTTGTTGATAGTCAAAGTAGCGAAGAGGTAGACTCTCTTTTAAAAGAATATGAGTTTACGTTACATGACGAAAACGTAACTGTTTACAAAGTGCTTGATGAATCATCTAACTTGGAAGCTGGTTTTTTATTAAAGGATTTACACGATGTTCCGGTAGCAGAGTTTAAGAGGGTCTGGGAAGCTTCAATGAAGGAATCTTTAAATGCACCATCTTCGTTAAGTATCGATGAACATATGCGAAGCGTAGAAGTGGAATTAGGTCCGAACTATAAGAAGTCATGTATGATTGCTTATGAAAATGAATCTCCAATCGGAGTCACGATGCCTCATATAGAACCAGGGACTACAAATGAGGGGAGGATTTTTTATTTTGGAATCATTCCAAGCGAAAGAGGGAAAGGAAAAAGTAAACTTCTCCACCAACAATCTCTAGCTATCTTAAAAAAAGACTTTAAGGCTTCTTATTACATTGGCTCTACTGGTCACAACAACCTCCCGATGCTTAAAACATTCCAAAATAACGGGTGTACGGTCATAGAACGAAATAAAGTATTCAAAAGGAAAAATTAGTAGCGAAGGCAATAACATAATGCCAGCCAGGTGATCAAGCTATTACTTTACATTGGATAAGTTATCGGAAGTAGAATAAGGAGAGTAGTGAATGAATATTAATTTGCAGACCTGCTCAACTGATGTTAAAAGTTTTATTTATAGTATCCAAAAAGAAATTACAGCAATAGTAAACAATGACCTTCTTGGTTTCTATATTCACGGTTCTATTGCAATGGGTGGATTTAATCCAGACAGAAGCGATATTGATGTATTGGCCGTCACGAAAAAGCCTATTGCGGTTAAGACGAAAAGGGAACTAGCTAAGTTCTTTTTGAATTGTTCCAATTCCCCATACCCGGTCGAAATCAGTTTTATCAATAAGGAACAATTTAATGACTGGCAGCACCCCTGCCCATTTGATTTCCATTTTAGTGAATTCTGGAGAGATCGGTATGAAAATGAGTTGTTAAGAGGTACATACGATTTCATAAACGGAGATAGTCCCACTGATCCGGATTTAGCAGCCCATATAACCATCATAAATCATAAGGGTATTTGTGTGGCAGGCAAACCCATTGCAGAAGTCTTCCCAATTGTGCCTCGTTCAGATTATATATCCTCCATAGTCTGTGACTTTCAGGAATGTTTAATTTGCATGGAAAAGGACCCGATTTATTGTACGTTAAGTATGCTTAGAGTGTTTTGGTATCTAAAAGAAGGCATCATTTCTTCAAAAGAAGAAGCTGGTCGCTGGGGTTTAACAACATTGCCAAAAGAATTGAAAAGTACCGTTAATAAAGTAATGGAATGTTATACGAGTAAAAAAGATGATCATGAATTTGAGAATGATGAACTTTTTATGCTTAGGAAATATGTTTCTAGTAATGTACAGAATCTATTAAGTTAAGATGGACATTACTGTAGATTCTCTAATTGATCCGTTACTGGTGAATATTGAAAAAAGACAGAATGACATCAGGACATAATGGAGAAAACCCAAATGAACTTTGGAGATGCTATTTTTCAACTATTGAATCGGTTTTTGGAATGAAATTGTATTAAAGTATAAGGAGTAATTTGGGGGCGAATATGAAAATACAAACTATCAACATTCAGAAAAGGATGGAAGTATTCAATATAACTGGAATAAGCATTGCAACAATAGATGAAGGTCACATAGGAGATACAGAATGTTTTGGATTACTTGAAGAAGAAACAAATAAAAGTGTTGAAAGAGATTCTATCTTTAGTGCTTGTTCAATCAGTAAATTTCTAACTTCCATTCTAGTAATGAAATTAACTGAACAAGGAATTGTAGATTTAGATGAAGATGTAAATGAGAAACTTACATCGTGGGCGTTTCCATATAATGAACTAAATAAAAAGAAAAAAGTGACTCTAAGAAATTTGCTTAGTCATCAAGCTGGCATTATTGACCCTGAAGGCAGTTTTTCTATTCGTAATTCAATAATAGATACACCTACAATGGTCGAGATTTTAGAAGGGAAAACACCTTATTGTAAGACTCCGATTGAAACGAAGTATGAGCCCGAAAGCGACTTTCATTATTCAGACGCAGGTTTTTGCATTATACAGTTGCTAATAGAAGATGTTATGAATAAGTCCTTTCAGGAAGTAATGAATGAACAAATTTTTCAACCATTGAATATGGAAAAAAGCACATTTGAACTTCCGACATCAAAAACAATCAGACGTGAATTCTCTTGTGGTCATAACAAACTTGGAGAATTAGTAAATGAAAAACATCCCATTTATCCATATCCAGCAGCTTCAGGACTATGGACAACACCTTCAGATTTAGGTCTCTTAATGATTGAATTAATGAATTCTATAAAAGGTGAAAGTAAGCTCAATCTTTCAACTAGTAAAGCAAAGGAAATCATAACATCACAAGGTTGTAAGGAATGGACTGGACTTGGAGTATTTCTAGATAAAAACGAAAAGGGAATTGAAATTTCATCACTGGGTTGGGGTGTTGGTTACCAATGTATGATAGTGGCTTATCCATATTTAGAAAAAGGATTAGTCATTATGACAAATACAAACACAGGTGTTCATCAATTAAAAGGAATTATTGGAGAGATCTACAAAGCATATCCTTTTTAAGTATTTTTTATCATCAACTATAACCGTAAGGGCTTATCCGGAATAGGATGAGCTTTTTTGGTGCGAAGTTTTTCTTGAGCAAACTGTTTGATTTTGAAATAATTGGTATTAAGTTAAAGTGCAGGTATGTGAAAAAAGAATAAAAGGAGGAGCTTGAGTGCCTCAGAAAAATATTAAATATCGTGTGTATGCTTATTGGGCTGATTTTTTGGGATGTGACTATTCAGAATTGATTACTCCTACCGTGAGTGTAGTCCAGCATTCCGAGAGCTTAAGTGGATATAACGGGATTTACTGTTTCAACAATGGAACCTCATGTATAATATCCGCTCCTGCTAAATACGTGGCGGAGTTACACAAAGCGGTAAGTGGCCACGGACCCGACCAAGCATTTGATGCTGAATGGCTTGTTCATTCAATTGGTGATCAATATGAAAGAATCATAGGACCAGCTTTCCAAGGGTATGTAGACAGTGATTCTTTCCTTCAAGCATCTTCGGCATCAGTAGTTGAACTGAAGACGGAGCAACACAAAATGTTACTTAAAGAGTTACGCGAAGCATGCACAGAAATGGAGTGGCAACATAGCTCCATAGATGAGAAGAAGGGTCCCATTTTTTTACGGATACTCAATGAAAAAGCAGTCGCAGCAGGGTCTTGGAGAAAAGGGGAGTCAGGATTTCTAAGTGTCGGGATTATTAGCCATCCTACACATAGAGGAAAAGGACATGCAAAAGCAGTGGTAAATGATCTTACAAAGCGAGGATTATCAAGCGGTACCATGATGCACTATCAAACTCTTGAATCCAATACATCGTCGGTTGAGATTGCTCAGTCATTGGGATATGTGCGTTTAGGGAGGACCCTTGCAATTAGATTGAGTTAATGGGCACAAGCTTCTCCTTTATTCAAAAAAATCTCAAAAGGAAAAGTACTTACTGAAAAAATCAGATTTGAAGTCTTAATGTCTAAAATAAATAGTGCAAGAATTTGATGTGATGCACATTTATTGAACATTACGGTGGTTAGTGTCATTTCATAAGGAGGAAGCAGCTTGAAATATAAAATAAGAATGGGTATTATTCTCGGTGCCTTAATTGGCTGTTTTTTTCTAATAAAGGCATTAAACCAGGAAATATGGGATGCAAACTACGATTTACTGAGGAAGGAAGTTCTATCTATCGACCAATCGGTTGAAACAGTACGTTTAATTGATGTAACTCCCTTCGAATGGGATATCGCTTATTTCTTCGATCCCTACACCCCAGCAAAAGAGATATATAAAACGGTCGGTTATGAATGGGATCGTATTTCTGCAACAGTAAGTGAGGGAATGAATCAAATCGTTTTCTTGAATAATGGCGAAGTTGTTTGTTATGTATACGGATACCCTTCCAATAATGGGTTTGGGATATTTTATGAAGGTTCTTCGCTGAAAAATGATCATGATTTGAATTTTCGTGTTAGTAGAGAAAAGGATGTAGTGACTTTAAACAAGGAGTAAATATTCTTATTCGGTAACAAGGGGAATAATGAAGATCAGTTGATTAAGCTATTGGCCCTCTTCAATTATCAGGTAAGATACTAAAGAAGCACAAGAACCGTCCCCGTGCTTCCTGGTGACTATGAGAGAAAGTCGAGAACCCTTTTGATCACAAGCTTCGTCGCGTCAGCATCGTAAGAAGGTATACTGCTGTCGGTGAAGAGATGTTCCTTGCCCTCATATAGAAAAAGTTCAGCATGATTGGCCGACTCCACAAGTTCCCGCGCCGCATCGATGTCACCGTCTTCAACGAAGAAGGGGTCTTCATTCATGGCATGAATTTGCACAGGTAAGTCGGCGGGCCATGGAGATTCGAACTCGGAGGTCGGAAGGCAGGCATGAAAGAACAGTGCACCTCTTGAGCCTTCGCGGGATTGAGCGAGCTGTTGTGCGGCCGGGACACCGAGTGAAAAACCAGCATAGACGATATCTCTGGAAAGGTCGTTGGCTGCCCGAATGCCACGCGCCGTCACTTCTTTAAATCCGATTTCCTTAACAAATCCTAGGCCCTCTTCCAGAGTGGAAAATACGCGGCCATCAAATAAATCCGGCGCGTGCACTATATGCCCCGCATCTCTCAGTTGATCCGCGATTGCCTCAATCCCCTTCGTTTTTCCTAAAACATGGTGAAACAACAAAACTTCAGCCATCATTTACTCCCCCAATATATGAATTTCTTACTACGTTTCATGTATAAGGTTCGACAAAAATCTTGTTTGACCTGCTGAAAGTTCTTCTCCGAGAATTAGTGGAGAAAAAACTCCACTGGATCTCATAACGTAATCAAAAAACATTGAGTTTTATTTATTGATTTGAAATAATTGGTATTAAGCTAGAGTCAGGAATGGTAAATAGCAGATAATGAACTTTGATGGAATCTAATTGTGGAAGAGGTCAAAAACATGAAAATCACCAGAATGGATCATATCAGTATCAACGTAAACGATCTCTCAAAGGCTAAAGAGTTTTTTATAGATTTAGGACTCGAGGTAAAAGCCGAATGGGAGATGGATGGAGAACTGTTGGACAAGGTCGTTGGCCTTAAAGATGTGAAAACGTCTTGTGTAGGGATGGGGGTACCGGGCGGGAAGACATGGATAGAACTCGTCAAGTATCGTACACCGTCGGATGAAAAAGGTATTCAGCAAACCTTTCCCAACACATTGGGTATCCGACATATTTGCTTTGCTGTTGATGATCTTGAAACCATGATTGCCCATTTGAAAAAGAAAGGTACGGAAACCTTTAGTGAGATACAGCAATATGAAGAAAGTTATAAGCTATGCTACGTACGTGGTCCGGAGGGGATTATTTTAGAGCTGGCGGAGGAGATCAGATAAGAAAGGGGCGGGGAAATGGCATAGAGTAGGGCAACATCAATGAGAATAAGTGCAGAGACACTAGTTGAGACAGAAGATGAAAAAGGTATTTATCTTATTGAGAACGGAAAAGAAAAAAGGATTGGTTCTACTACGGAGAAGATAAAGTTTATTCGTATCAATGGTCGAGATGCCATTGAGAGAGCGCAAACATTAAATTCCGAGATGCTAGGAAATAAAAAAGGCATCACAATAATGGAAAAGGCAGCCTTTAAACCCATTTCATTCACTGATTACTTAAATGATAGTCAACAGCTGAAAGCCGAATATGGTAATGAAGGAGTACATATCACGATTGAAGATAATAAAAATACTATCAAACTAAATGGAGACTACGTTGACACATTTTCTGTTGAGCTTATATTG
Organism: Rossellomorea aquimaris; assembly: GCF_020172085.1. Lineage (GTDB taxonomy): Bacteria > Bacillota > Bacilli > Bacillales > Bacillaceae_B > Rossellomorea > Rossellomorea aquimaris_E. Next base: position 238,997 of record NZ_JAIVAT010000003.1, read on the forward strand.
CGTGTGCTTCCGTTGAAGTCTGGTTACTCTCTACAATTGGATGGTTTCAATGCAACGCTTGAGTCAGAAGTCGATATTTATATTCAAGTAGTAGAGTTAGAGCAAGTCAAAAGAGGGTTTGAAGAATTTGTTGATGCTTGGAAAGTGAAAACGTATTTTGGAGAGACCCTTCAATACTATTGGATTGATCCAGCCAGCAAGGAGCTGCTGAAACAGTCTTCTCAGATTGGAGAAGGACTTGTCCTGGAATTTCGCAGAGAATGAACGAGGTGAATGAATTTGAAAAGAAAGCTCCAACCAACAACTGACACAATGAAAGAATGGATAAAAACCTATGTACCGGATAGAGACTTCTTTTTCCTCCCAGAGACCACCCTTGCTAGTTTTAAAGAATACGTAAGGGATGCCTTGGTCATTCCCCACGAAGAGTTCAACAACCATTCAACATATAAACAAGTTCAACTTACGAACAGCTATGAGTATTGGAATCTATCAAAGGACGTTTCCTATGTACTTGTGACACCTCCAGGATGGGTGAATCATTTACCAGCTGAAAAGAAAATCGACCTTTTTCAGATTCAAGTGGCAGTGGACAGGGGGCTGATTCATCCAATCTCTGACTCCTTTGTTTACGCATCATCCCTTGGTAACAATGTGATTGAAGTAGAGGGAGAGAAGTATGCAGTCTTTCATAAAGCGATGTGGGAAGAACTCTCTTATAGTTTTAAAGAAGACATCATGACAGATATTGCCCAGGAATGGGAGGCTTGGACCTGCTATGATGTTCCGAGCCAAACACCACCACACCTAATTCCGTTTGCTAACACCTTTCCATCCAGAGCAGGAAGTAATTGTTTATCGGCCACCTTATTCGCCATTACCCAACAGGAATGGATCGTACATGAATGGGTCCATCCTCAAACGTTTCTTCAACGTTTAGAATTTGAAGGTTATCGTGTCACTTCTCAGGAATTGAGGGCTGGCGATGTGGTGACGTGGGAAAATGAGGACGGGATCATTCAGCATGCCTCTTACTGTATTGACGGTCAGTTCTTCTTTAATAAACGTGGACAGACGTTTTTTAATGCGTGGAGTATTGTGCATGTTGATGACCTGAAAGAGGATTGGGGCCGTTATCATAGGAAGACCTTTCGAAAGGCAGAATCGATACAGTGAAAAATTGAAAGGGAGGAGCGATCCATGATTACATTCAAAGAACTGACCTCAAGTCTTTTACTGATCATCAGCTGTTTTCTGTTTGCCATTAGTGCGTACCTACTTTATGGGACGATTGTAATGCCGGGTTATGTCATCATTCCATTCCTTCTTTTTGTGGCTGCCAGTTTGTTGTGTTTTTACAGTTCTAGAAAACTCGATGGTAGAAAAAAGGTGCAAAGTAAAATATAGATAGAACTTCTCGAGGTAACGGAAGAGCTGTCAACTATAGAGTCAAACATTTTGATAAACAAGTTTGGAGGAGAAATAATGAAGAAAGCAATAGAGAGAGTTGATTTTCCAAATACCAAAAACTCTATTATGGGTGACCTCAGAAAAATGGGGGTTAAAGAGGGAATGACCGTAATCGTTCATTCTTCATTATCTTCGATTGGATGGGTGAATGGAGGAGAAGTAGCTGTTATTCAAGCCTTGATGGAGGTTATAACAGAAGAAGGTACTATCATCATGCCAACTCAATCAGCCTTACTTTCAGATCCTTCAGAGTGGGAGATGCCTCCCGTTCCTAGAGAATGGTGGCAGCCTATTCGAGATACAATGCCTGCTTTTCATCCTTCCTATACACCAACTTATGCAATGGGGAAAATCCCTGAAGCATTTCGGAACTTTCCTGGTGTTATAAGAAGCAATCATCCAGAGGTTTCGTTTGCTGCCTGGGGAAAGGATAAAGAAATCATCATTAGAGAACATAGCTTGGAATTTGGTTTAGGTGAACAATCACCTCTGGCTACATTATATAAAATGAATGGTTTAGTTCTTCTATTAGGCGTTGGGTACGACAGTAACACCTCATTCCACCTTGCAGAATATAGAATTCCATATCGCAAAATCGTAAGTAAAGGAAACCCGATTTTGATAGATGATGAACGAGTTTGGAAAACCTATCAAGAAATAGAAACAAGAGAAGAGCTGTTTGAAGAGATAGGTAGAGAATTCGAGAGTGGATATGAAGTATCTGTAAACCAAATTGGACTTGCAGAAAGTCGGTTATTTTCATTAAAGCAAGGCGTTAATTTTGCTGAAAAATGGTTAAAGGCATATGATGAAAAAAAAGTGTTAAAAGAGCACTCTGGGCGCTAACCTAGAAGTGGCATCCGGAATTGCCGGTCAACACAATGAAGCGGTTTTCTATTATTCCATAAAGCTCCCAAAATACTGCACAAAGGAAGGAAGCAAATGGGTGTATTTAAAAAGGTTGTCACTTTCTTAAATAGTTTTAAGCAAGTGTTTTACTCCTATGACGATGAAGGTTTTTCGGCTGCTGAGAAAGAATACATTGATAATATCAAGAATGCCAATCCCTATGGAATTTTTGTATTGATCTTTGGTGGAATTTCATTCGCCTTTGGACCGCAATATGTCATTTTCCCTGTCATCACGTTGACAGTAGCAATTCTAACCATCTGGACATTTGATAAAGAAAAAGAAGACAACCCTTGGACGTTTTTCCTGGGGACGGTTCTATCTCTCACGGGATTGTATATGCATATTGTGGGAGCGATTCACGTTCTCATTCTATAAGGGAGGGAAGGTTAGATGGAGATCATCAATCGCATACAAGAGGTATTGTCTCTTGGACTAGCCTTTATTGTTTATCTTGCCATTCCGGCGTTTATTATCATTAGAGCCATCAGAAAGAAGAAACTCCCCAATAATCATTACACACCTTTAGACGATATCCTGGACGGTAAAGTGAGAGACCCTGAGGAAGAAAATGAGAGCGTTGATAGCAAAAGGATGGACTAAGAGATGACCAAAGAAGGAGAGAAGAAATTGAGTACATCATTCATTGAACAAGTACACTATATTAGAATTCCTGTTAAAAATGTAGAAAAATCTGCACAATGGTACCGAGATGTATTGGGACTCCAGTTACTCAACATGACGAAGGAACTTGCCACGATCAAAGTAAACGAAGGACCATTTTTACTGATCCTCATCCCGACTGAAGATGAAACCTTTGCCCATTTTACTGTGAAAGAAGAACAAGAATTCAGTATTGGCTTTGCAAGTCCGGAGCTGGCTCAGTTTCATCAACATTTAATGGATCATCAGGTGAAGGTTGATGAGATTAAAGAAGATCATGGTCATGCCTTTTTCCACTTTTATGATCCAGATGGCAATAAACTGCAGGCCCACTGGTAATAGTTCATACCGCAAGCCGATTTCTGTTTGTCACCGGAAATCGGCTTTTGTAATGGAATTTCAAAAATATGGTTGGCTATTTAGTTGAACTATCATGAAGGACTTTGGAGTATGGAGAATGAGTTATTTTGGAAAGCGTTTATCTTTGAAACTCCATTTGTCCTATTGAAGTTGTTTCCTGTATTTATGGTTGTTTTTTTGGAGGGGAGTTATTCTAAAGCATTTCGTAAGTATTCAATATTAAAAGAAAAATAGTGCGAGGAGTACTTTTTGATTCAAAGAAGATATAGGAGTACGCAACTATCGCAACTGGGAGCATTAAAATATCTCGAGTGCTGTATTTAGTTTAAATGGGCTTATCCAGAACAGGATAAGCTTCTTTTTTATCTAAAGTTTTTCTTGAGTAAGCAACTAGATTTTGAAATAATTGGTATTGAATCAAAGACAGATAAGTTGATGAATGGAGGGTCTAACCATGGGCGTTAGAAATTATCTAATCGAAGGCGTTTCCTGCACTGGTAAAACAACGGTCTGCAACGAATTGCAAAGGAGCGGCTATCATGCCATTCATGGTGACCGTGAATTGGCCTATCAAGGCGATCCGGAATCTGGTACACGTACAGATACTGCCTCGCACGAGAACCACATTTGGCATGTAGATAAAGTAAAAACTTTAGTAGATAATCAGGATGAGCCGGTAACATTTTTCTGTGGTGGTTCTAGGAACTTTTCGAAATTCATAGATCTGTTTGATGGTGTTTTCGTCCTCGAGGTTGACATGGAAACATTAAATCGACGACTTGACGAGCGACCAGAAAATGAGTTTGGTGGAAAGAAAACAGAACGGGAACTAATTGCTCGTTTGCACCAAACGAAAGAAGACATTCCGAAGAACGGTATCATAATCGACGCAGCTGCGCCGATCGAGCATGTTGTAGATGCGATCGTCCGTCAATGCAAAGTAAATAAACGCTAATGAGATTCACTTGGGTTCGCTCGCAAACAGTGCAATACTCTGGTCCCGTTATTGCGTTCACAGGAGCAATAACTGAATAACAGCTAATTGATCAGGCTATTGTCATCTTTCATTAGCGATCAGGATAACGAAACGTGCCGAAACATTTATTGAATGGCTTTTGTCTAATTAGGTAGCAAAAAGGGCTGCCTATATGGAAGGATTTAGGTTTTTATGTGGTTAGAACTAAGGGGGAGTAAGGTGAGACGTGTTCCAAATTTTCAAATGATCATAGGCTTCTTTGTGGTTATTATTGCTTTTTTACAAGCATATAACCACTGGGGAGAAAGAGAAATTTTATCATCTTTCTTTTTAATAGGTGGTTTGGGTATATTAGTCTTTCATCTTATTGCTTTATATAGAAATGCAAAAAGTCAGAAGAACACTAACATAACGAATTGAACTATGAATCAGGCTACGGTAAGTCTTCAATTCGGACAATAAATATAGGGAGGGGGAGTTACGCATGTTACTAGCATCAGCACAATCAACAGCAACATTTAACACAGGTGATATTATTTTTCAGTTACTATCACTTTTATTTCTTTTAACTATTCCAGTGGGGATTATAATCTTCATAGTTGTTCTTAGAAGAAGAAATAGCAGGCTAAAACGTGTTGAAGAAAAACTGGATAAGCTTATATCAGATAAGGAGAATGGTAGAGTATAATCGTCTGTAATCCTGATCAATAACTGAAAATCAGCTAATCGATCAGGCTATTGCTCTTCTTCAATTATTGAAGAGTATCAAGGAGTAATGGACCTGGGCATACTTTCAAATCCTGATTTGAATATTGACAAAGTGGGTGCTTTTTCATTGGAATATAAGGTTACAGAATTACAGGGTTTTACGTATCAAATTGGCCATTTAGTTTCGCAGATGGATTACGTTAGAAAGACAACAATAGACGCTGTTAAAGGATTAACTATAGAAGAGTTAGATTTCTTGCCAAGCGATGATTCTAATAGCATAGGAGCATTGTTATTACATATTGCAGCAATAGAAAAAGGATTTCAAATTGAGATTTTTGATGGCAGAAAGCCGAATCAACAAGAGATTGCTCAATGGGGAGATCCATATAGTCTTGGCGATAAAGGGAGAAAAAATATCAAAGGAAACTCTTTGGATTTTTACATCACTAAACTGAAAGATGTACGGCAAAAAACGCTAGAAGAATTTGCGAAGCAAAATGATACATGGTTGTATGAAAACAGATTATGGGATAACCAACAATCAAATCATTATTTTATTTGGTTCCACGTCTTTGAAGATGAAATTAACCATAGAGGTCAAATAAGACTGATTAAAAAAATGTTGTCAAAGAGTTAATAAGTTGAAAGGATCTCTAGTAGAAGTAATATATAGAGTCTGATTAACGATCGAGGTGTTTTACTTTGCAGAAATGTGATAAATGTAATACTCAATTTAGCTGGAGTGAAATCTTTAAATCATATATATGGATATACACCCCAATTGAGTGTCGGAATTGTGGAACGGTACATAAAATTACCCTTTTAGGAAGGTTAACTTTCGTTAGTTACACCATTGTACCCGCGCTTGTTTTCTTTCATTTCATATCCCCTTTTGAAAATTTCGCTCTTAATTTTGGAATTCAATTAATCATACTTTTGGTTGGATCGTTGTTTACTCCTTATGTTGTTAGATATAAGGGTATACTTTAAGAATTCTCCCTTTATCAAGGGAGGCGCTTTTTTGAATTGGAATATAGAATAGTTTATTACTTAAGGCAGTGGAGGAGAGTGTATTTAATTTTATGAAACAAACAACAATCAATTTTTCTCTCATATTTTTGGGAGTATGTGTGTTAGGTGGAGCTTGGATGGTTTCTAATGCACTGAATCATAACGGTAACCAAAAAGCAGTTGGGGCAGTTGATCAGGTTACGGTGATTACACCTCAAGAACATCAGTTATTAAGTTATCTAGAATTAAAAGAATATCTGGGCATTAGTGACGAGCAATTAGGAAAGATTTTACCCAAAAATGATGGTGATATTACTACCAGTGAAATCCCCTATATAAAAATTGGATATGAGACCTACTTTCCTGTAAAGGCAATAGATAAGTGGTTAACCGAAACCGAAGCTCAAACATTTCAGTAATCTTCATTATATGGGGGACGTAAGAGAATAATAAGCTCAAAAAAACCAGAGCCGATTGGCCTGGTTTTTCACTGTTACTCATAGTGTAGTTTCATGTAACTTAGAATTACAGAAAAATTATCTTGTGATTGTCAAAGACTACACCTAAACTAAAGAACAGTTAGTAGAAGAGTGGTGTTGACGTTTTCTACAACAAAGAGAATATATTTTTAGTCTAGGAATGGAAAGAATAGAAAGTAAACAGGGATCTAGCTGATTGTGAATTAGGAGTGGGAAGATGAGATCTATTTCAATACTAGTTGCAGATGATGAAGAGGAAATTGCTACTCTGATTTCGATTCATTTAGAAAAAGAAGGGTATCAAGTTCGTACCGTTTCGGATGGGGAAGAGGCTGTTCGTGCTGTAGAGTCGCAGGTGTTTGATTTGCTAATTTTGGACATTATGATGCCGAAGATGGATGGGTATGAAGTCACTCGTCGTATTCGCGAACATCATAATATGCCGATCATTTTTTTGAGTGCGAAAACATCTGATTTTGATAAAGTACAAGGACTGGTCATTGGAGCAGATGATTATATGATCAAGCCTTTTGCACCGATCGAATTGGTTGCGCGTGTAAATGCCCAGCTCCGCCGTTTTATGAAGCTTAATCAGCCTAAAGCTGACACCAATCAAAAAACGTGCGTAGAATATGGTGGAATGGTGATTTCTCCTGAAGAACGAACCGTTACACTATATGGTAAATGCATTGAGCTAACACCCAAGGAGTTTGATATATTATATTTACTGGCCAGTCATCCTAAGAAAGTTTTTAACGTGGAAAATATCTTTCAACAGGTGTGGGGGGAAGCCTACCTTGAAGGTGGAAATACCGTTATGGTTCATATACGGACGCTCCGGAAAAAGCTTGAAGAAGATAAGCATAAAACGAAGTGGATCAAGACAGTATGGGGAGTAGGGTATACATTTAATGGTTAACATGATGCGCAGCTTTCGTTCCAAGATGGTATTGTTATTCGGTTTAAGTATGGGCTTGTCTGGTACGATAACATATATCATCTTTAAACTACTTCAATATTATTATCATACTAATGTTCATTACGGTGAACCATTGGCCGAGTTTCGTACATTCATGTATAAAATCGGGGACATCAATTTCTTTCTACTACTATTTATTCCACTATCCATACTGTTTTTCTTTCTCCTTACGAAGCGCTATTCTACCTATTTTAGAGAGATATCAAACGGGATTCATTACCTTGCTCGCGGTGACTTTAAACACCAGGTACATATCCAATCGAATGATGAGTTTAGAGATATCGCACTGGACATTAATTTGGCAAGTGAAAAATTGGAAGAAGCCATCCAACGGGGAGATTTCTCAGAAAGCAGTAAGGATCAATTAGTCGTGAATTTGGCACATGATTTGCGAACTCCTCTTACCTCTGTTTTAGGATATTTGGATTTGATCCTTAAGGATGAGAGCTTGTCGAAAGAACAAGTCAGGCATTTTTTAACGATTGCCTTCACTAAATCTCAACGTTTAGAAAGGCTAATTGATGAATTATTCGAGATTACCCGAATGAATTACGGCATGCTCTCCATTGAAAAGAAGAGATTAGATTTGACTGAATTGCTTCATCAATTAACGGAAGAATTGTATCCAGTATTTGAAAAAAATCATGTGGATACCCGTTTGAATTGTGAGCCTCATTTACCTATTGTTGGAGATGGAGATTTAATCGCACGTGTGTTTGAGAACCTTATGACGAATGCAATTCGTTATGGATATGAAGGGCAGTACGTGGATATTAACGGTTTTATTGAGGCAGATGAAGTGGTTATTCAAATTGTGAATTATGGAGATAGCATTCCTCCGGATGAACTCCCGCATCTCTTTGATATGTTCTATACCGGAAACAAAGCAAGAACTCATCAAGAAGATGGTACAGGTCTTGGTTTATTCATTGCCAAGAATATTGTGGAGCAGCATGATGGGTCCATTACTGCCGAAAGCAGCGTCATACAGACCGTTTTTGAAGTTCGGTTACCAAAGGAAAATGAATAAAATATAGTTGATTTAAGAAAAATTTTATATTTACCCCACACTTTTTTTAAATAGTTTTCCTTATTCTTTTTAGCATAGAAGAAAAAGAGGAGGAAACAGATAGATGAAAAAGTGGGGGTTTTTATTTTGTTTATTATCGTGCGCGTATCTAACGTTCAGTACTACAATTCTGGAACCGAAAGTAGAAATACAGAAAGTTGATGACTATGTAAAAGAAGAGGATAAATCGACTTCTAAAAAAATCCACAAAAAAGAGATTACAGAAAAACAAATTCATCAAGGAAACCTACTTTTGGTCAACCAAGAATACCCAGTCGAACAAGAGAGTATTAAATCAGATATTATCAATTTATTTTCTCATAGTGAATTAACACAAGGGTATGGGTTGATGGATAGTAACATTTATTTGTCAAAGGATATTGCCATTGAATTTTCAAATATGATCGCTGCAGCAAAAAAAGAAGGAGTTCGACATTTCTCCATCACCAGTGGATTTCGCGACTTTGAAGAGCAAAGTGTGCTTTATCAAGAAATCGGTTCTGACTATGCCTTACCGGCAGGGTTTAGCGAACATAACCTGGGGTTATCGCTTGATGTAGGATCCACGCAAATGAAAATGGCTGTAGCACTTGAAGGAAAGTGGATTGAAAAAAATGCTTGGAAATACGGATTCGTCTTACGCTATCCAAAGGATAAAAAGGATATAACAGGAATTGAATATGAGCCCTGGCATATCCGATATGTCGGCTTGCCACATAGTGCGATTATGAAGGAAAAGGATTTTGTTCTAGAAGAATATTTAGATTACTTAAAGGATGAAAAGCACATTTCTGTTAAGATGAATGAGGAAAATTACAGTATTACTTATTATCCCATCTCGGGGAGCAGGACGATCCCTATACTGAATAATAGTCAATTTGAGATTTCAGGAAACAATATGGATGGAGTCATTGTGACGGTGTATGAATGATAAGTGATAAAAAGGGCGTTTCGATGCGCCCTTTTTTGGAGTATACTATGTCTTATTATTCGGATGGGTCTTCTTTTTAGTAGATTCATTCATGTATACTTGAAAAACACTACAAATACAATCAGATATAATAAAGCATATATCATTCTAAATTTAATTTTTTTAGAATAAAATACAGATATGTATACTATTGTTAAAACGAGATAAATGAATAGATATATATTTTCCAACATACACTCACCGCCAATTTTATTTACTTTACTTTATATGTTTTTGCTTTTATGTTTTCATTTGCATGAGTCTGGAAGACATATATTGTACCATGTGAAAAACACCACGACATAAAAAACGCCATTAAATAAACCTTAAATATTCATCCAATTCGAATAGACTGTACTCAACACAAAAGACCTGCCCCATATCCGGGACAGGTCTTTTCCTTAGCCTATCTTTTGATTCGATTTATCCTTCTTATTTGGTTTCCATTGATTCATTTGGATATCATATTCTCTTCCAAGCTCCTTCACCAATCCGTAGCACATGACCAGCACGACGAATGTGAGGGGAAGTGCACTTACAATGATGGCTGTCTGCAGTCCGGTCAGACCTCCGGATGCCATTAGAACAAGTGTAGATGCAACGAGGATAATTCCCCATACAACTTTCACGCGGTTAGGAGGGTTCATTTGCCCACCTGTTGTCAGCATGCCAAGAACAAACGTCGCCGAGTCGGCTGATGTGACGAAGAAGGTCGTGATAAGAGCCACAGTCAATACCGATAGAATCGCACCGAACGGAAGATGTTGATACGTAAAGAATAAAGCTGTTTCCAGGCTTTGTCCTGAAACATCCAAGCCTTTCACCATCTCGAGGTGGATACCTGTTCCGCCGAATACTGTGAACCATAAGGCACAGACCAGGGATGGTACCAATAAGACGGCGATTGTGAACTCACGGATGGTACGTCCTTTAGAAACACGTGCAATGAACATTCCCACAAATGGAGTCCAAGAAATCCACCAAGCCCAATAGAATACCGTCCAGCCTTGGGTCCATGCTGCTTCATCCGCATTGAAAGGAGACAAGCGCAAGCCCATTTGAAGGACATTTGTTAAATAGCTACCCATAGTGGTGGTGAACATATTCATCAAGAATAGTGTTGGACCAAGTATGAGCATAACAATAAATAATAAGACCGCTAACGACATATTGATATTACTTAATAACTTGATTCCTTTTGAAATGCCTGTAGTTGCTGAAACAATGAAAAGTACAGTGATGATCATCATGATAATGAACTGGACAAAAAAGTTGTTCGGAATGCCTATAAGATATGTCAGTCCAGCATTGATCTGTTGTGATCCCAATCCTAATGATGCCGCAACGCCAAATAATGTCGCAAATACGGCAACAACATCAATGGTCTTACCGATTGGGCCTTTCACCCTTTCACCAATTACAGGATGTAAAGTCGCACTCATTAATCCAGGAGCTCCCCTGTTAAACTTCTGATAGGCCAGTGCCAATGCGACAATCGCATAAATTGCCCAGGCATGCAGTCCCCAATGAAGCCAGGTATATCGCATTCCCATAATTCCTGATTGTGCCGTACTGCCTTCACCTACAGGTGGTGAGGAAAAATGAGAAATGGGTTCAGAGACACCGTAAAATAACAAACCGATTCCCATTCCGGCCGAAAACAGCATGGCAAACCAAGTTGGTCGGCTGAATTCAGGTTCTGAGTCTTGTTTTCCTAATTTGATTTTTCCATATTTACTGAAAATCATAAACGTGGCGAATAAGAGGAAGAAGGTGGCGACCAGCTGATAAAACCAGCCAAATTTCTCAAGTACAAATCCTTTTGCTACATCCATTGCAGATCCCAATTGTTCAGGTATTAATACCCCTACCAGAACAAAAACGATTGCAATTCCTACTGAGATCCTAAAAACGGACCTATCCATTTGCATCAATCCTTTACTACTTTAATAGATAACACTATGTAACGAGTACATCTTTTCATTAAAACATAAAGTGAGAACATAGAAAAAAGCCAAAGTTTTTCATATTTCGTCAAATTTCGCGGTTTTCAACGTAGAGGCGAGCTCATCCATGTTAGGGGTACAATTGCTAAGATATGGTTGTGAATGCTTCCTTATCCTCTTTCTTGAACACATAACAGTATCCTCCTTCCGTTAGGGATTTGTGAAAATTCTTCTTGAGTGGATTCTTGGAATTTGAAATAATTGGTATAAGGTTATCGGGTGGGGGGCGTTTTGGTGAAATATATTTTCATAGCAATCGTTGTTTTTGTTTTGATATCCATCGTTAAATTTCTATTAAGAAAGATTTTTAAAGTGAAAAAAGTGAAGAGAAACTTCTTTTCCTATAATCATATAAATGAATCTCATCGTAAAGTGGATAAATGGATGAGACTCATCAATGCACTGACTCTAATGATTTTATCCATTTTGGTGATAAACGATAAAATCATGATCTACTTATATTTAATTGGGATTAGTATGTTATTGGCACTGGACTATGCTGTTAGAGCATTCTTTGAATGGAAATATAGTGAATATCCCAAACAAGCTTTTTTAACAATAGCTGAAATGACCTTGATGTTATCGGCCATCTTAACGTTTCAATTTTGGATTACGTAGTTCTTATCATTCAACATTCTTTCAGTATGTATGAAAGTGCATTTTTTATTGTAACTGACTTAAAGGGGAAAGAAAAACGTTTTCGTCAAGGAGGAGTTATGGAAGTATTGGAGAAAAATGAGTTTCAAAAAGTGTTAACGATTTTGGATAACTGTGAAACTTGTCCTACTTTTGCTTATGCTGTTATTGAAAATATTATTGAAGGCACTGTTCGGGCTGATCGTGCGGATTGCCCAGCCACGGTTCTAATCGGTACGAATTCCGGAATATATTTTATCGTAGGAAATGAACAAAATAGTGCGTTCAATCGTTCCTTTAGGGATTTTCATCAGCAAAATAAAGGATTCAGGTTTACTTTGTTTTCAGCTACTAAACAATGGGACGAAGTAATATGTAGTCTTTTCGAAAATGAAATCACTCAATTGAGTAGGTATGTGCATTTGTTTAATAAGGAAAAATTCTCAACTGAAGTAAAAGAATTATCAGCGGACTATATTGTGAAGGAAACCGATAACGATATGATCTTACGAAGTCCTGAATTTAATCAAGACTACTATATTCTATATTGGGGATCCGTATCTAATTTTCTTACCAATGGCATGGGATTTTCTGCATTATATAAAGGCAGAGTTGTAAGTGAATGTACCTCGATTTTTCATAGCAAATCGATTGTTGAGATTGACATTGCGACACAACAGGACTTTATAGGCAAAGGTTTAGCCTTCAACTTAGGAAAGCTATTTATTGATGAATGTTTAGAAAAGGGGCTAACACCTCATTGGGATTGTGACGTTGAGAACGTATCATCCATTAAGTTAGCAGAAAAATTAGGATTTGAACATCCTATTAGGTATTCGCTATTTGTTAGAAAATAAGAAAGAGGTGGCTAACATTCTTAACCTGAAGAAAAAGCTTTTATTTATTCTTGCCTTCTTTTTATTTTTGATTTTCCTATCAGGATGTCAGCAGGAAACGTATTACTATAAAGGAGAAGGAGATTATTGGGAAGGAAGTTATACCAGCAATCAAACTTCAGACAGGGAGAATGGGGAGTTTGTGTTTGGGTACAAAGGAGAAGGTGAAGGAGATGTAGGAGAAATCGTCTATGAAATTACCTCGAACACTGGTGATCATGATGGTAACAGGTATGTTTACGGTAGAACGTTTACTACCTCAACGGCTTGTTCAGGATGTGCCAAACCAAATGAAGATGATGAATTCAAAGTAGTCATTAAATGGGATGGCAAAAAAGATGAATTTACTCTTAAGAGAAATTGAAATATAGAAAACCCACCTCATTTAAAGAGAGGTGGGTTTCCTTATGATTCTGAGGTCAATTTCAAGAATGCTAACAGATTACCATACTTCACCCTAGGTCACAAGAGATTTTCGAAACTTTTTAATAGATTGATACGTAAATACAGTAAACTACAAATTACATCATGGGAATGAGGATGCAGATGTATTATGGGCTGTTAGCAATAGGTGGCTTGTTATTTTGTATAAGTGTGTTTTGGTTATTCTTTATGTTCAAAGAAAAAGAATTTACCTTCCTGAATATAGGGAAAGCTTTTCTTTCATTATTACTAAGCGGACTACTGCTAGTAGTAACTCTCCCTAGTTTAAAATATATGATCAATAAGGAGTACGATGTTGTAAAAGGGAGTTGCACAATTGAAATCGATTCATCTGGCCGATCCAGTGAAGCGGTATTTAACATGCAACATTCCTCCGATGTATATTATTTTGTAGATATCCCTGACTTGGATTCCTACGGAAGGGCCGTTCCATACTATTGTGAGCTTACGGTTACAAAGGATCATGCGTTTGAAATAGGCTATAAAATTTATGATTCTCAATCAAGGGAACTTATTCAAGAAAGTAAGTAGGTAGGTTTACTTTTGAATTTGAAAAACCGCTCAATCATCCTAAGCATTGAGCGGCATGTCATCAAGTCATTATTTTTTTACAGCATGTATATAATGGATCGTTTCAAATGCCGTAAAATAATCCGACCGGTTGCTAAAGAAACGCTCATTGATCGCCCTTGGAGATAAATGTTCATAAATGAGTAAACCTGCTTTTTCTAATACATTCTCAATTTCTTCATAAGAGAAACATGATTTCATCGTTTCTCCACCTACTGATGCCATTTTGATCATATTTTTTACTCGATTAGACATTCCTTTTTCTTCAAAGAGTTTTTCGTCTGGATAATCAAATACGATGGAGCTTCCAGATGGTAGTTCGGCGAATAGATCATGGAATAAGCTTGAAATTTCCTCTTTTGTTAAATAATAGGAAACACCCAAAAGACTACAGAATGTTTTTTGATTAGGATCAAATCCTGCATCGATGAGGCTTTGATTGGAAAACCGCTTCGTGAAGTCCATCGGAACAAAATGAAGGTTTATTGGGATTTGGAAATGATTCTCCGCTAATCTTCTTTTTTTGAATTCCTGTGTAGCGGGGTGGTCGATTTCAAATATTTCTAATCTATTTTCGAATTCTGGATGTCTAAAGCAAAATGTATCTAACCCCGCTCCGAGAATCATAAACTGCTTTACTCCTAATGTCACTTCATTGCGTATCACGTCTTCACAGAATGCAGCACGAGCTAAGGGTGTTGGAGAGAGTTGCACCTGATTAATCCATTTTAAAATTTCATCTGGTTGATCTTGAAACCTTTGACCAATCTCTTGGTTGAAAAACGATATACCTTGGATCATATTTGTTCTGATCCCTGAATACTCTTCGTGGGAAAGGAGATCTTTTGCAAGAAAATCATCGAAAATCTTTGGAGTATCATATTGACTATGATAGGCCCGAGCGAATGCAGATACTAAGGAAGTGACACTGGACTCATTTTGCTTCATTCCATTAACCCCCATATAAAAATAAGATTCCCCTGGCCAGGAGAATCTCATTGTACATAATTTTTGTAAAATTGTAAATTATAGCATAAATTAAAAATTTTGTCAATTATTTCGTTCTTGTTTGCTTATGTTGAAATGGCGTATAGGAATGGTCTTTAGGATTTCTTTTAATGCTTTTCTTCCTCTTGTTTTTCCTTGTGTTGTAACTTTAACTTTTCCAGCTCTATTTTATTTTCTTCCAGTTCTAATTTCTTCTTTTTTAAGTCATAACGGAGTACAAAATATAAAAAAATAAAAGTCAAACCAACAATGACTGAAATAAATAAAAACAGGTCCAAACGTATCTCCCCCTTAGTTATAAGATTAACAGAATGATTCTAATCTTTGTTCATTAAATATACTAATAAGTATATATATTATGTTCATTTCTTATTGCATGACCCGATTTTACACCTCCGATAACCTTCCATGTACCTGTTAAATATTGCTATAATTGAAGGGTGATTACAGTTCTGAGAAAGGAGAAAAACATGAAAGAAGTCCTTATCCAGTATATGAAGCGTTTTACCAATCTCAGTGATTCAGAGTTGGAAAAACTGACAGTGGATGTTCCGGTTGCTACTTATAAGAAAGGGACGATCCTTTTGCATCAGGGAGAAGTTCCCCACAAGTGCTATTTTGTTTTAAAAGGGTGTGTCAGACAGTACGCTGTAAATGAAAATGGGATTGAGCATACGTACAATTTCTTTACGGAAGAACAGAGTGTGACGATCTTTAATCAGCACGTGACGGATAGGGCTTCAAAATACTCTCTTAGCTGTTTGGAGGACTGTACGCTTGTAGTGGGTGATTTAGCTACAGAGCAGGCAGCTTACGACATGCATCCGGTGTTAGAAGTAATGACTCGCAAAATGATGCAAGAGGATATGGGTGCTATGCGGGATGATTTCTCCTCCTTCATTTCTTCGACACCGGAAGAGCGGTTTCATGCATTGATGGAAAAAAGGCCAGAGTTAATTGACCGGGTTCCTCAGTACCAGTTGGCAAGCTACCTGGGAATCAAGCCGGAATCTCTAAGTCGTATCAAGAAACGCTCAGAAGCCAGTCACCTTCGAAATGTTGATTAAGGAGTCCACTTTCTCCCTTTTACCAATAGCCATACACCAAAGCCTAATTCACCTATTACCATGGGAGCCATAAGAATCAATTCCAGTATTCCTGTGAAACGTTCAATCTGTGGGATAAACCCGTACATGAAATGAATGATGAAGTAGCTGAAGCCGGCTAAAACTAATAGAATGCTAAGCACTTTGGGGATCTTTCTTGTATTCATTGCGATGAAACCGACTGTAATAAGATGAAGCCCAAAGATGATTAATCCTAAGGACCAGATTGCTTCGAACGCCGTGATGGACCCCATTACTTGCTGTGCCACACCAGATACTGGTCCTTGAATCATGCCATTGGCGATCACAAGATGTGAAATCGCAATCGCCAGTATGGCTGTGTAAAGCAAACGAAGCCAACCGGCTAATAAGGCATAACTAGGATGGATGGGCTTCAGAAACACATAAAATCCCCATGATACGACTAAATCCATGATGACAATGATCAGCCATCCTAGTACCTCAAGACGAAATAAAGATTGAGATGCGTGGATGTTTTTTAATGTGGTTGCCGCGTCTCCATCTATGACCAATGAGCTGTGAGCGTACCCTTGAGCAAAGAATGCAGCACACGTCATCACAAGAAGTGCGACACTCGAAGAGGTTGCTGCTTTTTGCTGCATGGTTTGATTTGTTGCTTTCATATAATACCTCCTTTAAGTTGATCTCATTTAGATTGTAGTTCGGATGAGGGAGGCTTTCATTGACTTAAATCAAGGAGTTCGAATTTATTAGGTTTTTTGGCGAGTAGAAAATATTAAAAAAATCGCTGTATTATACTATAAACCGTAATAAGAAAAGAGGATGATCCCAAATTAATAAATTTTTTGCACTAAGTATTTTTACACTCATCGCTTTCTTGGCAGCGTGTTCTACTAAGGATTCCTTTGAAGACTTCTTCCATAAAAAGATGGAGGAAATGTCAAAGGGTTATGATCAAGAAGTAAATTATTCTTATTCACTCATTCACCAAGATGAAGATGTGGTTCAAACAAACGATGCGATCGCTGTATTTACAGAAAATAATCCTCAAGGAGAGCAAATATTTATTGCCTATTTTAAACAAGAAGATGGACAGTGGGAATGGAAACATACGAGAGGAGCTGAATGGGATACCCCTGTAAAATGGTCGGCTATGAACCAGGAACCGTATATCTATTCTGGGGCAATCAGTGATCCTTCTATTAAGGAAGTGTATGCAGGGAGAGAAAAAGCCAAAATCATTGAGGTCGAAGAAGATAAAAGGTTCTGGTATGCCGTCAGTGATAAAAAGGATGTAGAAGTAAAGATCGTGATGGAAGATGGAACTCAGGAGGTAATGGAGGAATTAGATGATGAGATGTTAGAGGAATGGACTGAGAAAATGAATAAACGTTGATTGCTTGTTTGGGAATAGGAATTAATTGAAGAATTTGAGGGGGGATTCTGTGAATCTGAAAATATATCGAATCATTCATCTTGTCATTACAGGCATACTCACTATACCTATTACTCTTTTCTTCGCGAGTGGTGGCTTAGGTGAGAATTACACCGATCATACGTTTGTTTACCCTCAATTTCTTTTAGTCATAGCTGTCTGGATCATCGGTTCGGTGCTCTCTTTTAATAAGAATATTGCTACATTCGGCTTAATGATCAGTGCTTTGCCAGCAGTGTTTTTCATCGGGAATGTTCTTATTACATTCTTGACTTAATTCTTTAAAATCTAAATCAAGAGCGGGTGTAGCCATGGAGGTTCGGTTAGAAAAAGCAACAAACCAAGATGCACAATCTATCTTTAACATTCAGGTTGAGGCATTTATGCCACTGTTGAACACGTATAAAGATTCTGAAACCAATCCGGCGAACGAGACGATTGAAAGAGTACAAAAAAGGATCAATAGGGCTGACGGTGGCTTCTATAAGATTTTGACTGAGGATAAACTCGTAGGGGCCATTTGCGTCTATTGGAAAGAAGATGTTCAGTTCTGGATTAGTCCCATGTTTATTTTACCTTCTTCTCAAGGGAAGGGGATCGCACAGAAAACGATACTCTTAGTTGAAGAAATGTTTCCTCAAGCAGAATCGTGGGAATTAGCGACACTATTAGAAGAGGAAAGAAACTGTCATCTGTATGAAAAAATGGGCTATAGCAAAACGGGAATCAGTAAGAAATTAAATGATCATGCCACACTTATTTTTTATAAAAAGATTTGTTAACTTGCTTCAAGAGTTAAAGTCCACAGGGGGAATATAGATTGGATATACATATGAGAGAGGCCACCAAGAACGATTATGATGCGGTTCATTACATACAAAGACAAGTTCACGAAATGCATACAAAGGAAAGACCAGACCATTATAGAATGGCTGATGCCACGTTAGATCAAGAGTACTTCAACAGCTTGATCGATGGAGAAAACACAAAGGTATTCTTGTTAGAAAAAGGCCAACCGATCGCTTATTCGATCATTACGATAAAACGTACAGAAGAAAGATCCATTCTCATCCCAAGGAAAGTGGTCTACATGGATGACTTTGGTGTCGACCATACGTACAGAGGAAACGGAATGGGGAGAATCTTCTTTGAGAAAATAATAGAGTTCGCAAAGAGTATAGAAGCAGACTCATTAGAATTAGGTGTATGGGAGTTCAACGAAGGAGCTATAAAATTTTATGAGTCGATGAAATTAAAGACAAAGAGTAGGCGGATGGGGATGGATTTATAAAGTAGTTCATAGGGAAATAACCACAATAATAAACTTACACTGGGACAAAATGGCGGAGGATATTATGGGATATATTATGGATTTAAGAGAAATAGTGGGGAGTCGCCCACTCATTATGGCTGGTGCATGCGTCATTATTGTTAATTCCAATAAAGAGCTATTATTACAACTTAGAAAGGACAATCATTGTTGGGGTTTAGCTGGTGGCTCATTAGAGATTGGGGAAACGTTAGAACAAGTAGCTAAGAGAGAATTACTTGAAGAGACAGGTTTATTGGCAAATGAATTAACCTTATTTAACGTATATTCTGGTAGTGATTTTTATTATCAATATCCTCATGGTGATGAGGTATATAATGTGGTGACCGTTTATATATGCAGGGATTATGAAGGTCGATTAAGGAAAGACGAAAATGAGGTCGAAGAATTAAAATTCTTTAATATGGCTGACATTCCTTCTACTATTAGCCCACCTGACCTACCTATCATAAATGAATTTATACAAAAGGAATTATAGAGCTACAGGTGTGTATAATGGACGGTCTGTCTGCCTCTTGCCTAACAGAGAATCTGATTGAGGGAGTGTACGACCAACAAAGAATAGGGGAATGTTCATGTTATTCATACAGATGTCAGTGGTTTCCAGGTGCGGGAAAATCTACACTTGCTCGTGAAATGGCCAAAAGAACAGGAGCTATAATCATTGACCATGATGTTAGTAAGACATCACTATTAGAGACGAGTGAGGGAGCCGAAATGGACGGCCATACGTCAGGGAAAATATCATACAATTTTGATTGGGCTATCATTGAATCTATATTATCCCCAGGCAATAAAGTAATATTTGATAGTCCTTGCCTATATGATGAAATGATTCATAAAGGAACGAGTCTAGCAGAAAAATTCAATGTGAATTACAAGTATGCTGGTCGAAACGTGAACTTATCCATTTAGCCTTCTCAGATGAGTATCGAGGAGCTTTATGAGGGTACTCAATACACGGTTGAGGAAAACGGGAATGTGGATGTACCAGACAATCAGTTGAGTATTGAAGAAGTGGAATCAGAAGAAGATCAGGTTGAATGATGCAAATATATCCCTGATGATCGTCCGAAATGACAGCAGATAGAAGATAGGGAGAAGGTGTGCATCACCCTATGCAAAACTCTATATTTTGAAGAATATACATTTGTTGTACCTATGTCCAATCATGATTTTGATACTTCCATATAATAAGTTAAGAATAGTGTATCGAGGTGTGTGGAATGAGAAAAATCCCTAAGTTAAGAAGAAACAATATTTATCTCCCAAAAGAAATAATGCCACCAGAGAGCTGTGATATATATCCATTCAATTGTAATTGTCCTCCGGGTCCACCTGGCCCACAAGGAGAGCAGGGACCACAAGGAGAACCGGGCCCACAAGGAGAGCAGGGACCAGAAGGAGAACCGGGCCCACAAGGAGAGCAGGGACCAGAAGGAGAACCGGGCCCACAAGGAGAGCAGGGCCCACAAGGAGAACCGGGACCACAAGGAGAGCAGGGGCCACAAGGACCAGGGATTACACCTGTTTATGGTTCATTATATCGAAATGGCATTACCGGTGCAGTCAGCGGAGATTTGATGACCTTTACTAATATTGGGCCATATAGTGGAGTTACACCAATTCTTGGAACGACACAAGGAATAAGAATAAGTAGTGAAGGAGTGTACTCCATACATTATTCATTTATTGCTCAATTTCCAGCTTCAACTTCAATTGAGGTTGATATTCTAGAAACCTACGTTAGATTAAATGAGGGACCAATAAATGAATTGTCAGAAATACGATATTACTCAATTCCACCTTCAGATGTGATAAATAATACTTTCGCAAGAACAATTATGCTCTCATTAAGTGTGAATGACCTTATCCAAGTGATAATAGAATCTGCAACTCCAGATATAGGATACTTTAATAATATTTTAATGGTTGTGAAACAAGATAACTAAAATTTTGTCAATTAGAATTGAAAGAGGAGGAAGCTTAAATGGGAAAATAATTGTTCATGCTTCCTGAGATCGACAGAGAGAAAACAAAGGAAGCTGTTGAATCAGCATTAGAAAAATATCGATTCTATTTACTAACTGTTCCAGAGAATAAGCTTCCTAAGGTGACTGCTACTTATTCACTTGTTCCTCCTTCATTTTCGAATGAGTTTCATTCATCAACTGAACAGACAGCTATAGATCGGATTGAGTGGGACATTGCCAGGAACAGACATATTGAATGGGTCTTAAGGGGAGTTAACAAGCTAAGTAAAATGGAATGTCATAGACCAAATCCTTGGATTGAACGGGGTCCTCACCTTTGGAACCGTTCTTTTTTATATCGCCAATGAAGGATTGTCGATCGCAGAGAACCTTGCGCAAATCGGAGTGAAGGTGCCAAAGGCAATCACTGAACGTTTGCAGGTTATTGAAAATCAAAGTGAAGAGAAGAACTAAGGGCTGCCTTAAAGGTGGCTCTTTTTATATTAAAAAAATGTAAGGGAGAGATTTTGATGTTTATTTATCCAGCACAAGGTAAGATCACATCACGTTTCGGGAAAGACTTCCTTCATGGAGTCGCACGGATTCACAATGGGATTGATATCGCACAGAATGGCACGGTGAAATTGGTGGCGGCAGCTTCTGGAATGGTGTCTAGATCCTATCGATCTAGCAGTTATGGAGAAGTTGTTTTCATTGTTCACAGCCTCAATGGAGAAACCTATGAAACGGTGTACGCTCACATGCGCTCAGGCAGTCGAAAAGTATGTACAGGGGATTCAAGTGAAGCAAGGACAGTTCCTCGGATATATGGGAAACACAGGCGATTCTACAGGGCAACATCTTCATTTTGAGCTGCATAAAGGCAGGTGGAACAGAGATAAGAGTCACGCGGTAGATCCATTCGATTATCTAGGGAAGCGCTTTCCTTCATTATTATAACCATATTCAGCTACAACATTATTCTGTTGATCATGAATTTTTACCAATTGATCTAAATCATTATAGAAATAGGTATAAATATCATCAGAAATTAAGTTTCCGTTTAAGTCGTATGAATAGGGTTGACAACTTTATCATATTCATATGTGATAGTTGTTCCGTTTAAAAGGGTTTCATTTATTAACTGTTCTACCAAAGAAAAAATAAATGAAACCTATCGATTTCCTCATTCGTCTAATTAATATAGAGTATTTTAAAAAAATTCTGAAGAAAATCTAACAGAGAATAGAAACCTGCAAGGTATCCTATCCTCAGCTTATGACCACGGTGTTTTGAGGGCAGCTGGATGTTCGCTCCTTCGACAACGGGCAACATTACGGAAAGAAAGGTGGATGAGGTAGAAATGATGTGGGAACAAAAGCTAATTCAAACAGAACGAGGAAATTTCGAAATATTTGTAGCGGGGAATGGTGAACCATTATGTGTGACTCATCTTTATAGCGAGTTTAACGAGCGTGGCTACTATTTCGCTGATATGTTTGTAGATGATTTCAAAGTGTTTCTTGTAAACCTGAAAGAATCGGGGAAATCGACTGAAGTGACAAATGAAGATGAGCTATGTATGAGTGAGACATGTAAAGACTTAGAAGCTATCCGGATAGCGCTTGGGTTAGTTCACTGGAACTTTGCCGGCCATTCCACTGGAGGAATGCTCGGGTTGGTGTATGCTGCTAATCACCCAAATTCTTTAGAGCGTTTAATTGTCGGTGGAGCATCCGCTACCAATGCGTATATGGAACATCAGGAAAGTATTTATTGTGATCAAAATCCAGGTAATAATCGTTTAAAAGAACTAATCTCCATGATGAAATCTCAAGATTCAACGAAAGAAGAACGAGTACAAGCAGGTAGAGAATGGACCGAAATGTCATTGTATGACCCGGAAAGATTCGATGAATATTTCTCAAAGCCAAGCAGTGGCAGAGTGGTCCAGAAACGGTTAGATTATTATTCTAATACCGAACTCCCAACGTATGATATTAGAGAAAGCATTTCGGACATCACCACTCCGACCATTATTTTCTGTGGAAGATACGACTCTCAATGCCCATTTGTGTATTCAGAAGAAATCTTTGATCTTCTTCCCAATTCATCCTTTTACATTTTCGAAAATAGCAACCATTCACCACACTTAGAAGAAAGAGAAAAATTCAGTGAGATGGTGAAGGATTTTAATCAATTGATCTAAGCGTTTTGCTATCGTCTTCTCTAATTCAAATCTCAGCTGAGCGCGATTAAAAGGTTTACTTAATATTCGTTGAATTCTGATATGACCAAACCTAAGGAGGATTCAGATGGATAAACGGGTTCAGTTCGACTTTGAAATCGACTTTACAAACGGAGGCGGCATACAGGGACAGGAATTCCGTCTTGATATTGATGGGGATGACATCTCTGATCAAGAGCTCGCTGCATATATCGTTGAGGACATGAGGCTGTTGATGGTTGGGGAAGTGAGGATTTTGAATAAAAAAATCATTACTGAAAAGCATAAACGAAAGCCGGGTGAAAAGGAAACCAATTAGTGACACTGAGTTATTTCGTAAGAGATTGCTTATACAAAAAGGTGCATTTCTATTAAAGAAATGCACCTTTTTTAATGGGTTTTATTTTTGAAAATAGGAAAATACATATAAAAATATCCTTGTCCCCATCCTTTTGTCTAGTTGTTGAATTTTCCCAATAGCTTTCAGTGTTTTGTAGGTCATATTTCATTGATGTGCATTGTCGAGTAAAGGAATTATGTTGTTTTAATAGGTACAATTCAGTGATTGTCGTTTACCAGCTTTGTCGACTTCTATTAAACTTTCCCCATACATTTTATCTGACTCCCTATGGTACCGTTAAGTTGTTAAAAAATTCAGAAATAAGGAGTTGCGATAACTTAATGAACACCAAAAAGAATCTATTAATCTACGTCTTAGGTGCAGGCATGATGTTGAGTTCAGTCAATATACCTGGCGTAAACGTTCTGGCAGAAAAGCCATCCACCATCGAAGATGCTCTCTCAAACTTAACCCCCCAGCAGCTTGAAAACTACAAACAGCTACAAAGTGTTGAAAAAGAAGGACTCTTTTTATCTCAAAATGTCAATCTGGACAGTAATGACTCGATCAAGGTCATTGTTCAACTGGATCATCATCCTGAAAAAGTCGCTATGCTTAAAGCACAACTTGAAGGTAAAACACTTACCCAAAAAGAAGCGAAGGATAATGTCGCTAATGATCAAAAGAAGTTGAAGCAAGATCTGGATCATATGTTTAAGGATAAGGGTCAATCTGGATTTAAGATCGGAAAAACGTATGAAAACGCCATGAACGGTGTTTCATTAGAGGTTCCAGCTAATAGAGTGCAAGAATTACTAAATCTAGACGTTGTGAGAGCTGTATGGAGTGACGTTGAAGTACAGGTGGAGCCACCTGTAACGAATGATACTGAAGAACAAGAAGACGAGTATATCGTTGAAAGTATGCCTTATTTAAAGATCGACCAATTACATAGTGAAGGCTTCACTGGTAAAGGGATAAAAGTGGGAGTGATTGATACAGGTATCGATTACAATCACCCTGACTTAGACGGTGTTTTCAAAGGCGGCTATGATTTTGTCGATAACGATACAGACCCGATGGAAACGACCTATAAGGATTGGCAAGCATCCGGGAAACCCGAGGTTTATAGTGGCAATAGCTACTACACCGAACATGGAACCCATGTAGCGGGTACGATTGCCGGTCAAGGGGATAACGATGAATCTGAATATAGTGTAAAAGGTGTGGCACCCGAAGCGGACGTTTATGGGTATCGTGTATTAGGCCCATACGGAAGCGGAACAAGTGAAAATGTCATTGCAGGGATCGATAAGGCCGTTGAACAAGGAATGGATGTAATCAATCTATCATTGGGTGCGATTGTGAATGACCCTCTCTACCCAACAAGTGTAGCAGTTAACAACGCGGTCCTCAGTGGAGTGACAGCCGTTGTATCTGCAGGAAATGCCGGAAGTGCTGCATTCACTCTAGGTTCACCTGGAACGTCCGCGCTTGCTCTGACAGTAGGCGCAAGTGATGTTCCATTCGACATTCCGACGTTAAACGGTCACTATGGCTCAAATGAAGTGCACCTTCAATTAATGGCTAAAAACTTCAGCGATAAGATTTCTGACTTCGAGGGTGCGAGTCTTGAGGTATTGGATGCTGGACTTGGCGGGAATTCCAATTACTCATCCATCAAGGATAAAGTAAATGGGAATATCGCTCTTGTTAGTCGGGGTTCTTACTCATTTGCCGACAAGATTAAGTATGCTAAACAAAATGGTGCCAAAGCTATCATCATTTATAATAACGAAGAAGGCCAGATCCCTTATTATCTTGGTGAGGGTGTAGATAACATCCCAACCTTCTCTTTATCCAAAGAAGAAGGTGAAATGTTAAAGAATAGTCTAGAAGAAGGTAAAACCATCACATTTAGTGATCTAGATGAATTCAAAACAGATGGGGACCATCTTGCAAGCTTCAGCTCGAGGGGACCTTCTAAAATGAACTACGATATCAAACCTGAAGTTGTAGCTCCTGGTGTATCTGTATTATCGACGGTTCCTTCTTATATCAATGATAAAGAAAATGGAACCTATGACTATGCTTATACCCGATTGTCCGGGACATCCATGGCTTCTCCACATGTAGCAGGGATTGCTGCACTTCTATTACAGTCGAATAACAGCTATACGCCTGCTGATGTGAAATCCAAATTGATGAATACCGCCGACCCACTGAATGGTGATTACAGCGTGTATGAAGTCGGCGCAGGAAGGGTGGACCCATATGAAGCCATTCACTCCAGTGTCAACTTCCAGGTGGTGGACGAAACGACAACCATCCATAACGGGGAAGAAGTGACGATTGACGAACGAACTGGAGGTATGAGCTTCGGGTTACGTTATGTAGACGGAAAACCATTGCATGACCAACGAACAATCGAAATAACGAATTCAGGTGACAAGAACAAGACGTTCCATGCCAGCGTAAAGTTTACAAGTAAATCCCTGGACGCAGCTGGAAACAACGTTTCACTTTCCTATGCTGACAAATTGACGATAAATGCCGGAAAATCAAAGAAAACGAAGGTGTTCCTGGATGTGCCGGCTACAGCTGAAAAGGGATATTACGAAGGGTACGTGACGTATGTAAATAGTGAGGATCCGTCTGAAGAATATCAAATTCCATTTGGCATAAGGGTATCGGAAGAAGGGATAGAAGCACTTGAGGCGTTTAACTTCTCAACCAAACAGAACAATCAATTCGGCACACTGTTTAACTTTACACCTGGATCATTTGTGCTAAGATCCCCGATGGAACAAATGAGTCTCGTATTGGTGGATCCAAAAACAAACAAAGATTTAGGGCTCATTGCATCGTTCAATCCAACTGGAATAAAAGAAGGACAAAGAATTGTATTTAATTCCATGTTCTCGGGTTACTATTACCCTTACACCGGGAACAAGAATAATCCATTCTCTGTGAATCCTACCCTTGCACCAGAAGGACATTACAAATTGAAACTTGTTGGGGTAAATGCAAAAGGAAAAATCTTTACAAAGGAAACAGATACGTTTATCGATAATACGGCACCGAAAATATCCAGCAGCTTACCGAATGGTGTATATGAATATGCACCAGGGACAGAAACGGTACCCGTTTCTTTAAAGCTATACGATAACGAAATCGATCAAATGAAAGCAGCGGGATTCGATGTAGACCAATCGAATAATTACATCACCTATTACTGGGCATCACCGTTCCCTAGTCCCGTTCCATTAATCACTGACGCTTCCGGGAACCTGAACGAAGAGATTCTAATGAGTCCTCTATTGGAGCGTTATCCGCTTTCGTTCTTCGCCTATGATTCAGTTGGGAACCTGGCAGAGAGTGGACCAATCATTAATGCTTTCGTGGCCGAAGGGACCCCATATATGACCACTGAGAGTAATAAGAGCGAACTGACGGCAGGAGAAGAGTTCAAACTGACGTTAACCGCTAATAACTTAATGAAATTCAAAGAAGGTAACTTTACCGTTACGTATGATAAAAACGAAATGGAAGTAAAGGATGTAGTCCTTAATCCAGCATTCAAGTCTTATAGTGAATCCACTATCAAGCATGAAATCAAAGATAAATCTAGCTTCCAGAATAATTTGGATATCACCGTTTCCCTTAACGAAGGTTCAACTATAGAAGTAACGGGAGATACCCCAGTCGTTGACGTAATTTTAGAAGCAAAAGAAGCGAAATATACTAAAAGAAATCAATTAAAAGTACCATCACTAGCAGCTTCTTACATCAATACGGACGGACAAGAAACAAAAAATATGAGAGGTTACTTTAAAGGAGATATTCCGGAATTGTTGCGCAGCTATTCCGAAGCTCGCGGAAGTATTGTTCCACAAGGATTTTATGGTATGGACGGAAAGTTTGACTACGACAAGGACTTCTCCAATGCTCCGATCTCCCTAACGGTGACGGACCCTGATGGAGTGAAACATGAAGGAACTATCAATAAAACGTCTTTCTCAGTGTCAGACTTACCTATAACGGACAAACCTTTTAATCTTGAAGTCAAGATCCCCGGACACTTCCCGGTGAACACTTCCTTTAAAATCTATGAGAAGCGTGGAGAAAGAGTCATTGGAACATGGCGTGAATTCCCTATTCGCAAACAAGATGCCGGTGATATTAATCAGGATAGCGTCATTGATATTTTTGATGCTGTAGCGTTGAAAGAATCATGGGGAACAGATAAACAAGAAGCGGATTTGAATTTCGATGGAGTCATCAATGAAGAAGACTTTGAGCTTGTCGAATACAATTACCTCGAAACAGATCCTGGAGTGGACAAAGCCCCTACTCCAAAGCAAATGTATCAAGGCCAAACCTTGGAAAGCATAAAGAAAGAGTTGGGCATCAACTAAAAACGTAAGAAGTGGATTCGATTGAATCCACTTCTTTTTTTCTAAATAAAGCTGGGGTAATCTCTTTAACCTAAGAGTAAAAAAGGAAAATTTAAATTTTAGTAGAATGTATCACTTGAAGAGGAAAGTGTTTTAGGTTGGAAATACAATCCTTATAGTATAGGTCAGGTCTATAATTGCCTGGGGAATTGCGTGGCGATTAAGCTTATCAATTGAGTAAAGTGATTGTCAGGACCCTTCGTTTTTGAAATAATTGGAATGTGAATAACGTACATACAAAAGGAGTAGAAACGATGCTAAATAAACCAGAAATGAATGAGTATCCTCCATATTATGAGGGATATGTGAACCACGTACCAGATGGAGATCTGCTCCAGATTCTTGATGCTCAACTAAAGGAAACCATCAATCTATTAAAAGATGTAAACGAAGAAAAGTCCGAGTTCCGATATGCCCCTGAAAAGTGGACAATCAAGGAAGTACTAGGTCACATAACCGACACCGAACGGATTATGAGCTACCGTCTTCTTTCTATAGGAAGAGGAGAAAAGGAAATGCTGCCGGGATATCATGATGATGAGTATGTGAAAAAGGGGAAATTTAATCGGTTTTCCTTACAGGAGCTTTTACATCATCAATCTCTTGTCCGCCAACATACTATTCTACTTCTAGGCAGTTTGGATGAGGAAGCCCTGGTACAGAGAGGAAGAGCAAATGGTGGAGAAGTGACGGCGAGGGCTATTGGATACATTATTGCCGGGCATGAGATTCATCATCGTAGGTTGATTGAGGAACGGTATTTGAGTTAACAATTTTATGACTAGGGGGGATTCAATTGACTGAGATAGTAAACAATCATCAGTGCATCGTTCGAACTGCTAAGCAAGAAGATGCAGAAACACTATTAGAAATATCAACTTCCATTATGACTGAAGGAGACTACTTCATCTCGTTGCCTGATGAACTCGAAAAGAAGCCTATCAAACAGCAAAGAGCAATCATTCAGGACATAGTAAATAATGATAAAGAAAATTTAATTGTTGCTGAGGTAAATGACATGGTTGTAGGATCCATTGTCTTTCGGTCAAATCAATTAAAAAGATTATCTCATACGGGATCGATTTCGATGTCGATCATGGAAGAATATAGGGGTAAAGGGATTGGTAAATTCCTTCTTAAAGCAATGCTCGATTGGGCAGAAAACCACCCACAAATCGAAAAGGTGAGTTTGGGAGTGTTTTCTACAAATCATAGGGCTATTTCATTATACAAAAGTATGGGATTTATTGAGGAAGGCCGTAAGATTAAGGAATTTAAAATAAATGAACATACATATGTGGACGACGTTTTGATGTACAAGTTTGTTTAGTTGTAGAAAGATTCTAGAGATAATAAAGGGAGAGGGCAATTGAAATTTTTTATAGGCATTATTCCACCAGAGGAATATAAAGATAGGATTTCAGCATTTCGAAACAGATGGAAAAATAACCGCATTGATCAGATTGTTGAACCTCATATTACTTTGAAAGCACAAGGAGGATTAACTGAAAATTTAAAGTGGATAAGTCGTATCAAGGAAGTGTGTTCTGAAACAGAACCCTTTCGCATTGAATTAAATAAAGCCATGTTTTTTGGTGAAGAGATACTATATTTAAGTGCGCTATCAGAAGACCTTCACAAGTTACACGAGAAAATAGTAAACTCAGTAGAACCTTCAAAGGTAATAGAAAAGTATTTTGAACTAGATCATTTCGTACCCCACTTGACTTTAGGGAAGACAACTTATGGCCTTACAAAACAAGATTTGAAAGATATGGCTGCAGTAGTAGAAACGGAAATTGGTCCATATCCCGTACTCGATGTAAACTTTATTAGGATTTATAGAGAAATGGAACAAAATAAGTATGTGAAATTTGATGATCTTTATCTAGGGGATAAAATCTAACCTTATATATGTATTTTTAAAAAATATCTATTGAGCTGAGAAAAAAGCATTGGGGGTACTGGAATTGGATAGATTGGCAAAAACTCCTCAACCACCTTACTATGCGGTAATATTTGCTTCAGAACGAACCGAGAATGACAAAGGGTATGAGAAGATGTCTGAAAAAATGGTAGAGTTAGCATCGCAACAGAAAGGTTTCTTAGGGATAGAAAGCGCCCGCGATGAAGGTCTGGGAATCACGATTTCTTACTGGGAATCTGTAGAAGCCATCAAGCAGTGGAAAGAACATTCAGCCCATCAAGTGGCACAGGATAGAGGAAAAAAAGAATGGTACAAAAACTTTGCTGTAAGAGTATGTAGGGTTGAAAGAGATCGTTTTTTTGAGATGTAAAGGAGTTGTAAGGTTCTGTTAGGGATTAAGGGGGAGCAAATTGGCGGAACTTGGCATAGAAATTGTTCAGTATGATGATCGATGGTCAGAAGAATTTCATTCCATAAAACGGGTTTTGAGTATTGCTTTAAAGGATGTCATAATCTGGATTGAACACGTGGGTAGCACCTCCATACCAGGACTCGGTGCAAAGCCGGTTTTGGATATTGATATTGTGATAGAAAGTTATGATGTTTTCCATAGTGTCATTCTGCAACTTGAACAGATAGGGTATTTTCACCAGAAAGAATGGAGTTTTGAAGGTAGAGAAGCATTTGGGAGAAAGAATCTTTTGACTCCATGGGACGGAAAAGGCACACAATGGATGGCGCACCATCTCTATGTATGTCACAAAGATAGTAAAGAGCTGGCAAGGCATTTAGCTTTCAGAGATTATATGAGGGATAACCCACAAGCTGTTATCGAGTATGAACAGATTAAAAGGAGATTAGCTAATACAGTAACTAGCCGAGACTCTTATACAGAAGGCAAAACAGAATTTATCAATCGCATATTGAGAAAAGGTATGCTTTGATGTAAAAGGAGAGCAGTTAAAAAAAGACTAATAGGATTGGAGGTAAGAATATGACCAAAAAACTATTATTCTCTGTACTATTCATCCTTTTACTGAGTGCTTGCAACCAACAAGAAGCAGAAGACTCCTCTCAAAATACGAAAGACATTACTTTAGAAAAAGTTTTAAATGTAATCAGAGAACAAGGGTTGGAATTAGAAGACACGTCAGATTTACCAAAAGAGAACGTCTTTATTCAAAAATTAAACGGTGTTACCCCTGAAGTGTACGGTTTGGAGGGAAACACTTTATCCATTTATATTTTTCCCACTTCAAATGAACGGGGAAAAGCAGTGCAGGCGTTTGAAGAGAAAACAGCAACGTATGATTTAATAGAACATCAGGTATATGGAATACATAATCTATTGGTGTTTTATGTGAGTGAAGATGAAAAGGTACAGGAAGAATTGTTTGACGCGTTGCAATCTATAGATTCGTAAAAACATTCTACATGACGAAGACGGAGATTTTAATCGAGAATGAAGAAAGGAACTTCAACATACGAAGTTCCTTTTATATCCCTTATGGATAGAGAATAAACTTCCAATAAGCGAAACAAATAAACGTACAAATCCACGAAACAAACCCAAAGGCGGTGACAATGGTCGTTTCACCCCAACCATATTTTAAGCCGTAGTGATAATGAATGGGTGTCATCCTGAAAATTCGTTTCCCTGTCGATTTAAATGATGCAACTTGTAAGATGACCGAAAGTTGTTCAGCGAAATAAATAAAGAATAATAGGGGAATGAGGATCTCCACTTTCTCGATAACGGCAAGAAAGGAAAGGGATCCCCCTATCGCCAATGACCCTGTATCCCCCATAAAAGCTCGGGCTGGAAAGATGTTATAGATGAGAAAGCCAAGTAAGCAGCCAATCATGATTAAACAGAAGAGCTGTACCTCTGATTTGTCTGAAATCATAAAGAAGAAAAAGTATGTAGGAATGGCCACCACTCCTAAAAGCCCGTCCAAGCCATCTGTAAAATTAATGGCATTGGCAGAGGCCACAACAAATAAGGTGATCACTATGAAATATACGACCATTGGAAGATCAATTGAGAGATGTTGATAAATACGAATCGTCGTGTCTAACTCAAGCTCGTTTATCACGTAGAAAAGAAGGCCACCGGTAAATAGAAATTGGAAAATAAGCTTGGTTCTACTCGATACACCTCCAGGATCTTGACGTGACGCTTTCCAAAAATCATCCAAGAATCCTATAAAACTGAATAGAATATACGTAATAGCCAAGAAGAACATTAGTGGCGTAGGGGAGAAAAATAAGGATACAACCACTCCTATAAAAAGAATGATTCCAAACATTAACGGAGTACCCTTTTTGATTTGATGATTGGAGGGAAGTTCCTTTCTTATCGGTTGCAGGAGCTTTAATTTTCTTAAGAGTTCAATGAATAGGGGAGATAGTACCACAACTAATATAAAAGCAATGACTGCCGGTATGATTTGATCACTCACTTCTTATCTACTCCTCTTTTATAAACTATCTATACATAAGTTCTATGAAGAGTATGGATATCCTTTAATGTGTTTTTAAATTAATGGAGATAGTGAGTAAATGGAGGTGGGATCAGCTCCTGATTTTATAACGATATTCAGCAGTTGAATATTCCAATTATGTCAGCAGCTGATTATAAGTGGATATTCCACAGCTGAATTCATCATGAACCTAGATGGTTATTAATGATAGGATGACTGATATAAACCTTTTGGAGTTGATACATTTGCCAAATGACGTAGAATTTCAATATGCATTAACGGATACAGGGTGGGCTTCAGGTTTCATAAGGATTGATCAAACTAGATTTGAATTTGTGTGTTCCTACTTATTCCATAATCCATTGGAAGAGTTTTTAAAGGCTGTCTATCAATTATTACCTGGTTTGGCTGCATTCCCAAGAAAGGAACTCCGTTTTACAATGCTGGATGAACCGGTTGAGTACACATGGGAATTCAATAGATTAGATCAAACACATGTCGCCATTCGGGTTTTTGAAAAAGGGTATGATGTAAAAACAGTATTTGAAGAAAAATGTGATCTGAATGATTTAGTGGGGGCGATCATTCAGTGTATGATGAGAAATCCTGAACTAAGAAAGAATGAAGTCATTGAAAGAATGTATCAGGAATTGAAAGAATATGTGAATCATTATTGAGGTAAGGGGATAGGTGTTGGATTCAGCTGCTGATTCTTAGCAGCTGAATATAAGCCTAAGTTTAACAGCTGAATCATTCATACACCCATTCCATATTAAAAAACAAAAGGTGCCTATCCAGAATCGGATAAGCACCTTTTTCTATCATACACTCAGCACACATAAACCTTACTGAGCTACTTTCTCATCACTTTCCAACTGCTGAGCACGTTGACGCTTCGATTTCCTGAAATACAGCAATTCGTAGAACACAGGAACTACCACAAGCGTCAGCACAGTAGCACCGGCAAGACCACCGATGACGACAACAGCCAGCGATTTTGATACAAGACTTCCATCTTCAGTGTGACCGAATAGAAGTGGAAGCATAGCACAAATGGTGGCAATCGCTGTCATGACAACTGGACGGAGACGAGTGCCGCATGCTTCTAAAATCGCGTCACGAATGATCATCGTTTCTTCATTCTGCTTCACGCGGTCAATTAAGACGATGGCGTTTGTAACAACGATTCCAATCAGCATCAATGCTCCGATGAGAGCCGTTGCGTCTGCAGGAACCCGTGCAATAAGCAGTCCAAGAACGGCACCAATGGAAGCGAGCGGCAACGTAATCAATATCGCAAGTGGTGCTTTCAATGTCTTAAAGGTAAGGACCATGATCAGGTAAACAATCATGATGGAAGCAAGCATCGTCATTCCAAGATCCTTAAAGTCGTCGGCCTGTTGGGCAGCGGCGCCTCCGGTATCAAGAGACACACCTTTTGGAAGTTCAACATCCTTGACTTTGGTATCGATATTTTTCGAGATGACTGAAAGCTCTTCAGGGTCTACCTCGGCTGTGATTCGGACATATAAGTCACCGTCTTTATGCAGGACGGTACTCGGTTTCTCTTCTTCCGTGATGGATGCCACATCGGATAGTGGCTGGATGCCCGAGTTCGTTGCAATCGTTAATCCTTTTAAATCGGCCTGTTTCGTGAGGTCGACACCGGCGTCCAGGAACACAGGAGTTGTTTGGTCATCCAGGTTGACTACCCCGATCGGCTGTGGATTCAGTAATGAGCGGATTTGCATAGCCGTTTGCTGGGCATTTGCTTTCTCCGTGTTGACGTTCACCGTAAAGACAGGTGACGTTTTCTCCAGATTGCTGGAGACTTTCTTTACGCCATCGATATCTTTGATCTTATCCATGATCGATTTGGAAGTCTTCAGAAGTTCATTGGTGTCATTTCCGACGATATCATACGTAATACTTGAATTGGGTGATCCTCCAAAGATGGATGCAGGTGATGCCGTGATAATGACGTCCTTTTCATCCTTTTTCGCTTCATTCACCTTTTCTATGAAGGCTTCAGCATCAGCATCTTCCTTCATGATCACGCTGTAAGAAACGGTATCTGGATCACTTACTTCTCCGTATTGAGCTGCTTCTTCACTAGATCCATACTGGGTGATCAAGAAATCGAATCCTTCAAACTCCGATAGTTTATCTTCAAAGCTTGTCATACGCTCTTTAATGGTGTCTTTAGGCGTATTGCTCGGGAAATTCATTGATACAGCTACAAATGATGCATCGTTTGCACTTGTCGCTGCTTTCGGTAACGTGATATAAAGAGCGATCGAACCTCCGAAGACAAGAATGGCCAAAAGGATCGGAACGAACTTATGATTTAAGGACCATCTCAACACATTTACGTAGCGGTGAGGCGTGTTGTGTTTAGGCAGTGTAGTATTTTTCAACATACTTCGGCTTAACAACGGCACGACCGTCACGGCTACAAGCAGGGAAGCGAGCAATGAGTACGTAACCGTCAATCCAAATGGAAGCAGGAACGCCTTCAATGATCCATTGACAAGTCCCATCGGCAAGAATACGGCCACGGTAATGAGTGTGGACGACGTAATCGCACGGGTAACTTCCTTGGTAGCAAGTAGAACATTTTGTTTAGACAGCTTCTCATTCTGGCTGCGCCTGAAAATATTTTCGACGACGACAATACTGTCATCGACCAGTCGACCGACAGCCACAGCGACTCCTCCCAGAGTTAGGATGTTCAAGGTGACTCCGGATAACCAGAGAAGGAATAGAGTGATACAAAGTGATAATGGAATGGAAACGACGGTAATCAGGGTCGGCTTGAATTTTCTTAAGAATAAAAGAATCACAAGCGTTGCGAACAGAGCGCCTAAAGCGACTTCGCGAACCATGCTGTTCACCGAGTTCTTGACCATATCCCCTGTTGTGAACAATGTCTTTGCTTCGACACCGTCATAGTCTTTATTGATTTTATCTACTGTGTCTTTTACTTCTTCTCCTGCTGTTACCGCACTGGCATCACTTTCTTTGAACAGGATGATGGCCAGGGCTTCTTTCCCGTTTACCCGTGTGATTGTGTTTTCTGCTTTTACTTTTTCAACGGTTGCGATGTCTTTCAGTTTAACGACAGGAGCATTCTGGACTTGCAGCGGAATAGGCAAATTCTTCAACGCATCTACGGAAGTCAAATTGTCCGTTACATTGATTGTACTCTTCTGCCCATCAATCGTTGTGCTTCCGGCAGAAGCAGATACATGTTGTCCTTGCAGCACTCCCATCACCGCGTTAACCGGGATATGTAACTTTTCCAGTTTATCTTGGTCAAGGTTGATTTGGACACGTGCAGTGTTTTCACCGGCGACACTGGCTTGAGACAGACCGGATTGATTCTCAAACAGTGGTTTGAATTCGTCGTTGACGAGATCCAGGTTCTTTTTCGTTAATCCGTCATCAAATGTCACGGAAACCTGACCGATTGGAATCATTGACGTATTCAGCTGAGAGATCTGCGGTTGGCCGACTCCCTCAGGAAGCTGAATCCCTTTAATGGCATCCTCCACTTTCAACTTGGCTTCCTTCATATCTGTTTTGGAATCAAAGTTGATGGAAATCTGGGAATACCCTTCCCCTGTAGTGGATAGGATCGATGTTTTTCCGGAAATGGATGCGACCGCTTGTTCCACGGGCTCTGTGATATTCGTTGTCATGGATCCGGCGTCATACCCCTGTCCCAAGGTCACGACTGTGACTTGTGGATTATCCGCTTCTGGCAAGAATTCCATAGGCAAACGGAAATAACTAATGATGCCGATAAGCAATGTGATGACGATAAAGAGTCCCATGGCCGCCTTATTGCGGAATACCCAATTGGTTAAAGCTTGCATGTGTTTCCCCCCTAATACTGATTTGGTTTTCAAACCTTCTTTTTAAAGATACTTGATTTCTGACCTGATCACAGCCTCCTCCAGACTAATATTCGCCTAGGTCTTGAGGCGTAGTTCACCTGACTTTCCCAACAGGTGACCACAAAGTTCATTTTACTGAGGAAAAGAGCCTCTTATTCTTAAAAAAATGTAAATTATTTTTAAGATTGGTCTCTGCTGTGATCGTTTTTTATATGTAAAAAGATACATGTCACAATATAGAATTATAGTATGAATAGAAAAGCATGGGAATATATTCTTGGTATTTTTTACAAAAATATGAAAAAGTTTGAGAGGTGAATGGGATTTAGTCACATGAGGGATTGTCTAATAATGAAGAATTTGGAATAATTGGAATTGAGCTAGTGTGCAGGCAAGTAGAAAAGAGGGGAACATGTGACGAAGAGAAAAAAGGTTTTAGCGTTTATTTTACTGATAGCAGTGGTGTTCGTTGCATTGCCACCACTTTTGGCTCCAAAAATTCACGATCATGATTCACCGAGGT
Source organism: Rossellomorea aquimaris (assembly GCF_020172085.1). GTDB lineage: Bacteria > Bacillota > Bacilli > Bacillales > Bacillaceae_B > Rossellomorea > Rossellomorea aquimaris_E. The sequence continues at coordinate 275,836 of NZ_JAIVAT010000003.1, forward strand.
CAGCTTTAAGAGAAGCTATTTACAAGGATGGGCATCCTTATCAAAGCTTTTTTGCCTTCATTAAAAAAGAGGATTATCAGGATCAAGAATATGGTCAGCAGTACCATGTTTATTGGTATGACTATAATAGTCCTACTGGTGAAACAGCCAGCATATGTTATGCGAAGGCGAATGAGAATGAAGAGTATGAAGTGGCTTGTGGGACAGGTCCGTAAAAAGGGGAGGAAATGCACGATATGAATATATCAAATAAATTAGTTGATTACACCATCGTATATGATGACAGAAGAGAAGTGAACTCAGGGAAATATGATCATAAGAAAGTGATCATTGAAGAGGTGATAAAGGAATTTAAGACAGATGTTGAGGATAGAAATGGTCAGGAGGTCATCGTGGTCTACGATTGGCGTAAGACACATAGTGGCATGGAGATTATTATGTATGCTTATGAGAAATAACTTCTACGCAAGTTCTTCAAAGGCAGGAGGAGAGTGGGAATGAAAAGAATCGTTGGATTAGCCTTGTTCATGTTCTCGATTTTATCTGCATGTAATCTATCATCATCAAATGATTCATCCACGTTCAATTTTCATGAAATTGAAAATGTACCTCATAATGTACAAGAAAATATTGATTCGAATTTGAAACTTCAGTTGATGGATGAAGGAGAAAAAGGTTCTTATATCGTATTTCAATCAAGTGGAGAAGTAGAAACCAATGTTGAAACAATGGACGATACGGTCACGATAAAGTTCAGTACTTCTGATTCACAAGGGGATACTGTGGAGCAACATGTTTATTATTTAACAAGAGATCCAGGTCAAGAAGTAATACATGTACTGGTTGATGAGGAGCCTGCCGTTTTTGATGAAGTTGTTGGGTTGTGAGCAGAACGAGAGAAGAGAGCATTAAGTGAAATCACAATGACGTAAAGTAGTCTTATTCATGGTTAGGAAAGGAACATAAAAATGACAAAAGCACTGATTTTCGATATGGATGGAACACTCTTTCAAACAGATAAAATATTAGAAATATCCCTTGATGATGCGTTTAATCGTTTACGGTCACAAAAGAGATGGGATGCTGACACACCCATTGATACATACCGAAAGATAATGGGGGTTCCTTTGCCTAAGGTGTGGGAGGCGCTATTGCCTGATCATTCTCTAGAAGAAAGAGAACAGACGGATGCTTTTTTCCTAGAGAGGTTAATCCACAATATAAGTAATGGAAAAGGTGAACTATATCCTCATGTTCAAGAAGTGTTCAGCTTTTTAAAAGAGAATGATTACTCCATTTACATAGCCAGTAATGGTTTAACAGAATACTTAAAAGCGATTGTCGGTTATTATGGCTTAGACAAATGGGTAACGGAAACATTTAGTATCCAGCAAATTAACACACTGAATAAATCAGATTTAGTCCAACATATTGTAGATAAATACAAGATTACGAGTGGAACTGTGATAGGGGATCGCTTGTCTGATATAAATGCTGGGAAGGACAATAATTTGGTGTCAGTTGGCTGCCGGTTTGATTTCGCAAGAGAAGAGGAGCTTGCTCAAGCCGATCTGATTATTGATGACTTACTGGAATTGAAAACACTTGTTCCTGAAAAAATTCAAAGTGTTAAATGAAATAGGCAATAGTTGATTTTTCTTAAAGTTGATGTCCGGGTCGTGACTTCACCAGTAAATATGGTATCGATTGCTTATCACACCAAGATGGGATTTGAAATGGAGAAAGGTGACAAAGGAGTCAACTGCGTACCTGTCTTTTCCGATTATGATGGTCTCGATCAAGATAGGGTTTTATTTGTGAAGAATTTAGGTTAATTTTAGATTTTGTGCACTGGAGGTTTCCATATGATTCAAACAAAAACGGTACATATTCTAAATGGAACAGAGATGTATAAGAACTTCGAAAATACACAGCTTCTTGAACCAGAAACGATGACTCCCTTTAACGAAGCCATGTGTTATGGGGAAACCTGTGAAGACATATTTTCCGAGGCGTTTATTGAGATGCGCGCAATGGTTCATCATGTAACACCGGCTCAATATGCTGAGATCACTTTAAAACCGTTGCAGCCCCTTTTTAAAGGAAGCGTTGAACGAATAGCCTTGTGGTTTGATGAAGATATGTTCTGTCAAATGAACCTTCTGACGATACTCGCCTGGTTGGACAAAAGAAATTATAAGGGTGAGATTGATCTCCATCTTGTCGATCATCAGTATCAGCCTGTAGGTGACTACAGCTTAGAGGCAAAAGGATATGCCGCACTTTACAAACAAGTGATGATCAATAAAACGTTGCCTGAGGATGTTGGTCTGACTCCTTTATCTAAAGGGATTGAACGATATTTGAATTATCTGGAGAAGGATAGCGATCTTATGCTGTATATTCAGAGACATCATGACGTCCCGGCAGAGGAGCTCGTGTCTCTTTTGATCGAGAATTTTAAAGAGTATGGATTAGGGGATACGCAGTATATTGAAATGATTAAGGAGTGTCGTCAGAATCGATGACAATCTTTTAAATCAGTCATTCAGCAAAGGAAATGAGTGTGAAGGAGAATATCATTGAATCATTTCGTGTTGCTGTGTATTTTGTTTGTAATAGCCGTTACGGTTGAATTGATTGGATTGACCATTTTTAAACGATATAAAAAAGGAAAAACATTATTATTCTCGAGTGTGGTGTGGGGGAGCCTTATGGTGGTTTTCAGTGTGGTTTGGTTCCTGGGAAATTGATATTTGCTAAAGAGGAGTGAAGAGTGAATGCCTATATACAATCAAATAGGAAAGACTTATAACACAACCAGAAAAGCTGATCCACGCATCACTGAAAAGATACTTCAACAACTTATGCTACAACCACATGCAACCGTTTTAGATATTGGTGCGGGTACTGGAAATTACAGCTGTGAACTTGCACATAAAGGCTATAAGGTTATCGCTCTTGAACCATCTGAAATCATGAGAAATCAAGGCAAGCAACACATAAATATGACTTGGAAAGAAGGGTTTGCAGAGAGGATCCCTTTAGAAGATAAGTCTGTAGACGGGATTATTTGCACGCTTGCTTCTCACCATTTTCAAGATTTATCCCTTTGTTTTCGTGAGATGAAAAGAGTGTTAAAGGAAGATGGTAAAATTGTAATTTTGACTCTAGATCCTAGATTATGCGAAGAGGAATGCTGGCTGTTTGATTATTTTGGTCCAATTCTAAAAAATGCATATAAGATTCATCCTCCAGTGAAGGAGTTAGCTAAATTGCTTAAAGAGCAGGTGGAACGTCCAGTTGATATCGTTCCTTATCCACTGCCTTATGATTTGATGGATCAGTTTTTCTTTACTGGCTGGAGAAAACCTGAACTATACTTAGACAAGGATTTTCAACGCGGCACTTCTCCTCTTGCGAAAGGAGAGGAAGTTAAGAGGTGCCTGGATCAATTGCATACGGATCTGGAGAATGGACAATGGCATGAAAACTACAAATACATCTTGAAATTAAATGAGTATGACTGTGGCCATTTCTTTTTAGTCGTTTAAAAAATTGAACGGGGTGATCTAGTGGGAGTTTATTATTTTGCTATTCTATTTTTAGGTTTTTTTCTTATTTTAAGGGCAGGTTTGCAGGCGTTTAAGCAGGGCTCCATTTTTAAGCCTAGGGTATTTCTTTATGGTGTAATGGGTGCTGCATTGATTGGGTTATCTATTTTTATGTTTACACCTGGGAGCGCTGAAATTGTTGCTGACCTATTGGGATTGGCTGAAAATTAATTGAAGGGGTTCTTACATGCTTAAAAGAAAGTACGGAAACCGTGCCGATTGGAAGAGAGTAAACCAAAGGAAATACGCTCAAACCAATCTTAATACGAAGGAATACCATGGATACATTACTCTGTTGAATACAATGAAAGTGAACGAACCATTAATCGCCCGATACGGAGATAAAGAAATATGCATCGTTGATAATGGGTATATGTGGCTTCAGCAGTTCCCTGTTGGGAAACATCATTCCGTTACTACCATGTTTGATGCAAATGGAGAGGTTGTGCAATGGTACATCGATATTTGCCTGGAAAATGGAGTGGAGGATGATGTTCCATGGATGGATGATCTCTATTTGGATGTTGTAGTGCTGCCATCAGGTGAGGTCTATCTATTGGACGAGAATGAGCTGGAGCAGGCGCATACAAAAGGCATGATTTCTGATAGCTTGTATGATTTGACTATGAATGAAAGCAGAGAGATTATGAAGCAAATTCAAAATGATGAATTTATGCTACTAAAACTGGCTCCCGAGCATATGAGAATGTTGGAGAACAAACTTAAGTAAACAGTGTAAAGGTGTCTGAACCTCAGCATAAAGAGCCAGACACCCTTTTTATATTAAAAATCCTTTCCGAAATACTTCGATTTATTCTTCATTGCCTTAGTTAACTTTCCTCTCAAACCTACTAAACATTCAGGTGATTCCACTGATCTTCTGTTGATCTCAAATTTAATGAATATACCTTCTTTAGAATTTGTAAATCAATGGATTTCGAATGGAAGAGCCTAAGGTATAATGAGTGATAAATAATATTGTGAGTATAAAAATGAAAGCGAGTGGATGACGAATGAATACTATCTCTCAAATGAAAATTCAAAAGCCGGCACATGAAATTTTCGAGGCATTTGTTGATCCTGAAAAGATAGGGGGGTTCTGGTTTTCTTCAAGCTCTGAACGGTGGGAGGAAGGAAAGACGGTTACTTTGAGATATGAGGAGTATGACGCACAAGGTGATATACATATATTAGAAATCCAAGAACAAAAGAAGATCGTTTTCGAATGGGCAGGAAACCATAAAGTGACCATAACCTTTATTCAAGAAGAAAATGGCAGCACGATCGTTGGAGTGAAAGAAAAGGGATTCGACGAGAACAATGAAAATTTGATCAGCCAGTTAGTAGACAATAAAGAAGGCTGGGTGTATATGCTAACATGCTTGAAGGGATACATGGAGTATGGTGTGAATCTTAGAGCATCGCTTGTTAAGTGAGGTGTAGAGTTAGTCTAAATGAGTGCCTTTATAAAAATCATCCTCTTACTGAAGGATGATTTTTATATAAATGAATACCTTGCATTATAAGGTAATGTATATTATAAATATGTAAGGGGGTGCAAAATTTGGAAATTAATAAAGAGGTCTTAAAAGGACATATCGATACATTGATTCTCTCGCTCTTGAATAGCCGTGATATGTATGGATATGAATTAGCAAAAACGGTTCGCGAAAAAAGCGAAGATCAATTCGAGCTAAAAGAAGGTACGCTTTATTTATCCTTGAAAAGGTTGGAAAAAAACCAGTGGATCTCTTCTTACTGGGGTGATGAACGGGGACCTGGGGGAAGAAGAAAATATTACACTCTCACTCCAATCGGCAAAGAAGGTTTTGAAGATAAGCGCAGGGAGTGGCAATTCGTAAAGAAAATGATTGATACCTTTATCGAAGGGGGAGAGATATCTTGAGACAGATTGATGCATATGTAGATTCTGTTTATGAGAATATCGGGGGTAATCGAAAAGAAATTCAGGAATTAAAAGCTGAGATGAAAAGTCACTTAATAGAGGCCGTTCATGAACTTAAAGCGGAAGGTATGCTTGAGCAAGAAGCTGTTGACATGGCTATTGACCGTTTCGGTGGAGAGCAGGAGATGCGGTCGATTGTAGGGCAGCTCTTTAAGGCTCAAAAAACGTTTGCTAAATGGGTCCTTTATCTTGCACTGGCAGTACTTCTTTTTACCATTTCGGCATTCGGATATGTATGGTCGATCCAAGAAGAAAATGCTTTGGAAAATGCTGAAATCGCTACCCAGGTCGCTTATGTTTTAGAAAATAAGACAAGTCTCACGGATGAGATGAAAATGAAAATAAATAGTTTAATTGAAATGACGGATCAAATCGCAAGTGTTGAGATTTATGATGTTAGTAGTGTGAAGAATAATAATATGATTTTTGATTATGTGAGAGACGCAAAGCCCGATTACCGTTTTGAACAGAAAGTGTGGAATCCTGAATGGTTACAAGCAGATTTCTTTCCATACGGAAACGGGGATGGAAAGCAGTGGTATATCCAAATGGAAACAAGACATATAGGAGACTGGTTGTCGATCATTTTGTTCTCGGGAATGGCGATTTATATCACGTTGTTCACGATTTGGGCAACCATTAATGCTTATCATCATAGGCGATTAAACATTGGGTGGATAGTGGTGTTTGCTTTGTTTAATGTTTTGGGATATTTGGTTTATTACGTTGTGGGGAGAAAAAAGCGTTATATGAGTTTTAAGGAAGCATAAATTTTTAGGTAAGTGAACATATGAATTTGATAAGAGTAAATGAATGAAAAAAGCTCAGAGCAAACACCTCTGAGCTTTTTCATATGTATCCATTTTATTCGTTGTTATCTACAAACCAAACTTCTCTTCCTACTTTCATTATACCACGCTGAAAAAATGTATTACAGACTGTTTCTTTCACTACCCTCCTGCTAAAATCAAATAACATTCATGGATAGGGGGAGTGGCAGTATGAGTTCATTGGTTCTCAGCTTTCAGGAAATGGAACAATCCCAGCTTTCGCTTGTAGGTGGAAAAGGGGTGAACCTCGGTGCATTATCGAAGATTGAAGGGGTACTGGTGCCGGACGGATTCAGTGTGACGACAATTGGATTTCAAAGATCGGTTGAACAAAATGAAACGTATCACACTTTGCTTGCTCGGTTATCCAAGCTTACACCGGAAGACAGGAATCAAGTTGGGGAAATCAGTAAGGAGATTGGGGAAATCATTCTTGGTGTAACGATTCCTCCCGAAGTGGTCGAAGCTGTGACTTACTATCTCTTCCAGTTTGGAGAGGAGCATGCATATGCCATTCGTTCCAGTGCCACGGCTGAGGACTTGCCACATGCCTCTTTTGCCGGGCAGCAGGATACGTACCTCAATATCATCGGCAAAGAAGCCATTCTGGAGCATATCCGCAAATGTTGGGCCTCCCTATTTACAGATCGTGCAGTGATTTACCGTATGCAAAATGGGTTTAGTCACAGTCAAGTTCACATTGCCGTTATCGTTCAGAGGATGGTATCCCCACAGGTTTCAGGCATTCTTTTTACGGCTGACCCAATGAATTCTAATCGGAAGGTCGTATCCATCGACGCAGGCTTCGGGCTTGGTGAAGCCTTGGTCTCCGGTTTGGTTTCAGCAGACTCCTATAAAGTACAGGACGGAATGATTATAGATAAAAAGATTCCAACGAAGAAATTGGCTATCTATGGACGAAGTGGTGGAGGGACGGTGACGCAGTCCATTCATCCTGATCAGCAGAAAGACACAGTCCTTACGGATGAACAGATTATAGAATTGTCACGCCTTGGAAGAAAGATCGAAGCACAATTTGGCTCTCCACAAGATATTGAGTGGTGTCTAGAGGATGATACTTTTTATATTGTCCAAAGCCGGCCAATTACGACCTTATTCCCGATTCCGGAAGCGGCGGATGAAGAGAATCGTGTGTATCTTTCTGTCGGGCATCAGCAAATGATGACGGATGCCATGAAGCCGCTGGGGTTGTCCTTTTTCCTGTTAACGACCCCTGCACCGATGAAAGTAGCCGGTGGACGGTTGTTTGTTGATTGCACACCTCGATTGTCATCCCCGGCAATCAGACAATCATTCATTGATCTAATGGGCAAATCTGAACCGCTTATAAAAAATGCTCTCACAAAAATTGTAGAGCGGGAAGGTTTCATCCAAACAGTCGAGGGTGAAGGAATCCCATCACAGGGGAAAGGTGGAGTCGATCCAATTGACCCCGATCCTGCAATCGTTGCTGAATTAATGAAGAAAACTGAGTCCTCGATCGAAGAGTTGAAACAAACCATCCATACGAAAACAGGATCCGAGTTAATCGATTTCATCTTAGAGGATATGAAGGAATTAAAGAGGATTCTATTTGATCCGCAAAGTTCTCAAGTGATCATGGCCGCGATGGATGCTTTATTCTGGATCAATGACCATATGTCCAAGTGGTTGGGAGAAAAAAATGTGGCAGATACCCTGTCTCAATCGGTCCCGAATAACATCACTTCCGAAATGGGCTTGGCATTGATGGACGTCGCCGATGTGATAAGGCCACACAAAGAAGTAATCGATTACTTGCGTCAGGTAAAAGAGGACACTTTCCTGGATGAATTGGTGAATATCGACGGTGGACAGGAAGCCCGGAAAGCCATCGAAGACTTTCTCACGAAATACGGGATGAGATGCAGTGGAGAAATCGATATTTCGAGAATACGTTGGAGCGAAAAGCCAACAACCATTGTCCCCATGATCCTCAGGAACATCGAACAGTTTGAGCCGCAGGAAAGCAAGCGTAAATTTGAGCAAGGGCGGCAGGAAGCGTTCGAAAAAGAACAAGAATTACTGGAGCGATTAAGCTTATCACCAGATGGCGAACAAAAGGTAAAAGAGACGAAACGCAGGATCGATATCATCCGACATTTCAGCGGGTACAGGGAATATCCGAAATACGGCATGATTCACCGCTACTTCGTTTATAAGCAGGCATTATTAAAAGAAGCTGAACAGCTTATCGAACAGAATATTCTTCAAGAAAAAGAAGACATTTTCTATTTTACATTTGAGGAATTGCAGCACTTAGTGAGAACGCTTGAACCGGAAGATGCTCTCATTTGTAAGCGAAAAGAAGAGTACCACTTTTATGAAAAGCTCACTCCACCTCGGGTGATCACGTCTGACGGAGAAATCATCACCGGTGAATATAAGCGGAAGGATTTACCGGCAGATGCCATCGCCGGCCTGGCTGTTTCATCTGGTGTAATAGAGGGGCGGGCACGTGTGATTGTCAACATGGAAGACGCCAATCTGGAAGAGGGAGATATACTCGTTACCAGGTTTACCGACCCAAGCTGGACACCCTTATTTGTATCCATCAAAGGATTAGTCACAGAGGTTGGCGGACTGATGACTCATGGAGCAGTGATTGCACGGGAATATGGACTGCCGGCTGTTGTAGGTGTTGAACGTGCTACAGAGAGGATCCAGGACGGCCAAAGGATCCGGTTGCATGGAACAGATGGGTATGTTGAGATATTGGATTAATTCATGAAGGTATAAAAGGCGTAGTTCCTTAAATGGATTACGCCTTACTTTATGGGAAATGGTAAACTGATTTAGAGTAGTATTTTCATCGTTTTACTAGATGTGGTGATAGGTGGGGAACAAATGAAAAAAGGTTTGAAACGTACGATTCTGTTTTTCCTAGCGTTGTCCATTTTTGTTTTTCTTAACAATAGTTCTTTGTTTACAAAGGAAGGAGTAGGGGATCCGTTGCTTCTGGCTCATCGGGGATTGGCTCAAACGTTTCCAATGGAAGGCGTAACAGGGGATACGTGTACGGCTGAAATCATCCATGAACCTGAACATCCATACTTGGAAAACACGATTCCTTCGATGGAAGCAGCCTTCAAAGAGGGGGCAGATCTAGTCGAGATTGATATTCAACCTACGAAAGATGGGGAATTTGCCATTTTCCACGACTGGACCCTGGATTGCAGAACCGATGGCACTGGGAAAACGAGAGATTATACGATGGATGAGCTTAGAAAGTTAGATGTCGGATATGGCTATACGGCTGACAATGGAAAGACGTATCCTTTTCGAGGGAAAGGGGTAGGAAAGATGCCTACCTTAAACGAAGTCTTAACACACTTCCCGAATAAAGAATTCCTCATCCACATTAAGAGTAATGACCCTGTGGAAGGAACACAATTGGCAGAGTACCTTTCCCGTTACTCAAAGACAAGGATGGACGATTTATCTGTGTACGGCGGGGATGAACCAATCAAAACTCTAAAAGAGAAGATGCCTGGCTTGCGTGCAATGTCCAAAGAAACACTCAAAAGCTGTGTTCTGTCCTACGAAGCAATAAGCTGGACCGGCTACATACCTGACGCTTGTAAAAACACGCAAATTCATATACCGGAAAAGTATGCTCATTACCTCTGGGGATTTCCAACTAAGTTCGTAAATCGAATGGAAGAGGTCAATACGAGGGTGATCCTTGTAGCTGGAGACGGGAATTGGTCCGAAGGGTTTGATGAAGAGTCAGATCTTGAGCGAATTCCAGAAGGGTATACAGGTTGGATTTGGACAAATAGGATTGATCGGATTGCTCCGGTTGTGAAGGAATAATTTTTGAGGGACGGACCTTGTTTCTCAAAAAGTTAAAGGGACGGACCTTGCATTTGAAGGTCCGTCCCTCTTCTTTTACAACGGTGGAAGGTCAAATTTTCCTTCTTCGAATAGTTGTTTTAGCATGTGTTTGGTGTAGCCGGCGGCTTGGGAGAACTGGATTTTGGCCGGCATTGGTGCTTCGTTGGCATCGACGACGACGTCGATGATGCATGGTTTCTTTTGTTGGATGGCTTTTTGCAGTGATGGCAGGATGTCTTCTGGGCGTTCAACTCGATATCCGACTCCACCGCAGGCTTCTGCATATTTGGCGAAGTCAGGGTTCTGAAGGTTTGTACCGAATTCAATATTCCCCATCACTTCCTGTTCGAATTTGATCATGGCGATTTTATGGTTGTTTAGGACCACGACGATGATGGGTAAGTCATATTTGACTGCCGTTACGAAGTCTGCCATCGTCATGGCGAATCCGCCGTCTCCGCAAATCGCGAACACCTGTCGATCGGGATAGGCGATTTGACCGGCAAGAGCTCCCGGCAGACCACAGCCAAGGGTTGCGAGCCAGCTCGAAATGATAAAGGACTGATTGGTGATTGGGAAATGACGTGCCATCCACACCGTTACATTACCAACATCCACAGACAGGATGGCGTCATCTGACGCCACTTCCTTGAGGGCATGGATCAGTCGCTGAGGCTTGAGTGGAACTGAACCATTCTCTTCTTGTGCCTCCAGCGTGTCCCACCATTTGCTCGTCCTTTCCTGATTCTTCTCCAGGAATTCTCGATTTTCATTTCGCGAGATATGCTCAGTCAACCATTTAAGGGAGGTGGCTGCATCTCCTGCTAGACCGACATCAACCGGGTAACGTTTCCCAATTTGGGTAGGATCGATGTCAATCTGAATGGTCTTCGCTTTGTCCGGCAGAAATCCTGTGAACGGGAATGAGGTTCCGATCATCATGAGCATATCTGCTTCCTGCATGGCTTCATACGAAGGCTTTGTCCCGATCAGACCTAGACCTCCTAAACAAAATGGATGCTTATCAGGGATGACGCCTTTTCCAGGCAAGGTCAATACGATGGGGGCCCCGACCTTTTCAGCAAAAGCTAATAATGTCTCCCGATGCCCGTGGACGCCTTTTCCTGCAAGGATAATTGGTCGTTCCGCCCCTTCGATGATTTCCTTTGCTCTGTGTAAATCTTCAGGGAGCGGGGAGATATCCTGTTTTACGGCAAAATGGGCCGTTACGCGAGCTTCTTTGCCCACTTCAAAGCGGGGGATATCATCCGGAATGGTCAGCACGGATACCCCTTTTTTTGCATAGGCAGTCCGGATCGCCTGATTGACAACGGCAGGTAACTGTTCAGCAGACATGATGCGCTGATTATAAACCGCAACATCGTCAAACATCCTATCGAGGTTCACTTCTTGAAAGGAATCGGTCCCGAGAAGGTCCGTTTCCACTTGACCAGTAATCGCTAAAACCGGGGCTCTATCCAGCTTGGCATCATACAATCCATTCAGAAGATGAATTGCCCCCGGGCCGGCAATCGCCGTGCACACGCCCAGTTTCCCTGTTAATTTCGCATACGCCGCCGCAGCCAGAGCCCCTGCTTCCTCATGCCTGACTTGAATGAACTTAATTTTATCCTGTCTTTTTCGTAGTGGCTCGATAATCGAATTGATGGAGTCACCTGGCATGCCGTATATATGGTCGACGCCCCATTCGATTAAGAGATCAATTAATTTTTCACCAGCGTTCTGTTTAAACATCACGTATTCTCCTCTCGAAAATTGGTTATTTCTATTTTGGTACAATACTTCCTAAATTACTCAATATTTCTAACTCAACATGCACATACTGAAAAAATAAATATCCTGGGGTGATAAAGATGAAGAAGCTTGTGTTGATTCGTCATGGCGAGAGCCAATATAATCTTGAGAATCGATTTACCGGCTGGACGGATGTGGATTTGACGGATGATGGTTATAACGAGGCAAGGGAAGCGGGAGCCGTCCTGAAGAAACACGGGTTTGGATTCGATGTTGCCTATACATCGGTTTTAAAACGGGCTGTTCGAACATTATGGATCACGCTGCACGAAATGGACCTGGTCTGGATCCCAGTCCTTAAATCATGGAGACTAAACGAGCGGCATTATGGCGGGCTGCAGGGATTGGATAAAGATGAAGTGACAGAGAAGTTTGGTGAAGAGCAGGTCCATGAATGGAGACGGTCTGCCGATATCCGGCCACCGGAAATTTCAGAAAAAGGGCATCGAGGGAACCTCTCCGATCCGAAATACGCTTCTGTAGGTGAGGCGAATATGCCATTTGCGGAAAGCCTTCTCGATACTGAAAAAAGGGCTCTCGTCTATTGGCATGAAGAGATTGTCCCGACGATCCGGGACAATCAGCGTGTCATCATCTCAGCACATGGGAATACGCTACGGGCACTCGTTAAATACCTTGACGATATTCCGGATGATGGGATCGTGAGCCTCAATATTCCAAACAGCATCCCGCTTGTGTATGAATTGGATGATGACTTGAAGCCTATCAGGCATTATTATTTGGACGATGAGGGAGAGGTGCCGCATGATAGAATTCCGCGGCATATGGATTTGGAGGATAGGGAGAATTGGGATTGGATGGGGTGAATGGATTTAAAGGGAATCAAAGGCCAAACGTACTTGTGTTGAATTGAAACTTCTAGTTGTATGTATTAATTATTCGTAGTATAAAAATAATGTGATTCAAAAAAGATAGGTTCAGTGGCTGATTCCACTGAACCTGTTTTATTTTGATGATTTATTTCATTAAAGCCCCTTTAAATGAATTTTGTTCAAAACTTCAATAACTTATTTTCTATTTATATACTCCTCAATAAACCCTTTATCATTTTCAGTTAATTCATATGGCAAATTATCCGTTGCGAAATACTTCATATCTTTTGACTCACTATAATCAATCTTTATATCTCCAGTAACATCTTTAGTATAATAAACGGCTGTTGCCGAATATAATTCATCGCCATTTGGGACTTTTAAGTAATATTGCGAACCAGAGAGTACATTAAGTAATTTTAAATTTTCAACTACTAATCCTGTTTCTTCAAAGACCTCTCTTTGCGCCACTTCCTCAAAACTCTCTCCTAAATCCATTAAACCACCGGGCAATCCCCAATTCCCATTGTGTCTTTTTTGTAATAATATCTCATTCTGCTCATTTACAATAATAACAACAGATCCAGGTAAAATAATTGGCTTGTGACCCACATACTGTCTTAGATATTTGAAGTATTCCATTAAAATTTCCCCCTTTTATTCCGTCAATGAAACGATTTCTAAACAAAGATTAATTTGCACTCTTTCACTAAACTGCCCGTTAATTGAAGATTCCCTCTACACGCTGCATAATTCTATTCAAGGATATTACGACTATCACAAAATTTCAGATTCAAGCTTGTCCAACCAATTATGCACTAAAGCATTGAAGACTTCCTCCTGCTCGATCTGCACATTATGACCACCCATATCAAGCACTGCAAAGGTAGCCCTTGGGTAGTTCTCGATTAATTGCCACGCATCCTGATATCCGACTACATGGTCTTGCCGACCTGTAACAATCAGTGTCGGGTAGTCAAGTTGATGTGAGAGGTCGAAGGTGAAACCATATCCATTCTCTCTGATCCTGTTCACGAATTCTTCATTCGTTTGAGTGGAAGGAATAAGTATGTCATCCCGGAACCTTTCCCATTCTTTCTTACCCTGAACGACACCCATGGAGGCAAAAGCTTCGGCTTCCAGTGAAGAGAGGTTTGATAGTAAATGAGGGTCTTTTTTTAATACAACCTGCTGCGGCAGTTCTCTTTTGTCAGAATCGGGTATGACCATGGGGGCGAGCAGCATTAAACCACGGGCATAATCTTGTCTCGCCTGAACGGTCCCCCTCGCCATATATCCCCCATATGAATATCCGCAAACGATGAAGGGTTGATCTGGGATCAATTCATCCATCAGTTCAAGAACAGCTTCCAACATATCGTCTGAATTCTGGATGGATTGTTGTGGTTCAGAAAGCCCCATTCCAGGGAGGTCTATGTATATTCTCTTCCAACCAGTACGTTTTTCAAAATTCGGTTCCATCGCGTTCATCATCGCCTGATGATCCAGTGTCCATCCATGGACCATTACGATGGGAAAGCCTTCTCCGATTATTTTATGGTGAATAGTCATGTACCTTCTCCTCCTTAGTAATCTATAAAAAGTATATGTTATTTTTTGGATTAATCAAAGGATACTCTTCTACGCGTGTTGAATGCACATACAGGTAGTTTTTTCTAAAAAAATGAAACCAACTACTAATTGATTCGTCTTAGCATTAAACGGGGAATGAGGTGAGGAACGTGTGAGAAAGGTAAAGAATGAAGACCATTCAGATGGCAGGGATGCCTGGCTAGAGATCATCATGGATGAATATGGGGAACGGCTAACGAAATTGGCTTACAACTATGTGAAAGATTGGAATCTGGCGGAAGACATCGTGCAGGATGTTTTTGTTACTTGCTACAGGCATTATGAAAAAATAGATGAGATTCTTTCATTTAAAGCGTGGATATACCGACTGGTCATTAATCGAGCAAAGGATGTTCTGAAGAGTTCAGCGTTTAAGAGAGTGGTGATGAATTCAAGTCTGTTTTCTCGTTTTACATCAAATGAACCGTTACCTGAAATGAGTGTGTTGAAGCGAAGTGAGGAAGAGATTCTTTCAAGGAACGTTCTAGACTTGCCCGTAAAATATCGGGAAGTTATTATTCTATATTATTATGAAGAATGCAACATTGATGAGATAAGAGAGCTGTTAGGGTTGAACCGGAATACGATCAAAACCAGGCTAAGCAGAGGCAGAAGTAAGCTGAAAAATATGATGGAAAGGTGGGACGGAGATGGAGGATAAGCTTAACGAATTGAAGAGAGCAATGAATTCTACAACTCACGAAGGCCGCCACTTTACGGAGTTACAAAAAAATAAGATTCGGCATACCGTTCATAATCCGGTGGAGACAAAACGCCCAAGTCCATTCATCATATTCAGCATGACGACTGTCGCCATCTGCTTAATAGTCTTCTTTGTTTCAACAGAATTGTTGCTAAAGCAGAATGGTTCGATTACCGGGAGTCCGAACACATGGAGAGTCCATCACGATTATAAGGAGAATAATAAAGCCCTATTTAGTATCATACCTGATCCAGAACTGCATGCCGGTAAGCCATATGGCTACATTTTTAGTTTCAAAGAATCTTTTGACACATTCAAAGGAAAAGACCTATCCATTAAAGCGGTGCATAAGAAAACAGGTCAGCGCATTGAAGTGCTGTCCCCTCAAAGAATAACGAAACCTTCGCCAGGGTATTCAAGTCTGCAGCGTTTCACGGCAAATTTTCAGGTTCCCTACAGCGGAATATGGAGGTATGAAGTCTACCTTGACGATAAGGCTTACGGTAATGTCGTCGTAAGTGTGGCTGAAAAAGAAGAAGGGGGGCTTGTCAAGTTACCAGAAGATATCCCTGACTACGTTCGAGAAAGTGATTTTAACCAGATCAACTGGGATCGAAAGGCGACCACATTTGGACCTAACATGATTGGGAATGAAAACAAGTCAGGTATCATTGGTGCCGACATGCCAAGCCTGTCCGGACAAAAGTGGATGTGGCATCTGTGGGACACGGAAGCCTCAGATCTCACAGTGGTTGGTTATCACAGAGAGTCGGGGACCGTGCATCCAATATTAAATAACGGTGAGAGTTGGACGATTCCTCTCGGCGGGGAGAATAATGGCGCGGATGTTCATGCTCCATCTTCTGTTATGATCCCTGAGCGGGGGGAGTGGGCGTTTGTGCTTTATACGAATGGGGAGTTGTTCGATGTGGTTGTGTTGGAGATTGATGAGTGACTTTATTGAGTGGAGATTGTTTTTAAAAAAATTAAATAGATATCCGGGCTTGTGCCCGGATTTTATTGGTTTTCTATTCTGTTTAAATAAATATTAGTGTGAATCTTGAAGAAATACTGTTGCATGGTCCAATGTGGAACTAATAATCTATTTCGACCTAAGTAGAGTGCTGATATATGAGCCGGTTTGGACTAATTATGCTCCGCTTTCAGGATTTATGATCTGAAATTCAAACTTATGATCCTGATATTTCATTTATGATCCAACATGGACCCAATATGATCTATTTGTCGAAAAATATTGAAGGTCCATTAAATACCTTCGTAAAATATAATCTCCTCTATATCCCGAAGCCATTCCTCCGCTTCAGTTCCATCCGTATTCCCGATCCAAAGATCCCTTTTCCTATCAGTAAGAGATGTTCCCCTCAGCCAAACGAGCTTGTCAATGGAAGGAATGAATTGAGGGGCATAGTCTCCCCATCCTTTGGGAGGACTCGTTACCTTCATTTGTTTGTGGGAATCGATGTTCAAGGTGTAGAGGACAGGTAGCGGGTGCTTACTAAAGTCATTGGTCCACTCCTGTTCTTTGACTCTCGAGACGACCAGAGACTTGTCCGTTATCCAATCGAAATCAAGGTCAGCAAAATCGGGAGGAGTAAAGGTTCCTGAAACCGGCATTTCCTTCACCTTAAGATCCTTGTTTTTGAAACCGAACACGATTCTCCCGCCGCCTGCGATGTAGGCAAGTGTATCCGTTGATGGCGACCACTTCGGTTTACCTACCTGCAAAATCATCTCGTCTAATACCTCGAAGTTCTTTCCGTCCTTATCAATCACACACACCATATTGCTGTCCATGGACCAGGAAGCGGTAGGAGACACAACAAAAGAAATCCACTTGCCGCTCCGTGAATAGGTCAGCTGCTCGGCATCGACAGCGATTAGTTTGTTTTGATCATTGGTCCCTATCTCCCGTGGGAGTGTAAAGAAAGGCTCAACCCCTCCAAAAAGGACGATATCCTCATAGTTATTCCCGACTTTTTTTATGAATAAAGAAGCGCTGGACCATCCATCCGGGTTAAGGGTTCCCGATGAAGAAAGAAGGAACCCACTGCCGTCCGGAAGCCATGTGAAATCACTGACCCCGGTTGCGATGTTGTAGAATCGCTTGAGGTCTGAAATATCCAGGATTCCATTATTTACATAGGCCAGATGGTTTTTATGTGGAGCCCATTTCGGTATATGGCCGTTATATGAGATTTTCTTCTTTTCACGGGTGTTGAGATTGTATGTCCACAGCTCAGACTGCCTTTCAGTTGATGTATCGACTTGATAGGCAAGGAAAGAGCCGTCTTGCGACCATTCAGGTTTTGATTGGGTGTTGCCTGAAGTTGTTATTTGAGTTTCTTGGTTATTTTGTAAGAGCCACACATTTCCGTTTCTAATAAAGGCAGCTTTAACCTGGTTCTTTACAGATGCGGAGGATGCTGTTGGAAATAAGAGAGCAAGGATGATGGTAATGAGGGTGGCTTTTTTCATGTTGGATTCTCCTTTTCGGCGCATGCTCTTACTATTTTCCTGTTGGGCATACTTTATGTGTCATAAAGAGTGCAGCATTTTCGGCGTTTTTTATAACGGTCTATATAAAGGTAAAAGAAGGAGTTCTTCGCTTTATGATGAAGTACAATCAATAGAAACCATCATAATCAGGGAGGAAGATGAAAATGAACCGAACAGTCCTGCTCTTAAGAATGCTCGACACCACATACGACAAGGAAAGTTGGTACGCCCCATTCAAACCTGCAATAGAAGGACTAACGGCAGAACAAGCTTGTTGGAAACCGGACGGAGAAGCGACCAAAACCATTTGGGAAAATGTGAATCACCTGATTTACTATAAAGAAAGACTGACGGCGAAGTTGGAAGACCGTGAATGGACGAATCCTCTTGACGGAAATGATACCTTCTACCTGACTGAACAAGTAAAGAATGATCAGGCATGGCGAACAGTAGTGGAACGTGTTGAAACCGCGCACCGGGGTTTAAGAAATGCGCTCAGTCATACAACGGAGGCAAAGATTGAAGAAGATTCTCTTGAGGAAAAGCTTCTGGACATCATGCTTCATGATGCTTATCATACGGGGCAAATTATGCAGTTGAGGAAGATGCAGGGTTCGTGGCCGTCGCAGCGATAATTGGGATAGAAAATAGGAGCTGGGGATCGCAGGCTGATCTCCAGCTTTTTGTGTCTTCAGAGAAAGCCATACTCCTACGATTCACTAAAATAATGTATCTCCTCTAAATAAGTCACCAATTCATTCAGCGTCCCCAATGACTTTAATCCCTTGTTCATCTGCTCTCTCATATCCATGATCCGGCTTTCAAGGATGGGAAGGATGTCTCGATAGTTTCTTGTCTCAATGCCATTCAGAACCTCTCTGCATTGATTGAATCCCATCCCGGATAATCGAAGAAGTTTGATAATAAACAACCTGTTTAGTAATGCCCCATTAAAATACCGGTAATTATTTTCTCCTCTGTGGGCTTCAAATAGTTCTTGTTGTTCCCAAACTCTTAATGTGGAAATCGGCAGGCTTATTCGCTTGGACACTTCTTTATAAGTGACGGGTCGTTCCAATTGAACATTTGTTGCTAATTGTTGATTGTTTGCATTTAATGTTAATTTCAATTGTTGTATGACTAATGTGCTTTCTTTATAGTTCTTAACCAGTTCTGCCTGAAATTCCACCGCTAACATAATGGCGGCTTCACGTTCTTTATCCACGATGAGCCTCATCATTTTCGCCACCTCTGTCCATGAGTATCCAGCCATCATATGACGAGATGCTTCGAAAAATCGTTTATGTATCTCCGTGTATTGGCGATAATTGTTTTTGCCTCTTGGGGCATGAGGGATGAATCCCCATGTTTCATATTTTCTCAGCAGGTCTGCACTTAAGTTAAATGGCCTGGTGATGTCTATTCCTTTATAAATACGCATATTTACCTTCCTTCAAACATTGATGTAAAACACGGAAGTCTCATTCCGGCTTTGTGGCCATTATCCGATAATATACGCCCGCTTATTTCACCAAACCCTCGAACCTTGCAACAGAGTGCTACGATTAAAGTATAAGGTGAATATTTGAAATTTTCAATCATTAAAAAGGAGAGATACTTATGCTTCAGGTCCAGAATTTAGGGAAGATTTATGAGGTGCCTGTGAGGGAATCCGGACTTAAAGGGGCCATATCCAGCTTTATCAAACGTGAAAAGAAGGAAGTAAGTGCGGTAACGGATCTTTCATTCGAGATTCAAAAAGGGGAAATGGTAGGTTTTATCGGACCGAACGGGGCTGGAAAGAGCACCACCCTGAAGATGCTCAGCGGCATCCTGCATCCATCCATAGGAGAAGTGAAGGTTCTTGGATACCAACCTCATCAGCGCCAACATGATTATCTAAAGAAGATTGCCTTGATCCGGGGGAGTAAGCCTCTCTTTGCACCGGCTGACTTGACGGCACTGGACGCACTTCACATGCAGAGGATAATCTATGATATCGATTATCAGGAATTCACCAGGGACTTAGCTAGAATCGTCGATTGGTTACAGATAGAGCCTTATTATAAAAAGCCGCTTAGAACTCTTTCTTTGGGAGAAAGAATGCGTTGTGGCTTAGCCTCTTCCCTGGTGTACAACCCTGAAGTACTATTTCTGGATGAACCGACGATCGGTCTTGATTCCAATGCCCAAAAACGCATCCGGCATTTCTTGAAAGACTATAATCGGGAAACCAATTCAACAATCCTCTTGACCTCTCATTACATGGAGGATGTGACCCAGCTGTGCAAGAGAGTGATGGTAATCGATAAAGGAATATTACGTTTTGATGGAGATATCAATCATATGGTCGATCAATTGACTCCCTATAAATTGATTGTGTTTACCCTTGAAAGGTTCAGCGTGCTACCTGTCGAATTATCTGAGTTGGTAATAGACGCACAGGATGGGAAGTACACCATGCGCGTTTCGAATCGAAACGTTCCTTCCGTGACCGCCCGCTTACTATCCGACTATTCCATCCTTGACTTGACCGTCGAACACCCTCCTTTTGATCATACGATTCAACAACTATATAAAACTGAGGTGGTGTAAAGAATGAGTAGAATCGCTGTTTTTAACGGCTATCGCCTGCTTAAGGGCTATACGGTATGGAAAACGATGGATGTGTTTAGCTGGAGGTCATTCATCTACCTGCTCGTATTTTCTCATTTGATCACACCGTTGGTTTCGTTATTTGTTTGGCAAACGGTCACGGCAAAAGGGCAGGTCGTTGGAGGGTGGGGATCCAGTCAATTCCTGATTTACTATTTAGCGATTGTCATCGTGCGACAGCTGACGGTCTCATATGAACACCATATGTTGGGCATGCAGATTTACAACGGTGAATTGACCAATCTGCTTTTGAAGCCCCATCATTTGCATTATGTCGTCATTGGGGAAAACCTCGCTGTGAAAATGGTGTCCTATACGATTTCCATCCCTATGATAATCGTTCTTTGGGTTTGGCTAAGCCCTGACAGTACACCGTCTTTCACAACGGTATGTCTTTTTATCCTGACTGTCTTCAACGCATGCATCCTCCGCTTTCTGTGGCTTTATTTGTTGACACTCGCTGCCTTCTGGACAGAAAAAACTCAATCATTGGTCAACGCAGGTGAAGTGGCCATCTTTTTTATCGGAGGGGAAGTAGCTCCACTTTTTCTTATACAGGGAGGTTTCGGTGAATGGTTATACTATCTTCCTTTTTACGGGATGTTGGGCTTCCCGGCTGAAGTCCTGACCGGCACCAGTGGCATCTCTATCATTCCCGGCCTTGCCCTGCAGTATGGCTGGATCGGCATTCTGGTCCTATTCAGTACCTTTGTATATAAAAAAGGCATTAAACGATATTCTGCTCTTGGAGGTTAAAAAAATGAGAAAAAAGTTGGCTTTAGTATTCCTGTTCTTTAGAACGTCGCTCATGACCCAGCTGCCTTACCGAATCAATTTTCTTACACAGGCAGTTTCTACACTCTTCTATTTCGCAAGCGGAGTATTCGGCCTCCGCATTGTGTTTCAATTTACAGATTCACTGGCAGGATGGACATATGTCGAAATCATCACGTTATTAGGAGTCTACCAATTAGTGGCAGGTGTCTTTTCCCTTTTTGTCATGGGGAACATTGAAGCTTTACCAGATAAGGTCGTCGACGGTCACTTGGACGAAACGCTATTACTACCGGAAAATGCCCAGTTCCTATCGAGCTTCGGCAGCTGCAATGTGTGGGCAATCACTGACATCCTACTTGGGTTCACCGTCATAACGGGAGCAGTCTTTTTTCATTTCGATGAGGTCGTGCTTCTTCATTTCATTCAGTTTGTCCTTTTGTTATCCTGCTCCCTCATCATCAGCTACTCCTTCAGAATGTGGATCGGCATCTTGTCATTTTGGCTCGGAAGAACAGGTGGCGGTTTCATTCTGTTTTCAAGTATATGGACGATGGGGAAGTATCCGGTTGATCTGTATCCACCGATGATTAAGTGGCTCCTTTATACCCTTGTTCCTGTTGGTATTGTGGCGGCTGTTCCAACGTATGCTTTGTTTCATGGAATTTCATTGGTGCAGCTGGTGGGATTGTTGTTAGTGACTTTTATGATCTCGCTATTTACGGGACTTTTGTGGAAGAAAGGACTGGGGAGGTATTCGAGTGCGACTTCATGAAGTTAACTATTGTTAGGAATTAGAAATTAATGGATAATTAAGTGTGCAAGAATATTTTAGACAGGAGCGCGAAAATGACAGTCTTAGAACGACAAATAAAAAAAAGAGAAACAGCAGAATGTATTCTACGAAAGTTGAAACTAATAGAGAGATGGTCCAAGCTAGGTGATCCCTATTTAGTGGGAGCTGCAGCATATGGTCTAATGGTCAGCCCTGATATCGATATAGAAACGTTTTCTCCAGAACTAAATCCTGAACAGGTTCTGGAAATGTTAACGGAAGTGGCAAGCGATCCCGATGTATTGGAATTAAAATACCGCAACTATCGCAACACACCATTTGGGGGCTGTTACTTCAAGCTGGTTTATCGATATGAAAATAGTGAGGATTGGACAATTGATATGTGGCTGTTCCATCAGAATTATTGTGGACCGTTATCAAGAGATATGGTTCAACCGATGAATTCGGTGCTGACGGAAAGGGACAGGGGGATTATTCTTACGATTAAAGAGTTTGTGAGAAAGGCGAATAAAGATATTCCCTCTATTTACATCTATCAATCCGTACTTCAATGGAACGTGCAGAATGTTGAGGAATTCTTTCAATGGTTTGAAAAGCAAGAACGGTCCATGTTTAATACTTGGAAACCCGTTTAACCAGTTTATTATGGAGGTGTTACTATCATTATTCATCCGAATGAATTTCACAAGCGTCATCTAACCTATACCATAAGATTAGCAAGATCAGATGATGCTCAGAAACTGTCCGAAGTCCGTTTGCAGGTCGATGGAGAAACGGAATACATGGACAGGGAACGAGGAGAGGCGTACATAGATGAGGAAGGTTTCAAACAAATCATCCAAGAAGACTCGGACAGTGCCCAGAATCTCTTTTTAGTGTGTGAAGTGAGTGATAGGATTGTAGGTTTCTCCAGATGTGAAGGGAAACTATTAAAGCGGTTCTCTCATAAAGTTGAGTTTGGAGTATGTGTTTTAAAAGAATTCTGGGGACACGGCATCGGGAAAAATCTATTAAAAGAAACCATCCGATGGGCAGATGCCAACGACATTAAGAAAATCACCTTGAATGTCCTTGAAACCAATGAAAAGGCCATAGCCCTATACAAAGACAATGGCTTTGAAGTAGAAGGAATGTTGAAGAAAGATAAATTATTATCGGATGGACATTATTACGATACCGTGGTGATGGGACGAATAAATGGAATTTGAAAAAAGGGGTGGTTACTATGAAACTCTCTTTAAAGGAGATCAACGCTGATAATTGGGAGAAGTGTATAGCACTATCGGTTTCAGATCATCAAAAGGGGTTTGTGGCAGATAACGCTTATTCATTGCTGCAGTCCCAATTTTTAGAAGAGCAATATCCATTGGCCATTTATCATGGGGAGGACATGGTTGGGTTCATCATGTACGGGATTGACCCTGAAACCAGCCGGATGGAAATGTGCCGGTTAATGATTGATCAGAAATATCAGGGAAGAGGCTTTGGAAAAAAAGCGACCCAATTACTTTTAGAACAGCTGACACATTCATACGGGAATATTGAATTATTCACAAGTGCTGAACCTGAGAATGGGAGTGCAATAGGGTTATATGAGCGTCTGGGGTTTGAGAAGACGGGTGAAGTGATGTGGGGGGAAGTTGTGTTGAAGAAGGAGCTTTAGTATACAGTGTAATCCCACTCTAATCTAATAAAAGGGTTGATAAATGAATGAATAAATATAGTTTGCTATTATTTGACCTGGATGACACTCTACTAGAAAATTCGTCTTGGTTTGATGATGGACTGGTACACTCTCTTACAGAACATCCCGTGACAAGGGGCATGGATGGACAGCTGTTTTTGAAGAAAATAAAACAACCTCCAAAATCTTTAATAGCTAAACTTATTAGCGGGGAAATAAATACATACGAATTTAAGATAGAGAGGTGGAAAAGCGCGTTTGATTACTTTGACGTGAAGGTGAACAATGAAGCAATCGAACAACTCGAATCTCTCTTTCATAACATAAGTCTGAAATTCATAACTATTAATGAAAATGTACTAAATCTCATGAATGAACTGACTAAGCATTATGAGGTAGGTATTGTTACCAATGGACTTTATGATCCTCATCAAAAGGTAATCAACATGGGATTAGGAGATATATTCAGCCAAGATAAAATCTTTCATGCAGAACCATTAGGTTTTAGAAAACCTGATTCCAGGATCTATCATATTGCTTTAGAAGCATTTAATAAAAAACCTGAAGAGACCTTATTCATAGGTGATTCGTGGACACATGATGTAATTGGGCCCATGGAGGTAGGAATGGATGCCATATGGGTCAATTTTAGAGGAATAGAGAAACCGACGGAGCACACTCTATTTGCGATGGTGTCTTCTATTGGTGAAATTAGAGATGTTTTACTTAGGAACAGAAGTGAAAAATAGTTTTTGTAATATAGGTAGTAGACGATGAAAATTCAAAAAGTAATTAAATAAGTACGAGATTCATTTGAAAGAAGGAAATGAAACTGGTGAATAAAGCATTAAAAGAACACCTGCAACACCTTGAAGAAAATTTATTAAAACCAGAAATTCGGGCATCCAAAACAGAGCTTGCTCAAATTCTTGCAGATGAATTTTTTGAAATAGGCAGTTCAGGGAGAATTCTTTATAAAAATGAAGAGATAAGTGATAAAGGGATAGGTTTGGTTAAGATGAAACTGGATCACTTTGAAATACATCCATTATCTGAAGAAATCGTATTGACGACATATAAGATTATCAATGAGGAAACCCAACAACACTCTCTAAGAAGTTCGATTTGGAAATGGGTAGATGGAAGATGGCAAATGTATTTTCATCAAGGTACAAGGATTAGTGAGGATTTTTAATTTTATTAGTAGTGAAATTCATAAAGTATAAGGAAAGAAGCTTATCCCCAACGAAGGAAAAGCTTCTTTTTTTATAAACAAATCATTGAGTTACTGTAAGTAAACTGGAATAATTGGAATTGTCAGTAATATACCTTACGGACAAAGGGGGAACTTCATATGAAAAAGATAAATATTATCATGGTTAGCATCTTAGTTGTCCTTTCCCTGTTCGGCTGCGGGAAGAATGATGGCATCGGCAGCAAGGAAGCAGAGAACATTGCGATGGAACAATTCAAAAAAGATGTTAAAGAACATAATGAGACATCCGTCGAAAAGATAAAGATGGAGGAAGTTGTACTCCTTTCTAAAGAAACCAATTTCAGCAGTTCGTCTAAGGCTTGGGAGATTACATTCAATTACAAGGACGGACTCTCGAAAGAAGATGAAGTTTCGAATTCGATTGCACAATATAGTGTGGATCCTGAAGGGGAGATTGTTCGTAAGTCGAGTTCGTTTTAAGAATCCGAGGAGTGAATAAATTGCTAACCTTATATATAACAAGACACGGAGAAACGGAATGGAATACCGAAAAAAGAATGCAAGGCTGGAGTGATTCAAACCTCACAAAGAAAGGGAAGGAACATGCAGTACTGTTAGGGAACAGACTAAAAGAAGTTCAATTCGAAGCTATTTATTCAAGCCCAAGTAAAAGATCCGAAATGACTGCGACCTTAATAAAAGGTGACAAAGATATTCCCATGATCTTTGATGAGAGATTAAGAGAGATCAACATGGGGATTTGGGAGGGGAAAACTTTTTCATACATTAAGGATAACCATCCTGATGAGTTTCACTCATTTTGGAATACTCCACATCTTTATGAATCATTGGGTGGAGAGAACTTCAATGAACTATTAAACAGAATTTTAACATGTATGGGGTCAATTCAAGAGAAACATGAATCAGGAAATATCCTAATCGTTACTCACTCTGTTGTCATAAAGGCATTATTAGCTCATTTCAAAAAACGTCCCTTAGAGAAATTATGGGATCCTCCATTTATTCATGATACGAGTCTTACTGTAATTGAGCTATTGGAAAAGGGAAGTAAGATTGTGATGGAAGGAGATTTGTTACATCGAGAAACTGGCCATGAAATTAAGAAAGTGTAAAATGTGGAAAAATCATTTTCAGGGGTGAGTATATGCTTAAGAAAATCTTGTTCGTTGGCAGTGTGCTTCTATTAACCGCCTGCAACACCAAAGATTTCTCCTTCACCGGTGAATCCGATCACTGGCAGGCTGACCTAACCGTCAACCAATCCAGTGATTTTGAAAAGCAGGATTTCGTTCTAAAGTACAAAGGGAAGGACATGGATTCTGTTGGTGACATTGCCTATACAGTCAAAGAGGGAACCGGGGAATTTGGAAGAACAGGTGTGACCCTTGAGGGAAATGGAGTCATCCGGGACAGCAGTGAAGCAGATCCCACGAATGCTAAGATGAGTGAAGATGCTGAGGTTGACGTGACGGTGAAGTGGGATGATCAGGAGGAAACATTTACTTTAGTAAAAGAATAAAAAGGATTTGAATGAAATGTGGGAGAAAAAGTTTCAAATAAAGTTGTGGCTGATGGCCGTTTTGGCCTCTCTTTTTTTGTTTGGTGTGACGAAATTCATTTGGAGAGAAGTGAATGATGCACTATTGCTGGTTTATTTAATAGTGGGATTCCTTATGAATGTTCTTATCTCAAAAATCAGAGATTTGAGTTCGAGGAATAGCAGTTCCTACAAATAAAATTCGAAAAGAACGTTGAATGATTTTCAATCAGGATTAATTAATGGAATTAAGGATGAATTAATCTGAAATAAGATTAATTATTTTAAATCGGTTTAAATAATGGATCAAAATGGATTAATTGATGATCAACGCTTTAATCTACCTACTTATTTTACAAGTGAATCCTAGCCTGACCAAGTAACAGAACCAATAAAGGAGGGAAAACCATGAATTACGTCAAAGATCTACGAAAATTAGTCGGAACCAGACCCTTAATCCTGCCCGGGTCTGTCGTCCTCATTCTAAACGAAAAAAATGAATTACTACTTCAGCACCGAACGGATGGGGGTTGGGGACTTCCAGGAGGATTGATGGAGCTTGGCGAAAGTTTAGAGGAGACGGCACGGAGAGAAGTCAAGGAAGAAACGGGATTGGATATAGGGGAGCTGACCCTGGTAAACGTCTTCTCTGGTTCGGATTATTTTTTCAAAGTATCGAATGGGGATGAATTGTATTCCGTCACGGCCGTTTATGCCACAAAGGACGTGGGAGGAAAACTGGAAGTAGATGCAACAGAATCGGTTGAAATCCAATTTTTTAAACTGAATGAACTGCCGGACGGGTTAACGGATGAATATAAAAGCTACATCACGCCATACATAAATCAATTAAAGAAAGAATTCGAGGTGCAGAAATGATCGCTTCAGACAGCATCTTAAAGACTTGGGAGAAATTTAAAGATTTTCCGATGGAGACATTAACAAAGGTCTGGTTTTATAACGGGGGAACTGCGAAGAAGCAGCGTGATGTTTCTCTTATGCGGGAGCATCGGGAACAATTCGGCATGTCGGGAAATTGTTTCGATCTTGCACTGTGGTTACTTGATGAGTTTAAAAGGGATGGCGTCGAGGCCTATCCTGTCGGTCATAATTTGAATTCGAAAGATGCTCATGCGGCCGTTATCGCATTAAATGAAAAAGGGGAACGGTTTCTTTGTGACCTGGGTGATCAATGGTTGAATCCCATTCTTATAGATACAAAGAGTCCTGATTATTCGAACGAAACATTAAGTGGTTTCTTTCCTGCTGCAAAGGTGCAGGTTCAGGCTCATCCGTCAGGTACGGAAATCCGATATCATCGACCGAATGGAAAAGTATCGAAGCAAATTTTCCAAACTGATCCGGTTGATAGGGATGTGTTCTTATCGGCTGCGGAACATTCTCAACATTTGATCAAGCCCCATCCATTACTGGAGTGCAGAATCCCGTACAAAACTGAAATCGCTCATTGGGAGTTTTACAATTGGGAGAGCTTTCTAAGTACGACAGAAGGATTGATGAAGGATTCCAAGCTGGGAACAGTGGAAGAATGGGCTGAACGAATCCATGGGAAAACGAGCTACGACAAATCGGTTCTAATCGAAATATTAGAACATTACAGACGCATTCAAGTATGAAAGGAACAACGACAATGAAAACAACTCAATGGCCGAACGTAACATTAAGAGAATTGACACTGGATGATGCAGAAGACCGTTACCAGTGGTGCAAGGATAAAGAAGTAACCCAGCACTTGAACATGCCCGATAAATATCCTCCATTCAGCCGGGAAGAAACCCAGAACTGGATTGACATGTGCATCAACAAGACCAATGGATATGAGCAAAAAGCGATTATCACGGAAGATGGCAAACACATCGGGTGGATCGATTTGAAAAATATCGACCGTATGAACAAACATGCAGAACTTGGAGTCGCGATCGGGGATAAGACCTATTGGGGCAAAGGGTACGGATTAGCTGCCATGCGAGAGATGCTTCAATGGGGATTCGAGGAACTGGGACTTAACAAGATCTGGCTCAGGGTTGAAGTCGATAATGAGCAAGCGATCAAGTCTTATAAACTGATCGGATATGTGGAAGAAGGTATATTACGACAGGACCGATTGAGGAACGGTGAATTTGTAGACCGACTGAGAATGAGCATCCTAAGAGAGGAGTTTTTCAATGAAGAAAGTGGACCATCAAAAGTTTCATGAATTTATCAAAATAGCAAACAAACTGAATGCTATAGGAATCACGCCATTGCTAATGGGCTCGGTGGGTTTAGAAGTGGTCACGGGCAGAAGCTGGGACGCACAGGATCTGGACATTCATGTGCCAGGAGATAAACGAGGATGGGAAGTGCCGGCTGAAACATCCATACATAACTGGAATGAGATTGAGAACATCATGGCTACGATGAGCTATAACCTGATCGATCTCCATGAACATGAATTTACGAAAGCTGATCTTTCCGTTGAGTTCGGCATTATCGACACGCTGCCCGATTTCGCAGGAGTGCGATTAGAAGATCTAACGATTCATAGAGATGGAGAAGTGAGTTACTATCTACTGAATCCCGAGCAATATTTACGTGTTTACGAGGCTTCTTCTAAAGACAGCTATCGGGCAGATCAGAATAATCATAAGGATTTGGGCAAAATCGAGTATTTGAGAAATGCGACACACAGTAAATAAAACGACAACTCGTGGAACCAGCAGGATATGTTACAGTTAAAATATAGGAAATGTAGTAAGAAGGAGGGAAACGATGTACTTCTTAATTTTTCTGGGGATTGTCGTTGTGTATTTTGCGATCCGGATTTTCATTGGTTCGAGGAAAATGGAGTTTTATGGAGATAGCATCAAAAAGAATTCGCCGGATCCAAGAGAAAAAGCATATCAAAAATCCGCCCAACATTCTCAACAAGCCATGAATGCTAACAATCAAACTGGTGGAGGGGGAGGGCCTTCTTCTTAAGGTCCAGCAGAAAGGGAACTCCCGCATAGTGAAGTTCCCTTTGACTCCTTTTCATTGTTTCAAACTGTCCAACAATCCGCCATCATCCAGATTCCGAATCGTCACAATCTTCCCTTCGTCATTGAGATTGATTCTTCCAGTGACGGTAGCGGTTTTACTCTTACCATCCTTACTATATTCCACTTTGACTTTATAATCATAAGCAAGATCTTGATCTTTTTTCAATTCAATATTGGCCGGTTTCAACTGATACCCATTTTCATAAGCCATCCGTTGATACAACAACAAATGATTAGCATTCAGCATGTCTTCCCAACTCATAACCAGAGGCTTATAGTTCTCTTCTACATATTCTTTCAACTCAGGTGGAAAGGCTCCGTCTTCTTCAAACGCAACCGTGAGTTCATCAGTGGGTCCGGTAAATTCCTTTTTCAAAAACGTTTCAATGGTTTCTACATGTTCATTTTGTGAATTACAGCCAACAACAAGAACCAAGAGTGTCGATGTAACTATCAGCTTTAAAAGTGGACTAATCCGTTTTTTCATAAACCATATCGCCCCCTTGGGTTATATTTACGGAACAGGGATGGTAAAAGTTTCAATTTTTCCGAGGTCTTTGGTGCTTTCAGGTGCAGGAATGAAAATAAAGAGTGTGGAGGAAAAAACATGAATTCATTAGAATCACAATATCGTAATCCGACGAAACTGAATACCCGGATCAATATTCATGAGACATACAGTGAAAATAAAAAGGATTGGCATCTATGGCTATTTGAACAGATGAACATCTCCCCAAATAGTAAGATTCTTGAGGTGGGATGTGGAGACGGCACTTTTTGGATGAAGAATAGAAAGCGGATTGATCCTAGTTGGAACTTGATTCTCTCTGATTTTTCAGAAGGGATGGTTGAATCGGCTCATAAGAATGTAGGGGTGAACCCTAACATTCAGTACAGTTCATTCAACATTGAGGATATTCCTTTTGCAGAAAACCATTTTGATATCGTGATAGCCAGCCACATGCTGTATCATGTCCCAAATCGGAAAAAAGCGTTAGAAGAAGTAAGACGGGTGTTAAAACCAGATGGTACATTTTACTGTTCAACCATTGGACAGAATCATTTGAAAGAATTTGGTGAGTTGTTAAAACGTTTTGATCCACATTTAGACTTCCCATCTGCCAGAGAACACGCCTTGAACTTCGGAGTGGAAAACGGGGCTGCCCAGCTTCAAGAGTATTTCAATGAAATCGGGTATAAAGACTTTGCAGGAGGACTGAAAATCACAGATGAAAAAGCAATCGTGGATTATCTGCTTTCCTCTAATACAGACCTGAATAAAATATTGGTCAATGACACATTATCAGATTTTCTTTCATTCCTTAAATCGGAAAAAGAAGAGAATAATGGAGCGATTTACATAACGAAGTCGACTGGATTGTTTGAATCCAAACGATCATGAGGAGATGAAAAACTTGAAAATCATATATGGTAATAAAAGCTTTAAACTAGATGAATTTCTTGTAAAACCTTTATTTGCCCATCTATCCACACTATCCAAAGAAGGACCAAGGGAGTCCCCAGTATGGTTTTACTGGGAAAATGAGCACATCTATATCATCGGAACCCCATCCTCAGACACCTTCCAACGAAGAATCGAAGAAAACCCAGCGTGTGCCATAGGTATCGTCGACCTGGATCACACTACCGGAAAAGTCCTTCATGCAGGGTTCAGAGGGGAAGCCACAGTGGAGCCATTTGATAAGAAGATTGCAACGAAATTACTGGAGCGGTATCTGGGTCCGGATGAAGAGAAGTGGGATCGCAGGTTTCAAGGATTGGGCGATAGCAATGTCCTTATAAAATTTGTGCCCGAGACGGTGGTTGTGAGGGATCAGTCTTTTGTGCCGAGTATTTGATTTTAGACTAAATTTCTTATTCTTACAAGATGGCGATTCTTAGGTTTCGCTATCTTTTTTTGCTTTTTTTGGAACTGAATTGTATCTCACAATGTCTAATAAGGGAAAGGAGGGCAATATGAATAAATACAAGTTGGTAGAAAAAGCAATAAAGGGAGATAAAAAAGCCTTTGCTCAACTCATTGAAGAGGAGAAGGTCAAGCTATACAGAACAGCTTTTCTTTATACAAAAGATAAGGATGATTCACTGGATATTGTTCAAGATTCAATATATAAAGCACTTATATCTATAAAGAATCTCAAAGAGCCTAATTATTTTTCCAGTTGGTTAATGAGAATATTGATTAATTCTTCATTAGACTTTATTAAAAAGAAGAAAAAGGTTGTTACATTGGATTTTGAAATTATTGATGAGTTCCCGATTGGAAAACCAAAGACTGACTATAAATTAGATCTCTTTGAAGCATTAGACGGTCTGAGGGAGCGGTACAAAACCATCATTATCCTAAAATATTATCAAGACAAGACGCTGAAACAAATAGCGGAATTACTAGATCTTCCTGAAGGTACTGTAAAATCAAACCTTCATCGTGCTCTCCAAGAACTAAGAAACTTGATAGGGGAGGATTGTGTAAATGAATAAGGTTATAAACAAATTCAAAGAAGACGTTGAGAATGTAGAGATACCACTCGATGAGTTAGATGCTGTAATTAAAAAGGAAATCATCGGTCATTCGAGAAATAATAGAAGTAGGAAAAAGGTTTTGTTCGCTATAGCAACGGCTATTCTATTTTTTATTTTACTATTAGGAAGTAGCTATGTATCCCCGACAATGGCCAATGTATTGAGTAAAATTCCATTCATCAGTTCTGTATTACCTTCTACTGATGTAGGCTTACAAGCAGCAAATGAAAAGGGTCTAGTGAAATCAATCGGACAAACAGTTAATCAAGAGGGGATTATGATCACTATCACAGATGTCTACTATGATCATTCAAGATTAGAGATTGGATACTCTATTCCTTTTGAAGAAGAGGGACTTGAAACATTGAAAAAGTACAAAATTTTAGGCGTTGCAAAAGCCAATATTGAAGTTGATTCTCAAGACGTTGGGTATTCTGGCCATTCTACTTTAAGGAATGATTACATTATTGGAACGATAACGATAGATAATCATGACTTACCAAAATTTAAAGATAAGGTAAACATCACACTAGATATTACTGAAGTGTTGAATAAAAAAGGTCACTGGGAGTTTCATTTGTCAGCAAAAAAAGCTGAAGAGGATATCATTATTCATCCAGATCAAGACGTTCGTGAAGGAGATTATGTCTTTTCTATTAATACGATTGAATTAACCCCAGGTAGTACAAAAATGGAATACTCCTTCTCAATTCCTTCAAGTGAAGAGGAATTTAATGAACAAGCTCTAGATTTTAGTTTAATAACGGATACTGGGAAAACAGTTGCGACGATAAAAAAGGATATGATTTTTATAGAGAATTCCGATGATCGGAGACAATATAATAGTCAAATCCTGTTTGAACCGATAGAGGATGTAGAATCTCTAACCGTAACACCCATTATTAAAGATTCAGATGGTAAAGGTGATTTCTTAGATGGACTTGAATTTGAAATCCCAATTCCTTAATAAAAATGAGAGTTTATTTAGGAAAGTTAATAATATGGAAATCCCGATTATGGGAACCTTATTTTACCTAATTCAATCTATAAGCATATTTGTACTTGCCAAAATCGTCTATAGTATCTATCTTAAGTAAAATAATTTGAAAGAGAGGCCATACCCATGACAAACATCATCATCCTAAACGGAGGATCAAGCTCAGGAAAAACAACACTTGCAAAATGTCTCCAAAATTCATTGACCGAGACATGGATGAGATTCAGCATCGATGATCTAATCGAATCGATGCCTGATGCCATGCTCAATAAGGACAGCGGAATCAAACTCGATGAAGACGGGTCCGTCAGTCCGGGTGCAGAATTTCGAGAGCTTGAATCGGCATGGATGCACGGTATTGGAGAGATGGCACGAAGAGGTGCCCGGATCATCATTGATGATGTATTCCTGAGCGGAGTGGAAGCCCGTCAAAGATGGGAAACTTCCTTGGAAGGATTGCAGGTGATATGGGTTGGTGTCTTCTGTGATCCGGCCGTCGCGGGTGCCCGTGAGAAAGAAAGAGGGGACCGTATTGAAGGAATGGCTATATCCCAGGCTGTTGCGGTGCATGAAGGCATGAACTATGATGTAACCGTCGATACATCTAAGACATCGTTGAAAGAATGTATTAGGTTGATTGAGCAACAGATGTAAGCTTTAAAGAGATTTCAATAAAGGTGGATTTTTGTGTTTTCAAAAAAAAGAATGCTAGCTTCAGGGTTCATCTTATTCATCATATTATTCGCCATATTGGATTATAAGTCCCCAACCAGTGATGAATTTGAACAATGGATGTTGAAGGAGAATGACATCGAGTGTACGGAAAATGGCGGAGTTAAAAAATGCATGAAGAACAACCGTGTGATATGGGGACGTTCAGGGCATTATCGAAACGTCGGTTTTTTTTCTTCCTACGAAAGGGATTACGAGTATGATACGGGAGAACAAATTACCTTTAGGACCTTTGGTTTTCTGGGGAAAATCATTCCCATGGAAGATGGACGGATTTGGGGTATTGTGAATTAACTCAAATAGAAAGTGGTGCCCAGTTATGGATATTTATGTTAAAATAAACGTATTGACTATTTTCTGGAGGAAGAAATCATGAACGATGTATCAAAAGGTCTCCTTTTCGTATTAGGAGGAATTGTATTCTTGTTAGTATCCTTGATCCTTTCGCTGCCTACTCCTTTATGGGCTGTTATTCTTAGTGTAAGTATTGTTTTAAATTGTACAGGGACTGTGTTTCTTATTAGGTATATTAAGAAACCTGATCAGGGAGTAGGGAAGTCGAAATAACATGTTGAGAGCTTCACTCTTTTTGGAGAGTGGAGCTCTTTTATTTATTTGAAAAAAATGGATGTGCCATCGAACCCTTTCAATCGTTTACTAGTAATAGTAGTAAATGAAAACAACAGAGGGGGAGAAAAGTTTGGAAAATCATAAACTACTAATCATGATTGGACTTCTAGTTCTGCTGTTCAGTGGTTGTGCAGCCTCCAAAAAAGAGGTGAAAATTGCAGGCAATGTGAAGACTTTCGGGAATAAAGTTTCAGTTAACGGTACCAGTACACTGGAAAAAAATTCAGAGATCAAGGTTGAACTTATAGATATTGAAAGTGATGCCGTCCTGGAGGAAGCCATTGTAAAAGTGAACGCAGACCGGACTTACAGTGCAAATTTTTCAAGAGAAAACAGAGATGAGGAACAAAAGTTAGTCGTCACCTTTAAGCCGGAAGAACAACCTGCCGATATACAGAAGATATACGGTCCCAAAGGTGAAAATATTGGAGATGGATCTCCGGGCTTGGTAAAAGAGGGAGAATTTGCACGCATTCAAATGTTCGATTTTATTTATAAAGTTGAGAAAGGGAGTGTAGGGCAAAGAACATTTCTGCTCGATACCTTTAATAACCTCAGCGAGAACAGTAGTGGAGGGGAGTGAATTAGTCCTTTGTTTATTGAAGAGTCAAAAGCAGAAAAAATTTTCAGAGAATATAGGGATTATGTATATAGAACAGCTTTACTATTAACCAAATCACGTAGTTTAGCAGATGATATCACACAAGAGACATTCATTCGCCTCTTGAGTAAATATGACAGGTATGACGACACAAGGCCGATCAAACCCTGGATTTATACCATCACCATGAATGTCGCCAAGACCGTCACGAAGAAACAAAGGATAGTAAAATGCTTCTCGTTCTTTTCTGATGATATTGCCAATGATCAGATAGATTCGGTTGAAAAGAGTTTCTTGAAATCAGATGAAATGCGGGAACTGTGGATGGCCGTCAATTCCCTTTCGTGGAAAAGCAAAGAGATCGTTGTTTTGCATTTTTACTCCGAGTTCACGTTGAAGGAATGTTCCGAGATTCTCGGGATTCCTATAGGGACGGCAAAATCCAGGTTGAATACAGCACTTAAGCAATTGAGGCGTCTCGAATTACAGGTGGAATTGAATCTAACCAAGGCGGGATTATATGAAGAAAGATGAGTGGAAGAAGTTATTTGAACATTTGGATGAAACCGAAACATCTTCAATTGAATTTCAAAACGTTTGGAGAAAAGCGAATCGGAAGAATTGGAAGAGGCGTCTTTTTCAATCAGCCGTCCCTAATGTAGCCTTCCTGTTGGCCATTCTGATCCTCACTCCTCTTGCAGGATACTATCTCATTAATCCAGAACAGGTTTTGCATTCAGCTCAATCAACGGCTAACGATACAAAGAGTCATTATGATCTGTCAGGAAAAGTGTACAACTTCCCTAACCAAATCGTCATTAAGGGAGAGACTGAATTACCAGAAGGAGCAATACTCACGATTGAGCATTTAGAAAGCGATGAAAAAACGCTTATTAGCAAAGGAAAAGTGACAACCACTTCAGATGGTTATTTTCAATACACGACTAACCGTCTTGAAAGAGATAAAGAATATATTGTCAAGGTAATGCTCTATCCCCATTTACAAAATGATACTATTAAAAAATTGCTTGGTAGTAAGGGAAAGAATTTGAAGAAGGTAGAGAATGAGGAGAGTGTATTTCACTATCATTATAAAGAAGTTGAGTATTCTGGTTTGAAGTTGGTGGGGCTTGTGAATAAGGTCGAGGACACGACGCAACAAGTTACATCGGAATTTCTGGTGAGTGAACAAGAATATGAGACTGTTCATTGAGACAGGTCATTCATGTGGCTTCATAGTGCATGTACTATGAAGCCACATTCCAAAAAAAAGAGCTTACCAATAAACTCGGTAAGCTGCTACAAATAAGGAATTTTTCGATTTACATCAGGGGTCTTACCTTGAACCACTATCTTCAAGATGAAGAAGATATGTTTAGTATACTATCGAATTCTCGTGAGTAAAGGGGATATGCCTAGATGAATATTTTGAAATTTTTCCAGCAACACTCCTTTTCGTGAAAAGGAGTATTCAGAAATATCACTTTACAAGTGAGAATGATAATTGTTATCATTTAAAGGAGGTAGAGTTAGGAATAAAATCTAAAGTATAGACATCTTCATTTGAAACAGAAAAACCTACTCTAAGCATCTTTATATGAGGAGATCATACAATGGAAAAAAAGAAATCGAATTTAGCCAAAATCATTCGTGAACGCCGCTCGATCAAAAGCGGATATACAGATAAAGACGTGACAGAGGAAACGGTACTTGAGTTATTGAATGATGCCATCTGGGCACCGAACCACGGGTTAAGGGAACCATGGAGATTCATTTTTGTCTCAACTGAGGAGAAGGAAGGGTTTGTTGAAGGTTTAGTGAAAACTTTCTCTCCAGACATGCAGGAGAACCGGAGAAACTATTTTAGCCAACCCACCGCATTCCTTATTGTGGTCATGGAAGAAGATCCAAGACAAAAACAGTGGGAAGAGAATTTTGGTGCGGTCAGCTCGCTTATTCAAAACTTCCAATTGCTTGCCTGGGAACAAAAACTTGGAGTCGTATGGAAAACAAATCCCCATATTTATGACCCTAAAGTGCGTGATCTACTGAATGTAAAACCAGGAGAGAAAATTGTTGGCTTCTTGCATATGGGCTATTTTGAAACAGCACCGCAAGTGAGACCTCGCACATCTGCAGAAGAGAAGCTGACGGTTTATAAGAACTGACTTTAAAGGTTTTCATTTTTCAGTAGTATAATAGTTAGAAATGTTATTTTCTTAGGAGAGGTACATATGAATATCCGAAAACGAAGGTTAGATGAAGATCTTCCTATGGAATTACTTCTATTAGCTGACCCTTCAGAAGAAATCGTCAAAGAATATGTCGCCAGGGGAGAATGCTTTGTAGCGGAGCTTGAGAATACTATCGTTGGAGTGTACGTCTTGCTCCCAACTAGACCCGAAACCGTTGAGCTAGTGAACGTGGCTGTTGCTGAAGAATTGCACGGAAAAGGTATAGGAAAGCAGCTGGTAATGGATGCCGTCAAGGTGGCCAGGGAGAGAGGGTACACGACCATCGAAGTGGGTACCGGAAACTCTGGCGTCGGTCAGCTTGCTCTTTATCAAAAGTGTGGATTCCGGATCGTTGGGGTAGATTTAGACTTTTTCACCCGGCATTATGCTGAAGACATTTTCGAAAATGGAATCCAAGTCAGGGATATGATCCGGTTGACTCAGGAATTATAGAAGGCAGTTAGTGAAAAGAGACCCAGTCTCGGAATTGGACTGGGTCTCTTTTTTTAAGGTTTTAATAAAATCTTTCCTGTACTCTTTCTGCTTTCCAAATACTCATGAGCTTTCGCGCCCTCACTTAAAGGAAAGACCGTTGGTTCAGAAACATTTAACTTTCCTTCTTGAATCCATCCAAACAACTCATGTGAGCGGATCACCCGTTCTTCGTGAGACGTCAAGACATTCCAAAGGTCTCCACCGGTCAACGTTTTCGAGGTGTCCATCAGCATCCGCGGATCAACTGAAACAGGATCGCCTCCCGCCATACCGAAGAAAACGACCGTCCCTCCGATGCGAGTTGCTTCAAAGCTTTTCATCAACGTCGAGCCCACAGATTCATAGACAACGTCAGCGCCTTTACCATTGGTCACTTTCTGGACTTGCTGTTCCCAGTCTTCACTGTATAAAAACATATGGTCTGCACCAACAGCAAGCGCCGCCTGCCTCTTTTCCTCTGAAGACGTTAACCCGATGACTGTGCCGCCTAATATCTTAATGATTTGAACAAGAAGCTGTCCGACTCCTCCTGCTGCCGCATGAACTAAAACGGTATCCCCATTTTTAACGCGATAGCTGTCTTTTGTTAAGTAATGAGCAGTAAGGCCTTGTAATAAAAGGGATGCAGCGGTTTCAAATGAAATTTCGTCAGGAAGCGGAATCGCTTTTTCCACTGGAACTGACACAAGTTCAGCGTTGGCATACGGTACATCGGCAAAAGCGATTCGCTCCCCGACTTTTATTTCAGTCACGTTCGTTCCAACGCTTTTAACGATCCCCGCTCCTTCATACCCACAAATGTACGGAGGATTTCCTGCTAAGTGATAATTTCCTTTTCTTCTATATACATCCGCGAAATTCAGGCCGATTGCCTTCATTTCAACTAAAACGTCATCCGGTCCGATTTCGGGCGCATCGATCTCCTGGTAATGCAGGACATCCGGTCCACCGAATTTTTCAAATACAAGTGCTTTCATCATCGACTCTCCTCTATTAAATCATTCCTTTTTTAGTGTACCCACTTCCCTGCCGTTTGACTAGGAAAGAGCTTACTGTTCATAGGTACTTCCAGGTGCCTATGCCACTTCAAAGTGCGTTCTTCCCAAAAAGTTAGCTATCCCTCATAATTCAGTTTAGCTTTTCAAACAGTACCTATCGGATTTTGCCAAAGGGGTTTGAAAGGTATATAGGCACTTAATGGTCCTTAGGTTACAAATAAGTACCTACATGACTTTAAAGTGCGTACTTCTCATAAATATTTGTACCCATTATCATAATGTGTACAGGGAAACGGAAGGCGCCTTCGTTTCTCATTTCATTCAATCATTTAAGGAGGAAGTTACGTTATGAGTTCAACTTCAGCTACTATAGATCAGTCAAAAACGAAAGGCGGCACACCGGCGTTACTTGCCCTTGCCATCAGTGCCTTTGGAATAGGAACGACAGAATTTGTCCCTGTTGGATTATTATCATCGATCGCCGATGATTTATCGATATCGATCACACTCGCAGGATTATTGATTTCAGGCTATGCCATTGGAGTCGCCATCGGAGCACCGGTTTTGACGGCATTGACCAGTAAGATGAGCCGGAAATCGCTGCTTATGTCATTAATGCTCTTATTCATTGTAGGAAACTCGGTTGCGGCCATGTCCACAAGCTTTGGACTATTATTAGTTGCCCGTTTTATCACAGCCTTTTCACACGGCATTTTCTTCTCGATCGGGTCGACGATCGCTGCCGATTTAGTCCCTGCCCATAAGCGGGCCAGCGCGATTGCCTTTATGTTCACTGGATTGACGGTCGCAACGGTAACAGGAGTACCACTTGGAACCTTTATCGGGCAGGCATTCGGATGGAGAGCCACGTTCTGGGGAGTTGCCCTTCTCGGTATCGTAGGCATCATTGCAAGTTCCATCCTTGTGCCGAAAAACTTAAAGGAAGCACCACCTGCCAAGTTCAGTGAACAATTGAAAATTTTAACGAATGGTCGATTATTACTAGCCTTTGCCATTACAGCCCTTGGATATGGCGGAACGTTCGTTGCATTCACGTATTTAACACCATTATTAGAGGACGTAACAGGATTCAGTGCCAAATGGGTAAGCATTATCCTGCTTGTATACGGAATTGCCGTAGCAATCGGAAATGTTGTCGGAGGGAAAGCTTCTGATAAAAATCCGTTAAAAGCGTTATTCTGGATGTTTGTTCTCCAAGCCATCATTCTATTAGCTCTTACATTTGCAGCACCATTCAAAGTGGCAGGGCTTATCGCCATCTTCCTTATGGGATTATTCGCATTCATGAACGTGCCGGGACTTCAGATTCTTGTTGTGAACCTGGCTGAAAAATACGTTCCATCAGCAGTCAATGTAGCATCTGCTCTTAATATTGCCGCGTTTAACGTCGGAATTGCCATCGGTTCCTTTGTAGGGGGGATCATTGTAGATGGAATCGGTTTGATTCACACACCTTGGATTGGTGCCATTATGGTGGCAGGAGCGGTTCTGTTAACAGCCTGGCTTCGTGGAATTGAACGGAAATCAGCATAAGAATTGGTTGGAGGATAGAAAGAACTAACGGGTTAAAGGAAGACATGTTTTGTGATTGAAGAAGGATTGTCATAAAATCCTCATTACGGATTCGTTAGACTATTGAAAAGCACTTAGGCATTTGAATATGCCTGAGTGCTTTTCTTTTTTGGTGAAATGAAGGGAGTGTATGGATGAAGGTTTTTCGTTAAACGGATTAATAATCGTGATTCAGGATTATTAATGAAAGATCAAGGAGGGTATTTACCATCCAGAAGGTGATCTTCAATTTAAGACGTTAAAAGAAGTTCAGCCTTTTCACTGGTATGAAGCGTATAGAAAATAATGCAAAGGAATTAAAGCGACATTTAAAAAATACGAAATGTTCCTTTTTTTAATGCTATAATATGTTTGGATAAAAAAGGGAGTTGTCACTGTGGATTTAATATCGTTACCGGTTATCTCGATTGCACTATTTATTTTAATCATACATAGCATTGAAACACTCGCTTATGCGGTCAGGTTATCAGGTGCAAGGGTAAAACTTATTGCTTCTGGTCTTTCGTTGTTCAATATGATGGTAATTGTTTCAAGGATGTCGAATATGATGCAACAGCCTTTTACAGGTGGTCTCATTGATGCTGCGCCTGAAGGTCATGAATTAGAAGTGATAGAAGGCCAATTCAGGGTGCTGATTGGTGCCTCGACTATAGGGACATTGGTAGGAATCTTTTTATTGCCAACGTTCGTTGCTCTATTTTCCAGAGGAATTATCCACCTTTCAGAGCAGGGCGGTTCCGTTCCTCGGTTGATCAAGCTCGGATTTAAGAATGACCTATATAAAAGAGGCATCAATCATTTTTCTAAGCCGGGTCGGAGATATTTGAAGGGAATCAACTTGAGAAGCATTCCAAAGAGGTTATTTTTCATTAATATGATGATTACAGCGGTTTATACAATTGGTGTTCTATCTGCGCTGTATGCGGCAATTATCGTGCCTGATCGAGGATTTGCTGCCACCATGGCCTCTGGATTAATCAATGGTATCGCAACCATTCTATTAACCTTGTTCATTGATCCGAAGATTTCCGTGATGGCTGATGATGTGGCAAATGGGAAGGGGAATTATTCTGAGTTAAAGGGGCTATCCATCATGATGGTTCTGTCAAGGCTTTTCGGTACAGTGGTCGCGCAACTCATCTTCATCCCGGGCTCATATTATATTGCTTGGATGTCTCAGTTTTTTGTTAATTAAAACGTATGAAATGGGTAAGGGGAAAGTAAGTCGACTCAAGTTAACCTGAAAAGCTTAATTTGTTATAGAAAGCATAAAACACTATAGACTAATCTACATCAAGAGGGAATTAACGTAGGGAAATTGTCTTGAAAGTATATAGAGTAATAGAAGAACCCCCCCTTTTAGAAGGGGGTCTTCTTCTGTTTACGGCAACCGATTCTCCTGCATCAATTGAAGAAAAGATTGATAATCCGCATTTACCTGATCCG
Source organism: Rossellomorea aquimaris (assembly GCF_020172085.1). Classification (GTDB taxonomy): domain Bacteria; phylum Bacillota; class Bacilli; order Bacillales; family Bacillaceae_B; genus Rossellomorea; species Rossellomorea aquimaris_E. Next base: position 317,616 of record NZ_JAIVAT010000003.1, read on the forward strand.
CATAATCTCCTGCTAAATCCACCACTGTTGTCTTAAATTGTGGCCATACATCTATGGCTTGCAGTGCACCATCCTCAAAATTATAGGAAATGAATTGATCCTGATAATCCCGATCAGCACGTGCATGAGCATAGGCAAGGGCTTGTGCCGAGTATTTTACAAAGCTGTCGAGATCTGATTTGCTGTTGAAATCAACTGGATCTAAACCATGTTTCCAAGGGGAAATCCTGCGGACAAGATACGATTTACTCCCTCCTGCTAAGACGCCCATATGATCATCCACCTGGTCTTGAAGTCCTTTATAAGCGACCCGAGCAGTATCTGCTGTACCATTTAGTTGATTATTGTAGGTAGAAGCATCCGTAAGTGGATTGACGAACATATTCGGTTTCAACTGTTCCTTGACTTCCAGAAGTTGATCATCGTTTGTTGCGCTTGTTGGTCCTTCAATTAACACATAATATTTCTCTACTCCTAAGCTCCCCAAGCCTGAATGAAGGCGGCGGGCACGATCCTTTACATCAAAATAATGGGTATCCCAGCTGCTAACCTTATCTGAAATATCCTGAAGGTAGGAAGACCAATGTCCTTCCAAATCTGCTAAATCACTGCTGTCAACGACAGATAAATCTGGATTGGACCAATCGAATTGACGATTCCCACTGCTATTGATGACCGTCCATTTGTCTAGAGCGTGTGATGCATCCCGGCTGATGACATCATCCATTTCGTCATCGATGAATCCTGTCACTGTCGCTTTATCCATCTTCACACTCGTTTCCCCTGCATTACCGTTCACGCTTGTTAGCGTATCCTGATACTCCGTCAGAAACGACATAGCCAGGTCATCGGCTTCTGCTTGAGACAGACTCCAATCTAATTGGTCCTTCAATAGATAAATACTGGTCGTATAACGCAGTAAATCCCAATAAAAAGGCCCTATGTATGAATCATCGAAATCATTCAGGTCAAATACGATATCCCCTTCGTCATTATCAAAGAACCCTACATTTTGAGTATGGAAATCCCCAGAAAGCCACGTATCCACATTGTTGGTTGTGGTCCATTCATTAGGAATCTGAATCGTCCCATTATCGAGGTCTTGGTAATAAAGGAAGTTCGTTGCGCGGTAAAAAGCAAAAGGTGAATCTTCCATCGCCTGGTATTTCTCCGTTTTCACTGTGTTATCTGATATGTACGCATTGGCGTTCGAGATTTCCTGTTGGAGATGATCCGTGCGGGTAGAACTGTTTGTCATCGCTAGTCCATTAAGGGGTCCTGTCATAAGTATGCCGGCCATACTTATGCATGCTAAAGCACTACGTTTCATGAAATGTTAAGCTCCTTTTTATTTCGATTCTCTACAAAGAAACCCTATCATAGAAAGGTGCGTTCATTTTCTTATTTACATAAATTTTACGGTAATGATAGTCAGTCTTAACACTTCAGATCTACTGAATGTGATTGGCTTACTTGACTTCCAGGTTGAAGATTCAAAATATTTATGAAATAATTACCAGTACCAATATAAGAAAGGAATAGAGCTATGATCCCGATTCTTTTTCAAAACCCCTTCGATCATTAGACCTCATTCATCGTGTGGAAACCGCCTTAAGATGAACGAATTACTACGAGTGAATTGTTCATTTTAAGGAGGATTATGATACATGAATAGACAACTACTAATCTTGTTGACTGGCAGGATTATCACGAACTTTGCAGACAGCTTCTACATGATAGCCACGATCTGGTACGTGAAATCGGCTACGTCTTCACCCTTTTTCATCGGACTGACCAGTGCTGTGGCCATCCTGCCCGTTACGATTCAATTTCTATATGGTCCCATCATTGATCGTTTTTCAAAACGAAAGATTCTTTATACAGCCATGCTTGGACAGGGCGTCCTTGTTGGGGTCATATCAGTCTTGTATTATGGTCATCTCTTATGGCTGCCATTATTATTCACATTGATGTTTCTGGCTCTTTCCTTATCGGAATGTACCTATCCAACTGAAAGTGCCCTGATCGAAAGTCTGACTCCACATGATCAGTTGACGAAGGTGAATTCGATTTTTTCCTTTTCCTATCAAACCCTCGATATCATTTGTGATGCCGTATCGGGAATACTGATCGCCTTTATTGGTATAGGGCTGATTTATGTGACGAATAGTGTTTTATTGGTTGGGACAGGCATCCTGTTTCTATTTTATTTAAACGTCCCCCGCTCGAAAAAGGAAACGGACGTACGAACCGGCCGCTTCCTCATGCAGTACAAGGAAGATTTCAAAGAAGGATTTCTAGTCGTGAAAAAACGTCATACGCTTCTAAGCCTGGTGTTCGGCATTATCGGGATGAATGTCATGGCAACCATGGGGATGTCCATGCTTCCGGTTATTTCTGAATCAACTTCGGAATACGGATTCTGGCTGACGGCCGTATCTCTTGGCACCTTATCAGGGACCATCCTATCCAGTCAGGTTGAGAAGTTTGCGCTTAATCGCACTTTGCCACTACTGTCATTATGGTCCGGAGTGTGCTGGATGCTGGCATTTGTATGGATTGACGTTCCCTTTCTGCCTTATCTCTTGTTTGCTTTATCATGGATGGGGATCGGCATCATTGGGATTTATGTGCAAACCTTGATTCAGATCAACCTTCCAAAGGGATATATAGGGATTGGCTTTGCCTTCCTTTCATCGCTTCTCGGATCCCTGAGTCCTTTAGGCTACCTGCTCGGCGGGGTGATTGGGGAGTTCACTTCAGGAAAATTTCTATTGGAGTTGTCGTCACTCGGTTATTTAGTTTTTACCGTATACTTCATGCTCCATCCAAAATTAAAAAAGCTAAACAATCCGTTAAGCGTACGTTTTGAAGAATCGTGATTCAACAGGTTTCCCTTTTTAGGGAGACCTTTTTTCAAGCATATAAAGTGGGGTGTAGGGATGAACAGTTGGGAAAGAAAGCTACTCCAAACAACACGCGGAGTATTTGAAGTATTCATGAAGGGTCAGGGAGATCCGTTATGTGTCACCCACCATTATTCCGAGTTCAATCATACAGGAGACTACTTCGCAGAGACCTTCACTCGTACGAACCAAGTCTTTTTGATTAACTTACGGGAAGCAGGGGGTTCTGACAAAGCATATGAACCGTATCAGCTCAGTATGTTGGAAACGATATTTGATCTGGAAGCGGTCAGGGAAACATTAGGTTTTCAACGCTGGGGATTTGCCGGCCATTCCACTGGCGGGATGTTGGGAGTTCTTTACGGAATACATTTCTCGAAAAGTCTGGATTTTACCGTGATCGTCGGAGCTGCAGCGAGAGAATATATGACCTTTTCCGAAGACTGTATTTACAACCGGGCACATCCTGATTACGAAAGGATGCAGGAACTGATTGAAACACTGAAGCAATCGGATTTATCACTTAAAAAAAGAAAAGAATTGTCAATTGAAAGGACGAAATTATCCTTACATAAACCTGAGAAATATCGTGATCTTTTTTCCAAGGATATTCATAAAGGAATGGCTGCTGCACGGATGAACTTTTTCATCCGTGAAATACACGTCTATGATGTCACGAGAAAACTGGAATTGATTCACGTCCCGACGTTGATCATGTGCGGCCGATATGATGTGCAATGTCCGTTGAACTATTCGATTGAAATGGCTGAGGGTATATCAGATTCAAGATTGGTCATCTTTGAGAGGAGTAACCATTACCCGTTCCTTGAAGAAGCAGAGCGATTTGCGGAGGAGTATGAGGCGTTTTTAGAGGAAAGGAAATAGAGGAGGTACACACGTGGAGTCACAATATGAAAATCGAATAAGAGAAATGTACCCTGAGTTCACGATCACTCACAGCGAAATGAACATAATCGGACAGAACAATGATGTTCTCATCGTCAACGGTTCACTTGTGTTCAGGTTTCCGAAGTATCTGGAAGGAATCAGGAAATTAAAGAAAGAAACGAAGGTGTTGGAAGCGGTAAAGGGTACCATTTCATTACCGGTTCCATACCCTCTTTATCAATCCATGGAACCTGAGGAAGTGGGGAAGGTGTTCACGGGATACAAGATGATTGATGGTGAACCATTCTGGCCAGGAGTTTTTAAGGATCATGAAGAACATAGTCAAAAAATCGCTTCACAATTGACGGGGTTTTTGACTGAATTGCACTCCCAGTCTATCGATGATTTAGAAATCGAGAAGAAAAGCATTGATGATATACGAAGTTCAATCGTCGATTTATACAATCGGATCAAGGAGAAGCTTTTTCCACATATGAATGAAAACGCAAAATGCGAAGTAAGCCACCATTTCGATTCATTTTTATCCAAAAGTGAACTACTGGATTTCCAACCGGTCCTCATTCATGGAGACTTTGGGGCTTCGAATATTCTATGGGATGCGAAGAGCCAGGAGATCTCCGGAATAATCGATTTTGGTGAAACTGAAGTGGGAGATCCTGCTTACGACTTTGCAGGGCTATTATCCAGTTACGGGGAACACTTCGTCCGCACCTGCCTGGACATGTATCCGAATGGGGAGCACATTTTGGACAGGATGGCTTTCTATAGAGGGACATTCGCGTTGCAGGAAGCGCTCCACGGCTTTGAGAACCACGACCGGGAAGCATTTGAGAATGGGATGAAGAGATATAGATGATTACGTTCGCAAATGGAAGGGAGTCTTCTATGGAAGAATTGAAATCAACACCCATCGATCCTGATGTCAGAACATTACTATCTTTTGCGACGGCCCATGAGAAAGTCAAAGTGGAATATGATTTGTACATTCATTCCTCCCAGAGAAAGCTATTTGGGTTTGTGAAGAACAACGCTCTGCTTGGGTGTATCGGGATTGAGTTACTGGATCATGATTGGTGCGAGGTCAAGCATATAGCCGTGATGCCACAACACCGTGGTGAGGGGATTGGGAAACAGATGATTGATTTTATCAGGAGACATGGTTCTTTCTCGGGTATTACTGCTGAGACGGATGAAGAAGCAGTGATGTTTTATAAGAAAATAGGGTTTGAGGTTAGGAGTTTGGGTGAGAAGTATCCGGGGGTGAAGCGGTTTAAATGTCGATTAAGTATGGAGGAATGAACATGAAACAACGGACCATAATGGTGGACAACCATCCCTTTATTGTCTATGAAATCGGAGACCGACAGCTTCCACCTCTCTTATGCCTGCACGGGATGACAGCCGATTCCAACAGCTTCATTGAACTTGCCGGGCATCTCCGTAACGATTTTCATATCATCCTATTAGACCTTCCCGGACACGGAGAAACCGCCCCTCTTGACGGTGAAGAAGACTACCTTTTTTCCTCATTAGCGAATCGGATCATGGGAGTCATCAACAAGATGACGTCTGAACCAGCATATGTGTTGGGGCACTCCTGGGGAGCTGACCTGTCATTACATCTCGCGGCGAAATTCCCTGATAAAATAAAGGGGCTAATATTAATTGATGGAGGGTATGTTTTCCCTGAAATGGTTGTGGGATATACAAGGGAGAAGGCTCATTCCGATTGGGCAGAGTATATTGATTCGAGCCGATATCGGTCTTGGGAAGATATAGTAAACACATACAAGGAGTACACGACACGGCCTTGGGATCAGCAGCTCGAGGGAATCATTTCTTCAAACTTTGTAAAAGAGGATGGCCATTATCAATTGAGAGCTGACAGGGACAGTCTTTTGGCAACGATTAAAGCCTTTTATCTTGAACCATGTTCGACAACGTATCCATTCATTGAGTGCCCTGTTTTATTCTTTCATGCTACTATTTCGGACTCAGACCGTTCACGTCAGCATGGAATCGAAAAACTGAAGAGTGCGTTGAAAGAAGTGAAAGTAGTCGGGTTCGAGAATTCGAAACATAATGTGCATTGGGATTGCCCTGAGTTAGTGGGGAAGGAAATCCGAGATTGGAATAAAAAATACCCCCCTATTGAAGGCATATATAGGGGGTGACGAATTTAGTTATTTAGGTTAATGATAATGGGTTCAAGCTTGATTTCGGTATGGCCTTTTCCAAACATGAGACTGGCAATTTCAACGGGCTCAATGATGAGTTGACTGGCACCATCCTGAATGGTTCCGAATGAAGTGGTACCTTCAAGTGTTTTGCCGTTGTCCTCAGAAAAGCCGCCTCCACCTGTTCCATCGATGTAGACATGACCAAGATCGTCTTTCACGGTGAATGTAGGCGTTACCTCTGGCCATTCCTCGAGAAGTGAGTCCGTCACCACCTGCTCATATGCAATCACCGTTGATACATCTGTAAGCTCAACGGATTTTAACATGAAGTGAATATCGTTCGTCTTAACGGTTTCGTTTACAAGCCTGACGTCTCCATCCAGCCGTTTCAATGAAAAGGCGAAGGACCAATCTCCATCCACCTCTACATCATTGGAAGTACTGTAAAGCGTCTGTGGTTCCCAAGTAATCTCTACCTTATCCGGAGTGTCGCCGCCTTTAAAGCTTGGGGTGATGGTGGATAACCCGACATAGCGGTTATCGCTGATCTTCGTGATTTTACTGCTCCCACCGTTACCGATGGCCCCTTTTATGTCAAACCAATTGGCCCCTCTAGTCGGGCCTTCCCCAAAGTCTTTATCCGTTTCCATGGCATATGAGACCGTAATATTCGTGCCGTCGTACACGGCATTATCAATCAGGACGGTCACTCCGTTGCTACTCTCTGAAAGTCCGATATCCGTTGAATACTCGTCAAACTCTTTGTATGTGTCGTCAACACTGAAATAGTCTATAACATCATCCATGAACGGAATCTGAGTAGCGAAAGAGGGATAGGCAAAGCCTGCTGCGGTAGAGACACCGATCAGCATGACAGATGCAACCGCTATATTCCTCCATACATGTGTCTTTTTACGTTTTTTTAGGACGTGTTGTTTAACTCGCTTTTTTTCCAAGTCCGTCACTTCTTCCAATTCAAGTGTATCGATATCTATATCTATCCATTCCTTCATGCTCATACCAGTCGCTCCTTTAATGTCACATTCGAGGCTAATTTTTTCTTCCCACGGTATAATCGGTTATCCACAGCTGCTTTAGAAAGGTTTAATTGCTCCGCGATTTCGATATTGGTCAAATCCAAATAATATTTCATCATGAAAATATCCCGGTCCATTTCATCGAGCTGACTGATCGCTGCTAATAATTCGTTTTTCTCTTCCCGTCGCAGTACGGAAGTGTCGGTTTGGAGAGGACTTGATTTTTGCTGAAGGGATTCGTCGGACTGTTCACGGGCGTTCCGTTTTTCAGCCTGACGGTACCGGTCGATGGCCTTATATTTGGTGATCATCCCGATCCACTTTTTGAAATCCTCTGCGTCGCCTTGAAATTGATGATCATTTTGCCAGACAGTGAGGAACACATCATTGATACATTCATCGATATCAAGACGATTTCCATTGTGTAAAACCTTTGTGGCGATGGTTTTTACAAGTGGCATATAGACATCGATAATATACTCCAATGCATCTTCTTTTTTCTTTTTTAACCTGGTGATGAAGTTGGTCGGTGAACTTTTCATTGAATTCGCTCCTTATATGGTTGAAAGGCCTTTTCATAAAGTACAACGAATGGACTTAGAAGTTATTCTCATGAAAGTCGGTTAAAACTAGTATATATGTATTTTTTATACAATTGAGGTTGTTCCGGGCATTATCGAGTTATTCGTATATGGTTAATTTTGGTATTTGGCGCAATTACAGATCCATTTGACGCAAATATCAAAATAATGACGCAAAAAATTCAGTTTTGACGCAAATGTGCTCGGAAATGACGCAAATACCATGAAAGGGCAGAAGAAGTAACCCATCATGCCCGCTCAAGTAAGGATTCGGACGAGGGTTCCCTCTACATTCAAATTTCAACACATTACTTCTCTCAAAAACGAAAAAAGAACCTGCCACCGACAGGTTCACCCAACCCAACTAATCATCATCGTACTTCAACTCCAGCGTAATCTGAGTCGTCGTATAGAAGTACATCTCCCTGACTTTCAACCGAAAGTTTTTATCATTCAGCTTAACGGTTTTATTCTCAATAATCTTCTTGATAAGCTCTTTATTCCCATATACTGTTTCTAAATCTTTGGTCAAAAGGCTCCGCAAATCTTCGCTCAGCCGATCTTCGGTTTCATGAATACTGAGCAGTTCCACTTTTGTTTTGGTCGTATTGATGATCTTCACTTTAACTTCCTGAATGGTCAGTTCGTTTTCATTTTCTTTGTTTAATTGTTTGTATTCTTCCTGCAGATAGGACAGGGTGTTTTTCAGTTTGCTGATTTCATTTTTTTGTTCTTCTATTTTTAGGGCCTGTTTTTCATGCATGGTGCCGAACATGAAGAGGAAGATCATCCAGCTGATGATGCCTCCTACGACCATTCCGGCGAAGAACCGCTGCCAGGAGGGAAGGCGGTAGAATGGGGGGATCCTCATGACGGCATATGTTCCTGGGTGAGCCAGGTGATGATCATGGCGGCTGTGTTGGCTCCTCCGAGGGCAGACAGGATCCACAGGAATTGTTTAAAGAGTTCTTTTGTCTCCCCGTTCAGAAAGCCTTTTTCAAAGCTGTACACCGTATCGAATGTGCCGCCGATTGCTGCGATGATGGCCCAGATGCGCAGGAAATCGGATAGTCGTCTCATTTCAATGAATAAGGGCTGCCCCATGGCGAAAGAGGCCAATCCGCCGAGCAGTGATCCACCTAGAAGTACCCCCATAGCAATAAAGAAGCTTTTGAATAATTCCGGAAAGAAAGCTTCTGCCATTTCATCATCTCCATCTATTACGTGTCTTTACGATAACTATATGGGATTGGGGGACAAGATATGAGGGAGAACATATTTTCTTTTTTGAGGTTTCTTTCCTATAATAAAAGTATATTGAGAAAAAGGTTGTGCATAACATGTCATTTGTTCATTTACAAATAGCGAGTGCCTATAGTCTCTTGTCTAGCACGATTTCGATAAATGGACTTGTACATAGAGCGAAAGAATACGGGTTTAAGGCGCTTGCCTTGACCGATAAAAATATGATGTATGCCGCCATCCCTTTTTATAAGGCGTGTGTCAAAGAAGGCATCAAGCCGATCATCGGATTGACCGCGGATATTGCCTCTGAGGAACGTTCCCATCCACTTGTTCTCCTTGTGAAAAATCAAACGGGCTATCAGAATCTATTGAAAATCTCGAGTGCCATCGGGGCAAAGTCGAAGGATGGCCTTCCCTTAAAGTGGCTTTCTTCTTATAGTGAAGGGTTGATTGCGATCACCCCGGGAATCAATGGTGAGATTGAGAGTCTGTTGTTAAATGGTGAAACAGAAACAGCAAAAGAATGCATCCGTACTTATCAGCAGATGTTCGGCCGGGACTCTTTTTATTTGAGTATGCAGAACCATGGCTTGTCTTCTGAGGATTCTCTTATTCCATTACTCCAGCAGTTATCGGATGAGACGGGAGCAGAACTCGTCGCTACCAATGACGTGCAGTACCTCGACCAGGAGGATCATTTTGCCCATGAGTGCATGGCGGCGATTCGCGATGGAGTGAAGCTGTCGGAAGATGACCGGGACGTACTGGAATCACAGGAGTTTTACTTTAAAAGTAAAGAGCAGATGGTGGAGTTATTCTCTGACCATGTTTCGGCTCTTGAGAATACGATGAAGATTGCGGACTGCTGCCACCTGACCATTCCGTTCCATCAGCAGCTCCTTCCTAAATATCCTCTGCCTGAGGGAGTGTCTGCCCTCCAGGAACTGACACATCTTTGTGAAAAAGGATTAAGTGAGCGTGTCCAACCGGTATCCGATGAGTACATCGAGCGACTGGATTATGAGCTTGAGGTCATTGGACGGATGGGGTTCAGTGATTACTTCCTGATTGTCTGGGATTTTATGAAGTACGCAAAGGAAAGAAAGATCCTGACAGGACCGGGACGTGGATCGGCAGCAGGTTCCCTCGTCTCCTACGCATTGAATATAACGGATGTGGACCCAATCGAGCATCATTTGCTGTTTGAGCGGTTCCTGAATCCAGAACGGGTATCCATGCCCGATATCGATATCGATTTCCCTGATCACCGGCGCGACGAAGTGATTGAATATGTGGAAGGAAAGTACGGCAGTCTCCATGTTGCCCAAATCATTACGTTCGGGACGTTTGCAGCCAAAGCGGCACTTCGTGATACGGGTCGGGTTTTCGGCCTGAATATGAAGGAGCAGGAGCAGGTTTCGAAGCTTGTGCCGAATCAGCTGGGAATCACCTTGAAGGAAGCCTATGAAAAGTCAAAGGGATTCCGCGACTTTGTGACGAGTTCTGATCATTATCAAAAGTTGTTTCAGACGGCTCTTAAACTTGAAGGACTTCCAAGACATACGTCCACCCATGCTGCAGGAGTAGTAATGAGTGAAGCGCCTCTCGTGCAGTGGGTACCGATCCAGGGCAGTGCATCAGGTATTCATTTGACCCAATACTCTATGGATATATTAGAGGAAATCGGTCTATTAAAAATGGATTTCCTCGGACTTCGAAATTTAAGTATATTAGAACGAATTGTGAAGAACGTGCAGATGGGGACGGGTAAATCGTTCTCCATCGATTCCATCCCCATGGATGATGCCAAAACCTTCGAACTTTTGAGTAAGGGACAGACAAACGGGATTTTTCAGCTTGAATCAGATGGGATGCGGAATGTGTTAAAAAGGCTGAAGCCGAATTCCTTTGAAGACATCGTGGCGGTAAATGCCTTGTACCGTCCGGGTCCGATGGAGAATATCCCGACGTATATCAAGCGGAAGCATGGGGCAGAACAGGTGCAGTACCCCCATCCTGATTTGAAACCTATTCTTGAAATGACGTATGGCGTCATTGTGTATCAGGAGCAGATCATGCAGATCGCTTCGAAAATGGCGGGATTCTCCCTCGGGGAAGCGGATCTGCTTCGTAGAGCCGTTTCTAAGAAGAAAAAGGATGTCCTTGATCAGGAGCGGGCGCATTTTGTATCAGGCTCGATCCGTAAAGGATACCGTGAGGACGTTGCCCATACGATTTATGATTTGATTGTCCGGTTTGCCGATTATGGTTTCAACCGCTCCCATGCCGTTGCCTATAGTATGATCGCTTATCAGCTCGCTTATCTGAAAGCCCATTATCCGGCGTTCTTCCTGTCGTCGCTACTGACCTCTGTCGTCGGGAACGAAACGAAGGTGGCTCAGTACATTCGGGAAGCTACACAATATGGGATCGAGATCCTTCCTCCGTCCATCAATAGCAGTCAGTTTGTGTTTACCGTTGAAGGGAAGAATCGGATCCGGTACAGCATAGGTGCGATTAAAGGAATCGGGGCGGCTGCTTTGAAAGAGATCATCCGTGCGAGAAAAGAAAAGCCGTTTCAGGATCTGTTTGATTTTTGCATGAGGGTGTCTTCGAAAACGATCAATCGGAAGATTCTTGAGAATTTGGTGCTCTCAGGGGCATTTGATGAATTTGGGATCGACCGGGCAACCTTGCTAGCGAGTCTTGACGTTGCAGCTCAACACGCGGAGCTTGTAAATCCCGAAGACGATCCCGACTTGTTCGATGAAGAAGAGGCGTTTATGCTGAAGCCTAAATATGTGGAAGTGGAAGAGATGACGATTGATACGAAGCTTCAGTTTGAGAAGCAGGTCCTTGGCCTGTATTTGTCGGATCACCCCGTTTCTTCTTATCGCGCTCTTTTTGAAGAGCTTGGATTGCAGCAGATAGCCGATCTTCAGAAAGCATCGAAAATCAGACTTGGCGGCTATATTACCGGGGTAAAGTCGATCCGTACAAAAAAAGGGGAAGTGATGGCTTTCCTTGAGATCGGTGATGAAAGCGGAGAAATGGAAGCAGTGGTGTTTCCGAATGTGTATCGAAATCATATGCCTCAACTGAAAGAAGGGAATATCCTCCTGTTCGGCGGCAATGTTGAAGAGCGGAACGACAAGCTCCAGTTCATTGTGAATCAGCTGGAAACGTTGGAGGATGTGCAGGCAAGGGTAAAGGAGAGCAGTCAAAAGCTCTACTTGAAAATTTCCGTTGATCAGGATCAAGAGTTATGTATGGAAGGGATTCAACAAGTAATAAGAGATTTCAGAGGGAAGAATCCAGTCATCGTTTACTATGAGCAGGAGAAAAAGAGTGTAAGGTTACCAGACCATCAGTGCATCCGTCCGTCAGAAGAGGCGCTTGAAGAATTATCCCGTATTCTTGGCAGAACAAATGTCATATTAAAATAACATACTTTACTAAAACCATAATTTATATTATTGTTTAATAGAAAAAGGTGGTCTGACCACCTCTGAACTTATTATTTTACTTATACATTTTACATTTAGAAGATTCGCGTGAGTGCGATTCGATCCATAGCATGTAAAAGAATCAAAAGGAGTGAGTCAATTTGTCATTACGTGAAGAAGCTCTGCATATGCATCGAGTGAATAAAGGGAAATTAGAGTCTAAATCCAAGGTGGAAGTCCGGAACGCGGATGACTTGAGTCTAGCTTACTCCCCTGGTGTGGCGGAACCTTGTAAGGTGATTTATGACAAGCCTGAAACCGTCTATGATTACACAATGAAAGGGAATATGGTTGCTGTCGTGTCCGATGGTACGGCTGTACTGGGCCTTGGAAATATTGGACCGGAAGCGGCTCTTCCCGTTATGGAAGGAAAAGCGGTTCTATTCAAAAGCTTTGCAGGGGTCGATGCATTCCCTATTTGCTTGAATACAACGGAAGTGGACAAGATCGTTGAAACGGTCAAGCTTCTTGAACCGACATTTGGTGGCGTGAACCTGGAAGATATCGCTGCACCGAACTGTTTTGAAATTGAAGAACGCTTAAAGAAAGAAACCAATATCCCAATATTCCATGATGATCAGCATGGTACGGCGATCGTTACCGTGGCGGGACTTGTGAATGCTCTCAAGATCGTAGGGAAGAAGATGTCCGAGATCAAAGTCGTGGCAAACGGCGCAGGTGCTGCCGGTATGGCCATCATTAAGCTTCTTTACCGTTACGGTGTAAGGGACATCATCATGTGTGATTCCAAAGGTGCGATTTACGAAGGTCGTCCTGAGGGAATGAACTCTACGAAAGACGAGGTCGCGAAGTTTACGAACCGTGACCATATCAAAGGCGGCCTTTCAGAAGTATTGAAGGATGCCGACGTATTCATCGGTGTATCCGTTGCAGGTGCGTTGACGGAAGAAATGGTTTCCTCGATGAAACAGGATCCAATCATCTTTGCCATGGCAAACCCGGTTCCTGAAATCATGCCGGAGCTTGCGAAAGCAGCTGGTGCCAAGGTTGTGGGAACAGGTCGTTCCGATTTCCCTAACCAGGTAAATAATGTCCTTGCCTTCCCGGGAATTTTCAGGGGTGCACTCGATGTCCGTGCCACTCACATCAATGAAAAAATGAAGCAGGCTGCCGTTGAAGCGATCGCCGCGCTGATCACAGAAGACGAATTGAACGCAGATTATGTCATTCCTGCACCTTTCGATAAGCGTGTAGCACCAGCTGTAGCGGCTGCCGTAGCGAAGACGGCTATGGAAACAGGGGTTGCCCGCTTAAAGGTGGACCCGGAAGAAATCCGTAAGAAAACAGAAGATTTAGCGGTTATCGGGAAGAGTGAATGATGACAGAAGTGAACTCTCTCCATACTCACGCTAAGGTATATATTGGAATTGTTCACCAGCTGAGAGAAATGATATCGAAGGACTGCCTTAAGCCCGGAGATAAGATTCCATCCGAGAGGGAACTGTCCGAACGATTGAATGTCGGCCGCTCTTCTGTCAGGGAAGCACTCCGGGCACTAGAATTACTGGGTCTGATCGAGACACGCAGGGGAGAAGGTACCTTTCTGAGGGATTTCAGGGATCATCACTTGATCGACCTTCTAGGTATGTTCATCCTGCAGGACGACATGGCCCAGGAAGACATCCTTCAAACAAAGATGATGATTGAAAAAGAAGCATTAAAAGCCATGTTTTTAGAAGAAAAAAAGACTGATTCCTTACGGGAGAAGGTTTCTGAATGTGAGAACCTGGACGACGCGTTCAGGGAGATCGTGATGATCAGTTCAAACTACTTATCCCAACGGATCTGGAATATACTGAATGATTTCGAAACGTTGATCTGTGGTGAGAAAAAGCTCACTGCAGCAATGAAGGAAGAGTTGATCACTATGCTTTATGGCATTGATCATGGAGAGAAAGAGACTGTGCAAGAGACGTATAAAAGGGTTAGGAAAATTGTCGATGAAGACGCGACAATTTCCAACATCTTTTTTTAAACACTTCCATTAAACTGATAGTCAAGCAGTTTTATATCATGCATTTACTATAGAGAAGCGAATGGACAGCTGTCATGGAAGGGAATATCTTCCCACTGAAGTAGCAACCTGTCATTCGGTAAGGAGGTTTCACCTTGCTAAAGGAACTTTTTAACAAATCGAAAAAGAAAAAATATGCAACGATTCCTTCTGAAGCGGCCAAACATGACGTTCCGGAAGGCATCATGACAAAATGTCCTGATTGCAAAAAAATCATGTATACGAAAGAACTTCAAAAGAACTTAAAGGTGTGCATTCATTGCGGATACCATCATGGTATGAGTTCACCTGAGAGAGTAGATAGTTTTATAGATGAAGGCACGTTCAAGGAGCTTGATCATGACCTGACTTCGGGTAACCCGCTGAACTTCCCTGATTATGAGAGCAAAGTGGAAAAGGACCGTAAGAAGACGGGTATGAATGAAGCCGTCCTGACCGGTTCAGGAAAGGTCAACGGCATTGAAGTGGTGACAGCCATTATGGATTCCCGTTTCCGTATGGGAAGCATGGGATCTGTGGTCGGAGAGAAAATCACAAGAGCCATTGAAGAAGCCGATAAACGGAAGGTTCCGTTCATTATCTTCACTGCTTCAGGAGGGGCAAGAATGCAGGAAGGTGTCCTTAGCTTGATGCAGATGGCCAAGACCAGTGTCGCACTGAATCGTTTGAGCGAAAACGGTGGGCTCTTCATTTCGATCATGACTCACCCGACAACGGGAGGTGTTTCCGCAAGTTTCGCATCCGTAGGGGATTATAACTTCGCGGAACCGGGAGCATTGATCGGCTTCGCAGGGAGACGGATCATCGAGCAGACGATCCGGGAAGATCTGCCGGAGGACTTCCAGACATCCGAATTTTTATTGAAACATGGACAACTTGACGGAGTCATCTCGAGACTCGAGTTAAAAGAGAAAATCGGGACAGTACTTGATATACATCAGTGGGACGGTGATCTGCCATGGTAAATGAGATGGAATTTGAAAAGCCTGTATTTGAGCTCAAGAAGAAAATTGCCGAGCTGAAGGAGTTCACTCAGAATTCAGATGTCGATTTATCAAAGGAAATCGAGAAGCTTGAAAACCGGCTCGCGAAGCTTGAAAATGATATCTACGAAAACATGAAGCCGTGGGAAAGGGTTCAGGTGGCACGCCATCCGAATCGTCCTACTACGCTGGATTATATTAAGTACCTCTTTACAGATTTCATTGAAATGCATGGAGACCGACTATATGGGGATGATGAAGCCATCGTGTCGGGAGTCGGGAAGTTTCACGATGTCCCTGTCACGATCATCGGTCACCAACGAGGGAAAGATACGAAGGAGAACATTCGCCGTAACTTCGGGATGCCTCATCCTGAAGGCTACCGTAAAGCCTTGCGCTTGATGAAACAGGCGGACAAGTTCAACCGTCCGATCATTTGCTTCATCGATACGAAAGGTGCTTACCCAGGTAAGGCAGCTGAAGAGCGCGGACAGAGTGAAGCCATTGCGCGTAATCTTGTTGAAATGGCTGCCCTGACGGTTCCCGTCATCTGCATCGTGATCGGTGAAGGCGGTAGTGGCGGTGCTCTGGCACTTGGAGTCGGTAACCATATTCATATGCTGGAAAACTCCACATACTCCGTTATTTCACCTGAAGGGGCAGCAGCCATCCTTTGGAAGGATTCCACCCAGGCGAAACGGGCGGCTGAATCCATGAGGATTACGGCCCCTGACTTAAAGGAACTTGGTATCATCGATGACATCATCACGGAAGTGAAAGGCGGAGCGCATAAAGATGTTGAGGAACAGGCTCACTATATCAATGACGTTCTGAAGAAGTCATTGAAAGAATTGGTTCCAATGAAGAAGGACGAATTGATTCAACATCGTTATGAAAAATTCAAAGCGATGGGCGAATATTCCGTTTTAAATGATTTAATCGGGGTAAAATCATAACAAACCATGGACTGACAAATAGGAATGACCTTTTGTCAGTCTTTTTCATTCAATTTCGAAGGATTGTGTCGGTTTTTTGAAGGTTTTAACAATTAAAACGCTTCCATTTAATAGATTATTTCGTCTTTTGAGTTTCCATCTAGTAACTTGTTGAGAACCTTGAACCTTCGTGTTATTTTAGAAATAATCCAAAGTCTATTGGTCCATAATAATGTAATGAATGTAGAACGAAAATTTCCTTTTCTTTGATTTATGTGAAACGATTAACAAGATGTACCATTCATTTACATATAAAGGCATATTTCTTTATGAGGTGATACTATGAAAAAGATTGGTGTATTAACGAGTGGTGGAGATTCACCCGGTATGAATGCAGCCGTCCGTGCAGTTGTGCGTAAAGCAATCTTCATGGACATGGAAGTGTACGGTATTTATCAAGGGTATAATGGATTAATCAACGGGAACATCAGGAAGCTTGAGCTTGGTTCTGTCGGTGATATCATTCACCGTGGGGGAACGATGCTTTATACAGCCCGCTGTGAAGAATTCAAAACAAAAGAAGGTCAGAAAAAAGGGATTGAACAGTTAGAGAAACACGGCATCGAAGGACTTGTTGTCATTGGTGGAGACGGATCTTACCAAGGGGCAAAAGCCTTGACGGAATGGGGTTACCCATGTGTCGGTGTACCTGGTACAATCGATAACGACATCCCTGGTACTGAATATACAATCGGCTTTGATACAGCCCTTAACACGGTTATCGATGCAATCGATAAAATCCGTGATACGGCGACTTCACATGAGAGAACATTCATCATTGAAGTAATGGGACGAAATGCAGGGGACATCGCTCTATGGTCCGGTCTTGCCGGTGGAGCTGAAACGATCCTGATCCCTGAAGAGAAGTTCGATCTTGATGACGTCGTGAACCGTTTGAAGAAAGGACAGGAACGCGGCAAGAAGCATAGTGTCATCATTGTTGCGGAAGGCGTCATGTCCGGGAATGAATTCGCGAACCGCTTTACCGAAGCAACGGGAATGGATACACGTGTCTCCGTCCTTGGTCACATTCAGCGCGGTGGAACGCCGACAGCTGCCGACCGCGTTCTTGCAAGCCGCTTAGGTGCTCATGCCGTTGAACTGCTTTCTCAAGGTAAAGGCGGAAGAGCAGTAGGAATTGAGAAAAATCAACTAGTTGATTACGATATTATTGAAGCACTTGCCAAGCCACATCAAATTGACTTTAACATGTACAGACTTTCCAAAGAGCTTTCAATCTAAATTGTTGTAAGATTTCAGGAGGTAAAGAAAATGAGAAAAACGAAAATAGTATGCACGATCGGTCCTGCCAGTGAGAGCGTAGAGAAGTTATCACAACTGATCGAAGCAGGAATGAATGTTTCCCGCTTGAACTTTTCACACGGTGACCATGAAGAACACGGACAACGTATCGTCAATATCCGCGAAGCAGCTGAAAAAGCAGGCAAAACAGTCGGTATCCTGCTTGATACAAAAGGTCCGGAAATCCGTACAAACAACATGGAAGGCGGAGCTATTGAATTAACTCAAGGTTCAAACGTCATCGTTTCCATGAAAGAAGTACTGGGCACAACTGAAAAATTCTCCGTTACATACGAAGGATTGATCGATGATGTCCATGTTGGTTCTAAAATCCTTCTGGATGACGGCTTAATCGGTTTAGAAGTTACGGAAATCGACAAAGCGAACGGTGAAATCCACACATATATTGCCAACAGTGGAACACTTAAAAACAAAAAAGGTGTAAACGTACCTGGCGTATCTGTGAACCTTCCGGGAATCACGGATAAAGATGCAAGTGATATCGTATTCGGTATCGGACAAGGCGTTGACTTCATCGCGGCATCATTCGTCCGTCGTGCATCTGATGTATTGGAAATCCGTCAATTATTGGAAGAGCACAACGCGTCTCATATCCAAATCATCCCTAAGATCGAAAACCAAGAGGGTGTCGACAATATCGATGAGATCCTTGAAGTTTCTGATGGCTTGATGGTTGCACGTGGAGATCTTGGTGTAGAAATCCCTGCGGAAGAAGTACCATTGGTGCAAAAGCAATTGATCAAGAAATGTAACTCTTTAGGTAAGCCTGTCATCACAGCGACTCAAATGCTGGATAGCATGCAGCGCAACCCAAGACCGACAAGAGCGGAAGCAAGTGACGTTGCCAACGCCATCTTTGATGGTACAGACGCAATCATGCTTTCTGGTGAAACTGCTGCAGGTTCATACCCTGTAGAAGCAGTTCAAACAATGCATAACATCGCATCCAGAGCGGAAACGGCGCTGGATTATGATACAATCCTAGCTGCCCGCAGCAAAGACAGCGAGCACAATATGACAAATGCCATCGGGCAATCCGTCGCATACACGGCTCTTAATCTTGATGTAAATGCAATTGTGGCTCCGACTGAGAGTGGGCACACAGCACGCATGATCTCGAAATACCGTCCGAAAGCACCAATCGTAGCGGTGACAGGTACGGATTCTGTATCACGCCGCCTGGCGCTTGTCTGGGGCGTACACCCTACATTGGGACGTAAAGTGACAACAACAGATGAAATGCTTGATATGGCTGTTGAAGAGAGTGTCAACTCAGGTATGACGAAGCACGGAGATCGCATCGTCATCACAGCAGGTGTTCCGATTGGTGAAACAGGAACAACTAACCTGATGAAAATCCACGTAGTGGGCGACGTCGTGGCTAAAGGTCAAGGAATTGGCCGCAAGTCAGCTTACGGTAAAGCAGTAGTGGCAACCACTGCTGAAGAAGCTGTGAAGAACACGACTGAAGGTTCAGTCCTTGTAACCATCGGCACAGATAAAGAAATGATGCCTGCATTAGAAAAATGTTCTGCCTTGATCGTTGAAGAAGGCGGACTGACAAGCCATGCAGCCGTTGTTGGAATTAACTTGGGAATTCCTGTTGTGGTTGGTGTTGACCATGCCACTTCACTATTCAAGAATGGCCAGGAAATCACAGTGGATGCTACACATGGCGTGATCTATAATGGGTATGCCAGTGTATTGTAAGTAGATATATGTGGGAAACCAGAGTCTTTATGGGCTCTGGTTTTTTTGTTTGTGTTTGGAGTGTGGTATGTGGCGTGGTGTTCACAATTTGGCACAATTATTGTTGGAAGTGGCCCGATTAATAGTGGTTTTGGCCCAATTAGAGAGGGAAGTGGCACAATTAACAGTGAAAGTGGCCCAATTCCGTTGGAAAGTAGCTGCATAGATTTGGGAGAGTGCCGCAACAAACGTTCAAACTGCCGCAACGAACGCCGAAAGTGCCGCAACAAACCTTGAAACTGCCGCAACAAACGCCAAAACTCCCACAACTAAAACCAAATCCCCTACAACACCCAAATACCATTAAAACACCCCAAAATCCCTCTCATAATACACAAACAATCTAATATGCTATAATAAAAGGAAGCAAGTACTAAACCAAATGGAGGAATCCATCATGAGATATATGCTTTTACTATTGATTATCATACCCGCACTAGAAATCGGCTTATTGGTTCTTTCCGGACAAGCCATTGGTCTAATTCCGACGGTATTACTGATCATTTCAACAGGGATCCTGGGAGCCTACCTGGCAAAGAAGCAGGGAATCGAGACGATCAGAAAAGCGCAGCGTGATATGCAGTACGGTCAATTGCCGGGTGATGCCATCATGGATGGTTTATGTATCCTTGTCGGTGGGGTTGTCCTATTGACACCGGGGTTCATTACAGATGCCATTGGTTTCCTGCTGTTGCTGCCGGCCACGAGAAAAATGTTCAAACCATTCATCTACCGATTATTCAAACGCTGGATCAACAATGGAAATGTGATCATCTACCGATAAAGAAAAAAAGCACTGCTCGCGAGCAGTGCTTTTTTCTATTTTACCCCCATGATGAATTTCCACGTATCTTCGAACACACCAGCCCGCTTCAAAGTAGATAGAATTACGAGTACTACAGGACCGACGATCAGTCCTAAAAATCCGATGAGTTTGAAGCCGACAAATAGGGCTATCAATGTCGCAAGGGGATCGAGCCCGATGCTTGAAGAGAGTACCTTTGGCTCCATGATCTGCCGTTGGACGACGACGACCATGTAGAGGACTGACAGCCCGATTCCGAGGCCTACATTGCCCGTGATGAACTCATAGGCAATCCAGGGAACGAATACAGCGCCCGTCCCAAGATAAGGCAGGATATCAACGAGGCCAGTCACGAGTGCAATGGTGATGGCGTAATCTACTCTGAGGATGATTAATCCAATCAGCACGATAATGGCGGTGATCGAGATGAGAGTAAATTGAGCCCGGATGAATCCGAACAGGGCGCGCTTTAAGTCAATGAACACTTTTCTTCCGCTGCTCATCGCTTTCCCTGGAATGATTTTCTCCGCTTTAGCGGATAATGTATACCAGTCCTTGCTGATGAAAAACGTAGCCAGCGCGGCGAATATCAGGACGGATGCGGCATTCGGGATCCACGAGATCAGCTGTGGCAGTTTCGTGAAAAAGTTCTGCAGAAAATCTCCTGCTGATGTGGCAATTTTCGTTCCGGCTGTTTGGATATTCTCGAGTATCGTATCCTGTTGTCCGGCTTCAAGATTTTTGAACATACCGGCAAGCTGATTGTAGAGCGGGATGACCTGTCCAACAATGATATCTTCTGCGTATGTAACGAGTGTTTGCACGTGCTTAGGCAGTTCTTCTGCTAAATAATTGGCTCCGGAGACGATTTCGGCGATCAATAACGTGATGAGACCTGCAAAAATGGCAACAATCATAATGAGAGATAGGGTGACGGCCCAAATCCGCGGCAGCCATTTTTCAAGTCCATTCACCATCGGATTGATGAGTAATGCGATGGCGACGGCAATGATAAATGGATAAGCAAGTTTCCATATGTAATAGAGTGAAATCAATGAAAGAATGATGATCGCTACAACGACCAGAAAGCGGATCGTTCGATAAACATAATCTAAATTCAAGAGCTTCCCTCCTACCGAGTCTAGTAATTCTATTTTATAAGAGACAGGAAATGAAAGGAAGATTTATTTGCGAAGGTTCAATGATTTTATCAATGATTAAAATAGTTGATATGGTAGGATAATGATTGGACTACATATGAGGGAGACGGGTGAAGGATATGACACAGCCATTTCTATTTTTACTGCTTTTACTGGGAATCGGTCTGATGGCAAAGAATCAATCGATTATTATAGCCGTAGCATGTTTGATCGTACTAAAATTGCTGGGCCTTGACGAGAAAGTATTTGCGTCTATTCAGTCGAAAGGGATCAATTGGGGTGTTACTATCATTACAATTGCGGTACTGGCACCGATTGCAACGGGAGAAATCGGATTTAAGGATCTCTTTGATTCGTTGAAGTCCCCCTATGCATGGATTGCCCTTGCCTCTGGGATGGCTGTTGCTTTGATTGCGAAAAACGGATTGATTTTATTGGAAGATGATCCCCACCTTACGACGGCATTGGTCCTTGGAACCGTCTTAGCCGTGGCGGTCTTTAAAGGCGTTGCTGTAGGTCCGCTTATCGGGGCAGGCATTGCTTATCTTGCGATGAAATGCTATGAGTTTTTTCTTTGAAGAGTTGCTCGGGATCATCCCGGGGGAGTTCTTTTTTCGGCTGGTTTATTTTTCTAGAAAAATAATTTTTATAGAAATTGGTGCGTTTTCATTCACAAAAGTCAGATAATTGTTTATAATAGGAAATGTAAGCGCATCCCAAGCTCTCGTGTTATCATAGAAGAGCCGGGAATCATTTTTTGTATAGGAATTGAGCAATCGCTCAACGTGTTTCTTTACGTTCTATTTAAACAAGCCTACTAGATTTAATAGATCGTTTTGTAGGGTTTTATGCTCATATGAAAATGGGTAAAAGATTAACAAAAGGAGAGGTTTATTATGACAGCAACTCGCGGATTAGAAGGAGTTGTAGCAACGACATCGTCCATCAGCTCCATCATTGACGATACTCTTACATATGTTGGCTACAACATTGACGATTTAGCAAACAATGCAAGCTTCGAAGAGGTTATCTACTTATTGTGGCACCTGAAGCTTCCTACTGCCTCCGAACTTCAAGAATTTACAGAACTATTGGCTGCAAACGCTGAACTTCCAAAAGAAGTCATCGAACATTTCAAAATGTATGACATCAAAAAGGTTCACCCGATGGCCGCTTTACGTTCTGCTGTATCTTTACTGGGATTATATGATGACAAAGCAGATGTGATGGAAGATAAGGAAAACTATTTGAAAGCTGTCCGCCTGCAAGCGAAGATCCCTACGATCGTTACAAGCTTTGCACGTATCCGCAACGGTCAGGAACCGATTGCACCGCGTAAGGATCTTGGCTTTGCCGCTAACTTCTTGTACATGCTGACTGGAAAAGATCCTGAGCCTGTTGAAGTTGAAGCGTTCAATAAAGCACTTGTTCTTCATGCGGATCACGAGTTAAACGCTTCCACATTCACAGCTCGTGTTTGTGTAGCGACTCTTTCCGATGTGTATTCAGGTGTTACTGCAGCAATCGGAGCTTTAAAAGGGCCTCTTCACGGTGGTGCGAATGAGCAGGTTATGAAGATGCTTACTGAAATCGGTTCTGTGGATAAAGCAGAAGAATATATCCTGGACAAGTTAAACAAGAAAGAAAAAATCATGGGCTTCGGTCACCGCGTTTACCGCCAAGGGGATCCACGTGCGAAGCACCTGAAAGAAATGTCTAAAAAATTAACTGAATTAACAGGACAAAGCAAATACTACGAAATGTCCGTCAAAGTAGAAGACGTATTTACGTCTAACAAAGGCTTGCCGCCAAATGTTGATTTCTATTCAGCATCTGTATACCACAGCTTAGGCATCGATCATGACCTATTCACTCCGATCTTTGCTGTAAGTCGTGTATCCGGCTGGTTGGCTCACATCCTGGAACAATATTCAAACAATCGCCTGATCCGTCCTCGTGCTGATTATGTAGGGCCTGGCAAGCAGGAATATGTTCCGGTTGATCAAAGAGGTTGATCATCGATATTTACAAATAGTAAAAATATTGGTGTAATAATAAGAGAAGGGGAATGACTCAACATGGGTAAGGTATGGGTCATCCCCTTTGATAATGAAAAAATGGAGGTTACATAATGACACAAGGTGAAAAAATTACAAACCAGAACGGCCAACTTAATGTGCCAAACAATCCAATCGTTCCATTCATTGAAGGTGACGGTACGGGTCCAGATATTTGGGCAGCAGCTCAACGCGTCCTAGATGCTTCTGTAGAGAAAGCATATAAAGGTGAACGCAAGATTTCATGGAAAGAAGTATATGCAGGGGAAAAGGCATTCAACAAAACAGGCGAATGGCTGCCAAACGATACGCTTGATGCGATCCGTGAATACTTCATCGCCATCAAAGGTCCACTTACGACTCCTGTCGGCGGCGGAATCCGTTCATTGAACGTTGCGCTTCGCCAGGAATTGGATCTATTCACTTGCCTGCGTCCAGTACGTTACTTCGAAGGTGTTCCTTCACCGGTTAAGCGTCCTGAAGATACAGACATGGTTATCTTCCGTGAAAACACTGAAGATATCTATGCTGGTATCGAGTATGCTAAAGGTTCTGATGAAGTGAAGAAGTTAATCAGCTTCCTTCAAGATGAAATGGGTGTAAACAAGATCCGTTTCCCTGAAACATCAGGTATCGGAATCAAGCCTGTTTCTGAAGAAGGGACAAGCCGCCTTGTACGTGCAGCGATCAACTACGCGATCACTGAAGGTCGTAAATCAGTAACGCTTGTTCACAAAGGGAACATCATGAAGTTCACTGAAGGAGCTTTCAAAAACTGGGGTTACGAGATTGCTGAGAAAGAATTCGGCGATAAAGTATTCACATGGGCTCAATATGACAAGATCAAAGAAGCGGACGGAATGGATGCTGCGAACAAAGCTCAATCAGAAGCTGAAGCTGCTGGTAAGATCATCGTAAAAGATTCTATCGCTGACATCTTCTTACAACAAATCCTTACTCGTCCGGCTGAGTTTGATGTAGTGGCTACAATGAACCTTAACGGAGATTACATCTCTGATGCACTTGCAGCTCAAGTTGGCGGAATCGGTATTGCTCCTGGAGCAAACATCAACTACGAATCAGGACATGCAATCTTTGAAGCAACTCACGGAACAGCTCCTAAATATGCTGGTATGGATAAAGTGAATCCTTCATCTGTCATCCTTTCCGGTGTGCTTATGCTTGAGCACCTTGGTTGGACAGAAGCTGCTAACCTGATCACAAAATCAATGGAAAAAACAATCGCTTCTAAAGTCGTAACGTATGACTTTGCCCGTCTGATGGATGGAGCAACAGAAGTAAAATGCTCTGAATTCGGTACTGCATTAATCGAAAACATGGAGTAATATATAAACAAAGGATGGGGTGCTTCGTAACGGGGCACTCCTTCCTTTACATAAAGAGAAGAATAGGAGGAATCATGATGGCCATTAAACGTAGAAAAGTATCTGTTATCGGTGGAGGTTTCACAGGGGCGACAACGGCACTGATGCTCGCCCAGAAAGAGCTTGGAGATGTGGTATTGGTCGATATTCCGCAAAACGAGGATCCGACGAAAGGGAAAGCGCTTGATATGCTTGAGGCGAGTCCTGTTCAGGGATTTGATGCAAACATTATCGGGACGTCCAATTACGAGGATACGAAGGATTCGGATATCGTTGTCATTACGGCGGGGATTGCCCGTAAACCGGGGATGAGCCGAGATGATCTGGTTCAAACCAATCAAAAGGTCATGAAATCTGTGACGCAGCAAATCGTCAAGCATTCACCCGATTGCTATATCATCGTATTGACGAACCCTGTGGATGCCATGACCTATACGGTTTTCAAAGAATCTGGTTTCCCTAAGGAGCGCGTAATCGGACAATCCGGCGTATTGGATACGGCCCGATTCCGTACGTTTGTCGCCCAGGAACTTAATCTGTCTGTAAAGGATATTACTGGATTCGTTCTTGGTGGTCACGGCGATGACATGGTTCCTCTTATTCGTTATTCATACGCAGGAGGGATCCCGCTCGAGACACTAATCCCGAAAGACCGTTTAGATGCCATCGTTGAGCGCACCCGTAAAGGTGGGGGTGAGATAGTCGGCCTTCTGGGTAACGGAAGTGCTTATTACGCACCGGCGGCTTCACTCGTACAAATGGTGGAAGCCATCCTGAAGGATCAGCGCCGTGTCATACCGGCTATCGCCTACCTGGAAGGGGAATACGGTTTCGATGGTATATACCTTGGTGTTCCGACGATCCTTGGTGGCAACGGCTTGGAGCAAATCATCGAACTTGAATTAACGGATGATGAAAAAGCTGCACTTTCCAATTCAGCAGATGCAGTCAAAAACGTGATGTCTTCATTGGCTTGATTTATTTCATAGGAAACCGGCTTCCGTAATGGAGGCCGGTTTTTTCAATTCTTCAATACGGCAAAATTCAACAGGCTCTTTTGTGAGTCTGTTTCTTATTGGATAAAAGTTATATTGATTTTTTTAATAAAAATATTAAACTATTTAATAAAATTAAATAAATTTATAAATTATTTTTAAATTTATATTCAAAATCAGAATTTATTAGTGTATGATATGAATAAAATATTGAAAGGAGTTTAGTATGGCATATCCATTACTTACGAATTGTCCTGTTTGCAGCAACGCACTTAAAATTACCAAGCTGCACTGTAACCACTGCCAGACTACGGTCGAAAATGAATTTGAAGTATCAAGACTCGCGGCCCTTCGCCAGGAGCAGCTGCATTTTATTGAGGTTTTTCTTAAATGCCGTGGAAATATTAAAGAGGTTGAGAAGGAGCTTGGGATTTCTTATCCGACTGTCAGAGGTAAATTAGATGAAATTATCTCTGCAATGGGGTATTCCAGTCAAAAGAAACCGGATGTGGATAAGAAGAAAATTGTATCGTTATTAGAGAAAGGCGAAATTACTGCAGAGGAAGCCATTCAGTTACTAAAAGAGGGGGAAGTATAATGAAGGATGAAATTTCAAGGGTTTTGACGCTTGTAGAAGAAGGAAAGATTGATAAGGAAAAAGCAAGTGAACTGATCACTGTTCTACAAGGTAAAGATCAGCAGGAACTCGTGACAAAAAAAGAAGTTCCATATGGAAGTAAAATGTTGAAAATCCGCGTGAACTCCGAAGAAGGAGATAATGTGAATGTAAATGTGCCGATTAATTTGGTAAAGGCCGTTTTAAAAGTAGGTACAAATATTGCTGAAAAAATACCTGAGGCGGAAAAATACGTGAAAGATATTAACGTTGATCTCCTTATCGAAGCGATCGAAAATGAATTGGATGGTCAGATTGTCGACATTACTTCGGCCAATGGTGATAAAGTGTTCGTGGTAATTGAGTAATTTATGTTAAAAATTAAGCTGAAACTTAAGGATAAACGATTCTCGATTCCAGTGCCCTATGCGCTTTTACATTTGGCTAGTTTCATCATTACCTCAAAAAAAATCACTCGCCTACTAAATAAAGCCATTGAAAAGGATGGCAGCAAATTCATCTTTCCGGAAATAGATAGAGAAGACTTGAAGCCATTATTAGAAGGACTTTCTATGCACCGTGGATTAACCCTCGTTGAAACGAAATTGAAGGATGGAACAGAGGTAGTAGTGAAACTTTAGAACCTCCTTTAAACTTTATCCATAGATAGAGAGTGTGAAGGACACATTCTTCGCTGACCCAAGAGCTGAAGGTAAGGTGGATGACCTCCAGCTTTTTTTGTTCTTTTCACTTCTGGTATCGATCAAATCCCTTCTACTCCTGATTATGACTCTTTCCTATTTTTTCATCAAAAAATAAACACTACACGGGTAAAAACTCTTTGTATGGAAACCATATAAATGTTAAAATAATAATAGACAGACAATAAAAACAATTTTTATTATTTAAAATTGTAATCGTTTACATACGTGGGGGTGCTTCTTATGTTATTAGGTAAAAAGAGAAAATTGGGAAGAAAAATTGAAGAAATGACGGTCGGCGAAAAGCTGACATTAACAGAGAAAATCGAAGACAATGAATTGCTTCTATATCTTGGACTCACCAACGATGCCAATCCATTATACATTCAACACGATTACGCCTCACAAACACCGTTTAAAAAGCCGATTGTTCCATCGATCATGTTGACAGGGATCATCACATCCGCTGTTTCTAAGTATCTTCCGGGACCTGGCTCTCATATCGTAGAGCAAAACATTGAGTTCCCGAAGCCTGTTTACCATTACGCAACGGTGCAATTCCTGTTTGAAGTAACAGAGGTGAATCCGGACAACCACCTGGTAACCATATTCGTAACGGCAACGAATGAAGATGATGAGAAGGTGATAAACGGTACGATCAAGGTTTGTCCACCTCACCGTCTGGAGAAAATGAATAGTCATGCGTTAGAGAACTTCTAATGACGGAAAAGAGCTATGTGACCATAGCTCTTTTTTTATGCATGAAAAATGATAAAAAATGATGGCGAAGCGCATCCTATTAGAATGGTAGAAGAAAACTAAAAAGTGTTAAATCTCTTTAAATGATGGTAACCCTCAAGATTTATATTATAATGAAAGTACAATTACATAAATGTTTGGATGTTGGGGTTAATTTTCTTTTGTATGGAGGCACAATAAATGAGCAAAAAAATCTTGGTAGTCGATGATGAACAATCAATCGCAACACTCTTAAAGTACAATCTGGAGCAATCCGGGTATTCGGTTACAACGGCACATGACGGTGAAGAAGGAATGGATCTGGCGATTGAACAAACTCCGGACCTGATCATTCTTGATCTTATGCTGCCTTCCATGGATGGTATTGAAGTGTGTAAGGAATTGAGACAACGAAAGATTAATATCCCGATTTTGATGTTAACGGCGAAAGACGATGAGTTTGATAAGGTTCTTGGATTAGAGCTTGGAGCAGACGACTATATGACAAAGCCATTCAGTCCTCGTGAAGTGGTCGCGAGGGTGAAGGCAATCCTTCGACGCAGCCAGGCGATTCAAGAGGCTGTAGAACCCGCTTCCCAGGAACCGACAGATTACAAGGAAGTCGGTGAACTAAAGGTGTATCCGGAGCAATATGAGGCATATTTCCAAGGAGAATTACTTGAACTGACACCGAAGGAATTCGAGCTTCTCCTATATTTAACCGACAATAAAGGCAGGGTGTTGACGAGAGATCAACTGCTGAGTGCGGTATGGAACTATGATTTCGCCGGTGACACCAGAATTGTGGATGTCCATATCAGCCACTTACGTGAAAAAATCGAATCCAATACAAAAAAACCTACCTATATTAAAACGATTCGTGGGTTGGGATATAAATTGGAGGAGCCTAAAAATCGATGACCAAATTTAGGACAAAGCTACTTTTTGCTCTAATTACGTTGATCATCGCTGTTTTAATTGGACTTGGTCTCCTTTTAGGCCAGATTTTCAAGAATTTTTATTTAGATACGTTTAATTCGAGGATCCAGAAAGAAGCAAGACTACTCGCAAGCTCCATTGTAGAGAACGGGGCACCAAAAGACATCAACCCGGACATGATCCAGGAATTAAGTGACATTTTGGATGTGCGGATTACGATATTGGATAAGGCCGGCAAGGTGGTTCATGATACAGAAGCGATTGACTCACTTGTCGGTCCCCAGCAAAAGAGGATTGTAAAGGAAATCCAAAAGAATTGGGACGTCAAGCAGAAGCATAAAAAACTCGTCGCTTCTGGAAATGAATATCGCTATTATTGGTATCCTTTGAAAAATACAAACGATGATATGATGGGGCTTCTCATTATGAGTACCGAGGTGGAAGCCCTTGAAAAAGGTACGCAGCAAATCTGGTTCGTATTGTCCATATCACTCGGTCTTGCCTTGGTTCTCATCATCATTTTGGGATCGAGGATTACAGTCAGGTATACAAAGCCCATTGAATCCGCGACAAATGTGGCCATTGAGCTTGCCAAGGGAAATTACCGAGCGAGGACCTATGAAGACCGGCTCGATGAAACGAGTATGTTAAGCACCTCGATCAATATTCTGGCGAGAAACCTTCAAGAGATGGTGAATGCCCAGGAAATGCAGCAGGACCGCTTAACGACCCTTATTGAAAATATGGGAAGTGCTCTTCTTCTGATTGACCATCGAGGATTCGTGGTGTTGACGAATCGGACATTCAGGGATTTCTTCAATCTCCAGGAAAGCCAGCTGAAAAAAGTACGGTATCATGAGGTGATTCACTATCAGGAAGTGAATAAACTCGTGGAAGAGATCTTCATGACAGAAGAGAGGTTAAGAAAACAGATCCTCCTTCCCCACAAACTTGACCGAAAACATTATGAAGTGTACGGTGCGCCGATCATTGGGAACAATGATGAATGGAAAGGGATTGTCGTCGTTTTCCACGATATCACGGAGCTTAAAAAGCTTGAACAGATGCGTAAAGATTTCGTGGCGAACGTATCACATGAGCTTAAAACGCCGATCACCTCCATCAAAGGGTTCTCCGAAACCTTGTTGGACGGGGCAATGAATGATCCTGATACGTTAAAATCATTTTTAGACATCATCCTGATGGAGAGTGACCGGCTTCAATCCCTTATCCAAGATCTACTCGAATTATCGAAGATCGAGAAGCAAGGGTTTGAGCTGTCCGTTCAGAAAGTAGAAGTGGCTGGTCTGATAGAAGATGTCATGCCGATATTAAATGAGAAAGCCAAATCAAAGGATATTTCCCTTCAGACGTCCTTTGACTCAAGAGGGATGGCAGAAGTGGATTCATACCGACTGAAGCAGGTCTTCATCAATTTGATCTCAAACGCTATTGTATATACGCCAAAAGACGGAAATGTTGTGATCACCGTTCAAGATGATCCTGACAATGTATATGTAAGGGTGAAAGATAACGGAATTGGTATCAGTCCTGAAGAGCTACCGAGAATCTTTGAACGATTCTATCGTGTGGATAAAGCGAGAAGCCGTAATTCAGGCGGGACCGGACTCGGACTCGCGATTGTCAAACATATCATTGAAGCTCACGAGGGTGATATAGAAGTGGAGAGTGAATTGAACAAAGGTACGACATTCACTGTCTCTTTGAATAAACATTTTTCATCCTGACCCAAGATAAAGAAAGATTAGTTAGTTTTCACTTATTTTACATTGTCTTTACAATAGATTTAAATACAATTAACAATCAGGTGATACGATACTAAGTGAAACCCCTTCATCCAAGGTGTTATGAAAAGGCGAGAACCAACCCCGTTCTCGTCTTTTCGCATTTTTATTTTTTGGAAACGCTCTCTTTTTGGGTAGACTCTCTGTCACCTTCTCTTAATCTTTTTGAAACCTTTTTGTCTTATGTTCGTATATCTTAGTAGGAAGAAAATAAGATATAGAGATAGAAAAGGGAGGGTGCATATGAGTTTGAAGCGTGTTTATATGGTAGCAGGAATGGTATTGGCGGCCATCATCTTAATCGTTGTATTACTAACTTCCTGGTATACCGTTGACGAATCAGAACAGGCACTGGTGTTGACGTTCGGGGAAGCCGGGGAACCGGTTGTAGAGCCGGGACTGCATTTCAAGATGCCGTGGCCGATGCAATCAGTGGAAGTACTGTCGAAAGAAACCTTCAGTCTTCAATTCGGATATGAAGAAAAGGATGGAAAAATCAAAGACTTTCCGAAAGAAACCAAAATGATCACCGGGGATGAATATATCGTTCTTGCCGACCTTGTGGTGCAATGGAAGATCACGGATCCGGAAAGCTATTTATTCAACTCGGATAATCCAAAGGAAATTCTTTATGACGCCACATCATCTTCACTAAGAAGCATTATCGGTAGTTCATTGATCGATGATGCCTTAACTTCTGGGAAAGCCGAGATCGAGGCGGATGTAAGAGATTTATTAACGGACTTGATCGATGATTATGATATCGGAATATCCATCCTTGCAGTGAAATTACAGGATGTTGAGCTGCCGAATGCGGAAGTTCGCTCAGCCTTTACAGCCGTGACGGATGCAAGGGAAACAATGAATACGAAAATTAATGAAGCAAAAAAATATCGGAATCAGCGTACAAATGAAGCCCAAGGGGAGAAGGATGCCGTCATCTCCAGAGCAAAAGGGGATAAGATTGCGCGTGTGGAGCAGGCACGTGGTGATGTAGCTGTATTTGATAAGCTCTATAATGAGTATAAATCAAACCCTGAGATTACAAGAAAGCGTCTGGTATTGGAAACACTTGAAAATGTCCTGCCGGATGCAGAAGTTTATATTATGAAGGATAGTGGAGAAACGTTGAAATACTTCCCTATCCGCCAGCTGGAAAATGGAAATGCACCAGTGAAACAGGAAGGAAGTGATGAGAATGAGTGATCAGAACGTCTTTGATATCCAGGCAAAGAAAAAGGAGCCTGTGGAGTGGAAACGCTACACAAAATTAGGGATCTTCCTTGTTATTCTCATTGCGGTCATTCTCATCCTGTTTACGAGCCTTTTCATTGTGAAAGAGGGAGAGTACAAAGTCGTCCGTCAATTTGGAGAAGTGGTAAGGATCGACAAGGAGCCGGGCTTGAAATATAAGATTCCGTTCATCCAGTCGGTGACTACACTACCAAAACATCAAATGACGTATGATGTCACGGAAGCTGAAATCAATACGAAGGATAAGAAACGGATGCTTATCGACAACTATGCCGTTTGGCGGATTGAAGATCCTCTTAAAATGATCAAGAATGCAAGAACGGTGGTCAATGCTGAAACAAAGATGGAAGAGTTTATTTACTCGGTCGTTCGCTCAGAACTGGGACGTTTAGAGTATGAAGAGATTATCAATGATGAAAAATCATCACGTGGAAGTCTCAATGATAAAGTGACAGACAAAGTAAACGAGCTATTGAGTCGGGATGGATATGGAATCGTCGTGGAGGACGTTCGTATGAAGCGTACTGATTTGCCTGAAGCGAATGAGAACTCCGTCTATACGCGGATGATTTCAGAGCGTGAATCCAAGGCACAGGAGTACTTATCCAAAGGAGATGCCGAAAAGCAAAGGATTACGGCTGAAACAGACCGAGAAGTGAAGGAGCTCCTTGCTAAGGCCGGAGCAGATGCCAATGTGATCCGGGCAGAAGGAGAAGCTGAAGCTGCGCAGGTTTACAACAAGTCGTTCTCGAAAGATCCTGCCTTCTATGATTTATATAAGACGCTTGAAACGTATAAGAAAACAGTGGATGATAAAACGGTTATCATTCTACCGTCGGATTCCCCTTATGCAAGGCTGTTGATGGGGTATACGGAATAAGTGAAGAAACTCTTGGGGAGTGGCGTTGTCCATTCTTCAAGGGTTTTTTTGTTCTGGTTTTATGAGTGCGTGAAGGATACGTTTGTTAGTCTTTAGTTTACTTTTGGCACAAGTTTCGTTGAAAGTGGAACAAGTATATGGGAAAGTGGCAGGAGTTTCGCAAAAAGTGGCACAAGTTATCAAAGCGCTGCACTAGTTAATCCAGTATTTAGTCAAATTACTAACGGCATTTCGGTAATTAACTTTATACAGTATTGAAGTTTTTCCAGATTGCAGGCGAAATCTTTCTTTCTCTGCCGGAATTATGTACCCTGCCATTCTTAATCCCTTCATAAGTGCCCCGTTTTTCCTTTCATTCCCCGACATGATAGAATAAAGATATAGAATCAGAAGCCTTTACAGGAGGTACTTATATGTCCAAAAAACTAGTCTTGATTGACGGTAACAGTATTGCTTACCGTGCATTCTTTGCCCTGCCTTTATTAAATAACGACAAGGGTGTACATACAAACGCGGTGTATGGCTTCACAACCATGCTCCAGAAGATACTTGAAGATGAGAAGCCATCTCATATCCTCGTGGCCTTTGATGCCGGGAAAACGACATTCCGCCATAAGACATTCACGGAATACAAGGGCGGCAGGCAGAAAACCCCGCCGGAACTGTCAGAACAGTTCCCTTATATCAGGGAATTATTGGACGCTTACGGGATCAAAAGATATGAGAAAGAGAATTATGAAGCGGATGATATCATCGGAACCCTTTCCCTTCAAGCAGAATCCGACGGTTTTGAAGTGAAGGTATATTCCGGGGATAAGGATTTAACCCAGCTTAGCTCCAAAGATACGACGGTGTGCATCACGAGAAAAGGGATTACGGATATCGAAGTGTATACCCCAGAGCACATTAAAGAAAAATGGGAAATCACGCCTGACCGCATCATCGATATGAAAGGCTTGATGGGGGATAGTTCCGATAATATACCTGGCGTCCCAGGCGTTGGTGAAAAGACGGCGATCAAGCTCCTGAAGGAATTCGATTCCCTGGAAAAGCTCCTCGAGTCCATTGACCAAGTGAGTGGAAAGAAACTGAAAGAAAAGCTTGAAGATAATAAAGAGCAGGCCATTATGAGTAAAGAGCTGGCCACGATCTTAAGGGAAGCTCCCATCGAGATCACGGTTGAAGAACTGAATTATGATGGTATGAATGAAGGGAAACTGAAGGAAGTTTACAGGGATCTTGGATTCAATTCCTTACTGGAGAAAATGGGGGAGTCTGCTCAGGAAGAACCAAAAGAGCTTGATGATATCTCCTTTGAAGTGTTGGAAACCATTAATGAAGGGCAGCTTGCAAACGAGAGCTCCTTATACATCGAAATGCTTGAGGAGAATTACCACCTTGGGAACATCATTGGAATGAGCCTTCATAATGAACATGGGACGTTTTTCTTTAGTCTTGAAACGGCGTTGAATTCTGATACTTTCAAAAAGTGGGCAGAAGACGAATCTTCGTTGAAGTATGTGTACAACTCGAAGGAAACGGTCGTTGCCTTGAAGCGACAAGGAATTGATATCAAAGGGATCGAGTTTGATTTATTGCTGGCTTCTTATATCATCAATCCGTCTGAATCGAGTGAAGACTTTGCGTCCATTGCGAAAGGTCACGGTCAGCCTTCCGTCGAATCGGATGAAGCCGTTTATGGAAAAGGGGCCAAGCAGAAAGTCCCTTCCGATGAGATTCTATCCGAGCATCTTGCACGAAAGGCGTTCATCCTGAACGAACTGAAAGATACCTGCATGAATGAATTAAAAGAAAATGATCTTTATGCTTTATACATGGAATTGGAATTACCGCTTGCGTTGATTCTTGCCGAAATGGAATTCACTGGTGTGAAAGTCGACCAGGAGCGCTTGCAAACAATGAAAGAGGAATTGGCCCTCCGCCTGGAAGAATTGGAAAAGAACATTTATGAGCTGGCTGGGGAAAGCTTCAATATCAATTCTCCGAAGCAGCTTGGCGTCATCCTTTTTGAAAAATTGGGTCTTCCGGTTGTGAAGAAAACGAAAACGGGATATTCCACTTCTGCAGACGTATTGGAAAAACTCCAATCAAAACATGAAATCATTGATCATATCCTTCATTACCGTCAGTTAGGAAAGCTTCAATCCACCTATCTGGAAGGGTTATTGAAGGTTGTTCATCAAGATTCAAGTAAGATTCATACTCGCTTCAATCAGGCCCTCACCCAAACGGGCCGCCTAAGTTCTACGGATCCAAACCTTCAAAACATCCCGATCCGTTTGGAAGAAGGACGGAAGATCCGTCAGGCATTCATTCCTTCTGAAAAGGGATGGGTGATGTTCGCTGCCGACTATTCTCAGATCGAACTACGTGTACTCGCTCATATAGCTGGAGATGAGAAATTGATTGAAGCTTTCAGAAACGACATGGACATCCATACGAAAACCGCCATGGACGTCTTCGGGGTAGAGAAGGATGAGGTTACGTCCAATATGAGAAGGCATGCGAAAGCCGTAAACTTCGGGATCGTCTATGGAATCAGTGACTACGGCCTTTCACAAAGCCTTGATATCACGCGTAAAGAAGCAGGGGAATTCATTAAGAAGTACCTGGAAAGCTTCCCGGGTGTGAAAGAATATATGGATGACATCGTCCAGGATGCGAAACAAAAGGGATATGTGACGACCCTGATGAATCGACGCCGCTACCTTCCGGAAATCACGAGCCGTAACTTCAATTTGCGAAGCTTTGCTGAACGGACCGCGATGAATACACCGATCCAGGGCAGTGCAGCTGACATCATCAAGAAGGCGATGATCGACATGGCTGCCAGATTGAAGGAAGAGAATCTTCAGTCGAGGCTATTATTACAGGTACATGATGAATTGATCTTCGAAGCGCCTGAGGAAGAAATTGAAACCTTGAAGAAAATCGTCCCTGAAGTGATGGAGAACGCCATGGAGCTTGAAGTTCCTCTGAAGGTCGATTACTCATACGGACAAACATGGTACGACGCGAAGTAGTTTTATGTAAAAGGAGGTGGCACAATGCCTGAGCTGCCCGAAGTAGAGACGGTCAGAAGAACATTGGAGCTCCTTGTAATAGGAAAGAAAATAAAAGATGTCAGTGTGTTTTGGCCGAAGATGGTCAAAAACCCAGATGATACGGAAGCATTCATCGATAGCCTGAGAGGTCAGGAAATCCTTGAAATGAGAAGAAGAGGGAAATTCTTAATCTTTTACTTTAACGATGTGGCGCTAGTTTCCCATTTGAGAATGGAAGGAAAGTATAATCTTGCTTCTCATCAGGATCCTGTTGAAAAACATACTCACGTCATCTTCCATTTTACGGACGGGACGGAGCTCAGATACCGTGATGTACGTAAATTCGGAACGATGCACCTGTTCAAGAAAGGGGAGGAACTGCTTCACCTCCCCCTCCTGCAATTGGGACCAGAACCGTTTCTATCAGAGTTCACGGTGGACTATCTGGCTGAAAAGCTTGGCAGGACGGACAGAATCGTGAAAGCGACACTGTTGGATCAGACGGTACTGGTGGGTCTTGGGAATATTTATGTAGATGAAGCATTATTCCGTGCCGGCATTCATCCTGACAGAAAGTCGAAGTCCTTGTCACGTGAAGAAATCGACGTGCTGCACAAGGAAATCATTCATACATTGACCGAAGCCGTAGAGATGGGCGGCAGTACAATCCGTTCTTACGTGAATTCCCAGGGACAGATGGGGATGTTCCAGCAGAACCTGTATGTATACAGCAGAAAAGAAGAACCGTGCCGAAATTGCGGCACGCTCATTGAGAAGAAAGTATCAGCTGGGAGAGGGACCCATTATTGTCCCCGATGTCAGCAGTAGAAACGTTTAACATCTGATAAGCCCTTACCATATAGTATTGTAATGATTTTTGGGAGGGCTATTAGATGAGTGAAACAATCTCCTTATTACTGCTGGCGTTTGCTGTGAGTCTCGATAGTTTTAGCACCGGTTTGACTTATGGATTGCGAAAAGTGAAAATCCCTACAAAATCAATCAGTATCATCTCGATCTGTTCAGCGAGCTCCTTATTGCTGGCCATGTTACTTGGTCAAACCATCGGGTCCATCATCACCCCGGTGTGGGCTGGAAGGATTGGCGGGTTGATCCTGGTCGTGATCGGCGCGGCTGTTCTTTACCAGTTCTTTAGACCGGAAAAGGAATCAGTCATTCCGCAAGAAAAAACACTGATCAATTTTGAAATTAAATCCATAGGTTTGGTGATTCAAATATTAAGAAGGCCGTTGACGGCGGACTTTGATAAATCAGGCACCATCACGGGTATCGAGGCATTCATGCTTGGGATCGCACTGTCTCTGGATGCCTTCGGTGCCGGAATCGGTGCAGCACTACTACACTTCTCGCCGTTACTACTTAGCCTGGCAATCTTTGTGATGAGCTTTACCTTCTTATTCTCCGGATTGAAGATGGGGGAATTCTTCTCTCATCTGCGCTGGATTCACCGCGTCTCGTTCCTTCCGGGTGTACTGCTCATCCTCATCGGAATCCTGCGGTTTTAGTAACCGGCGAGTATTGGAAAGGATACGATCATGGCAAATATAATTGGATTAACAGGTGGAATTGCCAGTGGAAAGAGCACAGTATCCACCATGTTAAACGAAAAAGGATATACCATCATTGATGCAGACCTGGCTGCCCGAATGGTCGTAGAAGTCGGTCAGCCCGCCTATCTTGCAATCGTTGAGGAATTTGGTGACGGTATCCTTCACGAAAACGATACAACCATCAACCGAGAAAAGCTCGGTCAGATCATCTTTAACTCGGAAGAAAAAAGAAAAAAACTGAATAGTATCGTGCATCCAGCTGTAAGAAGCATGATGCTTCAGCATAAAGACGAAGCTATTGCATCAGGAAAAAACACCATATTCATGGATATCCCCTTATTATTTGAGAGCGACCTGACGTGGATGGTGGATCGCACCCTCGTGGTATACGTGAACGAAGAAACCCAGCTCTCACGCTTAATGGAACGGAATCACTTCAATCGCGAAGATGCATCATCCCGAATCGCTTCCCAATTCCCCCTGAAGGATAAAGTCAACCTTGCCGACGCAGTCATCGACAACAACGGATCACTGCATGAAACAAAGGAACAGCTTGAATCCCTCATAGTGAAATGGGACCTGAAACCATAGCATGACAAATGACCGACAAGGAGCCCCTTGTCGGTTTTTTTATTGACAGTTTGTGAATATTTGAAAGTTGGATGTCACTTTAAAATTCTTATTCTCAAAGTTGAGTGGAGCGGAAGGTGCTCGACTCCTGCGGGAAAGCTGGACAGGTGAGACCCCACAGGCGCTTGCGCCGAGGAGGCTCACCGCCAGCCCCGCGGAAAGCGAGCATCCTGGAGCGGAACTCAACCAGCACATACTTCACAGGAAAATGTAAGCGATGCCATTGAAAATACGTATGATTCCACCTTAATAAAATATACATACAATAAGCCTATTTGTCAGAATAATAAAACATTAAAAATCCGCAAAATACTTATTAACTAATTCTCCAAATATGTTATACTATTTTTAGCAAATAAACATATAAGTATAACATTAATATAGAGGGGAGCCGGATTTATGAAGGCGAAAATTGCAATCAATGGTTTTGGACGTATTGGAAGAATGGTTTTCAGAAAAGCAATCTTAGAGGATAACTTAGAGGTTGTAGCCATCAACGCAAGCTACCCTGCTGAAACGTTAGCCCATTTAATAAAGTATGACACAAATCATGGCACATTCCAGGCAGATGTAGTGGCAGAAGATGATGCACTCATCATCAACGGTAAACGTGTCCTGCTATTAAGCAATCGTGATCCTAAAGCATTACCTTGGAATGAATTGAATATTGATATCGTGATTGAAGCGACTGGGAAATTCAATTCAAAGGACAAAGCGAGCCTTCATTTAGAAGCGGGAGCGAAAAAAGTCATCCTTACAGCCCCTGGGAAAAATGAGGACGTTACCATTGTGATGGGAGTAAATGAAAGCGCATTAAATATTGAGGAACACAGTGTGATTTCCAACGCTTCCTGCACGACGAACTGCCTGGCTCCTGTTGCAAAAGTACTGGATGAGCAGTTCGGAATTGAAAACGGTCTCATGACGACCGTGCATGCGTACACGAATGATCAAAAGAATATCGACAATCCGCATAAAGACTTGAGAAGAGCAAGAGCTTGCGGACAATCAATCATTCCGACGACTACCGGTGCAGCAAAAGCATTATCATTGGTTCTTCCACAGCTTAACGGGAAGCTTCATGGAATGGCTTTACGCGTGCCGACTCCTAACGTTTCACTAGTAGATCTGGTTGTAGATGTGAAAAGAGACGTGACGGTTGAAGAAATCAATGAAGCCTTCATTACAGCATCCCTTGGTTCCCTGCATGGAGTGCTTCAATACACGACTGAACCATTGGTTTCAATCGACTTCAATACAAATCCTCACTCCGCGATCATCGACGGCTTATCCACGATGGTCATGGGGAGCCGAAAAGTGAAGGTATTGGCTTGGTATGATAATGAATGGGGTTACTCATGCCGTGTCGTAGACCTGGCTAAATTCGTCGCGAGCAAAATGAATGCCAAACAAGAAGTCAACGTTTGAAAGAACCAACATAAACAATAAAGCGAATCATAGGAACGCACCTGTTTCGGGTGCGTTCTTTTCTTTTTTTACACGCTTTAGGAAGGACAAAGGGAAGTATATTCTTATAAGTAGTGGAGACATCTAGTTGCTACTGGTTAAAGTTTGTTTGGAAACTTTATGCTTTTAAAAAAAGCTGATTAGTACTATCAATAAATAGTGTAACTAAATTAGAATCACAGAGTGGATTGTAGCGGAAGGCACTTGACTCCTGCGGGAATAGCGGGAAAGTTGAGACCCCACAGGGCAAAGCCCGAGGAGGCTCAACTCACGCCCCGCCGGAAAGCAAGTGCTTGGAGCGGAAAGGAACGGTCTTCAAAGAAAACGAGATCTCTCTACTATGCTCTTTATTTAAAAAGAGAAAAGGATTTTACTTTTATATGGTTAAAAAACTTTATAAAAATTTATTGCAAAAGAGATTTAAACAAAGTATACTATTTTTCGTGAACTTCTTATTAGCAAATGAATACTGATTTAACTACTTAAAGGGTTAGGACCTCTTCGGACTAACTTTCCCCCGTGGTAGTTAAGATTTTGCCAAAGGATCTGTTCATTTTGACGAAAAAAATCATGTCAAAGGGGGAAATACGAAAATGGAAACAATGGGACGTCATGTAATCTCTGAATTATGGGGTTGCGATTTTGAAAAATTAAACGATGTAGTAGGAATTGAGAAAACATTCGTAGATGCTGCGCTTAAATCAGGTGCAGAAGTTCGTGAGGTGGCTTTCCACAAATTTGCTCCTCAAGGTGTAAGTGGAGTGGTAATCATCTCAGAATCACATTTAACGATCCACAGTTTTCCTGAACATGGTTATGCCAGTATTGATGTATATACTTGCGGTGATTTAGATCCTAATATCGCTGCTGAATATATTGCTGATGCTCTTGGTGCTGACACACGCGAAACAATCGAATTGCCGCGTGGTATGGGTCCAGTACAAGTGAAAAAGTCTCAGGCTCAAGCCCTTTAATCGATAATAACTCAGAAGAGATGCGTGTTTCATGCATCTCTTTTTTTGTGCGCTCCTTCACTGTGCATTATTATGGGTTTTTCAATTTTGCCTTTTCGTGTAAAATAAGGGTAACTAAAGGGAGGAACTTGAAATGAGTGGATTACGTACCCTATTAAAACGATTTCAATCGGAATGTGAAACATCCGATCAGCATGAAGATAAAGAACTGCAATCACGCTATTATAAATCCATGCATCAAGGTGCATTTAATGCAGTACTAGGTCTGTTCTCATCGGCCGAGTACGATGTGATCTCACAGTCCAAAGATAGAGGGGAAATCACGGTCCGGAAAAACGGAACGCCCCAATTGTTCATCGTCGCCACGGTCATCACGGTGAGACCGCTTGAAACGGCAGTCGATTTCAAAATTAGTGCAGATAAAGGAAAGATCTTTGGTACATATACCGTTTTAAAAGCACAGATCAGTCATTATTATCACCAGCTTGATAGTGAGTTGACCAAAGCGAAATAACGGTAAATCCTTCAGAAGCTTGTGTAAGTCGCGGCTTTTTTATATGATGAAGGTAATAGTTTGTAATAACGGAGCTGATATTATGAAGTGCCCGTCTTGCCAGCATAATGGTACACGAGTAGTGGACTCCCGTCCTGCTGATGAAGGACGTTCAATCAGAAGAAGAAGAGAATGCGAAGTATGCAATTTTCGCTTTACGACCTTTGAGAAGGTTGAAGAGCTTCCTTTGATTGTCGTGAAAAAAGAAGGGGTAAGAGAAGAGTTTAGTCGAGAAAAGATTTTGAGAGGGCTGATCAAGGCCTGCGAGAAGCGCCCTGTTCCTCTTGAGAGGTTAGAAAAGATCTCAACGGATATTGAAAAGGATCTTCGGAATCAAGGTGCTTCCGAAGTAGAATCTGTGAAGATCGGTGAGATGGTCATGGATCATCTTGCTAAAGTAGATGAAGTGGCATATGTCCGTTTTGCATCCGTATATCGACAATTTAAAGATATTAATGTATTTATAGACGAATTAAAAGAATTGATAAAAAAAGAGTAGAAGAATGAGCTGAAGATGATATTCTTTAGCTCTTTTCTCTTTATTTATTGAAAGGTAGAATCCAACTATGATGAAGAAGCATTGGAATGAAATACAACCGATCGATCACTACACGGTAGCGACTAATGGGATGCTTCAGGAATATGACCGGAAAATCATCACATTTCTATACCAGCCTTTAATCGGTTCCGTATGCTACAGCCTCTATATGAGCCTGTGGGGGGAAGTAGAGGAAAACCGTCTATGGTCAACGAATTCCACTCACTATCATCTGATGAACGTTCTGTCTGTCAACCTTCAGGATGTTTATGAAGCAAGGATGAAGCTTGAAGGAATTGGGTTGTTGAAGGTTTATGTAAAAAAGGATGATGAAGACCGCCGTTTTCTGTATGAACTGCAGTCGCCATTGTCTCCTAAGGAATTCTTTCATGATGGTATGCTGAATGTGTATTTATACCGCAAGATCGGCCGGACCCATTACTTGCGTTTGAAGAAATTTTTTACGGATGCGTCGGTTGATCACGATCATTACACCGATATCACACGTTCCTTTCAAGATGTGTTTACATCGGAACCGATCAATTTTCTTCACCATGATGCAAATATGGATTCCGAGACTGCCTCTGGTGAACAATATATGAAATACGGAAAGAATGATGGACTGGCCCTGGACGAAGTCGATTTCGACTTTCAATTATTGCTTGGCGGGTTATCTGAATCCATGGTTCCCCGGAAAGCTTTTACGGAAAAAGTGAAGGAAACCGTATTGAAGCTGAGCTATCTTTATGGAATCAATCCCCTTCAAATGAAAAATATCGTCTTAAGCTCCCTGGATGCCGATGATTCAATCGATATTGAATTGCTGCGTAAAACGGCACGGGACTGGTATGGCATGCAAACCGGAGACCAACTGCCCGATTTGACAACCAGACTTGAGCTAAAGAAACCCGAGGTGCGCGATCAACCGCTTTCTCAGGAAGAAGAGCTCATTGATTATCTGGAAACCACGTCACCGAAGGATGTGTTATCAGACATATCCAATGGCGGGTCACCTTCAAAGGCGGATCTTCAGGCCGTTGAAGAAGTACTCATGGCCCAAAAACTGCCGATCGGCGTCATGAATGTGCTGATTCAATATGTTCTGTTGAAAACGGATATGAAGTTGACAAAGGGATACATGGAGAAAATTGCGTCTCATTGGTCCAGGAAGAAAGTGAAGACGGCTAGTGAAGCGATGGATCTCGCCAAAAAAGAACATAAGCAGTACATGGAGTGGGCGGAAGGTAAGAAGGAAACGAAATCGAACAGGCGGAGAAAGCCGATTCGTACAGAGAAGCTTCCGGACTGGTTTAAGGAAGAGGAAACCACTGTAGAATCCGACACGTCTTCTGACGGATACGACTTTGAAGCGGAAAAGAAAAAACTCGAAGAAGAATTAAAAAATTTTCGGAAGTAGGTGAACATAACGGTGGAGAAAATAAATAACACCCTAAAACGGTTGGCGACTTCTGGTTCGTTTCAACAACGATATGAACAAATGAAAAAAGAGATCTTGGAAAATAGTGATGTGAAGGATTTTATCCGCAGGAATGAAGGTGTTGTAACAGCTGAAATGGTCAATGGTAGCCTGATGAAGCTGTATGAATACATCTCGCAAAGCAAGGAATGCCGGTACTGCCCATCCTTACAGGAATGTAAGAATATGATGGAAGGTTATGACCCTCATTTAGTGATCAGAGGCAACACCATCGACATCGATTATCATCGCTGTCCCCGCAAGGTCATCCATGATGAAAGAACGAGTGCTCAGCGCTTGATCAAAAGCTTATATGTACCGAAAGATATTTTACAAGCGTCTTTCCAGACACTCGAGCTTGATTCGAAAAGCCGCCTGGAAGCTGTGCGTTTGGCAAAGAATTTCGTAGAGACATATCAAGAAGGAACCAAGATGAAAGGTCTTTATTTTTACGGAAAATTCGGGGTAGGCAAATCC
The DNA here is from genome assembly GCF_020172085.1 of Rossellomorea aquimaris. GTDB lineage: Bacteria > Bacillota > Bacilli > Bacillales > Bacillaceae_B > Rossellomorea > Rossellomorea aquimaris_E. The sequence continues at coordinate 361,152 of NZ_JAIVAT010000003.1, forward strand.
TATCTGTTGGGAGCCATGGCTAACGAACTTGCTGAGAAAAAAATAGCTTCCTTAATCGTATACGTTCCAGAGTTCTTCCGGGAAATCAAACAATCACTTGGTGATAATTCGGTCAATGAAAAACTCGAGATGGTGAAAACAGCACCGATCCTCATGCTTGATGATATCGGAGCAGAAACGATGTCGAGTTGGGGAAGGGATGAAATCCTTGGAACCATCCTCCAGTATCGGATGCTTGAAAACCTGCCGACATTCTTCACCTCCAACTTCAACTTCAGCGAGCTGACCCATCACCTGACGTACAGTCAGCGCGGGGAAGAAGAAAAGTTGAAGGCTGCACGGATCATGGAGCGAATCAAGTATTTGTCGAAGCCAGTGTTGATTGATGGTAAGAATAGAAGAGAATAGGTTGATGGAGAGGGAATCGGATGCGGTTTCCTTTCTTTTTTTATGAGATAATGATGCTGGGTTATTTGCATTATTTGTTAAATGGCTGGATTTTTTGAGATTTCGGTCGGTTTTTCAAAGGAAACGGCCGGATTATCGGCGAAAACGGCTGGAATGTCACATCGAACAGTCAACCATGGCTGAATCAGCCCCAAATAGCCCTTCCCCAAAAAGAAATTCACTCATCAACTTCTAATTTATACAAGCCTCCCATATATATAAATCAGGGAATTGGGTTTAAGGAGGCGAGAAAGTTTGATTGAATTTATTTTCAAGCAAAAAAATGATGCAATAAAGCTTCAAGAATACCTTAATAAAGAGTTCATCCAATCATGGTTCCATGAAACACTCTTTCAACATAAAACTCACTATAATCTGACGATTGAGGTTTCCCCCTTCTTCAAGGAGAGAGAAAAGCTGTTCAACGGGGTTTCTAAATTCGTCATGAATGATAAATGTATGGATTGGTCCGAATCAGTCCTGCGGGAAAATTACTTTTATGAAGATATTGATGAAATCAATCAAATTTTAGAAATTGTGTCAGAGATGAGGATGGGGGAGCGTCCGGAATTGATGGAGCTGGTCGGGGAATGGGACGAATCAGGTTGCGTCCGTGACAGTTTGGAACATTTGATGGAAGGGAAGGCACCCATATCATTCGACTCCTTTAGCAAATTTAGGTTGAAGAAGCTTCAGGAGAGGATTATCCTGATGGTTGATCTGGCCATAGAAGAATATAAGATGGAGCAGGAATACCAGATGTTTGTTCATATGCTCAGGGAGTATCTTGCGTCCAGGGAACAGAAGATGTGTACAATCCATTTATATTCGACGGGTTATGGTTTCCGATTTTTTGATGAAGATATGAAAGAAGTGACCCGGCAGGAATTGACGAAGGCGATTGATAAGCGCTTGCTGACGAATCATCCATTATACGTTGATTCGTACACCATCGCGCCGTTATTATCCCTTGCCCCGGAGAAAATCCTCGTTTATGGCAATGGTGACCACCAATTGATCAGGACCCTTCAAAATATTTTTGAAGAGCGGATCGACCTTTTGCCGTTGAGTTATTTTCCTGATACTCTCTTATATCCTTCATGGGATATCGCGAATGAATAGGCTTGCTTTTCCAAGCATAACCGATTATAATACCTACATAATAAGTCAATAAATAAAGGTTATGATGAGGACAAGAATATTTCTATTCTATTCACAGAGAGGGAAGTCACAAGGCTGCAAGCTTCCTAATTCGTTAGGGATATTTACCACCTCGGAACTGCAATCATGAACTGGGTCATACAGGATTCACAGTAATGATTGACGGCTAAATGTCGTTATTCGTTTTCAATGAAGTCATTGTCTGTTTATTCGCATTCAATGAGAAGTTGGGTGGAACCACGAGATTACTTACTAACCTCGTCCCTTCAAATGTGAAGGGGCGGGGTTTTTTATGTTTTTTAACGATACTTTAAGGAGTGAAATCACATGTCAGAAGTAGTGAAAATTCAGTTCCCAGATGGAAATGTCAAGGAGTTTCCTAAAGGGACAACGACAGAAGAGATTGCTGCGTCCATCAGTCCCGGACTGAAGAAGAAGGCGCTCGCTGGTAAAATAAATGATGCATTGATTGACTTGCGCACAGGGATTCAGGAAGATGGAGCGATTGAGATTGTTACGGCTCCTTCCGAAGATGCGCTTGAAATCCTTCGTCACAGTACAGCCCACTTAATGGCACAGGCAATTAAGCGTTTATATCCTGAAACAAAGCTTGGAATCGGGCCGGTCATCGAAGGCGGATTCTATTATGATATCGATTCAGAGCATACATTCACTCCGGAAGATCTTCCACTGATCGAGAAGGAAATGAAGAAGATCACAGGAGAAAACTTAGAGGTTGTCCGTAAAGAAGTAAGCCGCGGGAAAGCTCAGAAAATGTACGAAGAAATCGGTGATGAGTACAAGCTTGAACTGCTTGAAGCCATTCCTGAAGGGGAGCAGGTTTCCATTTATGAGCAGGGTGAATTCTTCGACCTATGCCGTGGAGTGCACATCCCGTCTACAAATAAAATCAAGGAATTCAAGCTGCTAAGCATTGCCGGTGCCTACTGGCGTGGTAACAGTGATAATAAAATGCTTCAACGTATTTACGGTACAGCTTTCTTCAAGAAAGAAGACCTTGAAGAGCATCTTCGTCTCTTAGAAGAAGCGAAAGAGCGTGATCACCGTAAAATCGGTAAAGAATTGAACCTATTCATGAACTCACAAAAAGTGGGACAAGGTCTTCCGATGTGGCTCCCTAAAGGTGCGACGATCCGCCGTATCATCGAGCGTTATATTGTTGATAAAGAAGAACGTCTCGGTTATGACCACGTCTACACGCCGATCATGGGTAGCGTAGAGCTGTACAAAACAAGCGGTCACTGGGATCACTATCAGGAGAATATGTTCCCGGTCATGGAGATGGACAATGAAGATTTAGTCCTTCGTCCGATGAACTGCCCTCATCATATGATGATTTACAAAAACGGCATCCACAGCTATCGTGAACTGCCGATCCGTATCGCCGAGCTTGGTACGATGCACCGTTATGAACTATCTGGTGCTCTGTCCGGACTTCAGCGTGTACGCGGGATGACTCTAAATGATGCTCATATCTTTGTGCGTCCTGATCAAATTAAGGAAGAATTCAAGCGTGTCGTGCGTCTTGTTCAGGAAGTCTACAAAGACTTTGATCTGAATGACTATTCGTTCCGTCTTTCTTACCGTGATCCTGAAGATACGGAGAAGTATTTCGATGATGATGAAATGTGGAACCGTGCACAAGGCATGATCAAGGAAGCGATGGATGAACTGGATGTTGAGTACTTTGAAGCAGAAGGGGAAGCGGCATTCTACGGTCCTAAACTGGACGTTCAGGTGAAAACGGCCCTTGGTAAGGAAGAAACACTATCCACTGTTCAATTGGACTTCTTACTGCCAGAGCGCTTCGACCTAACGTATGTAGGGGAAGACGGGAAGCAGCATCGCCCGGTTGTTATCCACCGTGGGGTTGTATCTACAATGGAACGCTTTGTGGCATTCCTTATCGAAGAATACAAAGGAGCTTTCCCGACTTGGCTTGCTCCAACGCAGGTTCAAGTGATCCCGGTTTCTCCGGATGTTCACTTCGACTACGCGAAAGAAGTGAAAGAAAAGCTTCAAGCTGAAGGGCTTCGTGTGGAAATCGATGACCGTAATGAAAAAATCGGTTATAAGATCCGTGAATCACAAATGAGTAAAGTCCCTTATATGCTTGTCGTGGGAGACAATGAAATCAAGGAAACAGCTGTCAACGTCCGTAAATACGGGGAACAGAAATCAGAAACGATTTCTCTTGATGCATTCATCGCTCATATCGCAAAAGAAGCGAATCGCTAATAAAAGAAGAGGGACGAACCTCCAAATGGTGATTGTGGTTTACCATAATGTTGCCGTTGGAGGTCCGTCCCTCCCCCAATAAATTTCAAAAAAACTGTTGCACTCTCCTGAGATGTCTGATATTATGAAATACGTTGTGATAATAAATGATTATTTGACAGCGGTATTGTCATGTGATATAGTATCTAAGGTGAATTGAATACAGTTTGGTACAAGAAGGAGCTACCCGCTTCTCACCTGAATAACGCGTTCGTGCTGTTTACAGGTATGTGATTGACTATTAAAGCCATTTATATATGCTTAATAATCAGGTGCGGGTGTTTCGACACTCGCATCTTTTTTTGTGTGCAAACGCGAAAAGGGATTGCGAGTGCGTCGGCCAAAGCCGTGTATTCTTTTAATAAACCTTGGAGGTGGCTAATTATTAGCAAAGACATGATCTTAAACGAAACGATTCGTGCCCGTGAAGTACGTCTTATCGATCAAAACGGGGAGCAGCTTGGAATCAAATCCAAGAATGAAGCTCTTGAAATTGCTGAACGTGTAAATCTTGATCTTGTTCTTGTTGCTCCAAATGCAAAACCACCCGTTGCTCGTATCATGGACTACGGTAAGTTTAAGTTTGAACAACAGAAGAAAGAAAAAGAAGCACGTAAGAATCAGAAGATCATCAATCTTAAAGAGGTGCGTTTAAGCCCGACGATTGATGAGCATGATTTCAATACTAAGCTTCGTAATGCTCGTAAGTTCCTTGAAAAAGGAGACAAAGTGAAAGCGTCAATCCGATTTAAAGGTCGTGCGATTACGCACAAGGAAATTGGTCAACGCGTTCTAGATCGCTTCTCTGATGAGTGCAAAGATGTAGCAACCGTTGAATCAAAACCGAAAATGGATGGTCGCAGTATGTTCTTGGTGCTTGCACCAGTTAACGAAAAATAAGAGGACCCGAGGAGGAAAAGCACATGCCAAAAATGAAAACTCACCGCGGCTCAGCTAAGCGTTTCAAGAAAACAGGTTCTGGTAAACTTAAACGTTCACACGCTTACACAAGCCACTTATTCGCAAACAAATCTACTAAAGCAAAGCGTAAGCTACGTAAAGCGGCTGTTGTCTCTAAAGGAGATTTCAAACGCATTCGTCATATGCTTGACAACCTAAAATAAGAAGTAATAGAAACAGGAGGGAATTATTATGCCACGCGTAAAAGGCGGAACAGTAACACGCAGACGTCGTAAAAAAGTTCTTAAGTTAGCCAAAGGTTATTTCGGTTCAAAACACACTTTATATAAAGTAGCAAATCAACAAGTCATGAAATCATACATGTATGCTTATCGTGACCGTCGCCAAAAGAAACGTGACTTCCGTAAACTATGGATCACACGTATCAATGCGGCTGCACGTATGAACGGTCTTTCTTACAGCCGTTTAATGCACGGATTAAAGCTTGCTGGTATCGAAGTAAACCGCAAAATGCTTGCTGAGCTTGCGATTTCTGACGAAAAAGCATTCAACCAATTAGCTGATGCTGCTAAAGCTCAACTAAACAAATAATAATCGCTAATCCGTTAGCGAAAAAAAGGACTGGCCCCGGCCGGTCCTTTCTTCATATCATCAACCATATAGAAAGCAGGTAGAATCATGGGAGCATTGACTGAAATCTTATACTTATACGCCGTCGTCATCAATATCATCGGCTTTATCATTATGGGCAGGGATAAAAGAAAAGCAGAGCGCCATGAGTACCGGATCAGCGAGCGGGTCCTGTGGCAGGTTGCGATTGTAGGGGGGAGCGTTGGAGCCTACATAGGAATGAAAGTATACAGGCATAAAACCAAGCATAAACAGTTCGCCATCGGCTTTCCGCTACTCGTCATGCTTCATTGCATACTGTTTATCTGGCTGAATGCAAACCTTTGAAACCAAAGTTTTCATTCTTTAACCCGTCTCGTTTACATACTATATAAAGAGTGTGTAGAAACAGCTTAGAAAAGCAGAAGGAGGTCGCGTTAGCCATGGACGAACGGTTGGTTGCTGCATTCGCCCTGATGGAATCAAGCGGATATATGGCTCCTGTTCTGTTTATCTTATTTCACGTCCTGAGGCAATTTCTGTTCATCCCCGTCGCCCTTGTCTGTATGGCCGGAGGAGTCTTGTTCGGAAGTCTCTTCGGCACTCTGTACTCATTGATCGGATTAACGCTCTTATCTGTCACTTTTTATTTTGTCATTAAAGGCTTCAAATCGTTTTATGAAAAGCTGCTCAGGCTGAAAGAGAAATGGTTCGGCCGGAATGCGACTCTCACCACGGGCCAGATCGCGGTTCTCCGGTTGATACCATTTGTTCACTATCAATTGCTTAATCTATGCCTGCTCGAGCGGAAGAAGGAGCTCAAACCCTTCGTTCGTGCATCTGTCCTTTCAAACATTCCCCTGGCGTTTTTTTACACCGTCTTCGGCCAATACATCAAACAATTTTCCCCGCCGATTCTCGTCATGATCTTTATTGCACTCATTGTCCTATTTTACTTATTGAGAGAAAGGGTACGTGTCATTGAGTGGAGAGAGTTTTTTCCGGGTAAATAAAATGTGCTGCTCTGTCAACGAGTGTGTGACAGAGGGTGATGGGAACTGCTTCGCTTTCCGCGGACGTTCGGCCAAGCCTCCTCAGCACACTTCGCTTCCGGGGTCTTGGCACGCCCGTTTTCCGCAGGAGTCTACGCAGTTCCCATCACCCTTTAAACAAGATTTTATTGACAGAGCAAATAGGTATTTAAAAACCAGCATGTAAGAAGAATAATTTTACTTATTGCTACAATTGATTAAAAGATCACTTCAGCCTTCAAAATAATGTGGTTATAGTTAAACACTTATCCGTTGATTCTCGCTGTAGGTGCTCGACTCCTGCGGGAAATGCGGGAAAATTGAGAGCCCACAGGGCAGCGCCCTAGGAGGCTCAACTCACGCCCCGCGGAAAGTGAGCACTTGGAGTGGAAATCAACTACTACTCGCTCCTTTACCAGTATTAATGTTTACTAAAATAGTAAAATCAAAAAACGACCAGCTGAGCTAGTCGTTTTTTTGTTGCGTTTTTTGAAGGAATTCATGGATTGGGCTTTTCCAGTCGAGTTTGGCATTTGGGTATCGTTCTTTGATTTCATTCTGTAAGTATTCGAAGTCCTCTTGGGTGAGTCCTTTCAGCGAGGAGACATTTTTCGTCCATACAAAAATGGATACCACTTCGAAGGACCGCTCTGTAGCCCCGAGGTATTTTTCACCCTCGAATAGCACGCCTTTATACGTTATGTGAAAGTTCTTTCGGACATTTTCCTGATCATCGAGAAAGTAAAAACGTTTTTGTTCCTGGGCAAGCTCCAGTTTTCGCTTTGGGTTTATAATATATTTCACACTGCTGTATAAAAGATAAATGATAAGTAAAAAAATCGCTAACCGAATAATCCAAAGCATCACGATTACCTCCATAGGCATATTTCTTCCACTATTATTTACGGTTAGAAAAGAAAAAGGTTTCATTTTATTATAAATTTGTTTAAAAATTTGTCATACTAAGAGAGAGAACCATAGATAAAGACATCATAAGGGGAGAGTTACAATGAATATTGAAACGTTATTGGACATGCAGAAGAAACTTGATCAGCATATCGAAGAGGAACATGGTCTGGAGCAGGAAGACCTTATCGACAAGAAAATCCTTGCTCTGCTCGTCGAAGTGGGAGAACTCGCAAATGAAACGAGAAGCTTCAAGTTCTGGAGTACGAATCCATCTTCTTCAAAGGAGGTCATCCTGGAGGAATTCGTGGACGGAGTACACTTCATCCTGTCACTGGGAATTGAAATCGGCATACAGCAATTCGATTTAGGGGAGACGAATTATACAAACGAAGATGTGACAAAGCAGTTCATGGACGTGTTTAAATATGCGAATCATTTTGCTGCAGAACGGTCGGTTGAACATTTTCAGGAATTATTCAGACACTATGTATATCTCGGGGAACTCCTCGGATTTACCCATGAAGAAGTGTTTGATGCCTATGTGAAGAAAAATGAAGTGAATTAAGGTAGATGTTAATTAAGAAATTTCAGTCATTTAATGGTTGTTTCTTTTCTTAATCTTTTAATATATCAGTGATTTGTTATACAAAAAATAACTAGGAGGGTTTTGTTTGGAATATAATGTAAAAATAAAGTTGATTTCCGAAGAAGCTATATTACCATATCAAGCAAATCAAGGTGATGCGGGTTTAGACTTGTATTCTTCTGAGGAAAAAATAATAAAATCAGGATCAGCTGAACTAATCAGTACTGGAGTGATTGTAGAACTTCCTAAGGGTACGGAGGCTCAGATTAGACCAAGAAGTGGTTTAGCATTAAATCATTCTGTAACGGTACTAAATAGTCCTGGAACGATAGATGAGGGTTATAGAGGAGAAATAAAAATAATATTAATTAATCATGGAAAGAAGGATTTTACGGTTAGAAAACACTTGAGAATTGCACAAATGGTAGTGGCTCCAGTAGTTAGTGTTAATTTAGTAAGGGTTGAAGAAGTTGCTAGTTCAGAAAGAGGAGAAAGAGGATTTGGATCATCAGGGGTAAATTAAACAGTATATAGGGGAGGGCACACATGGAGAAAATACAAGTTATGATTAGTTCAACTGTAAAGGATTTAATAAGCGAAAGAGATGCAGTAAAAAAAGCTTTTAAGGACTTACCTTTTGTAGAATTGGTAGGTGCAGATCCTCTAAATGAGGCAGCGCTTGCAGGAAACTCACGCACTGTCACTACAGGGATGGCAAGGTCGTGCGATTTGTATATCTTGATCCTAGGCAGTAGGTTCGGATTTGATATCGGAAATGGTAAATCAGCTACAGAAATAGAATTTGATGCTGCAATTAGAGATGATCCCACGAAAATACTTGTATTCAAAAAAGAAACTCAAGAGGAACCGGAAGATAAGCAAAGGGCCTTCATAAACAAGGTTTCTAGCTACTACAATGGATATTGGAGGACCTCTTTTATACATACTCACGATTTACAAACATTTGTTAAAAATGCTTTTAGTAAGTGGATAAAAGAAAGAGCATCTATTGGTACAGGTTTAACCTATCTAGATCATTTTGTTAGATTGGCTAAACAAGTTCCACCAGAACCTCATGCTCAAGTATATTATAAAGTTACTAAAAAAGATGTGGAACTTGAATATGAGATTTTTAATCGGAGTCATGAAATTCATTTCACTCGAGAAGAAATATATCGGAACTTTTGGGGATGTTTTAATGAGCTTTCAAACCAATTTGATAGGTGGATAGAAGAAGGGGATGGGGGACATTAACCATGAACATAAACGTAATAGACGACAAATATTCTGTTGCTTTGCAAACTAAGATTCGTTCTGATAATACAGATAAAAAAAATTTAAGAGATGCATTAACGAAAATTGGTCACAGAATGGGTATGGATATAGTTAATGATTATATGTTGAATAAATCAGAAATTACAACACCAATGAATCAGATGTTTGCGGGGTATTCTTTTAGTGAAAACGTTAATTTAGTTTATAGTACGAAAGATGACTATCAATACTTTGCAAAAGGAATTACTTCTACAGTACCGAATTCTTTACAAGGATACTTAGACTTTAAAGGAGCAAGGGGTCCGGCTGCGTTAACACAACCAATTAGAGCAGTTTCTCATCCGGACATAAAACCTGGTGAAAAAGTAGATACAGTTATTATTGCAAAAGCTGTTTTAGCATCTGGTTGTACTGCTGTATCATTAGCTAAGAATATAATGAATAAATATTATCCAACAAATCTAATAGTTGCTTCAGCATTTTACTCAGAAAGAGGGGTTAAGGAGTTACTAATCGAAATCCCATCTATAAAATCTATTTATACAATAGGTAAGCCTGATGCACTAAATGAGGAGGGTATGTTAATTCCAGGTGTGGGTAACCTAGATGAGAGAATTTCTAGTTAAATATAGAAATTTAATTAATTAAAGATTCAGGGAATTTTGATGAATCACACATGTTCTAGTATAATGAAAGAGTATGAATATTTAGGGGGTCGAAACAATGGCGAAATTAGATGAAACATTGACAATGCTCAAGGATTTAACCGATGCCAAAGGCGTGCCTGGTAATGAAAGAGAAGTACGTGAAGTCATGAAGAAATACATAGAGCCGTTTGCAGATGAAGTAACGACAGATAATTTGGGGAGCTTGATCGCCAAAAAAGTAGGCGATGAAAATGGTCCTAAAATCATGGTGGCGGGGCACCTGGATGAAGTCGGATTCATGGTCACCCAAATTGACAGTAAAGGGTTCCTGCGCTTTCAAACGGTAGGTGGCTGGTGGTCACAGGTCATGCTTGCCCAGCGGGTGACGATCGTGACAAGCAAAGGGGAAGTAACAGGTGTGATCGGAAGCAAGCCGCCGCATATCCTGCCTCCTGACGCCCGGAAAAAACCGGTTGAAATCAAGGACATGTTCATTGATATCGGTGCATCAAGCCGTGAAGAAGTACAGGAATGGGGAGTAAAGCCTGGAGACATGGTGGTCCCTCATTTCGAATTCACTGTTATGAACAACGAAAAGATGCTTTTAGCGAAAGCATGGGATAACCGCATCGGATGTGCGATTGCCATCGATGTTCTGAAAAACCTGAAAGATGAGAAGCACCCGAACATCGTATATGGAGTCGGTACGGTACAGGAAGAAGTGGGTCTGCGTGGAGCAAGAACTGCTGCAGCCAAGATTCAGCCTGATATCGGCTTTGGTGTGGATGTCGGAATCGCAGGCGACACACCGGGAGTGTCTGATAAAGAAGCCTCAAGTAAGATGGGGGAAGGCCCTCAGATCATACTGTATGATGCGTCCATGGTTTCCCACAAAGGTCTTCGCGATTTTGTGACCGACACCGCAGACGAGCATAACATCCCGTACCAATTCGATGCCATCGCAGGTGGAGGAACAGATTCAGGAGCGATCCATTTAACAGCAAATGGAGTTCCTGCCCTATCGATCACCATTGCCACTCGCTATATCCATTCACATGCAGCGATGTTACATCGTGATGATTACGAAAACGCAGTGAAATTGATTACAGAAGTGATCAAGAAGCTGGATAAGGATACAGTGGCAAAGATTACGTTTGATTGATCATTTTTTTAAAAGATGTCTTTGGTTTTTATTGAACCAGGGCATCTTTTTTTTGACTACAGTATTCATTTCAAAACAGCTTGATAATCGTATTAGAACACCAAATCCGTATCCTAACAATTAAAAAAGTTCCTGACCGTGGTCTCTTTTTCTAAATTAATACAAAACAAAGGCAACCCCATTCAGGATTGCCCTTGTTTCTAATGCATTTGCTGCAATGATTCCTCTAATGTTTCAAGAACCATTTTTTGTTCCTGCGGATCTGCGTTTTGCCAGAAGACTTCAAGAAGTACGCCGAGGCCAGGAAGAGTTTTTTCTTCTCCCCCTTGGATGGCGTCAACGATTGTGTCTCTCAGCTCGTCCTGGTTGTTTCCAGATACGTTGTGTATGATCGCTTTTCGTAAGTTAAGATTCATCACACATTTCTCCTTTTTGCTAGGATGAGGAATTCATTGTTATCTTGTCTCAAATTGAATTTATTATGTATGAAAGTTAAGGTATAATGAGACCTTGAATAGTAACCTAAAGGAGCGGATACGATTGAAGTATATTCAATCATCGAAAAACCCTGTTGTAAAGCAGTGGAAGAAATTATTGACCAAAAAGGAACGGGATCTCACCCGCACATATATAATCGAAGGCTTTCACCTAGTGGAGGAAGCATTGAAACAGGAGGATACGGTTCTTGAATTGATCGTTGTAGAAGGGATCGATCTTCCACAGAAATGGACGGTGGAGTCTGTTTCCATGACTATGGTATCCGATGAAGTCGGGAAAGCATTGTCTGATACAGAGACTTCACAAGGAGTCTTTGCCATTTGTAAACAAAAAGAAGATGAGCATGATTTTAAAAGAGCAAAAACCTTCATGATTCTCGATGGTCTGCAGGATCCGGGAAATATCGGTACCATCATCCGTACGGCCGATGCGGCTGGAATGGATATGGTGGTGCTCGGCAAGGGGACGGTTGACCCTTATAACCCTAAAGTACTCCGTTCTGCACAAGGAAGCCACTTTCACATTCCCATCGTCAGAAGGGATCTTTCAGAAACCATTCCAGTCCTGAAAGAACGGGGGATACCGGTATATGGGACGGCGCTTGAAAATGGAGTCGAATATTCAACAGTCGAGCCTGGTCCTTCTTATGCCCTCATTGTAGGAAACGAAGGAAATGGTATGTCCAAGGACGTTTTAACTGAAACCGATCAAAACCTCTACATCCCTATTTACGGGAAGAGTGAATCACTGAACGTAGCGATTGCGGCAGGCATTTTATTGTACTATTTCAAAAATGGGCAGTGAAATTCGTGAAAAGGTTTGAAATGTGCCGGGAAATTCACTATAATAAGGCACATATAATTCAAAAACGTTGAAAGAGGAAAGTAGCACATGACCTTCTTCAAGGGAGAGAATGCCCTGGACTGTAAGCATTCTTAAGAAAACATGATGTGAACATTTCACCTCTTGAGTTGGCATCGGGACCATGAGAATGTAAAGATGCTCCGGCATAAGCCGTTATCCGAATGAAGTGAGTATGTCTATCTTTAGATATGCTTATAAGGGTGGTACCGCGATATAAACCTCGTCCCTTTTTGGGATGGGGTTTTTTTATTTGGTTGGAAATCCGGAAAGCGCCATTCGGACGATATACATTAAAGGAGGAAGTATAATGGAGGACAAATTACGTTCCCTTCAACAAGAAGCTATTGAAAAAGTGAACGAAGCACAAGACTTGAAAGAATTGAACAACATCCGCGTTGCTTACCTAGGGAAAAAAGGACCTGTAACCGAAGCGTTAAAAGGAATGGGGAAACTTTCTGCTGAAGAACGTCCTAAAATGGGTGCGCTTGCGAATGAAGTACGTGGAGCGATCACCGAAACAATCGAAGCGAAGCAGGCCGTTCTTGAAAAAGAAGCGGTTGAAAAGAAGCTTCAATCTGAAACGATTGATGTTACATTACCAGGTCGCCCTGTGAAGAAGGGAAATCATCATCCTCTTACGATGATCGTAGAAGAAATCGAAGACCTGTTTATCGGTATGGGTTACACGGTTGCTGAAGGACCTGAAGTCGAAAAGGATTATTACAACTTCGAAGCCTTAAATCTACCCAAGGGACATCCGGCACGTGACATGCAGGATTCTTTCTACATCACGGAAGAAACCTTGCTTCGTACCCACACGTCGCCGGTTCAGGCAAGAACGATGGAGCTCGCCAAAGGCAAGGGGCCGATCAAAATCATCTGTCCGGGTAAAGTGTACCGACGCGATACAGATGATGCGACCCACTCTCATCAATTCACACAGATCGAGGGCCTTGTCATTGATGAAAACATCCGCATGAGTGACCTGAAAGGAACGCTGAATGTGTTTGCCAAGAAAATGTTCGGTGAAGACCGCGAAATCCGCTTACGTCCGAGCTTCTTCCCATTCACAGAGCCATCCGTCGAGATGGATATCTCTTGTAAGATCTGTGGAGGAAAAGGCTGTCGTGTATGTAAAGGAACTGGCTGGATTGAAATTCTTGGAGCGGGGATGGTTCATCCGAATGTCCTTGAAATGGCAGGATTCGATTCAAAGAAATACACAGGATTTGCATTCGGTATGGGACCTGAGCGTATTGCGATGCTGAAATACGGTATCGATGATATTCGTCATTTCTACACAAACGATACGCGTTTTGTCACACAGTTCGGAACGGAAGAGTAATCGAAAATCGGGTAGGAGGTACAACACATGTTTGTTTCATATAAATGGTTGGAAAATTACGTAGACTTATCAGGTGTCACACCTGAAGAGTTGGCAGAGAAAATTACAAGAAGCGGGATCGAAGTGGAAGGCGTTGAACGGATCGGCGAAGGTATCAAAAATGTGGTCGTCGGCCATGTCCTTCAATGTGAGCCACATCCTGATGCGGATAAATTAAATAAATGCCTGGTGGATGTCGGGGAAGAAGAACCTGTCCAAATCATTTGCGGGGCACCGAATGTAGCAAAAGGTCAGAAAGTGGCAGTTGCAAAAGTGGGAGCGGTCCTTCCTGGCAACTTCAAAATCAAAAAAGCCAAACTCCGCGGCGAAGCGTCACACGGGATGATCTGTTCCCTTCAAGAGCTTGGAGTCGAAGGGAAACTCGTACCGAAAGAGCATGCAGAAGGGATCTACGTATTCAGTGATGATGCAGAGGTCGGTCAGAATGCGGTTGAGTTATTGAACCTGGATGATGCCATTCTGGAACTTGGCTTAACGCCTAACCGTTCAGATTGCTTAAGTATGCTGGGTGTCGCATATGAAGTGGCAGCGATCCTGGATCGTGATGTGAAGCTTCCTGAAACGAACCTTTCAGAAGGTAACGAAAAAGCATCTGATTATGTGTCGGTAAACGTAGAGGCGATAGAGGATAACCCTCTATACGGCGCCAAAATCATTAAGAATGTCAAAATCGGCCCATCTCCACTATGGATGCAAAATTCGCTGATTTCAGCTGGAATCCGTCCTCATAACAATGTAGTAGACATCACAAACTACGTGCTATTGGAATATGGTCAACCGCTGCATGCCTTTGACTATGACCGCCTGGGTTCAAAGGAAATCCTGGTCCGTCGTGCCAAGGATGGAGAATCCTTCGTTACTCTGGATGACGCGGAAAGAACGTTAGCAAGCAGCCAGCTGGTCATCACCAACGGTACTGAGCCTGTTGCCCTTGCCGGAGTGATGGGGGGAGCGAATTCAGAAGTTCAAAACGATACGACGACCGTTCTTCTTGAAGCGGCTTACTTCACTGGTGCGATCGTAAGGGGAGCTTCGAAAGATCATGGACTGCGAAGCGAAGCAAGCACCCGTTATGAAAAAGGAGTGGACCCGAATCGTGTCCTAAGGGCTGGAGAAAGAGCGGCCGGGCTGATGGCTGAATATGCCGGAGGGGAAATTCTTGAAGGAACTGTATTAGTGAACGAAATGGATGTAGAACCAGTTAAAGTTGACATTACGTTAGATAAAATCAATTCTTCACTGGGGACAGCCATTACAGTTGAGACAGTGGAAGACATTTTCCGCAGGCTTCAATTTGATGTAGAGGTGAATGGCGAAACTTTCGTCGTAACAGCTCCTACAAGAAGAGGGGACATTACCATCCCAGAAGATTTACTTGAAGAAGTGGCACGCCTTTTCGGATATGACAATCTTCCATTGACCCTTCCAGAAGGAGAAGGGACGCCTGGCGGACTAACCAATCACCAGTTGAAACGCCGTACGGTACGCCGATATCTGGAGGGAGCGGGACTTCTGCAGGCTATCACTTATTCGTTGACAAATGATAAGAAAGCAACCCAATACGCACTGGACGTCAGAGAGCCTGTTCGTTTATTGATGCCAATGAGTGAAGAGCGCAGCAACCTTCGCCTAAGCATCATCCCTCAGCTTCTAGAAGTGGTTTCATATAACAAAGCACGACAAAACGATTCTCTTGCCTTTTATGAAGTCGGATCCGTTTTCTTATCTGAAACTGGTGAAGAACTACCACAGGAAGAAGAACATATTGCAGGAGCTTTAACTGGGCTTTGGCATCAACACGCTTGGCAGGGTGAGAAAAAGCCGGTTGACTTCTACGTTGCAAAAGGAATCCTTGAAGGGATGTTTGAAGAAATCGGTGTTTCTAAAGCCGTCACGTACCGTCAGGCAACGGTAGACGGCATGCATCCAGGTCGCACCGCTGAAATTCTTTTGGATAACGAAGTGATCGGTTTCGTTGGAGCCATCCATCCGGAAGCGGAAAAGGAATTGGATTTGAACGAAACCTATGTGTTCGAACTGAAAGCTTCACCTGTTTTCCATTATGAGAAACCGGCATTAAGTTATACGCCGATCCCTCGTCACCCATCCATCACAAGAGATATCGCCCTTGTTGTGGATGTGAAGGTGAAAGCAGGAGAATTAGAATCCATCATTAAAGAAGCGGGAGGAAAGCTTCTGAAAGAAGTATCCGTCTTCGACCTTTACGAAGGAGAGCATATGGAAGCGGGCAAAAAATCCCTTGCATTCTCCCTTAAATACTTCGATCCGGCCAAAACATTGACGGATGAAGAAGTAGTGAAAGTCCATGATGGAGTCCTTGCTGCAGTAAGGGAAAAAGCAGGTGCGGAGTTAAGAGGATAATATTGAAGAGAGGTGTCAGACATTTGGTCTGGCATCTTTTTTTGTATGTTTGCCTGTTGAAAAATAGCGGTAGTTTGACAGGAGAAATAGGCCTGGAATTCAGCAGGTGAAATACGTCTGATATTTAACAGGTGAAAAAATCGTTACATTTACCGGTTAAAATCTCTCCTGAATTCACCTGCTGAATAAACAGGAATATTCATCTGCTGAAACTCATGAAAAATCAGCAGTTGAACTTCATCCATACTACAGAGCTAAACCAAATCCATCGCCCCATCACAAACAAAAAAGCCCCACCGCTAAAACCGGTGGGGCCAACCTTATTTCCTCGCTAATTTCATCGCCTTCTCGCTATTCGCAAAATGCCATTTGGTCATAGATTTTAATTCCTCGATCCCTTTTCGCTTGATGATCTTGGCCGCGGCGACATCCACGTGTTTTCCAGCGCCCTTTGGTATTTCGACGCCTGCTTTTGCACTCAGCTTGTCCATTTCTAACAAGAAAGCGTAGCGGGCTATGATCGAGGCCGCTGCAACAGCAAGATGGATGCTTTCGCCTTTTGTGCTGAAGTAGACTTTGTCCTTTTGGACTTTTTGTTGAGCAGACACGTGTTTGAAGTATGTATTTTTTTCTACGAACTGATCGATTAAGATGCCCTCGGGCTGTTCGGGAGACATCTTTTCTAATAGGTTCAGGATGGCTTTGTTGTGCAGGAGTGCTTTCATCTTCCCCTGTGTCATTCCCTTTGCCTGCATTTCATTGTATTTCGGGTTGTGAAGGATCAGCAAAGAATATGGGATGGTCGAGATGAGATCCTTGGCTATGCTGATGATTTGAGAGTCGGATAAGTTTTTTGAATCCTTAACCCCGAGTTCTTTCATGAGTGGGATATGCTCTTTCTTTACGTAAGCACTGACCACAGTGATCGGACCGAAGAAGTCTCCTGTACCCACTTCATCTGAACCGATGACAGACCATTCAGCGAAATGATCTGGTAGAGACGTCGTTCCTTTGGAAGGGGATTTCACCTTTGTGGGCTTGCTGCTTCCCCATTGACTTGCCTCTCCTTCTCCATTTGCACCTTGAAACAATACTTTCCCGGATTTATAGGCGGTGATCGTGCAGCCTGATGGCTTTGCAACAAATACGGCACCAGGCGGCAACTTGTCCGTTAAGACCCTTTTGTAATGGTCTTTCATTTTGTCTATCGTTTGCTTATTGGTTTGTATGACGGTATTGGCCACGTTTCTCTCTCCTTATGACAATAAAATAAAAATTGTGAGCTATTATGACAAATTCCTTCCAAAATCAAAAAGTTTCATGGTATGATTATGTGTAGGATTCTTATGAATGGGGGGCTTTCAGGTTGTCTGAAGAACAAAAAAATCGTACCACTGTAGACATATATGGGCAACAATATACGATTGTCGGCACTGAATCAACTAGTCAAATCCGATTCGTTTGTTCGAAAGTGGATGACAAAATGAGAGAAATCAACTCCATGAATCCGTCTCTCGACACAAGCAGACTTGCGGTTTTGACTGCGGTGAATGCCGTGAATGATTATCTCAAGCTTCAAGAAAAATTTGAAGAGCTTGAACGGGAAATTAAACGATTAAAGGATTGAAAAAAAGATGCTGGACTTAGCTTTGTTGGTCATCCTGGTGATAGGGTTTTTTATAGGTTTAAAGCGTGGATTCATTTTGCAGGTCATCCACATATTCGGATTTATCGTTTCTTTCATTGTAGCATACATATATTATGATCAGCTTGCTCCTAAGTTGACTTTGTGGATTCCTTATCCGGTATTGGACGAGCAATCCACGCTGAATATGATTTTCGAATCGACCCACTTGGATCAGGCATATTACCGGGTAATCGCGTTTGCGATGATTTTCTTTGCGACCCGTATTATACTGCAAATTATTGGATCGATGCTCGACTTTGTCGCCCATCTACCCCTTTTAAAGCAGCTGAATGTACTTGGTGGTGGGATATTAGGCTTTATTGAAGCATACTTGATGATTTTCATTCTATTATATATTGCTGTATTATTGCCGATCGAGTCGGTTCAATCACTCATCAATCACTCGTTTATAGCGCAGGCGATGGTGAAACATACTCCTGTTTTCTCCGATATGGTTAAATCATGGTGGATTGAATATGTAGCCTAAAAAAGGGCTGACTATAAGTATGCAACGCAAATTCGTAAGGGGTACCTTAACGGATGTTCATCTTATAAGTCAGTCTTTTTTCTTTTTATATCAATTTTGCTACTATTATAGGTGGAGTCGTTTTTAAATATGTAACGAACGAATGGTCCTATTCATTAATTCTAAGATAGTGGGTGAATCTTTTGAATAAAAAAGATATTATAAAATTATTAGAGCAAATCGCCATATATATGGAATTGAAAGGTGAAAATTCATTTAAAACGTCGGCCTACCGGAAAGCGGCAGCGGCCCTTGAGAATGATGACCGTAGCTTACAGGAAATCAGTGACTTCACAAAGCTCCCGGGAATCGGCAAAGGGACGGCCGGGGTGATAGAAGAATACATAAACGAAGGAACGTCTTCGGTTCTTGAAGCATTGAAAGAAGAGGTTCCGAAAGGCCTGATCCCTCTTTTGCAATTACCGGGGCTTGGCGGAAAGAAAATCGCGAAGCTATATAGTGAGCTTGGAGTCGAAAACATAGAAGATTTAGAAGAAGTGTGTAAAGAGAGCAAAGTACAGTCACTTGCAGGTTTCGGGAAAAAAACAGAAGAAAAGATTTTAGCAGCCATCGAGCAGGTTGGGAAAAGGCCTGACCGTCTTCCGATCGGCTTTATGATGGGGATTGCGGAAGAGATTGAAGGTTATCTTGCTGAAATCGACAGTATCCATACCTATTCGAGGGCCGGAAGCTTAAGAAGGATGAGGGAAACCATTAAGGATCTTGATTTTATTCTGTCAACAGAACACCCTCATAAAGTGAAAGAGGAACTGCTTAAATTGCCGAATATCGTTGAAACCATTGCGGCAGGGGATACGAAAGTTTCATTGACCCTTTCGTACCAATGGGACGTAAGCATTGATTTTCGGATCGTACAACCGGAAGAATTTGCGACGACCCTTCACCATTTTACCGGATCAAAAGACCATAATGTCCGTATGCGTCAGCTCGCGAAAGAACGTGGAGAGAAAATCAGTGAGTATGGTGTGGAAAATAGTGAAACAGGGGAAGTGACAACTTTTAAAACCGAAGAAGAATTTTACCATCACTTTAACCTTCCTCTGATTCCTCCAGAACTGAGAGAGGATGGAAGAGAAGTGGAAAAGTTCAGTAAGGACTATCCGCTGCTTACCTTAGAGGATATTAAGGGAGATCTTCACATGCACTCTACTTGGTCCGACGGTGCCTACTCCATTGAAGAGATGGTGGAAGCGTGCCGCGCCAAAGGATACCGGTATATGGCCATCACAGATCATTCCCAGTATCTTCGCGTGGCGAACGGACTTACAACAGAACGATTATTGAAGCAAATCGAGGAAATAAAAGAAATCAATGAGAAGTATGATGATATAGAAGTGCTGTCAGGTATCGAGATGGACATCCTTCCTGACGCTACCCTGGACTATGATGACGACATCCTTGAGAAGGTGGATCTGGTGATCGCCTCGATTCATTCGAGCTTTTCACAGCCCCGGGGGAAAATCATGGAGAGACTCTCTACAGCCTTGGAAAGTGCCCATGTGGACATCATCGCTCACCCGACTGGCCGTATCATTGGCAGACGGGAAGGGTATGACGTCGATATGGATCTTCTTATCCAGCTGGCGAAAGAAACCGGAACGGCACTTGAGTTGAATGCAAATCCAAATCGTCTCGATCTGTCTGCTGACAACATCCGAAAAGCACAGGAACAAGGTGTGAAGCTCGTAATCAACACCGATGCTCACAGTATCGATCACCTGGAATTTATGGAAGTCGGTGTCGGGACGGCCCGTAAAGGATGGATCAAGAAAGACACGGTCATCAATACGTGGGATACCAATGAGTTATTACAATTTATAAAGCGAAACTGATAAAAGGTGGAATACATTCCGTGAATTCTAAAGTATTAAAGACATTAGAGTTTGATAAAATCAAAGAACTATTAAAGCAATTCGCCGCTTCTGCGCTGGGGCATGCAAGGGTAGCTTCCCTTATGCCGTCTGTCGATTATGAAGAGATTACAGCTCTTCATGAAGAGACGGATGAAGCGATGACGATTCTGCGCTTAAAGGGTCATGCACCATTAGGCGGGATATTCGATATACGTCCTCACGTAAAGCGAGCTCAAATAGGCGGTATGCTTTCCCCTTCTGAATTCGTCCAGGTGGCGAGTACGATTCGGGCAAGCAGGAAACTGACCCTTTTTGTAGAAGAACTGTTGGAGGAAGAAGTGGATATTCCTCTGTTGCAAGAGAAAATGGGAACGGTCATTCCGTTGCCACAACTTGAACAGGAAATACGTAAAGTGGTGGATGATAACGGAGAAATCCTGGATTCAGCCAGTGAGACCCTTCGTACGATCCGGACGCAGCTCCGGGCCAATGAAGGACGGATCAGAGAGAAGCTTGAAAGGATGATCCGTTCTTCGAATGCTCAAAAAATGTTATCCGATGCCATCATCACCATCCGGAATGACCGGTACGTTATACCGGTCAAACAGGAGTACCGGGGACAATATGGCGGGATCATCCATGATCAGTCTTCTTCAGGTCAGACATTATTCATCGAGCCTGAAGCGATTGTTCAGCTGAATAACCAATTGCGTGAGTTCCGGTTGAAGGAACAAACGGAAATCGAAAAGATTCTACAGGAACTCTCTGAACATGTTCAGGAGTCTGGAGAAGAACTGCTACTGATTGTCAACGTCCTGTCAGACGTGGATTTCATGTTTACAAAAGCGAAATTCGGACGGTCGATCAAGGGATCAAAACCGACGATCAATAATGAACGCCGTGTGAAGCTGAATAAAGCACGACATCCCCTTCTCCCTATCGAGGAGGCGGTGGCAAATGATATCGAACTTGGACATGAGTTTTCTTCCATCGTGATTACCGGTCCGAATACCGGTGGTAAAACCGTTACCCTTAAGACACTGGGTTTAACAAGCCTTATGGCTCAGGCAGGACTTCCGATTCCTGCACTCGATGGATCGGAAGTCGGCGTATTCCGGACCATCTATGCCGATATCGGGGATGAGCAATCGATTGAACAAAGCTTGAGTACCTTCTCTTCCCATATGGTCAACATCGTCGACATCCTGAAAAAGGTCGATCATGATAGTCTTGTGCTGTTCGATGAATTGGGAGCAGGGACCGATCCTCAAGAAGGGGCGGCATTAGCCATTTCCATTCTTGATGAAGTCCATGGTACAGGGGCAAGAGTCGTCGCGACCACCCATTACCCCGAATTGAAGGCGTATGGCTACAATCGGGACGGCGTCGTGAATGCAAGTGTGGAATTCGATGTGGAAACATTAAGTCCAACCTATAAGCTCCTGCTTGGGGTCCCGGGAAGAAGTAATGCCTTTGACATTTCCAAGCGTCTTGGATTGTCCGATGGGGTCATCCAACGTGCAAAGTCCCATATTGGCACAGATAGTAAAGAAGTCGAGAATATGATTGCCTCGCTAGAAGACAGCAGACGTCAGGGTGAACGCGAGCTTGAGGAAGCCCATGAGCTGCTGAGGCAGGCAGAGAAGATGCATAAAGATATGCAGAAGCAAATGATGGAGTATTACGAGAAGAAAGATACACTCTACGAAAAGGCACAGCAAAAAGCCAGTGAAGTCGTTGAAAAGGCGAAGGCGGAAGCTGAGCAGGTGATCAAGGATTTACGGAAAATGCAGCAGGAAAAGTCGGCTCAGATCAAAGAACATGAATTGATCCAGGCGAAAAAGCAGCTTGAGGATGCAACACCTAAGCTAAAAACGGGTCAAAAGAAGAAAACCTCTCAAGTGAAACACGAATTGAAGCCCGGCGATGAAGTCAAGGTGTTAAGCTTTGATCAAAAAGGTCATTTGGTCGAAAGGGTGTCTGCGAAGGAATGGCAGGTTCAGATGGGTATCATGAAGATGAAAGTGAAGGAGTCCGACCTTGAATTCATCCAATCCCAGCAAAAGGTGGAAACCAAACCTCTTGCAACAGTGAAAGGGAAAGATTTTCATGTCAGCCTCGAACTTGATTTGCGCGGCGAGCGTTTTGAAAATGCCTTATCAAGAGTAGAAAAATACATCGATGACGCCTTGCTTGCAGGATACCCACGCGTTTCCATTATCCATGGAAAAGGGACGGGGGCATTAAGACAGGGAGTGCAGGAGTATTTGAAAAATCACCGTTCAGTGAAAAATATCCGTTTCGGTGATGCAGGTGAAGGTGGAACGGGCGTAACGGTCGTACAATTCAAGTAAATGAAAACGGAATAAAGGGAGCTTTACAATGGAGAACTTTTGGGAAAATGAATTTGTTCAAACGGCGGGGAATTATAGTGTGGTCATCCTTTGCCTGGTATTGTTCTTATCGATATTTGAACTGGTGACTAAATATCGAAATTGGGAGGAAATCAAAAAAGGGAATTTAGCTGTTGCGATGGCAACAGGCGGGAAGATATTTGGGATAGCCAATATTTTCCGCCATTCCATCAGTCATAATGATACCATCCTGACGACCATTGGATGGGGTGTGTTTGGCTTTGTTCTCTTGTTGATCGGATATTTCATATATGAATTTCTGACGCCAAAATTTAGAATCGATGAAGAAATTGAAAATGATAACCGGGCAGTAGGTTTCATCTCACTGGTCATTTCAGTTGGATTATCCTATGTTATAGGAGCCGGTATATCGTAAGGAGAGGGAAAATGGAAACATTGGCAAAGGTTCTGCTCACTTTGTGCGGACTGTTCATTGTGGTCGGGATCATCTATATGCTATTCTTTACCTGACTAAAATGGGCAGAGAGATAAAACAATCCCAAAATAATAATATTGTACAAACAGACTGTCATATGGTGGATTAGGCAGTCTTTTTTCTTTTTATGAAACGTCTACAAGGAAGGTCAAGCCTTTCGGATAGGAAGAAAGTATGGTCGACATTTATTTCAAATTGTAACTGAAGTCCCCTTATATTATAATAATGAATAGAAGAAATTTTCAAAAAATTGATAAGGAGGGATTACAATGAATAAACCATGGCTTGCTGAATATCCGTCAGAAATTCCGAAGGAGCTCGATCTTGTCGAGAAACCGTTACAGTCCTATTTGACTGAAGCCGCTTCTCTTTATGGAGAGAAAGCCGCGATTCATTTCATGGGGAAAGAAATGAGCTATAGCCAACTGTATGAATCAGCTCTCAAATTCGCCAACTACCTTAAAACACTAGGGATCAACAAAGGTGATCGGGTCGCCATCATGCTTCCGAATACCCCTCAATCTGTCATTGCCTATTATGGCATTTTATTTGCAGGTGGAGTGGTGGTACAAACCAATCCTTTGTATATGGAGAGAGAAATTGAATATCAAATGAAAGATTCCGGTGCCAAGGTGATACTTACATTAGACATCCTCTATCCAAGAGTATCGAAAGTCATGAAAAACACCGACCTTGAGCATATTGTTGTAACCGCTATCAAAGATTACCTGCCTTTTCCGAAGAATCTCATATACCCATTTATCCAGAAGAAGCAATATGGTATCGTCGTGAAAGTAGATCATTCTGGTCAGAATCACTTATTCACGGAAATCATGAAAACGGCGGAGCCTGAAGTGATTCCAGAAGAAGGATTCGATTTTGAAAATGACCTTGCCCTGCTTCAATACACAGGCGGCACCACAGGCTTCCCTAAAGGCGTCATGCTGACCCATAAGAATCTTGTAGCGAATGCATCCATGTGTGATGCCTGGCTTTACAAGTGTAAAAAAGGGGAAGAAAAGATGCTCGGGATCCTGCCTTTCTTTCATGTGTATGGGATGACTGCCGTACTGATTCTGTCTGTCATGCAGGGATATAAGATGATCCTGCTTCCTAAGTTTGATCCTGAAACAACCTTGAAAACGATACAGAAGCTAAAACCAACTTTATTCCCGGGAGCCCCAACGATCTACATTGGCCTCCTGAATCATCCGGAATTAAAGAATTACGATCTGTCATCCATTGATTCATGTCTAAGTGGAAGTGCACCATTACCAGTGGAAGTACAGCAACAATTCGAGGAAGTCACAGGTGGGAAGCTCGTGGAAGGATACGGATTAACTGAATCGTCACCTGTCACTCACTCCAACTTTCTTTGGGATAAGGTGAGAATAAAGGGAAGCATAGGCGTACCTTGGCCGAGTACAGAAAGCGCAGTATTTTCTTTGGAAACGGGAGAACCACTGCCACCAAATGAAATCGGCGAAATCGTCGTCAGAGGTCCACAGGTGATGAAAGGGTACTGGAACCGTCCCGAGGAAACGGAACAAACGTTAAAGGACGGCTGGCTGTTAACGGGAGATTTAGGGTATATGGATGAAAAGGGTTATTTCTATGTAGTAGACCGCAAGAAAGATATGATCATTGCTGGTGGCTTTAATATTTATCCACGTGAGATCGAAGAAGTGCTATATGAACATCCTGCCATTCAAGAGGTTGTCGCAGCAGGGGTTCCTGATGCCTATAGAGGTGAAACCGTCAAGGCATATGTTGTGTTGAAAGAAGGAGAATCCCTCACAGAGGAAGAACTCAACGAATACTCTCGTAAATACTTGGCCGCGTATAAGGTACCGAGAATATACGAATTCCGGAAAGAACTGCCTAAAACAGCTGTCGGGAAGATTCTGCGAAGAACCCTGGTAGAAGAAGAGCGGCAAAAGGTTGAAAACGAACAAAAAACAAGTTAACCTGAATTTCATTGAGCTTTATCCTTTTGACTCTGAATGGGACAAGGATCGATTCTTGACATTCGGTGCGAAACCTTTTATTATTGAAATATGAATGAATGGTCATTCATATTTTGTTAAGGCAGGTCAAAACTTATGAAACGAAATAAACCTAAATACATGCAAATTATCGATGCAGCTGTTATTGTTATAGCAGAAAATGGCTACCATCAGGCACAGGTCTCAAAGATTGCTAAACAGGCGGGTGTCGCAGATGGGACTATTTACCTTTATTTTAAAAACAAAGAAGATATCCTGATATCATTATTCAAGGAAAAAATGGTTCTCTTTGTCGAAAAAATCGAGGAAGTTATTGCAGGAAAACAGACAGTTTCAGAGAAATTATTAGTGATGATTGAAAATCACTGTAGGATTCTGTCGGATGATCATCATCTCGCTATTGTCACTCAACTGGAGCTCAGGCAATCGAATAAGGATATCCGTATGAAAATCAATGATGTACTAAAAGGCTATCTTGAATTAGTCGATAAAATCCTGATCAGCGGAATTGAATCAGGTGAGTTTTCAAGTGATCTCAATGTTCGTCTGGCCCGCCAAATGATCTTTGGCACTCTGGATGAAATGGCGACAACTTGGGTGATGAACGATCAGAAATATGATTTAGTCGATCAAGTCCCTGCTATTCACAAGCTATTGCTTCATGGCTGTGGAGGCGCGAACTAAATTAGTTTAGGAGGATATGAAATGGAAAGTTTATCATGGTCATTAGAAGGAAAGGTTGCAACAATTCTTATTCAAAGACCTCCTGCTAATGCATTAGCCAGTGGACTCATCAAGGAAATCGATGCCGTTCTTGATGAACTCGAGACGAATTCTGATGTACGGGTGATCTTACTGAAAGGTGAGGGACGCTTCTTCTCAGCAGGCGCAGACATCAAAGAATTCACAACGATTGAAAGTGGAGAAGAATTCTCTAAGCTTGCCAAAAAGGGCCAGGACGTGTTCGAGCGGATGGAGAATTTCCCGAAACCGATCATTGCAGCGATTCATGGAGCCGCTTTAGGCGGTGGATTGGAACTTGCCATGGGCGCTCACATCCGATTGGTCAGTGAAAATGCCAAGCTTGGATTACCTGAACTGCAATTAGGACTGGTTCCAGGATTTGCAGGTTCACAGCGCCTTCCGAAACTGGTTGGACGAGCGAAGGCGGCAGAAATGCTGCTGACGAGTGAACCAATCAGTGGGACAGAAGCTGTACAATGGGGACTCGCCAATAAAGCTTACCCTGAAGATCAGCTTTTTGATAAAGCAAAGGATATGGCTGATAAGATTGCGAAGAAGAGCCCGGCTGCCATGAAGGCTGCTATTGATCTGTTAAGCTATACGAAAGATGACCGTTTCTATGAAGGCGTAAAGAAAGAATCGGATCTATTCGGTGAAGTATTCGTATCCGCTGATGCCAAAGAGGGTATTTCAGCGTTCATTGAAAAGAGAGAACCACACTTTAAAGGCTAGAATACATTCTAGTAATATAGTAAACTCTTATTGAGGGGCAGTATTGAATAACAATGCTGCCCATTCAAAGGGGTTAAATTGTCGAAATCTTTTTAAGGGAAAGAATGTTTACATTATTAGGAGGGACTTACGAATGAACATCTATGTACTTTTGAAAAGAACGTTTGATACTGAGGAGAAAATTTCGATCCAAAACGGTCAAATTGCCGAAGACGGAGCTGAATTTATCATAAATCCTTACGATGAATATGCAGTCGAAGAAGCCATTCAAGTCCGCGATGCACAC
This sequence comes from Rossellomorea aquimaris, assembly GCF_020172085.1. GTDB lineage: Bacteria > Bacillota > Bacilli > Bacillales > Bacillaceae_B > Rossellomorea > Rossellomorea aquimaris_E. Next base: position 388,052 of record NZ_JAIVAT010000003.1, read on the forward strand.
GGCGGGGAAGTAACTGTCGTGACGGTCGGTGGAGAAGAAAGCGAAAAGCAATTGAGAACGGCTTTAGCCATGGGTGCTGATAAAGCAGTTCTGATCAATACAGAAGATGACCTTGATCATGGAGATCAGTTCACGACAGCGAAAATTCTTTCTCACTATTTAAAAGAGCAGGAAGTAGACTTGATCCTTGCAGGTAATGTTGCCATCGACGGTGGATCTGGACAAGTCGGACCACGTGTTGCAGAGCAACTTGATATTCCTTATGTGACAACGATCACAAAACTGGAAATCGACGGTGAAACAGTAACGGTTACGCGTGACGTAGAAGGGGATTCAGAAGTCATTGAAACTTCTCTTCCACTATTGGTGACGGCTCAACAAGGATTGAACGAACCTCGCTATCCATCCCTTCCAGGAATCATGAAGGCAAAGAAAAAGCCTTTGGATGAATTGGAATTGGATGATATCGATTTAGACGAAGATGATGTAGAAGCGAAGACCAAAACAATTGAAATTTATCTTCCACCGAAGAAGGAAGCCGGTAAAGTATTAGAAGGCGAATTGGATGCTCAAGTATCAGAGCTTGTTTCACTTCTTCGCAACGAAGCGAAAGTCATATAAGGCGGAATCACAGTAATAACTAACATTCAGGGGGTAATTTAACATGGCGAGAAAAGTATTAGTACTTGGAGAAGTTCGAGACGGATCATTACGTAATGTTTCCTTTGAAGCGATTGCGGCAGGTAAAACAGTATCTGAAGGCGGAGAAGTCGTTGGCGTTCTTATTGGCAAAAGTGTAAGCGCTTTAGGTGAAGAGATGATTCAATATGGTGCGGACAAAGTAGTAGTCGTGGAAGATGATAAGCTGGAACAATATACATCTGACGGTTATTCACAAGCGATCCTTTCTGTCATTAATGAAGAGAAGCCAGAAGGAATCATTTTCGGTCATACAGCACTAGGAAAAGACCTGTCTCCTAAAGTAGCAAGTAAACTTAGCACAGGATTGATTTCCGATGCAACGGACCTTGAGGAAGCAGGCGGTAACCTTGTTTTCACAAGACCTATTTATTCAGGAAAAGCGTTTGAAAAGAAAATCGTCACTGACGGAGTGATTTTCGCGACGGTCCGTCCGAATAACATCGAGCCTCTGGCGAAAGATGAGTCTCGCTCGGGTGAGGTTACGTCCCTTTCAGTGGATATCAAGGATTTACGCACTATCATTAAAGAAGTCGTACGCAAAGCAAGTGAAGGGGTGGACCTTTCAGAAGCGAAAGTCATCATCGCCGGCGGACGCGGAGTGAAGAGCGAAGACGGATTCAATCCTCTTAAGGAACTTGCAGATGTTCTTGGAGGAGCTGTCGGGGCATCGCGTGGAGCGTGTGACGCAGACTACTGTGATTATTCATTACAGATCGGTCAAACCGGGAAAGTCGTAACGCCTGACCTGTATATTGCATGTGGTATCTCTGGTGCTATCCAGCATTTAGCCGGTATGTCAAACTCTAAGGTCATCGTGGCCATCAATAAGGATCCTGAAGCCAATATCTTTAACGTTGCTGATTACGGCATCGTCGGGGACCTGTTCGAAGTGGTACCGATGTTAACGGAAGAGTTCAAGAAACTAAAAGTATCCTCTTCTTAATCTGTTCCTATGTTTATAGGAACGATTATCGGGTAAAAGAATAATATGGATTATAAATAGGGACGTAGCTGAATCACGGGCTGCGCCTTATTTTTTCTTCCCGAGTATATTCCGTTTTCAAACGGGAATATTACCTACGAGCAGAAATATAGCATCCATAAAAAAACGGTGATATACTTACGTTACATTCAAAGATTTTAGGAGGCGCATATATATGGCTATTACACATGCTACTGATCAATCATTCACAACTGATACAAACTCTGGACTGGTACTTGCAGATTTCTGGGCACCTTGGTGTGGACCTTGTAAAATGATCGCTCCAGTACTAGAAGAGCTTGATAGTGAAATGGGCGACAAAGTGAAAATCGTTAAAGTTGACGTTGATGAAAACCAGGAAACAGCAGGGAAATACGGGGTTATGAGTATCCCAACTTTGGTTGTCCTTAAAGACGGCGAAGTTGTAGACAAAGTAATCGGTTTCCAACCTAAGGAAGCACTTGCTGAATTATTAAACAAACACGTATAAGAAGATACACAAAAACACCGGGCTGGTTAGTCAGCTCCGGTGTTTTTTTTGTTTCGATTAGAATGAGGAAATGGTTATGGTGGGGCTGTGGTAGTGTTGTTCACAATTTGGCACAATAAATTGTGGAAGTGGCCCAATAAACTGTTGGAGTGGCTCAATAACTGCTGAAAGTGGCCCAATAAACCTTGGAAGTGGCTCAATAAAAGGAAATAATCTTAGAATCTAACTGAAAATACCCATGAATTCCTCGATTCTCTCCCATTCAACTTACATTATTGACGTCATTCCTTTAAATCATCTAATACTACCCCAAAACACATGTTAATTTATACTAATCGGACCTCTTCAAGTGCTCTAACCATTTAGAAGTCATATTTTTCGTAAGAAACCGTTGACTATGAGAATCATTCTCGCTATAATTTAAATGGAATTGAAAATCATTATCATTTAAACAGTCGGGGGTTTATACATATGAGAAAGAGAGATTTAACGAAGATCTTTGCTGCATTTTTATTAACGGGTTCTGTCCTGGCAGGATGTGGAACCGATGAGAAAAGCAGTGATACAGCTGCATCGGATGAATCTAAACAAGTAGAAAAAGAAGATGAAAGCGAAGAAATGGATTTTTCTGCGTCATTTGAAGAAGCCAAGGCTGAGCTTTCAAAAGCGAAGGAAGACAAAGATGTTGATTTTGATAAAGTGACTTCCATCTATAAAGATGATCTGCAAGAGCTTGTGCAAAAACGTGATCAGGAATTTGAAGATACGGTTGATGAGCATATTTCTACCGCTCTAGAAGCAGGTAAGGATGGTTCCCTTGATCAAGTGGTTGTGGCACAATTATTCGATAAATTAATGCAAAAAGTATTCTATACAACAATGAAACATGAATTCACGGAAGTTGCCGAAAACTGGGGCAACACGGAAGAAGTGAATGAAGAAATAGAAGAAGCGAAAGAATTCTATGAAATCCTTGAGCCGACTGTCGAGAAGAGGGATCAGGCATACGGGACTAAGATGATGGATGCCATAAATGGTGGATTTGCCGAAATGGAGAAGGCGGTCGAAGAGGATGATGAACTCGGCTTCCAACTGGGGAAACAGGTTGTGGATAAAACGCTTATGAAGACGTTTTACCTTGCTGCAGGTGCTCTTCCGAACGGATATGCGATGAAAGCATCTGAAGAAGCAAAGGAAAATGCTGAAGCAGCAAAAGCTGAACAAGCAGAAGGATGGGCTTTCTATCAATCTCTTGAAAGCTATCTATCAGGAAACGCTCCTGAAGAAGCGGACAAGATCAACAAACAATTTGACCTGCAAACGGAAGTGACATCCATCGATCCTGAAGCAGTGAACCATGCATTTGTTCGTGGATTCTCTAAAATTGCGTTACACGAATATGAAGAGAGTGAAGAGTACTGGGGAGAAGATAAGTCAGCTATCACTGCATTGGAAGGTGCGCTGTTTATTGATCTGATCTCTTCCGATATTAAGAATCTGATGGATGATGCATCATATGAATCACTATCAACAGATGCTCAAAGCTACTTAGAAGCTGTTAAGTCACAGGATAAAGAAAAAGCAGAAACGCTAAGATCTAACATTGAAAAAATGTTGAATGATGTGATTGCGAAAGCGAATAAATAGTCATTTGGGTTGACCCTGTAAAGTGTTAAGTCCTCCTTCAAGTACATTGAGGGGTGGTGCTTTTTGAACACATGGGGGTCAACCCTTTTTCACTTTCACTTCAAGGTAAGGTACAATATAGAGATGATTAAATCGTAATGGTTCGAGGTGTGAGGAATTGAAGATAATTGTTACAGGCGGTGCCGGGTTCATCGGATCCCATCTGTCGAGAAAGCTTATTGAAGAAGATCATGAGCTATTGATCATAGACAGTTTTCACCCCTATTATTCACCTGAAAGAAAAAAACGACAACTATCGTTTGTAAGGGAAGTGGGTTCTTTCAGCTTCTCTAAAAAAGATTTGTTAGTGGATGAAGAAGAGTTACAAGAGGTGTTTCGCGATTTTAAAGGCGACTGTGTCGTTCATTTGGCAGCGATCCCAGGGGTATCCCACTCTTTACAGGTTCCAAATGAATACGTCGATTATGATATCAAAGCGACGATCAATACCCTTCGACTGGCGGGGGAGAGCGGTGTCCGGAAATTTATCTTTGCTTCTTCTTCCTCTGTTTATGGAAATCAGAGTGACAAGCCTTCCAAAGAAGATGATTCAACGGGTGCGGTGATATCGCCGTATGCTGCGGCAAAGTATAGTGCCGAATCGTTTTGTAAAGCATACGCGTCCATTTACGGTCTGGACTTGACGATCCTCCGCTTTTTCACCGTATATGGACCGTGGGGAAGACCTGATATGGCTATCTATTCATTTATCCTGAAGCTTATGAACGGTGGGAATATTCCTATTTACGGATTGGAGAATAGTAGAGATTATACGTATATTGATGATATTGTGGATGGTACGTATAAGGCCATCATGAGTGATCAGTCTGGAACGTTTAATCTTGGAAATGGCAGGCCGATTTCCATGGACAGGCTGATCAGTGAACTAAGGACTCATTTTCCATCGTTGGAGTTACACGTTACCGACAGAAGGGTTGGGGATGTGACATCGACATGTGCGGATATTACGAAAGCGAAAGACGTTTTAGGCTATTCACCAGCTGTCTCCTTTGAAGAAGGAATCAAAAGAACCGTTCAATGGATGAAAGAACATGAACAAAACGTCCTATAAATTCGCAAAGAATGCTGTAAGAATCTTATTATTGGGTCTGTTTTTTATTTTGCTCTATTTCTATTTTGATAAAGAGTTTATGATGAAAGCCATACAACAGATGGTTGTGCATCCTATTATCATTTTAACGGTACTGGGAATGTATTTTTTGTCCTTTTTCCTGAAAGGAATCGCATGGAAACTATACCTGAATGCGAATGTGAGATTATCAAGCTGTTTGATCGGATTGTTTTATAGTTTACTGTTTAATCATTTGTTTCCTTTAAAAGTGGGGGACGGACTTCGGGTCATGGTGATGAACCAGCGTGAAAAGCAGGTAAGTGTTGAACAATCGTTTCATTCAGTGTTTGTTTTGAGAGTGATGGACACATTATTGCTCATGATCCTTGTAGGGATCGGACTGCCATTTTTTCCACTTTCACTAGAGATGCCCGCTCTGTTCTCCATCGGATTGTTTATCTGTTTCCTATTGGCAGGAGGATTTATCCTTAGGTATGTTCCTTCCGTATTCCTCTCCCGACAGGTAAGTATGCTGAAAAATGCCCTTTCTGGTGGCAGGGGACTCGTGGTCATCAGTCTAATCTTTCTTAGCTGGGTATTGGAGGGAGCGATTCTCTTTGGAGTTGCCGTCATCAGTTTAGAGCCGTTATCCATGGGAGCAGCGATTTGGGTCAATAGTGTGACGATCATCGGTCAGTTGTTTCAATTTGCCCCTGGAGGACTGGGTACCTATGAATCTGTTATGAGTTATACTCTGCTCTCGGCGGGTATTCCCCTTGGAAAAGGGCTTTCCATGGCTATTTTGAGTCATGGGTTAAAGTTTGTTTTCTCTTTTGTAGTTGGAGGAATCGTAATCGCCGTATCCCCGGTTTCACTCAAAAACGTGAAACGGTGGAGCGGGATGAAAGGATGAATGAAATTGAAGAGCGCATCAAAATTCGAAAAAACGGCGGCCAGATGCTGGAATCTCCTGAATGAAGGAAAACCATTCACCCCTATTTTTGTCATTGGGACCATGATGATCTTTCATTTTCAGGAATTGCTTCATGGAGAATGGTTCCCATTCCTTATAAGCTTGTTATTTACCCTGCCGCTGTTTATTTTATATTTTTATTATGACTTTCCATTGTTCTTGCGGAACTATTTATGGATTCCGGTGATAGGGTATCTCCTACTCTTCGAATCACCTAATTTAGCTCTATGGGGATTTGGGATCGGTCTTTATTTCTTCTTTACCGTCTTTTTCTGGGGAACATTCTATTATCACCTGCGGATCGGAACGGACTGGCTGAATTTCACCCGGTTCTGGAAACTGGTATTGAAGAATAGTGACTCAACGAGCGGAAACGCACAGGAACAACTTCCGAAATTCCTTCTCTTGTTAGCGGTTTGGGACGGGATGATGACGAATCTGTCTACGGGTGAATTACTGCCTACGACTCACTATTTCATTTTTTGTGGTGCGGTATTCGCTTTAGCTTTCATTTTGCATCATTTCCTATTCGACTGGAAGCCGAAGCAGTATGACTCCTTTACTTCCGGTGTACCTTCCGCTGAAGCCCTTAATGATAAAGTGGTGGTCATTGTGATCGACGGGATGAGGAAAGAACGTTTTTATGAAGCGAATACGCCGTATCTGGATGGATTGATGGAAAAGGGAACGGAGTATTTAAATATGGAAACCGTGTATCCTGCGAGAACCGTTGTGTGCTTCTCTTCCATGTTCACAGGTACGTACCCTAAAGAACATGGTATGAAATCCAATATGGTCTGGAAGTTAGGGATCAAAGTGGAGAGTATCTTTGATTCACTACGAAAGGTAGGGAAAAAAGGGAAGATGTTAGGGATCGCCCACCTGGTCGATTCATTCGGTCAAGACGTTGAAACCGTCACGGCCGTGATGCATAAAGACAAAGCGGATCGAAATATTATTAATAAAGCGAAAAAGATCATGGAAGAACAAGACCCGGATCTTTTTATCGTTCAATTAATCGGTACCGATCAAATTGGGCATAGTAGAGGGGTCTTATACGATGAATATATTGAGAAAATTGAAGAAGCAGATCGTTTAGTACAAGAATACGTCGAGTGGCTGGAAGCGGAAGGGAAGATGGAAAACACGACCCTTATGATCTGTGCCGATCACGGACAGGCCGATGGAATCGGCGGACACGGTCATCTCGATGAAGGTGAAAGATTCGTTCCTTTCTTTATGGTTGGTCCTGGAGTGAAGCAGGGTGAGAAGATCCAGGAGAAACATAGCCTGGTATCCATGGCTCCGACCATCGCTCATTTATTGGGGGCACCATTTCCGGGGAACAGCAGGGGACCTGTGTTAAACGAAGCATTAAAGGAGAGTTGGATGCAACATGAATAAACAGAAAGTCATCGTTTTCATGCCTGCCCATAATGAAGAAGAGTCGATCGGGGACGTCATCAGACGGGTGCCCCGTTCCTTCCACCCTTCCGTTGAGGTGGAGGTATTGGTCATCAATGACGGCTCAAACGATAGGACGGTTGAGGTGTCGAAACGGGCAGGCGCTGATCACATCATCACCTTTGACCATAACCGGGGTCTCGGCGCTGCTGTGAGAGAAGGTTTGAAAGCATCCGTTGAATTGGGTGCCCATATCGGAGTCATGATTGATGCAGACGGAGAGTATCCTCCTGAACAGATCCCGGATCTATTACTGCCGATCTTCCAAGGAGAGGCGGATTACACGATGGGGTCGAGATTCCTGGGCACCATCAATGGGATGAAACTTCACCGGCGTTTAGGAAATTACTGCTTCACGGTTCTTCAATCTTTATTGCTTCGAAAGTGGATATATGATGGACAGTCCGGGATGCGGGCGTTCTCAAAACAGGCGATGGAACATGCTGAAATCATACACGATTACAATTATGCTCAAGTACTGACCTTGAATCTTGTCCGCAAAGGATTCAGGGTGATGGAGATCCCGATTCTGTATCATGTACGGACGACGGGCCGCTCCTTCATCAAGTTCCAATCCTATATGTCTTCTGTTCTTCCGGCCATTTTGAAAGAGATGAACAAGCCGGTGAAAAAAGTTTATGTAGAAGAGCAGGCGCATTTCATCCCTTCAGTTGAAGGAACGAATCATTTTGCAAAATAGCGTTTCGAATCGTATATTATTGTCCAAATCGTGAAAAATAAGCACTTTCCTCCAACGGAAGAGTGCTTATTTTTTATTGACAATACGAATGATAATCATTATCATTGAAAACAGGAGGGAACCATACATGAAAAAAACGTTCATAACGAGTGTACTCGTGTTTTTATTAATCAATATCATGCTGACTTCACAGGCTGCCGCTTATTCATACGGTGATCCAAGTGAAGAAAAAATAGCAGAAGCATATAAAGAAATGATGATCAAGCTTGATGAAAACCCTCCAAACTTTTCAGAATCGAAAAAGATTTATGAAACGGTTCAAGAAGAAGTGGACCAGCATATGGGAGAGGAACCTTCCAAGGTCATTCTGCAGAATCTGGATGACAAAGAAAAAGAACAAGCTATTGAAAACTTAGATGAACTCCTTGTCCTGAATATTGCCAGAAGACTTGAGAGCATTGATAAAAACTTTTCGGAATATGATACTAGTAAGCGATTACTCGCAAAAGGGTTTGCTACATATAAAACGTTATCTCCCAAGGTAGAAGGGAAGAATCCTGAATTAGATCAAAAGATCAGGACTGAATTTGATCAAGCGTTGGAATCTTTAGGGAATCCCGGATTGTTCGGAGTTGGTACGAAGAAAGCTGATCAGGATGCGTTTAAACAAAGTAAAACGTTCATAAAGGATTCCCTTCAAAAGGAATTTGACATTAAGAGTCTGGAAGTTGGGCATTTCGCTGAAAGTGCGACAGAGGATGCAAGCCAGAAACAGGAATGGACGGATATTTCCAACCTAAAGAATTGGCTTCCCATTATCATCATTGCAGGGATACTTGCAGCAGCGATCATTTATGCCGTCAGAAAACGTAAATAAGAGGAAGAGATAAATAATGCGTCACAGCTAGTAAGGGGGAACAACCGTGGAATTACAAGCTTTGCTGATCACCTTTCGTGAAGTCCTCGAGGCTTTATTGATCGTCGGGATCATTACCACCTATCTGAAGAAAACGGATCATGGTCGATATACTAAATTTGTCTGGCTTGGGGCCGGATTAGCGATTTTGGCCAGTGTCGGTGTCGCGATGCTCTTTCAGGTCGTCTTTACCGGATTTGCCGCCATGGGAAGTGAGATGTATTTGAAAATCGGGATTATGCTGATCTCATCCGTCCTGCTTACCCAAATGGTCTTTTGGATGGCAAAGCACAGTCGCGACCTGAAGGGGAATATGGAAGGAAAGATGAATCACTTCATCTCGACAGGGAACATTGTCGGTATGGTCATTCATTCGTTCCTCGTTGTTCTGCGTGAAGGTGTAGAGACTGTATTCTTCTTCGCCGCCATCACAGGTGGAGATATTGGAGCCGCCATGCAGGGCTGGGGAGCGATCACTGGTGTCGTCATCGGGAGTGTAGTGGCATACTTCTTCTTTAAAGGCACAATGAGAATTTCATTGAAGAGCTTCTTTAAAGTGACAGGTGCATTCATTATCCTGATCTCTGCAGGGCTTCTTGTACAGGCGATTTCCATGATGCAGGATATAGGATTGATCGGCAGTGTGATTCCGCATCTTTACGATCTGACATGGATACTCCCAGAGCATCCGATCGATTATGCCCACTTCCTGCGTGATACGGGGACTGCCCCGTTGATGTCAGGTGATGTCGGCATCTTCCTTAAAGCGTTGTTCGGATATTCTTCTATGCCATCCATCGAAGAGGTGATGGCGTACATCGGGTATTTCGTAGCCATTTACTTCCTTACGTCCTCAAAGCCGAAGACGGTGAAAGCTAAGGAAGAGGTCAAAGCGGGTGTCAAGGATTTGAGTCCGCAAGCTAAATAATGTATGTTTCGTGCCAAACATCATTACCTTAAAGATTGAACACCCTTTTCGAAAGGTGTACACTCTATAGAGGAATGTATGTTTGGTCCTTTTTTTTATCCTCTTTTGCAAAGTGTATTTTGATATTGATTCAGACTTGATTTACAGCTACTCTGTCAATAAGTTAGTAGTTGAGGGAGAGTGAAACTGCTCCGCTTTCCACGGACGTTCGGCCGAGCCTCCTCAGCAAATTTCGCTTCCGGGGTCTCGGCACGCCCGTTTTCCGTAGGAGTCTACGCAGTTCCCCTCTCCCTTTATAGAAGTTTTGGCTGACAGAGCTAAATGATTAAAAAACAAGGAGAGAGAGGATTTCACAAATAACTACATTTGATTACTTCAGTCTTTAAAAATGATTTGGTTTCTAGCGATTCTGACATTTTTTAGTTATAGTAACAAACTTACGCTTGGAAAGTTGATTGGAGCGGAAGGTGCTCGACTCCTGCGGGAAACGCTGGACAGGTGAGACCCCGCAGGGCTTTAGCCCGAGGAGGCTCACCGCCAGCCCCGCGGAAAGCGAGCACCTGGAGCGGAAATCAACCACTACTCGCTCCTTAAAAGTAACAATGTTTACGTAAACAGTCTTACTTGTTTGAATGAAGAATGAATATATATAATGTGTGAGGGTGAAGTTGGTGAGAGAGAAGATGGGGAAGTATGTTAGCCTGGCGAATGGTGTCGGGGCGTTTGCTGTGATAGCAGTTTTTGTTCTGCAGCTCATATGGGTTCCGTCCTTCGCGGCTACGTGGGACATGGTGGATTTCGCACTAGGTGTCCTGCATTTTGATATGTACCAGATGCAGCCCCATTTTCCCGGGTACCCTTATTTCATCCTGGGGGGGAAAGCCCTTCATCTGTTTGTGGATGACCCGGCTCAAGCATTGACCCTCTTTAATATCTTCCTTTACGGAAGTGCGATCATTCCGCTTTTTCTATTAGTAAAAAGAATGACCGTGCCGTCTTATGCAATGATGGCGACGGCGTTTATCTATACAAGCAGCTTTACGATCCTGATGGTGAATCAGCCCATGTCCGAGGGAGCTGCCCTCGGGATGATGTGGTGGTATATATGGAGTTTGGTGTTTGCGAAAGAGAAATCCCATAACGCCTACCTCATTCTCCCTCTGTTTCTATTCAGTCTCCTTCTTGGAATCAGGTTATCCTACCTGGTCCTTGGGATCGGCATCCTGATGGTCATTTATAGCAAATGGAAATCCGGGATGCTGAAGGTCTTGGACATGCTCGTCTACATTCTGATTGCGATTCTCTTCCAGCTTCTATGGGTTTCAGGGATTAGTATATCTGAAGGCGGATACGGGAGCTTTCTTCGCTTGGCGCTTTCTTTCACGAATGGACATTTCCAGGAATGGGGTGGTGCGATCGGAGCGTCGGATCTCAGCATGTCGGAGAGGTTTTTTAAATTGCTCTTTGTGAACACGATTTGGGTTGGAAGTGCGGGTGAATCGCTTCTCCTCCTCCTCTGTTTGGTTGTGGGTCTCAGCGTGTTCAGGAATTCTTCGATAGGGAAGTATTATCTGACAAGACTGATGCTGATTCTTCTTGGCAGTTATTTTCTTTGGGCAATATTCGCCCAGAATGTGATGAAGCCCCGTCATGCCCTGCCTTTGATCGGGATGAGTTTGTTTCTGATTGCGGGAGCGCTTTTTTCAAGAAGACGATCCAAAGGGGTATCGCTTTTTCTAATCTTGTTCCTTCTGCTTCAGGTTTTCCATACAAGTAAGCTATTATATACTCATACATCAGAAACTCCGGCAGTCTATCAGATGGCCGATTATTTAGAAGGAGAAGGTCGGCCACTTGTCGTTTATACGTGGGAAGAGTCAAGGGTGCTCGAATATCTTGCCGTTCCATTTACTCATAAGAAAGTACAAACTTATGAAGTGTTTGCCACTGACGCAGGATATTACCCTGACCGCGATATTTATCTGACGGATAAAGTGGTGGAAGGCTTTAAGGATCAGGGAATCTCGGTGGACGAATTCATTAAAGTAGAAAAGCATTTCCATTCAAGTGAGCTCACCGACCCGATCTATCATGACCTTACACTATACAAGTGGGAGAAACCTAGGAAGGAGGAAGAATGATGAATCAGAATATCACAAATAAATTAGCGCTGCTTCCTGACCAGCCTGGATGTTATTTAATGAAGGACAGGCAAGGGACGATTATCTATGTGGGAAAAGCGAAAGTGTTGAAGAACCGTGTTCGTTCTTATTTCACAGGTTCCCATGATGCAAAGACCCAGCGCCTTGTAGGGGAAATCGAAGACTTCGAATACATCATGACGTCATCTGATCTGGAAGCCCTCGTGCTCGAAATGAATCTGATCAAAAAATATGACCCTAAGTATAATGTCATGTTAAAGGATGACAAAAGCTATCCGTTCATAAAATTAACGAATGAACGACACCCAAGGCTCATCACCACCCGTAAAGTCCAAAGGGGTAAGGGGAAATACTTCGGACCATACCCGAACGTGGGAGCCGCAAATGAAACGAAAAAGCTACTCGATCGCCTGTATCCGTTACGAAAGTGTACGACCCTTCCTGACCGTGCCTGTCTTTACTATCATATGGGGCAATGTCTCGCTCCCTGCATTAAAGAAGTGAGCAAAGACACTTACCGTGACATGACGGATGAAATAACCCGTTTCTTGAATGGCGGCTATAAAGATATCAAGAATCAGCTAACGGTGAAAATGAACGAAGCGGCAGAGAACTTGGAATTCGAAAGGGCGAAGGAGTTCCGGGATCAGATCCTGCACATTGAAGCAACGATGGAAAAGCAAAAAATGACGATGACGGATTTCACAGATCGTGATGTGTTCGGATATTCCGTCGATAAAGGCTGGATGTGTGTACAGGTATTCTTTGTGCGTCAAGGAAAGCTTATAGAGAGGGATGTTTCCCTATTCCCCCTATATAATGAACCAGAGGACGAGTTCCTGACGTTCCTGGGTCAGTTCTACTCAAAGTCCAATCATTTTAAGCCGAAGGAAATCTTCCTGCCTGAGGAAATCGATATCGATCTCGCTGAAAAGCTTCTTGAGGTGAAGATGACCCAGCCGAAACGCGGGAAGAAGAAAGAGCTCGTAAAGCTTGCCGAGAAAAATGCCAAGCAGGCGCTCGGGGAAAAGTTCGCCCTTATTGAAAGAGATGAAGAAAGGACGATCAAAGCGATCGAACGTCTCGGGGAACACATGGGCATTTATACCCCATTCCGGATCGAAGCGTTTGACAACTCCAATATTCAAGGATCAGATCCTGTATCGGCCATGATCGTATTCGTGGACGGCAAACCTGCGAAGAAAGAATATCGCAAGTATAAGATTAAAACGGTAAAAGGCCCCGATGATTATGATTCTATGAGGGAAGTTGTGCGCAGAAGGTATACAAGGGTGTTGAAAGACGCACTTCCTTTACCGGACCTCATTATCATCGATGGTGGGAAAGGGCAGATCGAAGCTGCGAGGGATGTCATCGAGAATGAACTGGGCCTCGATATCCCAATCGGGGGACTTGCGAAAGATGATAAGCATCAGACGTCGGAATTGCTTTACGGGAACCCGTTACAAATCGTTCCTCTGGAGAAACGAAGCCAGGAATTTTACCTTCTTCAACGGATCCAGGACGAAGTCCACCGCTTTGCCATCACCTTCCACCGCCAGCTGAGAGGAAAAAGCGCCTTCCAATCCACCCTTGATGAAATCGACGGCATCGGACCGAAAAGGAAAAAACAACTTCTCAAGCACTTCGGTTCAATGAAAAAGATGAAGGATGCGACAGCGGAAGAATTCATGGAAATTGGAATACCCGAAGCCGTCGCGAAGGTATTGGTGGAGAAGTTGAAGTAAGTGTTGCTTGAAAGTCATATTCTTTTACTTCAAACAGAAAGATTGTTCGGTTTATTTATTTCTTCAGCAGACACTAGTGAACAAGCAGAGTTGATTGGAGCGGAAGGTGCTCGACTCCTGCGGGAAATCCCGAAAAGCGGGGCTGGACAAGTATAGAACTCCCACTACAATAGCCCGAGAAGGCTCACCGCCAGCCCCGCGGAAAGCGAGCACCTGGAGCGCAAATCAACCACTACTTGCTCATTAGAAACGGCTTACCAACCAATAAAAAGGAAATATTGAATCAATTAATCATTGAATCAATATTTCCTCTGTGCTATAATTAACGAAAATTTATAACATTATCACTTTTAAAAGTGGTGATAGAGGTGCGAACTTCAAGAGTACAGGCAAAGAGGAGAATGAGCTCCATTGAGATGTCTGGAAAGGGGAGAATCGCCGAAGTGGCTATAGTCTCATGCTGTATCCGCTGGTTCTACGTTTAAGAAATGTAGGATTGTCAAGATGATTCAATCTTGGAGAGCTATCTCACAATGCCGATGAACCTATTTGTATGTTCTGCTGTATGTTCATAAAGCAATGAGATATTATTCTCATTGCTTTTTTTATTATCAGCGCAGGGTTTGGTCAAACAAATCCTGTTCTATGAACGTTTAGGATGATTGTGATTGTACTCTTCATCATCAAAAAGAGTAGCGAGTATGCGCTCAGAAAGAGGGAGAAGTCGTGAGTATTATTGTTCAAAAATTCGGAGGAACATCTGTAGGATCTGTGGAAAGAATTCAAAATGTTGCGTCAAGGATCATTGAAGAGAAAGAAAGGGGAAACGATGTGGTCGTCGTCGTATCTGCCATGGGGAAAACGACGGATACACTCGTCGGACTGGCGAGGGAAATTACGTCACAGCCGAGTAAAAGGGAAATGGATATGCTGCTTTCAACCGGAGAGCAGGTGACCATATCCCTCCTGACGATGGCCCTCATCCAATCAGGGCATGATGCCATTTCATTCACCGGCTGGCAGGCAGGTATTGAGACGGAATCTGTTCATAGCAATGCGCGGATTACCAATATTCATACCGAAAAAATGTCGGCTCACCTTCAGGAAGGCAGGGTGGTTATCGTAGCTGGATTCCAGGGGATGACTGAGGCAGGAGAGATCACCACACTTGGAAGAGGCGGATCCGATACTACTGCCGTAGCCATAGCGGCCGCCCTCAAGGCTGAACGCTGTGACATTTATACAGATGTGGACGGAGTATACACGACAGATCCACGATATATTCAAGGGGCAAGAAAGTTACCGTCCATTTCCTATGATGAAATGCTTGAACTTGCGAACCTTGGGGCGGGGGTCCTGCATCCAAGAGCAGTGGAGTTTGCCAAGAATTATCAGATACCGTTAGAAGTCAGATCCAGCATTGAAAGAGTGGAAGGAACGTATATTGAGGAGGAAGCAAGCATGGAACAGAACTTAATTGTGAGAGGCGTAGCCTTTGAAAATGAAATTACGCGTGTTACTGTATTTGGACTACAAAACGCTTTAACAGGACTTTCATCCGTATTCACCACGTTAGCAAAAAATCATTTAAATGTAGACATCATCATTCAGACCCAGACGGATCAACATACAACGAATCTTTCCTTCTCCATCAAAGAGCAGGATCTTGAGGAAACCCTTGCTGTGCTGGAGCAAAATAAAGAGCAGTTGGATTTCACACATATCGAGCATGAAAGCGGGCTGGCGAAAGTATCGATCGTCGGTTCAGGTATGATTTCCAATCCTGGTGTTGCTGCGGAAATGTTTGAAGTACTGGCTCAGCATGACATTGTCGTGAAGATGGTCAGTACCTCTGAGATTAAGGTGTCTACGGTCGTAGACGGGGAAAATATGCAAAAGGCAGCCGGTGTCTTACATACTGCCTTCAATCTTGATGCAGTGAAAATGGAAGAAATCACGCTGTAAAATTATCATAAAAAAGGGTTGCCCTGGACATACAGAGCAACCCTTTATTAGAGATTGAACAGGCCTATTCAATTCGGTCTTTATCGTCCCATCTCACAACCACTTTCACTGATTTGTTTCGTTTATGTAATTCATCAGCAGCTTCTGCCACGCATTTTCTTTGAAGCTGAATTTGTTCGGCAATAAAGCCTGTTTCCAATTTGAAGTTTACATCTGTTTTCATAGACAGACGCCGTTCGATCACTGGTCCGTTTAACTCAAAGGTCATTTCGTTCTTTTTCTGTTCCAGAAGTGTAAGGACACCCCAGCCGGCCTCATTGAAAAAAGAGGATACTTCCTCCGTTGACTGCAGTGGGAATTTCCGGGAGAGTTGTTTTCCACCCCAGTAAAGAATGTCGGGCGTATGCTTCCCTAATATTTCTGGAATCAATATGTCGCGCAGCATTTCATATCCGAAGATTGGAACGGACGGTTCATGCACTTCTTCTTTTTTCTGTTCCAAGTAAATCCCCTCTTTCTATAAAACTATTATATACGTGAAAAGGGGAATTATCATCCCATATGTCGAAAAAAGAACCTTGGGATATTTTGGTGATATAATATTTATTGTCCGTTTATTAGAATTTTCGGACATTTAATTGGACGAAACCTCGTCTTTTCTGTTATCAATATATTAAAAATATTTTTGCGGTATTGTCGAATTTATGTATACGTTTTCTTGACGCTTCCACTCCTTGGGAGTAAAATGAACATGTCACATTATTGTTACAATATAAAATATGTATCGTCGTCTAATTGGTAATGAATGGCATTAGAAAACGAATTCATATTTTATCATTAAGGGGGGTAAATCATGGCTGGAAATCGAGAATTTAATTATCGCAGGCTTCATTCATTGCTAGGTGTTATTCCAGTTGGATTATTTTTAACACAACATTTAGTCGTGAACCATTTTGCCACTGGTGGGGAAGAATCATTCAACCAAGCGGCACACTTTATGGAAAGTCTTCCTTTCCGTTATTTCCTTGAAATCTTTATCATCTTCCTTCCATTGTATTTCCATGCAATTTACGGAATTTACATTGCATTCACTTCAAAGAATAATGCAAGTAGGTTTGGATATTTCCGTAACTGGATGTTTTTACTTCAACGTGTATCTGGAGTGATCACATTCATTTTCGTAACATGGCATATCTGGGAAACAAGAGTCGCGGCAGCTTTTGGAGCTGAAGTGAACTTTCAAATGATGGAAAACATTTTATCTAATCCATTGATGCTAGGATTTTATGTGCTGGGTGTTCTTTCAACGATTTTCCACTTTGCAAATGGATTATGGTCATTCTGCGTTAGCTGGGGACTTACAGTTACACCACGTTCTCAATTAATTGCTACATATGTTACGATCGGGATTTTTGTTGCGTTATCGATTGTCGGTATGCGTGCAATCTTTGCCTTCGTATAAGCAGAAACGATATACGAGTCTGATAGATTAAGTAAGTGCTCTGAAGTATGGTAGGAAAAGGAGTGAGTCACGATGAGTAAAGGCAAAATCATCGTTGTCGGTGGCGGTTTAGCCGGCCTGATGGCCACAATTAAAGCAGCAGAAAAAGGAACGCAAGTGGATTTATTCTCACTGGTACCCGTTAAGCGTTCCCACTCTGTATGTGCACAAGGTGGTATTAACGGAGCCGTTAATACAAAGGGAGAAGGAGACTCTCCTTGGGAACATTTTGATGATACGGTATACGGTGGGGATTTCTTAGCGAATCAACCGCCTGTTAAGGCAATGACTGAAGCAGCACCAGGGATTATTCATTTACTCGACCGTATGGGAGTTATGTTTAATCGTACACCTGAAGGATTGCTGGATTTCCGTCGTTTCGGTGGAACACAGCACCATAGAACCGCTTTCGCAGGTGCTACGACTGGTCAGCAATTATTATACGCCTTGGACGAGCAGGTACGCCGTCATGAAGTAGCAGGTTTAGTAAGCAAGTTTGAAGGCTGGGAATTCCTTGGAGTCGTCATCGATGACGAAGGAGTCGCACGTGGGATCGTTGCTCAAAACCTTCAAACGATGGAAATCAAATCCTTCGCAGCGGATGCCGTTATTATGGCGTCTGGTGGACCGGGAATTATTTTCGGAAAGTCTACAAACTCTGTCATCAATACAGGTTCAGCTGCTTCGATCGTTTATCAGCAAGGTGCTTATTATGCAAATGGTGAGTTCATTCAAATTCACCCGACAGCCATTCCTGGGGACGATAAGCTTCGCCTCATGAGTGAATCGGCACGTGGAGAAGGTGGACGTGTCTGGACGTATAAAGACGGTAAGCCTTGGTACTTCCTTGAAGAGAAGTATCCTGCATACGGAAACCTTGTTCCCCGTGATATCGCAACACGTGAAATCTTTGATGTGTGCGTAAACCAGAAGCTTGGTATCAACGGTGAAAACATGGTGTACCTGGATCTATCTCATAAAGATTCAAAAGAGCTTGATATCAAGCTTGGTGGAATCATCGAAATTTATGAGAAGTTCATGGGTGATGATCCACGTAAAGTACCAATGAAAATCTTCCCTGCGGTTCACTATTCAATGGGTGGTCTATGGGTCGACTATGATCAAATGACCAATATACCTGGTTTATTCGCAGCTGGTGAGTGTGATTATTCTCAGCACGGTGGAAACCGATTGGGAGCGAACTCATTACTATCTGCTATCTACGGTGGTATGGTTGCCGGACCTAATGCCATTAAATATATTGAGGGTCTTGAGAAAACGGTTGAATCTGTTCCTTCATCCGTATTCGACCGCTATGTAAAACAGGAAGAAGAAAAATGGAACAACATCATGTCCCTGAATGGCACGGAAAATGCGTATGTCATTCATAAAGAGCTTGGTGAATGGATGACGGATAATGTTACAGTTGTACGCCATAACGACAAGCTGAAACAAACGGATGAGAAGATTCAGGAACTGATGGAACGTTACCAAAATATCAATATCAATGATACGGCTAAATGGAGCAACCAAGGAGCGACGTTCACACGTCAATTGTGGAACATGCTGCAGCTTGCCCGTGTTATTACAATCGGTGCATTAAACCGTAATGAGAGCCGTGGAGCTCATTACAAGCCTGACTTCCCTGAACGTAATGATGAAGAATTCCTGAAAACGACGATGGCTAAGTACAATGCTTCAACGAATTCACCCGAATTCCATTACGAGGAAGTTGACACTTCACTAATCGCACCGCGTAAGCGTGACTATTCTAAGAGCAAAGGGGGAAATAAATGATGAGTGAAAATAAAAAAGTCCGTTTTATCATTACTCGTCAAGAAAGCCCGGAAACTGCCCCTTTCCAAGAAGAGTTCGAACTTGATTATCGTCCGAATATGAACGTGATTTCCGCGTTGATGGAAATCCGTCGTAATCCGGTCAATGCAAAAGGGGAACACACGACTCCGATCAACTGGGATATGAACTGTCTGGAAGAGGTATGTGGAGCTTGTTCAATGGTGATCAACGGAAAGCCGAGACAATCGTGTACGGCGTTGGTTGATCAATTAGAACAGCCGATCCGTCTTGAGCCAATGCGTACTTTCCCTGTTGTTCGTGACCTGCAGGTAGACCGCAGTCGCATGTTCGACAGCTTGAAGAAAGTCAAAGCATGGATTCCGATTGATGGAACTTACGATCTTGGTCCGGGACCACGTATGCCTGAGAAGAAACGTCAGTGGGCATATGAACTATCAAAATGTATGACTTGTGGTGTATGTCTGGAAGCATGTCCGAATGTAAACAGCAAATCAGACTTCATCGGGCCTGCCCCATTATCTCAAGTTCGCTTATTCAATGCGCATCCAACGGGTGCCATGAATCAGGATGAGCGTCTTGAATCGATCATGGGCGACGGTGGACTTGCCAACTGTGGGAACTCACAAAACTGTGTGCAATCTTGTCCGAAAGGAATTCCTTTGACGACTTCAATTGCCGCATTGAACAGGGAAACGACATTCCAAATGTTCAAAAACTTCTTCGGAAGCGACCATATGGTTGACTAATCTATATTTCAATAGCACTCTCCTTCGGGGGAGTGCTTTTTTATTTCCTCATAAAACAAGGGTTTTTGATGCATAGTAGACACAAATGAGTTCATTGCAGGAGTGATGAAAGTGAAGAAGAACAGAATGTCATTAGCCATCCTACTTGTCATCATATTGACCACCGTACATCCATTAGTCCCAGAAGAAAAGGCAATAGCGATCGAAAAAGGGGGCTCGCTCCAATTAACGATATTACATACAAATGATGTGCATGCCCATTTAGAAAACACTCCATATCTGCACACGGCCATAAAGGAAGTGCGAGAAAAGGAGAAGGAAATCCTTCTTTTGGATGCTGGGGATGTCTTTTCAGGGACGCTCTTTTTTAATCAATATCTCGGACAAGCGGATGCCGAATTTATGAACAACATAGGGTATGACGCCATGACTCTTGGAAACCATGAATTCGACAAAGGAAGTAAGGTACTGGCAGATTTTATTAAATCACTGTCTTTTCCAGTGGTGAGCAGCAATGTGGATGTGCGTGCTGATCGTTATCTTGCCCCGCTAATGAAGGATCGGATCTCTGACTCTGCGGAAGGTGGCAGTATTTACCCTGCTATCATTCATTCTGTGAAAGGTGTGAAAGTTGGAATCATTGGTCTAACCACAGAGGATACAGTATTTCTTTCAAAACCAAATGAAAAGATTGTGTTCGAGGATGCTGAGAAAAAAGTGAGAAATGAGATAGCTCAACTGCAACAAAAAGGTGTGCATCATATCATATTGTTGTCACACTTAGGTTTATCCCGTGACAAACAATTAGCTCAAGATGTAAAAGGAATTGACATCATCATTGGAGGTCACTCTCATTCTAAATTAACCAGTCCACTTGTATATAACCTGAAATCTGAGCCAACGATCATTGTGCAAGCCAATGAGTACGGAAAGTTTTTAGGGGAGGTGGATGCGGTTTTTTCGAAAGAGGGTGTATTAACAAGTTGGAACGCTGGTTTGATCGATGTATTAGCAAAAGATAAAAAAGGAAATAACATATTCCGTCCTGATCCGTGGGCTCTCGAGCGATTGTCACAATTAAAGGAGCCGATTGAAGAATTAAAGAGCACTTTTATTGGATCTGCAAGCGTACCGTTAAACGGAAACCGTCATGACGTTCGGACAAAAGAAACCAATTTAGGCAATCTCATCACAGATGCCATGCTGGAAAAAGCGAACCGGTACGCCCCAACTCAAGCCGCTTTCCAAAATGGGGGAGGCATCAGAAATTCGATCGAGGCAGGGGACATCACATTGGGAGATGTGCTGGAAGTTCTGCCTTTTGGCAACAGCATTGTTACGCTGGAACTGACAGGAGAAGAAATCCTTCAAGCATTAGAACATAGCGTGTCAAAAGTGGATGAAGAAGCGGGGCAGTTCCTACAGGTATCAGGCATATCATTTCACTTTAATCCGGAAAGGCCGGCTGGGGAACGGATCATGGACGTGAAGGTGCAAGGAGAAAATCTTGACACTGCGAAGTCATACAGGGTGGCAGTTAACGCATTTCTTGCCGACGGAGGAGATGGTTTTACCATGTTTCGGGAGGCAAAAGAAAGCGGGAGGGTTTCAGAGTTGTACTTAAATCTATACGAGTTGGTGAGTGAATACCTCACCAGCCACTCACCCAATTCCCCTGAAGTGGAAGGTAGAATCGTGGAAGAAGGGTGATAAAAGACAAGAGCCGGTTCTTTTATTTGGCTATTTCAGTTAATATGCCTCCTTCCAATCAAATCATCTTCGAAAGTATGAAGTAGTTTTTGAAAAAATGCTCTTCTCCATATTAACTTTCTATGAACCATCTAGCTCTGTCACCAAAGGCATCTATAGAGGATGAGGGGAACTGCGTAGACTCCTACGGAAAACGGGCGTGCCGAGACCCCGGAAGCGTTTTTTGCTGAGGAGGCTCGGCCGAACGTCCGTGGAAAGCGAAGTAGTTCCCCTCATCCTCTAGCACACACTCAATGACAGAGCATTTAAGATGATTACCCCTGTAAAAATAACAAAGCAGACTTTTATTTATAAGGTTTCTTATTGTTCTGAAAAAGGGTATAATAAAATGAATCGCCATTCATTTTCATCATTCCATATTCTATTGATAAAAGGAGGAGCCAATTTGAAGCATTTTACATACATTGAAGATATAGAAACATGGCAAAAAGAATTCTCATTTTCTATCCATATAAAGGTCCGGTTTTCTGAGACTGATATGTTTGGCCATATGAACAATACGGTTCCATTCACATACTTTGAAGAAGCCAGGATCGAATATTTAAAACACATTGGATTTATGCAAAACTGGGTGAAGCCTGAACATGATTCGATTCCAGTCGTTGCAGACTTACAGTGTGATTTTGTAAAGCAAGTATTCTTTGACGAAACGTTGAAGATCTTTGTGAAGGCAAATCGTATTGGGCGTTCTTCAGTAGATTTACACTATATGGGACTTAATGAAGAAGGAGAGATTTGCTTTACAGGCAGAGGGACCATGGTGCAAATTTCGAAGCAAACCGGAAAAGGTGTTCCTTGGTCGGAAGAAATGAAGGCGAAGCTTGAGTGCGAAAGGGTCGTCTCGAGCCCGGTGTAGGATGTAAAGAAACGAATGCCTATTTTTCATTTAACTTCCTTCTCTATGTCACTCTAAACCCTACCTTCACATATGATATTCTGACGACCGACAATACCCATCCCCGCGGTTTAAAGCTGGCGAAGGCAAGGAGGGTTACCATAATTGAAGGACAATGATTTTACACACAAACCGTTGCTCACCAAAAGAGAAAAAGAAGTATTCGAACTGTTAGTTCAAGACAAAACAACTAAAGAAATTGCTAGTGATCTATTTATTAGCGAAAAAACAGTTCGAAATCATATTTCCAACGCCATGCAAAAGCTTGGAGTGAAGGGGCGATCTCAAGCTGTTGTAGAGCTTCTTCGCATGGGGGAACTCAAGCTTTAAATGTAAGGGACTGATTCTGATGACGAACAATTAACGGGTTTCTAAACACGATGCCTATTAATGTTTGAATGAGAGTCAGTCTCTTTTAGTTGTGTGCTTTCGAACTTGTCTTGAAATTTCACCTGAAAAAGGCGAAAATGCTAGTAAGGGTAATTTGGACTTACCCCATAATAGATAGAGAAACGAAACAGGAAGGCTGAAGCGTTCCCGTTTTTCATAGGAGTACTTGTTCAGTTTCTGAAGTAAAAGGAGAGAAATCATGACGAAACCTAAAGACCAATCCATTGGAGATTTACAAGTTGTTGCAGATATTGAGAAAGACCTTCGATACATATCATCCATCATCAAACAAAAAGGAAGAGAGATATTAAGCCAATATACCATCACGCCACCTCAGTTCATCGCACTGCAATGGTTATTTGAATATGGGGACATGACGATTGGAGATCTTTCGAATAAAATGTACCTCGCATGCAGTACGACGACAGATCTGGTTGATAGAATGGAGAAAAACCAGTTAGTTGAACGTGTAAAAGATGAAAATGACCGCCGCGTCGTCCGCATTCATATGTTAAAAGAGGGCGAAAGAATTATTGAAGAAGTGATCAAGAAAAGGCAGAATTATCTCCAGAGTGTCTTAACGGATTTCTCGGATCAGGAAGTGCTATTATTAAAAGATAATTTAGCGAAACTTCATCAAGAAATTAAACCAGAGTGAGGGAATAATGTGATTCAACCAATCGGTATCATCGATTCTGGGGTAGGGGGTCTGACCGTCGCGCGGGAAGTGATGCGACAGCTGCCGAAAGAAACCATCTATTATCTTGGCGACACAGCCCGTTGTCCCTACGGACCCAGATCAGCTCAAGAAGTCAAAATGTTTACGTGGGAAATGACTCAATATCTTCTGAAATATGACATCAAAATGCTGATCATTGCCTGCAATACAGCCACAGCGGTGGTCCTTGATGAAATTCAGACTCACTTGGATATTCCCGTGATAGGGGTCATTCACCCTGGAGCGCGTGCAGCGATCAAGCATACTCATAATAAGAGAATCGGTGTCCTTGGAACAGTGGGGACGATCAGTAGCGGCGCCTATGTGGAGGCCCTTCACTCCCTCCACGGGAGCTTGGACGTCACTTCACTCGCCTGCCCGAAATTTGTTCCTTTAGTGGAAAGTGGAGAGTACGATAGCTCCATGGCTGATGAAATCGTGCGAGAGACCCTGCATTCGATTAAAGATTCCGGCGTAGATACCTTGATCTTAGGTTGTACTCATTATCCGTTGTTACAGCCGAAGATCCAGGAGTATATGGGTCCTGAAGTCAGTGTGATCAGCTCCGGGGACGAAACGGCCCGTGAAGTCAGTACGATTCTTGATTATTACAACCTCCTGTACAGGGGTGTCCAGCAGCCTGAGCACCGCTTCTTTAACACAGGATCCTCTTCCATCTTTTCAACAATTGCCTCCGATTGGCTGACAATCGGGGAAGTAAAAGCAGAAACCATTCGGTTGCAAGAGTAGAATCTTGTGATCGGGTGGTTTTTTTGATGATTGGAGGGTGGTTGGAAGTGGGAGTGGGGTTGGAAAAGGAGATATCAACCTTTATTCTGATTTATCGACCCTCAAATGAATTTATCAACCGTTTTTTCATTTTATCAACCTTGTTTTCATGATATCGACCGTTCTATCAAATTTAAAAAAATCCGGTTTGCTGTTTCAGCTGTCTAATCTGATCAAGCCTCCTTCGCTTTTGTATCATCCAGCTGCGGCGGCTAGAGGCTCGAGGTCATAAGCCAAGAACACCAAAAAGGCAAAATGCGCCTTTCCGGTGTTCTTGTCATATGCTTGTCGCCTCTGTTCAAGCCGCCTCCGCTTTTGTATCATCCAGCTACGGCGGCTAGCCCCTCGAGGTCATAAGCCAATCTTGCCCCAAAGGCAAAGAACGCCTTTAGTGCAAGCTCGTCATATGCTTGTCGGGGCTGACCAAGCCGCCTCCGCATTTGTTTGTACTATTTTCAAAAAGTTTCGGTCTATTTTTTGGACGGGGCTCGTATATATGTTAGTACAAACTGTCTTTTAGGAGGTTTCCCAATGGCAAAAAAAGCAAAAGTGTCAATAGCGGTAACGGTTTTAGCTTCTTCAGTATATCTTTCAGGTTGTGGGCTGCTCAGTTTCGGCGATGATAAAGAAAAGATTGATCCTCCTCAGGACTTATCCTATTTAAAAGAAGGGGAGAAAGTCGATACAGCTAAAGGAGAGGATTCAGAGAAAAAGGTGAGCAAGGAAGAAGCGGATGCACAAACCGTGATGACAGAATTGTACTTAATCGATAAAAACGGGTATGTCGTTTCCCAGTCCATCCCTTTGCCAGGTCAGGAAAGCGTGGCGAAACAAGCGCTTGAATATCTTGTGAAGAATGGTCCCGTTGAAAATATCCTGCCAAACGGATTCAGGGCTGTATTGCCGGCTGATACACAAGTAACGGTGGATATTAAAGATGGAAAAGCAATAGCGGACTTTTCACCGGAATTCAACAATTACCAACCGGAAGATGAGCAGAAGATTCTTCAATCCGTCACGTGGACATTGACACAGTTCGATTCGGTGGAAAAAGTCGAGCTTCGTGTAAACGGATATCCTTTAACGGAGATGCCTGTCAATGGTACACCGATCGATGAAAATGGATTAACGCGAAAAATCGGAATTAACGTGGATACCTCAGGGGTTGTGGATCCAACGAGTACAAAGCCGCTGACGGTTTATTACGTCTCGCAAACCGATGATAAAACGTATTATGTCCCAGTCACAAAACGGGTCAGCTCCAAATCAGTCGATGAAGTCAAAGCAGTGGTGAAAGAGTTGATTGATGGACCAGGATATTCATCATCTCTTGCAAGTGATTTTACCGGGGCGAAGTTATTGGATGATCCGAAGCTTGAGGATGGTACGGTTACTCTGAACTTTAATGAAGCGGTTTTTGGTAGCCTGGAGGAAAAATTGGTTTCTGAGCACATGCTGAATTCCCTCGTCCTTTCATTAACAGAACAAAAGGGGATCAAAGGCGTCTCAGTGTTGGTCAATGGGGAAGCCACCAAAGTGTCTAAAGATGGTGAAACGGTAACCGAGCCCGTGACGAGACCGGAAAATGTAAACGCAATTAGTTTTTAAATACCGATTTTTTGATATACTATTATAGAATCACTTAAAAAGAGGTTGGCAGAATGCCACCTCTTCTATTTTTGATTAGAACTTCTTACATAACATACGAATTTACAGGAGGGAAATAAATGAGAACAGACGGCAGAGAAAAAAATCAATTGCGTCCAATCGAAATTGAAACAGATTATGTCAAACACCCGGAAGGTTCAGTATTAATCACGGTGGGAGAAACGAAAGTCATTTGTAATGCCAGCATCGAAGAAAGAGTGCCTCCATTTATGAGAAATAGTGGGAAAGGATGGATCACGGCAGAGTACTCCATGCTTCCTAGAGCGACAGAAACAAGGAATATCCGTGAATCATCCAAAGGGAAAATATCAGGAAGAACGATGGAAATTCAGCGATTGATCGGACGTGCCCTAAGAGCGGTTGTGGATTTAGATGCACTGGGTGAGCGCACGATCTGGATCGATTGTGATGTCATACAAGCAGATGGCGGAACCAGAACGGCATCGATTACCGGGGCATTCGTTGCCATGGCACTGGCCCTTGCGAAGCTGCAGGATAATAAAAAGATTTCATCCTTCCCATTGAAGAGCTTTCTGGCAGCGACAAGTGTCGGTATTGTAGAAGAGCACGGGGCGGTCCTTGATCTGAATTATATTGAAGATAGCAGTGCATTGGTGGATATGAACATCATCATGACGGGCGAAGGTGAATTTGTCGAGCTTCAGGGAACCGGTGAAGAAGCGACTTTTACAATGGACCAATTACAGGAATTATTGAAGCTCGGGCAAGAAGGAATTCATGAACTATTCCAAATCCAGAAGCAAGCATTAGGAGAAATAGTAAATAGATTTCAATAAAGGGATGAGAGATCGATGACTAAACGAGTGATCATAGCGACGAAGAACAAGGGTAAAGCAAAAGAATTTCAACATATGTTTGCACCATACGGATATGAGGTACAAACATTACTAGACCTTCCGCATATTGAGGACGTGGAGGAGACCGGCGTTACGTTCGAGGAAAATGCGGTATTAAAGGCAGAAACCGTAGCAGCGGAATTAGGAGCATTGGTGATAGCGGATGACTCAGGCCTCTCCATCGATGCGCTTGAAGGGCGTCCCGGCGTCTATTCTGCACGTTATGCAGGTGAAGAAAAAAGCGATGAAGCGAATATGGAAAAGGTTCTAGGAGAACTTGAATCTGTTGAAGATTCCGATCGCACGGCCCGTTTTTACTGTGTACTGGCCATTGCAGGGCCTGAAATGGAAACGAAGACAGTCACTGGGACTTGCGAAGGGATGATTTTACGCGATAAGAGAGGAACGAATGGTTTCGGTTATGATCCGATCTTCTTCGTGCCTTCCCTACAGAAAACCATGGCCGAATTAACACAAGAAGAGAAGAGCGGAATCAGTCATCGCGGCCATGCATTAAAAAAGCTAGGAAATATGATTTCAGACTTAGTTTAAAGGGTGAGCTGAATGAAACTATTAGTAGTGAGTGATAGTCATGGATCCAAAGAAGAGTTGGTGGATCTTTCGAAGAAATATCAGTCGGATGTCGATGCCATGATTCACTGTGGTGACTCCGAATTGAGTGCAGATGACCCTGCCTTATCATCTTACCTTATCGTTCGGGGGAACTGTGACATGGATGCACGATTACCGGATGATCTGGTAGAGGATGTCGATGGTCACTCCATCATGGTGACCCACGGTCATCTCTATGGGATCAAAATGTCATTGATGAAGCTCCGTTACAGGGCAGAAGAGGTCGGGGCAAAGTTTGTGTTCTTTGGACATTCGCATACACTCGGGGCAGAATTGAATAATGGCATACTATTCTTAAACCCAGGTAGTATTTTGTTGCCACGGGGAAGAAGTGAACGTACCTATGCATTGGTGAATGCCGAGGAACAAGAAATAAACGTAACATTTCTCACTCATGATCACGTGGTGCTGGATGAATTGACGCAAACATTCCAACTATAAAACAAGGAATGAGGACCCGTATAATACGGGTTCTCTTCAATTGTTGAAGATTGAGAAATGAGAAATGAAAAAATAAAATTAATCTTTTTTAAATAACCTGTTGACTTATTGATGCTATGTGAATATAATAAATATTGTCCTTGATAAACAAATCAAGAAAAACAAAGCAAGTCCCAGTAGCTCAGCAGGATAGAGCAACGGCCTTCTAAGCCGTCGGTCGGGAGTTCGAATCTCTCCTGGGACGCCATACTCATTACATAAATACCTTGATTTCAGGGTTTTGACCAACAAGGGATACTGACACACTAAACTGTGAGGGTATCCCTTTTTTTATCCAATACTTGATTGGATAACTTATATTCTACGAGTTATCATATTATACCGATTATGTCCCAGTAGCTCAGCAGGATAGAGCAACAGTTTCCTAAACTGTAGGTCGGGAGTTCGAATCTCTTCTGGGACGCCATCAATCCTACATACCAAAGCTTACCTTGCAGAAGGTAAGCTTTTTTTGTTATCCAATAGATATCGTGCTAAACTTAAGGCAACTAAACAGTATAGGCAGGTACGTTTTATGAATAAGGGAAACCAAGAAGGAAAAGGAAAGATTGTACATTTTCCAGGATTGAAGGATCGGCTGCTGGAAAAAGGGGTGCTGGCACTGGAACAGGGTGAGGTCCATGAAGCGTCGGAACTCCTCGCACAAGCCTATGAATTTGACCCGGATAACCCGGATATCAATACAGCACTTGTATTATCCCTCTATGAAAGCAAGCAATATGACGAAGCGGGATCCATATGTAAAGAGATGCTCCTTGAAGGGATCGGTGACTACTTCGAGGTTGTTGATATGTATTTAATGATTCTCATTCAGCTTCATCAGCATAAGGAAGTGATCGATACGATCAATGCCCTTTTTGATGAAAAAGAAGTTCCGATTGAAAAGGAAGAACATTTCAGGAAGCTTCTTCAATTCAGTGAAAAGGTCGTGAGTGGGAAAGCGACGATCCCTGAAAAAGAAGAGCCGGAAGAGGAACAAATCCTGGCTGGAAAGAGCCTGGAGGAGCAGACGCTGATCGTGGCACAGCTCGTTCATCGGAATATTCAACCGTTTCGACGGGAGTTGGTAAGGGTATTAAGGGACCCGGATGCCCATCCGTTTTTACAAACGATGATCTTAAATGTTTTAAGAGAGCACGGAATGGATAAACAAGTAGTCGTGGTGAAGTTTGATAAGGAAGAGAAGGTATATCCATCAGGATTGACCGATGTATTCGAATCTGGGTTCTTCAAAGGTGTTACAGACTCTCTGGATGACCTCCTAGCACAAACGAACCCTACTCTATTTCAGCATGCGTTGGAATTGGTGAAGCGGCATGTTTTCCTTCTCTACCCTTTTACACTTGAAGGGGATCCGAAAGAAATCGCTTCGGTCTATGCCTACTACACAGCGGGGATGTTTGCCGATTCGATCCTTGAGGAAGAGTTGGAAGAGGTAATTGAAAATGCACAAGCTAAAGGGATTTTAGCTAAAGTAGAGGAACTAGAGGAAATTTCCTCTCCCAATATTTAAACGCTCTCTGTTGAAAGACAGTGGCTGTATGTTATAATGTAATGGTTGTAATGTAAAAGTTTTTCATATATTTACGATGATAGTGCTAGATTCACACGGGACTATCTACTACTATGCGTAAAAAATTTAAGATCAATCATAGATTGTTGGAGGGAACAGTATGTCTGCAAAATGGGAAAAGCAAGAAGGAAACCAAGGAGTACTTACAATTGAAGTAGAGGCTGCGAAAGTAAATGAAGGTTTAGACGCGGCATTCAAAAAAGTTGTAAAACAAGTAAACGTACCAGGATTCCGTAAAGGGAAAATGCCTCGCGGTATGTTCGAAAAACGTTTTGGAGTAGAATCACTTTACCAAGACGCATTAGATTTCATCCTGCCTGAAGCATATGCGAAAGCAATCGAAGAAACTGGAATCGATCCAATCGACCGTCCAGAAATCGATGTTGAGCAAATGGAAAAAGGAAAAGAGTTAATCTTCACTGCGAAAGTACAAGTGAAACCAGAAGTGAAACTTGGCGAATACAAAGGTCTTGAAGTAGAAAAAATGGAAACGGAAGTAACAGCTGAAGACGTTGAAGCTGAACTTACTTCACTTCAAGAAAAACAAGCTGAGCTTGCGGTTAAAGAAGAAGGAAAAGCTGAAGAAGGCGATACTGTAACAATGGATTTCGAAGGATTCGTTGACGGTGAAGCATTCGAAGGTGGACAAGCTGAGAACTATTCACTTGAATTAGGTTCTGGTCAGTTCATCCCAGGCTTCGAAGAGCAATTAGTGGGTGTAGCATCAGGAGAAGAGAAAGAAGTAGAAGTAAACTTCCCTGAAGAATACCATGCAGCTGAACTTGCTGGAAAACCAGCTACTTTCAAAGTTAAAGTTCACGAAATCAAAGCGAAAGAACTTCCAGCACTTGATGATGAGTTCGCGAAAGACGCTGACGAAGAAGTTGAAACGCTTGCTGAACTGAAAGAAAAAATCGAAAAACGTCTTCAAGAGTCTAAAAAGAACGAAGCTGAAACAGCTGTTCGTGAAACTCTTGTAAATAAAGCTTCTGACAATGCTGAAGTTGAAATTCCAGAAGTAATGGTAACAGCTGAAGTAGACCGCATGATGCAGGAATTCGGTCAACGTCTTCAAATGCAAGGTATGAACCTTGACCTATACTTCCAATTCTCTGGTCAAACAGAAGAAGATCTTCGCGGTCAAATGACAGAAGATGCCGGCAAACGCGTTCGCACTAACCTGACACTTGAAGCTATCGCAGCAGCAGAAAACCTTGAAGTGACAGACGCAGAAGCAGAAGAAGAAGTAAACAAAATGGCTGAACAATACAACATGTCTGCTGACAACATCAAACAAGCACTAGGTGGTCTAGACACACTTAAAGCTGACCTTAAAGTTCGTAAAGCAGTAGAATTCCTTGTAGAAAACAGCAAAACTGTAGCATAATAAAAATAGCAAACAAGGCGCGAATCTTCGTGCCTTGTTTTGTACAATGAAGCATAGAAACTTCATGATTTTGACTCATTCGTGCGAAACGAATGTTTCACATGCTTTTCAGCTATGCTGAAAAGTAACCATCATCATCAAAAGTGAAAGAGCAAATTGTTTTGCTCTATCGCTTTTGATGATAGTGGCGTAAATGAGTCAAAATCATTACTATGCTAAGCTTGATTTGGTAATTTTTTACCCTGGCGCTCAAATTTTCTACAACCGTTTTTTATAGAAAAAAGGACCAAAATATTGTACTCTATAGAATAAGAAACTTTTATCGCCCCAATAAGAATAAGAACCACTATTTTTGGAAAAAGCTTATGAAACGGGGTTGCATTACTTTCACCAGGAACATACATAATCAGATTCCTTACATTACCTGACTTCAATTGGACAAGCTAGACATTAGCAATGTAAAATATTTGCTAAAATGCGTATTACATAATAAGATGATTCTTAAGAATCGTATCCATTTCTTTACGAACATATAATATGATAAAATGCAGTACATAACTTTAGGTAATAGGGATGTAAGGAATCGTTCGTTTGATGAAACAAAGCACGATTTTATGAAGTTTTAACGAAGGGGTGAAAATCATTGTTTAAATTTAATGATGAAAAAGGGCAATTAAAATGTTCTTTTTGCGGAAAAACACAAGACCAAGTTCGTAAACTAGTCGCTGGACCAGGTGTGTATATTTGTGATGAGTGTATCGAGCTTTGCACGGAAATCGTAGAAGAAGAGCTTGGTACAGAAGAAGAAGTAGAATTTAAAGACGTACCAAAACCACGTGAAATCCGTGAAATCCTGGACGAATATGTCATTGGTCAGGACCAAGCGAAGAAATCACTCGCTGTAGCGGTTTACAACCACTACAAGCGTATCAACTCCAGCAGCAAAGTGGATGACGTCGAACTGTCAAAGAGTAATATTGCCATGATTGGACCGACTGGTAGCGGTAAAACCTTACTTGCCCAAACATTGGCTCGTATTCTTAACGTTCCTTTCGCCATCGCTGACGCCACTTCACTAACTGAAGCCGGTTATGTTGGGGAAGACGTAGAAAATATCCTATTGAAATTGATCCAGGCAGCTGACTACGATGTAGAAAAAGCTGAAAAAGGAATTATCTACATCGATGAAATCGATAAAGTGGCAAGAAAATCTGAAAATCCGTCTATCACAAGAGATGTTTCAGGTGAAGGGGTGCAACAAGCCCTATTGAAGATTCTTGAAGGTACGGTAGCAAGCGTTCCACCACAAGGCGGACGTAAGCACCCTCACCAGGAGTTCATTCAAATCGATACGTCCAATGTACTGTTCATCTGTGGTGGGGCATTTGACGGCATCGAGCAAATCATCAAACGCCGCTTAGGCCAGAAGGTCATCGGCTTCGGTTCTGATCCTAAAAATGCTGAAGTAAAAGAAGATAAATCCCTTCTTTCTAAAGTTGTACCTGAAGACCTGTTGAAATTCGGTTTGATTCCTGAATTCATCGGTCGTTTACCAGTCATTTCAAGCCTAGAGCCTCTAGATGAAGAAGCGCTGGTTGAAATCCTGACAAAACCTAAAAATGCATTGGTAAAACAATACCAAAAAATGCTTGAATTAGATGATGTCGAACTGGAATTCACAGAAGATGCACTGCTTGAAATCTCTAAAAAAGCCATTGAGCGTAAAACAGGAGCACGTGGATTACGTTCTATCATCGAAACGATGATGTTGGATGTCATGTTTGATCTTCCTTCCCGTGATGATATTAAAAAATGTATCATTACTAAAGAAACGATCCTTGAAGATGCAGCTCCTCACCTCATGCTTGAGGATGGAACGATGATCGATCCAAATGAGGAAAAGACATCAGCTTAATACCTTAACGTAAAGCCAAGAATGATCCTTCATTCTTGGCTTTTTTTACGGATGAAGATGAAATAGATAGGAGATGGAAGAATTGGATCGGAAGAAAACAAAGGTGGCCATTAGCTGGAGTGGGGGGAAAGATGGTTGTCTCGCTTTGTACCGTACCTTAAAAGAAGAAAAAGAAGTAGAGTGCCTTGTCTCCATGGTCTCTGAAAAATATGAACGAAATCATGCACACGGTCTGCGATTGGACATCTTGAAGCAGCAAGCAGAAGCAATGAATATTCCTCTTGTACTGGTGAATTCCGGAGAAGATTATGAACAAGCACTGATTCAAGCATTATATGATATAAAGCAGGATAGAGGTGTGGACGAAATCGTCTTTGGAAGCTTATATGCTGAAGAGGATAGAAAGTGGAACGAAGAAGTAGCTATGAAAGCGGGACTGACATCCTCATTTCCTGTATGGATTTCAGAGAATGAAAGCAGTCTATTACTAAAAGAATTCATAACACTAGGCTTTTCTGCAGTCGTATGCAGGGCTTCTGACAAAGTATTCGATCCATCTTGGGCTGGCAGGATGCTTGATCGGGATTTCTATGAAGATATACACAACAAAAAAGACTGTTGTGTCATGGGAGAAGCAGGAGAATACCATACATTTGTCCTGGACGGACCAATCTTTTCTAAAACAATTCAGCTTGAAAAATCTGGAGTGGTATTGAATTCCGGACTCTGGTCACTGGACATTGAGGATTGCCAATTATTAGAGAAGAAAAGCGAAATGGAGGGCATAAACCAACTTTAGAGATAGTCGAATTTAACATAAAAATGTAAGGGGAAAAGAAATTTAAAATAATAACTTTTAATACACAAAAGATGAAGATCAAGATGTTGATTTCCGCTACAGGTGCTCAACTTACGCCCCGCGGAAAGCGAGCACCTGTAGCGGAAATCAACCAGCACACGCTAGGTATGAAATTGAAGTTCTATACATTCTTTTTACCCCATCCATTCACCGAACTTTTTTGTTTATTCCCACAAGGTCAAGGAGATACTAACCGATAACAACTTGTATCTACTTGGAGGGAGACGAATGAGCTTTACTAGCATCGCTTTATTCATCCAATTATTCTTCGGAATCATCATTGGATTGTATTTCTGGAACCTGTTAAAGAACCAGCGAACTCAAAAAGTTTCCATTGACCGTGAATCAAAAAAAGAGATGGAAGAACTCCGAAAGATGAGATCCATTTCATTAACCGAACCCCTGGCTGAAAAAGTAAGACCATCAACCTTTGAAGATATTGTCGGTCAAGAAGATGGGATAAAAGCATTGAAAGCGGCACTATGCAGTCCCAATCCTCAGCACGTCATCATCTATGGACCTCCTGGTGTCGGAAAAACGGCAGCAGCCCGATTGGTCCTGGAAGAAGCCAAGAAAAATATGAAATCCCCGTTTAAACCTTCTGCTGTTTTTGTTGAGTTGGATGCCACGACCGCAAGATTCGATGAACGTGGAATTGCCGATCCGTTGATTGGTTCCGTCCATGATCCTATTTATCAGGGAGCGGGAGCCATGGGACAGGCCGGGATTCCACAGCCAAAACAAGGGGCCGTGACAAATGCTCATGGTGGCGTATTATTCATTGACGAAATCGGAGAGTTACATCCTATTCAATTGAATAAGCTCTTAAAAGTGTTAGAAGATCGCAGAGTGTTCCTTGAGAGCGCCTATTACAATGAAGAAAATCACCAAATCCCGACTCATATTCATGATATTTTCAAGAATGGCCTTCCCGCTGATTTCCGTTTAATTGGTGCAACGACACGTACACCAAGTGAACTCCCTCCTGCCATCCGTTCAAGGTGCATGGAAGTTTTCTTCAGGGAGCTAGAGCACGATGAAGTGAAAAAAGTTGCGGCAGGGGCCGTGGATAAAGTTGGGATGACTATCAGTGAAAAAGGTCTCGACACCCTTGCGTCTTATGCACGAAATGGGCGTGAAGCCGTTAATATGGTGCAAATCGCGGCTGGAGTCGCCATTACAGAAAATAGAAAAGAAATCTATGATCATGAGCTTGAGTGGATCATACAATCCAGCCAGCTGTCCCCCCGTTATCAGAAAAAAATCAACGAAGAAGCAACGATTGGTCTGGTCAATGGTTTAGCCGTTACAGGACCAAACACCGGATCACTGCTTGAAATCGAAGTGAACGTCATTCCTTCAAGTGATAAAGGGACCATTAACGTAACGGGTATAGTAGAAGAAGAAAGCATCGGTGATCGAAGCAAATCAATCAGGCGTAAGAGTATGGCGAAAGGATCGATTGAAAATGTCATAACAGTCCTTCGATCCATGGGTGTTCCTGCCGATCAATATGATATTCATGTGAACTTCCCGGGTGGTGTGCCGGTTGACGGACCTTCCGCTGGGATCGCCATGGCACTTGGCATCTATTCGGCCATTTACCGAATCCCTATCAAACACACCATTGCTGTAACAGGTGAAATCAGTATTCATGGATCCGTTAAACCTGTCGGCGGGGTATTCCCAAAGGTGAAGGGTGCAAAATTAGCAGGCGCGACCATGGCCATCATCCCTTACGACAATCAACAAGCCATGTTAAGTGAAATAGAAGGAATCGAAGTGGTTCCTGTCAAACAACTAAAGGAAGTGCTTGATCTGGCCCTGATGAAGGACCACTTACCGCAAACCGATCTTGTTCCAGAACAAAATAAGAAAAGTGTATAGACTGTTGACCGATTCGGGTCTATCCGAATCGGTTTGTTTTTGAATCGGGTGGTAACAGGAATATGCGCTGGTCCATCCGAATAAAGTTGTAAATACCTATTTAATAGACACTACCTAGTAAATAAGTTAGAATTGTACAAAGACTAGAAGAGCATAATCCGGAGGTGTTATATGTGACAAAACAAAATAATTTAACGGTTCCCCTCCTTCCATTAAGAGGCTTACTTGTGTATCCAACAATGGTCTTGCATTTAGATGTTGGACGTGAGCGCTCCGTTCAAGCTTTAGAAAAAGCTATGATGGATGATCATTTAATTTTCTTAACGACTCAAAGAGATATGAACATAGATGAGCCTACCCAGGAAGATTTCTATGAAATGGGAACCCTCACGAAGGTTAAGCAGATGCTTAAACTTCCTAATGGTACCATTAGGGTACTGGTAGAGGGATTGAACCGGGCGTCGATCACCTCATTCACCGAGGAAAAAGAATTCTATGAAGTATCGGTGAAGGAATTTCATGATTCCCAAGAGAAGGAATCGGAAACTGATGCCTTAATGAGAACGTTATTGAACTATTTCGAACAATACATAAAGCTATCCAAAAAGGTTTCAGCTGAAACCTATTCGACTGTTTCTGATATCGAAGAACCAGGGAGGCTCGCGGACATCGTAGCGTCTCACCTGCCCCTTAAAATGAAGGAAAAGCAGAACGTCCTGGAAACACTTGATATTAAGAAGCGTCTTCAAATGGTGATCGAAACGATCAATAATGAAAAAGAAGTGCTGAGCTTAGAGAAAAAAATCGGCCAGCGTGTAAAGCGTTCAATGGAAAGAACTCAAAAAGAATACTATCTGCGTGAGCAAATGAAAGCCATTCAAAAAGAGCTAGGCGATAAAGAAGGAAAGACCGGAGAAATTGAAGATCTGACGTTGAAGATCGAGCAAGCCGACATGCCGGAAGATGTGGAACATACGGCATTAAAAGAGCTTGCCCGTTATGAAAAAGTTCCTTCAAGCTCAGCTGAAAGCTCCGTGATCAGAAACTATATCGAATGGCTTGTATCCTTACCGTGGTCCACTGAAACAGAAGATCAATTGGACATCAAACGCTCTGAACAGATTTTGAACCGTGACCACTACGGACTTGAAAAGGTAAAAGAACGAGTTCTTGAATACCTGGCTGTTCAGCAATTGACTCAATCGCTAAAAGGACCGATCCTGTGTCTTGCCGGACCTCCAGGGGTAGGGAAAACAAGTCTTGCCCGTTCCGTTGCTGAATCACTGGGCCGGAATTTTGTCCGCATTTCACTTGGAGGCGTTCGAGATGAGTCGGAAATCAGGGGGCATAGACGTACGTATGTAGGTGCAATGCCCGGAAGAATCATTCGCGGCATGAAAAAAGCAGGAACCATCAATCCTGTTTTCCTACTCGATGAAATCGACAAAATGTCCTCGGACTTTAGAGGGGATCCATCCTCTGCTATGCTTGAGGTGCTTGATCCAGAACAGAACTCGAACTTCAGCGATCACTATATTGAAGAGACTTACGACTTATCAAAAGTCATGTTCATTGCCACGGCAAATGATTTATCGACCATTCCAGGACCATTGAGAGACAGAATGGAAATCATTACGATTGCCGGATATACAGAACTTGAAAAGTTGAATATCGCCAAGCATCATTTATTGGAGAAACAAATCAAAGATCATGGTTTGACGAAATCGAAGCTTCAAGTAAGAGATGAGGCCATCGTTGATATCGTCCGTTACTATACAAGGGAAGCCGGTGTGAGGAGCCTCGAGCGCCAGCTTGCAGCCCTATGCCGAAAGACGGCGAAGATCATTGTCTCAAGCGATAAGAAGCGCGTAGTGATTACGTCAAGCAATATTGAAGAGTTCCTGGGTAAGAAGAAATTCCGTTACGGGCAGGCAGAAGTGGAAAATCAAATCGGTGTATCAACAGGTCTTGCCTATACTACAGTCGGTGGGGATACCCTCCAGATCGAGGTTTCCCTTGCACCAGGTAAAGGAAAGCTTGTCCTGACTGGAAAATTAGGGGATGTCATGAAGGAATCGGCTCAGACTGCCTTTAGTTACGTACGCTCGAAGGCAGAGGCGCTAGGCATTGACGAGTCTTTCCATGAGAAATATGATATTCACATCCACGTTCCGGAAGGTGCAGTCCCGAAAGACGGGCCTTCAGCCGGTATTACGATCACAACGGCTCTCGTATCAGCGTTGACTGGGAAATACGTGAACCGTGAAGTGGGGATGACGGGTGAGATGACCCTGAGAGGAAGAGTTCTTCCAATCGGCGGAGTGAAAGAAAAAACATTAAGTGCTCATCGTGCCGGAATTAAAACGATCATCCTTCCGAAAGATAATGAAAAGGATATCGAGGACATTCCTGAAAGTGTAAGGGGAGAATTAACGTTCATCCTTGTCTCCCACATCGATGAAGTCTTAGAGAAAGCATTAGTAGGTGAAAAGAAGTGAAAGTAAATCAAGTTGAGTTAGTCATCAGTGCAGTCAGGCCAGAACAATATCCTGGCGATTATCTTCCTGAGTTTGCCTTGGCTGGACGCTCGAACGTAGGGAAATCTTCGTTCATCAATAAAATGATCGGTCGCAAGAGCATGGCAAGGATTTCTTCCAAGCCGGGTAAAACCCAGACGCTGAATTTTTATAAAATAGAGGAGACTCTCTATTATGTCGATGTTCCTGGTTACGGATTTGCCAAAGTGTCAAAAACAGAACGTGAAGCATGGGGGAAGATGATTGAAACGTATATCACTTCCCGTGAACAGCTAAGGGCGGTCATCATGATCGTAGATCTGCGCCACCCTCCAACGAATGATGATGTCATGATGTATGATTTCCTCAAGCATCACGAGCTGCCTTGTATCGTCATTGCCACTAAAGCCGATAAGATTCCGAAAGGCAAATGGCAGAAACACCTGAAAGTCACAAGAGAAACATTGAATATGGACAGTGAAGATGACCTTATTATGTTCTCTTCCGAAACGGGCCTTGGGAAAGACAAAGCCTGGGACGCGATCAAGTCTTTCTATAAATAAGTATTAAAAAGAACCGTTCTCCGCATGAGTGGAGAACGGTTCTTTTCTTTGCAAACAATATTGCGGCAATGGGGCGGATAGAGGTGATTGCTGCTTCCGTGAGCATAAATTAAGTCTTCTCCTGCTTTCAAAATGTCCAACTACAAATCAAGAGATCTCGGAGGTGAAGTGTGCTAAGGAGACTTGGCCGTACGTCCGCGAAAACGGAGCAGTTCCCCACACCCTCCACCACACTCTCGTTGACAGAGCGATAATAATAAATGTAACAACACTCAACAAAGAAAAAGTTTTTATATTACTAAATAATGACAGCAACTGAAAACAGGAATGTAGTCTGAAAGAAGGAATACCGAAGTCCGTATAAGGTTCATGGACCTATATCGTCCAAGCATATGAAAGGAAATGAAAGGATAGGGACGCATATCTATCAATATCAAAGCTGAATTCATTTCATCCACTAAAATGGAAAATTATAAGCTGCAGAAGCTCTATTTGAATTTTGAGAATTTTCTCTTTTGTTGATAAAATTATGAAAGATTAAAAATATTACAAGCTACATAAGGGGGACTCTAGACAGTGAAGAATTGGAAAAGCCTAGTCTTGCTAGTACTTGCTGCACTTCTTCTATCCGCTTGCGGAGACAAAGCCACAACAGAAAGTGGTGCGAAGTTAGTGGAGGAAGGCAAATTCGTTTATGCAGCTTCAGGTGAATTTAAGCCATTTAGTGTAACGAATAATGATGGAACCATGTCTGGTTTCGATATTGAAGTGGCAGAAGCTGTTGCCAAAGAAATGGGTCTTGAACCCGAACAGAAGAAATTTAAATTCGCAGGAATTGTAGAAGGTGTGAAATCCGGACGATTCGACGCGGCGGTAGCCAGTCATACGATCACGGAAGATCGTTTGAAAGAAGTGGACTTCTCAACTCCTTACTACTATTCTGGACCACAGATTTTTGTTCGTAAAGACAGCGATGTAGAAACGCTGGACGATTTGAAGGATATGGAAATTGCCGTTTCAAAAGGTTCTACCTATGCGGACACAGCAAAGGAAGTAACGGATAAGATCCAGGCGTATGATAGTGATGTTGTAGCCCTTGAGGCGTTAAATAAAGGGAAGCATGATGCCGTCATCACAGATTTCATCACAGGGAAAGAAGCGATTGCTTCTGGACTCGACATTGAAGCTCGTGAACTGATCGGCCGCAGTGAACAGGCAATCGCTGTAAGTAAAGACAATGAAGCACTGCTTAAAGAAGTCAATAAAGCTCTTGAATCATTAAGAGAAGACGGTACATTAAAGAAAATCAGTGAAAAATATTTCAATACAGACATTACATCAGATCCCGAGAAAGAGTAAAGCAGCATGACACAGAGCGAATGTGCTTCTATGCGCATTCGCTTTTTGTCTTAACGGGGAACTAAAACGAACGGAGGGAAGCTCATGCACTTTTTAGAAACCTTTGCCGGTACATATGATGTTTTTCTTAAAGGGATGTTGTTAACATTCCAGTTGACTTTTGTTTCGATCCTGATTGCGATTGTGATCGGTTTGTTCTTCGCTTTCCTAAAGATATCAGGGATCAAACCTTTGTCTCTTCTAGCGGATTTATACATTTTCGTTGTAAGGGGTACGCCATTGATCGTTCAGATCTTCATATTCTATTTCGGTTTGACTTCATTGAATATATCAGGCTTCTGGTCTGTCGTCATGGGGCTTGCTTTCCATAATGGGGCTTACATTGCAGAGATTTTCCGCGGTGCCATTCAATCCATTGATAAGGGACAGATGGAAGCGGGCCGTTCCCTTGGGATGTCTTTGGGGCTTTCCATGAGAAGGATCATCCTGCCTCAGGCATTCAGGCGAGCCCTGCCGCCCCTTGGAAACCAGTTCATCATTGCTTTGAAGGATTCGTCCCTTGCTTCCTTCATCGGAATGTTCGAATTGTTCAGCGTGGCGACGACACTCGGATCGAATAACTTTGATTATATGACATACCTGCTTGTTGTAGCGATCTACTACCTGGTTCTTGTATTACTATTCTCGACGATCGTCAATATTATCGAAAAACGTATGTCTATCAGTGATTAAGAATGATGCGGGAGGGATGAGAATGAGTCAGGAAATGATTAAAGTAGAGAAATTAAATAAATCCTTTGGTGATTTGCATGTATTGAAGGATATTGATATCAGTGTAAGAGAAAGTGACGTTGTTTGCCTCATCGGAGCCAGTGGATCAGGAAAGAGTACATTGCTCCGCTGTCTTAACTTCCTTGAACTGAAAGATAATGGGAGGGTTGTCATCGAAGGTGATGAAGTCAATCAGGATACCCATGATCTGAACAAAATCCGTCAAAAGGTAGGAATGGTATTCCAGCATTTTTACCTCTTCCCTCACAAAACCGTTTTGGAAAATGTGATGGAGGCACCGGTTTATGTAAAAGGGATGTCAAAAGCGGATGCAAAGAAAGATGCGCAAAAACTGTTGAAGAAAGTCGGCCTCGGGGATAAAGAGGGAGTGTACCCTTCTAAGCTGTCAGGTGGACAGAAGCAGCGTGTGGCCATCGCAAGGGCTCTTGCCATGAAGCCGGATATCATGCTGTTTGATGAGCCTACTTCGGCCCTGGATCCTGAATTGGTGGGTGAGGTCCTCGCAACCATGAAGGAGCTTGCCTTAGAAGGGATGACGATGGTCGTCGTGACCCACGAAATGGGCTTTGCCCGTGAAGTAGCCGATTGGGTCGTCTATATGCATGATGGCCGCATCGTAGAAGTAGGGCCTCCGCAGGAGCTGTTCCATTCACCAAAAGAGCAGCGGACGAAAGAGTTTTTAGACTCGGTACTCTAATAGACACGAGAAAAGCCCGGATGACGTTCCGGGCTTTTTTTCGTATGGGTTACTTTTTCCTTACAAACAATAGATAGACACCGATAGCGATGATGACGATCGGCCAGAATTCCCAGGCCGTCCCTACACTTCCCTCGATAAAGCCTAACCAGCGCACTACTTTATCATAGAAAAGGAGAATGATAGAGAGCGTCAAAAAGAGTACCCCTTGAAATAAGCCTGCCCGAGTTTTCTGGTATCTCAGCAGGAAGCCCAGTGCGATGATAAGAATGAATGTCCCCATATGATCCGGCCAGATATCTAGCTTATTGACAACATGAAAGTGTAAGCCGAATCCTACAAGAATTGTACCTGGAAGGATGGCTTCATAATCCCTTGCTCCATACCCTTGACCAAGAAAGGCAAGTCCGACAATGATCAGCAGAGTGGGCCATGTAAAAAATTCCTGAAACAATACTATATTTGCTTGCTGTAGATAAAAATAAGCCCCAAAGCCAATTAATATGATCCCCGGGAAAATTCGTTGTTGTTTCATACTCTTCCTCCTGAACAATAGTGAAAATAAGGATTGAATCCTATTTTTTAAGGGAAAAAGACACATACTATACTAAACGGATCCCTATATGACGATAAATAGTGAGAAACCTTTCCATTACTTGATTCTTTAGGCTTGTTTTGGTACCCTACATTAGTAGGGAATGTCGAAATATAAGAGATTTCTTGAGAAATGAAAATGCTTACAAGCGTTTTTCTTTCTTCCTCTTAAATGTAATGATGAAATGAATGTTTAGCAAGTCCCGTAAGAAGCAGTAGTTTCTACCCTTTTAATGTATCATATTTAGGTTTCATTTTCTGTTCACATTTCGGGGTCAGGCTCTTATTCGGACATGTTATAATAAAAGTAATGATTTTACTTGGGGGTGTAGTGCATAGCATGTATACAATAGTCGTTGGTATAAATTACAAAACGGCCCCTGTAGAGATTCGCGAACGTTTATCTTTCAATGAAACTGATCTTCCTTTAGCAATGAAATCATTAAAGGAAAAGAAAAGCATTCTTGAAAATGTGATTGTTTCTACATGTAATCGGACGGAAGTTTATGCGGTAGTTGATCAGCTTCATACAGGTCGTTATTATATTAAAGATTTTTTATCTCAATGGTTTGATATAGATAAAGAGGAGTTCACACCTTATTTGTTCATTTATGAACAGGAAGGGGCAGTCGAACACCTTTTTAAAGTTGCATGTGGATTGAACTCCATGGTTCTCGGGGAAACCCAGATCCTTGGACAAATCCGCTCGAGTTTCCTGAATGCTCAGGAATCAGGGGCGACTGGTACAGTCTTCAACCACCTGTTCAAACAAGCAGTGACGGTTGCGAAGAAAGGCCACTCTGAAACAGAGATCGGCTCAAATGCGGTATCTGTCAGCTATGCAGCAGTTGAATTGGCCAAGAAAGTCTTTGGAAGCCTGGATAAAAAGCACGTCCTTATCCTTGGAGCTGGTAA
This sequence comes from Rossellomorea aquimaris, assembly GCF_020172085.1. GTDB lineage: Bacteria > Bacillota > Bacilli > Bacillales > Bacillaceae_B > Rossellomorea > Rossellomorea aquimaris_E. The sequence goes on from NZ_JAIVAT010000003.1 coordinate 431,183, forward strand.
AATGGGGGAACTTGCCATCCAGAACCTTCATGGCAGCGGAGCCACCAAGGTGACGGTGATCAACCGCACATATGAAAAGGCACAAACCCTTGCAGAGCGTTTCAGTGGAAATGCGAAGACGATGCAGGAGCTTCAATGTGCCCTGGTGGAAGCCGATATCATGATCAGCTCAACAGGTGCAAAGGATTTTGTCATTACAAAAGAAATGATGGCCCATGTCGAAAGCATGAGAAAGGGTCGTCCCCTTTTCATGGTGGACATTGCCGTGCCAAGGGACTTAGATCCAGCCATTGGTCAGCTTGAAAGTGTATTCCTTTATGATATCGATGATTTGGAAGGAATCGTCCAGGCAAATTTGGCTGAACGGAAAAAAGCGGCTGAGCAGATCGAACTCTTGATTGAAGCTGAAATAGTTGCATTTAAAGAATGGCTGAATATGCTGGGCGTGGTTCCTGTCATTTCTGCCTTAAGACAAAAAGCACTGTCCATTCAGGCGGACACAATGGAAAGCATTGAACGGAAAATGCCTGATTTGACAGACCGTGAACGTAAAGTGTTGAATAAGCACACGAAGAGTATTATCAATCAGTTATTAAAGGATCCGATCCTGCAGGCGAAGGAATTTGCCGGGCTTCCGGATGCTGATGATAAATTGGACTTATTCATCAACATTTTTAACATTGAACAACAAGTGCTAGAGCAGAAACAACTGAAAGCAGCCAACGAAAAGACTGAGAGCAATCATGGCTTTACACCACAACCCTCTTTTCAAGCATAAGTGAGGTTATTGTCGATGTTTGAACAAACGATGACTAGGCTGCACGAACTTATGATTGTTCTGTATGCTATTAGTATTCTCTTTTATTTTATAGATTTCTTAAACAAAAACCGGAAGGCGAATCTATTTGCCTTCTGGTTACTTGCGATTGTTTGGGTCCTTCAAACAATCTTTTTATTTCTATACATGAAGAATACCGGCAGGTTCCCTGTTCTCACCATCTTTGAGGGACTTTATTTTTACGCATGGGTTCTCATTACCCTGTCCCTTGTTATCAATCGACTGTTGAGTGTGGACTTCACCGTGTTTTTCACAAATGTACTCGGTTTCATCATTATGGCGATCCATACATTCGCCCCGGTACAGGTAGAGTCCCAGGCAATGGCAGAACAATTGGTGTCTGAATTATTATTGATTCACATTACGATGGCGATCCTGTCGTATGGTGCCTTCAGTTTATCCTTTGTGTTTTCCCTTCTTTATCTCCTGCAGTTTAAATTGTTAAAGGAGAAAAAATGGGGGCAGAGGTTATGGAGGATCAGTGATTTGTCCAAGCTTGAAAAGATATCTTATATCTCTAATTCCATCGGTGTAGCGATGCTGTTGTTGAGCCTGATCCTGGGGCTTCAATGGGCTTATATCAAACTGCCGGAATTTCTATGGTATGACCCGAAAATAGTGGGATCATTCATTCTATTAATTTTATATAGCAGTTACTTATACCTTCGCATCAAAAAGAATGTATTTGGTAAATCATTAGCGTATTTGAATGTTGCAGCCTTTTTGATTATATTAATCAACTTTTTCTTAGGTAGCCGGTTGTCTTCATTTCATTTCTGGTATTCATAAGTTTTCAGGAGGTCATTATGAGAAAAATTATTGTTGGATCAAGACGAAGTAAATTAGCCCTTACCCAGACCAATTGGGTAATCGATCAATTGAAGGCACTGGACCCTTCTTTCGATTTCGAAGTGAAGGAAATTGTCACGAAAGGGGACCAGATCCTTGATGTTACCTTGTCCAAAGTGGGCGGTAAAGGGTTATTCGTAAAGGAAATTGAGCAGGCGATGCTGGATAAAGAAATCGACATGGCCGTTCACAGCATGAAGGACATGCCGGCTGTTTTACCAGAAGGACTGACCATCGGAAGCATACCGGTGCGTGAGGATCATCGTGACGCATTTATCAGTAAGAACCATGTGGCCCTTAAAGACCTTCCGAGTGGAGCGATTGTCGGAACGAGCAGTCTCAGAAGAGGGGCCCAAATCCTTTCTGTCCGTCCTGATCTAGAAATCAAATGGATTCGCGGTAACATCGATACGCGTCTTTCTAAGCTTCAAAATGAAGATTATGATGCGATCATACTGGCAGCAGCAGGACTATCACGCATGGGATGGACGTCGGATGTTGTCACAGAATTCCTGGATCCGGACCTTTGTTTACCCGCAGTAGGTCAGGGAGCCCTGTCGATCGAGTGCAGAGCAGACGATTCTGAAGTTCTTGAGCTTCTTGGGAAATTCGCCTGTGAAGAAACGACGATTACGGTTACGGCAGAAAGAGCGTTCCTTCATAAAATGGAAGGCGGTTGTCAGGTTCCGATTGCCGGTTTTGCCGAGCTGAAGGACAATGGAGACGTTGCCTTAACCGGACTTGTCGCTTCTCCTGATGGAAAAACGATCTACAAAGAGTACATGACCGGTAAGAACCCAAAAGAAGTTGGAGAAAAAGTAGCTGAAAGCTTAACAAAGCAAGGTGCGAAAGCCTTGATTGATCAGGTGAAAGAGGAGCTTGATCAATAATGAAGGGTAAGGGGCCTTTAGAACATGTAAAGGTTTTGATTACTCGTGGCAATGAGGGGTCCAGTGATACGGGTTCCCTCATCGAAAGCGAGGGAGGGGTGCCCATTTTGGTTCCCCTCCTTCACTTTCAGTCCCATATAGACCCGTGGGAGAATGAACTCCAAACCAGGATACATACATATGATTGGATTATTTTCACCAGCAAAAACGGCGTGAAATTCTTTCTGGAGGCATTGGAAAGACAAGGGATCCCTTTAGCATCCTACACCGGGAAGTTCGCTGCAGTCGGGAGCAAAACAGAGCAGTACTGTCATAAATACGGAATGCCGGTTTCATTTGTACCACAGACGTTCACTGGAGACGATTTTGTCGAAGAATTCATAGCGAAAGTGAAGCCTTCTGGGCCCGTTTTGATCCCAAAAGGGAATCTTGCAAGGAATGTGGTTGCAACTGAATTACATGCATCTGGTATCGTGTGTCAGGAGTGGATTGTTTATGAAACAATCCTTCCGAAAGAAAGCATGAAGCAGTTGAAAGAAATCATTGAAACAGAACAAGTGGATATTATCACGTTCACGAGTTCATCTACGGTGCATCATTTTATGAAGGTCATCCGTCAATATTCACTCCATGAACACATCCAGGACATACCCATTGCATGTATTGGTCCAATTACAAAAAATACAGCAGAACAATACGGATTGAATGTAAAAATCTGTCCAAGCGTTTATACTGTAACTGAAATGGTGAAAGAGATGAAGGACTTCATCTCTTCCCGCTAGACATATAACTTAGGAGGCTTTTATTATGAAAGACCTGCAATTTAATCGTCACCGCCGCTTGCGTCAATCGGAAACGATGCGTTCGCTGGTTAGAGAGACTCATCTGCGAAAAGAAGATCTGATTTACCCATTGTTTGTCGTGGAAGGGGAAAACATCAAGAATGTCGTTCCGTCCATGCCTGGTGTTTATCATATTTCACTGGATAACCTGAAAGCTGAAATGGATGAAGTTGTTTCACTAGGGATTAAATCCATTATCCTGTTCGGTGTTCCAGCTGAAAAAGACGAACTCGGAAAACAGGCCTATCATGATCACGGAATCGTCCAGGTGGCAACACGCTTTGTGAAGGAACATTATCCTGAACTTGTTGTCATAGCCGATACATGTCTTTGTCAGTATACTAGCCATGGTCATTGTGGCATCGTCAAAGATGGAAAAGTATTGAACGACCAGACGCTGGACCTTCTAGCGAAAACAGCGGTCAGCCAAGCTGAAGCCGGTGCAGATATCATTGCCCCGTCCAACATGATGGATGGATTCGTCGCGGCCATACGCCACGGCCTAGATGAAGCGGGATATCATGATGTGCCGATCATGTCTTACGCTGTGAAATATTCATCCAGCTTCTATGGTCCTTTCCGCGATGCGGCTCATTCAACGCCGCAATTCGGAGATCGCAGAACGTATCAAATGGACCCTGCGAACCGTATGGAAGCTCTAAGGGAAGCCCAGTCCGATATGGAAGAGGGAGCGGATTTCCTTATCGTGAAACCTGCCCTGTCTTATCTCGATATCATGCGTGAAGTGAAAGATCGATTCAATGCTCCTATCGTTGCATATAACGTAAGTGGGGAGTACAGCATGGTAAAGGCTGCAGCTCAAAACGGCTGGGTAAATGAACAAGAGATTGTGATGGAGAAACTGACGAGCATGAAACGTGCAGGAGCAGATCTTATCATTACGTATTTCGCAAAAGACGTAGCGAATTGGTTATCCTAATTGGTGGAAAGTTCGTATAAGGATGACTGAAAGATCACTAAAGGAGGAAACCATATTGCGTTCATATGAGAAATCGAAACAAGCATTCAAAGAAGCAGTCAAATTGATGCCAGGCGGCGTGAACAGTCCGGTCCGTGCATTCAAATCCGTCAAGATGGATCCCATCTTCATGGAAAGAGGAAAAGGATCAAAAATATACGATATCGATGGAAATGAGTACATCGACTATGTACTGTCATGGGGACCGCTGATTCTCGGTCACAGCAATGACAGGGTTGTAGAAAGCATTAAAAAAGTGGCCGAAAATGGGACAAGCTTCGGTGCACCGACAGAAATTGAAAACAAACTGGCTCAACTGGTGATTGAGCGCGTACCGAGTATCGAAGTCGTACGTATGGTGTCTTCTGGTACAGAAGCGACGATGAGTGCGCTCCGTTTGGCCCGTGGGTATACAGGTAAAAATAAAATCATCAAATTCGAAGGTTGTTACCACGGTCATGGGGACTCTTTATTGATCAAAGCAGGCTCCGGAGTAGCAACACTCGGTTTACCCGATAGCCCGGGTGTACCTGAAGGCGTGGCAAAGAACACGATCACAGTCCCTTACAATGATTTAGAAAGCATCCGCTATGCGTTTGAACAGTTTGGTGATGACATCGCCGGTGTAATCGTCGAGCCGGTAGCAGGAAACATGGGCGTCGTACCTCCGCAACCCGGCTTCTTGGAAGGCCTGCGTGAGGTAACGGAAAACCATGGTGCCCTTCTGATCTTCGATGAAGTCATGACCGGTTTCCGTGTCGGCTATGGCTGTGCTCAAGGCTATTACAATGTCACACCAGACTTAACCTGCTTAGGGAAAGTGATCGGTGGTGGACTTCCTGTTGGTGCATACGGCGGGAAAGCGGAAATCATGGAAAGAATCGCGCCAAGCGGTCCGATTTATCAAGCGGGGACCCTGTCTGGGAATCCTTTGGCCATGACGGCTGGATATGAGACACTCAGTCAGTTGACTCCAGAAACATATGATGAGTTCTCCCGTAAAGCAGATCGATTGGAGGAAGGCTTAAAGCAAGCGGCTGAAAAGCACAACATTCCTCACAGAATTAACCGTGCAGGCTCCATGATCGGCATTTTCTTCACGAATGAAGAAGTATCGAACTACGAAGGTGCCAAGTCATCGGATCTTGAGATGTTTGCTGATTACTACCGTGAAATGGCTCATGAAGGCGTATTCCTGCCTCCTTCTCAATTTGAAGGGCTCTTCTTATCGACAGCCCATACGGATGACGATATTGAAAAGACCCTTCAAGCTGCAGAAAAAGCGTTTGAAAAGATTAGTAAGAAGTAATGAGGTAGCCGATCCTTTTTGAGGGGTCGGCTATTTTTTTGTGGGGAGAGTAGTGTGTATCGGTGTCGAAATTTGCAGAATGGTCGATACCCTCAAAATACGGTTGATAAAATGAAAGAACGGTCGATAAAACCATTTGGGGGTCGATAAATGGAATTAACGGTTGAAAAATCCCGATAATGGGTTGATAAATCAAAAATCAATCTTTCATCATGGGCAACACCCGCGTTTCTAAAATACCAAAACCTCACAACAACTTTTCGTTTTCCTATCATATTCCTCCTTTCTGTTTCATAAAGTGATAATGGCATTGTTTACTATTTCTTTGTTTGGAACCTGAAAGGAGGAATTTCTTTGTCACAAGAGCAACAATCGTGCTTGCGATTTTCTTTGGAAGAATCAATTTGGTTTAAAAAAGGACAGGAAGTTGAAGAATTGCTATCTATCTCCTTAGATCCTCATATAACGATACAAGAGCAAGAACAGTACGTACTTATCAGGGGGAGCCTTGACCTGACCGGTGAATATTTACCATCGTCACCGAGGGATGAAGTGGAAGATGATTTTGAAGCAAGTGGAAAGTTTGTGCAAACAGTAGAAAAGCGGGAAAAGGGTGAATATGAATTTGTTCACAGGTTCCCGGTGGATGTGACGATCCCGAAAAACAGGATTGCCAATCTAGGTGATATCGATGTGTATGTCGAGTCCTTCGACTATATCGTCCCTGAAAATGCCTGCTTAAAGCTGAATGCGGATCTGACCATCACGGGAATTTACGGTGAGCAGCAAGCGCACACACCTTTTGAAACGGAATATCAAAGAGAGGAAGAATTTGAGCCTCTTTACCGGTCAAGTGCCGTCGCAGAGGTAGAGGAAGAAGTGGAAACAGAAGAAGAGGAAGATCGTGAAGAAGTGTACGAATACGAAAATTATGATGAAGATGAATTGACCACCTATGATGATGAAGAAGAAGAGGATGATGATGATACGGCTGACGACGAGTATCAGCCGTTCAACCTGGAAGGAAGGACTCCTCCTTCAGAGCAGGATGATGAAATTCCCGTCCAGATTCAGTATGATGCAAATCCGGCTCTCTCTTATGAAGAAGTGAATTACCGTAAAGAGAATGTATTCGAGCTACCACAGCATGAGCTGAGTGAATCTTCGGAGGAACAGCACGCTGAACCGAAGGCTGCCTATACGCCTCCACCTGCACCTAAATACAAGGAGCAGGAAGAGGAAGAAGAAGAGTCATCCTCCTCATCCTCAGCCGTTGAAGCAGAGATGGAGGAGGAAGAGGAAGAAAAGAAAAAGACCAAGAGTAAAAAGAAGTACGAATCCATTTCCTTAACGGATTTCTTTGCCCGTAAAGAAGAGGAAAAAGGGGCGACTCTCCGTGTGTGTATCGTCCAGGAAGGTGAGAACCTGGATTACATCGCCGAAAAATATGATCTGACCATCCCGCAGTTATTAAGGGTGAATCAGCTTGAAGCGAATCAGGATGTGTATGCAGGGCAGGTTCTTTATATCCCGAATAGCGAGTTTGTATTCAAGGGGTAGAGGCAAATAGCAAGGTCGTGCCCATCTTTAGGACCGGAGAAAAAGAAAACTATGAAATAAAAAAACGACGGGGCTGACACCATATTCATTGGAGTTGGTCCGTTTTTTTTAGAAAAGTAATCTTAGAAGGTGAGAGGAATGGTACAAACGCTGGAGGGATTGAAGCCTGTTTTACAGCCATATGGGGTCGAACCCCATTTTGTTGAAAGTTACGGAAGGATTTCGAAGGTTTTTTCAAATAAAGGTACTTTGGCGGTGAAGCAGCTGCCTGCACAAAACGGTGTGGACTTTGTCCGAAATGTGCAAATGCTGTTTCAGCGGGGCTATAATCGGATTGTACCGATCTATCCAACTTTGGATGGGCGCTATGCTGTGTGGAATGAAGGGGATTTGTACTATGTCATGCCCTGGCTTTTGAATCAGGAAAGAGAAGATCAATTTGAAAAGCACCAGAAGATGTTCAGGGAATTGGCCAGACTTCATACACTTTCCTCCCATGAAGTGAAAATCGATAAAGAAGAGAGGGAATCCCATTACGAGCAGTTGACATCAAGATGGGATAAAGAACAGGAATTTCTTGATGAGTACGTGGAAGCATGTGAGAAGACGACGTATATGTCCCCTTTTCAATATCATTTCTGTATGTATTATAAGGATGCCTCTCAAGCGCTGAAGTTTTCCCGGAAGATGCTTGATGAATGGTACGAGGATACGAAAGAACTGGAAAAGGTCCGGACCGTCATAACTCATGGAAAGGTTTCAACAGAGCACTTTTTATTCGATGAAAGAGGATTGGGATATTTCGTTAACTTTGAAAACTCGAAGATGGCATCCCCATTTCATGATCTTTTGCCATTTTTGTCGAGAACATTGAAAACCTACCCAAAATATTATGAAGAGTGCATTGAATGGCTCACCACCTACTTTCAGCATTTCACCGTGCGGAATGAAGAACGGCTCCTGTTCATGAGTTATCTCGCTTATCCCAGCTCGGTCATTTCCGTAGTGGAGAAATATTTTCATACTCCGAAGGATAAGAGGAATGAACGGAAGTCCCTCAAGAAGCTGCAACGCCACTATTGGCTCTTGAAAAATACTGAATATGTGGTGATGCGACTGGACGAAATGGAAAAACAAAAGCAGGAGCAGGCTGCGCAGGCGGCTGAATCAGAATAAAAAAAGAACTGACGAATTCACATGTCGTCAGTTCTTTAAATCCAGTCGAAATAAATGGCAAGACCGATACCGATGAACAGGGTCAACAGGAGGACATCAAAAGTGGTTGGTAAGAGAATGGTGCGGATCCCTTGAAAGATGGTAAAAGGAATAATGAATTGTTTACATATTAATCGCGCATTCCCCATCCATTTCTGCAAGGTGTACTGGTTGATTTTTTTCATAATCGTCCACTCACTTTCCTGGGTGTATTCACTACTTTATCTTATGAATGAAGGATGGAATGGTGCCTATGTATAGGCGAAATGAATATTTTTCAACAAAATGGCCAATAATGATTGACGAAAGTTTATCTTTTCCTATACTATAATGAATAAATGAATAATCACGAAAAGCAATGAACAGGAAGAGTACATTGATCCTTACTTTCAGAGAGGAAAATCGTTTGCTGAGAGATTTTCTACGTTAAGTCAATGGAAGGTCGCCTGAAGAGCTGCTTCTATGAATGTCAGTAGTAGAAGCCGGTTAAAAGCCGTTACATCCGTCGAGAGTTCAGGAGAAGTAGGTCTCCTGAGAAAAAAGGTGGTACCGCGAATGGAATCCTTCGTCCTTTTCATAGGACGGGGGATTTTTTTATTGTTTTTAGAAATGTGTGCTTAGTATGAGATAGGAGGAATTTACATGGAAACACAAGATCAACAGTTAGCAATGCCAACAAAATATGATCCAAATGCCATTGAACAAGGCAGATACAAATGGTGGCTAGAAGGAAAGTTCTTCGAAGCCACGAATGATAAGGAGAAAGAGCCGTACACCATCGTTATTCCACCACCAAACGTAACGGGGAAACTTCATCTTGGTCATGCCTGGGATACAGCCCTTCAGGATATCCTGACAAGAATGAAGCGGATGCAGGGGTACGATGTCCTTTGGTTACCTGGAATGGACCATGCAGGAATCGCAACACAAGCGAAAGTAGATGAAAAACTTCGCAACCAGGGGATTTCACGTTATGACCTCGGTCGTGAGAAATTCGTGGAAGAAACATGGAAATGGAAAGAGGAATACGCCGAGCACATCCGGCAGCAATGGGCAAAAGTCGGACTTGGCCTTGATTACAGCCGCGAACGCTTCACTCTAGATGAAGGATTATCGGATGCGGTACAGAAGGTTTTCATCGATCTTTATAACAAAGGTTTAATCTACCGCGGTGAATATATCATCAACTGGGACCCTGCGACGAAAACGGCCCTGTCGGATATCGAAGTTATTCATAAAGATGTTCAAGGCGCTTTCTATCACATGAGATATCCACTCACAGATGGAAGTGGACACATTGAAATCGCCACAACCCGCCCGGAAACGATGCTCGGAGATACGGCGGTTGCGGTACATCCTGAAGACGATCGTTACAAGCACCTGATCGGGAAAAAAGTTACCCTTCCAATCGTAGGACGTGAAATACCGATTGTTGGTGACGATTATGTGGATATGGAATTCGGTTCCGGAGCGGTGAAAATCACACCAGCCCATGACCCGAATGACTTTGAAATCGGAAACCGCCATAATCTTGAACGCATCTTAGTCATGAACGAAGATGGAACGATGAACGAGAAGGCGGACAAATATAATGGAATGGACCGTTTTGACTGTCGCAAACAAATCGTGAAGGATCTCCAAGATGCGGGTGTATTGTTCAAGATTGAAGAACATATGCATTCGGTTGGGCATTCGGAGCGTAGTGGGGCAGTGGTTGAGCCTTATCTTTCTACTCAATGGTTCGTTAAGATGGATACATTGGCAGAAGAAGCGGTTAAACTTCAAGAAGGTGAAAACAAAGTTAACTTTGTTCCTGACCGCTTTGAAACCTCCTACTTACGCTGGATGGAAAACACGCGTGACTGGTGTATATCCCGTCAACTATGGTGGGGCCACAGAATCCCTGCTTGGTATCACAATGAAACAGGTGAAATGTATGTAGGGGAAGAAGCACCGGAAGACATCGAAAACTGGACACAAGAAGAAGACGTGTTGGACACTTGGTTCAGTTCAGCATTATGGCCATTCTCAACGATGGGCTGGCCGGATTTAGACGCAGAAGACTTTAAGCGATATTATCCAACCAATACACTTGTTACAGGATATGACATCATCGGATTCTGGGTATCCCGAATGATATTCCAAGGATTAGAGTTCACTGGTGAAAGGCCATTTAAAGACGTTCTTATTCATGGTTTAGTTCGAGATGCCGATGGACGTAAGATGAGTAAATCATTAGGAAACGGTGTAGACCCTATGGACGTCATCGAAAAATACGGTTCCGACTCCCTTCGCTACTTCCTGACAACAGGAAGTTCACCAGGGCAGGATCTGCGCTTCTCATTTGAGAAAGTGGAAAGTGTTTGGAATTTTGCAAACAAAATCTGGAACGCTTCCCGATTTGCATTGATGAACATGGATGGTATGACATACGACGAGATCGACTTATCAGGTGAAAAGTCCGTGGCGGATAAATGGATCCTCACTCGCTTGAATGAAACGATCGAAACGGTTACTCGTTTAGCGGATCGTTATGAATTCGGTGAAGTGGGTCGCCTATTATACAACTTCATCTGGGATGATTTCTGTGATTGGTACATTGAAATGGCGAAGCTTCCTCTATACGGTGAGGACGAAGCGGCGAAAAAGACGACCCGCTCGATCCTGGCGTATGTTCTCGACAACACCATGAGACTACTACATCCATTCATGCCGTTTATTACCGAGGAAATATGGCAGAACTTGCCGCATCAAGGCGAATCGATCACTGTAGCAGCATGGCCGACAGTGGACGAAAAGCTGACTGACAAAGCGGCAGCAGAAGAGATGAAGCTACTGGTTGATATCATCCGTGCCGTACGTAACGTTCGTGCAGAAGTGAATACACCAATGAGCAAGCAGATCAACTTGATGCTGAAAGCGAAAGATGCCCATACCCTTGCAATCATCGAAAAGAATCAATCGTATATCGAGAAATTCTGTAACCCTGAGAAACTTGAAATGGGTACAGAATTAGAAGCTCCTGAGAAAGCGATGACGGCAGTCGTTACGGGAGTGGATCTTTATCTTCCGCTAGAAGGGCTGATCAATATCGAGGAAGAAATCGCGCGCCTTCAAAAAGAACTCGAGAAATGGACGAAAGAAGTTTCCCGTGTTCAAGGTAAGCTAAACAACGAAAAGTTTGTCAGCAAAGCCCCTCAGAAAGTAGTCGATGAGGAAAAAGAGAAAGAAAAAGATTATTTAGAGAAACAAGCGACTGTTAAAGCAAGAATCGAAGAGCTTAAATCAGTTTAATGTGAATGTTTGAAATGTGGTAAGAAGAGGGCTGCAGAATCAGGTCTGATGGAAACGGGGGTGCAACCCCCAGACAGTCAGGCTTGATGTGGGCCCTTTTTCTAATGAAACCCGAGTGGGAGTGAAAGAATTGTTGAATTATGAATCTGCTGTCGATTGGATACACTCAAGGCTCAGACTTGGAATCAAGCCTGGTTTAATGCGGATGAATCTTCTTTTGGACGAACTGGGGAACCCCCATCGAAAACAAAAGACCGTCCATATCGGTGGAACGAACGGAAAAGGGTCCACCGTCACTTATCTGAGAAATGCGTTACAGGAAGCTGGATACACAGTAGGTACGTTTACCTCTCCTTATTTTGAACGATTCAATGAACGAATCAGCATCAATGGGCATCCAGTCAGCGATGATGATTTGACACGGCTGGTAGAGAAGATCAAGCCCATTGCGGAAAATATGGAACAATCAGAATGGGGGGCACCATCTGAATTTGAAATCATTACGGCCATGAGCTTTTATTATTTTGCCGAAATGAACCCCGTTGATCTGGTCCTCTATGAGGTCGGGCTTGGGGGGAGGCTTGATTCCACGAATGTCATCACTCCCATGATCTCAGTGATCACAAGTATCGGAATGGATCATATGCAGTTTCTTGGCAACAGGATAGAAGATATCGCCTATGAAAAAGCAGGGATTATCAAACAACATGTGCCTGTCATTTCGGGAGTAAATCAACCGGAAGCAAGTAAGGTGATAGAAGAAAAAGCCTTAGAAATGGGGAGTGAATTGTTTCAATTTGGTGAGGATTTTTCTGCAGAGCGGACTGCCCTTTTGGAGAAAGGGGAGATGTTCGAGTATAGGTCCCCTTTCCAACATGATACATATGAGCTTTCCATGATCGGAACGCATCAAATCAACAATGCGGCTATCGCCATAAAGACTCTCGAGCTTCTCGAGAAAAGTAATGGATTGAAAGTAGGAACCGTAAACACTAAGGCTGGTTTGAAGAAGGCAGCCTGGCCGGGGAGAATGGAGGCTTTATCAAGCACTCGTGATATTTACATCGATGGCGCCCACAATCCAGAAGGAGTGGCTGCCCTGGTCAAGACAATTAAGGAACGCTTCCTTCATAAGAGAGTGACCGTGCTCTTCTCCGCGCTTCATGATAAAGAATTAAAACCAATGATTCATGATTTGGAAGAAGTAGTGGATTCCATTGGATTCACGACCTTTGACTTTCCCAGAGTAGCATCCGTCAAGGAACTTTATGAAGCGTCTTCTCACCCTTATAAAGCAGAAGTTGATGATTGGAAAGAGTATCTAATGAATAAAGTGCCGGTCATGCTAGATGATGAAGTTCTGCTCATAACAGGATCGCTCTACTTTTTATCTGAAGTAAAACCATATTTACTTCCTTTATTGGAAAATTACAGAAAAAAGTAAGTGACTTTATTTGGGTGCTTTGATAAAATATTCTTAAACTTGTGACTATTTAACTAGTATAGTATGATCGGACTATAATAAACGAATGAAAAACCTATGGGGGATATATATGACCTTACCGTTAAAGAAAAAGCTTTCCTTGTTGCTGGCGTGGCTGGTCGTTGTACCTGCAGGCCTGTATTTTACATTTCAATACTATCCCCCTGAAAATATTGCAGGAAATGAGCTGGAGTTTATCACATTAGTGGCATTCGCCACTTTTATCCCCCTCATGCCCATTGTGATCAACGGCGCGACCATTTTCTTCATCCAATGGGTGACCCTCGTCGGTTTCATCAAATATGGTCTGTTTATTGAGATCGTCCTCATGCAGTTTTCGATTATTCCATTACTGATCAGGCTAAGGGTGACGAAAAATGACTGGCACAGAATACCTTTAAATTCACTGATGTTCTTTTTGGTTTCACTCACCAGCGGTTTAATCTACTTTATGCTCGGCGGGGAAATCGCTCAAAGGGAACTGAGTCTACTGATCTTCCCGATCCTTTGCTATCAGGTCGTATCCATCATGATCAATCAGATCCTGCTCCTACTCTATCATCATTATGTGGCTAACAATGATGTACGGTTTTACAGTAAGGATTTTGTGTGGGATTTTACAGCGAATATGATCATGTTCCCTCTATCTCTATCACTCTATTATCTAACATTCGACCTTGGAGCCATCGCGTCCTTACTGATTGGGGTCCCATTCGTCAGTCTCTCCATCATCTTGAAGATGTATAATTCTTCGGAAAAAATCAATGAATACCTTCAAAAAGCAGGAGAGATCGGTCACCAGCTAACAGAGAGCCTGAAGGTCAAAGAAGTACTCGATATTTTTATCGAGAAAATCATCGAGACCCTGCCTGTCGAATATGCGTACATCCTTGATTGCCATGAGGAAGAATTAGTGCTTCTTCGTCGTGTCGAAAATGGAGAAATGAAATCGAATAATCTTCTCCCTCTCAAGAAAAACCAGGGAATCAGCGGTGTGGTTTGGGAAACGGGTAAATCCGTCCTGTACACTTCCCGATCTGAATGGACCGATATCGCAGAAGGCTATATGCCGGAGGGTGTGGAAAGCGTGCTATGCGTACCCATCGTCCGAAGCCAGAAGGTGAGGGGGATTCTCCTTCTCGCTTCCTCCAAAAAGAAAGCCTATGAGAAATTCCAATTGATGATTGTCGATATCTTATGCTCCTATTTCGGGATTGCGATTGCCAATGCAAGGCATCATGAACGGACGAAGAAAAACAGTGAACGCTGTGCCCTGACAGGTCTCTACAATTATCGTTACTTCGAAGACCTCCTTTCCATGGAATACAACAATCTTGAGGCAGGAAAAAGAAGGAATCTGTCACTCATCATGCTTGATTTGGACCACTTCAAAGTTATTAATGATAACTACGGTCATCAGAGCGGCAATGAAATATTGATCGAGCTCGCCGACCGCTTGCGTACATTGATCGATTTCAAAGGTACGGTTGCGAGATACGGAGGGGAAGAGTTTGTGATTCTCCTTCCCAACACCGAACGGGAAGAGGCGCTTCGTATTGCAGAGTATGTCAGGAGCACGATAGCGAATCAACCTTTCACCCTGCATGACAGCCTGGACGAGTCCAATAAGAAGATGATGGTTCGCATCACGGCGAGCATCGGCGTATCCACTGCACCAGAAGATGCAGACGATACACTAGCGCTGATCCGCCATGCCGACCGGGCGCTTTATACAGGGGCGAAGCAGGCTGGAAGGAATCGGGTGGCTCAGTATGTGAAGTGAGGAAAAGGATGTCTGATATATGTTGGACATCCTTTCTTTGTAAAAAATATATGAAATGAGTATTAAGTCCTATTAAAATAAATAGATGATTGATATAATGAAAGTATTATAGGATACCAAAATGAGGGATATTATGAGAAATCATCCAAAAATTCCGTTGCTAATCATATTACTGCTTGCGTTTCTATTCCATTCAACCAATGCCTCTGCGATTGGTAATGAAAATTTACGTGTGAACTTTAATGCAACTCCTTCACAAGAAGTGATTGTCAAACCTATTGATGGGAATGCTAAGGCGTCTTTAGACTTTAATATCATTCCTGCAGGTGAGATGAAAGAGGCAACACGACCTCCTATTGATGTCGTTTTTGTTTTTGATAAATCAGGTTCGATGAACAGTACGAATAATAAGTTGCAAAACGCAAAAGATGGACTCACAAATGCCGTTCAGTTCTTTGAAAAAAACAAGCAACAAAATGATCGCTTTTCTCTCATTACCTTCTCTTCTGAAGTGGAAACGATTCTTCCATTAAGCAATAACCTCGATGCCATCAAAACTTCTATGTTATATACCACCGCAAATGGAGGAACAAATTACACAGATCCTTTACGTGCTGCGAAATACATGCTGAAAGATTCTCCTAATGAAAAATATATTGTGTTTTTGACTGATGGACAGCCGATGATTGCGTCTTCTGTTGAAAAGGTGAAAAAAGAAGTCTGTACGAAATATTGGCTGGATTTTTTTTGTACCGAAACAGGAGTGGTTGAAAGCGATCAACAAATAATCTATGATTATCAAAATCGATACAGTAACAATAATTGGCTACATAAAATTTACTCACCGGAAAATAGTAAGTTGAAGTCATTATACATACCTTCTGCTTTTTCAATGGATGGTACTTCTTTTAGTTCGGGTTGGTACAATCCAGGTGTTCTGGAAACAAACAGTCAGAAAATGCAGGCTTTGATCAAACAAAAAGGCCTTGAGGTCTCCAAAGAGTTATACAACTCAAAAATCACCATGCATACACTCGGATACGGGGAGGGAGACCTTGACGATCGGTATCTTCAAATGCTTGCTGGGCAAACTTCCGGCAGCTTCATTAAAGCTAGCGAAGGCAGTGTCTCTGATGCGTTTGAAAAGTTAGCGAATAAATTAAACTCAGTCAAATTGGATGGCGAAATAGTTGTTCCATTGCCGGCAAATGTAACCGTTGACCGTAATCAGTATAAAGTAGTCAATAATTCCGTATATTTACCGTTTTCCACTGTGTATGAAGCTGGCCAAGGAGCTCCGTCGCCTATTACACTATCATTACCGGTGGAATTTGCTGCAAAGGGTTCTTACACATTTAATAATTTAAAAATACAATATAAAACAGCAGAAGAAAATGAATGGAGGTATACTGATAAAAAATCCGTAACCATTCAGGTGAAAGATGATGCACCTGCTTCCGTGACAGGAAAGTTGGAATTGAATAAAATCAATCAGGATTTGTTCAATTTAATTATTGAGCAAGGAAAAGATACAAACTCCTTTACAGGTAAGTATCAGCTGGAATTTGGCGGTCTGGTGAACCCAAATGCCAAGGGGAATTTGAGCGATATCACCATCTACCAGCCGTTACCTGAGGGTGTAGATGTGGTGGAAGGCACTGGCATATCAGTTGAAAATGTGGAAGGTCAACGAAACGCAATCATAAAACTGACTCAAAGGGTGAACTTTGAGAATGGAACTTTTTCTCAGCCTACACTTTCGGTCAACATGAAGATGAAGGCCGCTTGGGCCATTCATAATGCAAAGATGCCTCAACCGAAAGTATCTTACATTGATTCCAGATACGGGACAAAAGTAGTCGGTAATTTGAATCCTGACCAAAGTGAAATCAGTGCAAAAGTACGTACTCGACAGTATCAAAATTTAAAGGAATATGCCTATGACGGTTTCTCAAATGGAACGATAAAAAAGGTAAGAATTTTAGGATTGGTGGAGACTCCTGTCTCAGTTCTGGAACCAGGAGTGAATAATAACTTCCCGAATAAAGCCGTGAAGGATCTAGTGGCGAATACGACTCAATTAATGATCACGTATAAAGATGGATCAAGTTCTGCCCTATCATTTATTCCTGCATTGACGGTGAGAGACGCTGTTACTAATAATATTCTGGTAGATGGTGCTTCTATCCCGAATGAGGCAGAATTCAGCGTATCAACCGGGGTTCCTGGTAATGATGTGACCTATCAATACCGAGTGCTGAATGAGGATGATCCGTTAGAGGGTTGGACAGGGATTACTCTACAAGAGTTGAAGACCATTGAAATGTTCGGGAAGAATGTAATCCAGGTGAAAGCGAACGGTGGTTTTGCAATCGATGACTACATTGTCGAGAAGACCGTTTGGATTGAAGGGGACGATTTAATACGTGTGCCTTCCATAATCGAACTGTATGTAGGGGAAACAAAGTCATTCGAAATTGATCTGTTTCCTTTTGGAAAACCAAATAATAATTATAGTGTCAACGTGACCCCAGGTGACGATAATCTGATTAACTCGGTTTATACGCAAGTCATCTCTACTAAGGAAAATAAAATGACCGGTCTATCCCCTGGAGTGGATATTGTTGTAGTAGAAACTAAAAACGGTAAGTACAAAAAATATATCCAAGTCATCGTTAAATCCAGGATTGTCAAACTAGAAAGTATGGACTTTAATCAATCAAAATACACCCTGCTTCTTGAGGGAGACCATTTTGACATCCTTTCGAATTTACTATTCAATCCGGATAATGCAACAAACAAGAATATCAAAACTGTGACGGATACGGGTAATGGTGTCGTGGATATTATAAAGGAAAACGGAAAATGGAAAGTGGTTCCGGAGAATAGTGGAGTGACAACCATTACGGTTATATCAGACGAAAATCCGGATATTAAAGCCAGGGCTATTTTCGAAGTTGTATCAGAAGAAGAGGAAGATCCTGATACAGAAGACGGCAGTATTGATGGCAGATGGTAACGAAAAAGCGGGTCTATGAGAAATCATAGACCCGCTTTTTTTACTGTACGATTATTTCGTCACTTATGAGGGAGAGGGATTCCACCTTTGGCAGAGCCTCCAGCTTTGAGAGAAGTACATCCCGATTATAATGTACGATAAAGCGTGATAGCTTCTGTTCCTGGTTAGAGAATAGATCACTTTCAATCCGGTCCATGTCATCTACTTTGCCCCGAACGGCATTTACTGTCAGGTTCCCCTTTGAAAAGACGCCGCCGTTCACATAAAAAAGAGATCCGACACCATATAAAGTAGCATCACTGTCTGTATATAGAAATGCCTGTAATGGTTTAATAGTCTCAGAAGTATCAGGTAATAGGTCGTTCTCCTTCTTTTCTTTTTCCTTCGAATAATAGTGAAATTCATTCATTCTCGTGACCAACAGTTCTCCTTTAGAAAGTAAAATCAGCTGTCCGGTCGGACTGGTTTCAGATGCATCTTTTATTCCAGTGATGTTCAAGTTCGATATGCTCGTCTTTCCTTTGGCATAAATGACAGAATTGAATTTCACTTCATCATTCTCACCATCAGGGTCATTGGAGTCACCTTGTATCGTTAAATTCTTACCAGAGAAGATGTTCCCTTCGATGCTTGAAGTTGAGTTCTGTGATTGGAATGAAATATTGTCGAAACTGACGATGTTTTCTTTCAGTACTACAGGTGCATTTGCTTCGATCGACACTTTGCCGGCTGCCACGATATTTCCGATGGACATATCCCCTGTGACATTCGAGATTGTTACATTTCCAGTAGAGATGATGTTTCCAATATTCATTGTTGAGTCTGCAAGAATGTTAACGTCCCCTTTGACGATAAGATCGACTCCGCTGTGAATAAGCCTCTTTACTGTGATACTTTTATCCGCTTTTACTACCCCTTGTACATTTTCGTTCAATATACCCTTCACCAAGGGGAAGAATAGAGAGCCGTCTGTTAGAAGGTTATTGGTGATGGTGTTCCTTAAATTTGTCTGAGTCAAGTTGTTGTTAAGTGAAAGGTCAAGAGAGCTTAACACTTTGCCAACCTCTTCTCCGTATGTCTGATCGAAAGAGATGTCTGTAAATTGACTGTCCTGCTTTATATCGGGTGCTGAGATGCTCGGGTAAAACTGATGGGTGTCCACCAGGGATTTCATATGTGTATAATTTGTTTTTTCATAACTCGTGTAAATATCACCAATAATAGAAGGGAAAGGTGCGCTCACTTTTTTATCTGTTTGATTGGATAGCTGGTAGTTTGCATCCTCACTGATGTCAAGGGAATGAGCATATACGTTTCCGACGAGATGCGGTGAGCCATTCAACTCAAGCAGTTCCCGAGATCCCAGTGTGTATTTCAGAAAACTTGGAATAGGAGAAAGAATGATTCTCTTTCGAACGATCTTTTCGACTTTTCCTTGCTCGGATTCAGGATTTTTGGTGTGTACGATAATCTCATAGACTCTTGTAAGGTTTGTGTCTAAAAAATCTAATCCGAAAGTGTGATACTGAAGGGTATTCGCCCTCCCGCAATGATCGCCCAATAAATTCGAAGCTCTATTACTACTCACATCAACGACTGTAATGCATTTGATCGTATTAGAGGATTGATAGGTTGGGATGATGTCAGATTGTATGAAATCAGCGACTTTTGAATTTATAGTGCCTGTAGTCAGTTGGTTGATGTCCAACTTTTTCGATGGCTGAAGCTCGGAGACAAGCTTCGCAGAAATTTCTTCAACCGCTTTTAAGCCCTCGTATGTAATATCGATATCCGTTTCCCTTACTTCTGTTCGTTTTGCCCCGCCGATAGTAGAGCTGATAATCGCCATTCCGATGGTAACCATGACCAGGGTGGTGATTAATACGGTGAGCAGGGCATTTCCTCTTTGATTCGTTAACATGCATTTCCCTCCCTTCTAAAACCCGAAGCTGCTTTCTAATTGAAGTGTTTTATGAAAACTAGTATGGCTCACGTTGTACGTTAATTGAATGACCGCATTTTCACACGGATTGGATGTGCAGCTAGTGGAGATTTTTGAACCGGAAAAATCCGATGGAGTGGCGAGTATTTCACCGTTGAAGCTCCATTGCTCTTTCCCGTCAACTTGAACAAGCTCAAGTGTCTGTTGATCATTTATCACCTCTTCCTCCTCTACATCATAAAAAGATTTATCGGAGTAGGGTGTCACATTCTTTTCACTGTCATTAACGAATGTAATGCAACTGGCCCTTTGAGGTGAACATTCTGCAATTCTGTCAAAAGGATATGAATATAGATTCTTCATTACCATGGCAGATACATAATCAGCATCCTCCCGTAATTGGGCGTCAATTGAAACCTTTTCATAGACTTTATAGCCAGAAATAAGTGCTCCGTATGTAACGGGTAGAAGAATGGCCGATATAGTAAGTGTAACTAATAATTCGATCAGTGTGACTCCCTTGTTATCGGATATCTTCGCTTTTAAGTTTTCCATCCACTGTCGTACTGTATTCACGGTCATCTATCGTCCACCTCACTTTGATAATGATGGGAATGTAGGAGTCCATCTCCTCAGGGGATGATACTTCCTCTGAAAAAATGCTGGCTTCATATTCCAATCCATTGATTGTAATGTTCTTTTTGTTAGGGCATGCATTATTTATTTCTGATTCAGAAGTAGAGTTAGAGAATGTATGATATTTATCTTCACATATGTATAATGCAAGGAAATCCTCATCTGAAGATTTCTGTCCGGTGTTTACTTCGTAAAAATAATTTCTCATCTCGAGGAAATCCTGTTTTTCCATGAACATGAGGACATTTCTGGCTACATTGACTCCCACGGTCTTCTTTTGATTATTGTTTGTATATGTACTAGATTGCAGAAAAAAATTCATGAAGCTTAGAAGAACAATTCCAAGAATCGTAATGGAAACCAATAGTTCAATCAGTGTCAAGCCTCTATTATTTTTTACTATTTTTATACGTTTCACTTCAACACCTGCTTTCAAAATACCTGACTTTATTATACAATATTTAATAGTCGAAACTTGTTAAAAAAAGTCTAATTTGTAAGAAATTTATCACAGGAAGGAGTTAGGTTTAGGATGATTTACCTATTTTCGTTGGTTGCACTTATTCTATTGTTACCTATTTTATATTTTGTCCCGATAGGCATCAGTAAGCAGGGGAAATTATTGATAGCGGGTTTATCATTTGGTTTGACACTCCTTGGGATTGTTGCTTCGAGTCAATACCCGATCTGGGCAATTTCGATCATGTTAGTCGTTTTATTGGGGTTGGCGTCTTATATGATCGAGCAGCGATTCAGTGGATTGATGTTGGTGACGGCAGGAGCAGGATCGAATATGTATGAGGAGCAAAAGATCGAAGTCCAAGAACCACAAGAGTTAGATATACATAAAGAGAGAGTGTCAGAAGATACTCCGGAAGTGAGAGATGTTACAGAAGAGATTTCAGAAGAAGAAGAGATGGAACAGATAGACCTTGAAGAGCATGTTGAAGAGAATGAAACCGAGATACTGGAGTCCAATGATCCTAAAGAGCCTTTACAGGATCAGGATGAAATATTACTTGAACATATTGTAGCAGCTTCTGAAACAGAATCAACACCGATTCAGGATGATGAAAGTGAATGGTTTATTGAGAATACGAACGAAATGATGGCTGAACAGGAAGTGCTGGAAGAAAGTGAATTAATTGATGTTGATTTAAGTGAAATTGAAAGCATGATCAATGATTCTGATTTAGAAGAAGCAGTGGAAGAAATGGAAGTTATTCCAGTAGTCCGTGATGAAACTGAAAATGAGGAATTAGCCGACGAAGAGGAAAAAGCAGACCTTGAGGCTGAGCTATTGGAAGAAGAGAATCTACTTGAAGGCCCGGAAAATGACATATACCAGCCGGCAGAAAAAGAATCGCATGAAGATCAACTGCCAAAGCGTAACAGGATCATGCGGGAAGTGATGAAGACGATGATTGAACAAATCTCATTATCTCGCAGTCTATTATCCACTGACCAGATGGAGAACATGCTTAAGCATTATCTACACCCAAGTTTACATGATCAAGATTACTATACATTTGCAAGGATACTAATGGATCATTACATGACAACAAAGCAATATGAAGATTTGGCTATGTTCACCAAAGGGATCGAAGAGAGGTTCAAAGAGTATCCTTATATCAAATTGGATATAGAGCAAACCAAAGAAATGGCGATGGAAAATCAAACGAAATAAAATGATAGAATAGGTGAGATGACATGAAGAAAAGTGCAGAAATGAAAACATTACCCATTATCAGTATTAACGATGGAAGTGAAATAGGGAGAGTTAAATCACTCGTGATCAACCCGGAAAAAGGATCCGTAGACTTCCTTACGATTGAACATGAAGATTGGCAAGTAAGTGTCAAGGCAATACCATTTAAAAAGGTTGTCGGGATCGGGGAGTACGCCGTCACAGTAGAAAATGAAAATGCGGTCATCGACTTGAATGAAATTCCGATTGCCAATCAGCTTGTGAACAAAAAGATTAAAATCAATGATACCCGTGTCATGACCCGCAAAGGGCAAATGATTGGGAGCATTCAAGAATATTATGTGGATGATGAAACAGGAGCCATCGTTTCATTGGAGCTACATGCAAAGGACAATACCTATTTCCTTGGAACAGAACATGTATTAACTTTCGGAAAGGATATCATCATCGTAAACGAAGATGCTGCTGAGAACTTTAAAGGCGCTTTTGATCAAATTGAAAGCCCTCTGCCAGTGGATGAAGAGGTCGAAGTCACTCACACCCACACTCAACCATATGGTTTGCATACCATCAAATCGAAGCAGACTGAATTATTAACGGGAAAAAGAGTGACAGAAGATATTTATAATTTAGAGGGGGATTTGTTGATTGCCAAGGGCTCCTCTTTGACGGAATCAGATATTAAAGCCGCACAAGATGCAGGTCCGTCTGTGTTTGTTGATTTAACGATGAATATAAAGTAGGAAGTAGCAGGAAGGAGCGCCTGATGTGAAAAAAGGTCTGCTTGTAAAGTTGATGACCGTTTTATTCTTTTCCACGTTTTTTCTTTATGGTTTTTCTCATTTAGGCGTTTTTGCTTATGAAACGTTCTTTGTTAAGTCACTCAATCTTTCGAAACATGCAGCGGTTGCATCTATTCATCTGGGTGGAGCAAACAAAGAAGAAGCCGTGAAGATCCTGAACGAAAAAATAGCGGAGTGGAAACGGAATCAAAATATCCTGATCCAGCTCGACGGAGAGAGTGTCAGGCTCGATCCGTCACTCTTTCAATTCCATCTGGAAGAAAGTATAGAAAAACTCACCGATAATGATAGCACGAGCTTAATCGTAACGATGGATGATAAAGAATTGAATTCTTTCTTATCCAATCATCTTCCAGAATATAATAGTGATGACCTGAACTCTGCTTCTCTAAAGGAATACATCCTTTCCTTAGCAGGGAGTCTCAACAAAGGAGAAACGGTCAATGTATTCGACTATTTATCCAGTAATCAATCTACACAAATCATATTTGAAGCAGTTTCTAATGAATTAGAGGTTACACCAACGCTTAAGAGCTTTATTGACAATTACCCCTCCATTCTCATTGAACCGAATTCTCAGTTTTCCTTCTCGGACTTCCTGGAAACAGAAGGATTTGTAGTTGAATCTCAGACCGACTTAAGTCCAGTTGCATCATTACTCTACCAGATCACCTTACATTCCAACTTTTCCATCATTGAACGAAACATAAGTAAAGAGCTTCCTGACTATGCGACCTTGGGGTTTGAAGCAAAGTTCAATCCATTGAATAATCAGGACTTTGTCATCACCAATCCGAACTCAACCGTTTATGAATTGAAGCTTGCCATTCAAGATAATAGAATCAAGGCGCATTTGCAGGGAATCCCTTTTCCGAATTCGTATAACGTCCGATTGTCAGAAAAAGAAACCTTTCCTCCACGGGTAATCAAACAGTTCAGCCCGTTTGTTGAAAAAGGAAGCGTCGATATTCAACAGGAAGGAAAAGACGGAATTCTGATCCGGGTCTATAAACAAAAATTGAGTACTACAGGGGAAATCCTCTCAGAAGAACTGATCAACGAAGATTTTTATGCACCACAGCATAAGGTGATGGTTTATCCACTTCAGGAGATCCAGGAAACCCCTAGTGAAACATATGATAATGTACCAGAGAGTGAAAATGGCGAAGAAACTGGCGGAGACGATGAGAATTCCTCAGTGGATGATGTTGAGCAGGGAAGCAGCTCCGAAAGTGATCAAAATGAAGAATCCGCTAATCAGGATTCTTCCACTTCATCAGAAAAAAGCACAACCCAAAAGAAAAAAGATTATAAATAAGCCATAAAAGCGGGTGATAAGGTGACCACCATAAGAAAGAGGCTTGGAGACCTCCTGGTCGACGCAGGAATTATCTCACAATCACAATTACAGGATACGCTGAAAGATAAGGCTAAGGGGCAGAAGTTGGGGGATGCCCTCCTTCAAAGGGGATATATAACAGAGCAGCAGTTGATTGAAGTATTGGAATTCCAATTGGGGATTCCCCATGTCAGCTTATACCGATATCCTTTTGAGACGAATTTATTCCATTTGATTCCGAAAGAATCAGCGAAAAGGAATTTGATGATTCCCCTCAAAAAAGAAGGGGACAAGCTTTTTGTGGCGATGAGTGATCCTCTGGACTTTTACGCCATCGAGGATTTGCGTTTAGCGACAGGCTTCCAAATTGAAACAGCGATTGCGACGAAGGATGACATCCTCAAAGTCATCAATAAGTTCTATGACTTAGAGGATGGATTTGAAGATCTTTTCCAGGAAAATCGGAATCAAAATCGAGTAGAAGAAGAGACGGTGGTTGACTCTGACTCACCCATCGTCCGATTAGTCAACGGAATTCTCTCCAATGCGGTGACACAAAAGGCAAGTGACATACATATCGACCCGCAGGAGACGAAAGTCGTTATTCGTTACAGAGTGGACGGCATTCTTAGAACGGAACGAAATCTTCCCAAGCATATGCAAAGCATGTTGATTGCCAGGCTTAAAATCATGGCGAATCTCGACATAACCGAATTCAGGGTCCCTCAGGACGGGCGAATAAAAGTGAATATCGATTTCCATCCCATCGACTTGCGTGTATCGACATTGCCGACCGTTTATGGGGAAAAGATCGTACTGAGGATTCTTGATTTAGGATCGAGCCTGAATGACTTATCGAAACTGGGGTTCAACAAGGTGAATCATCAGCGATTCATGAAGATGATCCAACAGCCCACCGGAATCGTCCTCATCACAGGACCAACCGGTTCAGGAAAGTCTTCAACTTTATATGCGGCGTTAAATCACCTCAACAGTGAAGAGGTGAACATCATTACCATAGAAGACCCCGTTGAGTATCAGCTTGAGGGAATCAATCAGATCGGTGTGAATCAAAATGTTGGCTTGACCTTTGCGAAGGGTCTCCGTGCGATACTGCGTCAAGATCCAAATATCATTATGGTCGGGGAGATCCGGGATAGGGAAACCGTAGAAGTTTCCATTCGTGCTTCCTTAACAGGTCATCTTGTCCTGAGTACTATTCATACGAATGATTCGATCAGTACAGTGACGAGACTATTGGATATGGGAGTGGAGCCATTTTTAGTTGCTTCTTCACTGAGCGGGGTCGTCGCTCAACGCTTGATCCGGAAGGTGTGCCGAGACTGCAAACAAGAGGTGCCGGCCACTAAACGGGAGGTCGAAATATTCGCCAAAAGGGGAATGAAGATTGAGACCATCACCCGGGGGAGAGGATGCTCCTCTTGTAATATGACCGGTTACAAAGGAAGGATCGCCATTCACGAGGTCCTTGTCATGGATGATGAAATGAAGAAAGTCATCCTGAATAACGAACCGTTCTCCAAGCTTAGGGAGCACGCGGTACGAAACAAAACCATATTCTTGATCGATGACGGCTTGTTGAAGGTGAAACAAGGTTTGACCACGACGGAAGAAGTATTACGAGTAGCGATTTCAGAGTAGGTGAAAGCAATGAAAGAAAAAATTGATTATCTCTTAAAGAATGCATACGAGCTGGGGGCATCCGATATCCATCTAACAGTGGGATCACCTCCTATCTTCCGCATTCATGGTGATTTAAAAAGATTCGGTAAAGAACATTTAGTGCCAGACAGCACAGAGTTGATGGCGAAGGCGATTATTTCCGATCATATGTACCCTGCATTCGAAGAGGCAGGAGAATTGGATTTTTCCTACGGCATTCCTGGTGTATCGAGATTCAGGGTGAATGCATTCAAGCAAAGATCATGCGTATCTTTAGCCATTCGCGTCATCCCAACCTCCATTCCGACCATGGAAGAATTATTTCTCCCTCATGCATTAAAGACAATCGCTGAAAAACCACAGGGGTTGTTCCTGGTGACTGGACCTACGGGAAGTGGAAAGTCAACCACACTCGCATCCATTGTAGATTATATGAACCGGAAAATGAGGAAGCATATCATCACCCTTGAGGATCCGATTGAGTACCTCCATAAGCATGGGGCGTCCATCATTGATCAGCGTGAAGTGGGATTTGATACACATTCATTTTCTAAAGGGCTGAGGAGTGCCTTGAGGCAGGACCCAGACATCATCCTTGTAGGGGAGATGCGGGACCTGGAAACCATTCATACTGCCATTACGGCAGCAGAGACCGGTCACCTTGTCCTTGCGACCCTTCATACATCGAGTGCGCCAGCCACGATTGAGCGGATCGTAGACGTATTCCCTCCGGAGCAGCAGTCACAAATCCGGGTGCAGTTGGCATCGGTCCTTGTCGGGATCCTTTCCCAACGATTGTTTGCAACCGTGGATAAGAAAGGAAGAAGGGCTGCGACCGAGCTTTTGATGAACAACGCGGCAATCGCCAACCTGATCCGTTCAGAGAAAGTCCATCAGATCCAAAACGTCATGCAGACGTCCAAAACTTCAGGTATGCACATCATGAGTGACAGTATAATGAAACTGTATGAGAGTGGCATCATTTCTAAGGAAATGGCGTTTCCTTATATCAGAGAGGAGATTCCTCAATAAATGGGACGTTATAAGTATACCGGTAGAGGACAAAAAGGAAAGAAATCGGGAATCATCACGGCATCATCCAAGAAGGATGCCCTCATTCAGTTGAAGAAGCAGGAAGTAAGGGTCATTGATATCCTTGAGATGCCGGAAACTCTTATGACAAAGGACATCACGATCGGGAACCCGGTTAAATTACAGCATCTCGTCATTTTTTTGCGTCAGTTTGCCACACTGCTTCAAGCCGGGGTAACCGTCGTCGATGCCACTCATATTTTGGGCGAACAGACAGAGAGTAAGGCACTTAGTAAAGCACTGAAGGAAATCGAGGATGAGCTCAGGGACGGAAATCCGTTGTCTGAAGCCTTTTCACGACATAAGAAAATCTTCGAGCCGCTCTTAATCAATATGCTCAAAGCAGGTGAAGCATCGGGGAGCCTGGATGAAACGTTGGAAGGGCTCGCAACCCATTATGAAAAGCAGCATATCACGAAACAGAAAATCATCTCAGCTCTTGCTTATCCAATGCTGGTCGGCGTCATTGCCATCGGGGTCGTGATCTTCCTTCTGGCTGCCGTTGTTCCGACGTTTGTGAACATGCTGAACGATTTCGGCGGCGAACTGCCTGCCATCACCAAATTTGTCATTGCATCAAGTGATTTCATGCAAAAATTCTGGTACATCATCATATTGTTTTTCGTACTTATCGCAGTCATCCTTGCCGTTTTAAGAAAAGACAAGAAATCGAAATATTATCTGGATTATGCTGTCCTGAGGATACCGATCTTTGGAAGGATGCTTCAGAAAGCGGTCCTTGCTAGAATGACGAGAACGTTAAGTTCATTATTTTCAAGTTCGGTCCCTATTTTGCAGGCGTTAGCTATAGTGGAAAAAGTGGTGGAAAACGAAGTCGTCGCCCGTGTGATTGGTGAATCCCGAAGATCACTGGAAAAAGGGACTTCCCTAACGGATCCGATGAAACGGCATTGGGCTTTTCCTCCATTAGTGACGCAGATGATTGCAATTGGAGAAGAAACGGGGTCACTGGACTCCATGCTTGCAAAGGTGGCAGACTTCTATGAAAAAGAAGTGGAAAGTGCAACGGACCGATTGAAATCATTGATTGAACCACTCATGATTGTGATGCTTGCAGGACTTGTCGGGACCATCGTGACCTCGATTCTCGTTCCGATGTTCGAAATCTTCAATAGTGTTCAGAACTATCAGTAAATAGCAATTATTTTACAAAAAATATGATTTTTTTGTCGGATGATTGTTGTATACTAGTACTAGATTACTAGTTTTTAGTAAAAGATAAATAAACAGGAGGAATTACCATGTTAAAGAAAATGGGTCAAAGATTGAAAAATGAGCGTGGATTGACGCTTATCGAGTTACTGGCTGTTGTGGTTATTTTGGGAATCATCGCGGCGATTGCTGTACCAAGTATTGGAGGACTAATTAATAATTCCAAGAAAGATGCTCACATAGCTAATGGTCAGCAAATAGTGAGCGCAGCTAGGTTGGCAGTTACCTCAATTGAAGTTGATGCTACTGATGGAAAAACATTTACTTTGAAAGAACTAGTCGACGGAGGATATGTAGAAGATATGGATAACCCCTCGGGTGGAACATATTCAGATAAAAAAAGTAAAGTTGTAGTTACAAAAAATGCAAATAACTACGATTATAGTGTCACTCTAATAGGTGAAGATAATACTAAATATTTTGTTTCTAAAGATCCAGCAGATCTTAAAAGAGACGATATTAAGCTAAATTAACTAATGAATATCAATAAGTCGAGAGAATTAGGAAATGGTTAATGTTATAACTTTGTTCCTAGTTGTTTACGGTCTCCTCCTAGGCTCCTTCTACAACGTAGTCGGCCTCCGGATACCGCTAAAAAAGTCAATCGTCAAACCAAGATCAGCCTGCCCGTACTGCCAGCATACTCTGACGGCCAGAGAACTGATCCCGGTAGTATCATATATCATGCAAGGTGGAAAATGCGCTCAGTGTAAAGGGCGCATTTCTCCTCTCTATCCTTTGATGGAATTATCAACCGGACTATTATTCTTACTATCATATACCATGCTGGGCTTACAGGCTGAGCTGATTGTCGCTCTGACCCTTGTTTCCCTGTTCATGATCATCACGGTCAGTGACCTGAAATATATGGTCATTCCCGATAAAGTCCTGTTGTTTTTTTCGGGGCTGTTTATCGTCGAACGCATATTCATTCCGTTACACCCTTGGTGGGACAGTATAGCGGGGGCACTCACCGGCTTTTGCCTTCTTCTCCTGATTGCTATTATCAGTAAAGGTGGTATGGGCGGTGGTGATATTAAACTATTCGCTGTCATCGGCTTCGTTGTGGGGGTCAAGCTAATGATGCTTTCCTTTTTCCTCTCCACGCTTTTTGGGGCAGTTGCCGGCATATCAGGACTGCTACTTGGCATCTTTAAAAAAGGACAACCCATTGCGTTCGGACCTTATATTGTTTTAGGGACGCTCGCGGCATACTTCTTTCATCAGCCAATCCTGTATTGGTATTTTTCTTTATACAGCTAAAAGGGGTCATTCAAGATGTTATCACGTCTCTTTAATAAGAATAAAAACAAAATCAATATCGTCATCAGTGATCAATGGATTCGGTTTGTTGAACTGAAGTCTGTATCTCCTCTACATATCCATCAATTTGGAGAGAAACGAATTGCGGACGGAATGATCTCGGATGGTAAAATCATTGAAAAAGAAGCATTTCAAGCCTTTTTGGAGGAATGTGTCCTCGATTGGGGGATGAAGAAGAGGGAAGTTCAATTCATCGTACCGAATACACAGATGATCATCAGGAAGATGTCTATCTCCTCCGATATCGAAGACGATGAGGTAAAGAGTCACTTGTTCCTGGAGATTGGGACGAGTATCCATCTCCCTTTTGAGAATCCGGTGTTTGATGTCGTAGTGGTAGGCAATAAAGAAGATAAGAAAGAAATCATCCTTGTCGCTGCACCAGAAGATATTGTCATGGAATATCAGCAGATGCTGACCGGTGCCCATTTAAAGCCCGTTGTGGCTGATATTAGTCCGCTTGCTTATTATCGCTATATTCATTCTTTAGATATGACTCAAAGAGAAAGTCATGAAATGCTTCTCTATTTCAGTCAGTCAAATGTCACTGTATCCATCTTCCATGATCATCAGCCTGTCTTTTTCAGACCGATCGGTTTAGGGGATGAGAGGGAAGTGGTAGAGGAAAGAACATATCAAAATAATTTTCAATCCCTGCCATTTGATGACGTTATGAAAGAAATCGACAAAGTGATCAGCTTTTACCGCTATACGCTTACAAATGATGAATCAACCATCAACAAAATTTACGTTGCCGGCGATCATCCCATGGTAGGGGAGATTCATACCCTCTTGTCAAAGCGATTTGAAATCGACATCATCGAGGTGCCTTCAGTCGCACGTGATGCCCATTCCAATGAAAAACTATCAAGTGAATTCCTCCTTGCCATCGGGTTGGGATTAAAAGAGGTGATATAGTGCTCGTTGATATCAATTTATTACCTCAAAGCGAAAAAAGGAGCCCCCAGTGGCTGTATGTCGTCACAGGAGTCATATCCCTCGGAATCCTTGCACTTATCGTTCTTTTTATTCTTGTGGGGAATATTGGAAAAGATGTCGATGCTCTAACGACTGAGTTACAGAGTACCAAGCAGCAAAGAGCTGAAAAAGAACAAAACATCTCAGACTTTGAGTCATCGGATGCGTGGGTACAATTAGAAAGTGCGGTGGGTTGGGCAGAGAACTATCCGATCGATACCTTACCGGTTTTGGATCATCTTGTGGAATTGCTCCCGGAGCGGGGATTCATGAAAGAATTCACATATGCAGAAGATGGTAGTATCCAGTTATCCATTCAATTTGATACAAGCAGTGAAGCTGCTTACTATTTAACACATCTGAAAGAATCTAAGTACATCGAGGATGCCAAACTATCATCCCTGGCTACGGAAGCCATCTCGGAAAAAGAACAATCTGCCGTCAATACAGAATCTGTTCTACCTAGATACATAGCTCAATATGACATCATATTAAATAGAGTCGCAATCAAAGAGATCGAAACAGAAGGAAATTCCGATGAACAAGGGGGCGATTCGGAATGAACATTCAGTTCGATAGAAAAGAATGGCTATTCATCGGTACCTCCAGCGTTTTAGTGTTGAGTTTGATCTTAGGTTGTGTCTGGTTTTTCTATTTACCGGTCAAGAGTCAAAAAGAAAGTCTACAAAATGAAATTCAGACTGAAACGAAACTGGTAGAAGTATTGGATAACAAAATTGCCTCCATCAAACAGGATTCATTTGAAAATTCAAGTTCCCTTCAACAGAAGGTGCCGGTAAAACCGTTGACACAGCAGCTTCTCATCGACCTCGAGAAGGCTGAAATCGTCTCGGATAGCTTGATAACGAGTATTGAATTTACAGAAGGTACAGTGGCTCTTCCTGTAACAGAAGAAGCGGTTACGTCTCCCATTGAGGCAACCTCAGAAACGGATGAGGCTGTATCAACAGACAGCGCTGAACCTGCTGAGGTTCTTCCTTCTGGTCTTCAAAAATTGACTGCCACCATGTCTGTCGAAGCGAAGAGCTATTTTGAAATAGAAGAATTCATCAAGAAATTAGAAGAACTGCACCGCATCGTCGAAGTGGAACAGATTTCTTTCAGTGGTCCTGCGGAATTACTGCAGTACGAGGATGAATTCGAAAACATTCAATTGAATATCGTTGTTTCTGCTTTTTACTTACCCGGTTTAGTAGAACTTGAGAAGGAACTCCCTAAGCTGGATGCACCTGTACCATCAAACAAAAAGAATCCCTTTCAGCAATTCCCAGAACAAAAGTCAGAAGAACAAGATACCCATTAAAGGTCTGATGAATGATGATTAAAAATGAAAGAGGCTACACGCTTGTTGAATTGCTGGCTGTGATTGTCATACTAGGTATCATTGCCGTCATCGCCATTTTGGCGATCAACACGATCATTGAAAAATCCAAACACCAAGCCTTTGTGGCCAATGCCCTGGCGATGAAAAGCTCTGCACAATACTATGCAAAAGACGCCATGCTTCAGGAACGGCAAATCAATAAGATAACCTATAAAGAATTGGTAGAGGCCAATTTGATCGAACCGATACTCGATCCCCATTCCAAAACCGTTTTGGCACCGGATGATGAATCGTATGTCCTGGCGAACGGGGAGAGCGTGATATCCATCTGTTTAAGGGGAATTGAATACAATCTTTGTACAAATGATAGTGGCGAAAAAGAAGAAATTCCGTTTTCTACTCTATCAATCAAATCCCTGAAGAAAAACTAAAAAATTTGACGAAAACCTATTAGGACAAGACGACAAAAGTCTTGTTCTTTTTTTTATGGGATGTGATAGCATGGAAAAAAATAGATGAAGGAGGGTGGCGATGATGGGTAATCGTGGGAAAAACGACAAAAAGATTTCTATCAAAATTAATGGGGAAAAAACGAAGTTCGATGAAGATCTTCTTGTGTATGATTGGAAGCTGGGGGAGTCGGAAACAGCTGCCGGTGAAGAGGCGAAGGATGACAGTTTTGATTGGATCCTTCCTGATGAAGAAGCCGAGCCTCCGCAGGAATATAAAAAGATTCATTATGTGTCGGGAAGTAAAAAGAAGAAAAGGTCTTTCACAAACCCTTTTCAGGATTCGGTTAATCTGATTATGTCTTTGATCGGAGCGATTGTCGTGGGGGCGGTCCTTGGCTTTGGGACGCTTAAAGTGATCACAACCACTGAAGGACCTGCTGCACCGGCGGCGACGCTGCAGGACGACACAGTTACAGGGAAAGCGGACGGTCAACAGGCGGTTTCCGCCGTCGAATTAGGAGATTTCTCCACCTCAATCGTTCAGGGAGGTGTGTATTCGACAGAGGAGCAATTAAAAGCCATGCAGGATACTTTGTCAGCAAAAGGCTTTTCTCATGCAAGTGTAGAGAAAGACGGACAATTCTTTTTATTTCTGGGTGTTTCGGGAGATCTGGAAACGGCCAAAACCCTTGGAAGTAAACTCAAGGACCAAGGAGTAGAGGTGTATGCTAAGGATTTTGTTCTCGGATCTAAGGGAATCAACGCCTCTAAAGAAGAGAAAACATTTCTTGAAAAAGGGAATGCCCTCTTTACTTCAATCGCACAGGTTAGCAGCAGTGGGATGATTGGAGGGACTCCAGATGAGGAAACGATGAAGACCGTTCAATCGGGAATAAAGGAATTGGAAGGCATCCAGGTAGGTCAAGAGTCCATTGCTTCGATGAAGAAGTCCTTAGTGGACGCGGGGAAAATGGCTGCGTCGATGAAATCTCCTGAGGATGCACAAAAAATTCAAGGGGAATTATTATCTTATCTTCACCTATACGGCGGATTATGATTTCGACTGATTCTGACTATTTTCTAGGAAATAATCATACGAAGAGAGCTGTCTAAGACCAGCTCTCTTTTCACTTGTTTACAGTAGGGGATTTTGGTAGTATATTCTTGTATCTCCCAATTTTCACTCTGAAAGGATTGGTATGGTGTGTCCAACCTCATACTCGCTTCACAATCTCCCCGTCGAAAAGAACTACTCGCACAAATCCAACTCTCTTTTTCTGTTATGA
This sequence comes from Rossellomorea aquimaris, assembly GCF_020172085.1. Lineage (GTDB taxonomy): Bacteria > Bacillota > Bacilli > Bacillales > Bacillaceae_B > Rossellomorea > Rossellomorea aquimaris_E. The sequence continues at coordinate 465,064 of NZ_JAIVAT010000003.1, forward strand.
GCTCCAATGTAGATGAAAGCTTTTCATCCGATTTAATGCCACATGAAGTCGTGATGTATCTAGCACAGAAAAAAGCCAAGGAAGTATCAAATCAATATCCAACTCATTATGTCATCGGTTCAGACACCGTCGTGACAAAGGATGGAAAGATCCTTGGAAAGCCAGGGTCTAAAGAAGAAGCTAAAGAAATGCTCAGTATGCTATCGGGATCTGCCCATGAAGTGTACACAGGTGTCGCAATCGTCCATGGTGAGGTGGAGAAACTCTTTTATGAAAAAACGGATGTTACGTTTTGGGAGTTGAGCTCCAAAGAGATCGATGATTATATCGCATCTGAAGAACCATTTGATAAAGCGGGTTCATATGGGATCCAGGGAATAGGAGCGAAATTCGTCAAAAAAATCAAGGGAGATTATTTCTCCGTCGTTGGCTTGCCTATCTCACGGGTGAACCGCGTTTTACTTGAAATGGGCTATCTTCACTCAGAATGACTCCTTCACGTAAGAATAGGAGGAACCTATGGTTAAAACAATCCCTCAGCAGGAAGAAAACAGGTTGATGATCCGTGATTTTCCCCAGGATGAGAGACCAAGGGAAAGAATGATTCAAAGCGGTGCAGCCAGTTTATCCAACCAGGAACTGCTTGCGATTTTACTCCGGACAGGCACAAAGTCCGAGTCTGTACTTCAATTATCCAACAGGCTATTGACTCATTTTGATGGATTGAATCTATTAAAGGATGCGTCCCTTGAAGAGATTACGAAAACGAAAGGGATCGGACTTGCCAAGGCCGTCCAGATCATGGCTGCCGTTGAATTTGGCCGTCGCATCAGTAATCTCGCCTTTGACGACAGATATTCGATCCGCTCCCCCGAAGACGGAGCCAATTATGTCATGAATGATATGAGGTTCCTGGCACAGGAGCATTTTGTCTGTTTATACCTCAACACTAAGAATCAAGTTCTCCACAAGCAAACCATCTTTATCGGAAGCCTCAATGCCTCCATTGTTCATCCAAGAGAAGTCTTTAAAGAAGCCTTCCGCCGCTCCGCAGCCTCCATCATTTGTATTCACAACCATCCATCGGGAGATCCGACACCGAGCAAGGAAGACATAGAAGTGACAAAAAGATTAGTGGAGTGTGGTCGAATCATTGGAATTGATATCCTCGATCACCTTATAATAGGGGAGAAGAAGTTTATCAGCTTAAAGGAAAAAGGGTATTTATGACACTATGATTTTTTTCCTGGTTACGCTATAATAAAGCTTATGATTTTTACAAACAATATGGTGATTCAATATAACGTGAGCTTACTGAAATAAGAGAGTCATTCTACAAGAGAATGAGTCTTTTCGTTATGCATGAACGAACAATTATTGTGACGAAAATTAAGAAGATAGAGAGTGATTGGACAACTCTCCTATGAAAACACATAAAACCTTTTAAAAACCAGCCAATTTGTATCAGAAAGGGAGATACCATCCATGTTTGGAACGAAAGATTTAGGGATTGATTTAGGAACTGCTAACACTTTGGTGTACGTGAAAGGCAAGGGGATTGTCGTTCGCGAACCTTCTGTTGTTGCACTTCAGACAGATAACAAGCAGATCGTTGCTGTAGGGAACGATGCGAAGAATATGATCGGTCGTACACCGGGGAATGTAGTCGCGCTTCGCCCGATGAAAGACGGAGTGATCGCTGACTATGAAACGACAGCGACGATGATGAAGTACTACATAAAACAGGCGACACGGAATAAAGGTGCGTTTTCCAGAAAGCCTTATGTCATGGTTTGTGTACCTTCAGGCATTACCGGTGTGGAAGAACGAGCCGTCATCGATGCCACTAGACAAGCGGGAGCACGTGATGCCTATACGATTGAAGAGCCTTTCGCAGCGGCGATCGGGGCAAATCTACCTGTATGGGAACCGACGGGTAGCATGGTCGTGGATATCGGTGGTGGAACGACGGAAGTAGCCATCATCTCTTTAGGGGGAATCGTGACGAGTCAGTCGATCCGTGTTGCCGGTGATGAAATGGACGATAGTATCATTAATTATATCCGTAAAACATATAACCTGATGATTGGGGACCGAACAGCGGAAACCATCAAGATGGAAGTGGGATCTGCCGGAGATGCAGAAGGGATTGAGTCGATGGAAATCCGCGGTCGTGACCTGCTGACAGGGTTACCGAAAACGATTGAAATCACAGCTGTTGAAATTGCATCAGCCCTTCATGATACCGTATACACGATTGTCGATGCCGTTAAGAGTACGCTTGAAAAGACACCACCGGAACTTGCAGCGGATATCATGGATAGAGGGATTGTGCTGACAGGTGGAGGTGCACTTCTGCGTAACTTGGATAAAGTGATCAGCGATGAAACGAAGATGCCGGTCCTTATCGCGGAAGAGCCTCTGGATTGCGTGGCGATTGGGACTGGTAAAGCCCTTGATCACATTCACTTATTCAAAACAAGAGGAAAATAATAAAGGATAGCAATAGGGGACGTCTCCTTATGGGTGCAGGTGCAACCTTAAGGCCGGCCCCATCTTTTTTCGAAGAACCATGAATATTTTGACGAATGATATCAAAAAATCATCATTTTTGATATAGTATTTACTAGAATGAGAAAAGGTTGAGGTGTACATCATGCCACAATTCTTCCTGAATAAACGTTTGATCATTCTGCTCGTCAGTGTCATCGTCCTGGTGGGATTAATCGGTTTTTCTTTGCGGGACCGGGACAGTATCAGCTGGCCTGAGCAGTTTGTGAAAGATATGGTAGGATTCGGACAGTCGTTGGTTTCAAAACCTGTCAATTATGTAGCCGGAGTTGTTGATAACGTTCAAGATCTTCAAAATACATACACAGAAAATGAAAAGCTGAAAACACGCTTGGATGAATTAATCAAGCTTGAAACAAAAGTGAAAGACCTGAAGCAAGATAACGATGAACTACGGGCGGTACTGGATAAAAAGGAAAACCTTCGTGCCTATAGTACGATTCAGGCAACCGTCATTGCAAGAAACCCGGATCAATGGCAGGAGCTCATCACCATTGATAAAGGTGAAGTGAACGGGATTAAGTCTGATATGGCCGTCATTTCTTCTGCAGGATTGATTGGGAAAATTAAAAGCGTCAATAAATTTTCATCTACAGTGGAATTAATTTCGACCAATAATACAAAAAATCGAATTTCCACTGTCATTCAAAGTAAAGAAGAGGATATTAACGGCTGGATCGAAGGTTATGACAACAAAGAAGAAGAGATTCTGGTTAAACGCATTTCCAACGATATGAAGGTCGAAAAAGGATCTAAAGTCATGACTTCTGGTCTCGGCGGTGTATTTCCTAAGGGATTGGTCATCGGTGAAGTAAAGGAAGTCAAGCCTGATCAATATGGATTGACGCAAACGGCATACGTGAAGCCGGCTGCTGATTTCTATCATCTAGAGCACGTTATGGTAATCGATCGTGAAATTCAAGGTGTGACAGAAGAAGATGCGGTTGAGGAGGAAGAGCAATGATCAGCAGGCTCCTCCTTCCTTTATTGACTATTATTTTTTACTATAGCGAAAGCTTATTTGTTCATTTGTTCCCTAGTGAAGAGTGGTTTGATCAGAAAATAATTGTTCCCCATTTCCTTGTTATTGTGCTGTTCTTTATTTGTGCCTATTATCAATATCGGACCGCACTTCTTTATGGGCTCATTTTTGGCTTCCTATTTGATATCTATTACACTGAAATCAATGGAATTTACCTGGTGTTATTTCCGTTCGTCATCTTTTTATCCCATCAGATGATGAAAGTGTTACATAATAACCTCTTCGTGTTAGGGATCATTTCCATGGTGAACATCTCTGTATTGGAATTTTTGGTCTACCAGATCAATCTGATCATCAAGAGGACGGATTTGACTTTCATGCAGTTTGTGGATTGGCGTTTATGGCCTACACTGGTCTTGAATATCCTGTTTTATATCATTCTTGCGTTTCCATTTAGAAACTATCTTCTGAAGAAACGGAAAGAATGGTTGGATGAATAAATACAATTAGTAATTTTTTCATAAAAAGAGGAAATGACACTGCTTATGTCGAATTTATAGACGACTGAGGTGAAAATTGCGACATGAATAAGAAGCCAAATGTGATGATAAAAGGAACAAAAGAAGGTCTGACCCTTCATCTCAACGATCAATGCTCGTTTCGCGAGTTAAAGAAGGAATTGGATGATAAGCTGTCTGCCCACTATCGGGAAACAGAAGGTACCCCTCTTTTAACGGTCAATATACAAACCGGCAACCGGTACTTAGCAGAAGACCAAGTTGAAGAGCTGAAGGATATTGTTAGACAAAAACGCAATTTAGTTGTAAACGAAGTATTGAGCAATGTCATAACAAAGAATGATGCTGAGAAACTTATAGATGAACGAAATATCGAAACCCTCACTGGGGTCATCCGTTCGGGACAGGTCGTGGAAGTATCCGGCGACATTCTCGTTGTGGGAGATATCAACCCAGGGGGAAAAGTCCTCGCTGGAGGTAATATTTACATATTAGGTTCATTAAAAGGGATTGCCCATGCCGGCTGCAATGGAAATAAGGAATCGGTTATTGTGGCATCGAAAATGGCCCCATCCCAGCTGCGAATCGCGGATTCCTTAAACCGGGCACCCGATCGGGTAGAAGATGGGGATCACCGTGAAATGGAATGCGCGTATGTGGATGACAGTGGACAGATTGTTGTCGACAGATTACAAGTTTTGAAGCATCTTAGACCAAATATTACTAGTTTTAAAGGAGGAAGCTAATGTGGGTGAAGCCATAGTTGTTACTTCAGGTAAAGGAGGAGTAGGAAAGACGACTACTTCTGCCAATGTTGGTACAGCATTAGCTCTACAAGGCAAAAAGGTTTGTTTGATTGATACGGATATCGGCCTCAGAAACCTGGACGTGGTGATGGGACTTGAAAACCGAATCATATATGACTTAGTGGACGTTGTCGAGGGTAGATGCAAAATCCATCAAGCCCTTGTGAAAGACAAGCGTTTCGAGGACAAACTCTTTTTACTGCCCGCTGCACAGACCAGTGATAAATCCGCTGTCAATCCTGAACAGATGAAAAAGCTGGTACTGGACTTAAAGCAAGACTATGATTATATCATCATCGATTGCCCTGCAGGAATTGAACAGGGATATAAAAATGCCGTAGCAGGAGCGGATCGTGCGATCGTCGTGACGACTCCTGAAATTTCGGCAGTACGGGATGCAGACCGGATCATCGGTTTGCTGGAAAAGGAAAACATCGAGCCGCCGAAGCTTGTGATCAACCGTATCCGAAGTCATATGATGAAGAACGGAGAAATGCTGGATGTGGATGAAATCACCACGCATCTTTCCATCGATCTTCTTGGAATCGTCGCCGATGACGAGAATGTAATCAAGTCTTCCAATAAAGGTGAACCAATAGCTCTTGATTCGACAAGTAAAGCCTCTATTTCTTACCGGAATATTGCGAGACGAATCCTGGGAGAATCCGTTCCGCTTCAATCCCTGGATGAAGAAAGAACCGGTGTCTTTATGAAAATTAAAAAATTATTCGGTGTGAAAGCCTAGAGTTCTTCAAGGTCCTGGCAGGGCGCGTATTGCGTTCTGCCGGGGCTTTTTTATTTTACCCATGAATATTCTCACGGGACAAGTCATACATTGTAGCAAAACACGTGAAATGGAATCATGGTATGGATCTGACACCCATTTGCCCATCATCAGGATTGGACCCAGCCGCTCTTGATCAGAGTTAAGAGATCAATGGTTATGAAACAATACCTTACAAAAAGGAATGGTGTACATGGGGAATCGTGCGGATGAAATACGTAAACGGATAGCAAAACGAAAAAAAATGGGGAATTCAGGGGGGACGCAGCACCCGACCTACTTTTTGCCGAGTGATGAGGAGCGCTATGGACTGGAGCGTCAAACCAGCTTTGAAGGCGGTCCTCCACCGGAAGGCGTTCATCCACTTTTCAAAAAGGAAACCTTTATGCTGAAAATTCTCGGAGCGGGGATCATGGTATTGGTGACGGCCATCATGTTCAAGAGTCCTTCTCCGGTTTTTAACGAGGCCAAGTCTGTTGTGATGAAGACGATGGATACAGAATTTCAATTCGCCGCTATATCCACCTGGTATGAAGATCAATTCGGCAAACCACTTGCCTTATTGCCTGCCAGCAATGCGGATAAAAAGTCCACCTCCACACAAAGTGCCGAATATGCGAGACCTGCCTCTGGGAAAGTCGTAGAGAATTTTAAGACAAACGGGCAGGGCATCATGCTTCAAACCGTTCTGGGTGAAGATGTGACCGCCATGAAGGGAGGCTTGATCATCTTTGCAGGAAAGAAGGAGGGGCTGGGGAATACAGTGGTCATTCAACATGCAGATCAATCAGAATCCTGGTACGGAAACTTGGAATCGATTGATGTGAAACAGTATGAATCAATCGAGAAGGGCTCTCTTGTAGGGAAGGTTTCCTCAAGCAGTCAGGACGAAGCGTCTGGAGAGTTTTATTTTGCCATTAAAATGGGAGATGAATTCATCGACCCGATACAGGTGATGTCATTTGACTAATATCATTTCACTTATGAAGAAGTTTTACGTCCATCCATTGTTGTGGCTTGTGATCGGGATTGCCATCATGACGGCGCACTTTTTCGAGCTGATTCTTCTGCTCGTCATCATCACCATCCATGAATTGGGGCACGGATTAATGGCCCAGTCCTTCTCCTGGAGAGTGAAGAAAATCGCCCTGTTACCTTTTGGCGGGGTGGCGGAGATGGATGAGCACGGGAATCGCTCATTAAAGGAGGAGTTCCTGGTGGTGGTAGCTGGCCCCCTGCAGCATGTGTGGCTCATTGCCTTAGGATGGGGACTCCACTCCTTTGGTGTGATCAGTCAGGATGTTTTTTCGCTTTTCTTTCAATTAAATATGATGGTGTTACTGTTTAACCTCCTTCCCATCTGGCCGCTGGACGGCGGGAAGATGGTTTCTTTGATGCTTGCTACCAAGTTCAATTATTTGAGAGCGTATGAATACACGCTCCTCTTTTCATTTGGTTTACTACTACTGTTTCATCTGATTGTGCTCATGACGGCTCCCTTGCACCTGAATCTGTGGATTGTCCTTTCTTTCCTTTACTTCTCCCTTTGGGTGGACTGGAAACAGAGGCGGTATGCGTTCATGAAGTTCTTATTAGAGAGGTATTACGGGAAGAGTCATCAATTTGTTCAGTTGCGGCCATTACCCATTGAAAGTGATGATTCCATCATTACAGTGGTAGAACGGTTTCAGCGCGGAGTCAAGCATCCCCTGGTTGTATTTGAGAAAGGAGTCGAAGTGGGGAAGCTCGATGAAAACGAACTTCTCCACGCCTTTTTTGCTGAAAAGATGACTTCTGCCAAAACGAAGGATCTACTCTACTTATATTGACGAACCGTATAAAATAAGGGCATACTGATTAAAAGGGTTGAATTCAACCCTTTTTTCTGTTGTTCAGGGCATCCATTAAAGAAATGAGGGTTCCATTGTGGAAGAAATGATCGTACATAGTAAAAGCAGGGAAAAACGGTGGGTACATCGTTCACATAATGAAATCATCGGTTTATATACATATCAGCCTGGAGAAGAAAGCTTAACAGGCAATATTTACTTGGGGAAAGTCGACAAGGTACAAAAAGGACTTGGTGCGGCCTTCATCGATTTCGGGCAGGGGAAGAACGGGTACCTCCACGAAAAGGATTTCCCACAAAATGTAGAAGCGTATCACGCGGGAAGTCCTCCGGTGCCGATCAGTAAATGTGTCCACGAAGGTCAGAAAATCATCGTTCAGGTCACCAAGGATGAGATCGGGGCAAAGGGCGCCAGGTTGACTGCGGTCATTGAAATGAAGGGCGAACATATGGTATATATGCCTAAAGGTCACTATGTCGCGGTATCCAAAAAAGTGGATGATGAGAATCGAAAGGTGTTAAGACGATTAGGGAATGAATGGAAACGTCCGGAAGAAGGCGTTGTGATGCGTACGAATGCTTCCGGTGTGAAGGAAGCCGATTTACATGAAGAATTAATCGCTTTACGATCTCTTTATGAACGTCTTCAGAAAGTTTCCCTAAGGGCAAAGTGTCCGTCCCTCCTATCACGGCAGGATACCTTTTATGAAGATCTCCACGAACATCTGAAAAAAGGCGGGGGAGGCAAAATTGTCTTCGATGAGTATGAGAGCATGCTTCAGGTGGAGGAGATGTGTGGGGAAGAGACTAAAGAAAAATGGAGATTCGAGCTTTATCAAGGTCGCGAAAATATTTTTAAACAATATGGAATCTTCTCTATCTGGGAAACCGCAATGAAGAAAGTGGTGTGGCTGGAGAACGGGGCCTTTCTAGTCATAGAAACAACGGAAGCGATGACGGTGGTAGATGTCAATTCAGGAAAATTCACTGGAAAAGACAATTTAGAAGGCACCATCCTTCAAACGAACAAACTCGCGGCAAAAGAAATGGCCAAACAGCTGACTATTCGTAATTTGAGTGGGATGATCCTGATTGATTTCATCGATATGAAGAAGGAGATTCATCGGAATGAAGTGATTGAATCACTTTCAGAAGCCCTTCTCTCTGACCGGCAGCGCACAACCATCGTCGGGTTCACGAAACTTGGGATCCTGGAATTGACCAGAAAAAGGACCCGTCAGCCCCTCGCTGCTTCCTTGACCATACCTTGTTCGGTATGCCACGGGACAGGGAGGGTGATGAGTCCTGAAACGATGGCTTTCAAGCTCGAACGGGAACTGTGGGAATGTGAAAGACTGGATGCTTCACAAATCCAAGTGGAGGCCACCCAAGAAGTAGTGGATGTGTTTGCAGGAAAACAGGGCATTCACCTTGATAGACTTCAGAACGCATTGAATAAAAAAATCACCTTAACGAAAATCACTCACGATCATCCGTATTATCATATAACGAAAATCATATGAATTTCATGAATGTTATTGACAGTGTATTCATTTATATGATAGGATTCTAATGTTATTGATTGTAGCACCCGTGCTACAACCGCACATTACAGGTACATAAGTGTGGAGAAATCCAACACCTGTCATTGGCGAGTCTGAGTTTATAAGGAGGTGCGATTATGTACGCAATTATCGAAACAGGTGGTAAGCAAATCCGTGTAGAAGCTGGTCAAGAAATCTACATCGAGAAGCTAAACGCTGAGCAAGGCGATACGGTAACTTTTGACAAAGTTCTATTCGTTGGTGGTGACGATGTTAAAGTAGGAAGTCCTTTAGTGGATGGAGCTACTGTAACAGCGAAAGTTGAAAAACAAGGCCGCGCGAAAAAGCTTGTAGTATTCAAATACAAAGCGAAAAAGAACTACCGTCGTAAGCAAGGTCACCGTCAACCTTACACTAAAGTTGTCATTGACACAATCAACGCGTAAGGCGTGATATCATGATTAACGTTTACGTAGAGTGTTCCTCCAAGAAAAGAATCCGTTCTTTCTCTATGGATGGACATGCTGATTTTGCCGAAAATGGGCAAGACATTGTTTGTGCAGGTGCTTCTGCTGTTTCATTCGGCAGTATCAATGCCATTATGGCGTTAACCGGTGTTGAACCGTCCATCGAGCAATCTTCTGATGGTGGATTCCTTCGCTGTGTCATCCCTGATGACCTTCCGGAAGAAACAGAGGGCAAGATTCAGCTGCTGTTGAACAGCATGCTTATCAGCCTCCAAACGATTGAACGAGACTACAGTGAGTTTATTAAAATAACCTTCAAAAAGTAGGAGGTGGAACAGATGTTAAGATTAGACCTTCAGTTTTTTGCGTCTAAAAAAGGAGTAGGTTCGACTAAAAACGGTCGTGACTCTATTGCAAAGCGTCTTGGTGCTAAGCGTGCAGACGGTCAAATGGTTACTGGTGGATCAATTCTTTACCGTCAACGCGGTACAAAAATTTATCCAGGCCTAAACGTCGGCCGTGGTGGCGACGATACACTTTTCGCTAAGACCGACGGTGTTGTTCGTTTCGAACGCATGGGTCGTGACAAGAAAAAAGTGAGCGTATACCCAGTTGCGAATGAAGCTTAATCGCATATCTTTAACGAAAACTCTAACCGACTTTCGGTTAGAGTTTTATTTTTATTAGAGAAGTGTGTGCTCGGATTTTGATGTTTTTTAGATGGATTACGTCTGAAACTGCTGACTTAGGGAGAATTTAGTGAGTATTAGGGTTAAAATAGATAGAATTTGATTAAAATTTTAGTTGCACAAAGAGATTTATTTTCAAATTTGCCCCTTTTATTTTCAAAAACAGAATTTTATTTTCAATTCTCGTGCATTTATTTTCAAAACGAGAGATTTATTTTCAATTCATTAAGAATCCATCATCCCCCACCCACCAATTTCACAGAAACAATATACGCATCACGCCTATCTTTGATATACTTACAGGTAGCACTTAAAGTATAGGAGTTAGATTATGAGCGAAAATTGGGGTGTAGTCGAGGCATTGAGGCATGCTCGCCACGACTGGATGAACGACTTGCAATTAATTAAAGGGAACCTGGATCTTGACCGTGTGGAACGGGCGAAGCAGGTAATCGAGGAAATGGTTCTCGTTGCACAAAATGAGTCGAAGCTATCGAATCTAAAGCTTCCACTATTGGCAGAATGGATATTAACCTATAATTGGTCAAGACATTTGATCAAGCTGGAGTTTGAAGTCCTTCGGATCGAGTCGGCACATGGACTTGAAGACCGAAGACTTTACAACTGGTGCAAGGAGTTTCTGGAATTCCTTGAATCAAATGTAATGAACAATGTAGAGAATCAATTATCCATCTTACTGGACATTACAAAAGAACAATCCCGTTTTATATTTGATTTCACAGGTATACTAAAGAGTACAAGCATGGTGGAAGACTGGATTAAGAATCAACAATTAAACGGAGAAAATATAGAAATAGAACAACTTCAAGAAGAGGTTCTTGTCGTTCATGTTGTCGTTAAATAGGACGACTGTACGGATCAGTTAGGAGTGAAAGTATGTTTATAGATCAGGTCAAGGTTTATACAAAGGGCGGTGACGGCGGAAACGGTATGGTTGCCTTCCGTCGTGAGAAATATGTACCGAAAGGCGGTCCTGCCGGAGGAGATGGCGGTCATGGAGCAGACGTCATTTTCGAAGTGGATGAAGGTTTAAGAACCTTAATGGATTTCCGCTATCAACGTCATTTCAAAGCACCTCGTGGTGAGCACGGGATGAGTAAGAATCAGCATGGGCGCAATGCGGAGGATATGATTGTCAAAGTTCCGCCGGGTACCGTTGTGAAGGATGACGATACTGGAGAAACAATTGCGGATCTTGTGCAGCATGGTCAACGTGCCGTCATCACGAAAGGCGGCCGTGGAGGAAGAGGGAATTCCCGCTTCGCGACTCCGGCCAATCCTGCACCGGAGCTTTCTGAGAAGGGTGAGCCGGGACAAGAGCGTTATATCGTTATGGAATTGAAGCTTCTGGCTGATGTCGGACTGGTAGGATTCCCTAGCGTTGGGAAGTCCACATTACTTTCCGTTGTGTCAGCAGCGAAGCCTAAGATTGCTTCTTACCATTTCACAACGATCGTTCCGAATTTAGGGATGGTAGAAACGGGTGATGGAAGAAGCTTTGTGATGGCAGACTTACCTGGATTGATCGAAGGTGCCCACGAAGGCGTCGGGCTCGGTCATCAGTTCCTACGTCACATTGAACGTACGCGCGTCATTGTGCATGTGATTGATATGAGTGGAATGGAAGGAAGAGATCCATACGAGGATTATCTGACCATCAATGAAGAGCTTAAGCAGTACAATCTTCGTTTAACGGAGAGACCTCAAATCATCGTTGCGAATAAGATGGACATGCCGGATGCAGAAGAGAATCTTGAGATCTTCAAAGAAAAGATGCAGGAGGATTATCCTGTTTTCCCTATCTCAGCGGTTACAAGACAGGGTCTTGCTGAACTGTTGTATGCCGTTGCGGATAAAGTGGAAACGACTGATGAATTCCCGATCCATGAAGAAGAAGAGACTGGGATTCACCGTGTTGTTTACAAGCATGAAGAAGAGCAGAGGGACTTCGAGATCACGCGTGATCCTGATGGAACATTCGTGGTCGGAGGTGCGAAAATAGAACGCTTGTTCAAAATGACGGATTTCTCACGTGAAGACTCGGCAAGACGTTTCGCCAGACAGCTTCGTTCTTATGGTGTAGATGATGCCCTTCGTGAACGTGGTGCCAAAAATGGCGATACGATCCGATTAATAAAATACGAGTTCGAATTTGTAGATTAAGTCCATCCTTCACCTATTTCAGACAGATAGCAGGTGGCGGCTGCTGCTACCTGCTCTACAATAGAAAGCGAAAGCGGTTTTTAAAGGGGCATGCTGCCTTTGACCTCTGCAGCTAGACAATTGGAGGAATCGTCATTGGGGAAAAAATTTCAAGAAGGCAAATTTTATTTAGTACGTGAAGACGTGTTGCCGGAAGCGATGAAGAAAACCCTGGATGCAAAAGAATTAATCGAAAGGGGCAAGGCGGATTCCGTGTGGGAAGCGGTCCACCGGGTAGATCTTAGCCGGAGTGCCTTTTACAAATACCGGGATACCGTTTTTCCTTTCCATACTGTGGTGAAGGAGAGAATCATCACGTTATTCTTTCATTTGGAGGACCGATCAGGCACGTTGTCTCACCTATTAAGTGAAACGGCCAAGCATGGCTGTAATATATTAACGATCCATCAGACGATCCCGTTACAGGGAAGAGCGAATGTGACGCTCTCCTTAAACGTGACGGACCTGACGATCGGATTGGAAGACTTACTCTCAAAGCTAAGAAGATTAGAATTTGTGGAGAAGGTAGAAGTGTTGGGTTCCGGAGCCTGACGCTTCTTTTTTTTATAAGAAATCCTTCCCCTTTACCCCTTTACGTGTTAGAATGTTCAATAAATTTCAAGTGAGTGAGAGGAAGATCAGAGTGAAGATTGCATACTTAGGACCGGAAGCTTCCTTTACAGACTTAGCAGTCAAGAAGGCTTTCCCTGAAGAAGAAACCGTTTCGTACGTAACGATCCCCGATTGTATTGAAGCGGTGATAGAGAATGAAGTGGATTATGCCGTAGTGCCATTAGAGAATGCGTTGGAAGGCTCGGTGCATATTACGGTGGATTATTTGTTTCATGAAGCAGACCTATCGATTGTCGCAGAGTTGACGTCGGCCATTCAGCAGCATTTAATGGTCCACCCTGAATGGAGCGGGAGGAAAGAGAATATTCAGAAGGTCCTCTCTCATTCTCACGCACTGGCGCAGTGCCATAAGTTTCTACATAAGCAGTTTAAGGGGACTACTCTGGAACAAACGACAAGTACAGCTGCGGCTGCTAAATATGTGAGTGAGCATCCTGAGACCTTTCTCGGTGCGATCGGAAATGAGCTGGCAGCTGAAAAGTACGGGCTGAACATCCTGCATGAAAACATCCATGATTTTGCCTATAATCATACACGGTTCATTGTGTTGCATAAGAAGGCTGAACCGCTGACACTATCAGGTCAGGAAAAAACAATGGAGAAGACGACTTTGATGGTCACCCTTCCGAAAGACCGATCGGGAGCACTCCACCAAGTGTTGTCCACGTTTGCCTGGAGACAGCTGAACTTGAGCAAAATTGAATCAAGACCCCTTAAAACCGGGCTAGGCGATTATTTCTTCTTGATTGATGTGGCTCAAGGATTGGATGATGTCCTTCTGCCCGGCGCCATCAATGAAATGGAGGCACTTGGCTGCAAGGTGAAAATGATCGGTACATATTCTTCTTATTTATTGGATCAATAATAAAAAGGCAGATTCCTTTATGGATTCTGCCTTTTTGTCGGTCTTCTGGCCCCTTTTCGGGTCACAGCAACGACGTTAATGATCATTCGAAATTAAAAATCCTGCATCATGAAGCGCTTTTTCAGCTCTTTCAAGTGTTTGTTCCGATTGGGCCATGATCGTATGTAAATGCACGCCATCGGTTAACTCGGAGAGAAAGGAAGCGCCTGTATCATCTATTTTCTTCATGAATTGTTCTACTTCTTTTCGGTTCGATACCATGATCGATGCGGTCAGATCCCCGTAAACTCCGTGTTCGATCTTTACATCCTTGACAGTGACCCCGTGGTCAACCAGTAAGAAGAGCTCTTCTTCCGACTTGTCAGGGGTGTGCTGACAAGCAATGGTTCTTTCAATCATGGTGTCCTGATTCGAAGCAGGCATATATAAGTATCCTTGACTTGTTGCGATGATCGGTTCACCTTTTGCTTTCAGCAGCGTAATGTCACTTACAATCACTTGCCGGCTGACATTGGACTGCTTGGCGAGATCTCCACCTGTTATAGGGGCCTGTTCCGTGATAAGTTTATCGAGGATCCATTTTCTTCTTTCATCCCCAAGGATTTTTTTTCCTGTCAAAGATATCTCCTCCGTCCCAAATTCATATAGGAAATCATACCACAAGTTGAATCTCAAGTTAAGGAGACATATGAAGCATGTATGTCAGCTAACGTGTGGACCAAAGTCTCTATCTGCTCTTTCCCTGTTTCTCTTCCGAAAGAGATCCTGAAAAATTCTTTTCCTGCTCTTTGACTGACTCCCATGCTTGCCATCGTCTTAGACATATTCTGTGACCCTGCCCCACAGGCACTGCCGGTGGATATGCCAATTCCTCTCCTATTGCATTCGAGCATGAGCCATTGACCCTCAAGACCGTGAATTCCAAGACCGATGACATGAGGGAGCTGTACGTGCTCAGGACCTCCGTAAAGGGTATAAGAATCTGGCAGTAATGCTTCTAGTCGGGATAAAAAATGATTCCTCAGCTCCACATAATGGGGAGTTGAAAAAGAGTCATGGCACATGTTTGCGGCTGTCACAAATCCTGCTATCCCCGGAAGATTCACGGTTCCTCCCCTGAAACCCCCCTCATGTGTCTGGCCCGGCATCATCGGAGAGACGTCGAGGGCAGGGTTGATATAAAGAGCTCCTACCCCTTTGGGGCCGTAAATTTTATGTGACGAAACGGTAAAACTGTCCACTAGGGAAGTGCACTCAGTGATATCCATTTTTCCAAATGATTGAACCATATCACTATGAAGCAGAATGTCAGTGGTTCGAAGGATATTTTTTATATCATGTAGTGGCTGTATTGTTCCAATTTCTCCATTGACGTGTCCGATGCATACTACGGTCGTCTGATCTGTTATGGATTCCTCAAAAAGCTCAAGATCAACAAACCCTTTAGAGTTGTAAGGAATTTTCGTAACGGTAAAACCCCATTGTTCAAGAAAACCGGCAGCGGAATGAAGTGACGAATGCTCGGCACCTCCGATGATGATATGTTTTCCTTTTTCACATCTTGAGAGGGCCAGTGTGACAAGCGCCAATTGGTTCCCTTCAGTTCCTCCGGAAGTAAAGTATATCCCTTTAGAGGGAAGACCGAGCATGTCTGCCAATTTCTCTCTGCAATTTGACAGGAGTTGCTGTGCTTTTCCCCCAATATCGTGAAGACTGCTCGGGTTGCCCCAGAACTCTTCACTTACGGTCTGATAGACACGTAAACTCTCAGGGTCTACAGGGGTCGTAGCAGCGTAATCAAAATAGTTCATCATGTAAACCGCCTTTAATGGAATTGTCTGAATATATGAGTCTTGTAAAAAACTCTTGTCATTAGTTTAAATATGTGTAAATATATGTGTCAAGACACCTGTAAATAATCAGGAGGGTTTTTTGATGGAAAAAGCCGATATTATCATCATAGGGAGTGGCATTGCCGCTTTGCAATTGGCACGCCGGCTTCAAGACCATTTTTATGTGATGATTATCACAAAGGATAAAATTAAAAGCGGGAACTCGTACCTTGCTCAAGGAGGCATTGCGGCACCTTTAGGGTTAAAGGATTCCGTCCATGCCCATTTCAGAGATACATTGGAAGCAGGACGCTATCATCAGGACGAAGATAGTGTGAAACGGCTCATAGAAGATGGAAAAATGATTGTAGAATCCTTGTTGAAGGATGGAGCACCATTCGATCGGCAAAAGGATGGAAGTCTGTCTCTTGGGATGGAAGGGGCTCATAGTGAACAGCGCATCCTTCACAGCGGTGGAGATCAGACAGGTAAATATTTAGTGGAATTTCTTTTGAAATCCCTTTCAGGAGAAAAGGTTGAATTCGTTGAAGGAGAAATGGTTTACGAACTTGTCAAAGATGACAAGGGGCGCTGCTGCGGGGTGAAAACGAAGAATAAGGATGAGGCAATCCGCTCTTATTATGCCCCCCATATAGTGCTTGCCACTGGAGGGATCGGCGGTTTGTATCCCTCTACGTCCAATCATCCGGCTGTAACGGGAGATGGGATGGCTCTTGCCTTTCTTGCAGGGGCTAAGCTTTCAGATATGGAATTCATTCAGTTTCACCCTACCCTTCTTTGGGTGAACGGGAGAACATGCGGGCTCATTTCAGAGGCGGTAAGAGGGGAAGGCGCCATTCTCTTGAATGATGAGGGAAAGAGAATCATGGAGGAAGTCGACCCGCTCTTGGAACTTGCGCCCCGTCATGTGGTGGCAGAGTGTATTCATAAGGAACGACAAATGGGCAAAAGCGTGTATCTGGATATAAGAGGAATAAAAGATTTTCAGGAGAAATTCCCTTCGATATCCGCTCTATGCCTAAAACATCAAATCTCAATCGAGGATGGAATGATCCCTGTTTCTCCGGGCTGTCATTTTGTCATGGGGGGAATCGTGACGGATGATGAGGGACGGACAAATATACCAGGATTGTACGCAATCGGAGAGGTAGCGTGCAGTGGCATTCACGGAGCGAATCGACTGGCTAGTAATTCATTGTTAGAAGGATTGGTATATGGTGAAAGGTTGGGGAATCTCCTGATACAAAAGGGAGCAGGATGCTCTCCTCATGTTCCTGTAGATGACATAAAAGAGGGAAATTCTCTGCATATTCCTTTTCATTCTGATGAAATAAGAGAAGGAATGATGAATCGCGTGGGAATCATTCGGCACGAAGAAGGTTTACTTGCCCATTTAAAATGGTTGAAAGAACAGCCGCTTACATTCAGGGAGCACATTGATGTTAATTCACGTGAAGAAATTCACACGTATTTTATGTGGATTGTTAGCTTACTTGTTACGCAATCTGCTTTATTACGGCGGGAGAGCAGGGGAGGTCATATACGCTCAGATTTCCCCGTTGAAGATCATGATGAATGGTTCAAACGGAAAACGGTCCTGCAAAACAATGATGGACGATTGAGGGTGGAATATCATGAACAAAATGAAACTAAAATCTATGCTTGAAGAATTTTATAAGGAAGATCTTGGAGATGGTGATGTATCGTCTGATGCCTTGTTCAGAAAAGGTGATGAAGGGTCATTTTCATTACTAATGAAGGAAAATGGGGTTTTCTGTGGGAAGGATGTAGTGGAAATTGGCTTCTCCCTTTTCGGCTCTTCGGTGTCCGTCCAGCTGTTCGTCGAAGATGGTGAATGGGTAGAAGCAGGACAAAGGATTGCTGAAATCACCGGTCCCATGGGAGATCTCCTCCAAGCGGAACGGGTGGTCCTGAATCTGATCCAGCGGATGAGCGGTATTGCAACGGAAACGTATCGGGCTGTTGAGCACGTGAAAGGCAGTGGTGTCCGATTATGTGATACAAGGAAAACAACGCCAGGACTCCGAATGCTTGAGAAATACGCTGTCAGGACCGGAGGTGGGTTTAACCATAGAAATGGTCTCTATGATGCGGTAATGCTAAAGGATAATCACATTTCCTTTGCTGGATCGATCAGTGAGGCTGTGAAGCAGGTGAAAACCCAAATCGGTCATATGGTGAAAGTGGAAGTGGAGATTGAAACGAAGGAACAATTAGTGGAAGCGATTGAAAGTGGTGCCGATGTCATCATGTTCGATAACTGCACTCCGGAGACGATCCGTGATTGGATACCGCTCGTGCCTTCTCATATCGTGACGGAGGCATCCGGAGGTATTACCTGGGAGAGTCTACCTGCCTATGCAGAGACTGGCGTTCAGTATATCTCCCTCGGTTACTTGACACACTCTGTGAAATCGCTTGATATCAGTGCAAGAGTAAGGATAGGGAAAGGGGTATGAACATGGGGTTATTGGATGAATTAACGAAACAAACAGGCGCATTGCCAGAATCGATCACGAGTCTCTCGACGGAAGAGATGGAAAATAGAGTGAGGGAAATAAAGCACCAATTAGGAAAGAAGCTTTTTATTCCAGGTCATCATTACCAAAAGGACGAAGTGATACAATTTGCAGATGCCGTCGGTGATTCACTTCAGCTTGCACAAATATCCGCACAAAATAAAGAGGCAGAGTATATTGTGTTTTGCGGTGTTCATTTTATGGCTGAAACAGCAGACATCTTAACCGAGGATCATCAGTCGGTCATTTTACCGGATATGAGGGCTGGATGTTCCATGGCGGATATGGCGGATATTTATCAAACAGAAAAGGCGTGGAAGAAGCTCATGGAGGTATATGGAGAAACGATCATCCCTCTTACCTATGTGAATTCGACTGCAGCCATTAAAAGCTTTGTCGGTAAGAATGGTGGTGCCACGGTTACTTCATCCAATGCGCATAAAATGGTGAAGTGGGCACTTTCGGAGAAACAGCGTATCCTCTTCTTGCCTGACCAGCATTTGGGCCGTAATACGGCGGCTGATCTTGGTATTGCCTTACATGAGATGGCCGTGTGGGATCCTATACGAAACGAGCTCATTTACGATGGGGATGTTGAACATGTAAAGGTGATACTATGGAAAGGTCACTGCTCAGTGCATGAAAATTTCACAGAGAAGAATATTGAAGACATCCGCCTTCATCATCCAGATATGAAGATCATCGTCCATCCGGAATGTCGCCGCGAAGTGGTTGAGAAGTCCGATCTGAATGGAAGCACAAAATATATCATAGAGACGATTGAGCAGGCTCCCCCTGGATCAGCTTTCGCCATTGGTACAGAAATGAATCTTGTCAAAAGATTGATCGATCAACATCCGGATAAAAAGATTGTTTCTTTGAATCCTTACATGTGCCCATGTTTAACGATGAACCGAATCGATTTGCCACATCTCCTGTGGTCATTGGAAAAAATGATGGAAGGAAATCCCCAAAACATTATCAAAGTGGATGATGAAGTCTCAAAAAATGCGATTTTCGCTTTAGAACGCATGTTGATCCGTGCTTAATGCAGGTGAAAATATCATGTATGCAATCTGAAATATACCGTCCCATTTCTCGGGACGGTATATTTTTTTTTGATATCTCATAAGTTTTTATGTAGATGATTAGCAATTTGCCTATCTTGTCATAGGATATATAGACTTATGCCTGAGGAGGGAAACAGAGTGAAAATCCATATTGTTCAAAAAGGGGATACTCTTTGGAAAATCGCCAAGAAGTATGGCGTGAATTTTGAAGAGTTGAAACAAATGAATGCCCAGCTTTCAAACCCTGATATGATCATGCCCGGCATGAAAATAAAAGTGCCGACTGCGGGCGGATCCGTGAAAAAAGAGACACAAATCAAATACGGATCCAAGGAAATGCCAAAGAAAGAGATGCCAAAAGCAGAGCATCCTTTCAAAGAGCAAAAGCCTATGGCCATGCCAGTAAAGGAAGCAAAGAAAGAAATGCCGAAAGAAGTCCAAAAGCCATTTACTCCAAAAATGCCTCAACCAGTAGTCCCGGAAATTGATATTAACAATTACTACATGATGAATATGGCGAACATGCAAGTGCAGCAACCGAAACAGCAGGCAAAACCAATGCCAAAACCCAAATCGCCGCCTAAACCTACCAATGTACTCCCTAAAGCGAAAGAACAGCCAAAACCAAAGCAAGAAGCCGTGAAAGGTGTTCAAGAAGAAGAAAGCTTACAAATGCCATCACAACCACAAGGAGGGAACACCCAGCCTATGTATTATAACCCGAATAATTGCGTACCGGTATCACCTGTCATGCCAGGATCAGGATTCTGTCCGCCGCATGGAGGAATGCATCCTGGAGCAGGATACGGGATGCCGATGGGGCAGGGAATGCCAATGGGGCCAGGCGGTCAGGTTCAAGGTGCTCAATCGATGCCTGGAATGCAAAATATGCCGATGATGCCACAAATGGGCTATGATGAGGAATCTTCTTCTGTCATGCCGTATATGCCTCACGGACAAATGCCGATGCAAATGCCGATGCAGCAACCAATGCAGCAACCAATGCAGCAGCCAATGCAGCAGCCAACCGGAGTAATGGGTGCATCTGATCAGAACTATCCATCCGTTCAAATGCCGCAGCAGCAGGCTCCATACATGCCTTACCCGGGAAATTGTTATCCAGTCTCCCCAGTTATGCCGGGACCTGGATTCATGCCGGGCGGTTATCCGATGGGACCTGGAGGCCAGGTACAGGGGGCGATGTCAGAAGAGTCTCCTTCCATGAACGGATATCAATCGCCGATGGGTCAGCCGACAGGAGTGATGGGTGCGCAATCGCCTATGGGTCAACCATCCAATGTAATGGGAGCAAGTGACCAGGGTGATTGCGGATGCGGTGGTCCACAGTATGGTCCAATGATGCATCAACCAATGATGCCATATGGCATGCAAGGAATGCCAGGTCAAGGCATGCAAGGCATGCCAGGAATGCAAGGTCAAGGCATGCCAGGAATGCCGGGAATGCAAGGTCAGGGCATGCAAGGGATGCCAGGAATGCAAGGTCAGGGCATGCAAGGGATGCCAGGAATGCAAGGTCAGGGTATGCAGGGAATGCCAGGAATGCAAGGTCAGGGTATGCAAGGGATGCCAGGAATGCAAGGTCAGGGTATGCAAGGGATGCCGGGAATGCAGATGGGATCACCGGGAATGTTCGGTCCAAGAGCATTTGCCATGCCGAACTTCAATGACGATGATTTTGAGGGATAATATGCTCGCACGAGGGGACGATTATTCACATCGTCTCCTTTCTTTTTTACAATTTAAGCTACAAGATCCCGGGGCATCCCTGAAAAGTATAAAAGAGGGAAAATGGGTGATGACAAGCCAAGGAACAAAATGGTTTGTCAAACGGTTCCCCAATCAATTGAAATTCATACTCCAGGAACGGCTGATTTCAGCCCTGTTAAGAGAACAGTTTTATCACGTACTTCCGTTTCACCCTATACATGAGCGGGAATTATTACTATTTGAAGGGTTTCCCATCGGTATTACGATGTGGTTGGAAACCTCGAGCCCCATCCGTTATGATCAGCCAAAAGACAGGGAAGATGCATTAAAGGTATTGAAAAGGTATCATGCCATCTCAAAGACGATCCAGGGGTCATGGACTGAAGAAATCCCTCAGTACAAATGGTTGAAAAAATGGAAAAAGCGAATGATTCAGTTTCAATATAATCTCCCCTATTTACAGGCATTCATCCAGCCCTATTATTTGTATACTTATTTAGAATGGGGCAAATGGGCGTTAAAAGAATTAAAATCCATCGGCCTGCATGATTATAGTGACTGCATCACGCATGGAGATGTGGCGCATCATAATTTTTTGAGAGGGAAAAACGGTATTGTGTATATCATCGATTTTGATCTTATGTCCCGCTCTACGGAGATAACGGATGATCTGCAATACTGCAACCGGATTTCCCCATATTTGAAATGGTCACTCAGTGAAATTAAGAAGATGAAGCCGTTTGAGTCCTATTCCGATCATCTGATCTTTTACATCGGATTGATGTATCCATCAGACGTGTTCAGGGAGTGGAATCGGTTCATCAGGGAAGATCAGCATTATAAACAACGTGTATGGGGATATTTAACAGATTTGACAATGCAGCAATTTCCCTTGAGGATGCAATTCAATCAGGAGCTTCATGCTGAATTGAAGAGAATCAATACCCAATTGTAGGGGATGTCTCCAAACTTTGTTCGAATGAATTATAACCTCCTTTCACAACCTAATGGTGAGCAGATCGTATGCTCAAAGTTTGGGTTGAAGGAGGAATCACCATTGAATAAACGATTATTCATGGTACCGTTAACAGCCGTTATGACCCTCGGTCTTGCTGCATGTAATAGCGGTGAAGAAAAAGCTCAAGACCGCTATTCAGACTCCTACGAGCCACTCGGTTTCTACTCCAACGATGGACATGGGGGAGACAACCGGGATGAGAGGGACGGACCTCTGACTGAAATGTATGATCATTCTGTCGGCAAAGAGGGAAAGGATATCCGAAATCAGAAACGAAAGTTCCTTCAAGTGAGGGATGAGAACGGAAATCCAAAGAACCCGTCACGGCCGCTTGCCGATTATGATCAGAACTTCCTAGCACGGGATGGCCGTGCGAGCCACGGTGATGCAAACTATCATGGTCATCTTGATGATAATACGAGGGATGCCAGAAGATCCTATTATACAGCGTATGAAGGCGACCTGGCCGAGAAAATAGGGGACGTAACAGGGAAAGTAGAGAACGTCAGTGACGTACGTGCCGTCGCCTATGGATCGGATGTCCTTATCGCTGTAGAAGTGGAAGATCATAGTAAAACCGAGGAAACAAAAGCCCGTGTGAAAGAAGCGGTGCAGCCTTATCTTCATGGAAGAACGGTTTCTGTGGTGACAGATGAGGGGACGTTCAGCCGGGTGAGAAACATTGATAATGATTTACGTGACGGTGGTCCGAGGGATGGGATCAACTTTGATATTCATGATATGTTCCGATCTGTGAAGGACCGCATGAACCGATAATTTTGATGGGCTGCTTAAAGAAACCTCTCTTTAAGTAGTCCTTTTTTGTTTGCTTTTCGAATGAAGGTCCGTCCCTAAAAAGTTTGAAGGAGTTTGGATATTCTTAACAGGCTTTGGTAAGACTAGTGGATAGAGGGTTACATAAATCAAGTTCGAGGTGATCACGATGACGATGAAGGTTCGAATCGTGTTTATGGTGTTGTTGTTAATCGGTGCATTTTATTTCACTTTTTTTTATACAGAGGAGAAACAGGCTGCTGACGGAAGTTCCCTGGAGATGCTGAATGAAACGCCTGCTGAGGTCGCATCCGCCCATACGGTCACGGTTATACTGGAGAGAGTATATCTCGATGGGGAAGTGAGCGAGGAAATCGTACAGGAAACGATCTGGAGTATGGAAGACTTCTGGGCTGCCTATGATGACTGGCAACTGATGGATATGACGGAAGAACAAATCGTGTTTCAGAAAAAGATGGATGATATTTCCCCTCTTTTAAAAACAAATGGATATTTCGGTATATCCGATAAAGGGGTACTGTCCATTTTCAACGGGAAACCGGGACAGGCAGAGATCATTCAATCCTTCTTTCAAATTGATGTAGAGAAGCTTGAAAGTAAGCGCCATGATGATCTGGTCAAGGGCATTCCCATCAAGTCGAAGCAGGAATATGAAGAGGTTCTTGAACAATATAAACCCTATTCCGTCCCTAAATAGGAATGAAAACCAGTGCACATGACACTGGTTTTTTTATTGCAGAATTTTCCCTCCCCATTACAACCAATATTTGATAAAATTAGAACAAGTGTTTCTCTTTGAACTCTCTTTCCCATCCTCTCAAATAGTGATATGATACAATAGATTTTATATGTCTTTTGAATATGGATGAGAGAAAAAGATGAATGTAAGCGATATGTACCGTATGGGGAGAGAATGGAATGTATGAATATATAAAAGGGACAGTCAGTCAAGTGGGTCCTGAATACGTAGTGGTGGAGAATAATGGGATCGGGTATCAGTTGTATACCGCGAATCCATTTGTTTATTCAAAATATCAAAATCAAGAGATTCAGATTTTTACATATCAGCATGTGAGGGAAGATCTTATTGCCCTTTATGGGTTCCTTGCCATTGAAGAAAAGCTGCTTTTTATGAAACTATTGAATGTTTCGGGAATTGGTCCGAAGGGGGCGCTGGCTATTTTGGCATCGGGCGCCCCTCAGCAGGTGATCACGGCCATTGAGGAAGAGAATGAAAGTTTCTTGACGAAGTTTCCTGGTGTCGGGAAGAAGACTGCCCGTCAGATGATCCTGGATTTAAAAGGGAAGCTTCAGGATGTCGTGCCTGATTATTTCCCTAGCCTTTTCTCGGATCCTGTGGAAGCGGAGGCGTCACCTGGGAAGGACGAGGCGTTTGATGAAGCGATCCTTGCCCTGAAAGCCCTTGGCTACTCTGAACGTGAAATTAAGAAAATCACTCCAAAGCTGAAAGGCGAAGGGCATTCGTCGGACGAGATCATCCGAAAGGCCCTTCAGCTTCTATTGAAATAAGTGAATGGTATGGAAGGAGGAAGTTTAAATGGAAGACCGGATCGTATCGGGCGAATCAGAATTACATGAAGACTCCTTTGAATATTCCTTGCGTCCTCAGACGATAAAACAATATATTGGGCAAGATAAGGTGAAGCATAATCTGGAGGTTTTCATCGAAGCGGCAAAGATGCGTCAGGAAACCCTGGATCATGTCCTTCTTTACGGTCCGCCTGGGTTGGGGAAAACGACCCTTGCCGCTGTCATCGCCAATGAGATGGGTGTGAACCTGCGTACCACTTCAGGACCTGCCATCGAGAGACCGGGAGACCTTGCCGCAGTGCTGACGGCACTCGAGCCGGGTGATGTATTGTTCATCGATGAAATCCACCGGTTGCCCCGGGCCATAGAAGAGGTTCTATATCCCGCCATGGAAGACTTTTGTTTGGATATCGTCATCGGGAATGGCCCGAGTGCACGATCTGTCCGTCTGGATCTTCCACCTTTCACCTTAGTGGGGGCGACGACCCGTGCCGGAGCATTATCGGCTCCGCTTCGAGACCGATTTGGTGTTTTATGCCGTTTGGAATATTATAATGAAGAACAGTTGAACGAAATTGTTCAGAGGACCGCAACGATTTTAAACACGAAGATCGAAGCGGCGGCTTCTGAAGAATTGGCGAAGAGATCGAGGGGGACACCCCGTATCGCCAATCGATTGCTCAGAAGGGTAAGGGATTTTGCCCAGGTAAAAGGCGATGGGGAAATTACCACCTCTCTGTCAAGGGAAGCACTTGAACTGCTTCAAGTCGATAAGCTTGGCCTGGATCACATTGACCATAAGCTTCTTAAAGGCATCATCGAGCGCTTCAGGGGAGGACCTGTGGGTCTTGATACCATCGCTGCGAGTATAGGGGAGGAGTCACATACGATTGAAGATGTATACGAGCCTTACCTGCTGCAGATTGGATTCATCCAGCGGACGCCGAGGGGAAGAGTCGTCACTCATCTCGTTTATGACCACTTCCAGCTGGAGGTGCCGGACAAGTGACGGGGAAATTCTTGATGGTCATCGGTGGAATCATCCTGGTGATCGGCTTTCTGATGCAATTCATCAAATTGGGGAAGTTGCCGGGTGATATTATCATCAAAAAAGAAAACACGACATTTTATTTTCCACTTATGACTTCTATTCTGATAAGTGTTATACTTTCCGTTGTCTTTTATTTTATCGGGAAATTCAAATAGGACTATAAGTGAGATTTACATAAGCTAGGTGACGAACTGTGAAAGTAGAAGATTTTGATTTTCATTTACCTGAAGAACTGATTGCCCAGACTCCTCTTGAGAACCGTTCAGAGAGTAGGTTGATGGTGTTGGATAAAGAAGATGGTTCCATAGATCATATTCGTTTTAAACAAATCACCGATTACCTTCAAGAAGGGGATTGTCTCGTTCTGAATGATACACGAGTACTGCCGGCACGCCTTTTTGGGCAAAAAGAAGATACAGGCGCCAATATTGAAGTACTCCTCCTGAAACAGGAGGATGGTGATCAGTGGGAGACGCTTGTAAAGCCTGCCAAACGGATCCGTGTTGGAACGGAGATCGTATTCGGCGATGGCAAGCTAAAAGCTACTTGTATCGGTTTGAAAGATCATGGAGGGAGAATCCTGGAATTCCAATATGACGGGATTTTTTACGAAGTACTGGATGAATTGGGTGAAATGCCTCTTCCTCCGTATATCCGTGAGCGATTGGAAGAACAGGACCGCTATCAGACGGTATTTGCCAGGGAAAGGGGTTCAGCTGCAGCCCCTACTGCAGGGCTTCACTTTACGGAAGAACTGTTGGATGAATTAAGAGAGAAGGGTGTGCACATTGCCTTCATCACCCTCCATGTG
Source organism: Rossellomorea aquimaris (assembly GCF_020172085.1). Classification (GTDB taxonomy): domain Bacteria; phylum Bacillota; class Bacilli; order Bacillales; family Bacillaceae_B; genus Rossellomorea; species Rossellomorea aquimaris_E. The sequence continues at coordinate 491,412 of NZ_JAIVAT010000003.1, forward strand.
GGACTCGGAACATTCAGACCGGTTTCCGTGGAGACCATTGAAGAACATGATATGCATGCCGAGTTCTATCAGGTTTCTGAAGGGACCGCCCGCCTTTTGAACGATGTCAGGGCAAATGGGGGTCGCATCATAACTGTCGGGACTACTTCTACCAGGACCCTGGAGACCATTGCTTCAAAGCATGGGACTTTCGTGGAAGAAAGCGGCTGGACGAACATTTTCATCTATCCTGGGTACGAGTTTAAAGGGATCGATGGTTTGATCACGAATTTTCATTTGCCGAAATCGACCCTGATCATGCTGGTCAGTGCCTTTGCCGGTCAAGAAAACGTGATGCATGCCTATGAAACGGCCGTGAAAGAGAAGTATCGATTCTTCAGTTTCGGAGATGCCATGTTGATTAAATAATGATAGAACTAATTAGAAAACCCAATGGATATTGGAAGGAGAATTCCTAAGTTGACTGCAATAAAATATGAATTGATTAAAACGTGTAAACAAACCGGTGCTAGATTAGGCCGTGTCCATACGCCACATGGTTCCTTCGAGACGCCTGCCTTTATGCCGGTAGGAACGATGGCCACAGTGAAAACGATGTCCCCGGAAGATCTGAAATCCATGGAATCCGGTATCATCCTGAGTAATACCTATCATCTATGGTTACGCCCTGGACATGAAATCATCAGGGAAGCGGGCGGACTTCATAAATTCATGAACTGGGACCGTGCCATCCTGACCGATTCAGGCGGCTTCCAGGTGTTCAGTTTAAGTAAGCTTCGTCAGATTGAAGAAGAAGGAGTCCATTTCCGTCACCATCTGAACGGAGACAAGCTCTTCCTAAGTCCGGAAAAAGCCATGGAGATCCAGAATGCTTTAGGATCTGATATCATGATGGCATTTGATGAGTGTCCTCCTTATCCTGCTGAGTATGAGTATATGAAGAGTTCTGTAGAGCGTACTACACGTTGGGCAGAACGCTGTCTGGAAGCTCATCAGCGTCCGCAGGATCAGGGATTGTTCGGGATCGTACAGGGCGGGGAGTATGAAGAACTTCGAAAGCAAAGTGCACGTGACCTTGTATCCATGGATTTCCCAGGCTATGCAGTGGGTGGACTTTCTGTCGGGGAACCGAAGGACGTCATGAACCGCGTACTTGATTTCACGACACCGCATCTTCCGTCTGATAAACCACGTTACCTGATGGGGGTTGGATCTCCGGATTCATTGATCGACGGTTCGATGCGTGGAATCGACATGTTCGATTGTGTCCTTCCAACCCGCATCGCCCGTAATGGAACCTTGATGACAAGTGAAGGACGCCTCGTGGTGAAAAATGCCAAGTTTGCCCGGGACTTCAGACCGATCGATGAGAATTGCGACTGCTACACGTGTAAAAATTATAGCCGTGCCTATATCCGTCATTTGATAAAATGTGACGAAACGTTCGGAATTCGCCTTACGACTTATCATAATCTTCATTTTCTGTTAAAATTGATGGAACAAGTCAGACAAGCGATTCGTGAAGATCGTCTAGGAGACTTTAGGGAAGAATTCTTCGAGCAGTACGGCTTCAATCGTCCTGATGCGAAAAACTTCTAAAAGCCAAGCTATAAATAGATGATTGAAAGGAGGGGAAAAGAATGGGAGGAAGTTTAGGAACAATACTACCTTTGATATTAATGTTCGTTCTGTTTTACTTTTTACTGATCCGTCCTCAGCAAAAGCGTCAAAAAGCGATCTCAAAAATGCAAAATGAGCTTGCGAAGGGTGATAGAATCATCACAATTGGCGGTTTACACGGATCGATCGATGCCATCGAAGAAGGTAAAATAGTCATCCTGTGTGGTGACGGCAGCCGTCTTACATATGATCGCAATGCGATCAGGGAAGTCGTTAGAACTGAGCAGGCATAAGAAAAAAGGGTCCTTCATCAAGGTGCTAAAGCACATTGGTGAGGGGCCCTTTCATATTTGTATAGATGTACTTAGCTCTCTCTTGGACCGCCACTCATATTTACACCAAGGATGCCCCCCATCATGGCCGTAAGGATGTAGCAGCCGTGATAGATGAGCTGTTCCATAGAAAACAGGCTATCGTATCCGAGGTATTGAAATAAGAAAATGACCAGCGTGTAAATGAGTCCAGTAGATCCTCCCAGTACCCATCCTTTTGTCTTCCCCTTGCCACCTGACATAAATCCACCGGCAAATAATGAAAGAAACGATATGATCGTAACAAATAACGTGATGGAGTTTTCAGTAAGATTAGTAAACCGGAGGAGCAAAGAAAATAACAAACTTGCGACAATCGCTATGACAAATATGGTGGTTGTTCCGTAAAGGACGGCACCACCCATTTTTTTCGCTTCGATGACGGTCCTCTCCCTTCTATCTCGATAATTTTGTTCCGTATTAGTACAAGCATATTCATCGCAATCCAAAAAAAGACTAGAAATTTTCAGTGGTCAAGCCTCATAGACTAGTATGAAACTTCCTTGAGAAGGAGGGGTAAGGGACCATGTCTCCGATGATTGTGTTAATCGTGTTTGTTTCTGTTTACATCCTATTGATGACCGAAAAGTGGAATAGAGTACTTGCTGCCATGACCGGTGGGGTCGCCATGCTCCTGATCGGGGCCTTTCCCATAGAAAAGGCGCTGTTTACCTATATCGACTGGAAAACCATCACTCTTCTGTTTTCCATGATGCTGATCGTAACCATTACAAGTAAAACAGGGGTATTTGAGTATATTGCCATTCGGATCGCACAATGGGTGAACGGAAACGGGTTGGCACTCCTCATCCTGTTTTCCTTACTTGCCGCAGTGGGTTCCGCCTTTTTGGCAAACGTCACCATCGCGATGCTGCTGGTTCCAATCCTCTTCAAATTGACCAGGCTCCTGGATCTTCCGCCCATCCCGTTTCTGATCATGACGATCCTTGCGTGTAACATAGGAGGGACGGCCACCCTGATTGGTGACCCCCCAAACATGATGATCGGGCAGGCAGTGAAACATTTTACATTCAATGCCTTTCTGGAAAATTTGTTACCCGTCGTTTTAATGGTTTATGGTGTGACACTGTTGATCATGTGTGTTCTATATAGGGAAGTACTACATGTGAAAGAGGACCGGAAGCTTTTGCTGAAAGGGATCGATCCCAACGAATATGTAAAGGAAAACAGAGGGCTTTTTCAGTCTGTTTTTGTACTTGCACTGGTGTTGGTGGGGTTTTCTGTGTATCCGGTGTTTCATCTGGATGTGACGACACTATCCCTGGCAGGCGCTGTTCTGCTCATGCTGCTCTTAGAAAAAATTTATCCTCCTGAGAAGATTTTGAGGGAAGTGGAATGGGGGACACTCTTTTTCTTTATGGGATTATTCCTGCTCGTAGGGGGGATTGAAGAGGCAGGATTCATTGATGAAATCGCACGGGAGATTTTACGTGCAACGGATGGAGATATGAAGAAAACAGCCTTTGTCATTCTGTGGGGAACAGGGTTACTATCTGCCGTTGTGGATAATATTCCATTTGTGGCGGCTATGATACCCGTCATCCAGGAATTCGGTGAATTCGGGATGGTCAACATGGATCCCTTATGGTGGTCGTTGGCCTTGGGTGCATGCCTTGGTGGGAATGGTACACTCCTCGGTTCTTCTTCAAATCTGGTCATCGCCGGACTTGCTTCGAAGGAAAATGTACATATCAAATTCCATCAGTATCTGCTTATCGGGATCCCCGTCACCATCATATCCCTTGCCGTATCCACTGTGTATGTATATTTCAAATATATTCGGCCGTTTTTAGGTGGATAATAATTCCTCCGATTTATTTTAACCTTCTGTCGATACTACATAATGACATGTGTATAGGAGGGAGAAGCAGTGGAGGAATACGTTATCATCATTGCACGCACTCTTTTTCTTTATTTTTTGATCATATTTATTTTTAGAATCATGGGGAAAAGGGAGATTGGCGAATTAAGCATACTCGATCTGGTCGTATTCATGATGATCGCCGAAATGGCTGTCATGGCCATCGAACAGCCGGATGACCCAATTATTCATACGGTGCTTCCCATGGGGGTCATCGTCCTGGTGCAGATCCTGTTTGCATGGTTTTCCCTTCGTTCCAAATCCTTCAGGGAGCTGTTGGACGGTAAGCCATCCGTCATTATTCATAACGGAAAGATAGACGACAAAGCCATGAAGAAACAACGATACAATTATGATGATTTACTCCTTCAACTACGGGAAAAAGATATTTTTAACTTAGCGGATGTAGAGTTCGCCATTTTGGAACCTTCAGGAAAACTATCTGTGTTAAAGAAAGATAAAAAAACGCCGCAAACCCTCACCCTGCCCTTGATTCTCGATGGGCAGGTCCAAACCACACATCTCGATATGATCGGTAAAACGGCTTTCTGGTTACGGAAGGAATTAAGGGAAAGAGGATTTAAGAATATCCAGGAAATCTCCTTTTGCAGCTTTCAAAACGGTCAGTTTTATATTGATGAAAAAAACCATTAAAAAATACTCCTAACCAATGTTAAGGAGTATTTTTTAATGGAGAAACTAAAGAGTGATGAACCTCTTGATGAACGGGATCCTTGCAAGGTCGTTTTTCACAATGAGCTTCATCGCGATGGAGAGCATGGTGTACAGAATTGAAGAAGTCAGTACTCCAAATAGTAATCTGAATATGGCAGATTCATCGTCAAACAGGTAAAGGTATGAATAGTGTCCCCATACTCCAGTTGCCAAGAGAACAATGATCGTCTTAACGTAATCCCTCGCGTAAATCGTCATCGGGATATATTTTAAGATTGTCATGAAATGAAGCAGGGTCACGAGCATGAATCCCGTCACGATTCCGAGAGCCGCCCCGTTGATTCCGAATGCGGGCTGTGAAGCGAGAACAAAAATGACACCGGTCTTGACCACGGCACCGATGAGGCTGTTGATCATGGCGGCCCTCGCGAGGTTTAACGCCTGCAAAACAGCTTGTAAAGGTCCTTGATAATAATAGAATAAAAAGAATGGAGCCATGATCATCAGGAAGCCTGCCCCGTTTTCATTCCCGTACATAACCTGCATGAGCGGCTTCGCATAGATGTAGAGGATAACGACTGAAATTCCCCCGGTGATCAAACAGAACCTCAGGGCCTGCTGTAGTCTGTGCTCGATTAAGATGAAGTTTTTTTGGGAATTGGCTTCACTTATCGCAGGTACAAGGGATTGTGATAAAGACAAGGTCACGAATGATGGAAGAAACAGGAGGGGAAGGGCATATCCTGTCAGGGAACCATACTGCTTCGTCGCCATACCTGCCGCCACTCCGGCAAGGGCTAGGCTGTTTGCAACCACGATCGGTTCAAAAAACCAGGCGATCGACCCGATCATCCTGCTCCCCGTGGCAGGCAAGGCAACACTCATAAGCTCATTGAACGTCTCCCGACCATTCCGGATGGAGGTAAAGAAGTTGCGCCTGATCTTGAACTTCTTTTTCACCTTAAAGCTCGCGAACAGATAAAGGAGGGAAGCAAGTTCCCCAAGTACTGAAGCAGCCATGGCAGCGGCGGCTGCATATTCGATTCCATAGGGTAGAAACGTTTTGGTCAATAAGGCAATCAGCGTTATCCGGACTACTTGCTCGATGACCTGGGAATAAGCGGACGGCTTCATGTTCTGCCTTCCCTGGAAGTACCCTCTGATGACGGATGATACAGCTACGATCGGAATGATCGGTGCAATGGCGATCAAAGGATAATAGATCCGGTCATCCGTGAACAATACGTCTGTTAAGTAGGGGGCAAGGAGAATGAGAGCCGGGGTGAAGATGAGGGATAACCCCAAAGTGAGAGATAATGAGACGACCAATATTTTTTTGACTTTCCGGATATCTCCCTTTGATTCCGCTTCGGCTACGTTTTTCGAGATGGCTACAGGAAGTCCGAGTTGAGTGATGGTGATGACGAGGATGAGGGTGGGAAAGGCCATCATAAAGAGGCCGACGCCTTCTTCCCCGATGAATCTGGCAACGACGATCCGATTGACGAACCCTAATATTCTAGTTATAAAGGCGGCCATCATTAAGATCATGGTACCTTTCAGAAATTTTGACATAAAATTCCCTGCCTTCTCAAAATTGGTATAATCGTTTACAATGATGTATATGCACAAAGGTGGACAAAGCATGACAAGTAGTGAATAATTCCGGCTAAATATAGCCCAGATGGGGTGAACGGGGAATGAAGAATAATCAGCATCCTTATGACCATTTTTATGAATCATTAGTACCAGCGCTTGTAAGCAAGGTAGAAGAATTTGAAGTGCTTGGGTATGGAAAGGCCGACGCTGACCGCCTATGGGCCTACTTAACGAAGAAAAAATGGAAAAAGCCCGAGGTGGATGTAAAATTCTTTCAGTTGGTGAGTGATGTATTAACGGTCAAGCCTGGAGAGTATATGAGTTTTGAAACCATTGAAGCATACAGGTCTCCTAATTGGTTCGCAGAAGTGAATGAAGATGAATTGAATGAGCTTCTTCGCCCGAACAAGAACGGAAAATAACCCGAAAAGAAATTGACACCCTTTTCTTTCTCGTAGATAATGAGAAAGGTGAAGTTTTCAGGAATTATATTACTTTTTGAAGCACATAGTTCGTATGGTTTTTAAAACGGCAAGGAGGATCTATACATAATGGTAAAGCGTGGCCGAATAATCGCCTTCTTTATACTTGTGGTATTGCTTGCAGGTACTATGGGAGGAACAACGAAGAGTATTGTAGATAACATTAAATTGGGATTGGACCTGCAGGGTGGGTTTGAAGTTCTTTATGAAGTTCAGCCGATCAAAAAAGGTCAGGAAATTACGAAAGAGACCGTCGCCAATACAGCAGATGCACTGGACAAGCGTATTAACGTACTGGGAGTCAGTGAACCTAACATCCAAATTGAAGACGGGAACCGCATCCGTGTTCAACTTGCGGGTGTAGAGGATCAGAACGAAGCAAGGGAGATCCTTTCCACTCAAGCTAATCTGACGTTCCGTGACGTTAACGACAAAGTCCGTCTGGACGGATCAGATCTTGAATCAGATTCAGCCAAGCAAACATTTGATGATAAGAACAACCCGATCGTTTCGTTGAAACTGAAAGATCGTTCTAAATTCTATGAGTTAACAAAAGAAATTTCAGCCATGGCTCCTCAGAATCAGCTTGTCATCTGGCTGGATTTCGAGGAAGGAAAAGATTCTTACAAAGCTGAAGTAGGGAAGGAAGATCCGAAATTCATCTCCGATCCTGGGGTGAGCAAGCCAATCAACTCGGATGAAGTCATCATTGAAGGGAACTTCACGGTTGAACGCGCCCAGAATCTCGCTTCCCTCTTAAATGCAGGGGCACTACCTGTTAAACTGGATGAGAAATATTCCACATCTGTGGGAGCTCAATTCGGTCAGCAGGCACTGGATAAAACCGTTACTGCCGGGATTATCGGAATCGCCATCATTTTCTTATTCATGATAGCGTATTACCGCTTCCCGGGACTGATCGCGACAATCACCCTTTCAGTTTACATTTACTTGATACTGTTGATTTTTGATCTGATGAATGGGGTTCTTACCCTACCGGGAATTGCAGCCCTTATCCTCGGGGTGGGGATGGCCGTCGATGCCAATATCATCACGTATGAACGGATCAAAGAAGAAATGCGGGTCGGGAAGCCGATACGATCGGCATTCCAGGCAGGTAATAAATCTTCTTTCTTAACGATCCTGGATGCCAACGTAACCACCATCCTTGCAGCGGCCGTACTCTTCTTCTATGGGACAAGTTCGGTTAAAGGATTCGCAACGATGCTGATAGTCAGTATCCTGACAAGCTTCATTACGGCGGTATGGGGTTCACGACTGTTACTCGGCCTATGGGTAAACAGCCGTATCTTTAATAAAAAGCCGGGCTGGTTCGGGGTCAAAAAATCCGAAATCAAAGATCTGGCGGAGAACTACGATACACTGGATCTGCCTACCCGTTTTGACCGCTTTGATTTTGCCGCACAGCGTAAGAAATTCTTTACATTGTCGGCTATACTCATTACAGCCGGGATCATTATCCTTGCGATCTTCAGATTGAATCTCGGGATCGACTTTGTTCATGGTTCCCGTATGGAAATACTGGCCGATCAAAGTTTGAAGACGGAACAGGTTCAGGACGAACTCAAGGAAATGAAATTACCTTCTGATGATGTAGTGATATCAGGAGATAAAGATAATATTGCTGTCGTACGTTATACGGATGACCTGAACAAGAATGAAGTCGCTAAACTAAAAGATCATTTTAACAAGCTGTATGGTGCCGAGCCTAACGTCAGCACCGTATCGCCAGTAATAGGGAAAGAGCTTGCGAAGAACGCTATGATTGCTGTGGCGATTGCGTCCATCGGGATCATCATTTACGTGACCTTCCGCTTTGAGTGGAGAATGGCAGTGGGTGCAATCCTTGCCCTCCTGCATGATGCATTCTTCATCATCGCTTTCTTCAGTCTTACAAGGCTTGAAGTGGATATCACATTCATCGCAGCCGTCCTGACGATTGTCGGGTATTCAATCAATGATACGATCGTCACCTTCGACAGGCTCAGGGAAAACCTGCACAAGAAGCGTAGATTGAAGACGGATAAAGACATTGAAGATGTGGTAAACCAAAGTATCAGGCAAACGATGGGACGTTCCGTCAATACGGTTCTGACCGTTGTGTTCACGGTCCTTGCACTCATGATCTTCGGAAGTGAGTCCATCCGTAACTTCTCCATTGCATTATTGGTCGGATTGATATCTGGTACCTATTCTTCTGTGTTCATTGCCTCTCAGGTATGGCTTGTCATGAAGAAGAAAGAACTGAAGAAAAAAGGAACCATCAAAACCGTAAGAGAAAAGAAAACGTGGTCGGATGAACCACAGGTATAACATGGAGAATAGGTGCGGGGGATGTATCTTCCCGGACCTATTCTTTTTTGTTTTTTTACGGCATTGGGTTACAATAATAGGAGTTATAAGGGAGGTGCCGCGAAATGAATCATGATGATCGTTTTAAAAAAGCTGAATTTGCCGCCATGATCGGCGTGGTGGGGAATATTGTACTGGCGATTATTAAATGGGCAGCCGGTATTCTTGGAAATAGTAGAGCACTGATTGCCGATGCGGTTCACTCTGCTTCGGATGTAGCGGGATCCCTTGCCGTCTTCATCGGTTTACGGGCTGCGAAACAGCCTCCTGATCAAGATCACCCTTATGGTCACGGAAAGGCGGAATCGATTGCTGCCATCATCGTTGCGGTCCTGTTGTTCTTGGTGGGGATTGAAATTGGGAAATCATCGATCGAATCATTCTTTCATCCTCTTTCTCCTCCAACAGCCATCGCGATTTATGCTGTCATCATTTCCATCATTGTGAAAGAAGCGATGTTTCAATATAAATATCGTTTGGGTAAGAGAATAAAGAGTGATGCATTGATCGTAAATGCGTATGAGCATCGCTCGGATGTCTTCTCTTCCATTGCGGCTCTAGTGGGGATTTCAGCTTCCATCCTTGGCGGCAAGTTCGATATCGGCTGGCTCGTATATGCGGACCCGGTCGCAGGGATATTCGTTTCCCTGCTTGTACTTAGGATGGCTTGGCATTTAGGGGCGGAATCCATACATACGACACTTGATCACGTCATGCATGAAGAAGATATCCTTCCATTTCGAAAAATCGTTGAGTCCGTCCCCGAGGTGAAAGAAATCAACGAGCTGCATGCAAGGGAACATGGACACTACGTCATCATTGATTTAAAGATCAGCGTTGATCCTTTCATGACGGTAGAAGAGGGTCACCGCGTCGGGAAGAGAGTGAAAGAGAAGCTCCTGGTGGAATCGAATGTGAATGATGTATTTATCCATATCAATCCATTCAATCCGACTTCTGAAGAAAGTGATGACCAAATAGACTTAAGTTAAGGGAGGGAAATCTCATGAAATTTCAATGGACTTTATTATTAGGTATTTTCTTTGCGTTGGTTGTTTCGGTTTTCGCTGTCATCAACGTCGATCCCGTCACTGTCAATTATTTATTCGGTGAATCCGACTGGCCTCTTATTTTAGTCATACTTGGATCTGTCTTCATGGGTGGCATCATCGTCGGATCCGTTGGACTGTTCCGATTATTCGTCGTCCAGCGAAAGGTAAAATCCCTGGAAAAAGAAAACCGGTTATTGAGGGAACAGGCTGAAGGAATGCATAAAGTAAAAACGGAAGATATCCCATTAAAGAAACGAGCCCCTGACTCAGTAGGGGAAGTAGGAGAATAATAGGCTTGGTGGCTTTTGTCACCAGGCTTTTTTTGTTTTCGGGAATACCAGCCTCGTATTTACATTGAAACAACCCCCTCACTTTTGTATAATGAGTAAGGCTGAGGGGTGAACGTATGTTAAACTCAAAAACACGTTGGATATTAACAGAATCAGACGAAAATAAAATAGCAGAACTTGCAAATGAACTAAAGGTACCCTCGCTTGTGGCGAAATTATTGATCAACCGGGACTTGGATAATGTTGAAGAAGCCCGGAATTTTTTATTTGATACAGGCGACTCCTTTCATGATCCATTTTTATTTGAAGATATGAAAAAAGCAACCGAACGAATTCATAAAGCTATCGAAAACGGTGAACGAATTCTTGTTTATGGTGATTATGATGCTGACGGGGTCAGCAGTACGTCGGTGATGATGACCGTACTCAAAGACCTTGGAGCGGAAGTGGAATTCTATATCCCGAACCGTTTTAGTGAAGGGTATGGCCCGAATGAAGGGGCTTTCCGCTGGGCGAAGGATGAGGATTTTTCACTCATCATTACAGTCGATACGGGAATATCGGCGGTAAACGAAGCGAAGTTGGCCAAAGAGCTTGATATGGACTTGATCATTACCGATCATCATGAACCTGGTCCGGAATTGCCTCAAACGTATGCCCTTCTTCATCCAAAAGTCGGGGAAACGGCTTATCCATTCGGGGAACTTGCCGGGGTAGGGGTCGCTTTCAAACTGGCTCATGCCCTTTATGGTGAACTGCCTACCCACTTACTGGATCTTGCAGCAATCGGTACCATTGCTGACCTGGTTCCCCTAAGAGGAGAGAACCGGCTTCTCGCTAAGCGTGGTCTGGCTCAGCTCCGTGTCACAAACCGATTGGGCATTAAAGCTCTATGCAAACTTGCCAATGCCCAGCAGCAGGAGATAACGGAAGAAACGGTCGGTTTCATGATTGCTCCCCGCATTAATGCCGTCGGTCGTTTAGGGGATGCAGATCCTGCCGTCGATCTCATGCTTACAGAAGATGCAGAGGAAGCAAAGGCGCTTGCAGAAGAAATAGACAGCTTAAATAAAGAAAGACAGGCGATTGTGTCGAAAATGACCGAGGAAGCAGTGGAGATGGTGGAGAAGGACTTTCCTCTTGAAACTAATTCTGTACTCATCATCGGAAAAGAAGGCTGGAACCCTGGAGTCGTCGGGATTGTTGCGTCACGTCTGGCGGATAAGTTTTATCGTCCAACCATCGTGCTCAGCTACGATTCAGAAAAAGGAACGGCGAAAGGATCGGCGCGAAGCATTGTCGGATTTGATTTATTCAAGAATCTTTCCACCTGCCGTGATATCCTTCCCCACTTTGGGGGGCATCCTATGGCTGCCGGGATGACCCTGCAATTAGACGATGTCGAACAGCTGAGGAGTCGGTTGAACGAGCTGGCCGAGGCAGAACTTACGAAAGAGGACTTCATCCCCGTCACCCAACTTGATGCACCTGTCACGGTGGATGAAATCTCAGTGGAATCGATTGAAAAGCTTCAGCTTCTGGCACCGTTTGGAATGAAGAATCCGAAGCCAAAGTGGATCATCGATAACGTAAGCATCGGACACTATAAAAAAATAGGATCCCAACAGAATCATTTGAAGCTTGTCCTAGAGGATAACGGTGTCCAATTGGATGGTGTAGGGTTCGGCCTTGGTGAACTCGCTGACCATATGACACCATTCTCGAACGCTTCTGTGATTGGTGAATTATCAATAAATGAATGGAATAACCGCAAAAAACCTCAGGTGTTTTTGCATGATGTGAAAATCGATCATTGGCAATTATTTGATGTGCGGGGGATTAAACAATTCCATAAATGGAATGAACTGATTCCTGCAGGAAACAAGAAATTAATCTGTTTTCATCCGTCCACTTTGACTAGACTGAATCTCCAAAAAGAAGAAGTGTTTCTATTAGAAGAAAGCTCAGATCTTGAGGGACTGTCAACTGACAAGGCGAGCCTCGTTCTCCTGGATCTGCCGTCCTCCAAGCCTCTGCTTGCTGAGCTTCTGAAGAAGGGGCGACCGGATCGGGTCTATGCTCACTTCTTCCAGGAAGAAGATCATTTCTTCAGCACAATGCCGACCCGTGACCATTTCAAATGGTACTACGGTTTCTTGACCAAGCGTGGATCATTCGATGTCAATAAGCACGGAGATGACCTGGCCAAATACAAAGGCTGGTCAAAAGAAACGATCGATTTCATGTCACAGGTGTTTTTTGATTTGAAGTTTGTTACAATAGACAATGGATTTATTTCTCTTAATCCTGCGAAAACCAAGAAAGATCTTTCTGAATCTCGAACATATCAGAAGAAACAACAACAATACGAGCTTGAAAACGAATTGTTATATTCTTCCTATCAAGAGTTGAAGACTTGGTTTAATGAAAGGATGGAAGAGTCTGTTACAATTGAGGAGGAAGTAAAAGCATGGACTTAAAACAATATGTTACAATCGTTGAGGACTGGCCGAAAGAAGGAATTAAGTTTAAAGACATCACGACATTGATGGATAATGGTGATGCTTATAGATACGCGACAGATCAAATCGTCGAATATGCAAAAGAAAAACAAATCGACCTGGTTGTAGGACCGGAAGCACGAGGTTTCATCATCGGCTGCCCAGTGGCCTATGCACTTGGTGTTGGCTTTGCCCCAGTTCGTAAACCTGGTAAATTACCACGTGAAACGATCCAGAAGGAATACGGACTTGAGTATGGTAAAGATGCTCTGACGATCCATAAAGATGCCATCAAGCCTGGTCAGCGTGTTCTGATTACGGACGACTTACTTGCAACAGGTGGTACCATCGAAGCAACGATCAAACTTGTTGAAGAGCTTGGTGGAATTGTTGCCGGTACTGCGTTTTTAATCGAGCTAACCTACCTTGACGGTCGTGACAAGCTTGATAACTACGACATTCTTACATTAATGCAATATTAATTTCGATTATCAAAATCTGATAAACGGACACACTTTGTGATATACTGAAATAAGGGACTGACATCTGGTTTACATGTCAGCCCTTATTTTTTTAATTTCTAATGATTTCTTACAGAAACGACATCATTCGACAAAATTAGATGGATTCTGATATTTTTTCTCTAAACACTTTACAGAACCTCTTTTTTTTTTGATAATAGTAACAACATTAAAATGGAGTCATACTGAACAATATTAAAATACAAAGGTGATTTTGATCATGGCGAAAGATCAAGTACTAACCCCTGAACAGGTTATTGATAAGACAAGAGAATACTTAAATGATGAGAACGTCAAGATGGTCCAGAGAGCATATGAATATGCAAGGGATGCCCATAGTGAGCAATACCGAAAGTCTGGTGAACCCTACATCATCCATCCCATCCAGGTGGCAGGGATACTGGCGGATTTAGAAATGGATCCGGCAACCGTCGCCGCAGGGTTTCTTCATGATGTGGTGGAGGATACGGGTATTTCTCTTGGTGAAATTGAAGAAGCGTTCAATGCAGAAGTGGCTATGCTCGTTGATGGGGTCACGAAGCTCGGAAAAATTAAATACAAATCACATGAAGAGCAGCAGGCTGAAAATCACCGGAAAATGTTTGTGGCCATGGCTCAGGATATTCGTGTCATCCTGATTAAATTGGCTGACCGCCTTCACAATATGCGGACATTGAAACATTTACCACAGGAAAAGCAGCGGAGAATTGCGAATGAAACACTTGAAATCTTTGCTCCTTTAGCGCACCGTTTAGGGATTTCGAAGATTAAGTGGGAATTAGAAGATACTTCGTTGAGATATTTAAACCCTCAACAGTATTACCGAATTGTCAATCTTATGAAGAAAAAGCGTGCTGAGCGTGAAGAGTATTTAGAGGAAGTCGTCAATGAGGTAAAGGATAAGCTGGGCGATGTGAAAATTGTTGCGGAAATTTCGGGGCGTCCTAAGCATATTTACAGCATCTATCGAAAAATGGCTCTTCAAAACAAGCAGTTCAATGAAATTTATGACCTATTGGCCGTACGAGTCGTAGTCGATAGCATCAAGGACTGCTACGCTGTGTTAGGAATTGTCCACACGTGCTGGAAACCGATGCCGGGCAGATTCAAGGACTATATTGCCATGCCGAAGCCGAATATGTATCAATCTCTTCATACGACGGTCATCGGTCCTAAGGGAGATCCGCTTGAGGTTCAAATCAGGACCCTTGAAATGCACCAGATCGCCGAGTACGGGGTAGCCGCACACTGGGCATACAAAGAAGGGAAAGAAGCTAACGAACCTGTCTCATTTGAGAAAAAACTCTCTTGGTTCAGGGAGATATTGGAGTTCCAGAATGAATCAGCCAATGCAGAAGAATTCATGGAGTCTCTTAAAATCGACCTTTTTTCCGATATGGTCTTTGTATTTACACCGAAAGGCGACGTATTGGAATTGCCGTCAGGATCCGTTCCCATCGACTTTTCCTACCGCATACACTCTGAGATCGGAAACAAAACGATTGGAGCAAAAGTTAACGGAAAGATGGTCACCCTGGATTACAAGCTGAAAACGGGGGATATCATCGAGATTCTCACGTCCAAACATTCTTACGGGCCGAGTCAAGACTGGCTGAAACTTGCTCAGACTTCCCAGGCGAAAAATAAGATCAAACAGTTCTTCAAGAAGCAGCGTAGGGAAGAAAATATTGAAAAAGGCCGTGAGCTGGTCGAAAAAGAAATCAAGAATCAGGATTTTGATGTGAAAGAAATCCTTAACCCTGAAAATATAAAGCGTGTATCCGAAAAATTCAATTTCTCCAACGAGGATGATATGTATGCCGCTGTTGGATATAACGGGATCACAGCGGCTCAAATCGCCAACCGTTTAACGGATAAACACCGGAAGCAGCGTGAACAGGAAGACAGCCTGGAAGAAACGATGAAGGAATTGAATGCTCAACCTGTCAAACGTAAAAAAGATGCAGGCGTACAGGTAGAGGGCATCGATAATCTCCTCATCCGGCTTTCACGATGCTGTAGCCCTGTTCCGGGTGATGAAATCGTCGGCTTTATTACGAAAGGTCGCGGTGTTTCAGTGCATCGTGCCGATTGTACCAATGTCATGGCAGACGGGGTCGAGCAGCGACTTATTCCTGTATCGTGGGAAAGTGATGGCAATGATCGTAAGGAATACAATGTCGATATCGAAATTTCCGGTTATGATCGGAGAGGCCTTTTGAACGAAGTACTTCAGGCGGTGAATGAAACGAAGACGAATATATCGGCTGTCAGTGGCAAATCGGACCGGAACAAAGTAGCCACAATCAATATGTCGATTTCGATTCAAAACATCTCTCATCTGCACAAGGTGGTTGAAAGGATCAAACAGATATCAGATATTTATGCCGTAAGAAGAATCATGAACTAAAGGAGATTTCTTTATGAAAGTCGTACTTCAAAGAAGTAAAGAAGCCTCTGTCACTGTTGATGGAGAAGTAAAAGGGGAAATCCGTTCAGGAGCTGTCCTGCTTGTAGGGATCACCCATGAGGATACGGAAGAGGATGCCCGTTATGCTGCAGATAAGGTTGTCAATCTGCGCATCTTTGAGGATGAAGAGGGGAAGATGAATCATTCCCTTCTGGATACAGGGGGAGAGATTCTCTCTATTTCTCAATTCACCCTTTATGGTGACGTCCGAAAAGGAAGAAGACCGAATTTCATGAATGCGGCCAAACCTGTTCATGCTGAGTCCATCTATGATTCCTTTAATGCTATTCTGGAAAGTAAAGGGGTAAAGGTGGAAACAGGCGTTTTCGGAGCGATGATGGATGTGAATCTCACCAATGACGGTCCAGTGACTCTTATAATCGAAAGTAAATCTTAATAAAAAGGCTGATCCCATATGTTTTCGGGATCAGCCTTTTTATTGCTTGTTGCCTTGCATCACTCTGAGAAGTAATCGCCTAACCCATGGTAGATTGCCGTGGCGGCAAGATCTTGGAAATACTGAGTATTTACATTCGCTTCTTCAGTAGGGTTACTGAGGAAACCTAACTCTAATAGGACAGCGGGCCGATTGTTTTCACGGATGACGTGATAATCACCTATGCGGACACCGCGGTCCATGGTAGGTAATCGATCTGAAAGGCTTCCGTGGATATCATCTGCCAGATCCTTTTGCTGATTCTGATAATAGTATGTGGTATGACCTGCGATGGAAGAATCCATAATGCTGTCGAAATGAATACTGATAAAGGCATCGGCCTGATAATAATGAGATAATGATACCCTTGAAGGTAAAGATAAATATTCATCGGTTTTCCTGGTTAAAATGACTTTTGCCCCGGCACTTTTCAATTTTTCAGCAAGTAGTTCCCCGGTTTTCATGGTCAAGAGCTTCTCCAGTGTCCCACTGGCTCCTGTAGTCCCGCTATCTCTTCCTCCATGTCCTGGATCGATTACGATCACTTTGTCTTGAAGGCCGCCGCTTCGTTTACGCGGCGTGGTATTTTCCCCTGCAGCAGAACGGATCGACACGACCCAGCCGGCTACGAAACCAGAGCTGCCGTCAGGTAATCTTACCTCATACCAATCTCCGTCTTTACTTTTGACGGGGAATGAATCACCGCTTGTCGCACGTAGTAAGACATTTGCAGAGGTACTTGCATCGCTGCGAACATTGGTCCCGTTATATAAAATGGTGATATTTTCATCCGAGGTGTTATCCTCATGAGCAGCGGCTGTCACCGTTTTTTGTACATACCAGCCGGCAACCCATCCTTTATTTCCGTTGGAGAGCTTAATTTGATACCAGTTGTTTTTCTCTTTCAATAATGTGTATCGTTCCCCTTTGGATACTTTACCGACGATGCGGCCATTCAGGGACGTATCATCCCGAACGTTCAAGCCGTGAACCGTGATGATACCTGTCAGGTTTTCAGAGGTTGAGGTTTCTTCAGCTTTTTCACTTGAAGTACCACCGCCTGAAGAGAATTCTAAATAAGATTCACTGATCCAGGCTTTATCGTTCCCGAACTTTATTTCGTACCATCCGGATACGCTCCCTGTCACTTCTACAGCATCCCCTTTATTTAATACCCCGAGAACGCTACTTTGCAGAGATGGAGAATTCCGGACGTTCAAGGCGTCATCTGTGATGATTCCTTGTTTGTTCACACTTTTTTTAGACGGAGTGGAATTTGTTTCCGAAATAAAATCATGGTGAACCCATCCACGGGTGCTCCCGGATTCAATAAGAAGCCAATCTCCCTCTTTATCTGTCACGGTCACAGTATCCCCGTTTTGAAGTACCGTCACAATCCCGTCGGATGTGCTGGGCCCTTTTCTAACCCTGAGACCGTCGGTGTTTACCCGGCCATTAAAGGAGGAAGAGGAGTCTCCTGTCGCTGCGGTTTCTACTGAGACGAGCCAATCTGCGACCCAGCCTTCACCACTTTTTGTTTTTACTTTATACCAATCCTTTTGTGAGTCTACTATCTTGTACTCTTCCCCTCTATGTACTTTTGTGAGAACCGGGAAGCTGAGTCCAGGTCCGGTCCGGACGTTCAGGGTCGAAACGCTGATCGTCGCCTTTCCTGTTTCAGCACGCACATTTTCCACACCAGGCTGAAATGGGGACATCAAGAGCACAATCAATATTGATGCTAGTACTTTCTTAATCTTCTTCACCTCCATAATATTCATCAAACACCCTTATTAATATCGGATCTTCCTCCCCAAGTGTTGAACAACACTGTATATTTCCTGAAAAAATCCTTAGTGTTCTAATACGATAAAAAAAATAAAATCCCTCTAATACGAAATAAAAATAGGTAATTGGAAATGATAAGGGTAGGAATGTTTTTGAAAGGATGATGGGACTTGAGGTCAAGCGAAAAAGGGTTTATGAATGCAAATGGAGATAACCAGTTATTTGGAGTGGACTTCCATCAGTTTTTGGAACGTGAAAAAGATGCTCTTAACGTTGAGCTGGCATCTGAATTCGGGTTATCGTTACGGGAAGTGAAGTTGTTAAAAAAGAAAATGGAGAGATCCTGACGAAATTTTCTTTAACCTCTTGACATGAACTTACGGCATCCGTATCATTATAGAAATAAAATAACATTTACAAAAACCGTTGATCGAGCATAGTAGCTAAACCCCACGTGTAAAGAGAGGAAATGCCTTGGCTGAGAGCATTTCTACAATGTGACTTAGTGAATGAACACTCAGGAGGTTTCTCTCTGAAAACGCTTTGTTAGTAGGAGAAGAACGTACCAGGCGTTAACTGGCTAAGTGGAAGTCTTAATAGACTTCAATTAGGGTGGCACCACGGGAATAACAGCTCTCGTCCCTTGTATATGATACAAGGGATTGAGGGCTTTTTTTATTTACATAAAGTTCAGCTTAAGGAGGAAATCATCTTGTCCATTCAGATTCCAAGAGGTACACAGGACATCCTGCCTGGTGAAGTGGAAAAGTGGCAGTATGTTGAGGAAGTGGCGAAGACTCTTTGTCATAACTATCAATATAAAGAAATTCGCACCCCTATTTTCGAGGCGAGTGAATTATTCACACGGGGAGTGGGAGATACGACGGATATCGTCCAAAAAGAAATGTATATGTTTGAAGACCGCGGAGGGAGAAGCTTAGCGCTCAGACCTGAAGGAACCGCTTCCGTCGTCCGATCCTTTGTAGGGAATAAAATGTTCGGTCATCCCAATCAGCCGACGAAACTCTTCTACTCTGGACCGATGTTCCGTTATGAGAGACCACAAGCCGGCAGGTATCGTCAATTCGTTCAGTTTGGTGTC
Source organism: Rossellomorea aquimaris (assembly GCF_020172085.1). Taxonomy (GTDB): domain Bacteria; phylum Bacillota; class Bacilli; order Bacillales; family Bacillaceae_B; genus Rossellomorea; species Rossellomorea aquimaris_E. Next base: position 510,574 of record NZ_JAIVAT010000003.1, read on the forward strand.
GAGGCTCTCGGAAGTGAAGATCCGGCGATTGATGCAGAAGTCATATCACTCGCAATGGGAATTTACAAGAAATTGGGACTGACTCAATTAAAGCTTGTGATTAACAGCCTTGGAGATTCCGGCAGCAGAAATGCCCACAGAGAGGCATTGATCAATCATTTTAAACCGAGAATCGATGAATTCTGCGGCGATTGTCAGAATCGCTTAGAGAAGAATCCATTGCGTATCCTTGATTGCAAGAAAGACCGCGATCATGAATTGATGTCTACAGCACCTTCCATTCTTGATTACCTGAATGAAGAATCAAGAACATATTTTGAAAAGGTCCAACAACATTTATCCGGTATGGACGTGGATTTCGTAGTGGATCCTACACTCGTTCGCGGCCTTGATTATTATAATCACACTGCCTTTGAAATCATGAGTGATGCAGAGGGCTTTGGAGCCATCACGACTCTTTGTGGAGGGGGACGCTACAACGGCCTGGTCGAAATGATCGGCGGTCCTGAGACACCTGGAATCGGATTTGCCTTTAGTATCGAAAGACTTCTTTCTGCATTAGAGGCAGAAGGTGTCGAGCTCCCGATTGAGAAGGGAGTCGAGTGCTTCATTGTATCACTAGGGGAAGAGGCCAAGGATTATGCCGTCAAGCTTCTTCACGACTTAAGATCTAACGGTATTTCTTCAGAGAAGGATTATCTCGATCGTAAGGTGAAGGGTCAATTTAAAGCGGCTGATCGATATGAAGCGAAATACGTGGCTGTGATCGGGGATAACGAATTAAAGGAGAATAAAATTAACCTGAAAGATATGTCTACAGGTGAACAGGAAGAAATAAACCTGGACCGCTTCGTTGAAAATATCAAGAACAAGCTTGGAAAATAGACCTGTTGATTATACAAGGAGGAGAACAAGATGACGAAAAGAACGGCGTATTGTGGAGACATAACAGAATCATACATCGGTGAAAAAATCACGATTAAAGGCTGGGTACAGAAGAGGAGGGACCTTGGTGGATTGATCTTCATCGATCTGCGTGACAGGGAGGGAATCGTTCAAGTCGTGTTCAATCCTGACTTATCTGGAGAAGCGCTTGCCCTTGCTGAGAAGATTCGTAATGAATATGTCTTAAGCGTTACTGGTACGGTTGTGGCAAGAGGCGAAGGAACGGTAAATACTAACCTGAAGACCGGAAAAGTGGAAATTCACGTAGAAGAGGTTCAAATCATTAATGAAGCCAAAACACCGCCATTCATGATCGATGATCAAATGGAAGTGTCAGAGGATGTACGTTTGAAACATCGTTATGTGGATCTTCGTCGTCCGGCGATGATGGAAACCTTGAGAATGCGTCATAATGTCACCACATCGTTCCGAAACTTTTTGAACAACAACGGATTCCTGGACATTGAAACACCTATCTTAACAAAGAGTACGCCAGAAGGTGCACGTGATTATTTGGTACCGAGCCGTGTACATGAAGGGGAATTCTACGCACTGCCTCAGTCACCGCAGATTTTCAAACAGCTCTTGATGGTATCCGGCTTCGATCGTTACTATCAAATCGCCCGTTGTTTCCGCGATGAAGACCTTCGTGCTGATCGTCAACCTGAATTCACACAAATCGATATGGAAATGAGCTTCATGGACAAAGAGGAGATCATCTTACTAGTCGAAGACATGATGAAACAGCTGATGAGTGACGTGAAAGACGTGAATGTTTCATTGCCTATTCCAAGAATGACGTATGACGATGCCATGAGCCGTTACGGATCTGATAAACCGGACACACGTTTTGAAATGGAACTGATCGATGTATCTGAAATCGTGAAGGAATCAGGTTTCAAAGTCTTCTCAGGTGCTGTCGCAAACGGTGGACAGGTGAAATTGATCAATGTGAAAGGTGCGGCTTCACAGTATTCCCGTAAGGACATTGATGGGTTGACGGAATTTGTTTCCCGTTACGGAGCCAAAGGACTAGCCTGGCTGAAGGTGGAAGAGGAAGGCTTGAAAGGGCCGATATCTAAATTTGTGACAGAAGAAGATGCTTCCGCGATTTCAGCTTCAGCACATGCAGAGACAGGAGACCTGCTACTGTTTGTTGCGGATAAGAAATCAGTAGTGGCAGATGCCCTTGGTGCTCTCCGTTTGAAATTAGGAAAAGATTTAAAACTGATTGATGAAACAAAATTTAACTTCCTGTGGGTGACGGACTGGCCGCTCCTTGAGTTTGATGAAGGGGAGAACCGTTACTATGCTGCCCACCACCCATTCACGATGCCAGTAAGAGAAGATCTAGAGCTTTTCGAAACAGACCCGGCATCTGTTCGCGCCGAAGCATATGACCTTGTCTTGAACGGCTACGAACTTGGAGGGGGATCACTCCGGATTTACGAGCGCGACATTCAGGAGAAAATGTTCAAGGTACTTGGTTTCTCTAAAGAAGAAGCAGAAGAGCAATTCGGTTTCCTATTGGAAGCATTTGAATATGGAACACCTCCACACGGGGGGATTGCCCTTGGTCTTGACCGTTTAGTGATGCTTCTTGCAGGTCGCACGAATCTTCGTGATACGATTGCTTTCCCGAAAACGGCGAGTGCAAGCTGTGTACTGACAAATGCGCCAAGTGAAGTCAGCCACACACAATTAAAAGAGCTATCTTTGTCGCTCGATGTAGAATAATGTAACTAAATACCGGGGGTCATTCGTTGAAATCAGCATGGTGATATGATATTATGTATACAATCACAAACGAGTCCTGATGTGTGCGACGTTTTTACCTAACAGTTTTGACCGAACACTTCAAACTTTGGGAGCTTGACATTTCTGCTAGGCGTTCATGCCCCGTGCCGGGGACTAACAAATAGTGGAATAAAGCACCCACCTGCCGAGAGCGGGTTCAAAACGAAGGAAATGATGGCGACGGCACGATTGGGACTCGTCCAATCACGAATGATAACAATGATCTTATAGAGTGAGAGCCAGGCTGGTACCAGCCTGGTTTTTTAATGGGACTAAACCTCCCGTTATTAGGGTAAACGAAAGAGAAGGACAACATTTCATATTGATTTTCGGTTCTGTATCCTTTATTCTAATTCAGTATAAACCTAGTTGAATACTTATAATGGAGTTGATTATTTTGCTACACCAGTTTTCACGTAATGAACTAGCGATCGGCAAGGAAGGCCTTCAAACCCTTAAAGACAGCACGGTGGCAGTACTCGGAATCGGGGGAGTGGGATCCTTTGCAGCTGAGGCGTTAGCCCGGTCAGGTGTAGGCCGTCTAGTGTTAGTGGATAAAGATGATGTGGACATCACGAATGTGAATCGTCAGGTGCATGCGCTGCTGTCGACAGTGGGCCAGCCAAAGGTCGATCTCATGCGGGACCGCATTAAAGATATTAATCCAGACTGTGAAGTCATCGCTTTGAAAATGTTCTACACAGAAGAAACATACGAAGAATTCTTCAATCAGGGATTGGATTATGTCATTGATGCTTCTGATACGATTTCCTATAAAATTCATTTGATGAAGGAATGCCTGAAACGGGATATTCCTCTAATAGCAAGCATGGGTGCGGCAAATAAAACCGATCCGACACGTTTTAAAATTGCCGACATCAGCAAGACCCATACAGATCCAATTGCAAAAGTAATCCGTACACGCTTGAAAAAAGAGGGCATTAAAAAAGGAGTGACGGTCGTTTTCTCTGATGAAAGTCCAATCGTCATTCGTGAAGATATTCGCAAGGAAGTAGGAAAAGACGATGCGAAGATTCGTAAAGCGCAGCTACCTCCATCTTCCAACGCCTTTGTTCCTTCAGTGGCAGGTTTGATCGCAGCAAGCCATGTGATGAATCAGCTATTGAAAGACATTGAAATAAAAAGGGTAAAAGATAAATAATGGCCTTCAAAAAGGACTGAATTCCAAGGTGAATTCAGTCCTTTTTTTGTCCAATCAATGCCTCATAGTGGATGATGAACCTCTTTAGCCTGCATCATTTTTAATTTCGTATAATTTTTCTTCAGTTCCTTCTGTTCCAACAGTAATCGCTCTTTTTCATTGAGTAGCTGAAGGTTTTCTTTTGTGGAATCATCGTTTAATCCCTGTTTTAGAAAGGCGATACACATTTCCAATGAAAACTCATCCTGCTTTTTATGAATCTTTGAATAATATCGATGGGAGCATGTGCCTGGAGAACGATCGATCATTCGAGCAGCTTCTTCAAACGCTTTTCTTTTTGACTTGCCCTTATCCATGTAATTCTGGACGATTTCCTTTACTGTTTGTTCTTCTTCTGGAGTCCAGTGACGCCTTTTTTTATCCATCTTCCATCCTCCTTGTATATTAGCTTTACTCAACGTGCTAAAAAAAAATTCCATTAAAAGGGAAAAAGTGATTGACCTTTCTAGATGTCTTAGTGTACTATCTAACTAGAACACTAAAACACGTTACGGAGGAGTGAATATGACTGCATTTAAAGGTCTTCTCTGGAAAGACTTTAAAACTTCAAGCACATGGTTTTATGGCTGGATTGCCATTCTTTTTCTGCTTTTCATCATAGGGGTGGTCATTGGTGAATATGTCAATGAGCCAGGTATTTCTCAACTTTTCCTCATTATGATCGGTGTTTTCCATATAGCCTTTCTTCCGGTAATGGTCTGTTCCATGCTCCGTTTGGAGGGGAAGACGCAGCTTTGGCTGCACAGTCCTCATGGGGGATACATGCTTTTATTACCTAAGGTGATTATTGCTTTTTTATACTCTACATTGTCTCTATTACTAGTAGATGGCTTAGGGGTCCTGATGATGCTTCTTTATCCAGAGTCCTCGCTCTTTTCGTATTGGCCGGTAAAAGAGGGGATTCTCTTTAATCTTGGTGTGACCATTGTCGGTCTCTACTTTTCGGGATGGGGAATCTTCTTATGGACGTTATACCATTCCCTTTCCAAATATCCTGCCATAAAGAACATGCGCTGGATCATTATTGCAGGATTCATCATTTTGTATCAAAGTGTGGTTGCCTTTCTGATGAGCATCGATTGGGTGGAGAAGATTTTCTTTGAAACCCTTACTTTGAAGGTAAGTTCCGGATTCTTTTTCTCAGTGGAAGCAAATGAGGTGAATGCCGGTTTTAATCCTGAAACCATTCCATTACCGGTCCTTCCTTTCTTATTTGAAGGCGTGATCATGATCATTGTATTGATGATTTCCTGCAGACTATTGGATCGCAAGGTTGAGGTGTAGATATGTCAGAAGACTATACAGCCTCCAAACCGATATATATTCAGATTGCTGACCGCATCATCCGGGAAATCGTCAGGAAAGAATTATCTCCTGGGCAAAAGCTGCCTTCTGTCCGGGATATGGCCGTTCAATCCGGGGTGAACCCGAATACCATTCAACGAACGTACAGTGAATTAGAGAGGATGGGCATTGTGGAGACGAAAAGAGGGCAGGGAACATTCGTGACGGAAAGGGAAGACGTTCTTTCCGAAATGAATGAAAAGGTTCAGCAGGAAGTGATCGAATCTTTCATTCAAAATATGAAGGAACTTGGTCTGACAAAAGAACAGATGATTCAGGGAGTGGAAAAATATCTAAGTGAGAAAGGAGGGGAATAGAGTTGGTTGTAAAATTTGATGGTGTCACTAAAAAGTACGGGAACGAAATAGCATTGAACGATACCTCATTTGAGTTTCAAAAGGGAAAGATTTATGGTCTCCTTGGTCCAAACGGCAGTGGAAAATCCACGACATTAAAGATGATTGCCGGTCTTGTGCTCCCCAATAAGGGGACGGTTACCTTGAATGGCAAACCGGTCACCAGGAAAATTGCGAATGAAGTGGCCTATTTGACTGAGTTGGATATGTTTTATGAAGCTTTCACCGTTGAAGGGATGATCCGGTTCTATGCCTCTCAGTTCCCAGATTTTGATCCAGATAGAGCGAATGAACTGGTCACATTCATGGAACTCGACAGGGGGAAGAAGATCAAGCACTTGTCAAAAGGGAATCGGGGCAGGCTGAAGCTGGTACTGGCACTTTCCCGGAATACCGAGGTGCTGCTTCTTGATGAACCCTTCTCGGGACTGGATCCCATGGTGAGGGATACAATCGTGAAAGGTCTCCTATCCTATATTGATTTCGGAAATCAGACTGTGATCATTGCCACGCATGAAATCGATGAGATCGAAGCGATTCTCGATGAGGCATACATCATCTCCGACGGCGAAATCAAAGGACAATGCGATGTGGAAGAGCTGAGAGAATCAGAAGGTCTATCAGTCCTGCAATGGTTGAAGAAAACAACAAAATCAGAAGGGAAGTTGAAACGATGAAGCCGGTTGTGCAATTACAAAGTGTTTCCAAAGTCATCAAAGGCAAGACCATCATTGATCAATTAACGTTTGACGTGTATGAAGGAGAAGTGTTCGGTTTCCTCGGGCCAAACGGAGCCGGTAAAACGACGACGATCCGTATGATCGTAGGGTTGATGAATATTTCAAATGGAGATGTCCTTATCTCAGGCAAAAGCATCAAGAAAGACTTTGAAGGTGCCATCAAGGATGTGGGTGCCATCGTTGAAAACCCCGAGCTATACAAGTTCATGTCAGGATATCAAAACTTAAAGCACTTTGCCCGCATGCAAAAGGGGATTACCGATGAACGAATGAAAGAAGTCATTGAACTGGTCGGACTGACTGACCGCATCAATGACAAGGTAAAAACGTACTCCCTTGGAATGAGACAGCGTTTGGGTCTCGCCCAGTGCCTTCTCCATAAGCCGAAGCTCCTCATCCTTGATGAACCGACAAATGGTCTCGACCCTGCGGGGATCCGTGAGATTCGTGCTTATATCAGAAAGCTCGCTCAGGAAGAAGGTATGGCGGTCATTGTATCGAGTCACTTATTATCCGAAATGGAGATGATGTGTGACCGAATCGGGATCATCCAATCCGGAAAGCTAGTCGATGTGCAACAAGTTAGGGACTTTGTAGAAGGTTCCGAACAGGTATATCACTTCGAAATCGATGAAGTGGATAAAATGAAGGCCGTTCTTAATGCATTCGAATCCGGAATCAAATTCGAAGCTCAAGGAAAACAGGTGCAAGTGGCCCTGACAAAAGAACAAGTACCTGAGGTCATTCGGTCACTGGTAGAATCCGGTGTGCAAATATACAGCGTAATGCCTGTAGCCAAAACATTGGAAGATAGATTCCTGGAAATTACAAATGACAAAGGAGAGGTCGTTCATGCTTAGTCTTATTAGAAATGAATGGATCAAAATCTTCAAGCGGGTCGGGACGTATGTCATGCTTGGCTTGTTGATTCTGATTATTGGTGTGACAGGTGCCTTCACCAAGTATAGTGACATGAAAGCGAAAGAAATGGGTAACTGGAAACAAGAGCTATCAGCACAGGTGGAATCGGATAAGCAGATGTTGGCTGAAAATCCCGAATTGAATAAATTTATAAAAAAAGACACCGAACGAAGAATCGCGATTAACGAATATCGAATAGAAAACGATATCGAACCAAAAGTACAGGAAACAACTTGGACATTCGTTGAAACGAATGCCAATATCGTTCTCGTTGTGGGGCTCTTCTCCATCATCGTGGCAGCGGGCATCGTCGCGAGTGAATTCAGCTGGGGGACCATCAAGCTGTTGCTCATCCGTCCTATTTCGCGAACTAAAATCCTGCTCTCCAAATACGTTACTGTCATATTATACGGCATGAGCATGCTGTTATTATTATTCGTTGTTTCCCTACTTCTGGGCCTTATCTTGTTCGGCGGAACAGATCAGTCCACTCATCTGGCTTTCGTGGACGGGAAGGTTGTCGAGCAGAATATTGTGGGTTACCTGATCAAAACGTACTTATTACAAACCATCAACATTGTCATGATGGCTACGATGGCCTTCATGATTTCCGCAGTGTTCAGAAGCAGCTCACTGGCAATTGGAATTTCATTATTCCTCTTATTCGTAGGGGGCAATGCAACAAGCCTGCTTGCCCTGAAATTCGACTGGGCGAAATACAGTCTGTTCGCCAACACAGACCTGACTCAATATACAGGCTTCACTCCTCCATTGGTGGACGGGATGACGATGGGCTTCTCGATTACCATGCTCGTTATCTATTTCATCATTTTCCAAGTGCTTGCATTCTTGGTATTCAATAAGAGGGATGTAGCGGCATAGAAATAAGCCACGGCGGCTCTAACTGGACCGTCAAGCATAACATACTTTGCCTTTTTGTGACCCCGATTTACAAATAAGAAAGAACACCAAAAAGTGACGGACTCATCATAGTCCGTCACTTTTTATGTGTATCGATACAAATCAGAAAAATTCAGGCGTGTGACCTGCTCAAGTAAGTAAGCGGATTTCGTTGCCTCCTTTTTCCGGAGAGTGTTCAATGCTTCAATCATTTCATCGTGAGTCATGAGTCCCACACCGTGACCGAAGTACTGATCTTCTGTAATAAAGACTGAGTTCTCACCCATCCAGATCGGATCTTCGAAGTCGGGATTAAAGAAGTAATAAACATCTCCAGGGATATAATCAAGCCCTTCATACGTGACCATTGGAAGGTCGTCATCATAGTTGTGCCCCCACACAAGAAGTGATGAATATAGCCGGTTGAAATAAGGGGTCCTGATCGTATCGAGAATGGATTTATAGTAAAGCACAACAATGCTTGTGACACATTCAAAGCTGTAGGCAGAACTGTTCGTGAAAATATCCTCGATGGCATCTGATGGAAGCTTCGAGTCATTGAGCTGATAGCCGTAAGGGGTCTTGGTCCAGTAGATCGGGTTGAACTTGGAATGTTCGAAGGCTGAAAAAGTGGCGTCTCCATCATTCATCGCTTTCGCATTGGCGATTATTCTTTCTCTTACTTTCAACTCGTATTTGAGTTCTGAAAGGTTTGTATATCGGTAGTCGGTTGGGCTTTCTTTTAACGTAGTGAATATGTTTTTTTCAACAGGAGTCAGGTTCGGTAAATCCTTAGGTGATGTTTCATTTTCAATGATGATCAATCCATACACCTCCGGGCTTTTTTACTAATGTATGATGAGGAGATGGAATATGGTATCAACATTATAAAAAATGTGGGCACAGGTATTGTGATTTGAAGGTTCACCATTTGGCCCATTAAACTCTGATTCTGGCCCAATAGAGGTAGAAAGTGGCCCAATAAACTGCTTAAGTGGCCCAATAAAGTCCCAAAGTGGCCCGATAACCCATTAAGTGGACCCGCATCAGCAGAAAGTATTGCACTCTATCAGAATGACAACTTCATTAGGTTGATCGATCAACGTTTTTTTCAACATAACAGGTCAAAAAAACACCTACTCGAGTCATAAGTAGGTGTTTTTCACTCAATCCGTCTTCACAATAGTTATTTCATCTGCTTATTAATCTTCTCATACACCTGGGCGATCGCCTGTTCAAATTTCCCGGTCGATTTAGGACTGTAATATTTGGCTTTGCCCAATTTTTCAGGCAGGTACGTCTGCGGCACCCATCCTGATTCATAGTCGTGTGGATATTTGTATTCCAGGCCTCTGCCTAGTTCCTTTGCACCTTGATAATGGGCGTCTTTCAAATGGTCTGGCACATCGCCGCTCTTCCCTTTTTGGATATCTGCAAGGGCCAGGTCGATGGCCGTAATGGCCGAGTTCGATTTAGGTGAGAGGCAAAGTTCGATGATCGCATTGGCTAACGGAATTCTAGCTTCTGGGAAACCAATTTTCTCGGCGGTTTCGACTGCCGCGAGAGTTCTTGGACCCGCCTGGGGATTCGCGAGGCCGATATCTTCATAGGCAATCACGAGTAGCCTGCGTGCGATGCTTGGAAGGTCTCCTGCTTCAACAAGTCTTCCAAGATAGTGAAGTGCTGCATTCACATCGCTTCCGCGAATCGATTTCTGAAAGGCACTCACAACATCATAATGAGCGTCGCCGTCTTTATCATGTGAAAAGCTTTTCTTCTGAAGGCATTCTTCCGCAATCGTGACATCGATATGGATTACACCGTCGTCATCCGGTGAAGTGGACAGCACAGCCAATTCCAAGGCATTCAATGAACTCCTCACATCTCCGAAGCTGCTGCTTGCAAAATGTTCGATAGCTTCGTTCGATACTTCCAGTGAATATCCTCCCAATCCACGTTCGTCGTCCTGAATCGCACGGGTCAATGCGATTTTCATTTCCTCGATCGACAGAGGCTTCAATTCGAATATCTGGCATCTGCTTCGTATCGCAGGGTTTATGGCATGATAAGGATTGCTCGTTGTAGCGCCGATCAATGTAATCATCCCATTCTCAAGATAAGGAAGCAGGAAATCCTGCTTTCCTTTATCCAAGCGATGGACTTCATCCAATAGAAGGATCACTTTACCTGACATTTTTGCTTCCTCTGCCACGATCTGAATATCCTTTTTATTATTCGTGACGGCGTTCAGGGTTTTGAACCGGTACTTGGTGCTTCCGGCAATGGCGCTTGCAATGGATGTTTTTCCAATGCCTGGTGGTCCGTACAGGATCATGGATGAAAGCTGTTTCGCCTTTACCATCCTGTCGATGATTTTCCCTTCTCCGACTAAATGCTGCTGCCCGATGATTTCTTCAATGGTACGTGGTCTCATCTTGAAGGCAAGTGGTTTTATCGACATGAAACATCTCTCCAAACTGACGTTCTAATTACCATCACTTTATCACAGGAGATGTCATGAAGGGAAATAATGTGGATAAGAGAAGATGATGTCGTCCCTTTCACAGTAGAAGGGCGTATATGCTATAATAACAAAGTCAATGCATAAGAAATATACGTCTGAACGTGACGTTATTAAATATAGTAGAGGTGCTGGAACATGAAGATATCAACTAAAGGCCGATATGGTCTAACGATTATGATAGAACTTGCAAAACGACATGGTGAGGGACCTACCTCACTGAAAACCATCGCACAGCAGCATGAACTGTCTGAACATTATCTTGAGCAGCTGGTCGCTCCACTGCGAAACGGCGGTCTTGTTAGAAGCATTCGCGGAGCATACGGAGGGTATGTATTGGGTCATGAGCCATCAGAAATCACAGCGGGGGATATTATCCGAATCCTGGAAGGGCCGATCAGTCCTGTAGAAGGTATCGAAGATGAAGAACCTGCTAAACGCGAATTGTGGATCCGTATTCGGGACGCAGTCAAGGAAGTACTCGATAATACAACGATAGAAGATTTGGCAAGTCATTCTGATGACGGGGAATCTGATGCGTACATGTTCTATATCTAGGAGGTAACAATCAATGGAAAGAGTGTATCTGGATCATGCTGCAACGTCGCCCATGCATCCTGAAGTAATTGATGAAATGACAGCGGTGATGAAGGAGTCCTTTGGGAACCCATCAAGCATTCATTCATTTGGGCGTGCATCACGACATCTGGTGGATCATGCCCGGACCGTCATTGCATCAAGCATTCATGCAGACTACAATGATATCATTTTTACAAGTGGCGGAACGGAAGCAGACAATTTAGCGATCATCGGAACCGCCGAGGCTAATAAGGATAAAGGAAAGCACATCATTACAACACAAACCGAGCATCATGCGGTTTTGCATGCTTGTACATTTCTTGAATCCAAAGGGTTTGAGGTCACCTACTTGCCTGTGGATCGTTCAGGAAGGATCTCAATGGAGGACCTGCAAAATGAACTCCGTGGTGATACCATCCTTGTGACCATCATGTTTGGGAATAACGAAGTAGGAACACTTCAGCCCATCAAAGAGATTGGGGATTTGTTAAAGAATCATCAGGCATATTTTCATTCAGATGCTGTACAGGCTTTCGGATTGACTGCCATGGATGTGCAGGAGCTGGGGGTCGATCTGCTTTCCGTTTCAGGGCATAAGATCAATGGGCCTAAAGGAATCGGTTTTCTTTATTCCCATAAACGTGTGGACCTTCAGCCGGGGTTATACGGCGGTGAGCAGGAACGAAAGCGCCGTGCGGGCACAGAAAACGTCCCGGCAATTGCAGGGCTTGGGAAGGCAGTGGAACTTGCCCAGCACTCTGTTGAAGAAAAGCATAGCATGCTCTCTGATCTGAAGAAATTATTAAAAGAAACCTTAGCTGGTGAGGGGATTGAATTTGAAGAGAACGGATCCCTTGAGCATGGATTACCCCATGTGCTAAACTTAAGCTTTCCTGGCACGGATGTAGAATCCATGCTGGTGAATTTAGATATGTCAGGTATTGCTGTTTCAAGCGGTTCCGCTTGTACGGCTGGATCTATAGAGCCTTCACATGTACTTGTGGCCATGTATGGGAAGCAGTCTGAGAAATCAAGGAATTCCATCCGCTTCAGCTTTGGTCTAGGGAATACGGAGGAGCAGATTGTCAGGACTGCCCATGAAGTCGCAAAGATTGTGAAGAGATTAACCACATAAGATGGTCGTCCGATTAGGGCGCATGAACGGAAAAAAGGAGGTGGCGTAAGTGAAGAAAGAACCAAAGGATACAAGAGTGGTCGTTGGGATGTCCGGGGGCGTAGACTCTTCGGTGGCCGCGTTGTTATTAAAGCAACAGGGCTATGAAGTCATCGGGATTTTCATGAAGAACTGGGATGATACCGATGAGAACGGAGTGTGTACGGCAACCGAAGATTACAACGATGTCATTCGTGTCTGTAACCAAATTGGGATTCCTTACTACGCTGTGAATTTTGAGAAACAATACTGGGATAAAGTGTTTACGTATTTCCTGGATGAATATAAAGCAGGAAGAACACCGAACCCGGATGTGATGTGCAATAAAGAGATCAAATTCAAGGCGTTCCTTGAGCATGCATTAAAGTTAGGTGCAGATTACCTGGCAACGGGTCACTATGCCCAGGTTGAGTACCGTGACGGCGAGTACAAAATGCTGCGCGGCGTCGATAACAATAAGGACCAAACGTACTTCCTCAATCAGCTGGGGCAGGAGCAGCTTGAGAAAGTAATGTTCCCACTTGGTGGAATCGATAAGAAAAAGGTCCGTGAAATTGCCAAGGAAGCAGGACTTGCCACGGCAACGAAGAAAGACAGTACGGGGATATGCTTCATTGGAGAGCGGAACTTCAAAGATTTCTTAAGTAACTACCTCCCGGCGCAGCCTGGTAAGATGGAAACGCTTGATGGGGAAGTGATGGGCAAACATGATGGATTGATGTATTATACCATAGGTCAGCGTCACGGACTCGGTATCGGTGGAGCGGGTGAACCCTGGTTTGCCATCGGTAAGGACCTTAAAAGAAACGTCCTGTATGTAGGTCAAAGCTTCGAGCATCCTGCCTTATATTCAGATTCCATCCTTGCGACGGATGTTCACTGGACATCGAATGGGGATAAACCTTCTGAATTCACGTGTACGGCTAAATTCCGTTATCGCCAGGATGATAACAAAGTCACGGTGGTACCGATGGAAGACGGAAAGGTGAAGGTCATCTTTGATGAGCCCATCCGTGCCGTAACTCCAGGACAGGCAGTTGTTTTCTACAATGGAGATGAATGTCTGGGTGGAGGAACGATTGATACGATCTTCAAGGATGAGAAAAAACTGACATACGTCGGATAATATCAATTCAAAAAGGACTGAGAAAAGGAGATGTACGATCTCTGATCTCTCAGTCCTTTTTTTCATCATGGATGAATTCCATTGTAGGGTGTCCCTTATGTTATACTAGTATCGATAAGCAGGGATACATACATAAATAATAGACTATATAGAGGTGTTTACATTGGATAAAAATTTAAAAGGTATTGAGTTATTGCAAGAAGGGAAAGTGGAAGAGGCTGTAAAGCTATTTACAGAAGCCATTGAAGAAAGTCCAAAGGATCCGGTAGGGTATATTAACTTCGGGAATGTATTGATGACGGTGGGCGACAACGAAAAGGCGAAAAAGTTCTTTGAACGGGCGATCTCCATTGACGACAATGCAGGGGCTGCCTATTACTCCCTTGGGAACCTGTACTTTAATGAAAATCACTTTGACGAAGCGAAGGATCAATTTGAAAAGGCGATCTCAAAAGGAATGGAGAATGCAGACGTTTTCTTTATGCTTGGAATCAGTCTGTTCCAGTTAGAGCAGCCGAGACTGGCTCTTCCGTACTTACAACGAAGTGTTGAAATGAATGAAGAAGACGTAGAGGCTCGCTTCCAATTGGGACTTTGTCTTGCCAAAGTGGAAGCATATGAAGAAGCGATCGCTCAATTAACCCAAGTGGTAGAAGCAGATCCCGAGCACGCCGATGCTTACTATAACTTAGGTGTTGCCTATGCAGGCCATAAAGATGATGCAGATACGGCATTGACGTATTTCAATAAAGCTGTTGAAGTTCAACCGGATCATATGTTGGCGGGATATGGCATCAAAATGATCGAAAAGCTTAAAAATGAACAGAGCGAATAGTTAGGGGGTTCAATACCTTGAGCCAGCAAGACTCTTTAAAGCTGTTTGGCGAAGAAGAAATCTTTGTTAAAGGAAGGCACCTTGTCACTATTTTTCATAACGAGGAAAATCTCTATACGGTAGTCAGAATCCGGGTGGACGAAACGAATGATTCTTATGAGGATAAAGAAGCGGTCGTAACCGGAAATTTCCCTAAAATCCATGAAGACGAGACCTATGTATTTTACGGACGTTTCCAGGAGCACCCGAGATTTGGCATGCAGTTTCATGCGAAACATTTCAAGAAGGAAATCCCCCAAACCACACAAGGTGTCGTCCATTATTTATCAAGTGACCTATTTAAAGGGATCGGCAAGAAAACAGCTGAGAAGATTGTGGAGCACATCGGGGAAAATGCCATCAGTAAAATACTCGAAAACCCGAACCTCCTGGATGAAATACCGAAACTTCCAAAAGAAAAAGCGAAGAGCATTTATGATACGCTTACCGAGCATCAGGGTCTTGAACGGGTCATGATCATGCTGAATGACCTCGGATTCGGCCCACAGATCTCCATGAAGGTCTACCAGGCTTATAAAGAACAGGCCCTTGAAATCATTCAAAAAAATCCTTATAAGCTTGTGGAGGATATCGAAGGAATCGGGTTTACCCGGGCAGACGAATTGGGATCGAAGATTGGCCTTACGGGCAGCCATCCGGACCGTATCAAAGCAGGCTGCTTATATACATTGGAGCAAACGTGCGTCAAGCAGGGCCATGTGTATTTGGAAGCGGAAGAACTGATCGTAACGGTGAAGGAGCTGCTTGAAAAAAGTCAGCCGGAAACCATCGACTATACGGATATCTCGAGTCAGCTAGTGTCCCTTGAGGAAGAAAGCAAGGTCATAGGGGAAGGGACGAAGGTCTATGTCCCATCTCTCTATTTTTCTGAAAAAGGGATCGTAACAAATATTGAAAAAATCTTGTCTCAAACACAGTATAAAGATCAATTCCCCCAATCGGAATTTCTGTTGTCACTCGGTGCCCTCGAGGACCGGCTGGGCGTGCAATATGCACCTTCACAGAAGGAAGCCATCGAAACGGCCTTGATGTCCCCGATGCTCCTGTTGACAGGAGGGCCGGGTACCGGTAAGACGACCGTCATCAAGGGTATCGTCGAACTGTTCGCTGATTTGCACGGCTGTTCGCTGGATCCGAAGGACTATAAAGATGAGCCGTTCCCCGTTTTGCTGACGGCCCCTACAGGACGTGCAGCGAAACGGATGACTGAATCGACAGGTCTTCCCGCCATGACAATCCACAGACTTCTTGGGTGGAATGGTCAGGAAGGATTCCAAAACGATGAAGAAAGGGCCATCGAAGGTAAACTGCTGATCGTTGATGAAGTGTCCATGGTCGATACCTGGCTTGCCCATCAACTGATGAAGGCTCTCCCTGAGGATATTCAAGTGATATTTGTCGGGGATGAAGATCAATTGCCTTCTGTCGGTCCAGGTCAGGTTCTGAAGGATTTATTGAATTCGGAAGTAGTCCCGACAGTCAGATTGACGGATATTTACAGGCAGGAGGAGGGTTCTTCGATTATCGAACTCGCTCACTGCATGAAAAGGGGACAAGTACCTGCTGATCTGACAAAACAGCAAAAGGATCGTTCGTTCTTCCCCTGCAGAACCAATCAAATTTCAGAAGTCGTTCAAAAAGTGGTGGAGAATGCCAAGAAAAAAGGCTATACACCAAAAGATATTCAGGTGCTTGCCCCCATGTACCGGGGACCGGCTGGAATCGATCGCTTGAATGAACTTCTGCAGGAAATATTCAACAGTAACGATGGGACAAGAAAGGAACTTGCCTTCGGGGATGTGAAATACCGCATTGGGGATAAGGTTCTTCAGCTTGTCAATCAGCCTGAAAACAATGTCTTCAATGGAGATATCGGTGAAATCGTTTCAATTTTCTATGCGAAGGAAAACACCGAGAAACAGGATATGATCATTGTGTCATACGAAGGAAATGAGGTCACCTATACACGACAGGACCTCATGCAAATCACCCATGCGTACTGCTGCTCGATCCATAAGTCCCAGGGAAGTGAGTTTCCCATTGTGATTCTGCCCGTGGTGAAAAGTTATTACCGAATGTTACGAAGGAACCTCCTGTATACGGCCATAACCAGAAGCAAGCAGTTTCTCATTCTTTGCGGGGAACTGGATGCATTCAGGCTGGGTGTGGAGAGAGAAGATGATTTTCTCAGAAAGACGACCTTGAGTGAGAAACTGAGAAGCCTGCAGGGTCATGAAGCAAATGAAGAGCATGAATCCTCTTCTAAAGATATCCCCATCGAGGAATTCCTGATGAATGAGGATCCGATGATTGGTATGGAAGGCATTACTCCGTACGATTTTATGAAAGCATAGGTTGACGAATGACCATTTCTACTTTTGGAATGGTTCATTCATCAACCTTTTTTGTGTGCTTTTTGTTAACTGTTTATAAAATTAAGTTGACATATATTCAGTGAAGGCGATATCCTTATCTTGTAGATAAACGACAGATGGGGGAAGACAGATGAACAGAAAATTGAGAACGATCGATCTTACACTTGCAGGGATGTTTGTCGCTCTGATGGCAATCGGGGCAAATATTACAACATTCGTACCATTCATGGTAGTGGGGGGAGTTCCCATTACGTTACAGACCTTTTTTGCCATTTTAGCAGGTGCGATACTCGGAAGCAGGATCGGTGCGATTTCCATGACGGTCTATGCCTTAGTTGGGTTGGTTGGAGTACCCGTATTTGCACGTTTTGGAGCGGGATTGTCAACAATTATAAGCCCGACCTTCGGATTTATCGTTTCATTTATTTTTACAGCCTATATCACCGGTAAATTGGTAGAAAAACATAAGAGCGTGAAGGTTTACATCTTCGCTGCACTGGTCGGCATGATCGTAAACTATGTGGTCGGCACGAACTGGATGTATGCTGCTTACAAGTTTTGGGCTGCGGCTCCAGAAGGATTCACTTATAAGATGGCATGGGCATGGATGGTCGTTCCATTGCCGAAAGACATCATCTTAGCTGTCTGTGCAGGAGTGATGGCTCATCGTTTAGAGAAGTCGGTGCTTTCCAAAAGCACATTCAGAAACTTGAATCGAGCAGCATAATGGGGGAGGAAACGATATGAAAACGTGGAAGGAACTTGCCGAAGAGGTCATCGGGGGAGCTGAACTAACCAATGAAGAAGCATTATCGATTTTGCGAAGCCCGGATGATGAGCTCTTGGAATTACTACATGGCGCTTATCTGATTCGAAAACATTATTACGGAAACAAAGTGAAATTAAATATGATCATCAATACAAAATCAGGTCTCTGCCCTGAGAATTGCGGGTACTGCTCACAGTCGAGCGTGTCTGATGCGCCGATCGAGAAGTACCGCATGGTAGATAAAGAAACGATATTAAAGGGAGCCGAAAATGCACACAAACTGAATGTCGGCACCTATTGCATCGTTGCCAGTGGACGTGGCCCGAGCAATCGGGAAGTGGATCACGTGGTTTCAGCGGTGAAAGAAATCAAAGAACAATATAATTTAAAGGTTTGTGCATGTCTCGGATTATTAAAGGGTGATCAAGCAAATCGCTTAAAAGAGGCAGGGGTGGACCGTTACAACCATAACATCAATACTTCCAGTAACCATCATGAAAATATCACCACTTCCCATACATATGAAGACAGAATCAATACAGTTGAACAGGCAAAAGCACAGGGGATATCACCGTGCTCGGGGATTATCGTCGGTATGAAAGAAACACTTCAAGATGTAGTAGATATGGCTAACAGCTTGAAAGTACTCGATGCGGACTCCATCCCGGTCAATTT
Source organism: Rossellomorea aquimaris (assembly GCF_020172085.1). Taxonomy (GTDB): domain Bacteria; phylum Bacillota; class Bacilli; order Bacillales; family Bacillaceae_B; genus Rossellomorea; species Rossellomorea aquimaris_E. The sequence goes on from NZ_JAIVAT010000003.1 coordinate 528,913, forward strand.
TCTTCATGCCATCGACGGTACTCCTCTTGAAGGAACCGATGAACTTGACCCTCGATATTGCTTGAAGGTCCTTTGTTTAATGCGCTTCATTAATCCGACAAAAGAAATCAGGATTTCAGGTGGGCGTGAAGTGAACCTGCGCAGTCTCCAGCCATTAGGTCTTTATCCGGCAAACTCCATTTTTGTCGGTGATTACTTGACGACAGCAGGTCAGGAAGGAACAGCGGATCATCAAATGCTTGAAGATTTAGGATTTGAAATCGATTATGTGAATGAAGAAAGTGGAGAATCCGTTACGATCTCATAAAAAAATTCATTGGATGCTATGGAAAAGGTTACTCCTCATGAAATCAGGAAATTATCTCACACTATATAAGAACGTTGTTGTTTCAGCAACGTTTGTGCGTCTAACTCATTAAATAAGTATAAAATCGGCTCTGGTTGGTCATGATGGTAGGGAATAATCACCATATTCTGGTGTGACCCGAGGTGAACAAACCGATGAAATGTCCAAATTGTCAGAGCAAAGATATTGGAAAGATCGGCATCAACCAGTATTACTGTTGGGGATGCTATATCGAGCTTTCCTTGTCTAAGGGTGTCATTCATACTCACCAGGTAGAAGAGGATGGATCGCTGAGCTCCTTAGATGACTTATTTGATGAGGAAGAACGCCGACTAAGCTAGGAAGAGGTGTCTTTCTTGAATAAAACATTTGCATCCATCGTTGGTTTTGGAGCAGGGATCGCTGCTTCCATCTATTCTCAAAGATCCAATATGATGAGTCAGAGACAAATGAAACGAATCCGTAAACAAGTAAAGAAACTTTTTTAACAGCTGAAAGAGACTGGCTCATTGAGGGTCAGTCTCTTTTTATGCGTGACTTGATAGAATTGGTTGTAAATGGAAAATGACGCATAAAATGAAAAAAATGACGCAATCATGATTGATTTTGACGCAAATAATAAAATAATGACGCAATCACTGCCTGTTTTAACGCAATAAATTCCAGAACGACGAACTGGCCATCCTTTTAGCCTTATTAGAGGGGAGGATCCATCTCTTTTACCATATGATTCACCCTTTTTAAGTGAAATCCAAAATCCATCTATAAAATCAATTCATTCAGGGTAACTAAACCCCATGAATAAAACTACCTCATATTTCCTAACAATAGAGAAGAAGGGATGGAGGTGATCACGATAGAAAAGAATACCTATGTAAAATGGTTATACAGGCTTTCGATAGCCCTCATTCTTGCACTATTTCTTTATATTCTCTTTTTATTAAAGCCTGTTTGGCATCCCGTATTAGAGGTCTTATTTTTCTCCCTGCTCCCTTTCGTCATAGGCGGGTTCATTGCGTACCTTCTTCATCCGGTCGTGGAGAAGCTGCATGAAGCCGGTATTCATAGGGGGATCGCGATCTTGCTCATCTATCTCCTCTTCTTTGGGGGAGTGGGATATGCTATTTATAAAGGGACTCCTGCTGTCATCCATCAACTGAGAGATTTATCGGAGAATGCCCCCATTTTCACTAAACAGTATCAGGGGTGGCTTCATGTGATTCAAAGTGAGACCTCGACATGGCCGGACGGGATCCAGTCGCAATTGGAAGAGAGAATCGACGGGCTTGAAGCATGGGTGACGGGACTGGTGGCTTTGGTACTCGCGACACTCTTGAAGTTCATGAACAGCTTACTTATCGTTGCCATCATCCCCTTCGTATCTTTTTATTTATTGAAAGACATTACAAAGGTAAAAGCCTTTCTGTGGCAGCTCACTCCAAAGAAATGGAGGCAAAGTGCCATTTCATTTTCCAGAGATGTGGATGAATCTTTAGGTGGTTATATTCGAGGGCAACTACTCGTTTGTTTGATCATTGGGAGCATTTCAGCCGTCACGTTGTGGTTGATCGGGATGAAATATCCTCTGATCCTTGGTTTGATCATTGGGGTCACAAATGTGATACCGTATTTTGGTCCTATCATTGGGGCAGTTCCTGCAGCCCTTGTCGCCAGTACCATTTCGGTTAATATGGTGATCTACGTTGTCATTCTGGTCGTGATCCTTCAGTTTCTGGAGGGGAATATCTTATCGCCGCTCATCGTCGGGAAGAGTCTTCATATGCACCCCCTCTTCATCATGGGGGCACTGATCATCGGCGGCGAAGTGGGTGGGGTGATCGGAATGATCGTGGCAGTGCCCTTTCTTGCCGTCATAAAGGTGGCAATTTTACACGGACGCACCCATTTTCTTTATATGAAAAACGAAGAAGAGCTGAAAAATGGGAATGATCATTGACAAATACAATGAATATTTCTATAATCCAACATATACAAGTATTCGCATAACATGAAATCCATGAAGGACCCAGTACGTTATAGTCCATCTGACAGAGAGAAATCCCCTTTGGCTGCAAGGGATTTCAGATGAAGGATAACCGAATGCTAATCCTGAGTGCAGGTAAAGCCTGCCGTCCAGCCGCGTTAAGGTGTATTGAGGGATGAATGAACGAATGTTTATTCATAACCAGGGTGGTACCGCGAGAAACAGCTCTCGTCCCTGTTTTAGGGATGAGGGCTTTTTTGTATTCTTTTTTACCCATACATATAAAGGAGGAAGCTTGACATGAACAAATTAACAGGCGCAGAAATTCGTCAAAAGTTTTTAGATTTCTTTCAGGAAAAAGGGCATGGTGTTGAACCGAGTGCATCATTGGTTCCACATGAAGATCCGTCTCTATTATGGATCAATAGTGGGGTAGCGACATTAAAGAAATACTTTGATGGGCGTGTGATCCCTCAAAATCCAAGAATCGTGAATGCGCAGAAATCGATCCGTACCAATGACATCGAGAACGTAGGGAAAACGGCTCGTCATCATACGTTCTTCGAAATGCTCGGGAATTTCTCGATCGGCGACTATTTTAAAGTAGAAGCAATCGAATGGGCATGGGAGTTCTTGACGGATGAAAAATGGGTTGGTTTTGATCCTGAAAAGCTTTCCGTTACGATTCACCCTGAAGATCATGAAGCGTTTGATATCTGGAACAAAAAAGTAGGAGTACCTGCTGAACGGATCATCCGAATCGAAGGGAACTTCTGGGATATCGGGGAAGGTCCAAGTGGTCCGAATACAGAAATCTTCTATGATCGTGGACCTGAATACGGTGACAACCCCGAAGATCCTGAATTATATCCTGGTGGGGAAAACGACCGTTATCTTGAGGTGTGGAATCTTGTGTTCTCACAGTTTAACCATAACCCTGATGGAACGTATACTCCGCTTCCTAAGAAGAACATCGATACAGGTATGGGTCTAGAGCGTATGGCGTGTGTAGTTCAGGAAGTGCCTACGAATTTTGATACAGATTTATTTATGCCGATCATCGAGGCAACGGAAGAAATTTCAGGGAAGTCTTATGGCAAAGACAATGACACCGATGTAGCGTTCAAAGTCATTGCCGACCATATCAGAACGGTTTCATTTGCTATCGGTGACGGTGCCCTTCCATCCAATGAAGGTCGCGGGTATGTATTACGCAGACTGCTTCGACGTGCGGTCCGTTTTGCTAAACAAATCGAAATCAACCGCCCGTTCATGTATGAATTGGTTCCCGTTGTATCTGAAATCATGGTGGATTTTTATCCGGAAGTGAAGCAAAAAGCTGAATTCATCCAAAAAGTTGTGAAAAATGAAGAAGACCGCTTCCACGAAACGCTGAATGAAGGTTTATCCATTCTTTCATCCATCATCAAAGCTCAAAAATCAGCAGGAAGCAAGGTTATCCCTGGTGAAGATGTTTTCCGTCTTTATGATACGTATGGATTCCCTGTTGAATTAACGGAAGAATACGCTGAAGAAGAAGGTTTGACTGTTGACCACGAAGGCTTTGAAAGAGAGATGGAAGGTCAGCGCGAAAGAGCGAGAGCTGCTCGTCAGGATGTAGGAAGCATGCAGGTGCAGGGTGGAATCCTGAGTGATATTACGGTGGAAAGCCGGTTTGTGGGGTATGACACACTTGAGAGCAAATCGACAGTCCTTGAATTATTGGTGGATAATGAGCGCCAGCCGAAAGTAAATAAAGGTCAGGAATGTCAGTTCATCCTTGATGAGACTCCATTCTACGCTGAAAGCGGCGGACAAATCGGAGATAAAGGGTATATTGAAGCTGAAGGCGTGAAAGTTTCTGTAACGAATGTGAAGAAAGCCCCTAATGGACAAAATCTTCATACGGCAGTCGTAGAAGAGGGGACGCTCCAGCAAGGTGCAGAGGTATTGGCCAAGGTTTCCCGTGAATCGAGAAGCAAGGTCGAGAAAAACCACACAGCTACTCACATCCTTCATCAAGCACTGAAAGATGTCCTTGGAGATCATGTCAACCAAGCAGGTTCATTAGTAGAACCGGATCGTCTTCGTTTTGACTTCTCTCATTTCGGATCTGTTTCACAGGAAGAAATTGAACGTATCGAAACCATCGTCAACGAGAAGGTGTGGAAAGCGATTTCGGTCAACACAGCCCTTAAATCACTATCCGAGGCAAAAGCGATGGGAGCCATGGCTCTGTTCGGTGAAAAATATGGTTCAGAAGTGCGTGTGGTCTCAATCGGAGATTATAGCTTGGAGCTTTGTGGAGGGTGTCACGTTTCCAATACGTCAGAGATCGGATTATTCAAGGTCCTATCTGAAAGCGGGATCGGTGCCGGTACCAGAAGGATTGAAGCTGTAACAGCCGAAAATGCATACAAAGTATTGAATGATCAAGTTTCTCAACTGAAGGATGTTGCGGCTAAACTGAAAGCGAATCCTAAGGAAGTTGTTAATCGTGTGGATTCTTTATTAAGTGAGATGAAGGAGCTTCAACGAGAGAATGAATCATTATCCGCAAAGTTGTCTAACATAGAAGCAGGAAGCTTAACGGACCAAGTGAAGGTCATTGATGGTGTGAATGTCCTTTCGGCAAAAGTGGCTGCCGGTGACAGCAACGGGCTTCGTTCGATGATGGACGACCTTAAACAGAAGCTTGGATCCGGGGTGATCGTACTGGCAACAACTGGTGACGACAAAGTGACCATCATTGCAGGAGTTACGGCTGATTTAGTCGAAAAAGGATATCATGCAGGAAAATTGGTTAAAGAAGTCGCTTCACGCTGTGGTGGAGGCGGTGGAGGCCGTCCGGACATGGCCCAGGCTGGAGGGAAAAACCCTGAAAAAGTGGAGGAAGCCCTGCAATTTGTAGAAGAATGGGTCAAATCCGTTTAACTCCGTGTGAAAGTGGTGTACAATGTAGGTAACGATTAACAATTCGGTTGTCAAAAAGACAAGCCTAAAGAGAGGTGCTAAAAATGAGTTCTTTTGACAAAACGATGCGGTTTGATTTCTCAGAGGAGCCGTTCGAACATGATGTGAAGGAAGTGCTCTTGCAGGTTCATGATGCTTTGCAGGAAAAAGGGTACAATCCAATCAATCAAATCGTAGGATACTTATTATCTGGAGATCCGGCTTACATTCCCAGACATCAAGATGCCAGAAATATCATCCGCCGCTTGGAACGTGATGAGATCATCGAAGAATTAGTCAAATCGTATTTGAAACAGCACAAAGAGGGATAATACATGCGTGTAATGGGTTTAGACGTTGGTTCTAAAACAGTCGGAGTCGCGATCAGCGATGAGCTTGGCTGGACAGCTCAAGGAATTGAAACCATTAAGATTGACGAAGACCAGGGCGTGTTCCGGGTGGATCGAATAAAGGAACTTGCCGATGAATACCAGGTGGACACCGTTGTCGTTGGATTGCCTAAAAACATGAATAACACAATCGGCCCACGTGGGGAAGCGTCTAAAGCTTATGGAGAGTTGATTCATCAGGAGTTGTCCCTTCCCATAAAATATTGGGATGAAAGACTAAGCACGATGGCTGCTGAGAGAGTGCTTTTAGAAGCCGATGTAAGCAGAAAGAAACGTAAGAAAGTAATCGACAAAATGGCTGCGATGATGATCCTTCAAGGATACCTTGACAGCCAAAAATGATGAGGTGAATGTTCATGGAACACGGAGAAAAACAAATTACAGTAGTTGACGAACAAGGAAATGAGCAGTTATGCGAGGTTCTTTTCACGTTTGAATCAGATAAATTCGGAAAGTCTTATGTTCTTTACTATCCACTTGGAGCAGATGAGAATGACGAAGAAGAAATTGAAATTCATGCTTCTGCATTCATGCCTGGTGACGAAGGACAGGAAGGCGAATTAAAGCCGATTGAAACAGAAGAAGAGTGGGACATGATTGAAGAAATGTTAAACACTTTCCTGGACGAAGAAGAAGACGCAGAATAAGTCGTCGTTATAAGGATACGAAACAGGGACCGCAAAAAGGGACAAAAAATTCACCCTTTTTGCAGGTCCCTGTTTCACTTTGTGCGAAATATTGTATAATAGTGGAGATGATGTCGAATTTCGCATAACGGATAGCCCGCTTTTTTGCTCGAAAGGGGGAAATGAACGCTTTGGAAGAAAAGAAAAAGGTAAAAGAAACACTTATGAAGAAACTGCTTGAGAGACAAGAGGAGGCAAAGGTCATTAGAAAAATAGTAGGACTTGTCATTCTTTGTCTAGTCATTGTTATAGGGGGAACGGCGATTGGTGGATACCTTTATGTAAATTCTGCCCTTAAGCCCGTAGACCCGGATAATACAAAACCAGTAAAAGTGGACATACCTATAGGCTCCGGTGTGACCAGCATCGGGAAAATCCTTGAGGAAAAAGGGATCGTAAAGAATTCTACGGTCTTTAAATATTATGTGAAATTCAACAATGAAGCAGGGTTTCAGGCAGGATCTTATGATCTGACACCTTCCATGACCCTGAATGAAATTGTGAATAGCTTAAAGACTGGTAAGGTCATGAGAAAAGCAGAGTTTAAGATTACCATTCCAGAGGGACTTCAATTAGATCAGATAGCAGAGATCATTGCTGAAAAGTCTCCATATAAAAAAGAAGAAATAGAAAAGAAACTAAATGATAAGAAATGGCTCGAGCAATTAAAAGAGGAATATCCGGAACTGATTACAGATGAAATACTGAACAAAGATATTAAGCGGCCGTTGGAAGGATATCTTTATCCTGCGACGTATCCTTTTTATGAGAAAAAGCCTTCTTTAGATGCCATCCTGAAGAAGATGATTGCTCAAACGAATGAAGTACTGGCTCAATATCAGGAAGCCATGGCAGCAAACGATTATACTCCTCACAAGCTTCTCACCCTTTCTTCCCTTATTGAAGAAGAAGCGACGGAGAAAGCAGACAGAGGGAAGATTTCAAGCGTATTTTATAATCGGATGGAGGAAGGAATGCCACTTCAGACAGATCCAACGGTATTATATGCCCTAGGGAAACATAAGGAAAAAACCGTGTACAAAGATCTTGAAGTCGAATCACCGTATAACACGTACCAAGTGAAGGGATTGCCGCCTGGTCCGATTGCAAATGCGGGGATTTCATCGATTGAAGCAGCTCTGAAGCCAGAGGATACAGAGTATTATTATTTCCTGGCAGCTTCCAATGGGTCGGTGTATTATTCTGAAACACTGGATGAGCATAACGAGAAAAAAGCAAAATATATCACCAACAAAGAGGAATAGCCCCATGAGAAGAGGAAAGAAACATTCGCTTTCCTCTTCTCTGTGTGGTAAAATAGTACAAGTTATTTTTATATACGGGCGTTATCTTGATAGGCGTGAAAAGTAGAAAGCTGATCGTAGCTTTCTTCTTTTCATGTTGTCTAAGAAAGAAGCGCTACCGATATCATTTATGATCATGATCGTGAGGCTTATATATGAATGAACGAGTGATTGGCTATATAGAATCAATTGTGAAAGAACGTCCTGCCTTAATTTCTGAGATGGAACACTATGCAGAAGTTCATGGCGTTCCCATCATGGAGCTGGTCGGAATCGAAGCGCTCTTGGGAATGTTACGGATCCAACAGCCAAAGCGGATCCTTGAAATCGGAACTGCTATAGGATATTCAGCCCTTCGGATGGCTGAAGCACTCCCTGAGACGACAGTTGTCACACTTGAACGGGATGAAGAAAGGTTCGAGGCTGCGCAACGTTTTCTCTCCCGATCCAAAGATGGCAATAGAATTGTCACGATTTTCGGTGATGCGCTAGAGCTCTCTGAAGTAGTGAAAAAGCATGGTCCGTTTGATGCCATCTTTATAGATGCTGCCAAGGGTCAGTACCTAAAGTTCTTTGACCTATATTCAGCCATGCTTACAGAGAACGGAGTCGTCTACTCGGATAACGTCTTATTCAAAGGTCTGGTTGCCGAGGTACAGGTTGAGCAGAAAAGAATACGGAACATGGTGAAGAAGCTGCAGAATTATAATACCTGGCTGATGAATCATGAACAATTCGATACATCTATTTTACCTGTCGGTGACGGTATCGCCATCAGTAAGAAAAGAGGTGATCAATGGTGAAAAAGCCGGAATTACTCGTAACCCCTACAAGTGTATCCGATATTGAACCGTTGGCGGCTGCAGGTGCCGATGCCTTCATGATAGGTGAACAGAAGTATGGATTAAGACTTGCCGGAGAGTTTTCACTGGAAGCCGTTTGTGAAGCGATAACATTGGCTCACAAACACAACAAGAAAGTGTATGTGGCGATGAATGCCCTATTTCATAATGATAAAATCTCAGAACTGGATCATTATATCGCTGCTCTTGATGAAGCAGGGGCTGACGCCATCGTGTTCGGTGATCCTGCTGTATTGATGGCTGCACGAGAAGTAGCTCCTCAGATGAAGCTTCATTGGAATACGGAAACGACGGCCACAAACTGGTACACCTGCAATTACTGGGGACGAAAAGGCGCTAAACGTGCTGTCTTGGCACGTGAATTGAGTATGGAGACTATCGTTGAGATGAAAGAGAATGCAGAGGTCGAAATCGAGGTACAGGTCCACGGTATGACCTGTATGTTCCAATCAAAACGTTCACTGCTCGGTAACTATTTTGAATATCGAGGAAAAGCGATGGGAATCGAGAATCGAAAAGAGCAGCGCAATATGTTCTTACACGATGAAGAGCGCCATAATAAGTACCCAATCTTCGAGGACGAAAACGGCACGCATATCATGAGCCCGAACGATATGTGCATTATTGATGAACTTGGTGAAATGATGGAAGCAGGTGTCGATTCCTTCAAGATTGATGGGGTGATGAAATCCTCTCAATATATTCTTGAGATAACAAAACTATATCGTAAGGCAATAGATTTGTGTGCGGATGATGAAGATCAATATGATGATCAGAAAGACGGGTTTTTAGAAGAAGCGAAAAGACTGCAACCTGAAAATCGTCCGTTGGATACAGGATTTTTCTTTAAAGAAACCGTGTATTAAGTACACGATGAAGATGTCAGAACGGAGGCGTAATGATGACCACGGTTGTAAAAAAGCCCATATCGAAACAGGTGGACGGAAAGCGTGTCATTGTGAAGAAACCTGAACTACTGGCTCCTGCCGGAAATCTGGAGAAATTGAAGATTGCTGTCCATTATGGGGCAGATGCAGTCTATATCGGTGGACAGGAATATGGTCTGCGCTCAAATGCCGGTAATTTCACCCTTGATGATATGAAAGAAGGCGTGGAGTTTGCAAAGAAATATGGTGCAAAGATTTATGTGACAACAAATATCTATGCCCATAATGAAAACATGGATGGACTGGAAGAATATCTCCGTGGATTAGAGGAAGCTGGAGTGGCTGGAATCATTGTAGCTGATCCTCTGATCATTGAGACTTGCAGAAGAGTGGCTCCGAAAGTGGAGGTGCACTTAAGCACGCAGCAGTCCCTTTCTAACTGGAAAGCTGTTCAGTTTTGGAAAGAAGAAGGGCTTGATCGCGTAGTACTTGCCCGTGAAGCCAGTGGAAGAGAAATCCAGGAAATGAAAGAAAAGGTGGATATTGAGATTGAAACCTTCATTCATGGAGCCATGTGTATTGCTTATTCAGGACGCTGCACGCTAAGTAACCACATGACGGCCAGGGATTCTAACCGCGGAGGCTGCTGTCAGTCATGCCGCTGGGATTATGATTTATATGAATTGAACGGCAGAGAAGAGAATCCTCTTTATAATGAAAATGATGCTCCTTTTGCCATGAGCCCGAAAGATTTGAAGCTCGTTGAATCCATTCCGGGAATGATCGAATTGGGAATTGACAGTTTGAAGATTGAGGGACGCATGAAGTCCATTCACTATGTGGCCACTGTCGTTAGTGTGTACCGCAAAGTGATTGATGAATATTGTAAAGATCCAGACAACTTCGTCATTCAACAAGAATGGCTCGAGGAGCTGGAGAAATGTGCGAATCGTGACACTGCTCCGGCATTTTTTGAAGGCGTACCTGGATTCAAGGAGCAGATGTTCGGGGTCCATAACAAGAAGAACACAAATTATGAATTTGTCGGTCTTGTGTTGGACTACGATGAAGAAACTCAAATCGTCACACTGCAGCAACGGAACCATTTTAAGACCGGACAGGAAGTAGAATTTTTCGGTCCTGAAATCTCCAACTTTACTCAGGTAATAGAGAAATTGTGGGATGAGCGGGGTAATGAAATCGAAGTAGCCCGTCACCCGTTACAAATTGTGAAATTCAAGGTTTATCAGAGAGTATATCCTGATAACATGATGCGAAAGGAGAACATCTAATACTTATGAAGCAGAAACCCGTTGTGATCGGTGTAGCAGGAGGATCAGGCTCTGGTAAAACAAGTGTCACCAAAGCCATTTATGAGCAATTTCAAGGTCATTCGATTTTAATGCTGCAACAGGATTATTATTATAAAGATCAGTCCAATCTACCATTCGAGGAACGTTTGAAAACGAATTACGATCATCCGCTAGCCTTTGATAATGATCTGTTGATTCAGCATTTGCACGGCCTTTTAGATCATCAGTCCGTTAATAAACCGGTCTATGATTATAAAATGCATACCCGTTCTGAGGAGACGATTCTTGTTGAACCGAAGGATGTCATTATTTTAGAAGGAATTTTAGTATTAGAAGATGAAAGATTGCGTAACTTAATGGATATCAAGTTATATGTAGATACGGACGCTGATCTTCGCATCATCAGAAGAATGCTTCGTGATATTAAAGAGCGCGGCCGTTCCATCGATTCCGTCATCGATCAATACATTACAGTCGTTCGTCCGATGCACAATCAATTCATTGAACCGACAAAGCGATATGCCGATGTGATCATCCCTGAAGGCGGCCATAATCACGTGGCGATCGATTTAATGGTAACAAAAATTCAAACAATTCTTGAACAAAAGTCATTTTTGTAATACGATAGCATAGATAAAGACATATAGGCTAGATTTTACATTTTCCCACATTGTAAAGAAGCAGGGAATGGAGTGAGAAGAGATTCTCCCTCCATTCCCTCCCTTTACATACGTAGCACATTTACATATAGAGTACGGGAAAGCTCTTAGAGAGAAAAGGAGTGAAGAGGGTCATGAGTACAGAAAAAGTATTTCCTATGACAGCAGAAGGTAAAGAAAAGTTAGAAAAAGAACTAGAGAATTTGAAAACGGTTAAACGTAAAGAAGTGGTTGAGCGCATCAAGATCGCTCGCAGCTTTGGAGATTTATCCGAGAACTCCGAGTACGACGCAGCGAAAGATGAACAAGCATTCGTCGAAGGTCGTATTTCTACATTAGAAAACATGATTCGCAACGCGAAAATCATTCAAGAAGATGACATGAATTCAGATACAGTACAATTAGGTAAAAAAGTGACATTCGTCGAATTACCAGACGGTGATAAAGAAACCTACACCATCGTTGGTAGTGCAGAAGCTGATCCATTCGAAGGAAAGATTTCGAATGATTCACCAATCGCGAAAAGCCTTCTTGGTCATAAAGTAGGCGCAGAAGTGAATGTTCAGACTCCAGGCGGGGAAATGAGCGTTAAGATTGTAGAAGTAAGCTGATTTTGTTTAGAAGGGACTCACAATGTGAGTCCCTTCTTTTTTTATGCCTCAAGAAGATTATTTCATATGATTCTCGTCAACAATGTGGACGAGGTGACAAAATGAAACGGAAACGAATCAGGCTGTTTAGTATCGTCCTATTACTTGCTTTCTGTGCTCTATCTGGGAGATTGATGCAGCTGCAATTATTTCAAACCGAATCTTATTCTGATCATAAAATCAATCTCCTTGAAGAAAGTGTCACACAACGGACGCAGCAATTGGTGATCGATGAAGGCAGGGGAGAATTCCTAGACCGAAACGGCGTCCCCCTTACGTTTACTGAAAAAAACGTCCTGGTTCTATTTCCTTTCCTTGACCAAATGGAATGGCCAGTGGAGAAAGTAGCAGATATCCTTCATGTCCCTGCATCAACGATTCAATCAAAAGTGAAGGAAGCGAATGGCCCTATCATTTTCGGCGGGAAAGAGCCCTTTAGGCTTTCGGAAGAGCAGATGAAAGAAATTAATTCACTTGAAATCCAGGGGGTATTTGCTCTAACGAAAAAGTTTAAAAGCAGTGATGTTCCTGCTTCGCAGCTGATTGGGGTAACGGGTGAAAACACAAATGAATTTCACGAAAGGTACCCAGACAGAGTGAAGGGTGCCAATCAGAAAATCGGGGTCTCAGGGCTTCAAGAGAATTTTGATGAGTGGCTGGTCGCGGAAGAGGAAGCAAAGCTGATTTATCATGTCGATGCAAGAGGTGGACCATTATTCGGAGTAGATGTTAAGTACCTGGCACCGGCCAATCCATTCTACCCTTTGAATGTTAAAACGACCATTGATGCCGATATGCAGCTTGCCTTGGAAGAAGTGGCAGATACGTATCACATTCAGAAGGGGGGACTGCTTCTTCTTGATATTGAAAAAAGTGAAATACTCGCCAGTGTTTCAAGACCTGCCATGAAAAGCCGTGATCCTTTTAGTGGGGGGGCGACGAATTACATGCTGAAAGCACTGATCCCGGGATCTGTGTTCAAGACCGTCGTGGCGGCTGCAGCCATGGATGAAGGATTAGTTGATGAGACACGGCTTTTTCCGTGTGATGAAGATATCCGTGGTGGAGCAGCGGAAAAGCCTCACGGGAACATCAATATTAAGAGCAGCATCGCAGTTAGCTGTAACCGGACGTTTGCGGACCTTGCGAAAGAGCTGACGGAAAAGGATGATCATCTCCTGGATGAATACGCAGAGAAGATTGGGTTAATCGGTGATATCTCTTGGAAAGGAGACGTTTTTCATTACGAAGATTTTCCACAGCTGCAGGTGAGCGATGGAAGGATTTTTGTATCCAACGATGAAAGAAAAGATTCGAACTATGTTTCCCAGACAGGAATAGGACAACGAGAAGTCCGGGTCACACCGCTCGGTATCGCGAATATGATGGCTACCATTGCCAGGGGTGGAGAGAAGTTTCAAGTGAGTGCCGTATCGTCCGTACAGTATCAAAATGGGTCCAATATGTTTTCCTTCCCTAAACAGAAGATCGAGGGCGAGACCATCACCCCCTATACGGCCATGAAGCTTCAACAATATTTAAGGGGCGTGGTGAACTCGTCGGAAGGAACGGCAACCTATTTGCAAACGGCCGCCTACACCATCGCTGGAAAGACCGGAACCGCACAGACCGGAAATTACCGGGGAGAAAAAGTGAAGGCAAATGAATTATATAATAAATGGTTCGCCGGCTACTTCCCTTTCGAAAATCCCAAATACGCCCTTGTTGCCGTCAACATGGACGTGACCATTAACGAAGGGGGAATCTACCCCATCTTCAAAGATGGCGTCGATGCCATCTATCGACTTGAAAATCAATGATAGGCAATACCTCCTTCCTGTGACCATTTTCCCTTTGTAGGCAGGCTGGATAATGTTTCGCTTTATTCTTTTCCTCTTATCATGTTAAAATGTTTAGGATAATAGGGAGGGAACACAATGGCGAAATACCAATCTCGATTAGATAAACGAACCAAGAGAAATACAAATAAAATTCTAAACATCATGATTGCAGTTGTACTTCTATTGATTGTCGTTGTCGGAGGCACCATTGTATTTGGTGGAGGAGACGAAAAAGCAACAACAGACGCTCCTAAGAATTCAGAGACAAAAGATGCTACTAGCGATAAAAGCGCAAAAGAAGATAAAGATAGCGATAAATCTGTTTCAATGGAAGAAAACAGTGATTCAGAGGATAAAGCTGACGAAGAAAATGATAAAGAAGATGAGCAAAAGCAAGACGAATCTTCTGATGACAGTAAAGAAAATGTCGCATTAGATGGAGAAGATGACAGCAAGATGCAAGTAGAGGAAAGTGACGAACCTAATGTGGCGAAAACGATGGTGCATCCTGACTGGAAGCCTATTGGGACTGAGCAGACAGGTGAACACGTCTCTTCTTATGATCAAGGCACTGTCGACTGGCAGGAAAAAATTAAGGCTGTTTCATATGCAACCGGCATTCAGGAATCCAATATGACCGTTTGGTGGGTCGAAGGGAATGGCGGTCCTCAGAAGTCCATGGCCACCGTGACAGCAAAGGATACAAAGACACCTTATCGCGTATATCTGCAGTGGGTAGACGGCAAAGGTTGGCAGCCGACGAAAGTTCAGGAATTAAAGGAAAATGATAAAGCTTCTTAATGTGAAGTTTGGAGAAGAGGGTCCTAAGGGCTCTCTTTTTTTTGTGTAGTGGTTAGATTGATGTTTTGTTTTTAAAAAATTAATGTAAAATGGCTGGATTAAGTTCCATTTCGGCTGGATTTACCTCGTCCTAACTGAATGTTGGTCAAAAATAACCGGCATCATCCTACTGATACATAGGAAATCCGTTGCTATCTATGAAAACATAAAAATAAGGCCCTGCCGATAAGGAAGGGCCTTTACCCATGGTTACTTCTTCACTTTAAAATGAACCGCCGCACTGTACAATCTTCTGCCATTCTCATCGATGGAAACGGCATGATCCACATGGTGGACGGAGAGCATGATGGCTTTGTTATGCTGAATTTGCTCGTCTACCTTCTTCTCCAGCGTCCGCATACTGTCCGCTTCGAAAAATTCTACTTTATCTTCAATTAAATCAAATGAAATATTCATGGGGGAAACCTCCTTCATAACGTTGATCCAGATGGGTTGACCATCTTTATTTTAGTGCCCATCTCCTTTTTTTACAAATAATATTTGTTGAATTAGTCAGGAGAATATGATAATTTAATAACAGTTTTAATTTTAATTCATAGTATGTTTATAGGAATTATAAACTTAATGCAACTGAGGTGCTGAACCATGGGTAGAGAGTTTTTGGATCTGTTCGAAGACTGGGCGGATTCTTATGATGATACAGTGACTGGGAAAGACGTGGAATATCAAGCGGTTTTCGAACATTATGAATCGATTCTTGAGGAAGTCGCATCCCATTCGAAGGGAAGAGTCGTGGAGTTTGGACCCGGTACAGGAAATCTTACCAAGAAATTATTGGAAGCTGGACTTGAGGTCATCCCCTTCGAACCTTCCCCGGAAATGAGAGCGATTGGAATGCAAAAGCTTGGGGAACAGGTTACCTTCAGAGACGGAGACTTTCTGGATTTTTCTATAGAAGGAGGAGCCGATTCCATTGTAAGTTCATATGCGTTTCATCACTTAACCGATGAAGAAAAGGGAAAAGCTTTCGGCATCTATGGAAAGCTTCTAGTACAAGGTGGTAAAATAGTATTTGCTGATACGATGTTTGAAACGGAGCAGCATTATCAAGCCGCCATATCCCTGGCAATGAAGAAAGAGTATGATAACCTTGCTGAAGATTTAAAACGTGAATATTACACCACTCTGGATGTATTGAGAGAGTTATTACATGAGAATGGGTTTTCGGTCCGTTTTAAGCAAGTGAATACGTTTGTGTGGATCATGGAGGCGACTAAACAGTAGAAAGAGGTTTAAATAATGAAAATCGCCATCATCGGAGCAATGGAAGAAGAAGTAGCCCTATTAAGAGAGAATATTTCAAATCCTGCAGTGGAAACGATCGCAGGATGTGAATATACAAGTGGTACTATGCATGACAAAGAAGTGATTTTACTTCGTTCAGGTATCGGAAAAGTGAATGCAGCGATGTCAACGGCTGTTCTATTGCAGCACTTCAAGCCGGACTGCATCATCAACACAGGGTCAGCAGGAGGATTCGATCCTTCTCTAAATGTTGGGGATGTTGTCATTTCAACTGAAGTAAGACATCATGATGTGGATGTAACAGCATTCGGATATGAATATGGTCAGGTACCACAGCTGCCGGCAGCCTTTACTGCAGACGAGAAATTGAAGCAAACCGCTATCAATAGTGTAAAGGAACTCGGAGACGCACAGGTGGTATCCGGATTGATCGCTACTGGCGATTCGTTCATGAATGATCCGAAGCGTGTGGATGCGATTCGTGATAAATTCACTGGCTTACAGGCAGTGGAGATGGAAGCGGCCGCCATTGCTCAAGTGGCACATCAATTCCAGGTTCCATTTGTTATCATTCGATCACTATCCGACATTGCAGGCAAGGAATCAGATGTTTCCTTTGATCAATATTTAGAAAAAGCGGCACTGCATTCTGCGAAAATGGTCATGAGCATTGTAAAATCTGTTTAATACATTGAAAATACAGCTGACCCAGGCACCTTCACCACTCATCAATTGAGATAGGACATGTTCAACAAGCAGTCCATTCATCATTTATGAGAATGGTGGGTACGTGGGTCAGTTTTGTTTAAAGGGGGATTATAGGTATGGACGTGTATAAAGGGGTACATGAACTGATAGGAAACACACCCATTGTGGAACTCACACATTTCCCTTTGAAGAATGGCGTCCGCCTTTTTGCTAAACTGGAGTTTTTTAACCCTGGAGGAAGCGTGAAGGACCGCCTGGGGCTGGAGCTGTTAGAAGACGCGATTGAAACTGGAAAAATACAGCCCGGGGGAACCTTCATTGAACCGACGGCAGGCAATACGGGGATTGGTTTGGCTTTAGCCGCCGTGAATTCAGGGTACAAAGTGGTATTCTGTATACCGGAGAAATTCAGCATGGAAAAACAGGAGCTGATGAAGGCGCTTGGAGCAGAAATCGTTCATACGCCTACGGAAAAGGGAATGAAGGGAGCCATTGAAAAAGCGGCAGAATTGGTCAATGAAACGCCAAATTCCTATTCCCCCCAGCAATTTGGAAATGAAGCCAATCCGAATACGTATTACAAAACGCTGGGTCCGGAGCTGTGGAGGCAGATGGATGGTCAAATCCATACCTTCGTCGCTGGTGCTGGCACAGGCGGTACCTTTATGGGGACGGCACGCTTTCTTAAAGAAATGAGTGATACGATTAAAACAGTGATTGTCGAACCAGAAGGATCCATCCTCAATGGAGGAGAATCAGGACCTCATAAAACGGAAGGCATTGGTATGGAGTTCCTGCCTGAATATATGGATTCAGATTACTTCAACAGTATCCACACCATCACAGACGATGATGCTTTCAAAAGGGTGAAGGAACTTGCATCATTGGAAGGGCTTTTGGTAGGGAGTTCTTCTGGAGCCGCCCTCCATGCAGCCTTACTCGAGGCAGAAAAGGCTGAACCGGGAAGTCATATCGTCACGATTTTTCCGGATTCAAGCGAACGATATTTAAGTAAGAAAATTTATCAAGGAGGAATCTAATCATGAAAAAGAAAACACAATTAATTCACGGTGGTATCCCGACAGATCCTCAAACAGGTGCTGTCTCCACTCCGATATATCAGGTTAGCACGTATAAGCAGGATGAAGTAGGAAAGCATAAAGGCTTTGAATACTCACGTTCAGGAAATCCGACCCGCCACGCTCTGGAAGAGCTGATCAAGGATTTGGAAGGCGGAGAAAAAGGGTTTGCTTTTGGATCAGGAATGGCGGCCATCACGGCGGTCATGATGATGTTCAACAGCGGCGATCATATTGTGATGACAGATGACGTTTATGGAGGTACCTACCGCGTCATGACTAAGGTGTTAAACCGCATTGGCATTGAATCTACATTCGTAGACACAAGTGATGTCAGCAATATCGAGAAGGCCATTCAACCGAATACAAAGGCTGTATACATTGAAACACCAACCAATCCATTACTGAAAATCACCGATATCGAGGCGGCAGCTTCTTTAGCCAAGAAACACAATTTGCTGACAATCGTAGATAATACGTTCAGCACCCCGTATTGGCAGAATCCGATCAGCCTTGGTGCAGACATCGTCCTTCATAGTGCGACGAAATATATCGGAGGACACAGTGATGTAGTCGCAGGTCTGGTTGTGGTGAATTCAGAAGAACTTGCAGAAGAGTTATTCTTCGTTCAGAATTCCACAGGTGGGGTTCTTGGCCCGCAGGATTCGTGGTTGCTCATTCGAGGAATTAAAACACTGGGACTTAGAATGGAAGAGCATGAAGAAAACACAAGAAAAATTGTCGAGTTCCTTACTTCTCATCCGAAAGTATCGAAGGTATACTACCCAGGTCTAGAAACTCACCCCAATCACTCCATCGCCAAGAAGCAGGCAACAGGATTTGGTGGCATGGTTTCCTTTGATGTAGGCAGTGAGGAAAATGCAGACCGCCTTTTAACGAATACAAAATTCTTCACATTGGCTGAAAGTCTGGGGGCGGTAGAAAGCTTGATTTCTGTTCCAGCCCGCATGACCCATGCATCCATCCCGAGTGAGCGTCGGAACGAACTCGGAATCACAGACGGCCTCGTTCGGATCTCTGTAGGACTTGAAGATGTGGAAGATCTGATTGAAGATATAGAAACTGCCCTTTCCAAGTAGGGATACGTGTGGCAGAGCTGGTATCAATTACATGCCCGCCTGCTTCCATTCATATGTTACGATAGAATAAGAGTTTACTAGTTCTAAAGTAGGTGAATGCATATGAAAAATACAAGCAAAAAGACTATTCAGCATAAGGTCATCGACTTCAAACGATTTGGTTTTACGTTACTTGCACTGAGTGTCTTCATGTATTTAGGCGTCATCATTCCAACAGTAACGGTTACACCCGGCAAAATGATCCCTCTTATGACAGGGACCGTTGTTTTACTCGGGCTGTCACTATTCTTTTTCATTAAAGCGATCAAGTATAAGAAAGATCTGCAGTCAGCAGATGAATAAATAACAAAAACGGGTCCTCGTGGAGGACCCGTTTTTTTGTATGAGTAAATGTGGAAAATTGTAGAAAATAAATGCAAGAAAAGAGTTTACATTACGATGGAAATTGGATATACTAACCAATGTAAGAAAAAAACACTAATGGGAGGTCGAAGGAAATGTTCGTGCTTATTGGAAATAAACACACAACTTCATATCGTTTTCATCATTCGACCACTTGTGGGATGTTCTTTGCTTAATTTTAATTTCATTAAATGATAGCCACAGGGAGAATGTAGATTCCTATGGCTTTTTTGTGCCACAAGGATCGGTCTCTTTGTGGCTTTTTATTTTGCCCTGCACTTTTGCAGGCACGTTGAAAGGGGTGATATGTATGACACTGAATCTTTTATTTATAACTGTAACCTTTAATAAGAAACAAGCAACGTTTGAAGAAGCTTCTCACAACGAAACGGTTTCAAAAAACTTTGAAGAAACGAAAGCGAAGCAACACTTTATGTCTCAATTGTTTTAATTCTTAAGATCAAAATATGGAGAGGAGAATAAAGATGATTTATTTACAGGAGAAAATGTTGAATGCGCTATGGGTAGAGAAGGATACTGCCTAACGAAAGAGGGTGGTGGAGAGATGTTTTTGAATATTGTCATTTGGTCCGCTTTCTTCCATAAAAAGAAGAAGCGCAGAATGAATGTGTAGATGGAGGAGGATACCCGTTAGTGGGTATTCTCCTCTTTTTATACAGACTGGTCACACATCTGTCAATCTTTAGTAAAGAGTTGTTCACGAATGGAAGGGGAGAATTGGTTAATTCGTGATACATTAATAGTAAGAAGTGCATATTACTGAGGGAGAGGGATGACGATGTTCTCAATGATCATGGGTCTTATTATGACATCTGTGATTGGTTTGATCATTTCTGCAGAAGTCAGTGTAGAGTAGTGAAAATGAAAAGAAAAGCGGTCCTTGGACCGCTTTTCTTTATTAGGATTTATTCCGTTTTTCTTTTTCCTCACGATAGAATTCGTGAAACATCTTCATGAGCGCCCGTTTTTCGATCCGTGAGACATAGCTTCTTGAGATCCCTAGTTCCTTTGCTATTTCTCTTTGGGTCTTTTCTTCTTTTAAGTCCAATCCGAATCGTCCGACAATGACTTCCTTTTCCCTTTCATCCAGAACACAGATATATTTTCTGACCTTTTCGAGTTCCATGCTTAATTGAATGGTATCAATGACATCATCGCTTTCCGACTTTAAAATATCGATCAAGCTGATTTCGTTTCCTTCCTTATCCTGGCCGATGGGGTCATGAAGGGAAACATCTTTCTTGGTTTTCTTGAGGGCGCGCAGGTGCATAAGGATTTCATTCTCGATACAACGTGCTGCATAGGTGGCTAGCTTTGTGCCTTTTCCTTCTGAATAGCTTTCAATGGCTTTGATCAATCCGATGGTCCCGATGGAAATCAAATCCTCTGGATCTTCGCCTGTGTTTTCAAATTTCTTGACGATGTGGGCAACCAACCTGAGATTATGTTCGATGAGCATGTTGCGGGCGTGTTCGTCCCCATCTGCCATCAGCCTTAAATATTTCCGTTCATCTGCAGCGGAAAGTGGTTGAGGAAAGGCGTTATTTTTAACGTAAGAAACGAGGAAAATTAACTCCTTGAAGAAATAACCCAGTGCTGTTAGAACTCCAGACATACTTCCACCTCCATTAGGACTTAAGCCTATAATCATTCTTATGATAAAGATGGATTGTCCTTGCATGTCCACGTAAAGTAATCGGGAAAATTGCGCTATTTCCGTAATAAAGAGGAAAACTGCCTATACGCACATTCCCTAGATACATATACTGATAGTAAAAGTGAGTGAGGAGGTATGGCCATGCCTTATGGATATCCGTGTTACGGACCAGTCTATCCAGGTTATTATGGCGGTGGAGGATTCTACTTTGCCCTCGTCGTCGTATTACTCATCCTACTTTTCCTATTCGGTGGCTGGTGGTACTACACCAACTGTTAAACGAAAAGCGGAGGCGGCTTGATCTGGCCCGACAAGCATAAGATGAATCGACCGGAAAGGCGTTCTTTGCCTTTTTGGTCGATTTAGCTTATGACCTCGAGGGCCAAGCCGCTGGAGCTGGACAAAGAAAAGCGGAGGGGCTTTGCCCAGAGGCGACAAGCATAAGGCGAACCTGTCGGAAAGGCGCTCTTTGCCTTTTTGGCAGGTTTGACTTATGACCTCGAGCCTCTAAGCCCCGGAGCTGGATAAGAAGAAAAGCGGAGGGGCTTTGCCCAGAGGCGACAAGCATAAGGCGAACCTGTCGGAAAGGCGCTCTTTGCCTTTTTGGCAGGTTTGACTTATGACCTCGAGCCTCTAAGCCCCGGAGCTAGACAAAACGAAAAGCGGAGGCGGCTTGATTTGGCCCGACCCAAAACAAACAAAAGAACCCGGTGCCCCGGGTTCTTTTGTACATTACATCTTCTTTAGTGTAAACGGGCTGATCATCAAGATTGATAGTATGATCACGATGCATAAAAGCAGCACGTTTGAAATATGTGGGATCGCGAAGTAGCACATTGTCAATAAACAGCCGGCAGCGGTAATCGGCAAACCGGTAAAGTAGCCGTCATTTTCTGTGATATTGAAACGTGCCAGTCGATAAGCACCACAGGCCAAATATAAAATAGTGAAAAACATGCCTGGTAAGTCAAACTGGTTGAGAGCAGCCGTATACATAAGTAAAGCCGGGGCCACCCCGAAGGAAATGATGTCGCTCATGGAATCCAGCTGCTTGCCTAATTCTGACTCGATGTTCAACCTCCTAGCCACCATTCCATCGAATCGGTCAGTTAATGCAGCGATGAAGATGAGAATCAGACTTAAATGTAATTGGTTATGAAGAATCGAAATAATGGCGATACCACCTAATGATAAATTGGATAGGGTAATTAGGTTGGCTGTTTGGGCTTTAAGCTTTTTGAACGTTTGATCGATGACACCGGAGAGAAACAATCAACACTCACTCCTTCTAATTAAGTTTGTTCACTGTTGAACATGATATATGGCTAAGAATGCTTGAACAAATAATCCTTACCTTATACGTTGAAAAAAAGATTCTTTTAAATATAGTATATAATAATATTTTATTATATACTTATTAAACTGCTAAAGTTAATCATTTTTTTGAAATGATGTAGAATTGATCGGTGTACTGACCATAAGGAGTTCCCGGAAATGAGTCGGCAGGGAAAATACCGGGGAATCTAATGAATAAAAAAAGGACGGATTCTAAACAAATCCGTCCCGTTTCATGTTCGTATTCTACGAAGTAGCTTTTATTTTATTAGTAAGAGATCGACGGTGAATTTCCATTTCGATGAGGCGAATGAATTCTGTATTGAGTTTCAACTCCAGCGCTTTGAAATAAGAATCAATCAACAGTTCGTCCGATAATTTCCTCATTAATGCCACCTCCAATAGCCATTATCTTTTTGTATCTCAAAAATTTATTGTAAGTACGTTTTTTAGTAGTAATTAAACTTTACCAAATTTATTTTTTCAGAACAAGCGTTCCGTTATCCACAGTTCATGGTGGATAAGTTGTGACTAACTTGTATATAACTGGTAAATAAGCGATGTTTGTGTTCTGTATAATGTGAATAAGGTTATCCACAACCTTGAGCGGAACTGGAAATTTGTCGAAAAATATTTATTTATTTTAAGAATATGCTTGAAATTCCAGGAATATATATGATTTATTTTGAATCTGTATGTAAAATTGGTTATCATTAATCTGTTATAGGTTAAAGGTATATGGAAGAAACACTTTCTTTTTACCAATTGGACGTTCTAACAAGAAAATATCGAACACAATTATCATATTATCGATTAAGAAATTTGAGGTGTAGCGAGTGATCAAGCAATTTTTACCCAATGAACAGGTTCAGGATATTTTTAGTATCAGCCCGGGTCATCTTAAGGAAAAGGGGATCAAGGCCATCATCACCGACCTGGATAATACGTTGGTGGAATGGGATAGACCCAACGCCACCCCGAAATTAATTCAGTGGTTTAAAGAGATGCAGGAGCAGGGGATTCTTGTGACCATTGTATCGAATAATAATAAAAACAGGGTCGGAGCATTTGCTGAACCCTTGGGAGTTCCATTTATATTCCAGGCACGTAAGCCTATGGGGCGTGCTTTCAAGAAAGCCATTAAGGAAATGGGTGTCAAGAAGGAAGAAGCGGTTGTTATCGGGGACCAGCTGTTAACGGACGTACTGGGTGGAAATCGAAGTGGATTTCATACCATACTGGTTGTTCCGGTGGCCCAATCAGATGGCTTCTTTACAAAGTTCAATCGTCAAGTGGAACGCAGAATCATGAAGTTTTTCAAGCGTAAAGGCATGCTTGAGTGGGAGGATAAAAAGTGAGTCAAGTTGTATGTATAGGTTGTGGCGTTGAAATCCAGACGGAAAATAAAGAAGGAATGGGATATGCCCCTCCTTCGGCTCTTCAAAAAGAAGAGATCATTTGTCAACGCTGTTTCAGATTAAAGCATTATAATGAGGTCCAGGATGTTCCGTTGACTGATGACGACTTCTTGAAAATATTAAATGAGCTTGGGGAATCAGAAGGGCTGATCGTCAAAGTCGTAGATATTTTCGACTTTAATGGAAGCTGGCTTCCGGGACTCCACCGGTTCGTCGGATCCAACCCGATCCTTCTGATCGGAAACAAGGTTGATTTGCTTCCTAAGTCAGTGAAACACTCCAAATTGATTCATTGGATGAAGCATGAAGCAAGTCAATTGGGATTGAAACCGATCGATGTTCAATTGGTGAGTGCTCATAAGGGGCAGGGAATTGCCGAAGCGATTGAAGCAATCGAAGAATATCGTAATGGTAAAGATGTCTATGTGGTGGGATGTACGAACGTAGGAAAATCAACCTTCATCAACCGCATCATCAAACATGTTTCAGGAGAGCAGGATGTTATCACCACATCCCACTTCCCGGGAACGACTCTTGATATGATTCAAATTCCATTGGATGATGAAGAATATTTAATTGATACTCCTGGAATTATCAATCATCATCAGATGGCCCATTTTGTTGATAAGCAGGATTTGAAAATCATAACGCCTAAAAAAGAGATTAAGCCTAGGACGTTCCAGTTGAACCCCGAACAAACTTTGTTCTTTGGAGGACTGGCCCGTTTTGATTTCATGGCCGGTGAGCGTCAGCCGTTTACTTGCTATTTCTCAAATGAACTTTCCATCCATCGTACGAAGGTTGAAAAGGCGGATGAGCTCTATAAAAACCATGCCGGTGAACTGTTACAGCCGCCACGAAAGGACGACATGGACGAGTTCCCTCCACTTGTAAGGCATGAGTTCAGAATCAAGGAAGCTAAAACGGATATCGTTTTCTCCGGTTTAGGGTGGATTACCGTAAACGATGCAGGTGCCACCATTGCAGCACACGTTCCTAAAGGCGTCAGCGTCTTCTTGAGAAAATCACTGATCTAGGAGGGATTCTATGGCTCTATTTGGTGTCATCGGGGATCCGATTGCTCATTCCATGTCCCCCCTGATGCATAAAAGTGCGTTTAATGATAAGGGAATAGACGCAGAATATGTTAAATTTCACGTGCAGAAAGAGCAGCTCCCTGATGCTATTCTTGGAATCAAGGCACTGGGAATTCGAGGGGTGAATGTAACGGTTCCGCATAAGGAACACGTCATGTCACTCCTGGACAGGATTGATCCATTGGCGGAGGCCATCGGTGCTGTAAATACGATTGTAAATGAAAGCGGCAAGCTGATTGGTTATAATACAGACGGTCTAGGGTTTGTAGAAGGCTTGAAGAAGATAGCCGGTGAACAGCTTGAAAATAAATCAATGCTGATCATAGGGGCAGGCGGTGCCGCCAGGGCAATCTATTATACACTTGCTTCTTCCGGTGTTAAGAGGATCGATGTAACGAATCGGACACCTGGGAGAGCTGAAAAGATGATAGAAGGATGCCCTTTTGAATTGCATTCTGATTTTCTTCCTCTGGAAGCTTCTGAGAAAACATTGCAGCAATATGATGTTATCATCCAGACCACATCCATCGGCATGTTCCCTCATATTGAAGACAGTCCGTTGGTAATCAGTGATTTAAAGCACGGAAGCATCGTCAGTGATATAATATATAATCCTTTAGAAACGGCATTACTAAAGCAGGCCAAACAAAAAGGTGCCCTCACACAAAACGGACTCGATATGTTCGTTTATCAGGGGGCGCACTCATTCAAAATGTGGACAGGGATAACCCCTTCCTATACGATCATGAAAAACACCGTTTTACAACAACTAGGAGGTCAACATGTTAACAGGTAAACAAAAAAGATTTTTACGTTCAGAAGCACACCATTTAAATCCGGTTTTTCAAGTAGGAAAAGGCGGAGTCAATGATAATATGATCAAAACGGTCAGTGAAGCCATCGAAGTAAGAGAACTGATGAAAATCAGCATCCTTCAAAATTGTGATATGGATAAGTCTGAGGTTGCCGAAGAGCTATCAGAAGGTGTAGGGGCTGATGTTGTCCAAATCATTGGAAACACCATCGTCCTTTATAAAGAATCCAAAGAAAATAAGCAAATAATTCTACCAAGATAAGGATTGGTACAATGAAGAAAAAGGTTGGGCTTCTGGGAGGTACCTTCAACCCTCCCCATATGGGTCACCTTGTTATTGCAGAGCAGGTTTTGGAGAAGGCTCAATTGGATGAAATCCGTTTTCTTCCAAACCATGTGCCACCACATAAACAGGTGGATGATCGAGTATCGGTGAACCAGCGTCTACTGATGCTAGAGGCAGCCATCAAGGGCAACCCCCGATTTTCCATAGAAAAGATCGAATTGGAAAGAGAGGGAGCCTCATACACATATGACACCATCAAACTTTTGATGGAAAGAGAAGAGAACATCGAATTTTCATTTATCATTGGTGGGGATATGATCGAGTACCTACCTAAATGGCATAAGATCGATGAGCTTCAAAATATGGTGAAGTTTATTGGGGTAAATCGTCCATCCTATCTTCATGAGACTTCATATGATGTTCAACTGATTGAAGTCCCGGCCATTGATCTTTCTTCTTCTTATATTCGTCAAAGAGTAAATCAGGGACAATCGGTCCGCTATTTAGTTCCAGACGAAGTGTATCGATTCATTAAGGGGGAGAAGTTATATGAATAGAGACAAAGCGTTGGAAATCGTTAAAGAACATTTGACAGAGCACCGCTTTGTGCACACATGTGGTGTAATGGAGACAAGTATCGAGCTTGCGAAACGGTATGGAGCAGATGAGAAGAAAGCTGAAACTGCCGCAATCTTTCATGACTATGCCAAGTTCCGTGATAAACAGGAAATGCAGAGTATCATTGAAGATGAGGGGCTTGCACAAGACTTATTGCTTTATAATAGTGAGTTGTGGCATGCGCCTGTAGGAGCTGTACTGGTAGAGCGTGAAGTCGGGATTGAGGATGTGGAAATCCTGAATGCGATTCGCTTCCACACTTCCGGAAAAGAGGGAATGACCGTTCTCGATAAGGTCATCTACTTAGCCGACTATATTGAACCGAATCGTCAGTTCCCAGGGGTGGAAGAAGTGAGGGAGCTTGCTGAAAAGTCCCTGGATCTGGCACTTCTGAAGGCTCTTCAAAATACGATGACCTTCCTAATGAAAAGAAATCAAGCGATTTATCCGGATACATTTCGCTTTTATAATGAATTAACGTTAAATCAGAGGAGATGAAGGAATGGAACAACAATTAGTAGAATTAGCGTATAAAGCCGCTGATGACAAACGCGCTGAGGATATTGTGGTATTGGATATGAAAGGTGTTTCGTTGATTGCGGATTATTTCCTGATCTGCCACGGTAACTCAGACAAGCAGGTACAGGCAATTGCCCGTGAATTGAAAGATGCAGCAGAAGAAAAAGGGTACACTGTTAAACGATTGGAAGGCTTTGATCAAGCACGATGGATATTAGTTGATTTAGGTGATGTGGTCGCTCACGTCTTCCATAAAGAAGAAAGAGGCTACTATAACCTTGAGCGCTTATGGGGAGATGCTTCTTTCGTTGAAGTCAAACAGGGCGAGAATCAATAAATGAGTTATGAACGTTTTGCTTATGTGTATGATTATTTAATGCAGGACGTACCGTATGATGGCTGGTTGGAGTATGTCAATCAACAGGCAGCGGACTATTCGGTTCAAGGGAGAAGAGTCTTGGATATCGCTTGCGGAACAGGAGAATTATCTTTGAGGCTTGCGCGGAATGGCTATGATGTGACAGGTGTCGACTTGTCTCAGGACATGCTCACCATCGCCCGGGAGAAGGCTTCTGCACAGAACGTACAACTTCGATTATTTCAACAGGATATGTCTAAGCTTGACTCTCTTGGTGAATACGATATCGTAACGATATTTTGTGATTCTTTGAATTATCTTGAAGAAGAGAGTGACGTGATAAATACCTTCAATGGTGTGCATTCCCACTTAAAGAAAGACGGATTATTTCTTTTTGATGTGCATTCCATATTCAAGATGACGCAAATTTTCATGAACCAAACCTTTACCCTGACGGATGAAGATGTTTCGTATATCTGGGAGTGTTTCCCAGGGGAATGCTCCAATAGTGTTGAACATGAACTCACCTTTTTTGTGAAGGAAGATGAAACCGGACAGTACGAAAGAGTGGAAGAACTGCACAAACAGCGCACTTACCCCATTCTTATGTTAAAAGAGTGGATCACCAATAATGGATTCGAACTTTTGAATATTACTGCGGACTTTACGGGAGAATCTCCAACAGACCAGAGTGAGAGAATTTTCTTTGCATGTAAAAAGAAATGATAGAAAGCCGGATCGTCCCAGGACGATCCGGCTTTTGTAATTAAAAGAAGGAAAAAAGCAATTTATGTCGAAGTATTAAAAATAGGAGTCTCTCTAGACCCCGAATTGTGATTTCGTTCCTTCGATATCATCCACGAATTTTTCTTGCGTAGCTTCAAATAATTTCTCGAAAACATCCCCCAATTCCCTTTCCATGACGGAAATCCCTATACCGGTCACCCCTCCTTTTACACAAACTTTCTCTTGAAGCGTCGGAAGTGTATAGATATTCTTTTTTAATAAGTCCCCAAGACCAACCAGCATTTCGGATGCCAGGACGGTTGCGGTCTCGCTATCGATCTCCGTCACTTCCACTGCAGCATTAATGAATCGTTGAGTAACATAACTGAAAAAGGCCGGTCCGCAGCTGACGATATCAGAAGCGACCCTTGTTACATTCTCATCGATCACGACGGGTGTTGAAATGTGCCTGGCGAGCTTTGTTAGTTCCCATCTCCATTTATCTGAACAACCACTTCCATACGTTAAAAGCGACACGCCGCTCAATGCGCGATTAGTGATGCTTGGGATAAATCGGGCACAGGAGCAGGGTAATAATGACTCTAACTGACCCACACTTACCGGGCTCGTAATGGAAACCACACACTTTTCCTTAGAGAAGCTTTTCTTATTCTCCTGAATCACATCATACACATCATGTGGTTTAACGCAGATGAAAATTAAATCAGATGATGAAATCACTTCTTCGGCAGAATGATCTACATTTACCTTGTGGAATTTCTCTTGTATGTTCTCAGCTTTTTTTAATGAACGATTCGTAATATGAAGATGTGAAGGAGAAATCGCATTTGATTCAATGAGAGCTTCAATAATGATTTTCCCCATGTTTCCCGTCCCGATGATACCAACTTTCATGTTCAGCCCTCCTTCTATCACACACTCTCCTAAAACTTATGAAAACCTTGTAATGAATATTCCACCCGAGGTGATTTCCATGCAGTCCATCATTGAAAAATATAGAACGATCCTGGTTATCGTTATGATTTGTTTTGTTTTCCTGATTGCATATGTATTGAAAAATGCAACATATCCACCCAAAGAAGAAGTTGCCTTCACAGCAGCCCCTGTAAAAAAGAAAGAAAATCCCAAACTCGAGAAAGATGCAGAAAATGTGTTCGTGGACGTGAAGGGAGAAGTGATGAAGCCCGGACTTTATGAGGTAAGGCAGGGAGAACGGTTGAAGTTCGTCATCGACAGGGCAGGAGGTTTTACGGATGATGCTGATAAAAAAATGATGAATCTGGCCGTCAAGGTAACCGACGAGATGATGATATACGTCCCGAAAATCGGTGAAATGGAAATAGTGCCACCTGAGATTGTTACGCCTGTTTCGGGTACAGAAGCAGGACATGATATCCTTAATATCAATACAGCTTCTCAGCAGGACTTTGAAACCCTTCCTGGAATCGGGCCATCCAAAGCAGCATCCTTTGTTCAATATCGAGAAGAGAATGGACCGTTCAGTACGATTGATGAAATTACAAATATCTCAGGAATCGGAGACAAAACATTCGAGAAATTAAAAGAGCATATTTCTGTACAATGAATTGACGAAACCCAGGTAGTCTTTATACACTTAAACAAGTATTAACATTTCACCGAAAACACAGAAGGGAGAATGGGGATGGAAAGAATAGCATGGCATCAATATTTCATGGCTCAAAGTCAACTGCTTGCCCTCCGCAGTACGTGTACGAGGCTGGCAGTGGGAGCAACCATCGTCAGGGAAAAGCGAATCATTGCAGGCGGTTATAATGGCTCCATTGCAGGTGGGGACCATTGTATAGATGAAGGGTGTTATGTCATTGACAATCACTGTGTGAGGACCATTCACGCGGAAATGAATGCCCTTTTGCAATGTTCAAAGTTCGGCGTCGGAACGGAGAATGCAGACATTTATGTAACTCACTTTCCGTGTCTTCAATGCTGTAAGGCGCTCATACAGGCAGGAATCAAAACGGTTTATTATGCCAAAGATTATAAAAATCACCCTTATGCCATTGAACTATTCGAGAAGGCAGGCGTGTATGTTGAAAAAGTCCCTTTTCAAGAAAGCAGTATCGATGTCAAACATTCGGAAAAAGCAGCATTAATGATCCAGCTTATAGAAGATCTCAGGGAACAAGGCGTTTCGGAGGAAAGAATTCACCATTATGAACAAGAATACATAAAGCTTTTTCATGAGTAGTGGTTTCTATCTCTACTCAGCTATGGGTGTGCTTTCAGGGGCATTACTGGCACTTCAGTTTCACTGGGGTGCTGTCCTCCTTGTCCTTCTCCTGCTCTCTCAATACCTTAGAAAAATCCCCCTGATCACCATCTTATTTATCCTTCTCTTTGTAGGCATTTCATTCTTTAATTCTCACTGGCACCAATCACAGCAGCATTCGGTGCTCTCTGCACAAACGGGACCCCATTCCTACCATGTGACCATAGATGACATACCATCCATTGACGGGAATGCATTTGTATCGTTTGCAAAAATACACGATGAAAAAGTCCTCCTTCGCTATTATTTTACTTCAGAAGAAGAAAAACGAAGCTTTATAGGAGTGAATCCCGGGTTCGTATGCGAAGTGGAAGGAGAGTTCAATGAGCCTAATCCCAATAAAAATCCGGATTCTTTCAATTATCAACAATTTCTGAATCACCAACGGGTTTATTGGTTCCTGGATATTCAGACATTCAAGCGATGTAAGGATCAGAGTACGTGGAAACATTTCCTTACGAAGCTGAGATTTAAAGGGCTAAAAAGAATCGAACAAAACTTCCCTCCTTCAACTGTCGGTGTCACACAGGCGCTATTATTCGGGGAGACAGGGATGATTGAGGAAGACACTATGAAATCATTCAGGGAACTCGGAGTGGTTCATCTTCTTGCCATTTCAGGTCTTCATGTGGGTCTTTTGTTTGCATTCCTTCATTATTTTTTATTACGGTTGGGTGTAACCAGGGAAGCCGCATCGTGGATAGGGATTGTGTTCCTTCTTTCCTATATCGTATTGACAGGTGGTTCGCCATCTGTAGTCAGGGCGTCCTCCATGCTGATCGTCCTCCTTCTCTGTAGGAAAACACCCCTGAATATCAGTGTGATCGATAGCTTAGCTGCAGTATTCGTGGTGGTTGTGTTATACAAACCATTCTCGGTATTTAATGCAGGCTTCCAGCTATCGTTTGTGGTAAGTTTCTCCCTTGTGATCTCTTCCCGGACTATTTTAAACAGTGTATCCTCTTTCAAACAGATGTTTATTGTGACAATGGTGGCACAATTAGCATCAATCCCCATCGTGATCTATCATTTCTATGAGTTCTCCTTGATCGGTTTTCTGACTAATCTCCTTTATGTACCCCTCTTTTCCTTTTTCGTTCTTCCATTGTCAATAATGGTTTATCTTCTTTCTTTCATTGTTCCAACTGGTTGGCTCATGATTCCTTATAAGGGTTTATTGGATGGAATTCAAGGGTTATCCTCTATTATATCTTCATTTCCATATAGCACCCTTGTGATGGGCAGACCCCATTTTCTCCTTTTACTTGGTTATTTTATTGTGATCTATTTTGTGTTTGTTGGAATTGAAAGGAGAAAATACAGATCGGTTGGTATACTCCTTCTTTTTGCGTCCCTTCATATCTTATGGAACAATTATCATCCATATGGAGAAGTTGTTTTCATTGATGTCGGTCAAGGAGATGCAATCTTGATCGACTTGCCCTTTAACAGAGGAACCTACTTGATTGATGCAGGAGGGGAAGTTCAGTTTCCCAAAGAAAAATGGGAAGAACCAACCAACCGATTTTCCGTAGGAGATGATATTGTCGTACCCTTAATAAAAAGCAAAGGAATCACGTCCATTGATTCATTGATCTTAACTCATGGAGATTTGGATCATGTTGGCGGGGCAGAAGCTGTTATTGATGAACTGGAAGTGAGGGAGATCTTGATCAGTCCAGGCAGCAGAGAAAAAATAGAAGTCGAGAACATTGTAGAAACGGCACAGAGAAAAAGGATTCCGGTTAAAGAAGCGATGTACCCAGTCGGATGGCGTGGTGATGAGAATGGATTACATATCGTTTCTCCACTTGATGACGCTTATGAGGGAAATAATGACTCTATCGTGATATACGGTGAAATCGGATCGAAGAGATGGTTGTTAACTGGAGACCTGGAAGAAGAAGGGGAAAGGGATTTGATTAAGGCATTCGATCTGCCGGTAGATGTATTGAAAGTTGGGCATCATGGCAGCAAAACAAGTACGACAGAAGAGTTCCTTGATGAAACGAAGCCTGCCATGGCGGTGATTTCTGCAGGGGAATCCAATCGCTTCGGTCACCCTCACCCTGAAGTGGTGGAGCGATTGAAGAGAAGGGGACTGACGATTTATGAGACAGGAAAGAACGGGGCGATTACCTATCGTTTTTGGGATAAAAAAGGAACGTTTTCTGCCCACCTACCATAGGATGTAGAACAAAACAAATTAAGCGCTAATGAAAAAGGGGCAGACCTATTACAAAGAGTCAGGTGCCTTCAAATCATCGTTATGATACGGATAGTACCATATATGGAAGTTGAAGTAACCGGAATCTTTCAGGCCTGCCTCCTATTTTTCATTAGGACCCAATCAATTTGATCACTGTTGCAATAATGAACATTATAGCAAAGAATCCAAAAGAAACACCGAAGCCAACGCCAGAATCTACTGCATCATTTCTTTTTGATTGTACATTCTTTTCAAATTGGTTCACAATTACCCCTCCTATTTCTATTCTAGTATAGAACAACGCTACTGAAAAATCTATACTTCCCTTTACTTTTTCCTTTACTGACAAGAGTTGTCACCCATAAGTTCACGGACGGGTGGTGACACTAATCAATACAAAGGAAATACCGTTGATGGAAAAGGTTCCTAGGTCTTCTCCGTTAACGTTAATATAGATATAGGGGGTGTCCTATATGAGGGATGTCCCCTTTACCACTTGCCAAAACCAGTAAGCTTTTTTACCATAGAGTAGAGAAAAGACTTAATGGAGAGTGCTGACTTGGTTATTGATACATGGAAAAAAATAGAGAAATCTCAATTTGCCGCTATATATTTAGTTTACGGAAATGAGTCATTTATTATTAATGAAACGAAACAAAGAATTGTCTCAAGAGCCATTTCAGAAGAAGAAATGGATTTTAATTTTTCAAGCTATGATTTGGAAGAAACGCCGATAGAGGTGGCGATAGAGGATGCAGAGACCTTTCCATTCATGGGAGAAAAAAGGGTGGTCATACTCCAAAATCCCGTTTTTTTGACTGCTGAAAAAACAAAAGAAAAGGTAGAGCATAATATCAAGAGATTTGAGCAATACATACAATCACCTGCACCATATACCATTCTGGTCATCACGGCGAATTACGAAAAACTGGACGAGCGTAAAAAAATCACCAAATCATTAAAAAAACTGGCTGAAGTAGTAGAAGCGAAAAAGCTGAACGAACAGGAATTGAAATCCTGGGTAAGGGAACGTGCAGCAGGAAATAATGTTCAGATTGATGAAGATGCCGTCGAATTATTGTTGACTCTTGCCGGAACTAACCTGATGATGCTCACTCAGGAATTGGATAAGCTCTCCTTGTACGCCAGCGACACCAACAGAATTGATGTGGCAGTAGTGGAACGTTTAACGGCAAGATCCCTTGAACAAAATATTTTCACGTTGGTGGACAAGGTTGTTCACAGAAGAATAGATGAAGCGTTGAGAATCTATTATGATCTACTGAAGCAAAACGAAGAACCGCTAAAGATCCTGGCCATACTTGCAGGGCAGTTCCGTCTGATCTACGGGGTAAAGGAGCTGTCAAGGAGAGGATATGGTCAGCAGAAGATCGCATCTACTCTTAAAGTGCATCCATTCAGGGTGAAACTCGCAGCAGGACAGGCAAAACATTTCAATGATAAGCAACTTGCTCTTATCATCGATCTTCTTTCGCAGGGAGATTATGAAATCAAGACAGGACAAATCAAAAAAGAACTGATGATCGAGATGTTTTTATTTAAACTTCACGATCAAAGTTTTACCTAAAAAAAACCACCCGGCCAATTGGCTGGGTGGTTTTTTTCAATTAGTTCGCTTTTTTCATTAGGCGAGACTTTTGACGATCTGCAGCGTTTTTGTGGATAAGACCTTTTTGAGCTGCTTTGTCTAATTGACGTACCGCTTCAGTTACTAGATCTTTCGCGTTATCAGCGCTGTTAGTCGTAGCTGCTTCTGCTTTCTTGATAGCAGTACGCATTGTAGATTTTACTGCAGCGTTTTGAGCGTTACGCTCGTTGCTAGTTTTTACGCGTTTGATAGCTGATTTGATATTTGGCATTCCTGTCACCTCCTATAAAAGGATCGAGATTCTATGTGACTCGATTTAAATTCCTAAACAATAAGAACAAATGATATTTTATCAAACGGACAGTGATATTGCAATACTATGAAGTGAAATTAAACAAGTGAATGAACACTTGCCGAAAAGGTAAACATAAAAAAATACTGGAAAATATCCCAAGCCTGGAGGTAGAGTCGAAATGAAAAAAGAAGAAATCGATTTAAGTAAATATTCCATTCGTACCGATCTTGCCGTAGAAGCAAAAGAAATGGTGGATGCAGAGAAGGCCGAAAATACGTCGTCCATTCAGGGTGTCATGATTAAAGAAAGAGAAGAGGACGGAGTGAAAGTTTCCCTGGTCACGGTAACACCTGAAGGGGAAGAAAAAATCGGAAAGAAACCGGGTAACTATTTAACCATAGAGGCTCATGGTATACGCGAAGAAAATACAGAGCTGCAGCAACGGGTTGAAAAGGTATTCGCGAATGAACTTAGCCAATTTTTGATTAATAATAAAATCAGCAAAAATGCAAGCTGCTTAATTGTCGGGCTCGGAAACTGGAATGTGACACCGGATTCACTTGGTCCCCGTGTATGTGAAGATGTCATCGTGACAAGGCACTTATTTGAACTTCAGCCTGAATCGGTGGAAGAAGGGTATCGGCCAGTGAGTGCCCTCGTACCTGGTGTTATGGGACTGACGGGAATTGAAACGAGTGATATCATCTTCGGTGTGGTGGAGAAATCCAAGCCGGACTTCATCATTGCCATCGACGCCTTGGCGTCCCGTTCGATCGAACGCGTCAATGCAACCATTCAGATCTCAGACACAGGTATCCATCCAGGATCGGGAGTGGGGAATAAACGAAAAGGATTGGACCAGGAAACGTTAGGAGTTCCTGTCATTGCCATCGGTGTTCCGACAGTGCTGGATGCCGTGACGATTGTTAGTGATACGGTGGATTTCCTGTTAAAACATTTTGGGAAAGAAATGAGAGAAGGAAATCGTCCGTCAAGATCACTTGCTCCTGCAGGCTTGAGTTTCGGTGAGAGAAGGAAATTAACTGATGAGGACCTGCCTGAAGAAGAGCATCGCCAAACGTTCATGGGCATCGTTGGGACCCTTCCAGATCAGGAAAAACGAAAGCTGATCCATGAGGTTCTAGCGCCAATCGGACATAATCTGATGGTCACGCCCAAAGAAGTGGATGTATTCATGGAGGATATGGCCAATCTCATCGCGAGCGGCCTTAATGCAGCGCTGCATGATGCGGTGGATCAGGAAAATACGGGATATCAGACGAGATAGATGGAGGTTTATGATAACGCCTTAAGGGGAGTGTAGACCTTGGGGCGTTTTTGTTTTTCTTGAAATGTGTGTGGGAATGACGTTTTGCCGATAAATTTGAAATTTCGCTGATAAAATCTGTATTTCGCCGATAAAAACAGGAAATCGCCGTTAAATTGAAATTTTCGCCGATATCCTCCTTATATATCCCCGCTATCCTAGTAAATCCTAAATTAGAAGGCTGAAAAAAGCATTTCATCCCTCATTAAACTGCCGTTATCATGAAATTCTATAAAAACTATCCTATTTTTCAAAAAAATTAAACTCTCATTAACATCCATTACCTAGAGATAGAAAAATCGATTAATGAACGTCCCAATCCTGCAATTTCCCTTCTCAAAGGCAATCTCACCCCCTCTCACATAAAAAATAGTAGACCACCCTGTTTAACTTTCTCCCAATCATCTCATAATGACTACTAAATATAGTTCTACTATCTCTAGCAATTTCATAAGTTGTACTAGAGTAAAGATATAGAAAGGGTGGGAGAATGAGATCATATAAAGCCCCTCAATATGTTATCGCGATTAACATGACAACAATACTGAAAGGGATGCTGATCTTCGTGATGGGATTGCTCTCGATTTTTTCAATCACTGGTATCCTCACTTCCTTGAACCCTGAATACAGGATTACATCCAACTCTTTGAATCAAGCTGCCTCCAACGTGAAAGGGGAGGTCCTATATAAGATTCTGGCACTGGAAAACCGGTCATTCTATCAAATATTACCAGAAGAGGAGAGGTCTCTCCCCGGAATGACTTCCATCCTGTTTCAGGTGGCTACCAATGTGAGTTTTGAAGATCCACGAAGCTTTCTCGGTCGCGAACTTCCGGGGTTCTCGGTATTCGATGGGGATATACTCGTAGCCGGAGAGGGAACGGATTTTACCAATATGCCGATTGAATCTGTTCCTCCACCCGAAGTCCTGAAATCAGGGAATGAAGCTCCACTCAAGAATGTGGGGGAGCTGAAAGAAACAGATCAAAAGGGCGGGGATGTGGCACCGCCATTAACGACAGGAAATAAAGATACGGTCTTACTTTACTTCACCCATACGCGGGAATCCTATCTCCCTTACTTGGAGGGAGTGTCCAATCCGGACTCGGCCATGCACTCCAAGATCAATGTGACGAAGGTAGGGGACATGGTTAAGCAAGATCTAGAGGATCTCGGGATTGGCACGAGCATTGATAAAACAGATGTGATAAAGAATCTAAACGATAAGGGGCTTGATTATTGGGCGGCTTATCAGGAATCGAGGCCGCTGGTGCAGGCAGCTATGACCAGTAACAAAGATTTACTGTATATGGTGGATATACACCGGGACTCCCAGAGAAGGAATGTGACCACCGGAACGATTGACGGCAAAACGTATGCAAAACTTGCCTTTGTTGTTGGGGAAGAGCATACAAATTATGAAAAAAATCTGCAAGTGGCAACGGAGCTTCACAAGCGATTGGAATCAAAGTATAAAGGGATTTCACGTGGTGTCATTGCCAAAAAAGGGAGCGGTACAAACGGAAAGTTCAACCAGGACCTCTCCGGGAACGCCATGCTAATCGAATTTGGCGGAGTGGATAATACGTTTGAGGAACTTGAGAGAACAGCGGAGGCTTTCGCCGAAGTATTCGCTGATTACTACTGGCAGGCAGAAAAAGTGAACCATATTCCCATTACTCCTGCTGTAAGTCAGTAATAAAGGATGGATGAATGATGACAAAATTCTTTTTCAAATGTGCACTTCTCATAGCCGCATTATTTATCGGGGTCCTGATCGGGATGCAGTATGCCAATGAGGGGATAGTGGAAATGAAGGGGCATGATCAGCAAAATTTCACATCTCCCGTCGGTGTCAGTCAGAATGGAGAAGGGAATGTTGAAGCATCCTTCCTTGGGAACGAGGTAGATTCAAAAACATTAAGTGAAAAGAAAGAAAAGTTAGAAGAGATGAAAGCTTTTAATGTATTTTCTTCCATCGGTAAGGTCATAGCGAATATCATCGAAAGTATCACCAATAAAATAGTAGATGTGATTGCTTCGTTCATTTGATAGGAAGAAGGCGTGAAGAGCCTTCTTCTTTTTCATATGTAAAGGAGTGGCCCTTTCGGGGAAAATAATGAAATCCCTCATGGGCCATTTAGTTTACGTTGAATATTCGATAGTCTACTGCTATAATTCAAAATAGTGTACATGTGTGGAAATAACAGGAGTTGAACGAATAATGAACCGTGAAGAGAAATTAGAGAGACAATCGAGAATCAGGAACTTTTCCATTATTGCTCATATCGATCATGGGAAATCTACCCTGGCTGATCGTATACTAGAAAAGACGAAAGCATTGACGGCGCGTGAAATGAAGGCGCAATTGCTAGATTCAATGGATCTTGAGAGAGAACGTGGAATCACGATCAAATTAAATTCTGTGCAATTAAAGTATCAGGCGAAGGATGGTATAGAGTATATATTCCATCTAATCGATACGCCGGGGCACGTAGACTTTACATACGAAGTATCCCGTAGTTTAGCTGCATGTGAAGGAGCGGTCCTTGTAGTGGATGCCGCTCAAGGGATCGAAGCCCAGACGCTTGCGAACGTATATCTTGCGTTGGATAATAACTTGGAAATCCTTCCAGTCATCAATAAAATTGACCTGCCTGCTGCCGATCCTGAAAGGGTTCGTCAGGAAGTGGAAGACGTCATCGGACTGGATGCATCGGAAGCGGTCCTTGCATCAGCTAAAGCCGGAATCGGGATTGAAGATATTCTTGAGCAGGTAGTTGAAAAGGTGCCAGCTCCCCAGGGAGATCCTGATGCACCATTGAAAGCCCTAATCTTTGACTCATTGTATGACGCCTACAGAGGAGTCGTTGCCTACATCCGTGTGATGGAAGGAAGCGTCAAAGTAGGGGATAAAGTCCGTATGATGGCAACGGGCAAAGAGTTTGAAGTAACCGAAATCGGGGTTTTCACGCCGAAAGCCACAGGTCAGAAAGAGTTAACAGTCGGGGATGTTGGTTACCTGACGGCCGCGATCAAGAACGTCGGGGACACCCGTGTCGGGGATACCATCACCCTAGCGAACAATCCTGCACAGCAAGCACTGCCTGGCTACCGTCGACTGAATCCGATGGTTTACTGTGGTTTATACCCAATCGATTCAAATCGCTATAACGATTTGAGGGAAGCACTTGAGAAACTTGAACTGAATGATTCTGCTCTTCAATATGAGCCTGAAACATCACAGGCATTAGGATTTGGATTCCGCTGTGGATTCCTCGGCCTTCTTCATATGGAGATCATTCAGGAGCGTATCGAACGGGAATTCAAAATCGACCTGATTACGACAGCACCAAGTGTTATCTATCATGTGCATTTGACGGATGGGGAAGAAGTTAGAGTTGATAACCCGTCCATGATGCCTGATCCTCAAAAAGTGGATCATGTGGAAGAACCATACGTGAAAGCAACCATCATGGTGCCGAATGATTACGTAGGTGCCGTCATGGAGCTTTGCCAAGGAAAGCGCGGAAACTTCATCGACATGCAGTATATGGATGACACGCGGGTGAATATTATTTATGAAATTCCGCTTGCCGAAATCGTCTATGACTTTTTCGATCAGTTGAAGTCGAATACAAAAGGCTATGCTTCATTCGACTATGAGCTGATCGGATACAAGGAGTCCAAGCTTGTGAAAATGGATATCCTTCTTAATAGTGAAAATGTTGATGCCTTGAGCTTTATCGTTCACCGTGATTTCGCCTATGAACGAGGAAAGCTGATTGTTGAGAAGCTGAAAGAGCTAATCCCTAGACAGCAATTCGAAGTACCTGTCCAGGCAGCGATCGGTCAGAAGATTGTCGCAAGGTCCACGATCAAGGCCATCCGTAAGAATGTACTGGCCAAATGTTACGGTGGGGATATCTCTCGTAAACGTAAGCTTCTAGATAAACAAAAAGAAGGTAAAAAACGTATGAAGTCCGTCGGTAACGTAGAGGTTCCACAAGAAGCCTTCATGGCCGTCTTGAAAATGGACGATACAGATAAAAAATAGTAGCAGGGATGATAAAGGGGGAAAGTGGCTTGTATGCAAGCACTACTTACCCCCTTTTCTCTATGATTGATGAAAAGGAGGGAAATGCTTGGTAAAGTCAGCGTATATTCATATACCTTTCTGTGAGCATATCTGTCACTATTGTGATTTCAATAAAGTGTTCCTGGAAGGGCAGCCGGTTGATGAATATCTAATCAGCTTAGGGAACGAAATGAAGAAACGGGTCGACTCCCGTGAGAAGCTCGATACCATTTTTGTCGGTGGGGGAACTCCGACATCCTTGGATGCGAAACAGCTGGACGTCTTATGTGAATCTATCACCACATATTTGCCTTTTGATAAGGGAGAGTTCACGTTTGAAGCGAACCCGGGCGATTTGACTGAGGATAAACTCAGGGTTTTAAAGGACCATGGTGTCAATCGTTTGAGTTTCGGTGTTCAATCATTTAATAACGACCTCCTTAAAGGAATTGGCAGAACCCATAAAAGTGAGGATGTTTATACCTCAGTGGAGACGGCTCAAAAAGTTGGTTTTTCTAATATCAGCATTGATCTGATTTACAGTCTTCCAAGGCAAACAGAGGAAGATTTTCAGGATACATTAACGAAAGCACTTGATCTTGATCTGCCTCATTACTCGGCGTATTCACTCATCGTAGAACCGAAAACGGTTTTCTATAATTTAATGAGAAAAGGGAAGCTGTCATTGCCTTCTCAGGACCAGGAAGCAGCTATGTATGAGATCCTGATCGATACGATGGAGAGATATGGGATCAATCAATATGAAATCAGTAATTTTGCCAAACCGGGATACGAAAGCAAACATAATCTTGTTTATTGGGACAATAATGAATATTATGGTTTAGGCGCAGGGGCACACGGATATATAAACGGAGTACGTTATTCAAATTACGGCCCGCTAAAGAAATATATGGACCCGATTTCAGAAGGTACCCTTCCGACCATACAGGAGCATGAGGTCACCAAAGCTGAAAGCATGGAAGAGGAAATGTTCCTCGGGTTACGTAAGGTAGAGGGCGTAAGTAAATCCATTTTCCAAAAAAAATTCGGCACAAACATCCAATCTGTCTTTGGAGCTTCCATTGAAGAAATGGAGAAGAGAGGATTGCTCTCGGTAAATGATGATCGGGTGGCACTGACGAAACAGGGACGCTTTTTAGGAAATGAGGTTTTTCAATCATTCCTCGGGGTAATCTAATTGGTCCAATCTTTTAGAGTCGGTGTGTTTATTCAGTCTTGTAGTATGCAATAAATACTCAGAAAGTTGATTGGAGCGGAAGGTGCTCGACTCCTGCGTGAAGAACGAAAAGCGGAGGTGGCTCGACCAGCCCCGACAAGCATAAGATGAATGGGGCAGGAAGGCGTTTTTTGCCTTCTTGGTCCATTTATCTTATGACCTCGAGGGGCTAGCCGCCGGAGCTGGACAAGTTGAGGCCCAGTACTATTTTAGCCCGAGGAGGCTCAACTCACGCCCTGCGGAAAGCGAGCACCTGTAGCGGAAATCAACTAGCACTCGCTAATTTTTAACGCCAGTCAAAAGGCTCAATGAAAAGAGCCAATCTAATATATTGACATCCCTTTTCTGATTTGATAATTTATTAATTAGATTTAGCACTCATCTTAATAGAGTGCTAACAGGGGTGATGAATGTTGTTAACAGATCGACAACTTCTAATTCTTCAAGTGATCATTGATGATTTTATCCTTTCAGCTCAGCCGGTGGGTTCCAGAAGTTTGTCCAAGAAGGATGAGATTTCGTTCAGCTCAGCTACCATTCGAAATGAAATGGCTGATTTGGAAGAACTGGGTTTTATTGAAAAAA
Organism: Rossellomorea aquimaris; assembly: GCF_020172085.1. Taxonomy (GTDB): domain Bacteria; phylum Bacillota; class Bacilli; order Bacillales; family Bacillaceae_B; genus Rossellomorea; species Rossellomorea aquimaris_E. The sequence continues at coordinate 570,721 of NZ_JAIVAT010000003.1, forward strand.
CACATACATCCTCAGGGCGAGTTCCGTCAGAAAAGGGATACCGATACTATGTGGATCACTTACTTTCTCCTCAAAAGCTAAAGAAAAATGATGTTCATGCATTACGTTCCATTTTTACTGAGCGCATGTATGAATTGGAGAAAGTGGTTCAGAAGTCGGCGAAGATCCTTTCAGAACTCACGAATTATACTACGATTGTATTAGGTCCTGATCTAAAGGAAAACAGGCTGAAAAAGATTCAATTGATTCCTCTTAACAAAGATACGGCCATTGCCATTATCGTCACGGATAACGGACATGTTGAAAATAAACTGTTCCATATCCCGCCGACAATGGATGCTTCAGAGCTAGAGAAGCTTGTTCACATATTAAATGACCGCTTGACGGGTGTACCGATCAGTGAATTGAACGATAAGATTTTTAAAGAAGTTGCTCTTTTACTCAAGGAGCACATTCAGAATTATGATTTTATCCTCCATTCCCTAACGGATTCCTTTAATCCAACGGTCACGGATAAGCTGTTCTTTGGAGGAAAGACCAATATCCTGAATCAACCCGAGTTTAATGATGTCCAAAAGGTCCGGATGCTTCTTGAAATGATCGAACAGGAAGAAAGCATCTACAACCTTATCCGTCCTTCGGCGACTGGAGTGAACATCAAGATCGGGAAGGAGAACGATCATCTTGCTATGGAGAATTGCAGTCTCATAACCGCTACTTATTCGATTGGTAAAGAACAATTAGGTTCCATTGCGATCATCGGGCCTACCCGCATGGAGTATTCCCGGGTCGTCAGTCTACTTAATTTCTTTTCAAACGATATGTCCAAGGTTCTGACGAAGCTGTATCAAAGTGGGGATTAGTGGACATATTGTATAAAGGAAAATAGGGCCTCGGAAGCGGTCTTTATCGGCCTTTCCGTGCCTTCAAATGAACGAGATCGAAGTGACATGGTCATATTTTTAAGGAGGTGAATGTTATGTCTGAAGAAACGAAACAAGAGCAGCAGGAAGCGAAAGAGGAAAACAGCGAAGTAGTGGAAGAAGTGTTCGCTGAAGAGCCTCAAGCTGAAGAAGCAGAAGAGCAGCAATCAGATGAGCTTTCACAATTAGAAGAAAAGCTGAATGAATCTGAAAATCGTTATCTTCGTCTGAGAGCCGATTTCGATAATTTCCGCCGTCGTGTCAACGTTGAAAATGAAGCGAAGGAAAAATATCGTGCTCAAGGATTGATTACGGAACTATTGCCGGCACTTGATAATTTCGAGCGTGCTTTAAATATAGAAGCTGATAATGAGCAAACGAAACAATTGCTTCAAGGAATGGAAATGGTTCACAGAAGTCTTGTTGAAGCCCTTAAGAAAGAGGGAGTGGAACCAATTGAAGCGGTTGGTCAGGAGTTTGACCCTCACTTGCACCAAGCAGTCATGCAAGTGGAAGATGAGAATTTCGACAGCAATGTCGTTGTCGAGGAATTCCAAAAGGGGTATAAGCTGAAAGACAGAGTAATTCGTCCTTCTATGGTGAAGGTCAGTCAATAATATAGACATTACATATACAAAATAGGGAGGTTTCTTACTATGAGTAAAATTATCGGTATTGACTTAGGTACAACAAACTCATGTGTATCAGTACTTGAAGGTGGAGAACCAAAAGTTATCGCAAATGCAGAAGGAAACCGCACGACTCCTTCGGTTGTTGCGTTCAAAAATGGTGAAAAGCAGGTTGGGGAAGTTGCAAAGCGTCAGGCTATCACAAACCCTAACACAATCATCTCAGTGAAACGTCACATGGGTACAGATCACAAGGTTGAAGCAGAAGGAAAAGAATATACACCACAAGAAATTTCAGCTATGATTCTTCAACACTTAAAATCATATGCGGAAGATTATCTTGGTGAAACAGTGGAGAAAGCAGTCATCACTGTTCCTGCTTACTTCAACGATGCAGAACGTCAGGCTACAAAAGACGCTGGTAAGATTGCAGGTCTAGAAGTTGAGCGTATCATCAATGAGCCGACTGCCGCTGCACTTGCTTACGGTCTTGACAAAATGGATCAAGATCAAACAATCCTTGTATATGACCTTGGTGGCGGTACGTTCGACGTATCTATCCTTGAACTTGGTGACGGTGTATTCGAAGTACGCTCTACTGCAGGTGACAACCGTCTTGGTGGAGATGACTTTGACCAAGTCATCATCGATTACCTTGTTGCTGAATTCAAGAAAGAGAACGGAATCGATCTTTCTAAAGATAAAATGGCTCTTCAACGTCTAAAAGACGCAGCTGAGAAAGCGAAGAAAGATTTATCTGGAGTGACTTCGACTCAAATCTCACTTCCATTCATCACGGCTGGAGAAGCAGGACCTCTTCACTTAGAAGTGACTCTTTCAAGAGCGAAATTCGATGAAATCTCTTCTGATCTTGTAGAGCGTACAATGGGGCCAACTCGTCAAGCAATGAAAGATGCTGGTCTTTCTGCTAGCGAAATCGATAAAATCATTCTTGTTGGTGGATCAACTCGTATCCCTGCTGTACAAGAAGCAATTAGAAAAGAAACTGGTAAAGAGCCATCTAAAGGCGTTAACCCTGATGAAGTTGTAGCAATGGGTGCAGCGATCCAAGGTGGAGTTCTTACTGGAGACGTGAAAGATGTTGTTCTTCTTGACGTTACACCACTTTCACTTGGTATCGAAACAATGGGTGGCGTATCAACGAAGCTGATCGAGCGTAACACAACGATCCCAACGTCTAAATCTCAAACATTCTCAACTGCTGCTGATAATCAAACAGCTGTTGATATTCACGTATTACAAGGTGAGCGCCCAATGGCTGCTGATAACAAAACGCTTGGTCGTTTCCAATTAGCGGACATTCCACCTGCACCACGTGGAGTACCACAAATCGAAGTGAAATTCGATATTGATAAAAACGGTATCGTGAATGTAAGTGCGAAAGACCTTGGAACAGGTAAAGAGCAAAACATCACAATCAAATCTTCAACAGGCCTTTCAGATGACGAAGTAGAACGTATGGTGAAAGAAGCCGAAGAAAATGCCGAAGCTGATAAAAAACGTAAAGAGGAAGTTGAACTTCGCAACGAAGCCGACCAACTTGTATTCCAAACGGAAAAAACGTTAAAAGACCTTGAAGGCAAAGTAGAAGAAGACGAAGTGAAAAAAGCGGAAGATGCGAAAGCAGAACTGAAAGAAGCGATCGAGAAAGATGATCTGGATCTTATCCGCGAAAAGAAAGATGCATTGCAGGAAATCGTTCAAAGCTTAACGATGAAGCTTTATGAGCAGGCTCAAGCGGAAGCACAAGCGGCTCAAGGAGCTGAAGGCGAAGCTTCGAAAGATGACGATGTAGTCGATGCTGAGTACGAAGAAGTAAACGACGACAAGAAATAATGTAGATTGAACGAAAAAGTCAAAGTCAGGGCGGTTCTTGGCTTTGACTTTTTCTATGAATGAAAGGACTCATTCATTGAACAGACACAATCAATTATGAGGAATGTTGAGTTTTTATTGATAATACTCAAAGCTCAATGTTAAAATAACCTTTATGCAAAGGATTCGGGAGTGGTGTTTTAATGAGTAAACGGGACTATTATGAGGTGCTTGGTGTAGGGAAAGATGCCTCAAAAGACGAAATGAAAAAAGCATACCGCAAGCTCTCCAAAAAATATCATCCGGATATTAATAAAGAAGCGGATGCGGATGAAAAGTTCAAAGAGATATCAGAAGCTTATGAAGTATTGAGCGATGATCAGAAGCGTGCTCAATACGATCGTTTCGGTCATACGGACCCTAATCAAGGATTCGGAGGCGGCGCAGACTTTGGCGGCGGCGGTTTCGGTGGTTTTGAAGACATCTTCAATACATTCTTCGGCGGCGGTGGTGGCCGCAGGCGAGACCCAAATGCCCCTAGACAAGGTGCCGACCTTCAGTACACGATGTCCTTGACTTTTGAAGAAGCGGTATTCGGAAAAGAAACAGAGATCGAGATTCCGAGAGAAGAAGAATGTGATACGTGTCACGGTTCCGGTGCGAAGCCTGGAACTAAGGTAAATACATGTTCACACTGTAACGGATCGGGTCAGTTGAATGTAGAACAAAACACACCATTTGGTCGCATTGTGAACAGAAGGGTTTGTCACTACTGTAACGGTACAGGTAAACAAATCAAGGAAAAATGTTCAACATGTGGTGGAGCAGGGAAAGTTCAAAAACGACGTAAAATTTCTGTCAAGATTCCTGCAGGTATCGACGATGGACAGCAACTGCGTGTAACAGGTCAAGGGGAACCTGGTATAAACGGTGGCCCTGCCGGTGATCTGTATGTTGTCTTCCACGTACGCGCTCATGATTTCTTCGAGCGTAACGGAGATGATATCTATTGCGAAATGCCTGTGACATTTGCCCAAGCGGCGCTGGGTGATGAAATTGAAGTGCCGACACTGCACGGTAAAGTAAAGCTGAAAGTACCTGCTGGAACTCAGACAAGTACAAGATTCCGTCTGAAAGGCAAGGGTGTACCGAATGTACGTGGATATGGTACTGGAGACCAGCATGTACAAGTGAAAGTGGTCACTCCTTCCAAGTTGACGGATAAACAAAAGCAATTATTGAGAGAGTTTGCGGACATCAGCGGCCAAGTTCCTGATGAGCAGCATGAAAGTTTTTTTGATAAAGTGAAAAAGGCCTTTAAAGGCGAATAATTAAAGATCGGAGTTGGTAGATCAATGAAATGGTCAGAAATCAGTATACTTACGACGAATGAAGCCATTGAGCCGATTTCAAACATTCTTCATGAATCAGGAGCAAGCGGTGTGGTCATAGAAGACCCTGCCGAGTTAATTAAGGAAAGAGAAGATATGTTTGGTGAGATCTACCAACTCAATCCTGATGATTATCCGACAGACGGCGTTTTAGTAAAGGCTTATTTACCGGTGAATAGTTTCCTTGGGGAAACCGTTGATGAGATCAAGCAGGGAATCACGAATCTCGTGACCTATGATATTGACATCGGTGAAAACAAAGTGGAAATTTCAGAGGTGAATGAAGAAGAATGGGCCACGGCATGGAAGAAATACTACCATCCTGTGAAAATTTCAGATAAGTTCACGATTGTTCCCACGTGGGAAGACTATACACCGGTTCATAGTGATGAACTCATCATCGAGCTGGACCCAGGCATGGCGTTTGGAACAGGAACTCACCCTACAACCGTTATGTGTATTCAAGCTCTTGAGAGAATCGTAAAGGAACACGATTCTGTCATTGATGTTGGAACCGGTTCAGGAGTGTTATCCATTGCATCGGCTCTGTTAGCAGCTGATCAAGTAAGGGCATATGACCTGGATGAAGTGGCGGTCCGCTCAGCTAGATTGAATGTGAAGCTGAACAAGGTCCAGCAAACGGTGTCGGTGGATGCCAATAATCTACTGAATGGTGTGACCGGACAGGCAGATGTGATCGTAGCGAACATCCTGGCTGAAATCATCCTGCGTTTTACTAAGGATGCCTATGAACTTGTGAAGCCGGGTGGATATTTTATCACTTCCGGGATCATCCAGCCTAAAAAGCAAGAGGTGCGTGATTCATTGGAGGCGGCAGGTTTCAAGATCGAGGAAATTATGGTCATGGAAGACTGGGTTGCGATCATCGCGTGTAAGCCCGAGTAATACAAAGTAAAAACGGTGGAGTTGAAACTGAATGCAACGATATTTTATTAATGACGTATATCGAGAAAATGATCCAATCATGATAACGGGAGACGACTATCATCACATTGTACGAGTGATGAGAATGAAGGAATCGGATGAAGTATTTGTCGTCTTCAAGGATCAGGCATCAGCCATCACCCGTATTGAAACGATTTCCAGTGACGCAGTCGAGCTATCAATAGTACAATGGGAAACATCGACGAAAGAATTACCAATTAAAGTAACCATTGCGAGCGGACTGCCGAAAGGGGATAAATTGGAGTTGATTTTCCAAAAGGGAACAGAGCTTGGAGCCACTCAATTTATCCCTTTTAATGCGGATCGCTCCATTGTGAAATGGGACGATAAAAAAGCAAAGAAGAAGACGGAGCGTTGGGAGAAGATTGTGAAGGAAGCGGCTGAACAATCGCATAGACTGCTAGTCCCGGAAGTATCTGCGCCCGTTACACTCAAGCAATTGATTCAGGAACCGTTTGATTATAAACTTGTCGCTTATGAAGAAGATGCACGAGCCGGGGAGAAGGGGAACTTATATAAGGTACTCTCCTCTATTGAACCTGGACAGAGCATGCTCGTCGTATTCGGTCCAGAAGGCGGATTATCGGAAAAAGAAATAGAGCTGTTGAGGAGTGAGGGCTTTCTTACATGCGGCCTTGGCCCAAGAATTTTGAGAACAGAGACCGCTCCATTGTATGTACTCTCAGCCATCAGCTATCAATTAGAACTTATGAGGTGATTGCAATGCCATCAGTAGCGTTTCACACTCTAGGGTGTAAAGTGAACCACTACGAAACAGAAGCCATTTGGCAACTTTTTAAAGAAGAAGGATATGAACGTGTAGAGTATGATTCTATCGCAGACGTGTATGTCATCAATACATGTACGGTAACCAATACAGGAGATAAGAAGAGCAGGCAGGTCATCAGGCGTGCCATCCGAAAAAATCCTGACGGGGTCATCTGTGTAACCGGGTGCTATGCGCAAACATCACCTGCTGAAATCATGGCAATACCTGGTGTGGATGTCGTAGTAGGGACACAAGACCGAAGAAAAATGCTTACGTACATTGAAGAATATAAGAAAGAGCGTCAACCAATCAATGGTGTGACCAACATCATGAAGAACCGTGTCTACGAAGAGCTGGATGTTCCGGCATTCACAGACAGAACGCGTGCCTCTCTTAAAATCCAGGAAGGGTGCAACAACTTCTGTACGTTCTGTATCATTCCCTGGGCACGTGGACTGATGAGATCACGAGACCCTGAAGAAGTCATTCATCAAGCACAGCAGCTTGTTGATGCCGGATACAAAGAGATCGTCCTAACAGGGATTCATACCGGTGGATACGGAGAAGATATGAAAGACTATAACCTTGCAATGCTCCTTAAAGACTTGGAGCAGAAAGTGAAAGGTCTGAAGAGAATTCGAATTTCCTCCATTGAAGCAAGTCAATTGACGGACGAAGTGATTGAAGTGATCGATCAATCCAATATTGTCGTAAGGCATTTACATGTTCCACTTCAATCCGGCTCTAATACGGTCCTTAAGAGAATGCGAAGGAAGTATACGATGGAATTCTTTGCAGAGCGTTTAGAGAAACTGAAGAAGGCATTGCCTGGACTTGCCGTTACGTCTGATGTCATCGTCGGGTTTCCTGGTGAAACGGAAGAAGAATTCATGGAAACCTATAATTTCATCAAAGAACATAAATTCTCAGAGCTCCACGTCTTCCCTTATTCAAAACGGACAGGTACGCCTGCAGCCCGTATGGACGACCAGATTGATGAAGAAACCAAGAATGAACGTGTTCACCGCTTGATAGAATTGTCTAATCAATTAGCGAAAGAATATGCTTCGAAGTTTGAAAATGAAGTGTTAGAGGTCATTCCTGAAGAAATCTATCAAGATGATCTTTACGTGGGATATACCGATAATTACTTGAAAGTCGTTTTCCCGGCAACAGAAGACATGGTAGGAAAGCTTGTGAAGGTGAAGCTCACAAAAGCAGGTTATCCTTTAAACGAAGGGCAATTCGTACGTGTGCTTGAAGAGGCGGAAGAAAAAGCGGCAATCTAATAGTTGGAGGCACCTGACAGTGGTTGGGTGCCTTTTGTATATTATTTTTGTACAATAATACTTTGTAACCACGGTTCTTTTTTGTTCAGAATCAAATTATCTATTGATTAGTGCTGAAGAAGGTTGTAAACTATTATTGTTAATTAAATACATGCAATTGGATTTTTTTTTATACTAATAGTGCAAACGATTGCATTAAATGTAAGCGTTTGTATCTTATAATACGTTGATGAGGTGTTACGATGAAAAAGGCATGGCGCAAAGAGGCAGTGGGATATCAAATCTATCCGAGGAGTTTCCAGGATTCAAATGGTGACGGGATTGGGGATCTACAGGGAGTCATACAGCGGCTGGATTATATCAAAGAATTGGGGATCGATGTGATCTGGATTTGTCCAATGTATAAGTCTCCAAATGATGATAACGGTTATGATATTTCAGATTATCAGGATATTATGGAAGACTTTGGTACGATGGCTGATTTCGATCAATTACTTCAAGAAGTTCACAAGAGAGAGATGAAATTGATCATTGACCTGGTACTCAATCATACAAGTGATGAACATCCTTGGTTCATCGAGTCCAAAAGTTCTAAAGATCATCCAAAGCGTGATTGGTATATTTGGAGAGACGGCAAAAAAGGCAAAGAACCGAATAACTGGGAAAGCATCTTTGGGGGATCTGCCTGGGAATATGATGAAGGAACAGATCAATATTTCCTGCATGTGTTCTCAACAAAGCAGCCTGATTTAAACTGGGAAAATAAAGAAGTGCGTGAAGCTCTTTATAATACAGTCAATTGGTGGCTGGATAAAGGAATTGACGGCTTCAGAATCGACGCCATCAGCCATATTAAGAAACGTCCAGGTCTTCCTGATATGCCAAATCCAAAGAAAGAGAAATATGTTTCTTCCTTTGACATGCATATGAACCAAAAGGGGATCCATACATTTCTGCAAGAGTTCAAAGACCGTACTTATGCCAACTATGATGTCATGTCTGTTGGAGAAGCAAACGGTGTAAAAGCAGATGAGGCTGAACTGTGGGTTGGGAAAGAAAAAGGGAAAATGGATATGATCTTCCAATTTGAGCATCTCGGGTTATGGGATGCTGAAACAAATCCCGACTTAGACATCGTTGAATTAAAGAAGGTGCTCTCGAGGTGGCAAAAAGGTCTTGAAGGCAACGGCTGGAATGCATTATTCATTGAAAATCATGATAAGCCCCGCGTTGTTTCCACTTGGGGGAATGATAAAGAATATTGGAAAGAAAGTGCCACAGCGATGGCAGCCATGTATTTCCTTATGCAGGGAACTCCATTCATTTATCAGGGGCAAGAAATCGGCATGACCAACGTGCAATTCCCTTCCATTGAAGATTATGACGATGTGGCAGTAAAGAATCTTTATCGTCTGAAGCGTGAAGAAGGTGTACCGCATCAGGATATCATGGAAATCATTTGGGCTTCTTCCCGTGATAACAGCAGAACGCCTATGCAATGGTCGGATGAGAAAAACGGAGGATTCACGAGTGGTACGCCGTGGATGAAAGTGAATCCAAATTATAAGACGATCAATGTTGAAGCACAGGAAAAAGATAAACAGTCTATCCTGAACTTTTACAAAAAAATGATTTCACTTAAGAAAGAAGAGGATGTCTTTACGTACGGGGTGTATGATTTATTGCTTGAAAAAGACAAGCAAATTTATGCCTATACCCGCACTGGTGAAGATCAAACCATGATTGTCATCACGAACCTTTCCACTAAGGAAGCTGTGTGTGACCTGGATGAACTAAAGGTATCTTCATCGAATCTTCTGTTGAACAACTATGAAGTAGACAACCATGATGAGTTGAGCAAGCTAACCCTCAAACCATACGAGGCAAGAGTATACCGATTGAAATAATTTTCAGCAACACCCCCGGTCCAATCGACCGGGGGTGTTTTGTTTCTATTCATAGGGTTGTTTTTGTAACACTGTTGTTTTTGGATGTAGCGAGTTGTGGTTGATTTGCGCTCCAGGTGCTCGCTTTCCGCGGGGCTGGCGGTCAGCCTCCTCGGGCTAAAGCCCTGTGGGGTCTTAAGACCCAGCTACTGCGGCTAGCCCCTCGAGGTCATTAGGCGAATCAACCCAAAACGCAAAAAAGGCCTTTCCGGTTGATTCGCCTTATGCTTGTCGGGTCTGAGCAAGCCGCCTCCGCTTTTCGTCCTGTCCAGCGTTTCCCGCAGGGGTCGAGCACCTACAGCGAGAATTTTGCTGAGGAGGCCCGGCCGAACGTCCGTGGAAAATGAAGCAGTTCCCTTCACCCTCCAGCACATTCTCAATGACAGAGTATGTGAAAATAGTTTTTTCAAGATAATCATAATCTTCGCGAAAACAACTATCCAAAATAATGAAAAGGTTTTCTTTATTTTGGGAGATACTATAAAATACTCGTCTTTTTCTCTTAGTTTTGGTATGATAAGAGAGGTACGGACAACTGCTAAAGGAGAGATAATGAATGACTATGAACATTGCAAGTATGATTGATCATACTTTACTTAAACCTGAATCAACAAAAGACCAAGTGGAGGTGCTTTGTCAGGAAGCGAAAGAATTTACATTCGCATCTGTGTGCGTAAATCCGACTTGGGTACAATATTCAAGTGAATTACTAAAAGGTACAGAAGTGAAAGTATGTACCGTGATCGGGTTCCCACTTGGGGCTTCTACACCTGAAACGAAAGCATTCGAAACAAAGGATGCCATCGAAAAAGGAGCAACTGAAGTCGACATGGTCATCAATATCGGTGCATTGAAAAGTGGAGACTTCGAATTAGTAAAGCGTGATATTGAAGCTGTAGTGGCTGCTTCTAAAGGAAAAGCGCTTTCTAAAGTCATCATTGAAACATGTCTTCTGACTGAAGAAGAAAAAGTAAAAGCATGTCAACTTTCTGTAGAAGCGGGAGCTGACTTTGTGAAAACATCAACTGGCTTCTCTACTGGCGGAGCAACTGTTGAAGATATCGCTTTAATGAGAAAAACGGTTGGACCTGATATCGGTGTGAAGGCTTCTGGAGGAGTACGTTCGGTAGAAGATGCACAAGCGATGATCGAAGCGGGGGCTACTCGTTTAGGAGCAAGCTCAGGCGTGAAAATTGTACAAGGATTAACAAGTGATTCAGATTATTAATTTAAAAAGCTGAACGGGGATAAGATTCCCTGTTCAGCTTTTTTTTTGGAGATGAAAGGTTTCGATCAACTGCGCAAATTGACTGGCAAAAGGAAGGACAAGCAGGGAACAGAGGATGTTAAAGATGACACTGGCATGGGCCAATTGCAAATCAGCAGAATCTGCGAGCATCCGTACGATCATACTGAGTAACGGAATGAATGGGATGAATAGGGCTACGCCAATTACATTCAGCCAGATATGAGCGTATGCGGTCAGCTTTGCCTGGGTCCCACCACCGATGCTTGCGATAAAGGCTGTGATACACGTACCGACATTTGCGCCTAGCATGATGGTAATGCCTGCATGAATGTCAATGGAACCTGCAGCCAGAAAACCCATCGTCACACCGGTTACGACGGTACTTGATTGAATGATGGCAGTCAATACGCATCCTATAAGTAAAGCAAGAATCATATGCTCGTTCACTTGAAGGATATAAGAGTGCAAGGACTCGTTGGTCGTCAAAGGCGTTGCGAGCCATTGAATGGCACGGATGGACGTAAAAATCAATCCGAACCCTACAAAAATCATACCGATACTCCTAACATGAGGAGATTTGAAAAAATACAACACGCACCCGATGATCATGGATGGGATAATAAGATAATTCATATCCAAAGTAAACATTTCCAAAGTGAAGGTGGTCCCGATATTCGAACCAAGCATGATGCCGATGGTTTGGCGAAAGGGAATCAGTCCCGATGAAGCAAGTCCAACGGTAAGAACCATGACGGCTGAGCTGCTATGGATAAACGCGGTGACAACCGTTCCTGTCATGGCTCCTTTTAAAGGTGTGCTCGTAAGATAATGAAGCCATGTCTTGATTTTTTGATTCGCAATATTAAATAGGCCGGATCTCAGCCAGGTCATGCCGAATAAAAAACATAAGATAAAAAAAATAAAGGCAATCCCATGTATAATCATTGAACTCCTCCTGTAAACCAGTACGATTAATACAAATGTATGGGGAGAATCAATGAGACATGCCTATTTATAAGAGTGTTTTATGATAAATTGTTGACCTGACACATATCATATATTATAATGGCAAAGTACATGGATTTCTTTATCACATAGAGAAATTCATCCAAGAAAGACATACACTTTCTGTCCCCTTGTGACAATACAGCAAGGGCAAAGCCATAACCTATTGGTGAAGTAAAGGGACGTCAGGTAATTCTGCGTCTTAAGAAATTGGTACAAACCATTTCTTGACTTGAACATGTAAGTGTAGTGTGTTCGGAGGGAGGGAAAGAGAGATGTCAAAAACAGTTGTTCGTAAAAACGAATCGCTTGAAGATGCTCTTCGTCGCTTCAAACGCTCAGTTTCTAAAACAGGAACTTTACAAGAGTTTAGAAAGCGCGAATTTTATGAAAAGCCAAGCGTAAAACGCAAAAAGAAATCAGAAGCTGCAAGAAAGCGTAAGTTCTAAGAGAGGGTGTAAGTATGAGTCTTCTCAATCGTTTAAATGATGATATGAAACAAGCGATGAAAAATAAAGAAAAAGAGAAGCTTTCCGTTATCCGCATGCTCAAGGCTTCCCTTCAAAATGAAGCCATTAAACATGGGAAACAGGAACTCTCTGAAGACGAAGAGTTGACTGTCCTTTCTCGAGAAGTGAAGCAACGGAAAGACTCCCTCCAGGAATTTCAAAACGCTGGTCGCTATGACCTCGTTGAAAAAATTCAAACAGAACTGACTTACGTCGAAATATATATGCCTAAACAGCTTTCAGAAGAAGAAGTCTCAGCCATCGTTCAACAAACGGTTGCTGAGGTGGGTGCTACTTCTAAAGCCGACATGGGTAAAGTGATGGGGGCAATCATGCCTAAATTAAAAGGGAAAGCCGATGGAGCTCTCGTCAACAAACTTGTTCTTCAACATTTATCATAAGATTAAAGAAACCGGAAAGCTTTAATGCTTTCCGGTTTTTTTAAACCGATTTTAGTGGTTGCGTATTTTGTCATCAGAATTTCAAAAAAGATGAAACTTTTTTAATGGGTCATCCGTACATAAAGTATTAAGGAATATTATCTGAAACGAGGGGGTTAAGTTGAGAAGAGGTATTCTTATCTTATGGATGTTAATCCTTGGGTGCACCTTTCTGCATCCTCTTGTCAGTTCTGCAGAGAATTCTGATAAGGTATACGTGATTCCCATCCAGAAAGAGGTCGAAAGGGGTCTTCATGCATTTTTGGAAAGAGCGATCAAAGATGCGGAAGATCATAATGCTGAACTGATTATTTTTGATATCGATACACCCGGGGGATTGGTTGATGCAGCCGGGGACATCGGGCAGCTCATGGATAACATCGACACAAAGACCATTGCGTTTGTGAATGACCATGCACTGTCTGCGGGAGCATTCATTTCCTTACATGCCGATGAAATCTATATGGTACCGAATGGACAAATGGGTGCTGCGGCCGTGATAGACCAGGCGGGAAATGCGGCTGATAAAAAGGCTCAAAGCTACTGGTTGTCCGCTATGAAAAGTGCTGCTGAATCAAATGGGAGAGACCCTCAATATGCTCTAGCCATGGCTGATGAGTCACTCGTCATCGAAGATCTCGGGATTGAAAAAGGTGAACTATTAACCCTGGGTTCAAAGGAAGCAAAGCAAATCGGCTATTCTGAGGGGACCGTACGAAACCTCGATGAATTATATGAGACTCTAGGGGTAGAGAAATCCTCTGTAAATAGAGTGGATGAGACGTTTGCGGAAAGCCTCGCCCGCTTCATCACCAACCCTGTCGTCGTGCCGATCCTTCTGTCGCTTGCGAGTATAGGGTTGATAGTGGAGCTGTATTCACCCGGTTTTGGAGTTGCCGGTTCTATCGGCTTGATTTCCCTTGTATTATTCTTTTATGGACACTTGGTTGCAGGGCTTGCAGGATATGAAACCATCCTTCTTTTCGTTATTGGGATCATTCTCATCGTGGCGGAGTTCTTTCTCCCTGGTGGAATTGCGGGAGGTCTCGGTTTAGGGGCGATCGTTGCAAGTATTATGTTGGCTGGGGGCGATATGATGCAAATGGGTATATCGGTTCTGATCGCGTTATTGATTGCCGTTGCGACAGTGATTATCTTTGTAAAGGTGTTTGGTAAAAAAATGAAATTCTTCAACAAGATCATTTTAAATGATTCCACCAGCACAGAAAGTGGGTATGTATCGAATGCCAATCGATTGGATTTGATCGGAAAAGAAGGCGTGACCAAAACCCCTTTAAGACCATCAGGTACTGTGATCGTGGAAGATGAAAGAATCGATGCTGTTACTGAAGGTGGATTTATCAAAGCAGGTGAAAAGGTTAAGATTGTAAAAGTGGAAGGTTCAAGGATTGTAGTAAGAGATATTTCATAATACTTTAGGAGGTAAGAAATATGGTAATAGGTCCAAGTACGATTTTACTGCTCGTTGCCATTGTAGTGGGCATTATCGTTTTAGCCGTTTTATTTACATTTGTACCAGTGATGCTGTGGATTTCAGCGATTGCGGCAGGTGTAAGAATCAGTATTTTCACATTAGTAGGGATGAGGTTAAGACGTGTTATCCCGAGCCGTGTGATCAATCCATTAATTAAAGCCCATAAAGCAGGAATTACGGTCACAATCAATCAGCTTGAAAGTCACTATCTTGCCGGAGGAAATGTAGACCGTGTCGTAAATGCGTTAATCGCTGCTCACCGTGCAAACATTGAATTGACGTTTGAACGTTGTGCTGCCATTGACCTTGCAGGTCGTGACGTGCTGGAAGCGGTTCAAATGAGCGTTAATCCAAAAGTGATCGAAACACCATTCATTGCCGGTGTTGCAATGGATGGAATTGAAGTGAAAGCCAAAGCGCGTATTACGGTTCGTGCAAATATAGACCGCCTAGTAGGGGGTGCCGGTGAAGAAACGATCGTTGCCCGTGTAGGGGAAGGAATTGTATCCACGATCGGTTCATCTGACAATCACAAGAAGGTACTGGAAAATCCGGATTTGATTTCTCAAACAGTCCTTTCAAAAGGCCTGGATGCAGGTACTGCATTTGAAATTCTCTCGATTGATATCGCGGACGTTGATATCGGTAAGAATATCGGAGCTGAACTGCAAACAGAGCAAGCAGAGGCAGATAAAAACATCGCTCAGGCAAAAGCGGAAGAACGAAGAGCAATGGCCGTGGCCAATGAGCAGGAAATGAAAGCAAGGGTAGAAGAGATGAGAGCGAAGGTTGTGGAAGCAGAAGCAGAAGTACCACTCGCTATGGCTGAAGCCCTTAGGTCAGGCAACATCGGCGTGATGGACTATATGAACTTGAAGAACATTGATGCTGATACAGAGATGAGAGACTCGATCGGAAAACTGACAGGGGATAAAAAAGATCCGAAAAGCGATAAGTAATCTTCCTTTGTCTAGAAAGGAGTTTTCTCCATGGAACCATTGATCATTGCTATATTGATCGGACTCGTTACATCCATATTCAATAAAGTGAAACAGCCGCCTTCCAATAAGCCGAGGCAGAAACCGATTCAAACAGCCTCTCCGGCTTCCCCGTCCACGCATGATAGAAGGGATAGGGGAGTAGAAAGAGAACGGGAAAGAGCGAGGCAGAGTAAGCCCAGATCAACCAGAGAGCCCATGAAAGAGGCAGTATCATCCATTCAAACCCGTTTAGAAGATAGGAAGAGGGAGGCGGAAATAACCAGCCTCAAGGAACAAGAAGAACGTTATTCCCGGAAACTTGAAGCCCATCAGACCAGGGCCAGGAAGATTCGGGAGGACCACCGTCCCCTCACACTTGATTTCAAAAATGAAGATGATATCGTAAAAGGATTTATTTATTCAGAGGTATTCGGACCTCCGAGATCGAAAAAACGTCATCATCAAAAATAAGAGTGATGAAACCCCTTTTCATTTCATAAATATGAGATGAAAGGGGGTTCTTTTTTATGGCGAAAAGCTTTTTACAACATATGCGTAAATGGATGACGCAGACGATGGATTTACCCGAAGATGTCATGATGGACCTTCCTCGCGTCACAATGATTGGACAAATTCATATCTATATAGAGAACCATCGGGGGCTTTTGACCTTCACAGATCGAGAGGTGAGGCTTCTGTTGAAACAGGGACAACTGCTTATAAAAGGGGAACAATTTGTCATCAAGATGATTCTTCCGGAAGAAATTCTCCTTCAGGGAAAGATCGTAGAAGTGATCTATTTAGAACAATAGGAGGGAAGGATTTGAAGAATCAGTGGTTCACCTTTTTAAAGGGAAAAGTATTCGTGAAAATGGAAGGTAGATTAGTCGAACGGGTCATCAACCAATTACTCCGTGCCGATATCGCAATCTGGAATGTAAGGAGAGCGGGAACGGAGACCATCACCTTTTACTTATCCTTAGAAGATGTACATAACTTCAGAAGAGCGGTTCGGGCATCAGGGTGTAAAGTGACATTTCTAAGAGGTCAGGGGGTGCCTTTTCTATTTAAAAGATCTTTAAAGAATTCGGGTTTCATGATTGGCGGGGTGGCATTCTTCATTATCGTTTTCCTTCTTTCCAATATGGTGTGGGACATACAGATCAAGGGTGCGTCGCCTCAAACTGAACACAGTATACGCAAGGAACTGAAGGAGATGGGGGTTTCAAAGGGGAAAATGCAATTCTCGATTCCGGATGTAGAGAACATTCAGCGGGAATTATCCTTCAGGATGAATAACATCACATGGGTTGGGGTGGAATTGCAAGGGACAACCTTCCACTTTCAGGTAGTGGAGAAAAACGCTCCTGAAGCACCTGAGTCTACAGGGCTTCAACATATAGTCGCAAAAAAGAAAGCCATTATCACTGACATGTTCGTTGAGGAAGGGGACCCCCAGGTGAGTGTCAATGACTACGTCAATAAAGGTCAGCTTCTCGTATCCGGTCTGATCGGGAATGAGAAAGAACCCAAAGGTGTATCTGCCAAAGCGAAGATACTCGGGGAAACCTGGTACAAGACGTCGGTTGAGCTTCCATTGAAGTCACGATTTGCCGTATTCAGCGGCAATGAGAAACGAAAACACTATTTGGGTTTCGGTTCACTTGATATTCCGATATGGGGATTCGGGAAAACGGAGTTTAAAAATGTCGTAGTTGAGGAAACGAAGAAAAACCTGCGTTTTCTAAAATGGGAGCTCCCAATTTATTATATTGACCGTAGCATGAAAGAAAAAGAAGATGTGGAGAGAACCTATACGAAATCAGAAGCCATCAACGCTGCCAAAAAACTTGCCAAAAGTAACCTTGAGTCCTCCATCCCGGAAGATGCAGAAATCAGAGGGGAAAAAATTTTGCAAGAAAAGGTTGAGAATGGTAAAGTTAGGGTAACCATTCACTTCAAAGTGATTGAAAACATTGCAGTAGGACAACCAATTATTCAAGGAGACTAACGAATGTCAGATGAAATCTTAATGAAATTACAACTTGAAAACCCTAATGAAGCTATTGCTTTGTTCGGTGTTTCAGATTCTCACCTTAAATTAATAGAACAGGAATTAAACGTTTCAATCGTAACAAGAGGCGAAGAATTGCTGGTTTCGGGTAGTGAAAAAGATGTAAATCTCGCTCTTGATATTTCTGATCGGCTGGTGGCAGTGATCCGTAAAGGGATCAATATAGGCCAACGTGACGTCCATTATGCCATCGAAATGGGCAGACAGGGGACGCTTGAATATTTTACAGAGTTGTACAATGAAGAAATTACAAAGAATGCAAAAGGTAAATCGATCCGGGTAAAAACCCTCGGACAGCGCCAATATATCCAATCCATCAAGAAGCATGATATGGTATTCGGAATCGGGCCCGCAGGTACAGGAAAGACCTATTTAGCCGTCGTCATGGCCGTTCATGCCCTGAAGAATGGACAGGTCAAGAAGATCATCCTGACAAGGCCGGCTGTAGAAGCAGGTGAGAGCCTCGGCTTTCTTCCAGGAGATTTAAAGGAAAAGGTGGACCCTTACCTTCGTCCCCTTTATGATGCCCTGCATGATGTTTTGGGAGCAGAACATACCGCCCGTTTGATCGAGAGAGGTACCATTGAAATCGCCCCACTTGCTTATATGAGGGGACGTACACTGGATGATGCGTTTGTGATTCTGGATGAAGCACAGAATACAACAAAGGCGCAAATGAAAATGTTCTTAACAAGACTTGGTTTCGATTCAAAGATGATCATCACAGGAGACCGCTCACAGGTGGATCTGCCACGCGGAAGCGAGTCAGGATTGATTTCTTCAGAACGAATATTAAAAGATGTTAAAGGAGTATCGTTCATTTACCTTGATCAGGCCGACGTGGTGCGTCATCCGTTGGTCGCGAAAATCATCGATGCATATGAAACAAGTGAAAAATAGACATAACAGAGATTGATCCGATAGGTCCATGCCCCTTTTAAAGATGCGGTATGTACAGGATCAATCTTTTTTTATGATGCTATACATAGATAAATCAGACAAAAACTGTTATCATTTTACATAATTACTAAAACTTTTTGATAATGTTGTTTAGCTTTGTATTTACATAACAGGGGGTTCTTTATGCAAACTCACCCATTTCTACTTAAAATAAGGAGCTTTCTAAGCTACCGGCTGTTTACAAATCTTCTCTTTGTATTACTTGGTATCATTGTGTTCGGTGTTTTATATGGGAATGTGAAGCCGAAAACGCTGGATATCAACTTGTATGAAGATGCCCCCACAACGATAAGGGCCCCAAAGAAATTCGTCGACGAGGAAGCCACTGCCAAGAAGAAGGAAGAAGCAAAGGCAGAAGTGGCGAATGTATATACATCAAAGCAAGGAGCAATCGACAACTCTGTTTCATTGCTTCATTCTCTTATGGAAAGTGTCATAGAAGTGAAGGCAGAGTCGAAACAGCTGCCGGTGGGAGAAGATAACCTAAAACCCGCACCTTCACCGGATATCGATGAACAGCTGAAGCTTTTAAAGGCTAAGTTGCCAGAGGATAAAAATAATGTTACGAACAGCCTCAGCGATGACGTATTAAAAACGCTCCTTGCAGCGTCTGAAGATGACTTGTCAAGGGTTGAAACGATCGTCACTACACAGATGAAAATCATCATGGAAAATGGTGTGAAAGAAGAAGAGTTGAATGAAGCGAAATTGAACCTGGAACAGCGCATCACTAACTATTCGTTCAAAGGTGATTTATCCACGGCAGCTGTCAAATTGGGGAAAGTCGCCCTTGAGCCGACCCTTTTATATGATGCTGAAAAAACGGATGAGTTAAAAAAACTCGCCGAAGCAAACGTAGAAAAAGTGGAAATCATTGAAGGGGGGGTCATCGTGGAAGATGGTGAACTGATCACCCCCAAAAAATACAGTATCCTGAAATCCTTGGGAATGGTAGAGAATACGTTTTCCTTCAGGCCGTATATCGGACTGACTCTCTTCGTCCTTGTTGTAATCAGTTCGTTGTATTATTTCTTCTACACACTTGAAGTGACCGAGGAACGAAAGCAAAATTACTTGATTCTGACAAGTATCGTTTTCGTCATCTCCCTTCTGATCATGAAGATTGTCGGACTCATTGAACAGCTGGAAATCAATGATATTGCCTTCATTCTTCCCGCAGCATTTACGGGAATGATATTAAGAATTTTACTGAATGAGCGGATCGCCATGATGATGGTGTTCATCCTTTCTGCCTGCTCCAGTATTGTATTTCATCAACAATTCTCCGGGTCCATCGATATTGAAATCGCCATTTATACGTTATTTAGTGGAGTATCCGGGATTCTATTTCTGGTCAGCCGCAATCAGCGCTCGAATATCCTGAGGGCAGGAATATATGTTTCTTTTGTCAATATCCTAATCCTTGGATTCTTGATTCTTTTAAGCGGTACATCTTATTCAAATACTGAATATGTGTATTATCTTGTATTTGCCCTTGTATCCGGAATTAGTTCCTCCATCCTGACGATCGGTTTCCTGCCGTTTTTCGAAGCGGGTTTTGGTATCCTGTCCTCGATGAGGCTTGTGGAATTGTCGAGCCCTACACAGCCGTTGTTGAAGAAGCTACTTACCGATGCCCCTGGCACCTATCATCACAGTGTGATGGTGGCGAACCTTGCTGAAGCTGCATGTGAGTCCATCGGGGCAAACGGATTACTGGCGCGTGTCGGGTGCTACTATCACGATGTCGGAAAGTCGAAACGACCGCATTTCTTTATTGAAAATCAACTCAACATGGAAAATCCCCATGATAGGGTCTCGCCTGAAACAAGCAGGGATGTTATTATTAGTCATGCTTCAGATGGCGCGGAAATGCTCCGAAAACATAAACTGCCAAAAGAAATCGTCGACATTGCCGAGCAGCATCACGGAACGACACTGCTGAAATTTTTCTATTATAAGGCGAAAGAACAAGGGAAAGATGTTAAGGAAGAAGACTATCGTTATCCCGGTCCTAAACCCAAGACCCGGGAAGCTGCCGTCATCAGCATCGCAGATAGTGTAGAAGCAGCTGTAAGGTCTAAAAAATCTCCCACACAGGCGGAAATTCAGCAGCTTGTTCATTCGATTGTACAGGACCGCCTGCAGGATGGTCAGTTTAACGAATGCGATATATCAATGAAGCAATTAGAAACCGTGAAAAGGTCCCTTTGTGAAACGCTGAATGGAATTTTCCATCCGAGGATTGAGTATCCTGAACTTCAAGCAAAAGGAGAGTAAAGCATGACATTATTGATCGACTTTATTGATGAAACAGAAACACTTACAGAGGAACAAACACAACTGGTTCAAAGTATCCTGAACTTTGCTGCAGATCAAGAAGGGGTCGAGAAGGAAAGCGAAGTTTCCGTGACGTTCGTGACGAACGATCGGATACAGGAAATCAACCGTGAATATCGGAATAAGGATCAGGCGACAGATGTGATCTCATTCGCCCTCGAGGAGTTGGGGGAAGATGAAGTTGAAATTGTAGGAGAAGGGATTCCCCGCATCCTTGGTGATATCATCATTTCCATTGACCGGACGAAAGAGCAGGCTGAAGAATACAATCATTCCGTCTCCCGTGAACTTGGTTTTCTTGCCCTTCACGGATTCCTTCACTTACTGGGGTATGACCATATGGAGGAAGAAGAGGAAAAAAAGATGTTCAAGAGACAAAAGGACATTCTAGATGAATATGGACTCAAAAGAGACTAAGTTCGGTCTGTTCAGGTTCTTTAAATCCTTTGGCTATGCAGCGGATGGAATGAAGTCCGTTTGGCGAACGGAACAGAATTTCAGGATTCATTCTTGCGTAGGGATCGTCGTTTTCTTGCTTGCCTACATTCTTTCTGTATCCGTCATGGAATGGATTATATTGATCATTTTGGTCTTTACGGTCCTGGCTCTTGAAACGATGAATACCGCAATCGAGAAGGCAGTCGACCTTTCCGTTAAAGAATTTCATCCCCTGGCAAAAGCCGCGAAAGATCTTGCATCAGCTGCCGTCCTTCTCTTCGCGATTTGTACAGCGATTGTAGGGATCATCATATTTCTTCCGAAACTGTTGGATATGATTCTTTAAAAAGAAGGATAAATGGCTATAAATTAAGGGCTTCAGACAAGAAATCGGTCGATTTCTTGTCTGAAGCCCTTAATTCATTTGAAAACGTTCTTATACTTGTATAAAATAAGTGGAGCAAAGCACAATATCAATAAATAGTTTGAATTATCTAACTATTTTATTACAAAATGATAACAGCCCATTTTCTTTTATTTAAAATGTAGTAAAATAAATGTGTAAGGGTTAAAAGGAGAGTTAATTTAATGAATGCAGAACAATTGATACAAGAAGCTAAACTAGCGAGGGAAAAAGCATACGTACCTTATAGTAAGTTCAAGGTGGGAGCGGCTCTTCTGTCGAAGGATGGTAAAGTCTATCACGGATGTAATATTGAGAACGCAGCCTACAGTATGTGTAACTGTGCTGAACGGACTGCTTTATTCAAGGCTTATTCAGATGGCGACACAGACTACTCTATGATTGCTGTTGTGGCAGACACGGCTAGACCTGTTCCGCCTTGTGGAGCATGTCGACAGGTCATTTCAGAGCTATGTCCGAAAGAAATGAAAGTCGTCCTGACGAATCTTAAAGGCGATGTACAAGAGTTAACCGTTGGAGATTTGTTACCAGGAGCTTTTTCACCGGAGGATTTACATGAGTAATATAGGCAGTAATACAGAATACAAATCAGGGTTTATTTCCATTATCGGACGACCTAACGTCGGGAAATCCACTTTCCTGAACCGGGTCATCGGTCAAAAGATCGCCATTATGAGCGATAAGCCCCAAACGACACGAAACAAAGTTCAAGGAGTTTACACAACAGATGATGCTCAAATGATATTCATCGATACTCCTGGAATTCACAAACCGAAACATAAACTCGGAGACTTCATGATGAAGATTGCTCAGAACACTTTAAAAGAAGTGGACGTCATCTTGTTCATGGTGAATGTGGAAGAGGGTCTTGGAAAAGGTGATCACTTCATCATAGAGAAGCTGAAAGGTGTAAAAACACCGGTCTTCTTAATCCTTAATAAGATAGACCAGATTCATCCTGATGCGCTGTTACCGATGATCCAACAATACAACGACCTGTTTCCGTTTGCTGCAACCGTTCCTATTTCTGCATTGGAAGGAAACAATGTGGAGCAGCTCCTTCAATTACTGAAGGACCAATTACCGGAAGGTCCACAATTTTATCCTGCCGATCAGATTACGGATCATCCGGAACGATTTATCGTTTCTGAACTGATCCGTGAAAAGGTCCTTCACCTGACAAGGGAAGAAATTCCACACAGTATTGCGGTTGTCATTGATAAGATGGAGAAAAAGCAAGAAAAGGATCTTATTGATGTCATCGCCACCATCATTGTGGAAAGGGACTCCCAAAAAGGGATTGTCATCGGCAAACAGGGTTCCATGCTCAAAGAAGTCGGTAAACGCTCACGTGTAGACATTGAGAATCTGTTGGGAACGAAGGTTTATCTGGAATTATGGGTGAAGGTGCAGAAGGATTGGAGAAATCGATCTGCCAATCTTCGTGACTTTGGCTTCAGCGACGACGAATATTGATAATTAACAATATTTAGGCCACATGTTTTAGAGAGAAAATGCTCATTCTAATCACAAGAAAGCTTATGAAGTCTTGCTAGTTTAAATCCAGAAAGGTGGGTTTTTTATGTTAGACTTAACATGGAAATTTTTTTCGCAAACGGGAAGTATAGATACCTATCTCCTTTTTAAGGAACTTGAGAAGGAAACGTTTGAAGATTCTTACAGCCTTGAAGAAGAAACGGCAGAATTAGATTTCCCTTTAACGTGATAAGTTTGTCATCACCCGGGAGGATTGAAAGCGGGAGGTGGCTGTATGCTGCAGAAATGTGAAGGGATTGTCATCCGAACAAATCATTACGGTGAGTCGAACAAAATTGTTACCATATACACACGGGAATTCGGAAAGATTGGATTGATGGCTAGAGGGGCCAAGAAACCTAATAGCCGTCTATCCGCCATTTCGCAATTATTTACATATGGTTATTTCCTTTTTATCAAGGGAAGTGGACTAGGTACCCTGCAACAGGGAGAGATGGCTGAGTCGCTGAGGCATGTGAGGGAGGATCTGTATAAAACGGCATACGCCACATACATCGTCGACCTCCTGGATAAGTCGACTGAAGACCGGAAACCGAATCCCTTCCTGTTTGAATTGCTTTACAAGACTCTTCACTACCTCAATGAAGACTATGATCCGGAAATCCTTATGCACATTTTTGAAATGAAGATGCTCCCTGTATTAGGGTTGTATCCTCATTTAAATGGATGTGCCGTTTGCGGTGAGACCGACGGTGAATTCGCCTTTTCGTTTAAAGAAAATGGATTCATCTGTCATCGTTGTTTAAGTGAAGATCCTCATCATCTGCCGATATCACAGGGGACTGTAAAACTTCTCCGGTTATTTTATTATTTTGATATTAATCGGTTAGGGAATATATCGGTGAAAGATGAAACAAAACGTCAATTGAAACGGGTAATCAGGACTTATTACGATGAAAATTCAGGTCTGATGTTAAAATCCAGGAGGTTTCTAGACCAGATGGATAACCTGAAGGACTTATTCTAGTTTACGGATGCTTCTTGTGATATAGAAAGGCCCATTCACTTGTGAATGGGCCTGTTTTTTTGAATTTGTTAGCGGTTAGTCATGAATGTGAATTTGTTGGATAAGCGGTTGAAAGGGATGTTCAGCTTGTTCACAATTTGGAGCGGAAAATCATAAAGATGGCCCAATAAATGTGGAAAGTGGCTCAATACATCGCTAAACTGGCCCAATAAATGTGAATAGTGGCCCAATTATTCTTGGCCAATGTAGTTACATCCCACATAAGTAGGTAAACAAGTTGTAAATGGTAATAGAATAGGGCAGGAGAAGACCTTAAATTCCCCTTGGACAAAAATAACTCAGAAAAACTCTAAAAACATTTATTTTTTAAAAAGATCTAACAAAAAATCCCTGAAGGCGCAAATAGCTCCATCAGGGATTTTATAGTTATGCTTGTCGCCTCTGAACGAGCCGCCTCCGCTTTAGGTGTCTTCCAGCTCCGGCGGCTAGCCCCTCGAGGTCATATCTAAAAAATCCCCAAAGGCAAAAAACGCCTTCAGGGATTTTCCAGATATGCTTGTCGGGGCTAAACGAGCCGCCTCCGCTTTAGATATTAAAACTTAATTTTCTCCTGCAAGAACGCCTTCACTTCACTGATCGGCATTCTGACTTGATCCATCGTGTCGCGGTCGCGTACGGTTACTTGGCCGTCTTCGACTGAGTCAAAGTCAAATGTGATACAGAAAGGTGTGCCGATTTCGTCTTGACGGCGGTAGCGTTTACCGATTGATGCCGTTTCGTCAAAGTCGATCATAAGATCCTGTGACAGTTCTTCGTACACTTTGAACGCATCGTCAGAAAGCTTTTTGGACAGTGGCAGGACAGCCGCTTTAAACGGAGCCAGTGCCGGATGGAAGCGTAACACTGTACGTGAATCATTCTCAAGCTCTTCTTCTTCGTATGCATCACACAGGAATGCAAGGGTCACGCGGTCTGCCCCTAGTGAAGGCTCGATGCAGTAAGGTACAT
The DNA here is from genome assembly GCF_020172085.1 of Rossellomorea aquimaris. GTDB lineage: Bacteria > Bacillota > Bacilli > Bacillales > Bacillaceae_B > Rossellomorea > Rossellomorea aquimaris_E. The sequence continues at coordinate 595,916 of NZ_JAIVAT010000003.1, forward strand.
ATTTTTCATTCGTTTGTGGATCCATGTAGTGGAAATCCTCGTTTGAATGTTCCATATGACGCTTCAGGTCAAAATCAGTTCGATCTGCCACGCCCCATAGTTCACCCCAACCAAACGGGAATTTGTATTCGATATCCGTTGTGGCATTACTGTAATGGGATAATTCATCCTGATCATGATCGCGTAATCTCATGTTATCTTCGCTCATTCCAAGGTTCAATAACCAGTTTTTACAGAATTCACGCCAGTAAGAGAACCACTCCAGGTCTTCACCAGGCTTACAGAAGAATTCCAGCTCCATCTGTTCGAATTCACGCGTTCTGAATGTAAAGTTTCCAGGCGTAATTTCATTACGGAAGCTTTTTCCTACTTGCGCAATACCGAATGGCATTTTCTTACGCATGGAGCGCTGGACATTTTTGAAGTTGACAAAGATACCTTGCGCGGTTTCAGGACGTAAATAGATTTCGTTAGTAGAAGATTCCGTTACACCTTGATGGGTTTTGAACATTAAGTCGAATTGACGGATATCAGTGAAATCGTGGCCGCCGCAATCAGGGCATGCAATATCATGTTCCTTGATGATTTCTTCCATTTTTTCGAAAGAAAGACCATCCACGATCATTTCAATGCCTTTTTCCTCAAGTGCATTTTCAATGATTTTGTCTGCGCGGTGGCGTGTTTTACATTGCTTACAGTCGATCATAGGGTCATTAAAGTTTCCTACGTGACCGGAAGCGACCCAGGTTTGTGGATTCATCAGGATGCTTGCATCAAGACCGACGTTATAAGGCGATTCCTGAACGAATTTCTTCCACCAGGCTTTTTTAATATTATTTTTCAGTTCTACACCTAGCGGACCGTAATCCCATGTGTTCGCAAGTCCTCCGTAGATTTCAGAACCCGGGAAGACAAATCCCCGATGCTTTGCTAAGTTGACGATTTGTTCCATTGACATAAAAGTCACTCCTTTTCATTATTTATGTAAATAAAAAAGCTCGTCCCAAGGCCCATGAGGCCTAGGGACGAGCTTAATACTCGCGGTTCCACCCTAGTTGATATGCATGTGCATATCCACTTTTCATTGGTAAATAGCTCCGGATTTCCGTTTCCCTGCAATCTGGGCTTTCACTGTCCCCAGTCGCTTTTGGTGCGCAAGTACTTATTGATCCTTCATAGCATGATATTGGTTGTAAGATGAAGACATTTTATCATGATAAAGAAATAAAAACAACTGCTGATCGATGGAAGAGAAAAGATTTGAAGTTTTGATGAAAAAAAGATACTCTTTGTTAAGTGAAATTTAACTATAGGTTGTCACAAATCGATGATAATATGCTCTTTTCATTTTGCTTGAATAGTATATAATATTTCATATAAAGTATAACATAAATCGTTTGACCGATAGGTGGTGAGTTACAATCGAACTTAATAAGCGTCAAGAACATATTTTACAAATAGTGAAAGACAATGGGCCTATCACTGGTGAACAAATAGCAGATCAATTAAACTTAACAAGAGCGACTCTCAGGCCAGACCTGGCCATTTTGACCATGGCAGGATACTTGGATGCGCGTCCGAGGGTGGGATATTTCTATACTGGTAAAACGGGAACCCAGCTGCTGACGGAAAACCTAAACAAAATATACGTGAAGGATTATCAATCGATTCCCGTCGTGGTAAATGAAAATGTTTCCGTGTATGATGCGATCGTGACCATGTTTCTGGAAGATGTGGGTACGTTGTTTGTTGTGGATGCCAATACATACTTAGTGGGAGTCCTGTCCCGTAAGGATCTTCTAAGAGCAAGTATTGGAAAGCAGGAACTTAGCACTCTGCCGGTGAATATCATTATGACGAGAATGCCTAATATCACAGTGTGTGAAAAAGATGACCAGCTGATCGGAGTGGCGAAAGATTTGATTCATAAACAAATTGACTCTGTCCCGGTCGTAAAGAAAACGGAAAATGGTGATTTAGAAGTCATTGGAAGAATTACAAAGACCAATATTACAAAAGCCTTTGTAGCGTTGGCGGATGAATATTAGAAGGTGGTGAACGATCGTGAAAGAACCGATCATCTATGTTGTATCCGACTCGGTGGGAGAAACTGCCGAATTAGTCACAAAAGCAGCGATAAGCCAATTCAATGGTTCCAATACGGTCATCAAGCGCTTTCCGTATGTAGAAGACCTGGAACATATTGATGAAGTGATTTCCCTGGCGAAACTGAACCAGGGATTGATTGTCTATACCCTTGTCAAGCCGGATATGCGTGCGTACATTAAAGAACAATCTGAAAAGGAAGAGCTGTATGCATTTGATATCATTGGTCCGTTAATGGACAAATATCAATCTTCCTATCAAAAGGAACCATTATTTGAACCAGGGACGGTCAGGAAGCTTGATGATGATTACTTTAAGAAGGTGGAAGCCATCGAATTCGCCGTCAAGTACGACGATGGGCGTGATCCCCGTGGGATTCTGAGAGCGGACATCGTACTTGTGGGAGTGTCAAGGACTTCGAAGACGCCTCTGTCACAATACCTTGCATTGAAGAGGATCAAAGTGGCGAATGTTCCGCTAGTACCGGAAGTCGATCCTCCGGAGGAGTTATTTATGGTCTCGCCGAAGAAATGCTTCGGTCTCAAGATCAGTCCTGAGAAATTGAATACCATTCGCCGAGAAAGACTGAAATCTCTTGGATTGAATGATCAGGCAAGCTACGCGAATATTAAGCGAATCGAAAATGAGCTTGAATATTTTGAGAAAATTGCAGATCGAATCGGATGTCATGTCATCGACGTAACGAATAAAGCAGTTGAAGAAACAGCCAATGTCATCACGAATATCTATCACAATACAAACGATTAATGAGTTGGCATTGTATCGTAAACAGAAAAAAGATGGTTCCTGCACGCAAATGGGGAATCATCTTTTTTAATGAATGAAAGTACAACTCCAAAAACCTCAAAAGAATTGAGTTTTTATAGTGGTCAAACTTGTCCGATTATACTATAATAAAAAATTGTGATAAAAATATTTAAAATAGGTTTAGACTAAACTCTTAAGGAATAAACTAATTATTGTGATATGTCAAGTCTCGTCTGAATTATCATTCGACAATTTTAATCAAATCTCTAGGAAAGTTCCTAAAGAGAGAAGGAAAATACGGAGTGATGTAGAATAATTAGTAATAGCGAACATACCCCTGCCGTTTATGTTGATGCAGATGCATGCCCGGTAAAACAGGAAATCATAAAAATATCAAGTGGATATGGATTCAGAGTCATTTTTGTTGCTTCCCACGCACACAGAAAGAACACACCAGATCAAGGTGAATGGGTATATGTGGATAGTTCGAAAGAAGCGGCCGATTTGTACATCATGAATCATGTAAAGGAAATGGATGTTCTGGTAACCCAGGACATTGGTCTTGCCAGTCTTGTCTTACCGAAAAAAGTTTATGCCATCTCTCCCAGGGGAAAAGCCTACAGGGAAGAGAGTATTGTGACGGCTCTTGATTATCGGTATGTTGCTGCAAAAGAACGCAGAAAAGGCAACTATGGTAAAGGTCCCAAGCCTTTTACAAATGAAGACAGAGAAACATTCTGTATCTCCTTTGATAAAATCTTGTCGGGAATTGCAGGAAAATCGTAATCAATACAGAATGGATTAAGAGGGTTAATAAAACAGGTGATAAAGTATGTCTGAAAGAATCCCTGAAGATAAGTTAAATAAAATTTTATCGTCAACTGATATTGTGGATGTTGTCAGTGACTATGTTCAATTGAAAAAGCAGGGCCGAAATTATTTTGGTTTATGTCCGTTTCATGGAGAGAATACTCCATCTTTTTCTGTTTCTCCCGACAAACAGATCTTTCACTGCTTTGGATGTGGAGCAGGAGGAAATGCGTTTACGTTTCTCATGGACGTCGATGGTCTCAGCTTCCAAGAAGCGGCCCAAAAGCTTGGATCAAAAGTAGGCGAAGAGATTTCGATTCAAGCCCCATCAGCAGATCACTCTCATCCTCCTCAGGAAGATGAGAAGCAAATGATGGAAGCTCATGGATTATTAAGTAAATTTTACCATCATCTTCTTCTAAATACAAAGGAAGGCCAGGAAGCACTGGAATATTTATTGGCAAGAGGATTTACTACGGAAAGCATCACGAAATTCCAAATTGGATGGTCCCTCCCTAGTTGGGATTTTACGGTTAAGTTTTTAGAGAAGCGGGGCTACTCCCTTGAGCTGATGGAAGCGGCCGGCTTACTTGTAAGAAGGGAAAGGGACGATTCCTTCCTCGATCGTTTCAGGGGAAGAATCATGTTTCCTATCGTCGATTCGAAAGGCAATACCGTTGCTTTTTCCGGGAGGACCATTTCCGCGGATGACGAACCAAAATACTTAAACAGTCCTGAAACAAAGATATTTAATAAAAGCAGCATCCTTTATCATTATCACGGTTCCAGGTCCATGATCAGAAGAAAACAGCAGGCGATATTATTTGAAGGATTCGCTGACGTGATTTCAGCAAGCGAAGCCGGGGTGGAAAACGGAGTAGCCACTATGGGTACCTCCTTGACGGAACAGCAAATCGGACTGTTAAAACGGCTGACGGATTCCATCGTCATTTGCTATGATGGTGACTCTGCCGGAGTCGAAGCCGCGTTCAGGGCCGGGAAGCTTCTTCACAAGCATCAGCTGGACATCCGCGTGGCCACAATACCCGAGCAGCTAGACCCTGATGACTACATCTCAAAATATGGTTCAGCCAAATTTCAACAGGATGTAATAGGGGCAAGCTTGACGTTCATGGCATTTAAGCTCCGGTACTATAAGCTAAATAAAAACCTAAATGATGAAGGAGATCGGCTTAAGTATATAGAAGACATACTTAAGGAAATTACCCAATTAAGTAAAGCGGTTGAAAAGGATTATTATTTAAGGTATTTAGCCGATGAGTTCGACATATCCTTAGAGGCTCTTCAACAACAGCTATCAGAATTTCAGGGGACGGAAACACGCGTGTCTAACCCCCCTAAACAGGTCGGTATGCAAGGGGATTTCAAACCGAAAACACAGTCTAAATTGCTGCCAGCCTACCAAACCGCTGAACGAAGGTTGATTGCCTACATGTTGAAGGATCCGAACATTGCTTACAAGGTCCAGGAGTGGCTTGCAGGTACGAACCTAAATATTGATGAGCACCAGGCTATTATTACTTATTTATTGGGATATTATGAAGAAGGTCTGCCTCCAAGTGCCAGTGCGTTTATCGGGTATCTGCCTGATGAACGGCTCAGAAGGATCGTGACGGATATCGAAATGATGTCCATTAGCGAAGAAAGTACGGATCAGGAATTAGCGGATTATGTAAATCAGGTGTTAAAACATCAAAAGATGTTGAGAATAAAGGAAAAAGAATTGGAAAGAAAAGAAGCAGAAAGATTAAAGGATTACAGGCAAGAAGCACAAATAGCGATGGAAATCTTACAGCTACGTAAGTCTCTATAAAGTGTTATAAGGAAGTTGGAAGGAGGGGAACAAATGGCTGAAAAGTCAGCGCGTTCCAAGCAAATAGCGTCAGAATTAACAGTTGATCAGGTGAAAGAATTTTTAGTTAACCAAGGTAAGAAAAGAGGAGTCCTCACTTACGAAGATATTGCCGATAAATTATCAGGGTTCGAATTGGACTCGGATCAAATGGATGAGTTCTACGAACACTTAGGTGAACAAGGTGTAGAAATCGTGAATGAAAACGACGAAGATGATGATCCGGGTGCCACGGAGTTAGAGAAAGAAGAGGAAGAAGAGTTTAATCTTAATGATCTCAGCGTTCCTCCCGGCGTTAAAATAAATGATCCGGTCCGTATGTACCTGAAAGAAATCGGGAGAGTCGATTTATTATCCGCAGAGGAAGAAATCAATCTTGCCAAAAGAATTGAAGATGGTGATGAGGAAGCAAAACGACGTCTTGCCGAAGCGAATCTGCGTCTGGTAGTCAGTATCGCAAAACGCTATGTTGGGCGAGGTATGCTGTTTTTAGATCTTATCCAAGAAGGAAATATGGGTCTCATCAAAGCAGTGGAGAAATTTGATTACCGTAAAGGGTACAAATTTAGTACGTATGCTACATGGTGGATTCGTCAAGCTATTACCCGTGCGATTGCTGATCAGGCAAGAACGATCCGTATTCCGGTTCATATGGTTGAAACCATCAATAAACTGATTCGGGTACAAAGACAATTACTTCAGGATCTGGGGCGTGAACCAGCACCGGAGGAAATTGCTGAAGAAATGGACCTGACACCTGAAAAAGTCCGTGAAATACTTAAGATTGCTCAGGAACCTGTTTCCCTTGAGACTCCAATTGGAGAAGAAGATGACTCTCACCTTGGAGACTTCATTGAGGATGCAGAAGCTCAATCCCCTTCAGAACATGCTGCTTATGAACTCTTGAAAGAACAGCTTGAAGATGTCCTGGACACTCTTACAGACCGTGAAGAGAATGTGCTCAGGTTGCGCTTTGGACTCGATGACGGTAGAACCCGTACACTTGAAGAAGTAGGTAAGGTGTTTGGTGTTACCCGCGAACGTATCCGTCAAATCGAAGCGAAAGCCTTGAGGAAGTTGCGTCATCCGAGCAGAAGCAAGCGATTGAAAGACTTTTTAGAATAGAATTTCCTTTTACTGCCTCTATAGTGAATAGGGGTAGTTTTTTTTGTGCGATTTAAAGGGATTTTACAAGCATTTGCCGAATACAGCTATAGGATTGAACTACAAAAGGTGTGACAAATGTGAAAGAAATAAAGAATTCGAAGACAGAAATGATCATCAGGGAAATTCAATTCTGGAAGCAAACCAAACTGCTCCCGGAACAGTATTGTGACTATCTTCTTGCATTATATACAGGTGGAACAGAGATTGATGAAAAAAAGCCGGTAATTTCCCGTAGAAAAAATATGTTTAAGGACTTATTGATATCAATTTGTGCGTTAGTAATTTCATTATTTGTCATTTATTTTACTGAATTGTCAATCGTTTTGCAAACAGCGATTTTGACAGGTTTTGTCGGATTATTAATCGGAGTAGGAATTTATTATACTAAGAAACAATTATCTCCTATGCTTCTTTACACTGTTGCCGGCTGCATCTTTTTGCTGGCATCTGTAGATATATCGGGTATGGTATTTAATGGGAGCTCTTTGGCATTATACTTTACCTTGTTTCTAAACTGTTTTATCTGGGTCGGAGCAGGGTTGAAGTGGAAATTGAACTATTTTTCCATAGCAGGATCCATAGGAGCCATGTTTGTTTTTATTTATATATTACTATAACTTCTGAAAATTAAAAAGTTTTTTAAAGTTGAGAAAATTCACTATTCCCTTTTATAATAGGAATGAGAGCGTATTCATAGAAATGTATGGCTATGCTTGGAAGCGCTATTATTCAATCGAAGAAGTCTAGGGCTTTCAGTCATCAAAGTTAGACAAGGGGGATAAAGGATGAATTTCGACTTAACACAAGAGCAGGCAATGATTAAAAAGACTATCAGGGAATTCGCTGAAGAAGAAGTGGCACCTGGTGCATTGGACCGGGACCGTACAAAGGAATTCCCTAAAGAAATTTTCAAAAAACTTTCAGACCTGGGAATGATGGGACTTCCCTTTCCGGAGGAATATGGTGGAGCAGGTGCAGATACGGTAAGTTTCGCCATCGTAACGGAAGAGCTTAGCCGAGCATGCGCTTCTACGGGGATCACGTACTCTGCCCATATATCACTCGGGGGAGCCCCAATTAATTTATTTGGCACACACGAGCAGAAAAGGGATTATCTGACACCGATATGTACTGGGGAATCATTTGGTGCATTCGGTCTGACTGAACCCAATGCCGGGTCAGATGCAGGCGGAACTCAGACCACTGCTGAAGATAAAGGGGATCATTGGGTTATAAATGGTAATAAATGCTATATTACCAATGCAAGTTATGCGAATCATCTCGCGTTAACGGCGATTACTGGCAGAAATAACGGAAATAAAGAGATCAGTGCCATCATCGTACCTACGAAAGCAAATGGATTTAAGGTCATTGATAATTATGAAAAAATGGGACTTCATTCTTCCAATACAACAGAGCTTGTGCTTGAAGACGTAGAAGTGCCGAAAGAAAATCTATTAGGGAAACAAGGGGAAGGCTTCAAGCAGTTCCTTGTTACCCTGGATGGGGGCAGGATCGGCATTGGGGCGATGGCTGTCGGTGTCGCTCAGGCTGCATTTGACAAGGCACTCCAATACTCTAAGGAAAGAAAACAATTCGGTAAAACGTTATCACAATTCCAAGTCACACAATTTAAACTTGCTGACATGGCTATGAAGATTGAGCTTGCCAGGAATATGGTGCATAAAGCAGCCTGGCTGAAAGATCAGGGAAGACCGTTTTCTAAAGAGGCCTCCATGTGTAAGTTATACGCTTCTGAAATCAGTATGGAAGTGGCAGACGAAGCCATTCAAATTCATGGCGGATACGGTTATATGAAAGAATACCATGTGGAGCGTTACCTACGTGATGCGAAGCTTCTTGAGATCGGAGAAGGGACATCAGAGGTTCAGAGGATGGTCATTTCAAGGTTGATCGGGTGTCAATAGGGGTATTCCTATATGGGTAATGGAAGGAGCTCTATTGGTCCCCTGAAGGCTGATAGAGCTCCTATCTCTATCCTTTTTCAAGGTGTGCAAGTAAGAATGTCGATCCCCGTTGCAGGAAAATAACAGGAAATGTGTCTAATTTGTGAGAAAGATGGAAAAGTTAATTGATAGTACTTTTACTTTGTCAGTTTTTGCAGTAAAATATAAAGTGTTGAAATGAGCACTATTTTTTGGATGTGTACATAAGGGAGGTTAAAATCATGAATCGTAATCCAATCATTCCATTCGTACTTATTATGGCTCTTGGGATTGGTCTTGTTTTCTTCTTATCGATTGAAGGCCTTAATAATGCCGATGAAAAAGCGAAGGAAGAAAAGCATGGCGAAATGGCTGGTGAAGAAGGCGAAAAGCCTTCAAGCGGGGAGTTCGATCCTGAAGCGAAGTACAAGGAGTCTTGTGTATCTTGTCACGGTGGTAACTATGAAGGTGGTGCCGGTCCTGCTCTTAAAGGAACGAAGCTATCGAAAGATGAGATCAAAGATAGAATCAAAAATGGTGGTGGCATCATGCCGGCTGGTCTTGTAGCAGATGAAAATCTTGATGCAATGGCAGACTGGATCAAATCACTTAAATAATGAATGATTGAAAAAGGTTCTTTGTCTTTAGACAAAGGGCTTTTTTTATAGGGGAAAGTTGGTTAGAATGAGTACCATACTATGAATCCAATAAATGAGTAAAGGTGACACATGAAATGAATATTCAACAATTATCAAAACGACTTGAAGCAGTGGTCTCATACATACCAAAACAATCTCGAATTGCGGACATCGGGTCAGATCATGCTTATCTTCCATGTTATGCAGTGAACAAAGGCATTGCTTCTTCAGCCGTCGCTGGTGAAGTGGTGAAAGGTCCTTACCTTTCTGCAAAAAAACAAGTAGAAGAGGCTGAATTGACAAAGGAAGTAGAAGTGAGATTAGGAAACGGGTTGGAAGTCATTACCCCGGGGGAAGTGGATTGCATCACGATTGCCGGAATGGGAGGAACATTGATTGCTTCAATTCTTGAGGAAGGAAAGCACAAACTGACGAATGAACCACGTTTGATCCTCCAGCCCAATGTGAGTGCGAAATCCATTCGGACCTGGTTGATGGATAATGAATGGGATTTGATTGCAGAGGAAATCCTTGAAGAAGATGATAAGCTCTATGAAATTTTAGTTGCGGAAAAAGGCGATCCAAGGAATCATTATTCCAGGGAAGTTGAAAAAGAGCTATTGCTTGGTCCATTTTTAATGATTGAAAAGAATCCGGTTTTTCTTAAGAAGTGGAATCAGGAACTTCGTCAATGGAAGAATATATTGAATAATATGGAGAAGGCAGAAAAAACCGAAGCTCTAGAAGACCGAAAAAGTGAACTCATCGGGAAGATCAAAATGGTCGAGGAGGTCATCCATTCATGAAAACGGTAAACGGTCATCAGATCATACAGCTTTTCGAGGAATTCTCCCCTAAATATTTGGCAGAAGAGGGAGATCCCATCGGACTTCAAATCGGAAGACTTAATGAAAAGGTAGAGAATGTCATGATCACCCTAGATGTTCTTGAAAACGTCGTTGATGAAGCGATTAAGAATAACGTCAAATTGATCATCGCCCATCATCCCCCTTTGTTTCGTCCTTTGAAAGCACTTCATACGGACTCATATCAAGGCCGTATGATTGAAAAATTAATCAAGCATGATATCGCTGTGTATGCTGCACATACCAATTTGGATGTTGCAGTAGGCGGAGTGAACGATCTGCTATCTGATATGCTGAAGTTACAGGATTCATCTGTACTCGTTCCTACGTATCAAGAGGATATTCGGAAATTGGCAGTGTATGTGCCAAAAGAAAATGCTGAGCAACTGCGAGAGGCGTTAGGGAAAGCGGGAGCCGGACATATCGGGAATTATTCTCATTGCAGCTTCTCAACCGAAGGGCAGGGGAGATTCCTCCCTGAAGAAGGAACAAACCCTCACATAGGTTTACAGGGTGTGGTTGAGGAAGTGACCGAAGAAAAGGTGGAAACCGTTTATCCTGTTTCCCTGGAGAGAAAAGTACTGAAAGCGATGTTCACCCATCATCCGTACGAAGAGGTGGCCTATGATATTTATTCGCTTGAGAATGAATCGCCTGCCCTGGGGCTCGGCAGAATAGGGTATTTACCAGAGGAAGTGACACTTCGGGACTTTGCTTTGTTGGTAAAGAAAACATTTGGCATGGATGGAATCAGAATGATTGGGGACGGAAATGCGACTGTCAAGAAAGTGGCCGTACTCGGCGGCGATGGAAATAAGTTCATTGGAAAAGCCAAAAGACAGGGCGCGGATGTGTTCGTTTCCGGAGATATCTACTATCATACAGCACATGACGCCATGATGATGGGCCTGAATGTAGTGGACGCTGGACATCATATTGAGAAGGTGATGAAAGAGGGAGTGGCCGCTCATTTAGCGAAACGATGCTCGGAAAAAGGATATGTTGTAAATATCTTTGCATCAAAAGCAGAAACGAACCCCTTTACGTATATGTAACATGGAAAGACCCCTTACTTTTTTGTAAGGGGTCTTTGATGTTTATTTTGTTCCCATTTTTGCTTTACGTACTTTCGGGAGTATTTTATTCAATGGAACATTGCGCTCTCTTGTCCAAGTGGAATCATCTTCCGGATCAAATGCTTCAAGGAATTTGATGACTTCCTTCACGATAGGGGTAGGAGTGGAGGCGCCAGCCGTAACAGCTACGATGTTGGCGTCTTTGATCCAGTCAATCTCGAGCTCGCTAATGTCTGAAATTCGATGAGCCGGTGTACCTGCGATGTCCTTTGATACTTGAGCGAGACGATTGGAGTTATTGCTCTTTGGATCACCTACGACAATAAGAACGTCAGCATCTCCGGCCTGCTCGGCCACAGCTTCCTGTCGTACTTGAGTTGCAAGGCAAATCTCTTTGTGCAGCTCAACGTGAGGGTACATTTCTTTCACTTTGTCCATTGTATCGAGTACATCCCATTGACTCATGGTCGTTTGGTTGGTCACGATGATCTTTTCATTGTCAATGGATAACTTTTCAACATCCTCCGCTGTTTCAACGAGATGAACGATTTCAGGTGCTACACCTACAGCCCCTTCAGGTTCGGGATGTCCTTTCTTACCGATATAGATCACGTCGTACCCTTCAGCCTCTTTGGCCCTGATCAGGTCGTGTGTCTTTGTGACATCGGGACAGGTTGCGTCCAGGGTGACAAGGCCTTTTTGCTTGGCAATTTCCTTTACTTCAGGAGAAACCCCGTGAGCAGTGAAAATAACGGTCCCTTCGTTTACCTGTTCTATGATTTCTTTTCGATTGCTTCCATCAAGGGTGATGATCCCGTCTTCCTCGAATGCATCGGTTACATGCTTGTTGTGGACAATCATTCCTAAAATATAAATGGGACGAGGAAGCGATTTGTCCAGTGCAGCATTTCTTGCAATGACCATTGCATCTACTACACCATAACAATAGCCCCTCGGAGTAATCTTAATAATTTCCATCTATGAATATCCTCCTACTGAGAAAAGGTTTTGATTTCATTATAAAGGAGAATGGGCTATCTGACAAAGAGTACGATATACTGGGAAGATTTTCGGACGAATCAATCAGGTCTTAGTCCTAAAAAAATAATCCCTATCAGGCGATTCATTACCCTTAGGGATTCGGCTTATTAAATATAGAGCTTTGGCTTTGAACTCGATTGAGCAGCTGATTGATCTTTAATTTCTTCATCATCGTCTAATTCAACACGTGGCTTTTTTTTCTTTCTCTTCTTAACAGGGGCTTCTGCTTCTGGTATGCCAGTTTCCTCTGTGCTTTGAATTTCGTCTGTGTTTTCTTCAGATGCATCTTCAGCTGGCATATCTTTTAACCCCCGATACAGCTTCCACAAAGACGGAATGTTTTTGACCATGGGTCCGTATTGTTGAAACATTGGGCCAAGCTGTTGAGCCGTCTGAAGCATCTGTTGTGTGTTGGACAAAAAGGAATTTACATTTCCGGGATTCAGGAGGGTCTGTATAATTCCACCTGCTGCCTGTGGAGATCGTTCAAACCCAGTAGAATTAGCAGAAGTATCACCTCTGGTAAACTGTTGCAGGAGTCCGCCGCCTCCATCTGCACCGCGATTCTCACCTTTTTTAAGGAGCTTAGACAACAACCCTTTGCCTTGTCCCCGGCCCTTTCCTCTTTGATTCATTCCCATATTGAAGCCCTGATTAGGTTTCTGCCTTCCAAATTGAAACGGAGGGGGTTGTGTCTGTCCCTGTCCAAAATTATTTCTGCCAGGCTGCTGCATTCCAAAGCCGTTGCCCCGCCGCTGCCTCATTCCGAAAGGGTTTCGCATATCCTGACCTTGATTTCTCACTCTTCTAGGCGGCATGATGACAGCCTCCTTTCATTGAATAAATTCGTTGTCATTATAGAGTATGCAATAGGTGAAAAAAGGGTATTGTGACAATATCACCTGAATTAATATCAGGTTGACCTAGAAGTTTTCGTGAAAATTGATTATAATGGTTAGATGTTCTTTAAATATGACGCTTGCTTACGTGAAAATAAAAATCACTTTCAATAAAAAGTGATCCGATACTTTTATATAGATCTGTGGTGATGATGCGAACGACTTAAGGCATCCATCCCGATGACAGCGTAATAAAAGGATAGTAAGATAAAAGGAGATGTACACAATGAAGAAGAATCTATTCCAGCAATTTGGATTTCAGACTTTTATCAATGAAGCTGTAGAAGAGTTGGGCTTTTATGAACCAACGGAAATCCAGAAAAAAATGATCCCTCTGATTTTAAAAGGACAGAGTGCGATCGGACAATCACAAACAGGGACGGGAAAGACACATTCCTACCTGCTACCGATCATTGAAAAGGTAAATGCAGCTTCTGAACAGGTACAGGCTGTTATTACTGCACCTACACGTGAATTGGCACAACAGATTTATCAGGAAATACTTAAGATTACTAAAGACAGTGAGATTGTATCCCGTTGTTATATTGGTGGGACGGATAAGCAGAGAACGATCGAGAAATTAAAACACCAGCCTCATATCGTAGTTGGAACTCCAGGGCGTATCAATGATCTTGTAAAGGATCAGGCATTATTTGTCCATACCGCAGCCTTGCTTGTCATCGATGAAGCGGATCTGATGCTTGATATGGGATTCATTGAAGATGTGGATCAGATCGCGGCCAAGATGCCAGAGAAACTTCAAATGTTAGTTTTCTCTGCCACTATTCCTGAGAAGCTTAAGCCTTTCTTGAAAAAATATATGGAGAATCCTCAATATGCACATGTAGAGCCTGAACAGTTATCAGCAAAGAATATTGAACATGTGATCGTACCGCTGAAAAGCCGCGATAAAATAAATCTGCTCTATAATATTTTAGTGGAGATCAATCCATATTTAGGGATTGTGTTCACAAATACGAAACAAAAGGCGGATGAAGTGGCTGATGCCCTGATCGCTAAAGGATTGAAGGTTGGACGGATTCATGGTGATTTATCTCCCCGTGAGCGTAAAAAAATGATGAAACAAACAAGAAACCTGGATTATCAATATATTGTGGCGACTGATCTTGCCGCGCGGGGTATCGATATCGAAGGGGTAAGTCACATCATTAACTTTGAACTCCCTCAAGATCTTGACTTCTATATTCACCGTTCAGGCCGTACAGCGCGTGCAGGGAACAGTGGTATCGCTTATACCATCTATACACCATCCGATGAAGATGCCCTGAATCGCTTGATGAAGCTGGGAGTTAGCTTCTCTCATCGTGATATCAAAAAAGGTGAATGGTCTGATCTGCCTGCCCTGAATAAACGTAAGAATCGTCAAAAATCAAACGTTGATGAAATTGACGAAAAAGCGAAGTCAATGGTCCGTAAACCAAAAGCCGTAAAACCGGGATATAAAAAGAAAATGAAATACAAAATGGATCAAATCAAGAAGCGGGAAAGAAGAATAAAAAATAGAAACAAGTAAGTGTTTGTACTTACATTCGATACAATAAGGGAGTTAGGAGCTGAAAAGTATGATTAAAATTGGATCCCATGTTTCCATGAGTGGAAAGAACATGTTACTTTCTTCAAGTGAAGAAGCCGTTTCTTATGGAGCGAATACCTTCATGATTTACACAGGTGCTCCACAAAACACGAGAAGAAAAAAGATTGAAGACTTAAATATTGAAGCGGGTCTTGCCCACATGAAAGAAAATGGAATTGAGGACATCGTTGTCCATGCTCCATATATCATTAACATCGGCAATACGACCAACCCTGCTACTTTCGAGTTGGGTGTCAATTTCCTCCGTTCTGAAATTGAACGCACGGAAGCTCTTGGAGCAGGGCAAATCGTCCTTCATCCCGGTGCCCATGTAGGAGCAGGTGCAGATAAAGGTATCGAGAAAATCATCGAAGGTCTGAATGAAGTATTGACTAAAGATCATAAAGTTCAAATTGCTTTGGAAACCATGGCTGGGAAAGGTTCCGAATGTGGAAGATCCTTTGAAGAACTGGCTCAAATCATCAACGGTGTAGAACTGAACGACCGCCTATCAGTCTGCTTTGATACATGTCATACACATGATGCGGGGTATAATATCGTTGAAGATTTCGATGGTGTTCTGGAGGAATTCGATAAAATCGTAGGCGTTGACCGCTTAAAAGTCCTTCATATCAATGATAGTAAGAATGAACGTGGAGCGGCTAAAGACCGACATGAAAACTTAGGGTTTGGTCATATTGGATTTAAGGCACTGAATTATATCGTGCATCATCCACAATTAAAGGAAGTTCCTAAAATATTGGAGACTCCGTATGTAGGGGAAGATAAGAAAAATAAAAAACCTCCATACAAGTTTGAGATCGACATGCTGCGTAATCAAACCTTTGATGAAGAGGTTTTAACAAAAATATTGAATCAGTAAAATTTGGAGGAGGACATGGCTCAAGATTTGAGAATCCTCCTCTTTCTTTACTATCTGATGAGTTGCAAAAAGAGTTGGTTGATTTCCTTGGCCTTCGCAGGACCAATGACCCTGGCCAGATTCTTAACTAACCGGCTTCTTTTGCTATCATCAAAGATATTGATGTTTTTTCCTTTCACGCTTGCAACGATTGCATTCGCCTGTTCTGGCGTCAGTGAAATGTTATATTGTTTGGCATACTTGAATAATTCATCATTTGTAATATGGTTGATTTTGTGATTGATCACATTTTGTAATAGCTTCATGTTTATCACTCCTCAACTGATACATATGTCGCTCACACCAAGAAAGTGACACTTTTATTTGAAAAATAAGTGATGAAAGGATAGGAATTGACGATGACTCAAAGAGTACATAAGAAGGAAAGTCCCCTTCATTTTATTTACCGTCTGTTTTTCATTACACTCGGAGCTGGACTCGCAGCTGTATCAATTGAGCTGTTTCTCGTGCCGAATAATATCATTGATGGGGGAATCATCGGTATCTCGTTGATCTTAAATTATTTAGTTTCCGATTCCATCCCTTTCCTTAATTTTTCCACCCTGTTGGTTCTGTTGAATCTTCCCTTTATGTATTCAGGATATAAACAAATCGGAAAAACCTTTGTTGTATCTTCACTGTTTGCCATCGTCGCTCTGGCAATCATAGAAAGTCTCCTTCATCATATGGACCCATTCGTAACAGAAGAAATCCTTGCAACCGTCTTTGGAGGATTGATTCTTGGAGTGGGCGTTGGGCTTGTCATCCGTCATGGAGGATCATTGGACGGAACGGAAATCCTGGGAATTCTGTTAACGAAGAAATTGCCATTTTCCGTCGGAGAGTTTGTGATGTTCATGAATATTTTCATCTTCGGATGGGCGGCGTTCGTCTTCGGGATCGAAGAGGCTATGTATTCGGTCATGACCTATTATATCGCTTTCAAGACGATCGATACGGTCATTCAGGGTATGGACGAAACGAAAGCGGTCATCATCGTTTCCGATCATTATCTGGAAGTATCGGATGCCATTTTACAAAGGCTTGGACGGGGTACAACCATGTTAAAGGGACGTGGTGGTTATACGGATAATGATAAAGAGGTCATATATGTCGTGGTCACAAGACTTGAAGTCACAAAATTGAAATCCATCGTTGCCGATGTGGACTCAAATGCATTCATCACCATCATGAGCACCCAGGAAACAAAAGGGGCACGATTCAAGTCGGCCATCCATTGATCCGTTCAAAAGCGATTTGAAAGACGCTACCGGACTACCCAAGAAGTAGGGTAGTCCTTTTCTGTAATAAACAGAATCATTTACAATCAACTACACATCATGTATACTACCCTATGTACTTTTAAATCGTAATGATTCTTATAAAGAGAGTGGATGTTAATGGATACCTCAAATCCAGTGATTAAAATAGAAGATGTGAATTTCGGTTACGAGCGAGAGAGAGTGCTCGAAGATATAAACCTCAGCATACCAAAGGGTGCTTTTCTTGGGATCGTGGGTCCAAACGGTTCAGGAAAATCAACATTATTAAAGCTTGTTCTTGGTCTATTGCGTGTAAAACAGGGGAAGATTGAGTTGTTTGGTACACCTCAGCCTAAATTCAAAGAATGGGATCGGATTGGCTTCGTATCTCAGAAGGCCAACAGCTTCAACACGGGATTTCCGGCAACTGTCTATGAAGTGGTAGCGAGTGGTCTAGCCAAGAAGGCTGGATTGTTCAAGCGTGTGTCTTCTGCATACAAGCAGGACGTGTATCAAGCGATTGAATCTGTCGGCATGACCCGGTTCGCCAAACGGAATATCGGAGAACTATCAGGAGGTCAGCAGCAAAGGGTATTCATTGCAAGAGCACTGGTGAGTCATCCTGACGTATTGATCCTGGATGAACCTACGGTAGGGGTCGACGCCCGGAATGTCCAGAACTTCTACGATATGTTAGAAAGGTTGAATAAGGATCTGGGTATTACACTTGTGCTTGTCACCCATGATATCGGATCCATTTCAAACAAAGTGACTCATGTTGCATGTTTGAATAAACATTTACATTTCCATGGCAAAACAGAAGAGTTTGAGAAGCTCAAGGAAAATCAGCTTTCCTCTTTTTACGGTCATGATGTACATTTCTTGAATCATGAGCATGAACATCATTCATGATCGATCGGAGGGATTAATATGCTTCAAGCAATATTTGAATATGAATTTTTACAAAATGCTTTTCTTACAGGAATCCTGATAGGGATTATCGCTCCATTATTGGGGGCATTCATCGTCGTAAGAAGATTATCTCTCATTGCCGATGCACTGAGTCACGTTACCCTTTCCGGTATTGCAGCGAGTCTGTACCTGAGTAAAATGGTTCCTGGATTTGCAGGGTTGAACCCTCTATACTTTGGAATGGCGTTCTCTGTGATGGGGTCTTTATTCATTGAACGATTACGAATGGTATATAAGCATTATCAGGAGCTGGCCATTCCAATCATTTTATCTGGGGGAATCGGGATAGGTGTCATTTTCATTTCACTGGCAGACGGTTTCAACACAGATTTATTCAGTTATTTATTCGGGAGTGTCAGTGCAGTCAGCAGAGGAGACTTGTATCTGATTGGTGGTATCAGTGTCCTTGTCATTGCCGTGATTGTCTTATTGTATAAAGAATTGTTTCTTCTATCTTTTGATGAGGATCATGCAAAGGCGTCCGGGATACCGGCTAAGGCTATCCATTTTATCTTTATGATTATGGTTGCGCTAGTGATTGCTGCATCCATGCGCATCGTGGGAATCCTTTTAGTATCATCATTAATGACTTTGCCTGTAGCTGCAAGTATCAGGATTGCAAATGGCTTTAAACAGACAATTGGATATTCCCTATTATTCGGAGAGATTTCTGTCATCGTCGGATTAGTCAGCGCTTTTTATCTGAATCTTGCCCCTGGTGGAACGATTGTCATGACAGCCATATTGATTCTCCTCATGACAATTATGATAAAGAAGATCAACTCGTCCAGTCATACTTCTAAAGGTGAGGTGTAGAAATTGAACGTAACCGAAGCAATGGATTTATTAAAAACGAAAGGTTATAAACATACAGGTAAACGGGAACAACTACTTGAATTGTTTTCTAGTTCAAATAAGTACTTAACGGCAAGGGACGTATTGGAGTACATGAAAGCAGATTATCCCGGACTCAGTTTTGATACCATCTATCGTAATTTGAGCCTGTTCGTTGAACTTGGAATACTGGAAGAGACAGAACTATCCAGTGAAAGACATTTTAGATTCACTTGTGAAAGTCACCATCATCACCATCACTTTATCTGTATGGATTGTGGGAAAACGAAAGAAATTCACACATGTCCGATGGAAGCATTAAAAGAAAACTTATCTGAAACAGGGTATGATATTTCAGGTCATAAATTTGAGATATATGGAAAGTGCCCGCAGTGTCAATAGAGATCCTTTTAGGGTCTCTTTTTTTTTGCTTATAGTCGAAGTGTTTAACGACTCAAAAAGAAGGGGAAAAATAGTAGTATTGAAAGAAGAGGAGATGTAGCCATGGAATCTGTACCATTTAGTCACTGTCCTACGAATAAGAAAAATTGCGTCAGCACCATTGACCTTACATCCTATCATCGTATCGCACCTCTTCCCATCAACGGAGGGGTTGAGGATACGAAAGAACAAATTCATAAGGCACTGAATCAATTCGATCATGTGGAAATCGAAGAAGAACAGTCGCATTACGTGCATGCGGTATTTACTTCCAAATGGTTGAAGTTTAAGGATGACTTGGAAATTTACATTGATGAAAGCGCCAATCTTTTGCATATGAAGTCAGGCTCACGCCTTGGATATTATGATTTCAAGGTAAATAGGAATCGAGTGGAGCAGTTTAAATCATTTTTTAACCAGCAATAGAAAAAGCCTCTGGGTAAAGAGGCTTTTTTCTAAGATTGATTTCGAAGCCAGTCCTGAACCCAGGAGTCCGCTTCATGCCAATCATTTACCCTGATGACTCCATCGGGAATCGCTTTTTGATTGTAGGGTGTATTGAACAATACAACAGGGATGGAGAGTTCTTCTGATATGGCTACTGCATTATCATGTTTATCTTCAAAGAAGATATCGACATCATGTTTTTTAGCAGTGGAAATTTTATCATGTGATCCGATTAATTCTATATGGTGATACATGAGGTCCTGTTTATCGAACCATTCTTTCGTTATTTGAATAAGGTCCGTTCTTCTAGCGCTGATAAAATACAGCTCATGTTTTTCTTTCCATTGGTCTAGGATCTTCTTGGCACCGTGAGCAAGGGGAGATTCTTGGTATATGACAGGCTCCGCTTGTTTGAACCATTTTCCAAAAGTTTGGGGTGAAATGTCCAAAACCTCTGTCAGTTCGTACTGGGTGATGTCTTGTAAAGTTAAATTTAATTGAAAATGATCATTTATGTGAGGCAGTAAAGATTCTGGTGACGTTACTGTCCCATCAATATCGATTCCAAAACGTTTCATTCTTTATCATGCTCCTCTGTCTAAAAACTCCTTCAATTTTAACACAATCCCCACGTTGAAATAACCTTCAAAAAATAAATTCCTATATGAATGAAAAAAGGGAAGGGTCCGCTAACAAAAATGACAAAGATTAGCATAGTAAAATGGGCGAACTGACACACAATAAGAAGGCTCCCAAACACAGAAAGTGAGGGATTGCTGTATGAGTGATGAACGACGCGAATTAAATAGCGTTGATCGAAATCTTCAAGATATCGACGTGTATTACGACAATCCGGAAACAGATGTGGATAGAGATGATTATCGTGAAGAAACAGCAGCAGAAATTGCTGCTCCAATGAATGTCAGCCGCGACTTTGAACATGATGCCGTAGAAGATACGACAACGTCAGGCCGTGTGTTAGGGTACTCTGCCCTTGCACTATCCATTCTTTCCTTGTTTATTCTTCCGGTCATAATGGGAGCAGCTGGAATCGTACTTGGATTTGTGGCAAGGCGCAGGGGAGCAGAAATGCTTGGTGCCTGGGCAATCGGAATTGGGGCCGTATCAATAATCGTAGGATTATTTGTACTGCCGTTCTTTTAAAATCAATCGTTTTTCTTGAAATTGGGAGCGTTTCAAGAATTAAAAAGAAGAGGACTGACATAAGTCAGTCCTCTTTTCATTAATCCGATTAAACTTCTAGTTCCTTTTCGTCCTTTTCAGCTTCCTGTTTCGCGAAATATTCCTCCGCGATCTTGTCAATTTCTTTCTTTAATTCCTCTACCATCGTCTCTTCAGGAACTTTACGGACTGTTTTTCCTTTGCGGAATAGAAGTCCTTCTCCGCGTGCTCCAGCTATACCGATATCTGCCTCTCTGGCTTCACCTGGTCCATTCACTGCACATCCAAGAACAGCTACCTTGATAGGTGCCTTAATGGTTGAAATGTATTCTTCCACTTCATTGGCGATTGAAATCAGGTCGATTTCGATCCGGCCGCATGTTGGGCAGGAAATCAATGTAGCGGCATTTGACGCTAATCCAAATGATTTTAATAGTTCCCTTGCGACTTTTACTTCTTCTACAGGATCCGCACTCAAGGAGATACGAAGGGTATTGCCGATTCCAAGGCTAAGGATAGCGCCTAGACCTGAAGCACTCTTTACGGTTCCAGCAAATAATGTGCCTGACTCTGTGATACCAAGGTGAAGAGGATAGTCAAATGCTTGAGCCGCTTTTGTATAGGCTTCAATAGCTAAATTAACATCAGATGCTTTCATGGATACAATGATGTCATGAAAATCAAGGTCCTCGAGGATTTTAATGTGATGAAGGGCGCTTTCGACCATACCATCAGCAGTTGGGTATCCGTATTTCTCAAGGATTTTCCGTTCCAGGCTTCCTGCGTTTACCCCGATCCGGATCGGGATACCTTTCTCTTTCGCTGCTTTGACGACGGCTTCAACCTTTTCGCGGCGACCGATATTACCTGGATTGATACGGATTTTATCAGCACCGCCTTCAATGGCTTTCAAAGCTAATTTATAATCAAAATGTATATCGACAACAAGTGGGATATTGATTTGTTTCTTAATATCAGCAATGGCATTTGCAGCACGTTCATCAGGGCATGCAACCCGTACGACCTGACATCCAGCTTCTTCAAGCCGATGGATCTCTTTAACCGTTGCTTCAACGTCATGCGTTTTTGTTGTAGTCATACTTTGGATGACAAGTTCGTTATTTCCGCCAATAGTTAAATCTCCGACTTTGACCGGACGTGTTTTTGAACGATGTATAATTTCACTCAAGTGTAATTCGCTCCTTTAGAAAGGTTCTCAAAGTTTCATTATAAGTAATACGAAGCTATTGTAACAGTGTTTTGTGTGAAATGACAAGAAATAGGTGTTTTTTTGGAGCAAGGGTTCATTGATAATTCGGTATTTTATAGGTTTTTCCTATTTGTATTTTTGCAGGGGACACCTCATTTAATTCCTCAAAGTCGCTAATCACTTGATCAATGGAAACGGGTATGGATCCATCAAGAAGGTCTTCCACTAGGCTCAATACTGTGTCACCTGGCTTGATTTCCATTTCCACATAAGGGAGGGAGGAAGAAGTTTCTTCTCTTTCAGCAGGGACTGAAGGCTGCTGTGGATTGGCATTTACTTGGGGCTGTGTGGTTGCGACGGTCGCTTCTTTATACAGGAGCCTTAACGTTCCCTCATTTAAATCATAATACACACTGTATAGAAGAATGATAATACCAAAGAATATAGCCATTCTTTTCATCTATATTTCCTCCCGATTAGTTTGATGTCTGAATGGTCTCAAGAAGGAGTTGTAAGAAATATGAGGGATAAGCTTCTCCCCTTTATCATTGGTTTACTTCCTATATTGATGGTACTGGGAAATTCAATGCTCATTCCCATCATTCCCAGAATAGAAGCAGATTTGCATTTAAGCAGCGGTTGGTCCGGATTTATTTTAAGTTCATTTACGATACCTGCAGCCCTGGTCATTCCATTTGCAGGGGCATTGTCAGACCGTTATGGAAGAAAACGGATCATTACGATTTCACTATGGGTGATGATTCTAGGAAGTGTCCTTTGTATCTTTAGTCGAGAGTATGTCGGTCTTTTTATGCTAGGTAGAGGATTACAAGGTGTAGGGGCAGCGGGAACGACACCTCTTGCCATGGCGTTGATCGGTGATCTTTATCAAGAGCAGGAACGGTCAAAGATGCTCGGTTCATTGGAGGTTTTTAATGGTATCGGCAAAGTAGTTGCCCCGATTACAGGTGCCACTCTCGCTCAACTTGTATTGTGGAATCAATCCTTTTGGGTCTTCCCGTTATTATCGATCCTGATTTTGCTTGGTTTACGAAATACGGTGGAATCTAAAAAAGAAAGTCATAAAATGGACAAAAAAGCATTTTTTACCCTTTTCATGTCAAAGAGCCGTTTATTGATACCTCTCTATTTGATTGGGGGAGCAGGCTTATTTTTATTATTCGGCATGCTCTTCTATCTTTCCTACCATATTGAAAATACTTTTCATATTGACGGATTTTTTAAAGGATTTTCTTTTATTTTCCCATTAGGTGCGATGACAATGTGTTCCTATTGGTGCGGGAAGAGATTGAAGACCGATGAAGAGTTAGGGTGGGCATATTTAAAGTACGGTGTGGTTATGATGTCCATCCCATTAGGGCTGTTAAATCTGCTCTCTGCATTAGGGTTTCTAATGTTTTTCATCACGTTAAGTTTTGGAGGATTAGGTTTGATGCTGCCTGTCATCAATACATTCATTACAGGCAGCGTACCTGAGCAACAGAGGGGGCTTATTGTAAGTCTCTATGGAGCGGTGAGATTCGGTGGTGTGGCAATGGGGCCGATTGCCTTTGGGGTATGGAGGGTGGATCCTACACAGATGTATGCGATTGCCTTCAGTTTCTCAATCATCAACGTCTTTCTTTTTATTTTTCTTTCTTTACGGACAAAAGGTGAGTTCCACCCTGAAATTCAATAGTTTCAATTAACAAAACAAAGTCCCCATCCAGAGGAACGGGGACTTTGTTTAATGGCGTATTTTCCTTTGAGGAATTTCTTTCACTACTAAATAAAGGATGATGGTAATGACAAACCAATCCAATATGGGAGCGGCTGGAATCTTGGTTTGCAATAATTCCATTAGGGTAAAAAACAAGGTAGATACAGTAGCTGAATAGGCTGTGATTCGGAAGCTTTGTCGATATTGTAAATTCCGCTTAAGGACATTTGCGAACGTAACGCCTATAAGAGCAAAAATGGTTATCTTTAAAAACGTCATCCCCGAGGTAAACAGGTAAAGGATAAATAGCGCAACGGGGATCAGTATCCATTTCAAATCGATTAAGGAATCAAGCAAATCAAGCAAACCTTCTTTCGATAAGGCTGTATCACCGAACATAGAATAGGAAGAAGATTGAACGTTACCCTGATTAATGACAACGAATTCCTTCTGTAAGAAAGCAATCGTATTTTCATTCTTGTCAAGATCTTCTTCATTCACATGACCGGTATCGTCAAGTATGATGGTGATGTCATCCTTTTCCATGGTAAAGGGTTTTGTCCATTCAGAAGATAAGGAACCGTTCTTAATAGAAAAGGATGGCAATTCTTTTTCGACAGACTCTCTTAGTGTATCGAGGGCATTTGTGGTAAACGATACAAATTGGACTGCTACAGGGAGGATGGAAATAAGTGCTAACAGGAAGATGAAACGAATCGTTTTTCCTATTCCCTGGAACCGGAATTTTGCAATATCTTTTGGGGAATAGATACTTTTATACAACTGCTGAAATACATTCATTAAGTTTTTTTCTCCTTTCGTGCATACCTCTTCTATTTTATGCTTGTCTCTATACTTCATCAAGTATAGACAGCCTAAAATAATTTAAAATGAATATCATTTGTAACATAAATGTAATAAAAGTCGACTTTTATTAACCTATTGTAAATTTGGGGTAAAAAGTATTTACGTTTGAACCATTATGTATTAAAAATGATATGGGGTTTTTGTTGTTTAATGTCGAAAATATATGTAGGGGTTGAAAAAATGGAATTAAATTGGCAAGAAATGTTGTTTCAGTTCTTTGGAGGACTGGGTATTTTCCTCTTTGGGATAAAGTATATGGGGGACGGACTTCAGAAGTCTGCCGGTGAACGCCTGAAGGAAATTCTGGATAAGTTCACGACCAATCCATTCATGGGTGTATTGGCAGGTATTTTTGTTACAGTCCTGATCCAATCGAGTAGTGGTACGACGGTTATCGTTGTCGGACTGGTAAGTGCCGGTTTCATGACCCTTAGACAAGCAATCGGTGTCATCATGGGTGCAAATATTGGTACAACGGTGACAGCCTTTATCATTGGTGTTGATATTGGAGAATATGCCCTTCCGATCATTGCGGTCGGTACCATCATGCTATTCTTCTTCAAAAATAAGAAAGTCCATAACTTTGGTCAAATGATTTTTGGATTTGGAGCATTATTCTATGGTCTTGAATTAATGGGTGGAGGGATGAAACCTTTACGATCCCTTGAAGCATTTCATGATTTGACCGTAAGTATGAGTGATAACCCAATTCTTGGTGTAGTGGTCGGTACATTATTTACTGTCATCGTTCAAAGTTCTTCCGCAACAATCGGTATCCTGCAGGAGTTATACAGCTCCAACCTGGTTGACCTGCAAGCAGGATTACCCATTTTATTCGGGGATAATATCGGTACAACCATTACAGCCGTTCTGGCAGCCCTTGGTGCATCTGTAGCAGCAAGACGTGCAGCGGCGGTCCATGTACTATTTAACTTAATCGGGACAACTATTTTCTTAATCATATTGCCGTTTTTCACTAAGTTTGTAGTCTTCTTACAATCTACATTTAATCTAAATGAACCAATGACGATTGCATTCGCACACGGAACATTCAACCTTACGAATACAATCATTCAATTTCCGTTCATCGCCATCTTGGCGGTCATCGTAACAAAGCTGATTCCAGGTCAGGACTCTATTGTCGACTATAATTCAAAGCATTTAGATCCTGTGTTTATCGAGCAATCTCCATCCATTGCATTGGGACAAGCGAAAGAAGAAGTTCTACGTATGGGAGCATTTGCGGTTAAAGGTTTGCAGGAAACAAATGAATTCTTAAAGTCGAAGAGCTCTAAAAATGCAGAAGCTGCTTATCAAATTGAAGGTGCCATCAATAATCTGGATAAGAAGATTACGAACTATCTCGTCGATTTATCTTCTGCCTCCCTTTCAGAATCAGAATCTGAGCGTCATTCGATTCTGATGGATACAGTACGCGATATTGAACGGGTAGGGGACCATTTCGAAAACATCATTGAATTAATCGAATATCAACAATCAAATAAAGTGAAAATTACAGATGATGCCATGTCTGATCTTGAAGTCATGTTCAATTTGACTATTGAAACAGTTGAAAAGGCCATCAAGTCATTAGATTTGAACGATATTGAAATTGCCAGAGAAGTGGCTGAAAAAGAAGATCAGATCGATAAGATGGAACGTAAGCTCCGTAAACAACATATCCTTCGTCTGAATGAAGGGAAATGTTCGGGCCAAGCAGGTATCGTATATGTGGATATCATCAGTAATTTAGAGCGTATTGGTGATCATGCCGTTAATATTGCTGAAGCAGTATTGGGAGTAGAATAAGGCAAGTCAAACTGACCTCTTTGATAATTGTCAAAGGGGTCAGCTTTTTTTATACTCAAAGTGAGGTGTTGAGACATGGAGATCGTTTACTGGAGTATCATTATCATACTCATGGTTTTATCGTTTGTCGGTTTGGTGTACCCGATATTGCCAAGTGTCATCTTTTTAGTGGGCAGTTTCTTATTGTATGGCGTGTTTTTCAGCTTTGAGCCTTTTAGTGGGCTGTTCTGGACTGTGCAGATCCTCTTTGTTGCCCTTTTATTCGGTGCCGATTATATGGCGAACCTGATAGGAGTCAAAAAATTCGGCGGAACGAAGGCAGGTATATGGGGAAGTACCATCGGACTACTGGTTGGTCCATTTGCCATACCTGTAGCAGGAATATTAATCGGTCCCTTCCTGGGTGCTGTCATAGGAGAATGGGTGGTCCATCGGACAAACCTGAAGACTGCCGTAAAAGTGGGAATAGGATCCGTGGTAGGCTTCATCTCAAGTGTATTTACAAAAGGAGTCATTCAAATCATTATGACAATCTATTTCTTTTGGATCATTTAGTCCGCTGTGTTTAGGGATTAGGGTTAAGACATTTACCTTTTGTTGATTGGAGTGGAAGGTGCTCGACTCCTGCGGGAAACGCTGGACAGGTGAGACCCCACAGGGCTTTAGCCCGAGGAGGCTCACCGCCAGCCCCGCGGAAAGCGAGCACCTGGAGCGCAAATCAAACACTCCTTTCTTAATTTGAATAATGACAAAAAAATTTTCAAATGACTAGTCAGCAGATTATAGGGTATTTTATTCTTGTAAGAAAAAAGTAAGAGATTGAAGGCAAATTATTTGAACAGCTATAGTTGTTTTGGTAATCTTATACTGAAACGGCCTGAATATTGCTATTCAGGAAACTATACATAGGGAGGAATTTACAATGGCTTACGAATTACCGCAACTACCTTACGCATATGATGCATTAGAACCTCATATCGACAAGGAAACAATGAACATTCACCACACAAAACACCATAACGCATACGTTACAAAAGTAAATGATGCACTTCAAGGACACGATGATTTATTAAGCAAATCCATCGAAGATCTTGTTTCTAACTTAGATGCTGTTCCTGAAGGTGCTCGTACGGCAGTACGTAACAATGGTGGCGGTCACGCTAACCACTCTCTATTCTGGACGGTATTATCACCGAATGGTGGAGGCGCGCCATCTGGAGAATTAGCAGATGCTATCTCTTCTAAATTCGGAAGCTTCGATGCATTTAAAGAAGAATTCGCGAATGCTGCTGCAACACGCTTTGGCTCAGGCTGGGCTTGGCTTGTAGTAAACAACGGTGAATTAGAAGTAACAAGCACACCAAACCAGGACAGTCCTTTAATGGAAGGGAAAACGCCTGTTTTAGGTCTTGACGTTTGGGAGCATGCTTACTACCTGAACTATCAAAACCGTCGTCCTGATTACATCGGTGCTTTCTGGAACGTTGTAAACTGGGATGAAGTAGCGAAGCGCTACTCAGCTGCAAAATAATTAAATCTATGCCAAAAGAGAGGTTCCTTAAGGAACCTCTCTTTTTTTTGTATAAGTTCCTTCCCTTTTTCAAAAGATAGGGATACGTTAAAGGGGAGTTTTCACATGAGTAGCTTTAAAAAGGTATTAGGCGACATTGAATTAACGAGGGATCTGACTTTGCTCCTGTTAATCGGGGGATTGTACTCATTGAGTATTGCCCTCTCGAACACATTTGTGAACATCTACCTGTGGAAGCAATCAGGTGAATTTATTGATTTGGGTATATATAACTTAACCGTTGTCATCTTTCAGCCTCTGACGTTTATATTGGCTGGAAGGTGGGCAAAGAAAGTGGACCGGGTGATTGTTTTACGCTTCGGTGTTATTTTTTTGGCTCTCTTTTACATATCCGTATTGGCATTCGGAGAATCGGCAGAGGATTTTCTTGTCGTATTGGGGGCGTTACTGGGTATTGGTTATGGCTTCTACTGGTTAGCGTTCAATGTGTTGACCTTTGAAATCACCGAACCGGAAACGAGAGATTTCTTCAATGGCTTCCTTGGGACTCTCACTTCGGCCGGAGGAATGATCGGCCCGATCCTTGCCGGTTTCATTATTTCACGGTTTGCTTCCTATAAGGGATATACCATTGTATTTGGACTCTCTCTTTTATTATTTACCATCGCGGTGATAATGAGCTTTTTCTTGAAAAGAAGGCCTGCATCGGGGAGGTATTTATTCCTCAGAATTCTGGAAGAAAGAAAACATAATCACAACTGGCGTCTCATCACCAATGCTCACTTTTTTCAGGGACTCAGGGAAGGGACCTTCATCTTTATCATTTCTGTCTTTGTTTTCATCAGTACGGGAAGTGAATTTGCCATAGGTACCTTCGGCTTGATAAACTCAGGTATCGCTTTTATTGCGTACTATGTTGCTTCCAGAGTCATAAAGAAGAACTTGAGGAAACGTGCCATCCTACTTGGTGGAGTGCTACTCTATCTGGCCATATTCCTGATTGTATTTGATGTAACCTATACGAAATTATTGCTTTATGCAGGCGTCATTGCCATTGCCTATCCGATATTATTGGTACCTTATATATCTATGACCTATGATGTCATCGGGACAGGATGGAATGCGGCTGAAATGAGAATCGAATATATTGTCGTAAGGGAAATTTTCTTGAACCTCGGAAGAATTGTATCTGTTCTTTCCTTCATTGTAGCCGTGACCTTTTTTAACCAGGAAGAAAGTATTCCCATTCTCCTGTTGATTCTCGGGGCAGGACATACGCTGATCTATCTGTTTGTACGAAAGGTCGTTCTGCCTTTATAAGGAACTTTAAGCAAAGAGAGGGAAAGATTTCCTCTCTTTGCTTATGGCTAGATTATCCTTGAAAAATTCTATAAAATAAGGAGAGAAGAATCGTGATTCTGTAAATCCTTCATTGCACAACATAAAAGGTAACAGAGCAGAGATAAGAAGAATTTTTACATAGAGGAAGGGCTGGAAGAATTGAAAAAAAATAAGAAAAAAAGAAAGACGCATGTTCCCGTTCGGATGAATTTGCTGTTCTTTGCCGTGTTCTTATTGTTTTCTCTTCTTGTTCTTAGACTTGGACTTGTTCAGATTGTGAATGGGGAGAGCTATAAGAAAGAAGTGGAAAGAACAGAAGATGTAGTGGTCAATACAGGTGTACCACGGGGGAAAATGTATGACAGGTACGGCAATGTGATCGTCGATAATGTCCCGCTGAATGCGATCACGTATACCCGGGCGAATAATACAAAGATCGAGGAAATGATGGAGGTTGCATCGAAGCTTTCTGAGTATATCGAAAAGGATACAGAAGATGTAACGGAGAGGGACAAAAAGGATTATTGGTTAATCAATCATAAAGATGAAGCAGATGCAAAAGTGTCTGATGCTGAAATCAAAAAGCTGCAAAACAATGAAGAATTATCGGAAGATGATGTAAATAAAAAAGTGTATCAAATGAGATTGGATCGAATCACAGAGAAAGAGCTTGCCTCACTCACAGAAAAAGATCTGGAAATCATCGCAATTTATCGTGAGTTCTCAAGTGGATATGCATTGAATCCACAAATAGTGAAGAATGAAGGAGTCACACCACAGGAGTTTGCAGCTGTCAGTGAACACTTAAGTGAACTTCCTGGTGTCAATACCACTACGGATTGGAAGCGTTCATATGTATTTGATGATACATTACGAACCATCTTAGGAAATGTTTCTTCTGCAAGGGAAGGACTTCCGAAGAATCTGGTAGATTCATATTTAGCTCAAGACTATAACAGGAATGACCGTGTAGGAAAAAGCTATGTTGAGCTGCAGTATGAAGACGTGCTGCAAGGGCAGAAAGAACAAATCAAAAACGTGACAAAAGGCGGCAGTGTGCTTGAATCCGTTCTAGTGCAACAAGGACAGCGTGGCAAGGATATTGTCCTGACCATTGATATGGAGCTGCAGCGTGAAATCGAAAAAATCATCGAAGAAGAATTAAGCAAGCAGATTGTCCATCGGGGGGCATCACCCAACCTTGATCGTGCGTTTGTCGTGATGATTGACCCGAATACCGGAGAAATCCTGGCTATGGCGGGTAAACAATATGTGAAAAATCCTGAAACGGGTAAATATGAGATGCGTGATGCAGCACTTGGAACGTTTACTTCTTCTTATGAAGTAGGTTCAGTGGTAAAAGGTGCAACCGTACTAACAGGCTATATGACCGGTAAATTGACGCCAGGGGAAGTTCTGATCGATGAACCTTTAAGAATCAAAGGGACAAAACCGAAAACTTCCTGGTTCAATAAATACCAGCAAATTCCCATGACAGATTTATATGCACTGGAGAAATCCTCGAACGCGTATATGTGGAAAGTCGCTTTAAAAATTGCTGGTGGCAGATATGTACCGAATGAACCGATTGTTAATAATCCCGAAGCATTCGATATTTTTAGAAACCACTATGCTCAATTTGGTTTAGGTGTCCCGACTGGAATAGATTTACCTGGTGAATCTGCGGGTCTTACAGGAACGAAGACAGATCCCGGTTTCTTACTGGACTTGGCGATTGGACAATTTGACACGTACACAACCATGCAGCTTGCACAGTACGTTTCCACAATCGCCAATGATGGGTATCGTGTACAGCCTCATATTATGAAGGAAATAAGGGAACCTACAAATGAAAAGGAAAGTCTCGGTCCAATTCTTTTTGAAAAAGAAACAAATGTACTGAACCGAATCGATGCCACACAGGCACAGATCGAACATGTTCAAAATGGCTTCTATCGCGTCTACCACAACCCTGAAGGTACGGGTTACTTGTTTCATGACGCTCCGTATAACGCGGCGGGGAAATCCGGTACAGCCGAGACGTATGTTGATGGGGAATTGAACTATAACACCACCTTGATCGGATATGCTCCTTTTGACAACCCTGAAGTAGCTTATGCTACGTTGGTTCCTTCATCACATATCCAAGCAAGCGGCGTGTCCGATCCTTATGTAAATAAATACATCTCTAGACGGGTAATGGATAAATATTTTGAGTTAAAGAAGAAACGTGCTGAAGAAATGAAAGATCCGACTTCAGTTAATAAGAAAGTAGAAAATGCTGAAGAAGCAGAAGAACAGATGCAGCAGGAAAGAGAAAAGAATAACTAATTAAAAAAGCTGATTTATGGGAAAATTGTTCCATAAGTCAGCTTTTTTTTGGAGGAAATTTGAAAGGAAAGGGAAGTTTAAACAGAAAAATCCAAGAAATTGGTGTATTTTTTATGGTTAATACATAATTCGTTGAATGTTGTTCAATACTAGTGATATAAGGGTTTTAAGCATTTATGAACCGCGGAATCATGAAGGAAAATGTCGAATTTACAAAACCTTTACAATCGATTAAAACACAATTAACACTCATCTATTAATCTATTACTCGTAGGACAAAACAACCAATATTCTAGGGGGAATTAAAGAATGAAGAACTTCAAGAAATACGGTCTGCTTTTAATCATCGCAACGCTAGTAGCATTTGCTGCTGCATGTGGAAACGGAAGCAGCACAGATGAAAACGCTGGAGACAACAATGAAGAAGGTACAACAGAAGAAACAGCTTCAGGTTCAATCGTAGTTTCAGGTTCTTCTGCAATGCAACCACTTGTTGCAGCAGCAGCTGAAGAATTCATGGCAGAAAATCCGGATGCAGATATCCAAGTTAACGCTGGAGGATCTGGTACAGGATTATCTCAAGTTTCTGAAGGATCAGTTCAAATCGGTAACTCAGACGTATTCGCTGAAGAAAAAGAAGGAATTCCAGCGGACGAGTTAGTTGACCATAAAGTAGCGGTTGTAGGTATGACAGCTGCAGTTAATCCTAATGTTGGTATCGAAGACATTTCTAAAGAAGATCTTAAAAAAGTATTCACAGGTGAAATCAAGAACTGGAAAGAGCTTGGTGGTAAAGATCAAAAGATCACTCTTGTAAACCGTCCAGACTCTTCTGGTACACGTGCTACATTCGTTAAATTCGGTCTTGATGGAGAAACTCCAGCTGAAGGTATCACTGAAGATTCATCAAATACTGTTAAGAAAATCATCAATGAAACGGATGGAGCAATCGGTTACCTTGCTTTCTCTTACTTCACAGATGACAGCGTAACTCCATTAGCAATCGATGGTGTTAAAGCAACTGACGAAAATGTACAAAAAGGTGACTTCCCAATCTGGGCTTATGAGCACTCTTATACTAAAGGTGAAGCTGATGGTCTAGCTAAAACGTTCCTTGACTACATGATGAGTGAAGATGTGCAAAATGGTTTACTAAAGGATCAAGGTTACATTCCTTCTACAAAAATGGAAGTAGAACGTGACGCTGAAGGAAAGCAAACGAAGAAATAATTGGTGAGTAATTAAATAAATTGATAGGGTAAATGCGGAAGGGCATTTACCCTATTATCTCGTATTTAGGGGTGTTTACGGATATGGAAAACAAGTTACCTGCCTCAAAGAGGCTAGTCAAAAGTAATAGATCTTGGATGAACGGTGAATTTAAGGGAAGATTTTTAGTGACACTAAGTGCAATCATTATGATTGCCGCGACACTATCTATCACCATTTTCTTAACTTCAAAAGGTTTACAATCATTTATTAAGAATGGTGTAAGTCCAATTGAGTTCTTAACCAGTCCTGATTGGAATCCTACAGGTGAGAATCCACTATTTGGTGCTCTGCCGTTTATATTTGGATCGTTTGCTGTTACGATTCTTTCTGCCTTAATAGCAGCTCCATTAGGAATAGGCGCGGCAATTTTTATGACAGACATCGCACCATCATGGGGAAGAAAAATCATGCAGCCGATTGTCGAACTCCTTGTCGGAATTCCTTCCGTTGTTTATGGATTTATAGGGCTTACAGTATTGGTACCTTTTATTCGCAATCATACTTCTGGTATTGGGTTTTCACTTCTGGCGGGGATGATTGTTTTATCCGTGATGATTTTGCCTACCATCACGACGATTGCCACTGATGCCATGAGTTCATTACCAAAAAGCTTGCGTGATGGGTCATATGCATTAGGTGCAACAAGATGGCAAACCATTAGAAAAGTATTAGTTCCAGCTGCTCTACCAACCTTATTGACAGCTGTTGTATTAGGTATGGCAAGAGCATTTGGTGAAGCATTAGCGGTACAGATGGTAATCGGGAATACGAGGGACCTTCCTCAAAGTTTAGTGGATGCATCAGCAACATTAACAACGATCATCACATTAAATATGGGACATACAACGTATGGAAGTGTGGAGAACAACACGCTATGGTCAATGGGTCTTATTCTGTTGATAATGTCTTTCGTATTTATCTTATTAATCCGTTACTTATCATCTAGGAGGAAAATCTAATGAATAGTAAGAGAGCAGACAAGATCGCCACAGGTTTTTTCATTGGGATAGCAACGATCATCATTGCGCTGTTAGTTGCTCTATTTTCTTATATATTGATTAAAGGGCTCCCATATGTGACATGGGACTTCTTGACAACACCATCGAGTGCAGTACGTGCGGGTGGAGGAGTACGAGATCAATTATTCAATTCATTCTACATCTTGGTCATTACGATGATCATAACGGTTCCGCTTGGTGTTGGCGGAGGTATTTATATGGCTGAATACGCAAAGCCGGGTAAAATAACGAATACCATCCGTTCTTGTATTGAAGTATTGGCATCATTACCATCTATCGTCATTGGAATGTTTGGATTATTGGTGTTTGTTAATACAACAGGTTGGGGATATACCATTATAGGTGGAGCATTGGCCCTTACGGTGTTTAACCTCCCTGTATTAGTACGTGTGAGTGAAGATGCCATCAGAGGTGTACCTCGTGAGTTGAAAGAAGCAAGCCTTGCTCTTGGAATTACAAACTGGCATACGGTGAAAACGGTACTCATTCCAGGTGCATTCCCATCTATTCTGACAGGTGCGATCCTGGCATCCGGACGTGTATTCGGAGAAGCAGCAGCACTATTATTTACAGCAGGGCTGTCTACTCCGAGATTGAACTATATGGATTGGAATCCATTCTCGCCTACTTCACCGCTGAATTTGTTCAGACCGGCTGAAACACTGGCTGTTCATATATGGGCAGTCAATACCCAAGGGTTAATTCCTGATGTAGACGAAAAAGCAGCAGGTGCATCAGCTGTCTTGATTCTTTCTGTCTTGATCTTTAACCTGGGTGCACGGTTCATCGGAAGCTACATTCATAATAAAATGACAGCGACAAAATAATAGAAGGTGTGATAGTACATGTCGGTTCAATTAGAAACGAAACAGGAGCGCTCTTCAAGAGTAGCGGATAGAATCAAAAAAGAGACCATCATTGATGTTCAGAATTTAGACTTCTATTACGGTGATAATCACGCAGTGAAAAATATAAATATGGAAATCGAAAAAAATGCTGTAACGGCTTTGATCGGACCTTCAGGTTGCGGAAAATCAACATTTTTAAGAACGGTCAACCGCATGAATGATTTAGTGCCGATCGCCCGTGCAGAAGGGAAAATCATGTATGAAGATGTCAATCTTCTAGGAAAGGACATTGATGTCGTTGCCCTGCGGAAAGAAATCGGGATGGTTTTCCAAAAACCGAATCCATTCAGCAAGTCTATATATGAAAACATTGTTCATGCTTTGAAATTCTCTGGAATCAAAAAGAAGAGTGTGTTGAATGAACTGGTAGAAGAAAGTCTGACAAAAGCGGCACTTTGGGATGAAGTAAAAGACCGCCTTCATACTTCAGCACTGTCACTATCTGGTGGGCAGCAGCAGCGTTTATGTATTGCAAGAACGATTGCGATGAAGCCTACTGTCATGTTATTGGATGAGCCCTGCTCGGCGCTTGATCCAATCTCAAATGCCAAGATTGAAGAATTGATCACCGATTTAAAGAAAGAATACACGATTGTCATCGTAACCCATAACATGGGGCAGGCATCACGTGTCTCTGATAAAACGGCATTCTTCTATAATGGGGATTTAGTGGAGTTTGACCAGACCGAGAAAATCTTCACAAATCCATCGGAAAAGAGAACAGAAGACTATATTTCAGGGCGTTTCAGTTGATCATTTAGTTGGAGGGGTTTCGTGTGTCAGTATCAACAGCAAAAAAAACGGCTTTTAACGTTAACGACTTAAATTTATGGTATGGAAATAACTATGCATTAAAAAATATTACATTTCCTATTTACGATAAAGAGGTAACAGCCATCATTGGTCCATCGGGTTGTGGAAAATCAACATTTGTCAAAACATTAAATTTGATGAACCGTTCGGTACCAGGAATCAAAATGTCTGGTGAAATTAATTTTGATGGGACAAATATTCTTTCTGATAAAGTTGACTTGGTTGAATTAAGGAAGAAAGTAGGGATGGTATTCCAAAAAGGAAATCCGTTTCCTCAAAGCATCTATAACAACATTACGTTCGGCCCGAAAGTACATGGGGTCAAAAAGAAGAAAGAGCTTGATGAAATTGTCGAGTCCACTTTGAAAAGTGTTGCGTTATGGGATGAAGTAAAAGATCGATTGGATGCCCCGGCTATGGGTCTTTCAGGTGGTCAACAGCAGCGTCTCTGCATTGCCAGGGCACTCGCAACCAAACCTGATATCCTTTTGATGGACGAACCGACGTCTGCTTTGGATCCGATCTCTACAGTCA
This sequence comes from Rossellomorea aquimaris, assembly GCF_020172085.1. Taxonomy (GTDB): domain Bacteria; phylum Bacillota; class Bacilli; order Bacillales; family Bacillaceae_B; genus Rossellomorea; species Rossellomorea aquimaris_E. The sequence goes on from NZ_JAIVAT010000003.1 coordinate 632,115, forward strand.
AAATCGAAGAGCTTATCGGTGAACTGAAGAAACAATATACTATCGTTATCGTCACTCATAATATGCAGCAGGCAGCGAGGGTTTCAGATAAAACCGCCTTTTTCTTACTAGGGGACTTGATTGAACTAGACGAAACGGATAAAATATTCTCTAATCCTACAGACAAAAGAACGGAAGATTATGTGTCTGGTCGATTCGGATAATGCATACTCAAAGAAAAAAGGTTCTTCAACATTACTTAGCAAAGGGGAATAAGTATGGCGATAAGAAGAAATTTTGATAATAATTTAAAAGAGTTAAAAGACAAGCTATTTGATATGGCTGATCTTGCTAAAACGTCTTTAAAAGAGTCCGTGGTTGCCTTAAAGACTCAAGACATGGAAAAAGCAGAGGAAATCATTAAAAAAGACCATCTCATTAACCAATATGATAATGAAATCAATAATCTTGCCATTATATTGATTGCGAAAGAATCTCCAGTAGCAACCGACTTGCGAAAAATCATCTCTGCACTGCGAATTTGTTCAGAGATTGAACGGATCGGGGATATGGCTACGAATATCGCTAAGTCTACGCTGCATATAGGGAATCAAAAATTGATTAAACCGATTGAAGAAATTCCTAGAATGCTCTCGATTGCTGAAGAAATGCTTGAAGAAGCACTGACGGCTTTTTATTCCGAGGATGCATCCATGGCCAAAAAAGTGGCTGACCGTGATGACGAAGTAGATGAATTATACGGTCAACTAGTGAAGGAATTGATGACCTATATTCCGAACTATCCAAATGAAATCAGCCAGATCACGCAACTTGCCTTTACGTGCAGATATATCGAACGCGTAGCGGATCATGTGACGAATATTTGTGAAAACGTCATTTTCCTAGTGACAGGTGAACGTTTTGACTTGAATAATTAAAATGACAAGCGTCTCTTCATGTGAAGAGGCGCTTTTTTTTATTGATTTATCTGTAATGGGCTCCTTTGTAAAGATTATATTAAGATAATGACGAAAGTATAGAAAAAATGGGTATTTTGGTACATATTCTTAATAGACACAAAGTTTTACATACAGGAGGATCCAATGTTGAAAATATCTATTCCTATTAGAAAATATGTACCAAGAATAAAAGTTAATCGATTTTTTTCAAGGATTTCATATTATCATTCCATAAAAAACAAACTTGCCTACACGTTTCTATTGAATGCCATGCTGTTTATTTCATGTGTAGGATTAGCCCTATTCAGTTTGAATCATTTGATGCAGGATATGAGATATATGAAAGAGACAGGAGAACATTCCGTGGAAATCACGGAACTGAGCAGGCTGATTAATGCCAAGGATATCCGAATTGCTGATTACATAACGTTTTTAAAAGATGAAGATGTGAAAGAGTATCGTAAATTACGAGTAGAGCTTAATCAAAAGACCGATGAAATACTAAAAGGCTTGAATAAAGAAGATCAAGCAATGATTCAGACATTTTCTCAGAATAATAACACCATCGATGAGCTGTTCATTAAAGAAGTCGCACCAGCCGTCGTCCGCTTGGATGAAGGCATTTATACGGATGCAAGGATGAAAATTAGTCACCTTAGGGACGAAAATAACAATCTTTTAATGGAAATAAGAGAACGGACGCTTCAGAAACAAGACTCTGTATTGAAAACAACGGAAAATAATATGAACTCACTCTTTTTCTGGTTGATTGGATTTGTACTTCTTTCCATGGTCGCAAGTGGATTCATTGTAACGATTGTTTCAAACAAGATAAATAGGAGCATTGGAAAAATACTGAACGTTACTAAAGCAGTTGCCCAGGGTGATTTAACCCAATCTGTTCCTCCAACAAGGAGCAAGGATGAAATAGGTCAGTTAAACTTCTCCATCAGACATATGGTAGAACGTCTAAGGGAGCTTGTAGTTGCAATTAAAGACGGATCTTCTACCGTCCAGGGAAATAGCCAGCATATCAAATCCCTGGCGGATTCTATCAATGCTTCAAGTCACCAGGTAGCTGATTCCATGTATCGGCTATCCAGCAGTTCAGAAGATCAAGTGGCAGCTGCCCATCAACTCAATCATCAGTACCAAACTTTCAATGATCAGGTCACTCAAGTAGAAAGAAATGGGCACTCACTTTCAGAACTCTCTACCTATATGCAAGGGATTACAGTAAAAGGATTCGCATCCATGAATTCTACAACGGATCAAATTGAAATGGTGTATAAGAAAATAAAGAAAACATACGATCTTCTGGATCGATTAGAGGGTAGTGCAACCGAAATCAGCAATCTGACAAAGAGCATCAAAAAAATTGCCGATCAGACCAATTTACTTTCACTAAATGCATCAATTGAGGCTGCAAGAGCGGGAGAAGCTGGTAAAGGGTTTTCAGTGGTAGCCAACGAAGTGCGCAAGTTGGCACAGGATGTAGACTCCTCTTTGATTGAAATGAATCATAGCGTTTTGAATGTTCAACAAATATCAAGTGAAGTTTCCAGTTCGTTAAAAGATGGATACAAAGAGCTTGGTATCGGGAAGGTGAATATCCAAACAACCGGAAATCATTTCAAGGAAATGAAGGAGCAGGTATCTGGTATGGATCAAAATATTACGGATATTTCAGGAAGTCTGGAGCTGTTGAAAGAATATATGAACCATATTCAGGGAGCATTTCAAAGTGTTTCTGCTGTCGGTAAAGAGTTTAACAACGGAACGATTACCATAAATTCTTCTGTCCAGGAACAAAATGGGTTAATTGAAACCTTATATGGGCAGTCGGATGACTTGATTCAGAAAGCAAATCAGCTTTCGGATTTGGTCAAAACGTTTAAAATGTAAAAAAACGGCTAACTCCAGAATAATGGAGTTGGCCGTTTTTTATTGAAATAGATTAGTCGCATTTAAGAGTCTTTAATGACGGACAGGACTTCTTGCTTGGACAAAGTGGATTGTTTTGTAATCTGATCTACGTTTACACCCTGTTTATGAAGTGAAATGACTTGATTCTTAATGATTTCATTAATCGGGTTTTTGCGAAATGAAATATCTCCATCCATCATCAGTTCTTCTTCCAAAACGCTTATTCGCTTCTTTAACTTATAATGCTCTTCTAGAACATTCATCGATAATTCTTCTATATCTTTCTCCATATCACGATACCGATCCCGTTGAAAAAACGAAATGACTAATAACAAAATAGAGAAGCTGACTAATCCAATGAATAGTATAGTCACTATATCACCCCATGCTGATTTCTTCTTCTTTATTTATAGCATAGTTAACGCGCTAACTCTATAAGACAGCAGGATGAATTTGTGGGATATACCAAAAATTTGTCGAAAATCACGAAAGAAAATTGTCGGTCTTCAATTGTAAACGCTTTATTACCATTTTAGCATAATAATTTACAAAAAAAATGCAGGTTGAATCCTTCTATCACAGCGTGTAACAAGATACGACAAAATGCGTTTATTGTAGGTTTTTCAATACGGTGTTACGATAAATTTAAGTATAATTGTCATAATATTTAGATTGAAATCATATAATATATGTTTACTCTTTAGGAGGAATTGTTTTGATTACAGAAATTATCAAGTTAAAGGAACAAGGAGTGTCTTTCAGGAAGATCGCCAAGGAATTGAATACTACCGTTGGGAAAGTTCAATATCAATGGGTGAAGTACCAGAAAGCATTAGAGAAAAGCCAGGAACCTCAAGAATTGCAAGCAGTTGATGTGTTGGATCAGGAAATACCCAAAAAACGTGTCGGAAGAGCTTCATTCGGCAGGAGGATGCCAAAGAAGAGGGCCAAGAATCCAAGGTCTACCGAGTTATCAATTATGTTTTCTACTTCTTCGAGAATCTATTGTCACTGGAACATTCCTCATGATTGGATACGGCATGTGAAAGAACATTTTAATATGGGCACCGCTCCTCAGCCATTTGTTCTTCGGTTATACGATATTACCTCAATTTCCTTTAACGGACATAATCACCATCACCATTCAGACTCCTATGTGCCTTTTACTGAAAGCGATTGGTTCGTAAACGGTTTGAAGGAAAACCGGAGTTACTGCATGGAAATCGGACTGCGGTTACCCTCAGGTGACTTTGTTGCATTCACTCGTTCCAATGTCCTTCATACACCAAGAACATCTCATCATCAGGAGGTTCATAGTATGAAAGAGCTGATTGAATATGAGCAAGGGCTAATAAAGGAGCCAAAGTGGGTCGAACATGTGAGCACGTATTCGTATTATGTTATGAATGGGGGGGAGAAAGCATGAAGTCTTTAGCGGAAATCATTGTTTATCCAGCATACAATGGGATGAAATTCTCTCAATGGAATGAGCAGGAAGAGGTGCTTTCTTCGATGCTTATTGAGAATAGTGAGTTGATCGATTTCCTGGAACGGAATGATGGACCTTCCATTCCTGTTGTATTGAACCCTCTCATCTTTTCCCTTTTTATGAGTAAGGAATTTAAAGAGAAGGCCAATGAATTCATTCAAACCAATCTTCTGCAAGCAGGAACCGATGATAAACATAAATGGCAGCGCATCTATTCACAGTGGACAACATATGACATGAATCTTGTACAAGCCTACAAACACCTTACAGTAGATGGGAAGGTCCACGTCATTCCTACGACGGTAAGTACGTTTCCTTTAACCCATTACAGGACCCCGCGAGCCATTGAATCCCAGGTGAGGATGAGTAGTTTACTATTCAAACATTATTTCCAGATGATCCCTAAAGCATTCTGGTTACCTCAAGCTGCTTATGTACCAGGAATCGATCTCTATCTTATCCAGCAAGGAATTGAATTCAGCTTCATATCGTCCTTTTCTTATGAACATAGTGAGAAAGAACAAGACAGCGGTGTTACAAGGACACCAAGAGGATTGAAGCTTCTTCCTATTTCACAGGGAAGCATAGGGGCGCGTGGAGAGAGCAATCATCCACTGTCGATCATATGTATAAAAGAGCTTTCAGACTACGAGGAATTAAAGACTTTTGATAAGGGGAATGCTCATCATGAACTAGAAGTGATGATGGAAAAATCAACCTCTCTATCAAGAATAGGATTCGGGTATCTTGGTATGGAAAAGCAGATCCCAATCATGCCTGATTCAGCAATCAGAAATGTTCGTGTTATCCACCGCATGGAGGAGCAACTAGAGGATCTGTTAACCTTGACAGGTGAATCAGAGTGGACTTATCAGCTCATAAGAGAATGGGTTTCATCCATGGAAGGATACAATGACGAAAATGGAATATCGACGGTCCATTTTGACCGGCTGATGGAACAAGTCAAAGACGGCCAAAAAGATGGTCATCTGCTTCTTCATCGCAAAGGGATGGTTCCATTTCCAAATGATGAAATACTTGAGAAACTCTCATCAGACAAAAGGACCGACGTAGAAGAGATGATTGAATCAGTCCTGATCCTTTCCTGGGAGTATCCTCCAAATATCGTAGGGGGATTGTCGAGGCATGTGTATGACCTTGCTAACAATCTTGTGAAAAAGGGTAAACATGTGCATGTTCTGACGACCAAAGCGAATGATGCCCTCTCCCTCGAGAAAATGGAAGGTGTCACGATTCACCGTGTTCATCCATTGCATCCGTACGAAGAAGATTTCTTTAAATGGGTATTCGATTTAAATCAAACCTTTATCCATTACGCCCATGATTTAATAAAAGATGAAAGGATCACACATATTCATGCCCATGATTGGATTGTTTCGACATCAGCGATGAAGCTGAAAGAATACTATTCCATCCCGTTGATTACAACGATACATGCTACGGAACACGGCAGAAATCAAGGGATCTACACCGATTTACAACACAAAATCCACAGAGAAGAACAGCTTCTCATCAAAGCATCTGATCACCTGATTGTGTGTAGTGAGCATATGAAAGAGGAAATCAAGAGTCTATTCACCATTGAAGCACCGATAGCCGTCATCCCAAACGGTGTTGAACTGGAGAAGTTGGATCAGTCTTCCCCATATGTCTTTAAGCAACCATCGACACCTTACTTCTTTTCGATTGGTAGAATGGTTCATGAAAAAGGGTTTGATACAATCATCCGGGTAGCTTCTCGATTGAAGAATGAAGGCAATCATATCTCGTTTATCATAGCAGGGAAGGGGCCGATGCTTGAACATTATCGAAAGATGGTCGTTCAAGAAAACCTTACTGATATCGTTTCTTTCGTAGGATATATATCCGATAGAGAACGGAACGATTATTTGAAGAATTGTTTGGCAGTCATCTTCCCAAGCCTGTACGAACCTTTTGGGATCGTTGCTCTGGAAGCGATGGCGTTCCGAAAAGGAGTGGTCGCTTCCAATACCGGAGGATTGAAGTCCATTGTGAAGCATGAACAGACCGGTTTATTATTCGAACCCAACCATGAACAAAGTCTTTATACCCAATTGGTTTCTTTAATCCAAGATCCTCAAAAGTCGGAGCAGTTGGGAAATCTGGGCTTTAAAATGGCACAATCCATGTTCAGTTGGGATCGGATCGCAGATCAAACCATCCATATATATGAAGATGTCCTTCTTCAATCGAAAGTAGAGGGCGTAAAGAGATGAAGGCGGTTATATTGGCGGGTGGTGAAGGCAAGCGATTAAGACCTTATACAATGTCCATTGCGAAGCCGATGGTCCCGATTTTGAATAAGCCAATACTTGAATATAGCATTAATCTCCTTAAGTCACATGGGATTAAAGATATCCTGATCACAACATGTTATAAAAGTGAAACAATTAAAGAGTATTTTGGAGATGGGAAACGGTTCAATGTGAATATCACATATCTTGAGGAAAGATCCCCGCTGGGTACAGCTGGAGGTCTCTTCCTTGCACGTCACAGGCTGCGTGAACCGTTCCTTGTCCTGAGCGGTGATGCCTTTACCAATATTCCCATTGATAAGGTCATTGAATTCCATTATGAGAAGAGAGCAGTTATGACCGTGGTATCAAAGGAAGTGTCGAATCCGAAGGAATATGGTATCTGTCATACAGACGAGAACCGGAAATTGGTCGATTTCATTGAAAAGCCAGAAGAATGGGAAGGGAATGAAGTCAACACCGGTGTATATATGCTGGACCCACGACTTCTTGATCGCTATGCCCATATCGGGGCAAGGGATTTTGGGCAGGATTTTATTCCGCGTCTCCTATTGAACAATGAAGAGGTTTACGTTTTTAAGACCAGTGCTTATTGGCGGGACATTGGTAACCCAGAAGAATATAAGTGTGCCAGGGAAGATCTCATGAGGGGACAGTTCTCCCCGCCCTCTTTAAAAAAAGGATCCCCTTATTCAAAGGGCTTTATGGAACCTTTCATCACCCGTCTTCAAGTGGCGTGTCCAAACGGAAAGAAGCCGATGGTCCTAGCTAAGCTGCTGGAGACAGTACCTTCTTCATCTAATCAGGAAGAAATCGTTTTTGACCATAGGGATGGAGGGCGCACGAAAATCATCAGTGATCCGAAAAGAGGGTTCATCATATATTCAAAGGCTGATAGACGGAATTTGGCAAGGGAGCTTGCAAGGTATTATGGAATGAAAATAAAAATCTGGCAAAAGGTGTAGAGGCTAATGAAGGAGAATCCTAATCGTACGTTCCATATCCAAGGGATAGCCTGGAATAAGAAAGATGAATATGTGCCCATTCATTCTGAAAATGTGTCCTCTCTTTCGAATATTAAAGTAAGAGTGAAAGATGAAGTGGAAGGGTGGGGGGGATCCTGTACATTCGAATTGGAAAATATGTCAAAAGAAACCCGTCAATTAAAGGTATTCTTTCTGATTGAATGGCTCTCATGCAAGGAAGACGGAGTGGGGGTCCTGTCACTGTCGAAGGATACGTTCTGGAATTACAGCGGTAAAAACGTAGCCATCACCAATATCGTTTCCTGTTCCGAATCTGTCGAGAAAACCATTTATCCGCTTAATCTCAAAGGGCTCAAACTCTGGAAGAGATCCTTAAGCAAGGGAAGCTTATTTTATTATCCCATAACAAATGGTCAAAATATGATGGTGTATATGCTGGACTTTTCTTTCAAACCATTTGAAGTGAAACAGGGGAAAATATATGCCATTGAAGGTGAATTGGAAGAAGAGGTTTCAAATTTAAGTGATAGAATTAAAAACGGACTAGCATTTCCCTGAAAAAAGTGATATTATAGAAAAGTCGTATGAATAGTAGAAGATGTATATGTTTGGAGGGAAATCATAATGCGTGTAAACATTACTTTGGCTTGCACAGAAACTGGTGAGCGTAACTATATTACTACTAAGAATAAGCGTAACAACCCAGACCGCCTAGAGCTAAAAAAATATTGCCCGAAATTAAAGCGTGTGACTCTTCACCGCGAAACGAAATAAGCAGCCGGATTTTATCCGCTGCTTTTTTTTATGCCTTATTTGATGTATGGTCGTTTTGAACGTCATGATCAGATCTGTAGATGGGAAAGACATCGCATTTCTTTAAGAAATCCATTAAAATAGAGTATCAGTACAGCATGCAAGGAGGGATTGTATGTCAAAAAAAGAACAGCGCAAATCTCAGCTGCAAACATTAAAATCCATAGACCCAATATCATATCAACAAAAATGTTTTCAAATAGAACAGCGTCTCTTTCATTCTTCTGAGTGGAAGAATAGCCAAGTGGTTGCGGTAACCGTTTCTAAACCCCCTGAACTTGATACTTGGAATATCATCAAGAGAGGCTGGGAAGAGGGGAAAACAGTGGTTGTTCCCAAGTGTCTCCCGCAGAAAAGGCAATTGATTTTTTATAAATTGAGTGATTTTCACCAATTGGAACAATCCTATTTTCACTTATATGAACCAGATCCGGATGAGTCCACATCCGTACATAATGAATCGATACAATTAATGATTGTCCCGGGTTTAGCCTATACCATAAAGGGTTATCGACTTGGATTTGGCGGAGGATATTATGATCGTTTGCTTGCTGGTTTTTCAGGAACGGTGATGTCCCTTGCATTTGAAGAACAAATGGTCGATGCTCTGCCGGTGGAACCCTTCGATATGAAAGTTTCAACCATCCTTACGGAAAAGAGACGGATTCACTGTGATGAGTGAGTATTCTTTTCTTATTCTTTTTATTCTTGCCATTTCCTTTGGTGGGTGGAAGACTAAGAATTTAAGTCCATCAGGGGCTGTGATGGCTGTGGTGATCGGCCTCATCATTGGTAGTGCTTATGGATTCAAGGGGCTGTTTGTATTAGGGGTCTTCTTTCTTTCAGCGAGCATTTGGTCCCGCCTATTTAAGAATAGCAAGGTCGGAATCGAGGACAGGCTGGCCAAGACGTCTATCAGGGATTGGCAGCAGGTATTGGCAAACGGAGGTCCAGCTGCCTTATTCGCCTTGCTGTTTATTATGACGGGTGAAGAGGTCTTCACATTTGCTTTTGCCGCGTCGATTGCAGGTGCGAATTCAGATACATGGGCTTCTGAAATTGGACCCCTAAGTCACAAAAGGCCGCTTTCTGTCAGGTCGTTAAAGAGAGTTCCAAAAGGAACATCGGGAGCCATTTCTTTCATCGGTACTTTAGCGGCTGTCGCTGGGGCCGCCATTATTTCTCTGACTGCACTTCTCATGCTTGGCACGATGGATCTCACCCTGTTTATACTGATCACTCTTTCTGGTTTTGCCGGAAACCTCCTGGACACGTTTCTAGGTGCATTCGTGCAACTAGATTACAGGTGTAGAGTGTGCGGTTTTCATACCGAATCAAAGGTGCATTGCGGAAGACAAACCGAGAGAACGAAGGGCTACTGGATGAATAATGAGCTTGTGAATGCTCTTTCAAGCCTTTTGGCGGGAGTGCTCCTTCTTTTCGTCTTCTGGAAGTAGTAAAAAAATACCGGAAAGTATCATTTAGGTGGATAAGCGAATCGGTTATGAACCAAACTACTATCAGGAGGGATCATGATGAACGGATGGACAAAATGGATAGTGTTGGGCGGTTTGGTACTCTTTCTGATTCCAAATCGATATCGCTTGTTAAACCTGTTATTAGGGAATTTCCTTATTCGCAAATTTGCCGTGAAAGCAGCGATGGGAGTACCCGGTATCCGCTCTAAATTCATTCAAGGTGCATTTCGGTCTTGATTGAAGAGAAGACTGCAGAAGGGAATATCCTCTTCCTGCAGTCTTTTTTGTTTACACTTTAAAAACAGGTTCGGTATAGTATGGGTATATATATGCTCTTTAACATAAAAGAAATCAGAAGTACATCAATCATTCGAGTAATCTGAAGAGAGTATAAGAAAGTAGTGGATGTTGTGGATTTACGGTATCATTATTTATTTTGGAAAGCCGCCTACTATCTGGTGGAATATAAGCATTATCGAATAGTAAAGCTTTCCCCAGACCAGGATGAGATATGGCTGGAGAATTCGAGAATCAAAGAAGCAAATATCGTCCGAATCGTGCGAAAGGACCTGGATTGGGGAAACTGGGTCAAGCGGGATTTGGAATTGACTTCTGTCAATGGAGAAAAAATTAAGAGATCCCTGGGGAAACGTCAATTACATGTTAAAAACCTTTACATATCAACTTTTCCCCCTGTCGATGGTGATCCAGATTTATTCCAGGATCCTGTGGAACGTGGAAAGACAATTATTCAGCCAATCCTTCTTCATGGTGACGAAAGTGTAAAAGTGCTGAAAAATGATCCTTTATTCAACGGAGGGGACTGGGAGCTTCCGCCTGAAGTACTTGAAGCGAATGTCAATTGGATTAAAAATATGACACTGACTTCTTCTAACAAACAGCTTCAGAAAGAGAGACAGCTATTTGAGAGGGGAAAGCCGTTTTTCACTTATTTCTTCATAGCCGTTCAAGTAATCATGTTTTTTATCCTAGAAATGAATGGTGGGAGTAAGGATCCCCAAACTCTCATACAGTATGGTGCAAAATATAATCCCCTTATGATTGAAGGGGAGTGGTGGCGCCTCATTACCCCCATCTTCCTCCATATAGGATTATTACATCTGCTCATGAATACACTGGCCCTGTTTTATCTGGGAACGGCTGTGGAGAAAATGTTCGGACGGATACGGTTCGTTCTTATTTATATGCTGTCGGGAATTGCAGGGACGCTTGCCAGCTTCCTGTTTACATCCAATCTTTCAGCCGGGGCAAGTGGAGCGATCTTTGGATGTTTTGGTGCTCTCCTTTATTTTGGCGTATTGCACCCAAACGTTTTCTTCCGTACCATGGGAGCCAATATCATCGGAGTTATCCTCTTGAATCTTGCCCTCGGTTTCTCGCTGCCCGGCATTGATAATGCAGGGCATATCGGAGGGCTTATAGGAGGATTTCTTGTAGCAGGTATTGTCAGCCTGCCTCACACTTTCCGTCCTGTCCGTCAGATTCTATTTCTTCTGGTGTGCATTTTACTCACGGGGATATTGATCTCTCGTGGGATCGGAACGGATACAACGAAATGGGATGTTGATACTGTTAACGGGGTAGCGCAGGAAAAATTATCGAACCAAGAATGGGAAGAAACCGAACAGCTTCTTCTTCCGGTGGTGGAAGAAGGGGCCCCGAATGCCCAAACCTATTTCTTCCTATCCTATGCTGAAATCAAGCAAAACAAACTGTCACTTGCGAAAAAACACTTGATGGCAGCAGTAGATGAAGATTATACGTTTCATGAAGCTCATTATAATCTGGCATTGATCCTGATTGATACAGGGAATAGGGAAGAAGCCCTCCTACATGCAAAAAAAGCCTATGAATTAAATAGGCAGGATGAAAAATATGAAAAGCTTTATAAAGAATTACAGCAGGATCGTTAAGGAGATACCTGCTGCCTGAGTAGAGAAGCTTCCCCGTTTTGATCGATGAGCAACACGAGGACTTCTGATTTGTCTTTTTTCACTAATAGTAGGGGGATGGCACTATCGATGGATTCGACAACAGAGCCGTCCTCTTTTTTTATACCCAGATAATAGTTTTTATACAGTCCCTCCCACAGATTACCGATCAAACGATCCCATTCTTGCCGGGAGAAGCCTTCCAAAGGACGGTTATCGAACTTTGGCAGTTCAGTCAGCGGAATGGATGTATATTTATCGACGTGGAGATCCATGGAAGTGAGCGCTTTTTCCCAAAGGTACTCAAGCTGTTGGGTCGTCACTTTGTCCAGGATGTCCTTCCACTCTTTTTCTGCATCCGTCCCGGGTTGCCTGAAGGCATTTAACGGACTGAAATTCGAATCAATTACGTACAACGTATCTTCAGACATCTTCTGAGCACTGGTGAAATCTGTATCTGTTTCATGTATTTCGGAATAATGGAAAGAAACCGCTTGGAGAAGACTGCTTTCTTTCCCCTTTATGGTTGATTCCTCTACGATTTGATCAGTATCTTGTTCCCACTCATTCATCTTCCCTTTCAATCTTCCGTTCATATATATAAAGCCGACATCCTGACGTAAATAAGCAGGAGTGTCCAATTTTGAAGAAACCTTCCAATCTACATAATAATGATCATTCTTCTTCTTTGGATCTAGCATTAGGATCGTTGTTGCCGATTCATACGAGACATTTTCATTGATAGGAAAAAAAATGATGCTTTCTCTCGTTTGGGGTTTGTAAAAAAATTGAATGCCGAGAGCGACTATACACATGATCACCAGAAAGGGCATTGCTTCCTTCAGTCTATGCTTCATATCTTTCACTCCAGTGGTTTGTCCATTTTGTACATAGTATGAAGTGAGGCAAATGAATATGATTGGATGTATGGTTTCCGGTTTCATTGTCCAATATGGTAAAGATGGAAATTCATGTAAAGGTACTAGGGGTGAAGGCTAATGTCAAATGAAAAGAAGAAGCCTGTCTCTACTCAGATTGAAGAAAACACCAATTATTTAAGGGATACCTTGGCTGTGGACAAGAGCTTTGATGTCATTCAATTGGATCTGGAGTATGCTGAGCGCAAGATGGCCATGTTTTTAGTGGATGGCTTTGTGAAAGATGATATTATGCATTATCTGATGAAGCTTTTATCAGGGCTCAGTCCTGAACAATTAGAAGAAGATACATTAGAGAAGCTATTGAAGACGTACATTCCTTATATAGAGATAGAACAAGTAGATGACTTGAATCAGGTGATTGATTTAGTATTAGCAGGTCCGACAGCCCTTGTGGTAGACGGTATTGATAAGGTCATTATGATCGATGCAAGGACGTATCCGGCCAGGGGTCCGCAGGAGCCCGATATTGAACGGGTTGTCAGGGGTTCAAGGGATGGATATGTGGAGACGATTGTCTTTAATACGGCATTGACGAGAAGGCGGGTGCGGGATCCTTCTCTTCGCATGGAATACATGCAAATAGGGAGAAGGTCGAAAACCGATATCGTGGTCAGCTATATAGAAGATATAGCCGATCCGAACCTGGTGCATAAAATCAAGGATGCCCTTTCAAAGATTGATACAGACGGACTTGCGATGGGTGAGAAGACGTTGGAGGAATACATCGCCGGACGTCATTGGAATCCCTATCCTTTGGTCAGGTACACAGAAAGACCCGATACAGCGGCAGCGCATCTTTACGAGGGGCACATCCTGATTATGGTGGATGGCTCCCCGAGTGTCATGATCACACCGACAACCTTTTGGCATCATCTGCAGCATGCCGAGGAGTATAGGAATAAACCTTCTGTAGGAGCTTACCTTCGCTTCGTAAGGTTCATTGCCGTATGGTCTTCGATCTTTTTACTGCCGCTTTATTATTTGTTTGCGATTCATCCGGAGCTTCTTCCGGAATCTTTGGCCTATGTGGGCCCTAATGATGTTGGGGAAGTCCCCTTATTCCTACAATTTCTAATCATTGAAATCGGAATAGATATATTAAGAATGGCGGCCATTCATACCCCGTCATCTCTGGCAACTGCCCTTGGACTCGTGGCTGCATTAATGATCGGTCAGGTTGCGGTGGAGGTTGGCCTCTTCATTAATGAAGTCATCCTTTATCTGGCAATAGCGGCGATCGGAACGTTCTCCACACCTAGTTATGAGATGAGCCTGGCCAATCGCCTGGTAAGGATATTCTTATTAATATGTACGGCTTTATTTGGAGTTTACGGGTTTGTAGTAGGTGTATTCATGTGGATCATCATGCTGTCAAGAATGAATTCGTTTGACATTCCATATATGTGGCCATTTATACCATTCAACTTCAGGGCGTTCAGAGATGTATTCCTCCGTTCACCCATGCCCCTTAAGAACAGGCGTCCGCGATTTCTTCATCCGAAAGACCCGGACCGGTAAAAAAGAGATTTCCCTAAAGGATCTTCCTTTAGGGAAATCTCTTTTTATGTTAAATGAACCTTTGGCAAGCGTCTGTTTTTTGATTGAGAAGAAAGCGGTTTTCACTTATACTTTATAGTGATGAATAGAAAGCAGGTGTATGGCATGAAAACGATTTATGATATCCAACAGTTACTAAAAAGTTATGGAACGATCATATATGTTGGACATCGTCTTTCCGACCTGCAACTGATGGAAGGCGAATTAAAAGAACTGTATCAATCTCAATTGATCGATACCCGTGATTTTCAGACTGCTTTATTGTTGTTGCGTCATGAAATAGAAATTGAAAAAGAAAAACAGGACAGGTGATCACAATGAAGGAAAAATGGTTAGTTGGAGTGGATTTAGGAGGAACGACTACAAAGATTGCGTTCTTGAGTAAATACGGTGAGCTTCTACATAAATGGGAAATTCCCACTGATAAATCGGAAAACGGAAAAAACATCATCGTGAATATTGCCAAAGCGATTGATAAAAAGCTTGAAGAATTGGATCAGAATAAGGATAAACTGGTCGGTATCGGAATGGGAGCGCCGGGCCCGGTTGATACGTCCAAAGGGATTATTTACGAAGCGGTCAATTTAGGATGGGAGAATAATACACCGTTAAAAGATCTGCTTGAAGTCGAAACGGGATTGCATGCAGTCATTGACAATGATGCAAACTGTGCTGCTCTTGGTGAAATGTGGAAAGGTGCAGGAGATGGTGCGAAGGATCTCGTATGTGTCACTTTAGGAACAGGTGTAGGAGGCGGTGTGATCACAAACGGAGATATCGTCCACGGTGTGAAAGGGGCTGGTGGAGAAATCGGCCATATCACAGTGGTTCCTGAGGGTGGATTCCAGTGTAATTGTGGAAAGACAGGTTGTCTAGAAACCGTTGCATCTGCCACCGGTGTCGTTCGCTTAGCCAATGAAAAACTGGATGCTGTTTCGGATGATTCCTCATTGCGAAAGCTTAGAGATTCTCATGGGTCGATCAATGCCAAGGACATCTTTGATGCAGCAAGAGAGAATGATGAACTTGCTCTGGCGGTCATCGATCAGTTAGCATTTTACCTCGGGTTATCCCTGGCTAATCTCGGGAATGGGTTGAACCCTGAAAAGATCGTAATCGGTGGAGGAGTATCGAAAGCAGGGGACATCTTATTAGAGCCGGTGGTGAAATTTTTTAAAAAGTTTTCATTTCCGACAGTACGTACCTCAACGAACTTGAGTATCGCTACCCTTGGAAATGATGCAGGAGTAATCGGTGCTGCGTGGTTAGTCAAGAATAAGATTTAATCTATAGAAACCAAATAGAAATGCAAAGAGAACTTTCCTGTATGGAAAGTTCTCTTTGTGTATAGACTATTCATTCTGAGTAGTCTGAAACACCTAGTGACCATTGGACTGTTTTTTTATAATCGTGTTTTTTTGAAACTTTTAACGGTTTCAACCGTCTAATAGGATGGGTAAGAGAATAAGACTTTAACCATTATACTCTTTCAATATGAATCTCGGTTTGACGATTTGTAAAAAAAGTATTAATATAAGTCAATAAATCACCGTTTATTACCTTATTTTACCAAAAAAAAGAAAGTGTTACATACGATTGAACCGTTTGTAGCAAGGAGGTTGAGTAAATGAATATAAGAAAGACACCAAAGGTACCGCTGGTTATTATAGCGGCCATTCTCCTCTGGATTAAAACGTATATTGTCTACAAAACTAGTTTCGATATAAAGATTGAAAACACACTACAGGAACTGATTTTATTTATTAACCCACTTAGTTTCTTACTTTTTACCTTCGGGATAGGATTACTTCTAAAGAAGGATAAGACACGAACCCGCTATATCATCACTGCGAGCTTCATCCTCTCTTTTATCCTATACGGAAACGTAGTATTTTATCGTTTCTTTGATGACTTTTTGACTTTGCCAGTCCTCTTTCAAACAAGCAATTTTTCTGATTTAGGTACGAGTGCCAGCGCCATCATGAGCTGGAAAGATCTATTCTATTTTTCTGATCTAATAGTGTTGATTCTCATCATTAAACTGAAACCAAGCTGGTTTTCTTTACAGAACTACTCCAGGGTCAATCGAAGAGCGTATTTCCTTGTTGCAACCGCGCTTGTTTTCTTTAACCTCGGTTTAGCTGAATCGGAAAGACCTCAATTACTGACCAGGACATTCGATCGTGAAATGTTGGTTAAGAATATCGGAACCTACAATTATCATGTATATGATATCTTCCTACAATCCAAATCATCTGCACAAAGAGCACTGGCAGACGGAAGTGAATTGGCGGATATTGATAACTACGTCAGGGCCGGTTACATCGAACCTAATAAAGAAATGTTCGGGGTAGCGAAAGACAAAAATTTGATCATTGTGTCACTTGAGTCACTACAAGATTTTGTCATCAATAGTGAAGTGAATGGACAAGAAATCACTCCTTTTTTGAATGATTTCATTGGTGAAAGCTACTACTTTGATCAATTCTATCATCAAACCCAACAGGGAAAGACGTCAGATTCAGAGTTCATTCTGGACAACTCCCTTTACCCATTGAACCGTGGTGCTGTATTCTTCACTCATTCAGGGAATGAGTTTGAGTCCATGACGGAAAAGCTTAGGGAAAACGGATATTATACAACAGCCATGCATGCGAACAACAAAAGCTTCTGGAACCGGGACATCATGTATGATTCCTTGGGGTATGAACGTTTTTATTCCTTACAGGATTATGATGTAACAGAAGAAAACTCAGTGAACTGGGGCATGAAAGATATTCCGTTCTTCGAGCAGTCGGTAGAGCATATGAAAGAAATGCCTCAGCCGTTCAGTACTAAGATGATCACGTTAACGAATCATTATCCGTTTACATTAGACGAAGAAGATAAATTGATCGATCCCTACACTTCGAAAGACGGTACGGTGAACAGGTACTTTCAAACCGTCCGTTATATGGATGAAGCTGTAAAGAACTTCATTAGGGACTTAAAGGAAGCAGGATTGTATGATAACTCGGTCATCGTGATGTACGGAGACCATTATGGGATCTCTGAGAACCATAATAAGGCGATGAGTCAATATTTAGGTAAAGACATCACACCATTTGTGAGCACTCAGCTTCAACAAGTGCCGATGATTATCCACGTCCCTGGCCAAGAAGGAAAGACCATTTCTAAAGTTGCTGGACAAATTGATTTAAAACCGACGATCATGCATCTTCTAGGAATTGATACGAAGAAGGACATTCAGTTTGGTTCGGATATTTTCTCCAAAGGTCATGAAGATCTGGCCATCCTCAGAGACGGCCGCTTTATTACCAAAGATTATGTCTATGCAGGAGAGCAATGCTGGAATAAAGAAACAGAAGAAGAAACAGATATGAAGTATTGTGAACCTTTTAAAGAGCGAGTGAATAATGAACTGGAATACTCTGATAAGATCATTTACGGTGATCTACTTCGCTTTTATGGAAAAACCGAATACAGGGATAATGATGAATCATAGATGAAAGGCTTGCGAATATTTCGCAAGCTTTTTTTGTCATGAATTTTAGAACCGTTCATACATGTAAGTAAGGACGTATGAATGGGGAGGTTCCATCATGAAAGTGAAAGTTCGTAGTGGCGATACCCTATGGTACTACAGCCAGCTGTTTTATATCCCGATCGCGCTCATCATTGATTCAAATCCTTCCGTCGATCCGAATAAATTGAAAATCGGTACAGAAATAGACCTTCCCGGTTTTAGGGAAGTAGACTATTCGATCAGACAAGGTGATACTTTTTGGTCCATCGCGAAAAAATGGAATATTGGTGTCGATGCCTTACTTCTTTTAAATGAAGGAGTAAATGCGAACGGCCTTCAAATAGGTTCAACGATTATCCTGCCGTCCAGGGTTGTGTCACCCATCGTCAATGGAAAACAGGCATATCATTCTAAGATACTCGGCGAAGATATTAGAAACCTTAAAAAGATTTATCCATTTATAAAAATAAGGAGTGTTGGTGAGAGCGTCCTCGGCATCGACCTTACGGAAATCAGGATAGGAACAGGAAAAAAGAAGGTTCATATGGATGCCTCTTTCCATGCGAATGAGTGGATTACCACCTCCATCCTCATGACCTTTATCAATGATTATTTGCTTTCCCTGACCAATAGCAGTCCGTTAAGAGGTATACAGGCAATGCCGATTTATGGTGGGGTGACAGTATCATTTGTACCTATTGTGAATCCGGATGGCGTTGATCTTGTACTGAATGGCCCCCCGAGTGAAAAAAGAAAAGAGTTAATTGCAATGAACCGTGGAAGTACTGTTTTTACAGGCTGGAAAGCCAATATCAGGGGAGTCGACCTGAATAATCAGTTTCCTGCAAAATGGGAAGTAGAGAAGGAAAGAAAAGAGGAAAAGGAACCGGCTCCAAGAGATTTCCCAGGATATAAGCCCCTCTCAGAGCCTGAATCCATCGCAATGGCTAAACTTGCCCGTCAGGAGAATTTCGACAGACTCCTTGCTCTGCACACACAGGGAAAAGAATTTTATTGGGGATACGAGGGACTTGAGCCTCCGGAAGCAGCCAAGCTCGCTGCGGATTTCACCAGGGTGAGTGGATATGAATCTGTCAGATACATTGATAGCTATGCAGGCTATAAAGACTGGTTCATTAAAGAATTTAAGAAAGCAGGATTTACTCTTGAGTTAGGAAAAGGGATCAACCCACTACCCCTCTCGCAATTCAACGAAATCTATCAAGACGTACTCGGCATCCTCCTCGTATCAATCTATCGATGGTACTAACAAAAACGCAGGCGGCTTGCACAGGCCCGACAAGCACAATTAGGAAATCCCAAAAGGTGTACTTTGCCTTATGGGATTTTTTAATGTGCCCTCGCTAGCTATCCACCACCCGACAAAAAGCAACGAAAAAGATAAGAAAATCCTCGAAAAGTCTTTTTGCATGTACAATAAATAACTATTGTAGAAAATCAAAATCAGGAGTAAAATAAATCATCATCCTAGTGATTACTAAACCATCGTGGTGACCAAAAAGGTGTGTATGGAAACATCTGGTCATCACTTTTTGAATTTTTTGTCATGTTTTTTTAATAGAATTGAAACATTCTTGCTTTTGAAACGTACTAATTAATATGGAATAAAAAAGGAGGGGGAAGTGGATGGAAAAAACGCAAATAAGCATTATTATGCTATTGATGATGTGTCTTCTATGGTTATCGGCATGCCAGCCGGAAGTAACGAAAACGTCCCCCTCTGAGAAAGTGAAGGCAGAGAAGAGAGAAATAGTGGCGGAAAGCCTACCAACCGATGGGTTTATCGAAAATGTCGGATGGATATCAAATTCAGAAATCCTTTCAATAAAAGAGGAGCAAGGACTTACTTCCCTTTACATCTACAATCTATACGACGATACCAGTCAGAAAATCTATGATGTCGAGTCCTCTTACGTGAGTTCAAGCATTTCACCGGATAAGACAAAAATCTTCATCCATTCATCTCCAACGTCCTATTCAGCAAAGGTGACAATCATAGACAAATCAGGAGATGTACAATTTCAAGAGGATGTTCCTTCCTACGACTTAACTCATGCTTGGAATCAATTCAATGAAGATGCAGTCTTAATGACAACTTTCAGTGAAGATTGGAGCTTTCAGGTATTTGAAATCAATATAAGGGAAAAGACAATGGCCCCGATTGAAGTAGAGCAGCCATTTGTTCAGTGGCAATCAAAATCCTCCGTCCTTTATCAGGATTGGAATAAGAAAGAAGTGAGTGTTTCAGCTCCTCTGATATCTCAAAATATCCTCGATAATGAGAAAGAAATGATTGTGGAGAATAGTGTCCACTTCAATCAATTTAGAAGTGTTTTGTTATCGGTCAATTCCCGTGAAGATGAAGGGCCGTTTACTTATCAGTTCATTAAACCAAACGGGGAGATCCAATCTCAATTCACAGTAGAATTATTGAGCAGATACTCTGATTGGTTGATCCCATATTATGATATGATAGAAAAGAGTGATCGATTGATTACCTTCGTATCAAACGAGCCTGGCTCCTTTGATACGTACACAGGGACGTTCTCTTTAAAGAGCTGGGACACAGTTACCGGTGAGGAGGAGGTTCTGTTTGAAAATCTTCCTTTAGAACCCATTCAGTGTTCACCGGATGGAGAGTTGTGTTTATATGGCAACCAGTTTGAAAAAATAATTGATATGAAGAAACAGAAAATCGTTCAACTACTAAAAGAAGAAGGAGCAGATATATAATGGCGATTGTCGATGTAACAGTTATACCAATCGGAACGGAATCCCCGAGTGTAAGTTCGTATGTTGCAAATCTGCACAATATTCTAAAGGGATACGAAGAGGAAGGAAAGATCCGGTTCCAGCTTACTCCTATGAATACAATTATTGAAGGGGAACTTCCCATTCTTTTTCAAGTGATACAGGAAATTCATGAATCCCCGTTCCAGCAGGGAATTCAAAGGGTGGCCACTAATATCAGAATTGATGACCGTAGGGATAAGAAAACGACCATGGAAGGTAAACTGTCCTCCGTTCAAAGTAAATTAGAGAAATAGAGCATAGAAAAGAGTGGGCACTTTCATTAGTGCCCACTCTTTTTTTAGGATCCGTCAAGCTTCTTCGCTTTCTATAAGGACTTCATTTTTGTCAGGGTAGGTTTTTTCAATATGCTGCTCCCCCCATGCACATAGCATATCCAATGGCTCTTTAAGTGACCATCCGTACTCCGTCAGTTCGTACTCCACCTTTGGGGGCACTTGGTTATAAATAATCCGGTTGATGACTCCATCCGCTTCCAGTTCCCTCAATTGCTGGGTAAGCATTTTCTGTGTTATGCCGGGCATCAGCCGTTTTAATTCACTGGTCCTCCGCTTGTTTTTAATCAGATGACAGAGGATCACAACTTTCCACTTGCCGCCAATTACTTCCAAGGAAGCTTCTACGGGAATATTGTATTTCTTCATTGTATAAACCTCCTCTTCATGATTGAACTATTTATAGAATCGGCTTCTGTGAAAGGGTTTATCCCAAACACTCCAATGTATTTTTCACTATGATTATAACGTACATATTCAAAAGGTCCATAAGGTACTTTTTAGTGCCTATACAAGTCAGACAATTAAAAAGCCTTCCATTCAAAATGGAAGGCTTTTTAAAGTGAAACATGTTTAATTAATGACCACCTGGGTAACCAGAGTGAAGGACAGTCATAATTGTAAACCATCCAAAAACACCTAATGTTGCCAATGAGAACAGGATTCCCATTGCATTCTTGTTTTTGAAAGTGCTTACTACTGCGAATAAAGCTAATAATGTAACCAGTGAAGTAATAATTACAAGACCCATTTATATGACCCCTTTCATTAAAATGCGTTTTACTGACTCTATTGTAACAATATGTACATAAATGCACTCATTAACATTTTATAGGTTTTTGATCCGTTTGTCGAGGTCTAAAAGTTTGACACTTCTATGTCGAGTACATGGACCATATTTTTATGAAGATGAAAGTTCTGATACAATAATAGTATTACAAATGGAGGTGGAAGCGTTGCAGTGGAAACAAATTCCTTTAGGACCTTTGCAAACTAACTGCTATATCATATGGAATACAGATAACGAGTGTCTGGTAATCGACCCAGGTGGAGAAGGGGAGAAGCTGATTCATTGGCTGGAAGGCGAGTCGTTGTCCCCGTTAGCCATTCTTCTCACACATGCTCATTTTGACCATATCGGAGCGGTCGACCATATCAGGGACCACTTTGACATCCCAGTTTATATACATGAGAAAGAGGCTCAGTGGTTATTAGATCCCTCGTTGAATGGTTCACAGTTATTCATGATGAGCGAATTAATCAGAATAAAACCTGCGGATTACATATTAACAAATGAAAAACAGTTGAACATTGGAGGCTTTCAGTTGCAATTATTTGAAACGCCTGGCCATTCCCCAGGAAGTATTTCTTATTATGTACAAGAAAGTGAAATTGTATTAGCAGGAGATACATTATTTATGGGAAGTATCGGACGATCTGACTTACCGGGAGGAAATCAGAAAGAGCTGTTGGCAAGCATCCATGATAAGTTATTGACCTTGCCTGAAAACACAGTAGTTCTACCCGGTCACGGCCCTGAAACGACCGTAGAATCTGAGATGGATTCCAATCCATTCTTAAACGGATTCTAAAAAAATCCCTTCAGCAATCAGCTGAAGGGATTTTTTTTAGTGTCCTCCTGCACCCGGAGTCATCATAAAGGTCGTCCAATAAGTAAAACCTGCAAAGAACACTGTTAAGTATGCACCGAAAACATAAATATACATGCGTTCGGACAGTTTTAAGTAGCTAAGCATAATGAAGAATCCAGTTTGGCCTAAAAAGATTAGTGAAGTTGTGGTCATATCACCTAGATAGAACATAACAGCAAAAATCCCAGTCCAAAACCCAAGAACTCTAAACATACGATCCATATGTAACCCTCCTTTGCACCCTAAGTCCATCACTCAATATTATAAATGAATACTACCATAAAAGTAAATAAGTGTTTGATGTTAGTTTGTGACGAATAGGTGTTATCTAGTCGTAAAACAAATAATTCTATGAAATTTCTCCTTGTTAGTCCGCTCCCTATGCAATGATTTGTAAACCCTTGTGAAAAATTGTTCACAAATTACCAAGTGAAAATACTGTACAAAAGTTATACAGTTGATGTACAATTTGTTTAACGAAGAAATGTAAGCTTAATTTTAAGGAGGTCAAGAAAGTGAATAACCTGACATTCTTTACTTATCCAAGTTGTACCTCTTGCCGTAAAGCCAAAAAGTGGTTAACTGCACATTCCGTAGATTTTGATGAGAGACACCTATTTAGAGAGACGCCAACTCCTAGAGAGTTAATGGATCTTTTATCCCTTACGACCGATGGACTTGATGAGATTCTTGCAACTAGAAGCCAAACCTTCAAAGATCTGGGGAAAGACGTAAACGATTTGCCTCTATCGGAAGTGATTAAATTGATCATTGATGAACCAAAGCTTCTTCGCAGACCTCTACTGACGGACGGGAAAAAACTGGTGGTCGGCTACAACCCGGAAGGACTACAGAGCATTGCTACAAAAAACAGGTCATTGAAGAAAAGTAGTTGAATATTGAAATTGAAAAGGCAGACACTTGAATGTCAAGTGCCTGCCTTTTTGGTGTGTTTTAGGGTCGGGGGAAACCCCTACCGCTTTTCTACTTGTCTAGCTGCGGGGCTTAGAGGCTCGAGGTCATAAGCTAAGGCACCCAAAAAGGCAAAGAACGCCTTTCCGGGTGCCTCATCTTATGCTTGTCGCCTCTGGGCAAAGCCCCTCCGCTTTTTGATTGTCTAGCTACAGGGGCTTGGGGCTCGAGGTCATAAGCCAAGTAACCCAAAAAGGCATAGAACGCCTTTCTGGGTTACTCGTCTTATGCTTGTCGCCCCAGTACGAGCCCCTTCCGCTTTTCTACATGTCCAGCTCCGGCGGCTAGCCCCTCGAGGTCATAACTGAAAAATCCCATAAGGCAAAGTGCGCCTTTTGGGATTTCCAGTTGTGCTTGTAGGGGCTGAACAAGCCGCCTCCGCTTTTCTGTTATCCAGCTGCGGGGCTTAGAGGCTCGAGGTCATAAGCTAAGGCACCCAAAAAGGCAAAGAACGCCTTTCCGGGTGCCTCATCTTATGCTTGTCGCCTCTGGGCAAAGCCCCTCCGCTTTTAGTACTGGGCTAGCTGGATTCGAACCAACGCATGTCGCAGTCAAAGTGCGATGCCTTACCGCTTGGCTATAGCCCATTGAATAATCTTTACAAAATATAGTATGGATTTATTTCCACGTTCTATTCATATGTTTTTTTAAATATCAAGAATCTTTTTATATGATTCTTGGGATGCATGGTCTTCGGTGA
Source organism: Rossellomorea aquimaris (assembly GCF_020172085.1). Taxonomy (GTDB): domain Bacteria; phylum Bacillota; class Bacilli; order Bacillales; family Bacillaceae_B; genus Rossellomorea; species Rossellomorea aquimaris_E. Next base: position 656,449 of record NZ_JAIVAT010000003.1, read on the forward strand.
AAATGGTTTGGTTGATAGTGAAAGTAGTATGGGGAATAGGTGAATTGTGTTTCCCGTGCTGGAGGATACCTCTCCGGTTCTAAGCAACTCGGACCGATGTAAGTGCTTGGCTTTACTTTTTCTGTCGTTTTGATCCATGCGCTTTCATTCATGCAATAATTCTTGGCCATGACGCTCGAGGGGGTGAATGTTAATATATCAGACCCCAGGATCACTTCGGGGACAGGAGAATTGAATATGGCAAGTAGGTGAGTACGATCCTTTGTTGCTTCCTCATAATGCCACCATCCTTGAGGTATATTTGCCACTTGTCCTGGAGACAGACGATAATTCAGTAATTCCTTCGTGAATGGATTGAGAATGGACACAGTGGCCGCTCCTGAAATGCAATAAACAAGCTCTGCTGCATTTTGATGGTAGTGGGGCTCCACGAAATTGTTTTTACTTAAATAGATATCGAGAAGAGAAGTATTATCCAATGTATTTAACTGATCGACACCTAAAATATTGATCAGGTTTTGGTTATCTTTTTTAAAAAGGGGACTATTGTTCACATCATATGAAAACTGTGCTTCGGGTGAAGTGTAATCCATATATTTGGTCATGGGAAGGGTCACCGCTTTCTTTTCAATGAAGGTTTTAACTCTTTTAATATATGGTTAGGCATGTAAAATGTGAATGCTTCATAAGAGATAGCTGAAAAAGGTCGAAAGAAAAAACTGGAAAAAAGAAGGATTTTTCCATTTAATGTCGTATATCTTAAGTTAAGAATTCAGAAAGGTGGTGCACCTCCATATTTCATTCAGTAGAATCCTTATCGGAAGTGATGATCGGAGAAGCTTTCAGCGATGATGCGACAGATGTTCATCTTATTCCAAGAACGAAAGATTATTTGATTCAATTCAGAAAACCGGGGGGATTGGTTCCCTTCCAGACCATAGACCCGGATCAGGCGGATCGCTTGATTGCCCATATGAAATTCAGGGCTTCCATGGATATTGGAGAAAAACGCAAACCTCAAAGCGGATCCTTCACCCTTACCGTACGAAACACCCCTCTTTCTCTCAGAATCTCCACCCTGCCAACAACCCACTTGAAAGAAAGTCTCGTCATTCGTATACTCCCTCAAAAATATCAGATTCCTATTGAGAAGATGTCACTTTACCCATCTTCCGCAAAAAAACTGCTTGCTTTTCTCATGCATTCACATGGCCTCATCTTATTCACAGGACCGACAGATAACGTTATATAAATACTAATAAAATTCTACATTAGAAATAACCACTAAATCCTTACCGTTCTTATGTTTATCCGGTCTCTTAGGAGGTTGAGGTACTAATGTAAAATTGATCTTTCTAATAAACCTAGAAATGAATTGTTTTTTCTCCTCAGTTGTAAGAAATAAAAAACTTTGATTGAATGTGAATATGATATTTTTGATTGCTTCTGTGTCCAGCTGCACAGGAGCTTTTAATCTTGATATCTCATTTTTTATCTGGTCATACGCAGTCATTGTTTCTTTCATTCTTTCCTCGAATTCTTTATCTGTAATTAAGTCGTTTGCCCAGGCTTTCTGAAACTTCTCCCTTTTCTTTTCAATCTGTTGTTGCTGTTTCAATAGATTATCTCGTTCATTAGTTTGCTTTTGAGGTACTTCGACGTCTTCAATTACTACGTCCTTCATGTATTCCTTCAGAGCATCAATAACGCGATTTTCCCCTATGGAGGTCATTTTGTTTCCTTCTTTCCAACAAGCCTGGCATTTATATAAGGCACTTTGATAAGAGGTACCGTCCATCTTTTTCCTAAGATATCTATTTACAGAGAGCGACCGATCACATATAGGACAGGAGAGAATGCCTTGAAATAGATAAGTGTTTTTTACCTCACGTCGGTGATGAACAGAACGATCCGCAAGAATATCTTGTATCTTTTTGAAATCAGCTTTAGAAATCAATCCCTTATGAGTATTTTCAAACACTTTGTCATTCCAACGAGTTGCCCCATAAATAGCTGGATTTCTAAAAATTCGAAGGACTCCTTGAGCATGCCACTTACGATGGTCATAACGCAGATTTAAGTGATCCGCAATTCTTTTTGCTGACATCCCTGACTTTAATAGATCAATCATTTCTAGGACGATTTTAGATTGTTCATTTTTTACTAACTTTTCTTCTTCAGATAGATCAAACCCGAATGGGACATTCCCTACACGTTCACCATCAGATACTTTTTCTTCAAGTGCCATTTTTACTCGCTCAGAAAGGTTCTCACGCTCCCATTGAGCTAGAAGAGCAACTAGACCTATAAACATCCTACCCATAGCATTAGATGTGTCATATATCTCTGTGGCAGATTTAAAGGCACATTGATGCTTATCTAAGAAGTCGAGGAGGGTATAAAGGTCCATAACCGATCGGGTGAAACGGTCTAGTCTATAAACTAAAATAGTTGCAATTGTGCCGGCCCTCACATGATCCAGGAGCAATTGCAATTGAGGTCTATCAGTGTTCTTGGCAGAAACACCTTCATCCACATAAAATTTATATTCAGTCCATCCCTGAGCGGCGCAGTATGCAGTTAGTCGCTCTCTTTGTGCAGCAATTGAATATCCTTCCTTAGCTTGCTCTTGTGTACTGACACGTATATAAATTCCTACAGTCAAGTTAATACCTCCCTTAAATGTATTAGTAATTACTGTTATGTAAAAAAGCGGTAGATAATTGGATGAACCGGGTATATAATTAAAAGTGTTCGGTAAATGTTGCGAACATGCACCTTACGGTCGGGACGGTGCATAAAAAAACCGTCCGATCCTTAACTGGTCGATTACTTAATGGTTTTCTTCCACTCATACAAATCTTCAATATGACATCCGAAGACAACAGCAATGTTTTTTAGATTCTTTAAATCAGGTTTGTTAATGCCTTTTTCATATTTAGAAATATTAGATCGGTCTACACCTGATTCATTAGCTAAATCACTTTGTGTCATATCGAATTGTAATCGCCAGTCGCGGATTTTACACCGGCCGACCGTATACAACCTTATCACCACCTTACATAACAAAAATGGGGGATAAAAAAATGAAAAAGCTATCATCTGATACACTAAATAAAATGATTAAATTAATTGCATATAGTGAAAACACAAGAAAGATTAAGGCTCAAAAATGACTTTAACTACTTTCCCAATAATTCGTGAACTTTTTTGAAAGGGGATAGGTGCGTATTTTTCGTTTGTAGAAACTAACCACACAGATCCGTCTTCATATTTTTTTACTTTCTTTAATGTAGCATCGTCTCCATTTACATTAACTACTGCAATTTCTCCGTTTTCAACTTCTGGTTGTAATTTTACTAAGACTTTATCGCCTGGATAAATACGACTACCTTGCATTGAATCTCCTTTAACCACTAACATAAAATGTTCTTTGTCATAATCCCCTGGAACAACTTCGTAATCAATTATATGTTCATCAGCAAAGATAGGCTGACCAGCTGCAATGTAACCCAATATCGGGATAAGAACGCTTTTTTCAGTAGGTACAATATCATCTTTTTTATAGTAGTTACTTTTAGTTTCAATAAAATATAATTGGTTTTCTTTCTTCTTTTCTTTAAAAGCATCATCTTTTTTTAATATCATTAAAAAATCTATTTTCTCTTGGAAATTTAAATTATCGTATATAACTTTCCACGTATTTTGATCCTTTAAATCTTCTTTATTAAAGAAATCATCCTCATTTTCCAATTCGGGAATCTCACTAAGTAAATATTTACAGTACTTTTCGAGAACTTCTCCATCTTCAGAAATACCACTAATAAATTGGTCAAATGTATAATCGAAGATCTTCTCAATATTATCAGTATTATTCATTAAATCTATGGCTTCATCATCTATTTCTTCGTTGATATATCCTGCCATTTTCATTAAGTCAGTATAGGAAGTATCAAGATGAGGGGCTAATTTTTTTATTATCTCTGGAGAAGGCTTTCCTCTTTTACCGTTTTCTAATTGAGATAAGTAAGCATTTGAAACTCCTGATAAGTTTTCTAATTCTCTAATTTTCAAACCCTTAGTGAGACGCAATTTTTTTAGTTTTTGTCCAAATTTCTTTTCATCAAAAACTTGTATATCATTCATTGAAATATCACCTCGCTGAAAACATTATAACGTAATGAATTAACTTTTGTTAGCATTATGTTCAAAAAAATATAAAAATATGCTTGCTAAAGTTAGCAAATGGTGGTAAATTGATTACAAGAGCAAGATAACAATAGCAAGCACTTGCTGGAAAGGAGGTCAAACTTCATTGAAAGTAAAGTTGAAAGATCCACAAATACTGAGGAAGTTGATTTTGCAAAACGGTCATTCGCAAAGATCTTTTTCAGAGCTTATTAAAATATCCAATCCATACTTAAATCAGATCATAAATGGAGAAAAGTTTTGTAGTGGAAAGGTGGCGAAGCAAATATCAGATGGATTGGAAGTTAGATTTGAAGATATTTTTTTTATCGAAGTTGCTTGCAATAGCAATCAAAAGGTGAAGGACATAAAACTTAATTAACTTGGATGGTGGATTTAATGGGGGAACAATCTAAAACAGAAACAACTTCACCAAAGATTAGTTCAGAAACGATGAAAGAAATGGCAGCATTTTTTGCTAGAACCTCGATACCCAGGATTATTGAACAAAAGAGAAATGAAGAAAAAAACTCAATAGGTTAAATCTTAAGAGCTGTAAGCAGCTCACTTCTTTTTACCACATATGCGAAATTTGATGATTTCTATTAGGAATAAAAAGTTTCATAGCTTCATATACTTAAATTTTTTTCAAAGGGAGATGGATGATATGAAAAACTTCACATTATCTGCAAGTCGTTTAATGAATGCTGGGGAAGTTAGAAATCTGTGTAAGGAAATGAGGGATAACCCAACGTTCCTGTTGGCTGTTGAAATTAAAGCTAAGAATTTGATGGCCGAAAAAATGGGAATTAGTCATTCAGCATAATGAAATCAATCGCTTGAAAGGGGGTGAAAAATTGCAAGGGTACCTGGACGATCGAGGTGAGTTAATAGAAATTTCTTGGGAACAATATCAGTTCTTTTTATGGAATGGATTTCCAGAAGGAGCAGTGATCGTAAAGGCTCCAGAAGGACCACATGAAAAATGACCCGTGCTGCAACACGAGTCATTAAGCAAGGTGATTCTCCAATTTGCGCAATTAAATTGTACTTGAATCACCAACCAAAATCAAATGGAGGGTGAAAAAATGCAAATCGTTTTTAAAACACTAACGCTTGAAAATTTTAAAAATCATAAATCAGTCACAGTGAATTTTGGTGATGTTACGTATATCCAAGGTCGTAACGGTGCAGGGAAGTCCTCGATCGGAGATGCAATCTCCTGGGTGCTATTCGGTACGGATATTTCAGGGAGCAAGTTGGATCCTCGGCCAATTGATTCTGGAGAAGGTACTGAATCAAAAGTTGAATTATTGGTCAGCATTGCCGGCAAGGATGTCTTGTTCGGACGCACTCAAAAGAAAACGGCTAAGTATTTCATCAATGAGGTTCCTAAAAAAGCAACTGAGTTCAATGAATTCTTAGAAAATCAGTTTGATAAGAATCTATTCCTATCGCTGTTCAATCCTGGCCACTTTTTTACTCAGCATTGGCAAGATCAACGTAATCAGCTGCTTCATTATGTAAGCGAACCATTGAATAAAGAAGTGCTGGCTGAGTTATCTCAAATAGACCGCGAACGTCTTGAGGAGCCATTAAAGAAGCACTCACTTGATGACTTGGAAAAACTCCATCGTGAAAAAGTGCGCTCGAGTGATAAGACATATGAGAGAGCAGCTGAGCGTGCCGTAACTCTTGAAGAACAAATGTCAAAGCAAAGTAACAAAATAGATAATGTTGAACATTTCAAGAAAGAGGTTGAGCTTCTACATAAGAAGCGCACTGAAATCGATGAAGAGAATGAAAAGGTCCAGAAGATCATTATCGAACGTAATCGCTTGGAGGGACAGATTGATAATTTAACATCACAGGTTGCTAACCAGAAAGCACTGGTCCAAGGAATTAAAGAAGAATCGATTAAGGAGCTATGTTCCACTTGCGGCCAACCTTTGGACGAACCATCTATTCAGAAGGTAAAGGAAGACAGGGTGAAGCGATTCAATAAAGAAGTCGCAAAAGGCAAAGATCTTGTTCGAAAAGTGAATGAGTTGAAAGCAAAGCTCACTGACTATCCTGAACCAGCTGAAATCAACCGTGCTGAGTTAAATGAAATTGAAGATAAATTGATGCAGCTACAAATGGCGATCAGGGATTCAGAGCAATCAGCAAACTTGGAATCTGATCATAAGGAAGCAATGGAGAAGAAGGAAGCCCTTCGAAAAGAACTGGTCACTTCAAAGGCAATTGTGGACGCGATTAAAGAATTTAAGTCAAAACGATCTGAACTGATGGTGAGCAAGGTCGATGATTTGTTCATGACGATCTCGGTCAAACTCTATGAAACTCTCAAAAATGGAGAAGAGAGAGCTACATTCGAGATTGAAATGGATGGTAAGCCTTACAGCAAGCTTTCCACAGCAGAGAAGATTAAGGCAGGATTGGAGCTGATTGAGGTGCTGAGTAAGCAATCTGAGGTGATTGCACCGACATTCGTGGATAATGCTGAATCAATTTTGAACTTTACCGCGCCGGCTGGGCAGTTGATTGTGGCAAGGGTGAAGGATGAGGACTTAAACATTAAATATGTGGAGGGGAACAAATAATGGCAACAGTTAAAGTTGAATTAGAGCTTGACTGGATTAACGAGGAAGAAACTCTTGATGAAGCAATTAAGGAACAGGTTATCAACAACCTGCAAAATAGATTAATCCAAAACGCAGAGAATCAAATCACCCATAAATTAAATGCTGAATTAAAAGAAATCGCTGATCGTGTTACATCAAGTTTCATTGAGAAGACTCTCGAAACGAAGATTGAAGATCTGAAAATACCTCATAAGACTAATAGCTGGGGTTCAGAAGTTGAATATATTCCAATTAGTCAATACATCGGTAGAAAGTACGAAGCACACCTTACCAAAAAGGTGCTTGATGAACATGGAAGGGAAGCTAAATACAACAGTGATGCAAGGTTATCGATTAGTGAATATTTCATTAATAACTATCTAGCTAAAGAACTGACTGGAAAAGTAAGTGCTATGATCCAAACGGCTCGTAAGGATGCAGAGGAGTCAATCGTGAAGGCTCTGGAGAACAACTTAAAAGAGCAATTGTCTGTGGACATCATTGAAAGACTTAACATCCCCAAGATGTTAGAAAGTCTGCAAAATAGAGCTGCTGAAATTGATACCAAGGAATAAGGGGTGCCAGCATGAACCAACCAATCAACATCTGTACCAATTCAAACTGTGAGCGACCAATTTACATAGGTGACCAGGTATGGCACAGGGGAAAAGATTTGTTCTGTAAACTCGGTTGCCTGGTCCAAATGATGAAGGAGGAAAAGGAATGAGTAAAAATCAATTATCCGCAATCAACACTCAAGAATTCGAAAATGTTTTCACTCAAAAGGAGTTGGAGGTCGTTGTCAACTCAATTGCTAAAGGTGCCACTAACGAGGAGCTGGCCCTGTTCATTCAAATCTGTAAGCAGAATAACCTAAACCCATTTAAAAATCACATCTACTTCATCAAGTACGGCAATCAAATGAGCATTCAAGTGTCTGTGGAAGGAATCCAATATCTTGCCCAGCAGCGTGAAGATTATAAAGGGGTAACGGTTCAACTGGTACACGAAAACGATGACTTTGAAATCGGGGTGGATCCAGAGACACAGGAGCTAAAGATTGAAAAGCATACAATTAAAATCCCTCGGGGCAAGGTGGCGGCGTCATATGCGATTGCCAAGCGCGAAGGGTATCCAGACAAAGTAGTAGTCATTGAGGCAGACGAGGTTGAGCACCTTCGAACAAAGTCAGGGTCCCAATGGAAAACATACTACAATGACATGTTCAAAAAGCACGCTCTGAAACGTGCATTGAAGCTCCAATTCGGTATTGATGTGGATGATGCTACGGGTGCCCAGGAAGATACCGTGGATCCTTACCAGCCAAGAGAAAGAAAGGATATCACTCCTGATTCTTTCGATGAGCAGGACCCCGGGGAAGTGGTCGATGAAGAAGATCAGCTGAAAGAAGCTTGGGATGGAATTAATCAAAAGGTGAAAAAATCATCGCTTGATAAAAAGATTGTCACTGATTTGGTTAAAGAGAATTTCAACAAGAAGCCTGCCGATTTGACTCTAAGCCAGGTGACCGGTCTTTCTAAGCTTGTTGACCTAAAAATCAATGAAGCTAGTAAAAAAGCAGAAGCAATCGAAATGGAATTCGACTTCCAAGAAGGTCAATTGGACTGATAAACAGTGAACGATCAATACAGAGTCCTTCTCCCTAAATGGATATGGGGAGAAGGCGGGCAGTAAAGAAGAGGCTAAGCAATTCATTAAGGACTACATGAAGCACTATCCTCATTACAGAGTGGTTGCGGTTAAAGATGGTTTTGCAATTTGTCAACGAACGGAAATATAGAGAATAGGGGTGAGGTGCCATTTCAGTAGCAGGGTGGGTAAAGGTTCATCGGAAATTACTCCAAAGTGATATATTCCAAAATGAAAAAATGTTGAAAGTCTTTATGTATTGTCTTCTGAAGGCATCTCATACAACTTTCAAACAAAGAATAGGAAGACAATCTGTTGATGTGTTCCCAGGTCAATTTGTGTTTGGACGGAAGGTTGCTTCAGTTGAAATGGGAATGAAAGAGTCAACTTTATGGGATTACATGAAAATCTTAAAAGAGGACGGAGTCATCAACATCAAATCCAACAACAAATTTAGCGTCGTAACCATTGTCAACTGGGTAACTTATCAGTCTGAAGAAATTAACACCGACAACAAACCCGACAGCAAATTGACAACAGATAGACAACAGATGGACACATACAAGAATGTAAAGAACTTAAGTAGTAGTGGTTGTAGTCAAAATGACGTGATTGAGTTCTATCATCAAAACCTCCAGATCGGAGTGACATCTTCTCCATATGTTTATCAGCAAATTGAACATTGGACTAATGACCTTAACTCAGATTTGGTTTTGGCAGCCATGAAGTTAGCAGCCAAGAAAGAGAAGAAGGGTTTTGATTATACAGAAGGCATCTTGAAGAAGTGGGTTGAGGCAAGAGTTCAAACCATAGATGATGCCAGGAAGTTTGAACAGTCATTTAAGCAAAATGGTCGAAAAGGAACGAAAAAAAGACCAAGCAAGGAGGATTTCGATTTAAGTGAATAAAAAACAGGTTTTTGAAATCATGACCCTATTTGAAAACGTGTTTAATAATTTCTACTTTGACCAGATGAAATTAGATACCTGGCACCGGTTATTGAAGAACAAAGATCCTGAAGTCATCTTGTATAACGCTGAAAGACTTGCACAGGAATCCAAATTTGTACCAACTATTTCTGAGCTCATTAATTATTCAAAAGAAGTGCCATCAGGTCCGGCAGTACCATCTATAGAAGAAACAAATGAAATGCTCAGAGAACGTGACAGGAACCGAAGGAATGCAGCAAGTCCTGAAGTACGGGAAAAGGCACTTGCTGAAATCAGAAAAATACTGAATATCCCCGATGAGGTGAACAACAATGAATCAACTGGTTGAAGAACCTCAAATTGTAAATGTGGAGGCAGAACAGTCGGTAATAGGAGCCATCCTCCTAGAAGGAGAACTCATCAAAGATTGCGTCTTGCAACCTGAACACTTTCACATCATTGAAAACAAAAGAATCTTCTGGGCAATGAAACGGTTAGATGAAAAAAGTGTCCCGATTGATTTAACCACTATCGCTGATTTAGTGGATAGTGACATAGGTAAAGTAGGGGGTGTCTCCTACATGCTAAAAGTGGCCGAGTCTGTACCGACTACTCGGAATTTCAAATTCTATGAATCTCTTGTACTTGAAAACTGGCGAAAAAGAAAGTCATTGCAACTGGCAAATGATTTTAAAAAACAACTTCTTGAAGAGGATCCACACGAAGCCATTCAGACTGTCATCAGTGAATTGATGAAGATGGAAGAAGCAGAGTCAGCAGAAGACGATGGAAGCATATTAGAAGAGCTCTATCAGTTATATGACCAACTAAGCACCCAAACAGATGAAATGACCGGGATACAGACTGGTTTTGATGACTTGAATAAGCTCACAGGTGGACTTCAGGAAAGCGACCTTATCATCATAGGGGCCAGGCCATCGATGGGGAAGACGGCATTTGCTCTAAATGTAGCCTACAATGCTGCTGAACAAGGTGATATCCCATGTATATTTTCCTTGGAAATGCCTAAGAAACAATTGCTAAAAAGATTGATATCGATTGCCGGCAATATAGATGCACAAAAGATGAAGAATGCAAGTGAAGATTTCACTGATCACGACTGGAAAAAGCTTTCACAAGCACTTGGCATATTAAACAGCCTTGACTTACATATCTTCGATAAGCCAAGTGTCACCGTGAATTATATATGGTCGAAGGTCCGAAAGGTGAAACGTGAGAACCCTGGTAAGAAGCTGTTGGTCATGATTGACTACCTGCAGCTGATCATAGGGAACGCGAGTTATAAAGGAAATCGACTCCAAGAAATCAGCGATATCAGCCGGACACTCAAAGCAATGGCGAGGGAGTTGGATGTAAACGTAGTTGCTCTTTCACAGCTATCCCGGGGAGTAGAACAACGGCAGGACAAGCGTCCGATGATGTCCGATTTGAGGGAATCTGGACAGATTGAGCAGGATGCCGATGTCATCGGGTTCTTGTACCGAGATGAATATTACTATAAGGATTCAGAGCTTAAAGGCATTACAGAATTAATTGTCAGTAAGCACCGGAATGGGCCAACTGGAACTGTGAAGCTTGGATTCATTAAAGAATACGGGAAATTCATTAACCTAGTCAGACAAGAAGAAATGAAATTTATGTAAAGAAGGTGTGAACATGATATCAACTGTACCGTATGGCCAGCTGAGAAGAGGAATTGAAGCCAAGATGGACTTTTACAAATGTGAGCTAATCAAAATGGATTACTTTAAAACTCCATGCGGCAAACAACTTTACGAATTAACATTATCGGAATTAGAACAAGTCTATGAAAATGAGAAAGCAAGGAGGAGAGCGTTATGAGATTTGTAGGTATCGATCCATCCACTAAGACGGGGTTTGTGGCCCTGGACGAAAGTGGGATGGTCCTTAGAGAAAAGGAATTAACCGGTGTAGGGAGTCAGGACCCGAAACGGATGATTACATTGATCAACGAAATTATTGCTCATGTAAAGCCAGGCGACATGATCTGCATTGAAGGTTTCCCATATAGCACCCAGAAGGCTATGTTTGCAGGGGGCTTGCATCACGGGATAAGGAACGAGTTATACAAAAGAAAGCTGACTTATTATGAGGTTGCCCCAAATGCAGTGAAAAAGTATGTAGGGGTGACGGGATGGACCGGAGAGAAAGGAAGCAAGAAACGATTGACAGGCCTGCAGAAAAAGAAAGCTGTTATGCAAGCAGTGATGAATGATTATGGGTACCAGCATAAAAGCGACAACGTAGTTGATGCGTATATACTAGCTCAAATTGCCGGTGATTTATTCGTGGTAGAAGAAACTGGAGAGTCAAGGCTTTCTGTCAATAAAGCTCAGGTTATTGAGTCAATCATCCAAGCCAAAGAAAATGTGAAGATGAAAGCATGAGTAAGCAATACAAGCCACTTAAGAAAATAGTCTTTGGGATGACAGAAACCACATTAACAAAAGTCATCGAAAGTCATCAAAATCGTGGATGGGTCAAATCGAGTGAGATCAAAGAGCACGGGTACGGCTTAGGATGCTTAATGACCTTCACAAAAAATAAACAATAAGGGAGCTAATAAAATGAGCAAAACTCAATTAAACGTATTTTTTAAGATGCAGCAAAAGGACGATAAGAAAGAAATCCTAAAGTTTGAAATAAAGGGACAGGAAGATGGAGACATGTCAACTACCGGATTATATGCACTGGCCGGAAGCATCATCTTATTTGAAATTGAAGGTTGTGCAGCTGGGGAAACGTCGGCCGAGTTCATGACCGTTCAGAGGGATTCCAAAAAAACATCAATGAAGTTTGCTATTAAAGGAGATTCTGAGAAGAAAGCCCAGGAGCTATATAAATACGCTGGCCGTAACGTGAACTTATCCATTCAGCCTTCTCAGATGAGTATCGAGGAGTTTTATGAGGGGAGTCAATACACGGTTGATGAAAACGGGAATGTGGATGTACCAGACAATCAGTTGAGTATTGAAGAAGTGGAATCAGAAGAAAATCAGGTTGAATGATGCAAGTAGTCATCGCTGATGATCGTCCGAAATGGCAGCAGATTGAAGATAGGGAGATGGCGTGCATCACCCTATCCAAAACTCTACATTTGGAAGAATATACATTTGTTGTACCTATGTCCAATCATGATTTTGAAACTTCCATATAATAAGTTGAGAATAGTGTATCGAGGTGTGTGGAATGAGAAAAATCCCTAAGTTAAGGAGAAACAATATTTATCTACCAAAAGAAATAATGCCACCAGAGAGCTGTGATATATATCCATTCAATTGTAATTGTCCTCCGGGTCCACCTGGCCCACAAGGAGAGCAGGGCCCACAAGGAGAGCAGGGCGCACAAGGAGAGCAGGGCGCACAAGGAGAGCAGGGCGCACAAGGAGAGCAAGGACCACAAGGAGAGCAAGGACCACAAGGAGAGCTGGGCCCACAAGGACCAGGGATTACACCTGTATATGGTTCAATATATTCAAACGGACTTACTGAAGCAGTCAGCGGAAATTTGATGACCTTTTCTAATATTGGGCCATATAGTGGTGTTACACCAATTCTTGGAACGACACAAGGAATAAGAATAAATAGTGATGGAGTGTACTCCATACATTATTCATTTATTGCTCAATTTCCAGCTTCAGCTTCAGTTGAGGTTGATATTCTAGAAACCTACGTTAGATTAAATGAGGGACCAATAAATTTATTGTCAGAAATACGATATTATTCTATTCCACCTTCAGATGTGATAAATAATACTTTTGCAAGAACAATTATGCTCTCATTAAATGAGAATGATCTTATCCAAGTGATAATAGACAGTGCAACTCCAGAAATAGGATACTTTAATAATATTTTAATGGTTGTGAAACAAGATAACTAAAATTTTGTCAATTAGAATTGAAAGAGGAGGAAGCTTAAATGGGAAAACAATTGTTCATGCTTCCTGAGATAGACAGAGAGAAAACAAAGGCAGCTGTTGAGTCTGCTTTAGAGAAATACCGCTTTTACTTGCTTATGGTTCCGGAAGATAAGCTCCCCAAAGTCACGGCAACTTATTCGCTCGTTCCTCCTTCATTTTCGAATGAGTTTCACTCATCGACTGAACAGATAGCAATAAAACGAATTGAATTGGAGATGGCGAGGGACAAACATATTGAATGGGTTCTAAGAGGTGTTAATCGGCTAAGTAAGCTCGAAAGAGAATTAATTTATAGGAGGTACCTTGAGGATGAAGAGGTATTTGATTATGAAATATATAATGATATGGGGATGAGTGAAAGAAGATATTATAGGTTAAAGGCTAGATTATTCTATAAGCTAGCCTTAATTTTAAAAATAGAGGTATATGTATAAAGGCCCTACAGTAGGGCCTTATTTTTTATTCATATAACTTAACAAGGTAGAAAAGAACTTTGGTACCTTGGTATTATTTGCGCTTGCTGTATAATTTGCGATTCTTATGCTGTAGATTATGGCAAGCCATACAGAATAGTATATATGGACGTTAACTATCTGTTTTTGAAATATATTTGGGTTAGGTAAAGCGTTCTGAAGATAAAAATGAATTGCAAAAAACACGACTATTCCAATCACATTTACAACGAACATTAAGGCTTTTGCTTGTAAAGTATGATCTTTTGCTTTACTACCTTTGATTTTTGTATTAGGCAGAATCCCAATCAAAGCGTCTGCTAATGCAATAATAAATAGTATTGCTAAGCCGTTTACTAGTTGACTTAAATCGAAATTACCAAAAGAAAGTGTGAAGCCAAGAATTAGAGTGGGGAAAATCTTGAAAGAAAACCCGCTAAATGATTCAACCAGTTCATTTTTGAATAATAAAAATGGAGTAGGTAAATTAAATGACATAGCAAGAGCACTTCCTTTCCCATAAGTACTTTCCTTACTATCTATATTCCCTTTTTCAGGACATTTATGCTCGTGGATCTCAAGATTCTTCTGTTTCTTTAAAACAATTTCTTTAATTAAGAACTCGTTTACAACAGTAAAATCATGTTCAACTAATTCTAAAGAATACCCCCTAATTTCAGAGGTGTTGGGAAATGGTAATACTTTTGCTTTTGAGGTTTTTATGTATTTTTTCTTGGATGCCCTTTTCACATCATACTGCTGATCACTTATTGTCATTTGCATCTATTTTCAAACCTCCTTGTGAAACCATAAACTCGTGACTTGTTATAAGTTCATTATTGTGATAAATGAGTATGGAATACATCCCTTCTTCTTCTATTTCAAATTCCCTAATATCTATAACATTCAATGCAAATTTTCTCTGTTCCTTTACGACAGGTCTTAGCTCGATTACAAAGTCTCTATCTGTAACGTTATTATCTTGTGGGTCTGTAATCCTTATAGAAACTTTTCTGTTCCCTTTTAAAGGTATAGAGTATTCGATACCTAAAACTAAATGGAACTCAATGTTTGTAGGGAAATCCCTTACCTCTAATTCCTCAAATGTATTATGGTAAGAAATTGTATCATCTTTATGGTGTGTTACGTCCTTGCAAGTGAAAATATACTTTGGAAATATCATTTTAGATCTACACACTTTCTTTTGTTTATTATTTAATTTTCTCTATAAGTATTGAAATTCCTTTATATATTAAAGAATTAATTGGAAAATGTCTAGAAAAAATGTAATATTTGTAGATTTGTGGAATGATAAATAAGGATATTCGTAGGCAGAATAATGGCATTATAAAAGCAGTGCCTTTCTTCCCAGAGGTGCTAATATGGTATTAACGAAATATTTCAAAGAAGGCTCCTTTCAGACGAAGGGAGCCTTTTCTAGTACAAAGACATTTGAATGGTCTGTTAAATCGAAACTGAGCCAATCTGAGTAGAAATTGAGGGTGATTGCCATGAGAATAATCGATCATCTAAGTGAAGAGCAGCTAAATAAGCTGAATGGCAGGAAAATGAAACAACCTAAACCAAAGAAAAAAGTTCATCATGAGCATGTGGACTGGGAAGAAATCATGGGTGTTAACCGGGATACATATCATAGAAAGGGAGGAGCAATTAGGAGGAGGTGACACTCCTTCAAATCTGAAAGAGTGTCAAAACTTTAGCCTTTTGGTGGATAAGGATCGTTTCCATAAGAATCTCTTCTTTGAATTTGACCATCTAATCCATGTATTACAAGTTCAAGTTTCTCTCTTCTGGCCGTTGCTCTTGATGAATCCTCAGCATCTTTTTTTGTTGAATGAATTGAAGAAGCTTTAGAAGAGCCACCTTTTTTTACTTGCCAACCACCGTTTGGATGTGGAGTAACGTGTATGGTTTTCGTCAAGTTTATCACCTCCTGTATTTTACATATTTCAACAAACAGGAAGGAATTCCCTTTTTTGTGTAGAAATTTGTAAATGAATAGGAGGTGGAGTTTTGAACTGTTTGAACTGTAACATTGAATTTAGTGAATCTGATATTGGAGTCATGGATGACTGGGATCTGCAACTTTGTGATGACTGTGAAGGGGAAGTGTGCAAGAATGAGGTTGGACTTTCAGACTGGGAGTTCCTAAAAAAACATCTAATCATTTTATCAAAAGGTGATAACTTTCTTACAGCCTTCTCAGCAAATGAAATCATAAAGAAGATGGATTCTATTGAAAGAAAAAAAGAATTAGGTAGGCTTTAAAGCATCTCGTAAATATGAGGTGCTTTTTTAATGCAATGCAGAGAAGTTCAAAGAACAACTGACCAGAGAGATTGGGGAGAACTCATGGGAACCAAGCAGGATACTTATGAAAGATTGAAAGGATAAAAATAAACAGATTCAAGTGCATATTACCTGAATCTGTTTCAATTCTTTTATGCTCTTTGATATCTATAATTATCTTTAATGAATGCAGCATGGTAGCCGCCTTTTGAACTTGCATTCATTAGATTTCTATAAATATTGTTGGGAACATTGAAGTACTTATAAGTACCATTATTAAACTGGATAAAAAGAGTGTTGGTTGCATCATCATATCCAACAGCAACTAAGTTTGAAGATTGAACTCTTTGCATTATCATATACATCACCTCCTCTCCTCTTCTCTTAAATTCGACAACACTTTTTTATCTCCTGTATTTAATTGGAAAAAAGTAGGTGAAATATGTCTGAATACAAAACCAACAGTCAGAAACGAAAATTCTACGACAGTAAGAGCTGGAAACTGATTCGAGAAGAAGTTAAGAAGCGTGACAACTATGAGTGTCAAGAGTGTAAACGGCAGGGCAAGGTAACCATTGATAAGAATGAGTTTAGTGAGAGAGCAAAGAGAAAGAAGATACAGTTGGTTGTTCACCATATCAAGGAGCTGGTACATAATCCTGATCTTGCTCTTGATGAGGATAACCTGGAGACAATCTGTGTGGACTGTCACAACAAGGAGCACGGAAGGTCATTTAAACATAAGGTTCCTAAATGGAACGACGAAAGATGGTAGGCCCCCCGGTCAAAAACTTTGGTAATTTCACATTGCTTGGGCACCGGGGAGGGGGCTCTGACGTCCAAAAAAATACTGAAAATCCCTTGTTATATTAGGGGGTCTAAAAAAAGAGGGGGGTGTTTTTGTGAGTGGGGCTGTCAAAATCACTGATTTAGAAAAACAGTTGTTGAATAGGATTGATCAGAATGATCTTATTGAAGTTGATAAAGTTAAGCGCTATATCGCTATTGTTAAGCAAATTAGGAAACTCCAATCGGCCATAAATAAAGACGGCGTAATGACCACAACCGTTAATGCTAATCAAGAATTCGTTAAAACAAATCCTGCAATAAATGAGCTCAATAAGCTCACAAAAACATTAATTTCTCTTGAAAAATCTATTAAGTTTTCAATGTGTGTTGATACTGTCGTGACAGAAGATGTGGAGAAGGATAATGACGAACCAGAAGTCAGTGATCTGTATTGATCCATCAAAAATATGTAGATGATTACATCGAGGCCTGGCGCAAGGGACTTATTATATTTAATCAAGAACGAATTGATTTGGTTAACCAACTTGAAACTGAAGTACTTAATCGCAATGATATTTACTTTGACGAGAAACAGATAGAGCAGTGTATTAATTATATCGAGAAATGGTATTTCAAGTTGGAATTGTTTCAGAAATTTATTATTGCTTTTTTATTTCTTAAGTTTAAAGAACGGGACAAATTATTCTACAAAGATATTGTTATTGTCATCGCACGTGGAAATGGTAAAAATGGTTTGATATCCGGCCTGGCCGATTATTTTATAAGTCCGGGTCATGGTATCGAAGGTTACAATGTTGATGTAGTGGCCAATAGTGAAGACCAGGCGCAGACATCAGTTAAAGAAGTTTATAACATGAAGGAGAAGAATAAGAACTTCATGAAGAACTTTTTCTCTTGGACAAAAACCATCATCCGGGGAAGGGCTACTTTATCGGAGTTCATGTTCCGTACCTCAAATGCCGATACTAAAGACGGCGGCCGCCCAGGGTGTTTGATTTTTGATGAGTGGCACATTTATGAGGATACAAAATTGATCAATACACTAAGCTCAGGTTTAGGGAAGGTCATGCATAGGAGAAGAATCTATATATCCACCAACGGCCATGTCCGTGGTGGTTTTTTTGATAAATTCATAGAACAGTGTCTAGAGGTTTTAAGTGGTGGCAGCAAACGGAAAAATAGGTTCGTCTTCATCTGCAAGATGGATAGCAAAGAAGAAGTGGATAATCCGAAACTTTGGGAAAAAGCGAATCCAATGTTCAGTAAGCCACGAAGTCCTTATGCTGAAGAGCTTTTTGACACCATAATGGATGAATATCTGGATCTTGAAGATGATCCATCTGGTCACCCTGAGTTTATGGCCAAGAGGATGAACCTTCCTCAAGAAGACAACACAGTGAAAATTGCCTCATGGAAAGACATTGAAGCTACAAATAGACCAATCCCTTATGATCGGTTGAGAAACAAAAAATGTATTGGTGCAATTGACTTTTCATTCATTAAAGACTTCACTGCATGCGGAGTATTATTCAGAGAAGGTGACGATTATATTTGGGACAGTCACCAATTTGCAAGGCGTGACTTTATTAAGGAAGCCAACTTGAAACCTCCGATTTTTGAGTGGGAAGAACAAGGGTTGATCACGCTACTGGATGAACCGGTTATTAACATCAAACACATGGTCAATTACTTCTGCCGGATGAGAGACCTATATGGCTTGGACACCATCATTGGAGATACCTTCCGATTGGATATTGTGAAACAAGCATTAGAGGATGCCGGGTTTACGGTTTTATATATAAGAAATCCGCATGCAATATACGCGAAGCTTGCTCCCAGAATTGAAATGCTCTTTGCTCAACAAAGAATAATTTATGGTGATAATCCATTAATGAGATGGAACACAAACAACATCGTGGTCAAAGTGAAAAATGACGGTAATAAAGATTTCGTCAAGAAAGATGAAGTGAGAAGAAAAACGGATGGGTTTTCTGCTTTTGTATATGCCATGTGGCAAGCTGATGAGTTGCTTGAAGAGGAAGTGGATTTTTACTTAGATAGTATCAAGTTTTAATGAAGGGGGTGATAAATATTGGGATTGTTAGATGTGTTTAAGAGAAACAGTGAACTGGGCTATATGTTTGATGTGGAAATGATCCCTGATGTTGTAGTGCGAGCTCATATGAAGCGTCTCGCAATTGAAACATGTGCCTCTTTTCTTGGAAGAACTATAAGTCAGTCTGAGTTTAGAGTGAAAAATGGGAAGTCATATGAGAAGGATGAGTTATACTATCGCCTAAATGTACGACCTAATAAGAACATGACTGCAAGTACCTTTTGGCAAACGGTGGTCCGAAAGTTGATTTATGATAATGAATGTTTAATTATTCAAGCAGATGATGAAGATCTACTTATTGCAGATGATTATGAGCACAGTGCTTTTGCCGTCAAAGAAGATATTTTTTCGAAGGTAAAGTTAAGAGGTTATGAATTCCAGCGGGTTTTCAAACAAAATGAAGTACTTCATCTAAGGTACACAAATGAGAAACTAACTCCATTAATCGATGGCTTGTTCGCTGATTACGGAGAGTTATTCGCTCGAATTTTAAATGCTCAAAAAAGAAAAAATCAAATCCGCGGCACCGTGGACATGGATATGCTTAGTGCTAAAACTCCCGAACATCTTCAAAAGTTCCAGGAGTTTATAGACAACATGTACAAGGCCATAGGAGAAAAGGATATCGCTATTGTCCCGCAGCAAAAAGGTACGAAATATGATGAGAAATATGATGGAGCCGCCAACGGACCGAGTGTTGATGAAATCAACAAAGTAACCAACGGTTTCTTAGATCAAGTGGCCATGGCCTTAGGGATCCACATTAGCCTTATTCGTGGAGATCTTGCAGATGTAGAAAAGCACACAAAGAACTTTATGATGTTTACCGTCAGTCCTCTCCTAAAAAAAATAGGTGATGAAGGAAACTCAAAGTTTCTTACTAAGGAAGAATACTTGGATGGACGACGTTTAGACATAAGGCAAGTTTCTTATCAAAGTGTATTTGACCTGGCAAACTCTATCGATAAGCTTATTTCAAGTGGTGCATTTACTGGCAATGAATTGCGGGATGAAGCAGGATGGGAGCGGTCTGATGATCCGAAATTGGATAAGCACTATATCACGAAGAATTATCAAGAAATGTATTCCGCTGAAGGAGGTGATGATGAATGATAAATATGAATAAAGAAGATTTCTTGAAAATGTTCAAAAACCAATCATATATTGAGCAGTTGAAGGATATCCCTCAAAAATTTAATGTTGTTCACAATGAAGAGACAAAGACAACTGATATTACTATTTACGGTGTAATCGGCACATCTTGGTGGAGTGATAGTTTCTCGGCTACTGATATGGATAATGCACTAAATGAAGCCGGAGATAACGATATTAAAGTCCACTTAAACAGTCCTGGTGGAGATGCTTTTATGGGTATTGCCATATATAATCGTTTGAAACGCCACAAAGGAAAAGTTTCAATATACATTGATGGGTGGGCGTGCTCAGCTGCTTCAGTTATTGCAATGGCGGCTGATGAATTAATCATGGGTCTTGGTTCAATGTTAATGATTCATGAAGCGAGTAATATTGTATGGGGATCCAAAGCTGATATGCGAAAAGAAGCCGATATTCTTGATGAGCTCGAAGAAGGAATTATCGACATCTACATGACAAAAGCGAAAGTCACCCGTGAAGAAATTCGCGAAAAGGTTGATTCTGAAACTTGGTTTAGTGCAAGGAAGGCATTAGAGATTGGGTTTGCAAGTATGGCTGAGGGTGTGGAACCTGATGGAGACAACATTGTTACCAATTCAGTTATGGATGATCAGGAGAAACGCCAGATCATTAACGAGTTGAAAAGCACATTAAAACCAAATACCCAAAGTCAAGAACCTTCTCCAGTTCCTGCTGCCGCGGTGAACAATGGGAAAGGTTCTTTTAATTTACTTAAAAAATGGAGGTAACAAATTATGGTCATTAAATTCAAAGGGAAAATGGAAAACTTTGAAACTAAAAAGCAAGCATACATGAATGTTATGAAAGATGAGAACTCATCTCCTGAGCAGCTGGAAACAGCATTCAGTGAAATGTTCACAGCCCTGCAATCTGATTTGACGGAGCAAATTTCAAATGAAGCACGAAACGAAGTGCATGATGCACAAATTCTCGCTGCACGTGGTCAAAATGTCTTAACCTCTACGGAGCGTACATTCTTCAATGAAGTTATTGCAAGTGAAGGTTTTGCTGAAGACACAATCTTGCCAGTAACCACTCAAGAGCGTATTTTCGAAGATCTAGTAACAGAGCATCCACTACTTGAAGCAATTGGCTTAAAGGATCTTGGAGCGGTAACTCGATACATTTACTCTGATGCAAATAAGGCCTATGTTTGGGGTGCCCTGTTCGGCGAAATCAAAGGTCAAATCTCAGCTGCATTCCGTGAAGAACAAATTGGTCAATTGAAGCTCACTGCATTTGCCGTTATTCCTAAAGACATGTTGGATCTAGGACCGGAATGGGTTGAGCGATACGTTCGCACTGTGCTTGTGGAATCTTACTCCGTTGGATTAGAATATGGTCTTGTTAAGGGTCGTGGACCAACACAAAATGAACCTATCGGGTTAATGAAAGATGTGGATCCTGATACAGGTGCGGTAACAGCTAAAACTTCAAGTGGCACACTGACATTCGCTCCTTCCGAAAGAGGAGAGGTTGTTGCTAAAGAATTAGGTGGCGTTGTAGTGGCTTTATCAAAAGACGCTAAAGATAAGGCTCGCAAAGTATTAAACAAAGTTATCATGGTCGTCAATCCAGTAGATGCAATTAAAGTACAAATCGGTAACACAATCCAAACTGCGAATGGCCAATGGGTGACAACATTCCCATATAACATTTCACCACTTGAATCTGAAGAGGTTCCAGAAGGAAAAGCGTTGTTCTTTGTAAAAGGGACTTATCTTGCTGCTATTGCTGGTGGATTTAAAATCAATAAGTTCGATGAGACGTTAGCCATTGAAGATGCTCGTTTATACACAATGAAGCAATTCGCAAACGGGAAACCGAAGGACAATAAATCTGCACTTGTGTATGATCTCGACATTTCTTTCACTACCGAAACACCGTCAGTCTAAATTTCTATTGAAAGGAGCTTAGTAATTGATGAGAAAGTATAAAGTTGTAAATGATTTCACTGATCTTAAAGATAACAAGAAGAAATATAAGGCAGGGAAACCCTACCCAAGAGAGGGATACAAACCTACAGTAGAACGGATAGAAGAATTATCCGCGGTCCACCCGAAATATAAGCGTATTTTCATTGAAGTAATCGAGGAATCGAATCCTGAAAATGATGAAGAAAAGGAAAAAGATGAGATTAAAGCTGAACTAGAGTCTCTAGGGGTTTCATTCCATCCAAACACAGGCCTGGAGAAGTTGAGAACTAAGTTAGAAGAAGCGAAAGCGGAGAAAGAAGACAAGGAGTGATGTAAGTGAACATCACGGATGAGCTCCTAAAGAAGTTTAAGGACAAAATGCACATCACCCACTCAAGTGAGGACGACAATTTAAAAGAACTGTTGTCCTTTTCTATTGTGGCCATAAGAAGTAACTGCGGAGAGTTCGTCGTTGAAGGCACAACCGATATAGATATCCGGGCAAGAGAATTAGTATTGGAGCGTACCAGATATCTTTACAACGATGCAATTGAATACTTTGAAGATAATTTTTCAAGTGAACTAAACAGTCTCGGGCTTTCCATCGCATTAAAAGAAGGTGATGAAAATGCAACCGTTTAAATACAAATCCCCGCGAGTAAAAAGCGGGGATTTAAGAACACCGATCACCTTTTATAAATATGGGGCTAATGACGGACCATTACCAGGAGAAAAAGAAACAGAGATTGAATATAAAGCCTGGGCAAAGATTGATACGGTTTGGCTGAAAGATATGGAAATAGCAAAATCAAACGGTACCCTTTCTGACTTAACGATTACCATCAGAGATCCACTTGCAGATTTCATTCCCAATAATAAACACTATATTTCTATTGATGCTCCTGAATACCAGGACAGGAGATATAACGTTAAGCATGTACAGCCTGACCTACAGAGTCATTCTTTTATTAACGTGATTGCGAGGTTAGTAGAATGAGTGTAAATGTATCAGGTTTGGATAAACTTCTTGCTGAATTAGAAAATCGTTACGGCAAGGCGAATGTGCAAAGGATTAGCGATGAGGCTCTCATAAGAGGCGCAAATGTATTTATCAAACACTTAAAAAGTGAGTTTGCATCATTCAAAGACACGGGAGCGTCCATAGAAGAGATCGCTTTCTCCTACCCAACTTGGGACGGAGATGTAAGAACAGTTAAGGTCCATTGGAAAGGGCCCCATGGTCGTTATCGGATTATACATTTAAATGAATTCGGAACAATCAAAAATCCTAATCCTCGAGGTAAAGGTGCGATTGCTCGCGTTATGGTCAATGCAGAAAATGCTTATCGTAAAGCAATCAGGCAAGCAGTCGTGGAGGGGATTAAATGATCTACAAGATATATAACGCGCTCCTTGCAGACCCAGTTATTAATACAATGGTAAATGGACGAATTAAATTTTATGAGTACCCAGCTTCAGGCGATGTAACCGGTCCGTATATCATTATTGATCCCCTTTCACCTCCACTGGCTGGGGATTTCGCAGATAATAAATGGTTAACAGACTCATATTTGTTCCAAATAGAGGTATGGTCAAAAAGTCTTGAAGACACCACCACATGCGCGAAGCAAGTAAGAAATGTTATGTGGAAAATACTTGGATTTTCTGAATTAAGCACCGGAGTAGATGAATATGATTCAGATTTATCAATTTATCGTGTTGCCAGGAGATACAAAGGAAAAGAATACGTTGAATAGTCAAAAGGAGGGCTAATCTATGGCCGAAAAAAACTACAAAGCAACAACCGGTGTAGATGAATTTTATTATGCAGTCTTAGATGAAACTAAAGCTGCTGTTATCACCGGGTCAGTAGAAAGAGTTGAATTCCTTCAAAATATCACCGTTGAAATGCCACAAACGGCGGTAAGAGCTTATGGAGATAATAAAACTGCCGAAATTGCAGTAGCAGCAGGGAATATTACAGTAACCGGAGGATTTCATAAGCTGCCGATCGAAGATAAAAAAGTTCTACTCGGCTTAGAGTCTACAGCAGAAGGGCTTCATTCATATGGAAGTGAAGATTCGCCACCTTACGTAGCTTGTGTATTTGCTAAGACAGCAGAGGACGGAAGTAAAGAATGGGTTGGCCTAACTAAAGGTATTTTCCTACGTCCATCCATTAACGGTCAAACCAAACAGGGGGAAACTCAGTTCCAAGGAGAACAAATTTCTGCTGAGTTTATGGATCGTGATGTAACAGGTTTCGAAAAAGAAAAGTCCGTTGTATTTGGCTTTGATGAAAGTGGAAACGCTACTCAACGTGACGCTTTATTCCAAGCAGTGTTTGGAGCAGCATATCCAACTGCTACTCCAGAAGTATAATTTTATCTAGATGGAAGTTTTGTTATAAATCTAAAAAGCGGGCTACGGCCTGCTTTTTTATTATATAAAGGGGAGAAAACACATGGCAGAATTAAAAAGAAATATGATCGAGATTGTGAAAGAAGTTAAAGAAGGCGAGTTAGTCTCTGAAAGATACCTTACCCCTATTTTCATTCCTCTATCAGTGGTGTATGAAGCCATTGACCTAGCATCAGATCTAAGTGACAAGAATCAAAGTGAAAAAGACATTATTGATAAATTGCTGGATTTTGTAGCAAATAAGGTCTATAAGGGGCAATTCACAAAAGATGAACTATTCAACGGACTTCATGGTCCGGATGCCAGTACTTTGTTATGGGAACAACTCCTTTTCGTTACCCAAGGGATGCAAACGGAAGAAACAAAAAACTTCCTGGCGAAGAAACGTTAAGGGATGAGGACTTTTCTTTCGCTAAACAAAAAGAGTATTTAGATAAACTCATCCGAAATTTAATGGAAAATGGTAAGGACATTAACGAAGTTTTAAATATGCCTTACCATTTTTTAATTGATTTGTTAAAAGAAAAAAGCACAAGTGAGCATAAAGCTAGATCTTTAATTGCTGCATTTGGTGGATGATTAAAATCTTCTAAAGAAGGGGGGATAATACGTGACCGAAAAAATCGAAGGATTGTCGATAGGATTAGACTTAGACACCCTTAAAATAAATAACGGACTGACCGATTTACGTTCGAAAATGCGATTGGTCAATTCTGAAATTAAAGCGAATCTTTCTGCCTTTGATCGAGGAGATAAATCAATTGGTAAGTACCAAACCACGTTGCAAGGGTTAAACAAAAAGCTCGAAGTGCAAAAATCCATTACAGATAAGGCATATAAGTCATATCAAAAAATGGTCAAAGAGCATGGAGAAGGCTCTAAAGAAGCTGAAAAGGCTGCAAAGGAGTATAACAACCAAGTCGCAACCTTAAACAACTTAGAGAGGTCTGTACAAAGAACTACAAGAGAACTAAATGACTTGCAAGAACAACAAAGAAATACGACATCAGGAATGACTCAACTTGGACAAAGATTAGAACGAACAGGTACACAATTAACAGGTATAGGGAAAAAGATGTCCATTGGAGTAACTGCTCCTTTAACAGCAGCGGCTTTTGCGGCAAATCGCGCTTTTTATGAGGTGGAAGAAGGACTTGATAATGTCATTAAAGCTACCGGTGCGACTGGAGAAGCCCTTGAGGGATTAAAGACCTCATTTAAGAATGTGTACGGGAAGTTCCCAGTAGAGTCTGCCGTGCTTGGAGATGTATTAGGAGAAGTTAATACTCGTTTCGCATTTACAGATAAGGCTCTTGAGAAAGCAACTGAAAAGTTTTTGAAATTCGCTGACATCACAGGTGTTGAAGCGAAACAAGGTGTGCAATTAGTGGCAAGAGCGATGGGCGATGCCGGTATTGAAGCTGAAGATTATGCTCGAGTATTGGACATTGTGGCTTCGTCAGCACAAGTCACCGGAGTTAGTGCAGATAAGCTACTCGAATCTATTACCAAATACGGAGCTCCTATGCGAGCTTTAGGAATGGAGATGGAAGAAAGTGTAGCCCTATTTGCAAGTTGGGAAAAGGCTGGTGTTAATGCCGAAATAGCCATGTCAGGTTTAAAACAGGCTATCTCTAGGTGGGGTAAAGATGGAAAAGATGCCAGGGAAGAATTTAAGAAAACATTAAAAGAAATCGAAAAAGCACCTAACATAGCTAAAGCAACGTCGTTGGCTATTGAAGCGTTTGGAGCAAAAGCAGGACCAGATTTAGCAGATGCTATTCAAGGTGGAAGGTTTGAGTTTGAGGAACTATTAAAAACACTTCAAAGTTCAGAAGGAATCGTTGATCAAACTTTCGATAGTACTCAAAAAGGAGCTCAAAAATTTCAGGTTGCTGTTCAGAAATTAAAAATTGCCGGTGCGGATCTTTGGAAAGTCGTTGAAGCGAACCTTGTTCCAATATTGGAAGATTTGACAGACAAAGTTGAAGACGGTGTCAATTGGTTTGAATCTTTATCCGATGAATCCAAAACTGCAGCAATTCAATTTGCTGGATTAGCAGCGGCAACCGGTCCGGCCTTGATTGCAATAGGTGCCATGAGTACCGGTGCTGGAGCATTATTTAAAACCGTATCTCCATTAGTGTCAATGCTCGGTAAAGGTACTGGCCTTACTGGAGTATTAACCAAAATCCCTGGACCTGTTGGTTTGGTTACTGGAGCCTTGGTTTTGGGTACAGCTGCTTTTATCGGGATTAAAGAAGCTGTAGAAAAGGCTAATGAAGTTGATATAAAACATACCGATACTTTAATCAATAAGCAGAAAGAACTTGAAAATTCAGTAGATAGGTATGAAAGTCTTCGAGATAAAATTGAATTGAACAACTACGAGCTTGCTAATTATCTTGATTTACAAGACAAAATAAAATTATCTTCAGATCCCAAAGCAATAGAGAGCTATAAAAATAAAATGGATGCTCTCCAAATAAAGTCAGGATTGACCAATGATGAGTTAAGTGAATTCTTATCATTAGATAAAAATATAAGGGAAAATGCTCCGCAAACCGTCGCAAAAGTTTCCGAATACGGAAACGCATTTATTGATTTAAGCGAAGATTTAAAACCTGCCTTAGACAAACAAAGGGAATTCATAAATAATCAACTCCAAATCGAAAAAGATAAGGCGTATGACAGCATAAAAGAAGCTGCAGACAATTATTTAGAAACACAAGCGAAGCTTAATGCCACTATTGAAAAACACAATGAAAAACTTTTAGAACAAGCCACTTTGAGACAGCAAGCAAAAGAATTAGAAGAGCTCATCCAAGAAGCTGAATCTAATGGCGATATTGCTAGGGCGGAGCATTATAAACGTGAGCAAGATGCGTATAAAGAAAAAGCCAATAATATGCAAAGTGAGATCGATAGGCTCTATGATGGTTTTGTAATTGAACAGCAAAGATTGGGAGGCTTAAAAAGCCGTGTCTCGGAAGAATCAAAAATTTATGATCAGTTAGTAGAACAAGAACTTAAGATGATTGACATTAATGGGAAATCTTCCGAAGCAATTAGTCTAATCGATTCAAAGATAAACAAACTTTCTCAAGAAAAATCAACATTAGATGCCAATTACAGAAATGGTCAATTAACAAATGCGGAATATCAAGAACAAAACAATAAATTGAATGAGCAAATATCAGTCTTACGTGACAGTCGCGGAAGAATTGTTGACATAAAGAGTGAACAAGGTGAAGTGACTAATGAGTTACTTAGGCAAATTGAAAAAGGTGGAAATCTCAATACGATCCTCGACAAAGACCACATTAAAGAAGTGAATATTGATGACAAAGGTGGAGCTGCAAGACTTCAGCGAGACGCGGAAAGAGGCGCACGTAAAAACGTAAACGTTAGCGATAATGGAGACAACAAAAAAATACAACGTGATGCTGAAAAACGGGCAACTAAGGGTGTGAAATTAACACTACTTAATACGCTGGATAGTCTTATTGCAAGTACCATAAATGTCGGTGTAAACCTTCTTGGAATAGGTCGAAACGCTAAAGGAACGAAAAACTGGCGTGGGGGATTAACTTGGGTTGGAGAAGAAGGACCTGAATTAATTCATCTCCCAAAAGGATCTAAAGTTATTCCAAATCCTGAATCAGAGAAAATATTGAAGAATTGGAATGTACCTACTTCAACAGCTAAAGACACAGACGCTAGACGTTTTGCTACTGGCGGTCTAATCAATTCAAGCGGATTTTATGAACTAGCTGAGGGTGGGTGGCCAGAATGGGTAATACCAACTGATCCAGTTCGTAGGACAGACGCAATGAAACTTTTGGCTTTAGCCGGTCAAGATATTTCAGGGAATAAGAGGCCAAGTCAACTACCTTCCGTTTCTGAGGGAGGCAGTCAAGACACAATAAAATTATTATTAGAAGCTACTCTCAAACAGAATCAGATCCTCATGAGGATTTTGGAGAAAGAAAATTCTACAGGAACGATTGACTTTCGGACTCTTGCACAAATACTCTCTAAGCCTATGCAAGATATCATGAATTTTAATAATGGCAGAACTCAGAGTTTTAGAGGGGAGGCATACTAATGTTGTTTTCATTTTCCTTTGATGGTATCAAAAAAGAATATGTCATTTGCGAAATGGGAAAGAGACGGTCAGCCTTTGCCCCTATTAAACGCAACTTACTTTACGTGCCTCATAGACCAGGTGCTCTTATTGAATCCACCACACGGGACATTAGAGTGATTGAACAGCCGATTACCATAAACGGGAAAGACAGATACGATGTTAGACGGTTAGAAGAAGATCTTGCAGATTGGTTAATAACAAGCGATTCAAAGCCTCTTATATTCGATGACGAACCTGACAGAATCTACTATGCCGTAGTGGATGGTTCCTTGGACATTGAAGATATGGCTAGGTTTGGTAAGGGTACGATTACATTTATATGCGCAGATCCCAATAAGTACGGTGAGTACCACGGAAATCTATATACTAATTTCACCTCTCCAATACTCTTAAGAAACAATGGAACAGAAAGTACACCACCTTCATTCCGATTCGTATTATCCAAGCCTACTTCGTTTTTAGATATTATCGGGGATGAAGACTATATGCGAATCGGCCAACCTGTTTCTGTAGATGAGACGCCATTTAACAAGTATACAAGGTTACTGACTGGCAATGGAGAAAATATGACAGGTTGGTCGAGCGCGTTATTTTCTCCTGATGGAGGCACTAATTCCGGAACCATGCTTGCAGATGGATATGACTACTACGTTAATGACTTTGGATCAGGAGCATCCTGGCATGGACCAACACTATCGAGATCCACTTCTCAAGTAGCTTCGGATTATCTAGTTCGGGCATATTTTAATGTTGGAAATGATTCGAAACAACGAGCAAGAACCGAAATATATTTGTTGAATTCATCCAGTGAAGTGATTGGAAAAATTGCTGTGGTGCTAAGGAAATCAACTGGCGGTGTAGATGTTGAAATCAACCTAAGAAACGGCCAAAACAGTAAGTATATTGTGTCTAAGGATTGGAAGTACTCAGACTTCTTCGGGTATATGGACATAATGAAGGAAGGGCAAAAATTTGTTATGTCTATATCCCAACAAGGAATAAATGGTGATGGTTCTAACTATACAAAACATAAAGAAGAGTTTCCCTTTAATGATTTGAACAATGAATTTCAAGCAGATTTAGCTGCAATTGGAATGCATATTGGGACACACGGAAGCTCTCCTACTCCTACAAAAGCAAGAATCAGATTAGTTGAAGCTTCTAAAATTAATCAACAGTCTAAAGGTGTCCCATATATCGGAGATGTTGGTGATGTATTCGAATTCAATATGGCCAGTTCTGCAATTAAAAAGAATGGAGAAGAGTTTACCAAAAAAGACTTTGGTGCTCGCTTTTTCCATTTGAAAAAAGGGGACAATGCATTTGTTGTTAATCCTTCAGATGCTATTGCCGAGTTGAAAGTTGATTGGAGGGATGCTTACAAATGAGTATGATCCACCTCCTCCATCATCAAACCGATAAAATTGTAGGATGGATTTCAAATGTTACAGTGGATAGTCACCAACTCTCGATTACAAACGAAGAGACCTTTGATTTCACAGTCCCCTTTACAGAAAAAGGGGTAGAAAAGTTATCAGAGAAGAGAAGGATTATTATTCCTTCTGAAGATGGTGACTATCGTGAGTTTATTGTAGAGCAATCAGAGGAATATACCGGTTCTAACTCTGTAGAAGTGAAATCAATTGGTTCTTTCATAGAATTAAAAAAGCTAAAATGGATCCCTCCTCAAATATTGGAGGGACAAACTGCTGAAAATGCAGGTAAATTCATTCTTGAGGGTTTACCATGGGAGATTGGTATTGTTGAATATAGCGGTATCCGAAAATGGACAATTGAAAAGGACATCAATGCTTATGACGCTTTAAAAGCAGTTGCATCTCTTTTTGATTGTGAATTACGCTTTCGTGTTGTTGTAACCGGAAGTGAAGTGGTAGCCAGGTATGTTGATATTGTCAAAAGAGTTGGTATGGATCGTGGAAAGGAAATTGTAGCTGGGAAAGATTTATTCGGCATTAGAAAAAGAGTAAATTACAACCGTATCGTTACTGCCCTAATTTGTTTAGGACCTGAACGAGAAGATGGTACCCGTTTAAGAGTTACAGTGACTGATGATGATGCTTACCAAAACTGGAATCAACAAGGGCAACATTTAATTGAGTTGTATGAACCTGAATCACAAGACCGAGACATGACTGAAGAAAGACTAACTCAATTAGGAAATACTGAGCTCAAGAAAAGGATTACGGCTGCTGTCGAATACGAAGTAGAAGGTGCAGCATTAGATCACATATTGGGTTACAGTCATGAAAAAGTTCGATTAGGTGATACAGCCAAAATTAAAGACGAAAAGTTCGTTCACCCTATGTATTTAGATTCTAGGGTTATTTTTGTTGACCGATCTATCTTTGATAAATCCAAGAAAACCTACAAACTTGGGGAAGTCATCGAGTATAAGAAAGAAGATGTTTTCCGTGTTTGGAAGGACTTGCAGGCTCTTTATGCAACGAAGGTCATTAAAGCACCCGATCCTCCTGAAGGTAAAATGAATATAATTTGGATTCAGACAGGTGGAAAAGTGTATGTTGCACATACTTGGAATGCCAGCACAGGTAAATGGGAGAAAATCACTCCAACAGAGGCAAGCGAGGTCGGTTCTTATACTCAAGAAGAGATCGATATCAAAGACCAAGCAACCTATCAAGATGGAACTTACTACTCTGACCAAGTTGCCCAAACTGCTCAAGAAAACGCAAAGCAATACACCAAAACTTATGCAGTCGATAAATCAATTTACACCCAAAAGGTACAGGATATAGAGGATGCCCTAACCAAGAAGGTTTCAAAACTTCTTTATGATAATGATCTTGCTATTTTACAGCAAGATATTGCCGATAAAGCTGAACTTGAATATGTAAATGGTCAATTGGTTTCGAAGGCTGATAAAGATAACACATACACCAAGACTGAGGTAAATAATCAACTGGATAGTAAAGTATCTAACACGGAATATACCACCGATCAGGACGGAATTGTTACGCAGCTGACAAACCACGATAGCAGGATTAATCAAACCGAGCAGGGTTTAACATCGAAGGTATCTCAAACAACCTATAATCAAAAGGTATCTTCATTAGAGACTCAGATCAGCCAAGCGAATACTTTAATTAAGCAGAACAGTCAGCAAGTTCAATTAAAAGCATCACAGTCTGATTTGGATACTTTGAAAGGTAGAGTGTCAAGTACAGAGTCTTCTCTTACGGTTCAAGTTGGTCTGATTGAGAGTAAAGTTTCGCAAACTGAATTTGAGAAGTTGCAGATAGGCGGTCGCAACTATGTACCTAATTCTACTAAATTTAAGCTTAATGGGAACGCGCCTGGTGTCATACCGACATTCACTCCAGAAGGTTATCTGCAAATTTTTTCACAGCCTGACAATGGGAATTATTGTGCTTTTTACTTCAGTGGTACCGAATGGAGTTCAGTAGAAGATTACTTTGTTGATGGTGAAGAAGTAACGGTTTCATTTGAAATGAAATCCCCAGACCACAAGAAAAACCCTAAAGTTTATGTTAAACCTACAATGTCATATTACCCTACTTTGAAAGGCAATATGGGAACGGGGTTTATTCAATTATCTGTAACAATGATTTGGAAAAAGGACAGTACTATTAACATGCACCTAGGGTTCTCTAATATTGTCGGAACCACGATAATAAGAAACATGAAAATAGAAAAGGGGAATAAATCAACCAGTTGGACTCCGGCACCCGAAGATACACAAGGGCAAATTGACGGGATATCAGGACGCATGAGTAGTGCAGAGACTACTATTACGCAAAATACTACTGCGATTGGATTAAAAGCTTCTCAATCTTCAGTTGATTCACTGGCAGGTCGAGTGTCTAATGCTGAGTCAAGCCTTATTGTCCAAGCTGGGCAAATCGCAAGTAAGGTATCAAAGACAGAGTTTGATAATTTAGAAATAGGTGGAAGAAACCTACTTAAAGACAGTAGAACTATAGTACCACAATCTAACAACAGTTCTAGCTATCCTATAAGCTGTGTTTTTCAAAGCGAGGGAGGTAGAGAGTTCTATAGGGTAAAAAGGACTAACACGACTGTTAATCCTCGTGTTATAAGCTTATACAATGGCATTACACCATCTAAAATTACTCAGGACATGAAGGGTAAATCCATCACCTTCTCCTTTCTAGTTAGAGCTAGTCATAATGTGTCTTTCTCTACAATGCACTACATGGATACTGATTTAGGAAAAATACCACTGTCTGGAGATGGTAAAACGACGCAGGTTAGCACTGAATGGAAAAGAATTAGTTTCACTTCTCAAATAGATACTGCCATTAGTAATATTAATGTTATTAGATTTTCACCCATGCAGTCTACCCTACCTGATGGTATCGTGGACAGCTTTTATCTAGATATATGTGAGTTTAAAATTGAAGAGGGTACAAAATCTTCGGCATGGACACCAGCTCCAGAAGATACACAAGAACAGATTAATATTGTATCAGGAAGAGTTACATCGGCTGAATCGTCCATCACGCAGCTCTCAAACCAAATCCAATCTAAAGTGGAGCAAACATCATTCAACGCCCTAAGTGGTCGTGTATCGACTGCTGAATCCACCATCACACAACAGGCAGGACTGATTGAACAAAAGGTTTCGAAAAATGGGGTTATGTCTGCAATCAGTCAAACATCTGAAGTCATTAAAATCGCAGCATCCAAGATTCAATTCGATGGAGCAATCTTCGGGCAGAATGCAAAATTTGCAGGTTCGATTGTCTCTACAGATGGAAACAACACCTTAAAGATTGATGGTGAATCCGTTTCTATCAACGACCGTGAAATATTTGATTCAGAAAGCACATTGCCAAGTATGTACGATGGAAACTTATCTTATCCAGTAGTCGCGTCGTATGGAAAAATGTATTTACAGGAAATCACATTCACAGTTCCATCCGGGATCCATTCTCCAGGATTCTATCTCGAAAAAACCTTGAATATTACCAACTATGTAAAAGTAGCCATTCCAGAAGTCAAGGGAGTCTTCTGCCAAGCGGTGGCCAAAGAATGGTATTCATATGAAAATGACAGTGCTCGAGTTTATGGTGGGGGAGATATCATGAGCACGAAGATCCGAATCTCACCTCATTTTCAATATACTACCGGAGGTCATACCGTGAAAGTATACATCATGCTTATAGGATATAGATAAGGGGGTTAATGAATTGGATAACCAAAATATTGATTTAGTGTTGAAAAGCCTAAAGGAAACAGTGGGAAAGTTTGCGGAAGAAAAAGCAATTTATGAGGCAATGGCAATAGAAAAAACATCCCAAACCCAACAGCTGACAGAACAAAACAGTCAATTAAAAAGTCGTATTGCAGAACTGGAAGCGCAAGTGAATAAGCAAGTAGTCGAGGAGCCTAAGTAAAGGCTTTTTTATTTTACTCAAAAATCAAAGGAGAGATTTCAATGAACATTCGAATTTCAAATGTCCAAATTAAATATTCAGACGAGGGACAAGTAGAAGCAGCACATGTGTATTTTATCGCCAATGAGCCAGACAATTCAATCAACATGAACGGGAACATTCCTCTTACAGCTGAAGAGTACGCAGGTAATGAGAGTGTGGCAGCACTGGCAAGTATTATCAAAGCAAGAGTCATTGAGCGACTGCAGGCATAATGGAAAAAATTATTTATATTTGAAAATGGATTATAGTAACCAAAAAAATAAATTATTATTAATAATGCAACAATTTTCGACAAAATTACCCTTTGGACTATTATACAATACTGGTAAATTAGACCTACGAAGGAGAAGTTTGATGAAAATAGTTTTTTCTATAATTGGAGTTTTTTTATTAATATCGATGTTGGGATTGATAGCCGAAAAGCTTGAGAAATCAGGTAAGACTGATGCTGGTAAAATAGTTACGAATGTTGGTGGTGTTATCGGAAGTATCGGATGCTTCGGAATTCTAATTATCAGTATTATAGGTATGTTTGGAGCGATCTTTTCTTTTGGGAATGATGATGAAGGCTACTACGATAATACACCTTCTGAATGGGGGCCAGGTGCAGATAGCAATAACAATCCAGGTACGCATCAAGTAGATGGTTATTATAGGAGTGATGGTACTTACGTCGAGCCTTATATAAGAAGTAACCCTGATGGAAATCCATATAATAATTTAAATCAATAATTCATTATGCCTAAAAAAAGCCTTTAAGGCTTTTTTTCTTAAGGAGGTGATCCCACTCATGATAAATAGAGAAGGGGGCAATGACCATGTCAATTACGGTGGAGGGACATCATGAAATGAATCATTACGAAAAAGATATTGTGGAAATGAAGAGCGACATTAAAATTCTCGAAAAAGAAGTCAGTGAATTGAAAAACACGACTACAAAACATGAGGAACAGATCACCACACTTAATAAGACACTCAATAAGATTGACGAAAATACAACTTGGATTAAACGGAAAATAACAGGCGCGATCATAACGGCAATTAGCTCTGGAATTATTGGAGGAGCGATTGCTATTTTTTATGGATTTATTCAGAAATAGAAGGGAGATTTTTACATGAAAAAAGACATTTTTACATTGCTCGGAGGTTTTTTAACTTCTGTATTTTTATTTCTTGGCACAATAGGGGTTAGCTTGGATTGGTTCAACCAGACAAGCATTGATGCTTTTGTGTTTATGGCAGCAGCTGCCGTTACCTTTGTTGTAAACCTATACGCCGTTTGGAAAAACACTCATGTGAGAGATCGATTAAAAGAGAATGCCCTCAAAAAACAAAAAATGATGAAGAAATAAGAGCTGCCTTTCAGGTGGCTCTTTTAATTTGAAAGGAGAAAATCAAATGCCAACAGTAATTTTAGATCCTGGGCACGGAACGGACACATATGAAAATGGCGGAGGGAAAGGGGTTAAAGTAGGAGGGAAAGTTTACGAGGAGCATGACTTTAATTCAGATGTGGCCTTGCGCATTGAGAAGATCTTAAAGACACACGGGGTTAAAGTGGTGTTTAGCCAAAACCCCTATTCAAAAGATGTCAGTCTTACTTCAAGAACAAACTTAGCGAAAAGGATAATACCTAATATGTTTATATCCATTCATGCTAATGCCGGTGCTTCTAGTGTTGAAGGGATATGTGTGTTTGCCTGGGAGAATGCAACTAATTCCAACCGCATGGCTGATTTAGTCGTAAAGCATATGAAGGCAGATGGGATTAAGACTCATGGTAACGGAAGACATTATTCCATGCTTAATTCTTGGACGAACCTTCACATCACAAGAGAGTTAGCTAAAGTAAATCTTCCAGGGGTCTTAATTGAACATGGTTTCATGACCAGTAAATCAGATTTTGAAAACATCTTCGGAAAGTATTCCAATTCATACAGGCAGAAATGCGCTGTAGCCGACTCTAAGGCTATTCTTGAGTATTTAGGAATTAAATACAAAGGTGAAGCAACAACACAGCAAAAACCAAAGGAGGAAAAAGAAGTGGAAAACGCGATTATTATCAACTCAGTAAACGATTATCCTGCAGCCGAATTGTTAGCAGAAAAGTTAGGGTGCAGTATTTATCCAAGCAAGAACGCCTATAAAAAAAGTCAAAATAAAGTAAAGCATATCTACGTTGTAGGTGGGAACAAAGATGGAGTGCAAGCTGATAAAGTCACATTACTTGCTGGGCCGGACCGTTTAACTACCTACGGGGAAGTGAAGAAAGCCTTATAATAAA
Source organism: Rossellomorea aquimaris (assembly GCF_020172085.1). Taxonomy (GTDB): domain Bacteria; phylum Bacillota; class Bacilli; order Bacillales; family Bacillaceae_B; genus Rossellomorea; species Rossellomorea aquimaris_E. The sequence continues at coordinate 692,897 of NZ_JAIVAT010000003.1, forward strand.
AAAGCCTTCTAAAAAGGCTTTTTGTCTGTGTCAGGAATATTCATATGAGGAACATCATCATTTCTGAATAAATATGGAAACATCTCCCTATATATACTATAGTAAGGTAAAAGAATATAGTTAAAAGGGAGATGTTTTTTTGATTTCAGCTTTATTAAAATACTCAGGTTACGTCACTTTCGCTTGCGCTTTAATATTTTCTTTATATATTCTAAGTGTCGACTACTTACAGTATAAGTTTATTTATGCCGTTGCAATCTTTATTGGATCCATGCCTCTTTCATTAGGAGCTATTCTTATCTCAAGGATTTACGATACCCTAATTCACGGAAGTTTCGAGAAAGAAAAAGATAGTACCGACTATATTAAAAAAAGAAACAGCCAAAGAAATCTGTATTAATTAAATCCCTGATTTGTCAGAACCTAGTATACACATTAGTAACCAACTTCTACTTTCAATAATCTCAGTCGCAACCTTGATAATTATGAAAAGTGGATATTATTTAAAAAAGGACCCCAAGGGTCCTTTTTTTATTCCAATCCAGCTTGAGATTTATTTTGAAGTTTGTTCCCTTGGAACATCAGAGATACATTAGCCCCGAGGCTTCCTTTACCTTGGTAAGAGTACATAACAGTGTGAAGATCTGTTCCTTCTTCTCCTGTCTCAGAGATGATTTCTCCTTCTCCACCTACGATATCAATTACTTCCTCAAGTGTCATACCGTTTTCAATTTTGTTAAATTGCTCAAGTGTCACTTTTACATCAGAACTGCCCATACCAAACTGGGCTTTGTTTACAAGCTTTCCACCTTGGAAAGTCATGTTAGCATTGGAAAGAAAACCATCTGTTTTAAATTCATAGATAACGGTATGAAACTCCGAGTCTTTTTCACCTGTCTCAGACATTAAAGAACCTTCAGAACCAACAATTTTGACAACTTCTTCGTACGTCATGCCGTCTTTAATCTGTTTGAATTTTTCCTCTGTCAAAACACCTTTCTTCTCTTTAGAATCTGATTTTGAAGTGTCTTTAGTCGTCGCCGTTTCTTCTTGTTTTGGTTCCGTTGAAGCTTTTTCATCTCCTTCGTCCCCACCGAACAATGCTGCAGACAGAATTCCTAACACTATAAGTGCTACGAATCCCAAGCAACCAAACTTGAAAAACTTTTTCATGAAATTACCCCCATTAATGTTATATAATTACATTTTTATATTTTACACTAATATGGAAATAGTTCAATATAATTAGAGATTTGGTTAAATTTACTTAATTAATTCAAATTTAATATTGAAAAAATCCCTTATTCTATTTCTTTAAGAACAGGGATCTTTTCTTCTTCTTTTATAATTTTTGACATTTCATTGATTGTACACACCGCATCATAAACCTTATCCGGATCTAACCCCATCTCCTTAAAACGGGAGGTGACCTCTTCCCATGTCTTCTTCATACTCTTTCACCTCTTCTTTAATATCTTCATCTTCATTAACCAGGATCTTTTCAACAAGCATCTCTCGGCAACCATGTTCTCTCCACACTTGGTATTTCCACTTAGAAGCAAGTTCAGGCAACTTATCTCTTCTGCAGCTGAATCGATTAAAACGGAGTATACCGGTGTCCTCAATGCTTATATGTAATTTCATATCGAAATTCACTCTTTATCCCTCCTGTATAGATCATCGACTTTCACACCTAATATATCAGCTAATATGTAAGCTTTATCTATTGGAGGATATCCAATCTGCTTTTCATAATTACGCAGTTGTCGCGTCGAAATCCCTAACTTATCTGCTATGTAATCTTTCCTCAGCCCACTTTTCTTAATTAGATATTCAATCTGACTCTCCATATTCATCACCTATTAAAACTATTCCACAAAAAAAGTACAAACCCTTCTGAAATATATTTCGTATGGACAGACAATATTTTTCCGGTAATCCATAGATTAGGAATATACCAAATGAAATACCAAAGCAGTTAATCAGGCATAATCTTTAATCCTTCCTTTTGGTAGTACCGAATAAAATACCTTCCTGGAATTAATAAAAGCACATTTAAAACATGATAACAATAACTATAAATCTTGTCTTATTTTATACCAGATGACAGGGACTTATTTCTAAAGAAATATCTGAAAGGGGTGGTGTCTTTGATAGTTGAAATTGCAACATCTTTGGTAGGTGGAGGGATTTATGGATTTAGTTATTTATTTAAGAATGCAACTGGTAACGATCATAAGAAAATTCAACTTATCGCAAAGAACTGTGGATTAGTTTCAAGAGATGGAAAAGAAATCAGGATTCATCGAAGGAGAGGAAATCGAGAATGGAGTGAGTATGTTTACCAAATGCCTCATGGACTTTCTTATAAACAGTTCAAGGAGAAGTTGGATAATTTTCAAGATGGATTAAATATCAAAAAAACAACATTGGATATTTCATTTAAGGATTTAAAAGATCTAAGTTTACAGCGGGATATTATTGATCAAGTGAAAAATCTGCTTTATAAGAAGAGAACATTAAAAAAAGAAGTGGAAATTAAATTTGATGGTATGTTGAAGTTTCGGGTTTACAACGAACCGTTGACTAAAAATTACACATTTGAGGAAGCAACAACTCAGAAAATTAAAGGATGGAAAGTGGTAGTGGGTAAAGATAGAACCGGAAAAAGGATTCTTGTAGATTTTGAGCGGACCTATAACATGATTGTGTCCGGGACCCCGGGTTATGGAAAGTCCACATGGATTAATAGCAGCATAAATACACTTCTTAAAAATCACCCTGAACATGTCAAGTTCACGCTAATTGATTTAAAGGATGGCCTTGAGTTTAACCGGTATAGAAATTTGCAACAGGTAGAGGCATTCGCTGAAACTTCAGGAGAGGCACGAGACGCTTTGAAAAAGACAGTGGAGAAGATGAGTAAGATAAATGCTTACCTAAAGGCAAACAGCTTCTCAAACGTAAAGGAAGCAGGGATAAAAGAACGTCACTTCGTCATTGTGGATGAAGGTGCCGACCTGGCAGATGATGATGAATGCCAGGGTTATCTAACTGATATCGCTAGGAAGGGAAGAGCCAGTGGTATCAAGTTGATCTTCGCGACTCAATATCCAACTTCTCAGGTAGTCAGCTCTCAAATAAAAAGGCAATGCATGGGCCGGCTTTCTTTTGTACTGGATACGGCTACAGCTTCTAATGTTGCCCTGGATCAAGCCGGTGCCGAATCATTGCCTCCAATTGAAGGGAGAGCCTTATTTAAAGAGTTAAACCTCATTGAGGTGCAAACTCCTTACATTGATGATAGAGCCATTAAATCAATTATAGAGCCACATATAACAATTAGACCAAGAAAGGAGGACCATGATGAACAAAGAACTTCTCAAACAACAAAGGCACGAAAACATTCTCTTGAGCTTGAAGAAACTCGATTATCTTAGTAGAAGCCAGATCCAGAAGATTCATCGATTGAAAAGCACCAGGAACGCTAATAGAGTACTCAAGGATATGTCTGAATACCTTTCATCATTTCGTCATGGAGAGAACATCTATTACCTAAATAAGAAGGGCAGGGAGCTTGTTAAGACTCAGAAGGTATGTAAGAAAACCGCTCAGGTGAATCATTATCTCATGAGGAACACACTGTATATTTCACTAGGTTGCCCGGCCACATGGAAAAACGAAATTAAATTAAAAGTAAAAGATATTCAAATTGTTTGTGATGCAATTTATGAGGTTAAAGATACCATCCACATTATTGAAGTAGATCACACTCAAAAAATGATGGAAAACAAAAGAAAGATTGAAAAATATAGAGAGATTGTAAAGCTCACAGGAAAGGTGATTAAGTTCCACTGGATCACAACCACACACAATAGACAGAAACAATTATTAGAGTTAAGCCAGGGATTGAATGTAAACGTGTCATTGGCTCATGATTACATCTAGGAGGAGATTACATGAAAACAGAACGTATGAGTATCAAAGAGTTTATGAATCGCAAGGAAACCCCGTCAGTCGCTTGGAACGTTACTAAATTCGGTGCATTCTTACCTCTCACTGTATTTCCACTAACCACTATACACGCACACGCAGCCACTTATGAAGCTTCTCCAGTTGTAGCCATGACTAAGGATCAGATATACGACAAGATGTTGACTGCCTTCGAGCCCATCACCAACCTAATTCAAGCTTTAGCCTATCCAGTAGCAAGTATCGTGGTACTATTCGGGGCCATTATGGTCCTTATTAGCCAAAAGGAGAAAGGGTTTACCCTCATGAGTAACGCAGGATTAGGAGTTATCCTAGTAAACCTCATGCCAATGTTACTAAATATCCTAGTCGATATTATGAAAGGGTTCTAATTATGTCTACAGAGATATTATTGTTGGTTGCTTGTGGGTTTTGGGCTAAGAATCTCCACAAAAATAATCATGAGAAAATAGTAACGATTTATAATTTCAAGGAATTCATTCGTGAAGGTGAAGTGAAATGAAATGAAAGTACGGATCACAGGGAGATATGGAGAAGTTGATTATTTACATCCAAAAGGACACACAGGTATAGACTTCGGAATTGAGGAAGGGACTCCATTAAGAAGTGTATTTGATGGGGTCGTAGAAAAAGTAGTGGACTATGGCAGTGAAAATATAGGTAAAGGGGTTTTGGTTCGGTTTGAAGATGGGACCACAGGCATATATGGACACATGAGTAAAATCTTTGTAGAGAAAGGGCAGAAGATTACAGAAGGTCAAACGTTGGGACTTTCAGGGAACACTGGATTCTCAACAGCCGAACATCTTCATTTCGGTTTAAAGGAGAACGGTCACTTTATCGACCCTACTCCCCTAGCTGACAAAGTAGGAGAGTATGCAGGAAGTGCGTGGGATCGGTTCTTATATAACGGAAATGTAACAAACAACGATTATCCGACTGTATGGGGGTGGATTTATGAAAAAACGTTTGGTAATAGGATTGAACATTTTGTTACGGATTACATTAGCGCATTTCCTCTCCTGGCAGTGGTTAGTCTTGGTGTCTTTGGTCTTTGCAATATGTTCAGTCGTTCGTTCGCTAAATGGGGTGTAATCATCACGTTTATATTGGGAGGTTTGGCGATATTATGATAAGAAAAAAGATTGATGCTGCACACTTCTTGGTTTACTTCGCAGACTACGCTAAATGGGATGGATTTAAACACTATATTCAACTGGATGGCATAACACTTATGCAATATGATGATGGCAGCTGTACCTTCCACAGGAAGAATGATTTGTTTGAGGACATTCGAGAACTGGAAATGAACTCTGATTTCGTGTGGAAGAATAGAAAGGTGATTAATAAGCATATAAAAAGCCATCAAATAGCGAAACATGATGGCATAAATTAATTGTATTTACAGTACACTCTCCACAGGCAGCGGCAAAACGACTACGCTGTATTCACTTGTTCATCACTGTTCCGTCGTCTTGAACCGTAATGTGATCACCCTGGAGGATCCCGTGGAGAAACAGCATGATGAAATGGTACAAATTCAGGTGAATGAAAAAGCCGGGATTACGTATTCCACTGGATTAAAAGCGATTCTGCGGCACGACCCAGACATTATCATGGTGGGAGAGATCAGGGACCGGGAGACGGCTGAGATTGCAATAAGGGCAAGCCTTACAGGCCATTTGGTGATTTCAACCATGCATACAAGAGATGCAAAGGGCGCGATTTATCGCTTAATGGAATTAGGGATCGAGTGGCATGATATTGAACAGACGCTGCTCGCTGTGTCTGCTCAGAGACTGCTGAAACTCGTTTGCCCTGTCTGCCAAAAAGAGTGTGGCGGTCAATGTATTAGAGGGGATAGGCGGAACAGGGCATCTGTCTATGAAATCATTACTGGCAGTGCGCTTAAGGAAGTACTGAAGGAAGCGAGGGGGGAGAGGGTCCAACACCAGTACCGAACATTGCAGGTCTTGATTCGTAAGGGGGTGGCACTCGGTTATGTTTCAGAACATGAATATAGGAAATGGGTTCACGAAGAAAAACGATGAGCAGGGAAAGTTCTTAAAGAGGCTCGGGGACCTTCTTCAAAAAGGATATACTTTTACAGAAGCCATTGATTTTCTTTTACTCCCAAAAGAAAAGAAAATCATTAAATTAAAAAAGAGATTGGTCGGATCATTGCACAAGGGTGAGTCGATTTCATCTGTGATGAATAAATATTTGAACATTCCTGATCATGTCAGTGCACAAATTTTTTTCGCCGAGCATCATGGACAAATGGGCCACACCCTTTCAGAAGCTGGAAGTTACCTTATCAAAAGAAGAAAGAATCAGCAGCAATTGCAAAAGGTCTTTCAATACCCGTTAATGCTGATATTCTTTTCCGTGATGATGATGGTGTTGCTTCGTAAGGTGTTATTTCCAAGATTTCAATCCCTTTATTCCTCAATGGGCTATGAACCCTCAGCAAAACTTACGTATCTTTTACACTTTATTGAAAACTTCCCGGTCATATTCACCGCAGGTTTACTGTTCCTCCTTTTCCTTACCATTCTCTATTACGTTTTTAAGAAGAAGATTTCCCCTGTAAGACTTTCTCTTGTATTAAGCAGGCTTCCGTTCACCTCCTCATACATGAAGCTTGGACACTCCTACTTTTTTTCAAGGGAATTAAGCTTCCTGCTTTCAAACGGGGTATCCATTACAGAATCCCTTCTCATTATCGAAAGTCAATCATTCCGACCGACATTACAGTATATTTCGAACCATTGCGTCAAACGACTAAAAGCTGGGGTTCCTTTTCATGAGTGTTTTGCATCTCTGCCTTTTTTTCAGGATGAACTGAATTTCGTTGTCCATCACGGTCAAACGAATGGAAGATTGGCAGAAGAACTTAAAGTTTATAGTGATATTTGCTTTCAGGAATTAGAGGAAAAAACAAACGCATGGCTTAAGTTTATCCAACCTGCTATCTTTACGTTTGTCGGTCTATTCATCATGGCAATATATTTCTCGATTATGTTACCGCTCTTTCAAATGATGCAGGGAATTTAGAAAAAATTCGAAAAACAGGAGGGGAAATATGCTCAATAATGAGAAAGGTTTTACCCTAATCGAAATGATGATCGTTTTGCTGGTCATTTCCGTTTTGCTATTCATTACAATCCCTAATGTGACAAATCAAAGTAACTCCATCAATTCCAAGGGGTGTGAGGCATTCATTCATATGGTAGAGGGACAGATTGAAGCATATAAAATGGACGGAAATACGGACCCTGTGACCATTGATTCTCTTGTTGCCGACGGGTATCTTAACGATGAATACAAAGCATGCCCTGATGGAAGTATCATTACCATTAATACGGAAGGGAAGGTGGTGACTTCTAATTAATGTATATAGAACTGAGGAAGCAGGATACACCCTCATTGAAATGCTCATCGTCTTATTCATTTTCACAATCCTTCTCTCGTGGGTGGGTTTTTCCGTTCTTCCTTTAAAAAGCCACATTGAAAAGGACCTCTTCATTTCTCAACTCGAATCGGACCTCTACCAGATTCAAAGCTACAGTATCCATCATCAAACACCGATTTTCCTTACGTTTTATCCGTTTACCAACAAGTATGTTGCCAAAACGGGAGAGAGACAAACGATCGTATCAAGGGATCTTCCAGTGGGGATTCAAATGATCTCCAACAATAGCCTTGAAGAGATCACATTTTATCCTAATGGAAATACAAGCCGGTTTGGCAGGGTGAATTTTCAAATGGGAGATATCACCATGCATTTGATTTTCCAAATTGGGCAAGGGAGATTTTATGTACAAGAATACTAAAGGTTTCTCACTTCCTGAAACACTTGTCGCATTTAGTTGTGTCCTTATGATTTGCGGAATGTTCATTCCCTTTCTCATGCTTTATGCTTCCGGTCTTCAGAAGCTCCAGCGTGAAGTGGAGGCGTTGAAATACCTTCGGGAAGGTGTGGAGCAAGCAATCGTTACACAGGAATTTGTTGACCATACAAGAATCTATAAGGGGGTCAGGTATGAACTTGTTTGGAAAGGTAGCGAAGATGGTGAAGCATGTGTGCATTATGATACGGAAGAGGTATGCATATCGTCGTCGGAAGGATGAGTCGGGCTTCACATTGATCGACTCCTTGTTAAGCTTTAGTTTGTTTTGCATGATTTCCTTCAGTCTTCCACTTATCATGAAAGGCTTTTCAGTGATTAAGAATGAGTTGATACCTCCCCGTTATTACGAATGGAATTTATTCAATGAAAGTGTAAGGAATGAGTTAAAAAAGGCAGATCAAGTAGAAGTCCTGCCAGGGCAGATTTCTTTTGTAATTGACGGGGACACAATCCTATATGAACAATACGATCAGTCTATACGGAGGAGGGTGAACAATAGAGGGCATGAAATCGTACTACAGGAAGTGGGTCAGTTTGCTTTTGCTTCAATTCAAGGAGGCGTGCATTTGGATTTGGAATTTGAAGGTGGTGAAAAAGTGGAAGGGGACTTCTTTTGTTTTTCTGCATTCAGTGGGTCTACCGCCCCTTAACAATAAAGGGTTTATCTTACCGTATACGCTGTTTCTGATGATGATAGTCCTTTTTGTAGCATTCGCTTCGAAGGATTTGTATGTAAGTAAATATCGGTATCTCTCGAATATGAAGAACATTCATGAGAGACACGTAAGCATCTCCCACGTTGTTTTAATGGAGATGGGGGATGAACCCGTTTCCACTGGAGTCATAAAAAATAATTTTGGTGAAGTCATGACCTCCAGCACCGTACTTACTGACGAAGACGTGAAAATAGAATTGACATTCAAAAGGGATGAGAAGGTTTTTCTTCCTGTGACGGTTGTGTATAATAGGGAAACAAAACAAATCATACGTTGGGAGTAGAATATGAAACCAATTTTCTTTATAGGCTTTATGGGGGTAGGAAAGACGACGATTGGAAAACGTCTGGGGGAAGTATTGAATCTTCCGGTCATTGATATGGATCAATACATTGAAGATAAAGAGGGAAAATCGATTAAGGACATCTTTCATCAGCATGGAGAAAGGTATTTTCGGGATTTGGAAACGAAAGTACTTCAGGAATTAGGAAAGGAAAAAGCCATAATCACTACCGGTGGGGGAGTGGTGGAAAGCAAGGAGAATCGGGAATTTTTACGAAGAAATGATTCCGTGTTTCATCTCACATGTCCTTTCGATGTGTTGTGGGGAAGATTGGAGGGTGATCAGGACCGTCCTCTTGTTCAAAAAAATTCAAAGGACAGTTTAATGGAACTGTTTGACCGCCGGTTGCCCCTTTATGAAAATGGGTGCTCTGTAACCATTCAAACGGAGAATAAATCAGTGGATGAAGTGGTAAGTACGATTTTGCCATATCTTGAACGTTACGTAGTATAATTCCGGTGATTATTGGGAATACTGATAAAAGCGGAGGGTGGTGCTTTTATGTCAGTAAATGATTATGTTAAGTTCATAACACAAACATTTGTCCAACATTATGAAAAATCACCTCATGAACGTAAAACATTAAAAAAGCAGAGAAAGAATGAGCGGGAACCTTTCCTATTCAGATGGTTTGGTATCATTCCTTATGCTTTCATGATTCTCTTTAAAAAGCATAAATAGTGTATAAAGGCTACCTGAAAAGGTAGTCTTTTTTTTATGCCTCTAAGTCAGAGGGAGCACAATGGCCTCCCTCTGATTCCTCACTTAGACTGCTGCAGATAAAAAATTCCGCCGTTTATGACCTCGATGGTGATTTTCGGTTCATACTGTTCCTTCAGCGCCTGCTGTTCAAGGAAGTAAGATTCAGGCTTTTCTTCCTGATCGCCATAAAAATGATTTAGAAGTTGAAGGTCTTCTTCCCAGGTTTTCCTGGCTTGTTCCGCCCACTCGACAGGCTCCCTTTTGATTTCTTCATAAAGAAATGCCTGAATCCGGTTTACCCCGCTTTTAGGTTTGATGATTGGTGTTAAAGTAAAAGAAAAGTCAGGAATTTTAGGTGTCAGGTTCTTGGACAATAGTGTGGAGTGAAAGTTTTCTTCAATCACTCCATTGATCAGGTTTAACCCAACACTTTGGATGCTGTCTTTCTTCCTGTTGGATTGATACGAGACTTTAACATTCAGCCCGAGCCAAGGGTGCAGGGGTGTCTGCTGTCCGCTTGGTGTGTATCGGTTTTCATACAACCTTATATAGCCCGCTAAATTCCTTGTCGAGTGGAAGATTTGGTGTAATCTTGGAGAACCGAAGTGAATCGGTTCTCCTTTCATCTCTTCAGGAGTATGATCCGGATTGGTGATGAGAGATAACGTCATCGGGTTCGGCGTTCCCCCGGTTTTCTCAAGATAATGCCAGTAGAACGGTCGATTCATCAGTTCTTTATCCAATTCAATGGTAAGTTGAACGGTCATATATCCATTCCCGTTTGCAACCATATCACAACCGTTTGCGACGAAGTATCTCTCAAGAAATCGATGAATTTCGTGCTGCTGCATTTGATTTTTCCTCCTTTAGCTGTTCCGCGAATTGAATCATACTCGTCAAATTCTCCATTTTAATCTTCATTTCACCCTCTGTACGGGATGAAGAAAGGATATCTGTCACGTGATCTTCAAAATCCTTGAAATCGAGGCGGGTCAGGATTTCATCCAATTGACCGATCACCCGTTCAAAGAGATTGATTTTCTCATACAAGAGTTTAAGGATGTGTTCTTCCACAGTATTTTTAGTTGCAAAGTTGTAGATATGGACATCTTCGGTCTGCCCGAGACGGTGGACACGTCCGATTCGCTGTTCCAATCTCATTGGGTTCCAAGGAAGGTCAAAATTAATCACATGATGGCAGAATTGAAGGTTGATTCCTTCTCCGCCGGCTTCAGTGGCAATCAGTACTTGTGCATGCTTCTGGAATAATTCCCGCATCCAGTCTTTTTTGCCTCTTTTGAAGCCGCCTCTGAATGGAACAGAGCTGATCCCATGCTGCTTCAAAAACCATTGTAGATAAAGCTGTGTTGCCCGGTATTCAGTGAAGATAATCACCTTATCATTAATGGATTGGACTATTTCCAGGGCTTTCTGGGCTTTGGAGTTCATCGTCACATTTTCCACTTTCTTCATCAGAGTACCGATCATCTGTTCAAATGAAGCACTTGGAGCTTCCTTCTTTTCAAGCATGTTTTTTAATGTATAAAACACAGCTTCGCGGGAACTGCACGCTTCCCTCTGTAAGGTCAAAAGCGAGAATGAGCTTGAATTTGCCCAATCATCATATCTGCCTCTTAGCAGATCAATGCTGTTATACAACTCTCTCTCTGCTTCGTTAAAATCAATCAATACGGTCTTCACATGTCGTTTCGTCCATTCAATTCCTGTATCACCACGCCTGTTACGGATCATCACCTTGTTAATGAGACTTTTTAAATGTTCATCTTCCTGGAGCGTACGATCGCCTTTTTTATATCTGTCTGTAAATCCGGATTCATTCCCAAGGTGCCCCGGTTTCAAAAGGGAAACAAGGTGGAAGATTTCTTCTACACGATTTTGGATGGGTGTTGCTGTCAGTAACAAGCAGAATTTCTTCTTGAGATTTTGGACAAATTCATAGTTTTTTGTTTTATGATTTTTCAGTTTGTGAGCTTCGTCGATGATCACCAAGTCATAATCCTGTTCATACACTTTTTCCCTGTGAGGGCTCCTTTTAGCTGTGTCCATGGACGAAACGACAATGTCACATTGATCCCATACGTAACTCTTACGCTGAGGCACCGCAGGAATGAAGAACTTACTGTTTAATTCATATGCCCATTGAGAAACAAGTGAAGCGGGGACAAGAATCAATACCTTTTTGACTAATCCCCTAATCATGTACTCTTTCAATATCAGCCCAGCTTCGATTGTTTTACCAAGGCCAACCTCGTCTGCAAGAATCGCTTTTCCGTTCATTGTTTCCACGACCTGCTTCGCTGCTTCCAGCTGATGGGGGAGTGGAGTGACATTTGCCAAATGTTTTGGAGCCTGAAGGCCTTCAAAGTTCGGAATTGCAAGATGGTGCTCAAATTCAATGGCGAGTTTATAGAGCTCCCAGTTTCCCCAGGGTCCATCGTTTTCGATTAAACTTTCAAGACCTTCTCCCCACTCTTCATCAAATATAACCTCAACATTCATCTGAAAAACATCTCCTTATTTCTAATAAAAATGATTGCTCAAAACTCGTATTTAATGGTAGGATGAAAATAGATTTTCAATAGTTAGAAAAACTCGAAAATCCGAACATTCACATTTACAACATTTCTTCTGTATATTTCTAGTATGACCAATTGTTTCAAGGAATATTGGCGAATGATAACAAGGGGAGAGACTGTGCAGACAGCGCCGAAGGAGCAAACACTTCTATGTGTGAATCTCTCAGGCAAAAAGACTCTTGTTGGACGCAACTCTGGAGAGTGTTTCCGTGCAGGAAACCACCAAAGGGGAAAGCCGTTCTTCGGTAAACTTTCAGGTGCAAGGACAGAGAAAACTTCTTTATGAAAAGGGGTTTTTCTGTCCTTTTTTCATGGGATAAAACTTGGTTAAGAAAGAATGCATGTAAGGAATAAAAGGGGGAAAAGTCATGTCAGAGTTAAAACAAACACCTTTATACGAAGTGTACAAAGAGTATGGAGGAAAGACCATCGACTTCGGTGGCTGGGCTTTACCAGTGCAATTCTCAAGCATTAAAGAAGAACATGAAGCGGTAAGAACCCGGGCAGGACTATTTGATGTTTCTCATATGGGAGAAATTGAAGTGAAGGGTGAAGGGGCTCTTGACTACTTACAAAAAATGATGACCAATGATGTCTCCAAAGTAAAAGATGGAGGCGCACAGTATACGGCCATGTGCTACGAAAACGGTGGGACGGTCGATGACTTACTAGTGTATAAATTGAAAGACAATGATTATTTGCTCGTTGTGAACGCAGCAAATATAGATAAAGATTTTCAGTGGTTGAAAGAACATGAAACAAATGGCGTTGAAATCAACAATATCTCTGAACATATGGCACAATTGGCACTTCAAGGGCCAATTGCGGAAGAAGTTCTGCAAAAAATCACCAATGAACATACATTGAGCGATATCGGATTTTTTAAATTCCAGACTGAAGTGAATATAGATGGTAGGTCTGCACTTGTTTCCCGTACCGGTTATACAGGTGAAGATGGGTTTGAAATCTATTGTGCCGCAGCTGATGCATCGGCAATCTGGAAGGCAATCCTTGCTTCAGGTAAGGAGCATGGAGTCCTTCCGTGCGGGCTTGGTGCACGAGATACCTTACGTTTCGAAGCGAATCTTGCACTTTACGGGCAAGAATTATCTCAATCCATCACGCCAATTGAAGCCGGAATCGGATTTGCTGTAAAAGTGAACAAAGAGGTTGGGTTCATTGGTCAGGAAGTACTGAAACAGCAAAAAGAAGAAGGTGCCACGCGAAAAATCGTGGGAATTGAAATGATCGATCGCGGTATTCCGCGTCATGGCTATAAAGTATTTTCCGGCGAAGAACAAATTGGGGAAGTCACAACCGGGACCCAATCTCCAACCTTAAAGAAAAATGTGGGATTAGCTCTCTTAAATAAAGAGTTTACTGACATTGGTACGGAAGTGTTGGTTGAAATCAGAGGCAAAAAGTTAAAAGCGACAGTTGTAGCGACACCTTTTTATAAAAGACCAAAGAAATAGGGGAGGAATGACGGTCATGAAGCATCGTTATTTACCGATGACAGAGCAAGATCAAAGGGAAATGTTAGACAGCATAGGAGTAGACAGCGTTCACGATCTATTTGAGGATATTCCTGAACAGGTCCGTTTCAAAGGGGATTACAAAATCAAAAAAGCGAAGTCGGAAACGGAATTGGTAAAAGAACTCACCAAAATGGCCGCGAAGAATGCGGATTTGAAAAGTCATGCATCCTTCCTGGGGGCAGGGGTATACGATCATTACATGCCGATCATTGTGGATCATGTATTATCTCGTTCAGAGTTCTATACAGCATACACACCTTACCAGCCGGAAATCTCCCAAGGAGAGCTGCAAGCGATCTTTGAATTCCAAACGATGATTTGTGAACTAACAGGTATGGATGTAGCCAATTCATCCATGTACGATGGGGGAACGGCCCTGGCAGAGGCAGCTATGTTGAGTGCGGGTCAAACCCGCCGTAAGAAAGTTCTCGTTTCGAGTACAGTTCACCCTGAATCTCGTGATGTTTTAAGATCCTATGCAAAAGGTCAATATATCGAAGTAGTTGAAATCCCGCACAATAATGGTGTAACTGACGTGGAAGAATTGAAGAAATTAATGAGTGATGAGATTGCAGCGGTCATCGTTCAATATCCAAACTTCTTCGGCAGGGTAGAAGAGCTGAAAGCGATCGAAGAAATCACTCATTCCGAAAAAGCCATGTTTGTGGTTTCGTCCAATCCGCTTGCTCTTGGTGTACTTACACCTCCTGGGCAACTCGGAGCCGACATCGTCATAGGGGATGCTCAGCCATTCGGTATCCCAAGTGCATTTGGTGGACCTCACTGTGGTTACTTTGCCGTGAACAAAAAACTTATGCGCAAAGTACCGGGGCGTCTTGTCGGTCAAACGATGGATGAAGACGGAATAAGAGGATTCGTGCTGACTCTACAAGCGCGTGAACAGCATATCCGTCGCGATAAAGCCACATCGAATATCTGTTCCAATCAGGCATTGAATGCGTTGGCAGCATCAGTAGCCATGACCGCTTTAGGAAAACAGGGTGTCAAAGAAATGGCTATGCAAAATATCCAAAAAGCGCATTACGCCAAAGAAGCCTTTAAAAGTAAAGGATTTACCATTGCATTTGAAGGACCATCTTTTAATGAATTTGTCGTGAAAGTGAATAGACCGGTGAAAGAGATCAATCAAAAGCTTCTTTCCAAAGAAATAATCGGTGGATATGATTTAGGGTTGATGGACGACAGCTTATCGCATCATATGCTGATTGCTGTTACAGAACTTCGCAGCAAAGAAGAAATTGACGCATTTGTAGCAGAATTGGGGGATTGTCATGAATAAGAAAGATCAGCCTCTTATTTTCGAATTAACGAAAGAAGGCCGCACAGGCTATAGCCTGCCAGAGATGGATGTACCACAGGTGGAACTGTCAGATCTGATTCCGACCGATTATATCCGTACTGAAGCACCTGAACTTCCTGAGGTATCGGAACTGGACATCATGCGCCATTATACAGCATTATCGAAACGCAATCATGGGGTGGATTCAGGTTTCTATCCACTTGGATCCTGTACGATGAAATACAATCCAAAAGTGAATGAGAACGTTGCGCGACTGAACGGATTCGCCCACATCAACCCTCTTCAGGAAGCTGAAAGCGTTCAAGGTGCTCTTGAACTGATGTATGATCTCCAGGAGCATTTGAAAGAAATCACGGGCATGGATGAAGTGACCCTTCAACCTGCTGCGGGAGCTCATGGAGAGTGGACCGGTCTGATGATGATACGCGCCTACCATGAGGCGAATGGGGATACCCATCGTACGAAGGTAATCGTACCTGACTCGGCTCATGGAACGAACCCTGCCAGTGCAACAGTTGCAGGGTTTGAAACGGTGACGGTAAAGTCGAATGAAAACGGTTTGGTCGATTTAGAAGATTTGAAGCGGGTAGTAGGGGATGATACAGCTGCCCTAATGCTGACAAATCCAAATACTCTTGGTTTATTCGAAGAAAACATCATGGAAATGGCTTCCATCATTCATGAAGCGGGTGGAAAGCTGTATTATGACGGAGCCAACCTGAATGCGGTCCTCTCAAAGGCAAGACCGGGGGATATGGGATTTGACGTAGTGCATTTGAATCTTCATAAGACGTTCACCGGTCCTCACGGAGGCGGCGGTCCAGGAAGCGGCCCTGTAGGAGTGAAGGAAGACTTAATCAAATATCTTCCAAAACCTGTCCTTGTAAAAAATGGTGACCAATATGAATTCGATTATAACCGTCCTGATTCTATCGGCCGTGTAAAACCATACTATGGAAACTTTGGAATCAACGTCCGTGCCTATACGTATATCCGCACCATGGGGCCGGACGGACTGAGAGCGGTGACGGAGAATGCTGTCCTGAATGCAAACTACATGATGCGCCGCCTTGCTCCTTACTTTGACCTCCCGTATGACCGGCATTGTAAGCATGAGTTCGTCATCAGTGGAAAACGCCAGAAGAAGCTTGGCGTACGTACGCTCGATATTGCGAAGCGACTGCTGGACTTCGGGTATCATCCGCCGACCATTTACTTCCCATTAAATGTGGAAGAGTGCATGATGATTGAACCAACGGAAACTGAATCAAAAGAAACCCTTGATTCTTTCATTGATGCCATGATCCAAATTGCCAAAGAAGCAGAAGAAACACCGGAAATCGTCCAGGAAGCTCCACACACGACCATCGTGAAGCGTATGGATGAGACACTTGCAGCAAGAAAACCGGTACTGCGCTATACGAAAGAAGGCTAATACGTATAACTAAACCCCTCCGTCTTATGACGGAGGGGTTTTTATAAAGGGACGGACCTTCAAAGGTAATTCAAGTCTTTAAAAGGATGGTGATTGTGGAAACATGGATAATCATGCAGATAAAATGGATTCATCTTTAGAGTTGTGATGCCGAATCCGAAAATGCTGAAAGGGAATCGTGCCGATTTGGCGGATTATCCAGCGGAAATGTGAAGGAATCCAGTCGATTCTCCCTTCAAAACAGCCATTTTCATCAAAAATTTAGCGGAATACATTTAATTCCATTTTCATCAAATGATGAACAAAACCCCATCCCACAAAAAAAGGATCACCCCAAGGTGATCCTTTCACAATCATTTTTTATGTTTTACTTTTCCTGTCCACTTTTTGAATCCGCCTTGCAAATGGTGAAGGTCGCGGTATCCTTTACGGTGCAGCATTTGGGCTGCCCTCCCGCTGCGTAGTCCGCTTTGGCAGTAAAGGTAAACGGGTTGATCCTGACGAATTTCCTTTTGTCTCATTTTGATCTGTGATAATGGAATATTTCGTGCACCCAGGACATGACCGTTTTCAAATTCATTCGCTTCACGTACATCTATCAATTGAGCTTTACGATAACCAGCTCGGAATTCCTCTTCAGTCAGTGTTTTCACGATTCTCTTTTGATAGAAGAACGTAAAAAGTGAATAGATGATGATTCCACCAAGTACGACTAAAAGAATATATAATCCTTCCATCATTCATGCTCCTTTCTACAAATGCGCTACCTTCTATTATATTCATGAAAGCCATGATAATCAAAACATATTTTTTATTTTACAGCAAAGACTTTCCAATCTGTTTTTCTTTGTTTTTCGAAGTGGATTTGATAGACTAGTAACGGACTTAAAAGATTACATATGAATGATCAATACAGAACACGCAAATGAGGTATGATGCATGAAAAAGGAAACATGGAGATTCATTGACTCAGGAAATTGTTCCCCTTCTTATAATATGGCCTTAGATGAGGCGCTGCTCGATTGGCACAGTGAAGGGAAGATTCCCCCAACGATCCGTTTTTACGGTTGGGATCCGGCTACACTATCAATCGGTTATTTTCAAAAGGTAGAAAAAGAAATCAATCTTGATGCCGTAAAAGAACACGGACTTGGATTTGTGAGACGTCCTACAGGTGGCAGGGGGGTTCTTCATGAACATGAATTGACGTACAGCGTCATTGTGTCTGAGGATCATCCTGAAATGCCTAAAACCGTTACGGAAGCGTACCGGGTCATTTCAGAAGGGATACTGAAAGGGTTCCAAGGTCTTGGTCTAGAAGCCTACTTTGCGGTACCGAAAACAGCAGAAGAGCGGGAAGGGTTAAAAAATCCCCGATCGGCCGTTTGTTTCGATGCACCAAGCTGGTATGAGCTGGTGGTTGAAGGCAGAAAAGTGGCAGGTAGCGCACAGACCCGTCAAAAAGGCGTCATCCTTCAGCATGGTTCTATCCTGTTGGACCTGGATGAAGACAAGTTGTTCAGTCTGTTCAAATATCCATCCGACAGGGTGAAAGAGCGTATGCAGCGTGCATTTAAAAATAAGGCCGTTGCCATGAACGAAATCAGCTCTGAAACGGTCACGATGGATATGGCGAAGGAAGCATTCAAAAAAGGGTTTGAAGAAGGATTGAACATCCAGCTCGAACCATATGAGCTTTCTGAAGAAGAGACACAATATGTTGTGGATCTTGCCGAGTCCCGATATGAATCAGACGATTGGAACTTTAAACGATAAAAAATTTTGTAGAAAAAAAGCGATGATTGTCGCTTTTTTCCTATTTTACCAACGATTACGCGACTTTCTTTTATATCAAGTTCTAAATTAATAGAAATGGCCGGAGTATTATATGATTTTCTATTATTTTCTCCTGTTTTCTATTTTTATTGGCATATTATCCGTTTGACAAACAAATGACCTATTGACCTGAAACACAATATATGGTGTGTCGAATAATTTTTTGCACACAATATGTTGTGTTTATTTATTGCTTTTCCAGATTGGCTATGATATCTTAATACTTGAAATAAGACATCAGCGAAAAAAACAGAAACTGAAACATTTGAGATAGAAGGAGTTGTCTTTATGACTGTTGCGTCGAAAAACACGATGAATTTAAACACCGAGAGATTAAATAAGGATATTGGATTGTTTCCTCAAGTACATCCCATCACCCCGGATATGAAAACAACACACAAAGGTGTATCCCGTCTGGTCATGATCGATCGTTATTCTTTCAAAGACACCGAAAAGATCACTCTATCAGAAGGTGACTTCGTGGTCCTCACCATCAAGGAAGATCCCAAGTTCCCTGCAAGGGGATTAGGCTACATCTCAAGCATCGATTGGGAAACGAAAAAAGCATCCGTCTGGATCGAAGAAGAATACAGAAGCGCCATCGACAAGCCAGAGGAAATGGAGACGGGGATTGTTTCGAGGACATTGGATGTCATTGAGAAACCACTTGAAGTCTACTATGAACAAATTGCGAAGCGTAACGCAACAGGCTTGGCAGAAGTGGAAGAAACTCCTGAAAAGAGACAGGTTTGGTTTGAAAAATTCTATCATGAACTAGTGAATCTTCATTTTGTTCCTGCAGGACGTGTGCTATACGGAGCTGGTGCAGGTACGGATGTAACGTACTTCAACTGTTATGTGATGCCTTTTGTACAGGATTCCCGTGAAGGCATTTCAGAACACCGCAAGCAGGTCATGGAGATCATGAGCCGTGGTGGGGGAGTCGGAACGAATGGATCGACCCTTCGTCCTCGTAACACCCTTGCGAAAGGCGTTAACGGTAAATCCTCTGGTTCTGTTTCATGGCTGGATGATATTGCGAAATTGACACATCTGGTTGAGCAGGGCGGTTCAAGGCGTGGGGCACAAATGATTATGCTTTCAGATTGGCATCCCGATATTATCGAATTCATTATTTCCAAAATGCAAAACCCGCGTATCCTGCGTTATCTTCTTGAAAACACAGAAGATGAAACCATTAAAAAGGCTGCACAGGAAAAATTAAAATTCACGCCGCTGACAGAACAAGAGGAAGCGATGTATCAAGGGATCCTGAACTATAGACAAATCCCTGGTTACGGTGGATTTGATGCAAAGATCCTTAAGAATGCAGAAGAAAAGCTCCGCACAGGTGGAACATACAGCGTCCATAATTCAGAGTTCCTGACAGGAGCGAATATTTCCGTGTGTCTGACGAGCGACTTTATGGAAGCCGTGGAAAACGATACAGAATATGAACTGCGCTTCCCTGATGTGGAAAGCTACAATGAAGAACAGATGAAGTACTATAACGAAGAATGGCATAACGTCGGGGATGTCCGCGAGTGGGAAAAGCTTGGCTACAAAGTGCGTACGTATCGCAAGATCAAGGCTAAAGAGCTTTGGAACTTGATCAATGTGTGTGCAACATACTCCGCTGAGCCTGGAATCTTCTTCATTGATAACGCAAATGATATGACGAATGCGAAAGCATATGGCCAAAAGGTTGTTGCCACCAATCCATGTGGCGAACAGCCCCTTGCTCCATATTCCGTGTGTAACCTGGCAGCCGTCAATCTTGCTCAATTCGCGGATAAAGAAAAGAAAACCGTTGATTTTGAAAAATTGAAGCGTACCGTTGAAGTCGGTGTCCGAATGCAGGACAATGTCATTGATGCGACTCCATACTTCCTGGACGAAAATAAGAAGCAGGCACTTGGTGAGCGTCGTGTTGGCCTTGGAGTAATGGGTCTCGCCGATTTATTGATCTACTGTGAGAAAGAATACGGTTCAGAAGAGGGCAATAAACTTGTGGATGAAGTGTTTGAAGTCATCGCCACAACGGCTTACCGTGCATCGGTTGAATTATCGAAGGAAAAGGGAAGCTTCCCATTCCTCACAGGAAGCACCGACGAAGAAACAAAAGCCTTAAGAAAAGCGTTTGTGGAAACAGGATTTATGAAGAAAATGCCTGAAGATGTACGTGAAGACATTGAACAATATGGTATTCGAAACTCCCATCTGTTAACCGTCGCTCCAACGGGCTCTACGGGTACGATGGTCGGGGTTTCAACTGGTCTTGAACCATACTTCTCCTTCACGTATTACAGAAGTGGACGCCTGGGTAAATTCATTGAGGTGAAAGCGGATATTGTAGAGGATTATTTGAAGAGAAATCCAGAAGCAGATGCTGACAATCTTCCAGAGTGGTTTGTATCTTCCATGAGCCTTGCACCACAAGCACATGCAGACGTTCAATGCGTCATTCAGAACTGGATCGACAGCTCTATTTCCAAAACCGTCAATGCCCCTCGTGGTTATACGGTTGAGCAAGTGGAAAAAGTGTATGAGCGTCTTTATAAAGGTGGCGCCAAGGGAGGTACCGTTTACGTTGATGGAAGCCGTGATTCACAGGTATTGACCCTAAAGGCGGAAGAAAACAGCTTTGATGATGAAGAGGTACAGGATAAACATGATATTCCAACATCCAAAAAGCCGATTGTATTACTGGATACGATCCAGGATGTGCGTGCAACGGATGTGACCATCGGTTCTGAGGTGGGGAATACATGCCCTGTCTGTCGTAAAGGGACGGTAAAAGATATGGGCGGATGTAATACTTGTACAAACTGCGGTGCTCAGCTGAAGTGTGGACTATAATAATAGAAATGGGTAAGAGGGGACTGGTTCCCCTCTTATTTTTTTAGTCTAAAATCCTTCACGGTGAATTAAAGATGTAGTAATACACCTCAGAAGGAGTGGAGCCTATGGACATAGATGGCGTATTTTCCGGTGGAGGAATAAAGGGGCTTGCCCTGATTGGAGCCTATCAGGCTATTGAGGAGAAAGGATACACATTCAAGAGGCTTGCAGGAACAAGTGCAGGTGCTGTGATTGCCGCTTTTATTGCTGCTGGATACTCAAGCCGGGAACTTCTCGACATAATGGACGATATTGATTTGAAAGAACTAATGGATTCAAACGCAATCATATCCCTTCCAATTCTGAAGTGGTTTCGTGTCTATTATCGTTTAGGTTTATACAAAGGGGTGGCACTTGAAAACTGGCTGGAAGAAAAGCTGAAAGCGAGGGGGATTTATACGTTCGCTGATTTACCCCCTCATTCCCTCCGTGTCATAGCATCCGATTTGTCCAATGGCCGATTACTGGTTCTCCCGGATGATCTCGAGAAATATGGAATTGCCAAAGAAACCTTCCCCGTTGCACGGGCGATCAGGATGAGTGCGAGTCTTCCTTATTTTTTTGAACCAGTGAAGCTCCGCTCGTTGGAAGGAATCAGTTTCATGGTGGATGGAGGGGTGCTCAGCAATTTTCCCATATGGCTTTTTGACAGTGAGAATGTGAAAATGGAAAGGCCCGTTCTTGGAGTAAAACTGAGTCACGATGTGATCGGAAAACCGAAAAAACAGATCAACAATGCCATAGATTTATATGAAGCACTCTTCACAACCATGAAAGATGCCCATGATTCAAGGTACATCTCGAGAAAGCATGAAAAGAATATCATCTTTATCCCGACAGAGGGAGTTCTGACCACCGAATTCCAGCTGACTCCCGAAAGGAAAGCGGAACTCATTCAATACGGTAAATTAAAGGCTGAATGCTTTTTGCGAAAATGGCCGTATTAATAAAACAATCGAGCTCTTAAAAAGAGGCTCGATTGTTTTTTTTATTCTTTTTTCCTTCAATTACAGTTAGTTTGGCATTGGATTTTTTGCGAATCGGGCGCTTTTTAGACATATTGGATACTTGTGGCTTACTGGCCGATTTCTTTTTATGCCGTTTTTTTGATTGTTTGGCTGCTTTAACAAACGCTCTCTGTTCATTGCTATTACCAGCCCTTCTTCCACTGAACCATCTTCGGTATATAAAGTAGATGATCCCGATGACGGCTGCTGTTACCAGCAGTTTTCTTGCCAGCCCTAAAGGATTTCCGAACAGGGAAGCCCCAAGCCCGATCATAGCCAATAATATTAGTGTAGAGACAAAGATATTACGAGCGTTCAACAAAGCCACCTCCTTACATGACTATCCATCTTAAATAATATCTATACTATTATTCTAGACCATTTCTGTGTTCTTTAACCGTATTAATTGATTTTTTATAGTGTATTGAATGGAAGATGTTCGCATCTTTTTTCAGAAGTTTTGAAAGATATACTCTATTTTACTAAAAAAAGATGAAAAGCACTAGGAAGAAGGGTATTAAATCATGTATTTCGGTGGATTCTTGTGTAATTGAAAATTAAGCAATAATGTGCAAAGTATTCAAGCAATGGGACATACTACGAATGGAGGTGTTACAGATGGCAGAACAAAAAGGTCAACATGAAAAAGTCCAGGAGGGCACGGAAGAAAGCAAAGAAAATCCACGCTTAGAACAGAATCAGAGTGAAAAGCCCCTTTCCTTCACGGCAATGGTCGTCGTCACCGGTTTTATCGGTGGGATGTTTTGGAGTTCGATTGCATATCTATGCTATTTCTTTTCCTTTACCAAAATTGAACCTAATATCATATTCGAACCTTGGGCTGTAGGAGATTGGGTCGACAAGTGGATCGGAATTGTCTTATCCATCGTCGCCTACGGTGTCATTTCGATCGGTGTGGCTCTCATTTATTATGGAGGTTTGCGGAAATTCAAATCTATGTGGGTAGGTGCTGGCTATGGGATTGTTCTTTATCTGGCTTTTTTCCTGGTACTTAATCCGCTTTTCCCGAGTATTAAATCCTTTACAGCGATAGATTATCATACATTGATCACCATTTTCTGTTTATATATTCTTTACGGTGTGTTCATAGGTTACTCGATTTCTTATGAAGAAAATGAATTGAGGCACCAGGATAATAAGGAGAAATCTGGAGAAGTATCTCATTAAGAAATGCTATTTATCAGACAATTATGTAGGTATAGGTAAATGGTTTATGTTAGAATGTTCATGATGAACATTCTATTTTTTTAGGAGTTTACATATGGTGAAAATTTTACTGTTGAATGGCCCTAATTTAAACAGGTTAGGAAAACGGGAGCCCGCAATTTACGGCCACGTCACATTAACCCAACTAGAAGAAAATGTCAGAAAACAGGCAGAAAAAGAAGGGTTTCAATTGGTTTCAGCGCAGTCGAATCACGAAGGGGAAATCATTGATATGATCCACAAGGCGGAGGATGAAGGATATGGGGGAATTATCATGAATCCCGGCGCCTTCACCCATTACAGTTATGCCATAAGAGACGCGGTGGCATCCATATCCGTCCCGGTTGTGGAAGTGCACATATCCAATATTCATGCCCGTGAAGAGTTCAGGCATCAATCTGTCATAGCAGCTGAAACCATTGGGCAGATCGTGGGATTCGGCCTGTTTGGTTACGAGTTAGCCCTGCAGGCTATTATAAAGAACATTAAGGGAGTGGAGTAAAATGAAAATTGAACGATTACGTAAGACTTTTTCAGAAAATGCACTTGACGGGATTTTATTAACAAGTACGTATAATCGCCGCTACATGACGAACTTTACGGGTTCATCCGGTGTCGTGTTGATTTCCAAAGAAAAAGCCCTGTTCATTACAGATTTCAGATACATAGAGCAAGCGACAGAACAGGCGTCTGATTATGAAATCGTACAGCACACTGGACCGATTCATGAAGAAGTGGCGAAGCAGGCTAAAAATCTTGGTATTCAAAAGCTTGGCTTTGAAAAGAACGACATGACTTACAGTGCATATGAAATCTACCGTGATGCAGTAGAAGCGGAAATGGTGCCGGTATCCGGTCTAGTGGAAAAGTTACGCTTGATTAAGACACCTGAAGAGCTTAATATAATTAAGGATGCGGCGGATATTGCCGATGCAGCATTTAAGCATATTTTAGATTTTATCAAGCCGGGTGTGACAGAGTTAGAAGTTTCCAATGAATTAGAATTCTTCATGAGAAAAGCAGGAGCGACGTCATCATCTTTTGATATCATCGTAGCCTCAGGAAATCGTTCAGCACTTCCTCATGGAGTTGCCAGTGACAAAGTCATTGAAAAAGGTGATTTTGTAACATTGGATTATGGTGCATACTATAAAGGATATTGCTCCGATATGACACGCACTTTATCTGTAGGGGAACCAAGTGAGAAATTGAAAGAGATCTACGATGTCGTTCTCCAATCACAGCTTCTTGCAATGGAACAAATCAGACCTGGGATGACAGGGAAAGAAGCGGATGCGATCGCTCGTGATTACATAACAGAAAAAGGTTATGGTGAGTATTTCGGTCACTCGTTAGGACATGGAATCGGTCTTGAAGTACACGAAGGTCCAGGATTGTCCTCGCGCTCAGACGTGGTACTTGAGCCAGGAATGATCGTCACGGTTGAACCAGGTGTCTATGTTCCTGGTGTTGGCGGAGTACGTATTGAAGATGATACACTCATAACTGAAGATTCCAATGAAACACTGACACACTCAACAAAAGATCTAATCATTCTGCCATTTTAGTCCTGTCAAAGGGCCTACTAGACAATAGGAGGAAAAAATATGATTTCAGTAAATGATTTTCGTACAGGCTTAACGATTGAAGTCGATAACGGAATTTGGAGAGTAATGGATTTCCAACACGTTAAACCGGGAAAAGGAGCAGCATTCGTCCGCTCGAAACTACGTAATCTTCGCACAGGTGCCATCCAGGAAAAAACATTCCGTGCCGGTGAAAAAGTAGGGAAAGCCCAAATCGACAACCGTAAGATGCAGTACCTGTATGCAAATGGTGACATGCATGTATTCATGGACAATGAAAGCTACGATCAAATCGAGCTTCCTGCTTCTTCAATCGAAGAAGAATTAAAATACTTAAAAGAAAACATGGAAGTATCCATCATGATGTACGGTGGAGAGACTCTTGGAGTCGAGCTTCCGAACTCAGTAGAATTGAAAGTGACGGAAACAGAGCCTGGTATCAAAGGTGATACTGCTTCCGGTGGTTCAAAACCTGCGACTGTTGAAACAGGATTAGTGGTTAACGTACCATTCTTCGTCAACGAAGGGGATACATTAATCATCAATACGACAGACGGATCTTACGTATCACGTGGATAAATAATGTTAAAGCCTGAACGGGAACTTTCCCGCTCAGGCTTTTTTTATGTCAATCTGCTACAACTCCTCCCATTCTTTTCATTAATCGCGTTAATTTTATTTCGCGCTTCTGCTTCTCCAGAATTCTTCCATCTCCATTGTCATAATCTTATATTGCTAGAATACATTGTATTATCGGGAAGCATGTACGAGGGATCGTTCTCTGTTTCATTCATCCCGAAGTGGAACAAGATTAGGAGGTACTACAAATGCAAGAAGTTCTAGCCTTACTACCCAGCACTATTTCTGACAAAGTCCTGACCCTTCCACGAGATCTCATTGACCGGATTGAAGAAATCAGGGTTCGTACCAACCGAGTGCTGGAAGTCACAGCACGAGGTAAACCATACTTTCTTCCCTATACCGTGACAGAGGAAGATTGTGAACAGCTTATTAACAAATTATCTCGTCATTCATTTTATACATTGGAAGAAGAATTAAAGCGAGGCTATATCACGATCGAAGGCGGACACCGTGTCGGACTTGCAGGGAAGGTGATACTCGAAGGAGGTATCGTTAAGGGGATTCGAAACCTTTCTTCCTTTAACATCCGCATCGCAAGAGAAAAAGTAGGCATAGCACAGTCTATATTTCCTTATGTTTACAACGATGGCTGGAAACATACGATGATGATCGGCTCCCCCCAGACCGGCAAAACAACACTGCTCAGAGATCTTGCCAGGATGATTTCGACGGGAGTACCTGAAAAAAACATCCCGCCGTATAAAGTAGGAATCGTCGATGAGCGATCTGAAATTGCCGGATGTGTGAATGGGATTCCTCAGCTGATGTTTGGACCGAGGGTGGACGTGCTGGATGCCTGTCCAAAAGCAGAAGGCATGATGATGTTGATTCGTTCCATGAGTCCCGAAGTCCTGATCGTCGATGAAATCGGTCGGGTGGAAGATGGCCAAGCCATCCAGGAAGCCGTAAATGCCGGTATCACTCTTATTATGACGACCCATGGAGCTACCCTGCGTGAAGTAAGTAAGAGACCAGTGATTAAAGACATAGTGAAACTTCAAACCATCGAGCGATTCGTGGAACTAAGGAGAGGAGATGAACCTGGTAAGGTTCATGAAGTGTGGGATCAAAACGGTCAATCTCTTCTCAAAAAAGTGAGTGTGACATAAATGATTAAACTGATTGGTGCTGTATTCATTCTATTATCCACTTCCTGGGCGGGATTCGAGGCTTCGAAATACCTCACGGAACGACCTCGGCAGCTTCGGTTGCTGAAAGTCGCCCTTCAGTCATTGGAAGCTGAGATTACCTACAGTCATACCCCTTTGCATGAAGCAACGAGAAAGATTTCCAAGCAGCTGCAAAAGCCTGTTTCCTGGTTCTTTGAAACGTTCTCCAAGAAATTGACAGAGAAGGAGATTTCAGTGAAAAAAGCATGGGAAGAGAGTCTCAATGACATTTGGAAATTAACAGCTTTCAAGGCAGGAGAGTTTGAAATTCTGAAGCAATTTGGAGAGAACCTCGGCAGACACGATATGATGACTCAACAAAAACATATCCAGCTTGCTCTCAAACATCTTGAAAGGGAAGAAACAGAAGCTGTAGAAAAGCAACGGAAATATGAAAAGATGACGAAAAGCTTAGGTTTTCTATCGGGACTGCTGCTGATCATCCTATTACTATAATTTAGTCAATCCCCATTGGGGGATGAGCGTTTAGAGACCAGGAGGGAATGAATATGGGAATTGATGTAGATATTATTTTCAAAATTGCAGGAGTAGGGATAGTGGTGGCCTTTTTGCACACAATCTTAGATCAGGTAGGGAAAAAGGAATATGCTCAGTGGGTTACGCTTTTCGGATTCATTTATATTCTGTTCATGGTGGCATCGATTGTTGATGATTTGTTCCAGAAGATTAAATCGGTCTTCTTATACCAAGGATAGAGGGGGCGTCCGCGATTGAAATCATCCAAATTGTAGGGATAGCACTGGTTGCGACCTTTCTCGCTTTAATCGTAAAAGAACAGAAACCAAATTTTGCATTCTTGCTCATTGTGTTTACAGGTTGTTCGATTTTTTTATTTCTCATCGACCAAATCTACTCCATCATTCATATGATTGAAAAACTTGCTGCTAACGCAAATGTGAACATGGTGTATGTGGAAACCATTCTTAAAATCATCGGCATCGCCTACATAGCGGAATTTGCTTCTCATATTACGAAAGATGCCGGACAGGGGGCTCTAGCCGCGAAGGTGGAACTTGCCGGGAAGATATTAATATTGGCAATGGCTGTTCCCATTCTTACAGTGATGATTGAAACCATCATCAATATGATTCCAACGGGATAAGCGAAACGTTAAGAGGTGGTAAAAATGTTGCAGCTATATCGAATTTTCGTCATGGCACTCGTTCTATTCATGATGGGCACCTCAAGTGGACAAGCAGAAGAAGGAGAAGGGCAAAGCCATCCCGATTCTACCATTCAGCAGGAGATGATCGATACCCAGCTTGATCGGTTAGGGATTGAAGAATTAACAGGGTACTGGAATGACATCGTGGATCAGTATGGGGGGTATCTCCCAGAAAGTCAAAAAGGCAGTCTAATTGATTTCATGAAGGGTGAGAAAGAGTTCTCATTCAAAGTGTGGTTCAGCGGAATCTTCAAATTTGCGTTTCAAGAACTTGTGATGAATGGGAAATTGTTAGGAACCCTGATCATGCTCACAATCTTTAGCATGTTTCTCCAATCCCTGCAGAATTCGTTTGAGGGAGGGAGTGTCAGTAAGGTGGCGTACAGCATTATATTCATGGTGTTGATCATCATCGCCCTGAACAGCTTTCATGTGGCGATTGACTACACGCGGGATGCCATCTCCACCATGGTTCATTTCATCATCGCTCTCATTCCCCTTTTGCTCGCCCTGATCGCCGCTTCTGGTGGAGTGGTTTCGGCAGCATTCTTTCATCCTGTCATCATTTTTCTGATGAATACAAGTGGCTTACTCATTCAGAATATCGTGCTGCCTCTCTTATTCCTATCTGCCCTCCTGAGCATCGTAAGCACCCTTTCCGTACATTATAAAGTGACTCAGTTGGCACAGTTATTACGGACATGGAGCATTGGGCTGCTAGGGGCTTTCATGACGGTCTTTCTCGGGGTGATTTCCGTGCAGGGAGCGACGGCAGCCGTGACGGACGGAATTACGATTCGCACGGCGAAATTTGTGACAGGCAACTTTGTCCCTGTTATTGGTAGGATGTTCACGGATGCCACGGATACTGTGATCAGTGCCTCGGTTCTATTAAAAAATACGGTGGGGATAGCGGGAGTCGCCATCGTATTGATCATAGCAGCCTTTCCTGCCATCAAGATCTTAATGATTGCATTCATCTATAAACTGGCTGCAGCCCTCCTGCAACCTCTCGGGGGTGGCCCGGTCATAGAGTGCCTGGATACCATTGCAAAGAGCGTCATCTATGTATTTGCAGCCCTTGCTATAGTATCTTTCATGTTTTTCTTGAGTCTCACCGTCATCATAGCAGCAGGAAACATCACGATGATGATGCGATAAGGAGGAAGGAGTTCCGTCATGTCATTTCTAACCGATTGGATTACAAATATCATAATCTTTGTTCTCTTAGCTACCGTCATTGACATGCTTCTTCCCAGCTCCAACATGCAGAAGTATACAAAGATTGTGACGGGCTTATTATTGATCACCATCATCCTTACCCCCCTCTTCAAACTAATGTCCACGGATTTTGATGAAGTAATGAAATCGATTGATTTTAATGGACAATCTCAGAATAAATCTGTGGAAAATGAAATAGAAATGAAGAAAAAAGAAATACAAGCCTCACAACGTGCATATATTTTAGAACAGATGGCTGTCCAAATGAAACAACAAGCAGAAAAGGAGCTGATGGATGAGCACGGTAAAGTCATTGAGAAGATTACGGTACAAGCAGAAGACCTGGAAAAAGTTCCAGATAGTATTACGGAAGTATCAGTAGTGATGAAAGACAAAGAAAGTGAAGAAGACAGCAGCATTGAAACAGTCCAACACGTGGAAATTGATACGGGGTCTGAAGCGAGAATGAAAGCACCCGAAGAGGATACGTCCCAAATGGCCTCCTTACTTGCCAAACAATGGAATCTTACACCAGACAAAATATTCATTACCGTTGAAGGGGGGACTGGGGAAGGAAATGAACTTTAATAAAGGTCCACTAAACGCATTAAAGGAATGGTTGTCAAAGGATAATGCGAATTCTCCGCCCAATGTAAAAAAAGGAAAAAGGCTTCATTATTTTCTCATCGTATTGCTGGTAGGTGTCGCCTTTATGTTGATCAGTGATCTTTGGAGCAGTGATAAAGGGATCGAAGTGGCAAAGCCTCTGGATGGGGGAACATCAGATGTAGCGACATTCGGTTCCGATCAGAAGGAATCAGACGGTTCGATGAGGGGTTACGAGGATCGATATGAAAATCAGTTGAAAGAAGCCCTTGATCAAATTGTCGGGGTAAGCGATGTGTATGTCGTAGTCAATGTGGAAGCGACGGAATCAAAAGTGTATGAGAAAAAAGAATCAACCAAGATGCAATCCACTAATGAAGAAGATAAAGAAGGTGGAAAGCGATCGATAGAAGATAAATCCCAGGAAGAAGAAGTCGTCATTGTCAATAACGGAGACAAGGAAGTTCCCATTGTGAAAGAAACGAAAAAACCTAAAGTCAGCGGTGTCCTTGTAGTAGCAAAAGGAGCCGATAATATACAAATCAAAAAATGGATTATAGAGGCGGTCACCCGGGCACTCGATGTTCCTAGTCACCGGGTATCGGTCCTGCCCAAACAATAAGGGGGAAATGATAGATGTTACTTAAAAAACAAACAGTTTGGTTATTAACGATGTTGAGCCTTGTGATCGTGCTTTCGGTTTACTACATTACGTCACCAACGCAGCAAGCAACGGATATGGCCTATCAAGAAAAAGATGGAAAAGAGCAAGCGGGGGGTGGAGATAAAGAAACGATGTCTGACATGGAAGTGGTGACAGACGCTGCCGGTAATGAAATGTTCGAAGCACTCCGTCTTGAAGTGACCGACGAGCGTGAACAGCTTCGAGAAGAGCTCGAAGCGAAAGTAGCGAACGCAGATGTATCAGCAGAAGAAAAAAGTGCAGCATATGAGCAGATGGAAAACCTTCGTGAACTCGCCATGACAGAATCCGTCCTTGAGACTATGATCAAAACAATGGGGTACGAGGATGCATTGGTCAGAGCAAACGGAGAAAACATCCGTATCACAGTGAAATCTGACAAAGAGCACTCGAAGGCAGATGCCAACGAAATCATCCGTCTCGTCATGAGTGAAGTAGGACAAATGAAGCCAGTAGCTGTAGAATTCCAACCGGCAAATTAATCGATTCAAAAAAGACTGCCGCCTAAAGCATATCTTTAGGCGGCTTATTTATGTCTTTTTTAGCGGATAAATGAAAAATCCCTTTCTATTATTTTATTTTTTTCCGAAAAAGGTCTAGAATAGAGGAAGAGTTGTATGCGCTTTTACAGGATGGTAGGAATCGCATATTGAATTTATACGTGGTATTATCGTATGATATTAGTAGCTAGTCATAATTTTTTAAACTATAAGAGGGGTGTCAACAGTGTTGAAAATTCAAGAAATTCGCGAAATAATCAAACTCGTAGATCAGTCTAGTGTTGAAGAGTTTACATACGAGCATGATGGATCAAAGATCAACTTAAAGAAAAATAATGGTGTAACCGTTTCTGCCCAACCGCAAGTGGTACAAGCAGTGGAGGAAGTGAAGCCTGCTGCACAAGCCGTTCAACAAGCTCCTGTACAGGAAGCAGCAGCTCCTCAACAGCAAGTAAAAGAAGCTCCACAAGCTAATGTTGAGGATGCAAACTTACATAAAATCACTTCTCCGATGGTTGGTACGTTCTATCAATCTTCTTCTCCGGAATCAGGTCCATACGTGAAAGTCGGAGATAAGGTAGACGAGAGCTCAGTTGTATGTATCGTAGAAGCGATGAAACTGTTTAATGAAATTGAAGCCGAGGCGAAAGGCGAAATTGTAGAAATCTTAGTAAAAGACGGTCAATTAGTTGAGTATGGACAGCCGTTATTCTTGGTTAAACCTGAATAAGGAGCGAAAACAGATATGATTAAAAAGGTGTTAATTGCCAATCGAGGAGAAATTGCTGTACGAATCATTCGTGCATGCCGTGATTTAGGCATCGAAAGTGTAGCCGTTTATTCAGAAGCCGATAAAGAAGCGCTTCATGTACAATTAGCAGATGAGGCGTATTGTATAGGGCCTACTGCATCGAAAGACAGTTATCTTAATTTCACCAATATCATCAGTGTGGCAAAATTGACGGATTGTGATGCAATCCACCCAGGGTATGGATTTTTAGCTGAGAACTCTGACTTTGCCGATTTATGCCGCGATTGTAATATCATCTTCATTGGACCTTCACCTGAAGCGATCTCGAAGATGGGTACAAAAGATGTGGCCCGTGAAACCATGAGGGAAGCGGGAGTTCCGATTGTACCTGGTTCAAAAGGGATTGTGAAGGACACCGAAGATGCCGTGAAACTTGCTGATTCCATGGGGTATCCTGTCATCATCAAAGCCACTGCCGGTGGTGGAGGAAAAGGGATCCGGGTCGCAAAAAGTGAGGAAGAACTGGTTAAAGGGGTTACGATCACCCAACAGGAAGCGATGACAGCATTCGGTAACCCGGGTGTCTATATCGAGAAATTCATTGAGGACTTCAGGCATGTTGAGATTCAGGTCCTCGCAGATAATTTCGGAAATGTGATCCATCTTGGTGAGAGGGACTGTACGATTCAGCGTCGCCTTCAGAAACTGATCGAAGAAACGCCGTCTCCTGCATTAACCGAAGAAATTCGCGTTAAAATGGGGGAAGCAGCGGTAAAAGCAGCCAAAGCGGTTGATTATACCGGTGCAGGCACGGTAGAATTTATATATGATTACGTAAATCAAACCTTCTACTTCATGGAGATGAATACACGTATCCAGGTGGAGCATCCAGTAACGGAACAAGTGACAGGAGTCGATTTGATTAAAGAACAGATTCTTGTTGCTTCAGGAGAGAAACTTTCTCTTACTCAAGAAGAAGTAACCTTCACTGGTTGGGCCATTGAGTGCCGTATTAATGCAGAGAACCCGGAGAAGAATTTCATGCCTTCAGCTGGCAGGATTGAAATGTATCTTCCACCAGGTGGCATTGGCGTAAGAATCGACTCAGCCGCATATCCTGGTTATATGATCCCTCCATATTACGATAGCATGATCGCTAAAGTCATTACTTATGGAGCGACTCGCGAAGAAGCCATTTCAAGAATGAGACGCGCCCTAAGTGAATTTGTGGTTGAGGGTATCCACACAACCATTCCGTTCCATCTGAAAGTGTTAGAACATGAAACCTTTGTTGGTGGAGAGTTTAATACGAAATTCTTAGAAAAATATGAAGTAATGAAATCTTAGTGTGAATTCAGGAGGTGCCATACATGGCGGAAAATCAAAACCTTTTACAAATGTCTCACGGTAAAGACGGTCTTGGGAAGATTGAAATCGCACCTGAAGTCATCGAAGTCATCGCAGGTATCGCCGCATCAGAGGTCGAGGGCGTATCCCAGATGCGTGGAAACTTCGCCACAGGTGTCGTCGAGCGTCTCGGCAAGAAAAACCACGGTAAAGGTGTAAAAGTGGAGCTTGCCGAAGAAGGAATTATTGTAGACGTATACTGCATCATGAAGTTCGGTGTAGCGATTCCGACGGTCGCTCAAAAAATTCAGGACAATATTCGTCAAGCCCTGCTTAATATGACTGCTCTGGAAGCAGACGAAGTCAATGTTCATATTGTAGGGGTTCAATTTGAAAATCAAAAGTATGAAGCTGAAATTGAAGACGAAATGTAATGGAGAAGGACGGTCCTTTAGGGGGCCGTTCTTTTTTTTTGTGCGGATATGCGATGTTAGATTGGATATTTTTTGTAAAACAGCTGGATTATCAAAGGTTTCGGCTGGATTAGTTTGGTGATGGTAGGTCTTCTGCGTGATCAAGTCCCCTCCGCTTTTCTTTGTCCAGCTGCGCCTCCTTGTCCCTCGAGGTCATAAGCTAAATGGTCCATGAAGGCAAAAGAGCGCCTTCCCGACCCATTCATCTTATGCTTGTCGGGCCAACCCAGTCGGCTCCGCTTTTCTGATTGTCCAGCTCCGGCGGGTAGCCCCTCGAGGTCATTTCTGAAAAATCCCCAAAGGCAAAGAACGCCTTCAGGGATTTCCCTGAAATGCTTGTCGGGCCTGACCAACCCGCCTCCGCTTTTCTTTGTCCAGCTCCGGGGCTTAGAGGCTCGAGGTCATAAGTCAAACCATCCAAAAAGGCAAAAAACGCCTTTCCGGATGGTTCGTCTTATGCTTGTCGCCTCTGATCAAAGCCCCTCCGCTTTTCTGTCAGAATATTGATTTTTTTACATTGACGTGCGTATTGCCCTTGGTTTGTGCTATTATCAAAGGTATGAAAATTGATGGAGTAAAAGGAGTAATTATAAGATGAAGAGAAGAGTTGCCCGTGAAAAGGCCTTACAGGCGTTATTTCAAATAGATATGAGTGGGATTGAGCCGGATGTAGCGTTAACGAATGTGTTGGAAGAAGAGGAGCAGTTGGATGTCTATCTAGAACAGCTCGTTCTGGGATTCATTGAAAATCAGGAGCGTATCGACGGACATATCCGTGAAAACCTTGAGAAATGGTCATTTGACCGTTTAGCGAAAGTGGATCGCAATATTTTGCGTATGGGGGTTTACGAGCTTCTGTTTGTAGACGATGTTCCGGATAAAGTCGTCATTAATGAAGCGGTTGAAATTGCCAAGGTCTTTGGCGATGATCAGTCCAGTAAATTTATCAATGGTGTTCTTTCAAAGGTAAGTCAATCTTAACAATGTTAGGGGACGAGTGAAATGTCAGCTTCCATCATTGATGGCAAACTCATTGCAGAACATTATCGGCAACAATTAAAGGGTCAGATTGAACAGTTGAAACACCAAAATGTCACTCCAGGCTTGGCTGTTGTCCTTGTCGGGGATAATCATGCCTCTCATTCCTATGTGAAAATGAAGAGAAAGGCCTGCAGTGAGCTGGGAATCCATTCAGAGCTTTATCCATATGAATCCAGCCTCACCCAAGAAGAACTATTAACCAAAATCAGGGAGCTGAATGAACAAGAGCATATTCATGGCATTCTTGTACAACTTCCCCTTCCTGAGCACATCAACCCGATCACAGTGATTGAAACGATTTCACCGTCGAAGGATGTAGACGGTTTTCATCCTGTCTCCATCGGGAAGATGGTCACAGATCAAGATACTTTCTATTCTTGTACGCCACTTGGGATCATGAAGATGCTTGAATATGAAAAGATATCGGTTGAAGGAAAGCATGTCGTGATTTTAGGCCGCAGCAATATCGTCGGGAAGCCGGCAGGTCATTTATTCCTGAATCGAAATGCGACAGTGACGTATTGCCATTCAAAGACAGCCGATATGTCATCTTACACGAAGCAGGCAGATATTATCGTTTCAGCAGTTGGTAAAGTTAACCTAATCGGTGCTGAAGATATTAAACCAGGCGCAGTTGTCATCGATGTAGGAATGAATCGTGATGAACAAGGTAAGCTTTGCGGGGATGTAAATTTTGCAGATGTGAAGGAAAAAGCAGGGAAAATCACACCGGTTCCTGGTGGTGTCGGACCGATGACGATCACTATGCTACTCTATAACACCGTGAAATCTGCTGAAACGGCCGCTCAGAATCGCCAAAATGGTTAAATAATAGTACAATATAAGATACAAATGAGGGAAAGGGACAGGCTAATCGCTGGTCCCTTTCCGTCTTCTTACATAAAAAATTAGAACATGAACGGAACAAAGGAGTCAGTGAGCATGGAACTCGATCAATCACGTTATTTAACGGTACAAGCTCTGACAAAATACATAAAACGAAAATTCGATAGGGATCCCCACTTGTCCAACCTGTTTGTGCGAGGGGAAATTTCCAACTTTAAAAGGCATTCAAGCGGTCATATGTATTTCACCTTGAAAGATGAAAAGGCCCGCATTTTATCTGTGATGTTTTCAAGCCATAACCAATCCTTGAAGTTCAGACCTGAAAACGGAATGAATGTATTGATCCGTGGAGATATCTCTGTATATGAATCAGGTGGACAATATCAGATTTATGTGAAAGAAATGCAACCTGATGGGATAGGTGAATTGTATCTTGCATATGAACAGCTAAAGGAGAAGCTTGAAAAAGCGGGTTACTTTGATCAAAGTCGCAAACGGATGATCCCTAAATTTCCGAAGCGGATAGCCGTTGTCACTTCTCCAACGGGTGCTGCAATACGGGATATCATTACAACAATCAAACGGCGTTTTCCGATTGGTGAAATTCTTGTATTTCCCGCTCTGGTCCAAGGTGATCAGGCGGCGGCATCGATTGCCGGGGCAATGAGTAAGGCAAACGGTGTTGGGGATATTGACGTGATGATCATCGGCCGAGGTGGCGGATCGATAGAAGAATTGTGGGCGTTTAACGAAGAAATTGTGGCAAAGGCCATCGTCGAATCAGACATTCCTGTCATATCAGCTGTCGGTCACGAAACGGATTTTACAATCGCCGATTTTGTAGCGGATCTTCGTGCACCGACTCCAACGGCTGCCGGGGAACTAGCAGTACCACATATTGATGATTTATTGGAAAGAATCATGAATCGTAAACTACGCCTTATTAAGTCTTTTAAATCCAAACTGCAAACGGAAAGAAATCGATTGAACGGTTTAACAAAATCGTATGCGTTAAGAAATCCACGAACACTTTATCAGCAGAAGATCGAGACCGTCGACCGGTTGACGGATCAGCTTCAAAGAAACATCAGTCTTCATGTGAAGGGGAACAGGGATCAATTAAGCGGGTTTCATTCGAGGCTGCAGCGCGTTCATCCATCACAGATCATCAAGGTGCAGAATGAACGGGTCCAGTTCATGCAAACACGGTTGGAAAAGCAATTTAAACAAGTGCTGAAGGAAAAGAATCATCGATTTAGTTCAGCCCTCTCTACTCTACATGCCCTAAGCCCTTTGAAAATCATGGACAGGGGATATAGTTTAGTTTATCAGGATGAAGGTCAATTGATTAAATCATCGAGACAAGTTAAAACAGGCGATCGCCTGGAGATCAATGTAAGAGATGGAAAAATACATTGCGAAGTGGAATCTGTCGAGGAGCGTGAGGAAAATGGCAAAGCCTAAAGAAGAGCAATCATTTGAAACAGCTATGGAACAATTGGAAGAAATCGTGGAGAAGTTGGAAGAAGGGGAAGTTCCTTTAGAAAAGGCACTGGAATTTTATCAAAAAGGAATGGACCTTTCAAAATACTGTCATGATACGTTGCAGAAAGCAGAAAATCAATTAACGAAAATGATGACAGATGAAGGGGAAAAATCCTTTGATCTTGATGAGGAGGAATAATCAGTGAACCCTCCGATTACATTAAAGCAGTTTCAACAAGAACATGGAGAATGGATGACCAATCATATGGCCGAAACGGTGTCGGGCCTTTCGATGCCGGGAGTTTTAAAAGAAGCGATGGTGTATTCCTTACAGGCAGGTGGGAAAAGGATTCGGCCGATCCTTCTATTAGCAGTGATAAAGGCCTTTGATCATAACACGATGCTGGGACTGAATACTGCCGCTGCCCTTGAAATGATACATACCTATTCGCTGATCCATGATGATCTTCCCTCCATGGATGATGACGACTTAAGGAGAGGGAAACCAACCAATCACAAGATATATGGGGAAGCCGTCGCGATTTTAGCAGGTGACGGTTTGCTGACTTATAGCTTTCAGCTCATAGCTGAAGATGATGGGTTACCAAGTGATATAAAGGTAAAGCTGATCGCCCTTCTCGCTAAATGTGCCGGTCCGGAAGGCATGGTCGGCGGTCAAGTCGCCGACATTGAAGGGGAAAACAAGCAATTAACTGTTCAAGAACTGGAAAACGTCCACGTTCACAAAACTGGGAAGTTACTCACATTCAGTGTCTTGGCCGGGGGGATCATTTCCGGGGCTTCGCAGAAGGAACTCGAGCTCCTTGAACGATTCTCTCATCATATCGGCCTCGCCTTTCAAATCCAGGATGACATATTGGATATTGAAGGACTGGAAGAAATGATTGGTAAACCTGTTGGTAGTGATGAATCGAAACATAAGAGTACCTACCCGAGTCTCCTGACGATGAAAGGGGCAAAGGATAAGCTTCAATACCATTTGGACGAAGCGCTGACGGCACTCGACAAACTGCCGGTTAATACAAGTCTTCTGGCAGAAATTGCCCAATTAATTGTTACCAGGAATCATTGAAGCCAATCTATATTTGAGCAAAAGATTTAACATATGGTATAATACGTTTAGAATAAATTTTGGGGTGGTGCAGTATTCTAGTCAGTCCACCAATCCTGAAGGTGGGCCTAAAAATCCACTAAAGGGCACATCGATGAAGTTCCTGGAATTGGCTTGAGGCGCCCAGCTTTGGGTCATATCTGGGAGTAAGGCTTGAGGGCGATCCACAATGGCATGTGGGCGTTGACCCGCGAGCCGCGGAGGCTTTGTTTCTTATGCTGGCATCAAAGCATGTGCTATAAGAACAAAGTATGAACCTGCGATGTGATGATTCACTAGCAGCGTAGCCTGCCTTGAGTGAAGAGTGAGGGGATTATGGTTACAGGGTACACATCAGTTGGCCATTGATATGTGCTTTTTCGCCCATATGAAATCCTCTTTGCAAAAGAGGCTAAGGATTGCGTTAAGGACTGTTGAGGAAAACTCCTAGACTGTTCATATTCGGACATATAAAGAGGATTATAGTGCGGACTAAGTGGTAATCCAGTCTAGCTTGTGGTGACGCGGCTAAGTCGGGTTTAATGGGAAACCGCCGGTATGGCAACATCCGGTACCTGATTGGGAAAACCTACTGGACCTAAGCTGCAATTTTTACTTTTTATATGACCCCCTAATTACATATAAACAAACTATTTACACAGTAGAAACGGTGTGTTTAAACGATAATGAATGAAACGATGAAAAACTCAATAAAGTGGAGTGTCAGCATTGCCGTTATCACATTTGTGTTAGCGGCTATTTTTTCAGTTACATCAAATATGGTTTTAAATGGGGTTGCGTGGGTAACCGGTCTCGTGGTCGTGTTGATCATCGTCTTTATTGGGATCTTTTTTGATATGCTGGGAATCGCTGCAACAGCGGCTGATGAAACACCCTTTCATGCCATGGCGGCAAAAAAAGTGTACGGGGCCAAATATTCCATAAAAATAGTACGGAACGCTGATCGCTTCGCGAGCTTCTGTAATGATGTGATCGGTGATATTTCAGGGATCATAAGTGGAACGGCATCGGCCATTGTCCTGGTTCAACTGGCCCTTTCATTTCACCTTGAAGGCGGATCTCTAAGGGAATATATCGTTAGTGTCACGTTAACGAGCATCATCGCATCTTTGACAGTTGGAGGCAAAGCACTTGGAAAAACGTTTGCTATCACCTATTCTAAGGATATAATATTTAGAGTTGGTAAAGTTCTACAATTCCTTGAAGATCGATTCCATATTGTCATAATAAAAGATAAAAAAGACAAAAAAGATAAGAAGAAAAAGGGATATAAGCGTGAGAAACAAAATATTTAGTGATGAAAGTGAGTGGACCCCATGGATTTATTGTCAATAAAGGAGCCTTCTTTTTTAAAAAGCATGTCAAATGAACAATTGGAAGAGCTCAGCCAGGAGATTCGCCAATTCTTAATCAAGAATTTATCCAAAACCGGCGGTCATATTGGTCCAAATTTAGGGGTGGTCGAATTAACCGTTGCCCTTCATAAACATTTTAATAGTCCAAAAGATAAAATCCTTTGGGATGTAGGTCACCAATCGTATGTCCATAAAATTCTGACCGGCAGAGCTTGTCAATTTGATACTCTTCGTCAATATAAGGGATTATGCGGCTTTCCCAAGCGAAACGAAAGTGAGCATGATGTTTGGGAAACCGGGCACAGCTCGACTTCGTTATCCGCAGCCATGGGTATGGCGATTGCAAGAGATGTGAAAAAAGAGGATTCCTACATCATCCCGGTAATCGGGGACGGTGCATTGACGGGTGGAATGGCCCTTGAAGCCCTTAACCACATCGGCCATGAAAAGAAGGACATGATCGTGGTGTTAAATGATAATGAAATGTCCATCGCTCCCAATGTAGGGGCCCTACACAGTGTCCTTGGACGGTTGCGGACGGCTGGAAAATACAACTGGGTCAAGGATGAAATGGAATACATCCTTAAGCGCATCCCTGCCGTAGGAGGTAAGTTGGCCAGTACTGCGGAGCGGGTGAAAGACAGCTTAAAGTACTTGTTCGTATCGGGCATGTTCTTTGAGGAGTTAGGATTTACGTATCTTGGACCAATCGATGGTCATGATTATAATGACTTGTCCGAAAACATCCAATATGCAAAGAAAACCAAAGGGCCCGTCCTGTTACACGTGATTACGAAAAAAGGAAAAGGGTTTCATCCGGCGGAATCTGATAAGCAGGGGACTTGGCATGGCACAGGACCTTACAAGATCGATACAGGGGATTTAATTAAACCAGTGAATGCACCTCCTTCATGGAGCGGACTTGTCAGTGAGACGGTTCGAAAGGTTGCCCGTGAGGATGAGAGGATCGTTGCCATCACGCCGGCCATGCCGGTAGGCTCGAAGTTACTTGGATTCGCAGAAGAATTCCCGGATCGGATGTTCGATGTGGGGATTGCCGAACAGCATGCGACGACGGTTGCAGCCGGCCTTGCAACTCAGGAAATGAAGCCGTTTTTAGCTATTTACTCTACCTTCCTGCAAAGGGCATATGATCAAGTGGTTCACGATATCTGCCGTCAGAATCTGAATGTCTTCATTGGAATTGATCGTGCCGGTTTAGTCGGGGCCGATGGTGAAACCCATCAAGGCGTATTCGATATCGCATTTTTAAGACATTTACCTAACATGGTCATTATGATGCCAAAGGATGAAAATGAAGGTCAACATCTTGTCAATACGGCCCTTCAATACAATGATGGTCCAATCGCGTTACGTTATCCACGTGGAAATGGATATGGAGTCAAGATGGATGCGGACTTAAAAACCATCCCTATCGGCACATGGGAAGTGCTCAAGCAGGGAACGGATGCTGCAATCCTGACCTTTGGTACAACGATTCCGATGGCGATGGAAGCTGCAGCTGACCTTGAAAAGCAGGGGGTCTCGGTTCGGGTTGTAAATGCCAGGTTCATTAAACCGATGGACGAGAGCATGCTGAAGAGTATCCTTGAAGAAGAAATGCCTGTACTGACAATTGAAGAGGCTGTCCTTCAAGGTGGATTCGGAAGTGGGGTTCTTGAATTTGCACAGGAACAGGGCTTCCATGATGCGGTGATCGACCGCATCGGTATCCCGGATTATTTCATCGAGCATGGAAGCGTGAAGGAATTATTGAATGAAATCGGCATGACCAAAGAAAATGTTGTGGATCGTATCTTAACGATCACACCAAAAAAACAAAAAAGGGCTTAATGATGAAAGTAAAAAAACAACGTGTAGATGTACTTCTGGTAGAAAGAGGATTAATTGAAACAAGAGAAAAAGCAAAACGCGCTGTCATGGCGGGTCTTGTTTATTCGAATGAAATGAGATTGGACAAGCCGGGGGAAAAAGTCAGTGAAGATATCCCCCTCACAATGAAAGGGAAAGTCATCCCCTATGTGAGCCGTGGTGGCTTAAAGCTTGAGAAAGCCTTGCAGGTCTTTGATGTGGATGTAGACGGCAAAGTCATGATTGACATCGGTGCATCCACCGGTGGATTTACCGATTGTGCCCTTCAAAATGGCGCGAAGATGTCTTATGCCCTGGATGTAGGCTACAACCAATTAGCATGGAAGCTGAGACAGGATGAGCGGGTAGTGGTCATGGAGAGAACCAACTTCCGATATGTCACCCCGGCTGATCTAGAAGGGGAAATGCCGAGCTTTGCATCCATCGATGTATCCTTCATATCCCTTTCCTTGATATTGCCTGTCCTGAAAACACTACTTGTGCCTGGTGGAGACTGTGTCGCATTAATCAAGCCTCAGTTTGAGGCCGGGAAGGACCAGGTAGGGAAGAAAGGAATCGTTAGAGATCCTGCCGTCCACAAGATGGTCATAGAGAAAATCATGACCTTGGCGCTTAATGAAGGCTATCATATTGCCGGATTGTCTTATTCCCCTATTACAGGCGGGGATGGGAATATTGAATTCCTTATCCATCTGAAATGGTCGGGGAATGAGGGAGAGGGAGAGTCCCTTCTCGACTATACCCCGGATGAAGTGATTGACGAAGCGCATAATCAATTAAAAGCAAAAACGCAGTGAGGAATTGCCGCTCTTCGACATAGGAGGGTGGCTTTTTTTATGAAGTCAAACACTGCTTTTGAAAATAAAATCCTAAAATTGAAAATAAGTTAGTCTGTTTTGAAAATAAAACTCTAAATTTGAAAATAAATGGGTCAGTTTTGAAAATAAAACAGCAAATTGATTCGATTACTGCATCTTAAAGCCTATCTAAATCAGGATTACTAATGAAAATAACACTCTGTGTAATCGAATAGAAGCAAATTAGGTTAAAACTTCATGAAATTGTTTCTCCGTTACGGTTAAACCTCCGCTTTTCCTAAAGTTCAGCCCCGGTCGCATGAGATACAAGTTCATAAGTCAATACCTTAAAAAAGGAAAAGGGGTACCTTTCCGAGTAACTCGCCTAATGCTTGTCTGGCCTACCCAATCCGCCTCCGCTTTTCGATTGTCCAGCTCCAGGGGCTTGGGGCTCGAGGTCATAAGTCAAGCAACCTAAAAAGGCAAAGAACGCCTTTCTGGGTTACTCGTCTTATGCTTGTCGCCCCAGTGCGAGCCCCTTCCGCTTTTCTTGATGTCCAGCTCCAGGGGCTTGGGGCTCGAGGTCATAAGTCAAGCAACCCAAAAAGGCAAAGAACGCCTTTCCGGGTTACTCGTCTTATGCTTGTCGCCCCAGTGCGAGCCCCTTCCGCTTTTCTTTTTTATTGTACTTCGATACAAAATAGGCTAACATAAGCGTAGAGGTATATTTATACAGGCTTTAATCAAATGTAAGAGGTGTATGTTCTATGATGAACAAAGGACAAAGACATATTAAAATCAGGGAAATCATTACGAATCGAGATGTGGAAACACAGGATGAGCTGGTGGAAAGCCTGAAGAATGCAGGGTTTAATGTAACCCAGGCAACCGTATCCAGGGATATCAAGGAGCTGCATCTTGTCAAGGTACCGCTGATGGATGGCAGATACAAATATAGCTTGCCTGCGGATCAGCGATTCAATCCACTTCAAAAATTGAAGCGGACATTGACCGATGCATTCGTGAAAGTGGATCAGGCAGGACATATGCTTGTGATGAAGACGTTACCCGGAAATGCGAATGCGATTGGTGCATTAATTGATAATCTGGACTGGGAAGAAATTCTTGGAACCATTTGTGGTGATGATACTTGTTTAATCATCTGCCGTACAGAAGAAGAAACGAAAGTCGTTTCAGAACGATTCTTAGATATGCTGTAATTTAAATAAAATATAAGGGTATTAGAATACCCATGATACAAAATCCAATAGGAAGCTTTTCTTTTGCGTTATTGAAAGGAAAAGTTCCTTTTTATTTGAGGTGAATGTTTTGCTACAAGAACTATCAATCAAAAATTTCGCCATTATTGA
This sequence comes from Rossellomorea aquimaris, assembly GCF_020172085.1. GTDB lineage: Bacteria > Bacillota > Bacilli > Bacillales > Bacillaceae_B > Rossellomorea > Rossellomorea aquimaris_E. Next base: position 736,530 of record NZ_JAIVAT010000003.1, read on the forward strand.
TTCCCTCTCGCTTTCCTTTGAGGAAGGATTGACTGTGTTATCAGGTGAGACGGGCGCAGGTAAGTCGATCATCATCGATGCCATTCATTTATTGGTTGGCGGGAGGGGATCCTCAGAATATGTTCGGCATGGGGAGAAAAAGGCTGAAATTGAAGGGTTATTTATTCTTGATAATGAAACTCATCCTTGCTTTCGTAAAGCGGCGGACTTCGGAATTGAAATTGAAGAGGGCATGATCGTCCTCAGAAGGGATATCTCGAGTACGGGAAAAAGTGTTTGTAGAATCAATGGCAAGCTGGTGACCATCGCCATAATGAGGGAGATCGGGGCATCTCTCATCGATATCCACGGGCAGCACGAACATCAGGAGCTCATGAATGAAAGCCTTCATCTATCCTTATTGGATCAGTTTGGGGGCAAGGAAATCACATCCGGTTTATCGACGTATGGACAAGTATACAAGGAGTATCTCACCATTTATAACCAGCTGAAAAGACTGAATGAAAATGAGCAGGAGATGGCCCATCGCCTGGATCTCATTCAATTTCAGCTGAAAGAAATCAATGATGCTAATCTTCAGCTGAATGAAGATGAAGAGCTTCAGGAAGAAAAACGAAAGCTCATGAACTTTGAACGCCTTTTTGAAGCGCTACAAACCTCCTATGACAGCATTCAGGGAGAGAGAAAAGGGATGGATTGGGCAGGACTTGCCATGAGCCACCTTGAGACTGCTGCAGAGGTTGATTCTCAGTACGAAAAGACACTGGAGTCTGTGTCGAATGCGTACTATATCTTGGAAGATGCCGCCCATCAAGTAAGGGGAGCTCTTGATGAGCTTGAATTTGAGCCGAATCGCTTAGATTTGATTGAGGCAAGGTTGAATGAAATGAATGGTCTTAAGAGAAAATATGGATCGTCAGTAGAAGAAATCCTTGCGTACAGTTCAAAAATCGAAGAAGAAATCGAAACGATCATGAATAAGGATTCTCATGTAGAACATTTACAAAGTACATTACGCTCATTAGAGAAGGATTTATCTTTAGAAGCGAAAAATTTGTCCCAAACAAGAAAGCAATGGGCAAAGAAATTGACTGCCAGTATTCATGAACAGCTTAAGCAGCTGTATATGGATAAGACAAAGTTCGAAGTACGGTTTGTGAAGAGTGGTGAGGGTGAATCATTCTCCTTCCAACATTTTAAAAAGGATGGATGGGATACGGTTGAATTTTATATATCCACCAATCCCGGAGAGCCTTTAAAACCATTGTCTAAAGTGGCTTCTGGTGGAGAGCTCTCACGTATCATGCTCGCCCTTAAAACCATTTTCTCGAAACATCAGGGGGTTACGTCGATCATATTTGATGAGGTGGATACGGGTGTAAGCGGAAGAGTCGCTCAAGCGATTGCTGAAAAGATTTATCAGGTCGCGGTCCATTCTCAGGTTATGTGCATTTCCCACTTGCCACAGGTGGCTGCCATGGCTGACTGTCACCTATTTATTTCGAAAAAGCTTTCTGGAGGCAGAACGAGTACAATGGTGAAACGTCTTCAGGAGAAGGATAAGATCAAAGAAATCTCACGTATGATTTCAGGTGTGGAAATAACAGACCTGACTTTGGAGCATGCTAAGGAATTACTACAGTTGGCAGGTTCCATTAAACAAACATGAAAAGCTATCCAATTCGGGTAGCTTTTTTTCATGATTCCCAGTTATAAATGTGGCTTTTAAAGGCAAAATTAAAACTGTAGCCAATAGTTAGTGTGTGTGGATTAGAAGCGAGGAGAGTGAATATATTGAGTTTAGATTGGTTAAGGAAATGTATAGGTGGAATTCTCCTTGTTTCGCTTTGTCTTATTGGTTTTTACAAACCGGTTCAACAATATATCAATACACCGAACACTGTAAGAATGATGGAAGGGGATCAAGTTGCTCTCCCTAAGGCTGCATCCGTCACTACTATGGGTTCGTCGCATAATGAACATGTTCAAGTAAAAGAAGGGAAGGGGCAGCTCTCCATCCAGGGAAGTTCTGTAGGGAAGGACGAAGTGGTATTTGAGCTTGCCGGATTACCCGTTAAAAAAGTAGATGTAGAAGTACTGAAAGATTTCAAAGTGATTCCAGGTGGGCAATCCATCGGAGTCAAATTAAATACTGTCGGGGTGTTAGTCGTTGGCCACCACTTGGTCGATACAGCTGATGGGAAAATGTCTCCCGGCGAAAAAGCTGGAATCCAGGTAGGGGACATGATTACAGAAATTAACGGATCGAAAATTGAAGAGCTTGCTGATGTTGCTCCTTTTGTTCAGAAAGCAGGAGAAGAATCGAAATCTCTTGCCGTCGTTATCAAACGTGAACAAAAGACAGTAAAGACACAATTGCTTCCGATGAAAGAAAAAGGGGACAAAAACTATAAATTAGGGCTGTATATCCGTGATTCAGCAGCGGGTATCGGCACAATGACATTTTATGATCCTAAGTCAAAGAAATACGGAGCACTCGGTCATGTGATTTCCGATATGGATACAAAGAAGCCGATTGTCGTTGATAATGGTGAAATCGTGAATTCTGAAGTAACATCCATTCAAAAAGGGACGGATGGAAAACCAGGGGAAAAATTGGCGCGTTTTTCTTCTGATCGCAATGTCATTGGTAACATCACACGAAACAGTCCTTTTGGCATCTTTGGTAAATTAAATCAAGGAATTGAAAATGACTTGATGGATAAACCGATGCCCATTGCGCTTTCTCATCAAGTGAAAGAAGGACCTGCACAGATTCTAACCGTCGTAGATGGGAAAGAAGTTGAAATGTATGACATAGAAATTGTCAGCACCATACCACAAAAATACCCGGCAACCAAAGGGATGGTCTTGAAAGTGACCGATCCTGAACTTTTGAAGAAAACAGGTGGGATTGTACAGGGGATGAGTGGTAGTCCGATCATCCAGAACGGGAAAGTCATCGGGGCTGTGACCCATGTGTTTGTAAATGACCCTACCAGCGGGTATGGAGTACACATTGAATGGATGTTAAGTGAAGCTGGAATCGATATTTATAAAAAAGATCATAACCGAGCAAGCTGAAGTAAAAACCCTTACCAAAGTACCGATTCCGGGTACTTTTAAGGGTTCTTTTTTTTGGGGGAATTCAGGTACATCGTATAATATTACACCATATCAGTTTGCCAAAAAGAGTCTCTCCTTGTTAAAATAAAGATTATTCGACAAATGAAAGTGCGAATATCGAATGGGGTCGAAATATAAAGAAATCTTTAGAAAATCAAAGAAAATATAATATTTTTCAAGTTTTTTTCAAAAATAAAAGGAATTTAGGTTGCATTGTCGAAAAAGTAATTTAGAATAAAAATTACAGAGATGTATTAATTAGGATTGAGGAGGAAACCTGTAGTGAAATCGATAAAAGTATGTGTTGTGGATGATAACCGTGAACTAACGTCATTATTGGAAGACTACATTGCTTCGCAAAACGATATGGAAGTAGTAGGGATTGCTCATAATGGTCAAGATTGCTTAGATTTATTAGAAGAAGTGGATCCGGATGTTCTGGTCTTGGATATCATCATGCCTCATTTGGACGGGCTGGCGGTGCTTGAGCGGCTTCGTGAAAAGAAAAGCATTCCTAACGTCATCATGCTCACGGCATTCGGTCAGGAAGATGTGACGAAGAAAGCTGTCGACCTTGGAGCCTCTTATTTCATTCTAAAGCCATTCGATATGGAAAACCTTGTGAGTCATATCAGACAAGTTAGCGGAAAATCAAACCCAATCATCAAAAAACCTTCCTCATCCAGAATGAATACAGAACAAAAGCCAAGAAATTTAGATGCAAGTATTACAAGTATCATCCACGAAATCGGTGTGCCGGCACATATTAAAGGGTATTTATATTTAAGAGAGGCCATTTCGATGGTTTATAACGATATCGAACTACTGGGTTCCATAACGAAGGTTCTATATCCGGATATTGCAAAGAAATATAATACGACAGCATCACGTGTGGAGCGGGCGATTCGTCATGCGATCGAAGTGGCCTGGAGCAGAGGGAATATTGATTCTATTTCTTCTTTATTTGGGTACACTGTCAGTATGTCTAAGGCAAAACCAACGAATAGCGAGTTCATTGCCATGGTAGCTGACAAGCTACGCCTCGAGCATATGGCTTCATGAAAGAGTAAGGAATAATCCAATTGTAAAATTGAAATGATAGACCAATAACCCTGTGTACCTGTTTGGTGCATGGGGTTATATTTTTTTGTTTAGCTTTAGAGTTAAGCGCCTGTAGTCAAGTACATCGATCACATAGTCCCTTTCCTGAACCATCACCGAGTAACAATCGCCTCTTTTTTTAATTTTTAGTGTTTAGCCCTTACAGCTCGTCCACTCAAACATAAGATACAGAGTAGTGCGATAACAGATAGGGGAGGTGAAAGAATGGGATACTACCGTAATAATGATGATGTAGCCGGGGCTTCAAACCGTTGCAGAAACAATGATGTTGCAGGCGCTTCAGACAACAATAACGACTTCAGAGTTCCTGTCAGAGCTTATATCAGAGGGGAAGATTTCTGTAGAGCCGTGCGCCGTTGCAGAGACAACGATGTAGCTGGTGAAATGGACAACCGCCGCAGATGCCGCTGCCGCTGGTTCTGATAAACCGCCCTTAACAAAAAAATCCTGAGCTTCTCAGGATTTTTTTGTTGGATCGTCTTTAAAAGGTTCATCCTTTGAGATGGGGTGAAATATGTATATAATGAAGACAGTCTTAGTACTACAGATGAAGGATGTACATATAGAAACGAAGGAAGTGAATTCATGACACTGATCTTTGCTCACCGTGGCTCTGCTGGTACACACCCTGAAAACACAATGGAAGCTTTTTATGAGGCTGAAAGAGTGAACGCTGATGGAATCGAGTTAGATGTTCAGTTGACAAAAGACGGAGAAATTGTCGTGATACATGATGAAACAGTCGATCGGACGACGAATGGAAAAGGGTTTGTCAAAGATTATACATTAAAGGAAATTCAAAGGCTTCAAGCGAACTTTACATTTAAAAGTAAATTATTCAAGAAAAATCGTGTCCCTTCATTAAGGGAAGTCTTTCAATGGCTGAAGGGGAATGATCTCCTTTGTAATATTGAACTGAAAAACAGCATCATGGACTATCAAGGTCTGGAAGAAAAGGTGATTGCGCTTATCAGGGAGTTCGGATTTGAAGACAGAATCATCATCTCCTCCTTTAATCATTATTCAATCGTGGCATGCTATCGTTTGGAACCTGCCGTTGAAATAGCCCCTCTCTATTCATCACGCTTATTCATGCCCTGGGTGTATGCCAAATCCTTAAGGGCTAAAGCTATACATCCCAACTTGAAAGCTGTAAAGGATGATATGATTATAGAGGCAATGAACAATGGAATTTGTGTCAGGCCTTATACGGTGAATAAAGTAGAACACATGGAACGATTATTGAACATAGGCTGCACCGCAATGGTAACGGACTACCCTGAAAAGGCAAGAAAATTGAGGGAAAGTAAAAAAGGCTAGCGCATATTTACGCGTTAGCCTTTTTTGTTGAATCGTGATTGAACTTTATTGCGCTTACGATCACGATGCAGCACGAACCCTGCGATGAATCCTAATCCACAAATAAAGAAAATCAACCCAATGATGAATTGCAGCCATAAATAAGGAATGGGGGGCTGCAGAATCCCAAATAGCATATCTCTCATCAATTTAATCCCGAGGGCAGCAAATGCACCGGGAATCAGCATAATAATTAAGGCGATAAGACGGACCATTAGATGCATAACTCCTTTTTCGTTTCCATATTAAAATTCTAACCCCAAGCAGAAAATTGTCAAGTTTCGAAAAGTAGTGTAACATTATGGGTGTGAAAAAAATTGCAGGCGTCGGGGTGAAGAAAGTTGCAAGAGGTTTTAATTGTCGGTGGCGGTAAGGGTGGTACAGCTATTTTGCAGATCCTCCATGAAGTCACGGTCATGAAAGTGATTGCCGTTGTAGACCTAAATGAACAGGCTCCTGGGATCAAGCTCTCAAGAGAGCTGGGGATTCCGGTGGGTACAGATTGGCGACCGTTCCTCAGTGATTCTGTGGACATTGTCATTGAAGTGACCGGAGATCAGGAAGTTTTCGAACAGATAAGGGACAAGCGTGGTAAAAGCACGGTCATCATACCTGGAAGTGTGGCATTCCTCATTTCGAAGCTTCTTGAAGAAAAGGAAGACCTTATCCACCAATTGACGAGTGAATCATTTAAAAGGGATCTTATTTTCAATTCGACGGATGATGGTATGGTCGGAATCGATGATCAAGGTATCGTAATGCTATTCAATAAAAGTGCAGAGCGGATGATTGGAAAGAATCAGGAAGATGTAATGGGACTGCATATTTCAGAAGTGATCCCTGAAAGCAAACTAACAAAAACGATTCAGACAAGGCGGACAGAGATCAATCAGGAGGTCATCCTGGGGAATGGGTTGAAGATCATCTCAAACCGGATTCCGATGATCACGGACCAAGATGAAATCATTGGGGCCTTTTCGGTATTCAAGGATATTACGGAAGTAGTAAACCTGGCAGAGGAAATAACCAACCTTAAAGAAATACAGACGATGCTTGAAGCTATTATCCATTCTAGTGACGATGCAATCTCTGTGGTAGATGAAGAAGGGAAAGGGATCTTGATCAATCCCGCCTACACGAGGATTACAGGGCTTTCGCAGGAGGAAGTGATCGGGAAGCCTGCCACTGCAGACATTTCTGAAGGGGAAAGTATTCATCTGAAGGTATTGCAAACGCGGAGGGCGATCCGTGGAACGAAAATGAGAGTAGGACCGAAGCGGAAAGAAGTCATCGTCAACGTTGCACCCATCATTGTGAACAATAAGCTCAAGGGGAGTGTCGGGGTCATACATGACATGTCGGAAATCCAGTCACTAACCCAGGAATTGGACCGAGCCAGAAGAATTATCCGCACACTTGAAGCAAAGTATATGTTTGAAGATATAATTGGTGATTCCGAGGAAATGATGATTGCCGTTGAGCAGGCAAAACTAGGGGCGAAAACGCCCGCTACCGTTCTTCTTCGCGGTGAATCGGGAACCGGGAAAGAATTGTTTGCCCACGCAATACATAATGCCAGCGACCGTAAATTCAATAAATTCCTCAGGGTTAACTGTGCAGCTTTGTCAGAGAACCTGCTGGAAAGTGAGTTATTCGGGTATGAAGAAGGTGCGTTCTCGGGAGCGAAGCGTGGAGGTAAGCGTGGTTTATTTGAAGAGGCGAATAATGGCAGTATTTTTCTTGATGAAATAGGAGAATTAAGTGCAAATACACAAGCGAAATTATTAAGGGTCCTCCAGGAAAATGAAATTGTGAGAGTCGGGGGGACAAAGTCTATTCAAATAAATGTCCGTGTCATCGCTGCCACGAACGTAAACCTCGAAAAGGGAATTGCTGATGGATCATTTAGGGAAGATCTCTATTACCGCCTGAACCGGATGCCGATACAAATACCTCCTTTAAGACAGCGTAAATCCGATATACCCCTCATTTCTGAAGCGTTGATTGCAAAGATCAATCAAGATTATGGGAGAAATGTAGAGGGGATAACGGAAAGCGCCATGTACAAGTTGATGAATTATCATTGGCCTGGAAACGTGAGGGAACTTGAGAACGTGCTGGGAAGAGCCATCATCTTTATGAAATACAATGAAGTGAAGATCGATGGGAATCATTTACCTCAATTAGAACCTTCAGTCAAAACCGTTGTCAATACGGTGGAATTACCCTCGCCAGACTCTGTCGAAGATCTTGCCACCCAAGTTGAGGTTTTTGAAAAGAATATAATTCTAAAGGTTTTAGAGCAGAATAATGGTAACAAAACGGCTACGGCCAAAGCGTTGAATGTGTCTGTGAGGAACTTATATTATAAAATTGAAAAATATAACATTGAAATAAATAGCATGAAATAATTTGCATAGTATGAAATAATTTGCGTGCTAATGTTTATGATTGTAAAGCGGTTTCAACATTTTAAAGTTGGCACGCTTCTTGCATATAGTTTTATGGGAACAAAAAAACAGAAAAAAGGGGTTGAAACGACATACATGAATCTACATTCTTTAGTGGAAAAAGCAACCCGAATTGAACACTCCACTGTAGCTGTTGCCGCTGCAGAAGATAAAGAAGTCCTGGGTGCTGTCGCCATGGCGGTTGAAAAGAAGATGGCAGACTTTTTATTGTTCGGGGATAAAGAAGAAATCCTCTCCCTTTTAGAAGAGGTTGCTCCACACCTTATCTCCCACAGCAATATTAAGATCAAGCATGCTTTTTCTCCGCAAAAAGCAGCGGAACTTGCAGTGAAAGCTGTTAAGGAAAATGAAGCAGGGGTTTTAATGAAAGGAAATGTACCTACTGCTCTCATATTGAAAGCAGTCTTAAATAAGGAATGGGGACTTCGTACAGGGAATGTTCTTTCCCATGTTGCAGCATTTGAGGTCTCTGGATTCGACAGACTCACATTTATTACAGATGCAGCGATGAACCTTGCTCCTGATCTTCAGCAGAAAGCACAAATTATAGAAAATGCAGTAGGTGTTGCGCGTTCAATCGGTGTGGACATGCCGAAAGTAGCACCGATTGCTGCTGTGGAAGTAGTGAATCCTGCCATGCAGGCTACAGTCGATGCTGCATCTCTTACTTTGATGAACCAAAGGGGACAAATTCGTCATTGTACCGTTGATGGACCATTGGCCCTCGATAATGCTGTTTCTCACCATGCAGCAGAACATAAAGGGATCGAAAGTGCTGTTGCAGGGCAAGCAGATATCCTGCTCGTGCCCAATATCGAAACAGGGAATGCTTTATACAAATCCCTGATCTATTTTGCCAAAGCAAAGGTGGGGGCAGTGATTGCCGGGGCAAAAGCACCAATCGTATTAACATCCAGAGCAGACAGTGCAGAAAGTAAATTATATTCATTAGCACTGGCTATATGCTCTGCTTCAAAATAAATGATGTAACACAACTAATATTATAAGATTACAGGGGGAAATAATAATGAAAATTTTCAGCTATATGGAACAATATGATTATGAGCAATTGGTATTTTGTCAAGATGAAGCTTCAGGATTAAAAGCGATTATCGCCATCCATGATACAACACTTGGACCAGCGCTTGGTGGTACACGTATGTGGACATACGAATCTGAAGAAGCGGCCATTGAAGATGCACTTCGACTTGCGAAAGGAATGACGTATAAGAATGCAGCTGCGGGTCTAAACCTAGGTGGAGGAAAGACGGTTATCATCGGTGACCCTCGCAAAGATAAGAACGAAGAAATGTTCCGTGCATTCGGTCGTTATATTCAAGGTTTAAATGGTCGTTACATTACAGCAGAAGATGTAGGAACTACAGTTGCAGATATGGACTTGATTCATGAAGAAACTGATTATGTAACAGGTATTTCACCTGCTTTCGGTTCATCAGGTAACCCGTCTCCTGTGACAGCTTATGGAGTGTACCGTGGAATTAAAGCAGCAGCCAAAGAAGCATTCGGAACAGATTCTCTTGAAGGAAAAACAATTGCCGTTCAAGGGATCGGGAATGTAGCGTACAATATGTGCCGTCATCTTCATGAAGAAGGTGCAAACCTGATTGTAACAGACATCAACAAAGAAGCTGTTCAACGTGCAGTTGAAGAGTTTGGTGCTAAAGCTGTTGACATCAACGATATCTATGGTGTTGATTGCGATATCTTTGCTCCATGTGCACTTGGGGCAATCATTAATGATGAAACGATTCCTCAGCTTAAGGCGAAAGTCATTGCAGGGGCTGCGAATAACCAGTTGAAAGAAACGCGTCACGGTGATGCTATCCATGAAATGGGTATCGTTTATGCACCTGACTATGTCATCAACGCTGGTGGGGTCATCAATGTAGCGGATGAATTATACGGCTACAACAGTGAGAGAGCGATGAAGAAAGTAGAGCAGGTATACAACAACGTAGAACGCGTAATCGAAATTGCGAAACGTGATAACGTCCCTACTTACGTGGCTGCTGACCGCATGGCTGAAGAAAGAATTGAAAAAATGCGCCGTTCAAGAAGTCAATTCCTGCAAAATGGACACCACATCCTTAGCAGACGTGGATAATTGAGAAGAGAAAAACGCTTTACTTCCTCAGAAAGTAAAGCGTTTCTTCCCTGTTAATGCGAACATGGAACAGACTAAGGGGTTATCTATCATAGGGGAAAATTCTTTCATGCAAACAATACAATATAGCTGCCCAAATGGAGGTAACAACAGTGCAAGAAAACAAACATCGAATACTCGTTATTAATCCTGGATCGACATCAACCAAAATTGGTGTCTTTGATGATGATCGCTCCATATTTGAAAAGACGATCCGTCATGATTCAGAAAAAATAAATGAATTCCCAACTATTATTGATCAATATGAATTCAGAAAAAACACCATTCTACAAACATTGGACGAAGAAGGGATCAATGTTTCAAAGCTGAGTGCCGTATGTGGCCGTGGGGGACTTCTAAGACCGATAGAAGGCGGTACTTACCTCGTGAACGATGACATGTTGAAGGACCTGAAGGAAGGGTACTCTGGTCAGCACGCTTCGAATCTGGGAGGAATTCTGGCATTTGAAATCGCTTCCGGATTAAATATTCCATCGTACATCGTAGATCCTGTTGTCGTGGACGAGCTTCAATCTCTTGCCCGAGTGTCAGGGTTCTCCCTGATCGAAAGAAAGAGTATATTCCACGCGTTGAATCAGAAAGCGGTTGCCAGGAGAGTTGCGAAAGAAATCGGAAAGAAATATGAAGATTTGAACCTGATCATCACTCACATGGGTGGAGGTATCACCGTCGGGGCTCACCGGAATGGAAAAGTTGTAGACGTGAATAATGGATTACACGGCGACGGCCCGTTCAGTCCCGAAAGGGCAGGAACCGTACCTGCTGGGGACTTGGTTGATTTATGCTTCTCCGGGGACTATTACCGGGATGAAATCATGAAAAAACTTGTTGGTCAAGGCGGCCTGGTCGGTTATCTTGGTACCAATGATGCTGTAAAAGTAGAGAAAATGATCGAAAATGGCGATGAAAAGGCTAAAGCCGTATATGATGCGATGGCATACCAGATCGCCAAAGAAATCGGTTCGGCAAGCGCCGTCTTAAATGGAAAAGTAGATGCGATCGTATTAACGGGAGGACTTGCATATGGCAAAGAATTCGTCAAAGCGATCAGCGACCGGATCAACTGGATAGCAGATGTCGTCATCCATCCAGGAGAAAATGAACTTCAGGCTCTTGCTGAAGGGGCACTAAGGGTATTGCGGAAAGAAGAAGACTATAAAGTATACCCTGGAAATGTGAAAAAAGAAGCAAGAGTATAAGAGCAAGGAGGACTCAAGATTGGCAGAAGAATATGATTTAGTCATTCTAGGAGGAGGGACGGGTGGTTATGTAGCGGCCATCCGTGCTTCTCAACTTGGATTAAAAACAGCAATCGTTGAAAAAGGAAAGCTCGGCGGAACATGCCTTCATAAAGGATGTATCCCTAGTAAAGCTCTCCTTCGCAGTGCTGAAGTATATGCAACAGCGAAACATAGTGAAGACTTTGGTGTGAAAATCAATGGGGTTGAGCTTGATTTCAGCAAAGTTCAATCAAGAAAAGATGGAATCGTCGAACAGCTTCACAAAGGCGTTCAACACTTGATGAAACAAGGGAAGATCGATGTTTTTGAAGGTCTGGGGCGTATTTTGGGACCATCCATCTTCTCTCCGATGCCCGGGACGATTTCCGTGGAAATGAACAACGGTGAAGAAAATGCAATGCTTATTCCGAAGAATGTGATTGTGGCAACAGGTTCAAGACCGCGTTCACTGCCCGGACTTGAGATTGATGGTGAATATGTTTTATCTTCGGATGAAGCGCTTTCACTCGAAGAGCTTCCAAAGTCGATCATTATCGTCGGAGGTGGTGTCATCGGTATCGAATGGGCATCTATGCTTTCTGACTTTGATGTTGAAGTAACCGTTGTAGAATACGCTGATAAAATCGTACCAACGGAAGATCATGAAATCTCCAAAGAAATGCAGCGCCTGATGAAGAAAAAAGGCGTCAAAATCGTGACAGGTGCCAAGGTGCTTCCTGAATCCTTAGAAACAGGGGATGGAACCGTCACGATTAAAGCAGAGCATAAGGGAGAAGAGAAATCCTTTACCGCTGATAAAATCCTGGTATCCGTTGGCCGTCAAGCAAATGTGGAAGGGATAGGACTTGAGAATACAGATATTAAAGTCGAAAAGGGATTCATTGAAGTGAATGAGTTCTTCCAAACGAAGGAATCCCACATCTACGCAATCGGTGATGTGATTGGTGGACTTCAATTAGCCCATGTTGCTTCTCATGAGGGAATCACGGCAGTTGAACATATGGCGAATGAAAAGCCGGATCCAATAGACTATTCACTGATCTCTAAATGCATCTACAGTAATCCGGAAATCGCAAGTGTCGGTATCACAGAGCAGGAAGCGAAAGAAAAAGGATACAACTCGAAGGTTGGAAAATTCAGCTTCAGAGCCATCGGTAAAGCACTTGTTTACGGAGAATCGGACGGTTTCGTGAAGATTATTGCAGACAAGGATAGTGATGATATCCTGGGTGTTCATATGATCGGCCCTCATGTTACGGATATGATTTCCGAAGCGGGACTGGCGAAAGTATTAGACGCCACACCATGGGAGATTGCCAATACCATCCATCCACATCCATCCTTATCAGAAGCGATTGGAGAAGCAGCGCTTGCTGTTGATGGCAAGGCGATTCACTCCTAAAAAAGCGGAGATGGCTATTCTAGCCATCTTCATTAAAGAAAAACATAATAAAGGTAGAGAGTTTCTCTACCTTTCCAACCAATAGATTGTGTAGGAGGTAAATAAAATGGCAGAAAATCGTCATGAAGAATTAGGGCTTTCCAATGAGAAAGTATTAGAAATGTATGAAACCATGCTCCTTGCCAGAAAAATCGATGAGCGTATGTGGTTATTGAACCGTTCGGGTAAAATTCCTTTTGTTATTTCCTGTCAAGGTCAGGAAGCGGCTCAAGTAGGTGCTGCATTCGCCTTGGATCGCGAAAAAGACTACGTTCTTCCTTACTATCGCGATATGGGTGTTGTTCTGACATTCGGAATGACTGCAAAGGAGTTAATGCTATCTGGTTTTGCCAAGGCAGAAGATCCAAACTCTGGCGGACGTCAAATGCCTGGTCACTTCGGTCAAAAGAAGAATAATATCGTAACAGGTTCCTCTCCTGTAACGACGCAAGTTCCGCATGCCGTTGGTATCGCTCTTGCAGGTAAGATGGAGAAGAAAGATGTTGTAACGTTTGTAACGTTCGGTGAAGGATCGTCCAATCAGGGAGATTTCCATGAAGGGGCAAACTTTGCAGGTGTACATAAGCTTCCTGTTATTTTCATGTGTGAAAACAATAAATATGCGATCTCCGTTCCGATTGAAAAACAATTGGCATGTGAGAAAGTATCAGACCGTGCCATTGGATATGGAATGCCTGGTATCACAGTAGATGGAAATGATCCTATCGAAGTATATAAAGCAGTAAAAGAAGCAGCGGATCGCGGTCGTCGTGGTGAAGGGCCGACGCTTGTTGAAACAGTTTCTTATCGATTAACTCCTCACTCTTCCGATGATGATGATCGCAGCTACCGTTCTCCTGACGAAGTGGCAAAAGCGAAAACAAATGATCCGATCATCACCTTTGGTGCTTATTTAAAAGAAACAGGCGTCATGAATGACGAGATTGAAAAAGAAATCAATGACCGCATTATGAAACTTGTGAACGAAGCAACGGATTATGCAGAAAATGCTCCATATGCTGAAGCTGAATCAGCGATGAAGTATGTATACGCAGAAGAGAAGTAAGGGGGAATTCAATCATGCCAGTAATTTCATACATTGATGCCGTAACGATGGCAATAAGAGAAGAAATGGAACGAGATGAGAAAGTATTCGTTCTTGGAGAAGACGTTGGTAAAAAAGGTGGGGTGTTCAAAGCAACCCACGGATTGTACGATCAATTTGGGGAAGACCGTGTCATTGATACGCCACTTGCGGAGTCTGCGATTGCAGGAGTCGGGATTGGAGCTGCCATGTATGGTATGAGGCCGATTGCTGAAATGCAATTTGCTGATTTCATCATGCCAGCAGTTAACCAGATCATTTCTGAAGCGGCACGTATTCGTTACCGTTCGAATAATGATTGGAGCTGTCCGATGGTCATTCGTGCTCCTTACGGTGGCGGAGTGCATGGAGCTCTATATCATTCACAATCGGTTGAAGCTGTGTTCGCTAATCAACCAGGATTGAAGATTGTCATGCCTTCAACTCCTTACGATGTGAAGGGCTTATTGAAAGCTGCTATCCGTGATGAGGACCCGGTATTATTCTTTGAGCACAAACGTGCATATCGTCTGATTAAAGGTGAAGTGCCTGAGGATGACTACACTCTTCCAATCGGGAAAGCAGACGTGAAGCGTGAAGGAGAAGACATTACCGTGATCACTTACGGTCTGTGTGTACACTTTGCTCTTCAAGCAGCGGAAAAGCTTGCCCAGGACGGAATCGAAGCTCATATCCTGGATCTTCGTACCATCTATCCATTAGATAAGGAAGCCATCATTGAAGCGGCATCCAAGACCGGTAAAGTTCTTCTTGTGACAGAAGACAATAAAGAAGGAAGCATAATGGGTGAGGTTTCTGCAATCATCGCTGAAAATTGTCTCTTTGAGCTGGATGCTCCTATTAAACGTCTTGCTGGTCCAGATGTGCCTGCTATGCCATATGCACCGACAATGGAAAAATACTTTATGATTAACCCGGACAAAGTAGAAAAAGCAATGCGTGAACTTGCAGAATTTTAATCACAGTTAATACCTATTAAACGCACAGTAAGGAGGGTTCCTCATTGGGTATTGAAAATATGAAAATGCCTCAGCTAGGGGAAAGTGTTACAGAAGGTACAATTAGTAAATGGTTGGTGTCACCAGGAGATACCGTTAATAAATATGATCCGATTGCAGAAGTTCAAACGGATAAAGTAAATGCAGAAGTTCCATCTTCCTTTACAGGTACTATCAAAGAATTGATTGCCGAAGAAGGGGATACGCTTGAAGTCGGGGAAGTCATTTGCTCGATCGAGATTGAAGGCGGAGGCTCTGCACCTAGTGAAGAAGCTCCGAAAGAAGAGCCTAAAAAAGCTGGGGATGAGTCGGCTGCAACTAAACCAAAGGCACCAAGCAAAGATAGCGGAAATAAAGCAAGATATTCTCCTGCAGTATTAAAGCTATCTCAAGAGCATGTTATAGATCTGAATCAAGTGGAGGGCACTGGAAACGGCGGCCGTATCACTCGCAAAGATTTAAAGAAAATCATTGAATCTGGCTCCATTCCGAAGGCAGCAGAAGCTCCTGCACCTAAAGCTGAAGCAGCGGCTCCACAACAAGCGCCAGTGAAAGAGGCAGCTTCGGCACAGCCAGCCAAGTCTTCAGCACCAGCAGCGAATGTTCCTGTCGTACCTGGCGACATTGAAATCCCGGTGTCAGGAATCCGTAAAGCGATTGCTTCCAATATGGTACGCAGTAAGCACGAAGCACCACATGCCTGGACAATGATGGAAGTGGATGTAACCAACCTGGTAGACTACAGAAATTCACTTAAGACAGAATTCAAGCAGCGTGAAGGATTTAATCTGACATTCTTCGCTTTCTTCGTGAAAGCTGTCGCTCAAGCACTTAAAGAATACCCGCAAATCAATTCTATGTGGGCTGGCGATAAGATTGTACAGAAGAAAGATATTAATCTTTCCATCGCAGTAGCGACAGACGATGCATTATATGTTCCTGTGATCAAGAATGCAGATGAAAAAACGATCAAAGGAATCGCAAGAGAAATCACTGAACTTGCCGGGAAAGTCCGTAGTGGTAAATTGACATCCCAAGATATGCAGGGAGGCACATTCACGGTTAACAATACTGGGTCATTTGGTTCGGTACAATCGATGGGAATCATCAATTACCCACAGGCAGCGATCCTGCAAGTCGAATCGATCGTCAAGCGCCCTGTTGTCATGAATAACGGAATGATTGCCGTTCGTGATATGGTGAACTTGTGTATGTCCCTTGACCATCGTGTTCTTGACGGTCTGGTATGCGGAAGGTTTTTACAGCGCGTGAAAGAAATCTTAGAAAATACGTCAAAAGAAAATACATCCGTTTATTAATCAAAGTAAGGACTAACCCTGTGAGGTTAGTCCTTATTTTTTTAGCATATGGATAGAATGGCATACAAAAGTGCTGTAAAAGCCCGAAATGATTCGGGAAAAATGAATGGGAATATAACTGGAAGAATATTCAAAAGGTATTTCTGATTTATTCAATAGGACGATTTTCTAATTTTTTGATGCCCTCTTTTCCCTGATGGAACTTCTCTCTCATTTCTTTCTTATCCTCCTTCTCTGATATGAAATATTCGACCCTTTTACCCTGTCAAATGATTCAAAACATCCTGATTATTCCTTGAGTTATAAAAGAGGTGTGACTTTCTGCATGTTGAAAAGAGTGCTGATCGTGACTTTCTTATTAATTACTGAATATTCAGATTTATTTCGACACATACCTACAACATTATACATATCTTCTTGGTTATCTTTGGTTTAACACCTACATTTTTCCATTAAAGGTGTTGAAGGAGGTGCAGGTTACCGGATCGATTTAAATATGATTGGGAGGGAATCGGATGTCAGGAAGAAAACGTAAGGCAAGATGGTTATCCATTATACTCACTTTAGTCATGTTTGTCCCCTTGATGTTTCCATTCAATGCAGGGGCGGCAAATACCCCACAAGCATCTCTAGCAAAAGAAAAACCATCCACGTCAGCAAAAGATTCAGCAAAAGTCAGCCCACAGTCAAAAATCACATCGAAACTACAGGATCAGTTCAAGAAAGAGAATCACGTCACATACTTAGTGAAATTCAAGGATCAGCTGGATGCTGAAGCAGTAGCTGAAAAAGCGTCCGAGACAGCGAAAAAGCAGAAGTTATCTGCTAATAGTAAGAAGTTATTAAAACGGAATATGGTTGTCTCTGAGCTTCGTGCCAAAGCCCTTGAGTCTCAAGCACAAGTGAAAGAATACTTAGCGAAAGAAAAGAAGTCAGGTGCAGTGAAGGAAATCAAAGACTTCTATGTTGTTAACGGAATGGCGGTTACAAGTACGAAGAAAGTCATGGAGAAAATTTCGACCTTTGCTGAAGTTGAGAAAATCCTGCCGAACGAAACAAGACAGATTATCCAGCCGGCGAAGACAACTTCTACAGCAGTATTGGATAAAGAAGCCCCGAATACACCTGCTTCAATTGAGTGGAACATTGATCGGGTTGGAGCACCAGCTGTTTGGGACATGGGAATCGATGGAGCGGGAACCGTCATTGCTTCCATTGATACTGGAGTTCAATGGGATCATCCGGCGTTAAAAGAAAAGTATAGAGGCTATGATCCTCAAAATCCTGACTCTCCAGACCATGAATTCAACTGGTTTGATGCAACTGCAGGACAGAGCGCGCCATATGATGATCAGGGACACGGGACTCACACTGTTGGAACAATGGTCGGTTCTGAACCTGATGGCAGTAATCAAATTGGTGTTGCCCCAGGTGCTAAGTGGATTGCCGTTAAGGCGTTTACAGCCGATGGTGGAACGGATGTTGATTTACTGGAAGCCGGGGAATGGATTCTGGCTCCGAAAGATGCAGAAGGAAATCCTCATCCTGAAATGGCTCCAGATGTTGTCAATAACTCATGGGGCGGCGGAGCAGGACTCGATGAATGGTACCGGGATATGGTAACTGCGTGGAGAGCGGCGGAAATTTTCCCTGAGTTCTCGGCAGGAAATACAACGTTATTCAATCCTGGTGGACCAGGTTCGATTGCGAATCCGGCTAACTATCCAGAGTCATTTGCAACGGGTGCAACGGATATTAATGATCAATTGGGAAGCTTCTCGTTGCAGGGACCTTCTCCTTATGATGAAGTAAAGCCAGAGATTGCCGCACCGGGAGTAAACATTCGTTCTTCTGTTCCAGGGGGCAATTATGAAGGCGGATGGAATGGAACATCGATGGCTGGGCCGCACGTAACGGCAGTTGCAGCTTTATTGCGACAAGTGGATGCCAGTCTGACAGTAGATGAATTGGAAGAAATCCTTATGTCAACCGCTGTACCGTTAACAGACGGCACATTCCCGGAATCGCCTAATAACGGGTATGGACACGGCTTGGTCAATGCGTTTGACGCTGTTTCCTCCGTTATAAGCGGGATCGGAAAAGTAAAAGGACAGGTTTCAAAGGAAGGTGATGACACAGAAGCTCCTGTCATCAGTCATGAAGCACCACAAGAAGCATTTAAAGAAATGAATCTTCCATTACAAGCAGAAGCAAGCGATAACGTAAGTGTAACAAATGTTGCTCTTCACTATCAAAATCAGGACGGTGAATGGGTTCAGGTAGAAGCGACCAGAACGTCAGGCGATTATACAACGGGAACGTATGAATCGGTCATCCCAGGTGACGAGCTCACTGGTGACCAGGTTACGTATAAATGGACGGCAATGGACTTCGGTGGAAATGAAGTCGAGTCGGATACCTACACTATAAATCTTCTGCCAGGAATTAGTGTCGGGTATGAACAGGATTTTGAATCCCCTGCAGCAGGGTGGACGTCGTATGGCCCAGGCAACAGCTGGGAGCGCGGGGTTCCGGAGAGTGGTCCGGGAACGGCAACTTCCGGTGAAAACGTATATGCCACGAATTTAGGCGGAACATATGAAAACAGTGCAAATATGTCGCTTCAAATGCCGCCGATCGATTTACCTGAAGGGGCGAGCTTCCTTCAATTCAAACAGTGGCATGAGCTCGAACGTAACTATGATTATGGTCACGTCTTTGTATCTACTGATGGGGAAGAGTGGACGCAGGCACTAAGGGTAAATGGCAACACAGAAGGTTGGATTGAAGGAGAAGTCGATCTGAGTCAATATGCCGGTCAGCGTGTATACGTGGCGTTCAACGTGACAACTGACGGAAGTGTTACGAAACAAGGATGGTATCTGGATGATGTGAAGCTAAGCGCGGAATCCATTCTTCCAGCTAAGAAGATGAATCTTGGTTTGAAGTCGAAGGATGAGAAATCATCTTCATTGTCGAAAAAGCCAAGTGTAAATCCAGATAAAATCACTCTCAAACATGCAGTAAAGAATGATGAAAATGCGGGTCAGTCAGCCCCGGTACTGCTTCCTTTACAAGCTGAAGTAAGCGTTCTGGAAACGGGCCGTTCTGTCTATACGAATCCTGCCAATGGATCATATGAAATGACTCATGCAGCAGGAGAATTCACATTACAGGCATCCACATACGGTTATAGATCAGAAACGCAACGTGTGACGATCGAAGCCGATCAAACATCGACTGCCAACTTCACCCTTGAAGAAATCCCTCAAGGGAATATCACTGGAACCGTGACCAACGAAATAACGGGTGAACCGGTCGAAGGGGCAACAGTGCTCGTTCTTGAAGATGCAGTAGTTGAGCCTGTAGCAACAAATGCAGATGGAGAATATGAATTAGAAGCTTATGAAGGGGATTACACCCTGAAGGTGGTTGCGCCTTACTACTATAGTAAGGAAATGAGTATTACAGTAGAAGGTGGAGAAGTTACGACCGCCGATGTAGCTTTGGATCCATTTATCGGGTATCCAGGCGAGATCGGTTACGATGATGGCACAGCTGAAAATGCACGTGCATTCTATGATGCTGGAAACGGCTGGGCTGTTAAGATGTCCCTTGAAGAAGGAAATGATACGGCACTCGTGACAGGAGGACTATTCCGCTTCTGGGATACGGAATGGCCTGTACCAGGAGGAACTGAATTCCAGGTTGCCGTTTATGATGCGACTGGTCCGGACGGGGCGCCAGGTAAGAAAATCGCCGGCCCGTTCAATGAAACTGCGCTGCGTAACGGCGAGTGGACGCATGTAGATCTCAGTCAGCATGGCATTATGGTGGAAGGAGACTTCTATATGGTGTACATTCAATCTGCTCCAAATCCTAATGCACCTGGACTAGGAACGGATGAAGATGGTGAATATGCAGCAAGAAGCTGGCAATTCGTTGGTGGAGCATGGTCTCCGTCCCCAGAAGATGAAGGGAACTACATGATTCGTGCCACAGTGAATTATGAAGTGACTGCACCGGTCATCACTTCACCGAAGGATGGATCTTTCACCAATAAAGATTCCGTTACAGTGGAGGGGACCTCTGCACCGACCACGACCGTTCACCTCTTTAATGGAGATGAGGAAGTAGGTACTGCCGATACAGCTGAGGATGGAACATTCTCACTTGAAGTTTCACTGCATGAAGGCGAGAATGTATTAACCGCCAAGGCAGCGACTGAACAGGGAATGACTGGTCCATCGGATGAGATTACGGTCATCCTTGATCAAGTCAAGCCGGAACTGGCCATCACTTCACCAGAAAATGACATGAAAACCAATCGTGAAGCCATCACCGTTAAAGGAACGGTTACGGATGAGAACCTAGCATGGGTGAAGGTGAACGGTGAGAAAGCTTCGATCAGCGGTGGCGAATTTAGTCATCGAATCCTTCTAAATGAAGGTGAAAATGTCATACAGGTAGTGGCAAAAGATAAAGCAGGAAACAAAAAGAAACAACGTGTAACCGTCTATGCGAAATTCGGGGACATTGAAATTGAAAATCTTCTCCCAAGAGAGGATAAAGAGCTGAAGAAGGGCGAATCCGTCAAGATCGAATTTGACAGTGAACCTGGCCTGGGTGCGACATTTGTCATTCAAATGCCTCTGACAAATGCAGGTCAAGTAACAAATGCCAATGAACTGCCAATGATGGAAACATCAGAAGGACATTACGTAGGTTACTACACGGCTACTTCTAATGTTAAGGCACCAGGAGCGGTGATTGAAGTGAAGATTGCCGATGATTATGGAAATGTCACAACGCAACGTGCAGAAGGAAAACTGTATATCAATACAAAGAAATAAGTGTGACGGGAGAAGAGTCGGAAAGCCGACTCTTCTTCTTTTTTTGCACTCATTTTTCTGAGAGATTGAAGTAAGACGGTTTTTTTTATATACTAAAATAGTATTAGTATAAACATTTCGAATTTTCAATGAGAAATCATGATATTTCAGTTCATTTTTTTTAACTAGTTTTGTAAACGATTACAAAAATGTGTGATGGAAGAGGGGTACTATGAAGCTTAGTGAAATGAAAAATCAATCATTCAGTCAACGCACGCTGACAGATTGGCAGGAAGCCGCTGAAAAAGCATTAAAGGGGAAAGGGATACATTCTTTACATACGAACACTTATGAAAATATTAAACTTAAGCCGTTATATACAGGGGAAGATGTTCCTAAGCGGGATAGAGTGAAGGACTATATTCCAAATATTGAGGGGAAAATGGACCGTGATTCGAAATGGTTCATCGCTCAACCGATCAATAGGGGTTCATGGGTAGAACTTACAACGGCCATAAAGGATGCACTATCACGTGGGCAGAACTGTCTTTCGTTCACTATTGGAGATGTAAAGATGACAGAACATTTCCAGCAATTCATGAAAGAAATGAAGGAAATGAAAGAATTCGATACTCCCATCTTTATCATTGATAAAAAAACATCTTTATCCATCCTTGAAATGGAAGAGTTCCCAGATAGGGAGGGGCTTATAGGAGTCATTGGGTTCGACCCACTTTCAGAAGGAGAATGGCTGAATAATGATAGATTAGAAGAATGGATAACGGTAGTCAATGAAGCGGATCATCTCCATCCTGAAGTGAAGACCATCATCATCAATGCTGCACCGTATCATAATAAAGGTGCAAGTGCCACCCAGGAGTTGGCCTATGCACTGAGTGAGGGTGTCGTTTATATTGAAGCACTTCAAGAAAAAGGGTGGACTCTTGAGAAAAT
The DNA here is from genome assembly GCF_020172085.1 of Rossellomorea aquimaris. Lineage (GTDB taxonomy): Bacteria > Bacillota > Bacilli > Bacillales > Bacillaceae_B > Rossellomorea > Rossellomorea aquimaris_E. Next base: position 758,683 of record NZ_JAIVAT010000003.1, read on the forward strand.
AGCTAAAAAGATGCATTTTCACTTTTCAGTTGGAAGTCAATTTTTCATGGAAATGGCAAAAATCCGGGCATTTAAGAAATTGTGGCAAGAGGTATTGTCTTCATATGGAGTGGCAGAAAGCACGATTTCCCGAAGTATCAGTATCAGTGCAGAAACGTCCCGATTTAATAAATCAACATTAGATCCTTATGTCAATATGCTTCGCGGAGGCGGAGAAGCTTTTTCAGCCGTTCTCGCAGGTGTCGATTACTTGCTGGTTGCGCCCTTCAATGAAGTGAGTGGGGAAGTAAATCCATTCTCTGAAAGGATCGCCCGGAATACTCAATTGATTCTGGGAGAAGAAGCGCACCTGGATAAAGTCATCGATCCCGGTGGAGGCTCCTATTATGTTGAGTGGCTTTCAGAAGAGGTGGGCAAGCTTGCATGGAAAGAATTCCAACAAATCGACGAGGAAGGAGGAATCATTGTCTCACTGGAAAATGGTTCTATACAGCATAAAATTGATAGAGTGAGAGACTCCCGAATACAGGATTTAGCCACTCGAAAGAATTCGATGATCGGAACGAATATCTATGCGAATCTTGAAGAAACCCTCGCGGATACAACATCAACGGCAGGTGAGCGATTATCCCTTCCTTTCGAAGCGTTAAGGAGTAGGTCACTGAAGCTGGCAAGGAAACCGGTGGCCGGTCTGATCGGATTGGGTGAGCTGAAATCCCACAAACCACGTGCGGACTTTGTAAAAGGCTTTTTGGCCACTGGAGGCATTCATACTGATCAGAGTAAAGAGTGCTTCTCAAAAGAAGATATCCTTCATTTCGTAGAAGAAACCAGGTATCCGTACTATGTCGTATGCGGGAAAGATGAAGAGTATCATGATCAACTATCGATGATGGTTGAATCCATCCATCAAATAGGTGCAAACATTGTGATCGACATAGCAGGGAAAATACCTGATGAGAGAAGAAGTGAATGGGAGCTTATGGGATTGAACGGATCCATTTACAATAAACAGAACATACTTGAAAAAATGGATGAGCTTTTGACCATTTGGGAGGAGGGAAATGACCGTGAAGAAGCCTGATTGGCAACAAATCAACCCATATTCAAACGAGGGAGCAGCGAGTAAGGTCTCCCTTTCGGATAAAACCTATGAGACAAATGAAAAAATCTCTGTAAAACCACTTTATTCAGCGGAAGACACAAAGGATATTTCTCATGGAGAGGACCTTCCAGGTCTTGCTCCATACACAAGGGGCCCTTACCCGACAATGTATGTGAACCGTCCTTGGACGGTCAGGCAATATGCAGGATTTTCAACTGCAGAAGAAAGCAATGCTTTCTATCGAAGAAACTTGAGTATGGGGCAGAAAGGGTTGTCCGTCGCATTTGATCTGGCCACTCATCGAGGCTATGACTCAGATCATCCAAGGGTAGTGGGAGATGTAGGGAAAGCCGGTGTAGCCATTGATTCAATACTGGATATGAAGATTCTCTTTGATGGCATCCCCCTCGACCAGATGTCTGTTTCCATGACAATGAACGGAGCGGTGCTGCCCATCCTTGCCTTTTATATAGTGACGGCAGAAGAGCAGGGTGTTTCCAAGGAGAAGCTTTCGGGTACGATCCAGAATGACATATTGAAAGAATACATGGTACGAAATACGTATATTTACCCACCTGAAACGTCCATGAAGATCATTGCGGATATCTTTGATTACACATCCAATCATATGCCGAAATTCAATAGCATCAGTATTTCGGGGTATCATATGCAGGAAGCTGGAGCACCTGCTGATATTGAGCTTGCCTATACGTTGGCGGATGGCCTTGAATACGTTCGGACCGGACTGAAAGCCGGAATTGATATCGATTCCTTCGCACCAAGACTCTCATTTTTCTGGGCAATCGGCATGAATTATTTTATGGAAGTGGCCAAAATGAGAGCTGCGCGGAGAATCTGGGCGAAAATGATGAAAACATTCAGCCCTCAAAACCCAAAATCAATGGCCCTCCGAACCCACTCCCAGACATCCGGTTGGAGTTTAACGGAGCAGGATCCGTATAATAACGTCGTTCGTACATTACTTGAGGCACATGCAGCAGCGATGGGGCATACTCAATCCCTTCATACGAATGCGCTTGACGAAGCGATTGCCCTGCCGACAGACTTTTCTGCCCGAATCGCCCGTAATACACAGCTATTCCTTCAAGAAGAGACCGGTATTACGAAAGTCATCGATCCATGGGCAGGTTCCCATTATGTAGAATCGTTGACTCATCAGCTGATGGAAAAGGCGTGGGAGCATATTGAAGAAATTGAAGAGCTCGGCGGCATGACTAAGGCAATCGAGACGGGACTGCCGAAGATGCGGATCGAAGAAGCGGCGGCAAGAAGGCAAGCAATGATTGATTCAGGTGATGAGTCGATCATAGGGGTAAACAAATATCGCCTTGAAAAGGAAGATCCGATCGAAACATTGGACATCGATAATACGGTTGTCAGAAAGAAGCAGATTGAACGGATTCAAACGTTGAAAGAAGAACGAAATGATGATCGAGTCATTGAAACCCTCGAAGCATTGACATATGCAGCAGAAACTGGCGAAGGGAATCTTCTCGAAAAAGCTGTTGATGCCGCTAGGGCACGCGCTACATTAGGGGAAATCTCCGATGCGATCGAAAAGGTATCAGGTAGACATAAAGCAACGATTAGGAGCATAAGCGGGGTGTACAGCTCGAACTTTTCAAATGAACAGGAAATCAATGTCGTGAAAGAAATGACGGAAGAATTTTTGGAGAATGAAGGAAGAAGACCCCGTATTCTTATTGCGAAGATGGGCCAGGATGGGCATGACAGGGGTGCGAAAGTCATCAGCACGGCATTTGCCGATCTTGGATTCGATGTGGACATCGGACCATTGTTCCAAACACCTGAAGAAACGGCTCTACAGGCGGTTGAAAACGATGTGCATGTGATTGGAGTCAGCTCGTTGGCTGCCGGTCATAAAACGCTACTGCCCCAATTAATAGCGGAGCTTGAGAAACTTGGCAGGGAAGACATCCTTGTCGTCATCGGAGGAGTGATTCCCGCGAAGGACTATGATTTCCTTTTAAGCAATGGGGCATCGGCCGTCTTTGGTCCTGGTACGATTATTCCTGTAGCCGCCCAAAAAGTGATCAAAGAAATATATGAGGTGCTTGGCTATGAGGAAGTGGCTGAATAATGACAGAGTATCAGCCGGGAAGAAAGAAGCGGTTTGTGAAAAAGAAAAAGGATCCCATTTCAATTGCCGAATTAAAGGCCGGAATCTTGAACGGTGACCGCAGCCAATTAGCAAAGGCCATCACACTGATTGAAAGCAATGCAGAAGATCATTACGCATCAGGGCAAGAGCTGCTCCAGGAACTCCTGCCCCATACGGGCAATAGCTTTCGGATCGGGATTACCGGTGTGCCGGGAGCAGGAAAAAGTACATTTATCGAACAGTTCGGTGAGATGTTATGTGACGCGGGCCTCCGCGTTGCCGTTCTTGCCATCGACCCAAGCTCTTCTATTTCGGGCGGAAGTATTCTTGGTGATAAAACGAGGATGGAGCAGCTTTCGAAAAACCCACGTGCTTTTGTCAGGCCATCCCCGACCGCAGGGACGCTCGGCGGGGTTCATCGTAAAACAAATGAAACGCTTCTCTTATGTGAAGCGGCAGGTTATGACTTTATCATCATAGAGACGGTGGGGGTCGGTCAGAGTGAGGTGATGGTGAGGCAGATGGTCGACTTCTTCTTACTGCTCGTCATCACCGGTGCAGGGGATGAGCTTCAGGGAATGAAAAAAGGAATCATGGAGCTTGCCGACGCATTACTCGTGAATAAAGCAGATGGAGAAAATAAGGCGCTTGCTGAGAAAACCAAGAGGGAACTCAATCAGATCCTTCACTTTCTCGTCCCAGCAACGAAAGGCTGGAGTTCAAGGGCCTATGCCTGCTCGGCTTTAAAAAATGAAGGTCTGAACGAATTATGGTCCGTGATCCAGCAGTTCGAAACACAGACAAAAGAACAGGGTGTATTTGAAGATAGAAGACGTCGCCAAAAACAGGAATGGTTTCATACCATGCTGAAGGAAAGAATCTTATCAGACTTCTTCTTTCGTAAAAACATCAAATCGTCCCTCCCGGATATGGAAGTCCGGGTGAGAACGGGAGACTTCACAACTTCTCAGGCAATAGAAGAATTGTTGAAACAATACAAAGAAGCGATACTTCATGAGAATAGTTAATTTTAATTGAAAGATATGGTTTGAAATTGTTATGATAAGGGTATATCAAATCCCTTCGTTTTTAGTGGAATTATGATTAAGTCAGCGATTAAAGGAGAGTTCAGCATGGATATAGATTTCAATTTATTAATGAACGACGTTGTCCGTCAGGCACGTCAGGAAATCGAGACAGCAGGTTATACGCAACTGACAACAGAAGAAGAAGTAGATCAAGCATTCTCTAAGGAAGGTACAACATTGGTGATGATCAATTCCGTCTGCGGTTGTGCAGGGGGAATCGCCCGTCCAGCAGCGGCTCATTCCATTCACTTCGATAAGCGACCGGATCAATTGGTAACGGTATTCGCTGGTCAGGATAAAGAAGCGACTGCGAAAGCACGCAGCTACTTTACAGGATACCCGCCATCCTCACCGTCTTTCGCACTGCTTAAAGACGGAAAGCTGTTAACGATGGTCGAAAGACATGAAATTGAAGGACACGACCCAATGTCCGTCGTAAACAAACTTCAATCCTACTTCGATCAGTATTGTGAAGAAGTATAAGAAGATGTAATAGCCCGTCAGGTTTCTCGCATGTAATGTGAGAAGCTTGACGGGTTTTTCTATGGGTTTGCTGTTGGGGAGTATGAATATCCGTTTTTTACCAAAATACGCAATTCCTGATGAAAACGACGCAATTCTAAAGTATGAAGAGGAATTGGCCGATAAAATGCCAGGAACCTTCACTACTTTATCCAAATCTCCATCTGCATGTTCCTTCTATACCAAATCCCTTCACCATTTCTTTCTGTAAATAGTCGAAAGTAAAATGTAACTCTTTCGTTTCGCTGCCATCCAACTACACCATTTATGCATAGATATTGAATAATATTCATCCCTTCCTATTTCTACTATTGATAAAACACTACCTAATAAGCACGGTTATTTTCAGAATATATAAACATTTATCTATAATTATAAAACATATTGCATAAAAATTAATATCTGTTACAATACGAATATAGTAATTAATATACATTATACATTATAATTATACATCCCAACATAGGAGGAACCACAATGAAAAAGCTATTATCTTTCGTATTATTATTGATCCTTTCTACTACTCTAGCGGCTTGCGGCTCAGGAGAAGAGAAGGCGGCCTCAGGAGATTCAAAGAAACTGATTATGGGTACGTCGGCTGACTATAAGCCATTCGAGTATGTCGATACTGCCAATAGTGACAAAATCATTGGATACGACATTGATCTTGCCAATATGCTTGCTGAAGAAATGGGGTATGAAATCGAAATCAAGGATATGGAATTCAGCGGTTTGATTTCAGCCTTGAAAACCGGCCAGGTCGACTTTGTGCTATCTGCTATGACTCCAACCCCGGAACGACAAAAGAACGTTGATTTCAGTGACGTTTATTATACCGCTAAAGATATGATCATCTCGACTAAAGAAAGCGGAATCCAGAGTGAAAAAGATCTCGACGGAAAAACAGTGGGAGTTCAATTAGGCTCCATTCAACAGGATGCTGCTGAGGAACTTTCTAAATCGATCAAATTAAAAGTGGATACACGTGACCGAATTCCTGAGCTGATCCAGGATCTGCAAAACGGACGATTTGACGCCATCATCATTGAAAATACGGTAGCAAACGGCTATCTCGACAAAAACGATGAGCTTCAAGGAAATACAATGAATGTAAATGAAGAAGAGGCCGGTTCTGCTGTTGCCCTTCCAAAGGACAGCGAGCTTACAAGTGAATTCAATGATGCATTGAAGAAGCTTAAAGACGCGGGGGAATTGGATAAACTGGCTGAAAAATGGTTTAACGGAGAACAGTAGATTAATAGAAGGGCTAACCTCTCATCCGGTTAGCCCTTCCTTATTAAAGGCACAACACATATTTGGAGGAGATTTTCATGCCGCTAGATTTTGAACAATTGATCCCTTCGATCCCTTTTATTCTGGAAGGATTGAAGGTCACGCTTAAGATTGTCGCGTTATCAGGGGTGCTTGGATTTGCATTCGGTATCCTTCTTGCTCTCTGCAAAATAAGTTCTATCAAACCCTTAACACTGCTTGCCGACCTTTATACGTCCATCTTCAGGGGAACACCTCTCGTTCTTCAGCTGATGATCATTTTTTACGGTTCGCCACAGCTGTTCGGGACACAAATTGAACCATACTCAGCCGCTATTCTAGCGTTTTCACTGAATTCGGCTGCTTATATATCAGAAATCATCCGAGCCGGGATCAATGCAGTGGATAAAGGGCAAAAGGAAGCTGCAATGGCTCTTGGAGTCCCTTATCGTTTAATGATGAAAGATGTGATCTTGCCACAGGCAATCAAGAATATCCTGCCTGCGTTGATGAACGAATTCATCACTCTTACCAAGGAATCCGCCATCGTCACCGTCATCGGTGCAGCGGATGTGATGAGACGTTCTTATATGGTTGGAAGTGATTTATATTCTTTCTTTGAACCGTTATTATTTGCTGGGCTGATCTACTATGTGCTTGTCATGATATTGACTCTACTTGGGAAAGTGCTGGAAGGGAGACTTCGTAATGATTAATGGAGAAAACATTACTAAATCGTTTGGAAAACTGAAAGTACTTAAAGGGATTGACTTCTCGGTTGAAAAAGGGGAAGTCGTTGCGTTGATCGGTCCCTCCGGTTCCGGGAAATCCACCTTATTGCGATGTCTGAATCATTTAGAAGAGCCTACTTCAGGATCGATATACTTTGAAGAAGCCCTCGTAAAGGGAAAAAACATTAACAAAGTCAGACAGGACGTAGGGATGGTATTTCAGCATTTTCACCTCTTTCCACATATGACCGTTTTGGAAAATGTCATATACGCTCCAGTGAAAGTGAAAGGCTTGAACAAAGCAGAGGCGAAGAAACTGGGGACGGACCTCTTGATAAAAGTTGGTTTGAAAGAAAAAAGTGAAGAATATCCGAACCGTTTATCGGGTGGGCAGAAACAGCGTGTGGCAATTGCAAGGGCACTTGCCATGGAGCCAAAGGTCATGTTATTTGACGAACCGACGTCTGCCCTTGATCCTGAAATGGTGAAAGAAGTTCTCGACGTCATGAAATCTCTTGCTCAAACAGGCATGACGATGATCATCGTCACCCATGAAATGGGATTTGCAAGGGAAGTAGCGGATAGGATCCTCTTCATGGATGATGGGAAGATTGTTGAAGAGGGACAGCCTAAAGCATTTTTCTCTAGTCCTCAAAGTGACAGGGGAAAAGAGTTTCTCGAGAAGATATTGTAGTCTAAAAGGATTAACGGCACGGGCCGTTAATCCTTCTTTTTATGTTCAACACAGTTTGTGGTATTCTAAAGAAGCTAAAAAATGAAGTAGTAAGGAGAAAGATGAATGTTTCGAATCGGATATCGGACACTAAAGACCGGAATCGGTACCGCGGCTGCCATCAGCCTCGCACAGTGGTTCCATCTGGATAACTTCGTATCGGCCGGGATATTGACGATCCTGTGCATTCAAAATACTAAGAAGAAATCGGTTAACGCATCATGGAGCCGCTTCCTGGCATGCGTTATTGCGATGATCTTTTCTGCCGGATTTTTTGAGTTCATCGCCTATCACCCTGCGGTCATCGGTTTGCTGCTCCTCGTGTTCATTCCCATTACCGTCCAACTGAACATAAAAGAGGGGATTGTCACAAGTTCCGTCATCATCCTTCATGTTTACTCAGCGGGACATGTCACTCTTGGGCTGTTTGAAAATGAATTGGGAATCATCGTGATCGGGATCGGAATTGCCCTCCTGATGAACTTGTATATGCCAAGTGTCGACAAACAGATGATCGACTATCAGGAGAAAATCGAAGCCAACTTTTATAAGATCTTCTGCGAAATGATCAATTACTTAAAGACAAATGACAGCAATTGGGACGGCAAGGAAATCACGGATACGGAGCAATTGCTCAAAGAGGCGAAGACGATTGCCTTCAAAGATGTAGAAAACCATTTTTTAAGAGACGAGAACTTATACTATTTATATTTTAAAATGAGGGAGAAGCAATTTGAAATCCTTCAGCGTATCCTGCCGATTGCCACATCCATATCGCTAACGGTTGAGCAGGGACATCGTATAGCAGAATTCCTGGAAGAACTGAGCGATCATATTCATCCTGGAAACACGGCGCTCTTTTACTTAAAAAAACTGTATGATATGAAAGTGGAGTTCGAGCAGATGGAGTTACCCAAAACGAGGGAAGAATTCGAAACCCGTGCCGCCCTTTATCAGTTTGTTCAGGAGATGGAGCAATACCTCCTCCTGAAGAGTTCGTTTAAAGGAATAAAAAAGCATGAAAGTGAAGCAAACTACACCTAAAAACATGAAAAAGGTGATAAGATGCGTTTACTTCTTGCCATCCTATTGTTTGCCTCTCCCATCTGGCCTCTCGGAAGGAACCCGATTCCTGGAGATCCATTTATGATTGTGAACAAGGAAAATAATCAATTAGCATTCATAGCCGAAGGCACCATCCATGGACCTTTCCCTATCGCAACGGGGAAAACTACAGAGCTGACTCCAGAAGGCTTATTCAATGTGACGGTCAAAGCCAAAAATCCTTATTACCGCAAAAAAAACATTCCAGGCGGAGATCCAAGAAACCCGCTTGGGACACGCTGGATCGGTTTCGATGCCAAAGGAACGGACGGCAGGATTTACGGGATTCACGGGACAAATCAGCCTTCAAGTATAGGTAGATATATTTCGAACGGATGCATCCGGATGCACAACAAACAGGTTGAAGCTCTTTTCGATAAAGTCCCCATCGGTACCAAAGTACTCGTCGTGAAAACAAAGAAAAGCTTTCAACAGCTGGGAAAAGAATATGGGGCAATAAAATAAAGAAGGATCTGCTTTTCGACTAGTCGAAAAGCAGATCCTTTTAATTTTTATAATAAAAACGTCAGTCCTGCCATGATCGTGGATGCAATCATCGCAAACAGCATGACAAATACAATGATCTTTTGAACTTTTTTATTACCCATCGTATCGCTCCATTCTCCCAATTAAGCATGAGATAATTTTCAACTCTATTTTATCGTGAATGGTGATAGAAGACAACCACCGGAATAAAAGAAAACGCTTTAATAATTCGGCGAAATAGGAGGAAATCCGACACCGTGTATGGAATACTATAGGGTGGAGCATGCAAACAACAGGGGGATGATAGGGATGAAAATGGTAGATCATATCGGAATAGCAGTATCATCAATAGACAATGTTCTCGCATTTTACGAAGGTACTCTCGGTCTTACATTACTTAAGATTGAAGAAGTGGGAAATCAAGGTGTGAAGGTAGCATTCCTGGATAGCGGGAACCTTAAGCTGGAGTTACTGGAGCCACTACATAAAGAAAGCCCGATTGCATCATTCATTGAAAAAAGGGGAGAAGGAATTCACCATATAGCCTTTGGGGTTGAAGGAATCGAGGAACGAATCGAGGAACTACGAACCAAAGGCGTACGAATGATCAATGATACTCCGAAGCCGGGTGCAGGCGGGGCTTCCGTCGCATTTCTGCATCCGAAATCGGCACACGGCGTGCTATATGAACTTTGTGATAAAACCAACATCAAGGGGGAGTAACCATAATGGATATCTATGAAAAAATAAATGAATTATACGATCGCAGAAGAGAAGTGGAGCTTGGCGGCGGTGATAAAAAAATAGATAAACAGCACGAGAAAGGAAAGTTGACAGCAAGGGAACGAATCGATCTGTTAGTCGATCCGGGAAGCTTTGTGGAATTGAACCCATTCATCGAGCACAGATGCTCAGACTTTGGGTTGGATGGAATGCAAGGTCCAGGGGACGGGGTCGTGACTGGATACGGGAAAGTAAACGGTAAGCCGATTTACTTATTCTCACAGGATTTCACTGTATTTGGAGGGGCATTGGGAGAGATGCACGCAAAGAAGATTTCCCATGTGATGGACCTGGCTGTTAAAAACGGTGCTCCGTTCATCGGATTGAATGACTCAGGCGGAGCAAGGATCCAAGAAGGAGTCGTCTCCCTGGATGGCTACGGTCATATCTTCTACCGGAATGCCATCTACTCTGGGGTGATTCCGCAAATATCCGTCATTATGGGGCCATGTGCCGGTGGAGCGGTCTATTCACCTGCCATCACGGATTTCGTCTTCATGGTGGATGATACCAGTCAAATGTTTATCACGGGACCAAAAGTGATCGAAACCGTGACAGGTGAAAAGATCAGTTCAGAAGACCTTGGCGGAGCAAAGGTTCATAACTCCATAAGCGGCAATGCCCATTTCAGGGGAAAGACCGAGGAAGAAGTGTTACAAGAGGTTCGAAGACTGTTAGCTTATTTACCTCAAAATAATGAGGAAAAAGCTCCGCGTCTGGAAGTGAATGAAGAAGATGATTACCGTGCCAACTTAACGGATCTTATTCCATTCGATGCCATCCGTCCGTACGACGTCCGAACGGTCATCAACGAAATCGTCGATGAAGGCAGCTTCATGGAAGTACAGAAGGAATTTGCGAAAAACATTGTGGTTGGTTTGGCCCGCATCAAAGGCGAGGTTGTCGGCCTTGTATGCAACCAGCCGAAATTCATGGCAGGGGGACTTGACATCGATTCTTCTGACAAAGCGGCCCGCTTCATCCGGTTCTGTGATTCCTTTAATATTCCTTTGATTACATTCGAGGATGTAACAGGATTCTTCCCAGGTATCAAGCAGGAGCATGGAGGAATTATTCGCCATGGTGCGAAAATTCTTTATGCCTATTCAGAAGCGACGGTTCCGAAAATGACCGTGATCCTACGAAAAGCTTATGGAGGGGCGTATGTAGCCCTCAATAGTAAATCGATCGGGGCAGATTTAGTATTTGCATGGCCGAATGCCGAAATCGCCGTCATGGGACCTCAAGGTGCGGCAAATATTATTTTTGCCAGGGAAATCGCAGGCAGTGAGAATCCGGAAGAGCTTCGTGAACAAAAGATCGAGGAATACCGTGAGAAATTTGCGAATCCTTATGTGGCGGCATCACGTGGTATGGTCGATGATGTCATCGACCCACGTGAAACCCGCATCAAGCTGATACAGGGGCTGGAAATGATGCGAAACAAGAGGGAAGAGCGTCCGAAGAAAAAGCACGGCAATATTCCATTGTAAAAGTGATTCCATTTGTTGTCCTTGACTATTCACGCTATACTATAGGAGTGAATACATATTTGTGGAGGTCTACTAAATGATAAATCATGAACGTTTATTAAATGAATTCCTGGAATTGGTTCAAATTGATTCCGAAACGAAAGAAGAAGCGGAAATTGCGAAAGTCTTAACCAAGAAGTTCTCTGATCTTGGGGTAGAAGTGTTCGAAGATGATACGATGGGTGAAACAGGACATGGTGCCGGAAACCTGATCTGTACATTAAAGGGGAATAAAGAAGGAGTCGATACGATTTACTTCACTTCCCATATGGATACGGTGGTTCCTGCAAAAGGGGTGAAGCCGACCCTTAAAGAGGATGGCTACATCTACTCTGACGGTACGACTATTCTTGGAGCAGATGATAAAGCAGGTCTTGCGACGATGCTTGAATCTGTACGTGTATTGAAAGAAAACAATATTGCTCACGGTGATATCCAGTTCATCATTACCGTAGGGGAAGAATCTGGCCTTGTTGGAGCAAAAGCCCTTGATTCATCGCTCGTAAAAGCGAAATACGGTTTCGCACTTGATAGTGATGGGAAAGTAGGGAACATCATCGTAGCAGCGCCTACTCAGGCTAAAGTAAAAGCGACGATCTACGGGAAAACAGCCCATGCAGGTGTTGCTCCTGAAAAAGGGGTTTCGGCGATCACGATTGCAGCCAAAGCCATCTCCAAAATGCCTTTAGGACGGATCGATGAAGAAACGACTGCGAATATCGGTCGCTTTGAAGGCGGAAAAGCAACGAATATCGTATGCGAGCAAGCGGATATCTTAGCGGAAGCACGTTCACTTGTCCCTGAGAAAATGGAAGCACAAGTAGAGAAAATGAAAGCGGCCTTCACATCCGTAGCCGAAGAAATGGGCGGCAAAGCGGAAGTGGAAGTGCAGGTCATGTACCCTGGATTCAAGTTCAAAGACGGTGACGAAGTAGTGGAAGTGGCGAAGCGTGCCGCAAAGAAAATCGGTCGTCCAAGCGACCTTCTTACTAGCGGAGGAGGAAGCGACGCAAATGTCATCGCAGGATTCGGAGTGCCGACTGTCAATCTTGCAGTAGGCTACGAAGAAATCCACACGAAGAGTGAAAGAATGCCTGTAGAAGAACTAAACAAACTCTCTGAAATGGTAGTAGCCATCATTCAGGAAGTCGCTGGGGAATAGAAAAGCGGAGGGGCTTTGCCCAGATGCGATAGCCCCTAAAATACATTCAAATGTCCACGAACAATAGGGTATCCCTTCGTTCGTGGACATTTTCTTCTTTCAAACCAGCACCTATCCTTTCTAAATTATGGTACATTAGTAGTATACATATCTAGAGTTTGAGAGGGGACGTTAGTAAGATGCCGAAAGTCGTCGTATTTCATGCCGGAAAAGAAGAATATGCTCTACCTATTGAAAATGTAGTATCAATCGAAAAAGTAGAAGAAGTGAGGAGTATCCCTCATTTGCCTTCATTTGTACGCGGAATCACCAAGGTGAGAGGAGAGCTGATTCCAGTACTGGATTTATCGGATATCCTGTATCATACTTCTTCAGAATCTTTAAAAGGATTGTTTCTTCTTGTCATCGACACAGAAACGATGCAGGTTGGCCTGGTCGTGAAGGAAGCAAAAGAAATCATTGAAGTACCTGTTGACTCGTTCACGGATGTAGGTCTGCTTGCCTATTCTAAAACCAACTATTTTTCAGGAGTCATCAACCTTGAGGATTCGATGTTCACCCAAATTGATCCCAATGTTTTAGTTAAGAGCCTCGATGGTATGAAAGAAGTAAAGGACTACGTAAACGAGCAAAAAACTCATCAAAATTAAACAAAGAAAGCCGCGATTGCAATGAACTCTCATTATCCAAAAAACGGACGAGTGATCCTTCATGTTGATATGAATAGTTTCTATGCCTCGGTCGAGATGGCCTTTGATCCAACATTGAAGGGAAAGCCTTTGGCCATAGCAGGAAATCCCGAAGAAAGGCGGGGCATCATCGTGACATGCAGTTATGAAGCGAGAAGCTTTGGCGTGAAAACGACGATGCCTCTTTGGGAAGCCAAAAAATTATGCCCGAATTTGATCATCATGACGCCTAACTTCGACCGCTATCGTGCAGCCTCCAAAGGAATATTTGATATTCTCAGACAGTACTCAGAATTAGTGGAGCCTGTTTCTATAGATGAAGGGTATGTCGATATCACGGACTCATTTGATAAGGGAACTCCTCTACAAATTGCCTCGGATATCCAATCCCAGATTCAAGGACAACTGGATTTACCCTGCAGCATCGGGGTGGCTCCTAATAAATTTTTGGCTAAAACCGCATCTGATATGAAAAAACCGATGGGAATCACCGTACTACGAAAACGTGATATCCCTGAGAAGATTTGGCCTCTTCCCGTCATTGAAATGCATGGGATCGGCCAAAAAACCGCCGAGAAGCTGAATTCTATCGGCATTCACACATGCAGTGATTTGGCTCATGCCAATGATATTCAGCTTAAGTCCCTACTTGGGATCAATGGAGTTCGTCTTAAGGAACGTGCCAATGGGATCGATCGAAGAAATGTGGATCCGGAGTCCATTTATGATTACAAGAGCGTCGGAAATTCGACTACGTTACCCAAGGACACAACAAATCAACATGAGCTTTTAATTGTTGTAGAGAAACTATGTGCAAAGGTGTCCTCCCGTCTTCAACAAAAAGACGTTCTAGGAACGACGATTCAACTGATGATTCGTGATAAATTCAGGAAAACCATCACACGAAGCAAAAAAGTAGAAAATCCGATTTACAAAAAGGAAGATCTATACCACCATGCAAAAGACCTTTTCTTAAAGCATTGGGATGGCGATCCTGTAAGGCTATTAGGGGTCACTGCCCAGGATGTGGTGGAAAAAAGTGAAGCCACGGAGCAGCTGGACATCTTTTCTTTTGAGAAAGTGGCTGAAAAGGAACCGCTATACAACGTATTGACCAAGCTTCAGGACAAATTTGGGAAAGACTCCATCTCCCAGGGTGTAAAGGGGAAAAACAAGAAGAGGTCCTTTGACTCAAAACAGGACACAAGCTTCAATAAAGATTTTTTGAGGGAATGACATGGCCAAAAGGGGACACCTTATAACAGATGACAGACTCCGCGGGACGGATTATTTGCATCACAACTCCATTCTTGTTAGATTGAAATAGACTTTAGTCGTGACATTGAAAGATGAATAATCATGAATCTATAGATGAAAGGACGTTGACTATGCCTCAAGAAATTGGTGTGATCGGCTTAGCCGTAATGGGTAAAAATTTAGCATGGAATATTGAAAGCAGGGGATATTCTGTTTCTGTTTACAATCGTTCCCGTGAAAAAACGGACGAGATGATGGACGAATCAAAGGGCAAGAATGTCGTTCCTACATATACGATTGAAGAATTTGTCAACTCGTTGGAAAGACCCCGAAAGATCCTTTTGATGGTCAAGGCGGGAAATCCGACAGATGCGACAATTGAACAATTGAAGCCTTTCCTTGAAAAAGGGGATATCCTGATCGATGGAGGAAATACGTTCTTCGAAGATACGCGTCGACGCAATCAGGAATTAAGCGAACTAGGCATCCATTTTATCGGGACAGGTGTATCCGGTGGGGAAGAAGGTGCTCTTACGGGTCCTTCCATCATGCCTGGTGGACAGAAGGAAGCGTATGATCTTGTCGCTCCTATCTTGAAAGACATCGCGGCGAAGGTAAACGGAGATCCTTGTACCACGTATATCGGTCCAGATGGTGCAGGTCACTATGTGAAGATGGTTCACAATGGAATCGAGTACGGAGATATGCAGCTGATTGCAGAATCGTACTTCCTGATGAAGAATGTCCTCGGCTTAAGTGCCGAAGAACTGCATGAAGTATTTGCCGACTGGAATAAAGGCGAGCTTGACAGCTACCTGATCGAGATTACCGCCGATATCTTCACGAAGAAAGATGAAGAAACCGGAAAACCTATGGTTGACGTCATCCTTGATAAAGCCGGTCAAAAAGGGACGGGTAAATGGACAAGCCAAAGTGCTTTGGATCTTGGCGTTTCCTTACCGATCATCACGGAGTCCGTCTTCGCCCGCTTCATCTCTGCCATTAAAGATGAGCGTGTGAAAGCGAGCAAAATGCTGAAGGGTCCTGATGCGAAAGCTTTTGATGGTGATAAAGAAGCATTGGTTGAATCGATTCGGAAGGCTCTTTATATGAGTAAGATTTGTTCGTATGCACAAGGGTTTGCGCAAATGCGTTCTGCTTCTGATGAATATAATTGGGATCTCCAATACGGAGATATCGCGATGATCTTCCGTGGAGGGTGCATCATCCGTGCTCAGTTCCTTCAAAAGATCAAAGAAGCGTATGACCGTGAATCTAAACTGGCGAACCTTTTACTGGATCCATACTTTAAAGAGATCGTCGAAAGTTATCAATACGCACTTCGAGAAGTCATCAGTGTAGCCGTCCAGAACGGTGTACCGGTACCTGGTTTCTCAGCGGCCCTCTCTTATTACGACAGCTACCGGACAGAGACGCTTCCTGCGAACCTGATCCAGGCTCAACGGGATTATTTCGGTGCACACACTTATGAGCGTGTGGATAAAGAAGGTATTTTCCATACCGAGTGGATGAAATAATAGAACGAGAAAGCCCCTTTTCTATTCGATAGGAGAGGGGTTTTTTGTATGTGAAATAAACAGAGTTTTCGAACATTTGCACCTCTAATGAAATAAGATATGTTACCATTATATTACATATAAATATAGGGGTGGAGACATGCTTCAATCGATAAAAGAAAATATAGCCAAAGTCATGATCGATAAAGAGAAAGAAATAGAATTAATGATCATCGCCTTATTGAGCGATGGTCATGTGCTGCTGGAGGATGTACCGGGTACGGGGAAGACCACCATGGCGAAATGCTTTTCAAGAAGCATCGACGGGTCATTTAACCGTCTCCAGTTTACTCCAGATACTCTACCTTCGGATATCGTGGGGCAGGAATACTTTGATGTGAAAACGAGCGACTTTAAAGTTCGGAAGGGACCTGTGTTCAATAACGTCCTCCTCATCGATGAGATTAATCGTGCCGTTCCAAGGACCCAGTCCGCCCTTCTCGAACTGATGGAAGAGAAGCATGTCACGCTTGGGGGTTCCACGTATCATTTGCCCAAGCCCTTTTGTGTCATTGCCACGCAAAATCCATATGATTCCATTGGTACCTTTCCCTTGCCGGATGCTCAGCTCGATCGTTTCCTCCTCACCATCAGGCAAGGGTACCCCTCTCCAGAAAAAGAAAAAATGATGTTAAGGAGATTCCGTTCTTCAAACCCTTTTGAAATTATCGAGAGTGTCATCTCCATTGATGAGATTCTCCAGTTAAAGCAGAGAGTGAAAAATGTCCTGGTTTCAGAAGAAATAGAAGATTATATGATGGACATCGTCCAAAAGACGAGGCATCATCAATATGTGGATGTAGGGGTAAGTCCCCGTGGTTCCCTTGCCTATATGAAGGCGATCCAGTCAAGGGCTTTCCTGTACGGAAGGGATTTCAGCACGCCGGAAGATGTGAAGGAGCTCGCCCTGCCTCTGTTGGCTCATAGAATCTCATTGAATGTGGAAGGGGAAGTAAAGACATCGAAAGAAGCCATCCTACACGAGATACTTGACAGCACGTCCGTCCCGGTAGAAACACAATGAAACTACATAAGGAACCACCCTTTTTCTTCGCCCCGATGGTCTTGCTCTTGAACGGGATCCTGCTCATTATCAGCAGTTTCGCAGGATATAGCTTCCTTGTATTTCTTTTCTTCCTGGTTCTTTCAATGGCTCTATTCTCGAGGATTTACTTGAATATCCAGTATAAGAAACTTTCATGGAACGTAAAGAAATACCATGACGCTTCAAGCATCGATGAAACGTTTACCTGCCATATTGAGGTCAGAAATGACTCTGCTCTCCCATTGTATCGCCTCAAATTGAATATAGAGACGAGGAGTGACCGTGAGCTCGTGTTCACAAGCAGTAAAGGTGAGAAAAGCATCTACTCCTTGTTCCTAGACCTCCCGGCTAAATCTCAAAAAACGTTTACCATATCCTTGAAAGGGAAAAGCAGGGGGATTCATCGATGGAGCAATCTTGAATTATTACTTGGAGATCCCATGTTTCTGCAAACGTATCGCGTGGAATATAGAGAGGTTGAACTCCCTTCATTTAAAATCCTTCCACGGATAGGAAAGATTCATGATATGAAGTTGAAATCCATGCTTCAGGGATATAGACAGGCCAATACCTCTTTGTTTCTAGATGAGACGAGCATAATAGGAACAAAAGATTATGAAAATGAAAGTTTCAGACATATTCACTGGCTTGCGACAGCCAAAGAGAATAGGCTCCTTGCGAAAAAATATCAAAAAGTTCACGGGGATGTCTATTCCATCTTTCTTAACATGGTCGGAACGGGCCAGTTTCACCTCAGGAAGGACATGGAAGAGTTGATCGAATACACCGTGTCTGTCTGCTTGTACTTGATAAAAGAGGGGTGCAAGGTAGAACTGTGGGTGAATTATGCGACCGAACATCATGAAATCATGCGTCTCAAGAACGATCTCGACCGCACGCAATTGAGGAGGTTGATCGAGACGCTTGCACTTATCGACCCCAATGGAAGATATTTTTCAACCGAACGCTTCTTTCATCATTCACAGAAGGGTAAAGACAAAAGGTCACTAGGTTTGATTATCGGAACTCCGCCTGAACCAGCCAGGCGCAGAGAGCTTCTACACATCAAACGGTGAAAACGTTATGAGGGGAGGGTCCATGTTGAAGAAAGTAGGGGTATCCGTTCTTTTTATTCTCATCTGTGCCGTTTCTAGTCTGTTATTAATGACTTTATCTAATAACACGACTGAAAAAATCAAGAAGTATTACTATGTAGAGGATAGCGGCGGGGAGAGTAACCTCAGTCTGGGTCCCGGGGAAGAAGGGAGAACCCTTGAACAGAAGAGACTCGATAAGCCTATTGAGGTGGATGAACCTTTACCCTGGTTCGTGGATCCCTTTTTCGGTGAAAATGGTAGTAGTGGTAAAGGAATTCTGGATGCAGCAAAGAAGTATGGGGTCTTCGTAGTTCTAACAGCTGCGTGGCTCTTATTGTACCATCGCCGCAAGAAAAAGAGGAAAGAGAAAAAAGAAGATATAGCACAAATATCTAACAACCAGCATGTCATTAAACAAGATCAATTAGAGCCTCTAAAGGATGGCGTCATTACCCTCTCTGAGGAAAAGTTGAACGAAATCCGTCAAATGTTGAAAGACTGGGAGACTCATTTAAACATCATAAATAGAAAAAAGAACCACGAAACGATCCAAGAGTGGTTCAAGCGGATAAAAGGACCAACTGAGGTCATACCGGTTTATGAAAAGGTTCGCTACGGTGGGAAGTCATTTACTCATAAAGAAATACGCTTATTGAAGAAATTATTAAAATAGAGATTATAAGTCCGTTTGGGGAGATGACACCAACGGATTTCTTACGATAAAATGAATGAAGCATCCCTTTGTTTTAGACCATTTTTTTCGTTTTGAAAGGAGCCATAATAATGGAAGAAAACAAGAAGTCTTTTACGACCGTCGATGAATATATTTCACAATTCCCAGAAAACGTCCAGGAACGTTTACAATCCTTAAGAGAACTTATTATCATGACGGTCCCTAATGCAAAGGAGAAGATCAGCTATCAAATGCCTACCTTTGCACTACATGGAAACCTGGTTCATTTTGCGGCTTATAAAAATCATATTGGATTCTACCCAACGCCTAGTGGAATCAATGCGTTTAAAGATAAAATGACAGAGTATAAGACCGCAAAAGCGTCCGTGCAATTTCCGTTGAATAGGCCCATTCCCTATGAGTTGATTCGGGAAATCGTAACATTCAGGGTGGCTGAGAATGAAGAAAAAGCTGACAATAGAGCACAAAAGAAAAAATAGCTTAGACGATCTGATTGATAAAAAATGCAGACCCATTACAGCCATTATGGTCCATAGAGGAGAAGATAGAGTGTATTTTACATTTAAACCAATCAATATGGTGTATTTAAAAGAAATTGACGCTTGGAATTATGAGGGATTTATAGAGGAAGTACTGATGACTCCTTATTTTGATTCATTCAATAAGACGGGGAGGTTGATAGGTCCTGGTGGTTGCGAGGGATTTGCAGCTATCTTGGAAAATGACACGGTTGGATTATTCGAATTCAATTCAGATGGAAGCACTTTGGAGATTGGGTTAGCTTTAAAACCTTCTTTAGTAGGGAAAGGACTGGGAGCGAAATTCGTGCGAGAGGGGATAGAGTTTGGCATCCAACATTATAACGGTAAACATGACGAGGTAAAGTTAGTTGTGGACGCACAAAATAAAGCAGCCATTCGTGTTTATGAAAAAGTAGGATTTACAACAATCAATCAATCTGAAGATGAAATTGAAATGAGTTTAGTTTTGTAAGAAAGATGATTTACTTAAGCACCCTACGAGGTAGGGTGCCTATCTTTATTATCATACTCTATTTATTTTGTTTGTCCTGTATTTACTAATTGCATTTTTATATCCACGTTGGTTTCAATAGTAGGATAAACCTCATCCCAATTTAATTTCTTCCAATCCTCATAGGAGAGTTTGTTTCGTACATAGCTACCTATTCCAATGGGATCTACTCCAAGCTCCTGGGTGAGCTTCAGTAATTCCTTGGATTTTCCCATTAAATATTCATTGATTTCTTTTTCCATCTTCTTTTGTGTTTTTTCGGAATCTGTCAGTTCATCCTTGGTGTACTCCAGAACGCTTCCTCTAAGCTCAATAGCTATGTTGACAGAAATCGGCTTATGATCCTTTATTTCAACATCAATATCCCATTTCGTTTTTCGATAATCAAACATTAATTGGTAAGGAAAGGCATGTTTATCATCAGGGGGAGCGATTTCAAAGCTGAACGTTCCTTTCGGTGTTTCTTTACGCAAGGTGAATAGAACGCCTGAAAGAGTGGGGGAGAGATGATGAACAAAATGGTCATCATCAAATAACGCATATCCATCAATGTTAATATTCTGATCCTTGATCGTGTAATAGGGCATAATTGGATCGATGCCATCATCAAAATAATCCCGGTTAAATTGGTAGGTGTTATAGTTTATTCTTTCATTTTCATTGTCCAGTTTTTCTAAAAATGTGCGCAGATATAATGAACTGTTCGTGTCTTCAACTGGCTTAAACTCCAATATCTCTCGAGCTGTTCCTTCTGCGACGGCAAGGTATACCCTTGTACCGAGACTCGGATCTCTCATATAAGTATCTAAAATTTCTTTAACCCCTATCTTTGCTAAATCGGATCCAAACAGTGCTACATTTATCTGACCACTTACAATTTTTAGATTCGAACGGTGGTTGAATCGAATTCTTGAATCCTTGCTGGATTTGGCGTCCACTGAAAGGATCTTGTTTTGATACAATCCCTGTTTCGTTACATTAGGGTAGTTAATAGTAACCATAAGCGGTTTCTCCTTATCATCTGAAAGGTCATATCCGACTGCATCCAGCATACCTAATTTATCAATAATATTTTTTTCGCAACCTGAAAGTATGCATAGAAGTAAAATGAACACATACATAAATTTCATAATGTCACCTTTTTCTGTTTCACCTTATTCAGCCCTATCAAAAGAAGTAAAAAAATCGGCAATAAAAAAGCGATTCCAATATCAAAATAAGTTAACCAAGTGAGCCATTGATCGACCTCTCTAATAATATCCGGTATGAAGGAAATGAGCGTTCCGACCGTTAACAGGAGTAAACTGATGAAATTTGGTCGGAGTTTCTGAAATGAGTGTGAAATCAACTCTTTGCTTGCCCATAAATACATGACCACGGTAATCAAGACCTTTAATGCAAATAGGGTGAAAATGAGATTCTCCACTCTTTCTACAAAGGGAAACTTCACATATTCGATTAATGAGATAACAGGATATAGATCATGGATGATGTATTCAAAGCTGAAGAATCCATAACAAACAAAACTGACGGAGATGTAGATGAACGACGTGATGGCATTTCCAAAGAAAACTCCTTTTGTAAAATTCTTTTGGACATATGGAATGAGAAATAAGCTCAGTTCGTAGCCGAGAAAGGCTGAAAAAACATTTATGCCTCCTGAAAATAGATCTTTATCCCCCTTCATCATGAAGGTTGTCATTCGTGTAAAACTGAATTCAGAAAGATGAAAGGTAAGTAAGAGCATGGTCCATATCGTCATAAAGAATAAAATGACGGTCGCTTTTCCTATTTCATAAATGGATCCTTTCAATAAAAAGAAGCTGAGAATAAAAAACATGCCCACAAAAACGATGGAAGGGGTATCCCTGAAAAATAACATTTGTAATAGCAAAATATACTTTTTCGTAACCAGGGTTGCGAGAAGGGTAAAGATAATACTTAAAAAAAGGTAAAAAGGAACGAACAGCCACTTTGGAAAAATATTTTCAATGATTATAAAGAGTGATTGGCCGTGCCCATATTTGTTTACTAATCCAATCAATAATATATTTAAGGTAACTATTCCAAATAAAATGACGATCCCGATCCATCCGTTCGTGCCAAAGGCTTCCGCGGATAGTCTCGGAATGCTAAATAGTGTTACGCCTGATTGAATCATGTATATGAGTAACGCTACCTGAAAGGGATGGAGCTTTTCTTTCATATTGCATCGCCTACTTTTTCATCTTATTAATCGTTTCATTTCTGGTTTTGATTTGTTCCGGGCGATCCTTGATGAACATGTAAGGTGCCCTGATGATTGTGTCGAGCCAATCGTTAAAGAAGGTTGGAGAAAATGGAATCATGTAAGGTGTTTTAAGTGATGTCAATGTAGTCAAGTGAATGACCAACAATCCCAGTCCGAATACCAAGCCCATGTTTCCCCAGAATCCAGCCAGTAAAATAAAAGAAAAACGGACGATCCTGATGGAAGCACTCATCACATAGCTGGGGATGACAAAAGAAGAGATGGCAGAAACAGCAACAGCGATAATAAGGATGTTACTTGTTATGCCAGCTTCTACAGCCGCCTGTCCGATGACAATCCCCCCTACAATTCCGATCGTTTGCCCGATCTTAGTAGGGAGGCGGGCTCCTGCCTCTCTTAGAAGTTCAATGACCAATTCAAGAAAGATCGCTTCAATTAACGGAGGAAAAGGTACTTTACTACGAGATTCAATGAGACTTGGCAGTAATTCCTGAGGCACCATTTCATAATGAAAAGTCGTAACGGAAACATAGATGGCTGTAAAAGCAACCGTTATGACGAAAGCGAACATCCTCAGTAATCGTATAAAGGTTCCGGTTATCCATCTTTGACTGTAATCATCCACGGACTGAAAGAAGTCAAAAAAACTGACCGGTGCACAAAAAACGTAAGGACTTCCATCCACGATACCGACCATTTTCCCTGACAACAATTTAGAAGCACTTACATCTGGGCGTTCTGTTGTGAAAAACTGGGGAAAAGGAGAGAGCGGCTGATCATCAATCATCTGTACGAGAATGTTCGTGTCGAGAATTCCACTATATTCAATATCGTTGATGCGATTCTTTAAGTATTCCAATTCCTCTTTAGGGGCAATATCTTCAAGATACATGATTGTGATAGAGGTTTTCGTAATTTCACCTGCACTTAAGTTGATGGTTTTTAAATGAGAGCTTTTTAAGCGTTTTCGAATCATAGAGATATTCACATCTGCTGATTCAATAAAGGAATCATGTGGTCCTAAAATAATTGATTCTGTTTCAGATTCTTCTATGCTCCTGTTCTCCGCACCACCAGCCTGTAAAGAAAATAGTCGATCTTCAAATGAAAGAACGACATCCCCATTGAGAACGTCAATCACTGCTTGCTTATTTGATGTGATTTCCTTTAGTCCGGATGAATCTATTTCACGGTGTAATTCATTGGTGTTTCCTTTGTTGATCCAGTCCAATATCCCTTCGTTAAGGATCTGTTTATCTACAAGGTTGTCAAAATAAATAAGTTGAATGTCTAGCTCCTTAAAATGGCGGATTCGTAAATCTTCGCAGTTTTGAAATTGGTCTACTATATGGCTGAAATCCAGGGAATGTATGTCAATGTCAGACGAAGATATTGGATGTCTTTCAGTTGGTATGCTTTCCTCTTTTAAAGTCATTTTTTTCACGAATGATAGTAAGCCCATACTAAACCCTCTTTATTTGCAGTTTGTGCTATTTTTTCCTAAAAAGACTTTTCTATTCTAAGCATGAAGCCTTATTTCTCTTAATAAGGTTAAGTAGAAGAATGTTGGAGGAGGAGTATATATGGGGTTTGAGAATATAACACCTTGGCAAGAACATGAATTCTGGCTAGGGATCCTTAAAGATCATGCTTATTTTATCCGAGATTATTTAAGCCCGACAGAAGTAAAGTGGGTCACTCAAGCAGAGTACTACATTGAATGGTTTGAAAATGTTGAGAAAGAGATGATGAAAATTCCTAGAGACCTTCCGGTATCAGCTCCTGAAATGATTCAGCTTTCAGAATGGGCACAGGAGGTTTCGTATCAATATTACACATTTGAAGGGCATCTTCTACATTTACGGCTGTACAATCAGGTGAACTTAAATTTATCACCGAGCTATTTGAATGGAACTTTGGCAGAAAACAGGGAATACCTCAGAATTTTACAAAGCTATACGAGAGGTGAGGAGTATCCATTACTTCCACTAGTGGATTTAATGGACTTGTGGCTTGATGACCAACGGGGGCATGCAGCATTGCTCGTAGATATATTGGATAGCGCGGAAATTGATTTAATTGAAAAGGGAAATGCGTTAATGGTACAGTTTTCTCAATTTATGGTTAAAAATGATATGTTCAAGGGATATTTGCATTTTACTCAGCCTGGTTTCCCCGCTCAAATACGATTCGCAGAAGACGTTTCGATCCAGGTAGTCGCCTTTACCCAATTAGTAGAGGAAGTATTAAATCTGTATGTTAATGATGAAGTACTTAATAATTCGACACTCCGATTTCTTGAACATCACTTTCCTGAAGCCTGTTATTTTATGAAGAAGCTTTCTTATTATGCACCTGCCATTCACTATCCGGATTGTAAGCTGACAAAACCAACTTTGAGGAAAGATAACAAAGCCTGAGGAAGTGTCCCTCAGGCTTTGTGTATGTTGTAAAGTCTAAAGAACACCATGATGGACCATTACAATCATTTTCATTCACCATTTGGCTCAAGTTTAATAGGAAGTGGCACAAGTTTTCTCGAAGGTGGCACAAGTTTTCTCGAAGGTGGCTCAAGTTTCACATGAACTGGCACAAGTTCACCCAAAACTGGCACAAGTTCTGCTGAAAGTGTCTCATCTTTCAAAAAGCAACTTGTTTTAATCCAGTCACGATTAAAGTGGGGGCAAAGGAAATATTTATAGAAGAATTTTAATCTACATAAAAAGACTCTCCGGCAATATGCCAGAGAGTCTGCAACAAATGGTTACCCGATCATTTCATCAAACAACAGCACGCGTGCCGGTGATGCATCGGTGTTTTGGATTTTAAGAGGTGCTGCCACCATGAAGTACTGACCTGCTTCGATATCTTTGAGTTGAAGGCCTTCCATGATGATGACGCCGCTTCCCATCAGGCTGCGGTGGGTCGGGTGTCCATCCTGGGCTCTTTCAATTCCCAGTGCATCGATTCCCACACCTGAGATTTTCTTCTCAGCAAGGTGTGCTGCAGCGTCTTCCGCTACAAAGATGAAGTCAAAGTTGAATTCAGTATCCCATGAATTCTTCGTTTTGAAGAGGATAAAATCATTCTCTTCGATTTCAAAGCCTTGAATATCCTTCAGGCTGATCTTTTCATCGACCTCTGTTAAATCAAATACTTTAACGGGGCGAACGAGCTTTTCGATTTCGATGGTTTCGATGGTTTCTCCATCGTTGATCATGTGAAGTGGAGCGTCAACATGAGTTCCTGTATGAACATCCATCGAGAGTCTTGACTCCGTCACATGGCCGTTTGTATTCGTTTCGATACTCGGTTGTTTTTCTGGTTTGTTTTTGTAAACGGGCATCCCGTTAAAAATCGGGGCTGTTACGTCATAAATTTTCATTGGTTCCACACCTTTCTTAGCATTGGTCTACATCGAGGTTGGCAATCGGCCACCAGGAGAAGCCGTCTTTCGCCAGCAGATTGTCAGCGGCTTTTGGCCCCATTGAGCCTGCTTCGTAGTTCGGGAATTCTCCGTCACGTGTATGTTCCCATACTTCAGAGATTTTGTCGACAAATGCCCAGGACAGCTTCACTTCATCCCAATGAGTGAAGTTCGTTGCGTCTCCGCGAAGGCAATCGAAAAGGAGTTTTTCATATGCTTCCGGTGTATTCATCCCATCCACGCTTGTGTTGGCAAAGTTCAGTTTCACCGGAGTCGTTTCGATGTTCTGTCCGGATTTCTTCACGTTCAAGTGAAGGGTGATGCCTTCTTCAGGTTGGATGTGAATGACCAGCAGGTTCGGAGCAAGAGGTTTGTCCGGATTGTAATAGAGATTCATCGGGATATCCTTGAACTGGATGACGATTTTCGTTGATTTTGCCTCCATTCTTTTTCCCGTACGGATATAGAATGGGACACCTGCCCAACGGAAATTATCAATCATCAACTTACCGGCAACATAGGTTTCCGTATTGGACTGTTCATCGACGTTTTCTGCTTCACGGTAGCCTGGTAAATCCTGATTCCCAACTTTACCTGGTCCGTATTGGCCACGAACGAAGTAATCCTTGACCTCTTCTTGTTCAAATGGACGAAGTGATCTTAGAACACGCACTTTTTCACTGCGGATTTCATCCGTTGTCAATTTGATCGGCGGCTCCATGGCTAAGAGGGCGACCATTTGAAGCAAGTGGTTCTGAACCATATCGCGCAGGGCCCCGCTTTTCTCATAATAGCGCCCGCGATCTTCTACACCAAGTTCTTCAGAGGAAGTAACCTGGATGTTGGAAATATAACGGTTGTTCCAAAGAGGTTCGAACAGCGCGTTGGAGAAACGGATGACTTCGATGTTCTGCACCATTTCTTTTCCAAGATAGTGATCAATACGATAGATTTGATCTTCAGAGAACGATTCACGGATTTGGCTGTTCAGTTTTTCAGCTGAAGGCAAATCGTGACCGAACGGCTTTTCAATCACAAGTCGCTGGAAGCCATTCGTATCGGTTAATCCTTGGTTTTTCAACTGCTCTGTAATCGTTCCGAAGAATTCAGGAGCCATCGCTAAGTAGAAGACGCGATTTCCTTCTAGTTCATATGTTTCATCCAGCTCATCTGATAAGTTCTTGAGTGCTTTGTATGAATCACTGTTTGAGACATCATTCGGCTGATAATAGAAATGGGAAACAAATTCATCGATGTTTTCGTTGCTGCCTAACGCCTTATGTACCGATGTTTTAACGTGTTCCTGGAATTCTTCATTAGACCATTCCCGTCGTGCTACACCTACAACGGCAAAACGCTTTGAAATTTTCCCTTTACGGAACAAATGATAAAGAGATGGATATAGTTTTCTTTTGGCTAAATCACCAGTCGCTCCGAAGATCGTAATCAGAGATGTTGGTGTTGTTGGATTATTCAATGTCATGACCTCACTTTATCTTGTTGTAACCCTTATTTACGCGTTTCTTCTTATTTAATATCCTATACAATTACTTAATTTTAAAGACTTCTGATTCATTTAGCAAATTATATGCTGAGGACTTTTTCCATGCATTTTCTTGAAAACGTTTTATTGTGTGTGCAAACATCTTCGTCCTTATGTTGGCTTTAATTTTCATTCTTATGACTCCTTTTCCGTGAAAGGGTAAAAAGACGGGGATTATGCTAAAATGGAGACAGAATAGCTCATCTGAGGAGTGAAAGAAGTGGAATTGTTATTTTTAGGTACGGGTGCCGGTGTGCCTGCCAAACTCCGCAATGTGACCAGTATCGCACTGAAGTTATTGGAGGAACGTGGTGCCGTGTGGCTCTTTGATTGCGGGGAAGCGACACAGCATCAAATTTTACATACAAGCTTAAAACCGAGAAGAATCGAGAAGATTTTCATCACCCACCTGCACGGTGATCACATCTACGGATTGCCTGGGCTACTTGGGAGCCGTTCATTCCAAGGGGGAGAATCGCTACTGACGGTGTATGGTCCGAAGGGGATCAAAGAGTATATTGAGGTATCCCTCTCCGTCAGCAGGACTCATCTTCAATACCCACTAGAAGTGATGGAAATCGAGGAGGGTGTCGTCTTTGAAGACGATGGCTTCCGTGTAGAAGCAATGGAGCTTGATCACGCACTGCCGACCTTCGGATACCGTGTGATTGAAAAAGATAAGCCTGGTGTTCTGCAAGTGGATCAATTACGGGAACAAGGGGTTGGGCCAGGTCCTCTGTATAGGCGGTTAAAATTAGGGGAAACGGTTCTTCTGGAAGATGGAAGGGAGATTCATGGACAGGATTTTCTCGGGCCGTCGATTCCCGGACGGGTCGTCACCATTTTAGGGGATACAAGGATTTGTTCTAATGCAGTGGAGCTTGGGAAGTGTGCGGATGTCCTGGTCCATGAAGCAACCTTTAACAGGGATCAGGAAGACATGGCCCGGGAGTATTTTCATTCCACGACGAAACAAGCAGGCGAAACGGCCCTGAGAGCCGATGCCAAGCGTCTCTTCCTGACCCATATTTCTTCCCGCTATGCCAAGGAATCATGGGAGGAACTGGAGAAGGAAGCAAGGGACGTCTTCCCTGAAACGTATATAGCAAGGGATTTCTTAGAGTATGTCATACCTATAAAGAAGTAGGGGTGAGGAAATGAAGACGATTTACGTTGTGCGTCATGCGAAAGCAGAAGGGCAGCCGATTCAGGCTCCTTTAACGAAAGAAGGGGAATGTCAGGCGGTGCGATTAGCGGCATTTTTAGAAAACCGTTCTGTCGAGGCGATTTATTCAAGTCCGTTCGTAAGGGCAGTAAACACCATCACCCCCTTTGCCGAACGTTCCGGCCTAAGAATTCAGCAGGACGACCGACTGGGGGAAAGAGTACTGAGTGATCAAGATCTTCCCGATTGGATGGAAAAGTTGAAGATGAGCTTCGAGGATTTTTCCTTATCCTTACCTGGTGGCGAGTCCAATCATATGGCGATGGAGCGGGCGAAATCCTTTATTGATGAAGTAGTGAAAAAGAAAGAGGACAGAATCGTTTGTGTGAGTCATGGCAATTTAACGACGCTGATTTTGAGGTTATTTGATGAACGCTATGGTTATGACGAGCTGTTTGCTCTTTCGAACCCGGATGTATATGTCGTAGAAATAGAAGAGAGGAGTGCCTCTGTACGACGTATTTGGGAGTAGGGAAGTTTATTATAATGGCTGTTTTCGTAAACATTGTTGCTTTTGGATGTAGAGAGTAGTGGTTGGTTTCCGCTCCAATCAACTGTCTAAGCATAAATGTTTCAGTAATACCAGTGTAAACGTCAGAATAAATTACACCAACTCTTTTTTTCTTGTAGTTGAAGTGACCAATTATAG
This sequence comes from Rossellomorea aquimaris, assembly GCF_020172085.1. Classification (GTDB taxonomy): domain Bacteria; phylum Bacillota; class Bacilli; order Bacillales; family Bacillaceae_B; genus Rossellomorea; species Rossellomorea aquimaris_E. Next base: position 787,830 of record NZ_JAIVAT010000003.1, read on the forward strand.
TAAATAGTACTTATATTCTTCTTAACTGATATTCATGAACCATTTTGCTCAGTCAATACTTGCTACATTAGAGGGGGAAGGGAACTGTGGAGACTCCTACGGAAAACGGGCGTGCCGAGACCCCGGAAGCGTTTTTTGCTGAGGAGGCTTGGCCGAACGACCGTGGAAAGCGGAGCAGTTCCCTTCACCCTCTTCCGTACACTTAGGTGACAGAGCTTTGCAAATCATAGTCTGTGCAAGAACAACAATCTTTGCGAAAAGAGCGTAATAAATAGACAAATGGGGTCCATATTCTATGAAAACATTTACATTTGAAAATATCTATAATCCGGGTCATTTGATAGCAAATAATGCACTCTATCAGCACATACATTATCCGGAAATGTTGACGAGGTATGATAGTAACTTCCTGGAATTCATGAAACAGCCGACTCTTGACGAGTTCCAAGAGGCCGCCCGTTTCTTGAGGGGATTTCATCAATCGAAAGGTCAGAAACATGTAAAGTTTCTTTTTCCTCAAGACCAAAAGCCTTCAGAAGAACTGATGGACTATTTTAAACAAGAGGGATTTGACGTCGGATTCAATGAACTTTATTCCATTGATCCGGATCGATTTCCATCAGTGGGTGTGAATCCTGACATCGAAGTCATGGAAGTGACCAAGAAGGAATTGAATGATTACCTTGCTTTTCAGTACGAACAGGATTTGGACTATGGCCCGGACTTTGCCGATCAAAAGGTAAACATGCATAAGCGTAATTTTGAAAATCCCCGTATCATGCAGGTACTTGCTTTTTATAAGGGTGCTCCTGCCGGGTCCGTGGATGTAATCATTGAAGAAGATTCTGCAGAAATCGACGGATTGATGGTTCACGAAACCTTTCAAAAGAAAGGAATCGGCAGCAGACTGCAACGATTTGTCATGGACCGGTTCCCTGAAAGGAACGTCATTCTGGTTGCGGACGGGGAAGATACGCCGAGACTGATGTACCAAAAGCAAGGCTACACTTGTTTAGGTTTTCGGTATGAAGTGCTGAAGGTGTTTAAATAAAAGGGAGCGCGGAAACCTGGGGTTCCGCGCTCTCTTTTTTTCTTCTGATTGACCATTACCATCCGCGCTCATACTGTTTAGGTGCTTCGATCTCCACGCCTAATTCTTTCGCTGCCGTTCTTGGCCAGTAGGGGTCACGCAGAAGTTCGCGTGCAAGCAGGACCAGGTCGGCCCGTTCATTTTGCAGGATTTCTTCCGCCTGAATGCCGGTTGTAATCAGTCCGACCGCTCCAGTATCAATGCCTGCTCCGTTCTTGATGGTCTCTGCAAGCTTCACCTGATAGCCTGGAAATACCGGGATGCGTGCCGGTACGAGGGCACCTGAGCTTACGTCGATCAAATCGACACCTTGTTCTTTCATCCACTTTGCAAACACCACATAGTCCTCGACGTCTAAGCCTTCGTCGTTATAATCCTTTGCAGAAACTCTGACGAGGAGGGGGCCGTCCCACACCTGCTGGATCCCGTCAATGATTTTACGGAGGAAGCGGTAGCGATTTTCTGCAGATCCGCCATATTCATCCGTTCGTTTATTGGATAAAGGGGAGAGGAACTCATTGATGAGATATCCATGGGCTCCGTGAATCTCGATTACATCAAAGCCCGCTTTCTTTGCTCTTTCGGCTCCCTTAATGAAGGCGGTGACAGTTTCTTCTATGTCATTCGCTGACATTTCCACCGGTGTTTTCATCTCATCGTTAAATGGTAGTGCAGAAGGTGCCAGGATATCGCCTTCAAGAACGGCTTTTCTTCCTGCATGGGCAAGCTGGATACCCGTCTTTGCCCCTTGCTCTTTCATCAGATCTACTAATTCTTTTAAACCTTCAATGTGTTCATCATCCCAAATCCCTAAATCTTGTGGCGAAATTCTTCCCTGTGGCGTAACCGCCGTTGCTTCTTGGATGATGAGTCCAACTCCTCCGACCGCACGGCTTGTATAGTGGGTGTGATGCCAGTTTTCGACTTTTCCATCTTCATTGTGGGAAGAGTACATGCACATTGGGGCCATGACGATTCTGTTCTTCAGTTTAACATTTTTAAGCATATATGGCTCAAATAATTTTGCTTTCATCTTCGATCACCTTCCAGGCCTCATTTATTTCGGGTTTCTAAATAGTCATACACAGTGATTATATCAACTACATTTTTGCCCGAAAAGAAATGTGCTCTATTTTCTTTTTTGCTTCAAGTCCTTCAATGGATAAATCGTTCCACGCCATTCAATGCCTCCCCGCTTGAAGGTTAGAAATGTGGCTCTTGCTATGGAATAGATGAATATCATGGCGGTTACGGGCAGGGTAAGAAATAGGGTGGGAGACTCGTTCGTCATTTCCTTTATCACTTTCAGGTAGGTGATGCCGATGAAGAAGACGATCAGCAGGCTGATCGCCGAAATGAGCGGATCTCCTGAGAATAACGTCAAGAATGGCAGTATTGTGGAACAGAATACGCCCGCCATGGCAAATGATACAAGCAGGATAGAGTAATGGAGACCGGCAAACGTATTTTTCTCAAGGCCTTTAAAGGCTTCGTTCAACGAGTGGTACCATTCAACTTCGAGGGACCTTAGGGCAGTGAGAAATGCCTGGCTTTTCCCCCTTTTTTTTATAATGATGCCGAGCTGCAGATCATCGTCGGGCATATGTTTGAGCTTCTCATGTGTTCCGATCTCCTCGTACGCTGAACGGGTGACGAGATTGAAGGCGCCGATTCCCATCCCTGTCTTAGAGGAAGGATCATTTGCTTTCCAGGGTCGCTTATAAAAGGCAAAGCCGAATAAAAAGAATGCAACAAAGCTTTTTAGCCAGAAGGTTTGTGACTTGATGCCGGGAGCCAGTGTCAGGTGGTCGAGCTTCCGTGATTGTAAGACCGCTACCGCCCTGGAAAAGGTGGATGGATCTTTATAAAGGATATCTGCATCGGTAAACAGGATGAGGGACCCTTTTGAGATCCCGTATCCTTTAAATAAAGCGTGGTTCTTTCCAAGCCATCCTGCTTCCAGATAGTCGATGTGAAGTATTCGGATCCTCTTGTCCATTTCGGCTAGTGCTTCAAGCTTCTCCGGTGTCGAGTCCGTTGAACGGTCATTGACGAGAATCCATTCAATTCGGCTATAGTCCTGCTTCAGCTGGGATACAATGCTTTCTGTGATGGTTTCTTCCTCATCCTTTGCAGGCACAATAACAGAAAGAAGGGGTCCATTATCCGTTACCGGTAATTCTTCAATGGACGTAAGCTTTGAAAGGCCTCTCCACACATCGATGGACAGGACGATCCAGACGACTAGGACAGCTGATAGTAAGATGAGTAGGAAATTCATGTGCGTCGACCTTCTTTTTTGCTTTGATTGTACCAATGATAATCGTTGTTGGCGATCACTGGTGGGCTCTTCATCTATTTTTTCATAGATTGCTTTTTTAATTCACTGCCTAGCACCTGTGAGCGGTTCTTTGCCGAAGTAATACATTGAAAGAAGGCTTCTTTTACTTGAAAGTCTTCAAGGGCAGCGATTCCCGCTTCGGTCGTCCCCCCTGCGCTGGTTACGTTATTTCTTAATTCCACTGCTTCTAATCCGGATTCGGATAGCATGGCGCTTGCTCCGGCAATCGTCTGGGTGACAAGACTTTCGGCAAGATCCTCTTCCAGTCCCAACTCTACTGCAGCATGTTTCAGTATTTCGGCGACATAATAAATATAGGCCGGGCCGCTCCCCGACAGAGCCGTGATGAGGTCCAATTTCTCTTCCTCCACTTCCGCTGCGATGCCGACAGATTGAAAGAGTGTCTTCGTCCACTGCTTTTGGGAATTTGAGAGGCTGTGATTAAATGAGACGGCCGTTGCCGATTTTCCCATGGCTGCACTTGTGTTCGGCATGGCTCTTGCAATCGCCCCTTTAAAGGTGAGTTTGTCGCTGATATGTTCCATGGTGATGCCCGCCAGTACAGAAATGATCAGCGTGTGTTCAGAAAGGTAAGGGGTGATGGATTCTGCTGCCTCATGAAAGTCCTTTGGTTTCATGGCAAGGACAATCACATCATATTCCTCCTCCAGATTCACCTTCCGAACACAGAATTCCTGCATGATTTCATTTAATCGCTCCTTGTTGCTCCGGTTGGTTACATACACTTCGCCGCTATTCAATACGCCTGCCTTCAATGCTCCGCCCATTAAAGCATGAGCCATCGATCCCGCTCCTATAAACAAGGTTTTCATTCCCTTATTCCTCCTTTATTATGAAAAAAAAGCAGACCCTCTCATCCTCAAAGGACGAAAGGGTCTGTCTTCCGTGGTACCACCTTGTTTTGTCCAAATTCAATGATGAAGATGGACACACTCGAAGTCCATTAACGCTGGAACACGTTCTGGTTTAAGACGCTCAAAAGGCAGGTTCACGAATAGAGAGGACGACGGGACCTTTCAGCCGGTGGACCCCGATCTCTTACATCTTCTATTTCATTACTAATCTTTATCATCGCTTTTTCTTGTATCAATATGTAAAGTGGATGTAGACCAAATGGATATTATAGGTGATTATCTTTGAAAGACAGCTTATCTGTCAAGTGTTTATTTCAGTATATTCAATCATTTTAAAAAATGACATCAGACAGGAAAAAATGTACACTAGATAATGAAGGGTCATTCATTTTTTTGGAAATGACTTACAAAACGGGAAGGGTACCGTATTTCAAGGCTGTACCCTTTTATTATGAAGAATGTGGTGAAAATATGACAACCTTAGTGAATGATATTGCGAAACTCACACTCTCCACACCATTTGCCGTAGGAGATGTGAACGTTTATTTAGTGAAGGGGGACGCCTTGACATTGGTGGATGCCGGCCCCCTTACAGATACCGCCTGGGGACAGCTCACTGAGCAATTATCCCTTTTAGGATATACGCCTCAGGATATTGAACAAATCGTCCTGACGCATCATCATCCCGATCATGCAGGATTGCTTGACCGTTTCTCACGCTCCGTCACAGTGTATGGTCATAGATATAATCGATTCTGGCTCTCCCGTGACCAACATTTCCATGATGTATACGACCAGTTTTTCTTGCAGTTGGCGCTGGAATCAGGGCTGCCTCATGAGTATTTCGCAGCCATCCCGAAATTCAAGAGTCCCCTGAAGTTCATGGGAAACCGGAAGTTAGATGTGGAGATAAGGGAAGGGGATGCCATTCCTGGAATGGTAGGGTGGTCGGTCATAGAAACCCTCGGCCATGCCCAGAGTCACCTATCCTTTTACCGGGAAAGCGATGGTGTATTGATAGCAGGAGATCACATACTCGCATCTATTTCACCCAATCCCCTCATTGAACCGCCATTTGAAGGAGAAATCGCACGTTCGAAGCCATTGTTGCAGTACAATGAATCATTAAAAAAGCTTTTGGATTTTCCGGTTTCCCTTGCTTATACAGGGCATGGAGATAATATCATGGATGTACATGGATTAATTCCAAGGAGATTAGGGAAACAGGATGAAAGAGCACAAAGTGTACTGGAAATGATCCGTGGCAACCGAGTGACGGTCTTTGATATATGTAAGAGGTTATTCCCTTCCGTGTATCGGAAGGAGCTTGGCCTGACACTGTCCGAAACGATCGGGCAATTGGACTACCTGGAATCCCTTCATGCTATACGAAAAGAAAAACACGAAGGAATTTATTATTATTTTGCTTAGAAAGATGTGACCTTACATGAACAGAAGAATCAAAGGAAAAACGATTGTCATTACTGGTGCCTCTGGAGGAATCGGAGAGCAAATGGCCATCAAGGTGGCAGAGAATGGCGGGAATCTTGCATTGATTGCACGTCGCGCTCATCTGCTTCAAGCATTGAAGGAAAAGCTGACAACAAAATATAAGTGTAAAGTGGAAGTGTATCCATTAAACGTAACGGATTACGATCAAATCCCGGATGTCTTTCATTCCATCCTCCAGGAATTTGGATCGATTCATGCCTTGATCAATAATGCCGGGTATGGGATTTTTCAAGAAGCGCACGAAACCTCCTTTCAAGATGTGAAAGGGATGATGGATGTAAATGTTCTTGGACTTATGGCATGTACTGGGGAAGTCCTTCCCCATATGCGTGAACAAGGCTATGGACATATCATAAATATCGCTTCTCAAGCAGGCAAGTTTGCGACCCCGAAATCAAGTGCATACTCAGCTTCCAAGCATGCTGTCCTGGGATATACTAACAGTGTAAGGATGGAAGCCAAACGGTATGGGGTAAAGGTGACGGCTGTAAACCCGGGTCCGATCGCCACGGACTTCTTTTCCATTGCCGATGAATCCGGGACATATGTGAAGAATGTGCAGAAGTTCATGCTTGATCCCGCTTATGTCGCTGATACTGTGGTGGGTGCCCTCTTCACCAATAAGAGGGAAATTAACCTGCCCCGGTGGATGAATATGGGCAGCAAGGTTTATCAGTTGTTTCCATCTTTTGTCGAAAAAGTAGGAAATAACCTTTTTTTCAAAAAATAGTGAAACCAAATAGTGCCGTTAATCGTCTAATTCTATAAGGGGGGAGTCTATGAAGAAATGTTTGACTGTTCTGATACTTTGTTTCTGTTTATTATTTACCGGCTGCGGGCCTTCATCTGTCAATTCATCTCAGGATAGTACAGATTTCATAGGCTTTGTGACCCGTATGGAGAACAACGAGGTGCTGATCAATGATATTTGGTTTTCATTCGATCAACAAACTGTCATAATGACAGATCAAGATAATAAGCTACATAAAGAAGATATAGAATTGGGCAAGAAAGTGAATGTGACCTTCAATGGGGAACTTCAGGAATCGTATCCCAGGAGAGCTTCAGCGGATCAACTTGTATTCCTGACAGACGAGCAAAGCAAAATCGAAGAGGCTGTCGTGCAATTAGTCATGAGAGATCCCCGGTTTTCACAGGTTGTCATCCAGTCCATCGAAAAAAATCCTACGGGCTTATATTCCTTACGATTCAAAGATCTTTCCATCGACCGGGATGTCCACGTCATAGTGAATGTCGAAAATGAAAGAGTCATTGTCCCGATACATACTTCAACAAAATGACAAAGAAGAAAGCGCCGATGAGGAATCGGCGCTTTCTTCTTTGTGTCCGCGTGTCTGCTTTTCAAGATTAAACCCAACGAAAGAAGGGTATGCATCAGGGAGTGGGAACTATTTTAGGTTTTTCCAGTCGAAACGGCTAGAATTCCTGTTTCAGAGGAAAACTATGATCATTGTCGGAAAAAGGATGTGGATGTATGATAGGGATTCTTTTAGCCCTTATCCCTGCGGTCGCGTGGGGAAGTCTTGTGTTTGTAAGTGTAAAGCTCGGTGGGAATGCCTACAGCCAGACGGTTGGGATCACGGTTGGGTCATTGCTGTTTGCGATCGGCGTCTTCTTCATTAAATCCCCGGAATTAACGCTATTCGTTTGGGGGATCGGCTTTATTTCCGGCGTCTTCTGGGCAGTCGGGCAAGTGAACCAGCTTGCAAGTGTAAAATTCATCGGTGTTTCGAAAACCGTCCCGATTTCAACAGGAATGCAGCTGATCGGAACCACGCTCTTTGGCGTATTGGTATTTAAAGAGTGGAAAACGACTGAAACAATCATCCTTGGAAGCGGGGCGGTCTTAGCTCTTATCATCGGTGTCGTTATGACATCATTCACCCAAAAATCTGAAGGGGATGAAGATTCTCAACTGAAAAAAGGTTTATTGACGCTTCTTCTTTCAAGTTGTGGATACATAGCCTATGTCGTCATTTTAAGGTGGTTTGATATTGATGGATGGGAAGCAATCTTGCCTCAGGCGATCGGTATGTTCATCGGAGCCGTCGTCATCACATTCAGGCATAAACCATTTAACAAATATACGATTCGGAATATTTTAACCGGACTCATGTGGGCATCAGGGAATCTCGGACTGCTGCTTGCCCTTCCACGTATCGGGGTCGCGACAAGCTTTTCCCTTTCCCAAACGGGAATTGTCATTTCCACCCTTGGAGGTTTGTTTTTCTTAGGAGAAAAGAAATCGAAAAAGCAGATTCTCCTCGTCATAGCCGGATGTGCTCTAATCATTATCGGCGGTGTTCTATTAGGCTTCACGAAAGAATAAGGAGGAATGGATATGTATTCAGATCTGACAAATAAGGTGGTCGTTATAACCGGAGCTGCTACTGGTATAGGAAAGGCGATCGCGAAACGGTTCGCCGGGGAAGGCTGCAAAGTGGTCATTAATTATTTCAAAGAAGAAGAGAATCCTCAAGAACTAGTAAAAGAAATCGAGAAAGACGGGGGAACGGCCTCCATCATTCAGGGGGATGTGTCAAAAGAAGAGGACGTCCATGGCTTTGTCCGCTTTGCACATGACACATACGGAAGTCTGGATATCTATGTGAATAATGCAGGTATCGAAAATGAAGTCCCGTCTGAAAACCTCTCGATTGAAGATTGGCAAAAGGTCATCAATACGAACCTGACCGGTACATTCCTTGGATGCCGTGAAGCGGCAAAATACATGCTCGAGCATCATATCAAGGGATCAATCATCAATGTTTCTTCCGTACATGAAATCATTCCATGGCCTCATTTTGCCCACTATGCCGCCAGTAAGGGTGGGGTCAAATTATTAATGGAGAGCCTTGCACTAGAATTCGCCCCCGATGGGATCAGGGTGAATAATATCGCTCCCGGTGCCATCGATACACCGATCAATGCAGAGAAATTTTCCGATCCGGAGAAGAAAAAGGGAGTGGAGAAACTCATCCCTCTCGGTTATATCGGAGAACCCGAACAGGTTGCCTCCTGCGCGGCTTTCCTTGCATCTGATCAAGCGAGCTACGTCACTGGAACCACTCTCATCGCCGATGGTGGCATGACGAAATACCCTGGATTCCAGGCTGGAAAAGGGTAATCAAAAAAAGCCGAAATCATGATTGATTTCGGCTTTTTTCGCTGTGTTTCAATCTACTATGGTGATGATCGGCGGTTTTTCTAAATATTTCATAAAGTTTGGAACGTCATCCTCTACGGCCTTCCACTGTTCGGAAGCGAACGCTTCTTTCATGTCCCTTTTATTCTCAAATTCTATTTCCGTTATTAAGTATAGGGCTAAATCGGTATTTTGATTTGAGAGAACCCGCTGTACCTTTGCGCTTTTTACATTGGGCACCTTTTCTACTTTCGGCATATGGGTATTGAAGTAATACTCCTCGAACTTTTCCTGATCTTTTGGCTTTTCATACATCACAATCACTTTCGCCATCAAAACCCCTCCTTGTCCTCGCAATTACATTCAATTGAATTTTAGCAATTACAGGAAAATGAGACTATTCAATTCATAACAAAAATATCGACAGAATTTGACTTTGGGGTGTGTCTTTCCTGCTTGTCGGGCCTACCCGAGCCGCCTCCGCTTTTCTATGTCCAGCTCCGGCGGCTAGAGGCTCGAGGTCATAAGTCAAACCAGCCAAAAAGGCAAATAGCGCCTTTCCGACTGGTTCGCCTTATGCTTGTCGCCTCTGAACGAGCCGCCTCCGCTTTTCTATGTCCAGCTCCAGGGCTTAGAGGCTCGAGGTCATAAGTCAAACCTGCCAAAAAGGCAAAGAACGCCTTTCCGGCAGGTTCGTCTTATGCTTGTCGCCTCTGGGCAAAGCCCTTCCGCTTTTCTTATTATTCTCTCCGTTTCCAGTAATTTAAGTTGAAAGGGAACGTATATTCGTATAGAATCATAACTATACTATATAAGAACGTTTGTTCTATTTTAGGTAAAATGGAGGGCGAAGATATGACTGTCGATTACAGTGTGCTACCACACCACAAGATTTTGTGCATCGATATGAAGAGCTTTTATGCTAGCTGTTCGGCTGTCATGGAGGGGCTGGATCCCCTTGAATGTCACTTGGCTGTAGTGGGGGATAGAAGCCGACAGGGAAGCATTGTACTGGCTGCCTCGCCCAGGATGAAGAAGGACTTTGGTATCAAAACAGGTTCGCGGATGTTTGAAATTCCGAATGACCCGAGAATCCGGCTTGTAGAGCCGAAAATGGCGACATATGTACGGATTTCAACAGAGCTTACCCGTCTGTTTCATCGCTATGTACCGAAGGACGCCATTCATACGTACAGCGTAGATGAAAGCTTCATACAGATTGATGGGGCGACGGATCTCTGGGGAGACGCGACCACTATCGCCCGCAAGATCAAAGATGATATGGAAAGGGAGTTTCAACTCCCGTGCGCCATCGGCATTGGACCCAATATGCTCCTGTCTAAGCTGTGTCTGGATCTTGAAGCAAAGAAAAAGGGGATTGCCGAGTGGACATATGAAGATGTTCCGGAAAAGCTGTGGCCCCTGTCGCCGCTGAGTGAGATGTGGGGGATAGGCGGACGCCTCGAGAAGACCCTCAATCGCATGGGCATCTTTTCTGTCGGACAATTGGCGAAGTATGATCTCGAGAAGCTTGAGGCAAAGTTCGGTGTGATGGGAAATCAGCTTTATTATCATGCATGGGGAGTGGACCTGTCTGAAATTGGGGCACCGATCATGGATGGGCAGGTCAGCTTCGGCAAGGGGCAGATCCTCCTCAGGGATTATAAGGAGAAAAAGGAAATCAAACGCGTCATTTTGGAGATGTGCGAAGAAGTCGCGAGACGCGCCCGGACCCATCGTAAGGCGGGAAGGACTGTAAGTTTTGGGATCGGCTACAGCCGCGAAGAATTCGGAGGTGGGTTCCACCGGTCACGGACGATAGAGGAACCGACCAATATCACCATGGATCTGTACCGTGTGTGTCTCGAACTATTCGAAGAGAACTACAATGGAAAAACCGTCCGGAAAATCAACATTACTCTTTCGAATATAGTGGAGGATGGAGCGATGCAGGTGTCCCTTTTTGAACCTGACCGTTGGGAAAAACGGGAACTTGGGTATGTGGTGGACCGCATCCGAAATAGATATGGATCAGGGGCCCTGCTCCGGGCTGTATCCTACACGGAAGCGGGAACAGCAAGGCATCGTGCCCGCCTGGTGGGCGGACATAAATCGTAGCGCATAGGAGGTGAGAGAGTTGATCCGTGATCGAGGAAGAATCAAATGGACATCTATGATGCTCCCGGAGCATGTGAAGCTCCTCAGGGATTGGGCCAAGGAAGATACCCATGAAAAGAGGGTTGAACTTGATGAGCAGGAGCTGGATCGGATAAATGAAGTGGTGGCAGAAGCGATGGAGTTCGGGAAGCTGGTCTCGATTACTCATTATGCAAAGTACCGTCATCAATTATTGATTGGAACCGTTCATCATGTCGACTCAATGGAAGGGAAGCTGCATGTGGTCGACAGGTTTGAAGATGTACACTATATTCCACTGACAAGCGTTGTAGACATTCGTTTTTTTGAATGAAAAGAGAGGCTTCGGGTGAAGCCTCTCCTCTCATTCCATTTACTCTTCGTCCAATACCTTTTCGGCACGCACGCAGGAATCGAATTTTCCCTTGTGTGAAGCGTCGCAAAACGGCATATTAGCAGATAGACCGCAGCGACAAAGGGTAAATACTTGTTTCGTTTGAAATACATTTCCGTCAGCATCAATCAGTTCCACATCACCACTTACGCGGAAGGAACCGTTATCATTCACTTTGATTTGAGCTTTTGTCATGAAAAACCACCCTTTCTAAAAAATACAAAAGAATCCCCACTATCGATAGTAAGATGAAAAGCGTAAAAAAGCAATATTCTAAAAGAAGCAAATGAAATGTGATAGGATAAGGAACGAGGAGGTCATCGAATGAAAATTCAACTGACGAATGAAGCAACGCGCAAAATTCAGGATAAAATGAATATAGAAAACAAACCAGGTTACCTGAAACTGAAATACGATACAGAGGGCTGTGGCTGTGTGGTCAGCGGCATTCCTACTTTATGGTTTGTCAGTCATCCCGTTGAAGGGGAAGATGTACAAATAGAAACGAACAGCTATCCGATTCTCGTCGAAAAGTCAAAGATGGTTTTCCTTGATGAAGAATTGAAAATTGACTTTTCTCCACAAAGCAACACATTTCAATTGAAAAGCCCGGGTCAGATCATAAATGGGAGAATGAGCTTTGTGATGTTTCCGGGGGAATAGAATGAAAGCCTTCGGTTGGTGTCAACCGAAGGCTTTCGCTGTTTTTAAAGCAAATACCACCAACCAAACGTAACAATTAAACCACAGGCAGAAAATAAGTGGTTATTCCTCCAACAGATCTTCAAACATCCTCGCCAATGAAACCCCGTTTTTCCATCCATCCAAGCCGTCCTCCACAGACCAGCTGGCAGACAGAATCGAATGGCAAAATCCGTATGAGATCAACCGCTCATAGGAGAGGGAAAGGAGAGAAGCTAATGTCCTGGTCCTGTACCGAAGAAGTTCGATCGGAACCTCCCACTTCTTCCACTCATTCAACATGAACTGAATACAGTCATATTCCCTCTCGCCGATCAATCCTTTGGGATCGATGGCTGTCCAGCCGGAAGAATCAGAGTAGAGAATGTTTCCGTGATGAAGGTCACCATGAAGAAGAAAGCGATCTGTCGATGTACCGAGCAACTCCGTATAGAGGTTTTCCGCTTTTAAGACGAGATCTTCAGGGATGGGGCCGCTTCCGCCGTTAAATCGTTCCCGTAGCCTACCGATTCCCTTTGACCAGGATTGAACGGTAGGGTAGGAATGAACACTTACGGGCTTATGCCAAAGTCTCTTAGCAGTATGGGCGAAGATAGAAAGGACCTCTTCTTCATCGTCGATGGAGTGGAGGGAAGCACCAGGGAGGAGACGATCTAATAAGATCCAGCCTTCTACCTTATTATAATCGAGGACCTCCACCATCCCCCTCCCTTGAAAATCCTGGAGGGCATGAAACTCATTGGAGAAATCGTTGTTCGGATACCCGATCTTTAATACGGCATCCCGCTCCTGCCTAATCCGAACGGGTACCACGAAATTATAGCTTAATGAAAAAGGCTTATCATATGTTAACTGAAGCCGGTCTTTTAATGACTCCAGCAAACCTTCTACATAAGCCATCCAGTCTTTCCCGGAATCTCCATAAATCGTTTGCATTTTTAATCTGAAATCGGTTGGGATCATGAGACGACATCCTTTCCATTTGATACAAATTGATCTAGAAACCTTTGAATCACTTCTTCGTATTTCTCCGGGTTGTCGTTATACGATTGGGCATGGGTCCCGCGGAAATCAAGGAACAGTTCCTTTGGGCCAAGTTTTTTTTCAAAAAGGTCCTTTGTCATTTGAGGAAGGATGAAATCATCATTTTGGCTGTGAATAAATAACACAGGTTTTTGGATATTTTGAACAACTGAAAGGGGTGATAGATCCTTTAATGTATACCCTTGTCGCAGTTTAAGAGTCCCATTTACGAGGGGAAGAAGAAATTTTGCCGGCATCTTCACCTCTGCACTCATGCGATAAGCAAGCTGTTCACCAAAATCGGAGAAAGGACAGTCTGCAATATAAAAAGCAGCCCGGTCTTCGACACTGCCTGCATAAAGAAGCATCGTCGCAGCCCCCATGGACTCTCCGTGGATCCCGAAGAATACATCGTCCCCTTCGCGGCAGATCAGTTCATCGACTACAGCCTTCAGGTCATACTTTTCAAAATAGCCATAGCTCGTTGTCTTGCCACCTGATTCCCCGTGACGCCTGTGGTCATAGATCACGGCATTGAACCCAAGTTTGATGAAAAGGTTCATGTATTTAATGGAATTCCATTTATTCTCCGTCACTCCATGGGAAAAGATCATGAATTTTTTATGAGGATGGGGCTTCACGAATACCGCTTTAATATCGTAACCGTACTGTGAAAGAATCAGCACTTCTTCTTTAGGAAGGGAGTCATAATCCTCTTCGATCAGCCGGGTCGATTCGACTTCACGTGCCCGAATGAAGTCATCCCTTTTTTTCGGTAAATACATAAATCGATTAGTAATATAAACTCCGAGCAGCCCGATAGAGGAAAGGGTGCCGCCAAGGATCGCCAGTTTTTTTCTCATTCGTCATCACCTCAGGAGGAATATCGTTTATTCTTATTGTAGCAAACAAAGGAAAAAAGAGGAATTTTCAGGACAAAAAAAGCGCCTCGGGAAGAGACGCTTTTTTCAATAGGTTTAGAACTTAAGATCTGGCATTTTGCCCTTTCGTTGGATGGATGGCTTTATCCAGTTCTTCTTTTGCCATGGTGTTTGATGTCGTATCTGCATTCGGTTTTCCTTTTTGACTGAATCCTTTATCGCGTTTTTGGCTCATATGACTCATCTCCTTAAAGGTTATCACCTTTAGAATGCTCGAAGGAGAGAGGGGGTATGCATTACTGGTTCAATTCGTGCAGGCGATAGTAACCGCTTTCAATGGGGCGGCTGACAAAGGACTCAACGACCTCGATGGCAGCAGCGAGCTTCTCAAGGTCAACCCCTGTGGAAATCCCCATTTCTTCGAGCATATACACAACATCCTCTGTTGCAACATTTCCGGTCGCCCCAGGTGCGAAAGGACATCCGCCGAGTCCGCCGGCACTTGTGTCAAAGCGGTCGATCCCCGCCTGCAGGGATGCCAGGATATTCGCAAGGGCCATCTTACGGGTGTCATGGAAATGAGCGGTCAGTAATGTATGTGGTAATTCCTGCTTTAATAACGTGAAGAGATGATAGGCTTCGGATGGATTCGCCCGGCCGATCGTATCGGCAACGCTCAATTCATCCACTCCCATAGCCACAAATTTTTTGCAAAGGGCAAGCGTATCCTTCGGTGGGATCTTTCCTACATATGGGCAGTAGAAAGCGGTTGAGATGCAGGCTCGCACGAAATAACCCCGTTCCTTCAATTCTGTAAGGAGAGGTTTTAAGCCTTCAAGGGCTTCCTCTGTCGTTTTGTTGATGTTTTTCTGATTGAAAGAATCGCTGACACCGACAAATACGGCAACAGAACGGCAGCTTGTTTCAAACACACGCTCCATCCCCTTCTTATTAGGGGCGAGAACGAAGTCTCGTGAATCCATGGTCATACAGGAATCGACAATTTCACTGGCATCCTGCATTTGTGGAACCCATTTGGGAGAAACAAAGGAAGTCAGCTCCATTTCCTTGATTCCTGCTTGCTTCAAACGATAGATAAACTCTTTTTTTACGTCAGTCGGGACAAAATTCTTCTCATTTTGTAAGCCGTCTCTCGGACCGACTTCGATAATGGTAGCTTTTTTAGGTAATTTCATCATTTCACTCCTTCCTCTTCATTTTAAGAAAATTTCGACATGTAAATCAATATAAAAATTTTTTGACAAATTTAGAGGAATTTAACCGCTTACATAGAATGAGTTAAAGTGGAACTGTTTTCAGAAGGTAATGAATAGGCAAGCACATCAGTCAGAAGAGAAAGGGAGGAAGAAAGATGTCGAATGAAGTTGTCATTGTGAGTGCAGTACGTACAGCCATCGGAAGCTTTAACGGATCTTTAAAAGGTATTTCCGCTCCGGAACTTGGAGCGATTGTGATTAAAGATGCCCTTGAAAAGGCTGGTTTAAATGGTAGTGATGTGGATGAAGTGATCATGGGGAATGTGTTGCAGGCAGGCTTGGGTCAAAATCCCGCCCGTCAAGCATCCATCAAAGCGGGACTTCCTGAGCAAGTACCTGCCATGACAATTAATAAAGTATGTGGATCAGGATTAAAAACGGTTCATCTAGCGACACAGGCAATCCTCGCAGGGGATGCAGATATCATCGTTGCAGGTGGAATGGAAAATATGAGTCAGGCTCCTTATTTATTGAAAGGAGCAAGAGAAGGATACAAAATGGGAGACCAGAAAGTCGTCGACAGTATGATATCAGACGGCTTATGGTGTGCCTTTAATGATTATCATATGGGTGTGACGGCAGAGAATCTATGTGACCGTTACTCTCTGACAAGAGAAGAACAGGACGAATTCGCTGCATGGAGTCAGCAAAAAGCGGCTGCTGCCATTGAATCCGGCCGATTTGATGATGAGATCGTTCCGGTTTCTATCCCGCAACGAAAAGGGGATGCGCTCGTGTTCAGTCAGGATGAGTTCCCACGTAAAGGGTCAACGGCGGAGAAGTTGTCTGGCCTTCGGGCTGCCTTCAAAAAAGAAGGCTCTGTGACAGCCGGTAATGCATCGGGCATCAATGATGGAGCCGCTGCTGTTGTCGTCATGTCCAAGAAGAAAGCAGACGAGCTGGGCATCACGCCTCTCGTTACGATTAAAGGGAACGCCAATGCCGGGGTCGATCCGAGTGTCATGGGAATTGGACCTGTTGCCGCAGTAAAGAAAGTGTTGGAAAAGACCAGACTGACAATGGAAGATATCGACCTGATTGAAGCGAATGAAGCATTTGCTGCCCAATCACTGGCCGTAGATAAAGAACTTCAGTTCAAAAAGGATGCCCTGAATGTGAATGGAGGAGCCATTGCCCTCGGCCATCCAATTGGAGCAAGTGGAACGCGTATCCTCGTGACGCTGATTCATGAAATGAAGAAGCGGGGCGTAGAGAACGGACTCGCTACCCTATGCATCGGTGGGGGACAAGGGGTTGCAACCGTCGTAGAGCTGCACAAATAAATAAGGTCTGAAGAGATAGATTCGAGGAGGGAAAATAATGAAAGAAGTATATACTTCATATGACGAAGCCGTGGCAGACATCCACGATGGCGCCACTTTAATGGTCGGAGGATTCGGTCTGTGCGGAATCCCTGAAAAGCTCATTCTTGCCCTTGTAGAAAAAGGTGTGAAAAACCTGACCGTCATCTCAAATAACTGTGGGGTAGACGATTGGGGCTTGGGGTTATTACTGAAAAATAAACAGATTGATAAAATGATAGGCTCCTATGTAGGGGAAAACAAAGAATTTGAAAGGCAGGTTTTATCTGGAGAGCTTGAGGTGGAACTGGTTCCCCAAGGGACGCTTGCTGAGAAAATCCGTGCAGGGGGAGCAGGGATCCCTGCATTCTACACGCCTGCAGGAGTCGGGACTCCTGTAGCGGAAGGGAAGGAAACCCGCACTTTTAATGGAAAAGAATATTTACTGGAAGAAGCCTATACGGCAGACTTCTCCCTGGTACGGGCGTGGAAGGCCGACAAGATGGGGAATCTGATTTATAACAAAACGGCGCAAAATTTTAACCCGATGATCGCGGCAGCGGGGAAAGTGACGATTGCTGAAGTAGAAGAGCTTGTTGAAATCGGGGGCATTAACCCGAATGAAGTGCATACACCAAGCATCTATGTGCAGCGGTTGATTCAGGCAGATCAGGAAAAACGCATTGAAAGAAGAACAGTGAAACAAGCATAGAAGGGAGAGTGGAACAGGATGGATCGTGCCAAAATGCGTGAAAGAATTGCAAGAAGAGCAGAAAAGGAAATCGAAGATGGTTTCTACGTGAACTTAGGAATCGGGATGCCTACACTGGTAGCCAACTATATAACAGAAAACAAACAGGTTGTCCTTCAATCTGAAAATGGCTTACTTGGAATCGGCCCTTATCCAGTGGAAGATGAAGTCGATGCAGACCTGATCAACGCAGGAAAAGAGACCGTTACGGCAATTCCAGGATCCTCTTACTTTGACAGCTCAGAATCATTCGGGATGATTCGAGGCGGGCATATTAATATCGCCATCCTCGGTGGGATGGAAGTAGCCGAAAATGGAGACCTTGCCAACTGGATGATCCCTGGTAAGATGATCAAAGGAATGGGAGGAGCGATGGATCTCGTCCACGGGGCCCAGCGAATCATCGTCATCATGGAACATGTCAATAAAGCGGGTGAAAGCAAGATCCTGAAAGAATGCACATTGCCTTTGACGGGTAAAGGTGTCGTGGACCGCATCATCACGGATCGCGCCGTGATGGATGTAACGGATGAAGGGCTTCTTCTTCGAGAAGTAGCGAACGGTTTCTCGGTGGAAGATATTCAATCATCCACCGATGCCAAACTGATCATCGGGGAAGATGTGAAACTCGAAGCCTTTTGATGCAAAAAGCCGGTTAGGAGGGGTGTATAACCCTTTTAACCGGCTTTTTTTGAGCCTTGCTTTTGACTAAAATCATAAAAAGATTTATAACTATGACAGATGGGGGGAATCACACATGTCCAAGAAAAAGAAACAAGAAGCAGAGTTGACGCTAAAGAACTCAATCAGCGGAGACCTCTTCGAACAATTAAAAGAAAAGAAAGCAGAGCTTGAAAAAGTAGAGTCGGTGAAAAAGGAAGAAGAGCGCCTCAGGAAAATAGAAGAGAAAAAACAGCGCGAGAAAAATAAGAGCTTTGAAGAGCTGTTAAATGAAAGCAATATGAATTGGAAGAATTTCAAAGATTAATGAGAGATGTAAACGTAGTACCTCATCAAGGTGACTGGAAAACGAAATTTGAAAAAGAGAAACGGAGTCTGAGTAACCTTCTTCCTGACGCAACCATCCACCATATAGGTTCCACTTCTGTACCCGGTTTAGCCGCTAAACCAATCATAGACATATTAATTGAAGTTCCTGGTTTGGAAAGCATTGACGACCGGATAAAAGAATTCAATCAACTGGATTTCGTGGGGAAAGGGGAGAACGGCATCCCTAACCGCCGCTTTTTCTATAAGGGAGAAGGGAATGACAGAGCTGTACATCTTCATATTTTCCCTTATGGAATACAACATGTGATCAGGCACTTGGCATTCCGCGATTATTTAAGAGAACATGACGGAGAAGCACGACGATATGGTGAACTAAAATCAAGTCTTGCGAAGAAATTTCCACATGATATAGAAGGATATATCCATGGGAAAGACCAATTTGTAAAGGACTTGGAGCGAAAAGCGTTGAATTGGTATGAAAAAAATAAGCGGGCAGGGAAGTAAGAATCCCTGATCCGCTTATTTTTTCATTCAATCTCTGTGCTGTTCATACCGTGATAATTTTGTTAATTGTTTAAGCATCTCAAGCTCTTCAGAGGATAAAGGCGCTGAAGTAACAGCATCGATATTCTCCTGGAGCTGTTGAACAGAACTTGCCCCCGGGATCACGGCAGCCACCGTATCGTGGGAGAGGTTGTATTGAAGGGCCAGTTCATTCATGGAACGATTGTCTCCCAATTTCCTATGAATGGACTCGATTGTTTCTTGAAGCTCTTGATAAGAATAGTCCAGATAGCCATTCTCTTTCATTTTTGCAGAAGCTTTGGCAAGCATCTTTTCAGAAAGAAGACCTTTTGCCAACGGCCCCCTGGCCACGATACTCACTTTATTTTCATCCAGAAGGTCCATCCATTCTTCCGGGCGGCGATCGAGTAAGCTGTACTGCATCATCACGCTCTCAATGGAGGCTGAACGCAAGAAACGCTTAATGACATTCGGCCGAATGGAAGAAATGCCATAATAGCGTATAAGTCCTTCTGTCTTTAATTCTTCAAATGCCTCAATTGTTTCTTCAAAGTGATCTTCAATTGTACCACCGTGTAGCTGATAAAGGTAGATATAATCCACGTTAAGGCGTGATAAGCTGTCCTTCACGGCCGTCTTGATATAGGACTTGGAAGGGTCCCAACGCCAGCCATCCTTCACATCATTCCAGCGGTTCCCCACTTTTGTGGCCAGGATGATGTCGTCCCGGACTTCATGTATGGCTTTTCCGACCATTTCTTCGTTTTGACCAAAGTCATATAAATCAGCAGTATCAAGATAGTTGATTCCATTCTCTATAGCGTGGTGCACAATTTCTTTGGCAGCTCTCTCTTCGGTGCCAAGGGACATGCAACCAAGTCCCATCTTTGATACATGTAAATCGGAGTTTCCAATTTGTCTTTTTTCCATTGTATCCGTCCTTTCGGGATTAGCACTTCTCTATTATATTAACGAAAGTGGGGACGAATAAACAAAGAAAACGAACGGAATCAACGATTGGATTCAATCCATTCCTTCACTGTGGAGAAATGTTGACTGTATTGCTTCAACTTTGCCTTGATTTCCCATGCTTTGCCTACAAGAATGATCCGGTCTTTTTCAGCAATCACCTTCAAGGGTTTTCACCTCGATCCTCAGATGGGATATGGTAAAATGTATGAGGACAAGGTCAATGAAAGAACAAGGAGAGTTGAATGATGAGAAAATTCGAAGAAAAAACAATCACAACAGAAACGATCTATCAAGGAAAAATCATTGATCTACAGGTGGATGAAGTAGAGCTTCCAAATGGGAAGACATCTAAGCGGGAACTGATCAAGCATCCCGGGGCTGTGGCGGTTATAGCGTTAACACCGGAAGGGAAAATGGTGATGGTGGAGCAGTATCGGAAAGCGCTGGAGAAATCCATCGTCGAGATACCGGCAGGAAAACTTGAGCCGGGGGAAGAGCCGGATAAAACCGCCATACGAGAGTTGGAGGAAGAAACGGGATATGGCTGTGAGCAACTGGAGCATCTGATTTCGTTTTACACGTCTCCAGGGTTTGCTGATGAGCTGGTTCATTTGTATGTCGCTCACGATATTTACCCGATTCAGGAACCTAAAGAAACGGATGAAGATGAATTTGTTGAGTTGATTGAAGTGACAGTAGAGGAAGCACTGCAGCTAATCAAGGAACAAAGAATATATGATGCGAAAACGGCTTATGCGGTTCAGTATCTGCAATTTCAGAAGCTGATGAGATAAGAGGGAATGGTATTGGAAGTCAGGCTCCGTTTGAGAAGGGGTCTGGCTTTTGAGTGGAAATGGTTTAAAATGGTAAATGACGCAAAAAATAAAAAAACGACGCAAATACGCCTGGTTTTGACGCAAATAATTAAATAATGACGCAATTAATATGGAAAATGACGCAATAAATAGTATAACGACGCAATTAAGACTTCCTACACGGCTATTTAGGAGCAACTTACCCCTCACATAAAAGCATAACTCTATCAATCTTCTATACTCGTCTGATAAAAGCCCTTAAATAACTGTTTTTTACTTCAAATACAAATAAAATGACAAATTTTAAGAAAGAGAGAGATTAATCAGATATTCACAAGCACTGTCATATCCTCAATCCCCCAAATATGCAGCATCCACCACACCCAGGCCAGTCAAAAACCGGCCTGAATATTTGCAGATATCAAATCTCAATGAGATCATCAGGAATAAGAGAGTACACACATGTATCACGTCCATCGATCCCGTTCTCATCAAGATGATCATGCCTTAAAATCCCCTCATGCTTGAACCCCAGCCGCTCAGGCACCCTCCGCGAAGCAGTATTCCTCTCATCGCAGCGAATCTCCACCCGCTTGCAGGAAAGATCATGCAGGGCGAAACGGGTCAGCGCTTTCACGGCTTCCACGATATATCCTTTTTTCGTATGCTTGGTATGTAGCCAGTACCCGATTTCCACTTTAGGCACATCCCAATCGATGCGGTGTAACCCGGTGGACCCGATGAATTCATCCGTTTCTTTGAGGTAAATATGTAGTCGGATGTCGGCCTTTTTAATGAATTCAGCATAAGAATCCCGGACCCCGGCCTCCACCTCTTCAAGGGTTTGTTCCTTCCGCGCAAAGGGAAGCCACGGCTTTAATTCGTTCCTTGATTCAGAAATCGCCTTGAAAACGTCTGGCCCGTCACCAGGCATACACGGCCGGATATAAAGGCGTGAAGTTTCAATCCTTGTGGGAAATTCGATTAAGTTGGGTGAATTCATATTTTCTTCCTCCAATACAGGTTTCTATGATTATACGTTTATCTGTATGGAAGTTCAATAGAATAGAATAAACGTGTCCCGCCTTACATATAGATTAGTAATCGATATCTAGGAGGAGCACTGTGATGCGTAAAAAAATATCAAATTCAAATCCACTCGTCCAACATGTACAAACACATTCCTCAATCTATTTATTTATCATTACATTGTTTTTAATGGGGATCATTTTTGGTGCCATTGTCGTTAATTCCCTGTCATTTGCCCAAAAAGAGGACCTGTATTTCTATTTGAGTAAGTTTTTCAGTGAAATGGAAGATGGGAGTATGACGTCGGCAGAAGAGCTTTTCCGTCAGAGCTTCCTTCATAATGTGAAGTATCTCGGCTTGATGTGGCTGCTCGGAATCTCGATCATCGGACTTCCGCTCATCTTCGTCTTGTTATTTATGAAAGGTGTCGTGGTCGGTTTTTCAGTCGGGTTCTTAGTGAATCAAATGGGATGGAGCGGATTTTTATTATCATTTGTCAGTGTGCTGCCGCAGAATATTATCATCATTCCTGCATTCATCTTCATCGGGGCGATCAGCGCAAGTTTCTCCCTTACATTGATCCGAAAGATCTTTATGAGGCAAACATCGTCCATGCAATTCCAGATGATCCCGTTCTTATCCAGGTATGTTATTTTCATGGTGATGGCCATCGCGATTGTTACTGTCGCCGCAAGCATCGAAGCCTATCTCTCTCCTAATTTAATGGAAGCTGTCATATCCAGAATAAAATAAAGTTATTATTAAATGATAATCATTTCAATTAGTTAATTATAATAATTTTATTTTGCTTATTCCTCCCTTTTTGATATAATAGTAAAGACATTGACGAGGGAGGAGAGGACTATGGAAAGCCGCATTGAACGAATAAAAAAACAGCTTCATTCTGCCAGCTATAAGCTTACGCCACAGCGGGAAGCAACGGTACGCGTGTTACTAGAACATGAAGAAGATCACCTCAGCGCCGAAGATGTATACCTCCTCGTTAAGGAAAAATCTCCGGAAATTGGACTGGCAACCGTATATCGTACATTGGAATTGCTGTCTGAACTAAAAATTGTGGATAAGATCAATTTTGGCGATGGTGTATCACGCTATGATCTCAGGCAAGAAGGGGCAGCCCACTTCCATCACCATTTGGTGTGCATTGAATGTGGAGCGGTTGATGAAATTCAAGAAGATCTCTTAGAAGATGTAGAAGCGATTGTTGAAAGAGACTGGAAGTTTAAAATAAAAGATCACCGACTCACCTTTCACGGCATTTGTTCCAGATGCCAGGATAAAGAAGAGGACCATGAAGAATAAGATGAAGCCCGAAAGCCTTAAAGACCTCTGTGTTGTTTCTTAATTGGAAGCATCCCATACATATTCTTTAAGGCTTTTTTTCATACCCATATAGAATTTTTTACAGTTTCTGATTCCATTAGGTATAAAACGCTTGAAAACCGTCATAGCTTGTATTAATAAGCGTTAGTACCAGCGAATATGGAGGACGACAGGATGTTTAAAGGGGTTCAATTGGTATGGCAGACCATAAAGGTATTTATATTATTTACGGGATCAACGATTTTGTTCTACTATGGTATCATGTGGATAAGTGAAGAATACGAAGGCTATCACAGATATGATGAGCCCGAGGGAGCAGCAGTAAAAGTATATTCTTCCGTGACAGATGAAGAAAACCATTGGTATGACCGATTATTATTTTTCTATATGAACGGGGAGTAATGCAGTGTGGAAGACCATATACAAGATTTCATGCACTTTTTAATTGTAGAAAAAGGGCTTGCCAAGAATACGATCGATTCGTATCAGCGAGATTTAAAGAATTATGCGCTATATTTAACGAAGGTTGAGGAAGTGGCTGAACTGAACGCCGTTTCAAGGGTGAATATCCTCCAGTTTCTCGGTCATCTGAAAAACCAGGGGAAGTCCTCGAAAACCGTCGCACGGCATGTAGCATCCATCCGATCCTTTCATCAGTTCCTCTTGAGGGAAAAGGCGACGGAACAGGATCCTACTGTACATATTGAGACGCCGAAAACCGAAAGGACACTTCCTAAGATTTTAAGTATCGCCGAAGTGGAGGCTTTACTTGAAGCACCTGAAGAATCGACCCCTTTAGGGATGAGGGATAAAGCCATGCTTGAAATCCTTTATGCGACAGGGATACGGGTAAGTGAGCTCATCCAGCTGAAGTTGGATGATGTCCATTTGACGATGGGATTTGTACGGTGCATCGGGAAAGGAAACAAAGAGCGGATCATCCCGATCGGACAGACGGCCATGAATGTTCTGGAGAAATATTTGGGGGATGCCCGGCTGAAATTACGGAGCAAGAAACACCGTGATGATCATTTGTTCCTGAATCATCATGGTAAAGGTCTTACAAGGCAAGGCTTCTGGAAGAATTTAAAGGCACTTGCCAAGAAAGCCAATATCGAGAAAGATTTGACGCCTCATACACTTCGCCATTCTTTCGCCACTCATTTACTTGAGAATGGGGCAGATCTGCGGGCAGTACAGGAAATGCTTGGTCATGCAGACATTTCTACCACTCAAATCTATACACATGTGACGAAAACACGATTAAAGGATGTTTATTCACAATTTCATCCTAGAGCATAATAGAAGATAGGGAGATCCCATAAAGAAATTACGATTCTTTAAGGGATCTCTCTTGTTTTTTTTAAAAGGGAAAAGTAGAATATAGATGTCAGACTTCTGACGTTAAATCCTGTCGATTGCTTCAAAGCAGTTAAGGGTAAGATACGATTGAAGGTCGAAAATGTAACCGCTTTTTTAAAAAAGGATCAATATATAGGAGGTTTACGTGAATGAGTAACTATACATACAAACGAGTTCACTTGATTGTAATGGATTCTGTCGGTATTGGTGAAGCGCCGGACGCTGATCTATTCAACGACAAGGGGGCGGACACGCTCGGTCACATTGCTGACCATATGAACGGGTTGAACATGCCGAATATCGGAAAACTGGGACTTTCAAACATTGAAGAAATAAAGGGCATCGAAAAGGCAGTAAAGCCCCTTGCTTACTTTACAAAAATGCAGGAGGCTTCAGTCGGGAAAGATACAATGACTGGACATTGGGAAATTATGGGTCTGAATATCGATAAACCGTTCAAAACGTACCCAGATGGGTTCCCTGAAAAATTAATCCAAAGACTTGAGGCAGAAACAGGCAGAACGATTATTGGAAACAAGCCTGCGAGTGGAACTGAAATCATCGAAGAGTTGGGTAAAGAACATATGGAAACAGGGGCGTTAATTGTCTATACGTCAGCTGACCCTGTCCTGCAGATTGCTGCTCATGAAGACATCATTCCGATTGAGGAACAATACAGGATCTGTGAGATAGCCCGTGAAATCACGAAAGAAGAGGAATATCTCGTAGGTCGTGTAATCGCTCGTCCATTTGTCGGAGAACCGGGTGCGTTTAAACGAACTTCCAATCGTCATGACTACGCGTTGAAACCTTTTAACCGTACCGTAATGAATGAACTGAAGGATTCCGGATTCGACGTGATCGCCATTGGTAAAATATCAGATATTTTCAATGGAGAAGGAGTGACTGAATCGATTCGTACAAAGCATAATATGCACGGTATGGATGGACTCATTCAATCATTCGATCAAGATTTCACAGGCTTAAGCTTCCTAAATCTTGTTGATTTTGATGCATTATACGGACATCGTCGCGATCCAGAAGGATATGGAAAAGCGCTAGAAGAGTTTGATGCACGACTGCCTGAAGTGTTTGAGAAAATGACGGAAGATGATCTTCTTATGATTACAGCCGATCACGGGAACGATCCGACTGCTCCAGGTACGGATCACACTAGAGAGTACGTTCCCCTTCTCGTTTATTCAAAGCGTTTTGAAGAAGGGAAAGAACTGCCTATCTCTGAAACATTCGCAGATATCGGGGCAACAGTTGCTGATAACTTTAATGTGACCATGCCGAAATTCGGTAAAAGCTTCTTAACACAATTGAAATAAGTGATAGAAAAAATAAAACAGGAGAGGGAAGAAGCTGAAAGCCAGGGCTCATTTCCTCCTCTTTACGTTGAAAAGGAGTAATGAAGATGAATTACGAAAACATTCAAAATGCAGCCAATCACTTGAAAAATCAATACACAGGTCAGCCGAAGGTCGGATTGATCCTTGGATCTGGACTAGGTGTTCTTGCAGATGAAATCCAAAACGCTGTGAAAATTCCTTATAAAGAAATTCCTGATTTCCCTGTTTCCACTGTGGCAGGACATGCAGGGCAGCTGGTGTTCGGACAATTATCCGGACAGGAAGTCGTCGCTATGCAAGGTCGCTTTCATTACTATGAAGGGTATGGATTCGATAAAGTGACATTCCCGGTTCGCGTCATGAAAGAATTAGGAGTGGAAGTTCTGATTGTGACGAATGCAGCCGGCGGAGTAAACGAAAGCTTCCAGGCAGGGGACTTGATGCTCATTTCAGATCATATCAACAATATGGGAGGCAATCCTCTCATTGGAGCGAATGACTCCCGCTTAGGGCCGAGATTCCCTGATATGTCAGAAGCATATTGTAAAGAACTTCGTCAAAAAGCGAAAGAAATCGCTGGGAAACTATCCATTGAAGTACAGGAAGGTGTCTATGTAGGAAATACCGGTCCTACGTATGAAACACCTGCTGAAGTTCGCCTTGCCCGTACCCTTGGCGGTGACGCAGTAGGGATGTCAACTGTACCAGAAGTCATCGTGGCTCGTCATGCTGGAATCAAGGTACTAGGAATTTCATGCATTTCAAATATGGCAGCTGGAATCCTTGATCAACCTCTTTCACATGATGAAGTCATGGAAACAACGGAAATGGTACGTGCTAACTTCCTTTCATATGTAAAAGAAATCGTGAAATCTTTATAATAATTGAAATTTACAAGAGTGGGTGAAAACAATGAGAATGGTTGACTTAATTGAGAAAAAGCGTGAAGGAAAAGAATTGTCTACTGAAGAAATCAAGTTCATCGTGGAAGGTTATACAGATGGAACGATCCCTGATTATCAGGTAAGTGCCCTTACAATGGCTATTTTCTTCAAAGATATGAGCGATAGAGAACGTGCAGACTTAACGATGGCGATGGTAGAATCAGGCGACCAAATTGATTTATCTGCCATTGAAGGCATTAAAGTGGATAAGCACTCCACAGGCGGTGTTGGTGATACAACCACACTTGTACTTGGACCACTCGTGGCATCCGTCGGTGTTCCTGTTGCGAAAATGAGCGGAAGAGGACTGGGGCACACTGGAGGAACCATCGACAAGCTTGAATCTGTAGAAGGATTTCACGTAGAAATCGAAAACGATGAGTTCATCCGCTTGGTGAATAAGAATAAATTGGCGGTCATTGGCCAAAGCGGGAACTTGACCCCTGCTGATAAAAAACTTTACTCATTGCGTGATGTAACAGCAACGGTCAACAGCATTCCCTTAATTGCAAGCTCAATTATGAGTAAAAAAATCGCAGCAGGTGCAGATGCGATCGTCCTTGATGTCAAGACCGGTGCAGGTGCCTTCATGAAGACGCTGGACGATTCGAAGGACCTTGCTACAGCAATGGTGAACATCGGAAACAATGTTGGAAGAAAAACGATGGCGGTCATTTCCGATATGAGCCAGCCTCTTGGATACGCCATCGGGAACGCGCTTGAAGTGAAGGAAGCGATCGATACGTTAAAAGGAGAAGGTCCGGAAGATTTAACAGAACTTTGTCTTACTCTTGGAAGCCATATGGTATTCCTTGCGGAGAAAGCCTCGACTTTAGAAGAAGCAAGAGCGTTATTACAAAAAGCCATCGAAGACGGATCGGCTCTTGAGAACTTCAAGGTATTCCTTGAATCACAAGGTGGAGATCCTACCGTAGTGGATGAACCATCCAAGCTTCCACAAGCAAAGTACAAAATCGAGCTTGAAGCGAAACAGGATGGCTATGTGTCTGAAATTGTGGCCGATGCTGTCGGAACGGCTGCCATGTGGTTGGGTGCAGGACGCGCGACGAAGGATTCTGTCATTGACCTGGCAGTAGGACTGGAGCTTCGTAAAAAGATCGGAGATGCCGTCAAAGCCGGTGAATCGCTTGCAACCATTTACAGTAATGACGAAAACATCGACAATGTGAAAGAAAAGTTATATGAAAGCATTAAAGTGACAGATGAACATGTAGAAGCACCTACGTTGATTCATACTGAAATCACAGGGTGATTCATCATTTTGATCGAGGCCTTTGCCGAGAGGATTATTTCTCTTCGGCAGAGGCTTTTTTTATTTGGAATAATGGGTGTGGGATTTCTATTTTTTACATTAAAACGCAATTAAGGGTGGAATTGACGCAATAGTTGTAAAAATGACGCAATTCGTGATTGAAACGACGCAATAAATTAAAAAATGACGGAATCAAGATAGAAAACAACGCAATTAACAAATAAAGCAATTTCTTTTCATTATGCATGCGGCATCAAAGGACGTTCAAAGTCCAATCCTCAAGCAATATAATAAATTCTCAGATTCAACTTAATCGTACCTCTTGATAAAAACAAATCAGCCTTACAATCTCCACATGCTTCGCTTTTTCTCGCCCACTTTTTTACCAATGATTGTATAAAAATGATGCAGTTGGAAAAAATGGATCTATGAGTATTGAATTTTAACGAGATTTTGATTGGAGGACAGTTGGATGAACCGTTTAGCGTATATAGTAGTGACATTTGTTTTGACAGCTTTTCTTTTTCCTGCGACGGGATTTGCCCAGGAGAATAAATCTGAATTGGCTGATGTGGCAAAATCAGCGATATTGATTGAGCGTGATACAGGATCGGTGCTTTACGAAAAGAATAGCCATGAAAAACTGGCACCAGCGTCCATGACGAAAATCATGACGATGACCCTGATCATGGAAGCACTTGAAAAAGGTCAAATAAAGTGGGATGACAAAGTTCGTGCAAGTGAATATGCTGCGTCGATGGGAGGATCACAAATTTTCCTCGAGCCTGGTGAAAGCATGTCTGTTGAAGAGATGTTGAAGGGAATCGCCATAGGATCGGCCAATGATGCATCAGTAGCCATGGCAGAGTATATCGCGGGCAGTGAAGAAGCCTTTGTTGAGAAGATGAACAAAAAGGCAAAAGAATTAGGGTTAAAAGAGACTCATTTCAAAAACCCTACAGGTCTGCCTTCGAAAGATCATTACAGTTCGGCACATGATATGTCCATGATGGCCAAGGAACTTCTGAAATACGAAGGGATCACAAAATTCACCGGAAGCTACGAATCGTATTTACGCGAAGGGTCGGATAAAAAATTCTGGCTAGTGAATACCAATAAGTTAGTCCGCTTCTATGACGGAGTAGACGGATTGAAAACGGGCTTCACGAATGAAGCGAAGTATTGTCTGACAGCAACGGCAAAGAAAGACAATATGAGAGTGATTGCGGTGGTGTTCGGTGCCCCTACACCAAAGGAGCGGAACAATGAGGTCAGTAAAATGCTGGATTATGCCTTCAATCAGTATGCAACCAAACCTCTCTTCAAGAAAGGGGATTCCCTGGCAGAGGTGAAGCTTTCAAAAGGGAAGGAAAATAGGGTGGAGGCCGTGACGGATGAGCCAATCTCCCTTCTGACGCAGAAAGGGGAAAAGCTGGATGGGATCAAACAAAAGATCACCCTTTCAAAAGACTTGAAAGCCCCTATCAAAAAAGGAGACAAAGTCGGGACGCTCGTCGTGACGAATAAAGGGAAAAAAGTAGTGGAAAGCACCCTTGTGGCCAAGAGAGATGTAAGTGAGGCAGGCTGGTGGGGATTATATAAGAGATCTTTTGGTCTGTTCACGAAAGTAGGAAAGTAGTGAACGATTGAAAATAACCTCAAAATATGACGAATTCCTTCTAGTTTTGTCACGGAGAAGGAATTTGATAAAAGAATAGCGAAATGACTCACTATACGACAGAGAAGGAGGCTTTCTGATAGTGAGTCTTGCTATTAACTTAGAAGTCAAAAAAGATGTATTGTGTGTCCGTTTAAGTGGTGAGTTGGATCATCATACTGCTGATGAGCTTAGGGAAAAAGCTTCGAATCTGATTGAAAGTGAGAATGTGAAGCATATCATTTTGAATTTAGAAGAATTGAGCTTTATGGATAGTTCAGGTTTGGGAGTAATCCTGGGTCGATACAAGCAAATCAAACAAAAGCATGGAGAAATGGTGGTATGTGCGATTTCCCCTTCTGTAAACCGATTATTTGAAATGTCAGGGTTGTTTAAGATCATTCGTCTTGAACCGTCTGAAGAAAATGCATTACAAAGATTGGGGGTCGCATAATATGAGAAATGAAATGAACATTCAATTCAGTTCGTTAAGCCAAAATGAATCCTTTGCCCGCGTGACGGTTGCGTCATTTATTGCCCAGCTGGACCCGACCATGGATGAATTAACCGAAATCAAGACCGTCGTTTCGGAAGCCGTAACCAATGCCATCATTCACGGTTATGAAAACAGGCCTAATGGGACGGTATATATTTCTGTGATTATGGAGGAGGATGGTTATATCGATATGACCATTCGTGATGAAGGGATCGGGATTGGCGACGTAGAAGAGGCACGCCAGCCGCTTTTCACCTCCAAACCAGAGCTTGAGCGTTCCGGTATGGGATTTACCATCATGGAGAATTTCATGGATGAAATTGAAGTGTCATCTCACCCAGGTACAGGCACCACGGTTAGATTGAAGAAGCACTTGACCAATAGTAAAGCGCTATGCAATTAAGGAGTCGTGCCCATGGATGTCGAAGTGAAAAATGAAAAGGAACAGACCTTTTTGAAAGATCACGAGGTGAAAGAGCTAATCAAGAAGAGCCAGGATGGTGACCAGAGCGCAAGGGACCTGATTGTCCAAAAGAACATGCGCTTGGTATGGTCCGTCGTCCAACGGTTTCTGAATCGTGGCTATGAGCCGGATGATCTCTTTCAGATAGGCAGTATCGGGTTGCTGAAATCAGTGGATAAGTTCGATTTAAGCTACGATGTCAAGTTTTCGACGTATGCTGTTCCCATGATTATCGGAGAGATCCAGCGTTTCATCCGGGATGATGGAACAGTGAAGGTGAGCAGGTCCCTGAAAGAAATGGGGAATAAAATTCGTAAAGCGAAGGATGAGCTCTCCAAGAAATTCGGCAGGGTCCCAACCGTGAGTGAGCTTGCCGAGCATCTGGAATATTCCGTAGAAGAAGTGATCATGGCCCAGGAAGCGAGTCGTGCCCCTTCATCGATTCATGAAACCGTGTATGAAAATGATGGAGATCCCATTACGCTGTTGGATCAGATCGCTGATAATACGGATAACAAATGGTTTGACAAAATCGCCTTGAAAGAAGCCATCCGTGAATTGGATGATCGGGAGCGCTTAATTGTGTATTTGAGGTATTACAAAGACCAGACCCAATCCGAAGTAGCAGACCGACTGGGTATTTCACAAGTGCAGGTATCGAGGCTTGAGAAGAAGATATTACAGACGATGAAAGATCATATGCATACAGAGTCATAGGCGAAATAACCTTGTTGGTTCAATTCCTTTTGAACCAACAAGGTTATTTTTTTTGTCAACCGTGAGATTGAAATTGTTTCCAACTATTTGTATCGCCATCCTTATAAGCTACGTCAAATTCTCTTTGTGATCCCTTTATTTCATCTGAACACCCAGGTAGTGATTACATATTTAATGTTTGTTTATCCATACTATTGATACGAAGGGAAAATTATGTTTTCGGGGAAGTGAACTGGATGGAAGGAAGTTTATATATACGCTTACGTCATCGTGTGCAGGTAAGGGAAGAGAGCACGGTCAAGCTTGGACAGCTTGCTCAAATCATAGCACCTGAAAAAAGTGTAGAAGACATAAGAAACATCCCGATCCATAAAGTGACTCCTTCTGATAAGAATATTATCGTGGTCGATGTAATGAAAGTCATTAGGGAAATTTGCAAGGAACATCCAGATTTAGATATTCAAACGATCGGGCCGACACAAAGCATCATTGAAGTGATCTATGAGAAAAAGAAAGTCTCTCTCCCATTATTCATTGGCGTTTGGTTATTATTATTCATCGGTGCAGCCCTGGCCATTATGAATTTCCATGAAGACGTAAGTATGAGAGAAGTTCATCAAAGGCTGTATCATTTTGTAACAGGAGGGGTCGACCCTCATCCATTATTGTTCCAGGTTCCTTATTCGTTTGGTTTGGGCCTTGGAATGATCTTGTTCTTCAATCATGTGTTTCGTAAAAGACTTAATGAAGAGCCGAGCCCACTAGAGGTTGAAATGTTTAACTACCAGCAGGATTTAGACCAATATGTCATCATGCACGAAAATAAAGAAAGTGAGAAGAAATTGGATGACCATTAATGTATTGATTACCGTATTTATCGGTTTTGCTGGTGGGCTTGCTGTAGGCTCGGGGTTTGTCGCTTTTTTAACGGTATTGGGCATTATACCTCGGTTGACACAACTGACAAAAACAATGAAAATGATTCACTATTATGAAATGGCAGTGATTACAGGGGCCCTCTTTGGAGGATTCATCAGCCTGAATGATTATACGTTTCACCTTTCTCCATTGGTCCTGATTCCGATCGGTCTTACGAGCGGGGTGTTTATCGGGCTGTTGGCTGCTGCGTTGACGGAAGTATTGAATGTGTTTCCCATCCTGGCCAAGCGGATTGGCATAGACGGCCAGATCGTCATTCTCATCATGGCGATCGTATTCGGGAAAATATTCGGTTCATTATTTCATTGGCTCTACTTGGTTCATCAATAAATAGCAAGGGGCAGGGGTTCATATGGACAACAAAAGGAAAGTGATCCTGATTACAGACGGAGATGAATACGCCAAACGTGCCATCGAATGTGTCGCCAAAGAGTACGGAGGACGATGCATCTCAAGCTCTAAAGGGAATCCTTCTGTGCTGTCAGGACCTGAAATCGTCAAATTAATTAAAAGAGCAAAGAATGACCCTGTCTTTGTGATGTTTGATGATAGTGGATTCATAGGGGAAGGTGCTGGGGAACGTGCCCTGAAATATGTTGCAAATCATTCTGACATAGACGTTCTCGGAATCATCGCCGTGGCAAGTAAAACACGACAGGCGGAATGGACCAGAGTGGATGTATGTATTGATAAATTTGGGGATTTGACTCCTTACGGGGTGGATAAATTCGGTGTACCTGAGATGGACGTAGGCAGACTGACGGGGGATACCGTATATTGCCTGGATGAACTGGATGTCCCTGTGATTGTGGGGATTGGAGATATTGGTAAAATGGCTAAACGGGATCATTATTCACAAGGTGCGCCCATCACGAAGAAAGCAGTGGAAATCATCTTAGAAAGGAGCGGGTATCATGCCTCAAAAGACGAAAGAAACACCGATTCCTAAGGATTTAAAAGTCATAGAAGATTACATGAAGAATCACGTTGGACTGAACACAAGTTTTGATATCGGTGTGCGGAAATTGATGATTTTGAAAAAAGGGGTTCATTTTTACTATATAAATGGACTGACCGACGCATCCTATATCATCGAAATTGTAGAAGAACTTGTTGAAATCAATGACCATGAAAGGGCGACAAGCCGACTATATGACATCGTACATAATCGACTTGTCCATCAATCCGTAGAACCGGTTAAAACGATCGAAGAAGCGGTGGATGAAGTGCTCTCCGGATTAATTGCCGTCTTTGTTGAAGGATATGAAGAAGCCTTGATCGTAGATGTGCGAAGTTATCCTGGAAGGCAGCCGTCAGAGCCCGATACCGAAAAGGTGGTACGCGGTTCACGTGATGGATATGTGGAGAATATTATTGTCAACACCGCTCTGACAAGACGAAGAATCCGGGATCCAAGATTACGGTTCGAAATCTTCCGCATAGGGGAGAGATCCAAGACGGATATATCGATTGCATATATTGATGATGTGGCAAACCCGAGTTTAATCGAGGTAATAAAAAAAGAATTAAAAAGTATTAAAATCGATGGACTGACGATGGCAGATAAATCAGTAGAAGAGTTTCTGGTGAAGCAGGGGTATAACCCCTATCCATTAGTGAGATATACGGAAAGGGCGGATGTAGCGGCTACCCATTTATTAGAGGGGCATGTCTTGATTTTTGTGGATACATCCCCGAGTGTCATCATTACACCTACAACGTTTTTTCACCACCTTCAGCACGCTGAGGAATACAGGCAGTCTCCGGCGGTCGGTACATTTGTAAGATGGACACGCTTTGTTGGGGTACTTGCTTCATTATTCCTTTTGCCATTATGGTATTTGTTTGTTCTAGACCCATCGTTGCTTCCGGAAGTGATAAAGTATGTCGGTCCCCAAGAACAAACCAATATCCCTGTCATCGTGCAATTATTCATCGCTGATATGGGGGTGGAAATGTTCAGGATCGCGGCGATTCATACTCCGACCCCTCTTTCTACTGCCATGGGTTTAATCGCCGCTGTATTAATCGGGCAAATTGCCATCGATGTCGGGCTGTTTCAGCCTGAAGTAATCTTATATGTAGCTGTAGCTTCAATCGGTACGTTTGCAACTCCTAGTTATGAATTAAGTGTAGCGAATAAGATGGCAAGACTTCTCCTCCTGGTGGCGGTTGCATTCTTCCATATACCAGGGTTGATGATAGGAAGTACCCTTTTCATCCTGTATGTATCAAATATTAAATCTCTTAATACACCGTACCTTTGGCCGCTATTGCCTTTCAGTCCGAAGGCATTTATGCAGATTCTGGTCAGGAAATCGGTACCAGGGTCAAAAATTCGGCCAAGCATCGTTCAACCAAGAAATAAATACAAGCAGCCTGCGAAATCTTAGAATATTGCAACAATTCCCGTTCTATGGTAAATTACGTTTAATTAGTCGTGGATGACAGAGGGGAATGAGATGTTGCATGTATCTTCATGGATCAGCAGAAATCAAAGATGGCGATTTAGTGATAGGAGGGGTGAGTACCGTAGATTTGGCAGCACAATATGGTACACCCCTTTATGTATATGACACAACTCTTGTCAGAGAGCGTGCAAGGGGCTTTAAAGAAACATTTGAATCCCTTGGGGTGAAAGCAGAAGTTGCCTACGCTAGTAAAGCATTCTCCTGCATCGCCATCTTTCAGTTAATGAAGGAAGAAGGATTGTCCCTGGACGTCGTTTCAGGAGGGGAACTGTTTACTGCCTTGAAGGCAGGGTTTCCTGCTGAACGCATTCATTTTAATGGGAACAATAAGTCGAGGGATGAACTGAAGCTCGCCATTGAACATCAGATCGGCTGTATAGTCGTCGATAATTTTCATGAATTGGAGCTTGTAAGTGAGGTATCTCTTTCTCTTGAGAAATCAACCAGGGTATTGTTAAGAGTGACACCGGGGATTGAAGCTCATACCCATGATTATATCCTTACCGGACAGGAAGATTCGAAATTCGGCTTTGATTTAACAAATGGTCAGGCTGAAAGAGCAATGAAATTGGCAATGGACGCTGCCCCCATTGAATTGTTGGGACTGCATTGCCACATTGGCTCTCAAATTTTTGAAACAACCGGTTTTATACTGGCTGCCAGGAAAATCATTGAAAAGGTGGCAGAGTGGAATTCTCAATACAGCTTTCATCCAAGGGTCCTTAATTTGGGTGGAGGGTTTGGAATTCGTTACACGAAAGACGATGATCCGATTCCACCTGCACAATATGTGAAGGAAATGATTGCTGCTGTTAAAGAAGAGGTAGAAAAATACAATCTCACGATGCCTGAAATCTGGATTGAACCGGGGCGTTCACTTGTAGGGGATGCCGGGACCAGTCTCTATACAATGGGGTCTAGGAAAGATGTGCCGGGCATCCGTAAATATGTAGCGATTGATGGGGGGATGAATGATAATATCAGACCTGCCCTATACAAGGCCAAGTATGAAGCGATAATAGCCAATAAAGCGGACCGGATCACTGAAGAAACGGTCTCTGTTGCCGGGAAATGCTGTGAGTCCGGCGATATGTTGATATGGGATGTACCTTTGCCTCAATCAGAACCAGGAGATATTCTTGCGGTGTTCTGTACAGGAGCGTATGGGTATTCCATGGCAAATAACTATAATCGGATACCGCGCCCACCCGTCGTATTTGTCGAGAACGGAGAAACAAGATTAGCCGTACGGAGAGAAACATACGATGACTTAATCAGCCTTGATGTAACATTTTCTTGATACAAGGGATCTAGTCTTTAAGTATATCATGCTTAAAGACTACTTTTTTTGCATTCTGAATTACATACTTTAACAAATTTCGTTTTTACTATACAATAACAATGGCATAAACGAATAGAGTTAGAAAAGGAGTCAGTCATGAAGATCAGTAATAAAGGGTTATTCTTGCTATTAATTGGTGCAGGTCTGATGTGGGGAGTCATCTACTGGATGTTCATCGCCGGGAACTGATTGGTTTTGATTTGCTTAATAATAGTAAATTTAGTAAGATAAATAAACGTTCATATCATTAAATTTCTAGTTTTTGTCTATAATAGGAAATAAATAGATTAGACATAAAACATAACGAGGGGTTAATATGTTAATTCGGTATAAAAAGGCGTTCGAAAAGATTGCTATGGGATTATTATCTTTCATGCCAAATGAAAAGGATTTGAAGAAGCTTCAACAAACGATGAAGCAATACGAAACTGAAGAAAATTGGCAGCTCTTTTTATGGAAAGAAGAGGACATAGTAGGATTAATCGGAGTGTATAAAACAGATGGTACCTTAGAGATTCAACATATATCAGTCAACCCATCACACCGTCATGAGGGTATCGGGAAATCGATGGTCAAACACCTGAGGGAGATGCACTCAGAGCTAGAAGTGAAACCTAATTCAGAAACCGCTTCCTTTTTTGAGAAATGTGATGAAATGGATTCGTTAGAAATGAAACATGAGGAATAATGAAGAGACAGACCTCCTAACCGGAAGGTCTGTCTCTTTTTTTTCTCAAGGCATTTTCACGCTCGGCGATCACTTCAGACCTGTCTCGAAGGGAATGTCGGTGAACGAGTCCTGTATTTGACAGGTCACTTGGTGCACACCAGGTATAACCATTTTCCTTGCAAAGGTCTTGAACCTGATCTATAAGTGTATCATCAGTCAGAGGAAGGATGATACTTTGATAATGGTGACCATGGTTGATTTCATACGTAATCTCTAAAAGCTTTTCCTTCAGATCAATAGAAGCGATTCCCAGTTTCTCAAGTTCTTTTTGGTTCAGCTCGATATTATTGATAGCTTTATTGAATGTTCTAACCGCTCCTGCGAGGTTCCCTCGTCTGTAATGGTAAAAGCCGACAGCCACTTGGATCAATCCCACCCAATGAGAAGTCCTATTCTTGGGATCGGCCTCCTTCCAATATTCTTCTAATACTTCATGGCACTCAAAATAGTCACGATTTCCGTGGAA
Source organism: Rossellomorea aquimaris (assembly GCF_020172085.1). Lineage (GTDB taxonomy): Bacteria > Bacillota > Bacilli > Bacillales > Bacillaceae_B > Rossellomorea > Rossellomorea aquimaris_E. The sequence continues at coordinate 825,190 of NZ_JAIVAT010000003.1, forward strand.
ATACATCAGGAACTCGACAAAGGCTTTTGGATAAACCATAAGATCCCTCCATTGGATGTAAGGTAGTTTAAATTGTAGCACAAACCCTTATCAAAACGACAGGAATCCCCATACATACAAAACTTTCTATTGGAGAATAGTGGTCTTTCTACTATACTATTAAGTAGCTATCAGGAAAGATGGTAATTAGAAATTTGGTGATAAAATGGAATACAATGTGAAGATTGACGCATTTGAAGGTCCCCTGGATCTATTATTGCATCTCATTAACTCGTTAGAAATCGATATATATGATATTCCTATGGCGGAGATCACGGAGCAATATATGTTATATGTACATACGATGAAAAACCTGCAACTGGATGTTGCCAGCGAATACTTAGTAATGGCGGCTACACTACTCGCCATCAAGAGTAAGATGCTTCTTCCTAAGCATGATGATGGCATGGTGAACGATGAAATTGAATTTGAAGAAGAAGATCCCCGTGATGAATTAGTGGAACGGTTGATTGAGTATCGTAAATTCAAAGAAGCGGCGATTGAGTTGAAGCACCGTGAAGAAGAGCGTGGACAAGTATATACGAAACCTCCTAGTGATCTTTCTGAGTTCAGTGAAGAGGTGGATTTGAAGAATACAGACGTACAGGTGTCTTTATATGATATGCTTGGGGCTTTTCATAAATTATTAAGAAGGAAGAAGCTTCAACGACCCGTTCAAACGAGAATCACCAGGCAGGAAATTTCCATTGAAAAGAGGATGAATGATATTCTCGAGAACCTGAGAAGTCTCAACGCACGTACATCCTTTACAAGTCTTTTCCCTTCCGATAGTAAAGAGCATCTTGTTGTGACGTTCCTTGCTGTGCTGGAATTAATGAAGCGGAAACAAATCATCGTCAATCAGGAAAAAAACTTCACGGAAATATTTGTGGAAGCAGGAGAGGAGGCAGGACTTGTTGAACAGTATTAATTGGAAAGGAATCCTGGAAAGCCTTTTATTTGCAGCCGGTGATGAGGGACTTTCTCTGAAACAGGTCTGTTCCGTATTGGAAATTGAAGAACAGGAAGCAATGGATGTCCTTGAAGAATTAAAGAATGATTACGAAAAGGATGATGACAGAGGCATTTACATCATTGAAATAGCAGGTACCTTTCAACTGGTGACGAAGAAAACCAATGCTGATTTCTTGAAAAAACTGGTAGAGTCACCAAATGTAAGCTTCCTTTCCCAGGCGGCTCTAGAAACACTTGCGATCATTTCGTATAAACAACCAATCACAAGGATGGAAATTGAACAAATAAGAGGTGTGAAGACCGAGAGACCGATTCAGACCCTTATGTCAAAAGGGCTTGTCAAGGAAGTGGGCAGGGCGGAGGGAACTGGCCGTGCTTACTTATTTGGCACAACGAAAGAATTCCTCGACTATTTTGGTCTGAAAAGTATCGAAGAGCTTCCCCCTCTCCCTGAAAGTATCCAAGACGAATTCGCGCAGGATGAAGCCGATCTATTCTTTGAAAAATTTCAGGAAACGATGGAAACGAACGAATAAGAACATAATCAACGAACAGGCAGGACTACTTGAGACAGAAAAAAAGTCCTGCCTGTTTTATCGAGATTAAATTCTGAACATTCGCAATTATGTCCTGTTGATGAGATGGAGGGGAATATGTGAACGAGTTCTTAATGAAAAGCCGGGTTCAGGAAATCCATAACTTTCTTGAAGATGTAATTACTCAATTTGAAGGGTATTTAAATGGTGTAACCATTAACATGCTGTTGCAAGAAAGGCCAGGAGATAAAGTATACTACGAAGGTCTTTTTTCCAATTTGAGAAGATTGGTGGTCTATTGTGAAGACGGTCTTGATTCCTGTACGACCCTGTTACAACTGGAGCCATACAAGAAGGATCTTGCCGAGAAGGCCCTTTGTAAAATCTATCATAAATGTATCGTTGAATATTACTCTCCCCGCTATAATCTCTGGTTTGAAGATCTTCGTACCACTTTCCCGGAAGGCAGCGCCATTCGATTCAGGCAGGAGCCTCCCCGCTGCCTTGCTGCATTGTTGCGACATGTGGAAGGGGACTTTCATGGGACGAGAGAGAATCTAGCTGAGTTTGTGAGCCAATGCCGGCAACATCATGCATGATTAGGATACAAATAGGAATGCTACACACAGTCCATCAGGATGACTGTGTGTTTTTTTATAACTCTCTTGATACTAAACAGCAGGGTATCGGTTTCTGGTGACATGGCCATCTGCTCATAAGATTTCACTCATATTACCCCTTGTCCTGCATAAACTTGTACAAACACGTTAGATTTAAAGGAGTAGATGGGTGTGAATCGAAAAAGAGCGAAATTTTACATATATTTTTTTCTGATATTCACATTATTATTTGTAACGGTATCCAATGACGTTCAGGCAGCACCTTCTGTCAGTTCCCAAAGAGCGATCTTAATGGATCAGGAAACAGGGAGGATCCTATACGAAAAGGATGCCCATACTCAAAGCCGAATAGCAAGCATCACGAAAATCATGACAGCGATCCTTGCCGTTGAGTCTGGAAAGATGGATCAGGAGGTGACTGTTTCTTCAAATGCAGCAGGTACGGAAGGTTCCTCCCTTTACTTAAAGGCGGGGGAAAAAATCAAACTCGAGGACCTGGTGTACGGGTTGATGCTGAGATCCGGGAATGATGCTGCGGTGGCTATCGCAGAATTTGTAGGAGGAAGCCTCGACGGATTCGTGTATATGATGAATGAAAAAGCAAACGAGATCGGGATGGAAAATACGCATTTCTCTAATCCCCACGGCCTTGATGATCATAAGGATCACTATTCCACTGCGTATGATATGGCCATTCTGACAAGGTATTCTATGGAAAACGGGGAATACAAGGAAATTGCTGGGACAAAAGTACACACAGCACCTAATCCTGAAGAGAAATGGGACCGGAAATGGAAGAATAAAAATAGATTATTGACTGAATTGTATAAACATAGTACGGGCGGGAAGACGGGGTATACGAAACTGGCAAAAAGAACACTTGTGTCCACTGCTTCAAAGGATGGAGAGAACCTGATTGCCGTGACCCTCAACGGTCCCGATGACTGGAATGATCATATCGGTATGTTTGAATACGGATTTAAGAACTATGATTATAAAATTGCCCTGGAAAAAGGAAAGATCGAAAAAATGGACGACAAAGTATATAAGGGCCATGCCTACTTAAAAAGGGAATCCATATTGACGCTGACAGATGAGGAAGTGAAAGAGGTAAAGGTCGAGTATAAAATGTTGAAGCCGAAGAAGGAATGGTTAAAGAATCAGGATGTGCCTGAGGTGGTTGGAAAGGCCATCGTGTATTTAGGTAACGAGAAAGTAGATACTCTTCCCATTTATTATGAAGCTTCAAGTGAAGAGAAGAAAGAAAAGAGCTGGTGGAAATTCTGGGCTTACTCATTCGAGTCCATCATAGGGGTAAAAGACAATGGTTAACTTAATATGGGTGGGCATGACGATCATTGGATTGGTATTCGCGGTCATTAACGGGAAAATGGCAGAAGTGAACGAAGCCATCTTCACCTCTGCGAATGAAGCCGTCACTCTCTGTATTGGCCTGGTCAGTGTCTTAGTGTTTTGGTTGGGCGTTATGAGGATCGCACAGGAAGCAGGGTTACTGGATAAACTGGCAAAGATGTTCAGGCCTTTTGTGACGAGACTATTTCCGGAAGTACCTGAAAATCATCCTGCAATGGGATACATCCTTTCTAATATGATGGCCAATATGTTTGGACTGGGAAATGCCGCAACTCCACTAGGCATCAAGGCCATGGAACAATTAAAAAGCTTGAACGGTGGCAGGGATGTCGCAAGCAGGTCGATGATTACGTTCTTGGCGATCAATACGTCAAGCATTACGATCATTCCAACCACGGTGATTGCGATCCGTATGAAATATGATTCAGCTTCTCCCACTGAAATTGTAGGACCGACTCTGATTGCTACTATGTTATCCACCATAGGTGCGATATTGATCGATCGTTATTTTCATTATAGGCGTACCCGTCGAGAGGTGAAGTAGATGCAATGGATATCCACAATCTCATTATGGCTGATCCCCATCATGATTGGGTTTATACTAATCTATGGGACTATCAAAAAGGTACCCACGTATGAAGTTTTCGTTGATGGAGGAAAAGAAGGGATCAAAATCGCCGTTTCCATCATTCCCTTCCTCATCGGTATGCTTGTGGCCATCACAATCTTTCGTGAATCGGGTGCCCTTGAATTTTTTGTGGGTCTTATAAGACCCGCACTGCTTGCCCTTGGGATTCCTCCGGAAATCGTCCCCCTGGCCATCATCAGGCCAATATCAGGAACAGCTGCCCTTGGCATGATGAGTGACATTATCGCAACATACGGCCCGGACTCGTTTATTGGCAGATTGGCTTCGACCTTACAGGGTAGTACAGATACAACTCTTTACGTATTAACGGTGTACTTTGGTGCAGTCGGAATCCGAAAAATGGGCGATGCCCTAAAAGTCGGTCTGCTGGCAGACCTTGTAGGAATTGCTGCCGCCATTTTCATCGTCACCATCATGTTCTAACGGGATAGCGTTACTTGAATAAAAGATAAAATGGCATAAAGAAATCGGCCAATGAGGTCGATTTTTCTTTATGCCTTTCTATTTTGCCTGGATTGTGTAATAATTCATGAAGACAAATGTATTGAAATTTAAATGAGGTGAAAGACCGTGGAACGATTACAAAAGGTTATTGCTCACAGTGGAGTGGCATCCCGACGTAAAGCAGAGCAATTAATTATAGAAGGCAAAGTGAAGGTCAATGGAAAAGTAGTGAAGGAGCTTGGGACAAAGGTTTCGGGTTCGGACCGGGTTGAAGTGTCGGGAATTCAAATTGAACGAGAAAACAAAGTATATTATATGCTATATAAACCAAGAGGAGTCATTTCCGCTGTCACCGATGATAAAGATCGTCAGGTCGTGACTGATTTCTTCCCGGAAATCGAGGAAAGGATCTACCCTGTAGGCAGACTGGATTATGAAACTTCAGGCATCCTGCTGTTAACGAACGATGGAGATTTCGCCAATGCTCTTATGCACCCAAGCAATGAGATCGAAAAAACATACGTAGCAAGATTAAAAGGAATTCCACCGAAATTTAAGATCCGTGAGCTTGAAAAAGGGATTAAGCTGGAAGACGGGATGACCGCTCCAGCCAAAGTGAAAGTCCTGAGCATTGATAAAAAGCAGGGGAAATCGATTGTTGAAATTACCATCCATGAAGGAAGAAACCGTCAAGTCCGCCGGATGTTCGAAGCCCTTGGATACCCGGTACAAAAACTAAAGAGGGAACGATACGCATTCCTCACACTTCACGGTTTAAATGCAGGAGAAGGCAGAGAGCTGACACCACATGAGGTGAAGCAGTTGAGAACACTGGCTGAAACTGGAAGCATTCATTAACGATTGACATGGAAAGTGTCACATATCCTTCATATAATTTACATTAATGTGAATCTGATAAATGATATAATGAGGAAGGAATTTTACCCTGAAATCATGGGATATTTCTCTGCTTATTATGAGGATATGAAACAGTACATTATGGCAGGGACTGGAATCATAAGTGAACCCTTATGACTTCAGGCCCTTTGCTACTGTAAAGAGAGAAAAAACTTCTCCATTCTTGAGAACGATTTCAATATGGGAGGCACACGTAAATGAATAAGAAAAAACGCAGATTACTCATCCGGGCCATCATTCTCATTGTGCTGACTTCTGCAGTTGCATATACGCTTTATGCAAACTTCACAAAGGATGAAAGAGGAATGTTAAAGGCAGGAGACAAGGCACCTGACTTTGTTCTCACGGATATGGAAGGGAATACACATCGCCTATCCGACTATAAGGGACAAGGTGTCTTCTTGAACTTCTGGGGAACATGGTGCAAACCGTGCGAAAGAGAAATGCCCTATATGAATAATCAGTATAAGAAATATCAGGACCAAGGCGTACAGATCTTAGCTGTCAATGTGGGTGAATCCAATTTCTTGATTAATCGATTCGTCTCAAAACACGGGTTGGAGTTCCCTATAGTAGTAGATAAAGAAGAGGAAGTGCAGAATGCATACGGGATCGATCCACTTCCAACAACGTTCCTGATCAACCCTCAAGGGGAAATCGAGAAGATCATAACAGGTACGATGACAGAAAACGATATCATCGAAGATTTAGAGAGCATCAAGCCGTAAGGCAGTTTAACTTGAATTAAGGAGTTTTAACATGAAAGAGATCAAATGTGTATGCGGTCATGTGAATCCAAACGGTACCGTTCTCTGTGAATCTTGTGGAAGAGCTTTAACAGAAGAAGCAAAGAATGAGAAACTCCATGACATGCGTTATGAGGGAAGTGCCCGACGTTCCCAAACGTATAACAAATCGATTGTAGATAAGATATGGAACTTTTTCTCTTCTGTGAAGGTTGGGGTGTGGCTGATTGTTGTCACACTGGTGGCTTCAGCAGTTGGAACGATATTACCTCAGGAACAGTATATTCCAAATGGTCAGCCTGCTGATGAATACTATAAGGATGTTTATGGTTTCTTCGGAGACTTGTACTATACGGTAGGTTTCCATGACCTTTATAGCTCTTGGTGGTACCTGCTTTTAATCGCATCCATCGGGGTTTCCCTCGTCATTTGTAGCTTGGACCGAGTGATCCCCCTATACCGCGCGTTGAAGAATCAACGTGTTACAAGACATCTGGGCTTTCTTGAACGCCAAAGGATATACGGCAAAACAGAAATGATAGAGTATAAGGAACCTGTCAACAAAATAAAAGAAAAGTTGACCAAGAAAAAGTATAAGATCCGTGAAGAGGATGGAAATATCCTTGCAGAGAAGAATCGCTTCTCCAGATGGGGTCCATATGTAAATCATATAGGTCTAATCATCTTCCTTTTCGGAGGGATGCTGCGATTTGTTCCGGGGATGTACATCGACGAAACGGTTTGGATTCGTGAAGGCGAAACGAGAGCCGTACCTGGTACGGACCAGGAATACTACTTAGAAAACAAAGAATTCACACTTGAGACATACGATAAAGACAAAGATAAAGAAGTGTTTGGTGAAGCGATTGACAAAAACGGAACCATCGCTAAAAATTTCCAATCTGATGTAATCCTCTATAAAGAATCAGGGGATCGTGTTCCGGGCCAGAAGGCAAAACGTACAAAAGAGCAGGAAGAATCCATTAAAGTAAACCAGCCTCTTAAATTCGGCAATTTTGCCGTGTATCAGACAAGTTATAAATTGGATGAATTCAAATCAATGTCCTTTACCCTTGACAATAAAAAGTCGGGGGAAAGCTTCGGGGAATTCACCGTCGATTTATTCGATCCTCAGGATTCATATGAATTTGAAGATGGATATAAGGCAGAGTTGATGGGATATTATCCGGATTTTTCAGGTTTTAATGAGCAGGGGGAACCTCAAACAAAATCCCCACTACCAAATAATCCGGCTTTCCTGTTTAAGTTATTTTCACCTGAAAAGCCTGAAGGTGAAATCAGTTTTGTAGGGATTCGAAAAAACCTCGAGCCACTTGGGGAAAATGACTATAAACTGTCATTTGCAGGTGTTGGGACGAGAGATGTATCCGCCCTGACCGTGCATAAAGATCTGACTCTCTGGATATTGGCTCTCGGAGGCGCGATCTTCATGATCGGTGTCATACAAGGTGCCTATTGGCATCACAGAAGAATCTGGATTAGACGGAGTGAGGATGGAGTCATCGTGGCCGGTCATACGAATAAAAACTGGCACGGCTTGAAAAATGAAATCAGCTATGTGCTGGAGGGTACCGGAATCAACGAGCCCGACGACCAACAACAAAAAGACGAAGTGAGGAGGAATGAGGATGTCAACGACAACAATGGCTGAATGGAGCAGTAATTTACTCTATGTATCCTTTATCATGTATTTAATTGCTACACTATTTTTTGGCGGGAGTATCCGTCAAAAGAATACAACGGAAACAAACCAGAAGAAATGGGGATGGATTGGGATTGTCTTAACCCTGATCGGATTTGCCTCACAGTTGGGATACTTCTTTCTTAGATGGGGAGCATCCGGTCATGCACCTGTAAGTAATTTATTTGAATTTACGACGTTTTTCGGAATGATGCTTGTTGGGGCATTCATCATTCTTTACTTTATGTACAAGACAACGATACTTGGTGTCATTGCTCTGCCATTCGCCTTGTTGGTCATTGCCTACGCGAGCATGTTTCCTAAAGATATCAGCCCGCTCATCCCAGCCCTTCAAAGTGATTGGTTGAAGATCCATGTCACAACTGTATCAGCAGGAGAAGCGATTCTTTCCATCAGCTTTGTGGCGGGACTTATCTACTTATTAAAATCCGTTCAGCATACAAAGGGGAGCAAGCAATCTTTCTGGCTCGAAACCGTGATGTATTCACTGGTGGTCGTTTTAGGGTTTGTTGTCGCATCAACAGCCTTTACTCTGGGGAATTACGAAGCGGATTTCCAATATGTGAATCAACAGGGTGAAGAAGCTGTTGCGGAATACACACTCCCTGCACTTGTAGGACCGAATGAAGGTCAATTATTAACAGACGGTGTGATGGAGCCGGTTGTCGAAATGCCTGCCCTTATAAATGCCAAAAAATTAAACACAGTCATTTGGTCATTTACGATCGGTACTGTAATTTATCTAATTCTACGTTTGATCTTCAGAAAACGTATAGCAGCTAAGATGCAGCCCCTTGTCAAGAATGTGAATCTTGATCTGATGGACGAAATCGGATACCGCTCCGTCTTGATCGGTTTTCCAGTCTTTACACTTGGCGGACTCATCTTTGCCATGATATGGGCACAAATTGCCTGGACCCGCTTCTGGGGATGGGACCCCAAAGAGGTATGGGCATTGATTACATTTCTATTCTATGCAGCTTTTCTTCACCTTCGCCTGTCAAAAGGATGGCATGGTGAAAAATCAGCATGGTTAGCCGTGGTGGGGGTTGCGATCATCCTATTCAATCTTGTGGCCGTTAACCTTATCATTGCGGGATTACACTCATATGCTTAAAGGATCGTAATGAATGGGAAGGAGCTGATGATCACGAGAATTACATTCTCTTTGAGTCAGCTTCTTTTTTCATATAAAATATAGGATAATATGGTTAAATATACAAAGGGGGATGAACCCATGGAGGAAAATATCCGGATTTTAGTCGTAGATGATGAAGATCGGATCCGCAGACTGTTAAAAATGTATCTGGAAAGAGAAAATTATGTCATTGATGAAGCTGAAAATGGAGAAATAGCGTTAGAAATGGCTCTGGCACAAAATTATGACTGTATCCTTTTGGATATTATGATGCCAGGTATGGACGGAATCGAAGTGTGTCAGCACCTTCGTGAAAGTAAGGCGACCCCCGTCATCATGCTTACTGCGAAGGGTGAAGAAGTGAATAGGGTACAAGGGTTCGAAGTCGGGACCGATGACTATATTGTGAAGCCATTTTCCCCCCGCGAAGTCGTCCTGAGGGTGAAAGCTTTATTAAGACGGTCTACGAAATCCAGTTTCATCCAAAGTGATACAAAAGCTAAGGATCTTATCGTGTATCCGCATCTAACAATTGACAATGACGCACACCGTGTGACAGCGGATGGAATCGATGTCAATTTGACCCCTAAAGAATATGAACTTTTATATTTTCTTGCAAAAGCACCGGATAAAGTATTTGACCGTGAGCATCTTCTCAAGGAAGTTTGGCATTATGAATTTTTCGGTGATCTGAGAACGGTCGATACCCATGTGAAACGTTTAAGGGAAAAGCTGAATAAAGTTTCTGAAATGGCAGCCAAAATGATCGTGACCGTTTGGGGAGTTGGCTATAAATTCGAGGTAACAAATGAATGAGGCTTTGGCGTAGTGTAGTTGGGAAACTGTGGCTAACCATCCTGCTGCTGGTTTCATTTGTATTATTTATTCTGACCATTCTATTACTTGAATTCTTTCAGAATTACCATGTGGATGTAGTGGAGAAAGAATTGACCCATACGGCAGAGAAAGTGGCAAGAGTCATCGAGAATCATAATGATCTAACCCTTGGGATGGAATTAGGGAAGGAAATCATTGATGAACCGGTGAATATCATCATATCATTGGATCAAAATGAATCCCTGTATTCACAGGACTCGACCGCCTTTCAGAAGAAAGTTCACGATTATATTTCTAAGGATAAGCAGCTTCAATCGGTCAAAATGAAAGGCATCACGAGCAAAAAAGAGGTTGAACTGTCGAAGGAGTCGTCCAATCGATATGAGAATGTCATCATTGTCGGCACGCCCCTTCATATTAACGGAAAAGATGGAGCCGTTTACCTCTATCAGTCACTTGGGGTAATAAAGGATACAACTAGACAGACCACCAAGCTGATCCTGCTTGCAGCAGGCATCGCTATCATTCTGACGACCATCTTTGCATTCTTCCTGTCCACCCGTATCACTGCACCACTCAGGAAAATGAGAGAGGCCGCATTTGAAGTGGCTAAAGGAAAGTTCGATACCAAGGTGCCGATCCTGACGAAGGATGAAATCGGAGAACTCGCCACTGGCTTCAATCAGATGGGAAGACAATTAAAGTTTCACATCAACGCACTCAGTCAGGAGAAAGAACAGCTCTCATCCATTCTAAGCAGTATGGCAGATGGGGTCATCACCTTTAATCGGGACGGCACCATTCTGATCACCAATCCTCCTGCAGATCGTTTCTTGCAGCATTGGTATTATGAGCAAAGTGAAGAGGCGATCCCGACGACTGTAAGAGAATTATTGCAAAGCGTAGTTGTAACCGAGATGGAACAAACAGGTGAACTGAGTCTGCAGGGACGTTCCTATGTGGTGATCGTCAGCCCACTCTATAACAACAACACCATCAGGGGAGCCGTTGCGGTGGTTCGAGATATGACAGAAGAACGACGATTGGATAAACTTCGGAAGGACTTTATCGCAAACGTCTCGCATGAACTGCGTACACCTATTTCCATGCTTCAAGGATATAGTGAAGCAATCGTGGATGATATAGCAGGTTCGGAAGAAGAAAAGAAAGAAATTGCCCGTATCATCTATGATGAATCTCTTCGAATGGGGAGGCTGGTGAACGATCTTCTCGATCTTGCCCGGATGGAGGCTGGACATATCACGTTGAATAAAGACGTGATAGCGGTCATGCCTTTCACGGAAAGAGTGACAAACAAGTTTATCGGTTTGGCTAAGGAAAAAAAAGTTTCCATATACTTTGAAAGTGACGTAGAAATCAAGAAGGAAATCTATATGGACCCGGATCGGATTGAACAAGTATTAACCAATCTCATTGATAATGCATTGAGACATACACCGACAGGAGGGGAAGTGACGGTTTCCCTGACAGAGAAGAAAGGCGGTTACCTGTTTCATGTAAGAGACACGGGTTCTGGGATTCCTGAGGAAGATCTTCCTTTCGTGTTCGAACGTTTCTATAAAGCTGACAAAGCCAGAACAAGAGGAAAGTCCGGAACAGGTCTCGGTCTTGCGATTGCAAAGAATATCATTGAATCCCATAAAGGGCATATACAAGTGCAAAGCAAAGTCGATCAAGGGACAGCCTTCACTTTCTTTCTTCCTATTTAGCCAAAAATCGATGGAATCCATAGAAATATGGCGATTTTTCTTGTTACATGGGAAACATTCTTTATTTTTTATCGGATTGTAAAAGGATGTTGAAAAAAAGAATAATCTGGCCAACAGGGTGATTTTACTCTGTTGGCCTTTTTCATGGGGAAGCCTGTTCAATATAGGTCTTTCCTTTTCACCCAAAAAATACTATATTGATAGTGTGTAACTTTTTTACAGATAATACGACTAATAATTTGACGGGGAGGTAATAGAATGGACTCCGTTTTTGAGAAGTTATATTCTTCCTATCATCAGGATGTATTCCAATTCCTTATATATATGGTACAGAACAAGCAGCAGGCTGAAGATTTAGTTCAGGAAGTTTATATTCGGGTGCTTAAATCTCATGAAAATTTTGAAGGGAAAAGCTCCGAGAAAACCTGGCTTTTTTCCATTGCGAAAAATGTAGCCATTGATCATTTCAGAAAACAGAAAAACTGGAGAAATCGTATTCTGGATAAATTCGATTGGAGTCGAAATGAAGTAACAGATGATGGGGCTCTTCCCGAAGAAATCGCCGTCGCTAATGAGGAGATCCAAGTTTTATATGAATGCTTAAAGCATTGCTCAACAGATTTTCGAATGGTGATCATCATGCGGTATTTACAGGAACTTTCAATCATCGAAACCTCAGAAGTGCTTGGATGGTCAGAAAGTAAAGTTAAGACGACCCAGCATAGGGCGATCAAATGGTTACGAATTGAAATGAATCAACGGCTCCCAAAGGAGGAAAGAGACATTGAACCAGTCAGAATGGAAAGATCGTGATATTGAGGATCTTGTCAGAAAGCTCCCTCACATCAAGGATGATCGAAGCTCTCAATCTATCCACGCACGAATGGAAAGGCAAAAAAAGAAAAATCAACTATCATTTAAACGATTTACTCCTGCAGTTGCAACACTTGCTGCCATCTTTATCCTATTTCTGCTTGCTCCTGCCGTTTTAAATCAATTTAGCGAGCAAAGTATGGAAAAGTCCGAATCTGGTATGGCTGATACTTCAGGAAGCACAGAGGAAAAAATCGAGATCTCAACAAAAATGAAAGAACCTGAAGTTTCCGATAAAGAAGAAAAAGCAGCCGTGGCAGAAAACGGTTTAGAGGAACAGGAAAGTTTGACTGTAGCCGAGGACCTCGAAGAACCTAAAGAAAGGCTCTCTCTATATGAAGAGGACTTGAATGGGAAGGAGTTTTATTCCTTTGGACTTGTCTCTCCGGATGCAGTACCGATACCCGTTTCGATCGTAGATGAACAGACAGACGAAGACTGGTTATCACGACATGAGCAACTTGCGGAGAAGCTGCCGGAAACCGATTGGGGACTGGAGGACTACCTTCCATTAGATGGGGAATTTTCGTTGGACAGGAACAAAGTGGTCTTCACACTTGATGCGGATCATTCGTACAGCGGCAGCAGTGCAGTAGAATACGCTTTTTATCATTCCTTACAATATTCATTCCAACATAAAGGAATAGAAGAGGTTGTATTGAAAAACCCTGATGGTACTGTCCCTCAGTTCAGTTCCACTGGAGAATTCTCAAAGGTCGATCTGAACGAAGAAGGTCATACGGCATACTATCTGTATTCTCCAAATGGAAGGGACCGCTTCCTGGTGCCCGATAATATAAACAGAGGGGGCATCAAAGAATCCTTGGAAGCAATGAAAAATGCAGAGACTGGCCTCTTTCAGAGTGTGATCCCCAAAGATATTAACTTCAGTGTGACAGAAGGAGATCAATGGGTGACGATCAGCTTCTTAAACGAATTGGATTTGGACACATTTGATGAACAAACCGCCTTGGAGTTGATTGAAGGAATACTCCTGACAAGCAGAAGTTCTGGGTTTAAACAAGCCAGGTTTGACAATATCAAACAGGAAAGCTGGAGCGGTTTCGACTTCAATGAACCTATCAAGACACCAATCAGTCCAAATAAAAAAAGCTTAGTCAATTGAATAGAGAGCAAAAGACCAGTAGCGGACACGGATCCGTTACCGGTCTTTTCTTTTTTTTCTTTGATATTTAGAATATTTACACGCTACATAGCCAAACTACCCAATGGAAAATGATTTCAGAATGGTTTTTCCGTGGGGTGCATGTAATATGCGTAAAAAGGTTAGAATGGTCTAATACATAGAAGTCGAGGTACGTCTGTCATAAGAATTGAGGAGGACAAGGATGATTTCCCATTGTGCAAAAAGGCTTTTCATCGTTTGGGTGCTATGTGTGAGCGTGATGCTCTTATCGGGACATGTGTCTGAAGCTGAGGAGGATAAGGTGTCTGAGGAAACCGTATCCTGGACATTTCCCGTAGAAGGGATGATCACAGACTCATATGGAACAAGGTCGGGTTCTCATAAGGGAATGGACATCGGAGGGGAGCTGGGGTCTCCCGTTTATTCTGTTGCGAAAGGGATAGTGATCAGATCGTATCTTTCTGAAAGCTATGGTCACGTTGTATTCGTCAGACACGAAAACGGATATGAAACAGTATATGCCCATCTTAAAAGCAGGAAGGTACACGAAAATCAGGAAGTAGAACAAGGTGAACAGCTTGGACTCTTAGGAAATACGGGAAGGTCGACAGGGGCTCATCTTCATTTTGAAATACATAGGGGAGAGTGGACGTTCGATAAAGAAAATGCCATTGATCCCTATCGTGTATTTGGAAACGGTGAAGTCGGTCAGCTCGTATTTGCGAAAGAGAAGGACCCTTATCAGACGGTTGGGGTAGCTGGCACACCTGAAGGAAATATGTCCCGGGACACAAAACATGAAGTGATGCATATCGTTCATAAAGGAGAAACTCTCTGGGGGATATCTCAAACGTACGAGGTATCAGTTGAAGATATTTTGAAGGAAAATGCATTAAAGAGTACTGAACTGGTAATCAATCAGCTATTAAGAATACCTGCCTCTTTACCAAGTGACCAGTATGAAGTAAAAAAGGGAGACACATTATATTCCATCTCTATGGCACATGGCATAGATGTAGAGGAATTAGCCGACAGAAATGGTCTGGACATGCAATCAGCTATTTTCCCTGAGCAGGTATTAATAGTGCAATGATCCAATCGAATCCCCGGCAAAAAGGCGATGTATGACATATAGTTCGAATTCGAACTGTTTTTCTTCACATTATCCCAAACATTATGTATAATGAAATGGAATAAAAAAATAAAGATTCGTCTTCGGGGCAGGGTGAAATTCCCTACCGGCGGTGATGAAACAATTTGTTTCTAAGCCCGCGAGCCTTTTGGGGCAGGATTTGGTGAGATTCCAAAGCCGACAGTATAGTCTGGATGGGAGAAGATGAAGGTTTATGCCAGAACGTTTAGAAAATGGGAAGCTAAACGTCTATTAAGGTATGCCTTTCATTCTCCTAGATATTGATATCTAGGGGTTTTTTAATGCTACCTTTGGCTTGGGCCGTCTTCGAAATGAGATGAATCTCCTAAAGGAGAGAGAGTTATGAAAAAAATGAATACGCGCATGTTTGTCACAGTAGGTATGTTAAGTGCCATTTCTTATGTGTTAATGTTGTTCAACTTCCCAATACCACCATTTCCAAAGTTCTTAATGGTTGATTTCAGTGATGTTCCTGCTTTAATCGCGACGCTCACACTGGGTCCACTTGCGGGAATATTAGTAGAATTATTCAAAAACGTGATAGACTACGTTTTGACAGGAAGCGATACTGGTGTACCGATTGGCCATGCAGCCAATTTTATGGCGGGAATCCTATTGATTCTTCCTACTTATTATATCTATTCACGTTTTCAATCCAAAAAAGGTCTGTTGATCGGTTTAATCACAGGAACAGTTGTGATGAGTGTCAGCATGGGGATCCTGAATTACATTGTGTTCCTTCCTGCTTATAAATACTTTATGAATTTCGAGCTTCCTGCCGAAATCATCATTACAGGTATTGTTCCATTCAACATTCTGAAGGGGATTCTGGTAACATCGGTCTTCGTCTTACTGTTTGTCCGCCTACAAGGCTGGTTATCAAGACAAATAGCCTTTAACAAAGCGGCATAGTGATCATATAAAATGACCCACCTTAAGGAAATTTAAGGTGGGTTTTTATTTGCCTTATAAAGAGTATGAAAAAAGGCTAAAGAGAAACGTTCTCTTTAGCCTTCAAACATGCTATTCAAATTTCAGTGCGTCTCCGTCGAAAGGTTCTTCAGATATTTTAATGGAATCTGTCGGGCAACCTTCGAATGCATCGACCATATCATCTTCCAATACGTCAGGCACTTCAACGGTTCCCTGGTTATCATCTAATGTTACGAATGCAATACCTTCATCATCATAATCATAAATGTCTGGAGCTGCAGCCCCACATGCTCCACATGCGATGCATGTGTCCTTGTCAACGATCGTATATTTTGGCAAAGAAAAAACCTCCCGGATAAATAATTCTATATAATTCATCATTATACACAATGTCCAATGGTGAAAAATCACTTAATGTTTATTTTATAGAGGATTGAATGACTTTTCAATAGTTAGGTGCTCTCTTTTTATTTTTATCCTATATAAGTAAAACAAAACATGGTTAAAAGTTAAATTCGTGGTACAATATTTGACAATAACCTACATAATAAGGAGTAGAGAATTGACCTATTTTAATTATGTGATTCTTTATTGTTTTTGGCAAATTAAAGGAGAGCGATCCATTTACTCTGTGTTCCATATCTTAAATGGGAAGAAATCTTCCCAGTCAATCCAGGATGCACATATCTTTCACTTACAGCCATTTTTCCTTTCTCTACCCAAGTTGAAACGTACATATTTCAACCAGAAGGTAAGGGAACTGGAGAAATCAGAGTACATCACCCATGGGGAAAATGATGTTGCCCTCGTAACAGAATTGGGATCAGCAGCCGTGTTAGAATATTTTCGTGGTGACCGGTTTCCGTCGGATATGAACGGGCTGATATATGGCGATCAAACCCGTCTGTTCTGGATGAGGTTGAGCCTTCTTGTACAGGTGCTTTCCAATGGGCAACGGCAGGAGAGCCTGTATTTTCCGGTTCAAAGGAACAGGGAAGTACAAGATTGGGTAAAGAATTGTATAAGGACCCACCCTGATAGGGAAAATCTCTCCTCAATTCTTTATAAAGAGCTTACCCATATTCTGAATATCCAGAAGGGAGATCCATCCTTACTTGTCAATCGCTTAACAGGATATAAGGACTATGGGTGGACAGAATTGCAGGTGGCAGAGATGTTGGGAATGAATAAAGAAGAATTCCGCTTCAGGTTTCTGAACCTCCTGCACGCGATGTTAACGGAAATAGAAAGGGACCCTTCAGTATACCCTTTATTATATTCCATCAGTTTGAGAAATGATCATCGAAACAACCTTACCATTTCGACAAGTAAGACCTACGACTTGTACAAGAGAGGCCATTCCCTTGAAGAGATTTCACGGATTCGTAAATTGAAGCAGAATACCATTGAAGATCATGTCATCGAATTGATACTCACACAAGAAGATTTTCCAATAGAACCGTTCATTACCCGGGAAGAGTATGTGAAAGTTCTTCAAGTGATGCAAGAAGAAAAGACGAAAAGACTTAAGACCATTAAAGAAAAGCTCCCTCAATTGACCTATTTTCAAATCCGGGCGGCAATTGCGAAGGCAGGTGAAACACGTGAATCTACAACAAGAGCTTAAAGACAGATTCGGTTATTCATCTTTCAGGAATGGACAGGAAGATATCATCCGTACTGTTTTAAATCAAAAGGACACGGTAGCCATGCTCCCTACTGGAACCGGGAAGTCATTGTGCTATCAATTGCCAGGATACTTGATGAATGGGCATGTGTTGATTATTTCACCTTTACTCTCTTTAATGCAGGATCAAGTGGAGCAGATGAAAGTGATGGGAGAGAAGCGGGTCATAGCCCTCAATTCATTTTTACCCTTTGTGGAAAGAAAAGCCGCATTGGAACAATTACAACTTTATAAATTTATATTCATTTCTCCTGAAATGGTCATGAATCCAGTCGTGATTTCCTCCCTTCAAGCATTGGATCTATCACTATACGTAATCGATGAAGCCCATTGTATATCTCAATGGGGACCAGATTTCAGACCGGATTATCTTAAGCTGGGAGAGTTGAAGGAGAAGCTTGGAAATCCAACCACTTTGGCCTTAACAGCAACGGCCACCGAAGATGTGAGGAGAGATATTAAACAAGTTCTTCAAATGGATCTTGCTGCTGAAATGGTTTATTCCGTCGATCGGGAAAACATCGGATTATTTGTTGAAAAGGTATCTGGTCATAATGATAAGCTGAGTACGTTATTGGATTATGTGAAAACGTGGGGTGGACCTGGAATTGTCTACTTCTCAAGCAAACGAATGGCAGAGGAGGTTGCCCACTGGCTTTCAGAGAAAGGTGTGTCAGGAGTTGCCCATTATCACGGAGGCATGGAGCAGGAGGATCGGATTCTCATTCAGCAGCAATTCCTTTCGGGGAAGTTGAGAATGATCTGTGCAACCTCTGCGTTTGGAATGGGTGTGAATAAAGAGGATATCCGTTTCGTTATTCACTTTCACTTTCCTTCAAGTATAGAATCGTTCTTACAGGAAATTGGGAGGGCTGGACGTGATGGAAAGAGTAGTGTTTCAGTCGTGTTATACTCTGAGCAGGATCTATCTTTGCCTTTACAGCTCATTCAAAGTGAGTTACCAGAAGATCGACAAATTCTTGGATTCATAGAAGAGAACAGAAAGGGACAATCAAAGGACCTCATCGAACAGTTGCAGTTGACCGAAGTGCAGCATCGATTTCTGACATATTATACGGAAGAGTTGACCGGTGGTCGGATAGATGACCGAGATAGATTACTAGAAAAAGTGAAACAAATCCGTAACAATCGATTACAATACAAGAAGGAAAAGCTTAGCACCATGATTCATTGGCTACAGGATGATATATGCAGAAGGCAGACTCTTCTCCGATATTTTGATGAGTCGTCAGGTGTCGAGAACCCATTCTGCTGTGATATATGCGGCGATTCACCCAGTGATTTCAAGAGTGAGTTTTTCATGCAGAGCTCACAGGACCCAGTGGGGACAGATTGGGAGAAAAGGTTAGAAAAATTATTATTAGGATAAGTGGTAACGATGCAGAAACAAGGGGAAATCATTCAACAGCTTTCAAAGAAGCAATTAACATTTCATTTGTATTTTACTCAATTTTTACTATTAACGATTGCCTGCGGATTAGGTATATTTTTATTTGATACATGGTCGGAATTCCGACAGCAATTTCACCTTACCCCATCCACCATGACAATCGGCATGATGAGTGGTCTTTTGATTGTCATGGTCGATATTTTGTTAATGAGGGTGTTACCGGCTAAGTTTTACGATGATGGCGGGGTGAATGCCAGGATTTTTACGAATAGAAGCATGTGGGAGATAGCGCTTCTAGCTTTCTTTATCAGTGTGAGCGAAGAAATATTATTCAGAGGAGTGATTCAGTTTCATTTCGGACTGATCATTTCCAGTGTTATTTTCGCACTCGTTCATTTCAGGTATTGGGCTCACTGGTTTCTTATCATTAATATTGTACTGCTCAGCTTTTGGATCGGTTTCATTTATGAATTCACAGATAATTTATTGGTTACAATCATCATGCACTTTGTCATCGATTTTCTGCTTGGATTACATATGCGTAAAATGGGTAGACAAAGTAGTAAAGAAGGGATGTCACATGAGTAAAGACCCATATCGAGATCAGGCAGCGAAACTGAAGAAAAAAATCGAACGAGTCCCTGAAGAACGCCCTGCCAAAAAAAGAGAGCCGCTCCCTCCAAGGAGTGAGCTTCATAGAGAAAAACAAAAAAAGAACAAATGGAAATTGAAATATCCTTTAATCAGTATGTTGCTCTTATTATTTATTTTATTGCCATTGACCGTTTTTAGTATTTACTCATATTTAGATAACAGGAATGGTCCCCTTGTGGTCTTGTCAGAAGATGCCGATGATGTAGTGGAAGTTCGATATGACCAACCTGAGGCGGAGAATGAAGGAAAGGAAGAAACTAAGGTCTCTGAAGAGGATGAAGTCGAGGTACCTGAAACAGCTCAGAAGGATGAACCATCAGAGGAGCAGTCCGATTCATCTGGTAAGAATCAGCCATCCTCTGCTCCAGCCAACACAACCAAAGAGGAAAAGCCCAAGGAAGAGATAAAGGAAGAGCCTAAAGAAGAAGTAAAGGAAGAAACAAAAGTCAAGGTTGTCTATCATACGGTTAAGGCGCAGGAAACACTATACCGTATAGCCATGAATTACTATAAGTCCCCTTCAGGTGTTGAGCGCATCAAAGAATGGAATAAGATACAGGATAATGACATTCAAACAGGACAAGTATTAGAAATTCCTTTAGATCAATAAAAGCACCCGTCCCCCGTTATTCTAGGGGGACGGGTGCTTATTTGATTATTTACATTTCTTTGCAGCAAATTTCAATAAAATTTACATTGATTTATCAGAGCCATTACAAACCGGAAATATAATGAAGGTGAACATTCCAGCACAAGGAAGGGGAGTTGAATAAGTGGATAGGCTTATGATGCGCTTTCAGCAGGCAGATGACAGATTGTTTTACAGAATCAATGGGAGTAAAGAACTGTATCGATCATTCTTTGGATATGTGACTCATTTGGGAGGAGCGAGGCTTACCATTGGTTCCATCCTTATCTTGTTAATGTTCGTGCAGCACTATACCGGGGTCAAGAATACGGTCATCGTGGCAATGATTTCTCTTGTCCTAAGCCACATCCTGATGACGTTGGTGAAAAGAGTCGTAAAAAGGATACGCCCCTATATGACATTACCCAACGCAATCATTCATGGCTACCAATTCAAAGACCATTCCTTTCCGTCCGGACATACAACGGCCATATTCTCCCTCACCATTCCATTCATGATTCACTACCCGGTCACGATTCTAGTACTGTTTCCGTTAAGCTCCCTTGTTGGGTATTCAAGAGTCGTCCTTGGAGTGCATTACCCTTCAGATGTATTGGCTGGGGCATTTCTGGCATTTGTAACGACGATGGTGGTGCTACTGTTTTTCTAAATGAAGAATGAAAAAGAATGTAAATGAAGAGGGGGAAATGTATATGAGAGTCGCGCTTTTTTCTGACACGTATTATCCTCAAGTAAATGGTGTGGCAAGGACTTTAAAAAGACTGACCGATCACTATGAGAAAAGAAGGATTGAATACAAAGTATTCGTACCGGATCTTCACGATCAGAAAACACCGTATCCAAATGTACACTCGTTCACGAGCTTTCCCTTTTTTCTTTATCCGGAATGCAGGACGGCAATTGCGAATCCGAAGACCATTGTAAAACAACTTAAAGATTTTTCCCCGACTCTGATTCATGTAACAACACCGCTCACCATGGGTCTCTATGGAATACGAGGAGCAAAGAAAATGGAAATTCCCCTTGTCGCCTCCTATCATACCCACTTTGACATGTACTTGAATTATTACAAGATGATGTGGGCTTCACCTTTACTTTGGAAATATATGAAGTGGTTCTATTCACAAGCTGATCGAATATTTGTACCTTCAGAAGAAACGAAGCTCCATCTTGAAAAACAAGGCTTTACCGATTTATCAATCTGGGGAAGGGGAGTTGATTGTGCTTCCTATTCACCTGAGAAACGAAGTGACTCCATTAGAAAGAAATATAGAATTGAAAAGAAATACATCCTCCTATATGTCGGGAGATTAGCTCCTGAAAAGGATTTGGACACATTGGAAAAAACGATAAAACATCTCCCAAAAGAGGTGAAAGATCAGGTTCAATGGCTTGTCGTGGGAGATGGACCTATGAAAAAAGAACTTATGGAAAAGACAAAAGGGGAAGATGTCATCTTCACAGGCTACGCTACCGGCAATGAACTAGCAGAAATTTATGCATCCTCGGATCTGTTTGTCTTCCCTTCAGCATCAGAGACTTTCGGTAATGTCGTGTTGGAGGCATTTGCATCCGGCTTGCCTGCGGTAGTGGCAGATAAGGGGGGAGTGACAAACATTGTGGAGCATAACCAAACTGGGAGAATAGCGGAAGCCCACCAATATCAATCATTCATCCAGCATATTACCGAAATGTTGAATGAAAACCGTCTTCAATACATGAAACGAAAAGCGTTGCAAATGGCTGATAAGCAATCCTGGGATGCTATTTTTGATGGTCTCATCAAAGAATTCAGGGAAGTATGCGACTATCGTAATGAGAGGCAGCTCTTTGGTTAATAGAAGGTGGAAAAGGTTCCTCATTAAGAGGAACCTTTTTGTATGAGTTGATTCTATCTCTAAGGACAAGCTCATATGTTATAAAGAGGAAAGGGGGGAATGGAGATGGATCGTTCAGGCAAAGAATTTGGGGAGTGGACGGATCAAGCGACAGAACAGATGTTACATAACCTGATTGAAAAAAAACGAAAATTTGATAAAGCAAAGGTCGTGCACCTTTACACATTATGGGGATCCTTATTTGCATCATTCTTTTTTCTGTATTACATGACGAAATTCGTATTGGGGCCCTATTCGTATTCATTTGCTGCCATGTTTTCCGTCTTTGTTTCGAATTCGGTACATTTGATCATGACACTCATACTGGTTGTCCTTTTTGGCGCAACCAAAATACTATTTGAAAAAAAAGAAAAAAAGGAAAAAGAATTTCATGACTTGAGATGTGAAGTCATCGATCGCAGCAAAGATTTATGGAAAGAAGAAGCATGGAAAAAAAGGCACCATGTATATGATAAATTGAAAAAAGAATGGGATATCAATCTGTTTCATGGAAGCAAGTAAACGATAAATTATTGATTATTTAGAGGAGTATTTAGAAAGAATTGGCCCACCACATTATACCTGAGTATAGGAAGGTCAAGCATGCCATGAGCCATAATACACATGAACCATCATCAAAAATAGATCTTTTTATCCCTTTCCTCCTTAAGTATCTCCACAGCTTCCCTGAAGCGCTGGGAGTGAATGATCTCACGTTCCCTTAAAAAGCGTAAGCCGTCATTCAGATCTGGATCATCACTCATATTAATGATCCATTGATACGTAGCCCTTGCTTTCTCTTCAGCAGCGATGTCTTCATATAAATCAGCTATCGGGTCGCCTTTAGCCGCTATATAAGAGGTGGTAAACGGAACACCAGCCGCATTTTGATAAAAGATCGCTCCATCATGATTGACATAATGGGGGTCAAGACCTGCGTCTTTCATCTGCTGTGGAGTGGCATCTTTAATCAATTTATAAACCATTGTCGCAATCATTTCTAAATGGGCGAACTCCTCGGTTCCAATATCCGTTAACAATCCAATCACTTTATCAGGGATTGAATAACGTTGGTTGAGATACCTGAGGGCAGCGGCAAGCTCTCCATCTGCTCCACCATATTGTTCGATCAGGAATTTTGCCAATTTAGGATTGCATGTACTTACTCTTACAGGGTACTGAAGTTTCTTTTCGTAAACCCACATCGTTCTGAACCTCCTTTTCATACATTAGACTTGCCATGGCCAAGGGGCATCCTTCCAATCCCAAGGATAATTGGAGTAGCTGTATCCATAATGGGTCAAGGGGCCGAATTCCTTTTCGAATTTCTTTTTTATTTGTTTCCGAGTCTTAATGTACATATTGTATTGAGAGATTGCCTCGAAATCATCAGGGTGAGTATCCAGGTAAAGCGTAAGGTCGACAATGACAAAATCGACGGCCTGCAATTCTTCTAGCACCTCATAATAATGGGGAGGAAGCTGTTTCATATTGGGTTACTCTCCCTTCGTTTTTTCGTAGGGACTATAATACGGATCGTAAAATACTTTCCAAAGAGTCCCTTTTTGCAGCGCTTCCTTAGGTGAATACTGCTCTAAATTCGGTGGCTGGAACCCAAGGTAAAGGTTGGGAGGTGTCGAATATACCTTTCGTGTAATCGGCTTACACGGATCGAACGGACTTACATACGGATAATATGCTTTATAATACTCCTGCATGATCATCCCTCCTTTAAACAAAATCCTTCGTAACAACATATGAGGGGGGGAGGGTGAACATGTTAATTTATTTAATTTCATATATATATGAAGGAAAATACGGTGAAAATGTTGAATAGGTAAGGTGTAGGATATTAATGATGAGGTGGTCAAATGTTTGTTAAAAATGCCATGATACCGAAACACAAATGCTATGTGGTAGATGAAAATGATTCAATTGAAAAAACGCTGACGGTTCTCGAGCACCATAAAATCGATGGGGTTCCGGTTCTTTCGGATGACCAGTTTAAAGGTGTGGCAACCAGATACAATATTTATCAAAGCTTTTTTCTGTCCGGAATGGAAAAAGGAGCTTTCCTTAAGGAGAAAAAAGCACGGGATATCATCACCAATTCGGACAAATACATTACCGACAAGGATGTATTCGAAAATGCATTGATTGAATTAAAAGATTCACCGATCCTCCCTGTAGTCGGTGAGAACAATGTATTCCTTGGACTCATTACCCGGTTTGATGTTCTGGATCAATTCAGAAGTGCATTCGGGATGGATCAAAAAGGCGTCCGCATCGCCTTCTCTTCTGTAGAAACTGAAGGGCGCATTGCCCGACTCGGTGACATCATTCAGCAATATTCAGAATCGGTGATATCCCTTGTGACCTTCGATGAAACCGACAAGCTACTCCGCCGCATTGTCCTTAAAGTAGAAAAGAAGGACAATATGGATAAGTTTCTTAATAAGCTGGAGAAATCAGGCTTCCGCATCCTTGATATCCAAGAAGATGAATAAGTGAAGAAAACCCTGTATGAAACACAATCCCTCTCATAAGATTTATGGGAGGGATTTTTTTTGATCAATTATTTTGCTAAACTGCTTATCACGTTTCTTTTGGGGTATCTATTCATTACATGGTTTCCGGTAGCTGAACGTCCCACTGAATCGGAGTTCATCGTCGAACTGGTTCTGAATCCTGTCCAATTCTTCGCCGCTTCCATCGCCTTCATGATCGGCCTCTTAGTTCAGGGGAATGTATTAAAAGCCGAAATCTATTCCATCATACAATTTTGGAATGGAAGATTACATAAAGAATTGATGATCATTCCTTTTCATATCGGACTGATTTATGCATTAAGTGTATATGGGGGCTGGCAAACCATGATTTTTTCCTGTTCAGCCTTTTTTTATGGTATTATTTCAATAGATTTTCGCCGTCAAGGAGGCCACAATGCTTGAATTTAGTATCATTTTATTAACAGGGGGGATAAGTCTCCTCTTTCTTATGTTGTATGAAGCCCGTCGTAACGTGGTGAAAATAGAAGAGGTGAGACTTCCCCACTTTCCTGAACACATGCAGCCTATATCCCTGTTTTTCATATCGGATATACATAAACGAGAAATTTCAGATGACATCATTGAAGAAGTGAAAGGGAAAACGGATCTCGTCATCATCGGAGGAGACCTTCTGGAAAAAGGGGTTCCTTTATCCAGGGTTGAACGAAATTTGGATAAACTCCTGATATTAGGGAATGTATACTTCGTCTGGGGAAATAATGATTATGAAGGAAATACAACCGATGTAAAGCAACTATTTAAGAAAAAAGGAATCATAGAAATCATTAACTCATCAGTTAAGGTACCGCTGTCTAACGGAATGATGAATATAATCGGCGTAGACGATGCGAGTACTCAACGGGCAGATTATCCTATGGCACTCGAACAAGTGTCACCTGAGGAATTCAACCTTCTAGTCAGTCATGATCCAAGACTGATGAACCAAGTTCGTAAAGAAGATGGAATCGATTTCATGATAAGCGGTCATACACACGGTGGACAGATCCGTTTGTTTGGTTGGGGAATGTATAAAAAAGGGAGGCTTGAAACTCTCCCAGAGACGACCCTGTTGGTAAGTAACGGTTATGGAACCACCGCGGTTCCATTGCGTTTAGGTGCCCCCGCTGAAACCCACTTGTTGTTAATCGATAGATTCCGAAAATGAACAATGGTTATTCATTACCTATACAAATTTTACACAAAGAGGTTTCTCGATTATAATTTTAGTGAGAAGAGAAATACTTGGGGGACTATTTATGAGCAATGACAAGAAGTTAGAAGGCAAATACAACATTAAAGCTGTGTCTACCATTTTAGGGATTCAACCAGGTACATTGAGGGCATGGGAAAGAAGATATCAGATCATTGCACCAGTACGGAATGAATCGGGTCACCGTCTATACACAGAGCAGCATTTAAATATATTAAAATGGCTTGTAGAAAAGGTCAATCAAGGGTTTACCATCAGTCAGGCCGTTGCGTTACTGGACAAACAGGAGCTTGAGGAGAACGAGATCTCGTCCTCTGAACAAAAGGATCGCACCCAAACAATTTCCGATGACTTGTTAAAGGCCCTGTTAAGTTTTGATGAAACGAAAGCCCATGAATTGATCAATCAATCGTTTTCGGTTTATACGATAGACAAAGTGGTCATAGACATACTTGGAAGCCTCCTCGTCAGAATTGGGGATCTGTGGGAAAACGGTGAAATCACAACGGCGCATGAGCACTTTGCTACATCCATCCTCCGATCCAGAATCGGAATTATCATGCATTCCTTCCCGCACAATGGTATATTACCCAAGGTAGTGGCCGTCTGTGGACCTGGAGAATGGCACGAACTAGGATTGCTGATTTTTACCCTCTACGTAAGAAGGAAAGGGTTTGAGGTCATCTACCTTGGATCGAGTATAAAAGAAAACGATATAGATATTGTCCTGGATGAAGTGAATCCGAAGTTCCTATTCTTCTCGTGCACCCTGCTTGAAAATGTAGACAAGCTCCTATCCCTCGTTACTTCATTAAAAAACGAGCGAAGTGAACTGGTGATTGGGATGGGAGGATTTGCAGTAGATCACTTATCAAATGAGTTAAAAGAGGAATATGACGAACATATAGTGGGACAATCCAAGTCCGAATGGGAGAATTGGCTCAAAAGTAAATTATAAGTGGAGTATGCACTGTTTTCTGCCCCTTACATAGTATGATGATAAATCGTCACACTCTAGGGGGTACGAAGATGAAGCTCGAAAGAATTTCGGACAATAAAATTAAATTTTCCATTAGTGTAGAAGAGTTGGAACAAAAAGGCTTATTTGAACAAGACCAATGGAGAGATTCCTATATGTGGCATGATCTGTTCGAAGACATGTTAGATGAAGTACAGGGAAAGTTCGGTATCGAAACACAAATGGAAATCACAGTGGAAATCGAATCATTTGATGACCAGGAAATTTGCATGATCCTCACGTTGGAATCAGATGATGATTTTTCTGACTGGGAAGAAGGTACCGAAATGATGAAATCCATGAATGATTACGATGTACTCGTGTATTTCGATGATTTCGATGATCTGATTGCCCTTCTTAAACGGATCGATGAAATGGGTAAAGTCAACAATGCCCTCATTCAATGCAGTATTTTTTATTATGAAAATAACTACTATATTCTTATAGAGAATTTGCTTGAGGGAGATAGCTTCATCCTTGAAGCGATTTGCGCTGAGTATGGTCAGCATTCGACGGTGACAAAATACATCCTGATGGAATATGGACGTACTGTGTTACTAAGGGATTCCATTGAGAAGATTTTGTTTTATTTTTGAGTGATTGGTACAGTTTATGAATTTTTACCCCCTTTTAATATATGTTTCGTATTGTTTTTTTTTTTGAGAAGTAGCCTTTTTAGCACTTTCAGGAGATCCTGGAGGTGTTTTTTTGTTTTGAATGGGTTGTTTGTCGTGCGGATTTATTAGATGGGATACAGGAGGGTATTTTATCGACCGCTAATTGAATTTATCAACCCTTATCTTAATTTATCGACCGTATTTTCAAGATATCAACTGTTCGTCAATATACGACATTTTACTTCGCGAACTTGATCTGAATATGTTTGATCGCCCCAGTGCGAGCCCCTTCCGTTTTTCTAGATGTCCAGCTCCGGCGGCTAGAGGCTCGAGGTCATAAGTCAAACATGCCAAAAAGGCAAAAAACGCCTTTCCGGCATGTTCGTCTTATGCTTGTCGCCTCTACCCAAGCCGCCTCCGCTTTTCTGGATGTCCAGCTCCAGGGGCTTGGGGCTCGAGGTCATAAGCCAAATAACCCAAAAAGGCAAAAAACGCCTTTCCGGGTTACTCGTCTTATGCTTGTCGCCCCAGTGCGAGCCCCTTCCGCTTTTCTAGATGTCCAGCTCCGGCGGCTAGTCCCTCGAGGTCATAAGCTAAATGGTCCAAGAAGGCAAAGAACGCCTTCCCGGCCCATTCATCTTATGCTTGTCGGGCCTGCTCAAGCCGCCTCCGCTTTTCTAGATGTCCAGCTCCAGGGGCTTGGGGCTCGAGGTCATAAGCCAAATAACCCAAAAAGGCAAAAAACGCCTTTCCGGGTTACTCGTCTTATGCTTGTCGCCCCAGTGCGAGCCCCTTCCGCTTTTCTAGATGTCCAGCTCCGGCGGCTAGTCCCTCGAGGTCATAAGCTAAATGGTCCAAGAAGGCAAAGAACGCCTTCCCGGCCCATTCATCTTATGCTTGTCGGGCCTGCTCAAGCCGCCTCCGCTTTTCTGGAATGACAGCGTTTTCAAAAATTTGTTCGTTTTTTAATTTTCCTTCTTTGCAAGAGGAAATCAAACGTGTATACTATGTCATGAAAGCGGACGAGGTTCCGTTAAACAGTGAAGGATACTGGGAGGTTTACATACATGGTAGCCGAAAAGGGGAAAGAAAATCATCAAGCATCAGATCAACATGATGTACTGAAATCGACACAAACGGTTATTCATCTTGCACTTGATAAATTAGGATATTCAGAAGAAGTTTATGAATTATTAAAAGAACCTGTACGAATGTTAACGGTTAAGATACCAGTCCGGATGGACGATGGAAAAGTAAAGGTGTTCACAGGATACCGAGCACAGCATAATGATGCGGTCGGACCGACTAAGGGTGGGATTCGCTTTCACCCGAATGTATCGGAAAAAGAAGTTAAAGCGCTTTCTATCTGGATGAGCTTGAAATGCGGAATTGTCGATCTTCCTTATGGTGGAGGAAAAGGTGGGATCATCTGTGATCCGCGTGATATGTCGTTTAGAGAGCTTGAGCGATTGAGCCGTGGATACGTACGTGCGATCAGCCAGATTGTCGGACCATCCAAAGACATTCCGGCTCCGGATGTTTTCACAAACTCTCAGATCATGGCATGGATGATGGATGAATACAGCCGTATCGATGAATATAATTCTCCAGGGTTCATTACAGGCAAACCATTGGTGCTAGGGGGATCCCATGGCCGTGAAACGGCCACTGCCAAAGGAGTGACGATCTGTATCCATGAAGCAGCAAAGAAAAAGGGAATTAAGCTGGAAGGTGCAAGGGTGGTCGTACAAGGTTTCGGTAACGCTGGGAGCTTCCTTGCCAAGTTCATGCACGATGCTGGGGCAAAGGTGATCGGGATCTCGGATGCATATGGTGGCCTGCATGACGAGGATGGATTGGATATTGATTATTTATTAGACAGAAGGGACAGCTTCGGGACGGTAACGAAGTTGTTTAATAATACAATTACCAATGAAGAACTCCTGGAACTTGATTGTGACATTCTTGTACCAGCAGCCATTGAAAATCAGATAACAGAAAAGAATGCCCATAATATAAGGGCAAGCATCGTAGTAGAAGCGGCTAATGGACCGACGACATTGGAGGCGACGAAAATCTTGACGGAGCGGGGGATTCTTCTTGTTCCCGATGTGTTAGCTTCGTCAGGTGGCGTGACGGTTTCTTACTTCGAATGGGTACAGAACAACCAAGGGTATTACTGGACTGAAGAAGAAGTGGAGGAAAAGCTGGAAAAGATTCTGGTCAGCTCCTTTAACAATGTGTATGAAACGTCACAATCAAGAAGAGTGGATATGAGACTTGCCGCCTATATGGTAGGGGTAAGGAAAATGGCAGAAGCCTGCCGATTCAGAGGCTGGTTATAAATTGAATGATTAGGATGGGGTGCACAGCACCCCATCCTTTTTAGTTGAAAAAAGATAATTTTGATCAAGATGACAAATAATAGAGCCGGAGTGCTACCTTTTGACCTGGATGCAATCTTATTACATAATAATTGAGTAAAGAATATTTATTAATCTGAAGTGTACGGGAGTAATTCACCATTCAGATAGAGGAATTGAAGGAGTGTCTGAATTTGAAAATGGAAGAATGCATCATTGTAGGTGGAGGACCATGTGGGTTGTCCGCTGCCATTAGTTTAAAAGAAAAAGGAATCAATCCTTTGATAATCGAAAAAGGAAACATTGTGAACGCGATCTACCACTACCCCACTCATCAAACGTTCTTTTCATCTAGTGAAAAACTTGAGATTGGCGGTGTGCCATTCGTTATCGAAGAACATAAGCCCAGAAGGAATCAGGCGCTAGTGTATTATCGTGAAGTGGCTAAGCGTAAAGACTTGAGGATCAACCGATTCGAAACTGTTCATTCAGTTAAGAAGAAAGACGGATGTTTTACCGTCTCAACTTCTAAAGGGACGTACGGAAGCAAAACAATTGTCATCGCGACTGGCTATTATGATCATCCCAATTATATGGGAATCCCTGGAGAAAAATTGGAGAAGGTTTTCCACTATTTTAAAGAGGCCCATCCGTTTTTTGATACAGATGTTGTCGTCATCGGAGGGAAAAATTCTGCAGTCGATGCAGCACTTGAATTAAATAAAGCGGGAGCAAGAGTAACTGTTTTATATAGGGGAAGTGAATATTCCAAGAGTGTAAAACCTTGGATCCTTCCGAATTTTGATGCTCTTGTAAGAAATGGCGAAGTCACTATGGAATTTAATGCATGTGTAGATGAGATAACGGAAGACTCTGTTATTTACAACGTGAATGGCGAGAAGAAAGAAGTGGACAATGACTTTGTATTCGCCATGACCGGCTATCATCCTGACCACAGCTTCCTGACTAAGATGGGAATTAACATTGACAAGGAGACAGGGCGACCTGCATACAATCCAGAAACGATGGAAACAAATGTGGAAGGAGTTTATATTGCGGGAGTGATTGCAGCCGGGAATAACGCCAATGAAATATTTATAGAAAATGGGCGACACCACGGTGGACAGATTGCGGATTCAATCACGGTGAGAGAAGGTGATCGATAGAATAGAAAGAGGCCCATTTATATGGACCTCTTTCGTTTTAATATGAGTCAGTTTTTGAAGATCATTTCCAATTCTTTCATATCACTAGTCTGGGAAAGGGCTACCATCAATTTGATTCTTGCCTTTTGTCCATTCAGACCGTTTGAGAATATGACTCCTTTTTCCTTCAACTGTTTTCCTCCACCGGAATATCCGTAAATATCCTGTACGATACCGTTGAAGCATCTGGAAACCAAGACGACGGGAATGTTTGCTTCAAGGAGTTCTTCAATTCCTGTCACCGTTTCAGGTGGGAGATTCCCCTGCCCTAGAGCCTCTATGATCACCCCGTCGTATTGGAGGTCCTTTATTGCCCTCAGGAGGCCGGAATCCATCCCTGCGTATGCTTTAATCAGCGTCACCCGTTTTGAGATATCGCAAATCTCGTAGTACTCATTTGAAGTGGGTTGATGGTGGAAAAGGACCCCTCTTTTGGTCACGATCCCAATCGGTCCATATTGTGGACTTTGAAAGGTGGATACATTACTCGTGTGGGTTTTGGTCACATTTTTGGCAGAATGAATTTCATCATTCAGAACGACTAAAACCCCTTTGTTCTTTGATTTGTCATCCGCTGCGACCCGGACGGATGATATCAGATTGTACAATCCATCCGCTCCAATTTCATTGCTTGACCTCATCGCTCCTGTCACGACAATAGAGATGGGGAGGGACAGGGTTAAATCTAAGAAATAGGCTGTTTCTTCCAGAGTGTCTGTTCCATGTGTGATGACGACACCATGGAAGGCCTTTTCCTTATATTTTGCTTCAATAATTTCTTTTAGTTTCTGCATATGTTCCGGCGTAACATGGGGTGAAGGCAGGTGAAATGCTTCTTCTACCGTTAGATTTGCCAGGTTTGAAACGATGGACGTTTGTACAGAAAGCGGGTTTTCCTTGCCCGGAGTAACCGCTCCTGTTTGTTCATCCTCCATCATGGAGATGGTACCGCCTGTATGTATGACTAAAATATCTTTCTTCATCGTTCATTCCTCCAACCATTTAAATTCCTATTTCCAATCCTACATTAACATGATACGATTAAGAAAACCGAAAGAAAAGAGGACTTTTTATGCTGGTGATTTTATCAGCGGGTATAGCACCAGGATTAGCATTGTTAAGTTACTTTTATTTACGAGATCAATACGAGGCCGAACCCATTACGTTAGTGTTTAAAACGTTTATGTACGGGGCCCTTATTACTTTTCCGATAATGTTTCTACAATATGTTCTAGAAGTCGAGGGCATCATTGATTCTAATTGGACTACTGCTTTTATTTCCTCAGGATTCCTCGAAGAGTTCTTTAAGTGGTTTATTTTGATGTTTGCAATCTTCCAACACGTGGATTTCAATGAACCGTATGATGGAATTGTTTATGGAGCTAGTGTTTCACTTGGTTTTGCTACAGTTGAAAATATTTTGTATTTGATTGCCAATGGCGTCGAGCATGCATTTGGAAGAGCGATTCTTCCTGTTTCAAGTCATGCCCTTTTTGGTGTCATTATGGGGTACTACCTAGGGAAAGCCAAGTTTTCTTCCAGTGAGGAAAGGCATAAGTGGCTGTTTCTCGCCATATGCGTACCCTTATTTTTACACGGGACTTACAATTATATTTTCCTCGCTGAAAAAAACTGGATTTATTACATGGTTCCATTCATGCTTTTCTTATGGTGGTTAGGGTTAAAGAAAGTGAAAAGCGCCCACCAGCTTACAGAGAAGAAATACAAAAGGGAATTGAAGAAAGAAGTCATCTAAAGATGCTTCCGGTGGGAGCGTCTTTTTCTGTGAATCGCAGTGAAAAACGAAGCCCCCGCTCAATGCAGGGGCTTCGTTTTATTTATATGTTGCGGCAAGATCAGTTTTAGGTGCTTCTTTCCGCTTCACTTCATCAATTTTATTCACAAACATTTGAAATACTTTTCTTTTTTCATCCAAGTCGCGTATGTATTCTTTCAGTTCGTTATATTTTTCTTCAAATGGTTTATGATACATCTCACGGATATTATCAATGATTTCTTCATTCACAGTGGATTGAATGACCTGCTTTGTGATGCCATATTTATAGGAATAAACTTTCAATTCCTTTTTTACATCCTCGTAGTCTGAATTAATCTGATCCAAAACCTCTGATATATCCTTTTTCCATTCATCTAAAGATTTCGCTAAATAGTCCTCCATGATGACCCTCCCGTTAACATGATAGATTTTCCCTTCGTTTCAGTATAACTTTCCTTGTTTACATCCCTTTTGCTGAGACATTACATTGTCTTATCAAAGTAGTTCCATTATTTGTAAGTGTGTTGTCCTTTTCATATTTTTATCATTCCACTTGTATAAAATGGGAGTCTCTACAAAAACTAGAGTTAATGTTAATTGAAGATATGGAGGTTAAAGCATTATGAAAAGTCGTTTCAAAATGATTTCTGCTTCAGTCGTCATGGTGCTTATGTGTTCTCTCTTTATGATTTCTTCTGAAGGGGAGAAGGCAGATGCTTTTTCAAACCAGGTAATCCAACAAGGCGCAACGGGTGAAGATGTAATCGAGCTTCAATCCAGACTTCAATATATCGGGTATTATAACGGTGATATTGATGGGGTATTTGGATGGGGAACGTACTGGGCACTTAGAAACTTTCAATACGAATTCGGACTGAAAATCGATGGACTTGCAGGAGCAAAAACAAAAGCAAAGCTCCAGAAGGCGTCAAAGTATAATAAACAATTTGTGAAAAATCAAATTGAAAAAGGGAACAAATTCAGTCACTATGGCGGTACGGATCTTAATAAACAAAAAGCTCCCAGTGGAGGAGGCAAGAGTGGAGGGGGAGGTAAAGCCACTCAGCAAAATAAACCAGCTCAAAAACCTGCACCCTCTAAACCAACGGCAGCGAATACACCAAATGGATACTCTCAAAATGACATTCAATTGATCGCCAACGCAGTATATGGAGAGTCACGTGGTGAACCATACGAGGGTCAAGTGGCTGTAGCGGCAGTTATTCTCAATCGAATAGACAGTTCAGCGTTTCCTAATACCGTTGCAGGGGTCATCTTTGAACCAGGTGCGTTCACAGCTGTAGCCGACGGTCAAATCTGGTTAACCCCTAATGAAAGAGCAAAAGAAGCGGTATTGGATGCAATAAATGGTTGGGATCCTTCATCAAGTGCCCTCTATTACTTTAATCCTGCGACGGCAACTAGCAAATGGATATGGTCGCGTCCACAAATCAAGAAAATAGGAAAACATATATTCTGTAACTAAAGAGGTGAAGCGAAATGCTGCGTGTCATTCTAATTACGGTTCTTGTCCTGGGTGTAGCCGGTACCGCTTTCTGGGGGTACCAGGAACATCAGGAGAAAAATGCGATACTAATTAATGCAGAAAACAACTATCAAAGAGCGTTTCATGAACTAACATATCAAGTGGATCTCCTGCATGATAAAATCGGTACGACGCTTGCAATGAATTCAAGAAAATCATTGTCTCCGGAACTTGCAGATGTGTGGAGATTAACTTCACAAGCCCACAGCGATGTAGGGCAGCTTCCATTAACGCTGCTTCCATTTAATAAAACAGAAGAATTTTTAAGCAAAATCGGTGATTTCAGCTATAGGGTGGCCGTAAGAGATTTAGATAAAAACCCATTAACGGATAAAGAATATAAGTCCTTGGAAAGTCTTTATAAACAAAGTGCCGATATTCAGGATCAGCTAAGAAAAGTGCAACATCTTATCATGGAGAATAATTTGCGGTGGATGGATGTTGAGCTTGCATTGGCAACCGGAAAAGAACAAGCGGATAATACCATTATCGACGGCTTCAAGACCGTTGAGAAGAATGTATCAGGATATGATGAGGCAAGCTTCGGTACGACTACATTTGTTAACTCAGAGAAAAAAGATCAAAACTTTAAAAAGTTAAAAGGAAAAGAGATTTCTAAAGAGGAAGCAGTTCAAATTTTACGTAAGTATTCAGGAATCTCTAAATCAAAAGATGCCAAGGTATCCAAAAGCGGGAAAGGATCGGACTATAAGTTCTTCAGTGTTTCAATCGGAAACGGTAATACTGAAGCAAGCATGGACATCACCCAAAAAGGCGGATATCCGATCTGGTATATCAATAACCGAGAAATCAAGAAACCGAAAATCAGTTTGAACAAAGCGGCTGAAAAAGCAACGGCTTTCTTAAAGGATAATAACTTTCAAAATCTGGAGATGTTCGAAAGTGCCCAGTATGATAATATCGGTATGTTCACCTATGTGACATCCTTGGACGGTGTGAGGATCTACCCAGATTCAGTCAAAATAAAAGTAGCACTCGATAACGGACAAATTGTAGGGTTTGCAGCTGAAGAATACTTAAAGAATAATCACGAAAGAGAAATACCTAAAGCAACGATTACAAAGGCCGAGGCGAAGGAAACGACCAATCCTAATCTTAAAATTATGGAAGAGCGCCAAGCGATAATCGTTAACGATCTTAATGAAGAAGTCCTATGTTATGAATTCCTAGGTATGCTAGGAAAAGATACCTATCGAATTTTCATTAATGCAAAAACGGGAGAAGAAGAAAAAGTAGAGCGACTCAAAAATGCAGAACCAATTTATGAAGAAGTAGTATAACACTTACTGGGACGGATCTCCTCAATCGGAGGTCCGTCCCTCTTTCCTGTTGGAAAATTCAAAAAGATGTGGAAAGGAGTAGGCTGACGTGCCATAATATAGATACAAAATACGGAAAGTGGGAATTTTGGACTATGATAAAAGCAGGTACCACGTTGCAATTGGAACCTATACATAATGAGTCATTTGATCGATATAGATGCAGGGTCGTCGAGATTGGACAGGAAGGGATTTATATTGATTATCCCATTCATACCAAAACTGAGAAAGCCATCTTTTTAATTGACGGCACACAACTCAAAGCAAGCTTTACCATCAATGAGCAAACGGTTCTGATGTTTGAAACGGAAGTGATGGGCCGTAAATTATCCAAAATACCGATGATCTACCTTCACTATCCCGGTGATGATGGATTAGTGAAGGTTCAAAGGAGACAATTCGTTCGGGTAGAAGCCAATACGGATATTTCATTGAAGATTGATGACTGCTTTTACCCTACCCTTACCGAAGACCTCAGCGCTGGTGGATGTGCAGTAGTGGTGAGAAAGGGGATGGATCTGAAAAGTGGAACGAAGCTGTCTACAATCATCGTTCTTCCAATGCAAACCGGAGAGTGTCAGTATGTAGAAATCGAAGGCAAGGTCATCCGGGTATGGGAGAAAGAGCATAAAGAAGTGGCAAGTATTGAATTTGTTCATTTAACTGAAAATCAAAGGCAGCTCATTTTAAGATATTGCTTTGAAAAGCAGCTCGATTTAAGAAAAAAAGGCTTACTTGAATAAAAAGTTTAAATGTACACATACTTTTTCTTAGAATAGAAAAAGGGTGATGTTAGATGAAAACAGTTGAACGGATCTTAATTAAATTAGCCATCATACACTTTATATTATTAATAGCGGTACAATTTATGGTCCATCAATTGAATATCATTCCAGAGCTTCATAAGATCGTCTTTTATGAAGGTGTGGAGAAAATGGAATACAGTGATATAGTGGAAACCATTTCAAACAGAGCAGGAGAATGAAACCTGCTCTCTTTTTCTGAATGGGTTTGTGAGGTAACACACTCATCAGAAAAGAATCCTTAAACGAAATCGTAGATTTATGTTAAAATGGGTAAGAAAATTATTAGGAACATAAGTAGGTGGACGAATTGAAAAAATTAAGAATTGCGATTGATGGTCCTGCAGCTGCAGGCAAAAGTACGGTTGCCAAATTAGTGGCAGGAAAATTATCTTATCTTTATATTGATACCGGTGCGATGTATCGCTCATTAACGTATAAAGCTTTGACCAATAATGTAGATTTGCATAATGAACAAGAATTGAATCAATTGCTATCCGGAACGACGATTGATCTTGAACCTTCAGATCAGGGACAGCTTGTGTTACTAGACGGGGAGAACGTAACAGATGAAATCCGTCAGGCATCTGTGACCAATTCCGTTTCCCACGTGGCTGTTCATTCTCGTGTAAGGGAAGAGATGGTGAAAAGACAGCAGGAACTTGCCCAGGAAGGCGCAGTGGTGATGGATGGAAGGGATATTGGAACTCATGTCATTCCAGATGCCGAAATCAAAGTCTTTTTACTTGCGAGTGTTGATGAAAGGGCCCAACGGAGACATGAAGAGAACCTCTCGAAGGGATACCCGTCTGACCTGGATCAATTAAAAGAAGAAATAGCCCGCCGTGACAAAATTGATTCAGAAAGAGAAGTGGCCCCGCTTAGAAAAGCAGAGGATGCCACGGAAATAGACACCACGTCCCTTTCCATATCAGAAGTCGTGGACCAAATTATGGTGTTAGTAGAAAGGAAAGGTTAAAGTGAACCTATATACCTTTGCTAGAGGTCTCGTTAAGTCGATTCTTTCTCCATTGTACCGAATAGAGGTACAGGGATTGGAGCACTTCCCAAAAGATGGCGGGGTGCTGCTTTGTGCCAATCATATTGATAACCTTGATCCCCCTGTTGTGGGGATCTCTGCCCCGAGGCCTGTCTCCTTCATGGCTAAAGAAGAGCTCTTCGGTGTCCCTTTACTCGGAAAGCTGTTACCTGGGTTGCGTGCATTCCCTGTCAAAAGGGGGATGAGTGACCGGGAAGCACTTCGAAAAGGATTGCAGGTTTTGAAAGAGGGAGATGTTTTAGGACTGTTCCCAGAGGGTACAAGAAGTAAGACAGGACAAATAGGAAAGGGATTGGCTGGTGCAGGATTCTTTGCACTCCGTTCTGATGCTTACGTTGTACCTTGTGCCATCATCGGACCATACAAGCCGTTCAAGAAATTGAAGGTAGTATTCGGGCAGCCGATCCCGATGGAAAGTATCCGCGAAGAAAGATTGAATGCGGAGAAAACGACGGAAATCATTATGCAGCATATTGAAAACCTGATACATGAACATCAATAATATAAGGTTTCCCGCTTGACAAAATGTAGTATTTATTAGAAGTTAGTAGAAAGAATATTTTATATTGCGAAGTCTTACAATAATCAAAATCTTTGCAGTCATGGATTAAGGAGGAGTACATAATGGAAGACATGAATGGAATTGAAGTGAAGAACCTTGAAATTGGTGAAAAAGTGAAAGGAACAGTTACTAAGGTTGAAGAAAAACAAGTCTTAGTCGACGTTCAAGATAGTAAAGTAGATGGCATCATTCCAATCAGTGAACTCTCGAGCCTTCATATTGAAAAAGCTTCTGATGTAGTCAATGAAGGGGATGTACTTGAGTTAATCGTGACAAAAGTGGAAGAAGAGCTACTGGTTCTTTCCAAGCGTAAAGTGGACGCTGAAAAGGCATGGGAAGAAATGAAGAGCCGCTTTGAAAACGGTGACGTGTTTGAAGCTGAAGTAAAAGATGTTGTAAAAGGCGGCCTTGTTGTCGACCTTGGAGTCCGGGGATTTGTTCCTGCATCTTTGGTTGAAGATTATTATGTTGAGGATTTTTCAGACTATAAAGATAAAACGTTAACGTTCAAAATTGTTGAATTAGATCAGGAGAAGAACCGCTTAATCCTCTCCCACCGAGCTGTAGTAGAGGCAGAGAAGCAACAGCAAAAGAAAAAGCTCCTGACGGATATCGAATCCGGTGCTGTACTTGAAGGAACGGTTCAACGAATCACGGATTTTGGTGCATTCGTCGATATCGGTGGGGTAGATGGCCTTGTTCATATTTCTCAGCTATCTCATGAACATGTTGAAAAGCCTTCCGACGTCGTTACAGAAGGTCAAAAAGTACAGGTGAAGGTATTGAGTGTCGATCGTGACAACGAACGTATTTCTTTATCCATTAAAGAAACCCTGCCTGGACCATGGAGTGAAATCTCTGAAAAGGCACCTAAAGGAAGCGTGTTGGACGGTGTCGTAAAACGCCTGGTCTCCTATGGCGCATTTGTAGAAGTGTTACCTGGAGTCGAAGGGCTTGTTCATATCTCTCAGATTTCACATAAGCATATCGGTACACCTCACGAAGTACTGCAAGAAAATCAGGATGTGAAAGTGAAGGTACTTGACGTTAACGAAAACGAACAACGCCTATCCTTAAGCATCAAGGCCCTCGAAGAAAAAGAGGAAGAAGTAACCGACTACGAAATGCCTGAAGAAAGTACCGGCTTCCAATTGGGCGAAATGATTGGAGACAAACTAAAAGATCTTAAGTAATGGTGATGAATTGTGACGAGAGCTCAAAGAAAGCAAGACCATATTAATTATGCTTTATCAACCGGCCAACAACGCAAGACCGGCTTTGATGAAGTGGCTTTTGTCCACCAAAGCTTACCGAATATAGCAGTAGATGACATTCATCTACAGACTCAAATTGGCGAACTTACTTGGAGTTCGCCAATTTTCATAAATGCTATGACAGGTGGAGGTGGGGAATCCACATCAAAGATTAATGAAGAATTATCAATCCTTTCCAGGGAAACGGGTCTTGCGATCGCGGTAGGTTCCCAAATGTCAGCGCTTAAAGACCGTACCGAACGAAGTACGTATGAAATTGTACGAAAGCACAACCCGAATGGGATGGTGTTTGGTAATTTAGGCAGTGAGGCTACCGTTCAGCAGGCGAGAGATGCCGTTGAAATGATTGAAGCCAACGCCTTGCAGATTCACTTGAATGTGATACAAGAACTGACGATGCCTGAAGGCGACCGTGACTTCAGAGGGGCATTGGACAGAATAAAGGAGATTGCCGAGCGTATTTCAGTCCCTGTCATCGTGAAAGAGACGGGTTTTGGCATCAGCAAAGAAGTTGCAGATGCCTTGTCCCACTCTAATATCTCAGCCATCGATATAGGTGGGTTCGGCGGGACAAATTTTTCGAAAATCGAAAATCAACGCCGAAAACGGATGTTGGATTTTTTCGATGATTGGGGAATTCCCACTGCCATATCCCTGGCCGAGTGCCACGCTGTATCGGATAAGCCTATTCTTGCTTCCGGAGGTATCCAGAATAGCTTAGACATCGTTAAGGCTTTTGGTTTAGGGGCATCAGCCGTTGGAATGGCTGGAGTCATCCTTAAGCAGCTACTTGAATCAGGTCTGGAGGATACCATTGAGGAAGTACGCCAAATTCATTCAGATATACAGTTTTTAATGTGTGCTCTCGGATGCAGGCAAATTGAGGATTTTCATAGCGTACCAATGGTATTATCGGGCCACGTTTATCATTGGCTTGAAATGAGAGGGTTGAATCCTGAAGGATATAGCAGGAGAGCGTTAAATATGTAAAAGAACGATTTCTCAGTTTGAGAAATCGTTCTTTTTTTTTGAAATAGTTTCGTTATGGGGAATTTTAGAATTAGGCTGGATTATTAGTGAAAGCGGCCGGATTCCCTTTTATTTCTACTGGATTATCACTCAAAACGGCCGGATCTTTTACGATTTCGGCTGGATTAATGAGTGATGGCAGATAAACGATGAGAACGAATATGATTGTCACCTCTAACCAAGCCGCCTCCGCTTTTTGTGGTGTCCAGCTCTAGGGGCTTGGGGCTCGAGGTCATAAGTCGCCCCAGGGCAAGCCCCTTCCACTTTTCTTGATTACCTCTGTCCTTTTTTAGCTTCTTCCGTTCCCTCAAGGCTGGTTGCTCCGTTGTAGTGTAAGCCTTGATCTCTGTCAGATTCCACTCGTTTGCTTTGTTTGAGTTTCTTTTCTTGTCGATCTTTACCCATTCGAATACACCTCCCTTCTTTATTTTTTCTTTGAAAAGTTTATTCATACGTGAATGAGATACATAAAGATTTTCCATAATGTAGATAATAGGAGGGGGAGATTGGGTATGGATGGGATTATGTATTTGTGGTTACTTTGGGGAATGTGGATTTATACAACGTTTTTGATGAGAAAGTCTCATCCACATCGTTTCCGGTATTCTTTTCTTTGTTTACTTCTCATTTGTGCATTTCCTTATGGAATGAAGATTGCATCGGTGGAGGTATCCTTTCCTGTTTTTGTACTCGCACTCATTTGTATCCTATACATAAGAAATCTTCATTTGAAGGATAAGTTATATATGCTTATCGCTGTACTGACGATGGGAATGCTTTATGCAGGGGTTGGGTTGCTTTCTATTTATGACCCTGTCCTCATGTTTATGGATCGTGATTATATTCTTTCTTTGTCCTTTGTGCTGGTGAGTGTTCTTTTTTATGGTCATTCTTCCCTTTCCGAGTTTCGTGTCATCGCGATCGGTGGAAGTAGTGTGATTGGCGATTTCTTTCTTAGCGTTCCATTAAACAACGTAGGATTCACCTATCCCATTGGTGGTCCGGCCTACCTGGATATTCTGGCTTTGTCCATAGGATTACACTTTGCATTGAAGGTGTTCGGAGAGTTGAATCAGTTCGTTACGATCAAGACACAGCCAAATAAGGGGGAAATGAAAAATCTATGAATGTCTATGTGTATCCGGTGATCTTTGGTGTGGTTGTAGGGACTTTGACGAGAATCTATATGCTTCGTACGGACTATCGCCAATATCCAACATATCTGCACGGAAAGATTATACATATTGCACTTGGTTTCATTGCAGCAGGTCTAGGCACCATCGCCATTCCTGCTTTATTGGAAGAGAATTTCACGGCGATTACGTTTCTTACGGTTGCTGCTTCTCAGTTCAGGGACGTGAGAAATATGGAGAGAAATACGCTTACGGAGCTTGATGCATATGAGCTTGTTCCAAGAGGGGCTACATACATCGAAGGAATTGCCATTGCCTTTGAAAGCCGAAATTACTTAGTCATTTTCACCTCTCTTCTAGCCACGATTGCGTATATCGTTTTTAACATATATGCTGCTCTAGTGATTAGTGCCATTTGTATGGTACTTGCTCATAAGCTAATGGCCGGCGGACGTTTGAAGGACATCGTGGACATTGAATATGTGAAGCCTCACTTTGACGGTGCAGGATTATATGTTGATAACATTTATATCATGAATATCGGTCTTAAAGTAAGGCAGGAGGAAATCTTGCGATACGGGATGGGGTTTATCCTTTCACCCAAATCATTCGATGCAAGATCGACTCTCGCGAATCTCGGTCAACGTCAGGCAATTCTTCATGACATGTCGACCTCCCTGGGGATTTTTAAAGATTCAGGGACTCCTGCTCTAACTCCTCTTGCTAAGAGAGACTTAGACGATGGAAGAGTCGGAGTATTTGTTTTGCCGCAGCGTAAAGATGTAGAAAAAGCTATCGCCATTCTAGGGCAGGTACCGACCTTGGAAAATGCGATCAGGATGCCGTCCGAGTCTAAGGCGAATCAAGAGGGGAGTCCTATAGAATGAGTACCACTATACAGAAGTTCATCCTCGCGACCGTGACAACAACACCTGAAAAAGTACCGAGCGGAACAAGTGTCTTCTATTGTAAAACAGACGAAGAATTACAAAAAATCTGCGCGAATTTAGAAGCCATTTTGGATGGGATTGCGCATGAAATTGCTGAGGGACTATTTATCATTGTAAAACATTGATTGCCAGTTTATTCTTTTATTGATAAAATAGTAAAGTTAGGGGGGCTGTCCCATAAGGAAACAATACCTTAAGGGCCAGTCCTTCTTATGCATAGCACTACATTAATATGATTGAAATGGTTTAAAAAGAGGAAATGTAAGAACAGGACAACTTCTTACAGAAAGGGTGAATAACGTGACAAAACCAGTAATAGCAATCGTAGGGCGTCCGAATGTTGGGAAGTCCACGATATTTAATAGAATTGTTGGGGAAAGAATATCCATCGTCGAAGATGTACCGGGTGTAACTAGAGACCGAATATATAGTTCTGCAGAATGGCTGACGCATGAATTTAACATCATTGATACAGGTGGAATAGAACTGGGGAATGAACCATTCCTGGATCAAATCAGGCAGCAGGCAGAAATCGCGATTGATGAAGCCGATGTCATTGTCTTTTTGACTAATGGACGTGAAGGCGTCACAGCAGCTGACGAAATTGTAGCCAAAATTCTTTATCGTTCCAAAAAGCCGGTCGTGTTGGGAATAAATAAAATTGATAATCCTGAAATGAGAGAAATGATTTATGATTTTTACTCTTTAGGATTTGGCGAGCCATTTCCTATCTCAGGTTCTCATGGGCTTGGGTTGGGAGATCTTCTTGATGAAGTTGTCAAGAACTTTAAGCATGAAGAGGATGAAGACTATGCGGAAGATGTCATCAAGTTTTCTTTGATCGGTCGTCCGAACGTAGGGAAATCATCTTTAGTCAACGCTCTATTAGGGGAAGATCGTGTCATCGTAAGTAACGTGGCAGGAACGACACGGGATGCCATTGACTCTTCTTATACGTATGATGGGCAGGATTATGTCATCATTGATACAGCAGGTATGAGGAAGAAAGGGAAAGTGTACGAAACCACTGAAAAATACAGTGTGTTAAGGGCACTTAGAGCCATAGAGCGTTCAGATGTCGTCCTATCCGTCATTGACGGTGAAGAAGGCATCATTGAGCAGGATAAGAAAATCGCAGGATATGCCCACGATGCCGGTCGGGCTGTCGTGATTGTC
Source organism: Rossellomorea aquimaris (assembly GCF_020172085.1). Lineage (GTDB taxonomy): Bacteria > Bacillota > Bacilli > Bacillales > Bacillaceae_B > Rossellomorea > Rossellomorea aquimaris_E. The sequence continues at coordinate 868,915 of NZ_JAIVAT010000003.1, forward strand.
GTGAATAAGTGGGATGCCGTGGATAAAGATGAGAAGACCATGAACAAATGGGAAAAGAATATCCGTGAGCATTTTCAATTCCTGGATTATGCTCCGATCGTCTTCCTTTCTGCGAAAACAAAGAAGCGTATTCATACTTTGCTGCCAATCATAAATACGGCAAGTGAAAATCACGCCATGCGTGTACAATCAAGCGTATTGAATGAAGTGGTGATGGATGCGGTTGCAATGAATCCGACACCGACGGATAATGGTAAGAGACTAAGAATTTATTACGCGACACAAGTAGCTGTAAAGCCACCTACATTCGTCGTATTTGTAAATGACCCTGAATTGATGCACTTCTCTTACGAACGATTCTTGGAAAACAGAATACGCGATGCATTTGGATTTGAAGGAACTCCTATTCGTATTATTGCCCGAGCTAGAAAATAATAAGGTGGGTGTAAAAAATGAAAAGTTCAAAAAATGTAACGGTAGTCGGAGCGGGAAGCTGGGGGACGGCTCTTGCGATGGTTCTTGCTGATAATGGATTGGAAGTCAGGTTATGGGGCCACAAGAAAGAACAAATTGACGAGATCAACTCTAAACATACCAATCATAAGTATTTAAAAGGTATTGAGCTTCCTCATTCCATTATTGGATATCACGACCTTAAAGAGGCACTGGATGGTGTAGACACCATCATTCTGGCAGTTCCTACGAAAGCGATCCGTTCCGTCCTGGGACAGGTTCAAGAATTTCAAAGAAGTCCGTTGACCGTCGTTCATGTGAGTAAGGGGATCGAACCTGATTCCCTCCTCAGGATTTCAGAATTGATCGAAGATGAAATGGCACCTGAGAATTTACATACGGTAGTGGTATTGTCAGGTCCAAGTCATGCAGAAGAAGTGAGCTTAAGGCATCCTACGACTGTGACTGTATCTTCGAAAGATATGAAGGCGGCTGAAGAAATTCAGGACCTGTTCATGAACATGAATTTCCGTGTGTATACAAATCCAGATATTCTCGGTGTTGAAATTGGCGGTGCACTAAAGAACATCATTGCCCTTGCTGCAGGGATCACTGATGGTTTGGGTTATGGAGATAATGCGAAAGCGGCACTTATAACGCGGGGACTCGCGGAAATCGCCCGCCTTGGAACGAAAATGGGAGCTAATCCATTAACGTTTTCAGGATTGACAGGAATTGGAGATCTTATCGTAACGTGCACAAGTGTTCACTCAAGAAACTGGAGAGCCGGGAACATGTTGGGTAAAGGGCATAATCTTGATGAGGTCCTAGCCAATATGGGTATGGTCGTAGAAGGGGTGCGCACGACAAAAGCTGCACACCAGCTGGCTGAGAAGTATGAAGTGAATATGCCGATTACAGATGCACTTTATGATGTCCTTTTCAATAAAGTCGAGGCGAAAGAAGCGGTAGATCATTTGATGGGTCGAGTGAAAACGAATGAAATGGAAGACCTTGTGAATATACTTGGTGAGCGTTTAAACTGAACCTGAAAAGAAAAATGGAGATCTATATTTCATAGCGAAAGACCATTTATTATTAAGTGTAGAATAAATCCTCGGTTTATGGGCATTCGAGGATGCGAACGTTGATGCAGATGCATACACTGTCATGAATATATACAGCTTTGCCTATGGATGGGTAGGTCTCCCTTATTCAGAGCTCCTCGAGTGATTGACGTCTATGATGTTGATACTCGAGGAGATTTTTTTTAGTCACAGGATGACATTCAAATATTTCTCAATATGGATTGTAACAGATTCTTGAACAACTATTCTTTTCTATTCTTTAGTAAAAATCTTATGATATAATACATTCGATAACAGGAGGGATGTACTTTGGATTCGATGATGAAGATGTGGATTTCGTTTGCATCAATGGGGTTCATGTTTTTTGCCATATTAACGATCTATTTCAGCAGGTATAAGATTAAGCAGAAGTTCCTGCGTTTTATTACAGCTTTCATGGCATACATAATGATGATCGCCGGTGGCCTTATGATGATTTATATAGTATTCAGCGGACCCACCAACTAGGTTCCGCCCGATTGAAAGGACGTTTTAGATTGAAGCGCATAGGTATTACAGCATTTCTTCTCATAATCACGATGAGCTTACTATCAGGTTGCTTATATCCGGAGGAAGAGCTAAGTCAAAATCAAATTCCTTATGAAACACAAGTGAAGGCTGTACAAGAAGCGGTGGAAGCCTATCAGAAAGATCAAGGTGGATTGCTTCCGATAAAGACTAGGGACCAGGATACCCCTATTTACCAAAAATATCCTATTGATTTCAGGAAATTATCTCCGAGGTATTTACCGGAAATCCCGGGCAACGCCTTTGAAAATGGTGGGATTTTTCAATATGTCCTTGTAAATGTGGAGGATAAACCGGAAGTCAAGATTTTCGACCTTCGAATAGCTGAACAAATCAGAGAATTGAAAATCAGGATTCAAGCCCAAGACTACCCTCCGTTTAAAAAGGAAGTAGCTAATAATGTGTATACATTGAATTACAAAGAACTTGGGTATGAGGAAGAAGTTTACGTAAACAGTCCATATTCGAATAAAAATCTTCCTCTTGTTATAAATGGGGACGGTGAAATTTTTGTGGACTATTCAATGGACTTATTTGAAAAGCTGGAGTCCAGCAAGGGAGAATGGGAAAGAGGAGAAGATATCAGAGATATGCTTGTAGATGGCACCTATTTTGTCCCTGCCTATTCTTTACCTTATACTGTTGATGAAAATAACGAACCTGTCTTTATGACAAAATAGGCATAACCCTTTTCTTACAAAATATATTGTAAGGGAAGGGTTATTATTTTTATGTCATCCTTTATAGGGTTATTTCATCAAAACAAATGATCATAAATGCTAAGACATAATAAATTTTCAACTTTTAATCATAAGGAGGGGAAAATAGCATATTAATAGTCATAAGTCATTGGGACAATCATAAATATAGAATGTGAGACACAGAATACACGGATGAAACATCCCTGGAATATAAGATGGGAGGGAATCTCTTGGAAAGAGTCGATCTATTTAAGGACATTGCTGAAAGAACAGGCGGAGATATCTATTTAGGTGTGGTTGGAGCAGTAAGAACAGGGAAATCAACATTTATCAAGAAGTTCATGGAACTTGTTGTCCTTCCTAACATCGCAAGCGAATCAGAACGTGCAAGAGCGCAGGATGAATTGCCTCAAAGTGCAGCAGGTAGGACCATCATGACGACTGAACCGAAATTTGTTCCGAATCAAGCCATCTCGGTTCATGTGGATGAAGGTCTCGAAGTAAATATTAGATTGGTAGACTGTGTAGGGTATACGGTCCCTGGTGCTAAGGGATACGAGGATGAAAATGGCCCTAGAATGATCAATACGCCATGGTATGAAGAGCCTATTCCATTCCATGAAGCAGCCGAAATCGGCACGCGAAAGGTTATCCAGGAACATTCCACGATCGGAGTGGTTGTGACAACAGACGGCTCAATCGGTGAGATTGGAAGAGGGGACTATATTGAGGCGGAAGAACGGGTCATCGAGGAATTGAAAGAAGTAGGTAAACCTTTTATCATGGTTATCAACTCGGCCAGACCTCATGCCCCTGAGACAGAAGACCTGAGAGTGAAGCTTCAAGACAAATACGACATCCCTGTCCTTGCTATGAGTGTGGAGAGTATGAGGGACTCAGATGTACTGAATGTACTAAGGGAAGCATTATTCGAATTCCCGGTGCTTGAGGTGAATGTCAACCTTCCAAGCTGGGTCATGGTATTGAAAGAAGAGCATTGGTTAAGACAGAACTACCAGGAAGCTGTTAAGGAAACGGTTAAAGATATTAAACGCCTTCGGGATGTGGACCGGGTTGTACACTATTTCAGTGAATTCGATCATATTGAACGAGCGGGACTTGCCGGTATCGATATGGGTCAGGGGATTGCGGAAATTGACCTGTACGCTCCTGATGAATTGTATGATGAAGTCCTGAAGGAAATTGTGGGAGTTGAAATTCGCGGGAAAGATCATCTACTGGAATTGATGCAGGATTTTGCACATGCCAAAGCCGAGTATGATCAGATTTCCGATGCATTAAGAATGGTAAAACAGACAGGGTATGGTATTGCTGCTCCTTCATTGAATGATATGAGCCTGGATGAACCGGAGATCATCAGACAGGGAGCCAGATTCGGAGTCAGCTTAAAGGCAGTGGCGCCATCAATACACATGATTAAAGTGGATGTACAGTCAAAGTTTGAACCGATCATCGGCACAGAGAAACAAAGTGAAGAATTGGTACGCTACCTGATGCAGGATTTCGAAGATGACCCGCTGTCCATTTGGAATTCCGATATCTTCGGTAGAAGCTTAAGTTCCATCGTAAGAGAAGGAATTCAGGCTAAACTCTCACTGATGCCTGAAAATGCAAGATACAAACTAAAGGATACATTAGAAAGAATCATTAACGAAGGATCCGGTGGATTGATCGCTATCATCTTATAAATGTCTAGGCCTTCTTAGGAAGGTCTTTTTTCATTTTTTAAACGCTTTTTTCGCAAAGATTGTTGTTATTATTGAAAAGACTATGATTTACAAAAATTCTGTCACTAGTAGCAAGTGTTGACAGAGCAATATGGTTCATAAATATCAGTTAAGCAGAGTATTAGTACTATTCACTATAATTGGTCACTGCTACTACAAGAAAAAGAGTTGGTGCAAGTGATCCTGGCATTTACACTGGTATTACTGAAACATTTATGCTTGGACAGTTGATTCTCGCTACAGGTGCTCGACTCTTGCGGGAAACGCTGGACAGGACGAAAAGCAGAGGTGGCTTGGTCAGACTCGACAAGCATAAGTCAAAAATCAACTGGAAAGGCGTTCTTTGCCTTTTTGGTTGATTTGACTTATGACCTCGAGGGGCCAGCCCCGCGGAAAGCGAATACCTGCAGCGAAAATCAACCACCTCTCGCTTATTCAAAAGCAACAATGTTTACGAAAACAGCCTAATAAAAAAAGATTTTTTTATCTGAACCCTGGATTAGGAAACAGAAATCAACATTGTATAAATATAAATTTATAGAAGAATTGAATAGGTGACTGATTTATTTTAGATAATGGCTTAACCATTGATACATAAGCGTTTGTGTCGGTTTATTGTGCTCGGATATTCCTCGATTAAGAGTATGCAAGTAGAAGGGGGAAATGGGTGTTGATGTTTAAGGGATTCCAAGGTTGGGAAGTAAGAAAGAGAACCTGATCAGGAAGGTATCAGTTGCAGTCATCCGAAAGAAGTGATACGTTGAATAGAGTGCATGGACAAAGGGATTGAGGGTAATTGTATTACATTTGTGTTTCAAATAAGAAAAGATTCCCATTATTTCTTGATTTGTTCTTGCTAAGGTCAATCCTTTGTGATAATCTTTTAACAGAATTGTTGTTGAATATTGATTCAGCAACGTTTTCAAGCGATTTTTCTACACTTTATGTATAGAATTCGCTAAAGTTGTTTACTAATGATAATAAAGTAAATGAATCATGACTGAGACATTTCCTTGGGAGGAGGTGAATGGCATGAATAAGACAGAACTAATCAATGCTGTTGCAGAAGCTGCTGAGCTATCTAAGAAGGACGCTACTAAAGCGGTTGACGCTGTTTTCGATACAATTCAAAATTCACTTGCAAACGGTGATAAAGTACAATTAATCGGATTCGGTAACTTCGAAGTACGTGAGCGTGCAGCCCGTAAAGGTCGCAACCCACAAACAGGTGAAGAGATCGAAATCTCAGCAAGCAAAGTACCTGCTTTCAAACCAGGTAAAGCGCTTAAAGAAGCTGTAAAATAATTACATACTTTGAGCGTAACGGGAAGGTCGCATATTTATGCGGCCTTTTTTTGTGTTCTGTTCTATTATGGTTCGAGCAAATTGAAATTATGTACGGAAATTTGTTCTCAAGTAAACTGTTTTATATTATTATAAAACTTCTAAAGCACTAGTCTTTGATGACCTTATAGGCTTGTGCTAATATTAACAATGTTACTATTTCTTTAAGTTATTTTAGGAGGACAACATTATGGCACAAGTCAATCATGGCCAAATAGAAGAAGCAATTCGATTAATTTTAGAAGCAATTGGAGAGAATCCTAATAGAGAAGGTTTATTGGATACGCCAAAGCGTGTGGCGAAAATGTACGCAGAAGTGTTCTCTGGACTCGATCACGATCCGAAGGAATACTTTGAAACCATATTCAGTGAAGAACACGAAGAGCTGGTACTCGTGAAGGATATTCCATTCTACTCGATGTGCGAGCATCATCTGGTTCCTTTCTATGGAAAAGCACATGTTGCTTATATTCCTCGGGATGGACGGGTTGCGGGATTAAGTAAACTGGCAAGGGCTGTTGAATCTGTTGCTAAACGTCCCCAGCTCCAAGAAAGGATTACAGCAACTGTAGCGGATACGATCATGGAAACCCTACTGCCTCATGGTGCAATGGTAGTCGTTGAAGCGGAGCATATGTGCATGACGATGAGAGGCGTGAAGAAACCTGGATCAAGCACAGTGACAACAGCTGTAAGAGGCACGTTCAAAGAAGACGCTCAGGCACGCAGTGAAGTTCTTTCTTTTATAAAGAATTAGGAGTGATCGACAAATGAATTCAAATGATTATATTGTCATTAAAGCCATTGAAGATGGCGTCAATGTCATCGGTTTGACGAGAGGGACAGACACCCGTTTTCATCATTCCGAAAAGCTGGATAAAGGCGAAGTCATGATTGCTCAATTTACGGATCACACATCTGCGATCAAAGTAAGAGGGAAAGCAACCATCGTCACCAGCTATGGAGAAGTTGAAAGTGATAATAAGAAATAATCATCTATTTTGATTTTGGCTGATAGAGAAGTATAACGGTGGGACGGACTAAGAAGTATTCGGCTTCGTGGTCGTCCCCTTTGTTATAATCAGCTTAACGAGGGAGACTCACCCTCCCTATTGCAAAGAATTTTATGGTATAATATTTAATGCTGAAATTTTTAGACTGATACATAGTAGAAATGGGGATTAAAGGGTATGAAATTCATTGATTGTAACCATCAAGCGAATATCATTCATCAATACATAGAAGAGCAGTTGCATCACTCTTATCTGAAGGAATACATCGATCAACCGTATATTGACCGGGACCGGATCTATTTTCTGCTCCTGCCATTCGTAAGCGAAGGACGCGCGGTTAGTAAGGAAGTCGTACAGTGGATCTCAACTGCCATGTTATTGCAGATAGCCCTTGATACCCATGAAAAGGTTACAATATCTGAGCGTGATCCCTTAAAGGAAAGACAGTTGACTGTACTCGCAGGGGTATACTTTAGCAGCCTCTACTATAAAATCCTTGCAGAAACAGATGATGTAGAGCTTATTTCTCGTTTAGCCAAAGCGATTAAAGAAATAAACGAAAGCAAAATATCTATCTACAAAGAAGAACATGAAAATTTAGATGCATTAATGAAGAGGATGAAGACAAGAGAGTCAGCGATTGTTTCGAACTTTTATCATTTTTTTGAAGATACGAAATGGATTGAAATCGTTGAAGAAATCCTTCTCTGTAAGAAGCTTGTTCAGGAGAAAATTTGTTTTGAACATTTACAGAATACGAGTTTTCTCAAAGCATTGACTACATTAACGATTCATTCCGATCAAGAAGACTCGATCTTACACTTAACAAAGGAAGAGAGCAGACATTTGCTATCACAGATGGATGAACTCATTGAAGGGACTAAGAGTAAGGTGCGGGCACAGTTGGAGACCATCGAGCCTGGTTCCCTGTATTTTAAGAAGCTTATCGTAGAGCTTTTGCCTTATGAGGAACCTGAACCTATGACCAAACTATACGCGGAAGAAGGGTAAAACGACATGCAGCAGTCGAAAGAACAAAAAGTCCATGGAGTATTTGAAAAAATCTATTCCAATTATGATAAGATGAACTCTGTAATCAGTTTCCAGCAACATAAAAAATGGAGAAAAGATACCATGAAGCATATGGATGTGAAGCCTGGTTCGAAGGCTCTTGATGTTTGCTGCGGTACCGCGGACTGGACGTTGGCCATTGGGGAAAAAGTCGGTGAATCTGGCAGTGTGGTAGGTCTTGATTTCAGTCAAAACATGTTATCGATCGGTAAGGAAAAAGTAAAACAGTCCGGTATGAACAATATCGAATTGATTCATGGGAACGCAATGGAGCTTCCATTTGACGATAACACGTTCGATTATGTGACGATTGGCTTTGGTTTACGTAATGTACCGGATTATCTGCACGTCTTAAAGGAAATGAACCGCGTGGTGAAGCCTGGCGGGATGGCAGTTTGTCTTGAAACGTCCCAACCCACCATGCTGGGTTTCAAGCAAATGTATTACGCATATTTTCGTTTTGTGATGCCTGTGTTCGGAAAAATCTTCGCGAAGAGCTTTAATGAATATTCCTGGCTTCAGGAGTCAGCAAGGGATTTTCCAGGCATGAAGGAACTTGCAGCGATGTTCGAAGAAGCGGGCTTCAACAATATACATGTGAAGCCATATAGTGGTGGCGTTGCCGCTATGCATTCCGGCAGAAAGTAAGAAATTCGTAAATTAGGTGGAAAAACTATGAAGCTAAACAGGATGTATTCGTTTCTAAAGACGGATATAGATGAAATAGAAAAGGAATTGGAAGTGGCGATTGAATCTGAATCCCAGCTCTTACAAGAAGCCTCCCTTCACCTTCTTCAAGCAGGAGGTAAGAGAATCCGGCCGGTATTTGTATTGCTTTCTGCAAAGTTTGGACAATACGATATCAATATTGTGAAAAATGTAGCCGTGGCATTAGAACTGATGCATATGGCCTCTCTAGTGCACGACGACGTCATTGATGATGCAGAGCTGAGAAGAGGGAAACCGACAATTAAGGCACAGTGGGACAACCGCATCGCGATGTATACGGGAGATTATATCTTTGCACGGGCTCTGGAGTATATGACTCACATAAAGGTTCCGGAAGCTCATCAGATTTTATCTCACACTCTGGTAGAGCTATGCAAAGGCGAGATCGCTCAGATCGAAGATAAATATCGATTTGATCAGAACCTGCGAAACTACCTCTTGCGGATAAAAAGGAAAACCGCATTGCTAATTGCTGTGAGTTGCCAGCTTGGCGCCATCTCTTCCGGTGCACCTGAAGAGATCCACCGACGTTTATACCGATTTGGTTACAATGTGGGAATGAGCTTTCAAATTACGGATGATATATTAGACCTTACAGCAAGTGAGGAAGAACTGGGTAAACCAGCAGGAAGTGACTTATGGCAAGGAAATATCACACTTCCCATCCTATACGCCATGGAAAATCCAAGTCTCAAATCCAAGATTGAAAAAGTGACGGAGTATACCACACCTGAAGAAATGAAAGAGGTCATCTCGTCCATTCTTGCTACCGATGCCATTGAGCGATCTCATGATCTCAGCAGAATGTACCTTGATAGAGCCCTGAAAGATCTTGATCATCTTCCTTATAACCGGGTAAAGAAAACCCTTAAAAATATCGCGAATTTCATTGGTAAGAGAAAATATTAAGAAAATTTAAAATGGAAACGTTGCCAAAACCCCCAATCAGTGTTACTATTTTCGTGGGATGTCCTTGTGACTACCATACATACATATTTAGGAGTGGGGAAGATGGAAAAGACATTTTTAATGGTTAAACCGGACGGCGTACAAAGAGGATTAATCGGTGATATCGTATCACGTTTTGAAAAAAAGGGCTTTCAATTAGTCGGTGCTAAGCTAATGAGCATTTCAAACGAGCTTGCTGAAGAGCATTATGGTGAGCACAAAGAAAGACCATTCTTTGGTGAATTGGTTGACTTTATCACTTCTGGACCTGTATTTGCAATGGTTTGGCAAGGGGAAAACGTTATCTCGACGGCTCGTGGAATGATGGGTGCTACGAATCCGAAGGATGCTGCTCTTGGTACAATCCGCGGTGATTTCGGTCTTACGGTCGGCAAAAATATCATCCACGGATCTGACTCTGCTGAAAGCGCTGTAAGAGAAATCGGCTTGTTTTTCAAAGAAGAAGAACTAGTAGAATATTCTAAGTTAATGAACGAGTGGGTTTACTAATATACGAGAGCTTTACGATTTAGAAGCAAGTCGTTTTATAAACGGCTTGCTTTTTTTCTTTGGATCAGATTTAACTTTTTCTTTGAATGTTCGATATACATAATATAGCTGTAAACCCTTATTCAGAGCAGAGAGAGTGTGGACCTAATGTCAAATGATTATAGTGAATTTATTCAAGGAATCAAACGGAAAACGGGAATCGATTTGTCCCTTTATAAAGAAGCACAAATGAAGAGAAGGTTAACCGCCCTTTATGAAAAAAAAGGATACGGGAGCTTTCAGGAATTCTTTAGTTCATTGAATCGGAATAGAGAAGAAATGGAAGAGTTTTTGGATCGGATGACGATTAATGTTTCGGAATTTTTTCGTAATTACAAGCGTTGGGAAGTGCTGGAGAATAAAATCCTCCCAAGACTACTGGAGGGAAATACATCATTTAAAGTGTGGAGTGCTGCTTGTTCCACCGGTGAAGAACCTTACACACTTTCCATGATCTTGTCTAAATATGTCCCGCTACCTAATGGAACCATAACGGCAACGGACATTGATAAAAACGCCCTTCAACGCGCCATGAACGGTGTCTACCCAGAAAGGTCACTGTCTGAAATTCCAGAACAAATGAGAAGAAATCATTTCACTGGTGAGGGACCGCTGTATAAACTGAATGAAGAGGTAAAGAGGACGGTTTCCTTTAAGCAGCAAAACCTGCTCTCGGATTCATTCGAAGGAAAGTATGACTTGATCGTTTGCAGAAATGTGCTGATTTATTTTACAGAAGAAGCCAAAAGCATGCTTTATAAAAAATTCAATGCCGCATTAAAACCGGGTGGAGTCCTCTTTGTAGGAAGCACCGAACAAATCTTTAACCCCTCACAATATGGATTTGAAACCGAGGATACATTCTTCTATAAAAAAATATAATACACAGCGATGTCGATCTGCATTAGGTGAATTCCTCCTTGCCTTCCAAAAGCAATGGAAAAGGGAATTCTAACTATATGGCGGATTCGCATCGTTTTTTATTTTAAACTGTTTTCGTAAACATTGTTGGTTTTAAAGTGGTGAGTAGTGGTTGAATTCCCCACCATGTGTTCTCTTTTCATTATGTACAGCGTTTCCCCCAGGTGTCGAGCACCCTTAGCGAATATCCTATTTTCAAAAGTACGTTTTTGCTTTATCTAAAAACATGTAGCTCTGTCACCAAAGACTTATTAAGAGGGTGAGGGGAACTGTGTAGACTCCTACGGAAAACGGGCGTGCTGAGACCCCGGAAGCGTACTTTGCTGAGGAGACTCGGCCGAACGTCTGTGGAAAGCGTAGCAGTTCCCCTCACCCTGAAGCACATACTTATTGACAGAGTATTGGAATACCATAGTCTGTGTGAAAATCACAGCAATCTTATAAAAGAACTTAAGTGGGTGACTAAACTCTCTTCCAATAGCAACCACTGCTATAAAAAGAGCATCTACAGGGGAAAATAGATTTTTAGAAAATTATTTAAACTTAAGGGCTAGGAAAGAATAATAATTCTATGTTATATTGGTACATAATTCTTTAACGAGTTGAAGGGGGAAAGTGAAATGAGATACTTAACATCTGGAGAATCACATGGACCACAGTTAACGACCATCATTGAAGGGCTTCCGGCAGGGATGCCTTTAGAAGCTGAAGATATAAATGAGAACCTGGCAAGAAGGCAGAAAGGCCATGGACGTGGACGGAGAATGCAAATTGAGACGGACCGAGCATCGATTGTAGGAGGCGTAAGACATGGGCACACCCTCGGATCTCCACTCGGGTTGGTTGTCGAGAACAAAGATTGGACTCACTGGACTAAGGTAATGGGGATCGAACCTCTGGAAGATGGTGTGGAGGAAGAAATCAAAAGAAAAATTTCGCGTCCAAGACCTGGACATGCAGACCTCGTTGGCGGAATGAAATATGGACATAGAGATCTTAGAAACGTACTGGAAAGGTCCTCTGCAAGGGAGACGACGGTTAGGGTCGCAGCAGGGGCCGTTGCCAAGAAGTTATTGAAGTTACTGGGGATTGAAGTAGTCGGACATGTCCTTGAAATCGGAGGCATTAAATCAGGAAAGCTTCATTATGATTCCATAAATGAACTGAGGGATGTGACGGAAGCATCGCCTGTACGCTGTCTTGATGAAGAAGCCGGCCAGAAGATGATGAACCTGATAGATGAAGCTAAGAAAAATGGGGATTCAATAGGCGGTGTAGTAGAGGTCATCGTTGAAGGAATGCCATCAGGGGTTGGCAGTTATGTTCATTATGACCGTAAACTGGATGCGAAAATCGCCATGGCAGTCATGAGTATCAATGCCTTCAAAGGAGTCGAATTCGGTCTGGGCTTTGAAATGGCCAGAAAACCGGGAAGTGAAGTCCATGATGAAATTGCATGGAGTGAAGAAAAAGGGTACTTCCGGAAGACGAATCGATTAGGCGGTTTTGAAGGGGGTATGACAACAGGTATGCCAATTTCAGTCAAGGGAGTCATGAAGCCGATCCCAACCCTGTATAAACCTCTTCAAAGTGTTGACATCGAAACGAAGGAACCATTCAAAGCTAGCATTGAGAGGTCAGATAGTTGTGCAGTGCCTGCAGCAAGTGTAGTGGCGGAAGCCGTTGTGGCCTGGGAGCTTGCCTCTGCCATCGTCGAACAGTTCAATAGTGACCAATTTGAAAAGCTCCGTCAAGATATCGATAGTCATCGTCAAGAATCAAAGGAGTATTAATAAATGGAACAGGTAACCATTCAAACCGCTTCAAAGACATACGATGTAAAGATTGGAGTGGGAATGACCAATGAAATCGTTTCTTTTATTAAGAAGGCGTTTAAAGATGTATCAAAGGTGTGGATCATAGCCGATGAATCAGTATACAACCTTCATGGGGAAGCTTTCTCTAATGCTATCGGTCAGTTTTTCGAAGTAACCACTTATCAAGCTCCTAAAGGGGAGAAGGCGAAAAGCTTTTCCGTCTATGAAGAGGCGATAACACACGGCCTTCAGCATCATGTGGATCGTAAATCTATTGTGATTGCCTTCGGTGGCGGAGCCATAGGTGATCTAGCCGGCTTCATCGCGTCTACGTATATGAGGGGAATCCCTTTCATCAGCGTTCCGACGACAATCCTTGCCCATGACAGCGCAGTGGGAGGGAAAGTGGCAATCAATCATCCATTAGGTAAGAATATGGTGGGGCAATTTTATCAACCCGAAGGTGTATTCTTCGATTTGGATTATTTTTTTACTCTACCAAAACATGAAGTGCTGTCCGGCTTCGCTGAGGTAATCAAACATGCATTGTTATCAGATAAGGGATTTATAAATGATCTAATGCACTCATTCCGATCTGCAGAAAATCTCGATAAGGACTTTCTGACAGATTGCCTGGTTAAAGGCATTAAGGTGAAAGGGGCAATTGTATCAAAGGATGAGAGAGAGTCGAATATCCGGGCATTCTTGAATTTCGGACACACTTATGGTCATGCTGTTGAAAGTGCAAGCGGCTATGGAAATCGGACTCATGGTGAGTCGGTCATGATCGGAATGGTCTTCGCTTTATATCTTAGTGAACGTTACAGCGGCCTGCCATTTGACTTGGAGTCGTTTATCCAGTGGGTCAAGTCACTCGGTTATAATCTGACGGTTCCATCAAGCATCGATTTTGATACATTATACGAAGGAATGAAACGTGATAAGAAGTCCTTAAACGGCCAGCCCGTTTTCATTTTATTAAAGGATATCGGTGACCCTTTGATAGAAGACGTGAAGAAAGAGGATCTGAAACAAGCGGATGAATTCATTCGGAAGTTGTAAAACCTTCCCTTAAAGGGAAGAGATAGAGTATAAAAAAGTGAGAATAAAGGGAGAGTGGAAGAATGATCAGGGGAATTCGAGGTGCCACCACAGCAGATCATGATGATGAAAAGGAAATTCTCCTTTCAACCGAAAGTCTCTTAAAGGAAATGATCTTACATAATGATATAAAGGCAGATAAGGTCGCATCTGTTTTCATTTCTGCGACAAATGATATCAAGAGCGTTTTCCCTGCCAAAGCATTAAGGGGGTTTGAGGATTGGAAATATGTCCCTGTCATGTGCATGCAGGAGTTAGATATACCTCATGGACTGCCTTTGTGCATTAGAGTGATGATTCATTACCATACGTCAACACCTCAAAGGGATATCCAACATATTTATATGGAAAATGCAGTCAGCCTCCGTCCTGACTTGAAAAAGGATTAGCCATCTTTGGAAGAGATGAAAAAGACTGAAAGGAAGTTAAACATGAAGTGGAAACCCCAGATTCAGAATTTAAAAGCATACCAGCCCGGAAAAACGATGGATGATGTGAAAGAGTTATTCAATCTTGAGAAAGTGGTGAAGCTTGCATCGAATGAAAACCCATTCGGCTGTTCAAAGAGCGTTGAGACGTTTCTTAAAACGAATGCACTTTCTCATGCAATCTATCCTGATGGTTATGCGAAAGAATTACGCCTCAAGGTGGCAGGATACTTATCTGTGGAACCTGGACAATTACTATTTGGGAATGGATCAGATGAAGTCATAGAAATCATCTCCAGGGCTTTATTGGGTGTTGGGAAAAGCACTGTAATGGCAACACCGACCTTTCCCCAATATAAACACAATGCGATTGTAGAAGGGGCAGAAATCCGTGAGGTCCCACTGGATTCAGCGGGAAGGCATCAATTGGACAAAATGCTTAAAGAGATCGATGACACCACTTCGGTTGTCTGGTTGTGTTCACCTAATAATCCCACGGGGGAATATATTCGTAACGGGGAACTCATTTCCTTTTTAGATGCTGTCCCTCCACATGTTCTCGTTGTATTGGACGAAGCGTATTACGAGTATGTGGTGGCGGAGGATTATTATGATTCTTTAGAATTATTGAAGTCCTATCCTCAATTATTGATCACACGGACCTTTTCGAAAGCCTACGGTTTAGCAGGATTCAGAGTAGGATTCGGGATAGGTAGAGATGACGTGATCGGGAAACTCGAACCAATCCGTGAACCTTTCAATAATAATACACTTGCTCAAGGAACAGCTTCAGCGGCCATCGATGATCAGGCATTCATACAGGAATGCAGGGACCATAATCGAAAAGGACTGGAGCAGTATTACCAGTTCTGTGAGGAACAAGGTCTGGATTATTTCCCTTCACAAGCGAACTTCGTATTAATTGATTTCGGAGTTAGCGGTGACGAAGTGTTTCAATATTTAATGAGTAAAGGATATATCGTCCGCTCAGGAGTTGCCTTAGGATTCCCTCAATCTGTAAGGGTGACGGTTGGATCCCATGAACAAAATGAAGAAGTCATTGACAAAATGAAGGAATTTCTAGCCCTTCAAAGAAGTGTATGAAGTGAGGTCGGGTGGGCGTGTGCCCTTTCCGGCTTTTTTCAAATAGGATGATGGAGGGACAACGATGAATGGAACAGTGTTAATCATAGGCATGGGGTTGATTGGTGGGTCTCTTGCCATCTGTATAAAAAAAGAACATCCCAATGCGAAAATCATTGGGCATGATGTGAATCATAAAGAATTAAGACTTGGCAGTTCCTTAGGTATAATCGATGAAATGTCTCTTTCATTACAGCATGCTGCAGAACAAGCGGATCTCATCATTATTTCTACCCCTGTTTTCCAAACCGAGAAGATCATCGAGCAATTTAAATCATTTTCATTGAAAGAAAACGTATTGATTACAGATACCGGCAGTACAAAAGAATCAATCATGAAGAAATCGGACTGGATGTCAAGAAGAGGAATCCAATTTATCGGGGGGCACCCGATGGCAGGCTCACACAAGAGTGGAATTGCCGCTGCGAAAGAAATTTTGTTTGAAAATGCTTTCTATATGCTCACTCCGAGTCCCAGCGCTCGAGAGGAAAACGTGACCGAGCTCCAGGAGTGGCTGAAAGGTACACATGCTAAATTCTTAATGGTAGAACCGCGGGAACATGATGAACTGACGGGCATAATCAGTCATTTTCCTCATATCATTGCAGCTTCCCTGGTTCACCGGGCGAAGGTTTCTTCGGCTTCGCACCCATATTTGAGAAGGCTTGCTGCAGGAGGATTTCGTGATATAACCCGGATCGCCTCTTCCAACCCGACAATGTGGAAGGACATTACCATTCAAAACAGGAAGGTCTTGCTTGCTCTTCTTGAGGAGTGGAAGGCTGAAATGGAGGAAGTTGTTTCCTTTGTCAGTATGAATGATACTGAGAAGATATTCAATTACTTTCAAGATGCAAAGATATTTAGGGATGATCTACCGATTCTTGAAAAAGGGGCGATTCCTTCGTTCTACGATCTATTTGTAGATGTACCCGACTATCCAGGAGTAATCTCTGAAGTGACGGGCTATCTTGCACAGGAAAAGATCAGTTTAACGAATATCAGGATCATGGAAACGAGAGAAGATATATATGGAGTATTAGTGATCAGCTTTCAAACATTGGAAGACAGGGAGAGAGCTCTTCACTGTTTAAGTAATCAGACGAATTATGAATTATTCTTGGGATAAAGGGTGATACGGATGAAAGCAAAGAAAAGACTGTCAAATCCAAATAAAGGTTTGAATGGAGAGCTGCAAGTACCGGGGGATAAATCGATTTCCCATCGATCGATCATGTTTGGATCGGTTGCTGAAGGCAAAACGGTTATACATAATTTTCTTATGGGAGAGGATTGTTTAAGCACCATTTCCTGCTTTCGTAAGTTAGGTGTGGAGATTACGGTCACACAAGATGAAGTGATTGTATATGGTAACGGGTGGGATCACCTAAAAGAACCGGTGGATATTCTGGATGTAGGGAATTCGGGGACTACTACCCGTCTTATCATGGGGATTCTGGCAGGAAGACCATTTCATTCGGTTCTTATTGGGGATTCCTCCATCGCCAAGCGACCGATGAAGAGGGTGACAGAGCCGCTGAAGAAATTCGGTACCGTGATAGATGGCCGTTCTGAAGGCAATTTCACTCCGCTATCCATCAGGGGTGGAAATCTGAAAGGCATTCATTATTCATTACCTGTTGCAAGTGCCCAAGTAAAGTCCGCCCTCATATTGGCGGGGCTCCAGGCGGATGGAGTGACTGAAATAGTTGAGCCGCAGCAGACGAGAAACCATACGGAAAAGATGATTCTCGAGTTTGGCGGGAAGATTGAAAAACATGGAGATACCATTAAGGTCCAAGGCGGGCAAGTACTAAAAGGAACAGAAATTTATGTTCCAGGAGATATCTCATCAGCAGCCTTCTTTATGGTGGCTGCCGCCATTGTTCCCCATAGTAAAGTACTGTTAAAGAATGTAGGTCTTAATGAAACCCGTATTGGGATAGTGGAAGTCATGAAGAAAATGGGTGCATCTATAGAAATAGTGGAGCATTCCAAAGCGGGGGAACCGATCGGAGACATTCTTGTTCAATCTTCGGAGCTTACAGGGATTGAAATCGGTGGAGACCTGATTCCTTCATTAATTGATGAAATTCCGGTTATTGCCCTATTAGCCACACAAGCGAAAGGGAAGACGGTCATCAGGGACGCAGAAGAATTAAAGGTAAAGGAAACCAATCGTATCGATGCAGTCGTGAAAGAGCTTGGCAAGCTTGGTGCAAACATTCAAGGAACGGAAGATGGAATGGTCATTGAGGGTAAAACTCCGTTACACGGAGGAGAGGTTCATTCATGGGGAGATCACCGGATTGGAATGACCCTTGCTGTAGCCTCATTGCTGACTGAATCTGATGTCTATTTAGAGGATGCAGAGGCAGTGAAGATATCGTATCCCGATTTCTTTGAGCATATAAATCAACTGTTGGAACATGAGTAATAGAATTTTTTTCTTTGAGGCGGGTGGACGGAGGATGTCCATCCGCTTCCCCTTTTTATAAGTGGTGACATGAATTCATCCTTTCCGTCATAGCTTGTCTATAAAGGAAGGTGATGAATGGTTGAGCACATATATCATTGAAAATGCAAATTGGGTGAAGGAAACTAAACTTACTCACACATCCCTTTTGATCGAAGATGGCAGGGTTTCAGCCATCAGGGATAACTTTCGGTATTATAGGTACATGCGAATGGATGTCTCACGTTTTCTCATGACACCAGGGCATGTCATGTGTGATACAGAGGTGCCAAAAGGTAGCGATTTTGTCTCCGTGAAGAATTATTATCTTAGTGAATTTATTAACAGAGGCTGTACGACAGTCCTGACATCATTTTCAATACGGTATGAATATGAATTCCTGAAAGAATTACATGAGCGGAAAATCTCATTGATAAACTGTCCTCTGGATTACACAATAGGATTAAAAACAACCCCGAATCTGGTGACCCCGAGCATCATACGATCATGCAAGCGGCATAAAGTCCCCGTGATATGGATCGAGATGGATGGGACAGATGCATTTAGAAATATTCCCTGGGGGTGGATCAAAGGGTTATTATATGATTACCCTATTACTTTTGTCCCTTTTTTTACGACAAACCTAGACAATAAAACAAAAATAAAGCATCTTAAAATGTGGCAGAATTCGATGGAAAGCGAGGGTATTCCCCATTTCCCCGATGAGATCCCCCAAAAAGAACCGCTGAAATTAAATGTATTGAAAAAAATTGGAATATATCCTCTTAGAGGAAATTTTTTGGTGGGTGGAGAAATAAGTTATAACCTCTATATGAAACGAGATGACACAGCTATTGAGCCATTATCATTTCATTATGATCATCATGTGCTAAAATGTACAATGAATAAGGGGAAATATCATTACGTGAATAATAGAGGGTACTTTCATCCTGGAGCAGGTGAAGAACTGATCATCCGAACACCAGGGTATTTTACTTAACTCAATACAAGCTTTTTTATAGAAAGGGATTGACCATGTCATACGCTGAACAAATGTTATCTTCCTTGGAGGAAGGGAATTTAGAAGAAGCAAAGAAATATTATAGCCAGGTATTGAAGTTTGGAAGCCACGAAGAAAAGTTCAGCCTGGCCGAAGAACTGCATCATTTGGGATTTCTGGATGAAGCGAAAGAGCTGTACGGCATTCTCCTTCAATATTATCCGGGTGAAGGTGAACTACTTGTTGAACTGGCAGAAGTGCTGGTGGAGATGGACAAGGAAGAAGAAGCCATCGAAACCCTCGCAGAGTTGGATGAGGGTGACCCCATCTATCCCAGGGCACTGCTTCTGTTAGCAGATCTATACCAAATGCAGGGGTTGTTCGAAGTAAGTGAACAGAAGCTTCTTCAAGCCAAGAAGCTATTACCTGAAGAACCGGTCATTGATTTCGGGTTGGGGGAACTTTATTCCGAGACTGGAAGGTTCCTTGAAGCAATCAGGCACTATCAGGCTCTCATAGAGAAGGGAACGACTGAGCTCGGAGGAACGAATGTCCACCAAAGATTGGCAGAGGCCTATAGTGTCGGAGGGGCATTTGAAGAGGCTCTAACACATTATGAAAAAGCCCTTCAAGACCATCTAGAGATTAATACCCTTTTCGGCTACGCATTTACCGCCTATCAGGCGGGATACTACGAAAAAGCGATTGAAAAATTTGCTTCTGTCAAAGAACTGGATCCGGAATATCATTCTGTGTACTTATTACTCGCTAAATCATATGAACGTGAAGAGAAGCTTCAGGAAAGCCTGGAGACGGTTCAAGAAGGAGTAAAGCAGGATGAATTTAATAAAGAGCTGAATTTATTCGGGGGGAAAGTTTCCCTGAAGCTTGGACTTGAAAATGAAGCAGAAGCATTCCTTCGAGAAGCCTTGGTACTCGATCCCGGCTATGTGGAGGCAGCTCTGATCATCAACAAATTGTTCTTTACACAGGACCGATTTGACGATGTCCTGGAGATCGCACGGATGCTGACGGTAGAAGGAGAAGAGGAGCCCCAAATGAAATGGGATCTTGCAAAGGCTTATGAAGGGCTTGAACAATATAATCATGCATTAAAACAATACCGTGTTGCATATACTTACTTTAAGAATCATCAAGAGTTTTTGCTAGAGTTCGGACAATTTCTAGTAGAGGAAGGACTCAGGGGTGAAGCAGTAGAAGTATATAAACACCTGATTGAAATGGATCCTTCAAATGATGAGTGGCAGGATTTGATTGAAAGATTACAAGACTGACGACGGCGGTGGGTTAAGGGATTGACTGAAGGATAAGAGTGAAACGAAGGATTGTGAACATGACTGAACTTTATCGCGAAAAGAAAACGGACCTTATAAAAAAGGATTCTGCAGAGGAGGGAAAACCATGACCACCCCTGTTTCTGTCAACGAGAAGAAAGAATTTATCCGCTGGTTTTTGAACCGATACCAACTAAAACGAAGAGAATGTGTGTGGATCTTGAATTATCTGATGAGTCATGACCAGTTAATGAAAAAGGTTCATTTTGTCGAAGAATCCCAATACTGTCCAAGGGGACTGGTGATGTCGACACATTGTGTCGAGGATGTTCCATTCCGCTTCTACAAGGAGAATATCATGACGACGGACGCAGAAAAATCGTTTCATGATATCCGCTTGAACAAAGATGAAGATATTTACATTCAGCTAAACTTCAGTAAAGCAAATTCAAGTTACCAATTTGCAGCCGTACTTGAAGAAAATCCGTTTATGCCGAAGTACCTTCTGATCAATGAAAAAGACAGAATGGTAGCGGAGCAGTTCCTGAACGACAGCTTGCAGACTTTCAGGAGAGATCATTTATTGAAGGCGATTGACCAAGCGTTGGACAGCGGGGACAAAAAGGCATTTAATCGATTGACTAAAGAATTGAATAACCTGACCTGATGAATCGAATGAAGAGATACATTTCTCTTCATTCGATTTTTTATTGCCTTTTTTAGATAGGAAGATTAAGAATGGAGCATACTAGTATCGAGGCTCTATTCACAGCCCTGGCTGAATGACCGGTTAACAAAGCCGGGTGAGTATTTCAGTGAAGGCAATGCAAACATTCATGGGAAACAGGTAAAGTTTAAAAGTGAAATCGCTTTAAATAGAAGGAGATAAAGTGATATGATGGGATGTGAAAAATGAAAGAAAAAAAGTGAGGGTTACACATGAATTGGAACGTAAAAGATATTGAAGTGTTTGAAGCTGAAAAAACATACATAGATACGGCAGTCATTCCGATGGTCCCTGTTGATTTCGGGAAGGATATAAGAGTCTCAGCTGCACAATCAGAGTTTATCAATCTACTCACCATGCATCTTGAAAGGCAGTTCAAGGGAAGAATGATGATGACGCCGTCATTTACGTATCGAATGTCTTCTTTGATTGATAGCGAGGTGGAGAGGTTATCCGATTGGGCAGAAGAATTAAGTGCCAGCGGAGTGAAGCATATCTTCTTTTTAACCTCGGACAGCGGGTGGAAAAAAATCGAAGATCAATTAGGTGACCGCTTGATCTGGGTACCTTCCATCCCCCTTGAGGATCTGGATGAACAGTATAAGCACTCCATCATGGAAGATCAGGTGAAGCAACTGTTGAATGTGATTGTACAAAAATGGCAAAAAAATTCATAAAAACTTCACATTGTTTCCATCTTTTAGATTAGAGAGTTATTGACCTTGTATAGAGTTTAATATATCATAGTTATGTCCTAGTTTTATATTTGTGCGAAATATGTCCGACGGACTTACCTTACGATAGAGGGGGGAAAAGGATGAGCAAACATCGTGTATCTAGACGTCAATTCCTTAACTATACACTTACGGGTGTAGGCGGTTTCATGGCGGCGGGAATGTTAATGCCGATGGTTCGCTTCGCAGTGGATCCCGTTTTGAAAACGGAAGCTGCGGGAGATTTTAAAGCGACAAAGCAAAAGGTTTCAGAATTAACGAATGAACCAGTACGTGTCGATTTCTCTTACGAGCAAAAAGATGCATGGTACACATCAGAAGTGACACAGACCGCTTGGGTTTATAAGAACAAAGAAGGCAAAATCATTGCTCTTTCACCGGTTTGTAAACACCTTGGTTGTACAGTAAACTGGAATGGGAATCCGGATCATAAAGAAATGTTCTATTGCCCATGTCATGGTGGAATGTACCACAAAAATGGTAAGAATGTACCCGGTACACCACCGACAGCACCGTTGGATTCATATCCAACAAAAGAAAAAGACGGGATTTTATATCTTGGACAACCAGAACCAAATAAATTTGTTAAGTAAGGGGGCGTAATCTGTGCTGAACAAGATCTATGATTGGGTTGACGAGCGTTTAGACATTACGCCTTTGTGGCGCGATATCGCGGATCACGAAGTACCTGAACATGTAAACCCTGCGCATCATTTTTCTGCGTTTGTTTACTGCTTCGGAGGGTTGACTTTCTTCGTAACCGTAATTCAAATTCTATCAGGAATGTTCTTAACGATGTACTATGTTCCTGATATTAAGAACGCTTGGGAATCTGTGTATTATCTGCAAAATGAAGTGGCATTTGGACAAATTGTCCGTGGAATGCATCACTGGGGAGCAAGTTTGGTTATCGTAATGATGTTCTTACATACACTACGCGTTTTCTTCCAAGGTGCATACAAAAAACCTCGTGAATTGAACTGGGTTGTTGG
Organism: Rossellomorea aquimaris; assembly: GCF_020172085.1. Classification (GTDB taxonomy): domain Bacteria; phylum Bacillota; class Bacilli; order Bacillales; family Bacillaceae_B; genus Rossellomorea; species Rossellomorea aquimaris_E. The sequence goes on from NZ_JAIVAT010000003.1 coordinate 891,739, forward strand.
GGTTCTTATTTTCTTCGTTATGTTAGGGCTGGGCTTCACCGGTTATTTACTACCGTGGGATATGAAAGCGCTATTCGCGACGAAAGTAGGTCTTGAAATTGCAGGAGCTACTCCATTTATTGGAGATCAAGTGAAAATGTTATTAGCTGGTGATGCTCATATCGTCGGAGCACAGACTTTGACACGATTCTTCGCCATTCACGTATTCTTCTTGCCTGCTGCTTTACTTGGATTAATGGGAGCTCACTTCCTGATGATCCGTAAGCAAGGTATTTCAGGACCGTTGTAAGATATTTATTAACCTAATAAAAGGAGGGGGACACTATGCATCGAGGAAAAGGGATGAAGTTTGTAGGGGACTCCCGGGTTCCTGCAGACAGAAAGCCGAATATACCGAAAGACTATTCGGAGTTCCCTGGTAAAACAGAAGCTTTCTGGCCAAACTTCTTATTAAAAGAGTGGCTGGTAGGTGCTGTTTTCCTTATCGGTTACCTATGTTTAACGGTTGCTCATCCATCACCGTTAGAACGTATTGCCGATCCGACGGATACTGGATATATTCCATTACCTGACTGGTATTTCTTATTTTTATACCAATTACTTAAGTACACATATGCATCTGGACCTTATAATGTTATCGGAGCGTTCGTTATTCCTGGAATCGCATTTGGAGCACTTCTACTTGCACCATTCATCGACAAAGGACCTGAACGCCGTCCAACAAAACGTCCGCTTGCAGTAGGATTCATGATATTGGCACTCGCAGCTACGTACTTCCTTACTTGGGAATCTGTTGCAACTCATGACTGGGAAGCAGCGAAGGAACAAGGGAAGATCCGTGCTGAAGTGGATATCGATAAGGAATCTGAAGGATATAAAATCTTTTCTGACCAGAAGAATGGTTGTATCAACTGTCATGGTGAAAATCTGCAAGGGGGAGCAGGTCCTTCTTTAATCGGAACGGGTCTTGCACCTGAAGAAATTGCAAAAATCGCTAAAAACGGTAAACCACCTGGCATGCCAGCAGGTTTATTTAAAGGGACAGACGAAGAGTTAAAGAAACTATCTGAATTCATCTCTGGTTTAGAAGAATAATGATAAGAGGGGCCAGCTTATGTTGGCCCTTTTTTTAATTTGAAAGCGAGGTGTAACGGATGCTTTGGATCATGACAATATTGAGAAATAAAATGTTTTTATGGTTACTACTAATTGTGAATCTTTTCGGCACTATATATGGGTATATATGGTATATGCCTCAACTTCGAAATACACCTTCACAATTTTTATTATTTGTTCCGGATAGTCCGACAGCCAGCTTGTTTTTTTGTTTTGTATTAATTGCATTTTTACTGAATCGAAACTGGCCTATTTTCGAAGTGCTAGCAATCATTACACTGTTTAAATATGGGGTCTGGGCGGTGGTCATGAATCTGCTGACTCTTTGGGTTTCGGGTGATTTGCCGTGGGAGGGATATATGCTGATGGCTTCACACGGGGCAATGGCCGTTCAAGGCATCTTGTATTCCTCATTTTACAGGGTGAAATGGTGGCATATCATTGTCGGTGCCGTTTGGACCATCCATAATGATATCATTGACTATGTATATATGCAGTTCCCTATATACTCCAAACTATATATGTATATTCAGAATATAGGGTATTTTACATTCTGGCTCAGCATCGTTTCCATCGCTATCGCCTATTACTTCACTCAAAAAACGAATCGATTAGATATCCACAACAAGGTGATGTGATTTTGTGGTCTACTCTTGTCCTCCCACTCATAAACTTTATTAGTAGTTTTAGGGGGGACAAGTATGAAATTCATCCAATTTATTATTACCGCTTTCTTATTTCTCATTTTAGTGCCTCAACCATTAATCGCAGTAGAGTCAACGTCTCCAATGAACGAGCTTGATGAAATTTCAGATCAGGCCTTACAGATGACAAAGGCAGGACGATATGAAGAAGCAAAGCATCTTTTAGTGTATTTCTCCGATGAATTCGCTTCTTTGAGTGCTCAGGAGTCTTTTTCTATGGATGAGTTGAGGATCTTAACCATCTCTCATAATTTGGCGGTGGAAAGTATCAATCAAACATCTCTTGACCAGGAACAGAAGGTGAACGCCGTTACCAAGTTCAGACTTGTGATGGATGCATTAAACAGTCAGCACCAACCATTATGGGTTGAGATGGAAGACCCGATCATGGAAGCCTTCAATGGTGTGAAGATTGCAGCTGAAAATGGAAACGCAGATGATTATCAAATGACATTGAATGTTTTTTTGTCCAAATATAATATCATTCAGCCGAGTATCAAATTAGACATCCCTGTTGAGCGGGCTCAAGTGTTGGATGCAAGGATATCTTACTTGGACCATTATCGACAGGACGTGTTGGAAAGTACAGAAACGATGAGTGAGCTGGCAGCTTTGGAAACAGATCTACACAAGCTATTTGAGAATATGACAGAAGACGAAGCGGATCCTTCCCTTTGGTGGGTCATCATATCGACAGGCAGTATCATCGTTTCTACATTATCTTATGTAGGTTGGAGAAAATATAAGGGACAAAGTGAAGTGAAAAAATCAGAACGGCAAAAAAATTGACACCGCCCTTTTTGCGCTATAAAATTTAGGTAATCTATACATCTGGAGGTTAATGCGATAATGGCAGGATTTTTGATTTACTTTTTACTGATAGCTCTTATTCCAATTGGAGCTCAGATGCGCGTAAAGAGTACCTTTAAGAAATATTCACGAGTAGCCACTACTTCCGGTATGACCGGAAGGGAAATGGCCAGAAGAATCCTAGATGAAAACGGGTTGCACAATGTTAAAGTAGTCGAAGGCAGAGGGTTTTTGAGTGATCACTATAATCCAATGACTAAAACAGTTGCATTGTCGCCTGATAATTATCATGGACATTCGGTAGCTGGAGCGGCTGTTGCTGCCCATGAAGTCGGTCATGCAATACAAGACGCTGAAAGCTATGCATTTCTCAGGTTCCGGCATGCTCTCGTTCCCGTTGCGAATATTGGCTCAAATATGTCTTGGATCTTCTTGATGATCGGTATATTCACTCAATTATCTGGAATGTTCCTGCTCGGTATCATTCTGATGGCTGTAGGGGTGGTATTTCAATTGATCACTCTTCCAGTTGAGTTTAACGCTTCATCAAGAGCAATGGATCAAATCGTTTCACTAGGATTGATCCGCAACGAAGAAGAGCGACATGCCAGAAAAGTACTGAACGCAGCAGCGATGACGTATGTAGCTGCCGCAGCAGTGGCAATCATCGAACTATTGAGATTAGTATTGATCTTCACCGGTATGAATGGTGACGATTAACTCCATAAATGAAAAAGCTAGACTCAACGCGGAGTCTAGCTTTTTTAGGTTATACATTAATCATGCAGGGGGTTCTTGTCTGCGTCAAGTGTGAATCCTTCGCCGAGGACGTCGTGTACGACGGTGACGGATACAAAGGCATGAGGATCGACACTGGTGATGATATTCTTAAGTCGTACGATTTCATTCTTTCCGACCACGCAATAAAGGACTTCTCGATCTTGCTTCGTAAACGAGCCGTGGCCCCTTAAGACGGTTACTCCACGGTCCATTTTCTCATTGATGACACTTGCGATTTCTTCATGGCTCTCGGATATGATCATGGCACCCCTGGCAGAATATGCCCCTTCCTGCATGAAGTCGATGACTCTTGCTGCAACAAAGACAGCAACGAGGGTGTACATCGCTTGCCTGTACTCCAAATATGTAATGAGTGAAATACCGATGACGACAGCATCGAACATGAACATGGTTTTCCCCATGCTCCAGCCTACGTATTTGTGGGCTAGCCGGGCGATAATATCGACACCGCCAGTTGTACCTCCGTACCTGAATATGATTCCTAGACCAATTCCGATAAATATGCCTGCGAACAGGGCAGCCAGGAATAGATCCCCTTCCAGGTCGATGGTCATTTGGTACCTCTGGAAGATCCATAGAAATACCGAAAGGGCAACCGTTCCGATCACCGTATAATAGAAGGCTTTCTTTCCGAGGAGCTTCCATCCCAGGAAGAATAGGGGTATATTTAAGGCAAGGTTGGAGTACGAAGGGTCAATATCAAATAGGAAATAAAGAATAAGTGTGATGCCCGTGAAACCACCTTCAGCCAGTTTATTTTGAATATTGAAGTGTACTAGACCAAAAGCAAATATAGCGGAACCCAATAAGATGAACAATATATTCTTAACACGCAATCCCAACATCTGTGATTCCCTCCTTTTATTAGTATTATCTCGTTGACAGAGACATTATATAAGAAGAAAAACAAACTGGCAATGAAGAGTTATGAAATCAAACGTTATATTTGTCAAACGGGAAGGATTTAGCTAACATGATAGGAGATAATGAAGGAGTGAAGCTTCTTATGACAAAGGATAAAACGATGAAACAATTACAAACAGAAGTGGACGAATACATAAGTCAATTCAAAGAAGGATATTTCAGTCCATTGGCCATGGTAGCTCGTCTTACCGAGGAGCTTGGTGAATTAGCGAGAGAAGTTAATCACCGCCATGGAGAAAAGCCTAAAAAAAGCACGGAAGAAGAAAATACGATTGAAGAGGAGCTCGGCGATCTTTTGTTTGTCGTCATCTGCCTGGCTAATTCCCTTGATATCAGCCTTGAAGAGGCCCACAACCGGGTGATGCACAAGTTTAATACCAGAGATAAAGATCGCTGGACGAGAATTGAAGGTGGGGATGAAGATGGAACAAATTAACGTCACGATTGCAGGACCAAGAGGGAGAATGGGGAAAGAAGCTGTTCAATTGGTGAAAGAAACCGAACACTTTACGCTCATAAGTGTCATCGACCACAAAAAGGAAGTCGATCTTGATGTACCGGTGTATGTGGATATTGAAGAATGTTTTCAGAATCGTACGCCACATGTGCTGATTGACTTAACAACACCAGAAGTTGGGTACCATCATACAAAGACAGCACTCCAGTATGGGGTCAGACCAGTTGTCGGTACAACAGGTTTCTCGAAAGAAGAGCTGAATGAATTGAAGGAACTCGCAGAATCGAAATCGCTTGGGTGCATCATAGCTCCCAACTTTGCCATCGGAGCCGTGCTCATGATGAAGTTCTCTCAAATGGCAGCAAAATACTTTAATGATGTGGAAATCATAGAATTGCATCACGATCAAAAGCTGGATGCACCTTCAGGTACGGCTTTGAAAACCGCTGAAATGATCAGAGAAGTGAGGGAAACGAAGAAACAGGGGCACCCTAATGAGAAAGAAACGCATCCCGGTGCAAGGGGAGCGGATGTAGATGGGATGCATATCCACAGTATTCGACTTCCAGGACTCATTGCCCATCAACAGGTGATGCTTGGGGCCGAGGGACAGACATTGACAATCCGCCATGATTCCTTTAACCGTGGAAGCTTCATGTCGGGTGTAAAAGTGTCCGTAGATACGGTCATGAAACTGGATACATTGGTTTATGGACTCGAAAATATACTAGACTAAAGGGTGAGTGTAAATGAATATTGCGCTGATTGCTCATGATAAGAAAAAAGATGATCTTATTCGTTTCGTACTTGCATATAAGTCCATCATAGAGAAACACACCCTTTTTGCCACAGGGACAACGGGAAAAAGGATCGGGGAAGAAACAGGTTTACCCATCCATCGCTTTAGGTCAGGACCTCTTGGAGGAGATCAGGAAATCGGATCTTATATTGCCAATGATAAAATGGACCTTGTCCTGTTCTTCAGGGATCCCCTGACAGCACAGCCCCATGAACCAGATGTATCGGCACTGATCAGGCTGTGTGATGTATACGCCGTACCGCTTGCAACCAATATGGGCACGGCTGAGGTGCTGGTGAGAGGTCTCGAAAGGGGAGACATAGAGTGGAGGAGTGTAGTGAGGGATAAGGAGGAATAGTGTGAGTCAACAAATTGATATCCTGGCTTTCGGTGCCCATGCCGACGATGTGGAAATCGGCATGGGTGGGACACTTGCGAAGTATGCTGCTGAGGGAAAGAAGATTGTTATATGTGACATGACAACGGCAGAACTATCTTCCAATGGAACGGTTTCTGACAGGAAAGAGGAAGCTTTGAAAGCAGCAACCATTTTAGGGGCATTGAAAAGGGTGACCCTTGATATACCGGATAGAGGAATTTACATAACAGATGAAAACATTGGGAAAATCGTGAAGGTAATAAGGACGTATCAACCGAAAGCGATCTTTGCTCCCTATGATCAAGATCGCCATCCTGACCACGGGAATGCTTCGCGACTGGTCAAGGAAGCATTTTTCTCCGCGGGGATCCGGAAGTTTGATCCGGACATTTCTGCGCACAAAGCCCAACACCTTTACTTTTATATGATAAACGGGTTTCATAAACCTCAATTTGTAGTTGATATCGAACCTTATATTCAAACAAAGGTAGAGAGCTTACAAGCATATGGAAGTCAATTCACTCAAGGGGTGGGTGGAGTAGCGACTCCTCTGACAGAGGGATATATCGAAGCGGTGGAAGCAAGGGAGAGGATAATGGGGAAAGATGCGGGACTACGCTATGCGGAAGGATTCTTTTCCTATAACCCACTCATTTTGCATCAAGATTTGTTAGGAGATTAATGGTATGAAGAAGTTGAAAATAGGCATAACATGCTATCCTACAGTCGGTGGCTCCGGTGTAGTGGCAACGGAGCTTGGGAAACTACTGGCTGAGAAAGGGCATGAAATACATTTTATTACCTCGAGCATCCCATTCAGGTTGAACAAAATGTATCACAATATCTACTTTCACCAAGTGGAAGTGAGTCAGTATTCCGTATTTCAATATCCTCCATATGACCTGGCACTGGCGAATAAAATGGCGGAAATAACGGAACGTGAGAATCTGGACATCTTGCATGTTCATTATGCAATCCCCCATGCTGTATGTGCCATATTGGGGAAACAAATGTCAGGGAAAGATGTCAAGATCGTCACCACTCTTCACGGCACTGATATCACTGTGCTAGGGTATGATCCATCTTTGACCGGTGCCATCCGATTCGGCATCGAGAAGTCGGATGTCGTGACGGCTGTTTCTAGCGCCCTGGTGAAACAGACCTATGATTTGATTCAACCGGATAAAGAAATACAAACGGTTTATAATTTTATAGATGAGCGGGTATATAAGGCAGTGGATTCTCGTCATCTTAGAAAAGAATATGGAATTAAGGATCATGAAAAAGTGATCATTCATGTATCGAACTTCCGTGGTGTGAAAAGGGTCACAGATGTCGTAGATTCTTTCGACCTGATTCAAAGGGAAATCCCATCCAAGCTACTTCTTGTGGGGGACGGACCTGAAATGACTCTCATATGTAAACAGGTAAGGGACCTGGGGCTAGAGGATCGTGTCTTGTTCCTTGGCAAACAGGATAATCTTGAAGAGCTCTATTCTATCAGCGATATCAAACTGTTACTTTCAGAAAAAGAGAGTTTCGGCCTGGTTGCCCTTGAAGCAATGGCGTGTGGTGTTCCAAGTATCGGAACGAATGTGGGAGGAATTCCCGAAGTGATTGAGGATGGCTACAACGGCTTTATTTGCGAAATCGGGAACGTCAAACAGGTGGCCGCGAAGTCTCTGCAATTGCTAAGGGATGTTCAACTCCATAAAGAAGTTTCAAGGAATGCTCTTCAAACCGCCAGGACAAAATTCCACTCAAGCAAGATTGTCGAGCAATATGAAGGAATCTACAGGGATCTACTGTGAACGATCTTGGTGATTAGGATTTAAGTAAAGCAGGTGTTATAAATGTTGCCAACCATATTCCAACAAGCGGTTCCCGTATTAAAAAAGCTTGAGAAGGCAGGATTCGAAGCATACTTCGTTGGAGGATCTGTGAGGGACTTTATCCTCGGCAGGACAATCAATGATGTGGATATTGCTACGTCTGCCTATCCGGAAGAAGTGAAAAGGATTTTCCAAAAGACGATTGATATCGGGATTGATCATGGGACGGTCCTCGTCTTGGAGGGCGAAAGAGAGTATGAAATCACGACGTTTAGAACCGAATCTTCTTATGCTGATTTTAGGAGACCGGATAAGGTGGAGTTCATCCGTTCCCTCGAAGAGGATTTAAAACGTAGGGATTTCACTATGAACAGTATGGCCATGGATGGAGAGGGTCGGGTACGAGATCCTTTCCAGGGCAAGAAAGATATACATAACAAATTGATCCGTACCGTGGGCTCACCGGAATTAAGGTTTTCAGAGGACGCCCTGCGCATGATGAGGGCAGTACGGTTTGTCAGTCAACTTGGATTTGAGCTGGAGGCGTCTACACTCACTGCATTGGAAGAGCACTCGAAGCTGCTTCAGCATATAGCTGTTGAAAGAAAAACAATGGAGTTTGAAAAAATACTGGACAGTACCTGGAAGCAAGAAGGGCTGAACCTTCTTATCCGAACCGGCTTATATAAGGAACTTCCACATTTAATCAACTATCACCAACAGCTACAAGAGGCAGCGAGTCTTTCTGGCTTGGATAAGTTAACAAAGGAACAGACATGGTTACTTCTTCTGACATATATAAGGGAGGAAGAAAGAGGTGTTTTTCTGAAAGGCTGGCGGCTTCCTACCAAAATGATCAAGTACCGTGCCAAAGAATTGGATATTCTGAAAGAAAGAAAGGCATCGGGGTGGACAAAGCCATTACTGTTTCGTGCAGGTCTTGAGGCTGCACTCAATGTAGAAAAGGTATATGGATGTTTGAATCCACAAGCGGATGAGGAGAACATAAGAGAGCACTACCATAAACTTGCTATATTCTCCAGACAACAGCTTGATGTAACAGGTTCGGATTTAATGGCATGGGCAGACAAAAAGGGAGGCCCATGGGTAAAAGAAATATTATATGAAGTTGAAACGGCGATCATTAATGAAACACTCACCAATGAAAAAGAAGAGATTAGGAGGTGGCTGAAAGCATGCAATCGACTATAAGAAAAAAAGTTCTTAAGGCATTATTTGAATCGAATCAGGAATTTTTATCGGGACAAGCCCTTGCAGATATTGCTGGATGTTCAAGGACGGCTATCTGGAAACATATAGAAGAACTTCGTAAGGAAGGCTTCGTCTTGGAAGCGGTAAGAAAGAAAGGTTATCGGATCATTGAAACGCCTGATAGTGTAACGGAAAGTAAAATACGTTTAGGATTGCAAACTCACACGTTAGGTACTGTTATTCACTATGAAGAATCTGTTCCCAGTACTCAGAGAATCGCTCACACCCTGGCAAGTGACGGTGCAGTAGAAGGTACGTTAGTGATTGCGGACGAACAGACTGCAGGTAGGGGCAGATTGATGAGAGAGTGGCACTCATCCAAAGGGACGGGCATTTGGATGAGCTTAATCTTAAAACCGCTCCTGCCGCCGCAAAAAGCTCCTCAATTCACCCTGATTACAGCAGTTGCAGTGGTTCAGGCTATCGAGGAAGTGTCTGAACTCAATCCCCAAATCAAATGGCCGAATGATATACTCATTGATGGGAAAAAGGTGACGGGGATCCTGACTGAACTACAAGCGGAATCGGACAAAATCAACTCCATCATTATCGGCATCGGGATGAATGTCAATCAGACGAAGGAACATTTTCCAGATGAGATTCAAAAGATCGCCACCTCTCTTTCCATCGAGGAGGGGAAAACCTTGTCGAGATCGCTCATTGTGCAAAGGCTGCTCGAACGAATAGAGGCGTTGTATTCCCTATATATGAAAGAGGGGTTCACTCCCATAAAACTATTATGGGAGAGCTATGCCATCAGTATCGGAAAGAAAATCCGGGCAAGAACCATTAATGGTACCATTGAAGGCAGGGCACTTGGGATTACAGAGGAAGGGGTCCTGAAGATTGAGGATGCCCATGGAACGATCCATCAGATTTACTCTGCGGATATTGAAGTGAATGTTTAATGAAGAGCGGGGTGGAGGCTGAAATCAGTATATCCATCCCGCTTATTTATGGTATAATCTCATTGGGCAGTATCATTCGAACTGCACCTGTTACATGAATAACAAGCATTCAATACTATTTCTGCCTTGATCCATTGCGGACTGGGACAGAGGGTCGAAACCATGATATCAAACACTTATGATCCTTCTGTCATTTTTTACAGGAGGTTTTTTTATTTTCTTATGAAAGTGCTTTCAATCTAAGTTTCGTCACCTCTGACTGAAAAGAAGGAGGATAACATGAAACAAACAACAGATTTTTTAAAGATGAAGAGTGAAAAAGAAAAGATTTCCATGATTACGGCTTATGATTATCCAAGCGCCAAAGCGGCAGAGGAAGCGGGAATCGATGTCATCCTCGTAGGTGATAGTCTCGGTATGGTTGTATTAGGGTATGATTCAACAGTGCCTGTGACGGTCGATGATATGATTCATCACACCAAAGCTGTAAAAAGAGGGGCAAAAAACACGTTTATCATCACGGATATGCCATTTATGTCGTACCACTTGTCGAGGGAAGAGACTTTGAAAACAGCTGCAGATATTCTCCAAAAAGGAGGAGCACATGCTGTGAAGGTGGAAGGTGGCGCCCATGTCATCGATCGAATTCAGGACTTAACAAGTGCGGGAATTCCTGTAGTAGCTCACTTAGGATTGACTCCTCAATCAGTAGGTGTCCTTGGAGGGTATAAAGTACAAGGGAAAACGGCAGATACCGCCAGGAAATTGATTGACGACAGCATAAAATGTGAACAGGCTGGTGCCTTTGCTCTCGTGCTTGAATGTGTGCCAAAGCAAATCGCAAGGGAGATCTCGGAAGCGTTATCGATACCGACGATAGGAATCGGTGCGGGCGTTGAAACCGATGGACAGGTCCTGGTCTTCCATGACCTTGTTACTTATGGTGTAAACCGTGTACCTAAGTTTGTCAAACAATATGGAAATGCATCCGATGTCATGCATAACAGTATCAAAACCTATATAGAAGAAGTGAAAGGGGAGCTCTTCCCAGCAGAGGAGCATTCCTTTACGATGCGGGATGAAGAACTAGATTCTCTCTATGGCGGGTTAAAAAAATGAAGGTCATCACTACTATTCATGAATTGCAATCGAATATAGAGAGTTTGAAAAAATCGGTTACCACGATCGGATTCGTCCCAACAATGGGTTACCTCCATGAGGGGCATTTGACCTTGGCGAAAGAAGCGAGGGATCACAATGAAGTCGTCGTGATGAGTATATTTGTGAATCCCCTGCAATTTGGTCCAAATGAGGATTTTGACCGATATCCCCGTGATGTTGAAAGAGATACAGCATTAGCAAGGAACGCCGGAGTTGATATCCTTTTTATTCCCAATACGGATGACGTCTACAGGGGAAAGCAATCCGTCACCATGAGTGTGAAAGAGCGTGTAGATGTACTGTGTGGGCGGAAGCGGGAAGGTCATTTTGACGGAGTAGTGACAGTCCTGACAAAGTTGTTTCATCTTGTCCAGCCGACCAGGGCATATTTCGGACAAAAAGATGCTCAACAAGTTGCGGTTGTTGATGGATTGGTTAAAGATTATTTCTTTCCTATTAAGATCGTCAGAGTCCCGACAGTCAGGGAAGAGGATGGGCTGGCGAAGAGCTCGAGAAATGTCTATCTTTCTCAACAGGAAAGAAGAGAAGCCCCTATACTCTATCAAAGTTTGAAAAAAGCAAGAGAAAGTATAATGGGTGGTGAGCAGGATCCTTCTGTTATTATGAGGAACATCTGCGATATGATCCAGGAACACACTTCAGGGAAAATCGATTACGTGGAACTGTATTCCTACCCTGAGCTTTACGAGCTGAACAGACTCGAAGGGGAGATCATTATAGCGGTAGCGGTACAATTTAAACAAGCGAGATTAATCGATAATATAATCATCAGTGTAGAACCGGAGGAGAAATTAAATGTATAGAACAATGATGAGTGGTAAAATTCATAGAGCGACTGTAACAGAAGCAAACCTTGATTATGTCGGAAGCATTACCATCGACGAGGATATTCTGGATGTTGTCGGAATGCTTCCGAATGAAAAAGTTCAGATTGTCAATAACAATAACGGAGCTCGACTCGAGACGTATATCATTCCCGGTGAAAGGGGTAGCGGCGTCATCTGTTTGAACGGAGCGGCGGCAAGACTCGTACAAAAAGGTGACATCGTCATCATCATATCCTATAAAATGGTAGCTGAAGAAATGGTCCATAACCATACTCCAAGAGTGGCGATCATGGGTGAACATAACCGGGTGGTCGATATGATCGGTACAGAACCTGAAGCGACAATACTATAAAAGATGGGCAAGTCTCCTGATTTAGGAATAGGAGACTTGCTTTTTTGTTTATGGTACACTTATTTAGAAAATCATAAGAGTAGGATCTATATAAAGGCAGTGAATAATATGTACCCATTTAAATTAGTTGTCATCGACTTAGAAACAACAGGAAATTCTCCGAAAAAAGGAGAAAAAATCATTCAACTATCAGCGGTCATCATAGAAGGCGGAAAAATCATTGATCAATTTACGTCCTTCGTTTCACCTGGAAAACCCATTCCTGCGTTTATTGAGGAATTAACGGGGATCAATGATGACATGGTGAAAAACGCTCCAGCCTTTCATGAAATTGCACCGAAAATCCTTGAACTATTGGACCATGGTATTTTTGTAGCCCATAACGTTCAATTTGACCTTTCATTTCTTCAAGCAGAACTGGAAGAAGCGGGATACAACCCATTCACGGGACCTGCCTTTGATACCGTGGAGCTCGCTAAGGTGGCTTTGCCATCTGCGGACAGCTTTAAACTAACGGAGCTCTCCAATTCTTTGAAGTTGAGTCATGTAAGACCTCACCAAGCTGACAGTGATGCTTACGTGACAGCTGAAATACTCCTATACTTTATTGAAAAACTTTCACATCTCCCTTTGGTCACCCTTGAAAAGCTTTACAAGCTTTCGAGACACTTAAAAAGTGACCTTGATTTGTTGTTTGACAGCATCGTGACCGAGAAACAAAGGCATGTTGAGGATCTTTCGGAAGAATTAGAGGTGTATCGGGGGATTGCCCTGAGAAAGAAGAATCATTCCTCGAGTGATGATCCCGAAGAGAGTACTCATTTTTATGAACCCGATTTTGAGGAGCATCTTGCGAATGAAGTACCTTTCTACGAAAAAAGAGAGCAACAGCTGGAGATGATGAACGAGATCTCCGATGCTTTTCGTGGATCTCATCATGTCGTCATCGAAGCAGGGACCGGGGTTGGTAAGTCACTTGGTTACTTATGGCCAGCCGTCATGTTTAGTAAGCGTGCCCATGAAAAGGTGGTTATCAGTACATTTACCATTCAGTTACAGGAGCAATTGCTTCATAAAGAAATTAAGTTATTAGAGAAGATCTGCCCTGTCCCATTCAAGACCGTTCTCTTAAAAGGAAAGAACCATTACATAAATCTTTTTAAATTCGAGCAGGCTCTCAGGGAAGATGAGTCTCAATACGATGTTGTCCTGACAAAGATGCAGATTCTTGTTTGGCTGACACGAACCGAGTCCGGGGACATGGATGAATTGAATCTCACTTCAGGGGGACAATTGTTCTGGAATCGCTTAAAACACGATGGATGGCATCTTACAGAGACGAAAGATCCGTGGATTGGGAAGGATTTTTATCTATCTGCGAGAAAGAAGGCACAGGAAGCAGATATCATCATTACCAATCACTCTATGCTCTTAACGGATATGGTAAGGGAAAGCAGCATGCTGCCTGCTTATGATTATTTAGTGATTGATGAAGCACATCATCTGGAAAAGTCAGCAAGGCAGCATCTTGGGGTAGTCATGGATTACCTCTCCATTAAGTTTAGCACCTCACAATTGGGGACATTGGACCAAAAACAGCTATTTTACCGGCTGGACCAGCTCCTCTCCAGTCATTCGGTTGATTCGACTATACATCCATTCGAACTGGATGCAAAAATTACACAGTTTTATATGGATTTGGAAGAAGCAATTTCTGTTTTAACCAGCGTATTCTATAAGAAGGCCAAAAAGAGGACAGGAATACAAAAAATCCAGCTTCGCATTACAGAAGAAATGAAAAAGAGCAGTTACTGGCAGCCCATCATCATGTCGATGGAACGAGTGATTTCAGGAATGAACATTGTAGAAAGGGAATTTCAACAGATACTGGATACCATCAAGGAAAAGAAAATCAAACTCCTTGATAAAGAGAAGGCACTGATTGAAGAATTTTATAGCTTTTTAGTGGATTGGACAGAATTGAAGGCGAATTTTCAAACAGTGTTCTTAAAGGAAATGAACAATCACGTTCTATGGCTGGATGGGGACACGAGATCACTTCCAAACAGTCTATCGATCCAGGCTCAGCCTATTACCGTCGACCGAAACCTCCAGGACGAGATTTTTGCTAAGAAGAAAAGTGTGGTGCTGACATCTGCCACTTTGACCGTCAGCGGATCATTCAACTATTTCTTAAATGAGATAGGACTTATTGACCAGGGTGTGAAAAAGCTCCAGCTTTCCTCACCTTTTGACTATCATGAGGTTTCCAGACTTTTTGTACCGACGGATGTCCCTGAGATCCAGCAGGTCCATAACGAAGAATATATTGAAGCCATCAGCTCCCATTTAATAGGGGTGGCACAGGCGACTAAGGGCAGGATGCTCATTCTATTCACATCCTATGATATGTTGAGAAAAACATATGAGCTCATGAAAGAAAGTGGGTTATTGGAAGAATATGTGTTGATGGCCCAGGGAATCACTTCGGGTAGTCGTACCCGGTTGACAAAAAATTTTCAACGCTTTGATAAGGCGATTCTTTTCGGTACGAGCAGTTTCTGGGAAGGGGTGGACATCCCTGGAGAGGATTTGTCCTGCCTTGCCATGGTGAGACTCCCATTTTCGCCGCCTGATGAGCCGGTCAATCAGGCAAAATCAGATATACTGAAAGCAGAGGGAAAGAATCCTTTTTCTTCACATTCTTTACCTGAAGCCATCATTCGCTTCAAGCAAGGAGTGGGAAGGCTGATCAGAAGAAGCAGCGATAGGGGTGTCGTCATTGTGTACGACCGCAGAATCATGACCACAAGGTATGGAAAAGCGTTCTTGCAATCCATCCCTTCCATGGAAGTCAAAGAAGGCGACCTGTATGATTTGGTTTCATGGATCGAAGACTGGCTCTAAAACAGCATGAACTTCAGTGATAAAATCTTCTCTTTAACACAACCTAAAGATGAGATGTTAAACTGGAGGATTGTAAATGAGAGTGATTCTATCGGTAGTGCTGTCGTCTCTCTTGGTATGTTCAAATGCCTATGGAATGAAAGTGCCTAAAGTGGATTTACGTGTATCCCAAGAGGAGTATGCAATCAGCTTCCTCCCGGTTCAAATAGGAGAGGTAGCAGTGCTGCATTTAGCTTCGGGGAATCATTATTTGGTCAACACAGGATCCTTTAAGGAACGAAATCAGCTTTATTATTACTTTAATCAAATGCATATTAACAACATAAAGGGCTTGATCATCACTGAAAAAAGTGAAGTGGATAGTGTAATGATTGCTGAACTAGTGAAAAAATTCGGCATAGAAGAGATAGTCGTAGGAAAATCACTAGAGCCGTCCATGCCGAAGCAAGTTTCCGGAATCATTCATACCATTCAGGAGGAGGAATCCTATACATTTTCAGATGATTTAGTGATGAGGGCTGTCCATGAGGGGAATGAGAGAAGGGAAGGCCTGGACTTTTCCATCACGTTTTTTCACCATCGTTTTCTATGGTTGAGCTCTCAATCATCACATTCTGAAGAGGTGCTAATGAGTAAACCACTAAAGAATGTCAATATTGTAAAGATCCCTGTCCATTCTAAATCAGAAAGCATTTCTCATCGCCTTCTGGAGCATGTCGATCCTCAAACTGCCATCCTTTACCGGTCTAAAGAAAGACTTCTTAATGGGGATATGCTTGAGGCGATCAACGAAGCGTGGATTGATCTTTATTTAACAGGTCAACATGGGCTGATTTCAGTGAAGTTTAACAAGAGAAATTACGAAGTGCTTACCTTTGATCAAGAAGATGTGCTTAAGGATGAAGGGTAGACGGACGGGAGGCTGATATTTCAGGCCCCCCGTTACATTTTCCAATCGTTTTTATGCTACCCCCTACCATGGTGGCCACTAATGTTGTTATAATATGTGTAGAGTTTTTTACTTTTAATAGGGTAATGGATAAAAGGAGGAGCAACATGGAAAGTCGAATCGAAATTCTTTCCACCGTTCGTATTGAATATACGGATAATTTATATAAAGTGGTTGATACACTAAATAGAACGTTAAAAAAAGATGATTATATGTTTGGTTTAGCTTTAGATCCGGAAGATCAAAATCAGGCAGTTCTAACAATTTATCGTACATAAAGAGTGATTGTAATGAAAAAATGGATAACCATAATCGTAATATCGTTCATCGTCATTGGCGTAACCGCATCCGTCCTATTGTATAAAGTTTCAAGGGGTCCCTTAGACCAACAGAGAGATCAAGCCCTGAACAGGGTGGAAGACGAAACGGCCATAGTGAAAGTAGAGAATACGAGCTTTTATAATGGCTCAAAATCCTATGTTGTCGTAACGGGAGAGAATGAGCAACAGGAAAAGTTGGTCGCTTGGATCCCCAATAAAAAAGGAAAAATAATTGAAAAAAAATGGGCGGATGGTATTACAAAAGATCAGGCGATCAATAAACTGAATGATGAAAAGAAACCGAAAGAATTACTGTCTGTCCGTTTAGGGTATGAATCCGTCGGTCCAGTATGGGAATTAACCTACTTAGATCAGCAAGACAATTTAAATTATTATTATCTGCTGTTCTCTACAGGGGAATGGTGGAGAAAAATCGAAAATCTATGATCAGGGGGAACACGTCAATGAAATTCACGTTAGCAGATAGAGTCAGTGCATTAACACCATCAACGACTTTGGCCATCACGGCTAAAGCGAAGGAAATGAAGGCACAAGGGATTGATGTCATCGGATTGGGTGCTGGTGAACCTGACTTTAATACACCTGAGCATATCATCCA
The DNA here is from genome assembly GCF_020172085.1 of Rossellomorea aquimaris. Lineage (GTDB taxonomy): Bacteria > Bacillota > Bacilli > Bacillales > Bacillaceae_B > Rossellomorea > Rossellomorea aquimaris_E. The sequence goes on from NZ_JAIVAT010000003.1 coordinate 908,897, forward strand.
GGCTGCCTATGAGTCCATGACGGAAGGGCACACAAAATATACTCCATCCGGTGGAATGGCGAAGCTGAAAGAGGCTATCATCCATAAATTCGAAACAGATCAAAAGCTGACTTACAAACCTTCAGAAATCATCGTGACAAGCGGTGCGAAACATGCCCTTTATACATTGTTTCAGGTCCTACTAAACGAAGGTGATGAAGTCGTCATCCCCACTCCATACTGGGTCAGTTACCCAGAGCAAGTGAAGCTTGCCGGTGGTGCCCCGGTGATTGTGGAAGGGAAAGAAGAGAATGAATACAAAATCAAACCACAACAGCTGGAAAAATCGATCACTTCAAAAACCAAAGCAGTCATTCTCAACACGCCAAGTAACCCTACAGGTATGCTTTATTCCCGTGAAGAGCTGCAGGCTATCGGGGATGTTTGCTTAGAAAAGGGTATCCTGATTGTGTCAGATGAAATTTATGAAAAACTGGTTTATGGAGGAAATACGCATACTTCCATTGCAGAATTGTCACCAGAACTGAAGGAGCAAACAATCATCATTAACGGAGTATCAAAATCTCACTCCATGACGGGTTGGAGAATTGGATATGCAGCAGGAAATGAATCGGTCATCAAGGCCATGACCAATCTTGCCAGTCATTCCACCTCTAATCCTACTACGACTTCACAATATGGTGCCGTTGCTGCGTATTTAGGAAGTCAGCAGCCGGTTGAGGATATGAGAAGTTCTTTCGAAGAACGACTAAACATCGTGTTCGATAAGCTGAACGATATTCCTGGATTCCATTGCTTGAAGCCTCAAGGAGCTTTCTATCTTTTCCCTAATGTAGTAGAAGCGGCAAAGAAAACAGGCTACAAGAATGTCGATGAATTTACGGGTGCCTTATTGGAAGAGGCAAAGGTAGCGGTCATACCGGGATCAGGCTTCGGGTCGGAAAACAATATCCGTCTTTCTTATGCCACAAGCCTCGACAGCCTGGAAAAAGCAATCGGGCGTATGCATGAGTTCGTTGTAAATAACAGCAAATAATCAAAGGGTTGCAGACCGTAAGGCGGTCTGCTTTTTCCTTAAAACCATCCTATCTATTGCGACAGGATTATGGTAAATGTATAATAAAGAACGATACATAAGCGTTTTAGTTTTTTTGGAGGGAAAAATCGTGAAAACTACTATATCTCAAGTAAGTAAGTTCGTTGGAGAAGAAGTAACCATCGGAGCATGGTTAGCCAACAAACGTTCAAGTGGAAAAATTGCTTTTCTTCAGCTTCGTGACGGTACTGGATTCATCCAGGGGGTTGTCGTCAAAAGTGAAGTCGAAGAAGAGATCTTTCAAAAAGCAAAATCATTAACTCAAGAAACGTCCTTATATGTGACAGGAACAGTTTCTGAAGATTCACGTTCTCCGTTCGGATACGAACTTCAGGTGAAGAATGTGGAAGTCATCCATGAAGCTGTGGATTATCCTATTACGCCAAAAGAACACGGAACAGAATTCCTGATGGACCATCGTCACCTTTGGCTACGATCACGCAAACAGCATGCTGTGATGAAAGTCCGTAATGAAATCATCCGCGCAACCTATGAATTCTTTAACCAGGAAGGGTTTGTGAAGGTAGATCCACCGATTCTTACTGGAAGCGCACCAGAAGGAACGACAGAGTTATTTGCTACTAAGTATTTCGAAGAAGATGCTTATCTTTCCCAGAGTGGTCAGCTTTATATGGAAGCGGCAGCCATGGCTTTAGGAAAAGTATTCTCTTTCGGACCAACATTCAGAGCTGAAAAGTCGAAAACCCGTCGTCATTTAATCGAATTTTGGATGATTGAGCCTGAGATGGCCTTCTATGATTTCAAAGATAATCTGGAAGTTCAGGAACAATACGTTTCATACATCGTTCAATCCGTTTTGAAAAATTGCAAGCTCGAGTTAGACCGATTAGGCAGGGATACATCTAAATTAGAGCAAATCAAAGCGCCATTCCCACGCATCACATATGATGATGCATTAAAGCTACTGCATGAAAAAGGTTTTGATGATATCGAGTGGGGCGATGATTTCGGTGCACCTCATGAGACTGCCATTGCAGAAAGCTATGACAAGCCAGTATTCATCACACATTATCCGACTACTCTCAAGCCTTTCTACATGCAGCCGGATCCGGATCGTGATGATGTGGTATTATGTGCTGACTTAATTGCTCCTGAAGGATATGGAGAAATCATAGGCGGCTCAGAACGTATCCACGATGCAGAATTGATGAAGCAGCGCATTGAAGAGCACGAGTTGGCGACAGATGCGTACAAGTGGTACCTTGAATTAAGAGAATATGGATCTGTTCCTCATTCAGGATTCGGTCTCGGACTTGAAAGAACAGTAGCCTGGATCAGCGGAGTCGAACACGTAAGGGAAACCATCCCATTCCCGCGTTTATTGAATCGTTTGTATCCATAATAAACCAAAACTGAGAGCTGGCAGGATTGTTTAAGCAATCCTCGCCAGTTCTTTTGTTTTTTCCATCTTTCTTCTAATCCGTAACCATGTCCACATATATTGAATCATGATATACTAAAGAGTGAGGTGTACTGAATATGGATTATAAACGTTTAATGGTGTCCTGGATAGAAGAGGGGACACTGAACATCCCGCAATTATTATTATCAAATTACCATACACTGGGTTTGAATGAATCAGAATTTGTATTACTATTGCATATTTACGGCCATTTGGAAAAGGGCAACTATTTTCCGACTCCGGAAGAACTTTCACGCCCGATGAGCATTTCCGGTGAATATTGTTCATCCTTATTAAGAAAACTCATTCAACAGCAATTTTTATCGATAGAAGAAGGGTCATCTGTAGATGGTATTCTCTTTGAGAAGTACTCCCTGAACCCACTTTGGGAAAAAATGGCGGAATTCGTCATACAAGATTCCAAGATGAAACAAATGCAGCAATCCATGGAAGAAGAAGCGGATATCTACACGACTTTTGAACAAGAATTCGGCCGACCCCTTTCTCCGTTGGAATGCGAAACCCTTGCTATGTGGCTGGATCAGGATGATCACAATGCAACCATCATCAAAGCCGCACTGAGGGAAGCGGTCATTTCAGGTAAACTGAATTTCAGATACATTGACAGGATTCTATTTGAATGGAAGAAAAATGGTGTCAAAACCATTGAAGATGCAAGAAGTCAAAGTCAACGCTTCAGGTCCCATCAGAAGCCTGCTGCTTCAATTGAACCAGCATCTTCTCCCAAACGAAAATCAGTACCATTTTACAATTGGCTTGAGCAATAGACGACGAATGGGGACTGACTCTCAGATGCTTGGGGGTTGGTCCCTTTACATTGATACATATCATTCCTTTGTAGGAGGTAGTAGGAGACATGTTAAATAAAAAACAAATACATATATGCCTGGATGAAATGAGAGAAATGTTTCCAGATGCACATTGCGAGCTTCGCCACGACAATCCTTTCGAGCTTGTCATTGCGGTACTTCTATCGGCACAGTGTACGGATGTCCTGGTAAATAAGGTAACAGAAGGCTTATTCAAAAAATATAAGAAACCTGAAGATTATATCTTGGTCACATTGGAAGAACTTCAACAAGATATTCGATCCATCGGCTTATATAGGAACAAAGCAAAAAATATCCGCAAATTGTGTGAGATCCTCCTTACTGAGCACGGGGGAGAGGTACCCAGAAGTCATGAAGAATTGGTGAAGCTACCGGGTGTGGGAAGGAAGACTGCGAACGTAGTTGTTTCAGTCGCCTTTGGTGAGCCTGCTTTAGCTGTTGATACACATGTTGAAAGGGTAAGTAAAAGGCTAGGGATCTGCAGGTGGAAAGACAGCGTGTTGGAAGTGGAAAAGACATTAATGAAGAAAATTCCACGGGAGGAATGGTCCGAAACACATCACCGACTCATTTTCTTCGGAAGGTATCATTGTAAAGCACAATCCCCTCAATGCGAAGTTTGTCCCTTAGTAGACCTGTGTAGGGAAGGACAAAAAAGATTGAAGAAAAAGGGTCACATATGAGCGAAACGGTTTTTAACATCCCAACTGAACTGAAAGACCCTTTTTTCTTTTCCGATGAAAAAATCAGAATTCATGTTGTTGAAATTGAACCATGTAATCCATTGTTCGCATTTGAGCTGCTTCATTACAATGGGGTGAAAGCACATTCCATACCTTGGTTGATACAAGGAATATGGATAAAAGACATCATCGGGGCTTGGAAAGAAGAAGAGAACCATCTTAAAACGTTATTTAAAAGCCGGTCAAAAGATGCATTACAGTCAATGAAGAAAGGTATCGGGATGTTTTATATGCTTTTGTTTTGGAGCAATAAACAACCTGTAAACCTTCAGGGGTGGAGATCTTCAGTTGAACGTCTTTCCGTAAAGCCTATCAATACCGTAGAAAGATTGAGCTTCATCATGGATAATCCGGCACTCTACCATTCCTATATCCAACTGGCTCAACTTTTTGAGGAACAACATAAACAGTTTGCCAAGTATCAGGCATTGAATCAAGTAGCAAAAAAATAAGGCAATGAGAGACTTCTCTCATTGCCTTATTTTTATAACTTTCTATTGAGTGGCTGGTGTACCTGTGCCATCCCCGGTGCCGGTCCCAGCACCGGTTCCGTCTCCGCTACCAGTGTCTCCGGTGCCATCTCCGGTTCCACCATCCCCGGTGCCAGTGTCACCACCAGTTCCTCCGTCTCCGGTTCCGTCTCCTTCAGGAGGAGTGGTGGTACCATCATTTCCTCCTGTATTACCATCATTTCCGGAGTTATCTTCATTTCCGTTGCCCTGACCGTTGCCGTTACCGTTACCTTGGTCGTTTCCATTACCTTGACCATTTCCGTTGTTATTTTCGTTGTCATCTTCTGAATCCTTTTTATCCGCTTTTACATCTACATTCACGGATGCAGGGTTACTTCGTTGATCACCCGAAATGGCTACCACTTCGAAAGTAAAGGTGCCTTCGGATTGAATGTTTTCAACATTTAACCCTTTTTTATCGGTCGTCGTCAAGACTTGTTTCCCTTCACCATTGATGGATACGGAAACTTCGAACTGTACGTCTTTGTCTTTACCGTAGTCCCATGCAAGGGTGATGGTTTTATCCTTCTTATTGAATTTACCCTTCAGTTTGGAAGGAGCATCAATTTTATCGTATTCCTTGGAAACCTTGGAAGGTTCCGTTCCTCGTACAAACAGCTCAGTGATGATTCTGTCATCAGGCGTATAATCACTAGGCAGCCTTGCCGGGTCGCTTCCAATCTCCACTTTGGACTCTACTACGCTGTCAGGCTTGTTAAAGTCAGGTGTATCAACACCATCATGAATATAACTCATCAGATCACTGACGATGTATTGAGCGACATGGCGATCGGTAGGTGAAAGCGGGATGGATTGTGTCTTATATCCAGTCCAAACGGCGGCCGTATAATTTGTTGTATATCCAACAAACCATGAATCAGGCGCGCCGGATTTAGCGATACCGTATTTGTCGCGTTCTTTTTGAGAATAGTTGGTCGTACCTGATTTCCCTGCCATCTTAAGTCCAGGAACTTTAGCATATTTACCAGTCCCCTGTGGATGATCGATGACGCTCTTGAGCATATCGGAAATCATATAAGCCGTATATTCCTTCATTGCAGGCTTAGGTTTATTATCATTCTTGATTTCTGTTTCACCGTCACGAAGGACTACTTTCGTGACAGTATGCGGTTTATTATAAACCCCTTCATTACCGAAGGCAGCATATGCACCTGCCATTTGGAGCGTATTTACTCCAGGGGATACCCCTCCGATAGATGCTGATTCATAGTAATGATCAAACTTCAGTCCCAGTCCGTTGACGAAATCTGCTGCTTTCTCAGCACCGACTGCCTGGAAGGCTTTGAGTGCTGTAATATTCCGGGAATCCCACAGTCCTTCTCGAATTGTGATTGGTCCTTTAAACTGTCCGTCATAGTTATTAATTTCAGTACCGTTTGAGTATTCATAAGGTTCGTCTTTTAAAATATGGTACGTAGACCATTTTAAATGTTCAATAGCAGGAGCATAATCAAGTAAAGGCTTTATGGTTGATCCCGGCTGACGCTTGGAGTCAATGGCAAAATTGAATCCACGCTTCACATTAGGATCTTGTTCCCTTCCACCACCGATCGCCCGTACTTCACCTGTTTTCGTATCAAGGAGTGTTACTCCGGCCTGCATCGGTTCTTCTGCAGCTTCAGGGTAACTAAAGCTGATGTTTTCCCCTGCTAGTATTTCTTCCAAACGCTTTTGGGCATTCGGGTCGACTGTCGTATATACTTTTAATCCATCAGAGTAAAGGTTATAGTCTCCCATTTTTTGTACTTCATCAATGACGGCATCCACGAACGCAGGATACTTTTCCTGTTTTTTTGCTTCTAAATCTTCTTCAGATATCAAGCCTTCAGTAATCGGGATTGCCTGAGCTTCTTTCTTTTCTTTTTCGGTAATCTTACCATGTTGTGCCATTAGAGAAAGAACGATATTTCTTCTCTTCTCAGCACTTTCAGGATGTTTGAAGGGGTTATAATTGTTTGGACTTTGTGGCAATCCGGCAATTAAAGCCGCTTCATTCAGTTTGATGTCTTTAATGTCTTTCCCATAGTAATAATCCGCTGCTGTCGCCATACCGTTGATTCCGCCGGACATATATACCTTATTAAAGTACATCTCAAATATTTCTTCCTTGGTATATTCCTGCTCGAGCTTCAAGGCGAGCCATGCTTCCTGGGCTTTTCTCTTAAGGGTCTTTTCTGGACTCAAGAAGGACCCCTTGATGACCTGCTGAGTGATCGTAGAAGCACCCTCTGAACCGAAACCGCCTGTCACATTGGCGATGACGGCCCCGCCTAAACGGATAAGGTCAAGACCGTTATGTTTATAGAAACGATTATCCTCCGTTGCAATGACTGCGTCCTGCATGACTTGAGGAATATCATCGAAGTTGGCGTACTCACGATTTTCTTTTCCTACAGAGGTGATTAGGTCTCCGTTCATATCATAAATTTCAGATGCAATCGGATCTTTTAGTAATTTTTCATCAAGCTTTGGGGCACTGGATGCATAATAAGCGAATAACCCTGCACCGGCAAGCATCCCGATGATCCCTATGATAAATAATGATATAATGACGCGCTTAACCAAAGAGCCTTTTTTCTTGCCCTTATTGGATTTAGACTTCTGTTGGGCCAGGCGTTTTTCTTCCCTTGACTTATATTGACCAGCCATATTGTTTCCTCACTTTCAATCTTCTGTGTTTTTAGTATTGTCTAAGATTAAAAATATACTACTCATAATGAGATAAAATATAGATTAACGCATTTTTCTTAAACTAAAAATATAACTGATGGACTATTTTTAAATAATCGACCCTGGGATGCAGGCCTAGTGGAATGGAAAAACCTTTCTCTTCCATTTCCTCCCTTTTGATCGATTTTCTCCCTCCAGCGACCATGCGGTCCCAATAAATCCGCAGTGCCTCGTAGGGGAGTAAGAACACCTCATCTGAAACTGAAAACCTAATTAGTACAAATGTGATCCCTTCCTGTTTATGGACGGTTTCCATATGATGAATCTGGTGCTCATGAAAGTTTTGAAGAGGGAAGGACGTCTTGTTTTTCGTTTCCTTCGCTTCAAAATCAATATATCTTCCTTTGTAGACTCCGTTATAGTCTGTCGTTGACGGCTGCTTAAAATACGCTTCCTTAATGACAGCGGCACTCCTTGATGGATAATGGACATCGACGATTTGCACAGGTGTCGGCTTTTTATGAATAACCGCTTTATGAAACGTCAAATAATATTGATTCGTTTCATTGATATCTTCTTCCAGTGTCATCCCTCTGTTGCTATACGATAGTTGTTTCGGTTTTGCCTTTGTTTTTTTTGAGGGTAGTGTAGCTTCCACATATTTCTTTCCATTGGGATAATGGAATTTCATGGTAATTCACCTCGCAGACTAATCTATATCATAACAGAAACCACTCCATTTTGTGTGAATAATTGTTTACAAATCTCCTCATTCTAGTGTTAATGGAGAAAGGGGGAAAAAGAGATGAAAAAATTCGGCAATACTTATCGCTTTTTACCCTATATACCTGAACCTAAACGTAAATATGAATGGATAGAAGAAGTTAATCAACTTGTAAATAGATACAATCAAGATAATATAACGCGAACGGAAGCTTATCAAACATTCTATCTTTTGCATCCTGAGATAAAGTGGTCGTTCCTGGCTTCTATGGTCTCACGCAATGCTGGATGGAATATGACGGATTTGAAGGGGGATATCTTCCCAAAGATTTTATGTGTGGATACATGCCATCTCCTTTTTATGACATATGAGAGAGCGAATTGGAGTATTTTTCAGGATGCCTTTCCACAACTCCTTCTCTATCACTATTCGACGATCTATAAGAAGAAAATGTTTCACTTGTTCAAGGACTTTCATATCTCAAAGTTTATGGAAGGGGAATGGAACAGGTTTTGGGAAGAGAAAGATGAGAAGAGATTGGTTCAGTCGCTCATCATTAATGAGCAGCATCTTATACAAGGGCCGGTCATCGAGCAGGACCTCTATAAGAGAAAGGTGTTCGGCACAGGTCTTTTCTTTTTAGAAGATCACTTGCATTTCAGTTCCGTACTATTCCCTATGTTACACGGAGAGCTTTATGGAGCAAGCGTACACGGTTTTCGTAAGGTTGTGAATAGAATCAAGCTGGGTAATATCTTATTCGAGATTTTATTTCATCCTGATTATCATCGTTATTTCCTTGAATTTGCTCTAAACGTTAAACCTACTGGTTCGAGGGTAGATTATGAGACATATTGCCGAGGTGTAGAGGGTACGAAAACACCATATTTAGAACAAGCCTACCGTGTGATCTCACACGATTGGAAAGAACACGATGATTGGTCCAGGAACGTAAAGATCAAAGAAGACTGGTACTATCATCAACCACTTCCGGATGATATCATTTTGACGGACTGGTATCTGAATAAGCAAAGACAGCTGAGGAAATTGGCAGTTTTAAAAGAAGCCTGTAAATGGATATTGCCGGGAAGAAAGGAAAAAAAGAAGCGGACATAGTTCAAAAATGTCCGCTTCTTTTTTTAAATAATGGTCTGAACGAGCCGCCTCCGCTTTGTTATTAGTCCAGCTCCGGGGCTTAGAGGCTCGAGGTCATAAGACAAACCACCCAAAAAGGCAAAGAGCGCCTTTCCGGGTGGTTCGTCTTATGCTTGTCGCCTCTGGGCAAAGCCCCTCTGCTTTTGAGTAGTCCAGCTCCGGCGGCTAGACCCTCGAGGTCATAAGCTAAATGGACCAAGAAGGCAAAGAGCGCCTTCCCGGCCCATTCATCTTATGCTTGTCGGGTCTGATCAAGCCGCCTCCGCTTTGTTATGTCGCTGGTTTGTTTTCGCCTTCTAGTTTAGGGTTTCCTTTTGATGCTTTGGTTTGGGCTGGTTGTTGTTTGGTTTGTTTATTTTTTTGATTTTTCATTATAAACACCTCCACCCTTAGTATTTTGAGTTTTTGTTTCTTTTTATTCAGGGGGGACTGTCGAAACATCATTGGGTGAATGTCCGTTTTACACTTTCTTTGACGAAACGCTTCTAGTTTTGTCAGGGGGGGAGGGAAAGGAATAAGGACGGAGAATTACTGTATTAATCCAAAAAAAAGGTGGGAGAATTCACATGCTTCCAAAACAAGATATCATGTTAAAATTAGCGGAAATTGAAGAAAGCCTCAATCAGTTGGAACAAAGTCTGCATGATCGCATCTCAGTTGAAGAGCAGGAAGGATTGAGTACGTTATCGGATCAAATACAGAAGATGGATTGTCAATTAAGCTCTGTAGAAAGACATACAGCCTCAAAATCCGTTCTTATGAAAAATAGAGAAAAGTCCTACGTCTTACAAAAACTTGAATTATCCTTTAAGACGTCTTAAACTGACTTTATAAGAAAGTAGCATCGTGCTACTTTTATTTTTTGTCTAGATATTTGCATGGAGGGCTATTTTTTGGAACAATTGAATCAATTAACAGGGGACCTTCTCGTACTGGTGGAGAAGATGATGAATGAATATAAAAAGAGGCGTGAATCTGGTGAGAAAGGGGATTTTTACTCTGAAGTAAAACCTTTTGCTGACGAAGTGAAAGAGAAAAATGATGCATGGAAAGAACTTTCCATGAACTGGATTCAAGAATATAGGCCGAAACACCTTCATTTACCTCAAATCATAAACACTTTTGACAATATTGAAATGCTGTCGGTCCATTGTTTTTTTCCAGAGTCGAGTTATAACCGTTTCATCAGTCATTACCAATCTATATCCTATGTTTTAGGGACTCAGTTGGATGAATTGAAAGAAAAATAAGAGGCTGCCATTTTGGCAGCCTCTTTGTTATGGAGTTGTAAGGGCACTTTCTTCTGAAGTATTAATCTGCTTCGCTAATTCTTTATAGTGGTGAAAAGTAATCTCATTTGAAATATAAAGTTTTTTGGCCAGCGTAAGAAGTTCTTGTTGATCGGTTGCTTGATATTGTTTACTGCTTTCATATCTTTTCAGCAATTCGTTAAGGTCCATCTTGATTCCTCCCAATACTTATATTTCTAAAGAATGATGATCGCTTACATCTATTTTTATCCTATCATAGAAAACCCTTTCTTTAAGTTTTAAGAATAGTGTAACTTCCGACATTCTTCTTGAAGATTGTCGAAAGATCTTTATGGGTGGTTTCACCAATTTTACAGTCAATACATAAAGTATAGTAACCATAAAAAGTAGGGGGGCTAAATATGAATTCTTCACCTTATTCGAGACAGATGCAATATCAACCATATCCTAATCACCACCTTCAGCCTGGGAATATGGGGCCAATGATGAACTATCCTGTACAGGGGATGAGGCCGCCGAATTATGGACCGTATCTCCCGAATTATTTACCACAGCCGGATGGACCTTATACAGTAGCAGGGAGTCAGATGAATCAATATCAGCAGATGAATCAATATCAGCAGATGAATCAGCCTCAGCAAATGAATCCATATTTTGAAAATCCTCTTCAACAGAAAGAATACAATCCTTACCAGGTGAAGGCAATGGAACAACAGTCATACGCCAATCCTTATCCGAAAGCATCATTTATGGCGAAACCCTCTTCAAGTGGGGTAAGTGGCATCATGAAATCCTTTAAGTCGCAGGACGGTTCATTGGATTTCAACAAAATGATGAATACAACAGGACAAATGATGGGGGCCGTCAATCAAGTATCTTCTCTTGTAAAAGGTCTAGGCGGGATATTTAAATTTTAAAATATGAAGAAATAAAGGAGCTGCAAATGACGCAGCTCCTTTTCATTTAGTCAATTTGAATTCGGTTTCCGGACTCTTTGTTCACTTTCACCGTTAATAACCCATCTTTATAAGATGCTTTCACTTTCTTTTCGTTAACAACCCTTGGAAAGGAGATGGTCCGGCTACTCTTTCTCAAAGATTGTTTCCGTTTAATGGTTTGATGCTTTTCACTTTCTTCTGAGTATGTTTCCTTATTTGTCACTGAAATAGTGATGGACTGAGGGTACACATCCAGTTGTATTTGCTCTTTTGTTACGCCGGGAAGTTCTGCGCTGACTACATAATGATCATCGGTTTCAGACAATTCAACCGGAAATGAGCCAAAAGGATTGGAAGAGGATGCAAAGAACTCATCGATGCTTTGTAGCATTCCTTTCATCGGTTTTTCATGAAAGAACTCGTTCATGGAATTCATCAGGTCACCGAAACCTTTTCTGTTTGAAGAATCATTGGACATAGGTATTCCCCTTTCAGGCAAACGTATTCATACTAGTGTATGGATCTCTTACAATAATGTGCATATGACCTATACCCTAAAAAAGTCACCTGGTCTGAAGGCACTTTATGCCAGGCTGTTCTTTTATTTATTCTTGCTTTTGAAAAAGTGAATAGTGTACCCTTATTAAATCTATTTCCTGTATGGGAAAGAGTGGAAGTGGAGAGATGATTTTTATCCTTTAGTTTCGAACATAGATTCGGTAAAATGAGTAAGAGAGGTGATAGATTTGTTTAAGAAAAATAACCTTCAACAGATAATTGAACATTTTAAGAGAGATGAAGATTTTAATAAGCAGATTGTTCATTGGCATACCATAGAAGAAAAACCGGCACAATTGGTGGATATGCCAAATGAATTAGACGATAGAATCGAACGTGCGTTGCAAAAAAGAGGGGTAGAAAGGCTATATACCCATCAAAACACAGCTTTTAAGCTGGCCATGGAGGGGCAAAGCTTCACAGCCGTCACGCCAACCGCTTCAGGGAAGACGCTTTGTTACAACCTCCCCGTATTACAAACGATTATGAATAATCCTGATTCGAGGGCACTATACATTTTCCCAACTAAGGCACTGGCCCAGGATCAAAAGAGTGAATTGAACGAGATCATTGCTGAGGCCGAGGTGTCTATTAATAGTTATACATATGATGGGGATACTTCAGCCAATATCCGTCAAAAAGTACGAAAAGCCGGGCATATCGTCATCACAAACCCCGATATGCTTCACTCAGCGATTCTTCCCCATCATACAAAATGGGTGTCATTATTCGAAAACTTAAAGTATGTCATAATCGATGAACTTCATATATATAGAGGCGTGTTCGGATCACACGTCAGTAATGTGATACGGAGATTGAAGCGAATCTGTGAATTCTATGGTGCTTTCCCAGTATTTATCTGTACATCTGCAACGATAGCCAATCCTAAAGAACTGGCAGAGCACCTGACCGGCGAGGAAATGAAATTAATCGACAATAACGGGGCACCGAGTGCCAAGAAACATTTCGTATTCTACAATCCGCCCATCGTCAATAAACCACTTAATATCCGCCGAAGCGCAACCCTGGAAGTGAGAAGGATTGCCGGAGAACTACTGAAGAATAAAGTACAAACCATTATTTTTGCCAGAAGCAGGGTACGGGTGGAAATTATCCTCACCTATTTACAAGAATTAGTGAAAAGTCAACTAGGTGCAAAATCCATCAGGGGTTACCGCGGGGGATATCTTCCGACTCAGCGCAGAGAGATTGAAAAAGGATTGAGAAATGGAGAAATATATGGGGTAGTCAGTACGAATGCACTTGAACTGGGTGTCGATATTGGCCAATTACAAGTGTGTATCATGACTGGTTATCCAGGGACGATTGCAAGTGCTTGGCAGCAGGCAGGCAGAGCGGGAAGACGACATGGAGAATCTCTCGTCATAATGGTTGCGAGTTCAAGCCCGCTAGATCAATTCATTATCGAACACCCGAATTATTTCTTTGAGCAGACTCCTGAAACGGCAAGGATCAATCCTGATAATTTAATCATCCTCATTGATCATATCAAGTGTGCCGCCTATGAACTCCCCTTCAGAGAAGGAGAGCAATTTGGAAGCCACGAAATAGAAGATATATTGGAATTTTTGGTAGAGGAGCGGGTTATCCATAAGAATGGGGCGAAATGGTATTGGATGAATGATGTGTTCCCTGCTCATAACATCAGCCTTCGTTCAGCGTCCCAGGAAAATGTCATCATCATTGATCAAACGGACATTTCATCTGTGAAAGTGATCGGTGAAATGGACCGTTTTTCTGCTATGACATTATTGCATGACGAAGCCATTTATTTACATCAGGGTGTCCAGTTTCAAGTAGAGAAACTGGACTGGGAAGAAAAGAAGGCATATGTAAGGGAGGTAGATGTGGATTACTTTACGGATGCCAACCTCGCTGTACAATTAAGGGTATTGGAAACAGATAGAATAAGAGAATCAGAAATGTTCGAAATTGCGTTTGGAGATGTAACGGTCCAAGCAATGGCAACCATTTTTAAGAAAATCAAATTCGATACGCACGAGAATATCGGTTCGGGCCCGATACACCTTCCAGAAGAGGAGCTTCACACAAATTCCAGCTGGATTTCACTTAAGGATGATGGTTCTTTCAGTCAGGAACGGCTTGAAGAGGGACTTATCGGGGTATCCCAAAGCATAAAATCGATCATTCCGTTATTTGTTATGTGTGATCCAAGTGATATTTTTGTTGTCCCACAAATAAAAGCTGCCCATAATGAACGGCCGACGATTTTTATATACGACCGGTATCCTGGGGGGATCGGGCTTAGTGAAAAGGTATATGACCAGATAGAGGAAGTCCTCCTTGAGACATCTGCCATGATTGAGCGATGTCCATGTCAAAGTGGCTGTCCGTCCTGTATCGGAATGGAGCACTCACTCGACACGGCCAAAACCGATTCATTAAAGCTTCTACATCTTTTCCTTCAATGAAGAAAGGAAGTAAACAAGCATGTCTTTGAAAAATAAATTAACGAGGATGAAAAAACATATTATCCGGGAAGAGGGAGAGGGCTCGTCTGTAAAACCTCCGGCTGAGGATGTGTCTGTAGACCTTCCTTTCCTTGACTTATGGAAAGATAACGGATCTACTCTTTATTTCATTGATGATGATTTCTGTCTGGTGAGGGAAAAACGTTACCCCCTCCATCATCAACATGGCAAATATACGTTCAAGGAATTCATTAAAGCCGTCGACGCATGGCAAGGGTTTACAGGAGAACATCCTTTGTCTTCGAAAGGGATGAGTCATGATGAAATGTTTTTCTTCGATACGGAAACAACCGGACTCGGTGGAGGGGTTGGGAATACCATCTTCCTCCTGGGGCATGGAAAAGTGACAGATACAGAAGTCATCGTAACACAGCACTTTCTTCCACAGCCAGGGAGTGAAATTCCTTTATATCACAGCTTTTTAAGCAACGTGAATTACAATGCGCTGGTGACTTATAATGGGAAAGCCTTTGATTGGCCACAGGTTAAAACAAGGCATACTCTCATTAAAGATCATGTACCGAAACTGCCTGCATTTGGGCATTTCGATTTATACCACGGTTCCAGAAGGCTTTTTAAGCATAAACTGGAATCTGTAAAGCTCATTAATGTAGAGCGGAATATCCTTGGTTTTAATAGAGTAGATGATGTTCCAGGCTATCTTGCGCCTATGATCTATTTTGATTACATCGATCGTAAAGACCCGGAAGGAATCTTCAAGGTCATGACCCATAATGAACTGGATATCTTATCACTCATTACTCTCTATACTCACTTGACCTTCCAACTCCTGAACGTCCACGAACAGGCAACCGGGGAAGAGAGGTTTGAAGTAGGTAGATGGCTCGAATATACCGGTAACAGGTTGATTGCCAAGGAACGCTACGAGGCATTGATTAAAGAAGATAAAACACCAAATTATGATGCCATCCATCAGCTGGCTCTACAGTATAAGAGAGAACAACAAACCGATAAGGCGACTGAATTGTGGGAGCGCACCCAGGAAGGAGCACCTGATTCCATCCGAAAGACAGCATTGCTTGAACTGGCTAAATTATATGAACACAAAACAAAGGATCTAAAGCTTGCCATGGAGAGGTGCGAACAGTTAATGGCTTTAATCGGTAAAACGGAAGAAGGTAGTAAAAAGGACCTTACAGTATCGGAAAATCTGATTCATCGAATGGACAGGATAAAGAGGAAAATGTACAAATAAATAGAACCTCCATCAGAGTCAGGCAAAGGTTGTAATTATTTAGTATGAAAGTGGTTCCATCTTCTTATTTTTATATTGAGAATTTTCTAAAGTAGTTGTAAAATAATTAATTGTGTTGAAAATTTTTAAAATGAAGAAGGAATGATGGAAATGAACCGTGCAATCTTAATTTTATTCTTTGTTGTCATTGGTTTGACAGCCTTTGTTTTCACCAATTATTCACAAAGTTTATATAGCTTCATGTAAGTATAACAAAATAACTCCCTAAAAATAGGTATTTTCATTAGTACATGTACCCTCTTCATTTCATAGGCTATTATTGTAACAACTAAGCGATGAAAGGAGAGCGTTAGTATGTATTGTAGACCAAGACCTAATCAAGTACTTCCTGCAGTTGTACACCCGACTAAATGTTGTGTGAATAACAACATGACGACCTATGAGGTGCCTCATATCCACCCAACTCACACGACAAACGTGAATAATGTTATGTACCAACATAAACATTATTTCCCGCAAACACAATCACAAGTTGACAGTGTTTCACATCAACAGTTTAATTGTGGTGGCGGACCTGGAGGCCCAGGCGGACCTCAGGGACCTCAAGGCCCAGGCGGCCCGGGAGGACCAGGATTCGGACCACGTCCGAGGCCACCATTTGGACCATATGGCATGGGAAGATAATTAAATGACCTGAAGGGGGGATGCCTCTAGAAGACTAGGCTCAGCGTTATTGTGCTCAAGCATTGTATCGCTTACGAAAGAGTTGCCGGTCTTAATAGAGCCGTCCCTCCTTTTTATGTTGAAGTCCATGATCAAATTAGTTCTCCTTGACTTCAGAATCGGATGAAATATGATACAATAGACTGTAAAGGATTAGGGTACACTAAGGGATGAAGAGCGCCGGATGTATCCAAAGTTTACTAAAGGGGTTTTTCCATTTGGGAAATGTTTCATGCATAACGGGATATAAATCCTTTGAACTGGGAATTTTCAAACAGGATGACAAGTCAGTTTATTACATAAAACAAGCGCTGAAGAAAGAACTCCAATCCCTCTTGGATGATGGATTGGAATGGGTGATCATCAGCGGACAGCTTGGTGTTGAACTGTGGGGAGCAGAAGTGGTATTTGACCTTCAGGAAGATTATCCTGAGCTTAAACTGGCCGTTTTGACACCATTTATCTCTCAGGAAGAGAAATGGAATGATCAAAATAAAGAATACTACGAGCTTATCCTTTCTCAAGCTGATTTTGTCGAAACCATTTCAAAAGAGCCTTATAAGAACCCTCAGCAGTTTCGGAATAAGAACCAATTATTTTTACAAAAGAGCCATTCGTGTATCATTTTATATGATGAGGAAAAAGAAGGTTCTCCTAAGTATTTCTATGAAGAAGCCAAGAGGAAGAAAGAAAGTGATCCATCCTTTGATATGAGGGCGATTGGATTCCAAGATCTGCAATGGATCGTCGAAGAAGAACAGTGGTAAAGAATGTAGAAACTGGTTTTTCACCCAACATTTCGGAATAGTACTTTGAAATAGGATTGACAAAATGAAGGTTATTTGAAAAAATGATAGTGATAAATATAGAGGTGAATAGAATGATTTCAGATAAAGTGAAATTAACGGCAAAGGATATTCTCGAAAAAGAGTTCAAAAGTGGAATGCGAGGATATAAGCCTGAAGATGTGGATAAATTTTTAGATTTAATTATTAAAGATTATGAAACCTTTCATCAAGAGATAGAAGACCTGCAACAGGAAAACCTGCGATTGAAGAAGCAGGCCGAGGGTGCTGCGAAACAACGTTCTGCCGCACCACAGCAACAAACCGGGACAACGAATTTCGATATTCTAAAGCGTCTGTCTAACCTAGAGAAACATGTTTTTGGAAATAAACTATACGACTGATTTTTCCAGTTGAATTATTGGTATGAATAACGTATAATGAATTATTGCTGATCCTTAATGGTGTTTGGGTAATCGCTGCAACTTCATGTTGTAGAGGAAAGTCCATGCTCGCACGGTGCTGAGATGCACGTAGTGTTCGTGCCTAGCCAATTCATAAGCTAGGGCAGCTCATCCCGAGCTGACGGCAGGGAAAACATCTAAGTCCTTTCCGGGATATGGTGTGACTACTTTGAAAGTGCCACAGTGACGAAGTCCTGTTAGAAATGGCAGGAGTGGAACGAGGTAAACCCCACGAGCGAGAAACCCAAATTTGGTAGGGGAATCCTCTCAGAGGAATTGAACGAAGAGAGGGACAAAGGAATCTCCTTTGTAGATAGATGATTACCGCCCGAGTACGAGACGAACAGTCGCCTGCAGTACAACGGAACAAAACATGGCTTACAGAACACTATTACGGGATAAGAGCAATCTGGATTAAATAATGCAAGTGACTGATACATGCAGGTAATACACTGCTCTTTTGTATCAGTCCTTTTTATTTTATGGACAACAGGACTATACTATTGATACATGGATATTTATAGACGGAGTGTGACAAAGATGGGTACATATACATTAATTGCAACAGCAGCGATGGGTTTGGAATCGATCGTTGCCAAAGAAGTGAAGGAACTGGGTTACGAATGTCAGGTCGAGAACGGGAAGGTCATCTTTAAGGGTGATGAAACAGTGATTGCCCGGGCCAATATGTGGCTGAGGACTGCTGACAGAATCAAGATTCTTGTGGGTGAATTTAAAGCGTATTCCTTTGATGAGTTATTTGAGAATACTAAGAAGCTGCCATGGGAGGATTTCTTACCTGTTGATGCCGAGTTTCCAGTGCAGGGGAAATCCGTTAAGTCAAAACTATATAGTGTGCCAGACTGTCAGGCCATCGTGAAAAAAGCGATAGTAGAACGCCTGCGTTCTGCTTATAAAAAAACTTCCTGGCTGGATGAAACCGGACCGCTCTTTAAAATTGAGGTTGCAATCCACAAAGATGTGGCAAGCATAACATTGGATACAAGTGGTCAAGGTCTTCATAAAAGGGGATATAGAATTGGACAGGGGGAGGCTCCATTAAAGGAAACGTTGGCAGCGGCTCTGATCCAATTGACCACCTGGAACCCGGACCGTCCGTTTGTAGATCCGTTCTGCGGGTCTGGAACCATTGCGATAGAAGCCGCTTTGATCGGGCAGAATATTGCGCCTGGCTTCAACCGGGAATTTTTGTCCGAGAACTGGCCGATGATGCCTGCTGAAGTATGGGAGAAAACGCGTCTTGAAGCAGAGGATTTGGCAAACTATGATCAGCCTCTTGAAATACTCGGCACGGATATCGATCACCGGATGATTGAAGTTTCCAAAGAGAATGCCCTGGAAGCCGGACTTGGAGACCTTGTGAAATTCAAGCAGATGCAAGTCAGGGACTTCACTTCACAATTAGAATACGGAATCATCGTTGGAAATCCTCCATATGGAGAACGTTTAGGTGAACGTAAAGAAGTAGAAAAAATGTATCAGGAAATGGGAAGGGCCTTTGAAAAGCTCGATACCTGGTCTGTATATATGATGACTTCCCATGAAAACTTTGAACAGTGCTATGGCAAGCAAGCCACCAAGAAACGTAAATTGTTCAATGGATTCATCCGTACGGACTATTATCAATTCTTTGGACCGCGTCCGCCAAGAAAATGATTCTTTATGAACGAATGAAAAAAGATGAAGAAGTTCAGAATATCCCTCACTCTTCCTGCGTATAATAGTTCTATCATTTTTAGAGGAGTGAAAGAGGATGGACCATTCTTTCATCGATTTCAATAAAATCTATCAGGCCATACAAAGCTCTATTTCTTCAATATCTGGGGAAGAAGGGGCGGCCATTCAACCAGATTTACATGAAGCTGCAAAAAATCTCGATCAGGCATTTCAATATGAATTATTGAGAAAAAAGAGAATATACGACTGAGTACATTCTATTCTCGGGAGATCAGGGACATCCATACAAATGGTAGACTCACCCATTGTATGGAGAGTCTCTTTTCTTTTGGTTGTGGAATGCTTGTCTATATACGAGGAAAATGGAGAAATGAATAATCAATTTTCTCTTTTCAATAAGAAAGAATTCTAGTAAATTAGAAATATTGTGTTACTCAGGAGGTCCACATGAGAAGAAAATTACCATTCGAACTTACTAAGGAACAATCCTTTTATGAAGCATTATCCGATTGGGTCGGGGATGTTTTTTATGATATATTGCCTGAAAAGGGTTTTGATTTACGGGATGAACAGGTCTTCATGGCCTTTCAGCTTAATCAGGCTTATAAGAATAAACAGGTCATGTTTGCTGAAGCCGGTGTTGGGACAGGAAAGACTCTCGTGTATCTCTTATATGCCCTTTCCTATGCGAGATATACCGGTAAGCCTGCCATTATCGCTTGTGCGGATGAAACGCTCATCGAGCAGATTGTGAAAAAAGAAGGGGACATAAAGAAGCTTGAACATGCCCTTGATTTAGACATCGATGTTCGTTTGGCAAAGTCACGGGAGCAATACCTATGCATAAAGAAATTAGAAGAGAATGTTTCGGAAAGTGAAGTATTCCAAGATATGTGGGAAGAGTTGCCTGGCTTTGTTCATGATAATTCATCCATGAGAAGTTTCAGTCATTACGGTGATCGTAAAGAGTATGCCGGGTTGTCGGATGATGAGTGGAATCAGGTAGGCTGGGACTCCCTTCAGGACTGCATGTCCTGTGTTTATCGTCATCGCTGCGGGCTCACTCTTCATCGTGAACACTATCGGAATGCATCTGACCTGATCATCTGTTCCCACGATTTTTATATGGAGCATATTTGGACGAAAGATAGCAGAAAACGAGAGGGGCAGCTGCCACTCCTGCCGGAAGCAAGCTCAGTAGTCTTTGATGAGGGGCACTTATTGGAATTCGCTTCTCAAAAAGCGATGACCTACCGTATGAGGATGGAGACACTTGAAGGGTTATTGGAAAAGCTTTCTGCTTCTGACATGAGGGAGGAGACCCTCTATATCATTGAGGATATCATGTTGGATAACGAAAAGTGGTTCGAACTCCTGGAGAGGGAGTCAATAGGTGAGACGGGTTCAGTACGTCAATATATCTCCCGTTCGAAAGCCATATTAGAGCAGGGCAAATTGCTAACGGAAAGAATCGAAAGCCTGTTGAACGAGCTCGTATTTGAGTCTGAAATGTATGTCATGGATGATTATCTATTAAAAGTAGTAGAAGAATACCTGGAACAGATCCAATATTCTTTGAAACTGTTTTTAGATGATGAAAAAGGGATTTACTGGTTGGAAACAACTGAGGAGGAACATACCTTTGTCGTAATGCCGAGGTTAGTGGAGGAAATTCTTAGAGATCACGTTTTTTCTCAACAAATCCCATTCATTTTTTCTTCTGCAACCCTTTCATATAATAAAGACTTCTCATATGTGTCTCAATCACTGGGGATTGAAAAATATGAAAAATTCTCAGTTGAATCTCCATATGAATATGAAGAGATGATGAAAGCGTATCTTCCATCATTGGAGTCCGGAAATCATTCGAAAAATAAGTATGCATGGGACAAACTGAAGAGCAATCAAGGAAAATCGTTGATACTTTTTTCATCCAAAGATGAAATGAACGCCTTTAGATCCTATCAAATGGAGCAGGGAGAACAAGCGTGGAATGTTATTTATGAAGGTGACCGAGAAATCAGTGAAACCGTAAAGCAATTCCAGGAGGAAACGTCCACCGTTCTATGTTCGTATCACTTATGGGAGGGATTGGACGTCCCAGGAGAGTCCCTTTCACAGGTGATGATCTACTCGCTTCCATTCCCGCCGAAGGATCCGGTATTTGATGCGAAACGTAATCATGCCGTAAATCCTAAAGATGAAGTAGATATTCCTTATATGCTGCTTCGCTTAAGGCAAGGAATCGGCCGTCTGATTCGGACGAATGAAGACAAGGGGAGCGTCCATGTCCTTATGACAGGAGATGAAACATCATATAGAAACTTGGTAGAATCTGTTCTACCCGTTGGTATTGAAGTGTTGAACGTATAGAGAAAGAGCCGCCTGAATGGGCGGTTTTTTTTATTGGGTTGAAAGATTACAGGATTTCTGTGGTGACATACAGAGTCGATAATTAAAAGCTACGTGTTACCATTTCAATTATAAAATCCCCTCTCCAATCAATCTTTCCTGAACCAAGTTGCCAGAAAAATATGATAAAATAGATTGAATGTTAAAAAGGGGGCTTTTTTAATGAAAGAATCAATTGCAGAGACAAAAAATCGATTTCTGGATTATGTAAAGAAAATGTCTGCATACAACGAAGCACTTGCTTTGATGTTCTGGGACTTACGGACAGGTGCACCTAAAAATGGTGCGGAGCAACGGTCGGAAGTAATCGGGATGCTATCATCTGAAATGTTTGAAATGTCCACTTCAAATGAAATGGCCGCATATCTGGCGAAGCTTTCTCCAGAAGTGGATCAATTGGATGAGATGACACAAAAATTACTAGAAGAATGTCAAAAAGAGTATGATCGAAATAAAAAAATTCCAGCCTCTGAATACAGGGAGTATGTGGTTTTGCAGTCGAAAGCTGAAAGCATATGGGAAGAGGCGAAGGAGAAGGCTGATTTTGATATGTTCCAGCCTTATTTAGAAAAGCTGGTGGCATTTACGAAGAGATTCATTGATTATTGGGGCTACGAAGATAACAAGTATAATACGTTACTTGATATGTATGAGCCAGGTGTAACCGTTGAGGTGTTGGATAAAGTATTTGGCGACCTTAGGGATCAAATCGTTCCACTTGTACATAAAATTTCCGTATCGGATAATAAGCCATATACGGATTTCCTTTTTGAACATTTTCCAAAGGATAAGCAAAAGGAGTTTAGTCTGAAAATCCTTAATCAAATGGGATATGATTTCGATTCAGGGAGGTTAGATGAAACGGTCCATCCTTTTGCAATTGGTTTAAACCCTGGTGATGTGAGGGTAACAACTAAGTATGATGAGAAGGATTGGAGAACAGCCGTCTTTGGAACAATTCACGAAGGTGGTCATGCTCTGTACGAACAGAATATCTCCAAGGATTTGGTGGGTACTCCATTATGTACGGGAACATCGATGGGCATTCATGAATCTCAATCATTGTTCTATGAAAATTTTGTCGGGAGAGATCATTCTTTCTGGAAACAGAATTATTCATTACTGAAGGAATATGCGACAGGACAGTTTGATACCATTGAACTGGACGATTTCTACAGGGCGATCAATGAATCGAAGCCTTCCTTGATCCGGATTGAAGCGGACGAATTAACCTACGCCCTTCATATCATCATCCGCTACGAAATAGAGAAAGGATTATTTAATGATGAAATCGAAGTGAAGGATCTCCCGGAAATCTGGAATCAAAAATATGAAGACTATCTGGGTATTCGCCCTTCCAATAACGGGGAAGGTGTTCTTCAGGATGTCCACTGGGCAGGGGGGAGTTTTGGTTACTTCCCATCTTACGCTTTGGGATATATGTATGCAGCCCAGTTTAAACGTGCCATGTTGAAGGATTTGCCACACTATGAGGATTTGTTGGAAAAAGGGGATCTAGCTCCTATTAAAGAATGGTTAACAACAAACGTTCATCAGTGGGGAAAAATGAAAAAACCGCTGGAAATCATCAAGGAAGTAACTGGAGAAGGGCTAAACGCCCAATACTTAGCCGATTATTTACTTGAGAAGTATTCAACGGTCTATTCCTTGAATTAACAAATATATTGGAGGCAAAATCATGGAAATTAAAGTAGCGTCACTTGAGGATAAACTCCTTGTTGGAATTGGTTGGACAGGTCCCTATGGAAGAGGGGGCGAGATCCCCAGACTATTTACGAAGTTTCAACAAATGATCCCATCCATTCACCACATCAATGGAGATGAATGCCTATACGCACCTTTTCATGATCGAGCGACTGATTTTACGTATTACTGTACCGTAGAAGTGGATCGGGTCGAGAAGCTTCCCCCGGGGTTGGTTGAGTTGTCACTGCCTGCAGGTGAGTATGCCCATGCCCTGTATGAAGGATTGTCAACGGAAGTAGAGCAAGCTTATTTCTCTATCTTCAACTGGATTAAAGAAAATGGATTTGAAAAAGATTACTCCAGATTGAGTGTAGAGAAATATTTATTTCAGGATAGGGAAATCAACGAATCGGAAGATAAACGGAAATTAGAGTTGTTTGTCCCAATTAAAGAGAAATAGTAAAGAGGAGGCTTCTGTTGAAGTCTCCTCTTTTTAGTGATGTCGCCTCTGAGCGAGCCGCCTCCGCTTTTCGGGTCTAGCTCCGGCGGCTAGAGGCTCGAGGTCATAAGTCAAACCAACCAAAAAGGCCAAGAACGCCTTTCCGGTTGGTTCGTCTTATGCTTGTCGCCTCTGAATGAGCCGCCTGCGCTTTTCGAGTTGTCCAGCTCCGGCGGCTAGAGGCTCGAGGTCATAAGTCAAACCAACCAAAAAGGCAAAGAGCGCCTTTCCGGTTGGTTCGTCTTATGCTTGTCGCCTCTGAATGAGCCGCCTACGCTTTTCTTGTTACCACATACGATATCCCTTTGATGCAGGTGGAGCGTTTTGGATCATGTCAATGAATGGAGCAGAGTAGGCTACGAGAATGAGTGCTGCCAGGATGGTTAGCCATATTTTCCAGTTTTCCAAGGCCATAGGTGTTCTCTCAGCTGTTTCTGCTTGCTCTCCGACAGGGAATTCTTCTTCCCCTTTAGGTGAGAAAAAGGCCAGGTTGATAAAGATATAAAGGACTAAAATGATGCCTATGAAGAGAATGGTTCCCCCGACGGCCTGTGCGATTTGATAAGGAATCCAGTCAAGTGCCTGAGGTGCATCTCCGTAAGTGGAATAAGAAGACCTCCTAGGTGCACCGAGTAATCCAACCGCGTGCATGGCACCAGACATGATGCTCATTCCGACAGCCCATACAATCGCTTGGACGATGGCCAGTTTGTTCATCGCTTTCGTTAAAACACGCCCAGTTAAGTGAGGAACCAGCCAATAAGCAATTCCAAAGAACGTTAAGACGACAGATGTTGCCAGAGTTAAGTGAAAGTGTCCGGTTACCCAAATCGTGTTATGAACAACCTGATTCATTTGATTGGAAGCATTGATCAAGCCGCCGGCTCCAGCAGGAATGAATGCAACCATTCCAATGAAAGGAACCGTAAAACGGGCATCTCCCCATGGGAGTTTCTTGAACCATCCGAACAAACCAGTCGCTCCCTTGGATCGTCCATACATTTCAAATGTTGCAAACAATGAGAATGCTGTCATTAGGGAGGGAATGACTACCATAAACGTCAAAATTACCTGCAAGAACTTCCAGTATGCATCAATTCCCGGTTCTACTAATTGATGATGGAATCCGACTGGAATCGAGAAGAGAAGGAACAGAATAAAGGATAGTCGTGCCAATGAATCTGAAAAGATTTTTCCGCCGATGACTTTTGGAATGATTACGTACCATGCCATATAAGCAGGCAGCAACCAAAAATACACAAGAGGGTGACCGAAATACCAGAATAATGTTCGACTGACAAGCACATCGACCCTATCTACCAAGCCAAGTGACCAAGGCAGAAGTTGGAATAGGACAGTTCCTGCAACCCCAATGGTGGCAACAATCCATAAGACAGTATTGATGATGGCCATGAAGGTTAACAAAGGACTCGGTTGCCCAGGATGTTCTTTCCTCCAGCTCACGTATTTCATGATCATCCCTGCTCCGCCAAGCCAGCTTCCAACCACTACAAAGGTTAATCCTAAGTAGAAGATCCAATGTGCTTGCAATGGAGCATAAAATGTATAAAGGACGGTTGCTTCATTTAATAGAATCATAACGGCAGCCATGATTGTACCGATAAGCATGACCCAGAAACCTAACCACCCCATCAAACGGGATTTTCCGGAATAGGTCCCTGACGTCCGGGAAATGGCGGCATGCTGGAATCCAAGGATAAAGAAAGTTGTGAGTACTAATCCGAGTAACACTCCGTGAACCGTCAACACTTGATAATACCCAATACCTGCAGGCAACGTGAATCTGCCTGATCGGACCAAAACTTGTAACAGACCTGCCAATCCACCAAGTGCGAGAGCAGCAAATCCAACATAAATATGAGCCATTGCCAGAGTGGCATCTCTTTTATCGATTCTCACAAATGTTTTCATTTAGTCCACCACCTTTATCATAGATTTCATCGTGTGATGTCCGACACCACAATATTCATTGCAGACAATGAGGAACTCGCCCGCTTGATCAAGAGTTGTCGTGTATTCACTCACGAATCCTGGTTCAAGCATCATGTTGATATTGGTTCCTGCCACTTCAAATCCGTGAACGACGTCCTTGGTGGTGGCGATGATTTTAAGTGTAGAACCCTTGGGGATTTCGACTTCACCAGGAGTATAAAGAAAAGCAGAAGCAACGAACACCAACTCATAATCCCATGCCTTTCCTTCCACTTTTTTTAATCCGGGTTTATTGAATGGAGCGATTTGGTCCACCTGCTCCGGATTGACATAAGCCTTCGCACTTGGAGGCTGATGCCCCTGATGAAAAGCAGAAATTCCTAAAATGATTAAAAAAATAATAAGAGACCCTGTACCCAACGTTAACCACCATTTCTCATAGCGATGCATGTGCATATAAATCACTCCTTAAATTAAAAACGATTCAGAAATAGAAAGAATACCCCAAGCCATGTAAGGACTAAAAAGCCTCCCAGAACTAAAACGGAAGTAAATGTACCTTTTAATGAATTGGAATCCTTTAATTTCACTTCAGTTTTTTGACGTAATTCCGGTTTTCCCATTCCACTCATTCCTTTCATGAAGCGAAGACTGATTTGATACCTTTATCATAAGGGAGTACATCTCGTCTAATCTGTGATAAATGTCACACTTGGTGGGGAGATTTGTGAAGAAAATGTGAAGAGATTGGAAATTGGGCCATTGTGCGTGTTCATTTGAAGGGAGGCGATGCATAAAGTGTAGGAATGACCATGGAGGGAGAGAATCAGATGGAAAAATATTATTGTAGACAGTGTTGCCAGATCTTTTCAGAAAAAATGATTTGTCCTCAATGTCATCTGCCGGTAGAAGCAAAAATACACATTCAGGTACACCACCAGCAAGGGAAAAAAGATCATCGGTGAGACTTTGGAAGGCGGCATGTGCTAATATAAAGAAGATTCAAATAAAAAGAAAGGCGGTGGGGGGATGTTTGTTCCTTCATTTTCATTAAAAGATAAATTGGCTGTTGTCACTGGAGCGGGCCGCGGAATTGGACAGGCATTGAGTATCGGGTTAGCCGAAGCAGGATCTGACGTGATCTTATTATCCAGGACAAGAGTTGATTTAGAAGAAACGGCTGTTGAAATCGAGAAACTAGGAAGGAAAGCCCATATCCTCCCGACAGATGTAACATCACGTGAGGATATTAAAAAAGTGATAGCCTACATAGAAAACCATGATTTGACCATTGATATTCTAATCAATAACGCAGGGATGAATATTCGTTCGAGTGCCTTGGAGGTAACCGATGACGAATGGGAAAAAATCATGGACACGAATTTAAAATCCGCTTTCATGATGAGCCAGGAAGTGGGAAAACATATGCAAGGAAGGAAGCAGGGGAAAATCATCAATATTGCTTCGGTCGCAGGTCATGTCGCTCTCAGGACCGGTGTGGTTTATGCTTCCACAAAAGCAGCGATGATCCAAATGACGAAAGTATTAGCAATGGAATGGGGGCAATACAATATTAATGTCAATAGCATCGGCCCCTGGTATTTCAAAACACCCTTAACCAAAGAACTTCTTCAAAATGAAGAGTATGTAAACGATATCCTGAACGTCACGCCATTAAAAAGGATCGGTGAACTGAAAGAATTGGTTGGGCCTGCAGTATTCCTCGCATCGGACGCTTCAAATTATGTTACCGGCCAAACTCTATTCGTAGATGGTGGCATGACGATTCATGGGTTTTGAATCTTACATGACAAAAGGCTAACCTACGTCCAGGTTAGCCTTTTGTTTGAACAATCTCTATTCCATCATCAAAACGACTAGGAAATCCCCCACATTTTCAATGGTAAGGGGTAGTTTTAATGCTTTGTCAAACCCATACATCTTGGATTGACCGACAATAACGGTAGGGGGGGTGATGTCCAGTGAGTGTCCGGCATGTGCAAGGAGTGTAGCAAGATTTCCTGCAATCATATTTCCGAGTTCCCCCGCAAAAGATTCAAGCATTTCACCTTCCAGCGGCATTCCAAACATAGATGCTCCCAAACCTTGAAAGCTCTCCTCTTCTCCATCGATGATCATTCTTCCTCTGACATCACCAGTGAAGCCGATGAGTACACCGATTTTATGTTGGCTGAACGGCTCGGTCAGCAATGACGGCTTTAAAACGTCAATGTTTAAAGGAATGACCCCCTTAATCGCTTCAACCGAACTATTGAGTATATCTGTGACACTTTTCGTTAAAATCATGTCGTTTCCTCCAGTATTTTGTCACTATAATCATACCATATCACCCAGGAATAAAGGATGGTATTTTAACAATTGTTTCATACTAAAGAACTATTTTCCTGCATGTGAATAAATAAAGCATGACACAATATACATGTTTTAAATGCTTTTGGTAAAGCTATCCTTACATGGAAGTGTAAGGAGTGAACATGAATGCCGAAAATACTCTCAGTCGAAACTGAAATTCCGCCTGTGAAAATCACGCAAAACGATGCAGCAGAATTCGCAACACAATTATTTTCTTCAAGTTTTAGGGACATTGGACGTTTGATTCAGGTGTTTCAAAATGGCGAAATCGAAAGTCGTTATTTTGTGAAAGATCTGGAGTGGTTCTCTAGGGATCACTCCTTGCAGGAAAAAAACGATGAATTTATACACCATGCCGTTGAGTTGGGGAGTAAAGTGGTCAAGAAGAGTCTTTCAAATCAAAATCTTACACTGGATGATATAGATGCCATCTATACAATCTCTACATCGGGGCTTTCAACCCCGAGTCTTGAAGCGAGGATAATGAATCGTCTTTCTTTTTCTCCGCATGTGAAACGAATTCCGATATGGGGATTGGGATGTGCAGGAGGAGCGAGTGGGTTATCCCGTGCATACGAGTACTGTTTAGCGTTTCCTGCAGCAAATGTTCTAGTTCTTTCCATCGAACTGTGCTCATTGACCTTTCAACACGGAGATCGTTCAAAAAGTAATTTGATCGGGACGTCTCTTTTCGCAGATGGTGTGGCATGTGCTCTTGTTTGCGGGGACGACAGCCCGGCTCTGAATGGAACATCCAAGCCACTACCATCGATATTCGCCACTCAGTCCACGCTGCTCCAGGATTCACTTGATGTCATGGGATGGGAAGTAAAGGATGATGGGTTGTACGTCGTATTTTCCAAAGATATTCCTACACTGGTGAAACAGTGGCTTCGGCCAAATGTTGAAGGCTTCATTCAGGCCAATGGTCTGGATCTAAAGGATATAAAGCATTTTATAGCCCATCCTGGTGGAAAGAAAGTGATTGAGGGGTATATGGATGCTTTGGGAATGGATGAAAGCATGACCTCCGAATCCATGAAGGTGTTAAAGGAATTTGGAAATATGTCCTCTGTAACAATTCTTTATGTTCTCAAAGAATTCATGGACAAAGATTGTAAGTGTGGAGATATTGGCCTTGGCACGGCATTGGGGCCGGGATTTAGTTCCGAGCTTCTATTAATGAGGTGGGAATGATGCTCTATTTTGTTTTGTTCTTCTCTGTATTGGTGATTCAAAGACTTGTAGAGCTGTTCATAGCGAAATCGAATGAGAAATGGATGAAGAAGCAGGGTGCCAAGGAATACGGACAATCACACTATAGAATGATGGTAGCTATTCACATCGCATTTTTTATTTCTCTTTTAATTGAAGGTGGTGTCTTTCATTCAGGAGTCAATCCCTTTTGGCCGTTATTGCTTGCTGGGTTCATCCTTACTCAACTGGTGAGGATATGGGCGATTGCTTCTCTGGGAAAGTATTGGAATACCAAAATCATCGTCCTTCCAAAAGCGGATGTCGTGGCAAAAGGGCCTTATAAACATCTGAAGCACCCAAACTATCTTATCGTCACATTGGAATTACTGATTATTCCATTACTTTTCAATGCGTTTTGGACACTGTTCATCTTTGCATTATTAAATCAATTCATTCTTTCTATCCGTATCCCGCTCGAGGAACACGCACTGAAGGCAGAGACAGATTACGGACAGGTGCATTTCAAAACAAAGGGCTGGATTCCTCTGTTTAAAAAAGAAAAATGATTTTCTTATTGAAAATGATTATCAATTTTGATAAGATTCTAATTGAAGATGAAAATTATTCTCAAAAGGGCGGGATTCAAATGGTATGGTTTTTGATATTGTTTACGGTAGTAGCGTATGGCTTCACAATGAAGTATATTTTATCTAACGTCATGAAGAATCCAGCACAACGGGAGAACAAGTCATCCTACCAGACGAACCCTAAATCGTTTGTTCGCTCAAACTTGATCGCAACAGAAACAACAAGATAAATAGATCTAGCCTTCTTCTTAACGGGAGAGGTTTTTTTTTGTCTTTTTTCCACATTTAGATCTTTTGCATATACTGCTGATATCATCACCCATTTCCTTCATCATGACAGGATATCATAGAGAATTTATATGAAATACGTTAAAATAAAAACGTTATCATTTTTGTCAGCGCAGAAAGGAATTAGACTATGAGTCAGATTGAACATAAAAGCACGGAATTACATAATACGTTTAAAGATCTTGCAGCCTACTATGATATCTTCATGCAAAATGGTGATGAAGAAAGGGCCGCCAAAGTGGAAAGGTTGGCAGAAAAGCTGAACAAGCATGAGTTGATCCTCGCTTTTTGCGGGCATTTTTCCGCTGGTAAGTCCACCATGATCAACAGCCTGATGGGAGAAGATATTCTTCCATCAAGTCCGATACCAACCAGTGCGAATTTGGTCAAGGTTCATCATGCACAAACAGATTTTGCGAAAATTCATTATCACAAATCCGAAACCTTATACTTTAAGGCACCTTACGACTTTAAGGCCATAAAGGAATTTTGTAAAAATGGTGAAGATGTTTATTCTGTAGAGATAGGGCGAAAGAGAAGTGAAGTGCCTGAAGGCGTATCTGTATTGGATACACCAGGTGTCGATAGTACAGATGATGCCCACAGACTTTCTACGGAATCAGCCATCCACTTGGCAGATGCCGTTTTTTATGTAATGGATTATAACCATGTCCAATCTCAAGTGAATTTCGAGTTCACCAAGGAAATGGTTCGACATGGCGTCAAATTGTATCTAATCGTCAATCAAATCGATAAGCATCAGGATGAAGAATTAGCCTTCACCGAGTTTCAGGAAAGCGTCAAGAACTCATTCGCATCATGGGGAGTAGTACCGGATGGAACCTTTTTTACAAGTTTGAAGAACCCTGACCATCCACACAACGACCTTAGGAAACTACAGGTTCTGATCGAAGGTCACGTCAAAAAGAAAAGTGAACTGATTGAAGACTCGGCGATCTCTGCCATTTCCCAATTGAAATCTGAACATGAGAAATGGTATGAGGAAAATCTGGAAAAAATCAAGGATAGAGCCCTGGAAAGTCTTACTGAAGAAGAATGGGAGAATAAAGACATCCTTCTTGCGAAAGAAAAAAAGTTGATGGAAACAGTAGCGAAAAGAAATATCAAAGCCGTTAAAGATCAATTCGAAGAGGAGAGAAGGGAAATTCTCAAAAATGCCTACTTGATGCCTTTCGAAACAAGGGAGTTAGCCAAAGCCTACCTGGAAAGCAGACAACCGGACTTTAAAGTCGGATTCCTATTCTCGAAACAAAAGACAGAAGAGGAAAAAGCGATGAGACTTCGCACGTTTAAAGAGGATATGAACACCCGGATTGAAGCTCAATTGGAATGGCATTTAAAGACCCTAGGAAAGAATATGGTGAAAGAATATCTTCCTTCATCTAGTCAGGGGCTGGAATGGGATCGACTGAAACTTGAAGTCGATGATCGCTTCCTGGAGGATTTGATTAAACAAGGCGCAGGTATTACGAGTGACTATGTTCTTCAATATTGTGATGATCTTTCGGAGGCGTTGAAAAGGAAAGCGAGAAATGAAACGAATGAGTTGAAGGAAGCTCTGATTTCTGAAATGGAGAACTCATCTGAAGAGGAGCATTCAGCCATGGAAGAGGAGTTGGATGAGCTTCAGAAGAAGACCGGCATGATTTATCAATGGAACCTGCTTCAAGATGAGAAAAATGCACAGCTCCGAAAATTAATGAAAGCGGAAATCGAACCTAAGCGGGCTGATTCGGTTATTTCAGAATGGATCGTGAAATGGAAAGAGAGGGAGGAAGATTATATTCTGGCCTCTGAGGAGGTTCTTGAACAGAGAAAGGGAGCAAGACACGATCAGGAAGAGGATCCTAGAGCTGCCATGCACGAACAGGAAACGTCTTCTGCCTCTATGGAAGAGGTCATCGATCGGTTAGATAAGATGTCCCACGTGTTCAAAAAGTATAAAGGCTTTGCGAGAATGGCCGAACTATTGCAAGGAAAGAGGGACCGGCTTTCGAATCAATCCTTTACGATTGCATTATTTGGTGCTTTTAGTGCCGGGAAATCATCGTTTGCCAATGCCCTGTTAGGAAGGAAAGTCCTTCCTGTGAGTCCGAATCCCACCACTGCTTCCATTAATCGAATCAACCCGGTTTCTGAAGAACATGAACATGAAACGGCCAATGTGCAAATCAAAACCCATGAACAGTTGTTTTCGGACATCAATCATTCTCTTTCATTTTTTAATCGAAGTGTGTCATCCCTGGACGAAGCAAATGAGCTGATCCCTGCATTAACCAGTGAAGGAAGCGGCAAAGAAAATGTTCACCTCTCTTTCCTTCAAGCCTTTCTCAAGGGATATCCTTCCTTTAAGGAAAGTCTTGGAAGTTCTCGGAAGGTCGACCTTGACCAATATAGAGGATATGTAGCGGATGAGGAAAAGGCTTGCTTTGTTGAGTCTATTGATCTTTACTTCGATTGTGAGATTACAAGACAGGGAATCACCCTCGTCGATACTCCAGGAGCAGATTCTATCAATGCTCGGCACACGGGTGTTGCGTTCGAATATATCAAGAATGCCGATGCGATTCTTTTTGTGACGTATTATAATCATGCTTTTGCAAAGGCTGACAGGGAATTCCTTATCCAACTGGGCAGGGTGAAGGACACCTTTGAATTGGATAAAATGTTTTTTGTTGTCAATGCCATCGACCTTGCCAGTCATGAAGAAGAAAAAAATGAAGTCATCGACTATGTAGAAAATCAGTTGATGCAATATGGGATCCGTTTTCCGAGGATATTCGGAGTATCGTCCCTTCAAGCTCTTAAAGATTCCGACTCACATAAATCAGGCATCGATGTTTTCAAGGAGGAATTTCAAACCTTCATACAGAATGATTTAGTGAGTATGAGCTTAGATTCCGCACTAGGTGAATGGGAAAGAGGACTGCAGCGTTTTAGACAATATCTGCATTCCGCTTCAAGTGATAAGAACTATAAACAAGTAAGGAAGCAGGAGCTTGTAGAGAGAAAGGCAGAGGTTCTCACCCTTATTGATGCCCAAGCTGTAGTGCCCCTTATAGTGGAAATGCAGCAGGAATCTAAGGAGCTAGTTTATTATGTGAAACAAAGAGTATTCTTCCGGTTATCGGACTTCTATAAGGAAGCATTCCATTCAGGATTATTCCTGCAGTTCCCAACACAATCAAAGGCGATTCAAGAAGGGTTAAAAGAGTTTCTATCGAGTATCGGGTTTGATCTTGCTCAAGAAATGCGGGCTACATCCCTTCGAATCCAGCAGTTCATTCAAAAGCAGCTCCATGATCAATGGTTGGCCCTGGAAGACAAGATCCAGCGGGTAGAGCCGGATCTTGTCTTGTCTCCACTGGAGTATAAAACTGATCGCACCATCGAATTCGAGAGCGCCTTTGACCAAGTGGAACTAAGACCGTTTGAAGAAGCCTTTTCAACATTTAAGAATCCAAAGCATTTCTTTGAAAAGGGTGGGAAAAAGGTTGTACAGGTGAAACTCGAGTCCTTGCTTCAAGAACCTGCCGACCATTATCTGACTCAGGAACAGGAACGACTGGATACGTGGGGAGGAGCGTTCTTAGAAGGAGGATTCGAGGCGCTTAAAGAAGAAGTAATTAGTCAAGTGTTAGATCAGATCGCATCCCATCTGGAGGCTCTTGAAACTGTTCAGGACCTGAATCAACTGAAGCAGGATTTAGAGCAGCTCGAACAAGCATAAAGAAGAAGAGGAGGACAATTTCTGTGAATCCTTATCATTGCTGTGCTACATGCATTCACATTCGAGGAATGAAGACAGATCAGAAAACCACCTATTTCTGTTCACGACTGGGCTATGAAACCAAAACCACTTACCAATTTTCTTGCTGGGAACCGAAAGAGGAAGTGCTGAAATTGATGAAGAAGAGGGGGATGATATCATGAGTATGCTCGTAAATGTAAATTGGCTGAAGGATCATATGCATGATGAGAATGTAAGAATCATTGATAGTCGTTTTTCTTTAGGAAATCCTGATAGAGGTCGAGAGAAGTACAATCAAAGCCATATTCCGGGTGCCGTCTTTTTTGATCTTGAAAAGGATTTATCCGGGCTTGCAAAAAAACATGGTGGTCGCCACCCCCTCCCGAACATGAAGAATTTCCTGCGAAAAGTCGAAGATGCAGGGATCGACAATCAAACAACCATCGTGATCTATGATGAAGAAGAAGGCGCATTTGCAGGTAGATGCTGGTGGTTATTCCATTACATCGGTCATGAGAACGTCTACCTACTGAATGGAGGATTTGCTGCTTGGAAAAAAGCTTCAGGTAAGACGGAATCTACTGTTCCCATATATCCTTCATCAAGCTATCATCCCAACTTCAATGAAGACATTGTGGCATCTTTGGATGATGTAAGGAGCATTGCAAATGGGAATAGGGATACCCCATTGATCGATTCTCGGAGCAGGGAACGATTCGCAGGTCGTGAAGAACCAATCGACCGTATACCAGGCCATATTCCAGGTGCGATAAATCTTCCATGGACAGATGGTGTAAAGAATGGTTATTTCATTGGACCGGATGAACAGAATGAACGTTTCTCCGAGCTGAAGAAAGAAGACCCGATCATCGTGTATTGTGGATCCGGTGTGACAGCCACACCAAACTTTATTGGGCTCAAGGAAGCTGGATTTGCCAATGTTAAACTTTATGTAGGGAGCTACAGTGATTGGGTTTCCTATGAAAATCACAAGGTAGAGAAAGAGTAATGGAGGATAGCTAATTGGAAAAGGTTCATCACTTTTCCAATTAGCTATTTATGCTTATATGTTATACTTTAAAAAGTGAAATGGACGAATTGAAGTGATAAGGAGTGGATGAAATGGAAAATAAAAATGAGCATTTATTATTAATAGATGGAATGGCATTACTTTTTCGATCTTTCTTTGCAACAGCCGTAACGGGCCAATTCATGATGAATTCTAAAGGCCTTCCAACAAATGGGGTGCAGGGATTCATGAAGCACTTGCTAATGGCAGCGGATCATGTAAAACCTACACATATCATTGTATGTTGGGATATGGGAAGTCAGACATTCCGTAACGAAGTATTCAACGACTATAAATCAAATCGTAATGCACCACCAGTTGAATTGATTCCTCAGTTCGACCTTGCAAAAGAAGTGGCAGCAGGATTCAATCTCTCAAATGTGGGGGTAGTCGGCTATGAAGCAGACGATTGTATCGGGACATTGGCAAAGCTTCATCAATCTGAACGCAAAGTATCCGTACTTAGCGGAGACCAGGACCTGCTTCAGCTTCTTGACGAGAACATTGATATTATGTTGTTGAAAAAAGGTTTTGGGAACTACCAGACGTATACGAAAGACATTTTTGTGGAAGAAAGAGGCATTACCCCGCAACAATTTATCGATGTGAAAGCACTGATGGGAGATACTAGTGACGGATATCCAGGGGTAAAAGGGATCGGGGAGAAAACCGCATTGAAACTGATCCAACAATATGACGATATATCCGGTATCCTTGCCAATTTGCACGAGCTCACTCCTTCTCAACGAAAGAAAATCGAAGAGGATTTGGACATGCTGCATGTTTCAAGGAAGCTTGCTGAAATTCACTGTGAAGTACCATTATCTGTTTCCGTTGAGGAAGCCAGATGGAATAACGTATCACATGATACACTTTCCCTGGTGGACGACTTAGAACTGAAAGTTCTTAGAAGGTTTTTAGTAGGGTCGAATGTATTGGTGGCTTCCAGTTAACGAGGAATTGAGTGTGTCAGGGATCGTCATGTCCCCCTGACACATTTTTATTAGGACTTACTTTTTATTTGTTTTTTTAGCTGCATTTTCTAATGTGCTTTTTGGCTCCATTGCGAATTCAGCATCCTGGGAAATGCCTTGGGGATTAACGCTTTTTGCATTCTTCCCTTTGTTTTTATTGTTTCCTTTGGTCATCCTTAACCCCTCCTTGAATATGATCTTTATTATTTTGTCATTGTTCCATGCAAATATCCCATGTACAGAGAGATTTTTGGGACAAACTATGGATAAGGGAGGTGTAAGGGTGAACAAAGGAATCATAACGGCATTGATAAGTATAGCTTTTGCACAAGGATTAAAGATCCCATTGCACTTTATGAAAAAGAAGGAATGGAAACCGGAGTTGTTTTTCCAAACTGGCGGAATGCCGAGCTCCCACAGTGCCGGAGTGGCATCGTTAACGACATTTATTGCATTAAAAAGAGGGGTAAGAACGATCGATTTCGCTCTTTCCTTTATTTTTGGTTTGATTGTCATGTACGATGCACAGGGGATTCGTCGCCAAACCGGCGAATTGACCCTTAAGGTCAATAGCCTGGATGAGCTCGTCCGTAAGGCACATGAAAAGGAAACAGTGGAATTTGAAGAGAAAAAACCAAAGAGACTGAAGGAAATGCTCGGACATCAGCCCCAGGAAGTGGTAGGCGGTGCATTACTCGGATCTCTTTTAGGCTTCATTGCGTTCTTGTTTTCTAAAAAGGATAGGCAAAAGAAAAAATTTTCTGTAAGATAAGAGATGACAAAGTGGCGATAAGGTGAGGAGAAACGTGAAAAAGACAACAGAAGAATTTCTCATAGATCTAGAAAATAAAGGCTTTAAGTTCCAAGAAGACGCAATCGGCTTTATCTATTTCGGAAAAAAATACACAGATGCCCCGGACGAATTGGTCAATAGTGCCATCGAAATAACATTAAAAGCACAAAAGCAATTCGACAGCAGCTTCTACATGTCCATACTAGAAAGGCTTCATTCCCAGCAAATTGCATCACGAAAAGAAGCCCTGAGATGGATGGAAAACCAAGGATTGGCATAAAGAAAAGCGAAGGCGGCTCGTTCAGGCCCGACAAGCATAAGATGAATGGACCAGAAAGGCGTACTTTGCCTTTTTGGTCCATTTAGCTTATGACCTCGAGGGCCTAGCCGCCGCAGCTGGACAAAAGAAAAGCGAAGGCGGCTCGTTCAGGCCCGACAAGCATAAGATGAATGGACCGGAAAGGCGTACTTTGCCTTTTTGGTCCATTTAGCTTATGACCTCGAGGGCCTAGCCGCCGCAGCTGGACAAAAGAAAAGCGAAGGCGGCTCGTTCAGAGGCGACAAGCATAAGACGAACCAACCGGAAAGGCGTACTTTGCCTTTTTGGTTGGTTTGACTTATGACCTCGAGCCTCTAGCCGCCGTAGCTGGACAGTCTCATAATAATCTAGAGGGGTCCTTCTTTTTCAGGAAAGAGAGAAGAGAGAGGATCGGTTGAATTTGGGACGCATCGATAGATAAATCTGGATACGGTCGATAAATCCCCCTTACGAATCTGAGGTACACACAAAATTTCCCCTATAAAAATAGGAGTGCCGCCGAACGGCATCCTATTTTACTTCTACTGAATGGTCCCTATTCATTTTTCTCAACATCCATGCAAAGATAGGAAGTTCGGAAAAGAGCATTCCAATAACGATCAGTCCACTTCCAGTAATAGCCAGCGCCCCCAAACGTTCATCAATCCACAAATAGGAGCAGAAAGCGGCGAAGACAGGCTCCAATGTGAATATGATTGCCACTTTTGAAGGAGTCGTATATCTTTGAGCAAAGGTTTGTGTAATAAACGCCAACAAGGTAGCTAATAAAGAAGTGATCAATAATGCGGTGATTACTTCCTTATTCGCCAATGCTCCATTATTCAGTACAACCTTTGGATGTTCCCATATAAATGCACATCCCATTGAGAGGATTCCCACCGTGCATAATTGCACCGTTGTTAATAACAGGAGGGAAGCTTTCTTTGTGAAATAGTCCGTGTAAATGATATGCAGGGCAAACCCAAACGCACAAATGAATACCAAGGCATCGCCGATGTTAAATGCCTGGGAATGGCCTGCCATAAGTAGGTAAAGCCCTATGGCTGCTAAAATGGATCCAGTAATAGCCCCTTTAGAAGGATGACTCTTAAAGAAGATAAATAAAAATAGTGGAACCATCACCACACTTAATCCCGTCACAAACCCGGCTTTAGATGGGGTTGTAAAAAGGAGCCCAAGTGTTTGAAAGGCATATCCGATAAATAAGAATGAACCTAAAATAACACCGTACCAAATGGACCGCTTAATAATCGGCGTTCTTTTCAATGCCAGGACCACAACCAATGGTAAGGCAGCCAACAGAAAGCGGATGCCATTAAACATGAAAGGGGGGAGGAATTCTATGGCCGATTGAACAACCACGAAGGTAGCCCCCCAAATAAATGCAACACAGATTAAGGTGATATCAGCAAGTCGTGACAACCGCATCCTCCTCTAGTTCAGATGGATGGCTTTTCGAGCCAGTTCATCCGCTGCTTTATTTTCTTTACTAGGTATCCATTTTACGAAGAAAAGATTCATTTGCTTCGTCATGTTCAATATATCGTTAAGGTATGGTTTATATTGCTCATTCCGTACAAATTCCTTCTCTATCGCTTGAACAACTGCTTGAGAATCAGTCCGCAGCCACACGATATCTGCTTGTTTTTCCAAACAGATTTCAAGTGCTTTCTTGCAAGCGATGAATTCAGCTTCATGATTATCCATGCTCCCTAAAGGAATGGAGTGTTTTTCCACTGCACCGTTGTTTTTAATAAAGATACCGGCTCCGCTTGGACCAGGGTTGCCAGCACTTGCTCCATCAATATTTACTTCTAGCAATTTGATTCACCTCAAACACATCTGGAATATTAATATAGTAGCATAACTAAGAGTCATCAAGGAGAATATTTGGTCACTGTTTACTTTGGATACTCTTATTTTGGGTCTTTTGACAAGGCTGTTTTCGTAAACATTGTTACTTTTGGATGTAGAGAGTAGTGGGTGATTAAAGCGAGAGGTGCTCGCTTTCCGTGGGGCTGGCAATGAGCCTCCTCGGGCTTCGCCCTGTGGGGTATCAAGATCCAGCCAGCTACGGCGGCTAGCCCCTCGAGGTCATACGTAAAATCAACCAAAAAGACAAAGAACGCTTTTCCGGTTGATTTTACGTATGCTTGTCGGTACTGACCAAGCCACCTCCGCTTTTCGTACTGTCCAGCATGTCCCGCAGGAGTCGAGAACCTGCAGGGAGAATCAACTGTATAAGCATAAATGTTTTAAGAATAACAACAACCTTTGCGAAAAGAACGTTTGACAAAGATGATTGTCATTAAGTGTGTGCTCCCTGGGAGAGGAACTGCTGCACGTTCTAAGGAAGTGCTGCCAAGCTCATTTCCCTATCATCCCATATTCTTCGGAAATCGTCAGGGTGTGGTTGAAATAGTAATACCAGTTGCATAATAATAGTCATAACGATCATTGCGGAAAATCAAAGCCAGTCATCAATTATGAAAAGTTAAATGAAACAATAGTCATTATTATACAAAGAAAAAGAATGTAGACCAATAAAATGGAGAAAACGGAGTGAATGACAATGCAAATGAAGATCAATTTTAAATATAAAAGCAAAACAACTTCCGATTTGTGGTTTGAATCTGGTTATTTCCCACGGAAAGAAACATTGATTCATGTGGATGACCTTATAAAAACGGGAAGGGTAATGGATCTTGAAATCATGGATGAAATGGGTAATTCATGGACCAGGAAGGAATTTATCAAACTGAATCAAGAGTTAGAGAAGGAACCGGAAAATATCGTTGTTTTCTTTGATGGAGGATATGATAAGGAATCATCATTTGCAGGTGCAGGGAGTGTCATTTACTATGATAAGGGCGGGGAATCATTCCGTATTAGAAAAAATGACCTCCTTGAAGGGATAGAAGATAATAATGAAGCTGAATATGCAGCCCTGCATATTACACTTCGACTGCTTGAAGAAATCGGGGTGAAAAATGTACCTTGTACCATACATGGGGATTCCCAGGTGGTAATGAAACAGCTCGGAGGGGAGTGGCCATGCTATGAAGAAGGTTTAAGCAGGTGGCTCGACCGGATCGAAGCGCTGATTCATAAGCTTGGGCTGAAACCCAACCTGGTCGTCTTGAACAGAAAAGACAACAAAGAAGCTGACAAGCTTGCCAACCAGGCTTTACAAGGCACCAAGGTCCACAGTAATAAACGATTAGAATAATTTCTTCCTGTACGATATACTCTATAAATAAAACCGGCCATTAATTAAGCGTGACATATCTAGGAGTGATCACATGAATCGAAAAGAAGTGGTGGATAAAGTGGATGAGCTCATAGACACCTACTGTAACGACTGTTTACTTAAAGCACACTTTCGTAAAGAGTATGGCAAAACGCATGCTCATCGCTTTTGTATAGAGCAGTGCACCATAGGCGAACAGATACGCAATTACGGAGAACGTTTGAATCAAAACAATTCGTATCCAAAATGAAGGGCAGCCTGTCATGGCTGCCCTTCATCATGTTGATCTATTGTTTTGTGCGATTATAATTTGACTACGTTTGCTGCCTGTGGCCCACGAGTTCCTTCTACTACTTCGAAAGAAACTTCTTGACCTTCTTCTAATGATTTGAATCCTTCACCTTGAATCGCTGAGAAGTGAACGAATACATCGTCTCCACCTTCAACTTCGATGAATCCAAAACCTTTTTCATTGTTGAACCATTTTACTTTACCATTTTGCATGTTAGAATCCTCCTAAATCGTTCAAGCACGTATGTGCCTTTGGAAAATATTTTTCACGAAATGAATGATTCTCATGGCTTAAAAACGAGCATGAAAATCCATCACTTCAATGATGTCTTTACTATACAATAGGAGGATTTTTGAGTCAACATTTGTCATTTTAATGTTTTATGGAAGAAAAGTTCGGGAAAGGTGCTATATTTACGGATGATGAAAAGTCAGGTATTCCTGGCTCGGGTTGTATTCATTCTTTACTTATAGTAAACTTTTAATGATATTTATGGAAATTTGGAGGGTGAAGAATGCCTACACCAAGTATGGAAGATTATATAGAACAGATTTATATGTTAATTGAGAACAAAGGTTATGCCAGAGTATCGGATATAGCAGAAGCTCTATCTGTCCACCCCTCCTCCGTTACCAAGATGGTGCAGAAGTTAGATAAGGATGATTATCTCATTTATGAGAAATACCGGGGTCTGGTACTGACTCCAAAAGGGAATAAAGTAGGAAAACGATTAGTATACAGGCATGAACTATTGGAGCAATTTCTTCGTGTCATTGGAGTAAAAGAAGAACATATTTATGAAGATGTTGAAGGCATTGAACACCACTTAAGTTGGGATTCCATAGACCGAATTGGAGATCTCGTACAATTTTTCGAAGAAGATGAAACCCGGTTAGAGGGGCTACGGACGATTCAAAACAGAAGTGAGTAGTATACAATGGTTCGTTTCTCTACATAAGACATTGAGAAACATGGATAAAAGGCCTTTCACATGTGAAAGGCCTTTTTGAATGGGAGAGGGATTAAAAAATGGTGGGATAGTCGTTAAAACTTCCGTCCTGAACGGACATACTCGTTAACTCCGTTTCTCCCCATTCATTTTCATGGAGTGTGACTCCTTGAAGCAAGCCCTCAGAAGCTTCCAATACTGCTTTTCGATAGGAAATAATTCTGCCGGAAGACGTTTGGAAACTGATTATATCACCATGATAGTTTCTTTGGACTTTAGAGATTCCTTCCATATGACATCACCCTTCACTTTTAGTCTATAGAAGTAGTATGAACAAATCAGAAGTGAAGCATAAGCTTCATCATTAAAAACCGTATATAGTTTACATAATAATATTATTTTTTCTTTTATGGATATTATGATTCTAAAAAAGAAGGATTTCGCAGGATGGATTGAGAATATAGAACAGAATAGAAAAAATGTTGAGGTGTACATATGAAAAGTTCAGAGTGGCATGTGAGTGCCAAAAACCGATGGGAAGATAATGCTGATTCTTGGCATTCAAAAAGTGTAGATATGTGGACTGATGGAAGCAGAAAGGCTGTTATCCCCTTTTTCCATAACAATACAGGGGATGTTCAAACGGTCGCGGACTTAGGTTGCGGTGATGGTTATGGTTCTTTTCTTCTATATGAAAAAGGGTATGTTGTGACAGGGATGGACTTCTCCACTAACATGGTTGAAATCGCGAGGAAACAGGAAAGGAAAAACTTGTCATTCACCCAAGGAGATTTGCGTTCATTGCCATTCCAGGACGGACAATTCGATAGTGTGATGGCGATCAATTCAGTGGAATGGACGGAAAATCCATTGCATACCCTTAATGAAATTGAGCGAGTCGTATCAGAGGATGGATACATCTGTATCGGCCTTTTAGGCCCTACTGCCCACCCAAGGGAAAATGCTTTTCCCCGTCTTCATGGGGAAGAGGTGATTTGTAATACGATGATGCCTTGGGAATTGGAGAAGCTTGCCGAGTACAAAGGGTGGAGGAAAGTTGCTGAGGATTGGATCTATAAAAAAGGTGTGAATCCTTCTGTAACAGACTCTCTTTCCAATGATTTGAAGCAGGCATTGACGTTTACAACATTGTTTATGTTCCAAAAATAAGGTGAATGATCGATCCAGTATTGGATCGATCATTTTTCTTATTTGTTCACTTCATTTGCCATTTCTGTTTTTATGCGTTTAAACTGCAAGGGATGATGAAACCAGCCTACATAACTTTTCTCGAGAGAATTGTTGTGGGAGTATACCCATGTAGCTTTAAAAGGGAAACTCCTTCCTTTTCGAA
This sequence comes from Rossellomorea aquimaris, assembly GCF_020172085.1. GTDB lineage: Bacteria > Bacillota > Bacilli > Bacillales > Bacillaceae_B > Rossellomorea > Rossellomorea aquimaris_E. Next base: position 952,046 of record NZ_JAIVAT010000003.1, read on the forward strand.
AACGCAAATCAATCCACCTAACTTCCAATATGTTTTTCCTTTCTACTACTTTAGGATAAACAAAAGACGTACTTGTAATGAAATTGGAAATATCTTGGTTATGCTTTGAAACCTCAATCCATGAGTTATATGGAGGAGTGGCCTTCTTAAGAATGGTATCCACTTCAAGTTGACCCCACGTATATCTCCCCAAAATGTAATCAGAGTCTAATTCAATGATTACTTGCCAGGAATATAGATCCATGTTAGGGATAATCTTCATTCCTCTGCCGTGAATGAAGTTTGTGGACAATTGATGGTAAATAAAGGATCGAAATGTAAAGCGCAATAGTAGATATACAGAAACGATGAGATAAACAATGAGAAACGATTTTTCTGGGGGATGGCCAGCGAGCACAAGCATAAGTCCCACAGAATGCATAAAGAAAATGAAATAGTCAAACAGTGGAATAAAATCAAGACTGATCCATTTTTTTGTAAAGGGACGTAACGCTTGAGTACCGTGAATATTAAATACATCTGTTAGAACATGGATGGTGACGGCTATCAGATTCCATATGAATAAATGCTGGAGGAACTCAGGGTTTTCAATGAATGGTATAAACCCGGCGGTAATAAGAAAAGCCCACAGAGGCAGCATAACCAATGAGTGGGATAATCCTCTGTGAAACTTATAATACTCACTTTTACCTTTTAATTTAGCAGCATAATCGAAGTCAGGAGCATTCGAAGCCAGAATACATGATAGATAAACAGGGAGTGGCTCCCCGATCAAAGATGGATCTAATGACGCCAATGAACCAATACCAATGCCGAAAAAGATGTGTGTCGATGTTTCCATCTCACATTCTCCCTTCAAATGAATAGCTCTTCTGATGATCATGCCGGAGGATGTTATTTACGATGGAAGTGCAGGCATGTTCTTTATAGACAGAATATACTTTTCTGGACAATGAATCTCTGGTATTTTTATCGTATAAACAACGATCTATATTCTCCAGGAAATCCTTATCGGATGTATAAGTGAGGGCCGCCCCCTTCTGGAAGAAGTAGTTGGCATTTTCATTCTCCTGGCCTGGTGCCGGCTTAAAAATGATGATTGGCAGTTTATAAGACGCCGCTTCTGTTAACGATAGGGCCCCTGACTTTGTGATAAGGCAATCTGTTAACGAGTAAAGTTTTGCTATTTGAGATACATATCCGTAAATGTGGACATTCGGACTTTTTATGGATTTTTTTAAGTGGGAATACAACTGCTCGTTCTTCCCACACACAACGGCAGCTTGAACGTCATGCTTTAGAGACAGGGATGTCAAGATAGGTTCGATATTAGGAATTAAACCTAAACCACCTCCCATAAGGGTGACAGTTTTTCGTTCTGGAGAAAGACCAAAATGTATATAATGATTTTCATTAGTCCGTTGAAAGGCAGACCTGATGGGTAAGCCGCTGACAATGATTCGTTTATTTTCTACCCCATAAAATAGCAAGGTCCTTTTGACGTGTTCACTTGCCACATAATATTTCTCAATCATGGGATGGATCCACAATGGATGTGCGCAGTAATCCGTGATAACCGTATATGTAGGTATGTTAAAGGAAGGGCGAAGGCGTAAATATGGTGCTACATGTAGTGGGAATGTCGTCACAATGAAGGATGGTGAATAGGTTTCAACAAGTTTTAACAGTCTCTTCTTACCTAAATGTTGATAGAAATAACTTAACCCCTTGGAGGAAAGTTTGTCTGTACCATAATAAAATGCTTTGTAAATAGGAGTGCCGAATTTAGAATACCCCTTTTTTAATAAATTTTGAGCTAATGAGTGAATGGCAGGGTATGCTTCACCATATAGGTCACAGATGTATACGCGTAGTCCTTGTTTTCTGAACTTATCAGCAAGGGTTTCAGCGGTCTGGATATGTCCTTCACCAAAATGTGCTGTCAATATGAGAACAGGCTTCTCGTGTCTCAAGTTTATTCCCCCGATCAAAGGCAAAATGGTGATGAGATAAGAGCAAAAGAAATGATTTATGGTGTAAAATAAAGAAACACTATACTATAAGATTACAAATGGATTGTAAATGTTGTTTGTGGTTAAACATGCTTTTTTGTAAAAAATGGCATGCTGCACCCGGGGATGCAGTTACAGCTAATATTAGATATAGAGGGTGAAAGAACGTGACATCGACGAAGAAAAAACTGAAATCGGATATTGAGATTGCTCAACAATCTATTCTAAAGCCCATTCTGCAGATTGCTGATAAAGTAGGGCTTAGAGAAGACGACATAGAGCTTTACGGTAAATATAAAGGGAAAATATCCTTTGAAGCGATACATAAACTAAAGGATCATTCAGAAGGGAAATTAATCCTTGTTACATCGATCAATCCGACATCCGCAGGGGAAGGGAAATCGACAGTGACTGTAGGACTCGGTGATGCTTTAAACCAGTTGAATAAAAACGCGATGATTGCCATGAGGGAACCCTCTCTTGGACCTACGATGGGGATCAAAGGGGGAGCAACAGGTGGAGGTTATTCTCAAGTGCTTCCAATGGAGGACATTAACCTCCATTTCACCGGAGATATTCATGCCATATCCACAGCGAACAATGCATTGGCGGCGTTGGTGGATAATCACATTCACCAGGGAAACGAGTTGAACATTGATCAGAGAAGAGTGGTATGGAAACGTGCAGTCGATATGAACGACCGTGCCCTGAGACAAATTGTAGTCGGGCTTGGAGGGCCAGTTCAAGGAATACCGCGTGAAGACGGATTCGATATTACGGTTGCATCGGAAATCATGGCGGTTTTATGCTTATCTCAAGATATCGGGGAATTGAGAAGAAGACTGTCGCAAATGGTCGTTGCTTATAACACGTTAAAACAACCGGTGACCGTTGAGGACCTGGGAGTGGAAGGTGCGCTGACCTTATTGCTGAAGGATGCATTGAAACCTAATCTCGTACAGACGATCGAACATTCACCAGCCCTTATTCACGGGGGGCCATTTGCGAACATCGCCCACGGTTGTAATAGCGTCATGGCGACGAAAGCAGCTTTGAAGCTTGCAGATTATGTGGTGACAGAATCGGGGTTCGGAGCAGATTTAGGTGCGGAAAAATTCATGAACATTAAATCACGGACAGCAGGTATCGCTCCGGATGCCGTTGTACTGGTTGCCACCATCAGGGCTTTGAAAATGCATGGAGGGCAAACGAAAGATAAGCTTCAAACGGAAGACCTTCAGGCTCTTCAACATGGCCTTTCCAATCTAAAGAAGCACATGGAAACCTTGGAGCAATTCAATGTTCCTATTGTCATTGCCGTCAACCGTTTCGTGTCCGATAGTGACAGGGAAATCGATACTTTGATCAAATGGTGTGAAAAACAGGGTGTAAAGGTTTCACTCACCGATGTGTGGGCCAAAGGTGGCGAGGGCGGAATCGACCTTGCACAAAAAGTACTACTCGAAATTGAAGGAAATACAAAGGATTTTACTCCCCTTTATGAACTGTCTGATTCCCTGGAAGTGAAAATTGATACGATTGCGAAAAAAGTATACGGAGCGAGCGGGGTGGACTACACAGTCAAAGCAAGAAAGCAGCTGGAAGAGTTTGAAGAGCAAGGATGGGGCGTACTTCCCGTCTGTATGGCCAAGACTCAATACTCACTCTCTGATGATCCCGCAAAGCTGGGTCGACCGGAGAATTTCCACATCACAATCCGTGAACTGAAGCCAAAAATCGGAGCTGGATTCATCGTCGCCATGACAGGAGTAGTGATGACGATGCCGGGACTGCCTAAACAACCAGCTGCGTTCGGTATGGATGTGGATGAAAAAGGGCGGGCAATCGGATTGTTTTAACGATTGGTAAGAGAAAGGGGAGGAGATTATGTTTGACCCGACAGCTTTTGATAACTTGAAGGTCGTTTTTGAAGGAGCAGTCTACGATCTTGATTTAACAGGGGAAGTTCAAATTATCGATCGCAAGGACTTGTTTGATTTTGCCCGTTATGAACGTTGTTATCAAATTCATTATTCATTACCAGGTAAGAAATCATTTTTTATAGAGTTTCATTTGAAGGCGGATATGGGACATTTCCTGGCCGAAAGGACCTGATGACAAAAAAGAACACGGCAGGTGCAGACATCAGGATCGTCTACAAAGGGGATGTAAAGGTTCACCTAGGTCGACAGCTCCTGGAAGAAATATGGGGGGAAGATAAACTATGGGAGTGGAAAGAAGTGAACTCTTCAACGACACCCACTTTCTATGAGGGAATCCTAACCTTTAACCGGGTGATAACTGAGGAAATGGTCGATGATGTTCTCCAGATGATTTCATTCTCGGTTGACACGCTGCAGCAGCTTGACCGAAAGGACTTCTAGTGCGAAGAAGAGCTCATATATATAGAAAAAAGGGGATTTTAAGATGAAAATAGCATGGGTAACCGATAGCACGGCATTTGTTCCTGATAAGGGAGATCATGACATCTTTGTGGTACCAATGAGCATCATCTTTGGGGATATTGAATATAAGGACAGCATAGATCTGTCACCTGAAGAATTGTTTGCAAAATTAAGGGACGAGCATGTGGAAGTGAAAACTTCCCAGCCTTCCATCGGCACGTTTAAGGAATTATTTGAACAGTTGGCAGTGGACTATGACTATATCTTCTCTATTCATGTTTCGTCCCATTTCAGCGGTACATATTCTTCTGCCCATCAGGCTGCAGATCTATTAAAAGAAACGGTACCGAATATCATCTGTATTGACTCGAAAATCCTTTCGAATCCATTAACAGAATTGATCCAATATGGTCAACGGTTACTGAGTGAAGGCGCAGGTCCACTCCAGATAAAAGAATCTATTGAAGCAAGGATCCCCACTTGTGAGACATACGTAATGGTGGGCAGCCTCGAACAGCTTCATAAAAGTGGGCGGATGGGCGGTCTCTCTTTCTTCCTGGGAAGTGTCCTCAAAATAAAGCCCATGCTTTCTATAGAAAATGGCAAACTTGATGTGAAAGACAAAGTAAGGAGCATTAAGAAAGGCTTGTCCAGTATGAGTCACCGGTTGGACTGTGCTCTTATAGACAGTAACATTCGGAAAGTATCCGTGCTACATGGATTAAACCGGGAAGAAGCAATGGAGTGGGTAAATGAACTGCAAGCAAAGTATCCAGAAATTGAATTTGGTGCATATCCACTAGGCGCTGTGATCGGCGTACACGCCGGTGAAAATACTATAGGTATAAGCTGGTTTGCTGAAAACGATTGAAATGGATTGAAAAAGGAGTGATGTGAAGAGTCATGCATCCACTCCTTTTTATTCTGGTAAAACATCATATTTGTTACAATGGAAGAGAGGGTGAAATGATGGAACGAAAAGAACTGGACGAGATCATAGAATATTTAAGATACGAGTATATTGGTGAGTCGACTGGACATGATTGGTATCATTTAGATCGTGTGAGGAATCAGGCTCTTAGAATCGCAAGGGGAGAACAGGTTTCGAATACATATATCATTGAACTTGCTGCGTTGCTTCACGATGTACCCGACGAGAAATTCGTTGAAGAAGAGGAAGGCAAAAAAAAGCTGGATCATATTCTGTCAGGTCTCTCCCTTAGTGAAAGCGAGAACGCACTTCTGAAATCGATCATTTATACCATCTCATATAAAGGTGGTCATGAAGCGACATTGACCTCCAAAGAAGCCGAAATCGTAAGAGACGCTGATCGTCTGGATGCCATAGGTGCCATCGGTATCGCCAGAACGTTTGCTTATGGAGGCAAGAAAGGCAGATCAATGTATAATCCGGATTTTCATGTCAGATCGAACATGAGCTTAGAGGAATACAGAAATGGGGATAGCTCGAGCATCCATCATTTTCACGAAAAATTATTGAAGTTGAAAGACTTGATGTGCACAGAAACCGGAAAGGCATTGGCTGAGGAACGGCATGAATTTATGCTGCGATTTTTAGAGCAATTTAATAGAGAATGGACTGGTAAAGAATGAGAATGTTTACAGCTGAGAATCTTTCTAAAACCTATGGAGAGAAAACTCTGTTTAAAGATATATCCTTTTCGATTACTGAAAAGGAAAGAGTCGGATTGATTGGAGTAAACGGTACGGGTAAATCAAGTCTGTTGAAACTGATCGCCGGCATGGAAGAATATGATACGGGGGAGCTTACAAAGCCGAACGACTATCATATAGCATACCTTCAACAGGAACCTGTATTCGATGGGGAATTAACAGTGCTTCAACAAGTTTTCCGTGGTGAGGCCAAGATCATCCAGGCAATGAGGAACTATGAAATGGCCCTGTTGGACATGGAAAAGAATCCTGAAAGCACCCGGGTACAAGACAATTTATTCGAAGCACAGAAGCAAATGGATATCCTGAATGCATGGGATGCAAGCGCAAATGCAAAAGCTATTTTGACCAAACTCGGCATTCACGATTTCGGGAATAAAATGAATGAATTATCCGGAGGGCAAAAAAAGAGGGTGGCACTGGCAGGTGTCCTGATTGAAACTCCTGATTTATTAATACTGGACGAGCCGACCAACCATTTAGATTATCAGTCCATCAAGTGGCTTGAGGACTATTTGGGCAAATATAACGGGTCCGTATTACTGGTGACACATGATCGCTATTTCCTGGATAAAGTCACGAATCGAATATTTGAATTGGATGGGGGAAGGTTGTATTCCTATAAAGGGAATTATGCTTCCTTTATCGAGGCGAAAGCCTCACGTGAGGAAGTAGAGCGCCAATTATCCGAAAAGCAGCAAAATCTCTATCGAAGAGAACTAGCTTGGATGAGAAGAGGTGCTAAAGCGAGAACGACAAAACAAAAGGCCCGTATCCAACGATTTGAACATTTGGAGGATACGATGTCATCAGGGCCATCTACTGGTCAGGTTGAAATGGCGATCGGTGGAAACCGATTGGGTAAACAGGTTTTTGAGTTTAAAAATGCATCAAAACGGTTTGAAGACAAGCAGATATTAGACGGGTTCTCTTTTCTGATAAAGCCTAAAGACCGTATCGGGATTGTTGGGAAGAACGGAAGCGGTAAATCAACATTCCTAAATCTCCTTGCAGGGACAGATGATCTTACCAATGGTGAATTGACCAAAGGGCAAACTGTTAAAATAGCCTACTATACCCAAGGTCACGAAGAACTTGATGAAAACATGCGCATGATTGAATATATAAGAGAAGCTGGAGAGTTCATCACCACGGATAAAGGGGAACAAGTCTCTGTAACATCTATGCTAGAAAGGTTCCTTTTCCCCATGAGCACGCATGGGACATTGATTCGAAAGCTTTCAGGTGGGGAAAAGAGAAGGCTCTTCCTATTGAAGCTATTAATGTCAAAGCCTAACGTGCTGTTGCTCGATGAGCCTACGAACGATTTAGATACAGAAACCCTCACAGTACTGGAAGATTACATCAATGAATTTTCCGGTGTGGTGATAACCGTTTCTCATGATCGATATTTTTTAGATAAAACAGCAGAGCAGTTGCTGGTGTTTAATGGGGAAGCAGAGATCGATTTATATTTCGGAGAATATACGGAGTATCTGGAAAAGAATGAATTGAAAAGTAAGAAGCAGGAGACAGGAACGAAGGCAGAGGCCATACCTGTGAAAGAAGAGAAGGAAAAAGAGAAAAAACGATTATCTTATATGGAGAAAAGAGAGTGGGATGAAATCGAAGATAAGATGGCCGATATTGAGAGTAAAATAGAAGAAACGGATGCAGAATTACAAAAAGTCGGCAGCAACTTCGAACGTGCACAGCAACTGATGAACGAGAGTGAAAAGCTCAATGAAGAATTAGAGAAGCTCATTGAAAGGTGGACGTACCTCTCTGAATTTGCCGAATAGGCCTCTTCATTTAAGGCATCACTTATACTGTGTTAGAATGATCAGTATATGAATTGTTTATTGAAAGGGGTAAAAAGCTTGAGGATATTATCAATTGAACCGACTCCAAGTCCCAATACGATGAAAGTTCTGCTTGATCAGGAACTGAAAGCCGGGAAGAGTAATAATTATAAAAAAGGCGAAGCTGAGGGAGCACCTCCCGTCATTAAAGACATTCTGTCCATCGACGGAATAAAGGGAGTCTACCATGTTGCGGATTTCTTAGCCGTTGAACGAAACGCTAAATTCGATTGGCAGGAGCTCCTGCCAAAGGTAAGGGAAGCATTCGGTGAAGATGCTAGAAAGCAGGAAAGTGAATCTCCCATGGAAGAACATTTCGGTGAAGTGAATGTCAGCGTTCAAATGTTCAAAGGTATCCCGATGCAAGTCAAAGTAACCGACGGGGAACAAGAGAAGCGTTTTTCACTTCCAGCACCATTCCTTGAAGCGATTGGCCAGGCTCAAAAAGATGGGGATAATGTTGTCCTTCTCAGAAAATGGAAAGATTATGGCATTAGGTACGGTGACTTAGATGAGATTGGTCTCAATGTGACGGAAGAACTTATTGCAGCATATCCACCTGATAGGCTGACAGCACTTATCGAAGATGCCAAGGAAACAACAGATGCAAAGGGACCACTGATCTACAAGAAAAAGCAAAAGGTCAGCGTCTCGGACTTTGAGGCACCTGATTGGCAAACCAGATACCAGAAGCTTGATTCCATGGAGGATCCGACTTTGGAGGATTTACCTCTCTTAGGGAAAGCACTCGAGGATGAGAAGGTATCCATCCGTCGGTTGGCGGTTGTGTACTTGGGAATGATAGAAGATGAAAAAGTCCTTCCATTATTGTATAAAGGACTGCACGATAAGTCGGTAACTGTGAGAAGAACGGCTGGAGATTGTCTATCTGATTTAGGATTTGAGGATGCCATTCCGGAAATGATTCTTGCCTTAAAAGATAAGAGTAAACTGGTTAGATGGCGTGCGGCTATGTATCTCTATGAAGTCGGGGATGAGTCTGCACTGCCTGCTTTAAAACAGGCGGAAAATGATCCTGAATTCGAAGTGAAGCTTCAGGTTAAAATGGCGATTGAACGAATTGAAGGTGGCGAAGAAGCAAAAGGCTCTGTTTGGAAACAAATGACCGAAGCTCGCAACCAATAAAATAGAGAGGAATGATGAACCATGTCTATGGCATATGAAGAATATATGAGACAGTTGGTTACACCGATGAGGCAGGAATTGACACAAGCAGGCTTTAAGGAATTGAGGACTGAAGAAGAAGTCACGAATTTTATGGAAAAAGCAGAAGGGACGACGCTGGTTGTCGTTAACTCTGTTTGCGGATGTGCAGCTGGACTTGCAAGACCTGCTGCTACTCAATCCGTCATAACTAATGAAAAAACACCTGACAATCTTATAACGGTGTTTGCGGGTCAGGACAAAGAAGCGACTGCCAAGATGAGGGAATATTTCACAGGGTATGAGCCATCTTCACCATCCATGGCCGTACTAAAAGGAAACAAAGTCGTTCACTTCATTCCAAGAGAGGAAATCGAAGATCACGACGTTTCTTCCATCATTTCAAACCTGGTGACTGCATTTAATGAGAATTGCTAGGTGAAACATTCGAAAAGGGAGCGGGTGAGAGAGTCATCCGCTCTTTTTTTGTGGTAGGATAGTCAAATGAGAGAAAAACGCATGATCAAAGGAGAGTCATAAGTGTTTGTCACGACCTGTGGTAGAGCAAATCAGAACGTAATAGAAAAAGCGCAAATGGCAGCCGATATCCTCTCTATCCCCTATATCCCGAGGAAAAAAAGGTCGATCCGCTACCATATGAAAAACGTTGATCAGGACTGCCTGGTCATTGGAAAAGAACGATTGGAACTTCATACGAGGAATGAAGAAAGTGAGCCATTCTTCTTTCACCCAAACTCAGCCTCTTTTCGAATCAAAAGGATCTTACGGGGAGAGAAAGACCCCCTTATTGAAGCAGCCGATCTGAATGAAGGCATGACTTTCCTCGACTGTACCCTTGGACTGGCTTCAGATAGTATCATTGCCAGTCATGTGGTTGGTGAAGAGGGAAACGTAACCGGTATTGAAGCCAATAAATACATTGCCCACATTCTCCTTCATGGACTTCAGGAGTGGGATTCCCCACTTCCAGAATTAAATAGGGCCATGAGACGAATAACCGTCATCAATGGACCATTTCATGAAGAATTAAAGAAGTTCGGGAATGACGCTTTCGACGTCGTATACATTGATCCGATGTTTGAGGAGGCTTTGACCGACTCCCATGGTATCAATCCTATCAGACAATGGGCAAGTTATACAGGTGTTACAAAAGAAGGGATTGAAGAGGCGAAGAGAGTAGCCAAAAAGCGTGTGGTTTTAAAAGAACACTTTCAGTCAACTCTTTTCGAAGAGCTGGGTTTCGAAGTATTGAGAAGACCATCCGCCAAGTTTCACTTTGGGGTGATCCGGTTATAACGGACCAAATAAAATAGACAGGCATCACTCGCCTGTCTACACTCATAAGTATTAATCAGTAAACCCTAGTACAATAAAATAACCTAACAGAAGTATGTATCCGATATTGATCATAATTCCAGTATCCATTTAGTTATCCTCCTTACAAAGTATCCTCATTAATATACTACCACATAAAGATTTTTATATCCTACAAAAAAATGAAACCTTTTTCACTTTTTATTCGTAAGAAGTAGTATAATAATAGACGTAATACATAGGAAAGGACGTTATCTATGTCAATCTGGCTCAAAAAGTCGTTTTTTATACTACTATCCATCCTGACATTTGGACTTGTATCTCCATCACAAGCCTTCCTGAATGAAGGGAATCATGCACTTGCGAAAAATAATGGCAAGCCTTCATCTGTGGAATCTACTACGGAAGAAGCAAGAGAAGAAGAGCCGGTCATTTCGCATGATGTGTTTATAGAAACGATGCTGGTACAAGCCGAGAAAAATGCTTATGAAAAGTTTGGGACAAAGATCAAACCGGTCATTGAAGATGAGTTCAGATCCTTGATCCTCCCAAAAATCGAAGTAGCGATAGCGGATACAGCGGCACAATTTCCAGAAGAAGATTTAACGTCTCTTACCATATCTGAAGTACCTCAATATGCCAAGACCGAGAAGATCTTTCACATCTATGACGAGCGCTCTGGTGAAGATGTCATTCGATTTCATGTAAGGAAAGATCATCCGCCAAAGGATGGCTATTATTTCAATTTTCATTACCATACGGTACATGATCAATTCCAGACGCACCATGAACTCGGAAGCATATATTGGGATAAAAATACACCACCTCAATGGATGAGCGTATCCTAACCTAACATATAGTCAAAGGGAGCAAGTACGTGATCGAGCGTACTTGTTTTTTTTGTGACCGTTTTCGTATTGGAAATATTCTTTCCTAAAATCGCATCTATCATTATGGTAAAATAGTAATGGATATGAGAGAAATGTATTCAAAATAGGAAAGGATGGCTATAGTGAAACGAACCTTTATCATCCTGCTGATTCCGTTCACTCTTCTGATTCTCTGGACCCATACGAATGCCGATTATAACGGTACCCTTCTAAAACACTCTCCCCTAAAAACACGAATGAATCTTCAATCCAGCAAACCATTGGATAACATGATCCTTTTACCAGAATCCAGCTTTGATCAAGAAGAGGCGATCCGGATGATTAAAAGGCTGGACCATATTCCGACTCCGTTGTTGGAGTCTGCCGAGTCGAAAGATATTAAAATAAGGCTGTTTCAAAATAAATTAACCGATTTTTCTACGACAAGTCACTTGAAAGGAGTCACTCCAAGAGGGTACACTAATAAAAGCATTACGTGGGATGATGTCCCCGGAATAGGAGGTTCCAAGCTTGTGTTGGTTAAGATTGGTCATAGTGAGAAAGGAAAGGGGCACAACTCCTATAATTTGGAACTTCATGAGACGGCCCACAGCATCGATCGCTATGTCTTAACGGACCTTTATTACGAGTTGGAATTCATGCCACTTTGGAAAAGGGAAGCACCCCGGTTATTTCCGGATGAACCCTACTTCCTTCAATACGAAGAAGAATATTTTGCTGAAACATTTGCTATGTACTATTTAAATTCTGAAACTAGGAATCTATTAAAGGAAAAGGCACCCGCAACATATCGATTCTTTAAAGAACTATAAACTAAAAAAGGTGTGGTCAATGTGAAGCAGTATTTAGATTTATGCAAACATGTACTGGAAAATGGGACGAAAAAGGAGGACCGGACAGGGACCGGTACAATCAGTACGTTTGGTTATCAGATGCGTTTTGATCTGCAGGAAGGATTTCCTCTTGTTACAACGAAAAAGCTGCATGTCAAGTCTATCATCCATGAACTACTATGGTTTTTAAAAGGAGATACGAACGTAGCCTATCTTCAGGAAAACGGGGTCCGCATATGGAATGAATGGGCAGATGAAAATGGGGAACTTGGCCCTGTATACGGTCATCAATGGAGATCCTGGTCTGCTTCTAATGGCGAAACCATCGACCAGATTACAAACCTCATCGAAACAATCAAACATAATCCTGACTCAAGACGAATGATCGTCAGTGCATGGAATGTCTCCGATGTAGATCATATGGCTTTGCCGCCTTGTCACTGCCTGTTCCAATTCTATGTTTCTGATGGGAAACTATCCTGCCAGTTGTATCAACGCTCTGCCGATGTTTTTCTGGGCGTTCCATTTAATATTGCTTCATATGCTTTATTAACGATGATGGTGGCTCAGGCTTGTGATTTGGAAGCAGGGGAGTTCGTCCATACATTCGGTGACGTGCATATCTATCAAAATCACCTTGAACAAGTAAAGTTACAACTTTCAAGGGAGCCAAAACCATTGCCAAAACTAACGATAAATCCTGAAGTGAAAGATATCTTCGGTTTCAGCTTTGAAGATTTCACACTAGAAGGCTATGATCCACATCCACATATTAAAGGAGTCGTGAGCGTATGATTTCATTTATATGGGCAATGGATCAGAACCAGCTGATCGGGAAAGACAATGGACTTCCATGGAGACTGCCGGAAGATTTGAAGTTTTTTAAAAAGACGACGAATGGGCATGGAATTGTAATGGGGAGAAAGACCTTTGATTCTATTGGGAAACCGCTGCCGAATCGTGAAAATGTCATTTTGACCAGAAATGAGAATTTCAAACCGGAAGGCTGCCTGGTTCTGCATTCTGTAGAAGAAGTGGTGAAATGGTCAGAAGAAAGGGGCGGCGAAATCTTTATCATGGGTGGGAGAGAAATATACAAGCAGTTCATCCCTCATGTAGAGAAACTATACGTCACTGAAATCCATCATGAGTTTGAAGGGGATACGACCATGCCTTCCATCCCTTGGGAAGATTTCATCTGCACGTCTTCTGATAAGGGGATAAAGGACGAAAAGAATCCATATGATTATGAATTCAAAGTATACCAAAGAAAATAGAGTAATCATCAGGTGAAGCTCAACTTATAGTCAGCTTCACCTATTTTTTATTCTCCCATCAGTTGGGTTCCTGTATAATAAGATAAGGAATATCAGGGAGGATAATACTGTGTTTAGAATGATGTATGTATTGATTTATATGGGACTGTATCTTCTATACAGCATACCCACGCTTCAAAAGGTAAAGAAACTAGACGAAAATTTGACCGTAGAGAAACAGGACTTGATCATTCATGAACTGCCTAAGAGATGGTCCAGGGGTATTATGAAACGTACTGGAAGTAACGTACATATTAGTGGGCTGAAGTCGATTCCAGTAGGGCCTGTCCTTTTTGTAGCCAATCATGCAGGGGACTTTGACATTCCAGTCCTTTTGGGTTCCATCCCCAAACCTTTTGGTTTCATTTCGAAGATAGAAGTGAAGAAACTGCCGATCATAAGCGACTGGATGATGATGATCTCGTGCATTTTCATTGATCGTAAAAATCGGAGACAGGCTGTACAGTCGATTCGTGAAAGTGTAGAAGTACTTAAAGAAGGTCACTCTCTATTAATCTTCCCAGAAGGCACAAGAAACAAAGGGGGAGGCTTAAAGGAATTCAAGACAGGAGGAATTCGTATGGCGAAGGACGCCGGCGTCCCGATCGTCCCCATTGCGATAAGGGGAACGGCTGATATGTTCGAGAATCAGCGCCGTGGTATCAAGCCATGCGATATATACGTCGAAATCCTTCCATCCCTTTCGTCTGCTTACGTTGCTGAAGCAGACGTAAAAACATTATCAATCGAGGTTCAAGGAATCATTCAAGCTTCATTGGACCAAACGAGAAAAGCTTCATAATAAAAAGCCCAGCCTTTGGCTGGGCTTTTTATTGAAGGCTGTTATCTCAATGATTGTTGTGCTTTGACTAAGATGTGCTAATACTCTATCAACGTGAGTGTGTTAGAGAGTAAGGGGAACTTTGGAGAACTGCTCCGCTTTCCAAGGGCGTTCGGCGGAGCTTCCTCAGTAAAAATTGATTCCGGGGTCTCGGTATTCCTGTTTTCCGTAGGAGTCTACACAGTTAGTTCCCCTTACCCTTTAAACAAGGATTACTGATAGATCTATATGTTTAAGAGTAAGAGGAGCATTTTTAATATTAGCTTGGCTATATGTAATTACTTCGGCATTTTATACATTTTGGTTAGGTGAGGAATATGACATTTATTTTGTTTAAGTTAAAAACTATACTATGAAAGTTGATTGGAGCGGAAGGTGCTCGACTCCTGTGGGAAAGCGGGACAGGTGAGACCCCGCAGGCGAAGCCGAGGAGGCTCACCGCCCGCCCCACGGAAAGCGAGCACCTGGAGCGCAAATCAGCCACTACTCGCTTCTTTATAACAAAAAAATGATTAGAAATAGCCTTATTGAAATAAAGGATTTAATTAGACATAGAACAAGATACAGAAGTACATAAACCCGCTTCCAGCAAGTACAAATAGATGCCAGATGGCGTGATTATACGGAAGCTTATTCCACACATAGAAAATGGCACCTACAGAATACATGATTCCGCCTGTCAAGAGAAGTCCGAATCCTGCACCGGTCAAACTCGCATACAATGGTTTAATGGCAATGACCACAAGCCAGCCCATTACGAGATAGAAGAGGGTGGATACCACCTGATAGCGCTGAACGAAATAACACTTGAATACAATCCCCACAACGGCAAGGCCCCACACGATCCCGAACAACGTCCATCCCAGTGCACCACGCACACTGACAAGCATAAAGGGGGTGTACGTTCCTGCAATCAGGACATAAATGGCCGAATGATCCAGAATAGCAAAAAGATTTTTCACCTTTGAAGGCTTAAAGCTATGTAAAAGGGTTGAAAATAGGTAAAGAAGAATCATGGAAGCTCCGAAGATAGAAAAACTGACGATATGCCATGCGGAACCTTCATGAACGGCGAAAATGATTAACATCACTAAAGCAGGGATGCTCAGGATCAATCCGATTCCATGCGTGATGGCGTTAGCAACTTCTTCTTTCCAATTGGAAAAATCGAAATCATATGTCAAAGAAGACACATCCTTTCTACGTTCATTAACCGAGTGATTTATATCCATCATAATCCTCTTTTCATGATTGTGCAATCATTAACATAGTAAAGGGTTAAAGTATTGAGTTGGATTCATTTTTGGAATGATGTATATTAAAAAAATAAGATTGCTTTCGTAAACATTGTTGCTTTTGGATGTGGAGAGTAGTGGTTGATTACAGCGAGAGGTACTCGCTTTCCGCGGGGCTGGCGGTGAGCCTCCTCCGGCTTCGCCCTGTGGGGTCTCAAGATCCAGCTACGGCGGCTAGCCCCTCGAGGTCATAAGTTAAATGGACCAAGAAGGCAAAAAAACGCCTTCTTAGCCCATTCATCATATGCTTGTCGGGGCTGACCAAGCCACCTCCGCTTTTCGGTCCACCTGCAGCGAGAATCAACTGCCTAAGCATAAATGTTTCAGTAATACCAGTGTAAATGTCAGAATAACTTACACCAACTCTTTTTTTCTTGTAGTTGCAGTGACCAATTATAGTGAATAGTACTTAAGCTCTTCTTAATTGATATTCACGAACCATTTTGCTCTGTCAATACTTGCTACAGTAGAGGGGGAAGGGAACTGTGGAGACTCCTACGGAAAACGGGCGTGCCGAGACCCCGGAAGCATTTTTTGCTGAGGAGGCTCGGCCGAACGTCCGTGGAAAGCGGAGCAGTTCCCTTCACCCTCTTCCACACAATAAATGACAGAGTTTAGCAAATCATAGTCTGTGTAAGAAAAACAACAATCTTTGTGAAAAGAGCCAAAAATTATAAAGAGTGAAAGAAGGAGTGGCATGTATGTGCGGTAGATTTTCCTTAACGACGCCTTTAGAGGAATTGGTGAAACAATATTTGATCGATGAATTTGTTGAAGAATGGCAGCCGAGATACAATATCGCCCCTTCACAGAACGTTCTTTCTCTTATATCTCATAAGGGAAAAAGGAGGGCAGGGGAGATTACGTGGGGGCTTGTTCCCAATTGGGCAAACCGCTCTAAGTGGAAACCGCTGATTAATGCACGAAGTGAAACACTCCTTGATAAACCAAGCTTTAAATCGCTTGTCCATTCAAAAAGAATGGTGATCTTTGCAGATGGTTTTTATGAATGGAAGAAGGATGAAACAGGTAAGACCCCGGTACGGTTCCAATTGAAAGGAGAAGAGCCCTTTGTATTTGCCGGATTATGGGACCGAAATGGGGAGGCAACCACATCCACTATCCTGACAACCGAAGCCAATCCACTGGTCAGCCACGTACATGAGAGAATGCCGGTGATGCTTACAAACCGTGAAGATATTGAGAAATGGCTTAATACTGAGGAATATTCCTATGAGGAAGCGTCTTCCGTGTTAAAGCCGCTCCCTGATGAAAGGATGAAAGGATACCAAGTTTCGACTATTGTGAACTCTCCTAAAAACGATCTGTCGGAATGCATCATCCCGATTTCATCCGAAGTGTAAAAAAAATATTCGTACTATTGCATGATTTGACAATTTATGCGAAGGGAAATAGGGTATAATAGAAGCATAATCGGGTGAAAAAGAGGATTGATACTTTGCTGACAAAAACCATCGAGTTCAAATCGAAGTATGGACGGAAGGTCAAAATCTCAGAAGTTCCTGTATTGAAGAAAGATAACCCTCTCTACCTAAGGGTCAATCTTAGGCTGAATCAATTCATTAAAAAAGTCATCAACCAAAACGAGCCTAAGACCATCTTCAGCTTTCGTGAACATTTAAAGAGAACGACGAAATGGTCAGAGTACGAAGAAATTTATCAATCAGAAGAGTTAAAGAATAATGCATAATTTTTACTGGGGGGTTCTGATCCTTTTGCGCAACTATGCGCAGGGTCAGACCTTTTTATATGATTTAGGTTTAGAAGAAGGGAAGTATCGATCGTCTTCTCGAATGATCGAGTCTGCCCTGAGAGTTAAATGCTGGCTATCTATTTAAATACGTGGCGATTAACGATATAATACTAATGATATGGGAGATAGGATGTGGCAAAATTGACCAAAATAAAGATTGTAACAGACTCGACAGTAGATTTATCAGATGAAATTGTAAAAGAATTGGATATTCATGTGGTTCCTCTGTCCATTTCAATTGATGGAGAAACCTACTTAGATAGAGTGGACCTTTCACCTTTAAGCTTCATAGAAAAAATGAAGTCTTCCAAGGAATTGCCCAAAAGTTCTCAACCCCCTGCAGGGTCATTTGTTGAACTTTATGATGAACTCGGCAAAGACGGTTCCTCCGTATTGTCCATACATATGACAGGGAATATGAGTGGAACTGTTCGCTCGGCAGAGTCGGCTGCAGAAATGTCGTCTTCAGAAGTGAAGGTTGTGGATTCGCGTTTCATTTCAAAAGGGCTGGCGTTTCAAGTAATCGAGGCGGCGAAACTTGCGCAGGAAGGAAAGGCAATGGAAGAAATACTCCATGCCATTGAAGAAATCCGTTCGAAAACAAAACTGTATGTCGTGGTTGATACCCTTGAAAATCTTGTAAAAGGTGGAAGGATTGGGAAAGGGCGCGCTATGATTGGCTCATTACTCAATATCAAGCCGATTGCATCTTTAGAAGGAGCAGAATATACACCGGTTGCGAAGGTCCGAAGTCATTCACAGGTAGTGAAGTATTTAACAGCGCAGTTTGTTGAAGATGTGAAAGGAAAGACCATCCGCGGGGTAGGTTTGGTTCATGCAGACGGACTGAACTTGGCACAAAACCTTAAAGCGAAGATCATTGAAAAAACCGGATATGATCAAATCGACATTGTCCCGACAACGCCAATCATCAGTACTCACACAGGGATTGGTGCAATTGGATTTATGTACTATACAGATTAATATCAGAAGGCGAAGAGGAATTCATCCTCTCGCCTTTTTTGTTTCAAAAAAGAGACAGCAGGAAAAACCTGCTGTCTGATTTCATGAAGGCATAGGTGTAGGGGTAGGCTTGGCATATCCTTCTTTATATTGCTCATCGATAAAAGTCCTGATTTGTTTGATGGATTCACCATTCTTATACTTTACGATGGACTCGGCAGCAATTTTCAAACAAAGCTCACACCGGGTTCCGTGATCATCCCAAACTACTTTCTCGCCTTCCATTTTATAAACAAAGCAATTGAGGTTGCTGTCGTGACCCGCAGAATCACCACACCCACAATAACAAGGGATGTATTTTAATAGCTCTGGGTTTTTCGCTGCAGAGGAATAGACAAGTCTCATATTGTCATCCTTGTCTTCAAGAAAAGACGGAAGCACATCCACAGATGCCGTTTCTTCTCGAATGTCCCCATTCGCAGCAGTGTGGTCATGGTGCGCTTCTTCATCTGGCTCACTTGAACATCCAGCAAGAATTCCCAGAAGGCCGATCAAAACCGAAAAGTACAATAAAATATTTTTCATCATGTCATTCACCTTTCATTTTGTCATACACGTATTTTACCATCAAATAAACAGCAGGCTCGTCCCAGTTCTTGTTTATTTTATGAATATTCTTGCGACCTCATAACCGAATGTATCATATCATAAAATATAATAGGGAAGATTCCTCATTTTAATGTAATGGACGTGGAATGACATCAGTCCTTCCTTATAGAGCATGACTTAGGGAGAAAGGAAGTGTACATGCTTGTCTGATAAAAAGAAAGTATTGGTCTTTTCAGATTTTGGAATCGATGATATTGTCGCGGTACTGTATGCTTACTATAGTGAGATAATCGAGATTGTCGGAATTGTATCGGATTATGGGAATGTATCAAGAGAAGCGGCATTGAAAAATGTGAAGTACCTGCAAAGTTTAACGGGGATAACGGATATTCCGGTCATTGGCGGAGCGGTCTCTGCCTTAACGGGTACACAGCCTCAGTTCTATCCGGAAGTCCACGGTGTGGCTGGTCTGGGACCGATCATTCCTGATGAAATTGAATTCAATCCATCTGACATCAGTGAGAATTTCTATGAAATCAAGGAAATTATTAATCAATATGCCGGAGAATTATATATCTATTCTGCAGGACGATTGACCTCACTCGCTACGGCCTTTGTTTTATATCCTGAAACGATGAAAAAAGTAAAGGAATTCTATGTAATGGGAGGGGCGTTCCATGTCCCCGGAAATGTTACCCCTGTAGCGGAAGCGAATTTCTACGGAGACCCGTATGCCGCGAATATCCTGATCCAGCTGGCGCCGAAGAAGATTCACCTTATTCCGTTAGACGTCACAATGTATGCCCTTATAACTCCTGCCATGATTGATCATCTTCATGATTTTTATGTGAAAACCAATGATAAGGTCGGTCAAATCATTAAACCGATGGTGGATTATTACTATGAGTTTTATAAAAAGACGTATCCCGATATATCGGGCAGCCCACTTCATGATTTATTGGCGATGTGGGCACTGGCTGACAGTGAAAAGATGATATTTGAGGAAGTACCGATACGAGTGGCTGTCAATACAGGCTGTACATTCGGGGAGAGCATCGGTGATTTTAGGAAGTCTCCGGATAAAGCTCACTGGCCAGTCCATAAAATCGCTAAACAATTCCATTATGGTCAATTCATATCCGATGTATTTGCAACATTGCAGTCAGGACCGAGCCGTCCATAGCAGCTCAGATAACAGGATATGTGTATTATTGTTTTACCGGAGAACAACCGTGATATACTATATAAAAGAGTAAGCGAGGTGAAGCATATGAAAAAAATATCCATTCTCATGCTCGCTTTTGTTTTTTTCCTTTCAGGATGCACGTTAGAAGATGCTGCTGATCATATTACAAGAGAAGTATCCAGTTGGGAGAAAGAAAGTCCCACTGAAACATTCATTCCTAAAAACTTAAAAGTGGTTTCTATAGGGGATTCACTGACCCAGGGTGTGGGTGACAGTACGAAAAAGGGCGGATATGTGCCTTATTTGGAAAAGAGTCTTGAATCAATGGACGGTGTAAAGGATGCCCAGTTTCATAACTACGGAATCAGGGGAAACCGGACCGATCAATTATTGAAGAGATTGAAGAAGGAAGATGTGAAATCTTCCATCGAAGATTCGGACTTAGTGATGATTACCATCGGGGGAAACGATGTTATGAAAATCTTTCGTGAGAACCTATCACACTTGAAGTTAGAAGTATTCCAGGAGGAAAAACGACAGTATCAACTCCGGTTACAAGAGATAATTGAAACGATCCGAAGCTATAATCCGGATGCAGGCATTGTCCTGGTCGGCCTGTATAATCCTTTTAACACTTGGTTCTCGGATATAGATGAAGTGAATCAAGTGATCCACAATTGGAATGAAGCAAGTATTCAGGTCTTGACAAGTTATGATCGGACGTTATTCGTGAAGATTGAGGACCTGTTTATTGATGCGGGAGATACCTTGTTATATGAAGATTACTTTCATCCGAATGATGATGGGTATAAATTGATCGCAGATCGAATGTTTACGGATCTTGCAAAAGGGGAAACATTAGCTACATTGACAGAGAAAAAAGATTCAAAAGAGGATAGGAGCAGCCGTCATGAAGAATAAATGGAAGGTAGGATTTTTTGTCCTTTTAGGTATGTTCATTTTGGGCCTGGTCATCATCGTGTCCATGATTTTTATGCCAATTAAGGATGACAAACTGCCTGATGGTAACAAAAATAATAATCAAGAAGTAGGGTTTAATGTAGAGACAAACAAGAGTGACTTGAATCTTATAATCGAGCATTATATTGAAGAAGAAGGAATGAAGGGGCCAGTGGATTATGATGTCCAGCTGAAGGATGATGTAGAACTCCTGGGCTCTGTTCCTGTCTTTACATCAGACATTGACTTTAAATTGAATTTTGAACCAAAGGCATTGGACAATGGGGATATTCTGTTAAAGCAGAAATCGATTTCAGTAGGTTCATTGAATCTTCCGGTTAATTACGTGCTGAAAGTAATCAGAGATTCATACAATTTCCCGGATTGGGTCAAAATTCAGCCCAATGATGAATTGATTTATGTCTCACTGCAGGACATGAAATTAAAAAGTGATGTGAAAGTGCGGGCAAACGAATTCGATTTAAAAAAAGATCAAATTTCGTTCAGGTTATTGGTTCCTGTGGACCGTGCACAATAAGAAAAGGTGGCTTCTTAAAGAAGTCACCTTTTTTATATGGGTCAGCTTCATATTTTAGGCCTCGTCACCCTTTTAATAGGAGAGCTTCCAGTTCCGGGGTTCCATTGGCTAAACCTACGGCTACAATCGTGTAGGCTTGATTAGGATCAAATTTTACATTTGGAAGGCTGAGTACACTGTTCTTACTTCCGGAGACCCTGGCTTCAAGGTTTACGGTCATCGGGGTTAACCCGAGATAATCAGTGGCTTGTTTAAAGGAGATATCCTGGAATATGACATCCCCGCCTTTCACGGCTATATCAACTGCCGGCGCGTCAGGGGAAAGATGAATGAATTTCACTTTGGTTTCTCCGTTTGGAACTGTGGGGTCATCCAGGTAAGGGAGTAATTGCATTTTATTAAGCGTTCCTACAGCTGCAAGTGTGTAAATTTTCCCTGGGTCGATTTTGACTTTTTTACTAATGACTGTTGTTACGCCCGTACCGGCAGGGTATACGTCAATATGGTATTTACCGGCTGGCAGTGTTAAATAATCGCTCACATCTTTAAATGCCACATCTCTGAGAACCCGATTTCCATTTACATATACATCTACATCAGGGGCATCAGGGACGGCATGAAGCAACCGTACATATGAAGGTTGAGTGGAGGTTGTGATGTCAGCACGTTGGGCCTGTAAAGCTAGCCTCATGTATTTAAGATGTTTTTGATAATAATGAACATGCATGGATGGATCAGTATATTTATAATAACCGGATAATAGGTCATACATCGCCGCTTTCGTTAAATAATCATGTTGGCTCATCCGTATCTCTCCCTTATCGTATTCACACATTAGAATATGCCGTTGCGAAAAAATGGTGAAAGTACCTATTTTTATAAAAATCAGAAATTTCTCTTGCAAAGAGGATGAAAATATTGGATAATATAAGTAATAATTGAGGAAGTGGGTGATGTTTTATGAGCTTATCATTAATGGAACAAGCAGCTAATGTAAATACGCAACAGATCGGTTCGTCACGTCATCTCACTTCAAACGGGATCATTTGATTTTTTCATTTCTTCTAAATTGGAGAATCCGTTGACGTGTCGAACCACGCAATGGATTTTTTATTTTGGGAGGGAAAAAGTTGAATACTAGAGAAAAAGTTTTTGAGATGATGAATCACTTGACAGAAGAAGGGCTTACATTAGGAAGAGTCGTGACCGAGCAAAGGGGTGCTTATATGGTCATGACGAAGACAGGGGAAGGTTTGAGAAAGGTTTCCGGAAAGCTCAGATTTGAAACCGTGCAGCGTGAGGATCTTCCGGCCGTTGGGGACTGGGTTCTTCTGGGCGGGGAAGGGTCTGTAATTGAAAAAGTGTTACCACGTACAAGTAAGTTTTCGAGAAAGAAGGCAGGGAATGAAGCAGAAGAGCAGATCATAGCCTCAAATATCGATACAGTCTTCATCCTATCTTCATTGAATGATGATCTAAATAGTAAACGGCTGGAGCGATATTTACTTCTATGTTGGGAAAGTGGGGCAAACCCTGTCATTGTGCTGACGAAATCCGATACGTGCACCGATATCGAAAAAAAGAAACGGGAAGTAGAGGACACTTTACTTGGTGTGAAGGTCATAACGATTAGTGCATTGAATCAAGACGGAATTGAGGAACTGATGCCTTATTTGGCCGAGGGTAAAACCGTTGCACTCGTCGGTTCTTCAGGTGTAGGGAAGTCAACACTAGTCAATTTGCTGGTGGGATATGACGTCCAGAAGACAAAAGAAATAAGGGAGTCTGATGATAAGGGACGACATACAACCACCCACCGTGAGTTATTTTTATTAGATAATGGTGCCTCGATCATTGACACACCGGGAATGAGGGAAATCCAGTTATGGCAAGGGCAGGAAGGATTATCGACTCACTATCATGATATCGAGGAGCTAGCACTTCAATGCCGCTTTACGGATTGCCAACATGAGGATGAACCTGGATGCAAGATCCGCAAGGCAATTGAAGAGGGAGCTCTCTCAGAGGAAAGACTCGAACATTTTCAAAAGCTCCAAAGGGAAATCGCTTATATGGAGAGACGGGGAAATAAACGATTGGAATCACTGGAACGAAAGAAATGGAAAAATATCGGTAAGCAGAGAAAGCTGAAATATTGATCAGAAGAGTGACCTTTTTGGAGGTCACTCTTTTTTCGATAATGAGGATAGAATGAATGAAGTACGTCATATCGAGCAGGCTTAATACTTTCCCTTTTTAGTAGGAATGCGTTAAAATCTCATACAAAGGGAATAGTGAAAGAGAATGATTCGGAAAGGATGATGAGAGTATGTCAGAGTCATCAAATTATCAAGTCGCCACGTTTGCTGGAGGATGTTTTTGGTGTATGGTGAAACCGTTTGATGAACAGCCCGGAATCGGAAGTGTGACATCCGGGTATACAGGAGGCCACATTTCCAATCCGACCTATAAAGAAGTATGCAGCGAAACGACAGGGCATTACGAAGCGGTTCAGATTGAATACGACCCAGCTCTTTTTCCTTATGAAAAGCTGCTGAAGGTGTACTGGCAGCAAATCGACCCGACGGATCCAGGTGGCCAGTTTTTTGATAGGGGTCAGTCCTATAAAACGGTTATCTTTTACCACGATGAAGATCAGAGAAAGTTAGCGGAGAAATCAAAGAAGGAACTTGAGGACTCAGGCGTATTCTCTAAACCAATCGTCACCGAAATTTTGCCTGCTAAAGAATTCTATCCTGCAGAAGAATATCACCAGGATTATTATAAAAAGAATCCCGGACATTACAATCGGTATAGCAGGGGATCAGGGAGAGTAGCATTCATCGAAAACCATTGGGGGGAAAAGAATGAGTCATGAAGATGTAAAGAAAAAATTATCACCCGAACAATATGATGTCACTCAAAACAACGGCACGGAGCCACCGTTCAGAAATGAGTATTGGAATACGTTCGAAGAGGGGATCTATGTAGATATCGTGTCAGGAAAGCCTCTATTCAGTTCCAAGGACAAGTATGATGCAGGCTGTGGATGGCCAAGCTTTACGAAACCGATTGATGAACAGGAAATCTCAGAAAAAGAAGACCGGAGTCACTTTATGATCCGTACAGAAGTAAGAAGTAAGGAAGCAGATTCACATTTGGGTCACGTGTTTAATGATGGTCCCGGACCTACAAAACTTCGGTATTGCATCAATTCAGCCGCTCTCAGGTTCATCCCGGTAGAGAAATTGGAAGAAGAAGGGTACGGCTCATACAAGAAGTTATTCTAACAAAGTGAATAGCTGTGAAAACATTCACATATGTGCTAATATAGACTTTTCATGTATAGTTGGAGCTACATATGTGTAAATAAAAGTATGATAGGAAGGTGAAAGAAGATGCTAAAAAAGCTTTTTGGTAAAAAGGAAGAAGCACCTAAAACGGTCAGTGCCGTCGCACCAATGTCCGGTACGGTTAAATCTCTTGAAGAGGTACCGGACCCTGTATTCTCTCAAATGATGATGGGGGATGGAATCGCCATTGATCCGACAGTCGGAAAGGTCGTATCACCTGTAGATGGGGAAATCATGCAACTTTTTCCCACCAAACATGCCGTAGGAATCAAAGCGAAAAACGGCGCAGAAATACTGATACACATCGGACTTGAAACCGTTTCAATGAATGGTGAAGGTTTCGAGGCGCATATTTCGGAAGGTTCAAAAGTAAGCATCGGAGATCCGTTGATTACGTATGACCTGGAATTAGTGAAAGAAAAAGCAAAGAGTACCATCACGCCTATTATCATTACAAATGGGGATGACATGGGAGATCTGGTGAAAAAAGATGTAGCAAGTGTTACAGCTGGAAAAGAAGAAGTTCTGGAGATTTCTTCAAAATAATAAAAAAGGAAAGACCGGCTTGGTTGCCGGTCTTTTTATTTTGGTGGAAAGTACATCCTCACGAAGGGTTATTTTCAATTTATGGAATTAGACGCAAAATGCTTTGGAAATGACGCAAATAATAAAATAATGACGCAATAAAATTAAAAACGACGCAATACCCCACTGAAATGACGCAAATACGCAAGCTGACCATTTAAAAAAGTTTGCGAGAGACCAGGAATCAGTAATGAAATCCCTCGTTAACACTCATCCTACTAAAAAGATTGAAACAAACGTACTAAACTTCATCGTAGATGACCCAAACACATGTTATTTCTCGCGCTTCGTTGTCATCCCGCCTGATAAAATGAATTTCATTGCTTCCTCGGATTTAATATCCAGAATTTCAATATCCGTTTTCGGAATCAAAAACGTCACGCCCGCGACCTGAAACGTTTGGGGAATATAAACAGCTGCGTGATTCTGCAGATCATCATGTAAATCCTCCAGGCTTTCTGTCGTAATGAATCCCAAACATTTCATTGACGTGCCAGGCATTGTGACGAGAGCTACCTTAGAAAATGACTTCTTTTCTCCCAGGAATGAATGAATCGTATCCTTTATGACCGAGTAAATCGTCTTGATAAAAGGAATTTTCTGTAGGAGGATATCCACTAATCGAATGATAGTCCCTGTGAAAAATTTAGTGGACAGCCATCCGAGAACCGTTAACAGGACGATGGTGGCCAGAAGTCCAATACCTGGGATATAGTTTTCATTCAGGTATGGTTTTAAGATATTTCCTAATAAGCCATCAAAAAATAAGAACATTTTATATACAACGTAACAAACAAGAGCGATCGGAACAATCGTGAGCACTCCATTGATAAACGATTTGAAAAACCATTTCATACAGCTATTTCTCCTGCCTTTTCTATAAACTCCCCTTATTATATAGAAAGATGTTCATACAGAAAAGGAGTTCCACTGAATTAATTAGGCGAATGCACAAACACTTTCTGGGTGTATGACATAGAGTATAAGGTAAATAAATAAATTTTTGAGGAGTGATAGGTATGAACTATGGATATGGTTGTTGTGATCCATGTTATCAAGGTGGGTATGCTTATCCGGTTGCTGGATGCGGTAATGGGTTTGCGTTGATCGTTGTATTATTCATCCTGTTGATTATTATTGGAGCCGTTTGTTACTGCGGGCATTAATCTGTGGTTTTGATTATCAAATAATGATGAAAAAAAGAGCTGTCGACACGACAGCTCTTTTTGGATTATATTTTAAAGCTTGAAATTAACTCTTTCAGTTTTTCCGCTTGCTGTGAAAGCTCAGATGCACTAGCGGTGACTTGTTCCATGGCAGCAGATCCTTCTTCAGAAGCGGCAGCTGTTGTTTCTGTGTTAGAAGCAGTGGATTCAGCTATTTCATTTACATGGGCAAATGAAGTGGCTACTTCTTGACTGAGTGATAGGGTTTCTTGAATATGATCCACCATTTCATCCACTACAACCGTTGTTTTCGTTGTTTGATTCAATATATCTTCAAGGGATGCATTGGTTTCATTGGTAATTTCAACACCTGCTATGACTTCTTTCACTCCATCAGAGTTCTGCTTGATGATAATATTGACTTCTTCCTGTATGCTGTGAACGATTTCCGTTACACCTTTGGCAGCTTGTCGCGACTGTTCAGCAAGTTTTCTTACTTCATCCGCAACAACAGCAAAACCTCTGCCATGCTCCCCAGCACGTGCTGCTTCTATGGCTGCATTCAAAGCGAGAAGGTTGGTTTGTTCGGCAATGTCTGTGATAGTGCCTATGATGGTGGTGATTTGTGATGAACGCTGACCTAATGCTTCTACCGTTTCACTTGTATTGGACATGGTTTCTTCAATGCTCATCATTTTTGATGAAGAAGCTTGGACGGTATTTCCGCCCTTCTCCGCAACGGCTCTCATATCTCGTGCGGTTTGTCTTACGAGATCCGCCTGATTGAATAAAAAGCGTGCTGCTTCCTCAAGGCTATTCATCTTTTCTAATGAAGAAGACATGCGATGAGTGGTCTGTTCACTACCCGCGGCAATTTCACTGGATGTTTCTGCAATGGAAGTGATTGTGCGTGACGTTTCCTCAGCAGATGCGAGAAGTTCCTGACTGCTTGCTGATACGTTTTCGGCCATTTCGGAAACCTGTTTGACAAGGATTGCGATTCCGGCGATAAGCTGATTTGTATCAGATGCGAGGCCGGCCAGTTCATCCTTGGATTTGACATGGATTCGTTTCGTCAAATCCCCACCCGCGTTGGCAATTTCTAAAATGGATGTACTGATTTTCTTTGTATTGGTTTTAATGTTATGAGATAAAATGATTCCAAAGAATACCGCTAAAAGAACGGCGAATGCAGATAAGCCGATGGTGGCAATTTTAGACATGTACACCTGTTGGTTCAGGGAGTCGATTCGGTCATTTAAATCTTTTTGCTGATCGACGACAATCATGTCTACATACGAACGAATCCCGTCCAAATATTTTTTGCCTACGCCTGTTTCAACCAGTTTTGCAGCCTTTTCGAGACCATCCTCTTTTCTTGTATCGATCACACGGTCTACAAATTGCATCCAGAATCCGTATTGTGCTTGAATTTTACCCATTTTATCAAGCTGGTCGGGGTTATCTTTCAAGAGAGAATTCAAGTCTTCGATATGACCTTCTACCTCTCTCTTACCATTTTGGTAGGGTGCTAGAAATCCTGTCGCACCAGTGATCACATAGCCTTGTTCCCCGATTTCAATATCATTTAATACTTTTGAAAGATCTTTCAACTTGGTATCGACCTTCATATCATAAGTAATCAACGTGTCGATCTCTTTTTCCAGCTTCATCATATTGAAATAAGAAGTAGCCGAGAGAACTAAAAGTACAATCGTTAATAACCCGAAAGACAGGACGACTTTTCCACGTATGGTACGAAAATACGATAAGATACCAAAGATATTTTTAGATCCTTCTTTTTTCTCTTTCTTTCTTTTTGGTACTTTTAGCAGTTTTTTTCTAGTCTTTTTCACCGTTTCCCCCTCCTGAAGATAAGCAAAAAGTAGCATCATAGGATGAACTTACCATTATTTTATACATATCGACCTAATATTTCTAGTCAATTTAGAGAAATTATGTCGAATTTTTGAGAATTTTAGTATATTTCAATCTTGTAATAGAGTTCGGTTCATATTTTTTCTTTCATGAATTATCGTACAGCTATGTTTCTTCAAAGAAAAAGTGAAAGATACAAAGGTGTTTTTTGATAAAGAAAGAAAGATTCGGCTTTTCATACATATGAATAATGTAAGGGAAATCTTGATGAGCATCCAGATGAGCGAATCGAAAGAGAGTACGAATCTGATTCTTTCAGGAGGGAGAACAATGCCTCATTCGCATTTAATAAAACCGTTGATTGGGGAACATTATCCGACGATTGATTATGGAAAGGGTGTTTATTTATATGACACCGAAGGTCATGAATATGTAGATGCCTGTTCCGGAGCGGTGACGGCAAATTTGGGACATGGTATGGAAGATATTCTTCAATCGATTGTGAATCAAGGGAACAAAGTGGCTTTTGTGTATCGATCTCAGTTCAGTAATCAGCCTGCAGAGGATTTAGCGGCCTTTTTGAATGACAAAACCGGGTATCCATGGACCTTCTTTGTGAATAGCGGGTCTGAAGCTGTGGAAACGGCCATCAAAATCGCGATTCAACATTGGCAGGAGCAAGGAAAGCCGATGAAAAGGAAGATTTTATCTAGGTGGCTCAGTTATCATGGAATCACCTTTGGGGCTTTATCTGCTTCTGGACATCCCACAAGAAGGGAACGATTCGATTCATTTCTGGGAGATTGGCCCACAATCGAGCCGCCATATTGTGCGCACTGTCCATTTGGGAAAACCCATCCCTCCTGTGGTCTGGCTTGTGCTTCCCAGCTGGATACGATGGTTAGAAGAATAGGTGCTGAAAATATTGCAGCGTTTATCGCAGAACCGATCATTGGAGCGGCAGGCGGGGCAATCACGCCACCGAAGGGATATTATGAACGGATAAGGGAAATCTGTGATGCGCATGACATTTTGTTCATTTCAGACGAGGTGATGACAGGGTGTGGCCGGACAGGGACTTTCCTTGCCCTTTCACAATGGGGAGTAGATGCTGATATTGTGGCGATTGGTAAAGGCCTTAGCGCTGGATATGCACCCATTGCAGCGACCCTCATATCAGAGAAGATCATGGAACCGATATTACATGGTAGTAAAGTGATCATGAGTGGTCACACTTTTAGTGGCAATCCCATGTCGGCAACTGCTGCATTGGCCGTCTTAAAGCTGATCGACTCAGAAAAAATCATTGAAGATGTCGAACAGAAAGGGACGTATTTAAAGAACCTTTTAAAAAAATGTCAAAATGAATTTTCTTATATCCAGGATATTAGGGGCAGAGGCCTCATGCTGGGCATTGAATTTACTGAGCGTGGTGGAGAATTTACGTCATTTATCGTTCAAACAGGCGTGGACAATGGAATCTTATTATATCCTGCTGCAGCCGGAATTGATGGTAGAAAGGGTTCTGCCATTATGGTAGCACCTCCTTTGAACAGTACAAAAAGGGAGCTTGATGAAATGGCGAAAAGGCTGAGAAGCACCTTTCAAATCGCAGCAGAGAAATGGAAGGTGAAGTAGATGTCCGGCCATCATAATAAAGTGAGTCAATTTGAAGATATACGAAATTTTTTCCAAAATGAAATGACACTGATGTTTGGTGGGTTTGGAGGCGTCGGATCTCCACCTACTATTATAAATCACCTGCTGAATTGGGGGGTGAATGAGTTGACGATCATCGGAAACGACACAGGATTCCCCCATATAGGAATCGGTCAATTGGTGGCACAAAATAGAGTGAAGAAAGTGATCGCCTCTCATATTGGATCCAACCCGATCGCAGGAAGGTTGATGAGTGAGGGGAAGCTAGAGGTTGAATTCTCACCACAAGGAATATTGGCAGAGAGAATCAGGGCAGGGGGCGTGGGCTTAAAGGGAATCGTAAGTGATATAGGGGTGGATGACCCCTATTTGAATAAAGGTAAGACTTTCTTTGAAATAGAAGGGGAACGTTTTGTATTTGAAAGCGCCCTGGTTGCCGAAGTGGGCATTGTCTTTGCGAAAAAGGCTGATACATTTGGAAATCTCATCTATGATAAGAGCGCAAGGAATACGAATCCACTCATCGCAATGGCTTCTGATATTACCATTGTTGAGGCTGAGGAAATCGTGACTTATGGAGAACTGGATCCTGAAGAAATTGTGACGTCAGGTGTATTTGTTGATCATATTGTATTGTCTAAAGGAGTCGATTGGAAATGGGCCTGGGAAACGAACTGAAGAAAAAGATGGCCATGCGGGCTGCGCTGGAAGTGAAAGAAAATATGATTGTCAATTTGGGTATTGGTATACCATCCCTTGTCCCAGATCACCTTCCCCAGGGGTTTCCTGTCGTATTTCAATCTGAAAATGGAATTATCGGAATCGGTCCTGCACCAGTTGGAGGATGTGAAGATGAGAATTTGTGCAATGCAGGAGGATACCCGGTTTCATTGATGAACGGGGGATGCTATACAGATAGCTCCATAGCCTTTGCCATGATCCGGCGGGGCAAGATTGATTTGACGATTCTTGGATCACTTCAGGTAAGTGAAAAAGGGGATCTTGCGAATTGGATCATACCGGGGAAAAAAGTTCCGGGGATGGGGGGAGCAACTGAACTTGCTTCTAAAGCCAAGAAGGTCATTGTACTCATGACCCATTTGGACAAACATGGAGGTAGCAAAATCGTGAGGGAATGTACCCTTCCACTAACAGCGAATCGCTGTGTCTCGATGATCATCACCGATCGGGCTGTCTTCACCATTGCAAATAATCAATTGATTCTGAGTGAGATCTTCCATCCATACACGGTGAAGGATATAGAAGAGACAACGGATGCACGTTATGTTTTAAGCCCTCAGATCAAATATTTGGGGTAGGGGGAGGAAATTCAATGGAAACTCATTGTCTCATTAGAGAAATAATAGAGGGAAAAAAGAAGAGAACGATCAAGCTTCTGCAAAGGCTTGTGCAGGAGGATAGTGTCAGGGAAAACGAATCGAAGGCACAGGCTATCATTATTGAAAAGTGCAGAAAGCTTGGACTGGAGCTGGATATTTGGGAAATCAATGAAAATGATGTTAAACATCACCCGTTTTATCGATGTGATCGAAAGAATTTTAAAGGAAATCCGAATGTAGTCGGAGTCCTCAAAGGGACAGGGGGCGGGAAGAGCCTGCTGTTAAATGGGCATATTGACGTTGTACCTGAGGGGGACAGGAAGGATTGGCTCCATGATCCCTATAGCGGAGTCATTGAGGACGGAAAGCTTTACGGACGTGGGGCAACGGATATGAAGGGAGGATCCGTTGCTTTGCTTCTGGCTATCGATGTAATCAAGGAGCTTGGAATTCCCTTGAAAGGGGATGTCATCTTTCAGAGTGTCATTGAGGAGGAGAGTGGAGGGACGGGAACGTTAGCCGCTTTAGTAAGAGGGTATAAAGCGGATGCAGCCATCATCCCGGAACCGACCAATATGAAGATTTTCCCGAAACAGCAAGGGTCCATGTGGTTTCGTCTAAAGGTGAAAGGGAAATCTGCTCATGGAGGTACTAGATATGAAGGGGTGAATGCAATTGATAAGGCATATAAGGTCGTCCAGGTACTTCACACATTAGAAAAAAAACGTAATGATAAGGTGGATGATCCATTATATAGCACGATCCCGATTCCATTACCTGTGAACGTCGGGAGAATCGAGAGTGGAAAATGGCCGTCTTCTGTCCCTGATACGGCAGTAATAGAAGGAAGGATAGGCGTTGGCCCTTGGGAAACACTTCAAGATGTCGAACAGGAATTTCTGACAGAAATGTCAAGAATGGAAATGGTTGATGCATGGTTTAAAGAACACCCTGTTGAAGTGGAATGGTTTGGCGGTCGTTGGCAGCCTGGGAACCTTCCTAGTGACCATGAATTAGTAAAGTCCTTGTCAGCACAAGCAAAAGTGGTAATGGGAGCGAATCCGATCATTGAAGCGTCACCATGGGGAACGGACGGTGGAATCCTATCTCAAGGTGGCGATATCCCAGTGGTTGTATTTGGTCCGGGAACAACACAAGTAGCACATGACGCGAACGAATACATTGAACTTGAGCGGATTTATCAGACGGCCGAAATTCTTTCTCTCTTTATGATTGATTGGTGTAATAGATAGCTTATTTCAGATCATAATGGGGTAAAGAGTAATATCATGAATTCATTATGGTTCGGCCCCATGCCAGATATCCAGCACTCCATCTATATTCATATCACCTTCAGAAGGAACAACTCGCTTATAGATAAGGGTTGTTCCCTTTTTATGGCTGTTTGTTTCATAACTTATCTCTTACATTCATATGTTGGTTAAAAAGGGGCTTATAAGGATGCAAACATACGAATATATAAAACAACCTAAACTTGAAGCGACCATTTATAAAGATGACTACAATCGAAGGATTCGGGTGGATGAGTTCAGAGGGAACCCAGAGGGATTGCTGGAATATGTCATGCATGAGGCTGAGTCTTATCGGTTAGATAAGGTTATTGTTAAGGCCAAGGCGAAACAGGTTTCCTGGTTTATGGAAAGAGGGTTTATTCTGGAAGGGGGCGTAAACGGTTACTTTAATGGAGACAGGGCATTTTTTTTGAGTCGTTTTCTGACGGATGACAGGAGGAATAGCTCCTATTGGAGAAAAGAGGATGAGATTCTCCTAGCGGTTCAACAACTTGATAGACAAGAACTAGTTGGAGACAGGACCATCTCTGTCGCCACCGAAGAGTACGCAGAGAAATTAGCGGATTTGTATAGGGAAGTATTTATGCTTTATCCTGTGCCATTACATGATCCTGACTATGTAAAGGAATCCATGAAAAATGGGACAATCTTTGTGTACATCGAGCAGGATGGGAGGATTGTCAGTGCTGCTTCTGCAGAAATATCATCAACCTATAAAAATGCTGAACTAACAGACTGTGCAACCAGGCCTTCCCATCGCAAGGGAGGATATATGAAGCATTTGTTAAGGAGATTGGAAGATGAATTGATCAATCAGAATATTTTTTGCGCCTATACCATTGCCAGGGCGCTATCATTTGGCATGAATGCGGCATTCCATCAACTTGGATACACATACGGGGGGAGGCTTGCGAATAACTGCATCATCTTTGACAAAATGGAAGATATGAACCTTTGGGAAAGGGATTTAAGTCAAACGTAGTAGAGTTGACCGAGAATCCAATTGTCTTGCATCGGTTGTTCTAAAGCGTGATATGAATCCGTTGGATAGAAACTCTTGGAAAGTTGGTGGAGTAGATGAAAATGAATCTCTATAAACCCAAAAGGGATTGGAAGGATATTGAACTTTGGAAGGATGTCACAGAAGAACAATGGAATAACTGGTTATGGCAGTTAACAAATACGATCAGAACACTTGATGACTTGAAGAAAGTGGTGAACTTGACTCCTGAGGAAGAAGAAGGAGTTAGAATCTCAACCAAGACCATCCCGTTGAATATCACCCCTTATTATGCATGGCTGATGAATGAGGATGATCCCCGTTGTCCGATACGGATGCAATCCGTCCCGATTGGAGAAGAAATCCATAAAACGAAGTATGATTTAGAGGATCCATTACATGAAGATGAAGATTCACCCGTTCCCGGATTGACACACCGGTACCCGGACAGGGTGTTGTTTCTTGTCACCAATCAATGCTCGATGTATTGCCGTTATTGTACGAGAAGGAGGTTCTCCGGCCAGATTGGTATGGGGGTCCCCAAAAAGCAATTGGATGCAGCAATAGAATATATCAGGGAAACTTCAAGTGTAAGGGATGTTTTGCTCTCTGGTGGTGATGGTCTCCTGATCAATGATCAGATTCTTGAGTATATTCTAAAGAACCTAAGGGACATTCCCCATGTCGAAATCATTCGCATTGGAACGAGAGCGCCCGTCGTCTTTCCACAAAGGATCACCGAGAACCTATGTAATATTCTAAAGAAGTATCATCCAGTATGGTTAAATACCCACTTCAATACATCCATCGAAATTACCGAGGAATCGAAAAAGGCTTGTGAAATGCTTGTAAATGCAGGGGTACCTGTAGGGAATCAAGCAGTGATCCTTGCAGGGATAAACGACAGTGTCCCAATCATGAAAAAGCTTATGCATGACCTGGTTAAGATTCGCGTTCGTCCATACTATATTTATCAATGTGATTTATCTGAAGGAATCGGGCATTTCCGTGCGCCTGTCAGCAAGGGGCTGGAAATCATCGAAGGGTTGAGGGGCCACACATCGGGTTACGCGGTACCTACCTTCGTCCTGGATGCCCCGGGTGGAGGCGGGAAAATTTCCTTACAGCCCAACTATTTAATTTCCCAAAGTGCTTCAAAGGTAGTTGTCCGTAATTTCGAAGGAGTCATATCCACTTATCCCGAACCCGAGGATTACGTTGCTGGAAGGGCAGACGACTATTTTAAAGAAGTGTATCATGATGAAGAAATCAAAGAACCGACGATAGGAATCGCAGGGTTGATGAACCAGACCCATTCATCACTCACACCAGCCGGACTCAAACGCCTTGAGCGTCGCAAGGAATATCAGGAGAATCCGGATCACAACTCCCTTAAAGATTTCAGAGGGAAAAGGGATCAACTCAAAGAAAAGAAGCATAAAGCGATGCTTTCCAAAATGAATCAGAATCAAAATGATGATAAGGAAGAATCGTCAAATGGATAAATTTAAAACGTGCGAATGGTGTGAAGAAAATAAGACCCAGGCCCATCTATCAAATGTGTATTGGGAGCTGCCCGACGGCTCAAGAGCGATTCAGATTGTGAATGTCCCGAGCGTATGCTGTAGTCATTGTGATATGGAGTATCAGGAAGAATCAGTCATCAATGAGATTGAAGATCAGCTCATGCTGATAGATACCAGATTGATTGATAAAGTGATTCCTTATGAAGAGTTGATGAACCTACCAAGGTTACTAAAAAGGAATTACTTTCGATTTTAGTAGGGATGCCCGCTTTTAGTTCAAACACTTTACGAATCTGTATACTTCCGCTATCCTTTTAAAAAAGGAACAGGGCAGGTGGAAGAAATGAGAAAATCCTTTTATCACTATTTAATGAAATTTAGGCAACCTACTGCCAAAGATGATATGACGAGATTTGCCAATTCAGCTTATGATGATCACGGCTTCCCGAAACAATCGCGGCAATACGATGAAATCAGTTCGTACCTGGAAATGAATGGGCATTACCTTGAGAGTATGTCCATTTTTGATAGAGCCTGGGATCATTATCAGTTAGATGAAAAGGAATGAAGTTAATACCTTAAGCTAAAGGACTGACATTTGTTAGGAACAAACGTCGGTCCTTTTTTTCAAAACCCATTTTGTTCATCTAGAAACCTCATTTTAAAAACATTTCTTACCCTAAAGATTAGGTAGTCAGGGATTTCGTGTATACCGATACGATTGTAATTGCATATCATATAAAAAAGGCGATTAAGGGTGAGGGGAGAATGAAGAAACGAAAAGAGCCTAGATTCAGAGTTGGGGAAACGGTAGTCGTTACAATCTATGGTACTGTCGGGAAGATTACCGATATCAAAAAGCTTGACGGAGAGTTTCTATATGAAGTGAATGAAAGTGAAGGGCTATTCAAGGAGAAAGCACTAGAACTGCTTGATTCTTATGATGGATATATTTTTGAACAGGAACAAATTGATATTGAGTATAAATTTTTGTTTGGAGACCTTGTCATTGTGAAGGGGTATGAAGAGGACCTCTTTAAAGTGGTTGGCTTCAGAACAGAAATATGGAGGTATAAAGACGATGCCTGGGAAGATGTGATCTATGAATTAATGAGGATCACGGATGGTGAATGGCTGGAGGCAGATGAAGATGAAATTACCTTAGTTGCAGATGAAGAGCAGGCAGAAGCATTTATAAAAAAATATGGGTTCGTTTTTCCGCAAAAAAAAGAAGGGAAATCGAAATCACTTCATTCACCTGCGCATCCTAAGCCAAGCTGGATTGATCAGCTCCTGGATCATTATAATGACTACAAAACATTGTATCTCCTATTCCAGGATAATAAATACAAGAATAAAATGGATTATGTGTTAGAACAGTTGAAAAATCATACAAACTCGCAATCTATAGTTAAAGAGAAGGAATGAGCCACATAATATATAGAAATACGGGGACGCTTATCAGTAAGAATGACACAAGGATGACACGAAGGATCCATTGCATACCTGAAACAATCATCCCTTCCCCATTTTCAAGCCCCTTTAACATTGATTTGGTTTTCTGAGTAAGTGTATGTAACATATTATCGCTCCTCTGCCTTTGATGATAAAGTCTATGCTTGTCTTTAAAGTGTTATGAAAACTTTTTTTCTTCTGGCATAACCGGGAGAGTATGGTCATAAATTGAGAATCAAAGGGGGCGATCACATGCGGGAGATAGAAGTATTTATCGACACCGAGGAAATTGCTGAGTTCTTCATGAAAGAACTTATTCAAAGAGGATATGTACCGACCGAAGATGAGCTTGAAGAAATAGCGGATATCACTTTCGAGTATCTGATTGCCAAATGCATCATTGATGAAGAATGGGAAGATGATGTATAGAATCTGTTCAACCATTTGATTTGGATATTCAAATAGTCTGGATTGACCATTCATATAACAAGGATTAACTCTTATGTGCCTCTCATGTCTTCTTTCCTGAAGCATGGAGGCACATTATTTTGAGTTAATCCCTCTTTAGGTTTATGAGAATAGAAGTCCGTGCCTTCCATCTCCTGGTCATGGAGAAATGATGGGGCATGGTCATTGTCAGAAGAGGCGACAGCACCTCAACCCGCTGGTCCATAAACCAGTCAGAAGAGGAAAGACGCTCAGACGGCAGGTTTTCCCATACTGACCTTAACTCGGGACTGTAGAGGCGCTTTTCTCCCCCTTCCTTCGAATAAATATGCGGCCAGTAATCTTTTCTTGAGCCGGTATGTGGATGGTGGATCGAGAAGGAAAATGCGGTAGGAAAGACGATTGGATGAAATAGTACACTATACAACTTCTTTCCTAACAAAATTCTGCTATTCACTTTCTCAAATTGTGAAACGGATAGTCCTGCGAGAGAACGTGGGTGATTTCTTCCATAAGGAAAGAGGATAGAAGTTAATTCCAAACGATCTTGTAAAAAAAACTTCCACTTTTCCACCCCGATATTCAAGTGTGGATCAGATAGTATTCTCTTTTGAATCATGTGCTGCTCATTCATAATGAGTGCAATCGTCAATATGTGTTGGTCCCCCGATTGAAGATATTCATCCCACATGGTACGCATGAATAAGGAGACATTGAATTTTTTTAAGAGGTGAAAAGATGAGTGACCGGTTAATTTCCACTGTTCATAAAGTAATAACTGGGGAAAAGCGTCTTCGAAGATGGCTGAATTGCATCGCTCCAGAAACGTGAAGAGAGAGCGTTGTTCATGACTATCCAATACGTGCGAAAGAATATGGCTTCTGATATCTGTCATATGATAACCAGCATTCCTCGACACCATGTGAGCAAGAAAAGACCACTCAAGTTCAGGGTGTTTCTTAA
Source organism: Rossellomorea aquimaris (assembly GCF_020172085.1). Classification (GTDB taxonomy): domain Bacteria; phylum Bacillota; class Bacilli; order Bacillales; family Bacillaceae_B; genus Rossellomorea; species Rossellomorea aquimaris_E. Next base: position 990,409 of record NZ_JAIVAT010000003.1, read on the forward strand.
ATAGTGCAAGATAGGAAGATGTTCTGGTCAAATTGTTGACATTATATTTTTGCACCTTGTTGCAGATCTCATTATAGAGCCTGATATCATCAGGGAAGTAGATATCAGGTACAGGAACACCATTCATTTGCCCGTAAAGCCGATCGATCGCCTGTAGATCGAGAAGCGGTGATGTATGGACATTTTTACCTGGTTTGAACAGGTTTAAAATCTTTCGAAAGAGAGAATAACCCAAATGATCCCGCCTCTCTGTTGGAATGAAAAAAATTGTTCTTTTGATTTGAAACTAAATCAAAAATAATTCGTATATATGAATACAAAGAAAGATGAAAGATTCTTGGGAGGGTAGTTTATGTTGAAGAAAATCATTAAAAGATTACTTGGTTCGTCAAAACCTCATTATTACAGCTCCAGTGATGCGTGGAAAAAGCATAAATCATCGAAACATAAACATTTTGGTCATCACCATTATAAAAAGCATAAGAGCAAAAGCTTTTTTTCCAGTTTCTTTAGCAGTTGACCTGGAGAGGACGCCAAAATGATTCATACACTCTTTCGTAGTCTGATCAATGCTTTCGAACACACGTGGAAATCAGGTGATAACGTTGATGGCTTCGAAGTCACTCATATGGTTGGGAAAGGAAGCTATGGAACAACCTACTCAGTCAAACTCCGAAATGGAGAAGAGGCGATTTTGAAGCGGATACGCCCTTACAAAAAGGTATTTTCCAATCACGTCCAATATGTCCAGAATGAAAGAAATGCGCTTGAAACATTATCGAACCCCTCTATCCCTGGTTTCCTTTTAGCAGGAGAATATAAGGGGATCCCCTATCTTCTGATGGAAAAAATGCGGGGTAAAACCTTTGAAGAATTGATATTTCAGGAAGGAAAAAGGTATTCAGAGGAAGAATCCTTACGAATAGGTTTGAGGTTAGTGGAAATAGTGGATTTCATTCATCAAAAAGGGTATGTACACCGCGATTTGAGAATTCCGAATATCCTTTTGGATAAAGGGGAGCTTCAAGTCATCGATTTTGGTCTTGCGTGTGAAATCCGTACTGAAGAAGATTTTCCCGAAGTACATAAAGATTTCATGAGGGGGAAATCGAAGAAAAGTGACTTTTATGCAATTGGTCATTTTTTATTATTTTTACTGTATTCTTCTTATGATCCATTGGGTAAAAGGGAAGAAAGCTGGGAAGTTGAGCTCTCCATCCATCAGGATACAAAAGCGATTTTAAGGAGACTTCTGCAGATTGACGAAGAATATCAGGACGGTTCTCACCTGATGGAGGATTTGAAGAAGATCATTCAAACTTTACAAACAGAATAAACAAGGAGGAAGGTCAAATGTCATTTTTTAATAAAGTATTTGCTTCAATAGGTATAGGAGCCGCGACAGTTGATACAAAATTGGAAAAATCAAGCTATGAAGCAGGAGAAATAGTGAACGGGGTGGTGGAAATTACGGGAGGCAGTACGGAACAAAGTATCGACGCCATCTTTTTAACTCTCTTCACTACATATATTCGCGAATCGGATGACAAGAAATTTACCGATTATGCCCCTATTCAAAAGGTGCAAATATCCAATCCGTTCACTGTTCTTGAGAATGAAAAAAAGGAAATTCCCTTTTCTTTTACATTACCATTTGAAACACCGATAACATACGGAAACACAAGAGTATGGGTAGCAACGGGAGTGGATATCAAAAATGCAGTCGATCCAAAAGACAAAGACTATATTGAGATTGTACCGAACCAATTGACGAATGCTATCCTGACTTCTGTACAGGAACTCGGCTTCAGGATTCGGAAAGTGGAATGTGAAGAGGCACCTCGTCGCTACAGGGGGAGGTATCCTTTCATACAAGAATTTGAATTTGTACCGGTGAAGGGTCGATACCAACGTAAGTTGGATGAACTTGAAGTCATGTTCCTAAATCAAACCGAAGATCAGGTCGAGTTGCTTCTGGAAGTGGACAGAAGGGCGAGGGGCTTGGGTGGTTTTCTGGCGGAAGCTCTCGAGATGGATGAATCCATGATCAGAATGTCCATTCGTTCATCAGATGTCCCTCAATTACCGTCACTGCTCCAAGATGCCATAGACAAATTTGCGTAATCATCCGATTCGACAAAGGTTCCCAAGATTCTTTGAAGGATTCGACAAGCTGTTTGTGTAATTGTATGAGTACAACTTATTGATGGAGGGGTACTCATGCCTATACTTGAAAAAATCATTCGTCCAAAGCTCTTGAGGTCCACCTATGACATGACCATTTTCCAAACGCCCAATTATGGTGAGGATAAAGGTTACGAAGAGGTATACAGAATCTCCTTAGAAGCAAATAATCATGAAGAAGCCCTGTATCAGACGTTCAGAACCTTTAACGTACCAGACTTAATGCCGAAGGATTATGAGGGCAGATATATAGCTACACGTGACATTGTATTCATAGATGAAGGACGGAGAGGCCATTTCTACTACCGTCTTCAGCCAAATGGCTGGAAAAGAGTGAACAGGATCGTCATCCATTAAAGAATGAAGAGAGGCATTTTAAATAGGAAAGAGTTTTGCCTGAAGCAAAGCTCTTTCCTATTTCATTTTCACTTACATATTATGTCCGGGACCATTTTTTCTATTGGCACCGGTTTGCTCTTTTCCATGGGCATTATGCTCAGCATCTAATGCTTCTTTTTGAATATGATTATTTTTCTTTGGGGCATTGATTCTGTTTCGGTGTTTTTTTCCCATCAGTGTATCCTCCCCTGCTAAGACTTGCGTTTTTCAGTTCTTGAAGAGTTCGGCTGGGTTCCCGAGCGAGTAGAAGGGTTGGTTTCATTTGCGTGTTGAACTGCTTGCTTCAGTTTCTTACTCATTTTTTCATTAGCCATGTGAATCACTCCTTCTGCTTATTATTTTGCCACCCGCTTGCCATTCTATCCTTCCATTTACTAGCGTTGCATATGGATTGAAAAAGGATTACAATGGTGTTTCAACAGTATTGTTAGGAGGAATAAATCAGTGAGTATACATATTAATGCCAAAGAGAATGAAATTGCAGAAACGGTTTTATTACCTGGAGATCCACTTAGAGCAAAATACATTGCAGAAACCTTCTTAGAAGATGTTACATGTTATAACGAAGTCCGTAATATGTTTGGATACACGGGAACGTATAAAGGGAAGAGAATTTCGGTACAAGGTACTGGTATGGGTGTTCCATCCATTTCAATCTATATCAATGAATTAATGCAAAGTTATAATGTTCAGAATTTAATCCGCGTTGGTACATGCGGCGCCATTCAAAAGGATGTAAAAGTACGTGACGTAATCCTGGCAATGACGTCTTCAACAGATTCTCAAATGAACAAATTAACGTTCAACGGAATCGACTATGCACCAACAGCGAATTTTGATTTGCTTAAACGGGCATATGATGCGGGAGTACAGAAAGGTCTTAACTTAAAGGTTGGAAACGTGTTCACTGCCGATATGTTTTACAATGATAATGCAGAGCATGAAAAATGGGCTCAGTATGGAATTCTTGCCATCGAAATGGAAACATCTGCCCTTTACACATTAGCTGCCAAGTATGGCCGAAACGCACTATCCGTTTTGACTGTAAGCGACCATATCCTGACAGGTGAAGAAACGTCTTCTGAAGAGCGTCAAACCACTTTCAATGAAATGATCGAAGTAGCTTTGGAAGCAGCGATTCAAGAATAAAGCGGCTTAATGGAAAGGAAACTGCCTAAAACCCTAAAATGGGTTTTTAGGCAGTTTTTCTTTTTTGTGAAGTTTCTCCTGCTTACAATATCCTTCTGACGTGGTAAGATGGGGGATGGAACCATTTTAGAGAAACTAGGTGAAAGTATGAAAAAGATCATCTTCGTAACTGCTGCCTCCTTGGTAATGTTATCAGGGTGCTCGCAAGTACAAGAGTGGTCAGAAGATTTATTTGGCCAAAAACAACAAGAGTCACAGGAAAAGGAACCAAACGTTCAAGCACCGGATAACGGGCAGGATGAACAAGCAGTGCCGGAACAGCCTGAAGAAACGGTCCCTGAAGAACTGCAATTAGAATCCCGATACTTTAATGACGTAAAAGAGGTGGACGGTAAGCAGGTCATTCAGAATCCAGCCAATCTATTAGCCCTTGTAAACAAGGAATACGCTTTAGATGAATATAAGCCTGCTGACTTAGTTCGCCCAAACGTGCCATTTGTATTCGGAAATCAGGAGCTGGAAAAGGCGCATCTTCGTAAAGAAGCAGCAGAGCAGCTGGAGAAAATGTTCGCAGATGCAAAGGCAAAAGGGGTCTTCCTGACAGCCATTTCTGGTTACCGATCGTACGAATACCAAAAAATGCTCCTTGAAAGGGAAATTGCCCAATTCGGTGAAGAAAAAGCGGTCATGGCCGTGGCACCACCGGGACAAAGTGAGCATCAATCAGGATTAGCCATGGATATTTCCAGTGAAAGCAATCAATTTCAAGTGAATATTGAATTTGCCGAAACGAAAGAAGGAAAGTGGCTGGCTGAAAATGCTTATAAATACGGCTTCATTCTCCGATACCCGGAGGATAAGGTTTCCGTTACCCAATATCAATATGAACCATGGCATTATAGATATGTCGGAATGGATGCGGCAAAAGTAATCCACGAAAACGATTGGACTCTTGAAGAATACTTTAAAAATGTAAAGAAAATCTAATCTTAATAAAGGGTCAGGGCCTATTTACCTGACCTTTTTTGGTTTGTTGTTGAAAGAAGCCCCTTCCTCCAATTGTTCTGTTTTAGAGGATTCCCACATAAAACAGTAATAGGGCTGTCCAATTTCAAATGGGTGGGTGGATTGTATGATGAGGGTGTTTGGCATTATCGTTTTAGGAAGTGTTTTCGTTGGGATAGGCATCAATCTATTTTTTGTCCCCCATCATTTTCTGGATGGCGGCATGATCGGGATCGGTTTAATAGCACATTACTGGTTTGGTTTGAAACCGGGACTGACCATTATCCTTCTTAGTGTGCCCCTCTATTTTCTTGCTTTCATGAAAGACAGGGCCCTCTTTTATAATAGTATCCATGGCCTGTGGCTTTCTTCCTTGATGATCGATTTTTTTTATCAATGGCATATGATGATTAATATCCCTCCACTTATGAGTGCCATTTTCGGAGGTGCTTTCGTTGGGATCGGGATTGGATTAATGCTGAGGGGGAATTCAGCCACAGGAGGATCAGACTTATTGGCACAGTTGATCGGGAAAAGTTTTGGCTTTAATGTGGGCAAGTTGATCTTTGCTTTTGATAGCATTGTGCTTATGGTGGGCTTTCCGATCATCGGGACCGAGGCATTTCTATATTCTCTATTGGCTGTCAGCACGGTAGGGTTTTTTACGACGATTTTGACGCATCATAATGAAGACGGTGGATTTTCCTTTCACTAACAAGGAAAAGCTGATAAAATAAAGTAGTTATGAGCATTTGATTGCTCAGTGGCAAGATTTATGATAGTCTAAACGGAAATTCACAGGAGTTACATAGCAACGAAAGTGGTGGAAGCTTTGGAACAAGATAAGACAGAACAGTCGCAACAGGAAACGCATTCAAGTTTCATAAAAATGAAAAAATTCAAGTTTGTCATGCTCCTCTTTTTCCTTGTTTTCCTTACAGCGGGAATCACAACGTTTGCACTTGCGTTCGGTGACGAAAAAGCGGTCAACGTTGGGGTTACGGAGCGTTCGGAGTTTCAGAAACTGTATGAAGCCTATGACAAATTAAACGAAAATTATTACAAGGATCTTGATGAGGATACTCTCGTCAACGGTGCGATCAACGGTATGATCGACAGTGTAGGAGATCCATTTTCTGATTACATGAATGAAGAAGAAGCGAAGAAATTCGAGGAAAGCATCTCATCTTCATTTGAAGGGATCGGTGCAGAAATCCAGGAGAAGGAAGGCTATATATCCATTGTTTCTCCGATAAAAGGTTCTCCTGCAGAAAAAGCCGGGTTGCAACCGAATGATATCGTCACAAAGGTAGATGACAAAAGCATACAGGGAATGTCTGTAACGGATGCGGTCCTTTTAATACGCGGTGAAAAAGGCACGAAGGTAACCTTGACCATACAGCGTCCGGGTCAGGATAAGCCTATGGAAGTCACCATCACAAGAGACGAGATTCCGATTGAAACGGTTTATGCAGAAATGAAGGATAACGGTGTGGCTGAAATCCAGATCACCAGTTTCTCCGAAAATACGTACAAAGAACTGACAGAAGCTCTTAATGAAATGAACGATAAAGGCATGAAGAAGCTTGTCTTAGACCTTAGACAAAATCCTGGTGGTTTATTGGATCAGGCAGTCAAAATCTCAAATCTATTTGTTCCTGAAGGGAAAACATTATTCCAGGTGGAAGATAGTAAAGGGAAAGTGCAGAAATATGTCTCAGAATCAGGTCAAAAGGTAGACGTTCCGACAGCCGTCCTGGTTGATGAAGGAAGTGCAAGTGCAGCCGAGATCCTTTCGGCAGCGGTGAGCGAATCCAATGATATTCCTTTGATCGGAACAAAGACATTCGGGAAGGGGACCGTTCAAACGGCTGAGACCTTCAAAGATGGATCAAATATGAAGTTTACGACAGCTAAATGGCTGACACCTGACGGTAATTGGATTCATGAGAAGGGCATCAAACCGGATGTAGAAGTGAAGATGCCTGATTATGCCCAGCTTCCATACATCAATCCTGACAAGGAGATGAAGGAAGAAGATTTATCTGAAGGGGTTAAGACAGCAGAGCAAATGCTGAAGGCATTAGACATCAACCCTGGAAAAGTAGATGGCTATTATGATGAAGATACAACAACAGCCGTTAAAAAGTTCCAAGGAAAAAATGATCTAGAAGTGACGGGTACATTAAACGGGGAAACCATCTTGAAGCTTATGACCGATCTTCGGGAGAAGTTGAAAGATAACGACCCTCAATTGAAAAAAGCCATTGAGATTTTGAATAAATAACAATGAAAAGTGGTCCCAGGTGAATTCACCTGGGATTTTTTTATTTCCTTTCTAATAGCTCATTTGGTCTTTGATCCCTCGTATAGAATAAGCATCCGATACCAACAATGAAAGTATATATGAGGTGATTCAATGAAAAAAATCGTACTGACCTTTGCAATCGTGCTTTCTGCCATTGTTTTCATAAGCGGTTCACCGTTTTGGAGAGATGAGGGTCTTCCTGCTGCAGAGGGAGGCACGGCGGGTGATAACTTACTAAGCGTAAAGGGCGAATCTTTCTTTCCACTCGAAAAAATGGAACCGGTCAACTTCCTTCTGATTGGTTCTGATCAGCGACAGGACGAAGCTGCACGTGCTGATGTCATGATGGTGGTACAATACATTCCTCAAGCATCTACGGTTAAACTCGTTTCCATCATGAGGGACACATTCGTAGAAATCCCCGGACATGATAAGAGTAAAATCAATCATGCCTTTTCTTGGGGTGGAGAAGAACTGCTGGTTGAAACGATACAACAAAATTTCGATTTGAAGATTCAACATACCGTGAAGATTGACTTCAATGATTTCATCAGCATGATGGATCTTGTGTTCCCTGAAGGGGTAAAGGTTGGCATAACCCAGCCGATGATCAATCACTGGAAGTGGTTGAAAGAACCCGGGGAAGTAGTGTTGAAAGGGGAAGAAATCCTGCAATATGTAAGGTTCAGGGGAGATGTCAACAACGACTTTGGACGAGTAGAGAGACAGCAGGAAATCATTCGGTTAGCCGAAGAGAATCTCATGAAAACGATCCAATCGGGTGAAGGCATGACAACGATCACTTCTCTTATCAGGGAAGGATTAAATAACGTTGAAACTTCCACACCTATAAGCGAAATCATGAAATATGGTATGTCTGTTTTATTAAATCCCATCGATAAAGTGGAGACCCTCCGCATACCCGTCGAAGGCAGCTTCACTGATTTCTCTACGACGCACGCTGGTCTTGTTCTTAAAATGGATGAACAAAAGAATCGTGAAGCCATAATGGTTTTTTTAGATCCACATTACCATGAATAAAAATCTGAAGAATCAAGGTCCAGATATGTTTCAATCTTCTTCATTTTTCTTATGATTAAATCGTGAAGATAGTTCCTATACTTTTGATCTTCAGCCAGATTATGTTCCAGGTGGAGTACCTTGATATGCTCAAGGTGCTCTTTTAATGTTCGCTCATCGCTGTCGGATCCCCCTGATTGGACTTTGCGGAGAATGACATCAACCAGTTTTTCGTGAGTGGCTTCAACGGTTTTTGTTCCTTGCCGGGCATAAATGGCCCCATATCGCAATTCTCCCCTTGTGACAATAGAAGTATAAGGGACATATCTCGGATCATAATCAATGATAAGTACCTGAAATCGTTTATGACTCATCATCGGGTGAGTGGCTTCAGGGAATATGAAGTCTTCCGTTCTATATCGTAAAGATTTTGGAAGCAGATGTTGCAGTTTATTATCAACATCTGCTTTATCCAAAAATTCCTCGTCCGTCAAGCCTTTCAAATCAATGGACCCATCATCAAATTGCATAACACCGATGATAATGCATCCGCCTCCTGTATTGGATATTGCAAGGATATGTTTTGCCATTTTGGTGAACTCGATCCAATCAGATTTAAAGTCCACATAATCGGTTTCACCGGTATTATGGAGCAGAAGATCCTTCAATGTTTCATGAGAAGGATTCTTTAGGAAATCTCTTAACTTAAGGGGAACAATCTTCTCATAATACATGATACTCCCACCTTTTACATTCATCACAAATTTATCTTGCCATTGATTCGATCATTCTCTCTGTTACATACTACATTCTATGCGTGATCAGAGTGGGATAACGCTCCTGATCGTATAATTCTTCGAATAGATCATTCTTTCAAGTGGGATCTCCGTTGTTTTCCTGCCTGCTTTCTAATAGAATATGGATAGGAATTAATGGAGAGGAAGATTACATGAAAAAGGATGTATACATATTATCAGGTTTTCTTGGCAGTGGGAAAACGACATTACTGAAAGAATTACTTCAATCCTTAAAGGATCATAATAAAAAACCGGCAGTATTGTTGAATGAATTAGGAAGTGTATCGATTGACAGTGATGCAGTTGATGATGATACTGCACTAAGGGAGCTTCTTGATGGATGTATTTGCTGCACCATATCAGAAAAGTTGGAATCGCAGCTCCAGGAGCTCTTAATGAATGAAGAATTTGATGTGCTGGTCATTGAAACGACGGGGGCAGCCCATCCGGTTGAGGTGGTGGATTCTATCTTGTCCCCACTGTTTGCCGATCGATTCGATTTCAGAGGGATTGTCACTGTGGTGGACGGACTCCAATGGCGGAACAGGGGTGACTTCAGTCCGGCAGTCTTACATTTGATGAGAGAACAAATCCGTCATGCACAGTATATTGTAGCAAATAAAATGGACCTGCTTAGTGAAATGGAGCAGGGAACATTCTCATATGAATTACAACAAATCAATCCAAGTGCCAAAGTATTTCTAACAAATTACTCCCAAGTTTCGATGGAGGATATCCTGTCTTTAAAAGCACATAAAAGATCGGTATCCCACAACCAAGCCTCAATTGGTGATCATTTAACTTTACAAGCGGTTGTATATACGTTCAAAGGAAAAGTGAATGGAGAAGCCTTTGAAGATTGGGTGAAAAATCAGCCTGATACCATTTACAGAATGAAGGGATATGTGCCTCTACAGGGAAGGAGATATCCAACATTATTTCAGTATTCTTACGGCATGCCTCTCTTCATGCCGGGAGAAATGAATTATCCCACCAATTTCGTCATAATTGGGGAAAAATTACATAAAGAAGAAATAAAACAGTCTTTACAGAAGATTGACCTAATGATGTAGTCCAAGGAGTGGGGAATCCTAATGGTGTTTCTACTGTTTAGTGTAGAACTCATTTTATTTATTACTGGAATATATGGCTTAGGTATATATGAATCCAGGTTGCAGTTATTTATATTTACTGGATTGATCGTCCTCAGTATCGTGTTATTCATCTGGACGGTTGTATCCTATCAGAAGAAACAACAGAAGGGACAAAGAACAAATGACTGTTGGGATTGTGCTATTTATTCACCTGACTGTTTGCCGGCTCCGCGAGGGAATAAATTCGATTGTGATTCACCTGACTGTGACTGTACCCCAGACTGCAGTCCGTAGGAGGGAAAGAAATGAATGAATGGATCACACTTTCCTTTATGCCTTGTCACAGAATGCCGGAGAGGTCACTGAATGTGAAAGGTAAACAATTCCCGCTCTGTTTCAGGTGTATGGGGATCCTTTTTGGGATGATCCTGGGAGTTTCTTTTACATTGTTGTTCTTTCAAGCGTTGACCTTTGTTCATCTATTGATGGCCGTTCTTTTCATCATCCCACTCTTAGTGGATGGATTCACTCAAAAGTGGGGATGGAGACGGAGTACGAATTTCCTTCGGTTGCTAACAGGACTGCTTTGTGGAATGGGCTTATCGCTGGCGATCGTCATATTGTCTAAATGGGGAGTCAGCCTCATCATATTAGTAACAAGTTAAATCATTGACAATCTCTAAAAAAATGTATATTATTTAATAGTTAACTTAGTGAAGTATTTATTGAGTGTAAGAAAGGTCGATTTTTAGTGGGAAAAGAATTGTTCGATCTAGAAGGATTATTTAGATCCGTTTTTAGAATGATGAAATCAGATATTCGAACCATCTTTGGAGAATTCATTTCAAATGGAGAATTTCGCGTTCTTCAACTCATCAGGGAAAATGGTGCATTGAAATCCTCTGAAATTTCTAAGCGTATGGAAGTTTCAGCGAGTCACATCACCTCCATTACAGATACATTAGTTGAAAAAGGCTATATTACTAGACAGCGGTCGAATGAAGATCGCAGAGTCGTAGAGTTGACTCTCACATCTCTAGGGGTAGAAGTGCTAGCACAGTGTGAAGAGAAGAAATCACACTATTTTCAGCAGTTATTTCAAACCTTTGACAAAGACGAGATCAACCATCTGATTGAATTGTTTGAGAAGTTGCTGAATTCATCGGTACGCAAGTAATCGAATGAGATTAGGTCCTGATCTTCTAAAGAGAAGTGTTGAACAGGAACGAATAATAAGGGTTGACCTTAAAAGCGGTCATCCCTTCTATTATGCTCATTTACTTAAGTTAGTTAATTATTCATACTATAAATATTAAGGGAGACAGAGAATTATGGAACATTTAGAACATCGAAAAAAAGTATTGATCATGATTGCCATTATGTCAGCCATGTTATTCGCAGCATTGAATCAAACCATTGTTGGAACGGCATTGCCTAAAATCATTTCTGAAATTGGCGGAATGGATTATTATAGCTGGGTCTTTACCATTTTTATGCTGACTAGCTCAGTTACCGCTATATTAGTGGGGAAATTATCAGATATGTATGGAAGGAAGCCTTTTATCCTGCTTGGGATTGGTGTCTTCATGATTGGTTCGTTCTTAAACGGACTTTCATCTTCTATTATTCAGTTAATCATTTTCAGGGGAATCCAAGGATTCGGAGCCGGAATGATCATGTCTACAGCATTTACCGCTGTAGGAGACTTATTCTCCCCGCGTGAGAGAGGGAAATGGCAGGGGTTAATGAGCAGTGTGTTTGGTCTTGCAAGTGTATTCGGTCCAACTCTAGGGGGATGGATCGTGGATAACGCCGATTGGCACTGGGTATTCTGGGTATTCCTTCCCGTTGGGTTCATCGCATTCGGAATGATTTATAAAATGTTTCCTTCCCAAGAGCCGAACAAAGGACTTAAAGTGGATTATTTAGGTTCCGTCATGTTAACCTTAACGATCATTCCATTATTGCTCGCCTTTACCTGGGGGGGAAGTGATTATGAATGGATTTCTATTCAGATCATTGGATTACTGACATTATCGGTTGTAGCACTAGTACTATTCATCATTACGGAAAGAAGAGCAAGTAATCCTGTGCTTCCGCTTCAATTGTTTAAGAACAAGATCTTTACCCTTTCAAATATCATTGGTTTCATACTCGGAGCAGGAATGTTTGGGGCCATCATGTATATGCCGTTCTTCATTCAAGGTGTAATGGGTACATCTGCCACTAAATCAGGACTTGTCATGATGCCGATGACATTAAGCATGGTGTTTGCAAGTACAATCGGTGGACAAATCATAACAAAGACGGGGAAATATAAATTTCTTGCCCTTATCGGATTGTTCGTCATGAGTACAGGGATGCTTCTATTATCTTTCATGGATACGGACACTACCAATGCGAGAGCCTTACTCAATATTATAATAGTTGGAACAGGTCTTGGACTCAGTTTCCCTGTGTTCACACTCACGGTTCAAAATGCCGTACAGCATAAGTTTCTCGGAGTGGCCACAGCTGCTACACAATTGTTCAGACAAATTGGTGGAACAATTGGAGTAGCCATCATGGGAACGGTGATGAACTCTTCTATGACGTCCAAGATGACGGAGAAAATGTCTTCAGTGAAGGACTCACCTTTACTTACAGATCCTAAGACCAGTGGAGTGATGAAACAGCTCCAAGATCCTCAGAATATTATGAATGGTGGAAAATTAAAAGAACTTCAATCAACATTACCAAAAGAATTCCAAGGAGTATATGCATCGATCTTAGATGGTGTAAGGGAATCTTTAAGTTATGCTTTAACCAATGTGTTCTTCATCGGAGCCATCATTCTCCTGGTTGGATTCGTACTGACCTTCTTTATGAAGGAGATTCCATTAAGAATGTCAAACAAAGATGTCACAGAAGAAGAAAAAGAAGCGAAACTTAAAGAAGCTTCCAATCATTAATATCCAACTATAATAAAAGGGTAAACCTCGATGTACAGAGGTTTACCCTTTACTTTATTACATGGTGCTTTCTCCAAATTTTTTGAATGTCATTTCATCTTCAACAAGTCCGCAGGCTGCACATTGAACTTTTAATTCAGGTCCGTTGTAAGCGAGGTGAAATGGATCGAGTTGACCTTGCTCATAACTTTGAACGACCTCTCCGGAAGCAGGATCAAGTTTCACACTCTGTGGTACTTGTTGTATAATATTGAATCGAGTGCGATTCGTTTTACAGCTAGGGCAGCGATAGGGTGTAGTCATTGATATCACCTTTCTTCGTTTTTTTCTAGTATGCTTAAATACTAAACTTTTTATGTAAAGGATGTTTGAATATGTCGGAAGTATTCGGTAATCTGCTGAAATCCTATAGACAAATATGGAAAAATCGGATTTTACCTGAAGGAGACGCTTCACCAGAACAAATTTTGAAAGAAGCCATTAAACGTGAACTCGAAGATGCGAATAGTCATCCAAGGGTGCGTAAGTCCATGAATGATAAATATTTTACAGCCACAAAGAGGATTGCTGACTCAAGCTTATCGAATGATGATAAAGTCGGATTAATTGAAATACATATAGAGGTTGCCGAGCAATTAATTAAAGTACGGGGTTGAAAAGGGACAGATTGAAATGGATTTCGAGCAATTTTCTTTTCTGTATACCTATATAGGTATATAATGTAGGTATTCATATTAAAAGGGTGATGTCAGTATGCCAGTACTAATTTTATTACTAGTCAGTGTGTTTTCATATATGATGTACTATCGATATTTTCCGGTAAGAACAAGACAGTGGTTCTCTCGAGAAGTGACGTCGGAACATATTGTAGTCGACGTCAGGGATTATCAAGACTCTTCCAAAGGAGATTGCGATGATGTAGTTGCCTTACCTTGTGGGTATATTAGAAGATATTTCAGTGATATTCCTGAAGGACCTTTGCTCGTGATGGGGAGCAACCTTATAGAATGTAATGTAGGCGTGAGGCAATTAAAACGACTTGGATTCAATGTAGAGGGATACTTGATCATTGTTTCTGACAAAAAATGTAATGAATACCTTTCTTTAGGGTGAAATCCTTCATTCTTTGAAACGTGACTGTAACATTAGTTACATTATCTAAGCTGTTTAAAACCTGTCAAGAATCATATACCGGTAATAATTAGTCGCTGAACCCAATTCGTTCTCCTATTGGAAATGTAAGTAAATCAAATAAAATGGCTTTTCTCCCTACTAGAATCAGTGGTTACTATAGTACTATAGAAAAATTGTCTTTCAAAATAGAACAATTGATTTCTAGTTTCCAAGTTCTCCCGTAAATGTAACAAAAACAGGGTGGTATGATGAATGTGCAGCACAGAAAAACACATTCACTAAGGAGGAATTCATTTTTATGAATAAGAAAATGATGGTTTCAACAGCAACAGCATTAACATTATTAGCAACTCCATTCGCAGCAGGTAAAGCTGACGCTGCAGCACCATGTCCATCTCAAGATAAGGTCGTTCAACAAGCGAACGCATTTAAATATAATGGAAATCAAGAAGATCTTAATAAATTTGTACAAGATGTTCTATCAAAATATCAAATCGATGGTAAGAATATCAATGTTCAAGAATTATTGAAGGGGCAGGCACCAGAAGCTAAAGCAGAAGCTCCTGCACCAGCAAATGAAGCGCCAAAAGCAGATGCACCTAAGCAAGAAGCACCAAAAGCAGAAGCTCCTGCTCCAGAAGCAGAAGCTCCAAAGGCAGAAGCACAAGCACCTGCTCCAGCTGCAAATGAGCAACAACAACAATCAGAACAAGCAACTGAACAGTCTGGTCAATTAAGCCAGTTCGAACAGCAAGTAGTAGAGTTAACAAACCAAGAGCGTGCAAAACAAGGACTTCCTGCGCTTAAAGTAGATGCAGAACTAAGCAAAGTGGCACGTGAGAAGTCTCGTGATATGCAAGCGAACAACTACTTCTCTCACACAAGCCCTACGTACGGTTCACCATTCGACATGATGAAGCAGTTTGGTATTGAATACAGCTCTGCAGGTGAAAACATCGCCATGGGTCAAAAGACTCCGGAAGAGGTAGTACAAGCTTGGATGAACAGTGAAGGTCACCGTAAAAATATCATGAGCTCAAACTACACTCACATCGGTGTGGGATATGTAGAAAATGGTAACTACTGGACTCAACAATTCATCGGTAAATAATCTCATTTGTTTAAAGAAACAGTCTCTCTTGGAGAGGCTGTTTTTTTATTTTCCCCAAATTAAAAAATGTCATCCTGAATCTGTCAATTTGCAACTATTTATCCAATCATTTAAGAGCTTACATTTGCAATTCGGGAAAATCCTTCTTACTATTGAAATATAACGAGTACGTGGAGTGAACATGATGAATGATAAAGTTGTTTTAATAACAGGGGGATCCAAGGGGATTGGACGGCAGACTGTCGAAGAGTTTTCCAAACAAGGGTACACAATTATCCTTAACTATAGAAGTAATGATGAATTCGTAGAAGAATTGGTATCTGACTTAGCCAAACGATATACCAACACCATCATCCCGATAAAGGGGGATGTTTCCGTTCCGGAAGAATGTGAACGGATGGCAGTGGAAATCTGGAATAAGGTGGAAAGCGTTGACATATTAATTCACAACGCAGGGCCGTATGTCAAAGAAAGAAAATCCTTTGCCGATTATTCACCTGAAGAGTGGAATTATATCGTGAATGGGAACTTGAATAGTGTATTTTACTTATCAAGGTTATTGATACCAAAGATGCGGGAAAAAAAGTGGGGCAGGATCATCACGTTTGGATATGATCGGGTAGAATCAGCTCCGGGTTGGATTTATCGTTCTGCTTTCGCAGCGGCTAAAGCTGGACTTGCTTCCTTCACTAAAACCATTTCAATCGAGGAAGCACACAACGGGATAACGGCAAATATGGTCTGTCCAGGGGATATCGTAGGTGAGTGGAAGGAAAAGGGGATCAGCTTGGCGAAAGAACACCATGACCCCAAAACCCCGGTTGGCCGACCGGGTTCTGGGGAGGACCTCGCAAGGATCATTTCGTTTCTTTGTCAGGAAGACTCAGATTTCATTACAGGATCTATCATACCGGTAACAGGTGGCAAGGATGTCCTGGGCAAGGTGTTCCATCAATAAAGAGCCACGGCACCGCCGTGGCTCTTTCAGTCAATACCCTATGAATGCATAATTTTTTTGTATTTTTTCTGTATAAAGAGTAGCCTCCCTGATAAGGTGATGGCGCCTGCCGTTAAGCCAGACGTCAGTCCAAGCCAATAGCCATAAGGACCGAAATCCGTATAATTTGCAAGGATGTACCCTAAAGGTAAGCCGATCACCCAGTAAGATATGAGTGCCATCACAAAGGTGATATTGACATCTTTATACCCTCTAAGGGCCCCTTGGACAGGTGCCTGGATCGCATCCGAAAGTTGGAAAAATACTGCATATAATAAGAAATGTGCCGTTAACTTCAATACATAGGCATCATCTGAATAAATGTTTGCAATATCTGATCGGAAAACGAGTAAAATCACCCCATAAAAGACGGCAAGGAGCAGTGCGAAGCCTACACCCATCCAACTATAGGTCTTTGCATCCCCGAGTCTCTTACCTCCAACTTCAAATCCAACCACGATGGTCAAAGCCATAGAAATGCTCAGGGGGATCATATAAAGGAAAGAGGCAAAATTGATGGCAGCCTGGTGAGCAGCGATCACGACAGTATCATAATGGCTCATTAATAAGGTAACGGCTGAAAAAATACTTACTTCAAAGAAAATGGATAAACCGATAGGGACACCGATGACAAATAGCTCTTTCCATTTTGAAAGGTCGGGCTTATGAATGGTCCGGAAGATAAAATATTGACTGAATGGTCTTTTCGTGTGGATCACCCAAAAAGCAATTAAAGCTATGATCCAATAAGTGATGGCAGAAGCAACCCCTGCTCCCACTCCTCCAAGTGCAGGAAACCCCATTTCACCGAAGATGAGGAGATAATTGAATATTACGTTTATCGGAAGAGAAAGAAGAGTGATGAACATGGTGACCCTCGTCATCCCGAGCGCATCGATAAATGATCGCAAGACGTTATAGATAAAGAGAGGGATCATTCCGAATGAAAGGGCTATTAAATAATCCCTGGCGACGATTCTTACTCCTTCCTCAAGATTCATTTCATTGAGGATCGGTTTAAGGACAATTCCTCCGGCCACCATAACGATAATGGATAATGCAATCGCAGCATATACACCTTGAAGGACGGTGTCAGGCACATTTTTCTTGTTTCCACCACCAATCAGTTGAGCGACAATGGGGGTCACCGCCAGAAGAATGCCGCTTAGTCCTGTAAATATTGGGACCCATAGGGAAGACCCGATGGCAACTCCTGCAAGATCGGCGGGTGAATACTTGCCTGACATGATTGTGTCGAAGAAATTCATGGCAAACATCCCAAGCTGGGTGACCAGGATGGGAAACAATATGATGGATAGTTGTTTGATTTTATCTTTGAATGTATGGGTCTCTCTCATAATATGAATTCCTCCTGGATTCCTTCGGGTAGCGAATCAACTTTTCACTATCATACTGTACCATATTTTCAAGAGGAAAGAGTGGGTGAATTTACTTATGAACGATAATACTCTTAAGGCACAATGCATAGAAACTGGTGGGAGAAAGTCATGAAAAAGGAATGGGGTGATTGGGCTTGGAGCGTATTTTTAATATGGTACGGAGTGGGAATCATCCTTGTTTCGCTTGATCGGGTTCCTCCTTCATTACAGTGGGCCAATGCCGTTTTTTTATATTTAGCTGGTTTTGTGGCTATTCTTTATGTGATGAAGAAGTTCAGGGTGGGTCTTGGAATCATCATTTCTTCATTCATCATGCTGCTAACGATTTTAGCCGAGTCGTTAGGAGTTCATTATGGATTGATTTTCGGATCGTATCATTATGAAAAGGACTTCGGGTTTCAATTATTCGGTGTACCCGTCACAATCGGCTTCGCTTGGGTAATGGTTATATTTTCCAGTATGGCGCATTTTGAATTTCTTCTGATGAGACCAAAGACTGTGTCTGGCGCATTTCTATATAGTACGGTCACTTCACTGTTAGCTGTCACGATGGATTTGATCATCGATCCCGTTGCTTTTAGAGGCAGACAATATTGGATTTGGGATGAAGGGGGACCCTACTATGATATTCCAATGCAAAATTTCGCAGGGTGGTTTTTTGTATCATTTTTCATTCAAGTCATCCTCTATTTTATTATCCGTCAAGAAATTTCATCTCCAAAGTGGAGTGGTCGAATGAGACTTCTATACATGCTTGTGATTCTTATGTTTATGGTGACGGCGATTACGGAAGGGCTTTGGGTTGCTGTTATAGTCACTGCCATATGTTATTCAGTATCTCTCATGCTTCGTAAACGATTGGAGAAGGTAACATGATTCAGCCCCAGAAAAGTAAAAGATTTCAACAATTGTTAGCCTGGTACGTTACACATCAGCTTAAGAGACATTTTTATCGGGTATGGATAGACGACTGTCGAAGTTCTATGCATCCTCCTTCTGGACATTTGATGCTTGCAAACCATTCCAGCTGGTGGGACGGTTTGATGGTTTTTTACTTAAATCAAACGATCATAAACGAAGACAGCTATGCCATGATGAGTCAGAAAGGGATGGAAGATTACCCTTTCTTTAAAAAACTCGGAGCATTTTCAGTCAATCCGTATTCTCCAAAAGACTTGGTCGTATCCCTGAAGTTTGCAGAAAGATGCTTACAAGAGAATAAAACGGTGTGGATATTTCCTCAAGGAAAGGAAGAACATCTCGAAAAGAGACCCATTTCCTTTATGAGTGGGCCGGGATATCTGTATGAACGAAACCCGGATATAACCATCACAATGGTCACGTTTTATTATACGTTTCGTCACGACCAAAGACCGGAATTGTTCATCCGAATCAGCGACGTTGAAGAAAATGTTGATGATCCTTCATCAAGGGCAGAACGGACAGAACTTCTGAGGCACCTTTTAGAAAGAAAAGTTGATGAGATGAAAGAAGACATCATACAAGAAGACTTATCGAAATTTAGTTTAGTTCTAAAAGGATTCCCGACTGTTAGTGAGTGGTTGGACTTCTGGAGGAGAAAAAAGTAAGGGGTGATTGAATGAATTTATTTATCGTAATACCATTTCTATTCGTACTCGCTACGTTCATCAACCTGCTTTTCTTACCCAAACTTTCCCGAGTCACGACTACAGATGAATTGGTTTCCGTCCTGGTTCCAATGAGGAACGAGGAAAGGAATGTTGAAGGACTCATTGAAAGTATCAAGAAGATCACTCATTCACCTGTGGAGTTTATCCTATTAGATGATGGATCGACGGATCATACAAGAGAACTTCTAACAACTTTGACTATAGGTGATTCGCGTTTCAGGATCATAGATGGAAAACCGCTTCCGGAGGGTTGGGTAGGAAAGGTACACGCTTGTAAAGAGCTGAGCAGTCATGCACAGGGGGCGTATTATCTCTATCTTGATGCTGATGTAAGGGTGTCTCCATCGATCGTTGAGAAAGTGTTATTTCAAATGAATCGGTATGGTTCCGGACTTGTTACGGGATTCCCACAATTCCCCATACCGAGCATACTCAGTAAAATGTTGGTACCTTTTCAGCACTTTCTCGTTTATTTCCATCTGCCGATTGCCGTGTCCAATCATACAACCAAAAGAGCATTTACAGCTGCACATGGAGCATTTATGTTTTTCAAAAAGGAAGCATATGACGAATGCGGTGGTCATGAAGCCGTTAAATCCTCCCTTTTGGAAGATGTTCATATCACGCGGAAAGTGAAAGAAAAGGGATGGAAGGTGACACTTGTCAATATTAGTCATGATGTGTCTTGTCATATGTACGATACGAATAAAGAAGTATGGGAAGGGTTTCTGAAGAATATATACACAGGGACTGGAAGAAGTCCACTATCCGTTGTCCTTATTTCTCTATTCTATTTTATCTTTTTTATATTACCTCTTCCCTTGGCTCTATATGGTGTCGTAGCGGGGGAATGGACCTGCATTCTACCTTTACTGGCAATCTGGATGCAAACCTTGATCATTGATGTGGCATCCAATCAATCGAGGTGGCATTTTCTTTTGATTCCTTTCGCCTCCCTCTGCTTCATCAGCATCATGTGGGCATCCATGCTGAAAGGGTTGAAAAAACAAGGATATACATGGAAAGGAAGGACCTATACATGAAGAATATCATCATCATAGGAGGGGGTTTAGGAGGATTATCTGCTGCAATATCCCTTCAGAGTAAAGGGTATAACGTTACGGTAATAGAAGAGAATCTTCACCCCGGGGGGAAAATGATGCCGGTTGAAATGGAAGGGTACTCTTTTGATTTTGGACCGAATACCATTACGATGCCTCATGTCTTTCAATCTGTGATCAATGATGCAGGAGGGGACTCGTCCCGATATTTTGAGTTTGAAAGGCTGATAAAACATACTAAAAACATCTTTCCAAATGGGAAGATCCTTTATCAAACTGCGGATCCCATGGAGATGATGAAAGAACTTGAAAATATCGATCCATATGGGGCATCTCATTACAGAAAGTATTTAAAAGAAGTGGAAGTTCTTTATAAACAAGCTGAGAAAGGCTTCTTTTATCGAGTTTTCAGCTCATGGAAAGATTATCTTTCCCCGTCTCTTTCTTATCGCTTTATGAAGGTCCGTCCATTAGAGAAAATGGATCATTTCCATAGAAGGTTTTTTCGGGATGAGGAGGTGCTGAAGGTCTTCAACCGGTATGCTACTTACATAGGTTCATCACCGTATGAGTGCCCAGCCACCTTTTCATTGATCGGTCATCTGGAGATGAAAGAAGGAGTGTATTATACCAAAGGAGGGAATCCGCGGATTGCCGAAGGGTTTCACCGTTACTTTAAAGAGTTAGGTGGACAAGTTCTATTGGGAATGGGAGTCAAAGAAATCGTTGTAAAGGGAAAAAAGGCAGTGGGTGTAAAAACCACGGATGATGATACGATTTCTGCACATGACGTGATTGTAAATGGTGACTTCATTACCGCGACAAAGCACCTCATTCAGGAAGAAAATCGACCGAGTCATCCTGACAGCAAACTTGATTCGTATGAACCCTCCATTTCCGCCTTTGTGATCCTTGCGGGGCTCAGGACCTTCCAAGACTCCATTCATCATCACCAAGTGTATTTCGGTGGCGATTATCAAAAAGAATTCAAGGAAATTTTTAAAGACAAAACGCTTCCGAGCGATCCAACGATCTATATCAGCCATTCGGCAGCTACTGATCCAAACATCACCAAGGGTAGTAACCTGTTTATTCTTGTCAATGCTCCGGCCATTGAATTGAGCAATGAAGAGGTCCATTCATATAAAGAAAAGATTTATGATGCTTTAGAAAAAAAGGGTCTAACCATCCGTGACTCCCTGGAAGTAGAAAGAATCTATACACCGAACACGATTAAACGTAAATTTTCGGCTTATAAAGGTTCTCTATATGGTCTGGCCTCCCACCGGATGACCGAAGCCTTCCTTCGCCCTTCAAACGTCAGCAAAGACATTGATCACCTGTTCTACGTCGGGGGAACGACTCACCCAGGGGGAGGATCACCGATGGTGACCATCAGCGGAAGAAATGTAGCGAATTATATCTTGAATAGGGATAAGAACTGAACATTTCTTATCATGCCCAGAGAAAGATTCTAAACGGGGATGGGAAGGAATTTCTCTTCTGTTTGTCAATTTTTCGTGGTTCTATCCCGCTTGTATTTTTGGTAAAGTGTATAATGGTTAGAGAGAAGGATTTTAGATTATGGAGTTAGGAGTTTATTACATATGAAGAAACGCATTTTATTCACGGGTGGAGGGTCCGCGGGCCACGTCACGGTTAATACAGCATTGATTCCACACTTTGAAAAAGAAGGCTGGGATATAACGTATATAGGTTCTGAAGATGGAATCGAGAAAGAAATCATAACAGAGCAGTTTCCCCATATTCCCTACAAGAGCATTTCAAGCGGGAAGCTTCGGAGATATTTTTCGTGGAAAAATTTCTCAGATCCTTTCCGTGTGATGAAAGGGGTAATGGATGCCCTGGTTGTCATCCGGAAGATAAAGCCTGATATCATTTTTTCAAAAGGTGGGTTTGTTTCTGTACCTGTCGTAATGGCTGCTAAAATAGCAAGGATTCCAGTGGCAATTCATGAATCGGATGTAACACCCGGACTTGCAAATAAACTTGCGGTCCCATTTGCAACAAAGATATTCACCACTTTTCCGGAAACGGTTCAATCTCTTCCAAGTGATAAATCAATATGTGCAGGAGCCATTATCAGGGAGGAATTATTTACCGGTGATGCCCGAGAAGGAAAAAGGTTAACGGGGTATTATGAAGATAAGCCTGTACTGATGATCATGGGAGGCAGCCTTGGAGCAAGGAAAATTAATGAAGCAGTCAGAGGGAATCTTGAAGAGCTGCTTTCTGAGTTTCAAATCATCCATATTTGCGGAAAAGGGAATATCGATGAAGACCTTAAACAGAAGGGCTATCGCCAATATGAATTCATAAAGAGTGAGCTTCCCCACTACCTGGCGATGACGGATTTCGTGATATCCCGTGCGGGTTCGAATTCGATCTTTGAATTCCTTGCCTTAAAGAAGCCGATGCTATTGATTCCACTATCGAGGGAAGCGAGTCGTGGCGATCAAATCCTGAATGCCAATAGCTTCGTGAAGCATGGATACGCGATGAAATTGGAAGAAGAAGAGCTGAATGAAGAAAGCTTTTTACAGAGCGTCAACAAGCTTAAATCAAACAGAGACACCATGGTCAATCATATGGATAAGAGTGAAAAGGCGTTCACCATTCAAGATATGTATGAAGAACTGTCAACAATGTCCAGATAAGAAGTCATGGGGATCCCCTTCTAGCATATAGTATATAAATGGTTGAAGGGGAGAAGTGAAATGGCTTATCAGTATTCAAAAGGATGGTATCTTCAGGAGCTTAAAAAAATGGGAATCAGTCATCATCCCGTTGACAAAAGGAAACTGGAGAATTATAGAACCTTCGTCATCCGGAACCTGTATTTCGAAAAGGTGGATAAGAAGAAGTAAGAAAGAAGAGCTGGCGTAATGGTCCTGATCACGGGTCCTGTACGTTCGGCTCTTTTTTTTAGACACAAAGCCATCTATTTCATTTGATTTTCATGTAATTTTCATTTTTGAGGCTTATACTAACAGTACAAACTATTATGATACTAGGGGTTAACGAATGAAAACCAAAAACACTCAGCATCCCACATTTTTATCAAGTACAATTCCCAATCCAAAAGAGCGTAGAAGCATCATCGTTTATTTCATTTTCACCTTTTGTATAGCAGGAGCGGCAATATCCCTCATTTCCTTTTATTACGATCACCTTATGTTAATAGAGGAAGACCATTATAAAGAGTTTTTTAAGCAGTTCGGGTCAATAGCCAGGGTGGTTTATTTTGCCGTTCTGAGTATTTTTCCGGTCTTCCTTTTGATGAAATGGAAGGGTTTGAGAGAGGTGAAATGGCGAAATCTTGAATTGAAGCGACCTGTACAATATGTAGGCAGGTTATTGAGAAAATTTCATGTCCCTCTTGCTCTATTGGGAACAGCAATTGTAATCGTACATGGCACCCTTGCAGTGATTAGAGACTTTCATTGGGACTTTACCAATGTCA
The DNA here is from genome assembly GCF_020172085.1 of Rossellomorea aquimaris. Classification (GTDB taxonomy): domain Bacteria; phylum Bacillota; class Bacilli; order Bacillales; family Bacillaceae_B; genus Rossellomorea; species Rossellomorea aquimaris_E. The sequence continues at coordinate 1,014,155 of NZ_JAIVAT010000003.1, forward strand.
CAGGCATCCTTTCGAGTATTGTTCTGTGTTTTCTAGTATACATGGGATTTAAACGGTTCAAGAGAAAGGATGGTGCATGGCATTTAAAGCTGGCATTCATTTTCACCATATTATTTATGATTCATGCATCATTCTAATCAGTCAAAATAAAAAAGTTATCACACAAAAGTACTGACTTTTGTTGATAACTTTTTTTACTGGATATTAAGCTTCTAGAGCCTGATCCTCTTCTGGAGACTGTTGCAGCTGATATAGATACAATGTATATAAATCTTTTGGAATTTCGTATAGATCATAAACCTCTTCTTGAGCGTTTAATTGATCATAAAGGGATTTCCTTGTATCATTTGCCTTTACGACATAAGGGAGCTTTTCAGCGGCCTTTTGTGAACGGGTATTCACTTTACGGATTCTCATGAAAATGGTTTCCATACCCAGCTCAAAAAATAGCTCGGAAAAGAATGCGTCCTTGGCCGGCTGGTTATATCCTTTACCGTGGAATGGTTTACCTAGCCATGTGCCCAGGAATCCTGCATTTTCCTGAATGTCAAAAAGATTGATAGTGCCGATGGGGTTGCCCCACTCGTCCACAATTGTACGGGAAATCAACTCTCCACGATCTTCTGCTTCAATTGTTTGCTTCGTTAAGAATAGAAGCTCGTCATAAGAATGTGCCTTTTGACGCACAAAAGGAAAGACATCCGGGTGCACCATCAGGTCATAAAGTTCATGACACTCATGTAATTCACGTTTCTTGATCATAGTAGACCCTCCTAGAGGGCAGTCTACGTGCGTACGATCCCACCCTCGAAATTTTTAAATGGTAACTAAAAAATTTCGGGGTGGGAATCGAACCCACTAAGACCAGTCAAGAAACTGGTGGCGCACCTTTTGCCTTCCCTTCATTACAGTCGTTCAATATATGAATAGACAGTCTTTAAGAACAATGTAATCGGAAATATATTATCCATCTGTATCATATACGAAATATCTCAAAAAGGAAATAGGTAAAAAGCTAATTTTTGATAAAATTTTTTACCAAATTTCTACACGTTTTGATATGCGATTTCACCGTTCACGAATGTCACCAGGGGCTTGGACATAAAGTGGAAGGGGTGATGGCTCCAAAGGACTAAATCAGCATCTTTATCCACTTCGATACTACCGATTCTGTCAGCCACACCAAGGTTTCTGGCAGGGGCTATAGTAATCCCTTCCAATGCCTTCTGTTCATCTAATCCTTCACGAACAGCAATCGCTGCACACATATTTAAATACTGAATCGGTGTATAGGGGTGATCAGTCGTAACCGATACTTCTACACCTGCTTCCGTCAATTTCTGATAAGTGAGCCAGCTCTTGTTTTTAAGCTCTACTTTCGATCTTCTGGTAAAGGTAGGCCCAACGGAAACTTTTAGGTTTTTCCCTTTTAATTCATCTGATATGAGATGACCCTCCGTGCAATGTTCGATCCTAAGGTCCAGGTTGAATTCTTCTGCAAATCGAACGGCGGATAAAATATCGTCTGCCCGGTGTGCGTGGATTCGAACCGGGATTTCCCGCTTTAATGCAGATACCAGCGGTGCCACTCTCAGTTCCTCCGGTTGGTCACAATATTTTGCCGAAAAGAATGCTTCCCTGAGCATTCCCATAATCCCCATTCTCGTAATCGAATCATTATTACCATTACTATGGATCCGTTTCGGGTTCTCTCCCAATGCGATCTTCAATCCGGATGTCTCCTTAATGATCATGGATTGTATATTGGAGCCAAGTGTTTTAATGACGGAGGTAGTGCCACCGATCACGTTGGCGCTTCCCGGCATGACATTCACGGTGGTGACCCCATATTTAAGGGCATCTTTAAAACCAGGATCCAACGGATATACACCATCAAAGGCGCGGATATGCGGAGTCATAGGTTCTATGGTCTCGTTGGCGTCATTCCCTGCCCACCCGGTCCCTTCGTCATAAAGGCCTAAATGGGTATGACAGTCAATGAAGCCGGGGAATAAAAATTTTCCCTGACAATCATAAACGGTAGAATGCTGATATCCATCTATGTCATGGGGTGAGATCTGTTTGATTATTCCGTCTTTTATCAGTAAAGATCCATTTTGAATGGGCTTTGATGTAATGGGATAGATGGTCACGTTCTTTAATAGTATCGAAGTCATATTGTATCCTTTCGTAAGGCTTGTTTGCTTCTTATTTTAAACAATTTCCCATAAAAAAAGAAGTTAATCCACCCTTTTATTTCTTCTCATGGAAAAAAACAGATACATAGCCGTTGTGAATAGGGCGATTACGCTAAGTGGTTTAATGTAGCGTACTCCTATGACTTCGATAAGCTCCCAATGTGTACCAAGTTCCATTCCGATGATCATAAACAATAATGTCCACGGAAGCATGGCAGCAAAGGTATACAGACTGAATGTAGAGAGGGGCATGCGGCTGATACCTGCGGGAATACTGATGGCATGTCGGACGATGGGAATAAAGCGTGCTGTGAAAATGACAATGGTACCATGCTTCTCAAACCATTTCTCGGAAGCAATCAAATGTTTAGAATGAATGAGCATGTATTTCCCGTATTTATCAAAAAACGGCCTCCCGCCGAAATATCCTAGCCAATATAAAAATAATTGAGCGGCCGTGCCCCCGATGACTCCGCTTAAGAAAGCTCCAATAAAGGTGATTTTACCTGCACTAACCATAAAGCCGGCATAGCTGAGCACCAACTCACTTGGGATGACTTCGATCATGAGAGCGAGGGAAATCCCCGCGTAACCCAAATCGGTCAGGAAAGTCAGGACGTCTAGTATCCAATCATGGTTCATCTCGAATCCTCCTACATGATCCCTGAGTACTGAAGAATAAGAATCAACATTCCTAAAGCCCAAACATAATATGAAAATATTTTAAGTGAATGCTTTTTCAGAAAATTGACCATGGTGACAATAGCGAAGTAGCCGAATATCGCTGCACTCACCGTTCCAATGGCCAGACTTGAAAGAGAGATTGCTTCCATATGTCCACCGACCATCTCTTTTCCCTGCAGCACGATTCCCCCAAGTATGGCTGGTGTTGACAGGAGAAACGAGAAATAGGCAGCCGTTTCCCTGTCAAGTTTCCGGAACAATCCTGCAGCTATGGTTAAACCGGATCTAGATAGTGCTGGGAAGATGGCCGCAGCTTGAAAGCTTCCGATCACCAGTGCGTCTGTGTATGAAAGGTCTTCCAGTTTTTTATAGCCGTTTTTCACCCCATCAGCCCAGTACATGATGCACCCTGTAGCAAGGAATTCCCATCCGATCGTGGAACCGGTCTTAGAAATGGCGTCAAAGAAGTCCTCGAACAAAAAGCCGACAATCACAGCGGGAATGGTGCCAATGATGAGAATCCATGATAATTTGCTGAAAGGGTGTCTTATCATGAAAAGGAGTTCCTTTTGATACACTACTAGAACAGCTACCAGCGTTCCGATATGGAGCATTGTATCGAGGAAAAGCCCTGCTTCCTCCAGTCCGAACATCAACCTTCCCAGATAAAGATGTCCTGTACTTGAGATTGGAAGAAACTCTGTTAAGCCTTGAATGATTCCCAGAACGAAAGCTTCCAATTTACTCATGTTTATCACAACCTTTCTGTACGTAAAGGGACAAACTCCTTTCTTATACATATATTCCGATTGTTAGTGATTCATGAGGGATGTCCAGAAGTATCCAAAAGATTCAAGAGAAATGAGGATATTGAATGAAACTTTATTCGGGTAAGTACGTAAATATAGAGGAGGATACAATTGACGTATCTGCTAAAGAGTTTGAACAGGGAGGAATTGGCATGCCGACAAAAGACGAAAGAATGATGGCAGCTCTAATTTATATCTTAAGCTTCTTCACAGTTTTCATCGGGCCTTTGGTCATCTGGCTCATTAAGAAGGACGAATCAGAATTTGTGGACTTCCACGGAAAGGAATATTTTAACTTCCTGATTTCATATGCTGTTTACGGATTGGTAAGCTCCATTCTGATGGTTGTCCTGATCGGATTTATATTGGCGCCGCTCGTTGGGGTCCTGGCCCTTGTCTTTACCATCCTGGGTGCAGTAAAAGCCTACGAAGGAGAACACTACTATATCCCCACAGTCTTTCGCTTATTAAAATGAACAGGCTGAAGAACCCATGTCGCTACATGGGTTCTTTTCGTTTAACTCTTTACGTAAAGAGTGTTGTTTCTTCCACAGATTGTGATCTGCCATTGAGTTTGTGCCAAAGGAATGATTATAAAAATCAGAAATAATAATGAGCATTTGGATATTAAATAAGTGTGGGAGTTGACAAAAAATTCTTACACTTTATAATTTTATAAAACTATCAATGCTGAAAGGAGAACCGACTCCCAAGATGAGAATCGATAATAAAGAAAGAATTTTGAAGCTGATGAGTATTTTAAGAGAAGAAACGGACGAAGTTCACGAGTTAAGCTTGGATGATATCATTCTCCGCTTTAAGCAGACGTATGGATCTGAACTGAAATTGAACAAGAATTCGTTAAAAGATGACCTAGATCACCTTATCCGGCAAGGGTTCGATGTTACGATTAATCAAGAAAAGGAAGGACTGCCCAAATTTTATAGTCATCAGTATCGGCTGTTCGAGTTATATGAACTCAGAATGCTCATCGATGCAGTCGTCTCTGCCAAATTCATCTCTAAAAAGGAAACGATTCAGTTGACGGGAAAAATCAAACAGTTGACGAGTCATCGGTTAGGTAAGATGTTACATAATGAAATCCAAATCGACTCTTCCATTAAGAGTGAAAGCCCCTATATTCGCCGCACCATTCATGATATCCATGAGGCCATCGCAGAACGCAGGATGATCACCTTCCAATACGGTCGCTTCGATGTGAACAAACAGTTCAACCTCAGTCACGAGGGCAGCCTTTATAAAGTGAAACCATACGCACTTGCTTGGGCAAATGATTTTTATTACCTTATAGCTTATTATTTTGAAGCAGAGGAAATCCGTCACTACCGGGTGGATCGGCTCCGGAATGTTGAAGCACTCTCTGAAACCTTTTCATATGAAGCCTTTGATGTATCGAGGTATGTTCAGTCCACTTTTCACATGTTTGCAGGGGACGAGGAGTGGATCAGGATCAAGTTTCACAACTCCCTCATCAACGTGATCATTGATAAATTTGGGAAGGACGTTCGTATTCAAAGGGAAGGAGAGGGTCATTTTATATTATCAACCAAAGCCCGGGTAAGCATTGGTCTCGTAAACTGGATCCTCTCGTTTGGCAGTCAGGCGAAAGTGGTATCTCCGTCCTCACTCGTACAGACCGTCAAAACGGAAGTGAATAAACTCCATTCCTTATACAATGGAAAAAATTAAGGACTGGTCCCCGAATGGTTGGGGATCAGTTTTTTTAAAAAAGCAATAAAATAAATGAACGATTCTCTTCTTCCTGCGTCTAATCAATGATAATCAAAAGGAGGAAGAGAAACATGAGCGAATTACAACAAGCATTGCAATCTGTCAATTGGGGACTATTAGCTCCCGTCATCATCATACAATTCATTCTTATAGTGGTGGCAGTGGTGGATCTGATCCGCATCAAGTCAACCAAAGGACCAAAATGGCTTTGGTTATTAATCATCCTGTTCATCAATATTATCGGTCCGGTCATCTATTTTGTATTTGGAAGAGGGCAAAATCGATGATCGTCCTGGAAGTGGCTTATCTCGAGAAGAGATACAGGAATTATGCGGTTAAAAACATTTCCTTCGGGTTGAAAGAAGGGGCTTGTACAGCTCTGTTAGGTCCAAATGGAGCAGGGAAAACGACGACCTTAAATATGCTTGCTGGATTGTTAAGACCAACAGGCGGTAGCATTCGAACAACTTCATCTTCTGACGATATACGTGAAATAATCGGGTATCTTCCCCAATATCCAGCGTTTTTTGAGTGGATGACGGGAAACGAATTCCTGGTATTCTCCGGTGAAATTTCAGGATTGTCAAAAGGTGACTCACGGCAGCGAGCAGATGAACTTATTTCAATGGTAGGCTTACAGGAAGGGAAGGATCGGAGGGTAGGTCACTATTCAGGTGGGATGAAGCAGCGTCTCGGTATTGCTCAAGCCCTTATTCATAAGCCTAAGCTCCTCATCCTTGATGAGCCTGTTTCGGCATTGGATCCTTTCGGCAGAAGGGAAGTATTGGAATTATTAAAAACGTTAAAAAAAGAAACGACGATCTTGTTTTCAACCCATATATTAAACGACGCTGAACAAATATGTGATGAAGTGCTATTCTTGCATAAAGGTGAACTGATAGAAGACGGCCCGATCGAGGAAGTGAAGGCAAGACACCACAGGCTGAAGATGAAATTGCATTTCAATGAAGACAGCAAGAAGTTTGTTCATTTTCTAAAGGTGAAAGACTGGATGCACAACATCGTTTCGGATGGAAATCAGATTTCCTTTAATGTAACGGATCTGGAACGGGACCGGTCCAGGATCTTTTCCATGATCTCTGAAAATGGATGGGGAGTGACCAAATTTGAGACCAGTGAACAAAGTCTTGAAGAAGTCTTCATGGAGGTAATGAATAGATGAAAATCGGCTTGGTTTTATTCAGGAAAGAAATATTGGAACTGATACGTAATTACAAGGTGATCTGGATACCGGCCGTGTTCATCTTATTCGGGTTGACGGAACCGTTAACAGCCTATTACATGCCGGAGATTTTACAATCGGTGGGGGATCTTCCAGAAGGTACAGTCATATCCATCCCTACACCGTCATCAGGTGAAGTATTCTTATCGATCATAAGTCAATTCAGCACATTTGGTGTTCTGGTCATCGTGTTAGGGTTCATGGGGACGGTGGCTGGAGAAAGAAAAAGTGGTAATGCGGTATTGGTTCTTGTGAAACCCGTGTCATACACATCCTATATTTATTCCAAGTGGGCAGCCGCACTTGTTCTGGTGTGGTTTTCCTACAGCCTTGGGATGCTATCCGGTTACTATTACATCCATCTATTATTTGATGGAATCAACGTCGGTCTATTCTTCAAGGGGTTTATCGTTTACGGATTATGGCTGACTTTTATCTTGACATTGGTGATTTTTTTCAGCAGCTTATCACAATCGCCGGGTCTTACGGCATTTTATACAATCGGATCGACCATGTTGATTACCTTCCTATCAGGGTATATGACCAAAACGTTAAAATGGTCGCCTGGACAGCTGGTCCATTATATTCATGAACTGATCCTGCAATCTCAATGGGATGAAGCTCTTACAGAAACCATCATCCTGACCATGATATTATCCTTGATCATCCTACTCATCACCCCGACCCTCTTTAAGAAAAAAGAACTGAGCTGACGCGATGCCGTCAGCTCGTATTTTTTAGAGGGACGGACCTCATGCATAATCGGAAAAGGAATTCATTGTTTTATGTCGAATGGTGATAGAGGAAGGAGGAAGACCAATGATTGTCCCCTGTTTAACACATAAGGTTCACAAATTAATCAAACAAGCACACGAGCTTGCTGAAAGAAATCAACACACGTACATCCAAAGTATTGACCTATTCTTGGGAGCTGCTCTCGTAAAAGAAGGGACTTTAAGGGAAATGCATGATCTTCTAGAACCGTATTCGGAGCAGTTAGAAAGATTATTGAAAACACTCTCCCCTGAACCATCCTCCGGCATTGTGATTGACTCACATTCTATGCCCGTCTCATTAAATACTCTCAATATATGGAATGTTTCGGTTAACATCATGAAGAGATACAACCAAACTTATCTAAATGAAGGGCATATAATAAAGGCATTTTTCTCACTTCTATCAGAACAGCCGCAGTTGGAGCAGGGGCTTCAGATTGTCCCTCAGGAAAGCATTATCCAATCTGTTACCGTAGCCAGGAATTTGTCCGTTCATCTATTGACTCGAGATTGGTCCTTGAGAAAAGCTGACCAGGTTAAAATAAGTTCTGTTCAAGCATATGAGAAAGAGCACTTCCTATCCTGGTCGGGAAGTCATTTCGGAGAGGTTTGGTCTGATACTCTACGGAATGCCTTTCAATCCAATAATCCTCTCATTCCTATCTATAAGGCAGAGGTAGAAGGGAGACTCATTGGTTTTGCTGCTTATGATGTATTCATGGACAAAAAGGGAGTATTCGGTCCGATGGGGGTACTGCCGGATTTCCGACATGATGGAGTGGGAAGGCGTCTCCTTTATGCTGCGTTAGAAAGCATGAAAGAAAAGGGATATATGTATGCAATGTTAATAGAAGCTGGCCCCATTGAATTCTATGAAAAGACGTGCAACGCTAAGTTGATTCCTATGGAGGAAGGTAAATGAGACATCGTGTAGGGATCATACTGATCGAAGATGACCACTTGGCAGTCATCAAAAGAAATAGGGATGATGAAGTTTATTACGTGATTCCCGGAGGAGGTATGGGGATGGGTGAAACCGAAATCGAAACGGCAATCCGGGAAGCTGAGGAAGAATTGGGAATCATCGTTTCTGGGCTGAAACACGCGTTGTCCTTCAAGCATAATCATACACAATCGTATTATTTTGTGGGAGAATATAGTGGTTTATTCGGTTCAGGAAAAGGGGAAGAATACGATGCTGGAAGGGGAAGAGGAAGTTATTTTCCCTGCTGGGTATCCCTAGATGAACTCTCTGGAATCAACCTTTATCCTCAAGAAGTAAAGCAGTATTTATTACAGCCAAAGGCGGGTGAATAAGAAATGATGATAAACGAAACTGGACTTGTTCTTGAAGGCGGTGGAATGAGGGGGATCTATACGGCTGGTGCGTTGGAATTTTTCTTGGAAAATGGGATAGAATTCCCCTATGTCATCGGTGTCTCTGCAGGAGCATGTAATGCTGCCTCCTATTTATCAAAGCAAAATGGCCGCAACAAAAAAGTGAATGTCGATTTCATCCGCGATCCTAAATATTTATCATGGAGGAATTACTGGAAGACGGGCGAATTATTTGGAATGGACTATGTCTTTGATGAGATTCCAAATAAACTTGTTCCCTTCGATTACAACGCCTTCCACTCAAATGGAGCAGAATTCGTAATCGGTACAACGGACTGCCAAACAGGAAAACCAACCTACTTTTCAAGAAAAGAATATGGAGAAGAGCTTCTTACCATTATTCGCGCATCAAGTTCCCTCCCCTTTGTTGCTCCGGTCGTTGAATTCGCATCTCATCATCTCTTAGATGGAGGGATAAGCGACCCTGTCCCCATTGGAAAAGCAGAGGAAGACGGGTTCAAGAAGAATGTCGTTATTTTGACCAGAAATAGAGGATATTACAAAAAGCCTTCAAGATTTTCGTTCTTGATCAGAAGGAAGTACCCTCAATATCCCGAATTGCACAAAACGTTAATGAACCGGTATATGCGATATAATCAAACAATAAAAGATATAGAAATAAAAGAAAAAAGGGGAGAAGTATTAGTCATCCAGCCTCAGCACCCCCTTAAAGTAAGCAGGATTGAAAAAAATCCACAGAAGCTGGACGAGTTGTACTGGCAGGGCTATCATGATGCAGAATCAAAATTGAAACAGATAGTCGGTTGGAACCGGTCAGGTGAACTTATTCCCACGTAAAGAGAAGGCGAAGGGTTGACGGAACGACTCATCCAGTATGAGTGTCCCGTTATTCCTTCGCCTTTTCCTTGATTATGGTCTCTTTTCCGGATTTAGTACATACATATGATAGAGATTCCTTGAAAGGACGAGCATTTCATGAACCTCTATCATATATACAAAAATGAACAATATACGTTCCTTTTCCGAAGTGTCATGTATTTCCTCATTGGGGTAGGGATGCTGATTGTGATTCAACAATTGTATTATTTTCCTCTGCTGATCTTCATCCCTGCGTTCTCTAATCTTTACCTCAGCTACAGTCTGAAGAAGGAATTAAAAAAGGCAAAACGACTATTTTATGAAAAGCTGCCCGTTTCAGAACATGCATATGTAGGCGTCCATACAAAAGAAGGGTCTTATTACTTGAAAACCAACGGATGGTCCGACTATTTCATTCAACGCACATCGATGATCAATAATCCTAAGCAATACCTGTTTCACAGAAGGGATAAACGGCCGCTACCTTTCTCAAAATGGAGCAGGATCTTAAAAGTGGAGCATCCCAAATCAATGATGATGTTTCATTTGAAATACCAGAGTTCGACCGCTATCGAATGGCAGAGTGAGGAGGGAGACACCATCCTCATCTACAAAGGTAATAAGAGGTGGATCTTAAATTATAAGGAGAAGAATTACCTGTCTCTACAAAAGGGGTACCTTCCTCAAAGTGTTCAACGGTTGTTCGACTCCCATCACAGTTACGTTTCATTTTATGAAACGTACAATGAGGAATTCGATTGGCTCTTGATATTTCTATGGTACGTAGATAGTGACTACTTTCTCACTTCCTGACTCATTCATAAGATGGATTTTGGGCATCCTAAAAGGGAAGTTATGGAGGTGGTAAGGTGAATGCTGACTACAAATCATGCTTATCGGCTTTAGAGCGGTGCAAGGAAGCATGCAATGTGTGCTATCATGCATGCCTAAAGGAAGAAAAACCGATGATGATGTGTATAGAACTCGATAGGGAGTGTGCAGAAATCTGCTCCTATGCCATTAATGCCATGGAGCGAAGCAGTAAGTTTGTTCATCAAATCCTCACCCTTTGTGTGCACATTTGTGAGATGTGTGGAACAGAATGCCATGCACATGACCAGCAGCATTGTAAAGATTGTGCCAAAGCGTGTTTTACATGTGCGGAGGAATGCAGATTGTTATTAACATAAAGAACGGAGGATGCCTCATATTCAGGTAGAGGCTTCCTCCATTTAGTATGGATTCTAATAAAAACCCTAGTACCGTCAGGGTGATTTTTTACAAAATTAAAATATTTGATCTTCATACATGATTTCATCACTGAAACTATGATAGAATAATGATAATCGAATAGGTTTCCTTCGGGGCAGGGTGAAATTCCCTACCGGCGGTGATGAGCAATTGCTCTCAGTCCGTGACCCGGCTAATGGTTATTAGACGGTGGATTTGGTGAAATTCCAAAGCCGACAGTGAAAGTCTGGATGGGAGAAGGAACGGCAGTATTCAATTGATGAAGTGAGTAAATCCATGTATTTATCATGGATGATTTTTCCTTTTAATTTCATCGAGTGGATGCTTTATTCAGTCATGCCAACTTCCCCCAAGTAGAAACGTTACTTGGGGTTTATTTATTTTAGGATATTAATTCACAAATAGAATGGAGGTCATTCAATTGGACCATTCTCATTATATGAAGCTTGCCCTTTCAATGGCAGCGTCCACCCAGGGCCAGACGTCACCAAACCCCATGGTAGGGGCAGTGGTCGTCAACAATGGAGAAATTGTCGGGATGGGAGCCCACCTGAAAGCAGGAGAAGGTCATGCGGAAGTGAATGCGTTGAGGAATGCAGGGGACAAAGCAAAAGGAAGCGACGTTTATGTCACCCTTGAACCATGTTCCCATTATGGGAAAACTCCTCCATGTTCCCAACTGCTCATTTCAAGTGGTGTAAAGAGCGTTCATATTGCAACACGTGATCCTAATCCCCTCGTGGCAGGGCGGGGAATCCAACAGTTGAGGGATGCAGGCATCGATGTGTTGGTGGGAGAATGTGAGGAGGAAGCCCGCGAACTAAATAAACATTTCTTCCACTTTATTCAACACGGTACCCCGTATGTAACACTTAAAACAGCCGTAACATTGGACGGGAAAACCGCTACTGCTTCAGGTGACAGCAAATGGATCACCTCCGAAGAATCAAGAACTGATGTCCACTATGATCGTCACCGGCATGACGCGATACTAGTAGGAGTCAATACCGTTATTCAAGATAACCCACTCCTTACCACCCGTTTGCCCCAAGGTGGAAAAAACCCCATTCGAATCATATTAGATACTTATCTCCGAACACCACTACACTCACATGTAGTGAAAGACGACGAAAGTGCAACACTAATCTTCACAGGAAGTTCCGTCAGTGAAGAACAAAAGCAGCCCTTTTTACAATCCGGGTGTGAAATCGTCACCCTTTCAGAGAAGAGAATTAACATCCATTCCGTTCTGAACGAACTGGGAGCCAGAAATATCGGTTCCCTATACGTAGAAGGCGGTTCAACGATCCATTCTGCTTTTTTAAAGGAAAGTGCCTTCCAGGAATTAATCATGTACATGTCCCCAAAGCTTATAGGTGGAAGCACTGCCTTTACGAGTTTTGGAGGGGAAGGATTTCCTACGATGGCAGAAGGTCTGGAAATGGAGATTCAAAGCTTTGAACGTATAGGAAAGGACATTAAGATTGTTGCTCTTCCCAATACGCATTCTTAATGGATAGGAGGGGAAAGGATGTTTACTGGAATTATTGAAGAAATCGGCTCCATTGAACGGTTGAAGCGATCTTCTTCTTCGATGGAATTGACCATTAGAGCTGAGCGTGTACTGGAAGACGTAAAGGTTGGTGACAGCATCAGTGTAAATGGTGTCTGTTTAACCGTCACCTCATTCAGCACACGGCAATTTCAAGTAGATGTGATGCCTGAAACCTTCGATGGCACCACGCTTCGAAACTTATCCCGTGGTTCTAAAGTGAACCTCGAGCGTGCGATGGCTGCAAACGGTCGTTTCGGAGGGCATTTCGTTAACGGACATGTCGACGGAGTAGGAACGATTACGAGAGTGGAAGTCGTCGAAAATGCATGGTATATGGACATTTCCATTCCGGACCATCAGAGTCATTTGTTTATCATGAAAGGGTCAGTCGCAATTGACGGTACGTCCCTTACCGTTTTCGGTGTGAACGATCATACCATTACGATTTCGTTGATCCCTCAAACGAGAGGAGACACAGTCCTCGGTGAAAAGAAAGTGGGCGATTCTGTCAATATTGAGTGTGACGTAATGGCCAAGTATTTTCATCGTTTCTATGAAGCAAAAGAACAATCCAAGAGTAATTCAAGCAGCATCAGTTATGATTTTTTATCACAAAATGGTTTCGCTGACTAATAGGAGGGGTTGCCCCATGTTTAATAAGATTGAAGAAGCGATAGAAGACCTGAAGGCAGGGAAAGTCATCATTGTGGTCGATGATGAAAATCGGGAAAACGAAGGTGACTTCATTGCCCTTGCGGATAAGGCTACTCCTGATGTCATAAATTTTATGGCGAAAGAGGGAAGAGGACTGATTTGCGCCCCGATCACTGAGGAGATCGCACAGAAACTCAAGCTGGCGCCGATGACACTTTCAAATACAGATCCTCATGGTACAGCTTTTACGATATCAGTGGATCATAAATCATCAACAACCGGGATCAGTGCGTTCGAGAGATCCGCAACCATCCAGGAATTGCTGAACCCTGAATCGATGCCCGAGGACTTTAAACGTCCAGGTCACGTATTTCCCCTCGTCGCCAAAAAAGGTGGTGTACTAAAACGGGCAGGACATACAGAAGCCGCCATCGATTTGGCTGCTCTATCAGGAGCAAAGCCATCCGGCGTCATTTGTGAAATCATGAATGAAGACGGCACGATGGCAAGGGTGCCTGAGTTAGTGAAACTGGCATCGAAGTGGGATCTAAAGATCATTTCGATTGAAGATTTGATCAGGTACAGACGCAAAAAAGAAAAGCTCGTGACGAGAGAAGTGGAAATTGAACTTCCAACGGAATTCGGAAACTTCAAGGCAGTTGCTTACACAGAAAACCTTACAGGGAAAGAACATATCGCACTTGTAAAAGGGGAATGGTCCGAGGATGAAGATGTACTCGTCCGTGTTCACTCCGAATGCCTGACAGGTGACGTTTTCGGTTCCAATCGCTGTGACTGTGGACCGCAGCTTGCTACAGCACTGACTCAAATTGAAGAAGAAGGTAAAGGCGTACTTCTCTATATGAGACAGGAAGGCCGTGGCATTGGTCTGATTAACAAATTAAAAGCTTATAAACTTCAAGAACAGGGCTATGATACTGTTGAAGCCAATCATAAATTGGGGTTTGGAGCTGATCTGAGGGAATATGGAATCGGAGCCCAGATCCTTAGAGATCTAGGTATACAAAAGATTCGGTTACTGACCAATAATCCACGGAAAATTGCCGGCATCAACGGATACGGATTAGAAATAGTAGACCGTGTGCCGATTCAACTTCCGGCTAAATTCGAAAACGAAAAGTATTTAAAAACAAAGCATGCGAAGCTTGGGCATTTACTTAAATTTTAATAATAAACAGGAGGAATAAACAATGAAGACAATTTATGAAGGTAATTTAGTAGGTTCAGGATTAAGAGTGGCCATTGTCGTGTCCCGTTTTAATGAGTTTATTACATCAAAGCTTCTAGGTGGGGCGGAAGATGCGTTAAAGCGCCACGGAGTTGACGAAGATAATGTTTCCGTCACTTGGGTACCGGGTGCATTCGAAATTCCTATGATCGCCAAAAAGCTTGCGCGATCAGGAAAGTACGATGCAGTTATTACACTTGGGACAGTCATTCGCGGAGCGACTGCTCATTTTGAATACGTAAGCGGAGAAGTGGCAAAAGGAGTGGCGAATCTAAGCCTTCAGGAAGAAGTTCCAGTCATATTCGGTGTACTCACTACAGACACCATCGAACAGGCCATCGAAAGAGCAGGCACGAAAGCAGGAAACAAGGGATGGGAAGCTGCAGTATCAGCTATTGAAATGGCGAACCTGATTCGTGAAATAGACAAATAAGATAGGATTGAAGGAGCCTCCTCTGTGGGAGGCTTTTTTTTTGAGAGGGACGGACATGTTAATGGAGCTTTGGAAGAGAAATGCTCGTGTCATGGAAGAGTTTGTGGGATTATTTGTAAAACGGCGTATTTTTCCAAAAACGGCAAGATTACTGGTTAAATAGCTCCGATTATTCACGATAACGGCTGGATTATCAATGAAAGCCGCTTGATTCTTTTTCATTTCAGCTGGTTTTGCGTTAGAGATCAGCAACTAATCCATCATTCACAATCGATTTCCCCGTAAAGCGGCAATCATCAACACACACCAACATCCACCATCGATTCAAAAAAAAAAGCAACCAAAATCCTCCACAAAAATACATATTGGCAAACGTCAGACCTTTTGCTAAAATAGTATTTTGTGGCTCCCCCTATTTGGGGAGGAGCGGGTAGGGAGAGGGCAGTTTTATAGGAAGATTATAATATGAAAGCACGTGGAAGTATTTTTCAGTTAAAGGATCACGGTACCACGATGAAACAGGAGATGATGGCAGGTGCGATCGGTTATTTTACGATTGTCTACATTATCGCTGTGAATGCTTTAATTCTTTCTGAAGCTGGAATTCCATTTGAAGGAGCGGTCATGGCAACCATTCTTGCCTCCTTCGTCGGATGTTTGGTGATGGCCTTTTGGGCAAATGCACCCATCCTACTGGTTCCAGGTATGGGGATTAATGCAATGTTTACGTTCACACTTGTAAAATCATCAGGTCTTTCGTGGCAGGAAGCTTTAGCTGTCGTAGTGATTTCAGGGATACTCTTCATGATTATTGCATTTACAAAGCTTTCAAAAGTATTATCGGAAGCCATTCCCAAAACATTAAAAGAAGCCATTACCGTAGGGTTAGGGATGTTTTTGATGTTCATAGGTCTAGAAAAAGGCGGTCTCATTCAAAGAGGGGACAGTGCCATTATCACGATCGGTGATTTTGGGGAACTAAAGGTGTTGGCCACGGTGTTGACATTCCTGGTGACGATTTTTCTTTTCATACGCAATGTAAAAGGGCAATTTTTATGGAGTATCGCCTTTGGGACACTGCTTGGATTCATATTTGGGATCGAGCCTTCCATTCAATCAGGCTCATTTCATTTAAGTGAATACAGTCAGGTTTTTGGTCAAATATCGTTCAGTGCCATTATGGAAATCCCATTTTGGATTGCGGTTTTTTCAGTAACGATGGTTCTGGTATTTGAAAACATCGGTCTCGTTCACGGACATACGGATATGATCGATCAACCGCATAAATATTCCAAAGCGTTTCAAGCCAACGCATTTTCAGCTTTTACGTCCGGATTCTTCGGGACGAGTCCAACAGTCTCAACGGTGGAAAGTGCTGCAGCGATGACGGCAGGTGGGCGTACTGGGTTGACGAGCTTGACGACAGGAGTCTTATTTTTGGGATCGGTGTTGTTCATCCCTTATTTGAAGTGGATTCCGGACCATGCCGTCGCCCCGATCCTGATTATCATCGGCGGCTTGATGATCCAGAATATTCGACATATGGATCTTCGTGATCTGACTGAGGCATTCCCTGCCATTTTTATCATTGCGATGATTCCGTTTACGTACAGCATCGCAGACGGAATTGCCATCGGCTTTATTCTATATCCAGTGTTGAAGCTGGCTACCGGGAAGGCTCGTGAAGTATCCGTTCCTCTATATATTATTGCTGCACTGTTTCTTATGAATTTCTTTGTTCATTCGATTCATTAAAGCGATGAAAATTATAAGTAGAGTTGCCCATCATCATGATGAAAATCATGGTGATGGGCATTTTATTTGTGAATTTTTTCGAAAATCACTGTAACCAATGGAAATCAGGCAAGATGCTATGGGCATCTCGTATTCTTTACAACAACTGTCAAATTACTTGGACTTTCTACGTGTTTATTGTTACTATAAAAGGGATATATGTATCTTTTTTACTATTTATTTATAGATCGTTCAGGAGTAAAGCAGAGGTGGTTTTGATGGAAGTATTTGTAGCCAGGCAGCCTATTTTTGACCGTCATCAAGAAACGGTGGCGTATGAACTTCTCTACAGAAATAATGAGATTAATATATTTCCTAATATTGACGGAGATCAGGCGACTGCAGACGTCATCATTAACAGTTATTTGAATATCGGGCTTGAAAGCCTATCAGCTGGGAAGCCATGCTTTATTAATTTTACAGAAAATCTCCTTAAGCTGAGAGTCCCGACATACTTTAATCCAAGGGAGATCGTCGTGGAGATCCTCGAAAGTGTCACCCCGAATTCCGAGGTAGTACAGGTTTGTCATGAGTTAAAAGCCTTGGGATATAAGATTGCATTAGACGATTTCATATTCAATGAATCGAATCCATATGATAGGGAATTAATGAAATTGGCGGATTACGTAAAGGTTGATTTCTTGAATACAACCGAAGCTGAACGCGGTAGTATTGAAGTTCTCTCTAATGTATTGGGGTACAGGCTTCTTGCTGAAAAAGTGGAAACCATGAGCCATTATGAAGAAGCGATGGAGAAAGGGTATCATTTCTTTCAGGGCTATTTCTTCAGTAAACCGAAGATCATTGCCACTCATGATGTACCGACGTATTTTCACTCCTATTACTCGATTATCCAAAGTCTCGAAATGACGGAACCGAGCATTGATAAGATCAGTCAGTTGATTGAGCAGGATCTTTCCTTATCCTATAAACTGTTGAAATTGATCAATTCCCCCGCATACCGACCGAAACATAAGATTCATTCCATACGACAGGCGATCGTTCTTTTAGGACTTCTTGAAATCAAGCGGTGGATTTATGTGCTGGCTGTGAGGGAACAAGTCGGTAAGAGAAGGCAACTGGAAAATGAAGTGGTTACATTATGTTTGACGAGAGCGAAAATGTGCGAACTCCTGGCAGATAAACATGAACGCTCATCAATGAAATCAAGTTATTTCCTGACAGGAATGTTTTCATTGATGGAAACCATTTTATCCATGCCGATTGATCGTATCCTGAAGGACTTGCCATTGAATGATGATATTTGTAATGCATTAACAGGTTCAAGGAACGATTTAAAGCAGATACTCGAACTCGTCGTCTCCGTCGAGAAAGCGGACTGGGCCATGACAGAAATAATAATGGAAAATTTGAAGTTTAATAAGAGGGAAGTGATGGAAAGCTATCATCATTCCTGTAAATGGACGGAGGAGCTCCTGACCCAAGAAGTATCGGAGTTGAAATAGCTTACCATACAGGTTTGTATTCACCGGGAGTCAAATATTTCCTCTGGGGCTTGATATATCGCTTCAACTCCATCAGAAGAAGCCGTTGCAGATTCTTTGATGAAATTTGCCTGGCTACATCGGCAGGGAATGGGTAGATTCCGATGCTGTTAAAACGTACCCGAAAAAGACCTTCATGCACAAGGTCTTTTTTGTCATTATAGATGCGGGCAAAAGTGGTCACAACCCTTGATTGGTATTCATCAGAGGATTCTTCTACATTCCGGACTTGAAAACGAAAATGGTATTCTTCTTTCATAAACATCACCACATTCATTGTCTCGAAAAGAGGGGGATAATTCAACTGTTAAATGCTTTCGCCATCCAGCCGGATTATTTCTTTTGTTAAATTACAAGGAAGATGATTGCGAAAAGAGCCTGTTTGTGGCAAGCTAAGACTATTATGAATAGTTTACTAGTAAATTACCGTGGAGGGATTCACGATGAACTTGAATCTAATTAAATGTCATGGTTCTGGAAATGACTTTTTACTTATTGATGAAATGACCAATGGATATGATTTCTCAGATGAAGCAAGACAAAATCTAGCCCTTGCATTATGTGATCGTCAGTCTGCTCTTGGAGCCGATGGCATTCTGTTTGTACTAGCCAGCGATGATTGTGATGCGAGAATGAGGGTTTTTAATGCAGATGGTTCTGAAGCATCGATGTGCGGAAACGGGCTGAGATGTGTAGGGCGTTATGTATGTGAGCTGCTGGACAAAGAGTCCATCATCATTCAAACGATGAAAGCAAATCTCCGTGTGTCAACTCAGGATACCATTTTTGAAAACATCCCGACGTATAATGTTGAAATCTCCCCTGTCCTTTTTGGTTTGGATACTTTACCAATGAACTTGGATCGGGAAACATTGTTGAATGAAAGCATTCCTGAGATTTCGGATCGTTTGACTTTTTCAGCCCTCGCAGTACCAAACCCTCATTTGATCAGTGTCGTAAGCACAGAGCATATTCTCTCGAATGAGCAAAAGACCATTGCGGAAACGGTGAATGGCCCAAATAATTTATTTCCTGATGGAGTCAATGTGAGTTTTGTATATCCATTAGAGCAAGGATCCATTTATGTCCGTACGTTTGAAAGAGGTGTTGGCTTCACAAATGCATGCGGTACAGCGATGTCGGCTTCAAGTCTTGTTACCTGCCTACTTGGAGAGAATGAGTTCGGCAAGGAAATCGATGTGTATAACAACGGAGGGAAGGTCCGTGTCATCGTAAACGAATTGGCCGAAGGGAAGTATAATATGGAATTGATTGGGAATGCTACGTATCTTTATCAATCTCAAATTGAATTGTCTATTTCACATCCTGAGGATTTTCATGAGATGTCCAGACAGGAATTCACGGAAGAAGGAGCATATGAGCTCTTAGAGAATCATGCTAAATCAATCGTTGAAAGTAAAGTGTTCTTGAGTGCGTGATGCCATGATAGAAGTGAGGGTGCCCTTTATTACAGGCACTCTCTTTCTTATTTTTTGGACTGCTTTTTTAAAAACTCAATCACTTTGCCGAATGGCTGTTGTTCTTTTACCCTGTCGTATTCAATAAAGGGGCATCCAAATTGTTGAAATCTTCTCAACACAACATCTATAGTGAATAATTCCGGGTTAAGATCATCGTCCACTTCATGCCACCATAAAGGAGTCGCCACCAATGCCTCAGCATTCCCCCTCAATGAATAGGGGGCGATGATGGTCTTCCCTTCCCCGTGTTGAATATAATCGACATAAAGTCTTCCATTCCTATTCTTCTTTAAGCGTTCAATCGTAAAATCTTCAGGAAAATTGGATACAAGGTAGGTTGCAATGAATTCAGTAAACAGGGCTGTGTCCTCCCATGAGTATCCGTCGGGAATCGGAATATATACTTGTAATCCCTTGTTGCCGGACGTTTTAACAAAACTTTGAAGGCTCAACCCATCGAATAATTCTTTCATGATCCTCGCTGCTTTAACGGCAAGTGAAAAATGGGCTCTAGACGGAGGATCCAAATCAAAGACTACTTCATTAACAAATTCTTCTTTGGCTTTCTGGAAGGGTACATGAAATTCCAGAGCCAGCTGATTTCCAAGCCAAATCAATGTTGCCAGGTTATTGCAGAGGGTGTAATGGATGTTATTTTCCCTATGTGTTTCAACGAAATCAGGGGAGTAGTCCGGAGCATTCTTTTGGAAAAAGGACTCACCGAAGATACCATGTGGGTATCGAATACAGGTTAAAGGCCGATCCTTTAAGAATGGTAATATCACCACTGATAACTTTCGGAGGTACCGAATATAATCCAATTTCGTTATGTGTACATCCTGGAACAACTCCTTTTCTGGGTGAGTTATATCTACTTCTCTGGGTAGTGAAGCCTCATCCATTTTGAATTGATGGAATGTGCAGTCTTCAGGCTCTGAGGAAAATAGGAATTGCTTAAAGTGAGGTTCCCTGAGCTGCCCGTCTTGCCAGTGTAAATATGAAATCTCTACGACAATAGCTGGATCTATATAGTAAAGAGAGCGCTTTTTTTCTGTGTGATTTTGTTTGATCGCACTTATTACCGTTTTCTTCTCATCTGCAGAAAGTCCAAAGTGGAATAGCCCGATCGGTAGTACCTGATCATGATGAAATACACCTATGTGAAAATAATCATTCGATTCATCCAAAGCAGTGATGAAACACTTACAGTACTTCCAATTCTTCTTTTTCAACCAATTGGTACTTCGTTGACCCTCTTCCCATTTGCTTCCTGTCTTCTTTGCGACCGCACCTTCCCCTTCTTCCTTTTCTACAAGCTCCCACACCTTCCCGAAGTCCTTGTAATCAGGAACCATTTGCAAAGAGGATGGGTGAGCGGGGTTTGGTTCAAGAGGCATTCCTAGCTGGGTGAACACTTCTTTCAATTTACCTTTTCTCGAACGATAAGGTTCATGCATATACAAGCTATTCCCGGACTGAAGGATATCAAATGCTAAATATGCTGCTGGTCGCTTGGCTGCAGCATCAAGGATTCTTTGTTCATTCCGCATCCTGCCCCTTACCTGCAATTCCTGGAACTCGGTACTGAACGGAGATCGTAATAATACGATTTCTCCATCGAATATTAGTGGAAGGGAAAAATCAATTTCCTTCAATAATGTGTGGATTTGCTCTTTGATTTCGGGGAAATGAACAAGGAGTTCCTTCCCATTCCGACTTTGCATGCTAATTTGATCTTGTGATTGAATGCAGAGAATTCCGCGGAATCCATCATATTTTACTTCGTAATGCCAATCTTTACCTGTAGGAAGTTCGTGGCGCAATGTAGGGAGCATCGGTTTCATCATCTTCACCTTGATTTTTAGTTGTAGTGTGTCCGTTAAAGGGCAGAAATATTTCCATATGTTTAAGGGGATGAAGAAAGTCGGGGAACTAAATGATATGAATAAGGGATTAGTTTGTGAAAAGGAGGGTAATGAAAGATATGCATACCATTTGGAAAGGTTCCATCAGTTTTGGACTGGTGAACATCCCCATAAAACTTCATGCTGCTACAGAAGATCGAGATATCAAGCTGCGGTCACTTCATAAGGAGTGCCATACTCCAATTAAGTATGAAAAAGTATGCCCTGCGTGTGAAATAGAATTGGATCAAGCCGATATTGTGAAGGGTTATGAAGTGACAAAAGGTAAATTTGTTGTGCTTGAAGATGAGGAACTGAAAGAGTTGAAGGAAGCAAGTGGAGATAAGGCAGTGGAAATCGTGGACTTTATCAAGATGGAGGAAATCGATCCGATTTTCTTTGATAGAAGTTATTTTGTTTCTCCGAATGAAGGTGGGAAGAAGGCCTATTCCCTCTTGAGGAAAGCCCTTCAGGAATCAGGGAAAGTAGGGATTGCCAAAATCACGATGAGGTCGAAGGAACAGCTTTCCATCGTACGTGTATATGAGCAAACACTCGTTATGGAAACCATCCATTATCCTGATGAGGTAAGGGGAACAGGGGATGTCCCGAATGTGCCCGAACAGGATGATATAACAGAGAAAGAATTAAAGACCGCTACCATGCTCATCGATCAATTGACGACAGAATTCCAGCCGGAAAATTATAAAGATCAATACCGAGAACGATTAAGTCAACTGATAGAGTCAAAACAGACAGGGGAAAAAATGGTCACATCCAAAGAAAAGCAGCCTAAAGAAAACGTAACAGATTTAATGGCGGCACTCCAAGCATCCATTGAATCGTCCAAGCCTAAAAAGGCGAAGAAAACAACCAAAAAGAAAACGACTTCAAAGAAAAAAGCTCAATAGAAGCCGTGAGGTAAGGGAGAGGAAGAAGTCTTGAAGGAGAAACATATCAAACAAGGCGTCTTTGTCGCTGTATCATTCGTGTGTTTGATGGTATTTACTTGGGGATTCGTATCGATTGTTGAAGAATGGAAAGAAAATGAAATTGCTCGGTTCGATAATGGAGTATTCGACATTGTCAGGGGAACGATTTCACCCAAATTAACGGAAATCATGACCTCCATCACTTTTTTGGGAGGAATAAAGGGAATTACCGTTTTCACTGTATGTGTCGTGCTCATCCTTTTATTTATGAAGAAGTATCCCCTAGCTCTATTCGTATCGATCACCATCGTCACGGGGGCTGGTTTCAATGGACTGTTAAAATGGATATTTAAACGGGAGCGCCCTGATATAGAGGCGTTGATCCAACAGGGGGGATATAGTTTTCCTAGCGGTCATTCCATGAGTTCATTCATTTTCTACGGTTCCCTGGCATTCATTCTTTTTCGTGCATCGGATCGTAAGCGGTATAAATGGGCTAGTGTGATGGTGGTTGCCACCCTGGTCTTACTAATAGGACTGAGCAGGGTGTATTTGGGTGTCCATTACCCAAGTGACATACTAGGGGGCTTTACTGCAGGCGGAGCATGGCTGACACTTTGCATCACGATCTATATGTATTTTTATAAGCGAAAGCATTGGAAGGAAGAAGAGTAATGGTAAGAAAACACGCTCAGGAAACTCCTGAGCGTGTTTTAAAATTAAAACAAATTAAAGATGTAAGGTCCAATGGATGAGACGTAAAGGAGAATGTAAATTCCCATGAAGTAAAATACGCCTCCGAATGTTCCCCAATCTGGATCTCGTCCAACTTTCCAAAGAAGCGCAGTAAGGGCGCTTATGACCAGCAGTAGGACATACTCACTTCCTGTAAACGTGAGGTAGTCTGGTGCGGAAAAGTAGAAATAATCTCCCATCGCTTTACCGATGAACGTCAATGGCATGAGGATAAACAGAATGATGGAAGCATATTCTACCCAGTTAATTTCCTCCTTCTCAAATATATTCGGTTTGAACATATAAAGGAGAATCAGGACAAACAGGGAAGGAAGGACCCAATAAAACGATACCAAAATGGTGATTAAACTGCTGAACAGCATGAGGACAGCATTATTAACCGCTTCTTTTACGCTTCGTTTCGACCATTCCGTACTCTTCATAATGGCTTCTTTGTTCTTTGATGCTCCGAATAATTCATAATAATCACCGCCATAATCGAGCCATGCAATACTTTCTTCCGTGATCTGCACAGGTGAGTAGGTAAAGTGCTTGGTTGTGCTGATCGGTGAGGCTGCAAACGTAGTGGATTCATTGTATGGAGCCACATACAGGCTGATAGCATTCTGATCCCCTACTCGATGGCTCTCCGATGTAAAGAGAATGGAAGGCTTTCCGTCAATGGAAGCGAACTGCACGGATCGAGGACTTTCCAATGGATAGCCTGATTGTTGATTGGTGAATTTTAGCTTTTTAGGTTTGAGTATATCCTTTCCAATATCATCAATCGGGGTTTCTAATTTGAAAATTTTATAGGATAAGGTTCCTTGAGCCCGCATCTCTTCATTATACAAAACGTTTAATTGATTGTTAGCCTTTGAAAAAGACAGGCCGGTAATATGGTGGCTCGTTGCAGAATTGACGATAGCGAATGGGAGCTTTACCAATTGCAGACCTTCATCCATGAAATAAAGGATTGAATGTGCATCATCCTGCCTGATTTGAAGTACGGCACTTCCGTTCGTTCCTATGTATGTATCCTGGACTTCACCTTTGAATCTGAATACCTCTTTAGTGGTTAGGTCATCTGGATTGAAAGAGTAGAGAACCTCATTCTTCCAATAATATATAGCCTGAGCAGATGTACTGATCCCTGTTACGTTATCGTCGATTGTTTTTTCTTGATCATCCCCTGAAAGAATGAGTTGATCATCCTTTATTTGTACAACATTCTTCCCATCTGACCAGAAGGGTTTGCCTCGTGTAACACTGGTATTGAGTGTGTTTTCTTTCGTTGGATTCAACGATTCATCTAATGAATACTGAACCACCTCTCCTTTGCTTGCAAGAAAGAGCCCTTCTTCCCCATAAAAGGAAAGTGGACGTTCTTCAGATTGGTATCCCAGAGGAATGGACCGGCTCCACTCCGGGTCCGGCTGTTGTTTGACATTTAGCAGCTGATGGAAGAAAAGTGCCCCAATACACAAAAGGACTAACACGATGGGTATTCCAAAAGCTTTAAGTTTTGCTCTCACTATGATTCCCCCTCAATTTATCTCTTTTTTACGTGAGTACAATTTAGAATTTTACCACAATTCTATTCATTAATCACCAATATTTTCCTTCATCTAAATAATCTTCTGTATTGACTTTTTATTTTGGGGATATTACAATGATATTGAAAATCATTCTCACTAAACAAAAGAGTTCCCCCTCTTTCATATAAGAGAGTGATTCATGAAAACCCCCCCTTTTATTAAATGAAAAGTCAGGCCTGAAGCATTTGCTTCAGGCCTGACTTTTTCTTGCATTTCCTGTCATCCTGTCGTAAATTGTTAAAGGATGTTTCAATAAAGGAGGGATAAAGGAAAGTGAACGATAAAAGCGATAAACGGTTTCGGGTGGCCAACCACGAAGCATTGATTGGGATTGCCCTCGTTCTTATAAATTTTTTATGGTGGTATGGGTTTGCATTCGGGCTCGGAGGTCAGTCTGTTACAGATTACGATTGGATCCTTGGGATGCCTGCATGGTTCTTCTATAGTTGCATTGTTGGCTTTCTCCTAATGGTCATATTAGTGATTGCTGTCGTTAAACTCCTTCTGACTGATATTCCTTTTGACGAAGAGGAGGGTGACCATGAATAGTATGGCATTGATTCCCTTATTTGCATTTTTACTATTGATTTTTATAGTGGGGATTTATACAGCCAGAAATGTTAGCAAATCAAATTCGTTTGTACAGGAATATTTCCTCGGGAGCCGTCAGCTCGGAGGGTTTATCCTGGCGATGACAATGATCGCTACATACGGAAGTGCCAGCAGTTTCATTGGCGGACCGGGAGCTGCCTATACATATGGGTTATCATGGGTGCTTCTGGCCATGAGTCAGGTTGTGACTGGGTACTTTGTCCTCCTGATTCTGGGGAAAAAGTTTGCCATCATGTCACGAAAGTATAAAGCTGTGACATTAATCGATTATTTACAAGGTCGTTACAGAAGCAACAAGATTACTATTTTATCTGCCATCAGTATCATCCTATTTTTATTTTCGGCTATGATTGCCCAGTGGGTAGGCGGTGCTAGACTCATTGAATCATTGACGGGATTGAGTTATGAAGCGGCTCTGTTCCTCTTTGCTGTATCGGTTCTCGTGTATGTCATTATAGGAGGATTCCGCGCGGTTGCCGTCACAGACGCCATTCAGGGAGTGGTCATGCTTGGAGGGACACTTATTCTCCTAGTAGCCACGATCATGGCAGGTGGGGGGATGGAAAAGATCATGATGGATCTCCAGGCTGAAAACCCTAATTTATTAAGTCCTCACGGGCCGAATGGGGAACTGAGTGCCAGGTATATTTCTTCTTTCTGGATTCTTGTGGGAGTAGGTGTCGTTGGACTACCTCAAGTAGCTGTGAGGGCGATGAGTTATAAAAATTCCCGGTCCCTGCACAGGGCATTGATCATCGGCACGATTGTCGTTGGTTCTATTATGCTTGGCATGCATCTTATTGGTGTACTTGCAAGAGCTGTCGTTCCGGGAATCGAAGTGGCAGATAAAGTCATGCCGCTCCTTGCGTTGGAGGTTCTCCCACCCTGGCTTGCGGGTATAGTACTGGCAGCGCCTATGGCTGCCATCATGTCAACGGTCGATTCTTTGCTGTTGATTGTTTCATCCGCAATTGTAAAAGATGTCTATATGAATTTCATTAACAAAGATGCTAAAGAAAAACAAATTAAGACGATTAGTTTCTGGGTGACAAGTGTAACGGGGATACTTGTTTTTCTACTTGCATTAAGTCCGCCTGATTTGATCATCTGGCTTAATTTATTTTCTTTCGGTGGCCTTGAATCGGTCTTTATCTGGCCAATCGTATTGGGGCTTTACTGGAAAAAGGGGAATGGTGCCGGTGCGTTCGCTTCCATGATTTCGGGACTTTTGGCGTATATTTTATTTCATAGCTTTGCTCCAAACTATTTGGATATGCATACGGTCATCTTTCCGATTATCATCTCTTTTTTCATGTATGTATTGGTTTCGCTGGCCACACAATCTAAACACGAGATGGATGGGTTTAACTAACCCATCCATTTTTGTCTTTTTAGGTGAAAAAGAGTACATTGGATAGAAACTAATGACGGATTGGGTGAGGGAAAATGGATCATTCTGTTATTGTAGTCGGAGGAGGTATCGGGGGGCTGACTGCAGCAGCCCTTCTCGGTAGTGAAGGATTCCGTGTACAGATTCTGGAAGCATCACGGGAATGGGGTGGATGTTCAGGGAAGTTCCAACGGGGAAACGTTGTATATCCTGTTGGGGCGACTCTAGGCATGGGGTTTGAAACAGGCGGGATTCATCAGCGTATCTTCTCATACTTGGGTATCATCCCCCCACCTCATCTGCCGCTCGAGCAGGTGATGGACGTTCACCTTCCTCATGTTAGCTTGACATTTCATCGGGATAGGGAAACCCATGTGAATGAACTAAAGAAAGCTTTCCCGGAAATAGCCAATCAAATTGACTATTACTTTAAAGAAGTATACAAGGTGGCAAAGGAAATCCGTCATTTAATGGGAGCAATGCCGATTCTCCCCCCTCAAACGGTGAAAGAATGGAAGGAACTCATCTTAAGTCTGCGTCCCGAATCAATGACCCTCATTCCATCGCTTAACAAAAACATGCTTCATCTGCTGAAAAAATACAGTCTTCATACTCATCTATCCTTTAAACACTTTATTGATGGACAGTTGATTGACAGTATGCAGGTGGTGAGCGATCAATGTTCGTTGTTATTAGGATGTCTGGCCCTCGATATCTACCATGAAGGAGCTTTTTACCTCGAAGGTGGATTATTCCATATAGCTCATAGTCTTCTCGATGCAGCAGAATCTGAGGGCGTCAAAGCGTCTTTGGGGAGGAAGGTAGTCGGTATTGATCGGGATGACCAAAATCATCAGTGGATGGTGTTTGATCACAGGGGCAATGAATATAGAGCAAACCATGTCATATGCAACCTACCGGTTCAAACTCTTGAACCTCTGTTTCCTTCCAAATATGTACCGAAAATTAAACGCTATTTACAAGGAAAAGATAGTAAGGCTGTCTGGGGGACAATGTCACTTTACATTTTATTAAAGGAAGAAGTGATCCCGCAATCACTTCCTTTGTTTTCCCAGTTATGTACGAGTTCCAGGGGAAATATGACGGAAGGGGACCACCTTTTTCTCTCTTTATCACATCCAGAAGATCGTCAGCGTGCACCTGAAGGATTCCGGACCTTGACCGTATCCACACATACCAAATTAGACAATTGGAATACGAAAGAGAAATATGATTCTTACAAGAGTCTACTTCTACAGAAAATGCTGACTGCCATTGAGTCAGCCATACCCTCTATTAGAGAGGGGATTGTCGAAATCTTTCCGGGTGCACCTAAGGCATGGGAGCGATTTACGGGTCGGCCCGGGGGGATTGTTGGAGGATTCCCTCAAACCAAAGAGCATGCCATGTTTAACAGTCTTTCGCACAGAACACCTTTGAGGAATATCTGGGTATGTGGTGACTCTGTTTTTCCAGGTGCGGGGACCATCGGTGTATCTGTGAGTGGTTACCATGTCTTTCATTCCATCACCGGAAAAAAGCTTTCCTTGTAAAGCAGGAATCCTGATTTGACTTGGAGAATACTGTGATGGGGTGATAATATGTATAAACTGACACAATATAAGGACCCATCAGCCTTCCACGACCGGGTGTACCCGCTTCTAATGGAAGATGAAGCGGCCAATAACCTGCCATTGGGTTTAGTGAACACAATGAAGACGAGTGACAAATATAAAGATCCTCTTCTTTTACTGGTTGAAAAGGAGGGAGGCGGCGTTGTGGGGTCATTCATTATGACTCCTCCCCATTATCTTGTAGGTACTCTGAAGGTGGAGGAAGAAGAGATTCTGGGAATCGTACAACGGCTAAAAACCTTTTGTGATGCTTTAAACATAGCCGTTCCTGGCTTTGTTTCCGAGAAAGAAACCGCATCTCAATTGACTAATGCCTGGTGTAGGCTGACAGGAAAGGGCTTCAAGGTCCGTATGAACCAACGTGTATATCAATTGAATAGGGTGAATGATATTACGTTAAGTAAAGGAAGAATGGTACCTGTACATACAGATCAAGAAGAACTATTAGCCCGATGGATTAGTGGATTTGTCGCAGATACAGAAGTGACACCCATGTCTGATGAAGATGCACGTAAAAGGGCGAAAGATATGATTGAAAATGAATCCTATGTGTTCTTTTGGGAAGTGGATGGACAACCGGTTTCCATGGCTAGGGCTGCAAGGAGAACAGAAAATGGAATTACCGTAAATTTTGTATATACCCCTTCAGAACACAGGAAGAAAGGATACGCATCTTCTGTTGTGGCAGAACTTAGCCGCCTTTTACTGAAGGATCACTCCTTCTGTTCACTATATACAGACCTGGATAATCCCACCTCAAACAAAATTTATATGGAAATAGGCTACAAGCCTGTTTGTGATTCGACGATGATTTCCATTGGGTGAACCATTTAATACGACACTGAATATAATTTCAGATAAATGGTTGACATCGAGAAAAAAAGGGATTAGTATAATAAACAATTAATTAAATGAGCGAATGGCTATGACGAAGAGGAGTACCTTTGATCGACACTTAAGAGAGCTGGTGGTTGGTGAGAACCAGTGTGAGCGGTCTTAGGGAATGGACTTCCGAGCCTCCAAACCGAAACCACCCGGAGTAGGCTTTGGCGAATGTCTTATCGTTACAAAAGACGTGTATTCAAGCATTCTGCTTTGATACGATTGAGTGGACTGTTTATGACAGTCAACAAAGGTGGCACCACGGGTATCTCGTCCTTTACATGATGATGTAATGGAATATGAGATACCTTTTTTTTATAATCAAATATTGATAAATCGCTGATTAAGAGGAGTACATTCAAGTGATGCATAACAGGGAGTTAAGGATAGTGAGACCTTAGCATGATAGCTTGTCTGGAATGGACTTATGAGAGATGATCTGAATGAAGTAGGATTGTCCGGATTTCCACCGTTAAAAGGATAGAGTATCGGGTGATTACACCCCGTACTTGAATCAAGAGGGGATACATATATGTATCCCAACTAAAGAGGTGGCACCGCGGTCAGCATCGTCCTCTATGAACAGAGAGTTATGTTCATAGGGGACTTTTTTTATGGTTTTTAATGGAATGTTGAATTGGAGGCAAATAATGATGAAGCAACAGGAATTGAACTATGTGGTAAAAGAATTGAATGGTGATATGTTCACCCCAATTTCACTCTATCAATCGCTAAAGGGCAAGAAGAAATTTTTACTGGAGAGTTCGCTGAAACATGAACAATCGGGACGGTATTCTTTTGTTGGGAGCGATCCGTTTTTGGAATGTAAGGCATATGGAAATACGGTTCAGTTCAAGAAAATCAATTCAGACGAAATAGAAGAAAGGACTGGGGATCCTATAGCGATGATTCAAAACCTGATACCGAGACAGGACATACTCGATGCACCCTTTCCATTTACAGGTGGGGGGATTGGATACCTTGGATATGATGTGATCAGGCAGTACGAAGAAATCGGAATCACCCCCCATGATGAACTGGAAATGCCGGACATACACCTAATGTTCTATGAAAAAGTCATCGTTTTCGATCATCTCGAACATAAAGTATTCATCGTCGTCATGGATGAATGGATAGAGGGGGGAGGAGAAAATCTTCAAGAAAAAGTAGAGGAAATCGAGGATGAGCTAACCGATGTATACCTGCACACTCATAAAGAAAAATTGAAACGACTCTCCTTTACTGCACAAACATCAAAAGGAGAATTCATGGAGAAAGTTCACAGGGCTAAAGAGGCGATTAAAAAAGGAGAAATCTTTCAAGTGGTGCTTTCGCAAAGGCTTCAAGCCCCATTTTCAGGAGATCCCTTTTCTTTCTATCGAAGCTTGCGAAAATCAAATCCATCACCATATATGTTCTTCATCGATTTTGAAGACTATATCGTATTGGGGGCTTCGCCGGAAAGCCTGTTGAAAGTACAGGGGAAAGAGATCACCACAAATCCAATAGCAGGAACAAGACACAGAGGGAACACCGTGGTAGAAGATTTGGAACTAGAAAAAGAGCTTCTATCAGATGAAAAGGAAATAGCCGAACATCGCATGCTTGTCGATTTGGGCAGGAATGATTTAGGCAGGATCTGTACCATAGGTTCAATCTTTTTATCCAAGTATTTAACCATCGAGAGGTATAAATACGTGATGCATATCGTTTCAGAGGTGAAAGGGGAATTGAAAGAAGACGTCTCCCCACTAGAAGCACTGACAAGCTGCTTGCCTGCGGGGACAGTCAGCGGTGCACCGAAGATCAGGGCGATGCAGATCATCAATCAACTCGAGACCACCAAACGCGGCGTATACTCAGGTGCTGTCGGTTATATAGGGGTCAACGGAAATCTGGACTTTGCCCTGGCAATCCGAACAATGGTTCTGAAGGATGGCAAGGCAAATGTTCAAGCAGGCGCAGGTATTGTATATGATTCTGATCCTGAAAGTGAATATGAGGAAACATTGAATAAAGCAAAATCATTACTGGAGGTAACAGGATGATCTTATTGATAGATAACTATGATTCGTTTACGTATAACCTGTTTCAATATATCGAAGAGCTAGGAGAAGAAGTCATCGTTCGACGGAATGATGCCATCACATTGGATGAAGTAAAGAGAATGAATCCTTCTGCAATCATCCTTTCACCGGGTCCGGGGCAGCCGGAAAATGCGGGGATTTGCATCCCTATTATACAGAATCTTCACGCTAGTGTGCCGATTCTCGGGGTTTGTCTGGGACATCAGGCAATTGGAGCAGCCTTTGGGGCAAGCATAGAAATTGCCGGGAATGTGATGCATGGGAAAACTTCCCTTATCAAACATAATGGCAGTGGGGTATTCGAATATCTGCCTCAACCATTGGAAGTGATGCGATATCACTCATTGGTTATCAAGAAAGGGACTTTGCCGCAGTCATTAGAAGAAGTTGCTCACTCTATGGATGATGGCGAGATCATGGCCATCAAGCATATGAAATATCCTCTGTACGGAGTTCAATTTCACCCGGAATCGATCGGGACGAAAACGGGGAAGAAAATCATTGAGAATTTTTTAGAAGAGAAGAGAAAGGAGAATAACCGTGAAAAATTATCTACAATTACTATCTGAGGGTCATTCATTAGAGAGAGATGAGATGAGGACAGCGGTTCAACAATTATTCATGGAAGATACAACAGATAGTCAAATTGCAGGTTTCTTATCACTGTTGAAAATGAAGGGTGAAACCGTGGATGAAATGACGGGCCTCGTTGAGGTGCTTAGAGAGAAAGCATTGCCGATTACAAGCACTTTGAATGGTGTACTGGACAACTGTGGAACAGGAGGAGATGGGTCTCAGAGCTTTAATATCAGTACCACGAGCGCATTCGTATTGGCAGGTGCCGGTGTCAAAGTGGCAAAGCACGGAAATAGAAGCATCTCAAGCAAAACCGGGAGTGCAGATGTGTTGGAACAACTGGGTGTCTCCCTGGACTTTCAGGCGAATGAAATCGAACGTCTTCTGCAAGAAACCAATCTTGCCTTCCTGTATGCACCCCATATCCATTCGGGGCTGAAAAAAATCATGAAGGTAAGGAAGGAGTTGAAATTTCCGACCATCTTTAATCTTATAGGTCCATTAACGAATCCGGTTCAATTGGAAACCCAGCTGGTAGGTGTTTATAGAAGAGACAAACTAGAAACGATGGCGAAGGTTTTACATCAGTTGGGAAGAAAACGGGCAATCGTTCTGAATGGTGCAGATAACATGGATGAAGCATCACTTGCAGGGGAGAATCATCTCGTCTTGTTAGAGGATGGAAAGATCAGCTCATTTACGTTAACAGGAGAGGAAGTCGGCCTTCCTTCTTACTCCATCGAAGAAATACGTGGTGGGAATGCAAAAGACAACGCCCGCATACTACAGGACGTTTTGCGGGGGAAAGAAGGAGCTTATACTGATACCGTCCTATTCAACGCCGGTATCGCATTGTTCGCACATGGTAAAGCATCGACCTTCGCAGAGGGCGTAAAGTTTGCAAGGGAGAGCATTCAAAGCGGTCGTGCAGAAGATGCACTGTCATCTCTGATTCACTTCAGCCAACAACGACGAAAGCAGGTGATTTAATTGTCTACCATTTTAGAAACAATCATTGAAAAGAAGAAAAAAGAAGTCCAGGAGTTGAAACAAGCTGGATATGAGCTCTATCAGAATCAAGATATGTCTTCAAAATCTCTATTTGAATCATTAAAAACAGCAGATGTACTACAAGTAATAGCAGAAATTAAACGGGCCTCTCCATCAAAAGGGGATATCAGAATGGAAGTCGATCCGGTGTTACAGGCTGCTAAATATGAAGAAGCTGGGGCATGCGCCATCTCTGTCCTTACTGATACACCCTTTTTTAAAGGAAGGATGGAGGATCTTGCCGATGTGCGGAGAGCGGTCTCGATCCCGATTCTTTGCAAAGACTTCATCATCGATGAAATTCAAATTGATCGTGCCAGGGATGCAGGAGCAAATGTGATTCTCTTAATCGTTGCGGCCTTGGATCCCATCAGATTGAAAGAATTATATACTTACGCATCCTGCCTTGATCTTGAAATTCTTGTAGAAGTTCATAACGAAGATGAAATGAAGGAAGCATTAGATCTTGGAGCTACTATAATCGGAGTCAATAATCGGAATTTAAAAACGTTCGATGTGGATCTCCTCATTACTGAATCACTTGCATCCATGGTGAAGGGGAGAGAGGTTGTCCTTATTAGTGAAAGTGGAATAAGAGATGAAAAGGATTGCAGGCGAGTAAGTGATGCAGGGGCACAAGGAGTCCTCGTTGGAGAGACATTGATGAGGAGTGAACATACGGAATCGACATTATCATCCCTTCAAGTGAAAAAAGGTGTAATCAAATGACAAAAGTGAAGGTATGCGGTATCAGAACACTGGAGGAAGCCGAGTGGGCACTTGAAGCGGGAGCAGATGCCATCGGTTTCGTATTTGCCGAAAGTAAAAGGAAAATAGACGTGGAATCAGCAGCTCGTATCAGTGCGTCACTTCCTACACATCTATTGAAAATCGGAGTGTTTGTGAATGAAACAATGGATCGACTGGAAGAG
Source organism: Rossellomorea aquimaris (assembly GCF_020172085.1). GTDB lineage: Bacteria > Bacillota > Bacilli > Bacillales > Bacillaceae_B > Rossellomorea > Rossellomorea aquimaris_E. The sequence continues at coordinate 1,048,088 of NZ_JAIVAT010000003.1, forward strand.
ATCTTTCACCTGGTGGATCTTGATTATGTACAACTGCATGGAGACGAATCAGTTCGGTTCTGCCACACTATCAATCTTCCATTTATCAAAGCGATCCCGGTGAAGGAAAAAGAAGATATTGCCGGAATGGAAGACTTCGGCGGTGAGATGATCTTGTTGGATAGTGGAAAGGGACCACATCGAGGAGGAAACGGGACAACATTTAATTGGGACTATACAGATTCAGTGATCACCCCTCAGCACCTGATTCTTGCAGGAGGATTGAACCCTGACAATGTGAGGGAGGCGATCACAAAGGTCCGTCCTTATATGGTGGATGTCTCGAGTGGAGTTGAAACCGATGGAAGGAAAGACCGGATGAAGATAGAATCATTTATCCGAGAGGCAAAATCAGTGTAAAGATAAAAGAATGAATGGAGGAAGTAAAATGTTGTATGCACAACCAGATCAAAAAGGCTTATTCGGTCAGTTCGGTGGAAGGTTCGTTCCTGAATCGTTAATGAAAGCCGTACAGGAACTTGAAGAGGCTTACGAGGAAGCAACCCAAGACGATGGTTTCCAAGAGAAGCTTCAAAGCTATTTAAAAGATTATGTTGGAAGGGAAAACCCTCTCTATTATGCGGAAAATTTAAGCAAGCAGTTAGGTGGGGCGAAAATCTATCTGAAGCGTGAAGATCTCAATCATACAGGAGCACACAAAATCAATAATACGATCGGTCAGGCCCTCCTCGCTGAAAGAATGGGGAAAAGGAAGGTCGTAGCTGAAACAGGAGCAGGGCAGCATGGGGTGGCAACCGCAACGGTTTGTGCGTTATTAAACCTTGACTGTGTCATATTCATGGGAGCGGAAGACATTCGTAGACAGAAGCTGAATGTATTCAGAATGGAGCTTCTCGGGGCGAAAGTGATCAGTGTCACTCAGGGCAGTGCCACTCTGAAGGATGCTGTCAATGAAGCTCTCCGTTACTGGGTCGCCAATGTTGAAGATACTCACTATATCATGGGGTCCGTATTGGGGCCGCACCCATTTCCGAAAATGGTCCGAGACTTCCAGAGTGTCATCGGAAATGAAACGAAAAAACAATTTTTCGAGAAAGAGGGGGGCCTCCCGAATGCCATAGTGGCATGTGTAGGGGGAGGGAGCAATGCCATGGGGATGTTCTACCCGTTCATTGATGACCAAGAAGTAGAACTATACGGAGTCGAGGCAGCTGGAAGCGGTGTTGAAACAGAAAAACATGCCGCTACCTTAACGAAAGGGTCTGTCGGTATCCTACATGGCAGCATGATGTATCTCCTTCAGAATGAAGAAGGGCAGGTGCAGGAAGCCCATTCAATTTCAGCAGGACTGGATTATCCAGGTGTGGGGCCCGAGCACAGCTTCTTAAAGGAAATTGAAAGAGTCCGTTATACGTCCATTACAGACACTGAGGCGCTGGATGCATTCAAACAATTATCCCAAACTGAAGGTATCATTCCGGCCCTCGAAAGCTCCCATGCTGTTGCTCATGCGGTGAAAATCGCTAAGAGCATGTCAATGGAAGAGTCGGTCGTCATATGTTTATCAGGCAGGGGAGATAAAGACGTTGAACAAGTAAAAGAATTAATGGGAGGTAGTCAACATGGGTAAGAGATTTTTGGAGAGCACCCTTCAAGCTGAATTGGATCAAGGAAATAAGCTGTTCATTCCGTATGTAATGGCGGGAGACGGTGGAATTGAATCCTTGATAGCAACCTTAAAGAAACTTGAGGATAGTGGAGCGACGGCCATTGAACTCGGGATCCCGTTCTCCGATCCCGTTGCAGATGGACCGACGATTCAAGAAGCGGGAAAAAGAGCACTGGGGAAAGGGACAACGCTTCAGCAGGTGTTCGACCTATTAATGAAGAGTAGAGCAGAAATCGGGATCCCCCTTATTTTTATGACGTACATGAATCCAGTTTACAAGTATGGTATAGAACGTTTCTTCGCGGCATGTAAAAAGGCGGGGGTGGATGGAGTCATCATTCCAGATCTTCCATTGGAGCACTATGAGCTGGTAAGTGAACCATCCAGAGAACAGGAGATTGCCGTTATTCAACTGGCCACGCTAACAAGTCCTCTTGAAAGGATCAAGGAACTGGCGTCAGTGACGGAGGGATTCCTGTATGCTGTTACGATAAACGGCATTACAGGAACAAGACAGGGATTTGCCGGCAATATATCCACTCACTTGAAGAAACTAAAGAATAACAGTACAGTTCCGGTTCTCGCTGGATTTGGGATATCCACTCCTGATCATGTACGCAAAATGAGTGAGAATTGTGATGGAGTTGTCGTTGGTAGCAGAATAATTGATCTTATTCAACAGAACTCCTTCGATGAAATCACGGAATTAATCAGCGCCTCCAAAGCGGGGACCCTCCAATCGTGAAATATATCATATTTGTAAAGAAATCAAGAAGTAGATGAACAGAATCTAAATGTATGTTAAATAAAGGTAAATAGCCTTCTATTACTCTGGAAAATCAGTATGATAGAGATGTAGTTGAACAAAGCATCATAACAGGAGGCTATGAAAATGAAAAGTATGAAGAAGTGGTTATTAATGTTAATGACAGCTCTATCAGTAGTTACATTTGCAGCCGGGTGCAGCAGCGACACAGAAGATGATAAAGGTACGGAAGAAAACATGGATGAAGAAAGCAACACGGATGAGAGCAATTCTGACGAAGGTTCTCAAGAGTAATAGAGTTCAGCCGGTCCTTAAGGACCGGCTGATTATTATTCATGATAGAAGATGCATCAATGTGGAAGCCTGCCAGGGTCGTCCCTTACAGATAAATCTCTATTTCACACACTTCACACACACAGTCAAAGCAGGCTTAACCTTTTTATACGAAAGTGCAATGTCTTTAAATCCTGCTTCCTGTAGAGCCTCAGAGATCTCTTTACCATACTTTTCGGCCCTGCTGTCCCGTTCTTCTTCTCCGCGTGGCTGGACGGTAATGAGCAAGGTACCTTCTGTTTTAAGCATATTGTAAATATGGCTGAGGGCTCGTTTCTTATCATTCCATAAAGGATAATTATTGACGGAAAAAATCCGGTCGTATTGAACATTCTCCATCTCGAATTCACTGATGTCACGAATAAACAGACGAACCATGTCTCTCTTTATGACATGCTCGTTCTTCTTTTGTGCGGTTTCTTTCATGGTTTCGGAAATATCGACACCATCTACGAGAGTTCGTGGGAAGCGGTTGGTAATCCGCCGGATACAATAGCCCGGTCCATATCCAACTTCAAGAATACGTTCACCATTTTTGATGTTCAATTGTTTAATCGACCAGTTATTTATTTTCCTATTATCTATCTCCATCACTTTCCCAACAACCCAGCCGAGAAAGCCTTTCGGACGTTTGAATTGCCTTTGCATCGAATACAACAGGGCATCACCTCTATTTAATGGATGGTACTTCAATAAAAATTTGTCCCTACTCTTTTCCACCAAACCCTGAAAATAAAACCTTCAAAAGAATGTTGCATTTTTTGGAAATAGTGGCATAATATAATCAAATTGATTTGTGCGTAGATGAGAAGAGTACCTTGTCAGTCCCCTTAAAAGAGAGCTTCGGATGCTGAAAAGAAGCAAGGGAACGGTCTTGGGAAGATGGTCTCGGAGCATTCTATTCGAACCTTCAGGGTGTAGGGTAGAACGGGGATGAGCGTCCGTTATCACTGCTACGGTATAAGGGTTGGCATACCCCGTACTTGTTGAGATAGCCTTGCGTGAGCAGGCTATGAACTAAGGTGGTACCACGAGCATAACCCCTCGTCCTTAGATGTCTTTTGATATCTACGGGACGAGGGGTTTTTTATTTATAGTGAGGAGGAAATGAATATGACTGTTTTTATAGGTGGGGCTTGGCCCTATGCCAACGGCTCCCTGCATTTGGGGCACATCGCGGGATTGCTCCCAGGGGATATCATTGCCCGTTATTATCGTTTGAAGGGAGAAGAAGTCCTTTATGTGTCAGGAAGCGATTGCAATGGAACACCAATTGGGATTCGGGCAAAAGAGGAAGGTGTCCGTGTAGATGAGGTAGCAGACCGTTATCATGAAGAATTTGTCCAATGCTTTCAATCGTTGGGATTCAGCTATGATGAGTATACAAGAACCGATCACCGTCACCATCATGAGGAGGTACAAAAGATCTTTACCATCCTATATGAAAGAGGGTGGCTGTATGAAAAGGAAGTAGAGCAAGTGTACTGCCAGCATGATAAACGATTTTTGCCTGACCGATTCGTGGAAGGAATCTGTCCGGTCTGCGGTTCAATCGCGAGGGGTGATCAATGTGATCACTGCTCGACTGTCTTGGATGCGACAGATTTATTGGATAAAAGGTGTAAATTATGCGGTCATGAACCAGTTCTCAAAACAACCACCCATTTGTACTTTGCGCTTTCCCGTTTTCAACAACCGCTACAACGATTATTGAATGAACATAAAGTAAAGTGGCGTGAGAATGCCGTCCAGCTTACCAGCCGTTATCTTAATGAAGGGCTAGTGGACCGCCCGGTCACAAGAGATTTAGAAAATGGGGTGGAAGTCCCGATTGAAGGCTTTCGTGACAAGAAAATCTATGTATGGATAGAAGCGGTGTGTGGATATTTGAGTGCATCAAAGAAATGGGCTGAAGAAGGTGTAGATAAGTGGGAAAGATATTGGAAAAAGGATACCCATGCTTATTATGTTCATGGGAAAGATAACATTCCATTTCATACTATTATATGGCCAGCGGTCCTTATGGGATTGAATGAAGAAATCACTTTACCGAATTACATCGTCTCAAACGAATATCTCACATTGGAGAAAAGAAAAATTTCGACAAGTCGAAATTGGGCTGTCTGGCTGAAGGACCTTCTAGCGGATTATCCCTCCGATACCATTCGCTATTACCTTACCATTAATGCACCTGAAAAGAGGGACGCCGATTTTTCATGGCGTGAATTTATTTACAGCCATAACAGTGAACTTCTAGGAGCATGTGGAAATCTTGTTCAACGCACGGTGAAGTTCTACCAGAAAGAATTCGGTAATGGTGTTACCTTAACCACTGTTGAAGAGATCGTGCAACGAAAAGTGGAAGAAACATATACCTCTGTTGGTGAATGGATTGAAGCAGGGAGTACACGTCAGGGGCTGGAAGAGGTATTCGAATTTATTCGATGGTCGAATAAACGTTTTGATGAACGAAAACCTTGGATAATGGTAAAAGAAAAGAGGGAGGAAGGGAAAAAAGTACTCGAAGAATTCCTCTACATCATAAGTAACCTTAGGAATCTCCTTGAGCCCTTTTTACCCTTCACCGCTTCTAAGATAGGAGGACAGTTAGGCATGTCCAATCAGCTCGAGTGGAAAAGTGTATCCCTGCCATTGAAGCTAACAATAGAAAAGACATCGCCTCTGTTTAACAGGATTGAAGTGGAATGGATTGAGAAGGAAAGGGAAAAGCTGAATGAAAAATCCGAAGGAGAATGAGATGAAGATAGTCATTGTGTCTGACACACATATGCCCAGGAAAGGAAGAGAACTACCTCGTACACTTCAGAAGGATCTTCTGGAAAGTCATCTTATCATCCATGGAGGAGATTTTCAGACCCTTGATGTATATAAAGAGTTTGCAAGGTATGGGGAATTGATTGCCGTTGCCGGAAATGTCGACAGCGATGAACTTCAATCGCTTCTCCCCAAAAAAAGGGTCTTTGAAGTGAAAGGACTTAAGATTGGTGTGACACATGGGGACGGAGTGGGGAAAACCACTGAAAAAAGGGCATTGGAAGCTTTTGAAGAAGATAATGTGGATGTGATCATCTTTGGTCACTCCCACATCCCCTTTTTACGCTTCATGAAAGGGGTTCTTCTGTTCAACCCTGGTTCTCCCACTGATAAACGTAAACTTCCTTATTATTCTCATGGCATTTTGATGATTGAAGATACTTGGAAGATTGAGCATAAATTTTATACTTAAATAGCACAGCGCCTGAAAATGGCACTGTGCTTCCTTACTTTATTATAATGGATAATGATAGTAATCTTGGCTGTAGAAGGTTTGAAAACCACTGGATTCGTAAAGTTTCAGTGCGTTACCATTGTTCGCTGCCACATCCAGGAAAATGTCACCAGTCCACTCCGATTCCTTCATCACCACTTGTGACAATGCTTTTCTCCCGATGCCCTTTCCCTGAAAGGAGGGGAAGATAGCAAATCCATAAATGAAGCTCTTTCCTTCTGTTCTATGAACTCTTATCTTTCCGACTGTATTTTCATTATATTGGATCATAAAATTACCTAAAGACTCTTCAAATAACCTTTGTGTGTAGGATGCAGCATCTGTTCGGACCATCCCGAAGCATTTTTCATCAAGGTCAATAATGGTTTCTATGTCGTGTTCATCAGCAGTTCTTAATCCTACAGTATCCGTTTCTAAGTCCAATCGTAACTGATTCCATTTCATTTCATACTCCGTAAAGTCGTATACGGCATTGGTGGTAGATACAAATTCCTTTCCCGAAGCCGATGACCCCGGAACATTAAGTAAGAGTTTGTTCACTGTACGATTCTCCAAAGAGATCAGTGCATTTTTGAACAGCTGTTGAAACAGATATTGACGTCGGAAATCCGGATGGATCATCCCACATAATTCATACGAATCCCCGAAACCATATAAACCTAAAAATCCAATCAGTCTGTTATCCTTATAATGCAAAAAGTCATCCTGATCGTTTTGGCGTTTTTTTAGCATTTCCCAGTTTAGTTTTAAGTGGATGTCTTCATGATTTTCGCAAATGTTCTGAAGTTCTTTGATATCTTGAAGTTGTTTGGTAGTAAGCATTTCTAATCCCCCGATCTCTTGCAGAATAAAGTATATTCATTCTAAATATTAGTTCACTATCCATGTATTGACAATAGGGTGATTAGACCAATGAGAGGAATATGATAAAGAAAAGCCATGAACTTCAATGGCAGAAGTTCACGGCTTTTCTTGTATACGCTGAATCACATCATGCAAGTCATCAGGCTTTAAAAATTCAAGAGGGGAGAAGCCTTTTTCAAACATGACCGATTCACTTTCAATCATCAAGATATAGCGACCGTTCACTTTGGCTAAGTGAACGATGTCACCGAAGTCTGAGAGAAGAGCTTTCACGGATACATGGTCAAGCTTCACTTTCAGTTCCACTTCAGGGGACTGCTCGACGATTTGAGAGGTGGCTTCAACCACTTGTTCAGTTGTGAACCGTTCCTGCAGTTCACGCTTCGGGCTGATTGCCCACTCTTCCACAGCTTCTTCAAATTCAACCCGTTCGTCGCTTTCTTCAGCATAGGTTTCAGAGATATGTTCCTTCACCATACCGTATACTTGTGATTTGACGATTTCAGGCATGGACTTTTCATACTCGACCCATTTCAGGAAATCTTCGAAGTATCTTGCGTGTGAAGCTTGATGAATTTTGATCTCCGCTGAATCCATCATACCTTCCTCCGGCATATACGGATATTGAATGGATTTCATATTTTTCGTGGTGATTGCCATCTCTACATTGTGAATCAGAGTGGCTTCATCCGTAATGGTCGCTACCTTTGGTTCAAAATCACATTTCATGAGGAACAAGAAGGGATCATCAAAAAATTTTGTCAGCTTTGCTGATGCCACCAGAAAGGCCCCGCCTCTGATGGCGCTGGTCTCTATGTACATTTGAACAAACTGGTCGCATGCTTCACGAAAAGCATCTTTATTCTCAGCGAAACGGGTTCGGTGAAATAAATTGTAGTTTGGATTGGATGTAAGCTCATGACCGGGTTCCACAACAAAACGGCCAATCTTTGTTGGAGCTGATTCTGACTTTGAATGCCTGTCTACCTTTCGTTTGACGATCTTCGTCAGTTCTCCGTCAAGAAAGCTTTTTAAAGGGCTTTCTTCATATTCAGAACCTGTTAGCGTTTGAAAGTGTTTATGTCGCTTATCTGCTTCTTCCCCTTTGCCTTCGACCTGTATTAAATAAAAGGAAAGATGCTGAATGGTGAAATCCATGGTTTGTACTCCTAACTAAATTTGAAATCTTAATACTCACTCTTTGTATCAGTATAGAAAAGCTCAAAAGGTTCGTCAATTGACTTATGAAAGTACTGACTTGAGAGATACTACCTATTAGGTTGAAAAATTGTAAGGGGTGAGCTTGATGAGTAATGAATCTTTTCTCTCATTAGTGAAAAAAGGCAATAAATCTTCTTTCTTTGCGATGGTGGGAAACGGGATCCTGGCAGTAGCAAAAGGGGCTGCATTTCTATTCAGTGGAAGTGGGGCCATGTTTGCATCCGCTATGCACTCATTAGCCGATTCAGTTAATCAGGGGTTTGTGTTCATCGGCAGCGTCCTTTCAGAAAAAAAGCCGACAGAAAAATTCCCTACAGGTTTTGGACGTGTCATCAATCTATTTTGTATGATTGCGGTCATCGTAGTGTCGGTCATGGCGTATGAAACAATACGTGAAGGATTTCATCTACTCAAGCATCCAGCAGAGGTTAAAGGGATCTGGATCAATGTGTCAGTGCTGCTGTTAAATATCATCATTGATGGAACGATACTCTTTAAAGCCATGAAGGAAATCGGTAAGGAAGCACGAGTGGAGAGCAGGGGAGCAGGAATTGTCACGGATGCGTTTAAGCATGTAAAAAGGGCTGCTCCACCAACAAGGCTTGTATTTTATGAAGACCTGGTAGCTGTATCGGGAGCTATTCTTGCAATGATAGCGGTAGTTGTCTCCTATTTCACCACGTTTCAACTCCTGGATGGGATCGTGACGATCGTAATTGGATTTCTGATGGTGGGGGTTGCCTTTCGGGTGGGGTATGATAATATGGTCGGTCTGATTGGAGTTGCGGCTCCGAAGGAAGTAGAAGACAGGATTGCCGCTGCCATTTTTGAACATGAAGCAGTCATTGATATCTTCAAGCTGAGGATCATCCAGGAAGGGCGCTATTACCATGTAGAATCATATCTTGAATTGAAGAAGGGAATGCCTCTTTCAGAAGCGGATGATATTAAGTTTGCCATTCAGGAAAAGTTAATAGCCGATCCTGATATTGCTGATGTTACGTTGGGAATCATTGAGGATGATGGGATTCAGGAGTGGAAAGGAAGACATGCATCTGAAATGTCATAAGAAACATCCGGCTGAATATTCCAGCCGGATCATGAAGGTTAATTTTGAATGAATGTTTCAAATACAAACCCAAAATCTTTTAAAGTAAACTCTTTTTTCTTATCTGATAACCAGTGAAAGGCATATTGGTTGACCTCTTTAAATTGTTCAACTATATTCGCATCATTTGTTTTCACTTGACCCAAAGTCGACGACGCAAGTTGAAGACTTTCATTGGCAAAAGAAGAGTAAATGCTATTGTCAGTAGTGATTTCACCAATCTTAATTAAAGATTTATATAGATCTTTCACTTCTGTTAAATGTTTTTTATGAACATCAATGGAATAGATGTCAGATCCGATCTTAAACTTGATTTCTACATCAAGATCGACTGTACCAGCAGTTTCGAGCAGGACATTCGAGAGTTGATATTTATAATAATCCAGACGGCGTAGCACCCGTTTTTTGCTGGCTGCACTGGTACCGTCCAGATGAATGAGAGCTTTGTTTGTAAAGCAATATTCATCGGCCTTTGATTTGATCAAGAAATAAATTTTTTCTCCATCCTCATGCATAATATAATCATCGGAATCGGCTTTATCGTAATCTGCCGGCTTGATGACTGTGCCGATATCACTTAAACCTAATACGTCTGAAGCAACTTTTCCAAACATGCTTTCAAATCCTTTCTATTTTGTACTGAAGATTCTTCTTTTTATTTTGAGAAGTATTCAATAGTATATCATAGTTTTATATAATGTATGGATAAATTTGGTATTTTCAATATTGAGCACCTTTGGTTTGGTGTTACATTCTGTTCATACTATAATAAAGAAAATCATAGAATAGATTATAGCAAAGGGGGGAATAGAATGAATGTGAACGAACTACTGATGCGCTTCAAGGACAGAACGCCTAAAGTGCTGGGAAGTGAAACATTTTCCGAATATGCTATTCTGCTTCCTTTAATAGAAGTGAATGGTGACATTCACGTTTTATTCGAAGTCCGCTCCTTGAGTATGCGGAGACAGCCGGGGGAAATATGTTTTCCAGGAGGCCGTATCGATCGAAAAGATTCTGATGAGAAGGCAGCTGCAAGCAGGGAGACGTCTGAAGAACTGGGAATTCATGAGAATACCATCTCGGACATATATCCGCTAGATTATATCGTGTCTCCTTTTGGGACCATTATTTACCCATATGTAGGCAGACTGAATGTAGCATTGGAAGAATTGCGTCCGAACCCAGCCGAAGTGGAAGAAATTTTCACAGCACCACTCTCTTATCTTCTTGAAAGAGAACCGGATTTGTACAATATCAAATTTAAAATGGAACCTGAAGAGAGCTTCCCTTATAAAAAGATTCCCGGTGGAGAAAAATACAATTGGCAGGCAAGAAATATGAAAGAACATTTCTATTACTATGAAGACAAAGTCATCTGGGGGCTCACCGCCCGTGTTCTGAATCATTTTATTAAACTTCTAAAGTAACCTTTGAATTGCCATTAAAACAAAAAAAATATAAAAAGAAATTCTACAATTATTTGTACGAATTGACATTCGTTTCGCTTTAATACTTTTTTCGATAATCTAATCTGTCGGAGAAGGTATTTTTATTTGTAAATTTGTAGCAAATTGAATGGTTTGTAAATGATTAGAAGGAGGTAAAGAGAAGTAACAGTTAGATGATGAAATAAGGAGAGGGGAAAAAATTATGATCATTCGTGCTAAATGCTGGAGAATGTTAAGTGTCCAGGAAAAACTGTTTATCCTGAAGGCGGTATGTAATAAGCATTTAAAAAAATAATCACTGGCCATGGAGCAACACGTATTGGTGGTATGATCAATTCAGGACTAGATCGTTCGGAAGTGTAGAATGACATACAGAAACCCCCATTCCAATCTGGGAATGGTATGGATACCATTGATCCAACCACCTGCCTATTCTTTTTAAGTATTGCTGGGTCTAGTATACCAGCAGACGGTATAAACTCCATTTCTATCCTCACCATATCCCTCTAATAACTTTATCATTTTTATATTCTCATCATTAAACATTAAACAAATCGAAGAATGTTCTCTTATCCGTAAGAAAAGCAAATGTTCTGGCACTCATAATAGATCTTTTGGTAAGATAATAGTGCACATACATAAGAGGAGGACAACAAGTGAAAGGATCAAAAGCAATATTGATTGTAGGTGTATTTTTTGCCATCCTTTTAGCAGGATGTAATCGGAATGCAGCAGACATGGTTGTAAAGGGTGGTGTAACGTGGAATGAAGAAGCGGACACACTTACCTTTTCCGGTGTTTTAACGGATGAAGCCCTAGAACCGGATACCAAGTTCCGTGCGCGTTTTTTCCTCCAGGGAAAAACAATCAAAAATGCACTTGGTACCGACTTGATCTATACGGATGAAGAGCTTAAGAGCCGATCGAAAGGAGAGGCTTCAAAAGAAATCAAGGTAGAAAAAACTGTAGATATTAAGAAAAGCGACGATATAGATAATATCATTAAGGAAATTAAGAACAAAGATAAAGAAGCGGTCACCATTGAAATCGTGAATGATAATGGCCGGATAGATGAAAAGGTTCTTCATGATATCGAAAAGGAGTAGGGTATACCCCTGCTCCTTTTTATGCAATATGCATCATTTGGGATTCACCGGTCTTTTTAATGCATAAAGATCGTCCTCAAGAAGAAGCATTTTATCCATCAACACATCCTTGGAATCCATCACTCCTTGATTGTACAGAAATGGACCAATTTCCTTCATGAAAAAATCAAACCAATTCTCAGCTCCCAAATCGCCGATTTCGTCCCCGGTTTGTTCATAATAAAAACTTTGTATCCTTCCAATCATCTCATCTTTCTGTTCTTTAGGTATCTTTGTGAACATCATATGTAACCCTCCTGTTTGGTTTCTTCCATCGTAACATAAGGGGGCCAATGAGGGATACGGAAGAAAGCCTCCGATTCTTCTTGATGTGTTGAAAGATGGGGAGTTCAATGTGTTATTCCGGGATCATTTCTTTATAAGCTCATTTTCTTCTATAAAAACTTCCTGCTCCTCTTTTTGGATATATTTCAAAATCCGGTCTTGTATCATAGGGTAAAGCACGATGGAATGAAGTTCTGATACTGGGACCCATCTGATACCGGTTTGTGAAGGGTCCGGCTGACTTGGTGAAAGTGTGGAATGATGATCTGTCCGCTTACAAGAGAAAAACATGGAAAGTGTATGTATCGGTCCATAATGATGTTTGTTTAGATGGGGTGCATACTCATATGTAAATGCTAACGATTCAACCTCTACTCTTGCGCCTGTTTCTTCAAATGCTTCTCTTACTACAGCCTCTTTAATCGATTCTCCTTCTTCAACGCCACCCGCGGGAAGATTATAATGAAGACCACGTTCGTCTTGGAACTCAGCCAATAATATTCTTCCTGTTTCTACAATGATAGCACCTGCACGAATTCTAATAGGGTATAACATTCCATCTCTCCTTTTCTGCATGAACTGGTGAAAGACCAGTTTAGCAGAAAGAAAACGTAACGACCATATAAATTTGTATAATTGTGGTAAACTAAGTCGGACATGGCTCGAATTCAGCTGTGATGAAAGGTATAAAGGAGAATGCTTATGTGGAAGGAATTTAAAAAATTTGCCGTAAAAGGGAATGTCATAGATCTCGCGGTGGCCGTTATCATTGGTGCCGCATTTGGCAAAATCGTCAAATCACTAGTTGATGACATCGTCATGCCTCTACTTGGAATTATACTTGGGGGGATCAGTTTTACAGATCTGAAGGTAACGGTAGGGGACGCCGTGATTACTTATGGAGTCTTCATTCAAAATGTAGTGGACTTTTTTCTTATAGCATGGGTTATATTCTTCATCGTACGATTATATAAAAAGTTGGAGAGAAAAGAAGAAGTAAAAACAGAAACTAAAGTCGATCAGAAAGAGGAACTCCTTAAGGAAATACGCGATCTTTTGAAGGAGACTTCAAATCAACCTCAATAGACCTTTTCAGACGAATTAGACTAATAATAAAGGGGATTTTCTTTTTGTATCCAATATAGTAAGTGAAGACCAAAAGGGGGACGTATAAATGGATATGAAAACAATTTACTTAATCAAAGAGAAAAATGGTATGAAGAAGGACTTTTCATTGCTTCTCTCCATGATGGATTATGCCAGATTCACTTCTATTCAAGAGGTGGAAGATATGTCAGTTGAAATGCTTGATTACCGTTGCCATGATGAAGCGAATTCCATCGGGATGCTGTTGGCTCATTTCGATGCAGTAGAGAAGATTTATCAAGTTCTCACGTTTGAAGAATGGACAAATGATGAAATTGAAGCATATGCGTCGACATTGGAACCTGCATTAAGTCTGGGAAACAAGGCTGCAGAAGTCATAAAAGGAAATGACGTCCGGTACTATTTGGAGAATCTTCAAAACACAAGAAGGAAGACGATTGAGCAATTTACTAAATTAGACGAGTCATGGCTTTATGAGGAAACAGATTGGTGGTACGGACAAAAGGGTAATAACTTCTTTAAATGGTTTCATGTCTTTGAAGATGAAATCAATCATAGGGGACAGATACGGATGATCAAAAAGTTATATGTAAAAGAAAATGGAAAGGCAATGACAGAGTAGGCTCACATTTACAATTAGACCCATTCGTTTCTTGAGTTTTGGATGACAATCTGTTATAGTAAAGATAGTTATTTTTGTTCGGTTAATATACATGATTGAAACACAATTCGTCTTGAATCTTAATCAGAGCAGGAATATAAATATTTTTATGTGCAACTGCACTAGGAGGTACATGTTTTATGTTACAAGGTAAAGTTAAATGGTTTAACGCTGAAAAAGGTTTCGGATTTATCGAAGTTGAAGGTCAAGACGATGTTTTTGTTCACTTCTCAGCTATTCAAGGTGAAGGATACAAATCATTAGAAGAAGGTCAAGACGTTACATTTGAAATCGTTGAAGGCGCTCGTGGACCACAAGCAGCTAACGTTCAAAAGTAATCCAACCGTATAATTTCAAACAGAGTACGTCGGCTGACGTGCTCTGTTTTTTTGTTCTAATGGATAATCAGTCCGGCTGGACAATCAGGGAGAAAGTTCTATAATATAATAGACACTTTGAGATTGTTTTATTATGGAAGGATGATCGTGTTGGTTGCAAAAGAAAGTAATATGAAATTGGCGCTTGCCGGATTATTGTTAGGGATCCTTATGTCGGCCATGGATAATACCATCGTTGCAACGGCTTTGGGATCTATCGTATCAGATCTGGGAGGTCTCGATCAATTCGTCTGGGTTACATCAGCGTATATGGTAGCAGTCATGGCCGGGATGCCGATTTTCGGGAAACTGTCTGATATGTACGGAAGGAAGCGGTTTTACATATTCGGTCTTTCGATCTTCCTGATTGGTTCCGCTCTTTGTGGGATTGCACAGGATATTGTTCAACTAAGTATATTCCGTGCCATCCAGGGGATCGGGGGAGGTGCACTTCTTCCTATCGCTTTTACGATTGTATTTGATTTATTCCCTCCTGAGAAACGTGGGAAAATGACCGGGCTCCTCGGAGCGGTATTTGGCTCTGCCTCTGTTTTTGGACCTTTGATTGGTGCCTTTTTGACGGATAACCTCAGTTGGCATTGGGTTTTTTATGTCAATGTTCCGATCGGACTTCTTTCTCTCTTTTTCATTACAACTGCTTATAAAGAATCCCCACAGCGATCTGATCAGAGAATTGATTGGGGAGGGGCTATTACGTTAGTGATAGCGGTTGTGAGTCTGATGTTTGCCCTTGAATTTGGAGGTAAAGAATTTCAATGGACATCATGGCCAATCATCGGATTATTCAGTTCTTTCCTGCTCTTTTTTATTAGCTTCTTATTGATTGAACGAAAAGTAACTGAGCCAATCATTTCATTTTGGATGTTTAAAAGTCCACTGTTTGCATCCGCACAGGCCCTGGCCTTTTTGTATGGTGCAGCCTTCATCATATTGACGATATTGATTCCGATTTTTGTTCAGGCTGTGTACGGAGGATCGGCTACAAATGCCGGGTTAATTTTAACCCCCTTGATGCTGGGATCAGTAGCAGGAAGCGCTGTGGCTGGAATACGGATGACCAAAACAAGCTATCGCAATATCATGTGGGTTTCAATCATTTCGTTCATTACAGGAATGGTGTTACTTGCGACAATGGAACCAGATACGAGTAGATGGTTATTGACACTTTATATGATCATAAGCGGATTTGGAGTCGGTTTTTCATTCTCATTACTTCCTAACGCCACGATCCATAAACTTGATCCAAGATTTAGAGGTTCTGCAAACTCGACGAACGCCTTCTTTCGTTCGCTTGGGATGACCATTGGAATAACGGTTTATGGTACCCTTCAAACCAAACTTTTTGCCTCGAATATGGAAAGTGCCTTCAAGGGGCAAGATGGCGGAGGTAATTTTCAGGGGGATCCACGTAGCATCTTCGAACCTGAAATGCGGGAGAAGATACCGGACTTTGTTCTTTCTAAGATCACTGACTCGATGTCAGACTCTATTACAACAACTTTTGCTTATGCATTGATACCGCTCGGTGTTGCGTTGGTATTTGTTTTCCTTATGGGCAATAGCAGGCTTGAAGTTAACAGCAATCTATCTACAGAGAATAGGGCGAAAGAGAATGAATAGATGCTTCCTGTCTGAAGTTCTCTTCCCCAATTAAGTTTATATTTTAGGTTTGTTATATTGGAGTGTTGAAGTTTTGTGGAAAAATGCTAAGAAATTTTTTGTTTTTACTGGAGTATTCCTGGGTGTCAGTCTTTTATTGAGTATCATAGCCGGTCTTATCATAACGAATATGTATGCCGATTCAGGTTATAAAGGCTCTCATCTCATTGGGACTTCCATAAATGTAATTTCAGCGGTGGTTGCGGTAGTGGTAGCCTACAAACCGTTTAAGAAAAAGAAACATAAAAGTTGATTTGTTCTTTACTGCAAGTAATTTACCTCCCCGAAGGAATTCGGGGAGGTTTTTTATATAGGTTTTGGGGATTTTCATTGATCATTATGTAATTCTAATGGAAAGAGACCAGTCAATTGACTGGTCTCTCTTTAAGTATCAAATTGGTTACTATGTTAGATTATTTGTTTTGTTGGTTTTGTTGGTTTTGTTGTTTAGCAGCTTTTTTAGCTTTTTGAGCAGCGTTTTGCTCTTGAGCGAATTCTGCTTCATTTTTTTGTTGTTGTGGCTTTTTGTTGTTATTATTTGTCATCTTTATCACCTCCGTCTCCTTTAATTTGCCCCGGTTTCCAAAAAAAATACTCCTAATATGAATTTTTTTCTCCACCTGTTTTCAAGACGTTAACAACACATTTCCATTAACTTACTAGTTTATAAATCTGGGTTGGAGGGTATCAATAAGTTCATGCTTTTATTTCTTTATTACATATTGGATTGTGTATATTGAATTGACTCAAATGGATTAAGGGGGAAGTTAGTTGAAAAATTTCACATCAATGTTTTGGATTGCGATTTCTATAGGGGTGATTTTTGTCCTGTGGGGAGTCATATTTCCCCAAGGGTTAATTGATGTCATGACGAAAACGCAAGGAGTTCTCCTTGATAAGTTTGGCTGGTTTTATCAATTTTCCGCTACGTTCTTTTTTATCATCGCGATCTTTTTTGCCTTGAGTAAGTACGGAAAGATTCGCTTAGGAAAAGATACGGACCGTCCGGAATATTCGACCTTAACTTGGTTTGCGATGCTTTTTAGTGCTGGCATGGGTATAGGTCTTCTGTTCTACGGGGTATCTGAACCTGTTTCCCATTACGGGACACCTCCATTCGGTAAGGGTGGAACCATTGAATCGGCGAAGATAGGGTTAAGATATACGTATCTTCATTGGGGATTCCATGCATGGGCTATTTATGCTGTCGTTGCACTTGCACTTGCTTATTACAAGTTCAGGAAAGGTATGCCTGGACTAATGAGCGCGACTCTCTATCCCGTCATTGGTGATAAAGCGAAAGGTCCGATTGGCTATGTTGTTGATATTATTGCCGTATTTGCAACCATCTTCGGGGTAGCCATCTCATTAGGGATCGGAGCTCAGCAAATTAACAGCGGTCTCAATTACCTTATGGACATTCCCATTAATTTTACGACGCAACTGATTATTATGGGAATTGCTACGGTACTTTATATTACATCTGCATCCACAGGGTTATCGAAGGGAATCAAATATTTGAGCAATGCCAATATGATACTGGCAGTTGTGTTATTCATGGTTTTCCTCGTCGTGGGACCTTCGCAATTCGTCCTGGAATTGTTTTTGACCACATTTGGAAGCTATGTTCAGAACCTTCCAAGTATGGGATTACGCTTCTCGCCATTTAATGTAGAAAATAACCAATGGGTGAAGGATTGGACGATTTTTTACTGGGCGTGGTGGATCTCCTGGACTCCGTTTGTAGGAACGTTTATTGCCAGGGTTTCAAAAGGAAGAACCGTGCGGGAATTCATTATTGCGGTCATTATCGTTCCAACTATCGTTTGTTCACTTTGGTTTGGCGTTTTTGGGGGAACCGGACTGTATTTTGATCTTGTAAAAGGAATAGATGTGGCAGGACAAAGCCTGGAAACAGCATTATTCTACGTTTATGATCAAATGCCGTTAAGTGGGGTCCTATCGGTCATTTCCCTGTTCCTGATCATCACATTCTTTGTCACTTCGGCAGATTCTGCCACCTTTGTGCTAGGGATGCAAACATCAAATGGAAGTTTGAATCCTCCATTTTTCGTAAAATTCAGCTGGGGGATCGTTTTAGCAGCCATCGCAGCAATCTTAATGGGATCAGGCGGAATCAGTGGGTTGCAGGCTGCTACCATCATTACGGCACTTCCACTCGGTGTCATCTTACTCGTCATGACCTATGGGTTGATCATTTCATTCCAAAAGGATATCGGGATGAAAGGCAAAAGAAATACAGAGTCCGAAACAAGTAAATAAAGCACATCCTTCCCCCTCTATCAAATGATAGGGGGGAATTTTTTATAGTGAGAATCATTCAATAGAATATCACTACTATCTTGATTCATTTGGTAGAATATAGATACATTAAAATGAAAGTGGGGATGGTTTTGAGACAGATAATCGCAATGGGTGGGGGCGGATTCTCGATGGAACCGGAAAACCTGTTACTGGATCAGTACATATTAGAACAAGCAGGAACAATAAAGCCTAACGTTTGTTTCCTGCCTACAGCCAGTGGAGATGCTGATAGTTATATTGAACGATTTTACAAAGCCTTTTCAACACTCATATGTGAACCATCTCATCTTTCTTTATTCAAGCCAAGCACCAGGGATATTGAAGGTTTCCTTCTTGAAAAAGATATCATTTATGTAGGAGGGGGGAATACGAAAAATATGCTAGCCATATGGAGAGAGTGGGAACTGGACAAGACCTTAAGGAAGGCTTGGGAATCGGGGACCATTCTTGCAGGGCTGAGTGCAGGATCGATTTGCTGGTTTGAAGAAGGGACTACTGATTCCTATGGAGATGGATTAGAGCCCATTAAGGGATTGGGATTGATTGCAGGAAGTCATTCCCCACACTATGACGGTGAAGAAAACCGTCGTCCTCTGTATCACTCTTATATCCAAAGGGGAGAATTGGAAGGCGGCTATGCAGCTGATGATGGGGCAGCTCTGCATTTTATCGATGGTGAACTTGCCAGGGTCGTCAGTTCAAGAGAACAAGCATCTGCCTACCGGGTTGAGAGTAAAGGTGGAAAGGTTCAAGAAACAAAATTGCCGACGGAGTATTTAGGAAATTCGATATGATGATTTAGAAGCATGCATACTTTGGTTGCGTTCCACATAGGGATAGTGATGAGTCTTTTCAAAGGAGGAGAAACATCATGAATGAAGATAAGCGCAATACAGCAAGTGATCTGGTGAAGAATACGTCGAAGCAGGCTAGTGAGCTTCTGAATAAAACGGCAGACACGGCCAATGGAATCATTAAGAGTGTAAGTGGAGAAGGCGGGTTGGTTGGGAAAGTATCGGATACGTCTACGGACTTTGTGAAAAATGTCAGCAATGCCGGAAACAAAGCTATAGGTAAAACCGTTGATTCAGCAGGTAAAGCAGTGAAAGGTGCTTCGAATAAACTTTTCAAAAAGAAATGAATTACTATCAATGAAGCAATTTCCAAGAAGGAGATTGCTTCATTTTTTTATGGGAAACCATACATAAAAAAACAACCGGGTGTTTTCCCGGTTGTTTCCATTTTGTTAGTCCTGTATGGAAGATCTTCGTAATTTAATGAACTTCACCGAATTCAATACGATTGTTTTTGACACGGCATACGTTGGCACAGCTAAAATCATTCCCAGTATCCCTGCTAAATTACCTGCAACAAGTAATAAGATAATGATTGTCGCTGGATGCGTATCCAACCGCTTGCCCAGAATAAGGGGAGAAAGAAGGTTACCCTCAACTTGCTGTGCGATTGTGACAACGACAACCACCAGAATCGCTTTTGTAGGAGAATCAAATAAGGCAACGATGATGGCAGGTGCCGCACCAATGAACGGTCCGATGAACGGAATGATGTTTGTAACGGCCCCGATCAGCGCCATAACCAAGGCATATGGTAAACCGATAATTAAATAACCGATAAAGGTAAGAGTGCCGACAAAAGAAGCGACGGTTAATTGTCCCTGTATGTATGCGGCGAGTGTTTCACTCGTGTCCTTTAGGGTATTGATTCCTTCTTCGCGGTATGCAGGAGGCAGGAATTTCGAAATCGCCCTTGGAAATTTATGTCCATCCTTGAACATGAAGAACAGCAGGAACGGTACGGTTACGATCAGGATTGTAATACTCGTCAATACACTCAATAACCCCTTTAATGCGGTAGTGATATTATCAGGTAATGTATTAGCGAAATCCACCAGCTGATTCTCGATATCCTTCAGAGACACATAATCCTGATTCATCATCCATTTGAACTGCTGTGTTTCAGACAAGTATTCAATGAAATTCCTTGTTTGTCGCGCATACTCCGGCAGCGCATTGAATAATGCCGTCACCTGACGGGTAATGACAGGTGCGATATTTCCAATGATCAATACCATTGCCCCGATGATCGCCGCATATAAGACGATGATCGCAAGAGTACGAGGCAACCTTGCTTTAACGAGAAGATTCACTAATGGGTTTAATAAAAAATACAGAAAGCCAGAAATGATAATCGGGAAAAATAATGTAGATGCAAATACAACGATCGGTTCAAAAAGAAAGGAAATCTTAGTTGAAACATAAATGATGGTTAGAATAATAAGAATTTGTAAGCTCCAGGAATACATCTTGTTCTTGGTCAACCTATTCACCTCTATCGACTTGTTTATCTGATTAAGTATAACAAAAACAGGTAGGTAAACCCTACTAATATCTTATTGGAAAATGGAAAATTTTTTATAGTGATCAATTGGTAGGTTACTTAAACACTCTTACTCTATATAGAATCATTGGACAGGAATGAATCGAACGATGATGTTACTTCCGTTGTAATAGCCAGTCGGAAGTCCTTGAATAACATAGCTTTATGTGGACACCCTACATGGTAATAAACTCTGTCAGAAGGTGTTACACATGGGAAGGTCATTTAAGACGAGATCAACACGAAAATTAATTAATCCGGTGCCAGAAGAAGAAAAAGTCATCGTTTCTTCCCCTCTTGACTTAGAGGAGCGGGTAACGTTTATTCAAGAAGGTCTATTTCTGACAGATGATCTCACCATTAGAGACATGATCTTTAATGAAAGAAGAATGAAACTTTTTTTTATCAATTCGATTGTTGATGTAAAGAGTATACAGACCAATGTCATCAAACCCATGCAGGAACATCCCTTTGGAAACATTAGTAATATTGTAAATGGAGCAACGATTAATGAGACCGTTGATCTCCAAGTGGCACTAGATGCCTTGGTGGATGGTTCATGCTTGCTTATGGGAGAAAACGAAGAATGCATGCAGATGATCCTAGCACCGAAAGATCAGTCTGCACAACGTATTGAACCGATGAATGAAAAGGTCATTAGGGGGTCACACCAAGGGTTCGGTGAAAAAGTCGCCGAAAATGTTCAATTCATTAGAGAGAGAATCACCAATAGAAAAGTGACAGTAAAATATTCTCATGTAGGAGAAACGACTAAAACTAAGTATGCACTGGTGAGTATTTCCACATTGACGGATCCCGCTATTATTAAGACCATTGAAGATAGGATTTCTTCTATTGAGGCAGATTCCATCCAATCTCCTGGATATTTCGAAGAATTTCTTGAAGATAGTTCGTTTTCACCTTTTCCCCAGTTTTTAAATACCGAGAGACCGGATAGAGTGGTGGCCAATCTGATGGAAGGGAGAATGGCTCTTTTCATGGAGGGGAGTCCAACAGCATTGATCTTTCCAGTTTCATTCTTCAGTTTTTTTCAAACCGCAGAGGATTACAATACGCGTCCATTTATTGCTTCTTTCCTACGACTGATCAGATTGGTCAGTTTCATTACTACTTTGTGCCTGCCAGCATTCTATATTGCTGTTATTTCTTATAACTATGAAGTCATACCTGTCGAAATTATCTTTTCTATCAAAAGCTCATTAGAGTATTTGCCCTTTCCTCCACTTATCGAAGCAGCCATTATGCAGTTCACACTGGAATTATTACGTGAAGCCGCCATTCGGTTGCCTAATCCTGTAGCTCAAACCATCGGTGTGGTAGGAGGTCTCGTCATCGGGACTGCAGTTGTAGAAGCGAATTTTGTCTCAAATACAATGGTTATTGTGGTCGCCATCACCGCGATTTCATCATTCGTTATCCCATCCAATGAACTTAGTACTTCGTTGAGGATATTAGGATTTCCATTGATGGTTTTAGCGGCATTATTCGGGTTCTTTGGAATTGTCATAGGTTTGATGTTTACATTCATACATATGTCCAAGCTAAAGTCTCTTGGTCACTACTATTTATATCCGTTGGCCCCCCTCGATGTAAAGGCTTGGAGAGATACATTTATACGGGTTCCTATATGGTTAATGAAAGAGAGGCCGAAAGATTTAAAAGCGATTTATAAATGGAAAACGACGGATCCCAGAAGGTGGAAAAAGAATGAACAATCAGACTAAACTGGGTGGACTGCAGCTCACATTTTTCATTCTCCAGACACAGATCGGTGTCGGTATATTGGGCCTTCCGTTCAATGTCTATTTAAAATCAAAGCAAGATGCTTGGATCTCAGTTCTTTTAGCTGGACTACTCGTACAGGGGGTCATCTTCCTTCTATGGTTTTTGGGCAGGCGTTTTCCTTCTAAGTCCATTTTTGAATACTCAAAGATATTACTTGGCAAAGTGACAGGGACGATACTTAATTGCGGGTACATCCTATATGGACTCTTGGTGACCGCACTGGTTTTAATGTATTCAACGAAAATCATTAAAATGTGGGTGTTGGTTTTTACCCCTAAATGGATCATTATGTTTCTCTTAATCGCCACAGCCATGTACTTGGCGAAAGAAGATGTCATTGGGATTAGCAATATCTATGTCGTCGTATCCAGTCTTATCGTATTCCTTCTTATCATCTCGATCCTGGTTCTTGTGACCTATCCGGTTGATTACAGATATTTGTTTCCCATTGCCCATTCAGGAGGTTTAAATTGGTTGAAGGGGGCCAATGAAGCATATTTTTCCATGCTTGGCTTTGAGTTATTGCTCATTTTATATCCTCACTTTAATCAGATTGGATCTACAGCCATCTTGAAGTCGGTCACAGTTGCCAATATTAGCGTGACGGTCATTTATTGCTTTATGACGATCGTCAGTATAGTGACTTTCAGCCCCACTGAAATCGAAATTGTTCCACAGCCAGTCTTATATTTTGTGAAGTCTCTGTATTTAAAGATCATCGAGCGTATTGACCTTGTTTTTGTATCCCTGTGGATTGTTAACGTTATCACCTCGCTTACGAGTTATTTGTTTTTTTCAACGGAAGGAACCTCATTCTTTATTAGGAAGGTCAAGAAAATCAAACGTACCTTTCTTCCGGTCATTTTTGGCATTATTGGACTGATCATTGCCTTATTGGTGAAAAATGAACAAATGGAATTGTACAACAAGTCAATTATTTATATGAGTTATGTATTTGTCATTTTCATTCCTATTATGCTGCTGGGCATATCTTTTTTGTTCAAAAAACATGAAAGGGAGAAGCGGTCATGAAAAAGAATAGAATTCTTATCCTATTCATCATAGGTTCCTTGACCTTGTCAGGATGTTGGGATCAAAGGCTGTTAAAAAACGGGAGGCTGGTATTCTCCTCAGCCTTTGATTTAACACCTGAAGGAAATATACATGCCACATCCATCATACGAGATTTTAAAGAAGGAGTACCAACCAATACTGAAGTAGAGGCAGATGCACGAACGATTCGAGAATTGCGAATGCATATGGATCGGAAGATATCTGGCACTTTTGAACCGTCTAAGAATCGAATATTTTTACTTGGTGAAAGCTTAGCAAAGAAAGATGTATACGATTTCCTTGATATTTTTTACCGGGACCCTAACAGTTCCATTTCTGCAAAATTAGCAGTAGCAGAAGGAGAAGCAGGAGATATTCTCAGATTGATTGAACAAAAAAATGTCCTAATATCTGAATTTCTTATTGAATCCATTACCTCGGCCGAGTCATTTACCGGTGCCCCAAAAGTGAATCTACAATCTGTGTGTACAACCATGTTTGATGAGGGGAAAGACTTCTTCGTGCCCCTTTTTAAAATTAAAGATGAAGAAGTCATTATGGACGGAACCGCACTATTTCATAAGCGAGCAATGTCAGGAACACTGTCTGTTCCTGAATCGACCCTTATGCTAATATTAATGAACCAAAAGGGGAAGGTCGCAAGAGTTGTTACGAAAGTGGACAGTGGTCACAAGGTGAATATTGAAAACTATATTACATATAATTTGGTGGACCCTAAGACCAAATTAAAATTAATATCAACGACACCTGGAAATATACAGGTTGAATTGACAATGAAGACAAGTGCATCAATTGTGGAGTTTCCTCAGGATAAATTGGCAGATAAAGCAAAAATAAAGGAATTGGAAAAACAAATAAAAGAGCATCTGGAGAAAGAAACAGAAGAGGTCATCCAGAAAATCCAGGAAGCAAATTCCGATTTATTGGGGATAGGAAGAGAGTTAATCGCCTTTCACCCGAAGGATTGGGAAGAGTTAGACTGGGAAAAGGAATACCCGACCATCACCATAAAACCTACTATTGATTTGAAAATTGTCGGGAACGGAATCATCAATTAATATTGAGAAAAGATCTTGCCCAAATGGGACAAGATCTTTTCTTCTTAAGATATGAACTTCAACCCAATGATACTGCCAACAATACAGCAGATAAAAAAGAGTCTTTTGCCGTCCTTTCTTTCATGGAAGAACACCATTCCCATGATCACGGCACCGGCAGATCCAATTCCAGTCCAAATTCCATATCCGGTGCTTACTGGAATATCGAGGAGGGACAGTGATAATAAGTAAAAACTCATTGCTCCTGCTGCAAAGCTTATTAGGGATGGAAAGAGCTTCTTATAACCTTCTGAGAGTTTCATGAACGTCACCATGACCACTTCAGAGAACCCTGCAAAAATGAGGAACATCCACGCCATCAGAGAGCACCTCCCGTATCTTTTTCGCCCTTATCACTCATTTTCAATCCGATGACTCCGAAAATGAGTAACGAAATAAATGCAATTTTCAATAGACTTATCCCTTCATTCAAGAAGAACATCCCAACTACAGCAGTGCCTGCTGCGCCGATTCCGGTGAAGACCGCATAGGCAGTCCCAATGGGCAATAATCTCATGGAATGAGAGAAAAAGTAAAAACTCACCAATATGAGGGATGCCGTAATGACACTAGGCACCGGTTTAGTAAATCCTTCTGAAAGGGATAAACCGGTCGCCCATCCTATCTCCAGGATCCCTCCAATGATCACATATAGCCAACCCATGATGCTACTCTCCTTTGTAACTTGATACTCCACGCTCGTATACCTTCCAAGCCGATTGGATTCGTTGCTCGAATATTTCCTTGGTGTAATAGTGATGCTCTAAAAAGACACCGTCAACCAAGCATAAAAACGATGCCACAAATTCATCCTCTGTAATCCCTTGAAACAGGCTCTGTTTAACCCCTTCACGAAAAACAGACACTAATATGGAAGTGGTTACCTTTTCGAAGTGTATAAAGTGCTCCTGTATCAAATCTTTAAATGGTTCTGGAGGAAAGAATGTAACCCTCTTCCACAATAATGCTTCTTTCGTTGTCATCAAACGATGACAGAATAAGTCAAAGAGCTTTCTGATATTTAATAGGGGTTCTTGGTGATTCATTTTTCCTTCAGTCAATCTGTAGGCCGTGACTTCGGATGCAATAAGATCCTCCAAAACTTCCACAAACAAATCCTCTTTACTCCGGAAGTGATTATAAATAGAAGGTTTTTTAATTCCGACCTCTTTGGCGATTTCCGCCAAGGAAGTATCTTCATATCCTTTTTGTCCGAAGTAATCCAGTGCAACGTTCTTTATTCGTTGTTTATTATCATTCAAGTTGAATCATCTCCTATAACTAACTAACGGTCGTTAGTTTCAGTATAAATCCACTATCATCAATTTGCAAGTAGAATTAATTTCCACTTTATAGCGTATTCGAATGTTTAGCTCATCCTTTACATATACTCCCTTGTTGGTTGGAAACGAAAGAAAAGGGGGAGTCTTGTGAAAGTATTCTGGGTGAAAACAACGATCCTGGGAATGTTGGTTTTCATATTGGTGAGTTTAGTGATCATAAAGGTAGTGGAAAGCATCCAACAAGATTGGGTGGTAATCGAAGAAAAATACTTTCCTGAGAGGAAGGGGTTGAATCCTGTAGGCATCAGATCGGGAGAAATACTCGACGTTTCAAAGAGAAATCCATCATGTGCCATGAAATTTGATAATGGTCGTACATTTTCAGTGGACTGTGATGAGTATTTGGACTTTACCGTTGGTGAGAAGGTGAAAATTGTCTCGATTGAAAATAACAAGGTGAAACTAAGGAGGAAGTAAGCGTGTTTGTGGTAGGATAATATCATAGATTAACCAAAAGGGAGGATCACACAAATGGCGAAGGATCTTGTGCAATATTTTATCGTTAATAAGGACCTGAAGATGTCGAAAGGTAAAACGGCTGCGCAGGTGGCGCATGCTGCAACCTTGAGTACACTTTCGTTGATGTCGCAGGATTCACCGTTTCAAGACAAGCAGGCTGACTTTATTGAATGGGTACAAACAGGAATGAAAAAAGTGGTTTTAAAGGGTAAATGGACAGAGCTGAAGAAGATAGAGGAGAAAGGATATTTCAGTATACACGACAGTGGCTTAACGGAGATAAAAGAGGGATCCCTGACCGTTATTGCCCTTCCCCCTATGGAAAAATATGAAGCAAAGGAAATTGTAGGTCATTTGACTCTATTAAAAGATTAACTCTATGTAAGGAGGAAACCTCATTGTTCTCAAAAATCGATACGGTCCATATTCTGGTAAGGGATTTAGAGAAAGCTCATCATTGGTATGAAGAGATATTGGAGTTAGAACAGGTTTTCAATTCAGGAAAGTATTTGGTTTTTAAGATTGGGGTAGGGGAGTCCACCCTTACGATTCAAGCAGGGGAGGTCCGTCCCTCATCCATCAAACCGATATTGTTTTCTGATGCACTGGAGGAAACGCAATTAAAGCTTTTGGAGAAAGGGGTTGAAGTCGGGAAAATTAAAGAGGATGAAGATGTCACATACTTTGAGTTTTATGATTTGGACGGGAATGGTTTTGAAGTGTGCGAGTACATACCGTTATAAAAGATTGTAAACGATTATGGACCATTTCAGTCCTTTTGGGAGATGTGAGTTGTAAATGGGATACATAGAAGAATTAAGAAAAGTGGTCGGGACGCGTCCGCTGATATTGGTCGGTGCGGTAGCCATTATATTAAATGAGAAGGATGAAGTGCTTCTTCAGCAACGAAGGTTTCCAATGGGTACCTGGGGCCTTCCTGGAGGATTGATGGAACTGGCAGAATCGACTGAAGAGACAGCGAGAAGGGAAGTCGTAGAAGAAACGGGTCTACAATTGGGAGAATTACACTTGTTAAACGTATACTCTGGTGCTGATCAATACATTAAAGCAGAAAATGGCGATGAATTCTACGTTGTCACAACCGCCTATTTTACAAACGAATTTCATGGTGAGATGATAGCAGATCCATCAGAATCCATACACCTCACCTTTTATCCATTTGACAGCCTGCCACAAGCCATGGTGGGTAGCCATCGAAATATATTAAATGAATATCAAGAAAGGTTTATAAAGAAAGATGATATTTGAAACTAAAACAGCTGATCAGATGACGTTCTGATCAGCTGTTTATTATAGATAAGCGTTCATTGTATTGTATCTAGATACGCATAATACGCGGCTAGTTTTTCTTTGTTGTTTGCAGCTTTACCGTTACCACTTAATGATTTACCTACCGCAACGTATTCTTTATGGACAGGTAAGACATGAACAGTTACAGCCGGTCGCCCTCTATGCCTGAAATCCTTAGGTACGTGAAGCATTGAAAATCGTTTCATTGGTATGCCTCCTTAAAGGAGAGAGCTATTCTACCCATTTATTACTATTTAAGTAGAATCAAGTGTTGCTTAACGATAACATACTGTAGCATTTGATTCAAATTTCTGATTATTATCTACAATTCAAATCAAAAATAATTGAAAAGTACCCCCAGGAATGACATAATGCATTCGTATTATATAGTAGTGAAGAGAACAAATCATCCGTGTGTCTCATTCTGACATTAACAACCTGGGAGGTATTTATAAGTATGAACATTGATGAAGTACTAGAAGATACCGTAGAACTTGGACAAGAGGATATAAAGCGCCCAATCTATCGCGTTGACATTGATAAACTATTAGAATTAACAAATGATATGTAAGAGAGACTCTAAATAGATTGAGAAAAGGCAAGCCCATCATGTCGGGCTTGCCTTTTCATATTTCAACTGCTTTGAGATCAGTGGCTAACAACAAATAGTTTAGTCATGTCTCTTGTGTTTGTTTAATAATTCCTTCAAAAGATTGATGATGGTTGCTCGTTCACTCTTATCGAAAGATTGGGTCCAGCCGGAGATAAGTTTTTCCTCTTCAGGTGAGAGGTCTCGCTGCAAGCCATCTACAAAAATCTCATTGATTTCATCTTTTGCATACATAGGGTTTACAGGTTCATGTTTCATCGATCTACCTCCTTGATTACTGTTCCTTATTTTCCCTTTTACATCCAATTCAAACATCTTGGTGCTCTCTGAGTGTTATGTATCGGAGAAATTAAGGGAACAATAATGAAAAAAGTAAGAGGAGAATACTATGTCACTTCCTTTCTTTATTTCAGTTTTAATCATCTTAATTTATATCGTTCTATTTATGAAGAAGAAACTTTCATTTACTGCTAATGCCATTCAATTTTTGGTGTTATCCATTATTTCCACTAATTATATAACGATATTGACGTACAATTTAGAGTGGATGAAGGCATCCGAGGATGTCATTCAATTTATCAGCCTGCTGATTAACCGGGAGTGTATTTTACCTCTAGTAGGGGTGATAATGGCAAATGGTAATTTATATTATGTGAAAAGAAGAGATAAAGTGATCTGCTTTCTTTGTCTTTTATTCTTTATCAGCGTATTGGATGTCCTCCATGTTTATTTTCACTCCCTTTCTTACCCGGAGTGGAGTTTGTTGAATACTGTCATTATTAATGGTGTATATCTGCTGATATGTATATGGATGGGGAAAGGGCTCTACCACTTGATGAAGAAGGAGGAGGGAAGAATTGGACAGAATTTATGAAAGATCATTTGATTGGAATGAGTGGTTCATCATCATCAGCGTGATTGGACTTCTGTTGTTGATATGGGTGACTCCAAAGATTTTTTCCTTCCTTGAGGGCTTCAGCTACTTTGTTTATGGAATATCAATCGGAATGTTTTATGATCACACCATCAGTATACCGCCTTGGGACTTTTACGATGTAAATGACAGCTCTGCCTACCAGGGAATTGATTTCGTCAGCTATATTATGTACGGTCCTTATAGCTATTTTTTTATTTATATATACAAAAAGTTGAGGATTAATGGGATCATGAATCTTGCATACATATTGATATGGACCGCTTTCTCCCTTTTGATGGAATGGATTTCAGTGAAAATCGGGATTTTTCACTTCGATAAGGGCTACAAAATGTATTGGTCCATACCGATCTATATGGCTGTTCAGAGTATACAAATCCTGCTCCATCACA
Organism: Rossellomorea aquimaris; assembly: GCF_020172085.1. Lineage (GTDB taxonomy): Bacteria > Bacillota > Bacilli > Bacillales > Bacillaceae_B > Rossellomorea > Rossellomorea aquimaris_E. The sequence continues at coordinate 1,077,792 of NZ_JAIVAT010000003.1, forward strand.
AAGTGAAAAAAGACTACTTATAATCTTATTTGTGAAAAAACCCAGAAGCCGTGTCTGACGGAATCTGGGTTTTATAATTATACAGGGAGGACCATTTTATATTGGGTGAACCCTACGTCTTCAAGGGCTTTCTTTAGACTCGCGCTTGTTTTCAAGTCTTCAAACGTAATCCCAAGATTCCCTAATGTATGAGCCACTTCTGGGCGAATTCCGGTTAATACAGATTGTACACCCATCATTTTAAGGGCATTGATGATTTGATAGATATTATGGGAAACCATTGTGTCCATGATAGCAACACCGGAAATATCAATGAATAAAAAATCCAATTGTAATTCAGAACTCTTCCTTAATGCTGTTTCCATGACTGAGCTCGCTCTATGTGTATCGATTTCCCCAATGAGAGGAAGGATGGCAATCTTCTCTGCGATCGGTACAATCGGTGCCGAAAGTTCATCCATTGCGTTATGTATTAACGCAAGCTGATCTTTTTGTTTGGTAAGAAATACTTCGTTCAATAGAAAAGCAATTTCATCCAGTATGGGATTGATTTCTTTATTTACCTGGAGCATAAGGGCAGCGGAAATTTGGTTATCATGCAATTGTTCAGTGAATATGTCCCATATGGCAGTACGGAATGCGGACAACGTTTTTAAAGATTCATTGAGAGGCAGTCCTTTTTCAAGGGCCACTTTTCCAATTCTCCCTGTCCACTCTTTAACTTTCCTGAATGTTTCCACTTTGTCTTCATACAAGGATTGTCCCAGCATTTCAATTAATTGCATACGCCATTCTGTGAGTTGTTCCTTTTTTATTCCAGACAGCTTCAACTGGTCGGAATATCGCTGTTCCTGATAGTGAATGACCCCTTGGGCAATTTCTGATTTATGGGAAACTATTTTTTGTCCCAAATAGAATAATTCGTCTCTCATTTCTTCAGCCAACTCCTTATACTGCATGTTAATTTAAAACTTTCGAAATTATCTTAATTAATGGTAATATAGTATATCATAAAAGTTAGTAAAATAATACTTTCTGATGAACCGTTCACACTGGGACAGTCCCCTGAGTGTAAATGGGGAAGTACACTTTAAATCAAACGGCAGGTGAAGAAGAGATGACACATATATGCTTCGTCCGACACGGACAAACGGATTGGAATCTGAAAGGAAAGTTACAGGGGCAAACCGATATTCCATTAAACGAAACCGGGGAACAACAAGCGGCAATGTGCAGGGAGGCTTTAAAGGCCGATCAATGGGATGCACTAATCACCACTTCGCTGCTGAGAGCGAAGAAAACCGCAGAGATCATCAATGGGGCATTAGACCTGGATATTGTAGAGATGGATCATTTCAAAGAGCGGTTTTTCGGTGAAGGGGAAGGAATGCTTCGTGAAGATCGAGAAAAGCAATTTCCGGACTTTACGTTCCCTAACATGGAATCGTATGAAGAACTTGTAGAGAGAGTGCACAATGGATTAAGAAATATTCTTCAACAATTTCCGGATAAAAAGGTTCTGGTCGTCGCTCATGGAGCCGTCATAAGTGCCATCATTCGGGAGTTCCATAAAGATGCGACTGATCTTGGCCATGTAAAACTCATGAATGGATGCCTCACTGATCTCCATTTTGAAAAAGGCGAATGGATTGTCCGATCCTTTAATAGGGCAGGACACTTATCAGAACATGTATAATAGAATCCGAACCACGGGAAAGTGTATTTCTTGATCATTCTTTATGAAGGTATAAAAGTATAAGGGATCGATATTAAATTAGGACAAGGGTTGGTGACATGCAGGTAATATTATTTGATGGCATATGTAATTTTTGCAATAATAGCGTCCGATTCATCATTGATCGCGATCCTGAGGGGACGTTTCGATTTGCCTCGCTACAAAGCAGGTTTGGGCAGGAATTATTAGAAAAGCATAACATTCCTAAAACGACAGACAGCTTCGTATTGGTGGAAGAACACCATGCATTTATCGAATCGACAGCAGCCCTGAAGGTTTGTACGAGACTAGTATGGCCATGGAGGGTGTTGAGTGTTTTTCTCATTATTCCCAAACCTTTGAGAGATAAGTTGTATAGGGTGGTTGCAAGAAATAGATACAAGTGGTTCGGTAAACAGGAATTTTGTATGCTCCCTTCCGAAAACATTCGTAATCGCTTTTTAGAATAAGGTTATTTGTCATGGGTAAATGAAATCGTACCCGATAAAATAGGATGTTGAGAAGTCTGTAGACTTCTCAACATCCTTCATTACCAGTAGACTCGAGGCAGGATACTAAGGTTTAATCAGAAGGAATAACTTTAACGGTCACTTTCCTTCTTGAACGTGGACCATCGAATTCACAAAGGTATATCCCCTGCCACGTTCCAAGTATTAGGTGACCATCCGAAACGATGAGCGTTTGAGAATGGCCGACGGTACTCGTTTTCATATGCGCCGCTGTATTCCCTTCACCATGTAGATCGGAAGGATGATGCCAAGGATATACTTCATCTAACCGCCTGAGAAAGTCGGTTTTCACATCAGGGTCGGCATTTTCATTTACTGTGATACCGGCTGTTGTGTGTAGTGATTGCACTACTGCAAGACCTTCTTTCATTCCTGAAAGGTAAATGATATCTTGTACATAATCCGTAATGTCGATCATTTCATCACGCTTTTTAGTATCGATCGTGAGTGTTTTATTCATATATATCCCTCATTTCATGTAAGACCTATTCGTTTACATTCCTCTTAGAGCTGAAGTTGAAACCTGTTTTCGTTAAGTCGTACCCTGCCGATGATATGGGCAACTTCGTCCGCTCCAATTTCTTCTACGACAATTTCCTTTACAACGGTTTGAAAGTTTTCTGCCCAATCCTTATAGTCCTCAACGACGGCAGTCCATTTTTCCCGATCCGCGAGCCTTCCTAGAGTCATATGGGGGATGTATGTAATATGAACATTCCGAAAAGAGGACAGAATTCCTTTGTATAATTCATCGTGTAAATGTATAAGTGGATCGTTTCCCTGTTTAACATTCAAGAATAAATATTCTTCATCAGATCCAGTCATGCCATTCATAGTAAGGCTGAACGGAGAAAAGAGGTTCGCAACTGATTCAACATGCTGAATCAGTTCCTTTTGGGGTATGCATGAATCAAATGGGAAAACGAGTGTGATATGGGGAGGGATTTTGTTTGATAGTGGATCGTATCTCTTTCTGATTTCCTGTATTTTGTTAGGTGTATGAAATGTAGGAAAGATATGAATGGCCCTTTTCATCTATTTGCTCCTTTATTGACAAGTGGATTCCTGATTTTCAAGGATTGTGTAATCTTCACGTTTGAATGATGCGTTGAAGCATTTTCCCTCGGTCGTTTTATAAAGAGCCCTATAGATTTTGTTCTTGCTGGTTGTAGTATGAGTCTGAATGATTCCAACTATGGTTGCCTGGGGGGCAACTTTGTGTATCGCTGATTCAATACCGGAATGCAACATGACCCGTTTGTATGAGTAAACGAAAATGACGAATGCTACGAGAAAGATGAACCCCCACCTTAATCCCGTTAAAAGTGCTGTCTTGTTCATATAGAACCTCCATCTCCCTCACTGATTTACCTTCTTTCAAGGGTATGAAACAGAGCGGATGATCGCCCTGTTTCATACCCTTAACTTATTAAATAAACGTTTAGCGAGAGATAAGGCCGCTTCATTATCCCCGTGCAGACAAACCGTGTCTGCAAGGATGGAAACAATCTTCCCATCGATTGACACCACTTCCTGTTTTTCCACCATTCGAAGGACTTGCTCTTCCACTTCCTTCTCATTATGTAGTACGGCATTTGGAAGAGAGCGTGGAGTTAATGTACCATCGGATTGATAGGATCGATCTGCAAAAACTTCATGAGCGACGTGTAAGCCGATTTCTTCGCCGGCTCTCGTGAGTTCGCTTTGTGATAATCCGAATAGAGTCAGGGTAGGGTCTATGTCGTATACGGCTTCAGCAATCGATTTAGCAAGTGTGAAATCCTTGGCAGCCATATTGTATAAAGCTCCATGAGGCTTTACATGTGATAGCTTCCCACCCTGTGCCTTTACAAAACCGTTGAGTGCACCAATCTGATATTGGATGAAAGCATAGGCCTCCTCAGGTGAGATGTGCATCATTCTTCTACCAAATCCCTGAAGATCGGGTAACCCCGGGTGTGCGCCAATGTTTACATGATGCTTCAGTGCATTTGTAACGGTTTGTTTCATAACAAGGGGATCACCTGCATGAAAGCCGCATGCAATGTTAACTGACGTAACATAATTCATCATTTCTTCATCTTTACCGACCGTATATGTACCAAAACTTTCTCCTAAATCACAATTTAAATCGATTTTCATTTTTTCATCCTTTCAACCATAAGATGTATTGTAACATTCTGAATTCTTATTTATCATAACATAAAACCTGCTTAGCTGTTTAATTGTTGATAGACTTCCTCCTAGATCGAATATATTCTCATCAAATTTTAATCTTGTTTTAATAGAGTTCACTTTTTCGGGCGATACAATGAATCTTGCTTATGAATAAGGATTTATCACTCCCTAAACAGAATGAAAGTGGGGTAGCTTTCTGATCTGTTTAAATCTTTATTATGTAAGACCCATTCTAATTTCTTTCCTTTGAAGACAAAAGCCTTGCTGAAGCTTTTGTCTTCTTTTTTTTGCACGATTATTTCGCTGAGAGTGACTTTACTAATGACTGTTTTCGTAAACATTATTGTTTAGGGAGGTAAGGAGTTGTGGTTGATTTCCCTCCAATCAACTTTCCCAGCAAAAATGTTTCAGTATAATCGGGTACGGTTCAGGATACTTACACCATCTCTTTTTCTAGTAGTTGCAGAGATCAATTATAGTTAATAGTACTAATTCTCTTTCTTAACTATTTATAGAATTTTTTTGTTCTGTCAACACTTGCTGCTTTAAAGGGTGAAGGGAACTGCGGAGACTCAAACGGGCGTGGCGAGACCCCGGAAGCTGTCTTTGCTGAGGAGGATCGGCCGAACGTCAGTGGAAGAATAACAACAATTTTTGCGGAAAAAGCCTTATTAATAAAGGACAAATGATTGCCAAAACTGTATCAGGAAGGGAAACGGTGGATTAAAAGATCGTAATCTTTCAATGAAAAAGGACAGAGAAATTAATTCTCTGTCCGTCATGTAGACACGTTATTGGGGATGATGAAGCTTTAATTTCACTTTATAATACCATTCTTTCATTTTCCCTTCATTTTTATCCCTTTTGGATGGATCGTCCATGATCTTTGACCGTAAAAAATAATACACCATTTCTTCCGCTAGGATGAGCAGGATAAAGAAAGATACGATTACAATGAGCAACGTCATACAGATTCCCCCTTTTGCATCTCTTCCATATTTATGGTTATATCTACCACAATATGAAAAAACATAAACCATGAACGATTGGGGGGTAAGCTGATAAACCTTATAAAAAAACGGAACCGACCATGGCCCCGTTTTTTGTCATGCCTTTTTCGGTGATAATGAAGGTGTCTGAGAGACAGGAGTCTTAATGAAAAAGATACCAACAAGACTTGAGAAGATACTGAGACTGATAAAAATAATAAAAATGGTCATTGGTTCAATGAGTGCCACGATAGGAGGTCCCAAAGCGACACCAGTGAACCTCATGGAACTGTAAATAGACGTTATTGTGCCACGATGTTCCTTTTCGATACCTTCTGTGATCAATGCATCCAGACAAGGCAAAGCTGCCCCCATACCGATACCTGCAATGGAAAAGATGGTTATGATGATCCATTTTCCTTCACTAAATAATAAAGGAATGAACGCAACCGAGCTCATCAGGGTCCCTAATACAATCACCCACTTCATTATACCCTTGCTTTTTCCAATCCATTTTCCTGTGATATAGGATGTCAAACATAAAAAAAGAAGGGGAATGGCCAGATAAAACCCTTTCATGACTCCATTGATGCTATAAGCCTGTTCCAGTAAGGTTGACAAATAATATAGAAATCCAAAAAGTATGAACATAGAAAGAATGCCGATGATGAAAATTCCGAATATCCATTTCCTTTCCTTAACAAGAAGGACTTTCACTTCATGTGTGAACTCTTTGATGGTCTGCTTTGTATCTTCCCCTTTAATAGGAGGTACTTTGACAAAGTACAGAATGAGAACAATTGAAATGGCAGAAAAGACTGGAATGGAAAAGAAGGGAATAAACCAAATCCATGCAGCAAATAATGCGCCTAATACCGGGCTCAATACCTTCCCGAACGTGTTGGATGTTTCAATGAGTCCAAGCCCCTTGGTGATCTGATCATCCTCGTCATACAAATCACCAACTGTGGGAATAACTACCGGGAAGGCTCCCGCAGCACCAATTCCTTGAATGATCCTTCCGACGATGATAAAGAGATAAGCATTTGAACCATAAATCGACGCAAAACCACATAGGAGACCACCAATTCCAGCTATGACCAGACTGGGTATCAAAATTTTCTTCCTACCGAAGCGATCAGACAAGAATCCCGCTATGGGAATGCACAGGATGGCAATAATGGAATAGACAGTGATGATCAGGCTGGATTGAAAACCAGTTATGGTTAATTCTTTCTCCAATTGAGGAAGAACAGGAATTAACATGGAATTTCCAAGGGTCATTACTAAAGGAATAGATGATAATGCAAACAAATCTAACGTTTTCTTGCTATCCATTTCGTGCACCTCATTCTTATTTATACACAGCTAATTTTCCTCAACGGGAGTGTTTTCATACCACCATTTTAAATTGATTGTAATTTTATTATGTAAACCTAAGAATCTCTTAATGAAAATTCACCCTTTTCTCATTCTATTTTAATGATGGTGGAGGAAAATCAAAGTAATGATAAAAGGGAGGTTAGAACCATGTGGATTCGAATTATTCCTATATTATTTTTCAGTTTTACTGCCGTTACATTAATGACTTATCAAGGTATTGAAATATTCCATGCCCTTAATGATTTTATTTTTAATAAAACTAAATTAAAATAAGGTGTAATAAGCATTTGAGCAGGTGATTGTGTGAAAAGGATCTTAGTCATTGAAGATGAGAAGAATCTATCCAGGTTTATCGAATTGGAACTCAAATATGAAGGGTATGATGTAGGTCTCGCCTTCGACGGGAGGGATGGCCTGGAACAGGCTCTTGAAGAGGAATGGGACATCATATTGTTGGACTTGATGCTTCCCGGTTTGAATGGTCTGGAGGTATGCAGGCGGATACGTCAAGTGAAATCCATTCCAATTCTAATGATAACGGCAAGGGATAGCGTGATGGACCGTGTATCGGGACTAGACAGCGGTGCGGACGATTATATTGTCAAACCGTTTGCCATCGAAGAGTTATTAGCAAGACTCAGGGCCGTTTTCAGACGTGCTATAAAAGAGGAAACGGTTGTTACCCAGACTACTTTTCATTTCCGGGATATCACCGTACACAAAGAATCCAGGCAGGTTTTTAAGCTTGAAGAAGAAATTGAGGTGACGAAAAGGGAATATGACCTTTTACTCGCCTTTTTAGAGAATAAGAATATTGTGTTGACCCGGGAAGTTTTATTGAACAAAGTATGGGGATACGATACTGAAGTAGAAACGAATGTTGTGGATGTTTACGTCAGGTACTTAAGGAATAAAATTGATTCACCAGACGAAGAGAGCTATATCCAAACCGTACGTGGAACGGGTTATGTGATGAGGACATGAATACACACTTCCATCGTTTAAAGCCTTCATCCCTTAAGGTGAAGTGGGCTATGGCTGCCGGTTCAGCCATATTCCTTGCTTTTTTCTTGTTCAGTTTCTTTCAATATCACGCCATTAATAAGTGGATGCTAGATGAGGAGGAAAACAATTTTGGCCGGGTTTTGGATGAAATCAACGTGTTCTTTAAACAAAGGGGCCAAAATATTCAAGTTCAGGATATTTATGATAGCCGGGATTTGATGAAACAAATTGCAGAAAAAGACCAGACAATACGGATTTTGGATCGTCAAGGAAATCAAGAATTGGAAATCAAAGGAGAGAATGAAACATCCTTTTATGTTCCGTTTCAACCTGTCCACGATAAATCTGTAACACTGATTGAATCTGAGGGAAAGAAAATGCTTATTGGACGCTCCCCGATTCAATCCAGCCGATTTAATGGGTTTGTAGAAATCATACAACCATTGAACCGCTATGAAAAGATTATGAAAAACCTTTTCTGGATGATGACCATTACAGGGATTTTGGCACTTCTGATCAGTGCAGTCGTTGGCTATTATATGGCTAAAAGATTTGTACGTCCCCTGAACAAGCTTTCTGAAACGATGAGATCGATTGAAAGAAAAGGGTTTCACGAACGAGTCGAAATTGTAAAGGCGCATGATGAAATCAGTGATTTGTCCCAGATTTTCAATAAAATGATGAGTCAGATCGAAAAATCCTTTCAGCAGCAACAACAATTCGTGGAAGATGCTTCCCATGAATTGAGAACCCCCATTCAGGTACTCGAAGGGCATCTTGCGTTATTGAACAGATGGGGAAAAAAGGATCCAACCATCCTGGAAGAATCCCTGCAAGTGTCCTTGGAAGAATTGGAAAGGGTTAAGCGGCTGGTAGGTGAATTGCTGGAGCTTTCCAGGGCGGATCGGGAGAAGTTCGATTTGGAAAACGCACGGGCAAATGTCCAGAAAGTAGTGGACAAAGTGATAAGGGACTTTCGGTTCCTTCATAAGGAATATACATTCTCTTCCTTTGATGAGTTAAATCGGGAAGCTGTGGTGACTATCATGCCACGGCACCTTGAGCAGATCATGATTATTCTGCTGGATAACGCAGTCAAGTATTCTGATGAGAATTCAACTATAGAAGTGAAGATGATGGAGCATCAAGGGGAAGTGATGATCGAGGTAAAGGATGAGGGAATCGGTATCCCTGAAGAAGATCTTCCAAAAGTCTTCGATCGTTTTTATCGTGTAGATAAAGCGAGAAGCAGGGAGAAGGGTGGATATGGACTTGGTTTGGCCATTGCATCAAAGCTCATCCAGAACTATGACGGTGAAATCACGGCCTTGAGAAACCAACCTGATGGAACCATCATACGGATTTCCCTTAGATATGCCCATTAACATTTCAGACGTCTCAGTACTTTTCTGAGACGTCTATTTCTGTGTACTGCATATCAATGCTTTTAGGGATTTTCAGTTCCAGGATACCTTCCCTGAATTGAGCCACAGCCCCTTTTTTCTTTACTAAACAAGGAAGAGTGATCACTTGTCTTTCTTCATTCCCCGGAATGTTCTCTATGATGGCCTGATTGGACGTGTGGAATATTTTTAAATTCTTCATCCATTCCTCGTTTGGAATGTGAAAACGGATATAGATGTCTTCAAATGTTTCAAAGACACTGGCAGGAATGGCAGAAGGAGAACGTTCATCTTCCTTCGGTTTGTTTTTCTGCCCATGATTCCCCATCGGATTCATAAAGGACTGAGCCCCGTTCATCATTTCATTCGGATTCATCATGCTTTCCCATCCGCCCGGGAACATATTTTTCATCATTCCTTGTATATAGGAATCCATTTCTTTCGGGTTCATTTGGTTCATTTGGTCTTTCATCCCTTTATTGAAAGGAAATAAACTCCATGGGAACATGTGAACCACCTCACTTTAAACAGTATTGGTGAGTTTCTTTCTTGTTACATCCTATGCAATGGGTGGGCGATGAGTTCATTTTAAGGGGATGACGAAAAATCTGTATCTATTACTCTATAAACATATTACTAAATAAAAAATCATCAAAATTAACAAAAAATATTTGGTTTTTTTAGGTAACAGTAGTAAGATGGTTTATGAAAAAAGCACACTCAAAAAGGGATACAAGAAGGTGAATGAGAAAGCGCTTAATAAAATGTTATTTCAGAATAGTCGATTTAAGAAGAGGTTTCCCAAAGATTTATTATGGGAATATAAGTAATTGACACGTACGAAATGCGGAAAACAAAATTTTGAGAAATTTGCTATAAAGACTTTATCTTACTACTGCACAGTGATAAAATGTCCTTGTAAGCGTTTTTATGTAGTAAAAATTACTATTCTTGCATAACGAAATTTGAATAATGAATTGTAAGAATACATGATACCCAAATTATACTAACTGGCAAAATAGTTGGAGGTTTTTCACAATGAAAAAGCAATCTGCAAAAGGGGAACCGTGGCAATCGTTTTACGGACCAAACCTGGGTTATGTAATGGAGGTTTATGAACAATTCCTTGAAGATCCATCAGAGGTAGATCCTGAGCTAAAGGAATTATTTGAACAATGGGGACCTCCTACAGTTGAAGATGTCAAGGTCATCGCCAGCGCACAGCATGGAGACTCGTCCTTTACACTACCTGAACAGCCAACCGCTCTTAGTAAAATGGTGGCTGCGGTTAAATTAGCAGATAATATTCGTACATATGGTCATTTGGCTGCGGATATTAATCCCCTTAATGACCGGAATAAGGACACAAGAAGAATCGAACTGTCTGAGTTTAATCTTACGGAAGACGATTTAAAGCAAATCCCTGTGGATTTCCTATGTCCGAATGCACCTTCTCACATTAAAGACGGTTTACAGGCGATTCAACACTTAAGGCAGGTCTATACAAATAAATTGGCATTTGAATATGCCCATGTACATGAACTTGAAGAAAAGAACTGGCTAAGAGAAAAAATTGAATCTGAATCCTATTTCAGTCCACTTTCAAAGGATAAAAAAGTCGCATTATTAAGACGACTTGCTCAAGTGGACGGCTTTGAAAAATACGTACACCGTACCTTTGTAGGCCAAAAACGCTTCTCGATTGAAGGGTTGGATGCAATGATTCCATTATTGGACGAAATGGTCCGTTATTCAGTTGAATCCGGTGCTAAAACAGTGAATATCGGTATGGCGCATCGAGGACGCTTAAACGTATTGGCTCATGTGATCGGGAAACCGTATGAAATGATCTTTGCAGAATTTCAACATGCGCCGAGCAAGGATTTAATTCCTTCTGAAGGCTCGATTGGCATTACATTCGGATGGACGGGTGATGTTAAGTATCATCTTGGGGCTGACCGTGAAATCTCCCCACAACAATCACCTACGGCACGCGCACGGGTGACACTTGCCAACAACCCGAGTCACCTGGAAGTTGTGAGCCCGATCGTTGCCGGATATACACGTGCAGCTCAGGAAGTTAGAGAAGAAAAGGGATACCCAGAGCAATCACCGGAAGCATCCTATGCTGTCATGATTCATGGAGATGCTGCGTTCCCTGGTCAAGGTGTTGTGGCTGAAACTTTAAATATGAGTCAACTTCGCGGGTATAATACAGGAGGCTCGATACACCTCATCGCCAACAATATGATTGGTTTCACGACAGAGAGCCGCGATTCACGTTCGACGAAATATGCATCTGATACTGCTAAAGGATTCGAGGTCCCTATCGTGCATGTCAATGCGGATGATCCAGAAGCTTGTCTTGCTGCTGCGGTACTTGCCTATGAATATCGTAAAACATTTGGAAAGGATTTTGTCATTGATTTAATCGGTTACCGTCGATTTGGACACAATGAAATGGACGAACCGATGGTGACTAATCCATTGATGTATTCTGTCATTCAGAATCATCCGAATGTTAAGAAGATGTATGCAGATAAGCTAATATCTGAGGGGGTTTTGACTGATTCAGATGTGGAGAAGATGGATACTGAAATCGAAGAAGAGTTGAAAGCTGCGTATGATAAAGTACCGGCAAAAGATGATGATCCCGACACAGTTCTGGCTCCTCCTGAGGATGTAGCAAACGGGCTACCGGAAATCAATACGAGCGTTGATTTTGAAAAGCTTGAAGGTCTTAACAATGAACTTCTTCAATGGCCGGATGGATTTAATGTATTCAAGAAATTAGATCGCATCTTGAAGAGGAGAAGTCAGGTATTTGAAGGCAAAGGGAAAATTGATTGGGCACATGCCGAGACACTGGCATTTGCTTCTATATTAAAGGACGGTACGCCGATTCGATTGACCGGTCAGGACTCTGAGAGGGGAACATTTGCTCAGCGCCACTTGGTACTTCATGATGAGAAATCCGGTGAGGAATACATTCCTTTACACAACCTGAAGGATAGCCATGCATCATTTGTTGTCCATAACAGTCCTCTTACCGAAACAGCAGTTGTCGGATATGAATATGGGTATAATGTATTCGCTCCAGAAACACTGGTGCTGTGGGAAGCCCAATTTGGTGACTTCTCGAACATGGCACAAGTGATGTTTGATCAGTTCATTTCTGCCGGAAGGGCAAAATGGGGACAAAAAACAGGTCTTGTCATGCTTCTTCCACATGGATATGAAGGACAGGGACCTGAACACTCCAGCGCCCGTCTTGAACGATTTTTACAGCTTGGTGGAGAATATAACTGGACAGTTGCCAATTGTTCCACAGCCGGTCAATACTTCCATATTTTAAGACGTCAGGCAGCCATCTTACAAAAAGAAGAAGTTCGGCCACTGGTCATTATGACGCCGAAAAGTTTACTTCGTAATCAATTTGCAGCCGTCACTGCAGATGAATTAGCACAGGGTGAATTCCATTCAGTCCTTGAACAAAAAGGTCTTGGAGAAAATCCCGATGCCGTTGAAAGAGTGGTATTATGCAGTGGGAAGATTGCAATTGATTTAGAAGAGAAGCTTCAGGATATCGATGATAAAGATTGGTTGCATATATTAAGAGTCGAAGAAATTTATCCTTTCCCTAAAGGAGATATAACAGCCATCTTAGAAAGATATCCAAATCTAAAAGAATTGGTCTGGATTCAGGAAGAACCTAAGAATATGGGGGCATGGACCTTCGCGGAGTCACGACTCAGAGACCTTGCACCAAAGGGAGTAGAGGTTCATTATGTCGGTCGTCGCAGACGTTCCAGTCCATCAGAAGGGGAACCGACTGTACACAAAAAAGAACAATCACGGATTATTACCGAAGCGTTAACCCGATAAGAAAGAGGAGGACATCACAGTGGCAGAAATTAAAGTTCCAGAATTAGCAGAATCAATTACAGAAGGTACAATTGCACAATGGTTGAAACAACCAGGGGATTATGTTGAAAAAGGCGAATATATTGTCGAGCTTGAAACGGATAAAGTGAATGTTGAAGTCATTTCAGAAGAAGCCGGTACAATCAAAGAGCTAAAGGCAGGCGAAGGTGATACGGTTGAAGTCGGTCAAGTGATTGCCATTGTTGGTGCCGGAGGGGAAGCAGCGTCCACTTCTTCTGAAGCAAAAGAAGATGCGCCAAAGCAAGAAGTGAAGGAAAACAGCACGAATGAAGATGCAACAGCGAAAGAAGATAAAAAGAATCGTCCAATCGCTTCTCCGGCAGCACGAAAATTAGCACGTGAAAAAGGGATTGACCTTTCTGATGTGCCTACAGACCCACTAGGCCGAGTGCGTAAACAGGACATTGAAGCCTATAGCAATAAACCAGCTGAAGCACCTTCTAAACCTTCTGCCGAGGAGAAGAAAGCGCCTGCTAAGAAAGATGATGGAAAGCCGGTAGTACGTGAGAAAATGTCCCGTCGTCGTCAAACGATTGCAAAACGTTTGGTGGAGGTTCAACAAACAGCAGCCATGTTAACGACGTTCAATGAAATTGATATGAGTAAAGTAATGGAGCTGCGTAAACGGAAGAAGGACAAATTCTTTGATGATCATGATGTAAGACTTGGTTTCATGAGTTTCTTCACAAAAGCAGTAGTAGCAGCTTTGAAGAAATACCCTTATGTCAATGCTGAGATTGATGGAGACGAAATTGTCCTGAAAAAATTCTATGATGTCGGTGTAGCCGTGTCTACAGATGACGGGCTTGTTGTACCGGTCGTACGTGATTGTGAGCGCAAGAACTTTGCAGAAATCGAAGGCGAAATTATGGAACTGGCCACTAAGGCTAGAAATAATAAATTATCGCTAGGAGATCTTCAAGGTGGTTCATTTACGATTACGAATGGTGGGGTATTCGGTTCACTTCTGTCCACTCCAATCTTAAACGGACCTCAAGTTGGAATTCTTGGAATGCATAAAATTCAACTTCGTCCTGTAGCCATTGATAAGGATACAATGGAAAATCGTCCTATGATGTACATTGCTTTATCGTATGATCATAGAATCATTGATGGTAAAGAAGCTGTTGGGTTCCTTGCAATGGTGAAAGACTTACTTGAAAACCCTGAAGATTTACTTCTAGAAGGTTAAGCTATCCTGATTGAATAATGATAGATGAATGTTTTGCTGATTCATATGACCATTTATGGTATGTGAATCAGCTTTTTTTTTCACAAATTTTCACCATCAACATAAAATATGGATAAGTAAAATAAAGTTTACTTAAGGCAAATTTGGGACGGCAATCGGAGAGGGTGAAAATATGAAAACATTTCATTCAAAAAAAGTGATCCAATATTCTTATTTATTTCATAAAATGGGACTGCTCGATAGTGAGCAATATAAGCTTATCGAGGAATACCATGGTTCAAAGAAAATGAAAAAAGACAGACTCAAATGAATATGAGTCTGTCTGCCAATTGAATTCTCAGGGGGTGAGATAAAAGCCAAAATTTCTAATTTTATGTTTCTTTACTTGGTCAAGATTTCCTAAAAGGTTTCAATCCACGGTTACGAATTTCTTTCTTTAGAAGCAAAATCCAGTCCTGATCATTCCCTTGTTTCTCAGCATCACGATAAGCTGCTACCAACTGTTCATTACTTAAGATTTTCATGACCAACCTCCCAGGAAATGTATAAAATATAGAATTTTCTATATTTTCTATATATTCTACATAGAAATCACTCATTTGAAAAGAGTTTTTTCGTAAATCACTTCTAAAGTTGGATTTTAAGTTATTTTGTTGTTTTTGGTTTAGATTAGACGATTTTTGTCTACATAATCTAGTTGTGCTTTTTTAATCATGTTGAATAATGTCGCAGATCAGTTCCTTTCCCCCTCAAGCACACATTCAACGACTGAGCATTTGCAGCATCATAGCCTCTGTAAGAATAACAACAATCTTTGCGAAAGGCTATTTTCGTAAACATTGTTGCTTTTGGATGTAGCGAGTTGTGGTTGATTACAGCTAGAGGTGCTCGATTTCCTCGGGGCTAGCGGTGTACCTCTTCGGGCTAAAGCTCTGTGTGGTCTCCAAGATCCAGCTACGGCTGCTAGCCCCTCGAGGTCATCAACTAAATGGTCCAAAAAAGCATAAATACGCCTTCTTCGCCCATTCCTCTTATGCTTGTCGGGCCTGACCAAGCCGCCTACGCTTTTCGTCATGTCCAGCTTTTCCCTCCAGAAGTCGAGCACCTGCAGCGAGAATCAACTGTCCAAGTATAAATGTTTCGTATAACCATATCATTTTCTATGCTACAGTGTACGATTTTATCTAATATACTTTATTATTACTGATTATTATGGGAAAAGATCATTGACAATTAACAATGCAACAAGATCCTAATAAATAGATGGTAATTAGTTTGAAAATTTTAATTTTTGTGATAATATACACGAATAAGGAACTGGATTTTCACTTTTGACTAGTGCTGAAGGGTTCCAATCTTCAAATGGTCTAAATAAAGGGGGATATTCATTTGTCGGAGATTTTACACACTACAGTAGGGGATCTTCTCGAAACAAAAGCAAGGATTCAGCCTGATATTGAAGCGGTTGTCTATGCAGACAGGGGATTAAGATGGTCATATTACGATTTTAATCAATTGTCCAGACAGGCTGCAAAAGGATTTATAAAGCTTGGGATCAATAAGGGGGATCATATTGCTATATGGGCATCAAACACACCTGAATGGTTGGTAAGCCAATTCGCCACGGGGAAAATGGGTGCTGTTCTGGTGACCGTCAATACGAACTATCGAACGGCTGAATTAGAATATTTACTAAAACAGTCTGACAGTCAGTCCATTATTTTGATGGAAGAATTCAGGGGTGCATCTTATATTGACATGCTTTATGAGATCTGTCCGGAATTGAAATCTTCCAAACCGGGGGAATTAAAGAGTGCAAAACTTCCTTTCTTAAAGAATGTAATTGTTTTAGGGGAAAATTCCTATCCGGGTACATATAGTTGGAAAGATATCATGGATAAGGGAAGAGAGGTAGAGGACCAAGAGCTTGATGAAATACTTTCCAGCCTATCCCCCCATGATGTGATCAATATGCAATATACTTCAGGTACCACGGGCTTTCCAAAAGGGGTCATGCTTACTCACTCCAATATCGTAAACAATGGTTATAACATTGCCGGATGCATGAGGCTTGGTTCTGAGGATCGTTTATGTATTCCGGTTCCTTTCTTTCATTGTTTTGGATGTGTATTAGGGGTACTTGCATGCGTTTCCGTTGGGGCAACAATGGTTCCGTTACAGGAATTCGATGCCAAACAGGTCCTTAAGACGGTTCAGGATGAGAAATGTACGGCCCTTCATGGAGTGCCGACTATGTTTATCTCCGAGCTGAACCATCCTGACTTTGAACAATTTGATTTGACTCATCTGCGAACGGGTATCATGGCAGGGAGCAATTGTCCGATTGAGGTCATGAAAGGTGTTATGGACAAAATGGGAGCGGATGAAATCACGATTGCATATGGACAGACTGAATCATCACCTGTGATTACCCAAACACGTACTCACGATCCAATTGAATTGAAGGTCGAAACCGTTGGGAAAGCCCTACCGAATGTTGAAGTGAAAATTGTGGAGCCTGGTTCAAATCGGGAAGTCCCAAATGGCGTACAGGGTGAATTGTGTACCCGTGGATATCACGTAATGAAGGGGTACTACAAGAATGATGAGGCAACAAGACATGCGATAGATGAAGATGGATGGCTTCATACAGGTGATCTTGCCGTAATGGATGAACATGGATATTGCAGGATCACAGGAAGGCTGAAAGATATGATCATTCGAGGCGGTGAGAATATTTACCCGAGAGAAATTGAAGAGTTCCTTTATTCCCATCCAAAGGTATTGGATGTTCAGGTCATAGGTATTCCCGATGAGGTATATGGCGAGGAGGTTATGGCCTGGATTATTCTGAAAGAAGGTCAAAACGCAACTTCTGAAGAAATCAGAGAGTATTGTACGGGGAAGATATCCCGCCATAAAATACCAAGATATTTTGAATTTACCGATGCCTATCCGATGACTGCTTCAGGGAAAATCCAGAAATTCCGATTAAGAGAGCAAGCAAAACAAACGGCCTTACCGAAAAGAAACTAAAAAATTGAAAGCGTTTCCCGAGAGGACATTCCATATGAATTGGAATGTCCTTTTATCATTAATCGTATAGTGAAGTAGAGAATAACTGAAATTTCCTGGACCGTTTGATAAAATAAAAAAAAGACAATGTATTCGATTAACTATAATAAAGTTATGTTAATAAAAGGAGAGGGATAAAGCAGTGTATGTTTTTGTTTATGGAACGTTAAGAAGGCATGAAAGTAATCATACATTATTAAAGGAAGCTTCATTAGTCCGCGAACAAGCGTGGATTAAGGGGGTCCTTTACGAGACTAATAGAGGTTATCCGGCTCTTAGAGAAGGTGAGGGGACCGTCTATGGAGAAGTATATAAGATTAACTCTGACATATTATCAAAGGTTGATGAATTGGAGGAGTTCCTGGAAGGTCGTGAAAACAACCTTTATATCCGGAAGCTGAAAAAAATCGAAACCGATACAGCAGAACTTGAGGCATTTGTATATTTTTCAGAAAATGAAGCTTTATTCCAAGAAGAAATTCCTTCAGGTGACTGGAAGGTACATCAATTTTTGCAAATGAAACCTGCAAGAACACTTTATTTTGCATACGGCTCCTGTATGGACGATGACCGATTTAAAAAAGCCCAAGTAGATCATCATTTCATGAATTGTCTTGGGGCAGGTGTTTTGAAAGGATACACAATGAAATATCTCTTTCAGGTACAGGATGGCGGTCGTGGAGACATCATTGAAGATGGAGGCACCATGGAAGGCGTGATATATGATATACCTCAGGAGGCAGTAGAATACTTGTTTACGAGGGAGGGAGTCACCCCGGGTTGGTACAGGGCAGCTTTCATAGACATTATGATAGGAGGCGAACCATTTAAAGATGTATTGACCTTTATTGTGAAGGAGAAGAATGATGAAACATGCCCTCCCGATCACTATGCCAGAGAGATCCTTCGGGGCAGCCATCCACATGTAAGCATGTCCTACCATAAAAGGTTGCAAAAACAATTAGTGGAAATAGGCATGTCAGAGGAGCAAGTAGAAGACCTCCTAAGACCCAGTTAACCGTTGAACTCTAATACACCAGAGTTTCACTTTATCCATCCGGGGGTATTAATGATATGACCTGGAGGAACTAGTGTGAATATTAATTCTATCGAGTGAGATGAGGTGTGCTATGGATTTTTTACTTCAATTAGTAGATCAATATGGCTATATCGCAATGTTCCTTTTTAGTTGGGTTGTATTTTTGGGTTTGCCTGTACCAAACGAACTTGCTGCAGCACTCGCAGGTTATCTTTCTGAATGGAGGAATTTCAACCCCTATACCTCATTTCTGTTTATGTATAGTGGATTAATTTCTTATGGAATCTTTGCCTTCTTGAATGGAAGATACGTTGGTACAAAATTATCTTCTCGAATGATGAATGGGAATAAATCTAAAAGACTCATTGAAAATGGAGAGGCTTGGATAAATAGGTACGGCCCTTTGGCGATTTCATTCAGCTACTTCATACCCGGAGTCCGATTATTCATGCCCTACATTGCAGGAACGTCAAAAGGAATTTCGTTCATGAAATTCCTCCTCTATGCCCTGCCATCTGCTTTCGTATGGGGAATCATCTATTTTCAGATTGGACGTTACTTTCCTAAGAGCTTTCAGGTAGTTTTAGAGGAAGTGAGTGTGAAAGCAGGGATTTTCTTTGTGCTCCTATTTCTCTTTATGATGATATCGGGTCTCGTTTTCACTATAAAAAAAAGCAATGCTTCAACCAAATGGAAAAAAGTAAGATATCGAAAATAATAAAAGACTGGTGGAAATCTGGCATCTCCATCAGCCTTGCTCATCAATTATGATTGTGAAATATTTACCGAACATCCCCATCGCTTTTACCGTGATTCGCGAACCATCCTCATCCTCATAAATCTTGCCGATCGTATTAAAAAATAAATACCCATTTTTAATATTCGATCCGGTTTCGATCAGAGTTGTGTAAGAATTTCCCTGAGACTTTTTCGTGCACGTAATCGATTCATGACATTCAATATCATATTCATTTAAAAGCCATGTGTAAAACTGTTCTTCATTTGGCCTGTGTGTATTCATATAAACAAACAGTATGATCGAGAAGAGCATCCCTATCTTGGTCAATCCTTTTTTCACTAGTATCTTACCTCTCTAAACCTTTAATCTCCTATAATATACCATATAAATGGTGTGAGGTGACAAAAATCTCAAATATTTGACACAATTTTCTTTCAGGACATTCGCTGAATAATTCAACTGAAGCGAACATATAGATTGTAGTTGAACAAATGCCCCTGTAAGAATATACTAGTAGCATAGTTCTCATCAAAAGGAGGTTATTGATTTGATCCATAAAACGTGGACAGAGCATAATACGAATAAAAAGGTAAAGTGTGTACATACAGATGCAAAGAAATATACAGTTGCAAATGTCCTCACGGTTGGAAAAGAATACGAAGTGAAAAATGAATCCGAAGACTACTACTTCGTAATCGATGAAAGTGGCAAAATGGGTGGCTTCTACAAAGAGTATTTTGAAGAAGTGTAATCCTACTTCCAGCTGATTTCTTCCTGAATGGGGGAAATCAGCTTTTTACATTCTGAATGAAGAATTTTTTCTGGTTTTTCGAGACTGAATTTTCTAGTTGTTATTTAGGTTATGTAGAACAGGTCTGAAAAACTTGATCAGATGGGGAGACGGAATATGCAGCAATTATTTAGTAAACGAGTGATTACTATTCAGGACCGGTCCTCACTTATACAACTTTTTAATAACTATGAATCAAAGGTATATGGTGAGATCCAGACGAGCGAATATGAAATACTGGAAATGATCGAATCTATTCCAGAAAGCGATCGCAAAGGATTATGGCATGATGGGGAATTAGTGGCCATCACTATACTGACAGAAAAGGATCATCGCCTACCCTCTTTAATTCTGGCCAACCCTGATGAACGGATGGACCTTTATATAACGGAGATGGCCAAAGAATTAGTGTCATCCGCTATGATCCGAAAGAGAGATCGTCGTGATACCAAATCGATCATATTATCAGCAAATTTTGAAGAAGAGATGCGGTCGTTTGAGAAATGTGGATTTATTCCGACCCGTTACTGGTTTCAGATGAAAAAGGATCTTGAATCCCTGACAAATGAAACCTTGCCTTCATCACATCGAATTACCAGCTTCAATCCCGAAACTGAAACCCATGACCTTCATGAACTATTTGAAGACGTTTTCTCTGACCATTTTGATTATCACCCGACTGAGTTAGGAGAATTCAAACAGCGTTTTTATCGTCCATCATTTGATCCGACTCTTTGGTTTCTATTAAAGGAAGGGGATACGGTGGTCGGATTTATTCTCTGCTCTGTCAATGAAGAAACCAAAATGGGTGAAATTTCTCATCTCGGGGTAAAGAGGAACCAGCGTCGAAAAGGGCTTGCTCATTCTCTGCTTTCCTACGCATTCTGGAAATTGAGGGAACGAGGGATGAAAACAGCAGCTCTCTCCGTGGACAGCGATAGCTACACAGACGCCACGATTGTCTATCAAAAAGCTGGTATGTATGTATATAGAGGATTCACTCGTTGTGATTTAAATATATAGATGTGTGAGAAGCACCCGATCGGGGTGCTTTTTTTGAATGGGTTAAGAGATTAGTTTAAATCAGGAGTGGACAAATTTGGGCAGACCCTTTGCAGTGTAAGCGCTATACCATGTAGAATGACAAGTATGTGAAATGGAAAGGATGTCAAAACATGAATCTGGAAAGAAGCTTACCGGAATCGGTCAATCATACAATAAACGAAAGAAAACAATCATTCGCCTCTACTGGGGATCAATCTTTAATCGGTGAAGGCGGTTATACAGCGAGTGAACAATACATCATAGAGGACAGCATCATCTCACTCTCCTTAGGGAAAAACCTTCTCCTTAAAGGACCAACGGGATCAGGTAAAACAAAGCTCTCCGATACATTATCTTCTATTTTCTCACAGCCGATGCATAGCATTAACTGTTCAGTGGATTTAGATGCGGAAGCATTACTAGGATATAAAACGATCAGTGAAAAAGACGGGAAGAGTACCATTGAATTTATAGAGGGACCTGTCATTCAAGCTATGAAAAAAGGTCATTTGCTCTATATCGACGAAATCAATATGGCTAAACCCGAAACATTGCCGATTCTAAATGGTGTGTTGGATTACAGAAGAAGTATAACGAACCCATTTACAGGGGAAGTGGTGAAAGCTGCACCTTCATTTGGTGTCGTAGCCGCAATAAACGAGGGGTATGTTGGGACCGTCCCATTAAATGAGGCACTTAAAAATCGCTTTGTTGTCATTGATGTACCATATATTGAAGGAGATACGTTAAAGAGTGTCATTGAAAGTCAAAGTAAACTGACAGATCCTTTACTCATCAGCCAGTTTGTCCATTTGTCTTCGGACTTATTAATCCAAGTGAAAAATGGACAAATCTCAGAGGAATCAGCTTCCATACGTGCACTACTGGATGCTTGCGATCTGGCCCTGTATCTTCCAGCGAAGCGTGCTATAAAGAGAGGGATCGTCGATAAGCTTGAAGATGAACGGGAAAAAGCGGCGATTCTGAATATAGCAGAGACATTATTTGAATAATGAGGGATCTATAATGCATCGATTTATACAATTTAATGATGAAAACATTGATTCCTTTTTAGTGATGGAAATGGCAGACCTTACGAAAACACTTTCAAGGAATGCGGATATGAACTTAAAGTACGGTCCATTCTCATATTTGGATCATAAAGAGGAAACGGTCTATGTCAGTCATTTCTGGGATCATCGTAAAAGGGAAGAAGAAGTACATGGGTTGAAAAGTGATGTCTACTTGAGAACAATCGGTAATCTTTTTGAAACCGATAATGATGAGGTAAGGAAGTACATCGAGAAAGTGAAATCCACTTCGGTACCCCGTTTCGCCAAGCAATTGTTTGTCATCGGGGAAGAAACAAGGCTGGAGGAAATTTGTAAATCCAAACGCCCAGGTACGAAAAAGCCCTTTGAAACAAGAAGAAAATTGTATCGTCAACACTTTGATGCCCAACTGAAAGTCAACTTGACAAAAAGTGTGTTTACAGATGCACTCTTCAATTCTATATTCCTTCTTCTACATGCTCAGTCACCGTTAGAACAACCGGTGAGTATTAATGAGGATATCGACATGGCCATGCCCTTTATTCACGGACAAATCACACGCTTTTTTGAAACCGGGTCAACAAGAGATGTAGTGAAGGTCGCGTTGGAAATCGTAGAGGTAGTGGATGAAATCGTTCGTAAAGATATGTTAAATGAGTATTTCCACTTGCCTGAAGACGTCTATGAGACGGTTGATCCGTTCAATGAAACATTTGACGATTTAAAGAGAAAGGATCCCCTTCAGAACCAGGATATTCTGGAGGAAGAAAGCACAGGCGAAGAAGAAGTAATGGATGAAGAATTCCGTACCTGGCATAGGGAAACCAGTGATAAAGGGGAATCCTTCCTGCAATTTGATTTAGATCAAGGCTCACAATCCGATCTGATGGGGGAAGGGGTCCGTGAAGGCGATGACGGTGATCAGGCGCTGGCCATGGTTCAGGGGTCTGCCCAAGACACGGATCGAGAGCAGTATCACAATGTGAAAGCGCAAGAGATGGAGAGGGAAGAGTCTGGAGGTGGTGAAAGTGAATATGGCAAGGATAATAGATTTGCCGTGCCTCACTTTATCACCCCCGCTGTCCCTACTTCTGAAGAAAAGGATTCGTATAATCACAACAAGGGGCTGATTGCCCCTTATCAAAAAAAACTGCAAAAGATGATTGAGAAGACATTGGAACACAAGCGGATACAGCCTAGAACAGACCTGCATTTTGGAAGATTAAATAAAAAGTTATTGAGATTTATCACGGATGATAATCCAAGGCTTTTCTATAAAAAACAGAATCCATCTTCGGAAATAGATGCTGTGTTCTCTCTACTCGTCGATTGTTCAGGATCCATGTATGACAAAATGGATCAAACGAAGCTTGGAATTACCTTATTTCATGAATCATTAAAGTCAATTCGTGTACCACATGAAGTCGTCGGCTTTTGGGAAGATACCAATCGTGCCACCAAAACCAGTCAACCCAATTATATGAATCCTGTATTGAATTTCTATACTTCTTTGAAACCAGGAAGTGGTTCAGAAATCATGCAACTTCAACCGGAGGAGGATAATCGGGATGGATTTGCGATCCGGTTAATGACAGAAAGAATTTTGATGCGGAATGAAAAACAGAAATTTCTTCTTGTCTTCTCAGATGGTGAGCCTGCGGCTATGGAATATGAACAAAATGGGATTGTCGATACTCACGAGGCCGTACTGGATGCAAGGAAAAAAGGAATCGAGGTCATTAATGTCTTCTTAGCCAACGGAGAGATAGATGACGCCCAAAGAGCAACCATACAAAATATTTATGGGAATTACAGCATCCTTGTTTCCGATGTAGAGGAGCTCCCGGAAGTATTGTTCCCTTTACTCAGAAAACTATTGTACAAAAGTATTTAAAACACCAAAAAAGACGACTACACTCTGAAACTTGTAGTCGTCTTTTTATTGTAAACATTGCAAGAGATCCACGTCTAGATGGCCCAAGGGGGGAAATCAATTCCGACTTCAGTCTGAAAGAAAATCAATCATCTATCTCATACATTCATATAGCGAATCAAATAAACTGAATGTATCAAGTGAAAAGGGGATGGGATCTTGAACAATTTGTCTGAATTGAATGTAAACATACAAGAATATCATCGAATGAATCAACAGCTGAATCAAGATGGATGGAAAGAGGAATCAACGAATAAAAAACGATATTATATTTGGATTCTGAAAGGCCACTAACAGAAATTAAGGTTTTATTCTCAGAGGGAAAATCTGTATACTAAAGAAGAATGACTTAATGGTAAACATAAGGTCATTCTTTTTTTGGTTGAAAATGGGAGAAAGGCTGGTGAGTCGTTTCTACATAGAAGGGAAAGTTAGTATATAGAAACATTAGGGAAATGGAATGTACAAGGGAGGAAGCGCTGAGTATGCATGAATTGAATATGCACCATATTTTTGAACTGGGTCTTATGTTAGTGATGATAGCAGCCGGAATTACAGCGATTGCGAAGAAATTCAAGCAGCCTTATCCGATTGCTCTCGTTATCGTCGGAGCCCTGATTGGACTATTTAATATACCTGTATTGGAGCCGCTTAAAGATTTCATTACAGAAGGTGAAGTCTTTAATTTTGTCATTATTACGCTGTTTTTACCAGCCCTCCTGGGAGAAGCCGCGCTAAAGCTGCCATATTCCCATCTTAAGGCAAACAAAGAACCGATCATCGCCCTCGCATTCGGAGGAACGCTGATTTCATTCTTGATCATCGGTTTTTCAGCTTACTATTTCTTTGGTTTTTCCATCCCGGCGGCATTCGTTTTCGGGGCACTCATGAGTGCAACAGACCCTGTCAGCGTGTTGAGTATTTTCAAAAGCGTCGGAGTGAAGAAAAGATTGGCCGTTGTGATTGAAGGAGAAAGTCTATTCAATGACGGATTGGCCGTTGTACTGTTCAATATTTCCGCCTTTTATCTTGTATCATATATTGATGCAGGTTGGGCAGGACTTGGGAGTGGTATATGGGAGTTCATCAGGGTGGTGTCATTAGGCGTCATCATCGGTGGTTCCTTAGGCTATGCCTTTTCAATATTAACGAAATATTATGATGACTATCCTCTCGAAATCATTTTTAGTGTCATCCTTTTTTACGGCTCTTTCCTTTTGGCGGAAAGTGTTCATGCATCAGGGGTCATTGCCGTGGTCATTGCCGCCTTGATTTTTGGGAATTTCGGCGCGAAAATCGGAATGAGTCCCACTACCAAGCTGAATATCAATAGTTTTTGGGATGTAGCAGCGTTACTTGCCAATTCACTGGTTTTCTTGATGGTCGGCCTTGAGATAACCAGGATCGATCTCCTTGATAAATGGCCATACATATTCGCAGCGATTCTTTTGGTAGTAGTTGCAAGAAGCATTGCAGTATATACAAGCTTATCTCTTATTGGGAACTTTCCGCATATGTGGAAACACATACTGAATTGGGGTGGATTAAAAGGGTCACTGTCAATTGCACTTGTCCTTAGTTTGCCCCGTGACTTCCCGGGAAGGGAAGATGTGCTGATCCTGGGCTTTAGTGTGGTATTATTCAGTCTTGTGGTGCAGGGACTTACCATAAAGCCGTTAATTAACGTATTGGGCATTAAGCCTAAAGAAGAAGGTCAAGATGAATTTCAGAAATTACTAAGTCAGCTTCATCGGTATGAAACAGCAATTTCAGAGATTCATCGAGTGAAACAGAAACTATATATCACTGACCCGGTCTCAGATGAACTCATTGATACGTATAAGAAGAGGATTGATATGCTTCGTGCACAATTAGATGAATTGTTTGAGCGTAATCCTGTGTTAAAAGCAGACCAGCTTTCAACTCTGAAAAAACATGCACTGTACGCTGAATATGATGCGATATCAAGGCTGGAAAAAGAAGAAATCATCAGTAGTTCGATAGCAGAGAAGGAATATGATGCCATCACGGATAGCATTGTTCATAATGAAGAGAAATAATGATAGAACTATTCTGTTTTTTATAGTTCAAAAAGAACCCTTCAGCTCAAATGTAATTGAGCTGAAGGGTTCTTTACTACTTAGCGTGAAATGGTACAAACCTTCTTGATTATTTTCTCATTTCGATGAGCTTCTGTTTCAGGTCGTTTTCCATAGTGACCATTTCCTGTTCTGCCTGCTGTCGCTTTTGTCTGCCGTCTGCCTGGATAGCCAGTGTTTCTTCGATTGTGGAAATAAGATTTTCCTGTGTTTTCTTTAGAGTATCGATGTCGATGATTCCTCGTTCATTTTCCTTCGCCGTTTCGATGCTGTTCGTCTTGAGCATCTCGGAATTTTTCAGTAGCAGTTCATTGGTCGTACGGGAAACCTGCTTTTGAGCGGCTACTGCCTTCTGTTGGTTCAGTAGGGTAAGGGCAATGGCAATTTGATTCTTCCAGAGAGGGATCGCTGTCAGGACGGAAGCTTGAATCTTTTCAGCCAGTGCCTGATTTGTATTTTGAATCAATCGGATTTGAGGGGCAGACTGAATGGTCATCTGTCTGCTTAACTTTAAATCATGAATGCGTTTATCCAATCGGTCGAGAAATTGCATCGTGTCATTAACTTCCTGATAAATCAATTCATCATCCGTTTCCTCAGCCTTTCTGCGTAAAGTAGGGAGTAGGCTGTTCTGAATTTCTTCTCGTTTGATTTCCGCAGCAGCAATGTACATATTAAGTGCTTGGAAGTAATCTTTATTTTTTTCATATAAGGTTTCCAATAATCGGTTATCATCGAGCAGTGTCTTTTTTGAATGCTCGAGTCTCACTGAAATCCTATCAATTTGGGAACCGATCTTCTGGTATTTAGACAGAACCTCCTGAAGTGATGAAGACACTTTACGGAATAGCTTTTTGAAAACTCCTTTTTGTTTAGTATTCAGTTCATCCGGATTCATTTGCTCAAGCTTCTTCATCAAGTCACTTAATACGTCTCCAATCGGACCAATATCGCGTTTTTGGACATGGTCCAACATTGAATGAGAGAAGTTGGATAGTTGTGATTGAGCAGCTGTTCCATATTTCAAAATGGCTTCATAATCTTTGTAGTCGATTTGTGAGGCTAATTGTTTCGCTTTCTCCTGCTGTTCTTTCGGCAGACGATCGAGTAACAATGGCGACTTTGTTTGTTCAGTGCCAACAGGCATATCATCTCCAAATGGGTTTGAAAGCAATAAATCCAGTTCTGATTGTTCATTTCGTTGCTCCATGATAAAACCTCCGAAAGTTATTTGAGATCTTTTTTATGAGATAAATGTTGATTAGCGAAATTTAGTTCAAATCGTAAATGATCCATGTCGTCGGCCAACACTTTTTGTAAATCATTTTCCAATGACCCCGTTAAGTCATCAAGTGTTGTACGGGTTTGTTGAAGGGAAAGGAATGTTTCGTTATTTTTACCAGGCTGAGATGCAAGGAAGGTGTACTTCTCGGTTATTTCCACTACAGAGTCTAAATGATAGAAAAAGAATGACTCTGCTGAAAAGAATCGTTTTGGCTCTTTTTTAACAAGCTGATATATTCTCCTCGTTAAGCGGTTAATTTCAAGTATTTGTTTGAAAGCACCGAGAGACCTAACCTTTAACTGCTGTTTTTGAAGCCGTTTTACTTTTTCCTTCGCTTCTTTTAAGTTTCTATTTATATATCGAAATTCCCTTGAGGAAAGGCAGTTTTTGTTCAGCCACCACTTTTTTTGGAGTGCCTTTACAAAGATGAAAACCAATACCCCCGTACCGATGCCTGAGAGGAAAGTAAGAGGTAATCCCAGGTCCATTAGGAGTAAGTAAGCGATAAAACTGCTGATTCCTACACTGAAAGAGATGACAGTCCTTAATAAAAATTGCAGAAATGTGTTCATTTCATCTACCCCTTAATAAAGATGCTTACCTTACATACGATTGAAAGTAATAAAGGTTTCATAATATACCTACTATCATTTTATTGTAAAAGAGGGAAAAATGGAAATGATGAAGAGATGATAAAAGAAAAATCGGGAATATTTGCATGAAAATGACATCATTCTTTCAATTTCTTAACATATTTCAATTGGGTGATTATCCGAAATCTATTTTTGATAGAATGAATTAGTGAGTACAATGACAAGACAGGTGTGTGGATATATGAAAAAAGGATTGATTGTGCTGATCATGCTTTGCATTATTACTCCAAGTGTGTCAGCTCAACAAAATAATATGAACAAACCCAGAACTATATTTAGCGATTCGGCTGTTATAATCGATTCTCAAAACGGCAGTGTCCTGTATTCCAAGAATGGTAATAAAAGGATGGACCCTGCAAGCATCACGAAAATTGCCACAGCGATTTACGCAATTGAGCATGCTGACCTTGATGAACAGGTGAAAATCAGTGAGAGAGCCAGTAAAACGGAAGGTTCCACCGTTTATTTATCTACAGGTGAATCAATGTCGTTAGAACAGCTTCTTAAAGGCCTGATGGTGAATTCGGGGAATGATGCAGCCGTTGCCATCGCTGAACATACAGAGGGTTCAGTGAAACGGTTTGTCGATAAATTAAATGTGTTCCTTGAAGAGGAAGTGGGGGTGGAGGATACCCACTTTGAGAATCCACATGGACTTTATGGAAAGAACCATTATACTACCGCCTATGATATGGCCAAGATCACAAGTTACGCTTTAAAGAATAAGCAATTTCAAGCATTATTCGATATTAAGTCACTAGATTGGAAGGCGGAAGGGTGGAATACTACACTTTATAACCATCATAAAATGGTGAAAGGAGAAATTCCATATCCCGAGGTGACAGGAGGGAAAAATGGTTATATTCCTGAATCAAGACACACCCTGGTGACATCGGCAGAAAATGAAAAGCTTTCGATTGTAGTCGTTACCATGAAAGCTCAGTCTAAAAGGGCCATATACTCGGACACGAAGAAACTGCTTGATTATGGGCTGAATCAATTTGAGAGGAACTATATTCCAAAGGAAACGATCTTTCAATTGGATGGTACTTCTTACGACTTGGAAAGGGACATCCCATATACCCAGCCTGTCAGCGGTAAGGTGACACAGAAACTGGAACAAGATGGAGTGTTAACCCTTTACAATGAGGACCATGAAAAAATGCTGTCAACAAACTTGATTCCTGTTAAAGAAACTCCGATTATTCATTCTGAAGCTGTCGCTTCAAGTGAACATAAAAGGATGTTCTTTGGTAAAGAACTGAGTCAACAACTACTGTTGTATCCATTTATCATCTACATGGCCCTGCTTTTCATTGCTGGCTTGGCAATATTCCGAAGGGAATCCTACAATAAATAAATGGTAAAAAAGGGAGCCCGAGGGCTCCCTTTTATTGACTTTCCTGTTTTTCTAAAGAATGTTGAGGTTGATAAAGCATTTTCCCCATCAGGGTTTGTAGGATGAGGAATGCACCTCCTACAGTCCAGTATAGCGGGAGGGCAGCTGGCGCGTTTAATGAAAAGATAAAAATCATAACGGGTGAAAGCAGTCCCATTATCTTCATCTGTGCCTGCTGCTCTGCAGGGATGTTCATTAATGTGACACGTGATTGGGCTAAATACACAGCCCCGGCAATGACAGCCATTATATGGTCCGGTTGTCCTAAATTAAACCATAGAAATGAGTGGCTGGCTATTTCTGAAGAAGAACGGATGGCATAATACAAACCAATCAAAATCGGCGTTTGAATTAATAACGGCAAACATCCCATGTTGAGAGGGTTTACGCCGTTCTTCTGGTAGAGCATCATCAATTCCTGCTGAAGCTTCTTTTGCTCTTCTTTGTTTTTTGTTTCTTTGATCTTTTTTTGGATTGCAGACATTTCTGGTTTAATCAAAGCCATTTTGCCTTTCATGTCCTGTTGACTCTTATACGTTTTTAGCATAAAAGGCAGGAGAACGAGGCGAATTAGAAGAGTGATTACGATAATGGCTACTCCAAAGTTCCCCCCTAGGAAAGTCCCTATCTCATGAATGAGAAATGAGAATGGATTGACGAGATAATCATGAAAGAACGCTCCATCGGTTGTGGCACTTTGGCATCCTGTCAATGTAAATAATAGCATAGTGATAATAATTGTCATTTTTTTCAATGTTATTTTCCTCCTCAGTATATTTACTTCTCATTTAGCAATATACAGAAGAGAATTCCTCATCATTATCAGTATGGTAGAACTGAAATTTCATGCACGTTGCGAACCAGATCCGCACAGGTATGATCTCACTTTCAGCTACGTGCTTAACTATTAGGCTGCTCCCTTCAAGCCTTTGATTATAATCGTGTGTATAGAAATGGAATGGGGAAGGGCAACGATCCCATATCAAAGCCAGTATAAATAAAAACACGATACTAACATGCAAAGGACTTAAGTAAAAATCCATTAAGTCTTGTACAATTATGAATGTCAATGGAGAAGACTCCTTTTCTTATTCTGGTTGCATCAATAATAAGTGTATGATTATTTTAACACATTTAAAGTATACTGCTATTTTCGCATAGAATCCATGGTAATTGTACATACGAATTTGTGAACAAAAGGTTTCATAAAAAATGATCAGTGATTTCACGTCACAACAAAAGATCTCTAGATGGCGGAATGCCATCTAGAGATCTCACGTCTAAGGGATGAATAAACTAATCAACCACGATATAGGCGATCATAGGGCCATTATTTTGAATGGTTTCATGCGTTTCGCAAATAAGTCTGTAGGTACCTTCTTTTGGAAAGGTGACGTTAACGACCGTTTCTTTCCCTTTTCTAACAGTGCCTGTAATATCTGTTCCCTCAATGTAAAAAGGATGTTCCATGCCGTTGACTCCATAAATACGGAGTTCGACCTCTCTTCCTTTTTCCACCACGATCGTCCCAGGGTCCCAACGATAGGCTTCTATTTCTTTGCCTTCGGCCGTTTGCGACTTGAACTCGCCCGTTACAAGCTGAATGACTTGTTTCTCACCTGTTTTCTCAGATAAAGAAACCGTTGGGTAGGAGTTTTTAGAGGATAAAGACCAAATCGTACCGACTGTAATGATCAATAAAGTCACTAGAATGGCAAGAATGGACCCTTTTTTTAATACTATGAAATTCATTTATTTTCCCCCTCTTGAGATCAGCTCAAATTGGTCCTTTTCTATTAAACCTATGCTTGTACCACAGAGAACTTGTCAATAAGTTATTAGGAGGGAAATTTAATTGTTTTTCTTTCGACTCCATTTTATGTACAATTTGAAGATGGAAGCAAGGAGGGTGAAGCATTGGACAAAACGTGGAGAGTGATGACAACCAAAAGTGATGCAGAGCCGTGGTGGTTTTTTGAAGGCTGGGAATTGGACATCTTAAAGGATTGGACATTATACAGCAGGCAAGAAGCGGTTGTTTTATTTCTTAAGGAAATGAAACGACTCAGTGACAATTTTCCAAAGTCAAGGACTAAGAAATTTAACTCCATAGCATTTTGGAATCCTGATGAGGTGGATTTTTGCGAAGCCTGTGATGATGATCTTCAGGTCTTTTACGGACTGATCATCTTCGAGGATAATCAGCCGATGGAAATAAAAGATGCATCGATCATTTCAGAAATCAACAATTACATTCAATAGGTATAAGAATAGGTCCATCCAGTAGGGATGGACCTATTGCAGTTTTTAATCGATGACACCGGTTCGAATGATATTATTATGGACTTCCACATCAAATGTTGCCTGCTTGTATAATTTGTCCCACTCATTCCGTGAGACATTCTGGTGTCCGCGGATACTCTTATATTCCATGCCGAATCCAATTGGGTCCGTTCCCTCTTCTTGAAGCATAAGGATCATGTCTTTAATATTCTTTTCAATATACGATCCAATTTCATTTTCAAGTAAACGCAAAGCTTTCGGCTCGGACAAATTCATTTCTTCTGACATTTCCAGCAAGCGTGATTGGATGTCCAATTGAACCTTGAAGGAAGGTTTAGTGCTTTTTTTTGCTGTAATGGTGTGAGAAGATTTGATACTGTCAATCATGATATATACTTTATCGTTTTCTTGTCCTTCATGAAGCCTTGATAAGTAAGGATCGAATGGTTCAATAGGTAATTCTACTTCGACACTGCCTAAATCGTAATCCTCGATGAGAGAACGAATAAAGAATATTTTATCCTTTTTTATTTCTTTTATAAATTTATCTCTTATAAAGAGTGCCATCCCAGATACACCTACTTTTCCATCTTTGGCAGTTAATAAGGGAAGGATGGGATCTTTACCAACACTGCCGTAATCAGTGATGAACTCTTGCAGTGTGGGGGAAACAAGCATTTCTGCTTCAACATTCTGCCGGACTAAATTGTATAAATAGGTGCCTCTATTCGAAGGGGTTTCTTCCATTTGATAGGTTAGGATTTCTTCAGCTGTCGTGTCTGCGATCGTTAAATATACCATATTTCCAATGGATGAGTCTCTCTCGAGCGTATCCACTAAGTGAGCAATCCCTTTACTTGCCAGATCACGCCCATATATGGCAATTCGCAGCTGTCCCGAGACCAGCTTATGGTCTGTTTCAAGGTTTTGTGACAAGCGGATCCCTTTACTTGTCTTCGCTGTGCTTGTCAGTACTTTTTCAACATCCTCCATGGCAGGATTGAATTGGTAGAGAACTAAGGTTCCAGTAATTTTCTCATCTTCATCTTGGTCATATCCCACTGCAGTAATCAATCCAAGCTTTTCTAAATATTTCGTTTCCACACAGCCGCTTAAGAAAAAACTAGCGATACATACCACCAGAAGCATAATCATCCTGGTCATATACTCACATCCTTTTTCTTTTTTCCTAAGTATTTTAATTTGACTAGAATAAATAAAAAACTGGGATACACAAAAGTGAGAATGAAACTGATAGAACCAACTTTATCTGTAATGGTATTCATGGTCATTCGGTCCTTGATAAAGAAGGATAAAACCCAGAGGAGCATGGCAAATAGATATATGGCTTTTTTTTGAGAAAAATGAAACACCCTCTTCATGCCTCTCGAAGCTACCCAAAAGTATAGGCAAATGTTTGGCAGGATGACCATCATCCAAAACGAGACAGCTATAAATTCGAAGCGCTCCAGGTTAGGGATCCTCAAAATCTTGAACATGGAGAGAACCGGCCAGATCGTCTTTAATAGGGCATCTTCTGAGAAGAATCCAATGCAGACAACAGTCACGATGGTAAAAAGAAATGTAGAATATCCGGTACCAATGAGGGCGTATTTCAACACTTTCTTTTTTTCTTTAACGTAAGGATAGAAAAACAGTACCAGGTCAAAGCCGATAATCGTGAAGCTCGACTTATATACACCCATGAGAATCTCTTTGGGGGAAGCGGTCAGGACAGGCTGAAGATGATTGAAATCCATGAATTTAATCGGTGTATAGATCATGAACAATAGCCAGAAAGCCAGGATCAGTCCCAAAAATGCAACCCCGACAACCACTCTGATTCCCCCAAGAACTCCATATACAAGTAAAAATATCAGCAGGCCCATCAAAAGCCACGTCGGCATCTTCGGGAAAATCCAGGCTTGGACCATCTCAATGTAATTCATCAGGATCACATAGGTGACGCTCAGATAAAAACTGATATAGAGAATATTAAATAACTTACTGAACCATTTTCCATATAGGTCCATGTGAATTCCATACAAGTCGGCGCTTTCGTAGGTTTCAAGCATTTTAATCATCAGGAATAACACAATGGAAACAAGGATTCCGGATAGAATCACCGAAATCCATGCATCACTTTTGGCTTCCATAAAGATGACTCTTGGTAAACCTGCAATTCCAACACCCGTCTGGGCAGTATGCAAAACAAACATCATCAAAAATGCGTTAAACATGAGCCGTTCTTTAGGATTCACATTAATTTCCATACCTAACACCCTTTATTCGTCTACGTCTTTTTTCTGTTTTGCTTTTTTCAAAGGAATACGCATTTGATCCATGGGATGATTGGACACGGGACGGTTGACTAGAAACTGGTAAGGCAGGCGAAACAGGCTGTACTTCAAGTCGGGAAATCGAAATGGGTAGATGGGGGATAAATATGGTCTCCCCAAAGTTGTGATCTTCAGCAAATGGATCAGTAGAAAGCAAAAGCAGAACATGATGCCGACGCCGCCATATAATCCTGCCATGACAATGATGGGAAAGCGTATGATTCTAACTGCAGTACCGATTGCATAGCTGGGTGCAGTGAAGGAACCCAGTGCTGAAATCGCAATGATGATGATCAGGATATTACTGGTAAACCCGGCTTGGACGGAAGCTTGACCAATGACGATACCCCCTACAATCCCCATTGTTTGACCGACCTTGGTTGGCAGTCTGGCTCCTGCCTCTCTTAGCAGTTCTATGATGAATTCAAGTAACAATGCCTCGAACACAGGCGGAAAGGGAACGTTCGAGCGAGACTGACCTAGGGACACCAATAGTGCAGATGGGATCACCTCATAATGGTACGTCAAAACGGCCACATAAGCAGGGGTGAGAAGGATTGAAAAAAAGATGGCCACAAAGCGAATCATTCTTAGAAAGGTCCCCATATTCCATCTCATATAAATATCTTCGGTTGATTCAAAGAAATTCATAAATGTTGAAGGCCCGATAATCGCTGTTGGGCTTCTGTCCACCAATAGAGCGATCTTCCCGTGAAGGAGGGATATGGTGCAGCGATCTGGGAGCTCTGTTGTAATGAACTGTGGAAAGAAGGTATAGGAATTATCTTCAATCATTTGGGCAAGTACAGTTGAATCAACAATGCTGTCAACTTCAATGTCTGTGATGCGCTGTCTGAACGTATTGACGTTTTCTTCTTCTGCAATGTCCTTTATGTACACCATCTGAACCTTTTTTTTCGTTCTTGAACCGATTGTAAATGTTTCTACACATAGCTTTGGGTCATTGATGTTCGATCGGATCAGATTCAGGTTTTTCGTAATCGACTCTGTGAATGAGATCTTAGGACCGAACACAAGTGATTCTGTCTCGGCTTTTTCCAGGGCGCGGGTGCCCTTATCCGCTACATCTGCTAATATCCCGTGTGTATCTCCTTCTTTAAAGATATAAGCGGTCCCATTGACAAGATTATCAACCACATCAGTGATGGAATTGGTTACTGTCAGCTTTGCAATATTGATTGTGTCTTTGATCTGTTGGTAATATATCTCCCCGTCTGTCTCCTCAAGTGGCCTTATAATGCTATCCTGCATGGAAGTGGCATTGATTAGGTCTTCAAAGTAAACCACAGCGATCGTTTGATTATCCGATGTAATCGTCCTAAAGACTAAATCTTCGCTATTGCTTACCAAAGAGAGCACTTCCTTATGAAAGGTCTCTACTTCAAAGCTATGGGGGGATTGTTTCTTTATGTCTTTCTGAATTTTTCTTCGTTTAAACACGAAATTCAACACCCTAAACCTTAATTTAAAGATTAGAATTCCCATGTAACGAATTCTTACTCATTGATTCATTCATTAACGGATGTACATAAAAGGGATCTAGGTGGGGAAAGGTAGGGAAGGAGGTGAATCAGATGAGCAATAGGAAAAAAGATCCGTCAAAAGCAGCACTGGGCTCTTCACAAGTGGAAGGACAAGGCACGACCAGTCAGGAAATGTCAGGTGGAGTGAAGTCGCCTTCATCAAGGAATAGAAAGAAAAAATAAGTGGTTTTTTTGTCTCAACACCTACATATTGCCTATACTTTAGCGTTGATATATTAAAATGATGTCAAGTATGGTATAATGGAAATAATCAATGTATTTAAACTGATTAGTGAATGAACTATCATTGACCACATACTATCTGCAGCATAAATTACCACATCATATTTTCCTGTTAGAAAGCATAGCAAGGAAATCCTACTTACCTTAAAGGAGGACGTTCAATGGCTTTTGGTCGTAGAAATCAAGTTGAGGAAGAAATTAAAACAGAGGAAACAAAGATTTGGGCTTGTTCCGCTGAAGATTGTAAGGGCTGGATGAGAGATAATTTTAAAAGTGAAGATACACCCAAGTGTCCGCTTTGTAAAGAAGATATGGTGACTTCCACTAAAGTGTTACAAGTGGTGGATAATCCCCATCCTACAATGAAATCATCCTGATGGATCGTAAAGAACCAATCATCCGATTGGTTCTTTTTTCATTGCTGGTGTAATTCCTATAGATAAATGCGAAAAATTATTAAACTCTTTTTTTACATTTGAATAGTATGTAATGTATTTATGTATCAAAGGAGGGAGCATCATGTCCAAAAAAGAGAAAGAAGTGAAAAGTACTTCGATAGAAAATGACCGAAAAGAAACTGTGTGGGACGGCTTTTGGAAGCTATCCAAACCTGTTGACGTAAATAAAGAAGAAAAAACGATTAAATGGTTCTAATCTAATGAAGAGGCTGTACATGTGTATTAATACTCATGTACAGCTATTTTTTATATTCAAATTTGAAGTAAGGCTTATTTAGGAAGATTTATATCCTTCCTATTGGCACGTCCTGTTATCTCTAATACAATAGAGGGATAAGAAAGTTAATTTGGAGGGAAGAGTGTGATTGCAGAAGCAAAGCAGGTATTAAAGCAATACTTTGGATATGATGAGTTCAGGGACGGACAAGCGAGAATTATTGGAAATATATTAGAAGGGAAAAACACAGTGGGCATCATGCCGACTGGCGGAGGGAAGTCGCTTTGTTATCAAATTCCAGCCCTGATGCAGGATGGTGTGACACTTGTCATCTCTCCGCTCATCTCCCTGATGAAAGATCAAGTGGATTCGCTGTTACATCAAGGGATCCCTGCTACCTATATTAATAGTACTCTATCAAATAATGAAGTGGAAAGCAGGATGGAAGAGATATCCTTAGGTGAGTACAAGCTTGTGTATATTGCTCCCGAGAGGTTGGAATCTTCAGGATTTCTGCATTTCCTCCATACACTTCCCATTCCCCTTGTAGCTGTTGATGAAGCCCATTGTTTATCCCAATGGGGTCACGATTTCAGACCGAGTTATTTAGGGATCTACAAAGCTGTGAATCAGCTGAGTTCCAACCCGGTGATCCTTGCTCTGACAGCAACCGCTACTCCTCAAGTTCAAGAGGATATCCTTCACCATCTACAGATCCCGGATCAAAATAAAGTATTAACCGGATTTCAACGAACGAATCTATTTTTCCAAGTGGTAAAGGGGGAGGATCGAAAGCGCTGGGTGGAAAAGTATGTATCAAAGAATAAACAGCATTCAGGTATCATCTATTGCGCTACTCGTAAGGAAGTGGAAAATCTCTATTTGCACCTGGAGAAAAAGGGATATGCAGCCGGGAAGTATCATGGAGGACTGTCAGACACATTACGGCAGGAACAACAAGAAGCATTCCTGAATGATTCCATTACCATTATGATTGCGACAAATGCATTTGGAATGGGAATAAACAAATCAAATGTACGCTACGTGGTTCACTATCAAATCCCCAAGAATATGGAAGGTTATTACCAGGAAGCAGGCAGGGCAGGACGTGACGGGGTGGACAGCGAGTGTGTTTTGTTATTTTCCCCCCAAGATATTCAGACACAGAGGTACATCATTGATCAAAACATCGTAAATCCAGAACTTCATAAAAATGAGATGCAGAAGCTTCGTGACATGATTGACTTCGTTCATACGGAGGCCTGCTTACAAAATTATATATTGAATTATTTTGGAGAACATGTTGACCAAGAGTGTGGACATTGCAGTAATTGCCTCGATGACCGTGAATCAGAGGATGTAACGAAAGAAGCACAAATGGTCTTATCCTGTATGATGCGAATGAATGAGAGATTCGGAACCTCTCTTATCAGCGGGGTACTCACTGGATCAAAGAATAAGAAGATTCTTGATTGGGGGTTTGATCGTCTGACCACATATGGGTTAATGAAAGATCAGTCACAGAAAGAAGTGGGGCTGTTTATCGACTATTTGATTTCTGAAGGGATCATTGGGGTTGAAGGGGGGAGTTTTCCGGTACTTAAGGTCTCGACAAAAGGGAAAGAGGTATTAATGGGAGAGCGGAAGGTAACCAGGAAGATACAGCCGACGGTTTCTGCTATCGTCCCTAAGGAAGATGGCTTGTTCCATGCTCTTCGAAACCTGAGAAAGTCCATCGCAGATTCAGAAGGGGTTCCTCCATTCGTGATTTTTTCAGACAAGTCCTTACAGGATATGTGTATGAAAAAACCAAAAACATCAGAAGAATTTCTTCATGTCAGCGGAGTGGGGGAAAGCAAACTGGTACGATACGGAGAACTTTTCATTAATGAGATTTCAGCTTTTTTGGAAGAAAATCCACAGCATCAAGTGGAGATCCAAAA
This sequence comes from Rossellomorea aquimaris, assembly GCF_020172085.1. Lineage (GTDB taxonomy): Bacteria > Bacillota > Bacilli > Bacillales > Bacillaceae_B > Rossellomorea > Rossellomorea aquimaris_E. The sequence continues at coordinate 1,116,266 of NZ_JAIVAT010000003.1, forward strand.
GCCTGAAACAACCTACAAGTCAAACAAGTCGGACACGGCTTCGTACCTGATCAGTTTTTCCTTATTCAAGGAACATAAAAAGATCAAGGACATTGCGAAAGAGAGGGGCATGAGCACGGCTACGATTGAAAATCATATCATCAGAACCTATCAGGAGGGCATGATGGATGATTGGAGTATTCTCTTTACAGAAGAAGAAGAAATCTTAATTGAAAAAGCCGTATCTAAGGTGGGGACAGGATTATTAAAGCCCATTAAAGAAGAACTTCCAAAAGAAATCAGCTATTTTCAAATTAAAGGCTATTTAGTCAAAGCAGGACAGAAGTAAGAATTGAAGATCAAAAAAGAGGATGCCAGTCCGGGCATCCTCTTTTTTATATTCCATTAAGCTTTCATTGCAGCTTTCATTTCCAGGAATTCATCGTAGGTGGTTTCTTTATCAATGACTCCATCTTCAGTGATCTCAATTATACGATTGGCGATCGTTTGAATGAACTGGTGGTCATGTGATGCGAAAATCATGGCACCTTTAAAGTTAATCAAGCCGTTATTCAATGCCGTAATGGATTCCAGGTCCAAGTGGTTCGTAGGTTCATCCAATAGGAGAACATTTGACCCGCTCAGCATCATTTTCGATAACATGCAGCGGACTTTTTCTCCCCCGGAAAGGACGCCAGGCTTCTTTAATACTTCTTCCCCTGAGAAGAGCATACGTCCTAAGAAACCGCGAAGGAATGTTTCACTTTCATCTTCAGGTGAATATTGACGTAACCACTCTACAAGGGATGGTTCACTTCCTTCAAAATACTTGGAGTTGTCATTAGGGAAGTACGCCTGGGATGTGGTCACGCCCCATTTAAACGTGCCGCTGTCCGGTTCCATCTCGCCGGCAAGTATCTTGAATAAAGTTGTTTTAGCAATTTCATTCGTTCCGACCAGGGCAATTTTGTCTTCTTTATTCATAATAAAGGAAACGTTGTTCAGTACTTTTACACCGTCAACCGTTTTGGTGAGTCCTTCCACTCGAAGAACATCGTTACCGATTTCACGTTCCGGCTTGAATTGTACATAAGGATAACGACGGGAGCTCGGTTTGATGTCATCCAATGTGATTTTTTCAAGTGATTTCTTACGTGAAGTGGCTTGCTTTGATTTAGAGGCATTGGCGCTGAATCTGGCAACGAATGCCTGAAGTTCTTTAATTTTCTCTTCTTTCTTCTTGTTCTGATCCTGAGCCATCTTTAGTGCTAACTGACTGGACTCGTACCAGAAATCGTAGTTCCCGACATAGACTTGGATTTTTCCAAAGTCAAGGTCAGCAATATGTGTACACACTTTGTTTAAGAAGTGACGGTCATGGGATACGACGATGACTGTATTCTCGAAATTGATTAAGAAGTCTTCCAGCCATTGAATCGCCTGGATGTCCAAGTGGTTGGTAGGCTCATCCAGTAACAGGACATCGGGTTTTCCGAATAGTGCCTGTGCTAATAATACTTTCACTTTTTCTCCACCGGTCAATTCGGACATTTGTTTAGTGTGGAGATCCTCATTGATTCCTAAGCCTTTTAGTAGAATGGCAGCTTCTGATTCAGCTTCCCACCCGTTCAGTTCAGCGAATTCACCTTCTAATTCAGCCGCTCTCATCCCGTCTTCATCAGAGAAATCTTCCTTCATATAGATGGCATCTTTCTCCTGCATGACGTCATATAAACGTGTATGCCCCATGATGACGACTTTCAACACTTCGTATTCTTCGTACTCGAAGTGATCCTGCTTTAAGACTGCAAGGCGCTCTCCAGAGCCCATAGATACGTGTCCGGTCTGAGCTTCGATTTCACCTGAAAGAATCTTTAAAAATGTAGATTTACCAGCACCGTTTGCTCCGATAAGGCCGTAGCAATTCCCTGGATTAAACTTTATATTCACGTCTTCGAATAATTTTCTATCCCCAAAACGCAAGCTTACATCTGAAACCTGAATCATAAATGATATACCTCCTAATACTCAATCTAAAAGATTATAACACGCAAGCAGGCCAAAAAGATAGAGTGGTTGGTGGAACCTTGATAATTTTACCGGGTGTTTACATTATTATAGAAGAAGTTTGGGAAGGTATATAAGGAGAGGTACTAGTTCTATTAAGAAGTGACGTTTTGTAGGAGATGATTTTTGACTCACCTTTCAGCTATAGCTGAAAGGCGAGGGAAACTAAGGTTTCCCTCGAATGAGCCAAAAATCGATGCTGAGTATGAACAATGACTTTTAAAGGGATACCTCATTCTTTTTGGTGTGCTATGATACTAAATAAAAACTCAGGACAGGTGATGAACAATGATGAGGTTTTGGAAACGGGTGAGGTTTCTGTTTAATGTGAGAAAATCGGTTCCGTTTTTGGTTGATTTTTTCCGGTCCAGGGACGTTTCTTTTGTGAAGAAGGGATTAACGGTGGGATTGATGATCTTTTATTTCCTGCTGCCAATGGATGTGATTCCTGATGTGTTTTTTGTGTTGGGGATTGTCGATGATGTAGCGGTGTTTGCATTTATTCTTCAGTTCATTGTAAAAATGGCTCCAGAGGAGTTACAAAAGAGATATGAAATTACAAAATGATTCCAAATGAGGATGTAAGATCATGAAGGACCGGAAACAGCCAAAAAATGGGCAGCTGTTTTCGGTTTTTTCTTTTGATTTTTTTAGCTAAATCCCATACACTATAATTACACTAATTCCAATAAGAAAGGTATGAATTAAATGCGTACCTCAACACCCGTTTCTATACCGAGACCTTTAGTTCAATTAAATCAATGGTTCATCGTTTCAATAGTGGCCCTTTCATGGGTTTTTCAAATAGAACTCCTTATAATTCTGCCACTTTTGGTTGGTATGTCTGCTTTACTATTTAAATACAATCCCGTCATCAAGACTGGAAAGCTGTTCTTAAAGAAAGAACCTTCCGCTTATCAACAGGAAGATGCCGATCAACAGCAGTTTAATAATATCATTGCGGTAAGCTGCCTGGGGGCGGCAATCTTAAGTGCAGCTGCAGGCTGGAGCACGGCATACTATATCTTCTCAGGAATGGTCTTCATGGCTGCATCTGTTGCTCTTGCAGGTTTCTGCATTGGATGCTTCATCAGATTTCAATGGAAAAGGTTCCAATACAAACGGTCTTTACAGTAGCCTATTGACAACAGATGGAAAACATCGTAAACTGTTCATGAATTTAAATAGTGTATACAAAGGGAGTATGTTATATGTTAGGTGTCGTTCTTAACTAACCGTGAAATGAATACGGACATTTTGTAGGCAATGGCTTTTACAACAAGCTATTGATAAAGCTTATTTAGTGATGCCTTCAAAGTGTAGTTAAGAACAATGGTCATAGCATACTTATTCCTTAATCAGGAGAGCTGTGTCTTTGTGCACAGCTCTTTTTTGTGCACAAATCCGCAATCGGGAATCTTTTCGAAGGTAGTTTCGAAGAAAAATATCCCAATGCGCCTGCGCACGCTTGTAAGATGATGGAGTTGTATACGAAAGATGGAAGGCCACAATGGACATTGTTCGTTGTGGTCTATTTTTATTATCTGGAGGAGATAAGAATGAATGAAAAAACGTTTCAAACACTTGAATTCAATTCAGTAAAAGAAGAACTGATGGGGTTTGCACTTACGGAAGAAGGAAAAAGAGAATTGTGGAACCTTCAGCCATCGACGAATATCCGCCAGGTCGAAATGCGACTGGATGAGGTGACAGAAGCCGTTCGCATCCTAAAGAAGAGTGCCAGCATACCGATCCATGCTCTAGACGGTGTAGAAAACATCATGGCGAACCTGAATAAAGGAGTCCCGCTCAGACCAGATCAGCTAACAGGATTATATTATTTTCTAGATGCTTGTAAAAAACTCAAAAAATACATGGAGGATAAGCAGTGGCTTGCACCGCGAGTTTCATCATACGTATACTCTATTGAAGATATCCCGGATTTGGGTGAGGAGATCAACCGATGCATCCGGAATGGCAGAGTGGATGATTATGCGAGTAAAGAATTATTGAGGATAAGAAAGCAGGTAGGAATCCAAGAAGATCGGTTAAAGGATAAAATACAATCGATCGTAAAATCTTCGAAATACAAAACGTTCCTACAGGAATCAATTGTAAGCGAGCGAAACGGCAGATATGTCCTGCCCATCAAAAAGGAATTCAGAGGAAAAATGAAAGGTGCTGTATTGGATACTTCCGCCTCTGGTTCGACTCTATATATTGAACCGGAGGAACTGAGCACACAACAGGATCAGCTACTCCTTTATAAACTTGAAGAGGAACGTGAAGTCGAAAATATTCTATGGGCATTAACGGGCCTTGTTCAAGAATACGAATCACAAATTACCCTTGCGATAGAAACGATGGTCCATTACGATGTGTTGTTTGCAAAAGCTAAATATAGCCGTTCATATGATGGTGTAAAGGCAATCGTAAATGAAGATCACCGAATTCATTTACAGAATGCAATACATCCTCTGTTAGGGAAAAAGGCAGTCCCCCTATCCATCAAGATGGGAGAAGGATTTCATGCGTTGGTTATTACCGGTCCTAATACTGGAGGGAAAACCGTGACCATCAAAACGGTGGGCCTGCTCACCCTAATGACTCAATGCGGCCTTCACATCCCAGCAGCGGAAGGAAGTGAAATCAGCTTGTATCATCAAATCCTTCTAGATATAGGTGATGGCCAGAGTCTGCAGCAGAACTTAAGTACATTCAGTTCCCATATAAAAAATATAATCGATATCTTAAAGTATACAAACGATCGTTCACTGGTTCTATTGGATGAACTCGGCTCCGGAACTGATCCTTTGGAAGGTATGGGACTCGCTACTGCGATTCTGAATCAATTATTTGATAAAGGGGCAACAATCCTTGCCACTACTCATTACAGTGAAATCAAACATTTTGCAGAAGGACATGAAGGCTTTATGAATGGCAGTATGGAGTTTAATATCGAAACCCTTCAGCCTACGTATAAGCTCATTGTCGGAAAAGGGGGAGAAAGCCAAGCGTTCTCCATTGCGTTGAAGCTTGGTATGCACCCTGAAATCATTGAAAGAGCCCACGAAATCACTTATAAGGAGAGTAAAACATACAGTTTGGGTAATATCGACTTCCACATGAAAAAGGAAATGGAGAAACAGGTCATTGTAAATAAACACAGTAAAAGGGTGTACAGGAAGACCGTAAAAGAAAACCAGGGAATCACACTCTTTTCTAAAGGTGATAATGTAAAAATCTCCCCTGATGGAGAGTTTGGTATCGTATTCGATGGTCCTGATGATAAAGGGAATTATACGGTTCAGGTGAGAGGGATGAAAAAAACCGTGAAACATAAACGACTAGAGCTTTATGTTTCAGCAAAGGAATTGTATCCGGAAGACTATGACTTCGATATCATCTTTGAGAGCAAAGAAAATCGAAAAAAAGATAAGCTCATGGGAAAAAGATTTGTAGATGGTTTGACCATCAATCATGAAGAATAATTAGAAAAACGTACTTGGGAAGAGACCCAAGTACGTTTTTATTATATTTTTAAAATGAAACTAAGACAAATGGGTGAAGATAAAAGAAAGTATGATGCCTAGGGAGGAAAGGAAACCAACGATGGGTCCACCTTCTTCAAATGCTTCAGGCATCATCGTGGAGGAGACCATGGCCAGTAATCCCCCTGCACCAAAAGCTCCGATCAAGTAGGAGGTGCTCTCAGGGGCATTCTGCAAAAATACGTATCCCAGTAAAGAACTGAGCGATGAAAGAATGACGACACTACCCCAAAGAGAAAGGATTTTCCTCGTACTGTACTGATCGAGCTTCAAACCGATACTACTTGATAAAGACTCAGGTAAATTACTGATAAAGATAGCAAGGATAAAAACCCATTGCATGGACTGGCTTTCGATAAAACTTACTCCAATAATGATGGATTCAGGAATGGCATCCATTATCGTACCGACATAGATGGCCAAACCTGAATGATTTTGAGGATTTTGCCTTGAGCGCTTCCTCTCGCTACCGCCTTTTTTAGAGATGTATAGTTCAAATAATGTAAAGATAAGTGCGCCTGCGAGAAACATCGAAATGAGGTACATCAAATTTGCGTTTCCTTCAGCCTCACTTAATAAATCAAAGGTAGCGGACCCGATGATCAGTCCCGTTCCTAACGCCATAATATACGCAACGATCCTCTTTGGAATATGTAGGAAAATCCCCATAAAAGCGCCGATTAATAAAGATACACTCGCTGCACCTCCCCATAAAGCTGCCTGAAACATTTTTCCACCACCTAATGTATCGTTTCTTTTGAGTTTTCCCTTAATATGTAATGAATTAAACACGTAATGAATCCTTGCATAGATTTAAAAAGGTATGGGGAAAGTAAGGGTGAATAAAATTTAGGAGGCATGACAATGAAAAAGTACCTATTGATTTCCCTTATGGGTTTGATGTTCATGACTGTGGCTTCAGGCTGTGGTACGAGCAATAACATGAACGAAGAAGGACAACAAATGAACAACCGTAATCTGGAAAGAGTGAACTACAAAAATGATCAGGCAAATCGGGATTATGTGAATGACGGGACTATGAGAGAGAATTATTCTCTTGCCGAGAAAGAAGCCGATAAAGTGGCGGACCTTAAAGAAGTGAAAAGTGCTTACGTCCTGACAACCGATCAAAATGCATATGTTGCAGCCGTGCTTGAAGATAATATGAATGGAAACGTATCGAAGGAATTGGAAAAGAAAATCTCAGATCAAGTGAAAAAGGCAAATGGAAGTATTGACAATGTGTACGTATCCACTAATCCTGATTTCATTGATCGTATGAGAGGCTATGCAGATAAAGCTAGAAATGGAGAACCGATTAAAGGATTCGGTGAGGAAATAGCAGATATGGTGAAGAGAGTATTTCCAAATAGAGGATAATCAACAACCAAAGTCGAACTTAGTTCGGCTTTTTTTATTTGTCTGTAGGAAAAGGATGGTTTTTTCAGTATACTATTTAGAGAAACGAAATAAATGCGGAAGGGGAGGTAGAAATGGCACAAGCATTGAGAAAGCCAGCTGTAAATCCTACTATTTATGGTATTCTTCTAGCCATCAGTTCGGGTCATTTTATTAACGATACCCTTCAAGCAGTGGTGCCGGCCATGTTTCCAATCATTGAGGAATCATTGCAGCTAAGTTACACGCAAATTGGCTGGATTGCCTTTGCACTTAATATGACATCCTCTTTATTACAACCCATATTTGGTTATTATGCAGATATCCGATCAAGGCCATATTTACTTCCTTTAGGAATGTTATCTAGTTTAATGGGATTGATAGGTTTTGCACTTTCCGGCCATTTTATTTGGATCATCGTATCTGTTTTATTTATAGGGTTTGGCTCAGCCATCTTTCATCCGGAAGGGTCACGAGTAGCCTATATGGCAGCGGGGAACCGCAGGGGGCTGGCGCAATCGATTTATCAGGTGGGAGGAAATACCGGTCAATCGCTTGCCCCATTGATTACAGCGTTTATCTTCGTACCGTTTGGACAAGTGGGGGCGTTATGGTTCACAATTGTCGCCATCATAGGCGTGTTGGTGTTAGTTCGTGTATCAGCATGGTACTCTGAGCGTATCCGTTCGATTAATAAAATGAATCGCACAAAGAAATCTGATTGGAAGAAAACGTCGATTCACCCTAAAGTGAAATGGGCAATGGTATTCGTCGTTTTTCTTGTGTTTGCCAGATCTTGGTATGGTGCCGGTATTTCAAATTACTACCAGTTTTATCTGATTGAAGATTATGGTCTTTCTATTAAAGAAGCACAGTCATACATATTCGTATTTATGTTCGCCGGGGTATTGGGGACATTTTTAGGGGGGCCATTGGCCGATCGTTTCGGGAAAAGAAATATTATCTTTTTTTCCATGATTGGTGCCGCACCATTGACGCTGGCGTTACCTTATTTGTCATTGATCATGATTTATCCATTTATTTTTTGTATAGGGCTTATTTTGTCGTCAAGTTTCAGTGTCATTGTCGTGTATGCCCAGGAACTTCTGCCGAGTAAGATTGGGATGGTGTCAGGCTTGACCGTTGGATTGGCGTTCGGTATGGGAGCAGTTGGAGCCGTTCTATTTGGAGGACTTGCTGACCTATTCACCATACGGTTCGTGATGATCCTATGCAGCTTCCTTCCCCTGCTTGGAATGATGACATTCTTCCTTCCAACAGATGAAACCGTTCGAAGCTTTCATAAGTAATTATTAAAGCACTTACAGTGAAAATTGTTGATTATAAAACAGCGTTTAATTCTCTACTGCTCTATTTTATTATAGTTAAAACGTTTCTTAGCAAGTTGATTCTCACTGCAGGTGCTCGACTCCTGCGGGAAACGCGTGAAAGTTGAGACCCCGCAGTGCAGAAGCACGAGGAGGCTTAACTCAGGCCCCGCGGAAAGCGAGCACCTCTCGCTGTAATCAACCACCGCTTGCTTCATTAATACAACAATGTTTACTAACATACAACAAAAAAGGGTTGATGCCGTGGAGGTTTCCAAAGGCATCAACCCTCTTTGCATGAGGTTGATCGTTAAGAAAATGCAAAATAAAGAATGAATAATCCGCAAAGGATATACATGATGGGATGAACCTCTTTCCATTTCTTTAGTGAGATCATAGCAAATGGATAGAGAATGAAGCCTAAGGCAATCCCGGTTGCGACACTAAAGGTTAAAGGCATCATAATGATGGTTACGAAAGACGGAATGACAACTTCGAGTCGATTCCAATTGATATGCCTTACTTCAGTAGCCATTAATGCTCCGACAATAATGAGTGCAGGTGCTGTCACCTCAGGTGTTATGACCGACAAAACTGGAGAGAAGAACAAGGCAATCGTGAAACAAATGGCAATCACCACCGATGTGAAACCTGTTCTTCCTCCAACCGCAACCCCAGCAGAAGATTCCACAAAAGATGCAGTCGTGGAGGTACCGAATATCGCACCTGCCACTCCTGATGCTGAATCAGCGAGCAAGGCTCTACCTGCATTCGGAATTTGATTATCCTTCATGATTCCTGCCTGACTGGCAACGGCAATCAATGCACCTGCTGTATCAAAGAATGCGACAAATAGGAAAGTAAAGATAACGGCCATAATTTCAAGTGTGAAAATATCGCCAAGATGTGTAAATACAACTCCGAAAGTCGGTTCCAGACTAGGGACCTTCCCGATAACAGAGTGGGGCACATCAATTTTCCCGACGATCATACCGATGACAGTAGTTGCAACCATCCCGTAGAATATGCCGCCTTTAATACCTTTGACTAACATCATCAACGTAATGATGAATCCGAATACGGCAAGCAGTGTGGCGGGAGATGATAGATCCCCAATCGAAACAAATGTTTCCGGATTAGAGACAACCAATCCGGCGTTTTTAAAACCAATGAAAGCGACAAAGAACCCTATCCCGCCTGCAATGGCGAATTTTAGATCCTGTGGGATGACGTTAATGATCTTTTCCCTGATTTTCATCACACTTAATATCATAAAGATGATTCCAGCGATGAATACTCCTGTCAGTGCTATCTCCCAAGGAACTCCCATACCAATGCATACTGAAAAGGTAAAGAAAGAGTTCAGACCCATACTAGGGGCTATGCCTATTGGGAAGTTTGCAAGAATACCGATTAAAAGGGACCCTACTATCGCAGATAGGGCGGTAGCTGTGAATAAGGCACCCTTATCCATTCCTGCCTGACTGAGAATGATGGGATTAACCACAAGGATGTAGGCCATCGAAAGGAAGGTTGTCACTCCTGCTAATGTTTCTTTTCTATACGTTGTCCCTCTTTCCGCGAATTGAAAGAATGTTTTCATGCGTAACCCTCCTGGTAGATAAAATAAAAAAAACTCTGGTGAAAATCGACCAGAGTGTCATCTACAGGATAAAATAATTTTATTGATATTACTTTATCTTGTAGACAAGCCATTTAAGGTAGCTGGTAGAAACGTTCAAGCCATATTCTTGAACTTATACAAGTTGTATGTGTTTGTTATAATTGAATTAGAAGAATCATAACAACTCGCAAATAACTGGTCAATGGAACAGTTAAAAGTTCATGAATTCATTATTTTCTAAATTGATGATTTATTGTAAAAAACCTCATACGCACTATACAACACAAGTGAAAAAAGCTATATTTAGTGAATACAAACGTAGAGAATTTTTGTAAGTTAACGATATAGGAGGAAATAATAAAATGTCTTCTTTAAAGCCAGGTACGGTAGTGGATTTATTCGTTGATCATGAAGTACCATATGGTTTCTTTTTAACGAATGATGAGGATCGTGTATTGCTGCATCACTCTGAAATAACAGAAGAAATTCAAGAAGGAGATACGGTGAAAGTATTTCTTTATCATGACAAGGATGTTCGTCTGACAGCGACCATGCGTATCCCTAAGATACAGGTTGGTGCATACGGGTGGGCAGAAGTTGTGGACAAACGCGAAGATTTAGGTGTTTTTGTAAATATTGGATTACCTAAGGATATTTTGGTTTCATCAGATGATCTTCCGAAGTTTCTGGAGCTTTGGCCAAATCCCGGTGACCAGCTTTTCTTAACATTGAATCGGGATAAGCAAGACCGTTTATACGGAAGATTGGCAACTGAAAATATCATCGAACAGGTCTCGAGAAGAGCATCAAATGAAATGATGAATGCGAAAGTCCAAGGAAGAGTGTATCGTCTGCTCCGAGTGGGGACCTTCTTCTTATCTGAGCAAGGGTATCGCTGCTTCGTTCACATGAATGAACGCAAAGCAGAGCCTAGACTCGGGGAACTAGTGGAAGGGAGAGTCATCGACGTAAAGGATGACGGAAACGTAAATGTTTCATTCTTACCTTTAAAGCAGGATAAGATGCAGGATGATGCCGAGGTCATTCTTGAGTACTTGGAACAACGAAATGGCGCAATCCCTTTTTGGGATAAAAGTCAGCCGGACGAAATCAAAGACCGTTTCAATATGAGTAAAGCGTCCTTTAAACGTGCCCTGGGGAAACTGATGAAAGAAAATCGAGTGTACCAGGAGGAAGGCTGGACGTACTTAAAGAAATAATACATTCACAAAGAGTGCTGACACGTTGTCAGCACTCTTTGTTTACAATTTGAACTGACTGTCTTCTTCAACTTTCAGTTCTGTTCTTTTTGATTTAATCGGTGCAATCGGTAACAAGGTGCCCAATAACGCGATGAAGGCACATCCAATGAGTACGGTGGAATATCCTTTCAAAGCAATGCTGGACAATACACCGAATACGACAAGGTCTAAGCATGAATCCACGATGGAAAGCAATGAGATCGTCGTCGCCCTGATCCCCGAGGGAATCAAATCATTACTTAATTGGGAGTAGATGGGATAACGGATTGCCCCAACAAGTCTTAACAGAAAGAATGCACCTAAAACGACCCATAAAGAGGAGCCGAATAAACCCGAAAGAAGTAAACCTACTACGGCCAGCAATCCAGACAGGTTCATCAGCCATACCCTGGCAAAACGCCCCGTCATCCAGCCTATGGAATTGGAAGCGATATAGCCAAGAATGGCAGCAACCGCATAAAAGACACCGATCAGGTAGACCGGGACGCCTGCATCTTTTAAGAGTGGTTGATCAAAGTATTGGTAAACGGCCCCAGCCGGAATGAAGACCAATGTAACATTCAGGAACATCAGCAATAATTGTGGGGCTTGCCTTATGACTATAAGACCACTCTTGATTTGCAAGAATGGATTTTCTTTCTGGAACGAATCAGCAGTAGGCTGCTTCACACCAAGAATCAACAATAATTCTATCAAGTGAAAGGCTAATCCCAGCATAATGAGAACGGTAAATTGGGTATCTGCTAAATCCTTCGCTAGATATGAACCGAACAGTACGGCAATCAGCATACTAATGAACGAAGCTGACTGGATTTTTCCCATCGCATGATCCATTCGATTTTCTTCATTTGACTCCTTGAGTGAATCATAGATTAACGCTTCGTCTGCTCCAGAGAAAAAGGTCACACTGAACCCGTTGATGAAGCTGTACAAGAAAAACATCCAAGGTTCGTAGGCAAATAAAAGAAAAACGATACTAAGGAACTTAAGAAAGGAACCGAGTAAAAATGAATATTTTGCCCCGTAGCGATCGGCGAATATTCCAGTCGGAACCTCTCCAAGTAATACGGCCCCGCTCCAGAACATAAGAACAATTAATATATCCGAGGAGGTTAACCCTCTTTCGAAATAGAATAACGTTAGTACAGGTTGAAGAAAACTGATTGTACCAAAAAAAGAAATCCAAAATAGCATCCGGATGTTATGGGATGCGAGCGTTTGTTTCATCATAAATATGTCTCCTGCTTCCTGAATTTTTTTTATATGCCGGAAGAAGGAGCGTCGTTACTTATTGCAAATTCAGAACGTTCACTCCTTCTTGAATTAGTGAAAGTGTTTTTAATGTTTTTTGCATAATATTTCCTCCTACTGATTAATGAATTAAGTGTAACATAATAGCGTTAAAAAGGAAGGGAGTTATTATTTCACAATTTAAAAATGAGAAAGGGACATGGATGAATGAAAAAAGTTGTATTAGACGTATTGCAGTCCAGGGGGACTTATTATGACATTGGTCTACAATTAGGTAATGCACTTCGGGAATCGCCACTGTATGCACACCATTTGAATCGACGCAGGAAATCATTGCGTGACTACAAGGTGGACATAAATGAAGTGAAGAGGATATTCAGCCAATTTGCCCCCGGCTTGTGGGATGAATTAAAGGGCTTGTCTGATGGTTTACAGTGGTCCCTGGAAGAAACGGTTCATGAATATTCAGGCTTTCAGCAGGAATGGATCCATTCCGGTTGTTCTTCGCTGGCCAAAGATGGTATTTATGTGAGGAATTATGATTATCACCCTAGAACCTATGAAGGCAGGCTATTACTTGTGAATCCGGAAGACGGATACGCTTCTATAGGGTTTTCCGGGAGAGGAATCGGAAGGATAGACGGCTTGAATGAAAAAGGTTTGGCAATTGGCTTTCATTTTGTCAACCGGTTGAATCCGGGTGAGGGGTTCATATGTACGACAATCGCGCGCATTCTCTTAGACACTTGTAAAAATTCGGACGAGGCCATTGATGTCTTGAGGAGGCTACCACACCGCCATAGTTTTAACTACTCGTTGTATGATCGAAATGGAAAGGCTGCTGTAGTGGAGGCTTCCCCAAGAGGAATTGGTGTATATCATGCCTCAAGTCTTAGCTGCACCAACCATTTTCAAATGAATCATATGAAACAGGATAACCGCCATTATGTAAAGGAATCTGTAAAGAGGTTGACCCAATTGCGCTCAGGGGAGAAAAAGAGATTAACCATGGAAGGGGCACTTCACCTTTTCAATCATGTGGACAGCCCGATCTTCAAGAAAGCATATGATTCGTGGGCGGGTACCATTCATACATGTGTCTTTGATTGTAAATCGCTGCTATGCTTGATCGGTTTCGGTCAAAGTGCCGAAGGTGTAAAGATAGACTTTCAGAATTGGATAAAGGGAGAGGACATTCCGATTCGGGAGATTTCGGGGGATTTTGATACTCGTGAACCGTTCTTATTTATGGACGAGATGTAGAGAAAAGGAGGGAACCGAGCAAATCAAGGGATTAACGGCTTATTAAAGTGGAGGACTTCCTCGGTTCTTATCTATAAAATGTACACATTTAGTTTAACTTATGTACGATTTATCTATTTCTTAAAAATGTGGGGTCTTGGAATGTAGTGGCACTTCTTGATTTTTGGATGAAACGGAATGCTTGATCACACGCAATATCCTTATACGATTGTACCGTTGGACAAGGATAAGGGGGAGATTGAAAAAGATGCCATATGAAAACATGACCCAAGACAACATACCGTTATTCTGGATGAAAAATAATGGAGCCGGAAGCATTTGCAACCAATGGGATAATTCTGCCCTGTCTAATTCCCTTAGGAAAGTCTCTCTTCCTGAATCGGAGGAGAGGCCGATCTGATTTTTCTTCATCCCTGAGCGAAACCATCCTCCGGCATCAGGGAGGTATGCTTTCCATTTCCTGATTTTCAAACGTGCATAAAATGGCCCATCCAGCTCATATGTTAGTGGGCGAAAGATGAATGAAACTTTCTGTAAAAAAGCTGGTGAGAATCTTGAGGTCATATATGAGATCGTCAAATGAATACAAACCCATACGAAAATATTGAACATCAGGATCATTTCATCTTTTCATCCTTTCCTTTCTCAATAAATACGTACCTGTCTTTCCACATTGTGTTTTTCCTAATGAAAGTGTTCAATAGAGAATGGAAAAAAGTCATATGAAAAAATAGAATATGGATGGGAAATAATAATGTTTCAAAAATACTAAAGTTCCCGATCCTCCGTACGATTATATACAAGTAGGTTCCAATAACACTGTATTGAACGATGCTAAGAACGGGGTTTTCCCATATCATTCCTGGTAAATTACAGACCAGGGATGTAAGGGAAGCAATCCATATAGAAACCAGCACAAGGAGGAGAATGTTTGTAGACTTGGATCCCGATGCGAAGCTTTTGGACCATCCTCGGAATAATTCATGAATGCCTTCCCCATACATTCTCATGGAGATGGCTGTTTTGCCGCTTGCCCCCTCGACGGATTCACCGTATTTCTTCGCCCTCTGACTCAAAGAAAAATGCTCTACCATTTCCCCTTTGACCGCTTCATGTCCACCAATTCTCTTGTACACACTCTTTGAACAAAGGAGACATTGTCCAAATCCACCTGTTGGCTTTGTAAGCCAGGAAAATAGATGGGTGATGCTGGTTGAAGCAAACACAATTAAATGAAACAACATGGAAAGGGTTTCATATGCGTTTTCCATTTTATGATAAGGATGGATGGTCAGCACCCCTTGACACTGTTGTTGATTAAATGTTTCGCAAATTCTGAGCAAGCCTGCCTGCTCAAACCATGTATCACTATCAACAAAAAGTAAAATCTCTCCTTTAGCCAGGTTCGCCCCATGCCAACAAGCCCAAGATTTCCCATTCCATCCATTCGGAAGTGGAGGGGCATCCACCACGATTGCTCCAGAACTTTCAGCAATCGCCTTCGTTCGATCTGTGGAACCATCGTTTACGACAATAACCTCCATGGGCTGGATTAGCTGCTTTTCAATACTTAATAGCAGTTTTCCTATTGTTTTTTCTTCATTTCTTGCAGGAATGATGATCGAACATTTTTTGACCAGAAAGCTATTCCTAACGTGAATCGATTTCTTGACGACCGGAATTCTCGTAAAAAGGAACATGGTCAGAATCAAGGTTACAAACCATACGCCCATCTTTTCACCTTCTTAAAGAAAATAGTGTTGTATCGCCATTTTAACCATTTAATGTTTCCATAATACGTTAAGATATTCATTCATCTCTCCAATCATTGAGTACCTATTTGTTTTGAAGTGATATAAATTGGGCACAATGGAAAGTTGAAAAGGCAAATCAGTCTAAATTATCTTTCTCGTAAGGAGGACATGAAAATGAAAAAGAAAGTAGTCATCGTCGGGGGCGGTCTTGCAGGAATGTCGACAGCCATCCGTCTATCTTCAGAAGGATACGATGTTACGATTTTAGAAAAAGGAGAAAGGCTCGGGGGGAAATTAAATAGAAGGGAAGGGAAAGGGTTTGTCTTCGATACAGGGCCTTCGATCCTGACAATGCCCTGGGTATTGGAAAAGGTTTTCGCTCATGCGAACCGTGACCTTAGTGATTACGTAGATATTGTAAGGGTGGAGCCAGGCTGGAGGACTTTCTTTGAAGATGGAAAGGTACTCGATGTTTCTTCGGATCTTCCTACCATGTTAGAAGAGCTAAAGAAGACCTCCATAGAGGATAGTCACAACTTCTTCAATTATTTAAATTACTGCGGGAAAATGTATGAACTTACGATGAAAAGCTTTTATAAAAAAAGCATCAACGGTTTACAGGATCTGCGCACCATGCATCCTGTCAAAGAATTACTGCAAATGGATCCAATGAAATCCATGGATGCTGCAAACCGTAGATTCTTCAAAGATAAGCATTTACAACAGTTATTTAATTTTCTCATCATGTATGTGGGATCCTCCCCATATCATGCTCCGGCTATTATGTCGCAATTGACTCATGTGCAGTTAGGACTAGGGGTTCATTATGTAAAGGGAGGCATGTATAAAATTGCAGAGGCCATGGCAAAGGTGTTGGAGGAACTTGGTGTGGAAGTACGATTGAATTGTGAAGTGGAAGACATTCTTACTTCAGGAACCCGTGCCGATGGAGTAAGAACAAAGATTGGCGAAGAATTGATGGCTGACATCGTCGTATCAAACTTAGAGGCAATCCCGTGTTACAAATCCCTGTTGGCAGACTATCACGAATCTTCAAAGGAAGCCAATGACCTGGGGAAATATGCGCCAACCGTTTCGGGATTGGTATTGTTACTGGGAGTTGACCGTAAATACGATCATCTCGCCCATCATAATTTCTTTTTCAGTAAGGATCCTCAAAAAGAGTTCAGGCAGATTTTTGATGAGAAAAAGCTTGCGGACGATCCGACAGTATATATCGGCATTTCATCTAAAACCGATCCGACCCAGGCCCCGGAAGGGAAGGAAAACCTCTTTGTGTTGACACATGTTCCCCCTTTGAGAGAAGGGGAAGACTGGTCTCAGTATAAGGACTCTTATCGCATGAAAGTGCTTGAGAAATTGGAGAAAATGGGTGTTGCCAACTTGAGAGATCACATCGAATACGAATATACATTCACGCCGAATGACCTTCAGAGTCTTTATGGTGCAAATGGTGGATCGATCTATGGAACGGTTACTGATAGAAAGCTTAATGGTGGATTCAAAATACCAAATAAGAGCAGAGTTCTCTCAAATATGTATTTTGTAGGAGGTTCAACCCACCCGGGAGGCGGCGTTCCCATGGTCACACTATCAGGTCAATTGACGGCAGAATTGATTCTGGAAGAGCAGATAAAAGTGAATCGATTTATTGGATAAAAAAGGGTGAGAGCTGAATTCCTTCAGCCCTCACCTATTTTCGTTTTACTTCCATTCAGAAGAATGGTCATCTACGGTATCCGAGTTGTTCACATTTTCTTCTTCCTCATCAGGATAGGGGTCAAAGAAATTGACGACTTTACCCGGGCCGGCGAATCCCACAACCTGCTCTTTATCGTTTTTGCTTTTGTCATTTTTCTTCATAAAAAAACTCCTTCCTACCCTTTAGTTTGTCGAAAGGAGCTTGATCTCATGCCATTAATTGTTTTTCCAATGATCATCGATGAATTGATCGCGGCCGGATTTTTCACGATCTTGTTTATACTCATCTGGATTCTTCTTATAGAACTTTTGATGATAGTCTTCAGCCGGATAAAAAATGGACGCAGGAAGGATTTTGGTGACAATCGGTTTCTTGAATCGTCCGCTTTCACCAATCGCTTTCTTAGTCTTTTCCGCTAATTGTTTTTGTTCTTCGTTGTGATAGAAGATAGCGGTACGATACTGGTCACCCCGGTCGTGAAATTGACCCCCTTCATCTGTCGGATCTATTTGGGGCCAATACAGCTCCAAAAGCCGTTCGTAAGGAAAAAGAGCAGGATTAAAGGTGATCTGAACCACTTCATAATGTCCGCTGTTTCCAGCTTTAATATCCTCATAAGATGGATTCTCAAGATGACCGCCCGAATAACCGGATATCACATCGATAATTCCCGGCAGTTCATCAAACGGTTTTACCATGCACCAAAAGCACCCTCCTGCAAAGGTAGCGACTTCTCTGTTTTCACTCATATTGCAAACCTCCTGTACCATATATGCCCCATTAAAGCAGTGAAGCAATTGCATGAACAGATTTTACCACGAAAGAATCATGGCGACAATGTATTTACTTAGCTGTCTATACGAAATCATGTCACTCGTTTTTCGGGCTATTCCTGCAATTTTCAACAAATTCACCAAAATTCATTTCCTATCCAATGGATTTTGTGTATAATTCTTTTGAACGGAACAGTTACATATGTTACAAGATCAGGTGAAGCGGAGGTCATGATACTTCTTAGCTTCTTAATAGGGAAGTTGGTGAAATTCCAACGCGGTCCCGCCACTGTAAATGGTAGTGAGCTGTAAACATACCACTGTGTAAATATACATGGGAAGGTGTCAGCGAGCAATGACCATGAGCCAGGAGACCTGCCTGATTTTTTCACACCAAATCTACGCGGATAGAAAGGTGTAATATGCATGTTGAGACCCTATTTATGCATCTTACACAACATCTCTAGTCCACTGGAGATGTTTTTTTCTGTCCAATCCGAACAGGGGGAAAAGGAAATGAAACACACATTCAAAGCACTACTTTCATTATTATTAGCCATCGGGTTCCTAACAGCATGTGGAACGGATGATGGAGATCAATCAAATAAAAAGGATACAGCTGAAACCACACAAGATCAATCAGGGTATCCGTTATCTCTAAATGACGCATTGGATCATAAGGTTACACTGGAAGAACAACCTAAACATATCGTTTCATTGATTCCAAGCAATACTGAAATCTTATTTGAGCTTGGATTAAACGAAGAAATCGTCGGGGTCTCCGATTTTGACAATTATCCTGAAGAAGCAGCGGATAAAGAAAAGATCGGGGGAATGGAGTTCAACGTTGAGAAAATCGTCAGCTTGGACCCGGATCTAGTACTTGCCCATGAATCTACTGCCAAATCGGCAGAAGAAGGGTTAAGTCAATTGAAAGATGCAGGCATCAACGTATTCATTGTTCACGATGCAAAAAGCTTTGAAGAGGTATATAATACGATTCAAGATATTGGAACACTTGTCGGGAAGAAGGATCAGGCTGAGTCCATCGTTTCTGACATGAAATCGGATCTGAAAACCATTCAAGAAAAAGCGAAAGATGTATCAGATAAGAAACGCGTGTATGTGGAAGTCTCACCTTCACCCGACATTTACTCGCCCGGTAAGGACACCTTCATCGATCAAATGCTGACGATGGTCAATGCTGAAAATGTTATGAACGATCAAGAAGGATGGGTTAAGGTAAATCAGGAAGCGGTCATCTCATCAAATCCTGACGTAATCATCACTACCTATGGTTATTACAGTGAAAATCCAAAAGAACAGGTAATGGATAGAGACGGATGGAAAGCAGTGAATGCTGTTAAGAATAGCGATGTTCAGGACGTCCATTCAGATTTAGTCACTCGTACGGGTCCAAGATTGGTTGAAGGAGTAGAGGAAATTGCAAAGTCGATCTATCCAGAGGTATTTGCAGAATAAAATAGGGGTAACGTACGGACTGGCTGGACTATTTTTAGTCATAGCCCTTCTGGCAGGTATTTCGATTGGAACGATTTCGATTCCACCAATGGATATTCTATATATCGTCGGTTCTAAATGGTTTGGATTTGACTTACCTGAAACGGTTGATCCCATGTTTACGAACATCGTGTATACCATCAGATTACCCAGGGTCTTATTAGCTCTATTGGTTGGAAGCTCCTTAGCTATCGCAGGAGCTTCTTTTCAAGGATTATTGCGAAATCCGTTGGCTGATCCTTATACATTGGGGGTTTCTTCAGGAGCATCGGTCGGTGCGGTCATCACATTATTTTTTCACTGGAGTATTCCGTTCATTGGGAAGTTTACGCTTCCCTTTTTCAGTATCATTTGTTCCATCATCACCGTATTTCTTGTATTGTGGTTTGCACAAAAAGTTGAGAGGACGATGAAGGTCGAAACCATCATCCTGACGGGGATCATTTTCAGCTCGTTTTTAGGTTCTTTGATTTCCTTAATGATCGCACTTACAGGAGAAGAGCTGAGGCAGATCATCGGATGGCTTCTTGGAAGCGTATCCATGAGGGGGTGGGATTACATTGCCATCATATTTCCTTTCTTCCTTTTAGGAGTAGTGTTGCTCCTTCTTAACAGCAAGGAATTGAACGGAATGAGTTTCGGGGAGGAACAAGCCCGTCATATCGGTATCTCGGTTCATAAAAGAAAGCTTCTCATATTAATTGCGGGAAGCATCCTAACCGGCGCAGCAGTTGCCGTATCGGGGACCATTGGATTTGTCGGTCTTGTCATCCCTCATTTCTTGCGAAGAATGGTCGGACATGATCACAAACATTTGCTTCCTCTTTCCATTATTGTAGGAGGCGGATTTCTCGTTCTTGCCGATTTGCTTTCGAGAACGGTCATTTCTCCGACTGAACTTCCCATTGGAGTGATTACCGCATTAATCGGTGCGCCGATGTTTGCGTATATTCTCTTAAAGAAAAGAGGGGTTTCTTCATGATCCATATAAACGGAGTTTCGGTTGGATATGACAATCGTAAAGTTGTGGAAGACATAAACTTTCAAATTGAAAAAGGGGAATTCTTTGGAATACTTGGCCCGAACGGAAGTGGGAAGACGACCTTGCTTAAAGCGATGACGGGTCTTCTTCCTTTAATGGAAGGCACCATTGCACTGAAGGAAAAGCCCCTTCATCAGTTTTCGTCAAGGGAATTGGCTAAACTCGTTGCAGTTCTGCCACAGATCTCATCTGCCCCTTTTTCTTATGAAGTGAGAGAAACCGTAATGCTTGGAAGGTATGCACATCAGAAAGGATTATTCAAGGGTACGACTGACCGGGATATAGAAATAGTTGATAAAGTAATGGAGCAGACGGGCATAGAATCGTTGCAGGACCGCTACCTGCATGAGCTGTCGGGGGGAGAACGACAAAGGGTGTTCCTTGCACAGGCACTTGCTCAAGAGCCTCAAATCTTACTTCTGGATGAACCGACTAATCATCTGGATCTTTCTTATCAGAAAATACTGTTGGATCTTATTCGAACTCAAACTATATCAGAGAAATTAACAGTCGCAGCCATCTTTCACGATTTGAATTTAGCGAGCCTTTACTGTGATCGATTGTTGCTTTTAGACAAGGGCAAAACAAAACTTCTCCATCATCCAGAAGAGGTGTTGAAAGAAGAACATATCGAAGCAGTGTATCATACGAAAGTTCAGAAACATGCTCATCCATCAGTGGCTAAACCACAGATGGTGATTGTACCAGAAGAAAATAAAACGGAAGACCCTGTTTTAGATGAAAAGTACATTATAACGAGTGAAGAATGCATCCATTTTGCTGCACCATTTCCGTTGAAATGTATGTCTTCCGGAATTATTGGGGCTGGAATAGGATGGTACTCACACTTTATTAATCGCAGAGTGCCTGTTGATTATGACAGCCCGGATTATCAAAAAGAGATGAGAGCGTTTCTTGTGAAAAAAGATGTAGATCCCTCTCTTTCTGTAGGTATGATGACTGCGCTTGATTTGACGAACCTGACTTACGCACGCTACGAGACAGGAGGAAGATCTGTTTTCGTCATGGTTACGGCAGGTGTTGGAAATGCAATGGATGTGTCAACTAGTTATCAATATGAGATTGAGTCAAAGCCAGGTACGATCAATACATGGATATTCATAAACGGAAATCTATCAGACGAGGCTTATATTGAAGCACTCGTGACGTCTACTGAGGCAAAGGTGAGGGCACTAAATGACATGGATATCAGAGACAGGCGTACTGGTCAGCTTGCTACTGGAACGCCAACAGACAGCATTCTTATCGCCTCAAGTCAAAAAGGAGATCCCGATCCCTTTGCCGGACCCATTACTCCGATTGGGAAACTGATCGGGAGAGGGGTATACGAGGTGACAAAAAAAGCCATTCAGCACTATAAGAAGAAACAAGGTGAAGGCTGAAGAGGAAGAGGCTTGTTATGGGGAAACTACTATTCATTACCGGAGGTGTCAGGTCCGGAAAAAGCTCATATGCTGAAAAACTGGCAGTTGCACTTAGAAAGTCAAATGAGGTACTGATTTATCTTGCATGCGGAGTGGTGACGGACTTTGAGATGGAAGAGAGGATAATAAAACATCGGCTTGATCGACAGTCCTCTCCTGAAAACTGGACAACCATTGAGCGCCCCAAAGCGATTCATGGCATTGTCGAATCTATTCCATCCAATTCCATTGTTTTGTTAGACTGTCTCACCACTCTTCTTACAAATGAGTTGTTCAGTTTGGAAAAGGTTGACTCAACGATCGTTGAGAAAGAAATCTATCAAGCTGTGAAACTGTTAATGGATAAAGCTGACGTGTTAATCGTAGTAAGCAATGAGGTGCTGTATGACATTCCATCGAATTCGAAGGATATACTTCGGTTTCAGCGGACATTGGGTAAATTGCATATGAACATGGTAGAGATGGCCCATACAGCGATTGATATGACAGTTGGAGTCCCGGTGGTAAAGAAGGGAGCTACATAGACATGATCGTATTAAAAAGCTTTTTACTTAATGTCCAGTTCTTTACCACTTTTCCAATCCGAAAAGAACTCTCGATGGGAAAAGAAGAATGGAAGTGGATGGTTCGGACTTTCCCTATACTGGGATTCAGTATAGGAGTGCTCCTTTCAAGCGGTTATCTGTTGCTTGCTGCATATACACCTATGAGCACTTTGGCATTATCGTTTTATATATGGGTTATGCCCATCCTCATCTCAGGTGGCCTTCATTTAGATGGTTATATGGATGCGAGTGACGCCTACTTTTCATATAGAGATCAAAATAGAAGATTAGACATCATGAAGGATCCCCGAGTCGGGGCATTTGGTGTCTTATCTGTATTGGTGTTGCTCTCTTCCCGATTTCTGTTCATTTACGAAACACTCCAAAACTCTGATTCTGCAGTGATCTCCATGGTCCTTGTATCGATTCCTATATTGAGCCGGCTGGTCATGGGGGCATGCCTCGTTCTTATCCCGCCAGCACAAAATTCAGGAATGGGATATTCCTTCAGTAAGCATATATCAATGAAAGAAATTCCCTGGCTCGTCCTTTTACCTTTATTAGTCGGAGTGTCAAGCATCCTCCTACATGATTTTGTTATGTATTCCTTATTCTTTATGGTCACAATCGGATGTTTCTGGTTCATTTATTTGAAAACAATCAAATGGTTCGGTGGTATGACAGGAGATACAGTCGGTGCAAGTGTAGAAGGAGTGGAATGGATTTTATGGATGACTATATGGTTATTGCAGTTATTCGACATGGTTTAACAGATGAAAATGAAAAGGGGAAGTATATCGGCTGGTCGAACCCAACCTTATCACGGAATGGGACGGAAATGCTCATGAAGTCAAAACAACGCTTCGAACAGTATGAATACTGTTTTTCAAGCGACCTTGACCGCTGTTTGGAAACGGTCCATCATTTGTTTCCTAAACTGCCGGTGGTATCATCCCCACTATTGAGGGAAATACACTTTGGAGAGTGGGAAGGAATGACCTATCAGAACTTGAAGGGCGATGAAGTTTTTCAGAAATGGGTGACCGATCCATTCCATTCGCCTCCAGGAGGAGAAGGGATGTCCCAATTTAGAAAACGAGTTGACGTCGCATGGGAACAGGTCAAGGATCAAGTGGAAGAAATGAATGGGAGACGTTATGCCGTCATTACTCACGGAGGTGTCATTCGGCATCTATTAACTACTTTATCCCCTAAAGAGGAACTTCGAACCTTTTGGGATTGGGAAATTAACCATGGAAATGGATATGAACTGGTTTGGGAAAAAGAAGAAGATTGGAGGCAGCAGATTTGTACTTCATTACGGGCGGTTCCTTTAATGGGAAGGCAGGATGGGTGAGACACGATTTTTGTTTAGAGAACGCTGATACACAATGGATTCCATTATTTGAGGGGGGCTTTGAAGAGATCCAGCCGGCAAAGTCAACCCTTGTATTGGAGGGACTAGAATATGCTGTTCGATTTTCCCTTATGCACTGCCAAGGTGATGTCAGGGAGAGATTTAGAGAACAGATGCTACGTTTAAGGAAGTGGGAAGAAGAACATCCAGAACGAAAAGTCATCTGGATCGGATCGGAAATCGGAAAAGGAATTGTCCCCATTGACCCCTTTTCCAGGGAGTGGAGGGATATGACGGGTTGGGTGTATCAAGACTTGGTGGAAGTGTCTCAAAAAGTATGGCTCGTATGGTACGGATTGGCTACAACATTAAAAGGGTAAAGGAGAGGTAGTATGCAACTTTATACAAGAACCGGTGACAAGGGTCAAACAAGCTTGATTGGTGGCAGGGTCGACAAAGATGATATCCGTGTTGAAGCATATGGTACTTTGGATGAGGTGAATTGTTTCGTTGGTCAGGCTATTTCCGAATTGGATCCTGATCGATTTCAAGATATATTGACCGACCTCGAGACCATTCAGCATGAACTGTTCGATTGTGGAGGGGACTTATCCAATGTCTCAAAAAAGAGAAAAAGTAAGCTACAGGAGGCATCTGTTCATTCGTTGGAGGAAAAGATTGACCGTTTGATAAAAGAAGCTCCTGCCCTTGAGAAATTCATCCTTCCAGGCGGAGTGAAAGCCTCTTCGAGTATTCATATTGCAAGGACCGTTTCCAGAAGGGCCGAGAGATGCATCGTATCCCTTTCAAAGACCGATGAGGACTTTCCTCATGTAACATTACAATATATCAATCGGTTATCAGACTACTTCTTTGCTTTGGCACGAGTGATCAATCACCGCAGCAACGTAAAGGACGTTGAATATATTCGGAGTGCCAACGTGTTTTCCTCCCGTAAAGTGCAGAAAAACAATGAAAAGTAATCTCAAATCACTTTTATTACTATCATTATTTATAGCTTTTTCTGCCATCGGAGGAATGGTGAAGATCCCGGCGGTTATCGGGACAGTTGCGCTGGACAGTATGCCTGCATTATTGGTCGCGTCTCTGTTCAATGGAAGGAAAGGGGCGGTTGTGGCTGGTTGTGGACATTTACTTTCCAGCCTATATGCAGGCTTTCCCCTTGGACCTCTTCATATCCTTATCGCCGCTGAAATGTCACTTGTTGTCTGGTTGTTCGGGTATGTATTTTCTAAAGGGAAACGTGTAATGGCGGCTGTCCTTTTTTTGATAGGGAACGGAATTTTATCAGCTGTTCCATTTATTTTTATTATAAGTGCTTCTTTTTACGTTGCAATTGTTCCTCCCCTTGTAATAGGGAGCTTTATTAACTTGACCATCGCCCACTTTCTATATCCTCCACTTGCTGCCAGATTACCACAGGGAGGAGCGGCATGATTGATAATCGGGATGTACTATCAGTAACCATCAATGAAGAAGACGAACTGATCATTGCGTCTGACTGCAGCGGTGGAATAGGGACGAAAACGGATGACGTGGTTCGAGTTGATCCTGAAGTGGTTGGATATTTCAGCTTTCGGGTTGCGGCGATGGAATGTTTGGCTGTCGGGGCATGTCTCAGGACTGTTCAGTTAATGAATTTCACAAGTGATGCAGTATGGGAAAAGTATACCCAAGGCGTTCGGAAGGGTCTGAGTGAACTGGATTTGGAGGATGTCCCTATAACCGGAAGTTCTGAATCCAATTTCAGCCTCAACCAGTCTGCTCTCGGAGTAACATGCATTGGTATAAGGAAGAAGGAGAGTCGGCAAGTATCCAGGGGACGTCTTTCATATGCTCTTATCGGTACACCACTAGTTGGTGATGAAGTGTTAAGACAGAAATCGTCTGTCGCCCCATTGGCTTTATTCAAGAAGTGCATAGAGCATCCTTCTATCTTCGATCTCTTGCCTGTGGGTTCTAAAGGTGTACGGCACGAACTTTCTGTAATCACAGGGAAGCCGTTGACCGAAAAAGATGTATCCTCATTGCATGACTTGGAGAAATCAAGCGGACCGGCCACATCATTTATCATTGCTTTTCAATCAGAAGAAGAACCAGCCGTTAGGAAACTGACAGAAAGCTACTATAGTTCCCTTCGTATTAATTGAAAGAACAACTAAATACTTTTAAGGATATTTGTGGTAAGATATATTTTCAAGGTGAGAGTGTATGGAGAAATGTGTTAGTTCATCCAGTATTCTGCGATTGTCAATTTCAAGAGTATAGAGTACTATTTCATACTATCATCGGTTAATTCATGAATGTCATAAAAGTAGGTGAAGAAATGGAGTCACGGTTAGATCGAAAGACCAAAAAGAAAAAACGCGGAAGAAAAGTGATTTTGGTATTATTACTCCTTATTTTTAGTTTACTCGGGTACGCTGCTTTTCAATTTTACAGCGGTTATAAAATGGCTGGTGAAGACCAGATGCAGGAAGATTATAAATTCAATGGTGTTAAAGACGAAAACGGGAAGGTTAATATTTTGTTATTGGGAGTCGATAGCAGAGGCGAGGAAAAGTCGAGAACCGATACGATGATGCTCGCACAAATTGATCCGAAAACAAATGAAACCAAGCTCGTTTCATTTATGAGAGATATATATGCAGAGATTCCCGGCTATAAAAACTATAAGCTGAATACCGCATTTTATTTAGGCGGTCCCGAATTGCTTAGAAAGACCATTAAGCAGAATTTCGATCTTGATATTCAGTATTTCATGATCGTCGATTTCAAAGGGTTTGAACAGTCGGTCGATATCCTGGCACCGGAAGGAATTGAAATGGATGTTGAGAAGGCCATGTCAGCAAACATCGGTGTATCCCTTGAACCTGGTGTCCAAAACCTGAATGGGAAGGAACTATTGGGTTACGCAAGATTCCGTCACGATGAACAGGGTGACTTTGGTCGAGTCGAAAGACAACAAAAGGTAATTGCAGCACTGAAAGATGAAGTCCTTTCCATTGGTGGCGTAACGAAGCTTCCGAAAATGGCAGGTTCTATCCAACCTTATATTCAGACGAACATGAGTAAACTGGATCAAATTTCAATAGCAAAAGATATCCTGTTAAGTAACAGCAGTGATATGGACAAGCTTACGATCCCTGTTGAAGGGTCATATGGATTTGGTAGTTACAGCGGAGTCGGTTCCGTTCTTGAGATTGATTTCGAAGAAAATATTCAAGCTCTGAAAGACTTTCTAAGTGGAAAAAGTAAGGATGAAGCTGCAACAGAATAAATACAAAATCCCGGTTAGTCATTCACGACTAACCGGGATTTTTTCATGTGGACGTATTAGTTGGCTACCTTCTGTGTCAGAACCGCGCCTATAGGATTAGATAGATGAAAATGGGTGGTTTCCAAATGAAAGTTAAAAGTAAAAATTCTGATTATACGCTTTCTCAGCCAATTAAAGGCCCTCAGAAGGAATCTGAATAACATAAATGGTAATGATAACGCTTCCACTAGCTATTTCGGCTAATTCCTTACTACTTCCTTTATTGCCCTTGATATCATTCTTCAGCATGTTACGATAATAAACGTTGTGAACAAAACACACGCCAATCAAGGGTTTTGGCGACATGTCATAACAAACATACAATGAATTGAATTAAAAACATTCCTTAAAATGTACGTATTAAAAACAAAAAATGTGTTTGAAAAACTTGATATAAAATTAGGAACGGGAGTGGATATGATTGTTAAAAAATAAAACGATTGCTTTTTTAGGTGCAGGAAATATGGCTGAAGCGATGATCTCAGGAACTGTACAAAGCGGAAAGATACCAGCAGAACAAATCATCGTTTCCAATCGAAGCGATCAAGGTAGACTTCAAGAAATGAAAGCTAAATATGATATCACAGCTTTAACAAAAGATGATCTGCCCTTTGAAAAAATAGATATTCTCATACTTGCTATGAAGCCAAAGGATATAGATAAAGCATTAGATTCCATCAATCATTTGGTAAGAAACGATACGGTGATTATGTCGGTACTCGCAGGAATCACAACTTCTCATATGGAAGATCAACTGCCTGCAGGTCAGCCTGTCATCCGTGTCATGCCGAATACGTCAAGTATGTTGAAGGAATCTGCAACGGCGATCAGTGCAGGTCGCTTCACTTCAAGAGAAGATATGGAAAACGCAGAAGAATTATTATCAAGCATTGGCGAAGTATTCGTCATTGAAGAAAGTCAAATGGACATCTTCACCGGAATTGCCGGAAGCGGTCCAGCATACTTCTATTATTTAATGGAACACATTGAAAAGACTGGTGCCGAGGCTGGATTAGATCCATCACTGGCACGGAAAATCGGCGCTCAAACCATTTTCGGTGCAGCCAAAATGATGCTTGAGCGAGAAGAGTCACCGACACAACTCAGAGAAAACGTCACATCCCCGAATGGTACTACAGCTGCTGGACTTGATGCACTCGCACAGTTTGGTGGAGGTAAGGCTATTTCAGAAGCTGTTAAGGGAGCAGAGAAGCGGTCGAAAGAAATCAGCTCATCCTTACAGTCCAAACAATTAGTTACGAGCTAATCCAAACATCCAATAACAAACACCTCATATAAATGATACCAGCCAAACCAGAAATACAGGTCCGTCCCTGCATAAAGAAAGAGGGGCGAGGGACGGACCCTTTTTACTAGGAGTGATTGAATGTCCCAAGATAATCAGAAGAAACGTATTGTCATTAAGATTGGAAGTAGTTCATTGACAAGCTTACATGGAGAAATGAGCCGCAGAAAGCTTGAACGCCTTGTGGATGAGGTTGTCCGTCTAAAGGACGACGGCCATGAAGTGTTGTTGGTTTCATCAGGAGCTGTCGCTGCGGGTTACCGTAAATTGGGTTGTTTGACACGCCCAAGTTCATTACCAGAGAAGCAGGCCGCAGCAGCAATCGGCCAAGGACTATTAATAGAAGCGTATTCCGATCTGTTAATTTCCAACGGATACGTGGCTTCTCAAATTTTGATCACTCGTAGTGATTTTTCTGACGAAGACAGATATAACAATGCAAGAAACACGATTAATGTCCTACTAGAAAGAGGAATCATTCCCATTGTGAATGAAAATGATACCGTGACGATTGACCGTTTGAAGTTTGGAGATAATGACACACTATCTGCTAAAGTTGCAGCGCTGGTTGATGCCGATCAACTCATCATTCTATCCGATATTGATGGGCTATATGATTCTGATCCACGCAAAAATCCAGATGCTGAACTTCTTGAAAGTGTGACAGAAATTACAGAGGATATTGAAGACATGGCTGGAGAACCTGGAAGCTCTGTCGGTACAGGCGGCATGAGATCGAAGATAGACGCATTTAAGATTACAATGGCATCCGGCATCCCAGCGTTCCTCGGAAAGTCTGGAAATGCAAACGTCATTTATGATGCTGTCCAACATACCGCTAAAGGAACCTATTTCGAATCGACGGAAGATTCTGTGAATCTCGATTCCAAAAAACAGTGGATTGCGTTCAATTCAGGCCCAGAAGGTGAAATCACCATCGATTCAGGAGCGAAAGACCGCATTTTAGAACAGAAGGAAAGCTTGACGATTGAAGATATCTATACTGTGAAAGGCCGATTTGATAAAGGTGCCGTCGTTCGAATTCTTGATAATCGCAATGAGGAAGTCGGGCTTGGAATCGTCAACTATCGTTCAGGAAAGCTTAAGAACCCAGCAGACATTAATGCAGATGAAATCGTAGTGGAAATCGATCAGCTAGTCTGTCATGTAGAAGTGCCGATTCCAGTAGGAGTATAATTTAGGATTACTATGATTCATCATTAAAAATGTTTACAAAGAGCGTTGTTTAAAATAATCAGGAGGTATTTGATGACTTTAACTGTAGAAAAAACCGATGTAAAAAAACAAGCCATTCTGGCAAAGAAAGCTTCAAAAACACTCAGTATGTTAACGACTGAACAAAAAAATAAAGCACTTCATACTCTCGCCGATCATCTAGAAGCGAAGTACGAAACGATCTTGAAGGAAAATGAAAAAGATCTTGAAAGAGGAAGAGAAAAAGGTTTTGAAGCAGCGTTTATGGATCGCTTATCACTTTCTAAAGAACGGGTTGAAGACTTTGCAAACGGACTTCGTCAAGTTGCTGAACTGGAAGACCCGACTGGTAAAGTGGTTTCAGATTGGACATTGGAAAATCAGTTGCAAGTCCAAAAAGTGACCGTGCCGCTTGGTGTCATCGGTATGATTTATGAAGCACGTCCAAATGTTACTGTAGATGCTACCGGACTTGCATTAAAATCAGGAAATGCCATCATCCTCAAAGGTGGTTCAAACGCCATCACGTCGAACAAAGCCATTGTCGACGTCATACATGAAGCCTTGGAACAAACAGAGATACCGAAAGATGCCGTACAATTCATTAATACAACAGATCGTGAAGCGACAAATGAACTGTTTACAATGAAAGAACATATTGATGTGTTAATTCCCCGTGGTGGTGGAGCGTTGATCAATGCCGTTGTGAATAATGCTACGGTTCCTGTCCTTGAGACAGGAGTAGGAAACTGTCATATTTATATCGACAAGGAAGCTGAAGTGGACAAGGCATTGAACATCATCATCAATGCGAAAACGGATCGTCCAGCTGTTTGTAATGCGGCTGAAACGGTCATTCTTCATGAAGAATGGTTCAATCAGAATCGGGATGCCTTCGTTGAAAAGCTTAAAACGCATAATGTTTCCATTCATGGAGATGAGAAAGTGGTCGAGGCAATAGCAGGTGCAAAGCTTGCAGGAGAAGAGGACTGGGCAAACGAATATTTAAGTCTTGATATCGCGG
Source organism: Rossellomorea aquimaris (assembly GCF_020172085.1). Lineage (GTDB taxonomy): Bacteria > Bacillota > Bacilli > Bacillales > Bacillaceae_B > Rossellomorea > Rossellomorea aquimaris_E. The sequence continues at coordinate 1,147,034 of NZ_JAIVAT010000003.1, forward strand.
TTAAAATTGTGTCTACTTTAAATGAGGCAGTGGAACATATTGAACAATATGGAACCAAACATTCAGAGGCCATCGTGACTGAAAATAAAGATACAGCGAAAACGTTCATGATGCTCGTCGATGCTGCTGCTCTTTATCATAATGCTTCTACACGATTCACAGATGGTGGAGCACTAGGATTTGGTGCTGAAATTGGTATTTCAACTCAGAAACTGCATGCAAGAGGACCGATGGGGCTCCCTGCTTTGACAACAATAAAATATATGATGCATGGAACTGGACAAATTCGATAAAAATATTTACAGAAGCGCATGAGATATTCTCATGCGCTTTTTCAATTTTATCCTAACCCGATTCCTGATTCAGGAATTCATGTAATCCCCGGATTGTGTGAACCTCTTTTTGATAACAAAGCCTCAACAGTCTCTCAAAGATCTCGGCTGTCATGATGGCATCATTTAAAGCGTGATGACGTGTGCGATTTTCTATGTTGAATTTCTTTACAAGTGCATCCAAATAGCAGTCATCTCTATCAAGCAAACTATTAGCCAATGCAAATGAATCGATAAACTCAGGATCGAAAGAGGGGAGTTCCCACTTATATATCCTTTTTTGCAGGAAATTAATATCAAAGCTTGCAGGGTGGGCGACCAGGATCGTCCCTTTGCTGAACTCTAAAAAACGCTCCAGCCCGATTGGCAGCGTTACACCATTTGCAAAGTCTTTTCGCCTTAGCCCAGTAAAACGTTTTGTCTCCCTGGATACCGTTTGAAGAGGATCAATCACCTGATAAAAGGTATCATCTCGTTGCACTTTCCCTTCTTTGATTTTTACAGCACCTATAGAAATGATTTCATCTCCTACCTCTGGGAAAAATCCGGTCGTCTCCAAGTCAAAGATGGTGAAGGTACAATGGAATAAGTGCTTTTTTTGAAGGGTTGGTTTTTCTTCTTCAAATTGTTTAAGGGCACGAGATAATTTATGGTAGGATAGTTTCTCTTTTTCACGTTTGACTTGATATCGAAAGAAAAACTGCTGCCATAAATAATATTTTAGTATCCGGTAGCCTACATTTATGCCTATATCATCCATTAAACCACCCGGTTCCTGTTAAAACTGATTTCCATTACCTGCTGTAGTCGATTGGCTATCTGGATGGATTCTTTTAATTTTTGACGGTCCTCTCTAGAAAGTGTACGAACATCTATATGATTGCTTAAGGGTTTACCTTCACTAAGTTCCATGAGATTTTGTTTTGTCCTTAAGGATAGAAGGATATGCATAGCTGTTTTTACATTTTCCGCATCTCTTGGATGGAATGCCTGCAATTTTTTTAATGCTTGTACCCTTTTTATCGTATTTACTTCTTTTATTCCATACTTGACGGAATGGATACGAATCATATTAACGATTTGTAAGAGTCCCGATTTCTTGATATTAAATAGATGATTTTTTGGTTTTAGATTTACGCGACCCAGTGGACCGACGGGAAGTTTGAAACGTAGGGCATCTTTTCTCAAGAGTTGTTGCATATTAAGCGATCGTTTAGACTTGTCAGCAAGGTAATTCCGGATTTCTTCAGCGATGGAATAATCCCCATATATTGGACGGAAATCATAAAACATCGTGATATTCTGAATTTCTTGAGCATCCATTTCGTGAAGCCACTCATCGATCGCTTTCTTCCAATCCGTGTAGGATCGCTTCCATTTTTGTTCTTTCGCCATGATGCCCCCTGTACATTCCTGGAAGCCGCATGCAGCAAGTTTTTGGTTCAGTTTCTCGGTGAATGCTTGAAAATAGTGATCGACTTTCTTAAGGTCAGATAAGTGATTATAATCATCAAGGATAATCCCATTATCCTGGTCTGTATGGAATCCCTGCTCACTCCGCCCCTGGCTGCCCATCACAATGAAACAATAATTGATTGGAGCAGAACCGAATCCTTCTTGTCTCATTTCCCTTTCACTTAATTGGATGATTTTGCGGTGAAGCCGATCGTTATAATTCGAGATCACTTCGCAAATATCAAATCCGAAGCTGTCTTGTGTCAGAAGGTCCTGTATGAATTGTTGAAAAGTTTCGCTCTTTACTGTAGCAAGCTCAACCAATTCATCATTCGTCACTGCCTTTTGAATCTTATAGGAAAGATCCAGGTAATTCGAATCCTGAATATTGAGGAAAGACGTACTCGTAAGAACTCCGACGACGATATCATTGCGGATGATCGGGACGAAGTCCACTTCTTCATGTTTGAAGTAGGAAAGGGCTTCATATGCGAAGGATTCATCCCGGATCCAGAAGGGTTTTTCCTTCATCCAATCTTTTGCCTTATCAGACATACCAGGGTTGGTTATATAGGAAAGGATTTCGCGTTGAGTAAGGATACCGAGCATTTTTTTATCCGGATTCACCACTACTAACCCGTATGTATCATGTTCTTTCATCTTTTTGGCCGCATCGACAATTGTAGCATCAGCGTCAATGAAAGTAGGGCTATCCATAAGTGTATGAACCTTTGTACGAAATAGATTGATGTTCTCATCGTCGGTTTCTGAGGCGGACTTTACCTTTATTTCATCATATAGGGTTTTCATTCGGTTGCCGATGCTTTCAAAAATGATTTTAGAAAAGTCGTTGTTTTTGGTCATGATCTCCAACAAGTGATCCTTTTGAATGCGGAAAACCGTGCAATCTTCTATTGCCTGCACTGAAAAAGTCATTTGTCCGCTTGTGAGCATGATCATGATTCCAATCAAGTCGCCAGGGTAATAGAAACGGAGTGAATACTGCTTTCCACTCGATCGATGGAGAACATTTTTCGCAAGACCGGAGACGAGAAAGTAAATATCCAGTTCTTCTATCGTTTCATCTTCATGAAAGAGAAATTCACCTTTTTTGAAGGTCGTGTATCTAGAACCGGAAATAATATAATCCAGCTGTTCCGGAGATAGAACATCAAAAGGATAATGATCACGTATAATTTGAAATAATTCCTGCTGATTCATCGAAAACCTCCCGTTCATGCTAGTTCCATAGTACTTTATCATAGATTTCCCCATTTTGAAAACTGTAAAACAACAAGAAAGCCACCTTGCTTAAGGTGGCTCGTGTAGGCGGGTGAGTCGCCATTACATTTTATTATTCTTTACGATGAAATCAGCCGCACTGATCAAGTCAGGAAATAAATAATCGGCGTCATACGTTGAAGAAGTAGGGGCATGAAGGAAAATGGTATTGCAACCAGCTTTCCGCCCGGCTTCTATGTCTACTTCACGATCCCCAACCATATAGGATTCACTCATGTCAATATTATATTTCTCTGCCAAATCAAGAAGCATTCCGGGTTCAGGTTTTCTGCATGTACATCCTGCATCAGGTTTATGGGTACAACAGGAAACTTCCTGAATGATTCCACCTGCTTTTTCAATTTCTTTCACCATATGATCATGTATTGAATGAAGTTCATCGTGGGATAGGTAGCCTAAACCAACACCACCTTGATTTGTTACGACAAATAGAAGGTAGCCAGATTGGGACAATAGCTTGGCAGCTTCCGGAACTCCTTCGAGAAAATGAAACTGATCAGGCCGGTTCACGAATCTAACTCTTTTGGTTTTGACCTCATTGATCACACCATCACGGTCAAGAAAAACTGCTTTTTTCAACATAAATCCCCCTTATTCGTTGTTATTCAACAAGTTGTACAGTTACATGTCGTTTCTTGCGGTTTCCGAGGAAATAATGACAGAGTATTCTGTCATTTATAGGGAGATGGTTATCAAATCATTCATTTCTTCATGTTTAATTCTTGTGGGAAAAGTATAAGGAGGTCCGGAGCTTGTACCGGACCCTACCGTTATAGTTTGCGGATAAAAGCAACTTTTAAATAGTCACTTTGCTTGTATTGACTCAGCGTTTTAAAATCTTCGGGAAGAGTGTATTCTTCTAGGATTTTATATTTTCCATTGGATTCTTTGAAAGCAGTCTCAATGAATCCTTTGAATTTTTTCATATTAAATGTACTGCAGTTAGTGGATGCTACGATCGTTCCGTTCTTCTCGGTGATGGCAATGGCTTCTTTCAATAGGTCCTTATAATCCTTGGCAGCACTGAAAGTATGTTTCTTTGATCGTGCAAAGCTTGGAGGGTCTAATATGACCAAGTCAAATGAAAGTTCTTTTTTTACAGCATATTTGAAGTATTTAAAGACATCTTCAACAATAATATTCTGAGCCTCGTAATCGATTCCGTTGATGCTGAACTGTTCAATGGTTTTACTTAAACTGCGATTTGCCAGGTCCACGCTGGTCGTTTCAATGGCACCTCCAAGTGCAGCGAAAACAGAAAAGGCCCCGGTGTAGGAAAATGTATTTAAAACCCTTTTGTCTTTAGAATACTCGTCACGTATTCTTTTTCGCACTTCACGTTGATCAAGGAATACACCGACCATCGCACCATCATTTAAATAGATCGCGAATTGAACACCATTTTCTTTGACGAGCAGAGGGAATGAAGGACGTGTTCCTTCTACGAAATCATCTTCTTCGACGTATTTTCCTTCTTGGGCGAACCGTTTTTTCTGATAAATGCCTTTGAAATCGGTCAATTCCCGTAACGATGTCATCACTTCTTCATGAAAAGAATAGGCGCCTCTTGAATACCACTGAATGAGATAATATCCATCGAAGTAATCGATGGTCAGGCCTCCGAAACCGTCACCTTCTCCATTGAATACTCTGAATGCGGTCGTATCTTCACTGTAGAAGAAGTGAAGTCGTTGATTGATGGCAGCTTGAATTTTTTTATGTATGAACGCCTGATCGATGTCTTCTTGTTCTTTCCAGCTCAGTAGCCAGCCGATTCCTTTATTTTGAATTCCAAAGTACCCTTTAGCGATAAAGCGGTTATGGGTGTCAACCAGTTTGAGAATATCACCATCTTGTATATTCTGTATCGATGTTGTGACGTTTTCTTTATTTAGAAGCGGAAACCCTTTTTGGAATTGTGATATGTATTTGGGGCTTGCTTTCACGACTATTTCTTTTGTCATTCAACTCATCCTAACCTATTGGTATAGTCTTGTGTAGTATAGAACGTAAAGAAAGTTTACGCAACTGAATAAAAAAAATCCCTCTCGAGAATCAACCGGAAGAGGGAATTAGGTTTCAATCATTTACTCCAAAGGTAGTTTCCTACAAGACGGTCGACTTTTATAGTCTCATGTAAGCCGCTATGGGAAATCGATGGATCGTATACTATTTTGGACTGAAAAGGATTTTTGTCAAAAATGGATTGACTTCCAATGGCACTTTGGACGTTAACCACGTCATCCCCTGAACCGGCGATGGATAATACTTTCACCTCAGTAGGGATTGAGTGACGATTGATATACATTTTCTTCAATGCGTGTGAGTCAGGCTTCAAGTCGATAACGGCTGCACCGGTATTGATTTGATCATATGATTCCTTTGTAACGCCCTGAAAAGGAGTAGCTATTGAAATGAATTTATTGGTTTTAGGTACAAATGAGTTCATACCACTATTTTCTAAATATTGAGTTGATGCAAGACCGCCCATGGAGTGTGCAACGATATTAACATTCGTGACATTAAATTGATGATGCAATAATTTCATGGCGTTTTCAAGCCATATCGCTTGTTTATCCATTGATGCACGATTATCTTCAAATATGACTTGCACAAGGGGAGGCGAAGTAGGATTTTTAGGGATGGTCCCTTTGTAACTGACACTCCCGGAGTCAGACACTGAGATGACCAACGTCTTTTGTCCCCAACCGTGTTGGTTTTCAAAACGATCCAGCATTGATTTAAACGAATTATATGTACCTTTATACCCGTGCACAAAAACAGTGGGGTATTTTTCCTCGGCAGTTAATGGTTTTTCACTGGACTGGACGTTTGTCGTACGGAATATTGTATATAATGTGAAGAAAGCGACGATGATGATGCCGCTCCATAAAATGGACCGTCTACTTTTTTCTGACAAGAATATCGCTCCTTTAAAAAGGTATACCTCTATTGTAATGGATTCGTGAAGTATTGAATATGTTAAAAAAGAAATTTATTTGTCATATTCTATGTAACTTTTTCCATAAATGGTACGTTATTTCTCAATAAGAAAAAGGCTTAAATAGAAATTTAAGCCTTCAACGTTATTCTGCCATATACAACAAATTTTACACCCAGTCACCTGCTCTAAATATCGCTTCAATTGTCCCGTCTGATTTCTCACCGTCAATATCCAACTCTCCAGATCCAATCATAAAATCTACATGAATCATGCTTTCATTGAAGCCTATATCCTGTAACTGTTCAGATGTCATAGACTTTCCATCCTCTACACACACAGTCAACGCTCTCCCCAGTGCTATGTGACATGAAGCATTTTCATCAAAAAGGGTATTATTAAAGATGATATTCGTATTGGAAATAGGGGAATCGTGCGGTACCAATGCGACTTCTCCCAAATAGGATGCCCCTTCATCCGTTTCGAGAAGGTTCTTTAGTGTTTCGTAGCCTTCTTCTGCACTGAAATCGACCACTTTCCCTTCCTTGAAGGTTAATGAAAAATTCTTGATCAACGTACCGCTGTAGTTAAGGGGCTTTGTGCTGGAAACTTTGCCGTTCACACCATATTTAACAGGGATCGAAAATACTTCTTCTGTTGGAAGATTCGGCACAAAAGGAATGCCTTTATCGTTTGTAAACTGTGCACTGATCCATTTTGTCTTAGGGTGAAATTCTATTGTTAGATCTGTACCCGGTCCTTTGTAGTGCAGTTTTTTGTAGTTTCCTTCGTTTAATTGTTTCGCTTTTATATTAAGGTTTGAAATATGAGATTCCCATAGTTCTACGGTTTTCTCCTGATCGGTTCTCGTTGTATAAAAGATATTTTCCCATAGCTTAGAAAATGCTTCTTCCTGAGGAAGCTCAGGGAAAACGGTTTTGGCCCATTCATTCGTAGGAATGGCTGCGATCAACCAGCTAATCTTTCCTCCACCGATATAAGCTGAGAAGTCTTTCATCGCTTCAGCAGAGGTTTTGTTCAACATGGCTACCCGTGTAGGGTCTGTGTCCCTCAATAGGGAGGGATTTGGTGCTGCTAAGTTTAACAACGCTACATTGTTTTCTGCCATTTCAATATATCCCTTTGCCTTCCATGTCGGAAACGCTTTCAATCCGTCTTCGGTTGATCTTTCCAAGCGGATTTTTTTTAGCTCATCATCATAAAAATCAGTTAATACGTTTAATGCCCCCGCCTCGTATGCTTTTTCTGTAACCAGGCGAACAAATTGGTATGAGGTGATTGGTGCTGAAATCATTAGCTCCTGTCCTTTTTGAAGATTCAACCCGACCTCTACGATTAATTCTGCATATCTTTCTAAATTTTTCTCAAATGTTTGATTCATTCATGCTCCCCCTTAAATAGATACTCATCCTTAACTATATCTCTTTTGTCAGAAAATTTCATTGAATATTACTCGTAATTAATCAAAACCTACAATTAAAAAGGATGGTGTGGTATGGATATCAATCTTCTGTGGAAAGCAATCGTTATTGCTATCGGGGGGACATTATTGTTGAGGATTGCGGGAAGAAAGTCGATTTCACAAATGAATATTGCTCAAGTCGTCATTATGATCGGTATCGGATCACTTCTTGTCCAGCCAATCGCAGGGGAAAGTGTCTGGTCTACCTTATTAGTCGGGCTGATGCTCGTCCTCTCTCTGATAGTGATGGAATATGCCCAAGTGAAGATAGACGGGTTAGAGAAATTAATAACCGGAAGATCCAAACTCTTGATTAAGAATGGTGAACTACAGACAGATACGTTAAAGAAACTCAGATTTACTATAGACCAACTTGAGATGAAGTTGAGACAAAATCAAGTGCATTCCATTTCTGATATTGAAGAAGCAACTCTTGAGCCCAGTGGTCAATTGGGGTTTGTCCTTAAGCAGAATAAGCAGCCTGCAACGAAAGAAGAAATACTTCTGTTGAGACAAGAAATGCACGCACTTTTCTTGAGGCCGGTCCAGGGTGCATTCGAGGGGGCTAATAAGGACCTTCAATCTCCAGCTGAAGCATCTAACGATTTGTTCCATGAAGTGAGCTCAGGTTCACATTCCATTGAGCCTCCTGAAGAATTGAAATGAAATCCGAACCAGCCATTTTATGCATAAAAAATTAAAGGACCGTCCAATTTAAAGGACCGTCCTAGAAACATCATAATTTACTTGAGAATGGAGGGAATTCTTCCTCATTTGAGTTGACTACTACAACACCTGCCAGGGCCATTGCCGTAAGGCTGGTAATGATCAATAATTTTTTTAGGCTTTTCATCTTTTTTCACCTCCTTATAAAGTCAGCATTTCTTCATAAATGACATTGGCTTCATTTAGATGGAATGCAGCAAGTTTATATCTTCTAACACCTTGGTAATAATGGCCAAGGGATTTAGAATATTCGGCATATAATAGAGGAGAGCTGTTCTGTTTGAAGTGGGGGAGAGCGTATTCTCTCATAAAGCTCTCAAATCCATCAGGGAAATCGTTCATAGCAAATTGATAATAAGATAATTGATAGAATTTTTCTGGATATTTTTCTTTTGAACATAGCTGCAACCCTTTTGGTAACCAATAACGAACTTCTGAAAATTGATTCAGTTTATAGTGTTCTTTTACAAGGGAGAGAACAGAATAAAGCTTACCTTCATCATCCTCTCCTTTTAGTTCTATACTTTTTAAATAATGCTGGATGGCTTCGCTGCTTTTATTCATAAAGGATTTCAAGTAACCGAGATTTTGTTCGACCTTCGATTGTAAAGAAGTATACTGTATGGACTGAGAAATGAAATTGGCCCATTCATAATGCTTCACGGCTTCCTCGCTATTTCTAATTCTCCTGTAGCAGATTCCCAATAGTAAATGGACCTCTGCACATCTTTTCTGATAATATACTCCCTGGAAGATTGAAAGAGACTTTTCTCCATAGTAAATGGATAATCGATACATGCTCAAACGTGTCAGTACTAAACTAAATAGATAGTATAAATCGGCCCTTTCTTCTTCATTCACAACATTTCCAAGCACATAGTACGTTTCAGCTTCTTTTAGCTCTCCATTGGCTTTTACGAAATCCTCGTTAAGGTAGTAATAGTTTCCTTTATATTTATGATAGTAAAATTTCAAGGTGTCGGTTAGTTCTCTATAGTTCGATTGAATATGCATCATGTGCTTCAGAGCCTCTGAAAGATTGCCCTGAATTAACTTCACCCTGAAGCATAGAATCCTATGAAATAAATGGGTCATTAACTCATCTGTCTGATCGAGTTCCCTTTGTATGAGTTGGTAAATGGCCCCCGCTTCCTCGGATTTATTCCAAAGTAATGCATGATTCCATGATTCCAGTAGCTTATTCAGATGCTCTGGATGATCAAGGATATGGTTTACGCCCAATCGTTCACAAAGCAACTGAATGATATCTTCAGAAGGTGTCACTTGGTTGTTTTCAAGTTTTGAAAGGTAGGATACCGAAATGATCCCTTTTGATAATTCTTCTTGGGTTAAATGGCGTTTAAGTCTATGAAACCGTATTTTTGAACCGATCGTCATGTGATTCTTCTCCTTTGACAGGGCAATGGACTCTGACCAATGGAACAGATTAATAAAATAGTATCATAAATAAAGCTAGAAAGTTTAGAATATTCCTATAATTATAATTTTTTATAGGTACTTGGTTGTATGATTCTTTCAGGAGGACATCATTCTTATCGAAACATTCGCGAAAGTCCTTTGTTATAATAAGTTCATTGAATGATTAGAGGAGGAATCTCACTGTGATTGATTTAAGAAGCGACACAGTAACAAAACCGATAGAAGCTATGAGAAAGGCTGCGTATGAGGCTGAAGTCGGTGATGATGTGTATGGTGAAGACCCGACCGTCCAAAAGCTTGAAGAAGAAGCAGCCGGTATTCTTGGTAAGGAAGAGGCGTTATTCGTCACAAGCGGTACGCAGGGAAACCAAATTGCCGTACTGACCCATACGCGACCGGGAAATGAAATTCTCTTAGAAACCAATTCGCATATTTTCTATTATGAATCAGGTGCCGTTGCAGCTCTGGCAGGTGTTCAAACCCGAACCATCACAGGGGAAAATGGAGAAATGGCCCCAGTAGAGGTAGAAGCTGCTATTCGTACAGAGGATCAGCACTTTCCTGAAACAGGATTGATTTGCTTGGAAAATACACATAACCGTGCGGGAGGTGCAATCGTATCTCCGCAAAATATGCATAGCATCCATACGATTGCCAAGAAACATTCTATTCCAGTGCACGTGGATGGAGCGAGGCTCTTTAATGCGGTTGCTGCAAGTGGTTTAAGTGTCAAAGAATTCACCGTTCATTGTGACACCGTGCAAATATGCCTATCCAAAGGGTTGGGTGCACCGGTAGGTTCGATCATTGCCGGTGACCATAGCTTTATTAAAAGGGCGAGAAAGTGGAGAAAGCGTTTAGGCGGGGGATTGAGGCAAGCAGGTGTGATTGCAGCTCCTGGTTTGGTTGCTTTGACTCAAATGAGAGATCGGTTATCGGAAGATCATGATAAGGCGGAAATCCTTAAGGAAGCCCTTCAATCATGCAAGGGTATTGAGGTGATCAATGGAGTAGATACAAATATCGTCGTGGCCGACGTATCCGGTACCGGAATGACATCTGACCAATTTGTAGATTCGTTAAAAGAGAAAGGGATATTGGCCGTTAGCTTTGGACCTTCTCTGGTTCGATTCACCACTCATTATGATGTGAGCATGAATGACATGAAAAAGGTGTCTAATATACTTGGGGGGAGTTTCAGCAGTAAGTGATAACGGTATAAAAATACGGAAGGGCAGGACGTGCCCTTCCATTTCACTCACTCTTTGCGATCCAATTGTTTTCCATGATGAGGATGGGGGTGCCATCTCATCATATAGCCATTTTCTTTTAGCTTTTGATGTTTGTCTTCCATCATCTTAAGAATTCTATCTCCTTGCTCTTTCGAAAAGACACCATACTCGACATACTTCTTCACAAGTTCTTGTTTTGTTGAGAACATTTGATCATGTAATTTACCAAGCTCAGCTTTTTGTTCTTCTGAAAGATTCACCTTTTGCTGGGGTGCCTGTCCTTCACCTTCTGCAGAAGCCAAAGATCCGAAACCTAGGCTGAGTAGGAAGACAGCAAGTATTGATACCACTATTTTTTTCAATATTTATTCCCTCCTTTCCAAAGATTCCTTCATATTCTTTGCGAAGTATTAGCAGAATATGTAAGAGTGGACGAATCGAAGAGGGAATTGTTAGTATAAACAAGAAAGAGGGGGGCGTAAAAGGTGTTAAATAAATTTTTGTCAAGTATTGGCATTGGCCATGTGAAAGTAGATACCATTGTTCACACTACAGAGATATCCCCGGGCGACCACATTAAAGGTGATGTAGTCCTGAAGGGTGGAATGGCTGATCAACCAATTAATGAGGTACAGTTACTGCTTCTTCATAAGTATGAGGAAGATAAAAAAGATAGTGATTTTTGCTATCATGAAAAAGATTTGGGTACGATTGCCTTAGACAAGATCGGGACGATCAGGGCTGGGGAAGAAAAGCGGATCCCATTTGAGTTCCCTACGAAATCGAATCATCCTAAAACAACTGATACAGATCAAACTATTCTTAGGACGACAGTGGATATACCTCAAGCAGTGGATCCTACAGATGAAGATAGCATTTATGTCCGATGATTCAAAAAAATGAAGGGCCGGTTCCTAGAGGATCTGGCTCTTTTCTTATTTAAGATGGCAGGGATAAAAAGTACAATGTTCTCATTGAAAACCATAAAAACCCAATGTAAAATGAAGGAAGCGCATACATTCTAAAAATTCAGAATTCTAACTGTGTGCATACATTTGAAAAGGGAGGAATTTGATGGGTGGAATATGGTTAGCAGTCATTGGTGGTATCGTGTTTCTGGTAGGATACAAATATTATTCTACACTTATAGCCGAGAGGGTGTACAGGCTCGATCCGAATTATGAGACCCCCGCACACCAGTATAAGGACGGGGTCGATTTTGTACCAACAAATAGATTTGTCCTATGGGGGCACCATTTTACATCGGTTGCCGGTGCGGCACCGATCGTAGGTCCTGCAATCGCGGTATATTGGGGATGGCTTCCTGCTTTTCTTTGGGTAATCTTCGGGACTGTATTTGCAGCTGGTATCCATGATTTTGGCACGCTGGTTCTTTCAGTTCGAAATAAGGGACAATCCGTCGGCACATTAGCGAATAAGCTTATTGGAAAACGGGCAAAAGTACTTTTTCTATGTATCATATTAATTCTTGTATTAATGGTTAATGCAGTATTTGCATGGGTTATAGCTAATTTATTCATTACCTTCCCAGCAAGTGTATTATCTGTCTTTATCCAGATTCCTCTGGCGGTATGGATTGGATATTCCGTATACAAACGCAATGGTAGCATGTTATTGCCTTCAATAGTAGCTCTCGGTGTGATGTATGCTTCGGCTGTCATTGCAAGCAGGGTGGATGTTTTACAAATCGATTTGGTACGTTATTTCGGTGGACAGGATGCAACGTCATTATTTGGTTTAAGTTCAACCAGTATGGCTTTCTTCGTCTGGATTGTCATTTTAATGATATATGTTTACATAGCTTCCATCCTTCCAGTGTGGAAACTGTTGCAGCCACGAGATTATATCAATTCACATCAATTAATTGTCGGTCTTGGTTTACTCTATCTCGGTCTGTTATTTACTAACCCGGAAATCACTGCACCGATGACAAACGGTTCTGCAGACGTATCTTGGTTTCCATTATTGTTTATAACCATTGCCTGTGGTGCCATATCCGGTTTCCATGGACTGGTTTCATCTGGGACATCTTCAAAGCAGTTGAATAAGGAAACGGATGCACGATTTGTAGGGTACCTGGGGGCGGTAGGAGAAGGAGCGCTCGCATTAATTGCCATCATCGCCTGTATTACCTTTTTCCCAAACGTGGCAGAATTCAAAGCAACCTACAGTGGATTTGCCGCAGCAAGCGGAGCAGGATTAGGTGTATTCATTAAAGGAGCGGGGCAACTTGCAACAGGTGTAGGAATCCCTGCTGATATTGCGGCTACGATCGTTTCTGTCATCATCGTAAGCTTTGCTGCAACGACTTTGGATTCCTCTGTGAGGCTCATGAGATATATCATTGCCGAATTGGGAGAGGAATACAAGGTGCAACCACTGACCAATGCCCATGTTGCCACTACGGTTGCGGTTGTATCTAGTGCCGCATTAACGCTTCTGCCGCAGGGTCCTAAAGGATTCGGTTCAGGTGGATATCTTCTCTGGCCTTTGTTTGGGACATCAAATCAGCTGCTTGCGGGCATCAGTTTGCTGCTGATCACCATATGGCTGAAGCGTCAGGGTAGAAATTACTTAGCAACATTGATACCTATGCTGTTCCTTATGTTTATGACACTTTGGGCGATGATTCATCAAGTTGTTTTTGAATGGTCGGGAGCCGGTGAGTCGAGTGGTAATATGCTCCTGTTTATCTTTGGAAGCATCATCCTGATTTTTACTTTGTGGATACTCGTCACCGCGGCATCGTCCCTCTCGAAAAAGGGAGACGATCCTACCCAGTTTACAGTATGACCTTGAAAGGGGCCTCAACATGAGACCCCTTTTGTATTCTATTAAAACGGAGGAATCATAATGGATGTATCAATGAAAGCAAAGTTCAAAAAGATAATCGCACTGTATGATGATATGATACGCCTCCCTCACAAAACGGAAATTGCCAGGGAATTGAGGGATGAGGATGATTTATTTTTATTGCTCCTCTATTCAGACATGCTTGGGATCCCGAATCCTGTCTTCTATTACACCCTGGAGCTTTATCCTTATATCATAGAAAAGTTTCATGATTGGCACTTAAGGATGGGGATGGAACACTCTCCTCTGGACGGTATCAGATGTTGTTAAAGAGAAATAGAAGGAGGGGAGAAAGGTATGAGTGATCTTGTGCAACAGTCCATTCTATTTATAGGAGGGAAAGGAGGAGTTGGGAAATCAACGACAGCATCTGCTTTGGCTGTCATGTTTGCAAAAATGGGAAAGAAGACATTAATTATTTCAACAGATCCCGCACATAATCTCGGTGATATCTTTCATCAGGAAATCAAGGGACATAAGACGCCATTACTGGAAAATTTGTGGGGAATTGAGATTAATCCGGACATGGAAACACGTCAATACATTGATGGAGTAAAAGGGAATCTGAAAGGGATGGTCAAGTCCACAATGGTAAATGAAGTACACCGGCAAATCGACATGGCCGCTACGGCACCAGGTGCGGAAGAGGCAGCATTATTTGATCGTATTGTTTCCATCATTCTTGAAGAAGGGAATGAATTTGACAAAATCATTTTTGACACAGCACCAACCGGCCATACGATTCGACTGTTATCGCTCCCGGAACTTATGGGGGTATGGATGGATGGAATGCTGGAAAGAAGGAAGAAAACAAACAAGAATTACTCTCAACTCTTGAATGATGGAGAGCCGGTTGAAGACCCCATCTATGATGTCCTTCAAAAGCGCCGGGAAAAGTTTTCAAGGGTTAGAGAGGTTCTATTGGATCAAAAAAAGACAGGCTTTATATTTGTACTTATCCCTGAACGGCTCCCGATACTTGAAACAGAAAAAGCGATTGAGTCGATGTGCAGGCATTCACTTGACGTTGGTGGACTGGTTATCAATAAAGTTCTACCCACTCGGGCAGATGGTGAGTTCTTACAAAAGAGAAGAGATCAGGAAAAGGTTTATTTGCGACTGATGAAAGAAAAGTTCACCAAACAATCACTCTATCGGATCCCATTGATGGAAGAAGATATTTGCACTCTTCCTCTTCTTGAAACCTTCGCAGCTTTGCTTAAGAAGGAAATTGTAAAGAGTGAAAGAGTTCGTCAGCTATAGGGAAATACATAGTATGAATGACCATTGTATATTCTTCAATGGTCATTTTATATTTTATGAAGGGGAAATGTGGGTTTTTGTCGAAAATGTAGTGAAACAATCAATGGAGGGAAGTGGTTCCAATGAAAAATGAGAAGAAGACTATCCCCGCCATTCTTCCATTAAAGAAAAGGGAAGAAACTCAAAATCGTTGGTTATTTCATCGGCTTAATACACTTTTGCCTTCACTAATGGCAAAGCACGATGTCAACATGTGGATAGTGGTTGGAAGGGAATATAATGAAGATCCCGTCCTAAAGAGTCTATACCCAGCATCGATCGACAGTTCGAGGAGATTGACAATCCTGGTATTTCATTTAGACAATGGTAAGCATCTCAAAAGATGGGTCCTGCACCCAAACCCAAATTTCGAACCGTTTTATGAACGGGTCTGGAACCCAGAAGAGTGCGATCAATGGGAATGTCTGAAAAGGCTTGTGGAAGAACAAAACCCTGACACCATAGCTTTGAATTATTCCTCGACGTTTGCTGTTGCAGATGGGTTGAGTCACTCCTATTTCCAGCATGTAAGCATGTTATTGGACGAGCATTCACATAAATTCATGTCAGCACAACATGTGATAGTAGATTGGCTATCGATTAGAACCTCCAAGGAATTAGTGGCATACCCATCTATAGCCGAGCTTGGAAGGACCATTGCGGAAGAAGCATTATCAAGAGCGGTGATTCATCCAGGGATCACGACTACGGAAGATGTAGTCGATTGGATACGTCAGCGCGTTTTAGACGAAGGGATGGAAACATCCTTTTACCCTACAGTCGATTTGCAAAGAAAAGGATCGGACATGGATCGCTTAGAAGGAGAGATCATCCGTTTTGGAGATATCATACATTTAGATTTTGGCATTCGCTACCTTGGACTTACTACGGATGCCCAGCAGCTGGCATACGTACTCTATCCAGGTGAGGAGGATGCGCCGGAAGGACTTCAGTCTGCTTTCCAAACAGCTTTAAGGTTTGAGGACATCATAACCGAGGAAATGAAAATTGGAAGAACAGGAAATGAAGTATTTTACCGGGCAATGAAAAAGGCAAAAGGAGAAGAAATTGAGGCGATGCTCTATTCTCATCCATTAGGGAATCACTGTCATGAAGCGGGAGCATTAATAGGCTTATATGATCAACAAGGGGATATCCCCATCAGAGGTGACCTTCCTTTAACGGCGAATAGCTGCTATGCGATGGAATTCAATATTAAACAATACATTCCCGAATGGAATCAAATCATCCCCATTTATTTGGAGGAGCCTGTTGCCTTCATTCAAGATCGACTGGAGTATATGGCTAAAAGGCAGACCTCATTTTATTTAATTTAGTTGACCTTCTTGTTATTAGCCTAAAAGACGGATCACAGAGATTGTGTGATCCGTCTTTTTTTATGTAAAGAAAGCATTGTTTCGGAGGGGTAACAGTGTGTGCTTATCTAAAGAAAATTCGACAGAAGGGATCAATTAATCGAAATTAGGATTAATAAAATGAAAAAGGGGAGTAATAATTCTGGAATGGGATGAATAATTTGAAAACCGTGCCGAATAAAATGAAATTAGGATTAATTCTCTCTTCTAAAGTAGAACGTAAGATAGGGGTCCACTCCCTACCTGCTCCCAAGAGTCACATACCATACTGACACTTCCACGTTTGTACTGAAACAGTCATACTTAGACGGTTGATTCTCGCTGCAGGTGCTCGACTACTGCGGGAAAGCGAGCACCTGCAGCGGATATCAACCACCTTTCGCTTGTTCAAAAGCAACCATGTTTACGAAAAACAACTTTAATTTAAAAATAATTAAATACCCCCTTGACTATATACCTTGCAGGGTATATCATTATGAATGTAGCAAGAAAACAATAAACCAACAGGAGGTGTCTTGATGGAATACAATGCACAAATTAAAAATCGAATCAAACGTGTTGAAGGGCAGCTCCGGGGAATTGTAAGGATGATGGAGCAGGGGGAAGATTGTAAGGATGTCATCACTCAACTTTCCGCAGCCAAAACAGCTCTTGACCGTTCCGTAGGTTTAATTGTCAGTATGAATCTTGTTGAGTGTGTAAGGGATTCCCAAGAAACGGGTGAAAGCACAGAAGAGCTCGTTAAAGAGGCAGTAAATTTATTAGTAAAGAGTCGATAAGAAAAAGAGTTGACATCTTTTTTTATATCAATTAATATACCCTTATAGGTATAAGAAAACACATTATTAGGAGGAAATTCACATGAACGCAGATAAAGTTTTAGATGCAAAAGGTTTAGCTTGTCCAATGCCAATCGTGAAAACGAGAAAGGCCATTAAAGAAATCGAAACAGGTCAGATATTAGAGGTTCAAACGACGGATAAAGGGGCAAAAAGTGACCTTACAGCATGGGCAAAATCAACAGGACATGAATTAATGGATTCCAATGAAGAAAATGATGTATTCACATTCTGGATCAAAAAAGGATAATTTTTTTTGAGGGGAGATATACCCCTAGTAGTAATTAGGAGGAGATACAATGTCAGAAACAAAAACAACGAATATTATACTTTTTAGCGGAGATTACGATAAAGCGATGGCCGCATATATCATCGCGAACGGTGCAGCTGCATATGATCATGAGGTTACGATCTTCCACACATTCTGGGGATTGAATGCTTTAAGAAAAGAAGAGTTGGTACCAGTGAAAAAAGGATTTATGGAGAAAATGTTTGGGAAAATGATGCCACGTGGAGCAGATAAAATGGGATTATCCAACATGAACTTCATGGGAATGGGCCCTAAAATGATCAAAGGAGTCATGAAGAAACATAATGCCATGCCTTTACCTGATCTAATTGATATGGCACGGGAACAGGATGTTAAATTAGTTGCATGTACGATGACGATGGATCTGTTGGGGTTACACAAAGACGAATTATTAGAAGAAATCGAATATGCAGGTGTAGCGGCGTATCTAGCAGATGCCGAAGACGGAAACGTTAATTTATTTATCTAAATTTTTTTTGTGAGAAAATATACCCTACGAGGTAATTGGAGGTCGTTTTATGAACAGTATCGAATCAAATATCGTGTTAGACGCAAAAGGACTCGCTTGTCCAATGCCGATTGTGAAAACTAAAAAGGCCCTGAAAGACATGGAAGCCGGGCATGTAATTGAAATCCAGGCAACAGATAAGGGGTCTAAAGCAGATCTTCAAGCTTGGGCAAAGAGTTCCGGACATGATTATTTAGGGACGATTGAAGAAGGAGATGTCCTGAAGCATTTCCTCCGAAAATCAAGTGGTGAAGAGGCTGTTGAGCGTAAACACGAAGTTGTGACAGACAATGGAACTTTAGAAAGTAAATTAGGCGATGAAAATGTCGTTATTCTCGATGTCCGTGAAAAAGCGGAATATGCGTTCAAACATATACCAGGTTCTATCTCAATGCCTCTTGGTGATTTAGAGACTCGGGTAGATGAATTGAATAAAGACAAAGACATTTATGTCGTCTGCCGCACAGGAAACAGAAGTGATATGGCAGCCCAAATGCTTTCAGAAAAAGGGTTTGCAAATGTAATCAATGTTGTTCCTGGAATGAGCGAATGGACTGGGAAAGTAACATCCGAAATTAAATAATTCATATTTTTAGGAGGCATATAAATGGCTGTGAAACCGATGAATACTAAAGAAATAGCACAAAAAGTAATGAACAAAGAAGAATTATTCATCTTAGATGTCCGTAATGTGGATGCATTTGAAGATTGGAAAATTGAAGGAGAAAAATTCGATTACTTGAATATTCCTTATTTCGATCTTTTAGATGGTGTTGAAGAAATTCTCGTTCAACTTCCGGAGGATAAAGATATTGTTGTTGTTTGTGCGAAAGAAGGTTCTTCCGTTATGGTAGCCGAAATGCTGTCTGAAGAAGGAAAGGATGTTTCTTATCTTGAAGGCGGAATGAAGGCCTGGAGTGAGCATCTTGAGCCTGTTAAAGTAGGTGACTTATCAAATGGCGGTGAGCTTTATCAATTCGTCCGTCTAGGCAAAGGTTGTCTATCGTATATGGTTGTATCCAATGGAGAAGCTGCGATTGTGGACGCAACACGTATGGCGGATGTATTCATTGAGTTCGCAAAAGAAAAAGAAGCTACGATCACAAACGTTTTTGATACTCATCTGCATGCCGATCATATTTCGGGAGGACGTACCATTGCAGCAGCAACAGGTGCAACCTACTGGTTACCACCTAAAGATGCTGATGAGGTGACATTTGAATATGCTGCACTTGAAGATGGAAATAAAGTTGTTATCGGAAATACAACCATCGAGATTGCGGCTCTATATTCACCGGGACACACGATTGGTTCTACATCTTTCGTAGTCGATGAGAAATTCTTATTATCAGGAGATATTTTATTCGTCGATAGTATCGGTCGTCCTGATCTTGCCGGAAAAGCGGAAGATTGGGTAGGGGACTTGAGAGAAAGTTTATACAAACGTTATAAAGACCTATCTATGGAGCTTACTGTCTTACCGGCTCACTTTATGATTATTGAAGAATTAAACGAAGACGGTTCTGTAGGGGAAAAGCTAGGAACACTATTTGCCAAGAACCACGGTTTAAACATTGAGAGTGAAGAAGAATTCAGAAAGCTTGTTTCTGAAAATCTGCCTCCACAACCAAATGCGTATCAGGAAATCCGTGAAACAAACATGGGGAAAGTCACTCCGGATGAAGAGAAGCAACGCGAGATGGAAATCGGACCAAACCGTTGTGCTGTACGATAAAAACGAATTTGAATAATGTCCTGATGGGAACCAGCTTGAGCCGGTTCCCATTTCACTAGAATAGGAGGGTTCACAATGGATTTGGCCTTTATTATTACAATCTTTCTAATCGGCTTTGTCGGTTCTTATATTTCTGGAATGGTTGGTATTGGAGGAAGTATCATTAAATATCCGATGCTCTTGTATATTCCACCTTTATTGGGAGTAGCTACATTTTCTGCCCATGAGGTATCAGGTATTAGCGCTGTCCAAGTGTTCTTTGCAACACTCGGAGGAGTATGGGCTTACCGAAAAGGAGGCTATCTCAATAAAACGCTCATTGCCTATATGGGGATAAGCATTTTAATCGGTAGTTTTGTTGGTGGGTACGGCTCTAAATTTATGAGTGAAGCGGGAATAAACATCGTATATGGAATATTGGCACTCATTGCTGCCGTAATGATGTTCATTCCGAAAAAAGGTATAGACGATATAAAGCTTGAAGATGTGTCGTTTAATAAATGGCTCGCTGCCACACTTGCCCTTATCGTCGGGGTCGGTGCAGGTATCGTCGGGGCGGCAGGAGCATTCCTATTAGTTCCAATCATGCTTGTCGTCCTTAAAATACCGACAAGAATGACGATTGCTTCCTCTCTTGCCATAACATTAATTTCTTCCATCGGATCAACAGTAGGAAAGATCTCCACTGGGCAAGTAGACTACCTGCCTGCCATGATCATGGTAGTAGCCAGTCTGATTGCCTCTCCACTTGGAGCAATGGCAGGAAAGAAAATGAATACTAAGATTCTCCAGATGATTTTAGCTCTGTTAATTTTAGGAACAGCGATTAAAATCTGGGTAGATATTTTATAAATGATTGCTTGGTTCTACAACTCATGCACCTTCAAAGAGCAAGAGAAGGTGCATGAGTGTAAGGGCTGAGCTATTTTTGTATTCTTACAGAAATCTACTTGTAACTTTCCTTGGGTCTGTTTCGTCTATATAATAGAAAAAAATAAGACTCTAGATGGATGAATACATTTCATTGTACAAGTACAATGGAGGCGTTCGATGATTTATCCATTTTAAAAAAGGGAGAATGAACATGAAAAAGCTTATTGGTATTGTCTTACTATGTTCACTAATGGTAAGCGGAATCCAGCCTGCATCTGCTGCAGATAATGATAAAGCAAGCATAAATGAAAAATTCGGACTACCTATCGTTGTATATGGAGAAACGCTTACCAACGAGCAGAAAAATGAAGTTCAGAAGCAATTCGGTATGGACGAGGGAACAGAAGTGGAAGAGTTTACAGCAACAGGTGAAGACCTTGTGAAATATATTGAAGGTGAGAACCGTAACGCGAGAATGTTTTCTTCTGCCATGATTACCCGTAAAGAAAAAGGGGAAGGATTAAAAGTCAACATTGTGACACCTGAGAATATTACGGAAG
Source organism: Rossellomorea aquimaris (assembly GCF_020172085.1). GTDB lineage: Bacteria > Bacillota > Bacilli > Bacillales > Bacillaceae_B > Rossellomorea > Rossellomorea aquimaris_E. The sequence goes on from NZ_JAIVAT010000003.1 coordinate 1,168,322, forward strand.
TCACAAATTCGATGTATTCCAATGCCCTGTTAACAGCGGGCGTGGAAAATGCGGTGGTCGATGTCGCTTCACCTGTAAAGGTCAGTGGTCATTCTGCACTGGTGGGAATATACAAGGCCTATGATGTGAGTGGAGAAAAGCTTGATACCGTTCGGATGGAAGTAGCCAACGAAGAGCTATCCGTAGCAACTGAATTAGCCAAAGAAGCAGGCATCGACAAAGAAGAGGTTAGTAATCTATTAACTGAAATCAAAAAGGAAATTGCAAAACAAGATCCAGCAACGAAAGAGGAAGTGGAGAAAATCGTTGAAGATAAACTCCAAACTCTGAACATTGAGTTAAGTCCCGAGGATCGTCAGCTTCTGATTGATCTCTTTGAAAAGATGAGATCACTTGATATTGACTTCGACCATGTTCAACAACAACTGGATGATTTAACAAAGGATATTCAAACAACGATTAAAGAAATAGTGAATGATGAAGGATTCGGGCAAAAAGTATCTGATTTCTTTTCCGGTTTGTTAGAGGCAATCGCAAATTTCTTTAAATCCATCAAAAATTTATTTGGATAATATTACAAAAAGCCTGAGTCTCTTGAGACTCAGGCTTTTATAATTCAAGCAATGGAAACGATAGATAAACTGTCGTTCCTTTTCTTTCTTCGCTTTCAATGGCTAAGGAACCTTTATGCTTATGCATGATTTCCTTGGCGATGGATAAACCAAGGCCATATCCTCCGGTGCCTCTTGTCCTGGAGAGGTCCGATCTGTAGAATCTTTCTCCAATCTGTGATATGGAGTCTTTTGGTATTCCGATTCCTGCATCTTGAATCTTGACTACAGCCTTACCATCTTCTTCATAAGAATGAATGGAAATGGAGCTTCCTTCAGATGAGTATTTCAAAGCATTGTCCAGGATATTATAAAATACCTGCATCACACGGTTGGGATCTCCATTTATGATGGACTCCTCGTTTAAGGTATGATGGATGTCCATATGTTTCAATTCTGCCTGGGGTTGAATCAGTGTTAGAGAGTCCATGATGAATTGAGAGAGTACCATCGGTTCGACATCAAGTGAAAAGGATGAATCTTCTAATTTGTTCAGTTCAAGGAGTTCCGTTATTAATTTCTGCATACGAATCGATTCTTTTTGAATTAGCTGCAAGCTTTTTTCTATTTCTTCAGGTGTTGTTTGAACTCTGTCAGTCAATGCTTTCGCATAACCGCCGATGTACGTAAGTGGGGTCCGTAACTCATGAGCGACATTGGAAAGAAATTGTCTTTTTCGATCTTCTTGGTGTTGCAGGGAGTCAACCATGCTGTTAAAGGTTATGGCAAGCTCAGCCATTTCATCATTCGTGGTGACCTTTAAACGTTCTGTGAAGTCCCCACCCGCTACTTTATTTGAGAATCTCTGCATCTCCCTGACAGGCTTGAACAAGGAGCCTAGGGAAGATTGAATGATTAGAAACAGAAGAAAATAAAACATGACTCCCGCCAATACTAGAATGGGGATTCCTTTACTGAATACTTCTGTCATTTCAGCCAATGGGATATATATGAACAAATATCCCATTAAATGATCTTCATTCATCAGTGGAAAGATGGCCCCTATCACATTCCGATTGAACTCGTCTACATAACCTTCTTTCATGACATGATTCCCTTTAGCCAATTCTTTTACATCTGTGCTATTGATGAGTGGCTTTTGGTCAATAAGAAAAGGGAAATTCTTCCCTAAATCATCAAGGTTTTCAACTACTGAAACTTCATAGGGAGAGATGACGTTATACCAAAGAATCTTGTCTTTCACATTTCCGCTGACATCGCCATAATGATAGTGAGCAGCCGTTCTCTGTCCTTGATATAGCAAAGATTCCTTTACGGTTCCTATATATAAATCTTTGTAAAGGAAATGAATGAAAAGAAATGAAAACAGGATCGTCAAAAATAAGCTGCTCAATAAAAGAATCGAAACTTTTTTATTCAGAGTGAGGTTACTGTTTTTCACATGGATTCCTCAAATTTATACCCTAGTCCCCATACGGTTTCAATTACATGACCGTATTCTTTCAATTTCAGCCTTAAGGTTTTGATATGAGTATCAACTGTGCGATCGCTGCCTTCATAATCATTTCCCCATACCTGATCAAGTAATTGATCCCTTTTATACACTCTCCCGTGGTTACGGGCAAGGAATAAGAATAGTTCGTATTCCTTTAATGTCAATCGTGGTGAAAGTTCACCGACGGAAACGGTCCTTGAAGCTAAATTGAAGGATACTGAACCATATTTTTCGACCATGGAACGCTGGTTCGTTTGAATTCCATACGACCTTCTAAGAATGGTTTCAATGCGCGCGATAAGTTCTTCGGCGTTGAAAGGCTTGACCATATAATCATCGCTTCCAAGTTTAAGTCCTTTCACCTTGTCCAGGTCATCCCCTTTAGCAGAAAGAAAAATGAACGGGATTTGACTTTTTCTTCTTACCTCTTCCAGCAATTGAAATCCGTCCATAAACGGCATCATAATATCCACAACCATAAGATCCACATGTGTTTTATTTAGTTGATCAAGAGCGGATAATCCGTTTTCAGCCTCTATACAGAAATAATGTTCCCTGTTCAAGTACAGCTTGATCAACTGTCTCATTTCCGGTTCATCATCTACTATAAGTACATTCCATTTTTTCATGATCATCACTCCCGACATGTTGATGCAGGGTGCTGCATCCATTTTTATTATAGATATAATTAGTGAAGTTTCTGTGAGATATGTATGTTCATTCTCATTTTCTATTTTAGCATGTAAAAGCTAATACAATAACAATGATCTAGTCCGTTACTTTTTCTTTAATAGGGACATTTGCCCTTCCCCTTTTTCCTTTTCATAATAGGCTAATAAAGAGGAGTGACGAACATGTATGAAAGGAGAACCATGAACAGAAAGAATATCATGACCCTATTTAATCAAAGTGGACTCCCGAATCTTATGAGTGATGGGAATTTTAATAGTGGATCTCAAGTACCCGGGGCATGGGGAGGGGCACAAGGTCAGGTACCGCCTTATAATCAGGTAGCCTACGGTAATCCACCAATGTACGGTCAGCAGGTATATCCGCTATCTGGATATCAACAAGCGGGGTATGGTCCGCCTCCATACGGTCCGATAGGTGGGTATGGTATTAACCCTCTCGGGGCTGGGTTAATTGGACTGGGATTGGGATTTCTCGGCGGACAGATTGTAAACACACCATTCCCATTTAAAGGTCCACACAAACGCTACTATTATTACATGTGAATAGAGTGAGCCGACTCCATACCTATGGAGTCGGCTTTTTCTTGCAGAAATCAGGAAACTTGTCATGATAAAAGAAAGCTCTTCTCGCAAAGATAGTTGTTATACTTACACAGACAATGATTTGCAAATGCTATGTCATTGATTCTTAGCCAAAGAATGAATTAAATGGTCATAAAAATCAGTAAAGGAAAAGAACCTTAGTATAATTCGTTCACTGCATCCAAGAAAATGTTTTGGTTGAAACCCTGACATTTACACTGTTATACCAAATATTTATGCTTGTTCAGTTGATTCTCGCTGCAATCAACCACCTCTCGATTGTTCAAAATCAATAATGTTTACGAAGACAGCCTAAATGAAAATTTTATCCCTTGATTTTATACCTATAGGGGTATATAATATGATTATATTACAAATGAGTTTCATGCATCATTCCATACTAAATAAATCGAGGTGCTTAAGATGGAGTTTATTGGATTAATTGTATTGGCTGTACTAGTAATGTTTTATATCATGATGAAAAAGCCAAGTAAAAACATCAAACAAATTTCTACTGAGGAATTAAAATCCATGTTGGGAGATAAGAACAAACAGTTCATTGATGTTCGCACGCCAGGAGAATACAAGAACAATCATATCAAACAGTTCAAGAATATGCCTTTAAACTCATTACCCAAAAATGATCAATCCCTTTCCAAAGATAAGGAGATCATCGTCATCTGTCAAAGCGGGATGAGAAGTGCAAATGCATGTAAAGTACTTGAAAAGAAAGGATTCACTTCCATAACGAATGTTAGGGGTGGAATGAATTCCTGGTCACACTGATATAATGAAAATTTATTGAAAGAGAGTGAATGAAAAATGAAATCCATTTTGAGCGATGAAGTAAACAGACGATTATCAGAAGGGGAATCCTTAAATATACTCGATGTCCGTGAAGCAGCTGAAGTACGTAACGGGAAAATCCCAAACAGTTTGAACATTCCACTGGGATTGCTTGAATTTCGCATGAATGAATTAGAGAAGAACAAAGATTACATTGTCGTCTGTCAATCAGGAGGCAGAAGCAGCCAGGCAGTGAAGTTTCTTTCTTATCACGGTTATAATGTAACGAATATGGAAGGCGGTATGTTTGCCTGGGCAGGGAAGGTCGATTAATCTCTTTCACTCTTCCCCCAATTCTATGCTTGTTAATACCCCTGTAGGTTTAGTTTATGAAATTTAGGATAATGTATAAACGAAGGGATAACACTAACTTGAGGGAGGAATGAAAGTTATGACAACGACAGTTAAAGACTTAACAGCCAAGGAACTTACCAGAAAAATCATGGACGGGGAAAGGATGTTCATTCTTGACGTTCGTCCTAAAGAAGCCTTTGACGATTGGAAAGTGGAAGGTAAGAACGTCAAGATCCTGAACAAACCGTTTTCTGAGTTGAAAGACAATCTGGCATCTGTTCAATCCACTTTACCAAATGATGAAGCGATTTATGTCATTTGTGCAAAAGGGAATTCATCAGCAAAAACGGCCGAAATGCTTGCAGAGGCAGGAATGGAAAATATATATTCCGTCGAGGGCGGTATGCAGGCCTGGAGTGAGTACCTTGAACCGGTAAAGATCGGTGAACTGGCAGGTGGGGAGATATATCAGTTTGTACGAATCGGGAAAGGGTGTCTATCATACGCCATCGTCTCAAAAGGAGAGGTTGCATTCATCGATCCCAGCCGTTTAGTAGAGCCTTATAAAACATTCATGAAGGATCGAAATGTACAAGTGAAAGCTGTACTGGATTCCCACCTCCATGCAGATCACATTTCCGGTGGTCGTGCTCTAAGCAAGGAATATGATTCACCCTATTATTTACCTCCAAAAGATGCAGAAGAAGTTCAGTATACATTTAATGAACTGACTGATGATATGGAAATCGAGGTGGGTGATACGACGATTAAAGCTGTCTACTCGCCAGGTCATACGATCGGGAGCACGTCGTTCATCGTTGATCAGCATTATTTATTAACAGGGGACATTCTGTTTATTGATTCCATCGGAAGGCCGGATCTAGCGGGCAAAGCCGAGGACTGGGTAGGGGACTTAAGAGACACATTATATTCCAGGTACAAACATCTCGGGGATGATTTAATCGTTCTTCCTGCACATTTCATGACGATAGATGAAATGAATGAAGATGGCTCGATCTCCCACCGTTTAGGTGATCTCTATCAGAAGAATCACGGATTGAATATAGAAAATGAAGAGGAATTCAGACACACAGTCACTGAAAACCTTCCCCCACAACCAAATAGCTATGAGAAAATCCGTGAAACGAATATGGGTAAAATCAATCCTGAACAAGATGAAAAGCGTGAAATGGAAACAGGTCCCAACCGTTGTGCCGTACGTTAATGGGCTTTTAGACATTTTTTGACGAAGCATAAAAGGCAAAGGGAAATGCAACATCCCAACATCGATTGGGATGTTTGCATGTACTGGAAGAATTAAGGATGTGTTCCGTTATGAAGGAAATAAATGAATCAAAATATATTCAGCAGCATCTGGCAAATGAGAGAACGTTCTTGGCGTGGATCCGTACAGCCATTGCCATCATCGGAATTGGATTTTTAACCACAAGCTTACACTTTAACTCCTTACAAGGGGACCCACTTCAAGATAAAATTGCCGCAGGAATAAGTGTAATTTCCATCTTCATTGGATTAGCCATCATTATTGGTTCCACCATTAATTACTACAGGACGAGGAGACATATCAATACACAAACATTTGTGTCTGCTGATGTGTTTATTAAAATGATGACAGTCGTGGCTACAATTGTACTCTTACTTGTGACTGTTTATTTTTTTTCGCTGAATTAAAAAAGCTGAACGCAATAGGAAATAAATCCCTGCGTTCAGCTTTTATTAATTCTGTTTTTGTTCATTGTAGTATTGGACGGATGTCATGGCTCCTTCGCTCACCATGGAATTATCTTCTATATTGGAAGGGTCAGGATTCCCTCCTTTTTCGAGTGGGAGATCTTCTTTTTTCCTCTTTTTGAATTTTGTAACCAGTCCTTCCTTCATATTGTGAAGCTGGTTACGTTTTTCTTTCGATGATAATGCCCATCCTAGAGAGCCAGCGGTAACAGTTGCACCAACAAGTATTTTTTTGTTCAGTTTCATCTTCTTTTCCTCCAATCGAGTAGTTCGTTTTATCAGTATGTTCTCTATTTTCCCAACGCACATAAATTTAAACATTGGACATCATGAATGAATAATGAGTGGACAAGGACATCTTTCTAGTTGAAAATAAACATACATCAATATGTTTGAGAGGGATGATGAAATGAAGAATCTTACGAAACAAAATGTCATTGGATTTATCGGAACAGGGGTAATGGGGAAAAGTATGGCAGGTCATATTCTTGAAGCTGGTTTCCCATTAGTTGTCTATAATCGTACAAAAGAGAAGGCGTTAGATTTAATACATAATGGTGCAAAATGGGTTGACACACCCCAAGAGGTGGCAGAAGCTTCGGATGTAGTCATTACAATCGTAGGGTACCCTTCAGATGTAGAGGAATTATATCTTGGGGAAAATGGCATCTTGAAACACATGAAGCAGGGTTCCGTTGCTTTAGATATGACGACTTCTTCTCCAAAACTAGCAGCGGAGATTTTCAAAAAAGGAATGGATAAAGGAATTTCCATATTGGATGCTCCGGTTTCAGGCGGGGATATAGGGGCAAAAGAGGCAAGGCTTTCCATTATGGTGGGGGGAGATGAGGAATCGTTCGAGTTAGCGAAACCACTCCTGGATCGTCTTGGTTCCAATGTGGTCTACCAAGGAAAAGCAGGTTCTGGTCAGCATACAAAGATGTGTAACCAGATTGCCATTGCATCTAATATGATGGGAGTTACTGAAGCCCTTCTTTATGCAAAAAAATCAGGTTTGAATCCAGAAAATGTCCTGAAGAGTATCACATCCGGGGCAGCAGGCAGCTGGTCCCTTAGTAATTTGGTTCCACGAATGATTGAAGAAGATTACGCCCCGGGCTTTTATATAAAGCATTTTATCAAGGATTTAAAGATCGCCCTTGATTCGGCAAAGGATATGGAACTTAGGACTCCAGGTCTTGAATTAGCTCTTTCATTATATGAGGAGTTGGCCATGAATGGAGAGGAAAATAGCGGCACTCAAGCTCTTATAAAATTATTAGAGCACTAATCTAAATAAACGTCCCCGCATGCGGGGACGTTTATTTAGATCTTTCCGATAAATTGTGGATTTTTTTGTATTCCTGATTGGGTAGGAAGCCAATTGGCAGATACTCCTGTGCCGGTCTTTCTGGCATATTGAATCCCTTCCAATACCCTTAAGATTTCAAATGCATTTCTACCGACTTCATTCGGGTAAAGCATTTTAGAAGTTATGATTCCATCAGGATCAATGATGACGGTGGCACGAAACGTTGCGCCAGCCTGCTCATTCAATACACGATAGGCTTTACTTATTTGGTGGTTTCGGTCACTCACCAATGGAAATTGTACCTTTGATGCAGAAGGGGATACCTCCGTAAACACTTTGTGAGCGTAAACACTATCTGTACTTATCCCAAGCACCTCGGTCTGGAGCGCTTGAATTTTAGGGTAAATAGCAGCGACCGCTGCCAGTTCTGTCGGTCACACGAAAGTGAAATCACTGGAATAAAAAAATAAGATGACCCATTTTCCACGATATGTCTCCATGTTAACGGTCGTTATTTTCTTTTGTATATTATCGTATGCCTCAGCAATAAAGGGAGGGGCGGGGTCATTAGTTTGCGCACAAAATGGAAATGTCTGAGTTTCAGTACCTGGTTTATTCATTCACTCACCCCTTTTCAGAAAAGTACTATCAACATATGTCTTTGTACGATTAGATATGATTACGTGCATGGCCCCATTCAATTCATACTTCACGATAAAATGGGAATAATAGGGGGTGATTGTAAATTTTTCGAAGGAATGATGAGTCTCATGAAAAAAAACACTATGAAGAATCTTTCCCAAGTGATATACACGTTTGGTTCAGCCATGACCATAATTGCCTTCCTTGTAACTTATTTCCAAACGAAAACGATCATTAAAGCGATTAAGAAGTATAGCCCCTATAACTGAGTTTACTGTTTGCAATATCTTCTAGTAAGTTAGACAATGATAGTATTAGTGAGGAGGGTTTCTGTTGAAATTAGTAGGTAAGAAAATCATTCAATTAGTCAGTACGGATTTCGAAGATCTGGAGTTATGGTACCCGGTCCTGCGATTAAGGGAAGAAGGAGCCACAGTACATATTGTCGGTGAGAATGCCAATGAGGAATATATCGGGAAATATGGGGTGCCGATTGTTTCTGAATATGCTTTTAAAGATATCGATCCGAAAGATTATGACGCCATACTGGTTCCGGGAGGGTGGTCTCCCGATAAACTTCGTCGTTATGAAGAAGTTATTGCTATGGTACAATCAATGGATGACAGAAAGAAACCGATCGGCCAAATCTGTCATGCCGGATGGGTATTGATATCAGCCAAGATCCTTCAAGGAGTAAAAGTCACCAGCACACCTGGAATAAAAGATGATATGGAAAATGCAGGAGCTACCTGGATAAATGAGCCTGTCGTAACAGATGGCCACATCGTTTCCAGCCGCAGACCCCCAGATTTGCCCGACTATATGAGAGAATTCATTGAAGTGCTGACAAAAGAATGAACGATAAAAGGACTGGTCAAGGAAGCAGAGAGTAAGCCTTCCTTGACCAGTTCATCTTTTATCTATTTCTTTTTTTCTCTTTTATTCCGATCATTCACCCGGGCAAAAAACGTCTGTTTTACAGATTGATGTGTAGTAATGGCGGCACCGGTTGCGATGAAGCCGTTAGCGATTCCGTTAAAGTCAAACCCCAAGGTCCACCCGCTTGCAGCGACTCCCACCAATAATAAAATCCAAATAATCAACCAATCCTGAATATGTGGTGTTCTTTTCAATGCATAGCCGAGCACCCATAGTACAGGAACAAGTACTGTGACCTGTGGATCGATAGAAATCCCGCTTAATAAGTTTTCGATCATGTCATTCACTCCCTATAATGAAAAATGACTTCTATAAAGCTTATTCATGTATTGGGGGGATTCATGACAACCTGTACGGATAAGTTTTTTAAAAAGTGAAATGATGCTTGTAAAATCCGCAATGAAAATGAATGCAATTATACCCTTTAAAGTGACATACGAAAACTTCAATGATATTATATTGATTGACCTATAATAAAAAAGGAGCTGTTATAAATGGCGAAAAAAGGGTACATACAATTCCAGACAGGTGAGAAAATTGAATTCGATCTATTCCCAAATGAAGCACCTGGAACAGTAGCAAATTTTGAAAAATTAGCAAACGAAGGATTTTATAACGGTTTAAGCTTTCACCGTGTCATCCCTGGCTTCGTAAGTCAAGGCGGGTGCCCTAACGGAAATGGTATGGGTGGTCCAGGATACACCATCAAATGTGAAACAGAAGGGAATCCCCATAAGCATGAAGAAGGCTCATTATCCATGGCCCATGCAGGGAAAGATACAGGCGGCAGCCAATTCTTCATCGTACATGAACCACAACCTCACTTGAACGGAGTCCACACAGTCTTCGGAAAAGTGACTTCAGGCATCGATATCGCCAAATCAATGAAAAACGGCGACGTAATGGAGAAGGTAGAAGTACTCGACGCATAATGCAAGAGGGACGGACCTTTGACTGATAACAATTAATCGTCTAATTGAAGAAAATCAATAGTTGAAATAATGCATGTCATGTTGTATCATACTAATACAGGCTGCGTTGTACGTAATTATAACGAAGTTTTAACCTTTAAACTGTAATAGGGAGTTTTACATCGAAGTTGGAATGTCAAGCCTCCACGATTTGAGGACGACAGGAAACCTTCTGCAAACACCCACTTTGAGGAGTGGTGGTTTAAAACTTTCTTATATCATATTACGGCAATTGTGGCTCCTAACCTTAGTATCTCAAGTCAGTTCCCAATCGGGGGCTGGCTTTTTTATTTGCTGAAAAAATAAAAAACTGAATCCTAATAAAAGAATTCAGTCAGTATCATATGTAGCAAGGCCCCTCCCGTCCGTACATGGTTAAGTGTCCCGCAACAAGCGAATGTTCGGGAGAGGCAAATTAAGTTTATCATGCAAAACGATTTATTTCAATCTACCTTCCTCTGTCAGGTAACGGTCAATGCCATGAAAATCATCTACCCCAACAAATGGAGTTCCGCATTCCTTAAGAATACGTTGCAATGCTTTCATGGCAAATGTGACATCTGCCACTTTCGCAGCGTGACTATCGGGCTCGCTATCACCGGCAAAATAAATCGTCTCATACTGTTCCTTTAGTTCTGCAATGACTTTGGACTTGTCAATCCCATAACGCTCTGAATGATGAGGATGTTGTGGATCAATCGTCATATGTATATTTCTTTCTTTATAAAAACCTTCATTCGAAAACACTTTAACATTTCTGATTCCACGATGGTTCAGTATTTGGTGGATATAGTAATCCGTTCCCGCACTGAGAATATAGAAATTTCCTCCTTCTTCCTGGACTTTACGGATAAAGGAAGTAACATGATCATCTATTTCAATTGAAAGGATATCCTCGATGATTTGATGTTCATCTTGATGAATAGATGAAAAGACTGTCCGAAGGAAATCAATGTCCTTCATTTCACCGGCTTTCCACCTTTTAAACAACTTTTCGCCTTCTTTAAAGTATTTTTCCAATACGAGATGATAAAAGTCTTTCTTCGAGATGGTTCCATCAAAGTCTGAAACAAATGCCCATTTCTTCATTGCGTCTCCTCCACATTTCTAGTTTAGTCGATTGTAACATGATTTATGAAGAGGGAGAAACCGCATGGATTGTTCATAATATTATTATGTAAACAATAGGGATTTTTCTAACCCCTGTATTTAAACAGGGGGCTGTTTTACTTTTTTATACTCTTTACAAAATCTTTCAGTACTTCCGGTGTTCTTTTTACTTCCTGAATGGTGCCCGTGAACGTCGATTTTTTATAGTCAATATCCATTTGGATCTCAGACTGGGTTTCTTGAAGCTGAGTGGCTTCTGAAGAGATTTTATCCATTCTTGATTGAATGTTTATGACCGTTTGATTCATTTCATTCACGATGGGGCGGGTAGTTTTTATCGTTCTCCATAATGCTACTCCCAACATAACCAATCCGATGACAAATAATGCAATGCTTGCATACACAATCCACATCTAGAATTCACCTCATTATCATTTGTTTTAAGTTATATTCCCTAAATACTATAAAAATAACGCATCAAATATTTCTTCTATTGGTTTACTAATTCTATTATACCTAGTAATCTATATGATAAGTTTGATCACTGTTAAGGGAGAGATGAAATTGCTTAAAGCCATTATGTTTGATCTGGATGACACCTTATTATGGGACTCAAAAAGTATTTCAGAGGCGTTCAATGCAACCTGCCAATATGCTCAAGACAGAGTGGGAACAGATCCTCACAAATTAGAGTCAAGTGTGAGAGAAGCTGCTAGAGAGCTTTATGCAACATATGATACATATGAATTCACACAAAATATTGGTATCAATCCTTTTGAAGGGCTGTGGGGGGAATTCCTGGATGAACATGACGAACGTTTTCTTCAAATGAAGGAAATCGTTCCTACTTATCGTAAGATGGCTTGGACAAACGGATTGCAATCATTAGGCATTTCAGATCCTGAACTTGGTAAAGAGTTATCCGAGAAATTCCGCCTTGAAAGAAAACAAAGGCCATATGTATATGAAGATACCTTCCGTGTACTAAATGAAGTGAAAAAACATTATCAGCTTTTGTTATTAACCAACGGATCACCCCATCTACAGAATACAAAGCTTGATAAAACGCCGGAGCTCCTCCCTTACTTTGAGGAAATCATCATTTCAGGTGATGTTGGTAAAGGAAAACCGGATCCGGCGATGTTCCAGCATGCGTTGGATAGGCTTCAGCTTCAAAAAGAAGAGGTCGTCATGGTTGGGGATAATCTAAATACAGACATTCTGGGAGCTTCCATATTAGGTATCAAAACCGTCTGGATCAATCGTCGCGGGCAAATTCCTCAAACAGTTGTTCCAGATTATGAAATAAAAGAACTGTATGAAGTGATCGATATCGTTAAAAACATAAGATAGTTGTCTAGGGGGCTTCGAACTGTCGAAGCCTCTTTATTTCTCGCTTTTAACAGTCATAATATCCTAACCCCATTCATACTATTCACGGAAGTATCCACTTTATCGTCTTCAGACAGGTGTGAAGGAGTTTGGGAATTACCGTAACCCCCTATGTGTATGAAGGAGGTACTCTTATGGGAACAGGAATACATCAAGTACATGTCTGTGCTTCGCGATCAGATGTATGGTCGTTTATCCGAGATTTGAACGCTTGGGCTCCTTTGGTTCCAGGATACAAGGAGCATAGCATTATCTCTGACACTCAATCTACTTGGAAATTTACCGTTCATTACGGGATGCTGACCAAGAAGATTCATGTCCAGGTTCTAATTACAGAATGGACTGCTCCCTCTGAAGTGAAGTTCACGTTAGACGGGATCAATCAACGGTTTACGGGTAAAGGGTATTTTAATGCTGTAGAAGTGAATCCGGTCGTCACAGAAATGACGGGAAGCTTAACAATCCAATCAACAAGCCCGATGGCAAAACTCCTTCAATCCACTTTCGATAAAATGGTAGTGGACCTTACGAGGGAATTAACGATAGCTGTTGGAGAGGCAATTGAAAGAGAAAGCTCATGAATGCAAGTCCTGTCGTTACATGAAGGGCTTGTATTCTTTTAAAGCCTGATTCTGTGATATAATGAATGCTTTATAAGTTGGATAATTGATAGTTAGAGAATAAATACATACACTAAAAAGAAAATAGAAGAAAACGTATAAACATAAAGGGGTCTTACCATGGAAAAGCTTCACCTTCTTCGAGAAGAGGCTATAGAAGAAACGAAACAGAAAATAAAGGAAGATATTACACATTTTTTGGAGGAACATGAGCATTGTCCTTCATTTCAAGACTACCTGGCAGAAAGAAGTGCATTTTTCCATCAAATTTGGCTGAATATTTGGCTGAATAAGGTAACGAATGATGTGCTTCGTAGCCATAAAAAAGCCTTTCTTCGAAAGAAAGGTTACGATATAGAAGGAACAGATAAAAAGTTGATCAATAAATTGTTCCGAAATGAAATTAGAGAGTATCTCCCTTTCCATATTTTAAATTGGTTAACGGAAACCCCACCAGTTGAAGAAGAGTGGAAGGAGCTTTATTTACGTGTGCGTAACGAGTATCTTAAGAAAAACAAAGAAAAGAAGCAGGCAACTCTACAAAAAGAGACTCGAAAAGAGATCCTTTCTTACATAGATACTCAACTGAACAAGCTTGAACTTCATTGGTATGTCGAGCTGCGATATATTTTCGCTAAGAAATGTTTGAACGATCTTGAAACAAAGACGAAATATCAATCCATTGAACCGTATATGCTTGAGGAGAAATTGGAAGAAGAAGGCCAATTCACCTGTGATTCCTTCAAGACTGTCTCTGATTTTCTGAAAGAATTTACCGGTTCGATACACAAAAAGAGTGAACACTGGGATGGTCATGGGTGGGAATATGAAACCTATTACTATCCATATGAGCGTTTTGTTTTCTACCATTCCGAGCTGGTAGTCTATCGATCTTTACTACAGCATATGCCTGAAGAATTAAGGATAAATTATGAGAATGTGTTCGGTCTGAAACTAACAGAAGAAAGGCTGAGCAGGATCAGCCATCATTTTCTCCTTACTTTAAAGTCGCGCTTTTTTAATATGATACAAGAGGAATATATTGAGGATTTGATACGGATATTGGAGTTTCCTTTTGATCCAGCGATTCATCTTTCATTGTTTGAAAAAGATCTCAAGAAGCAGGAGGAAAGGAAGGCTGCTGAATTAGCTGAATTAAAACGGCAGCAGGAAGAAGAAGAACGTGCATTGGAAGACATCTTTGGGAGGGAATACAGCCCCTCATTCAGGGGAGATATCCGATATATTCTTCATATTGGAGAAACGAATACAGGCAAGACCCACCATGCCATCAGCCGAATGAAAGAGGCAAAGAGCGGTATGTACCTCGCCCCACTTAGACTTCTTGCTTTAGAAGTGTTCGACACATTAAATTCAGCCGACGTCCCTTGTAATTTGAAAACAGGGGAAGAAGAAAAAGAAGTCCTTTATGCAAATCACGTTTCATCTACTGTAGAAATGTTTCATGAGAAAGATGAATATGATGTGATCGTGATTGACGAAGCACAAATGCTGGCTGATCAGGATAGAGGATTTGCGTGGTACCGGGCGATTACGAAATCTAGAGCGAAAGAGGTCCATATTATAGGAAGTGAAAACGTTCGGGAACTCCTAATGGAGCTGGTTGGTGATGGGAACGTGGAAATCCATACGTATAAGAGAGAGGTTCCGTTGCAGGTTGAATCGAAAGAGTTTCAATTGAAACATGCAAAAAAGGGAGACGCTGTAGTGTGTTTCTCGAGGAAAAAGGTACTGGATACGGCTTCAAGATTGCAGAATAACGGACATAAGGTCAGCATGATTTACGGCAGTATGCCTCCAGAAACAAGGAAGAGGCAGATGATGCAGTTCATTAAAGGTAAAACCAATATGATCGTTGCCACTGATGCAATTGGAATGGGGCTGAACTTACCGATACGCAGGATTGTATTCCTGGAAACAGATAAATTTGACGGGACGAGAAGGAGAAGGCTTACTTCTCAGGAAGTAAAGCAGATTGCCGGTCGAGCTGGTAGAAAAGGGATTTACAATGAAGGACGGGTTGCCTTTACTAAGGATATAAAAGTGATGAAACAGCTACTTGAACAACCTGATCAGTCTCTCAGAACGTTTGCCATTGCTCCTACGAGTGGTGTATTTGAACGCTTTCAGCGCTATTATCATGATATGGACACGTTCTTCTATTTATGGGACAAGTTCAGAAGTCCCTATGGAACGGAAAAGGCAACTCTATTTGAAGAAAGGGAGCTTTACGAATTAATCCGCGGAACAGACATCGAAGCAAAATTATCATTGAATGATTTATACGGATTTCTGCATTTGCCGTTCTCTAAGAAAGAGTCACAGTTAACGGAACAGTGGCTTGAATGTATGTTTGCGATAGTAAACGGAGAAGAATTACCAGAGCCACAGTTAAAGAATAAAAACCTGGAACAAAAAGAGGTCTCATATAAGGCTGTTGGTCTCCATCTCCTGTTTTTATATCGATTGGGCAGGCAGACAGAGGCATATTACTGGGAGAGGGTGAGGAGTGAAATTGCCGATGGTGTGCACGAGAGTCTCAGGACAGAGGTTACAAGTTTGACGCAAACGTGTAAACAATGCGGTAAGAAGCTTCCACCAAACTTCGGGTTCCCGATTTGTGATCGGTGTCATGCAGCCCGATTAAAGAGAAGGTCAAGGAGAAAACCACCAAAACATTAAATTTTGAGCAAATCTTAAGTAGAATGAAGGCTTATGTGGTAGTATCGATTGTGAATTGAAAATGATGATTGAGGTGGTCCGATTGAAGATTGAAGTATGGTCAGATTATGTGTGTCCATTTTGTTATATAGGGAAACGCCATTTAGAGGAAGCACTAGAGAAATTCCCTCAAAGGGATAAGGTGGAAATAGAGTTTAAAAGCTTTGAATTGGATCCGAGTGCTCCAGTTAACACAGAAAATAGTATACAGGAAATTCTTGCGAAAAAGTATGGAACGTCACTTGAACAAGCTCAAAATATGACGGATCGTATGAGTCAGCAAGCATTAACAGTAGGTCTCGACTTCCGTTTTGATACGAATATTCCAACCAATACCTTTGATGCTCATCGCTTGACGAAATATGCGAAAACAAAAGGGAAGGAAGCAGACTTGACTGAAATCCTGTTACATGCCCATTTTACCCTTTCCAAACATATTGGTGACAAGGGTACTCTTTCAGAATTAGCGAAACATGCAGGATTAGATGAAAAAGAAGCACTTGCGGTCCTGAACGGTGAAGATTTCTCACAAGATGTTCGAATGGATGAGGATGAAGCAAGGCAAATTGGCGTACAAGGTGTTCCATTTTTTGTCATCAATCGTAAATATGCGATATCCGGTGCACAGCCAAGTGATGTTTTTCTAAATTCGATTCAAAAAGTGTGGGAAGAGGAAAACCAAACGTCCCCGCTCCAGCCTCTTGGAACGGAAGGTATGGCTTGTGATGAAAATGGATGTGAAGTTCCGAATTCCAAAGAGTAATCAATAAAACAATATGAAAACGATAAAAGCAAGCGGAGATGCTTCCGCTTGCTTTTTTTAATCACTGTAGAAGTTTTCTGTATAGTAAGGCTGTGATTTTTCGTTAAAGGCGACACCTATACCTAAGTGCTCGTAGTGTGGCTGAAGGATGTTCTCTCTATGCCCTTTGGAATTCATCAGTCCCTCGTGGGCAAAGATTGAACTTAATTGTCCGTATGCCAGGTTTTCTCCTGCAGTACGGAAAGCTACCTGATCTTCTTCCATACGGTCAAAAGGTGATTCTCCTTCTAGGTTCGTGTGACTGAAGTAATCCTGTTCCGCCATATCCAAGCTATGCTTCCGGGCGGTGTCTCTCACCTGACTATCCCATGATAGAACACTCAGCCCTTTTTCAACGCGACTGGCATTGGTAAGGTCGAATAACTGATATTCAAATCCTTCCTTTAATTTAGTACTTGCCTTTGTATAGAATTCTTTCTTATTTGCTTCCAACTTATCACTGATGATCTGAATGCCAGTGACCGTATCGTTTTCATGCTTGTCATAGAAAATGGTCACATAGTTTCCATCAACTTGGAATACTTCCTGTTCACCGTTATTTTGAAGCTGATACAATGTCAATCCTTTTCGGATATTCGTTAACGGTTTACCAAGTTCATTCTGTACCACTTCTTTGGAAACGCCCATTTTAATACCTGAATCGGAGGAGAGGAGATCCTGGTTTGTGAATAGGCCATTTACTTTATTGTTTTGGTCATATGAAACCATTAAGAAATTCCGGTAGTTTTCATGATAGGCATACCATAAAACACCGTATTCATTGATGGACTGTCTCTTTGCTTCACCGAGTTCTCCCTCGACACTTTCTTTGGAATCCCCGATTTCGATATTATAGATAGAGAACTTCTGCTCACTCGGCAATGTCAGGGTCGGCTTCTCGACAGGATCTTCATCTCTGGTGCCGGAAGGGCTCTCAAGATCCCGGAATGAATCATCAAGTTTTATAAGCAGAACGCTCACTTTATGATAAAGTTGATTAAAGGTTTCCTGCACCTGGGGATTGTTCTTCATTTCTTCAATTTTGGAGAGGACAGAATCAAATCCTGTCGCTTCCACTTTCTCTTCCCAGGCGGGTTTTGATATATAGGCAATCATGACGATCATGACTAAGATTAATAATCGTTTCAAATGCTAACACTCCATTCTACCTTCCATTGTATCCAAAATACTTAAGAAGTAAAAAGAGAAAGGCTTATTCACTTTGTTTTGTACCCATTCTATATCGTTTTCAATCCAAACTGCCTGTTTTAGTATGGTAGGGTCTGGGTAAGATAAGTGAATAGGGCATACTCACAAATTTTACATATAAGGGGAAATGCACAATGAAATTATCTCATGAAGAACGTATTCAACTCCATGAATTCAATAACTTAACGAAATCATTAAGTTTTAATATGTATGATATTTGCTATACAAAGACCCGGGAAGAACGGGAAGCATACATTGAATACATCGATGAACAGTATAACGCCGATCGATTGACGAAGATTCTCACACATGTATCGGATATTATCGGAGCTCATGTGTTGAATATTTCGAAGCAAGACTACGTTCCCCAAGGGGCAAGTGTGACAATCCTGGTATC
Organism: Rossellomorea aquimaris; assembly: GCF_020172085.1. Lineage (GTDB taxonomy): Bacteria > Bacillota > Bacilli > Bacillales > Bacillaceae_B > Rossellomorea > Rossellomorea aquimaris_E. Next base: position 1,186,691 of record NZ_JAIVAT010000003.1, read on the forward strand.
GGAAGGACCGATCGTCGAAGTGCCGACGGAGCATTTTGATGAATCACCCGGTCCATTGCCTTCTACGGTGACGATGCATCTTGATAAAAGCCATATTACCGTGCATACCTACCCAGAGTATCATCCTCATGAAGGAATTTCTACATTCAGGGCCGATATTGATGTATCAACATGCGGGGAAATTTCCCCCTTAAAGGCGTTGAACTACTTGATCCACTCATTCGACACAGACATCATGACGATGGATTATCGGGTGAGGGGGTTTACAAGGGATATTAATGGAAAAAAACTATTCATTGATCACGATATCAACTCGATCCAGAATTACATTCCCGAAGAAATCAAGGATGAGTATGACATGATTGACGTGAATGTCTATCCTCAAAATATTTTTCACACAAAATGTAAGCTGAAGGAATTTGATTTAAACAACTATTTATTCGGTTATACAAAGGACAAACTTGAAGAAAATGAGGTCGACGAAATTACGGATAAAGTTAAGATGGAAATGGATGAAATCTTTTATGGTAAAAACATCCCCAGACCATAGGAAGGTCAACCCCCCTTTGTGCACCATTCTGCGAAGGGGTTTTTTGTTCGAAATCTTATTATTATGAAAATAGATGTTAAGAAGGAAATCTCCATCCTCTTGAAGAATAGGTAAATATACATGAGAATAGAGGAGGATTATGGAATGAATTCACATGAAATTGAATACAAATTGCACGGGGATGATATGCAGTTTGTCGAAATAGAATTAGATCCAGGTGAAAGTGCCGTAGCGGAAGCTGGTGGCATGATGATGATGGAAGATGGAATAGGAATGGAGACGATCTTTGGTGATGGATCTCAAGGCGGGGGTGCAGGAGGATTTCTTGGCAAGCTAGTTGGTGCCGGAAAGCGTATATTGACTGGCGAGAGTTTGTTCATGACCGTATTCACCAATGAGGGCATGGGTAAAAAGCATGTATCCTTTGCTGCTCCATATCCAGGAAAGATCATTCCGGTTGATTTAAGCGAATTAGGCGGTAAAGTGATTTGTCAAAAGGATGCTTTTCTTTGTGCGGCAAAGGGAGTATCTGTCGGAATTGACTTTCAAAAGAAATTAGGTACAGGCTTCTTTGGCGGGGAAGGCTTTATCATGCAGAAGCTAGAAGGAGACGGGTTGGCCTTTCTCCATGCAGGTGGAACCATCCACAGAAGAGAGCTTCAGCCAGGAGAAGTGTTACGAGTCGATACAGGTTGTTTAGTTGCCATGACGAAAGAAGTGGATTACAACATAGAATATGTCGGCAAAATTAAATCTGCTTTCTTAGGGGGAGAAGGATTGTTTTTTGCAACAGTCCGTGGTCCTGGTACAGTTTGGATCCAGTCACTTCCATTCAGTCGGTTAGCGGAAAGGATTTATGCCAACGCCCCAGGTGGAGGACGTTCCACGGGTGAAGGAAGTTTACTTGGTGGACTTGGTGACCTACTCAACGGTGACGATTGATAGGTGTTTAAAAGCACTTCCTGCAGCGGAAGTGCTTTTTTACATTATGATTGACAAAATACCCTTATAGGTATATTATGTGTACATAAGCACTGAAAACAAATGAGGAGGTACAAGCTATGAAACACTTAACAGCTAAACAGGTTGAAGAATTATTGAATGACGAAAATCAATTTCTAAACATCATAGATGTACGTGAAGATGACGAAGTGGCAATGGGGATGATTCCTAGCGCGAAGCACATCTCATTAGGGCAAATAGAGAGTCGCATGAATGAATTAGAAAAGACAAAAGAGTATATCATGGTCTGCCGATCAGGGGGGAGAAGCGGAAAAGCCGCACAATTTCTTGAAGATCAAGGGTTTGATGTGATCAATATGACTGGTGGCATGATGTCTTGGGAAGGTCCGACAAACTAATCACTAAAGATCCTAAAAGGAAAAAATAATAGTAAATGGATTGATCATAATCCAATAAAAAACCATGCATCGCATGGTTTTTTATTGTGAGAAAACAACATTAAACAGATGGTATTATATCGATATAATATAAAAAATCTCAGGTGTTATCTCAGTATAATAATAGATGGAAGTGGATTTTATGGTAGGATAATAAGAGATGTTTTGAGAGTAAAGGAGATGAAAAAATGACTATGAAGCTGGTATCCTGGAATGTAAACGGAATTAGAGCATGTGTGAAAAAAGGGTTTTTAGATTATTTCCACCGTATGGATGCGGATATCTTTTGTCTTCAAGAAACGAAGCTTCAGGATGGTCAAATTTCACTGGATTTAAATGGGTATCATCAGTATTGGAACTATGCAATCCGAAAGGGATATTCAGGGACTGCGGTCTTCACGAAACGGGAGCCTCTGGCTGTCAGCTATGGTTTTAACGACGATGAAATAGAGTCTGAGGGAAGGATCATTACATGTGAATTTGAATCCTTTTATTTGGTGAATGTGTATACGCCCAATTCTAAAAGAGATCTTTCGAGGATCGAGGAACGCCTGGAGTGGGAGGATACTTTAAGAGCTTACCTCCTAGAATTGAATCTTCATAAGCAGGTCATTCTATGCGGGGACCTAAACGTGGCGCATACTGAAATCGACCTGAAAAATGATAAGTCCAACCGAGGAAATTCGGGATTCACCGATGAAGAAAGGGGTAAAATGACATTGTTACTGCATGAAGGGTTCACCGACAGTTTTCGATATCTTTATCCCGACAAAGATGACGCCTTCAGTTGGTGGTCTTATATGAGTAATGTGCGTGAGCGAAATATCGGGTGGAGGATTGATTACTTTATTGTCTCCGAACAATTATCACGTTCTATAAAAAAAGCTGAAATTCACTCTGATATCCTCGGAAGCGACCATTGTCCTGTATACTTAGAGATAGAATAGTACAAACATGATAAAAAGAAAGAATGTTTAAGGAGGGAAAAGAATGTTACAGAAAAGATTGAAACCATTCATTGAGGAAATAAAAGAATCTGAAGGTACTGTGCCTTTGTTTGATCTGGAGAAGGAATATGTGGTAAAGCAAGGGTTACTGGACGTTGATGAGATTACTTCTCCAGATAAAGATTCACGTTTTCAGGATGCGTATATCGAGCGTTGTGATAAAGAAACAGAAGAACTGATCAGTGAGGAAGCTGTTACATTTCTTGGACAACCCCTCAGCTACTTGAGAGAGCATAAAAAAGAATTCATTTACCTTGAATCCGAATGGTTCGAGGTGATTGGAGTGGAAGCCGTTTCGTTGGAAGTGGACGACGTATTCGGGACGTATGATGCAATGCTTGGATTAAGACTCCAAAAGAAGTATAGGAGTCAGATTGAGCGGTATTTGGAAGAGTCCCTTGAAGTTGAATCATCATTTGATTTGTTGTTTAATGGTGAAGATGGGTTGTGGGACTTGAATTTTACTTTGAATGAACTTCCGGAATTTAAAGAAGAGTATTCAATGCTGGAAGCTTATGAGCTTATCTATGAATTCCTGTTTAGGCTCATTCAAAACGTGGATGAGGCTTAATAAGGTAATCCCCCTGAATAATTGAATTCGAGGGGGATTTTATTTTTCCCTTGTTTGATTTGATCAGATCGTAGTCGAATAACTTTCCTTCATAGACCAAGTGGAAGAGGGGGTGTTTGATGATCTCATGTAACGAATCCCACAAAAGTATCCTATTTTACATATCCTTTTTAATCACAACTTGGTTTGAACATTTAGGGTACTATCAGGGCTAATCTTCAGCATCATTGGTTTTATAGGCAGCTGGACGATTTCGTATTAAAACAGGATCTTCAAATCGGTGATCAAGAAAAGATAGCTACCTAAATCGTGTTGACAGCCTGGCCAATATCACCAACCTTATTCCACATCATTCGTTACTACTTTGATTTTATATGGAGCGACAAAGAGGGACGGACCTTCAACAGGTCCGTCCCTCTTTGTTCTTCACCTTTTCTTTGTGCGCTTATTGATTTCTTCTGTCACGACATGAGCAAGGTCTTCGTTTCCGAAAAGGGAAAGGACGCCAAGTAATGTACTGTCTGGAATATCTTCTGATTCCTCTTTAGGTACGGTCAAGTCGATTCCATGCTGCAGGGCAGGATTTTTTCCTTGCTGGGGATAGGCTCTTTGATAGAGCTCAGTAGGATCGAGATCATGATTCACACACCATTGTGCAAATACAAGGATCATCATATGCTCGTCCTTCTGATAATTTTGGATGATTTTTTCTTGCATTTCTTTAGAATTCACTAATATTCTCTCCTTAAACAATGATACTATCTGTATTATAACGAAGTTGGAGAAGGAAGCCTATTCATATCCTTTTTCACTGAGATAGAGTATACATTTTTAAATTGGGCGATTAAAGGTGTATAATAGAAAGATGAACGAAACATGTTTCAGATTGAAAGGAAGTTAGAACGATGAATATTACCAACCACCATGTTGAGGAATTAAAAGATCCAACTGGTATATTAAGTGGAGACCGTTATGAAGTGATGCTTGATGTCGAAGTGCCAGAGGATGATGACCTGTATTCAGAACAGGGTATTTACATAAAGGCCATTTTTGTTCGGGATGAGAATGGAGCGAGAATCGTACAATCCACGATCATTGAGAGAAACACTGAGACCATCATGGATTTTGAATTAGAAGAAGAAGAAGAAAGCCTCATTTTGCAATACTGCCAAGAACATATCGAATAAAATGATGCAGAGCATCCTCCCTTCCATTGGTTAATGAGTCGGGAGGATGCTTTTTTACCAGTTTCAATGATTCAGATCAATATGTTTGCATGGGTATTGGATGTAAAAAATGGAATGAGTAAATCGAAGAAAGAAAGGTGTTAAAAGTATTTGGAGAAAGTGAAAAAAACGATTCATGTATTTTAAAATTTATATGACATTTGTACTGTGTATCTCAATGATATCATTTGATATACTATTGATACTAATGTGCTAGCAGATGATATCATATTGATAGAAAGGAGTGCGAACCTTGTCAAATCAAGGAAGAATGCAACTTAATGTAAGGGTTGATAAAGAAACATCAGAGAAATTGGATGAAATTGTAGAATACTATCAGCAGAATACGAAAATTGGCAGAGTGTACAAAGGTGACGTCTTAACAGACATCATACACAAATCCTATGAGGTCATGGAGAAGCAAAAAAGAATTCAAAACCGGAAATACTAGCATAAGAAATAAACAGTTCTTTTAATGAGCTACATATGAAAATCCGGATTATTTATGTCATAATATAGGAGACATATTTAAAATATTGAAAGTAAAAGAGGTTTCCAGCATGCAAATGCCGAAGAAAATAATCAATATTCAAAGAGGTTCAGGGATCTCCCCCTACATATGGAGCATTATCAGCATCCTGCCCTTTTACTTTATTTTTCAATCTTCCTCTACGATTGAAATTGCGGTAGGGATTTTCTTGACCATTGCGTTTTTTATTTCATTACGTTTCGCCTTCATCTCAAAAGATTGGCCCGTTTATTTATGGACATCGATACTCATTGCGATCTCCATTACAATGACCATACAATTTAATTTTATATATTTTGCTTTTTACATAGCCTACTATAACGGAAATATTAAAAATCGCGTTGCTTTTTTGACACTTTACATTATCCATCTTGTGCTGACAACGGCTTCGATCAACTATAACTTTGTGTTGCAGGATGAATTGTTCCTATCTCAGTTTCCGTTCATTCTGATCATATGGATCAGCGTAATATTGCTGCCGTTCAATATTTATAACCGGAATAAACAAGTACAGCTTGAAGATCAGCTTGAAGATGCAAATAAGCGAATTTCGGATCTTGTCAAACAGGAAGAACGTCAAAGGATTGCCAGGGACCTCCACGATACGCTGGGTCAAAAGCTTTCGTTGATTGGTTTGAAAAGTGACCTTGCGAGAAAATTGGTCTATAAAGATCCAGAACAGGCAAGAAATGAATTGCAAGATGTTCAACAAACGGCAAGAACCGCATTGAGTGAGGTCAGGACAATGGTCTCCCAGATGAGGGGAATCCGATTGAAGGATGAGATTGTCAGGATCAAACAGCTCTTAAAGGCAGCTGATATCGAATTCATCTTGTGTGAAGAAAGCAACCTTCCACAAGCATCTCTCTTTATGGAAAACATCTTAAGCATGTGCTTAAAAGAGGCAGTGACAAATGTAGTCAAACATAGTAAGGCTTCCTACTGTGAACTCCTTATTGAAGAATCGGATAAAGAGATGACCATCTTGGTGAAAGATGACGGTGTAGGGATCGGAAGTGATTACTCACAGTCAGGAGGAAGCGGTCTGATCGGAATGAGAGAGCGGTTGGAATTTGTGAATGGCAGTCTCGACATTGTTTCGGATGAAGGCACCACCTTGATTATGCGGGTGCCAAAAGTAATCAAGCAGACAGATAGGGAGGGAATGGAATGATTCGAATTGTGATTGCCGAAGATCAACGGATGCTGTTGGGCGCACTGGGTTCGCTTTTAAGTTTGGAAGATGATATGGAAGTGGTAGGAAAAGCGGGCAATGGAGAAGAAGCCATTGCCCTCGTCCACGAACTTAAACCTGATATATGCATTATGGATATTGAAATGCCCAAGAAGACCGGCCTTGAAGCAGCTGAGGAATTAAAGGGGGAAGATTGCAAGGTGATCATCCTTACTACTTTTGCAAGATCAGGTTATTTCCAGCGTGCGCTCAAAGGTGGAGTGAAAGGATATTTGTTGAAGGACAGTCCTAGTGAAGAACTGGCGAACTCGATCCGACTTGTGATGGATGGCAAGCGCATTTATGCACCTGAGCTAATGGATGATGTCTACAGTGAAGAAAACCCTCTTACAGACAGGGAAAAAGAAGTACTGGAGCTTGTTGCCGACGGGAAAAACACAAAGGAAATCGCCGATGAACTACAGCTTAAAACAGGAACTGTCAGGAATTATATCTCTACCATACTCGACAAGCTTGAAGTGAAAAATCGAATCGAAGCCATCACACAATCGAAAGAAAAAGGGTGGTTTAAATAATTCGAGGGACGGACCTTTTAACAAGGTTCGTCCCTTTATGGTCTTGCATGATATTGAATATTTATTCTATTCTAAAAAGAAGAGATAAAGGGACTGACGAATTTTTTTAGAAAAAAATATTTCATCAAAAATGAAAACTGCTAAATCTTTTGATGTCATTGCATCCAAGGGTCAATTTGTAACTGATAAAAAACAATGATTTGTGCTATTTGTGTTGACAACGAAATGAATCATGATACGATAACATCGAAAACAAAATTTCATAAGACGATCCACTAGGGGTGCCTTCTAAAAGGCTGAGATTAAAGTGTGACTTTAAGACCCTTTGAACCTGATCTGGTTGAGACCAGCGGAGGGAAGTGGTGTTTGACGGTCACGAAGAATACGATTCTATCATTCTGATCTCAAGCCACTTTCTGTATGCGGTATGCATCATGGAAAGTGGCTTTTTTTGTTGCCCATTTCGGGTCGTCTGGAAAAGGAGTAGGAAATAATGTCATTTTCAACGGTGTTACGAAATGAAGTCAAGGAAATTTGGGACGCGAGCTTCCATCATCCCTTCGTCAAAGGGATCGGGGATGGAACGCTCCCCATCGAGAAGTTCAAGTACTACCTCTTGCAAGATGCCTATTATCTTTCACATTTCTCGAAGGTGCAGGCGCTCGGTGCGTCAAAAGCAATGGATCTACATACTACATCACGAATGGCATCGCACGCTGTAGGAACAAATGAAGCAGAGCTTTCACTTCATGAAAATTTCTCGAAACGATTAGGTATCACGGAGGAGGAAATACAGAATTTCAAACCGGCTCCCACAGCATATGCCTATACGTCGCATATGTATCGTTCTGCGAGATATGGAGGTCTTGCGGATATCTTGGCGGCGATTCTCCCATGCTACTGGCTCTATTACGAGATAGGGGAACGCTTGAAATCATGCACTCCGGAAGAGCCGGTTTATCAGGAATGGATTGAGGCATATGGAGGGGAATGGTTCAAAGAGTTAGTCGAAGAACAAATCAATCGTCTTGATGAATTGGCAGAAACAATGAGCGCATGTGATAAAGAAAGAATGAAAGAAAATTTCATTTTGAGCAGCATCTATGAGTTACAGTTTTGGGAAATGGCTTATACTCTTGAAAAATGGCCGTTTGCTCTGGATGCCGGAAAGAAAAGGGGTGAGCAGCATGTCTAAATTAAAACTGACGGATATTTTAGTAACAGTAGTCATTTCCATCATGTTTGGAGTTATTTATAAACTTTGGGGACCATTTTACAACTTAATGAAGCCAATCGGTTTACATGCGGATCAATTCATCTATGGAATGTGGTTCATGGCGGCCACAGTGGCATTCTTGATTATCCGAAAACCGGGAGTGGCCCTTTTAGCCGAAATCGCCGCTTCATCCGGGGAGTTTCTCATGGGTTCAGAATGGGGACTGGAGGTGCTTTTATTTGGAATCATTCAAGGGTTGATGGCAGAGTTGATTTTCTTTATGACGAAATATAAACGCTATGATTTTTCGATTATATGTTTCGCGGCAGTTGGTTCTGCATGTGGTTCCATCTTTATGGACTACATGAAAGGATATATTGGAGATTTGGCCCTTTGGAATCTGTCCTTATTCATTGTTGCGAGATTACTGGGTTCGATTGTCATCGCAGGTGCAGGATCTTTTTATTTGGTTAGGGCCCTCGAGAAAACCGGAGTCACAAGTCTTGTAAGACGTGCTGATCAAGAAGAGTACGATTCATTGCATCATTAAGAGGTGAACTTTATGCATGTTGAAAACCTTCGACTTAAATTTCCCGGATCGGAAAAACGGATGTTTAATGATGTCAGTCTGTCAATCAATGAAGGGGAAAAAGTATTGCTATTGGGTCCATCAGGATGTGGTAAATCAACACTTCTTCATGTTTTATCCGGGGTGATCCCCCGGTCTGTGGATGTTCCCATGAGAGCTTCCAACATGGAGATAGCTGATTCATATGGATATGTATTTCAAGATCCCGACTCTCAATTTTGTATGCCATTTGTAGATGAAGAATTGGCCTTTGTCTTGGAGAATTTACAAATCAAGAGAGAGGAGATGAAAGAGACCATTCGCAGGCTGTTATCGGAAGTGGGACTGGAGATGAAAGATCCCCATACGAAAATCTCAACATTATCAGGAGGTATGAAGCAAAAGTTGGCCATTGCCTCTGTTCTTGCTCTAGAACCCCATACTCTATTCCTGGATGAACCGACCTCACTGTTGGACGAGGAAAGCACAGCGTCTGTTTGGAAAACAATCAAAGAGATTTGTAAAGACAAAACCCTAGTGATTGTAGAGCATAAACTCGATCATGTTCTGGAAATCATAGATCGGATCATTCTATTCGATGCAGATGGAACCATTATGGCGGATGGAACGAAAGAATGGATCCTAAGCCGTTACAAAGAAACGTTGAGGTCTTTAGGTGTTTGGTACCCGGGCGCGTGGGAAGAATATCTGTCATCCCGATGCCAGAGGGAGATTCCTTCGTTTGGACCAGTGATTGCAAGTATGGAAAACTTTAAAGGCTATATTCAAAAAAAAGAGAAGATCCACCTGCCGCATGCTGCGATCCGGAAAGGAGAATGGATTGCCATTACAGGAAGGAATGGTGCAGGGAAATCAACATTACTTCACAGCTTAATGAAATTCATTCATACAAGCGGGACGTACGAACTAAATGGAATGCAGGTGAAGGGGAAAAAGGTTCCCAAAGATTGTGCGTTTGTTTTTCAAAATCCCGAATTACAGTTTGTCACACATACCGTTTTTGACGAAGTGGCTTACAGCTTTCGGCTGAAGAAATTAGATGAAAAGTGTGTTGAGAAAGATGTGGAAAATTTACTCCAGCGATTCATGCTTGATCCATATAAGTTTCATCATCCATATACTCTATCCATGGGGCAAAAACGCAGATTAAGTGTTGCAGCTTCCATCGTTCCCAATAAGGAGATTCTATTATTGGATGAACCAACCTTCGGGCAGGACGCACAAAATACCTTCGCACTGATTGAAATGCTTCAAGAGTTACAGCGTGAAGGCGCAACCATTTTGATGGTGACTCATGATGATAAAATCATCCAACACTTTGCAACCAGGGTATGGACAATTGAAAAAGGACGATTGCTTCAAGATGTGGATGTAGAAGTAGCAAGGAGAAAAGCGCTGTGAATATGGAATTTGTTTATAAACATACCTGGCTCCATGACACAAACCCGAGCTTGAAATTGATCGTGATGATCGGACTTTTTGTATTTTTACTATTTGTTCATTACCTTAATTGGCTTATGTATTTGACATTGTTCGCTTTCCTCTTATTGTGGTCGTTCTCAGGATACTCAAGGAAATTAGTGCTGCTACTGGTCTTGCCATTTTTCCTTGTCTTTCTGTCTACTGCATCCTCGATGATTATGTTTGGGAAAGGAGAGACAACGTGGCTTACGTGGGGGTTGATCGAAGTGACGGAGGAAAGTTTTTACAGGGGGGTTCATATAGGATTGAGAGCATTTGTATTTGCTGTTTTAGGCCTCTTATTTGCTCTTACAACGAGACCTGTCCTACTGTTTTATTCACTCATGCAACAATTACGCCTAAAGCCGAAGTATGCTTATAGTTTTATGGCCGGACTAAGGCTGATTCCCATCATGTTGGAAGAATTCAATACGATTGGAAATGCCTTGAAAGTCAGGGGGATTCGAGAACAAAAAGGAATGAAGCATCAAATTCATAAAATACAAGCTTACTCCATTCCCTTATTGGCGCAAAGTATCCGAAGGGCACACAGAATAGCGGTTGCAATGGAAACGAAAGGATTCGTTGGCGATGGGGAGAGGACCTATTTCTACAAAGTCGGCTTTTCGAAATTTGATGCGTATTTTATCGGGAGCATCATTCTCATGATTTTAGTAAGTTACTTCCTTTCTATTGATCTACCAATTTTTCCGACGGGAGATGTTCGCTATGGAAATTGAAAAAAGAAGACGATTACATGTCATTTCCACTGGTCAGCAATCAAGGGAAGAATTGGTGAAAATCTCGAGAACCATTCACCCCTATATTGATATGCTTCATATTCGTGAAAGAAGCTGGACAGGAGCTGAGTTGATTGAAGCCGTTGTAGAATTAACGGCTGTGGGAGTGCCGTTAAGGAAACTGTGTATCAATGACCGTGCAGACATCGCTTGTATGAAACATGTAAGAGGGGTTCAGCTTGGACATCATAGTGCTCCAGTTGGCTTAGTGAAGAAGGCTTTCCCATCTTTGAAAATCGGGTCATCGGTGCACAGTATGCAAGAAGCCCTTCTGGCATATGAACAAGGGGCAGATTTTCTCCTTTATGGAAATGTTTATGATACAACGTCGAAACCAGGGAAGAAAGGGAAAGGGATTGTAAATTTGGAAGAGATTGTTTTGAACATTCCCCTTCCCGTTATTGCCATCGGGGGTATTACACCCGGACGAGTAGATGACATTGTTAGAACCGGTGCAAAGGGTATCGCGGTCTTGTCAGGTATCTTCCTTTCTGAAGACCCTCTAGAAGCAGCCCGGGCTTACTATAAAGCAACCCATAAGGAGGTGAAACAGCTTGGCGAAACAATTTGATGTGTTGATTGTAGGTGGAGGTGTGATCGGCTGCTCCATTGCGTATCAGCTTTCCAAAAGAGGAAAAAAAGTATTGGTGATGGAGAAGAATCGATTAGCATCCAAGGCCTCCAAAGCCGCAGCTGGAATGCTTGGAGTACATACTGAATTAACCGGGGGCAGTCCCCTCTATCGACTGGCGCAGAACAGCCGTAATTTGTACCCGGCCCTTGCACAGGAATTAAAAGAAGTAACCGGTATGGATATTGAGTATGTTGAAAATGGAATGATCAAACTTGCAAGGACAGAGGAAGAGGCACAGAATTTAGTAACTGTCGCCTCCCAAACGGAACAGGATGAACAGGTAGAATGGCTATCCCCTCTTAAGCTATCAGCCTTCGAGCCTCATCTTTCGAAGCAGGTGGCCGGTGGTTTATTCATTCCACGGGATGGAAACGTTGCGGCCCCGAAACTAACTGAAGCGTTGGGGCTCGCTTCAGTCAGATTAGGGGCTGATGTCAAGGAGTATACGGATGTATATGATTTTATTGTTGAAGGAAGCAGGATAACGGGAGTTCAAACGTCTATCGGTTCCTATTCTGCATCTGAAATAATCGTTGCAGGCGGTGCTTGGAGTCAATCACTATTGGGGAAAATCGGTTTAACACTTCACTCTTTTCCAGTCAAAGGTGAATGCTTTTCGGTGAAATGTCCCCGGGAATTGGTGGAAAGGACCATTTTCACTGAGGGTTGCTACATTGTTCCGAAGGTGGGTGGACGATTACTAATAGGGGCTACAGAACACGCTAATACCTTTGATGAAAGCATTTCCGTTAGCGGAATGATGAGTTTAATGAAGAAAGCTACAGAAATTCTTCCAGACCTTATCCATACCGATTGGGAAAAAGCCTGGTCAGGGATACGGCCTCAAACACACGGAGGACTTCCTATGATCGGAAGGAGTGAAAGGTGGGAAGGGCTCTCCATTGCAACGGGCCACTACCGAAATGGCATTCTCCTTGCTCCCATCACCGGAGTCATGATGGCAGACCTATTGGAAGGCAAAGAGAATCCATTACTACATTCATACGTTGGGAGTTCTAGAAAATGGAATTAAGGATAAATGGACAGCAGGTGACAGTGCCTGACACAATCACTACGATAGAAGAACTTATACACCATTTCAAACTGAAGAATCGAACGATTATGGTTGAACAGAATCAAACCATTTTAAGAAAAGAAGAACATGAAAAGGCAGCAGTTGAAAACGGAGATACTATTGAATTAGTCCAATTTGTAGGAGGCGGTTGACATGTTGAAAATCGGAAACTATACATTCCATTCCAGATTATTGTTAGGAACAGGGAAATATCCTGATTTTGATATTCAGAAGAAAGCGGTTGAGGTTTCTGGTGCAGAAATTCTTACGTTTACGGTCAGGAGAATGAATATATTCGAGCCCAGCCAACCCAACTTCTTAGAAAAACTCGACTTGGAAAGCTACTCATTATTACCGAATACGGCTGGCGCAAAAACAGCGGATGAAGCGGTGCGGCATGCACAGTTAGCCAGAGCGTCAGGACTTTGTGACATGATTAAGGTGGAAGTGATTGGGTGTGATAAAACATTGTTGCCCGATCCCGTGGAAACACTGAAGGCTACAGAAGAATTGATTAAAGAAGGATTCACGGTCCTCCCTTATACATCCGATGATGTGGTTCTTGCAAGGAAATTGGAAGAGTTGGGGGCACATGCCATTATGCCCGGTGCATCACCAATCGGATCGGGACAGGGAATTGTTAACCCGGTAAATCTTCGCTTCATTATTGAGCAGGCAAATGTACCGGTCATCGTTGATGCTGGGATTGGATCACCAGCAGATGCTGCTTATGCTATGGAACTGGGAGCAGATGCTGTGTTGTTGAACACGGCGGTGTCACAATCGAAAGATCCAATTAAAATGGCCAATGCCATGAGACTTGCCATTGAGGGTGGCCGTTTTGGATATGAAGCCGGGAGAATTCCCCGAAAGCGCTATGCATCAGCAAGTAGTCCGATCGAGGGGATGAGTGTTTGAATGTGGAGAGATATTCCAGACAAATCTTGTTTTTGCCTATTGGAACAGAGGGCCAGGAAAGAATAAGGGGTAAACATGTGCTCATAATTGGAGCAGGAGCTTTGGGAACAGGGAACGCGGAAGTCCTCGTTCGTGCCGGTATTGGAAAGCTGACGATTGTGGACCGTGATTACGTCGAATGGAGCAATCTGCAACGACAGCAGCTCTACAATGAGCAAGATGCAAAAAGTCGCCTTCCAAAGGCGATAGCTGCCAAAAAAAGACTGGAAGAGATTAATTCAAATGTTGACATCGAAGCACATATTCTGGACGTCATGCCTGAAGAGTTATTGAACATGGCCATGGGTGTGGACCTGATCATCGATGCAACAGATAACTTTGATACGAGAATGATCATCAATGATGTATCTCAAAAACTTTCCATTCCCTGGATCTACGGAGCCTGCGTGGGGAGCTATGGAATTTCATTCACGATTCTTCCCAATGTCACCCCGTGTATTTCATGTTTACTCGATGAAGTTCCTATTGGGGGCTTGACCTGTGACACAGCAGGAATTATCAGTCCTGCCGTCTCACAGGTGGTCGCCTATCAAACGACAGAGGCACTAAAGATTTTAGTGGAAGACTATGAAGCTCTTAGCCACAGGGTCTTCTCTTTCGATTTATGGAAAAATGAGCATACGTCTTTGGATGTGAGTAAGTTGAAGCGAGTAGAATGTCCTTCATGTGGTGTTCATAGAACATACCCAAGTCTTCGATATGAGAATCAAACCAAAACGGCCGTCCTATGTGGACGGGATTCTGTTCAAATCCGGCCAGCTTCAAGGCACTCTGTTAACCTCTTGGACATTTCAAGAACACTTGAGAGCCAAGGCAAGCAAGTGGAAAGGAATCCTTATTTGATTAGGTTCAAAGTAGATTCCCTCAGGGTCGTCTTATTCTATGATGGACGGGCGCTTGTCCATGGAACGAAAGAAATAAAGGAAGCAAAATCAGTTTATCACCGTTACTTTGGTTGAAAAAGGAGTGAATATAAAATGGTGAATAAAGCGTTGACGATTGCAGGATCGGATAGCGGTGGTGGCGCCGGTATACAAGCAGATTTAAAAACCTTTCATGCATGTCATGTCTATGGGATGTCTGCCATTACAGCCGTTACAGCTCAAAATACAAAAGGAGTACAGGGGGTATTTCCATTGTCGGTATCTGGAGTCATAGAACAATTGACTTCTGTAACTGAAGATTTACCACCGCAAGCGGTAAAAACCGGAATGTTAGTGAATGAAGAGATCATTGCATCTGTTGCGGATTTTGCCAGCTCCTCCGGCTGGGAAAAGCTTATAGTGGATCCTGTGATGATTGCGAAAGGCGGTGCTTCTTTATTAGAAGAAAAATCCATTCAAACATTGCTCAATCGTTTGATCCCGGTTGCTTACGTCATCACTCCCAATATACCTGAGGCAGAAGCTTTAACTGGGAGACAGATAGTGAATGTTGATGATTGTAGGAAAGCAGCGGTGGACCTATACGAGATGGGGGCAAAACATGTGGTCATTAAAGGTGGTCACCAGTCTCAATCTTTATATGCAACTGACATTCTTTATGACGGCAAAGGATTTTATGAGTTTACGAGTCCAAGAGTCTCTACACCCCATACGCATGGAACAGGCTGTACGTTCTCTGCAGTCATTACGGCAGAACTGGCAAAAGGGAACACTGTCTATGATTCAGTCCAGACTGCCAAGGAATTTATATCAGCCGCTATTACGCATTCACTCGGGATCGGGAGCGGGCACGGTCCAACGAACCACTGGGCTTACCATGAAGGTTTGAAAGTATGACTCTGAGAGACTCTTTAAAGCTATATTTTGTCATGGGCAGCCAAAATTGTGAAAGATCTCCTGTCCGAGTGTTGGAAGATGCTCTCTCAGGCGGGGTTACCATGTTTCAATTTCGTGAAAAGGGGATTCGTTGTCTGAAAGGGCAGCCCAAGATGGAGCTGGCTCTTAAACTCCAACAATTGTGTCAAAAACACAGTGTTCCTTTTATCATCAATGATGATGTGGAGCTTGCGTTGTCAATGAATGCAGATGGTGTACATATAGGGCAAGAAGACGAATCAGTCGAGGTAGTCCGTAAAAAAATGGGGGATAGATTACTTGGAGTATCTGCCCATAATGTGACAGAAGCCAAGCTCGCAGTAGAGTCAGGTGCGGATTATCTTGGGGTGGGTCCCATGTTTCATACAACAACAAAGAATGATTGTAGAAACGTTCAAGGGCCAAAGGTGATTGAATCAATGCGAGCGGAAGGGATTCTTCTCCCATTAGTCGGGATTGGAGGAATCCATCTCGACAATATCCAAGACGTAATGGAAGCAGGCTCAGATGGTGTAGCGGTCATTTCAGCGATTTCAAAACAGCCAGAGAAAACCCACACTCTTTTTCAAGCGGTCCAGAATAGTTTGTTAAAATCATAGCTTTTATCGGACAAAGCAACATATCTTGCCCTCCCCTATCATACTATACAGTAGACCCCGGTCTAACTTGTATCATCATCAGCGATAAGAGGGAGGGTTTTGAATGAATGTCTGGTTTGTTTTATTGAACATTTTGGTGTTTCTTGTTCTCATTGGTGTATTATTTCATATGCAAAGAAAAAATGTTTCGTTTTCAAAACGGGTGTTTGCCGCGCTCGGACTGGGGATTGTTTTCGGACTCGGTTTACAGTGGGTGTATGAGGCAGGCGATGAAAATGTAACCCAATCGATTGAATGGTTCAATATTGTTGGAACAGGTTATATAAAGCTTCTTCAAATGATTGTCATGCCGCTCGTGTTCGTGTCAATCGTATCAGCTTTCACAAAGCTGAAACAATCTTCTAATCTAGGAAAGATATCTGTATTGATTATCGGGTTGCTTGTAGGCACGACGGCTGTTGCTGCTGCAGTCGGAATTGCAACAACCGCAGCATTCGATTTGGAAGCCATCCAAATCGATCAAGGAAATGCCGAAGCGGCAAGGGGTGTTCAACTAGAGGAAAGGGCTGCGGCGTTAGAAGGTCAAAGCTACCCTCAAAAAATCCTGGAGCTCCTGCCTCAGAATCCTTTCCTTGATTTGACCGGAGAAAGAGCCACATCGACCATTGCTGTCGTGATATTTGCAGGATTTATCGGTATCGCCTATTTAGGGGTCAGACGGAAGGAACCTGATACGGCTGAATCTTTCAAAAAAATCGTGGATTCAATCTATGCGGTCGTGATGAGAATTGTGACCCTTGTATTAAGGCTGACGCCATTCGGAGTGCTTGCCATTATGGCAAAAACGGTGGCACTGAGTGATTTCGATGCCATTATGAAGCTGGGTGAATTTGTAGGAGCATCCTATATCGCATTGATCGTCATGTTCTTGATCCACTTAATCTTGCTGACACTTACTGGACTGAATCCGGTCACGTACGTGAAAAAAGTGCTTCCTGTATTGGCTTTTGCCTTTACCTCCAGGTCCAGTGCAGGGACACTACCCCTTAACATACAAACTCAGAAGAATAAACTGGGTGTGTCAGAAGGGATCGCCAACTTCTCGGGATCTTTCGGTTTATCCATCGGGCAAAATGGGTGTGCCGGTGTATACCCGGCAATGCTTGCCGTCATGATCGCGCCAACGGTTGGAATCAATCCTTTTACCCCTTCATTTATTTTCACACTTATTGCTGTCGTGGCCATCAGTTCCTTCGGTGTCGCCGGAGTTGGTGGCGGTGCAACCTTTGCCGCTATCCTCGTTCTATCTGCCATGGATCTGCCGGTAGCGTTAGCGGGCCTTTTGATTTCGATAGAGCCTTTAATCGACATGGGGCGGACAGCCGTTAATGTGAGTGGTGCGATGACATCGGGTATCATAACGAGTAAGGTAACGGGAGAACTGGATACTGAAACCTATAATAAAGAAATGATTGAAGCGGAAGCTTAAAAATAGGGCTGGCTCATACTAGTATGAGCCAGTTTTTTGATAGGGAATGGAAAATCACATCTTTTTTAAGTGATTATGATTGAAAATTCAGACTATATTATTTACTATAGAATTAACATACCGACCGGTTAGTATCTTTGGTGTGGATTGAATGTATGGAATAAGGAGGCAGAAATATGCATGTAAAGGACTTGTTTGATTTATCTGGTAAGGTGGCACTGGTGACAGGTGGAGGAAGGGGTCTTGGAAAGCAGATCGCCACAGGATTTGCTGAAGCAGGGGCCAATGTTGTAGTCTGTTCAAGAAATGTAGATGCATGTGATGAAGTCAAAAAGGATTTAGAGGGTATGGGTGTTCAAGCTCTTTCTTTTCAATGTGATGTCACGAATCCGGAAGATGTCGAGAGGGTTGTGGATGAAACCAAAAAAGCATTTGGCCGAATAGACATCCTGGTGAATAACAGCGGAGCTTCATGGGGGGCGCCTGCAGAAGAAATGCCTCTTGAGGCATGGCATAAAGTCATGAATGTAAATGTGAATGGGACCTTCATTATGTCACAGGCCGTAGGAAAGTTGATGTTAGAGCAGCAGGTAGGGAAAATCATCAACATCGCGTCTGTAGCTGGGCTGCAAGGTACGGACCCAAGGTATATGGATGCCATCGGATATAGTACAAGTAAAGCAGCGGTCATCAACTTCACGAAGGATCTTGCCGTGAAATGGGGATCTCGTGGCATCCATGTTAATGCGATTGCACCAGGCTTCTTTCCGACAAAAATGTCAAAGGGAATCCTCTCCCATGCCGGGGAAGCCATTTTAGAAGGTACGCCATTAAATCGATTCGGCAGCGAAGATGATTTAAAAGGAGCGGCTCTATTCCTGGCTGCCCGTGCATCTGATTTTGTTACGGGTTCGGTCCTTGTGGTGGATGGCGGCTCATCAGCCATGTAACAAGTAAGATTTATTCAATAAGGAAGGATGGATGTCATGGATTTCTCCTACTCTTCAAAAGTACAAGAATATCAAAATAAACTATCCCGTTTTATGGAAGATTACGTATACCCGAATGAATCACTATATGATGAACAGCTTAATAAGCAAGAAACACGCTGGAATGCCGTCCCGCCCATCATGGAGGAGTTAAAATCCGAAGCAAGGAAACAAGGGTTGTGGAATTTATTCCTTCCACAGAGTGACCTTGGCGCTGGACTGAACAATGTAGAGTACGCACCACTCTGTGAAATCATGGGGAGGTCCCTGATTGGACCGGAAGTGTTTAATTGCAGTGCCCCCGACACAGGGAATATGGAAGTGTTAGAGAGGTATGGGTCTTCTGCTCAAAAGGAGCGATACCTTTTGCCGCTCCTGAACGGTGAAATTCGCTCATGCTTTTCCATGACCGAGCCTGATGTCGCTTCATCTGATGCAACAAACATTAAGTCAAGTATCGTACGGGATGGAGATGAATACATCATAAATGCCAGGAAATGGTGGTCTTCCGGTGCTGGAGATCCCCGATGCCAGTTTTCAATTTTGATGGGAAAAACAGACCCTGATGCAAATCGTCATGAACAACAATCCATGATTATCGTACCTCTGGACGCGAAGGGTGTGAAAATCGAACGGATGCTACCTGTTTTCGGTTATGATCATGCTCCTCATGGTCATGGGGAAATCACCTTTACTGATGTGCGGGTGCCCCTTGAGAATATCATTTGGGCAGAAGGGAAAGGTTTTGCCATTGCCCAAGGTCGATTAGGTCCAGGCAGGATCCATCATTGCATGCGTCTAATCGGTGCAGCGGAAAGAGCGCTTGAAGATTTATGTAAGCGTGTTCAAGATAGAGAAGCGTTTGGTAAGACGCTCTCAAGTCAGGGGGTAGTCAGGGAATGGATCGCGGATTCACGGATTGAAATCGAACAGGCACGACTGCTGACCATGAAAGCCGCTTACATGATGGATACCGTTGGGAATAAACTAGCTAAACAGGAAATAGCAATGATAAAGGTTGTGGCTCCTTCGATGGCTTTACGGGTGATAGATCGCGCCATTCAGGCATTTGGGGCTGCAGGGGTATCAGGAGATCATTCCATGGCTGCACAATGGGCGAATGCCCGTACATTACGTCTTGCCGACGGGCCCGATGAAGTACACCGTGCACAACTCGCAAAATTAGAACTGAAAAAATATCAAAAAGCCTCTCTGGTAGAGAGCTAAGAAGTGAGAGTGATTGAATATGAGGCTATCGGGAAGGGTTTCGATCATAACAGGAGGAGGCGGTGGAATTGGACGGGCGACAGCTCTAAGGTTTTCTGAGGAAGGGGCATCTGTGGTCGTGGCAGATTTGGATGAATCGAGTGGGGAAGAAACAGTAAGACTCATCAAGGAAAAAAATGGGCGTGCACTGTATGTAAGGACAAATGTAAGAGAAAGTGGAAGCATTCAAAAGCTCGTACATAATACGGTCGAGCAGTTTGGAAGTCTGGATATTCTCGTTAACAATGCCGGAATCGGACAGTCGGAAGTCAGAGGTGTCGATTTAGAAGAATCAGAATGGGATGATGTCCTTGATACCAACTTAAAAAGCATATTCCTGGGGATGAAATATGCTGTACCGGAATTGGTGAAAAAGGGTGGGGTCATCGTGAACGTTTCCAGTCTTCTCGGATTGAAGGGAAGAAAATACGTATCAGCCTATAATGCGGCAAAAGGCGGTGTGGTGTTGTTGACACAAAATGCCGCACTGGAGTACGGAAAAGATCGTATCCGGGTGAATGCTGTAGCTCCTGGTGTCATCGATACGAACATCATTGAGGGGTGGAAGAGGGATGAAAGGAAATGGTCAGTCATTTCTCAATCCAATGCCCTCAGGAGGATTGGAAACCCGGATGAAGTGGCATCTGCGATTTTGTTTCTGGCTTCGGATGAAGCATCATTTATCACGGGAGCCACATTATCAGTAGATGGTGGTGGATTAATCTATTAGACAAGACAGAGGTGTATGAATAATTTGAAACGAAAGGAATGAATGATACTGTGACAACTAAATCCTGGCACGCTCATTACCCTGAATCGTTCGAAACTGATATCCCGGCAATTGATTTCTCAATACCTGATATGCTCCAACAAACTGCTTCCAAGTACCCTGCGCATCCTTGTATAAGCTTCTATCAAAAGCGCATGACGTATGGTGAACTTCAAGGTGCCGTTACATTGTTTTCTTCTTCCCTCCAGCAAATAGGGACAAAGAAAGGAGACCGGGTTGCCATCATGCTCCCTAACTGTCCACAATATGTCATTTCATATTATGGAATCCTTACCGTAGGTGGTATTGTCACACAGGTGAATCCGATGTCCGTTGAAAGGGAACTCATTCACTTACTAAATGACTCAGGGGCTGAGACAATCGTTGTATTAGACCGCTATTATCGAATCATAAAGTCCATTCAAAAAGAAACAAAGGTGAAAACGATCATCGTAGTCAGCTTCCAAAGTGAAACACCAGATAAGGACTACACGTTTGATGAATTCTTTAAGGATGGAGACGAAGGGCTTGCTCCTATATCCATACAGCCAGAAGATGTGGCTGTTCTTCAATATACGGGTGGAACGACCGGCGTGTCAAAGGGAGTGATGCTTACGCATAGCAACATTCTTTCAAATGTCATACAGAGTCAAAACTTTTTTAAAGATAGTATTAAAACAGGGGAAGAGAGAAGTCTGAGTGTGATTCCCTTCTTTCATGTATTTGGTATGAATTCATGCATGAATTTTTCCATCTATTCTGCGAATGAAATGATCCTGCTGCCGCGTTTCGAGGTCTCAGAAGTGTTAGAAACGATTAAGAAGGAGAAACCTACGCTATTTCCGGGTGTGCCGACCATGTATGTGGCGATTACCAACCACCCCTATGCAGAAGAATATGGAATTGATTCGATCAAGTTATGCAATAGCGGCAGTGCTCCCATGCCTGTGGAGCTATTAAACCAATTCGAGAAGAAAACAGGAGCAAAAATATTGGAAGGGTATGGTTTGTCCGAAGCGTCTCCGACGACCCATTGTAATCCCGCATTTGCAGAAAGAAAGCCTGGAACCGTCGGAATCGGCCTCCCATCTACAGATTATAAGGTAGTTGATTTGGCTACTGGTACGAAGGAAGTTCCTCCTGGTGATATAGGAGAACTAATCATAAAAGGCCCCCAAGTCATGAAGGGCTACTGGAACTTACCCGAAGAAACCTCCAATGCCCTTCGTGATGGATGGCTTTACACAGGAGACATTGCCCGGATGGATGAAGAAGGGTATGTATCGATAGTAGATCGCAAAAAAGACATGATCATTGCTTCAGGATATAACGTGTATCCCCGGGAAGTGGAAGAAGTCATCTATGAACATCCGTGCGTACAGGAAGCTGTCGTGATTGGGGTCCCGGATTCCTATCGGGGAGAAACCGTGAAAGCCGTGATCGTGTTAAAGTCGGGGGAAAAGGTGTCACAACAAGAATTGATCAGGTTTTGCCATGAGAATATGTCTTCATTCAAAGTACCAAGGATCATCGAATTTCGGAATGAACTTCCAAAGACGAGTGTAGGGAAGATCTTAAGAAGGGCCCTCCGGGAAAGTGTGATATAATTCAGTTGATATTTGCAGATTGAGGGGACTTCATATGAAAGAAAAAATGACAGAACAAGCAGTGCGGTTATTTGATGAAAAAGGCTTTACCGTCACTTCCATTCAGGACATAGTCGAATCGATCGGAGTGACAAAAGGTACATTTTATTATTATTTCTCCAGTAAAGAAGAGCTTTTAAAGGAAATTCACCTTAGATATATAGATGGCTTATTGTCCAAGCAGGAAAGAATACTGGAAGATGACAGCAAACGATTCCGTGAGAAACTTTTTGATATCATTCATCTTTCCATTGTGGACATCAAAGAGCAGGGAGCCAGTGCCAAAGTGTTTTTTAGGGAGATGAGACATCTTAGTAATGAGAGCCTGGACCAAATCGAACCAAAACGTGATATGTACCGCTACAACATTGAAAAGCTCTTGAAAGAAGGAAGAAAGTCCGGAGATTTCCGAAACGACTTTGACGTTTCCGTTGTCGCTTTCGGTATACTCGGCATGATGAACTGGAGCTATCAATGGTATAAGCCGGGTGGGGAGAAAACGGATAAAGAAATAGCAGGTACGTTTGTCGATATGGTCTTAAAAGGAATTGAATCAGAATAAAGGGGGGAGCGGTTCAATCAATTCCTCTGCCTCTAACATACCGACTGGTTAGTATTTTTAAAGGAAGAAGGCGGATAAATGGAAACCATCAAGGTAAAAAGTAGATTTTGCGAGACAGATGCGCTAGGGCACATTAACAATACTACCTATTTTGTCTACTTAGAAGAAGCACGAATTCATTTCTTTCAAACAATCGGATTCGACATGGATGTAAAGGATTGGCGGTTTATTTTAGCTTCCACCAAATGTGATTTCGTATCTCAGGGTTATTTCAATCAAGAACTGGAGATTACCACCTATATCTCCAGGATCGGATCAAAAAGCTTTCAGTTAGAGCATGATATTTTGTGTGCGGATTCTCATCAATTGATTGCAAGAGGAAACGCGGTAATTGTTTACTTTGATTTCAAGGAACAGCAAAGTAAAGCAATCCCTGATTTATTAAAAACTCAGTTGAACACTCATTTTCGCTCTGAGAAAACTGAATATTCTTGAATTTAGGAGGGGCTAAGATGACTGAACAGGTAGAATATGAAACCGTTTCAGTTCGAAAAGGAGAAGAATTAAATGAGAGCCGATTAAAGGACTTCCTGCTTGAGCACTTTCCCTTTTTGCAACCAGAAGAATTGAGTATTAAGCAGTTTTCTGCAGGACACTCAAATCTTACGTATCTACTCTCGATGGGGAAATGGGAAGGGGTTTTGAGACGTCCCCCTTTAGGGCCGGTCGCACCGAAGGCACATGATATGAAAAGGGAATTCAGAATCCTTTCAGAAGTTCAACCTTTATTCGAGGCTACACCTATACCATATGTATTCTCTGATAATGAAGAGATTGTCGGAAGCCCATTCTTTATCATGGAACGGAAAAGGGGTGAAGTATTTGATACATCCTTCCCCCCTCATCTTGACGTGACACCTGAAATGTGCGGGAGAATCTCGAAAGAAATGGTTTCAAAATTGGTCGAGCTTCATTCCATTGATCATACAAAAACAACACTTCATGAAATCAGTAGACCCGAACATTTTATGGAGAGACAGGTTTACGGGTGGATCAATCGTTATGAACGGGCCAAAACAAGTGAGATTCGTGAAGTGAATCATCTGACACAGTGGTTAATCAAAAACGTTCCAGAAAATGCTGAATCGACAATCATTCATTATGACTTTAAATTAAACAATGCCATGTTTTCCAATGACCTGACTTCCATGGTGGGGTTATTTGATTGGGAGATGGCAACCGTCGGAGACCCCCTTGCAGATTTGGGCGTCGCCATGGGGTATTGGATCCAGCAAGATGATCCTGAATTGTTAAAATTCGGATTAGGTAAGCCTCCAGTGACAACGATGGACGGTTTTTATAGCAGAAGACAATTTATCGAAGAATATGCCAGAAAAAGCGGAAGGGACGTAAACCATATTCATTTCTATTTGTCTTTTGCCTACTTTAAACTCGCAGTTATTGTACAGCAAATCTATTACCGCTTTAAGATGGGGCAGACAAAAGATGCCCGTTTTTCTCGATTCGATCGGTTTGCCGAGTCTTTGATTACACTGGGTAATCAGGCTGCATTTAATTCCAAGGAATAAAAAAGGGGATGATTACGATGCAATCACTATTAGTTGAAAAGAATGATCGGGTGTTGAATCTAATCTTAAACAGACCAGACAGCTTAAACTCATTTGATGAGAGCATGCTAACTGGAATGATTGAAGCGTTAGAAGAGGCTGAACAAAAACAGGAGATCAGGGCGATCGTGATCAGCGGAGCCGGGAGGTCATTTTCTGCCGGAGGAGACGTGAAAACGATGGGTAGTGCTTCATCAGCCCAAGTCTATGAACATATCGGAATACTAAATTCTTGTATAAAAGCCATTAAGAAGATAGAAAAGCCGGTCATTGCCGCCGTCCATGGTTTCGCCACAGGAGCTGGATTTAATTTAGCTCTTGCATGCGATTTAATCATTGCATCTGAGAGTAGTCAATTTGCACTGAGTTTTTCTAAAGTAGGGCTCATTTCTGATGGAGGGGGCTCGTATTTTCTTCCACGGTTGATCGGTCCTCATCTTGCAAAGGAGTTCTTCTTTACAGGAGAACCTGTATCTGCACGGAGGATGTATGAATTAGGGGTGATCAATAGACTGGTACCGGCTGATCGATTAGAGGAAGAGACAAAGGAGTTGGCTACTAAACTAGCTACGGGGCCAAGCAAAGCCTACGGAATGATGAAAAAAATGATTGATCGTTCATACACTGCCACACTTGATGAAATATTGGAACAGGAAAGAATCACTCAAACGCTGATGATATCAACGGAAGATCATGTAGAAGGAGTTTCAGCGTTTAAAGAAAAAAGAACCCCATCCTTTTCGGGGAATTAGGAGGAGTACAGATGAAAGCGATCCAATTTAAGGAGTTCGGTGGTCCCGATGTTTTGAAGAATGTGGATATTGACATGCCTTCACCTGGGGGGAGAGAAGTATTGATCCAGGTGCATGCCTCTGCTGTCAATTATGCGGATACTGCCCGGCGCGAAGGACAATATGTGGTAAAGACCCCCCTTCCATACATTCCCGGAGCGGAAGTATCCGGTATTGTAACCGAAGTCGGAGAAGGTGTGACCAGGGTCAAAAAAGGAGACCGGGTTGTAGCGATGATGGATTCAGGAGGGTATGCAGAATATGCCCTGACAGATGAACGATCGATCATCCCCCTTCCATATGGCTTGGATTTCAAAGAAGCGGCCGCGATTCCTGTACAGGGGTTGAGTGCGTATCATATATTGAAAACACTTGGGAGATTACAGCACGGTGAGACCGTCCTCATTCATGCAGCTGCAGGTGGCGTTGGGCTCTTTGCCGTTCAACTCGCCAAACGATTCGGTGCCGGTAAAGTGATCGCCACTGCCAGCACAGAAGAAAAGCTTCTCCTTGCAGAAGAAATGGGGGCAGATGTATTAGTCAACTATACAGAGGATGATTGGGAGAAAAAAGTCTTGGATGCTACAAGCGGAAAAGGTGTGGATCTCGCATTAGAGATGGCAGGTGGTGATGTCTTTTATAAAACATTAAAGTGCCTCGCCTATTTCGGGAGAATGATCATTTACGGTGTAGCAAGCGGCGAGCAAAGTAGGTTCTATCCATCTTCATTAATGGCCAAGAGTCAGTCGGTTACCGGTTTCTTTCTTCCTCCTTTGATGAGAGATTCCGAACTGACCCAGAAAACCCTTCACGAGATCTTTCATTATGTGGCGAATGGTGATGTAAAGGTCACAGTCGGTCACGTGTTTCCGCTTGAAGAAGCAGCTAAGGTTCATTCCCTCATGCAGGGAAGACAAACCGTTGGAAAAGTGATTCTGAAGCCATAAATTTTAAAAAGGGGGAAGAAAGATGAACTTACGCCTATCAGATGAACAAAGGATGATTCAAAAGACCATTCGTCGATTTGTAGAGAAAGAATTGATTCCTTTAGAAAATGAAGTGCTTCGAAATGAAAGGGAAGGCAAGCCCAGTCTCTCTCTAGAAAAAAGGAAAGAGCTGCAAATGAAGGCAAGGGACGCTGGATTCTGGGGAATCAACACTCCGGAAGAATACGGAGGGGCAGATCTCGGTCAAATGATGATGGCCATCGTCTATATGGAAATCTCCAAGACCTTTGTTCCATTCTCCTTTGGCGGTTATGCGGATAACATACTTTATTACGCCAACGAAGAACAGAAGAAAAACTACTTGATTCCAACCATTAATGGAGACAAGAAATCATGTTTTGCCATGACGGAACCTGGAGCGGGATCTGATACCCGTAATATCCGTACCACAGCAGTGAAAGACGGAAACGAATGGATATTAAATGGAGAGAAAACGTTCATTACCGGTGGAAACGAAGCAGATTTTGTCATGGTCATGGCCGTCACGGATAAAGAAAAACACCAGCTTACCGGGAGAGACGGGGTCACCTGCTTCATTGCCGATAGAAGTATGGGCTGGAAGTCCGAATATATCCATACGATGGGTGAATGGGGACCGGCGAGCCTTATTTTTGAAGATGTAAGGGTTCCTGAGGAGAACATCCTTGGTGAAATCGATAGAGGCTACGACCTGGGCTTGGAGTGGATCGGTTTTGCCCGCTGGATCGTAGGTGCCCAGGCGGTTGGAGCAGCAGAACGCCTTCTTCAAATGGCCATCAACTATTCGAAAGAAAGGGAAACCTTTGGAAAACCTATCGCCGACCGGCAGGCCATCCAATGGCAGATTGCAGATTCTGCCGTGGAAATTGAAGCGGCCCGCTGGCTCGTGTTAAATGCAGCCTACACGCTGGATCAAGGAGAAGACAATCGTCATGTGGCGTCCATGGCAAAACTCTATGGATCCAATATGGGAAATCGAGTTGTCGACCGTGTCCTGCAAATTCACGGGGGGATGGGCTACACAAGAGAGCTTCCTATTGAACGCTGGTATCGTGAAGCCAGGTTATGGCGAATTTATGATGGGACCGATGAAATCCAAAAGCTGATCATCTCAAGGAATTTATTAAAGGGACATGTGAAACTGGGGCAATTTGTATAATTTGATAAGGAGGCAATAGGAATGGGAAAACGATTCGCAGGTAAGGTGGCATTGGTGACTGGTGGTAGCAGAGGGATCGGCAGGGCGATTGCGGGATTACTGGCTGAAGAAGGAGCAAAGGTGGCCATCATCGATGTGAATGAAGAGGCGTTGAATGAAGCAAGTGAGATATTTAAACCTTATGAACTGTATACAAAAGTTGCAAATGTCGTAGAATCACAGGAAGTTGAACATGCGGTCAAAGAAGTGTATGAATCCTTTGGTTCCCTTGACATCGTCGTCAACAATGCAGGAGTTATCAGGGATAATCTACTATTTAAAATGACCGAGCCTGATTGGCAGACCGTCATGGATGTGCACTTGAAAGGCTCATTCAATGTAGCGAAGGCGGCGCAAGTGTACATGGTGAAACAAAAGTATGGACGGATCATCAATATATCCTCCACCTCTGCACTCGGAAACCGTGGACAGGCAAACTATGCTACAGCAAAAGCGGGTCTTCAAGGACTTACGAAAACTCTTGCCATTGAGCTCGGACCGTTTGGCATCACGACCAATGCGGTAGCACCAGGATTCATTGAAACTGATATGACGAAAGAGACGGCGAAACGAATCGGAATCACATTCGAGCAACTGGTAGAAGCAAGTCTTCAAGAAATCCCGGTAGGAAGAAGCGGGCAGCCAGAAGATATAGCGAATGCAGTGGCCTTCTTTGCAGATGAAAAATCTTCATTCGTCAATGGTCAGGTTCTTTACGTTGCAGGGGGACCGAAAGCCTAAAGAAAGAGGTGCAGGATATGTTTGAATCATTTATCGGAAAACGTTCGACTCCCATTGAAAATCAGGTAGAAAGAGGAGCGGTTCGTAAATTTGCTGAGGCCATAGGGGACCCTCATCCTCTGTATGTGGATGACGCTACCGGGAAACGCTCCAGGTATGAAGGGAACATCGCTCCTCCCACTTTTCCAAGAGTGTTGGACTTTGGATCGGTCGAAGGCCTTCATTTACCAAACGTTGGTTTGATTCACGGTGAACAATCCTTTCATTATGTAAGGCCATTGAAGGTAGGGGAAAGCATCCAATGTTACACGGAAATTAAAGACTATTATGAACGGAAAGGGACAGACGGGGCTCTGGGTTTTCTGGTAATTGAAGACGTGGGTGTAGATTTGCACGGGGAGAGGATTTTCACTTCCCAAGCGATTGTCATTATTACAGAAGCAGTCAGAAAGAGGTTGAGTAAATGACTACACTACAATCAATTCATATAGGGGATACACTGCCTCCGGTTGAATTGGCACCGGTATCGAGAATTGACCTGATCAAATACGCAGGGGCTTCCGGGGATTATAACCCAATCCATACCATTGATGAGGAAGCCCTGAAACTTGGCCTTCCAGGAATCATCGCTCATGGTATGTGGACGATGGGCAATGTGTCAAAACTATTCACTCCTCATTATGAAGAAGGGTTTATCAAGGATTACACTGTACGCTTTAAAGGGATGGTCATGTTGAATGATATGATTACTTTACGAGCTAAAATGGTGGATAAAAAGGATAACTCACTCCATTTTACTGTTACTGCAACCAATCAAGTCGAGAAAACCGTGATTGAGGGTAAAGTCGTCTTTGAGTTATTGACTAGTTGAAGAGAAAATGATGTTCAAAATATACGACATATTGCTTTCTAAAAATAATGTTGTAAATCGAACTGGGGTCGAATAAACATAAAAAGAATGGAAATCTCAAGAAAATGAGCCTAAAGACATAAATCCGATCGAAAAACTCGGGTTGACTTCTTGGTGGATTGTGATATTATTTAGAATATTAAAATTAATAACTCTTATCCAGAGTGGTGGAGGGATCTGGCCCTGCGAAACCCAGCAACCTACGTTATGTAAGGTGCTAATTCCAGCAAAATGTGAAGCCATTTTGGAAGATAAGGTATTCTTACCTGAACAACTTTCCAAAACGGAAAGTTGTTTTTTTATTCACTCTTCATATGGGTATGGTGGAAGATTGGGGGAATCAAATGACAAAAGAAAAGAGCCATCAGGCACAGTTTGACATGGTAGCAGAGAAGATCCAGTCTATGCTTGAAACCATGAGCTATGGTTCAATCACGATTGTCGTTCAAGATGGGAAGGTCATTCAATTAGAGAAAAATGAGAAAGTCCGAATCAAATAAGCTGACTAGACAAACTAGAGGCGCATAACAAAGATAAGGGACACCCTTTATCTTGTTATCGCCTCTTTTTATTTGGATAAGCATCAGGAAAAGGGGTGTATCATGTTAACCTATCAGACTTGGAAACAGCCAAACTTGGATTTCGAAGTGGATACGGTCTACAAAGGGGCGTTAAATGTCCTGGAATGGACGTACAGCCACTATGGTGAAAAAGTGGTATATGCATGTAGTTTCGGGATTGAAGGCATTGTGCTCATCGATCTAATCTCCAAGGTACAACCGAAGGCATCCATTGTATTCCTCGATACGGGCGTACATTTTAAGGAAACGTATGAAACGATAGAAAAAGTGAAAGAGGCTTATCCGGATCTACACATTCAAATGCAAAAACCTGAGTTGACAATGGAT
The DNA here is from genome assembly GCF_020172085.1 of Rossellomorea aquimaris. Classification (GTDB taxonomy): domain Bacteria; phylum Bacillota; class Bacilli; order Bacillales; family Bacillaceae_B; genus Rossellomorea; species Rossellomorea aquimaris_E. The sequence continues at coordinate 1,216,799 of NZ_JAIVAT010000003.1, forward strand.
GAACAGGCCAAAGAATATGGAGATAAATTGTGGGAGAAAAACCCGAATAAGTGTTGCCAAATCCGAAAACTTGACCCTTTGAAGGATGCTCTGTCCAAGGGGAATGCCTGGATATCGGGATTAAGAAGGGAACAATCCCCCACAAGGAGACATGTTGAATTCATCAATAAGGATGATAAATTTCAATCGATTAAAATTTGCCCTTTAATTCACTGGACGTGGAAGGAGATTTGGCGATATGTCCATAAACATGATCTGACTTATAACACCCTTCACGATCAAGGGTATCCGAGTATAGGGTGCTTCCATTGCACAACTCCAGCCTATGATATAAATGATCTCCGCTCCGGAAGATGGAAAGGAAAAGGAAAAACAGAATGCGGCCTTCATTGAAATGGGTGACAATACTTGCTTGAAATCACAGCGCTTATCATTAGTTTGTTCTTTGCTATGAACATTGGTGCCAGTGGAGCGGCTGCATCAATGGGAGTCGCATATGGTGCAGGAGCGATAAATAATATCAGGACCGCATTATGGATATGTGCCGCAGGTGTCCTTAGCGGAGCGGTACTGGGTGGAGGAGAGGTTGTCAAGACAATCAGTTCAGGAATCATTCCTCAGAATCTGCTGTCGATCAAAATCGTCCTCATCATTTTGTTATCTGCGACGATTTCTCTATTTCTGGCAAATGTCATCGGAATTCCGTTATCGACGAGTGAAGTGACAGTGGGAGCAGTTGTGGGTGTTGGAGTAGCTTATCAGGTTCTTTATGTAAAATCACTGATTACAATCATGTCATTTTGGGTGATTGTCCCGGTTGTCGCGTTCGTTGTCACATGGCTTTTCGGCTTATGTTTAGTGGGACTTGAAAAACGGGGGTACCATTTAGAAAAAAGATGGCTTGCGTACCTGTTAATCATCTCAGGATTCTTTGAGGCTTTTTCTGCCGGAATGAACAATGTAGCAAACGCTGTTGGCCCTTTAGTGGGGGCCGGTTTGTTGTCCCCTTCACGAGGGATCTTAATTGGCGGATTATTCGTTGCACTGGGGGCTGTATTATTGGGAAAGAAAGTGGTCGAAACAAACGGAAAAAAGATTACGCAATACTCGAAAGCGGAAGGAATCGTTATTTCCTCCACAGGAGCGATCCTCGTAATGGTGAGCTCACTGTATGGATTGCCGATTCCCCTCACACAGGTCACTTCGTCTTCCATCATTGGCTTAGGCGTGGCTAAAAGCGGAAAGCAGATGCTGCAAAAAAAGATTGTTAAAAAAATAGTGAAAATCTGGGTGGTCTCTCCCTTGATTTCACTCAGTATTTCATACTTCTTAGTGAAGCTGGTTATCGATAGTGATTTGTACTCGATTGTAGTACCGATAAGTGTCATCATTGCCACGGTAGGAGCTTTGTCCCTCATGAGGGTGATTAATGAGGAAAGACGGTCTGTCCACGAAGACGGCGGGGGAATTTAATATTAATTCCGATTAAAACAATAAGTTAAGGAGGATATTTTGAATGAGTTTACAACCGCACGGAGGAGTTTTGGTTCAATCTTATTTACCTAAAGAACCATATAAAGATATTCAACAAGAAATCCCACTGGATGAAATCGCATTAAGTGATTTGGAGCTCATTGCAATAGGTGCCTATAGTCCAATCGAAGGGTTTTTGACAGAACGGGATTATCAGACCGTAGTGGAATCATTGCGACTTGAGAGCGGATGTGTATGGAGCATTCCAATCACCCTGCCCATAGAGGAAAATCAAGCAGGTCTCGTGGAGAAAGGGCAGAAGAGCAGGCTTGTATATAAAGGGGAAACATACGGACTCATTGATGTAGAGGATATATATGAACCTGATAAACATAAAGAAGCCCTTCTAGTATACGGAACGACCGATGAGGATCATCCTGGTGTAAAAAAATTATTCCAGCGTGGTGATGTCTATGTTGGAGGCAGGATTACATTAGTGAAAAGACTGTCTAAATCTTTCACTGAGTATACATTTGATCCAGCTGAAACACGACAATGGTTCAATGAAAAAGGGTGGAAAACGATTGTTGGTTTCCAGACAAGAAACCCCGTACACAGGGCTCATGAGTATATCCAGAAAACCGCTTTGGAAACGGTGGATGCCCTATTCTTGAATCCGTTAGTGGGTGAAACCAAAGCAGATGATATTTCAGCGAAAATCCGCATGGAAAGCTATGAAGTGTTATTAAAAAACTATTATCCGAAAGACCGGGTATTTCTCGGAGTCTTTCCCGCTGCCATGAGATATGCAGGTCCAAGGGAAGCCATTTTTCACGCGTTAGTACGAAAAAACTACGGGTGTACTCATTTTATTGTGGGGAGAGATCATGCTGGTGTTGGTGATTATTACGGCACATATGATGCACAAAAAATCTTTGATCAGTTTACCGAAGATGAAATAGGGATTATCCCTCTTCGCTTCGAACATAGCTTCTATTGCAAGAAATGTGAAGGAATGGCGACGACGAAGACATGTCCTCACGGGAAAGAACATCACGTCATTCTTTCCGGAACGAAAGTGAGAGGCATGCTGCGTAGCGGAGAGGTTCCCCCATCCACTTTCAGTCGTACCGAAGTAATAGATGTATTAATCAAGGGGCTGAAACAAGAATCAAAATAACGTCCCAGAGGAGGAAGATAGATTGAGTGATAAACAAGAAAATATCGTATGGCATGAATCAACAATCACTAAACAGGAAAGACGAAAACAGAATGGTCACCAAAGTTTCATTCTCTGGTTCACGGGATTATCTGCTTCAGGGAAATCAACCGTAGCGAATGCATTGGCTTCTTCCCTCTTTGAACAGGGAAAGCAAGTGTATGTTTTGGATGGGGATAACGTCCGGCACGGATTGAATAAAGATTTAGGCTTCAAAGAAGAAGACCGTAAAGAAAACATCAGGCGGATTGGGGAAGTGTCTAAACTATTCGTTGATAGCGGCCAAATTGTCCTGACGGCATTCATTTCACCGTACAGGAAAGATCGGGATCTAGTAAGAAGCTTGGTTGGACCGGAAGAGTTTATAGAAGTGTACGTACACTGTTCCTTGGAGGAATGTGAAAAGCGGGACCCAAAAGGATTGTATAAAAAAGCGAGAAACCATGAAATCCCTTCTTTCACGGGAATCAGTGCACCTTATGAAGAGCCGAAAGATCCGGAAATGGTCCTGGATACAGAAAAGTATTCAATTAAACAATGTGTAGAAAGTCTATTGACAGAATTAAAGCAAAAACAATTGATATAAGGAGAGAAAATCATGGCGTATAGCAAATCTTGGGAGTCAAACGAAAAGCTGAACAAAACAGAAAAATGGAAGCTTGAAAAAGACGGATTATCGATCTTTGATGATATTCCGTATTATGCCGAAAACGGGTTCTCTTCCATCCCTAAAGAAGAGTGGGATAAATTCAAATGGGCAGGACTTTATCTGCAAAGACCTAAGGAAGACGGCTACTTCATGATGAGGGTCAATGTTCCTTCTGGTATATTAACATACGATCAGGCAAGGGAACTTGCTTCCATTTGTAAAGAATACGGCAGGGATGTCTATGATATCACCACCCGTCAGGCTATCCAGTTCCACTGGCTGAAGATTGAACAAATCCCGGATATCTTCAAGCGTCTAGAGAAAGTCGGTCTCTCCTCTGCAGGAGCATGTGGGGATATTACACGTAACATCGTGGGAAATCCCCTGGCCGGAATCGATCCGGATGAACTTTTTGATACTAGGGCCGTTGTGAAGGAAGTGTATGATTTCTTCCAGCATAACGAAGATTTTTCAAATTTACCGAGAAAATATAAAGTCGCGATTTCTGCCAATATCAACAATGCTTCGAATGCAGAGATCAATTGTGTCTCCTTTGTTCCGGCGAAAAAACAGATAGATGGGAATGAAGAAGCTGGGTTTCATGTGAAAGTCGGTGGTGGATTGTCTGCGAGGCCGTTTCTCGCACAGGAATTGGACGTATTCGTACTCCCGCATCAAGTGAAGGATGTGACGGTTGCCCTGACAACCATATTCCGCGATTATGGTTACCGAGAGAAACGCCATTTAGCCCGATTGAAATTTCTAATGGCCGACTGGGGGCCTGAGAAGTTCAAAGAGAAATTACTGGAGTATGTAGAGCTCCTGCCGGCAGGAATAGATGCTGTAAAAGGCTGGAATGCAGGGTATTTCTATGGAGTTCACCCTCAGAAACAAAAAGGACTCAATTATGTGGGACTGAATGTTCCGGTTGGCAGGCTGAATTCGGATGAAGTGTATGAGCTTGCAAGGATTTCCAAAAAATACGGGAACGGCGAACTCAGAAACTGTAATTCTCAGAATCTCATCATTCCGAATATACCAGATGAACATGTGGATGCTTTGCTTTCGGAGAAGATCTTTGAACGGATTTCAACGAGTCCCCTATCGTTTATTGGATATTCCGTCTCATGCACAGGAATCGAATATTGTAATCTTGCCCTTGTAGAGACGAAGGAGCGGATGAGACAAATCGCCAACGGGCTTGATCAGGAATTGACGCTGGACGTACCGGTACGGATCCATATGGTCGGATGCCCGAATTCATGCGGACAACGCCAAATTGCAGACATTGGTCTGCAGGGAATCAAAATGAGGACGAAAGATAAGAAAATGATCGAAGCATTTGAAATCTATGTAGGTGGAACCCTTCAAGATGGCGGTAAGTTGAATGAAAAGTTGAAAGGAAAAGTGGAAGCCTCCAATCTGGGGGAAGTTGTGAAGCAATTGTTGATTCATTTTAAACAAACCAAGCATGAGGGAGAAACGTTCTTTGACTACATCAACCGGGTCGGTACCACTCCTCTTCAGGAATCATTGGATCAACTGCTTCAGGAAGCGTAAGGAGGAGAAAGATGAATTTGTATCGATTTGAAGTCACTGCCCGAAATTTTGTCACGATTGTTGTCGTAGCAGCTGAATCGGATGAGAAAGCTTTTGACCTGGTTGAAATCGAACTAGAGAAGTATTTTTTGAAAAAGCCGGATGTCGTGGATATCTCACTTTATGAAAAAAAGAGAATCCGAGGAAATGGTGCAGGGTTTGTTCTGCACGAACAAGAAACGATCATCAAATCTTAAGGAGGAAGACAATGGGTAAGGTATATTTGGTCGGAGCGGGACCCGGAGATCCGGAACTAATCACGGTAAAAGCGTTGAAATCCATACAAAAAGCAGACGTCATTCTTTATGACCGCTTGGTGAATAAAGAACTTCTCTCCTATGCGAAACAAGGGGCTGACTTGATCTACTGCGGCAAACTGCCAAACTATCATACAATGAAGCAGGAAACGATCAATCACTTCCTGGTCCGCTATGCGTCCAGCGGGAAAGTGGTGGTGAGGTTAAAAGGCGGCGACCCGTTTGTTTTCGGAAGAGGTGGTGAAGAAGCGGAGGCGTGTGCGAAAAAAGGGATTCCTTTTGAAATCGTCCCGGGAATCACTTCAGGGATAGCAGCAGCAGCCTACGCCGGCATCCCGGTTACTCACAGGGATGCGAGTTCCAGCGTTGCCTTTGTAACAGGCCATAAACAAAACAATCAACTCGAGGATGAGAAATGGGAAAGCTTATCTAAGGGAATCGATACCCTTGCCATCTATATGGGAGTCAGCAACCTCCCTTATATTAAAGAAAAGCTCATTCAATATGGAAAGTCCAAGGATACCCCTGTGGCTCTTATTCATTGGGGAACGACCGAAGTGCAAAAAACCGTCACAGGGACGCTTGATACCATCATTGATAGAGTCAAAGAAGAAAAAATTGAAAATCCAAGCATGATTATCGTTGGAGAAGTGGTACGGTACCGTGAGAAAATTCAATGGTTCGAACAGAAAATGATCATGAGCGAGGCATTATAGATGAAACATGCGGTATTGTATGTGTGCCACGGCAGTCGTTTGGTGAAAGCCCGTGAAGAGGCCATTACGTTCATCAAGCGATGCCAGGAACATGTCGAGGCGGATATCCAGGAAATAAGTTTCCTAGAGCTTGCTTCTCCTTCCATAGAAGAAGGGTTCGGAGCATGCGTAGAAAAAGGAGCGACTCATGTAACCGTCGTACCACTTCTCCTACTGACGGCTGTTCATGCAAAAAAGGATATACCTGATGAAATACAAAAATGCAAAGGATTATATCCTGGCATCAGTGTGATTTACGGAAGTCCTATTGGTGTACACGAGAAAATGGCTGAAAGTGTCATTAAGAAAATAGCAGAAGCTGCACCGCTTCATACCACTACTTCTGCTATATTAATAGGAAGAGGAAGTTCCGATCCTGATGTCAGAAAGGATCTGGATGCTCTTGCTGGGATGGTTCATAGAAGAACACCCTTACGTGAGGTAAGAACGTGCTATTTAACGGCAGCTTCACCGAGCTTTACAGAGACTCTGGAGTCAGTGAAAAATACAGAGGAAAACGTCGTCTTTATTCCGTATTTATTATTCACCGGTTTGTTAATGAAGGGAATTGAAAAGGAAATCCGCAGAACGGATAATAATCATATCCACTTGGGTAACTATTTAGGATATGACCCGCTTGTTGAAGAAGCATTCCTGGACCGGGTAAATGAATCACTTTGGGCTAAAGGAGAATCTTATGATTCCAGTCATGATTGATGTGAAAGAAAAACAAGTAACGATTGTTGGCGGGGGGAAAGTGGCCTATCGTAAGCTTTCTGTATTTTTTGAGCAAGGGGCAAAGATTACAGTTATTAGTCCTGAGGTGGTCGATCCGATCAAAGAATTACATGAAGAGAAAAAAATCGTATGGATCAAGCGAAAGGTGTTGGCAGATGATTTAAAAAATGGCTTTATCGTCATCGCTGCAACGAATCAACGATCCGTGAACGAACAGGTGAAAACGCATTCTGAGGAAAACCAGTTAGTATGCGTAGTGGACGATGGTGATTGTGGAAACATTCAGATGGTCTCCTATAAGCAGAAAGGGAGATTAACCATTGCTGTATCAACCGGAGGATCGAGTCCATTCTTAGCAAAGAAACTTACGAATCAACTGTTTCAACCATTTGATGATTCTTATATCGAAAAGCTTGATCTAATCTCTACAAAGCGAAACGAAATCAAGGCATCAGGCTTATCGGATGAAGAGAAACGAAAGCTGTTGAAAGAACTTTCTGAACGGGTGTAAAGCACAGATGCTTTACACCCGTTTGGTTATATCACGAACAATGTTTGATAGTATGTGAATTAATGTTAGGGTTTGATCCTTTACAAATGAAAAAGTTCCCTATATACTATCCATTATCAAATCAATATTCGTTTTCGCTCATATAATAGCGGGGATATGGCCCGCGAGTTTCTACCGGATTACCGTAAATGATCCGACTATGGGTGAGCAATGAAGGTTCGTCTATATAGACGCTCTTTTCCTAACCCAAAGGTCATTGTCTCACTCTGATGTGAGAACAATGTCCTTTGGGTTTTTTTATCTTTACACAGCTAAGGGAGCGGATTAATCATGGACTTATTAAAAAACAAAATCAAAGCTGAAGGTGTCGTCCTGTCAGAAACAGTATTAAAGGTCGACTCATTCCTGAATCATCAAGTAGATCCGGAATTAATGGTGGAAATAGGGAAAGAATTTGCACAACGTTTCAAGGATCAAGGAATCACCAAGGTCCTGACCATTGAATCATCAGGGATTGCTCCCGGTGTCATGACCGCCCTTCAACTGGAAGTTCCGCTTGTCTTTGCACGAAAGAAGAAATCACTGACTTTATCAGAAGGCATTCTCAGTTCAAAAGTGTATTCATTCACAAAGAAGGAAGAAAATACGATTTCAATTTCGCACAAGTACATACAAAATGACGATCGTGTCTTATTGATAGATGATTTCTTGGCAAACGGGCAGGCAGCACTGGGTTTAATTGACTTAGTGAAACAGGCTGGAGCAGAGGTCGCTGGAATCGGGATTGTCATTGAAAAGGCTTTCCAAGATGGAGGGAAGCTAGTTCGTGAAACCGGCTATAGAGTTGAATCTTTAGCTGAAATTCAATCTCTAGAAAACGGACAAGTGCAATTTAAGCAAGAGGAGGCTAAGGTATAATGAAGAATCAGCCTCTTAAACTGGCTTCACTGGGTATTCAGCATGTTCTTGCCATGTATGCCGGAGCGGTCATCGTCCCGCTTATCGTAGGGGGAGCACTTGGACTCTCAGGAGAGAAGCTTACTTACCTCGTTTCCATAGATATCTTTATGTGTGGGATTGCTACCCTACTGCAGGTATGGAAGAATCGTTTCTTGGGAATTGGACTTCCTGTTGTACTAGGTTGTACATTTACGGCAGTGGGACCTATGATTGCGATTGGGGAGCAATATGGGATTTCGGCTATCTATGGTTCGATTCTCTTATCGGGCTTATTCGTTGTCGTCATCAGTAAGTATTTCGGCAAATTGGTCCGCTTTTTCCCCCCTGTTGTGACGGGTTCAGTCGTGACCATCATAGGGATTACCCTTATTCCCGTAGCCATGAACAATATGGCTGGTGGACAGGGAAGCGCTGATTTCGGTTCATTGGAAAATTTGTCTTTAGCGTTTGGTACTTTGTTATTTATATTATTATTATATAAATTCTTTACAGGGTTTGTACGTTCCGTTTCCATTTTACTTGGATTAATGGCAGGTACGGCCGTGGCATTCGGAATGGGAAAAGTAGATTTCAGTGCAGTTGGAGATGCTTCATGGTTTCATACAGCAAAACCTTTTTATTTCGGGATGCCGACCTTTGAAATCCCGGCGATCCTCACCATGATTCTTGTAGCGATGGTCAGCCTGGTGGAGTCAACGGGTGTGTACTTCGCCTTAGCAGATATAAGTGATAAAAAGATATCGGAAGAAGATTTGTCTCGAGGGTATCGTGCAGAAGGATTAGCCATTGTACTGGGTGGATTATTTAACGCTTTCCCATATACGGCCTATTCCCAAAACGTCGGGTTGGTTCAGCTTTCAGGGGTAAAACGGAATAATGTGATTTTCGCAACGGGAGCATTCCTGGTCATTCTCGGTTTAGTACCGAAAATTGGCGCACTTACAACCGTAATTCCTGCATCCGTATTGGGTGGTGCGATGGTGGCCATGTTCGGTATGGTGGTTGCATATGGGATCAAGATGCTGAGTCAAGTGAATTTCGCTTCTCAGGAAAATCTATTGATTATCGCATGTTCTGTTGGAATGGGACTCGGGGTAACGGCTGTGCCGGAACTGTTCGCTCAGATGCCATCAAGCATCCGCATCTTAACGGATAATGGTATTGTCGCAGGTAGTTTAACGGCGATTGGGTTAAATATCTTTTTTAACGAATTATCTAAACGAAAATTGAATGCTGTGGTGAGGGAACAAAAAGCGTCATAGTCACTACTTTCTAGAACCGTCATCTCTACTTGATCAAGAGGTGACGGTTTTTTATTAAGATTATATTTCTGAATTATCAGATATCTAAGGAGGGGAAATGTAAAACCGTCACGAACATTATAGGGTAAGGAAAGTATAAGTAAGGATATTTGTAATCATAAGGAGGAGAAACATGTACGCAACGACTGGATCTATTTTTGACCAAACGGTAGAAAAATTCCGCAATAAAGAGGCCATTGTAGAAGAAAAGACCGGGAAACGGTTAACATTTGGAGAATGGCGGGATGAAGTTCATCGTGTGGCCAATGCCCTCTTAGATGCAGGTGTGAAAAAGGGGGACCGGGTTTCTACGTATCTATTTAATACGCTGGAGCTCGCCAATGTGTATTTCGCATGTGGGAAAATCGGTGCTGTGATCAATCCGATTAATTTTCGATTAAAGGGACAGGAAATCCAATATATATTAAAGGATGCGGAACCCAAAGTCGTGATCGTTGAAGAATCCCTAATCAAACCGATTGAGGGGATATCACAAGACTTTCCTCATACCCTTTTTTGGTATGTGGGAGAAGATATTCCTTCCTTTGCACAAAGTTATCATGAGACAGTGGGATCTTGTTCCCGGTATTTAGAACATATGACGGTAGAAGAGACGGACGTATATGCCATCATGTACACGAGCGGGACTACAGGCAGACCAAAGGGCGTCGTCCACCGGCATCGGGATATGGCGGAGCAGAGTCTGATTTGTACGTCGGTCATGGGGATTACGCCTAATGATATCGGACTTGTAACTGCACCCATGTTCCATTGTGCCGAACTTCATTGCTGTTTCCTTCCACGCGTTCAAGTGGGAGCAAAAAATATCATCGTCCACCAGTTCCAGCCACATATCGTTCTGGACGTTATACAACGTGAGAAAGTAACGACCCTTTTCGCAGCGCCGACCATGTGGAATATGCTTCTTCAACATGGGGTGGAGGAATACGATACATCTTCCCTTCGGATTGGACTATACGGGGCAGCTCCCATGGCTCCAGTGCTAGTCAGGACGTTACATGAAAAGATGAAGATCGACCTCATCCAGGCATATGGTCAGACGGAGATGGGGCCGGCGGTTACGTTCTTGCTTCAGGATGAGCAGTTGACGAAGACGGGTTCTGCAGGACGGGCGGCTTTTAATCATGAAATAAGGGTGGTAAGACCCAATGAAAACGGACCATCTGAGCCAGAGGATATCTGTAAACCAGGTGAAGTGGGTGAAATCATTGTAAGAGGTTCATGTACGATGCTTAAGTATTTCAACCGGGTGGAGGCCACAGAAAAAGCGTTGTATAAGGGCTGGTACCACTCCAGTGATTTAGGGTATCTGGACGAAGAGGGCTATCTCTTTGTTGCTGACAGGGTGGATGATATGGTGATTTCAGGAGGGGAGAATGTGTATCCGAGGGAAGTCGAGGACGCGCTTCATGCCCACGAAGATGTGCTGGACGTTGCTGTACTCGGGCAACCGGATGAGAGATGGGGAGAGCAGGTCATTGCTGTAGTCGTATCGAATAATGCTTCTCTCACGTCAGAACACCTGGATCATTTTTTGAAGAGTGGTGATCTACTGGCAGATTACAAACGGCCACGGGAGTACCGGTTTGTTGAAGAACTCCCTAGAAATGCTAGCGGGAAAATTCAAAAGTTTCTGCTTAGGGAGAAAGGCGTTCAAAAAGAACAAAGGTTATAGTGTGACGGTATGTTATGTTTACTGATAATGGATACCTTATTATGGGAGAGTAGTTAAACTGACTGCTTTCATAGGCAGAGTATCCAGAAAAATGACTCTTCTAATGACGGGAATGTAATGGGTTAATGAATAGCCATCGGAATATCCGAAGGCTATTTTTTATGGTTATTTGCAATGTAGGAGAATGACGAATGGAGCAAGCCTATCACGAAATTCTTCTAGTTCGCTGATATCACAGCACCATTTTTATGTATAACGGTTACAATACGACCGGAATTATCTTGATAATAAGATGAGGTACCGTATGGGACTTTCAATGTGAATGTTTTCCCATTTTCCTTAAATTCAACAGTGAATTTATCAGATGCCCCAATGATTTCAGCTTCCGTCACCTCGGCTTTTCCTGGAATAAATAAGTTTTGACCTATAAGTAACATATCCATTTTCAAATTATTTGATTTAGCCAAGACTTCTTGCTTTACTCCAAACCGGTGAGCCACACCCCATAAAGTGTCTCCTGGAACTACTGTATATAATTCTCCCACATTTGATTTGTTTTGTTCAACAGGAACCAAAAGAGTTTGTCCGATCTTAATTTGATCTGAATTCAGCTCGTTTAATTGTTTTAAATGAGAGATTGAAGTGTTATATCTTTTGGCTAATGAGTATAGTGTATCTCCTCGTTGGACTGAATATTGGTTTACATCTTGATTTTCTAGATGTGGCACCAGAAGTGTTTGGCCAGCATAAATTTTATCAGACGTTAATAAGTTTTTTTCTTTGATTTGATCGACTGTAACATCATATTTTTTTGCGAGACTATATAATGTATCATGCTTCTTCACTGTATATTCTGCACTGCAAGCCCTTGCAGCTCCATTTGTGAGCAAAAGCGCGGAAAGTGCCCCAATGGTAGTTGCAACGGTTAATTTTTTGTTTCTTTGTTTGAGGGCTTTCTTCTTTTCTGTAGCAATTCTTTCTCTCCTACTCATTTGAATGGTATCCAATTATTCCATCTCCTTTGTCCTAAATACTTTCGAACTAACTATATATTAGTCATTGAAGGGAGAGAAGGGTCTAATGTCAGCGTTACCAATACAATCCTTTGTACCCATTGTTTTCCTGTATTTATTAATTGTTAAATATTCAATATATTCACGAAACTGCGAACAATGTCGGATCATGGATATCGGTTCAGATGTCGGGTCATTAGTAGGAGTTTAGGGTTGGTTTGCACTCTTTGAACATAAAGACACATAAGTTTGATGATCAAAAATCAAAACAATGTATTCACATTGGTAGAAGTTGATTGATATAAACCACACTGTATATAAGTCGTGTTCATTACCTGTTTTGCTTGCAAGAAAGCAATGTACATAAAGGATCAATGGTATTGTTCATCTCAAGAACATGATCATTCTTCCGCTTCGTTTCTAAACGTCGGAATACCTTAACAATCGTTAATAGTGCTTTTAACTCAGTAAAAAGGATGGATTTAAAATATTTTATAAAGTGATAAGATATTTTGGGATTTGTAGAAAAATGTAGAATTTTGTCTAATATTATCCAATGAATAATATTCTACTCTTCACTCATCTCAAAAATCTTCTAAATCTGGATTCATATTTTGAAGATAAACATGCACTTTTTGGAAGAAATCTTTGCTAATAAATAGAGGTGATCGATTCAAAACATACCAGTTTTTCTATGAAGGGGGGCACACCAGTATGTGTATACAAAAAGATTAAGGAACGTATGTATGAACGATAATTTGAAATAACAAGAAGTTAAGGTTGTGAGTAAATGAATAAAAAACCGCCAAATATGAATCGGGCAGGTGCCTTTTTATTTTGCACATTTTCACTCCTATTTTTTATTGTATTTGTCCGTTTTCTTTATATACAAGTAAGCGGAGAAATAGAAGGGAAAAATTTAGCTGTAGAAGCCTCTGATAAATACCTACAGACTCATACTTTAAAAGCGAATAGGGGAACAATATTTGATCGTAACGATCATGCTCTTGCAAAAGACACTCCTTCATATAAAATGATAGCGATTTTATCTGCATCAGTAACATCTAACCCTGAAAAGCCCAACCATGTTGTCGACAAGAAACGGACAGCTGATGTGTTGTCTAGATATATTCATTTAAAAAAGACTGAAATTTACAAACTGTTAAATAAAGAAGGAAAGTTCCAAGTAGAATTGGGAGCTGGAGGTAATGGAATTACTACCGATATGAAAGAGAAAATCGAGAAGGAGAAATTACCTGGAATTACCTTTGTTACAAACAATAAAAGGTCCTATCCAAAAGGCATGTTTGCTTCTCATACAATAGGACTCACTCAAGAAGATGTGAAAAGGAATGGGAAAACAATCAACGAAGGTATCATGGGAATTGAAAAAAGCTTCAATTCATTCCTTACTGGGAAAGATGGACAGATCAGATATGAGAGTGACTTTTGGGGATATATATTACCGGATACAGAAAAGACCGTCATCCCCCCAGATCATGGTGATGATGTTTATTTAACCATTGATGTAAACATCCAAAAAATTTTAGAAGACGCATTAAATTCCGTTGATAGCGAATACCATCCTAGAAAAATGTTTGGCATCGTATCTGACCCCACTACGGGTGAAATATTAGCGATGGCTCAGAGACCATCCTTCAATAATGATACAAAAGAAGGGATAGGTGAAAGTTGGTCAAACTTCATAGTTGAAAGTTCTTATGAACCAGGATCGACAATGAAATCATTCTCTTTAGCGGCTGCAGTTGATAGTAAGGCATTTGCCCCGAATGAATACTATAAATCTGGTCAATATTTTGTAAAAGGCTACCCATCCCCAATAAAGGATTGGAATAGAGGAAAGGGCTGGGGAACCATTACATATTTAGAAGGATTACAAAGATCCTCTAACGTAGCTTTTATTAATCTGTTAGAGAAAATTGGAACAGAAAAGTATTTAACTTATTTAAAATCATTTGGGTTCGGGAATAAAACAGGCATTTCCCTTCAAAATGAAGCAAAAGGTATACTACAATACAGCAATCCAATTGAAAGGGCTACAACCATTTTTGGTCAAGGAAGCACCGTGACAGCACTTCAGATGATCCAAGCTGAATCAGCAATTGCTAATGGCGGAAAAATGATGAAACCATTTGTTGTTTCAAAGATAGTTGATAGCGATTCAAAAAAAATCATTAAAGAGTTTCGACCAGAAGTCATCCGCACTCCAATTACGAAAGAAGCTGCTGAACAAACGCGTCATTACTTAACCTCGACTGTCACGTCCGATATAGGGACAGGCAGGAGATTCCAACTGTCTGATTATCAAGTCTCTGGCAAATCAGGTACTGCCCAAATACCAAATCCAAATGGAGGAGGTTATTTAACAGCTCCCAATGAGTATTTATTTTCATTTTTGGGAATGGCTCCAGCTGATAATCCTGAATTGATTGTTTACGTAGGGGTGGAAGAACCCGATTTACAACCAACAGAAATTGGATCCATTCCTGTTTCTAAAGTATTTAATCCTGTGATGAGAGCTAGTCTTAAGTATCTTACCCGTTTAGAGGCAGATAGCATTAAATGAAACACAAACGTAAGTAGGCAGACCTTTTCTCCCTTATAAAATAAATACAAAAATGATTCACTTCCATAGCAGTCTTCTTCGTACATCACGTTAAAATAGAGTAGGATTCTGGTAAAACGCTTTAACATCCTTGATTATCTCAATGGTTACCAGAATCTCTCATACAAAAGGGATTAAACCTCTAATCGAGACTTGGTAATGAAGCTAGTTCCACTGAAATTTCTCGATAAAATGCACGGATGTCGCTTAACCCGACAGTGTCATACAAGCTCAATCCTATAAAATCAGCATGGTCCCATCTATATTGAGTCTTGTGATAATTCCAAACACCTTTCTCACTCGTACTTTGGGCAGGCTGTGCCTTGTGTCCGTTCGGATATTGTGAAGAAGGAACACTTACTAGACCGTCGTTTGGCCACCATGAAGATCCAAGTTGATTATTTTCATATCTTCCAATATAAAATCCAGAAGGGTATAATAGTGGATTCATTGAAGGAAGGGGGACATTATACCCTGTTAAGGGAGACTGAAACGTAGCATCCCCTGTATAAGAAAAATAATATACATCTGAATACGTTTTCATTTTTTCGTTTAACTCTTTAGCGCCTTCTATTGAAAGGTCATATTGACTTGTATCCTTGGTTTTCCAGAAAGGACTGTTAAACATGCGTTCTACATAAGAGTAAACCGGTTCATTTCCCTCTCTTTTCAAGCCCCAATGATCCAGTTTGAAATCATAGTTGAAAGATTCATTAGAATGCAGGTCTGCCAAATTAATATATTTGTAAACAAACCCTTTTAAAAAGGGCATAAAGTTTTCTAGTTTATTGGCAAAAGGGGATCCATCATGAGGAGTAGCCAAGGTTGTGATGCTATGCACCCAATCTTTTCCCCCATCGTAAAGACTGAACATCTGTTCGGCATCAGGATTATTTTTGTGAAAATCCTTTTCTTCTTTACTGCCCGATTTCAGTAATTCCAACAACATCCTTGAAGTTTGTCCACCCATACTGTGACCAAGCAAATGTACTCGATTCACAGCATTCCAATCCGTTTTGACTCCAGAGTATTTCTTTCCGAAACGAAGGTGATGATGTTGTAAAGAATGAGCAGCCCCATAGTCAACGGTACCACCCTTTATGTAGGCAAATAATTCGGCTGCTCTATCCCAGTTACTTGATACGGGACCGACCGCAGCTGTATATGTTTCAAATCCCTGGGTGTTTAAGTAGTTCTCAATATCATGAATTCCACCCCAGTAATAAAAATTAGAAACTTCTTCTTTACCCCAACCTCCAACTCCATGAATAAGGATGATTGGGTAATCATTGGTCTTAAATTCTCCTGGGCTTGCTGACACCTTTCTTTCTGGAAACAATAAGAATAGCAAAAACAAAATAATGATCATCTTACTAACATGAACCATAATTCCACTCTCCTTTATCTGAAATTTCATACTATTAAGATAATATAGCTGTATCTATAAGCCAATAGGCTAAGTGTCATGTCAGCCTTTTGAACGATAGTGTTAAACTATCGAGATTGTCGCTAATATGAACCGCATGATACTAACACAACTCATGTTGGTGAGGGATATATTCAGAGAGAAGGTTAACGATAATGTGATTCCTGTTTAGATACACAATTTTGGGGATGGTAGTGTTTCTATAAAACATGTGAAATAACTTCTCTGAAGAGTAAGCAGTAAAAACAAAAGTTTCTTTAATGAGGGGAATTTAATTACTAAAGTAATTGAAAATATGAAGTTTGAGGGAAAGGGTTTTATGGCACAACGGAACATTTGTTCTGTTTGCAAGAAATAATCATATCAGTTAGAAAATAAGAGATATATGGAGAAAAATAAAGGAAATAAAATGAAGGATGCTGGGAAATATTATTTTCTTGGCATTTTTAATTCGCGACAATAGAAATATACACCGTAATTTGTTTATTTTCATTTTCTTCATTATTCACGTCTAATCCAAATCTAGCATGTTGCATAGTATATCAATAGAAGAGAGGTGAAAAAATTGAAAAATAATAAATGTGTTTCTCTGGTAGTTCCCGCTTATGACGTTCAATAGGGATTGGATGCTATCATCCCGATTATTATTCCAGGTAGCACAACCAGGGTCAAAGGATACATAGTGGATTGTAATCCGGATAGTAAGGAAGGCATAAAAAAAAGAACCCATCCAAATCCGGATGGGTAGGCACATTACCTAGTGATCACGTCTGCATTTATGGCAGTGACACTTATGGCAACAATTACATTGGTGTTCAAGCTTTTTAGAACATCCGCAATCATTACTGTGGTGTTGAGGTTTTTTCTTGTGACATCCACAGTCATGTTTATCTTTTATTTTGAAACATCTTACTTCATCTTCGACATCTGTTCTTTTTTGTCTGCTACAATCTTTAACATCACATGAACAGTGGGTGAACATCAAGTTGTCCCAAAAACGGCAACGATCATGATCATTTCTTCTGTCTTTTTCACACCAATTACAACATGGGAACCACATCAGAAATCCCCCTATCTTATATAATTTGTCGAAGGTAAAACCTCGACTCATTATATACTATGTAGCTTTGTCCACAATGCTTAGGCTGATGTCATTTTTCTAATGCATTTGCATAAGAGAAGATGATTTCTTACATTCAAATATACATCATGGACTGGAGGGGGAAGAGGCAGCACAGATGAATATTCACTATTTTGTGTAACGGTTGGCATAACTAGAAGCCACGAAGGCATCCGGTTTGATTTTCGGTTCGACTCCCATTGCTTCCATTCTTGCGACCATTTCCTTTACAAACTTACGTGTTTTGTTCTGTTTCCCATTCCCGATATCAATATGGCCCTCCATTGTAAATGTAGCTCCAACATAAATATAAGGGAGGACTATATCAATTAATTGATTTTTTCTTTCCACAGTAAATAATGAAACGATTTCTTCAGATAAGGATAACTCATAGGAGATCCGCTCATGCAATTGCAGCATTCTCCTAGGGATTAATACTTTTCTTATGCATGCCCAGACACCGTTTCCTTCATTTAATATCACAATTCCAGTTATGAATGTGGTATGGGATTGATGAACTTGAGAATCAGTCCCCACCATTAATCGATAGTTCCCATTGGGCTCTGATTGCATGAACTTCACAATATGATCAAAAACCTGGTCAAATGACATCCCAATTTCCTGTAGATTTTGAAATAAGAAGTGATTATCTTTACAGTTTTTCATCTTGTCAAATCACAGCTTTCTTAACCAATTTGAAAACGTAAAATTTATTTTTTATATACTATGATAAGAATTTATTAAAGTGTAATGAAATAAATGCTGACGATTTATTTGTATATTTTACTTGGAGAACCATTCAAAATGTGGTGTTTTGGCATGAGCTCGTCTTTTCCAAGGGGCGGTCTGCATCTCGAAATGGCCAAGATAAACCCGAGGGTCGCATTTCTGACGCTGGTAACCGCACCGTTTCCGTCAAAATAATCGTCCAGAATCCATTTTTAAACCGGATATTGTGTAGAGCGAAATTAATATATTGCCTGTAAGATCAATTTCTGATAGATAGGGAGAAAGCTCTTCCAATGGGGTCGTAAAAACGGGATATTCAACATAGGATAGGAGCGTTCAACATATTATTAGACGCAAGAGAATAGACTTTTTACGAGGGGCATTATTCCATTCTAGAAAGATAAGGAGAGGGTGGTGAAAGGAATGATGGCAATGGATAATAAGGGAATCATTTCTACCCATCGTCGACTCGCCGTCATTGATACGGACTTTCCTTGGAAACAGAGCGGGTTCCGCTATTGGGAATTTATCGAAATCCTAAAGCAGCGGCCGGATACAATATTTTTTGCCACCAATGTAAGGCGAGAAGAGTTTCCTGTCCCGGTATATCCCTTTGAAGCCTTTGAAGAGATGGCAAAACAGAGTGGGATAACAGATGTTTATTGTGTGTTCCTGAATCTTGCAGGCAGCCTGCTTGGGAATACGACCTTACCAAGCGGATTATCTATTCTAGGCTCCAATCCTAGTTGGACTATATCTTCCTTTTTGAATGAGAAGGGCATTAAGTTGCACACGACTCTGTATCCAGGTGGTGGTTTGTCTCCTGATGTTTCTCCGCTATTTCTTAAACAGGTGAAAGAAGGATGCACCTGTATTTTCACCAACATTCAGGAGGTTCTGGATGAGATTCCAACCAGTATTTTTACCCCAGTAGCCATCAATACAGATTTCTATTCTTATAATAAGAAGCCCGCTAAAGATAAAATCATCATCACCTTTGCTGCACATAGGGGAGTACGTAAAGGGTTTCCTCTATTGGCAAACGTTTTTAATGAACTCGATGATTGCTTCTATCTAAATATTATCGGAGACTGGCAGAATCACCTTCATTTGTTAAAGAACGAGAATTATTCTTATTATGGACTTTTACCGCCGGAAGGGATGAAAAAGATCTATCAGCATACGCATTTATTCATTTATACAGGTACGCAGGATCGGTTCATCATTGACGGGTTCCCGGTTACGGCGGCTGTTGACGCGATGTCAACTGGATGCCTGTTGGTCTCTACAAATCAAAGGAATGACCGCTTGACCCTAGAGGACGGGGTGGACTACCTGGAGGTTGAGCCTATGACCTATTCCATCATTAATGCGTTGAACTGGGTAAAGGAACACTTTGAACTGGCAATGAAAATAGGCCAAAGAGGATCAGATTCCATTAGGAGACAATATGACTGTAAGAAAATCGTGAAGAAGAAACTCCATCATATCTTTCAATCGTAGTCTTCCTAGAAAGGAGAGCAAAAATGTCATTATATGCTACCCCTTTTAGACTGCCTGTCTGGAAATTGTAAAAAGTAACCAAGATGAAGGTGTTGGGAAAGTGATATTTCGGCTGAGTGAAAGTGTAATCGAGGAAAAGATTTCCAGGTCAGACGATCCACTGCAAACAAATTATCCTAAGCGCCCCCTACAAAGAGTATAGGTCATTGAAGAGATACTACAAGAATAATCTGTGCTTTTGTGTCATAACAAGGGAAGCATAAATTAAGGATTAAATGGTATTAGAAATATTCATTATAATAGTGGACTAATTTAATCATTAGAATATAAATTCAAAATTAAACAATAGGGGAAGATTCCTGACACAAGTGTCAGGAATTATGTGAAGAAGGGATTTGTTATAGTGGTAATTATTTTATAGGTTTACATAATGTAAATTATAGGAACCTAAATAAAATCCGCGTTTTCAGTCTCGTATCAAAAGTATACTATTAATAATGAGACAGAAGAAAAAATTTGAACGATCGTCAAATTACATATTACTTTACTGAACCTCACTTTAGTGTAAATATCAATCATGCCGTTCCATGGATTCTAATTTTGTCTGTTAAGTCGTGACTGATGGGTTCCGGTAAGTCACCATCTACATTAGTTTGCTATTTTCTGATTATTCTCCAGTTCTTTTTATTGTGGAATTTGAGTTCATTTAAAATATTTGATTCCGGTTTCATTTTTCATTTCATGCTGGATTTATTTTTCGTTTGATTAGTTTACATAATACCAAGCTGCTCATTCTTACTTTCTTCTGTTATTCTGTTTGATGCGAGCATTTGAACCATTCCATTTTGAATCGAAGTCTTCTCCCCCTACGCTATCTTCTATAAATGCCGTACAAAGAAAAAAGCATAAAGAGTCCATAAGGTCCTCACTATGCTTGTGCGTTATTTAATCAAATATTGTCTTGGAGTTCCGAAATACAGGGTCTGCTGATATTCAGGGAATATAGATTCAAAGCAAATGATGATCGGTGCATCAAGTAGCCATGGATAGTACGCATAAAAGCCTTTATCCCCGTTGACCATTGCAGCTAATGCAAGTGGTAGCTCCTTCTTGAATATCATAAAGCGGACATTGGAAAGTTGTTGATCGAATTCCCCTCCGCTAATATATACTGTTCCTGAGAGCGTATATTGACCTAGATTCCGTTTCCATTCTCCCAATACTTCGTCCCTCATGGTCATATTAATCTTCCCTGAGTCAAAGTGGCAGCCGATACTTAAAAAAAGTTCGCCAGTCGTATCACAATGGGTTAATGTGTATTTCCTGTTATCGATTGGGTTGAAAATGGATGCAGGAGGTACATATTGAACAGCTAGGTTTTCCGGCTTAAATTCACTCATGTGTATGCCTCCTTCACAAAAATGGGCTTACAACAGAGTATGACGATAGCCTATAATCGGTTCCTAGCTCTCCCTCCACTTTATTTTAATCAACTTCCATTTGCCGTCTTCATAATACCAATAGGATGTGGCCGTTCCGATACCATCCGCATGGTAGGCTCCGCTAATTTGCTGGTAACCCTTCAAGCCTTTCCCTGATTTACCGAAGATCCGGGCTGGTTCGAAAAAGGCATATGGACCAACCATTAATTCCATTGGTTCATTTAATTTGCCTTCTGTGTAAATGCCTAATCTTTCATAATCCTCTTTACGGTCACTTAAGTCTATCGTGTAAGATTGATTTGTGTCTACAAACGTAATGGATGCCTTGTACTGATCCTCAAACTGGGCTGTAATCGTAAGGGGATCTGGTAAGCCTATATCAACCAGTTTATTGTCTGCCAATGTATGGAGAGACATGGAGTAAAGTCCACCGCTTCCTCCCGTTGCTGAAGAATACAGCATATCTTTAATACCATCATGATTTAAATCAACGAATTGAATTTTTGGTTCGTAGCCGCCCTCATAGTCAATCCGGATGTCACTTCCTTTGGACGTTTTGATGTCTGCCCAGATTTGTTTAAGGAACAAGGCGTCAGGAGAAAACGGAATCGCCTTGAGTGTGATTGTGTCCTTTTTACCATCGCCTGTTACATCCTTCTTATATACCGCTACGGTCATTTCATTCACCGGCTGATTTTCAGGGGGTTCGGCTGAAAAGTTCCCAGCAATGGCGTGGAGCGACATAACAAAGAAAGCACCGAATGCAAATAGTAATTCTTTTCTCATGATTCTCTCTCCTTGTTTGAAAATGATTCAATAGTATTCTCACCAGAAAAGGAAATTCTATGTAATCATCCCTATATAATTTTTCAAGTAATTCCGTAGCAAAGCATTTTTAAGGAATGTATAAAAGGACCAACCTGATAGGCTGGTCCCTTCTTTCTTTATTGTTTTCTAGTTTCAGGTTTAGCTTCCCAGCTTTCGATTCCTTTCAATCCATCGATCGTGTTTGAATAGAAAACGGGATCTTTCCCCTGCCTTTTTTGTTCTCTGTAATCCTTTAATGCTGCCAATGCAATCTTGGCAAGTAACGTAATCGCTATAAGGTTGATGATCGCCATCAGACCCATGAATAGATCTGCCAGGCTCCATACGATATCAAGCTTTACAACCGCTCCGAATATCACCATTCCTAGAACGGCAATACGGTAAATGAACAGGGATACCGGACTGTATTTTATAAACTCGATATTTGTTTCCCCATAATAATAGTTTCCGATGATCGAACTGAAAGCGAACAAGAATATGGCGACAGCGACAAAGGTGTCAGCCCAAGATCCCACATGGAAGCTCAATGCTGCCTGAGTCAATTGAATTCCGTCAATTCCACTCGTATATTGATCGGATAAAATGATCATGAAGGCTGTTGCCGTACAGATCAGTAACGTATCGGTGAAAACGCCGAGTGTTTGAATAAGACCCTGTTTAACCGGGTGTGTAACACCAGCGGATGCAGCTGCGTTCGGTGCACTACCCATACCGGCTTCATTCGAGAATAAACCACGTTTGATCCCCATCATGATGGCTGCTCCGACTCCGCCGCTTGCTACTTCCCGGATACCGAATGCATTCTCAAAAATGACGACGAACATATTAGGAAGCATCGTAATATTCGTGATGAGAATGTAGAATGCAAGAATCAGATAAAGGACCGCCATGATCGGTACCACGATCTGAGTGACACTGGCGATACGTTTGACGCCACCGAATACGACTAGGGCTGTCAATGCAGCTAGAATGATCCCTACAGTCAGTCGATTGAATGAGTATGCTTCTTCCATAGCAAGTGAGATGGTATTGGATTGTACTGAATTAAAGACAAGACCAAAACAGAAAGTGATGATGACGGCGAAAAGGATTCCCATCCAACGGGCATTTAATCCTTTTTCCATGTAATAAGCGGGGCCACCGCGATATCCATCTTCACCGTCTTTCACTTTGTAGATTTGAGCAAGAGTACTTTCTACGAAGCTTGTTGCTCCGCCAAGTAAAGCGATGAGCCACATCCAGAATACTGCGCCTGGCCCTCCGCCTGCAATCGCAGTTGCTACTCCTGCAAGGTTACCGGTACCTACACGTGAAGCCGTACTGATTGTGAAAGCTTGGAAAGAAGAAATGCCCCGCTTTCCCTCAGCAGAAATCGTCGTTTTATCTGTTAATAATCTGCCCATTTCACCTAAATAACGGAATTGAGCAAACCTTGTGCGTAATGAAAAGTATAATCCTAGTCCGATCAATGCAACGATGAGTATGTAAGACCACATATAATCATTCAGGATACCTACTATACTTGTTAATAAATCCATTAATGTTCCCCCCAGTTGTTAAAGTTTATGACAAAAATTGTATGAACCTATGTATGTTTACCCATTCTGACACTGTTATAATCTATCAAAAATAAGATCTTCCATCAACTGAAAAATTCATATTGTTGAAAGAATATTAATTGTTGTACAATATCATTCCGTTATTGTACAACAATTACGAATGAATATGCACGATATATTCATTCGAGGAATGTTGAAATAGAAAAAACGACCAGAAAATATCCTGGTCGTTTTTTTGGAAAGCTATTCTTTTGTATCAGGTACTGGAGACTCTGCCCATGTTTCACATACTGAACCGCTATCCCCTTCATCGATGACGAAGGATCCATTTGAGTAGCGGTCATTTGGCCTAAGGTCTGAGACAATTACCTCTTCTGACTTGCCTTTTGTCGTAATCAGTCCCACTTTGTCCGGGTCTTTTACAACTTCTATGCTGACTACCCGATGGGGATTGGATTTTAATTCCCTCAGCATGATGACTCCGCGTTTGGCACGGGATGTCTTCTCGAATTCCGCTAACTTCATTTTCTTCACGGCACCCCGTTGGGTAGCTAAGAATATGAAATCCTTTGCCGGTTCTTTCACGATCTTGCCGGATACAACAAAATCGTCTTCCTTTAGGTTGATCCCTTTCACGCCTGCTGCCCTTGGGCCCACAATGTTTACATCTTCTTCTGAGAACCAAAGTCCGTAGCTTAAATGTGTGGCGATGAATACATCGTGTGTTCCATCTGTTAAGTGAACATCCACCAGCTCATCTTCACCTTTTAGATTGATTCCCACAAGTGGGCGTGAGTATCGTTGTGCTTTGTATTGAGGAAGCTCGGACCGCTTGATCATCCCGTTTTTCGTCACAAAGAGTAAATAATGTGCCGGATCAAACTCCTTGATCGGAATGGCTTTAAGCACTTGTTCATCCCGGTCGATCGGTACGATGTTCCCCACATGCTGACCAAGATCCTTCCAACGGATATCAGGAAGCTCATGGACCGGACAATAGATGTAGTTCCCTTTGTTTGTAAAGACAAGAAGGACATCTGTTGTGTTCATCTCGAATTGTCCAAGCAGCCTGTCTGTTTCTTTCATGGCGAGATCCTGGCCATTTGAGGCAGAATAAGAACGAAGGCTTGTCCGTTTCATGTATCCATCACGGGTAACGGTTACCATCACATCTTCACTGGCAATCAGAACTTCCAGGTTAATCTTTATTTCTTCGATTTTATCTTCAATGCGGGTTCGTCTCTCATCAGCGAATTGCTTTTTGATCGCTTTTAATTCTTTCTTGATGACACTGTAAAGCTTGCTTTCGCTTTCTAAAATCGCCGTCAATTCTGCAATCGTTTTCGCTAATTCTTCACCTTCGGCCTCGAGTGCTGTGATATCCGTATTAGTTAATCGGTATAGCTGTAAGCTGACGATCGCTTCTGACTGGGCTTCGGTGAATTGAAATTTCTGAATGAGATTGTCTTTAGCATCGCGCTTATCTTTTGAAGCACGGATAGTAGCAATCACCTGATCTAAAATGGAAAGTGCTTTAATCAAGCCATCAACGATATGCTGTCGATCCTTCGCTTTATTCAAGTCGTGTTTTGTCCTGTTGGTTACCACTTCTTTTTGGTGCTCGATGTAGGCATCCAATAGTTCCCGGAGCCCCATCAGTTTAGGGCGACGGTTATGTATAGCGACCATATTGAAGTTGTAGGCGATCTGAAGGTCACTATTTTTGTATAAATAGTTTAACACGCCGTTTGCATCCGCATCCTTCTTTAACTCAATGACGATACGCATTCCATCACGATCCGTTTCATCACGGACTTCTGCGATTCCTTCCACTTTTCGATCAACACGGAATTCATCCATTTTTTTGACGAGATTCGCTTTATTAATTTCATAAGGTATTTCCGTTATGACAATTTGTTGTTTGCTTCCGCGTATATTTTCAATATCTGCTTTACCCCGCACAACGACTTTCCCTTTTCCGGTTTCATAGGCTTTCTTTATGCCATCGACCCCTTGGATGATACCCCCGGTTGGAAAGTCGGGTCCTTTTAGTACCGTCATAAGATCATCGACTGTACTATAAGGCTTATCCATACGCATGATGGCAGCATCAATGACTTCACCGAGGTGATGTGGTGGAATGTCGGTTGCGTACCCGGCCGATATACCGGTAGAACCGTTGACTAAAAGGTTCGGGAACCGAGAGGGTAAGACTGTCGGCTCGCTTGATGTATCATCGAAATTCGGGACAAACTCCACGGTTTTTTTATCAATATCCCTAAGAAGCTCCATTGAAATGGCAGAAAGACGTGCCTCAGTATAACGCATGGCAGCAGGAGGGTCACCATCGACGCTACCGTTGTTACCATGCATTTCAACAAGGAAGTTACGTACCTTCCATGTTTGACTCATCCTAACCATGGCATCATACACGGATGTATCACCATGTGGATGATAGTTACCGATAACATTACCAACGGTTTTAGCCGATTTTCTGAAGCCTTTCTCCTGGGTGTTTCCATCAACATACATGGCGTAAAGAATGCGTCGTTGTACTGGTTTTAACCCGTCGCGTGCATCCGGTAATGCACGCTCCTGAATGATGTATTTACTATAACGGCCAAATCGGTCGCCAAGCACCTCTTCCAGAGGTAAATCCTGATATCTTTCTACAGTTGTCATCTATTACCCCTCCTCTGGCACCGTAATGTTTTCATTTTCCAGAATGCTTCCGTCTTCTTCTAAACCAAAAGCTACATTACTTTCAATCCATTTACGGCGCGGTTCTACTTTGTCACCCATGAGTGTGGTGACACGTCGTTCGGCGCGAGCGGCATCATCAATGCGAACTCGGATCAACGCGCGTGTTTCAGGATCCATCGTCGTTTCCCAAAGCTGGTCAGCGTTCATTTCCCCAAGACCTTTATAGCGCTGGATCATATAGCCTTTTCCAACTTTGGAGATGGCCCCTTGAAGCTCATCATCCGTCCATGCATATTCAAGTTTTTCCTTTTTGCCTGTACCTTTACTTACTTTGTACAGCGGGGGAAGTGCAATATACACTTTTCCTGCTTCTAATAATGGTTTCATATAGCGGTAGAAGAAGGTCAACAGGAGAACCTGTATGTGAGCTCCGTCTGTATCGGCATCGGTCATAATGACAATCTTGTCATAATTGATGTCGTCAACATTGAATTCTGGTCCTACACCGCCTCCGATAGCATGAATGATCGTATTGATTTCCTCGTTTTTAAAGATATCCTGCAGCTTTGCCTTTTCCGTGTTGATGACTTTCCCCCGCAGAGGAAGGATCGCCTGAAATTTACGGTCTCGGCCTTGTTTGGCAGACCCACCTGCTGAATCACCCTCCACTAGATAAAGTTCATTACGTTGTGGATTTCTCGATTGTGCTGGTGTTAATTTCCCTGATAGAACGGTTTCTGAACGCTTTCGTTTCTTTCCGTTCCGGGCATCCTCTCTTGCTTTACGGGCCGCCTCACGTGCCTGAGCCGCTTTAATGGATTTTTTGATAAGAAGGGAGCTTGTATCCGGATTCTCTTCTAAGAAATAGAGTAGATGCTCCGATACGACAGCATCGACAGCGGATCGTGCCTCACTGGTCCCGAGTTTGCCTTTTGTTTGACCCTCGAACTGCAAGAGATGTTCCGGGATCCGGACAGATACGATACTTGCCAATCCTTCCCGGATATCGGTACCTTCCAAGTTTTTGTCTCGATCTTTCAGTATGCCTGCTTTCCGTGCATACTCATTAAAGACTCGGGTCATGGCTGTCT
Source organism: Rossellomorea aquimaris (assembly GCF_020172085.1). Classification (GTDB taxonomy): domain Bacteria; phylum Bacillota; class Bacilli; order Bacillales; family Bacillaceae_B; genus Rossellomorea; species Rossellomorea aquimaris_E. The sequence continues at coordinate 1,243,997 of NZ_JAIVAT010000003.1, forward strand.
TTGCTCCCGCTTCATGGGTGCCTCCGTCTTTCGTCCGTACGTTATTGACAAAGGAAAGTATATTTTCAGAGAACCCGTCATTGAATTGAAAGGCGAATTCCACTTCGATATCGTGATGATTTCCTTCGAAGAAAGCTACGTTATGAAGCGCATCTTTTTCTTCATTCAGATATTGAACGAATGCCTGAATCCCGCTTTCGAAATGAAAGACTTCTTTCAGGTCATGTCGGTCATCGATGATTTCAATTTTTAACCCTTTTAGGAGGAATGCAGATTCCCTTAGGCGTTCACAGAGCGTTTCATAATTATATGTAACGGTACTGAAGATACTTGCATCTGGTTTAAAATGGATACAAGTACCGGATTTTTTTGTTTTGCCAATCTTCTCAAGGGTAGTTTCTGGCTTACCCCCATTAGAGAAACGCTGCTCATATTTGATACCGTCCCGTTCAATCGTAACGACAAGCCATTCAGACAAGGCGTTTACAACCGAGGCTCCGACACCATGGAGGCCTCCACTTGTCTTATATCCCCCTTGACCGAATTTCCCCCCTGCATGAAGAACGGTCAAGATGACTTCAGGAGTCGGCTTGCCAAGCTTATGCATACCGGTCGGCATTCCCCGCCCTTTATCTTGGACTGAGATGCTATTATCTTTATGTATCGTAACAATAATCTCATTCCCGAAGCCTGCTAATGCTTCATCGACTGAGTTATCGACAATTTCGTATACTAAGTGATGCAATCCTCTTGAATCGGTAGAGCCTATATACATCCCGGGTCTCTTACGAACGGCTTCTAAGCCTTCTAATACTTGAATGGCATCATCATTGTAATCCATGGTCTTATTCTGGTTGGCCACGAACATTCCCCTTTCAAAACTTCTCTAACCTATTGAATGTTAGTTCTTGTAAGCTATTATTGGTTATGTATCTATTAACTATAACACAAGAACGTTTGTTCGTTTACCTATATTCTTTATTTCCTGAGGTAAACCACTATTGCTTATTGTAGCGTTTTATTTGATTTTCGCAAATGATATTTCCGTGAACGGATCGAATGAACCTTTGTTTTGCCCGGTTTATGCCCGTTGCTTTTCCGATAAAAAAACAAGCGGTAAGAGCCGCTTGTTACGAGTGAGATTTATTTGGTTAAAGCATGTTCAACCTTAATACAGCGATCCATTATGACTGTATACCCACGTTCTTTTAAAAAGCGATAAGCGTCTTCATTCACTACACCCAGCTGAGCCCAAAATACGTTTGAATCGATTTGATCGAATTCTTCCGCTATTTGTGGAAGGAATTCCGATCGGCGGAATACATTGACAATATCTATAGGTCCATCAATCTCTAGGAGTGATGATACTGCTTTTATTCCAAGTACCGAGTCAATTTTAGGATTTACAGGAATGATCTCATAACCCTGATCCTGCATTGCTTTAGATACCATATAAGACGTTCGTTCAGGGTTATCACTTAAACCAATCACTGCTATCCGTTTTGAAGCTTTGAGAATATTTCCAATTTCTGTTCTTGATGGATTTTCCATAGGGTGATTATCACTCCTTCGTTGATAGCAGCCACAACATTGTGACCTGCTTCATAAGTCCTATTCTTCTTTTATATCATATTTCCCTCTAATTTTTCAAAATTTTATAAAATTATCTAGATGAAAAGGAAGTGTCAGGGTGGGACTAAAGGGGTTATTTCCCTTCATTCCACTCCTGACACATCTATGGTCAATCCTATCCTATTTTTCAATTAGTCCTTTTGAAATGAGGAAGTCTCGCGCTACGTCCTTAGGATCTTCTTTATCCATATCCACTTTCGCATTCAACTCGCTCATTTCTTTCTCCGAAATCTTCCCTGCCAGTTCATTCAACACTTTCTCTACTTCAGGGTGTTCTTTCAACACTTCTTGACGAATGATTGGTGCAGCATCATATGGAGGAAAGAATCCTTTATCGTCCTTTGTCGTTTTTAATTTGTACCGTTGGATCCGCCCATCGGTCGTAAAGGCAGGAATGATGTCAACATCTCCATTTTTGACCGCTTCATACATAATATTCGGGTCAAAACTTTCCTTTTCTTTGAATTGGAACCCATACGCTTCAGAGAATGCATCGTATCCGTCCCCTTCACGTTCATAGAACTGGTGAGGTGCACCGAAGCTCAAATCTTTTGAAAGAGGGACAATGTCTGAGAATGTTTTGGCATCAAAGTCCTGATCAGCTGTGTATGCAAGGGTATACGTATTCTCAAAGCCTAATGGCTTTAACCAGGTCACATTGAACTTTTTTTCGTACCCTTTACGGACCTGTGTAAGGATTTCATCCGCTGATGCGCCTTTCTTTGCCTGTTCTTTCAGTACCGCTTCTAAGCCGGTGCCGGTATACTCCACGTACACATCGATGTCGCCTTTTTCAAGGGCGGGTGTAAGGATCGAAACTTCTCCGAGTCCTTCCTCCACTTTTACATCAAGGTCGGTTTTTTCTTTGAGAAGTTCAGCCATCATTTGTGTTAGGATGAATTGCTCTGTCCACATCTTACCTGAAACAGTGATGGTATCTTTTCCCCCTCCATTTCCGCAACCTGCAATCACTACTGATAATATGGTGATGAATATGAATCCTTGTAATTTCTTCTTCATTCGTACTCTCCTTTGGATATGGATTATTTTCTTGCTTTTAAGCCTTTAGGTGTGGTCATTCTTTCAAGAAGCTTTAATACAAAATCAAAACTCAACGCAAGTAAGGCCGCGGGAATGGCTCCTGCGAGGACTAGTGCATTATTCCACGTGGAAAGTCCTCTATAAATAAGGTCCCCAAGTCCACCTGCCCCTACGAATGTCGCAAGTGTGGCAACGCCTACAGTAAGGACGGTAGCGGTCCTGATCCCAGCCATGATAAACGGAAGGGCAAGCGGGAGCTCCACCTTGAATAACAGCTGTGAGTTGGTCATCCCCATGCCCCTTCCTGCCTCAATGACCCCTTCATCCACTCCGATGATGCCTGTATAGGTGTTCCTGAGGATCGGCAGAAGAGCATACACAGTCAGTGCGATGATGGCTGTAACACTTCCTGTGCTGAAAATAGGAATGAGGAATCCGAACAGGGCCAAACTTGGTATCGTTTGAAAAACAGCAGTGATTCCGATGAAAAATTCTGCCGTCTGTTTTTTACGTGAAATATAAATACCGAGTGGCAGAGATATCGCAATGGCGATGAAAATCGATACAAAGGATAAAAATAGATGTTCCAATAACCCCGTTAAAATCGCATCGGAGCGGTTTGTGATGGTATGGATGAAAAGGATTGAGAATGCATTCATAGTGTGTTCTCCTCCCTATACCCTTCTGAGGCTACTGTACGAAGGATGTCACTGGATGAGATAATCCCGATTTTCCTGTCGTCTTTCATTACCATCAGATAAGGCTTTCCAGTTGTCAGAAGTAAACTTGCTGCTTCTTTGATAGATGAATCAAACGGTATCAATGAATATTCCTCTTCTTCAAGCATCATGTGAAACCCATCCCCATCGTCCCTCATAATGTTCATTACTTGCTTATGGGTCTGATGGTCCTTCAGTCGGTTTTCGCCAATGAATGCCCTAACGAATTCATTGGCAGGATCCATCAATAGTTCTCTGGGTGTTGCCATCTGTTCGATTTCACCGTCCCGCATGACAGCAATCTCATCCGCTATCTTTAACGCTTCATCAATATCGTGAGTGACAAACACAATCGTTTTATGTATGGTATTTTGGATGCTTTTCAGTTCATCCTGCAGCTGCTCCCTGCTAATCGGGTCCAGGGCGCTGAATGGTTCATCCATCAAGATGATCGGTGGTTCCGCTGCAAGGGCGCGTATGACGCCAACACGCTGCTGCTGTCCGCCGCTCAGTTCAAGGGGGTACCTTTTCTTATATATGTCTGGTTCCAAACCAACAAGATTAAGCAGCTCGTCCACACGACCTTCATACTCTTCCTTTTTCCACCCTTTTAGACGGGGTATGAGACTGATGTTTTCTTCAATCGTCATATGTGGGAGAAGTCCGATGCGCTGTATCACATAACCTATGTTTCTTCTGAGTTCCACTTCATCCGTATCTGAAATGTCTTTCCCGTCAATAAGAATCTTTCCCCCTGAAGGAGCAATAAGTTTATTGATCATCTTCATTGTCGTCGTTTTACCGCATCCGCTCGGACCAATCAAGGCAACTAGCTTTCCTTTGGGAATCGTTAAGTTGATTCCCTTAATGGCTTTCGTACCATCTTCGTAGACCTTTGTGACATTTTGAAATTCAATCATTTTTCCACCTGCTTTATGAACTGAGAAATTTTCCTAAACATAGAAGGGATACCCTCATTATACAAAAGGTAAACATGTTGTAAATGAATCTGCATTTGTATGATATAGTCTGTGATGAATGTGAAGTAGGCATACAGCATACGAATAAAAGATTTCTTTAACTGCAGAAAAAAACCAGCAAAGCATTCTTTGCTGGTTACGTTCTATGTTTCTTCAGTATAAACTGTTCTACTAAGATGCCCGTGATAGTACCCAGTATCAATCCGTTATTCAATATGGATGCAATGACGACAGGCATTTCCTTGAAGGCAGTGGCCGGAACAAACATCGCCCCCACTCCCACAATCAGTGAGATACCTGCAACAAAATGAATTCTTTCTACGTCTTCTTCTTTTCGATATTCAGAAAGGGCAAGTCCGACCATCTTGATGAAGATGACTGTTGTTACTGCATATCCAACAGGAGAAGGAAGACTGGCGAATATGTTCATGATCTTAGGGATCAAGCTGATAACCATGATGATTCCGCTGCCAATGATAAATGGAATGATCGAATACATTTTTGTTGCAGCAACAAATCCGGCAGAACCTGAAATAGGAACAGACCCAATGGCAGAAAACACTCCTCCTAATAACTGATTAAGACCTGAAGCAAATCCGCTCTTTGTATATCGTTCATAAGTAGGCTGGCCTTTCGCTTTCAACAATTCTTCCATCACCCGGATGGAAGCGATCATATTGGTGGTCAAGAGGAACGTGATGAATACTGAGGTCACGATGACTCCAGTATCAAATACGGGTGCTCCGAAAACAAAGACATGGGGTAAAGAAAACCAGCTGTCTGAAACAGAGGCACTCTTACCAAGTCCCATTATGATAAAGATAAGCCATCCCGTAATCATGGCAAGAATGATCGAATATTGTTGAATCCATTTCCGCTTGTGATTGGAAAAGTATAAAGCAGCCAGGATAGTGAGAACACTTCCGAGGAGGATGAGCGGCTCCATGGATTGCCCTTCATGCTGGATTCCGAACATCCCTTTGATAAAAGACCCGCTTAATTGCAATATCAACAGCATCAGATAAACGAATGTAATCGCCGGAGTAAATAAGGAAGATAGCTTCTTTAAAAGCCCTGTGGCAGAAAGAATGAAGAATATCACTCCACTGACGATCATCCCTCCCTGAAGAACGGATAGTACTTCTTTATGACTGCTATAAAGAGTCCCCGCAAATCCTGCATAAATGGCAAATACTCCCCACCACAATCCGGCAGGTCCTTCGTTGATCGGCAGTTTATGCCCAAATAGAGCCTGAATGAGGCTCGCTGCCCCTAAAACGAATATCGTCCGCTGAATAAATCCAGCAGTATCCGCCGTTGACAGCTGAAATAAGTCCGCAATCGCAATGGGGGCAGCGATTGATCCCGCCACCATAAAGGCGACCCATTGGAGAGCTGATAAAACGATTTGCATGTATGTACACCTTCATTTCAACAATATAAAGTGTGTCCATTTTAACATACTTCCGTTCATTAGATGATGGTCAGTAAGGAATTTTATGTAATGTTATCTAGTTTTAAGAACAGGTACTAATTATTTCTCTTAATTTCTCCCCTTTAAAGGGAAAACATGTTAAAATAAGAGCGGAATAGTTATTTTCAAAGGAGCAGTGATGATGATTTTTGCCCTTATTCTCATACTTTCGTATTTATTAGGTTCCATTCCATCAGGTTTGTTGATTGGTAAGACGTTCTATGGCAAAGATATCCGTGAACATGGGAGCGGCAACCTTGGTGGCACAAACACATTCAGAACCCTTGGCGTGAAAGCCGGAATGGTCGTGACCATCATGGATATTCTAAAGGGAACGCTTGCCACCCTGTTGCCATTGATGCTCTCAAGTGATGTACACATGCTATTGGCTGGTGTCTTTGCCGTCATTGGTCATATGTATCCTGTTTTCGCAAACTTCAGGGGAGGAAAGGCTGTAGCTACATCTGCAGGTGTTCTTTTAGGTTATAATTACATCTTATTTATAATCTTGCTTGCCGTCTTCTTTCTTTGCTTGTATTTGACGAAGTATGTGTCTCTTTCCTCGATGATAGCAGCGGTCCTTGCTTTTACGTATTCAGTCTTTACTGGGGACATTCCCCTGATCATCGTTGTAGGAATCCTGACCATTTTTGTCGTTTACAGACACAGGGCCAATATTGTACGGATCAAAAATAAGACCGAACCTAAAATTAAATGGCTCTAACTAAAAAGCGACCTTAGCAACAGGCAGCCCACTTGGTTGTCCCGCTGCAATGGTGGCTTTTTTTTTGTTGCTTGAAAAAGGTATGGCTCATCCTGCATTTGTGTAAGATGATGAGGAAACGTAGGACATTCAATGAGAATATTCCTCAAAATTCTCCAAATAGCTACCCTTTTCCCCCTGTTTTTTTGTAAAATGAACGTAGTGCCCTAAATAAAGGATGATGAATATGAAAAAGCGTATAATGATAGGGATGATCGTCTGCATTTCTTTGGTATTACTGAGCGGTTTTATCATGACAAGCCAGTATTCCGATTGGAGGACATCTTCCAAAGAGGATAAGTTTACTTCAATCCTGCATACGACCAGGGAGGTTGAAGCATCAGGGAAATCGATCAAAACGACTGCTTCCCTTGCTGCCATTGGTGACATCCTCATTCATGATACCGTTTATAAAGATGCAAAAAATCAATCCGGATATAATTTCACTCCTATGTTTTCTCCCGTTAATGAGATGCTATCTTCCCCTGATTTCCTGATTGCCAACCAGGAATCAACCCCGGGTGGTGTGGAATTGGGTGTTTCGAGCTATCCGCTTTTTAACAGTCCGAAAGAAATTGTTAAATCTCTTCAGGATGTTGGAGTGGATGTAGTGACCACCGCTAACAACCATTCATTGGATCAGGGTGAAAAGGGTCTTCTGAGCGCAATTGACTATTACGGGGAAATCTCCATGCCCTATGTAGGGGCTTTTAAAAGCCGTGAAGACCAAAATCGGATACGAACTTTTAATGTGAATGGAATCAAATTTGCCCTTCTTTCATATACATATGGGACGAATGGAATCCCTGTCCCTGAGGGAAAAGAGTATCTAGTCAATTTAATTGATGAACAAAAAATGATCAAGGAAATCCAGAAGGCTAAAGAAATGGATATCGATCTAGTGGTAATGAGCCTGCATTGGGGAAATGAATATCAACGATACCCTTCTGAGGAACAGCAAAGGCTGGCAAAGGTGTTGACGGATAATGGGGTTGATATCATATTTGGACACCACCCTCATGTTCTGCAGCCAATCCAAACGTATAAAACGAGTGATGGAAGGAATGCTGTTGTTGTGTATTCACTTGGAAATTTTCTTTCAGGTCAAAAGGATGACTATAAAGATATCGGGGGAATGGTAACAGTTCAGGTTGAGAAAGCGATGAATCCCGCAGGTTCGACCATTTCGTTTCCATCCATTCAATTCCAGCCGACGTTTGTGTCAGAGAATCATTATAGAAACTACAGGGTCTACCCTCTCGATTTTGCAAGCAAAAATGGCATGATAGCCTACACGGAAAATGACATGGTTTCACATATGGTGAACGGTTTGCCGGAATGAGCGAAACCAATTTATTGATGTAAAAAAACGAGCTTCCCTTTTAGGAAGCTCGTTTTTAATGACCACCGAATATGAATGAATTGAAGAATATGCCTGCAAGAGCAAACATGGCCAACAACGCATTAACCAATAAGAAGGTCTTACGGGTGCCCTTGAAGAATAGGGTAACCATCCCGTAATATATGAGAGCAGCCACAACAATGAAAACGCCTGCTTCCATTTGATACTTCAGGTCGTGCAATTGTAAAAGAGTCAATACAATTAGACCGGCAAAAATAAATGCACCTATGTAATAGAGTAGTGCTTGTGTTTTCATCACGCTCATCCTTTTTGCGTATTAGTAGATGTTCAGTCTTACAATGTATATAATATGAAATGAAACCTGCTTTGTCCAGAAACGCTCTGGAAATACCTGTAGAGAAAGGAGTCTCATCAATGAACATACATATTTCAAAAGAAGCTCTTACTTGGTTTAAAAACGAAATGCTTGTAGAGGAAGGTGAACAAGTTCGTTTTTACGTAAGGTACGGGGGTTCCAGTCCTCTGCATGATGGTTTTTCATTAGGAGTGAACAAAGACGAACCCGTGGTTCTTGGCAAACGTATCGAAATTGAAAATCGGGAGTTTTTTATCGAAGAGAGAGATTTATGGTACTTTGATGGTCATGATTTATACGTTGAGTACGACCAAAATCTTCAAGAACCATCTTACGAATATAAAAAGTAAGAAAGAAATGGCTGGCCTTCGCCAGCCATTTTGCATTCACGAAAATACCGCTATCCTTTAACAAAACGTGAAATATGATCATGAAGACCTTCTTTTAAAAGGATGTCATATTGGGTATCCCCTAATAGATCAAAATGGGGGAAGCCGTCATCCCTTTGATGGATCCATTCCTTCTTCAAGCCATACCTCTCTCCCCACCGGGATAATGCAGCGATGTCTGAGCAGCCAACTTTTGTTACAGAACGTGCATTGGGAAAGCGTTCATCCAGCCAGAAGTGTGTCAGAAAGGCAATCTCACCCTTCATTACTTGCTGTTTCCATTCTTTTAGTTCTACTTTTGTTAGTCCGAATGCCATGGCGTTTTCCTTTCCAATTTATTTTCTGAGGAAATCCAGGGAAAAGGTTTAATCGAAGAAGTTAACCCGAATTACTTTTTTGCCTTTTCATACGCATCATGCCAATGAGGAAACATTTTTCTTATTGAAATAGGACGGAAATTCTCCTGTTTGACGCACACATGTTTCGATTGTCCAGTGATGGCCAGTTCGTTTTTTCCATTATAGATTTCATATGCATATGTAATGCGGAGTCCATCGTACTCTTCAACCCATGTTTTAATAAATGCTTTTTCTCCATAGCGAACGGGTGATTTATAGCTGACATTCAAATCGATGACTGGGGAGAGAATTCCTTCTTTCTCGATATCAGCATATCTAAATCCTAGGTCTTCAATAAGTTTTGTACGACCTAGTTCCATCCAAACAAGGTAATTTGCATGATAGACAACGCCCATTTGATCCGTTTCGGCATATCTTACTTCTATGGTTTTCTCTGAAATCTGCATCATTACACCCTCTTTATCTAATCAGTATCCTGTCCATTTTATCATAGTTGCGTCAGGCATAGAATTAATTGGCTTCGGAGGATAAGGCTCCTAATTAGCGAAATGAGATGTTGATGAAAAATAATAAAATGACCCGGATAGAAAGGCAACTATTCCTTTAGCCTTTCTGTCCGGGCTGTTCCCTTTATTGCTTCGACTCGTCCTTGATTTCGCTGCGAAACGCCTGAAGGCTCTCTCTGCGACGTTCGTTCTTAGCCTGAATGGATTGAAGCTGCTCTTCGCTATCCGTACAAGCCATTGATTCCTCTGCTCGATCTATATTCTCGATTGTATGCTGAACCATACCTTGAAGCTTCTCAACATTATCACTACGATCATCCGGATTCGGTTTATTCCATGCCATTCTAACATTCCTCCCATCAATGATGAGGGACGGACCTCTAAGGTCAATCCCTCTTTACCTCTTATAAAGGTAAGCGTTATTCACCCTTCGTTTGGATGACTTGTGCATGCTTCCCTGATTTATCCTGCATTTGCTTCCCTTTGTTGCCTCCAGCGGCTCTTGATTGCGTACCGATATGATTCGGTGCAAAATGATTCGGACTTCCCTTTGAGTTACTCATCAACTTCCCCCCTTACTAGTATGATTACCAAATTCGGAAGGATGAATAGGCGTAATAATTGGCAGTAATAAAGGAAAGCAAAAAAAATAAGCCTCGTAATTTCTTACTCGGCTTTGCCTATAGGGCGCTTAATCTCAAGTCTTGCATCGATACGTTCTTCTATGGCATCAATAGCATCCTGATCCAATAGGAGTTGTTGTTTGTTTTCTTTCACAAGATCCGCAAATGATTTTTTCCTTGGTCTGCGCATGTCGATCCCCTCGCTCTCTCATGTGTTTGTATAAATAGTATATCCAAATGTCAGATATTTTAAACAAAGGTCACATTTGGAGCGATTGATGGGTGTCTGCGGCTGTTCAAGTCATTATTTCTTGTACGTCTGTGACATCATCTCACTGTATGAAAGTCCGTCCCTTACTTAATCAGGGACTTAAGGGTATCGATGTCGGTGATGGCTCCTATTTGCTTATGGGTGATGATGCCTTGTTCGTTGATGATATACGTAGTTGGGACAGTCAGGATGTCGTAGGCATTGTTGATTTTATCATCTGTGTCCAATAGGATGGGGAATGTCAGACCCAGTGATGCTTGGTATTCTTTAACGTTATATTGTGGATCGATGTTGATGGCGAGTATTTCAACGTCCTTGCCGTATTTATCATAAAACTCCTGCAGAACAGGCATCTCTTCTTTGCAAGGAGGGCACCAGGTAGCCCAGAAATTCACAATCACTTTCTTCCCTTTCAATTCAGATAATGTCTTGGCTTCCCCACTCAACGTCTTTAGCTTAAAATCAATGGCCGCATCTCCCACATTCGGGCCGGAATCGTTTTCAACAGGAGTGGCTTCTGCAGTCTCTCCCTCTTCAATATCGATCAATTGGTCATAGGTTTCACTTTGTTGAAACGTGTTCTTAGTGAAGGAATTCGGAGAGGATTTATTCTCTATATAGAATGAAAAGACTAATAAAGTGACAAGCAAAATGCCAAAAATGGATTTCAAAAGAGTGTCTCCCTTCCTAAAACGGATATTTACTATCATCTTATGAAGGCTTGTCTTTCTTTAGTCATGGATTTTACGAGTTGAAGGAGGGAACGTGGATGATGATTAAAAAAAGCCCCGGGATAAACCGGGGCTTTAAAGCATCTTATGCTTGTAATTTATTACGAAGAACCATTTGAAGAATACCACCATGACGGTAGTAGTCTACCTCTACTTCAGAATCGAAACGAGCCAGTACTTCGAATTCTGTTTTTGAACCATCTTCAGCTACAGCTGTAACAGTTAGGATATCACGAGGTTTTACATCGTTGGTCACATTGACAGAAATTGTTTCCTTACCTGTCAATCCTAATGATTCTGCGCTGTCACCCTTCTTGAATTGAAGTGGAAGAACACCCATCATCACAAGATTTGAGCGGTGAATACGCTCATAGCTTTCAGCGATGACAGTCTTGATACCAAGAAGATTCGTACCTTTCGCTGCCCAGTCACGAGAAGATCCCATACCGTAATCTTTACCTGCAAGAACAACTAACCCAGTACCATCTTGTTGATACTTCATGCACGCATCATACATTGGCATTACTTCATTTTCAGGCCAATAAGTAGTGAAGCCACCTTCTGTACCAGGAGCAATTTGGTTACGGATACGGATGTTTGCAAACGTACCACGCATCATCACTTCATGGTTACCACGACGTGAACCGTAAGAGTTAAAGTCACGAGGTTCTACATTATTCGCACGAAGATATTTCCCTGCTGGAGTATCCTTTCCGATGGCACCTGCTGGTGAAATATGGTCGGTTGTAACAGAATCTCCAAATTTACCAACAACGCGAAGACCGCTTAACCCTTGGATGTCCTCAGGTGTAGTCGCTAGTCCTGTAAAGAACGTTGGATTTTGGATGTAAGTTGATGTTTCATCAAAGCTGTAAAGTGGTTCGTTACTTGTTTTGATTTCATTCCAGCGCTCGTTTTCAGAGAAGACATGCTCATATTCTTTGCGGAACAATTCAGGTGTAACGGTTGATTTAACAGCATCCTTCACTTCATCTTGTGATGGCCAGATATCTTTGAAGAATACGTCATTACCATCTTTATCTTTACCTAAAGAATCTTTTTGAAGATCGATGTCCACAGTACCTGCCAATGCATATGCAACAACAAGCGGTGGTGAAGCAAGGTAATTTGCTTTTACTAGTGGATGGATACGTCCTTCAAAGTTACGGTTACCTGACAGTACGGACGTCAATAGTAAGTCAGCTTCTGATACAGCCTTCTCGATTTCTGGACGAAGTGGACCAGAGTTACCGATACACGTCGTACAGCCGTAACCTACCAAGTTAAATCCGATATCTTCAAGATAAGACAGTAAACCTGAATCTCTTAAGTAACCAGTTACAACTTTAGAACCTGGAGCAAGGGATGTTTTAACGTAATCTGGAACATTCATTCCAAGTTCCACTGCTTTTTTCGCAACTAAGCCGGCACCTAACATAACGTATGGGTTAGATGTGTTGGTACATGAAGTAATGGCAGCGATTCCGATCGCACCTGTTGGCATCACAACATCTTTTCCATCTTCTGTAGTGTACTTGGCAGTTTTGTTAATTTCAGAAGCATCCAGACCGAAACCTTGCACGCCTTCTTTAGCCGTAATCGATTTATGGAAAGCTTCTTTCATATCAGAAAGTGGGATTAAATCTTGTGGACGTTTTGGTCCTGAAAGATTTGGTTCCACTGCTGAAAGGTCAATTTCCACTACGTCAGTGTATGTTGGCTCTTCTTTTTCAGGTGTGAAGAACATGTCATTTTTCTTTAAGTACTCTTCAACCATGTTGATATGTGCCTCTTCACGTCCAGTCAGACGCAGATAATCAAGTGATTCTGAATCAACCGGGAAGAAACCACACGTTGCACCGTATTCCGGAGCCATGTTGGCAATCGTTGCACGGTCGGCAAGTGGTAATGTTGCTACACCCGTACCGAAGTACTCGACGAATTTCCCTACTACACCTTTTTGACGTAATACCTGTGTTACTTTAAGGGCAAGGTCTGTTGCAGTCGCTCCGTTAGGAAGCTCACCAGTCAGTTTCACCCCGATAACTTCAGGAATAGGGAAGTAAGAAGGCTGACCAAGCATTCCTGCTTCTGCTTCAATACCACCTACACCCCATCCAAGTACACCGATACCATTGATCATAGTTGTATGAGAATCCGTACCAACCAATGTATCCGGATATGCTTCAAAATCACCTTCTGTTGTTTCAATAGCGTGAACGACGTTTGCCAGGTATTCTAAGTTTACTTGGTGAACGATCCCTGTTGCCGGTGGAACAGCACGATAATTTTCAAATGCCTTCTGTGCCCAGCTAAGGAATTGATAACGCTCTGCGTTACGTTCAAACTCAAGGTCCATATTGGCTTGTAATGCATTCGCTGTACCGTATTTGTCAACCTGTACAGAGTGGTCGATAACAAGATCAACCGGGATATCCGGATTGATTTTTTGAGGATCTCCACCGATATCCGCCATTGCTTTACGTAGAGACGCTAAGTCCACTACCGCAGGGACTCCAGTGAAATCCTGAAGGATAACACGTGAAGGCTTGAATGGAACTTCTGCATCCTTCACTTCAGTGGATCCCCAGTTTGCTAAGTTTTCAACATGTTCTTTGTTAATGACACGTCCGTCAAATTGACGAAGTACAGACTCCAAGAGTACCTTTACGCTGTAAGGTAAACGGTTAATTTTTGTTACTCCTGCTTCTTCAAGCGCTTTTAAACGATAATAATGATAACGTTTTCCTTCTAGTTCGAAAGAAGATCGTGCATTAAATACATCGTTCTTTGCCATTTCGATTCCCCCTCTAAACTACATCACACAATAAGTCGAAAAGTTTTCGTTCTAAACGAACTTTTCTCACATTTACATCTTAATACAAGCGATTACATAAGTAAATAACAATAAAGTTATTGTTTTTGATAAGTTTTACTTATCTAAATGATTAAACTCCTTTGGGTTTCTAGAGAAATATTGGTATAACAACATTTTTCACCTTGTCAAATCGTGTCAGATTTCAATTAATATTATTTTGAAAAAATAAATCTGTTAGCCTTTTCCTTTAATAGGGAGCCTTGTTAAGTGGCATTCTATCTACATGGAGGTGTTCTACATTGGCAAAACGTAAATCAAATCATGTTATGAACGGAATGAATGCAGCGAAATCACAAGGCCAGGGTGCCGGATACAATGAAGAGTATTCCAATGAACCACTGACTGCAGCACAACGTCAGTTTAATAAAAAACGAAAAACAAACCAGTAACTGGTAAGGCTGAACATGTCAGTCAAGCAGAAATGGGCCGAGATGTTCTCCAACCCTACCTCTTTTCCCCTACCCGCTTATGGAAAGAATAAAACCCACTTTGCTGAATATTCAACAAGGTGGGTTTTATAGTAGCCATAAGCGGGTTGAATCTATTGTTCATTTACTTCATTCACAATAGAAGACAAGTCGGATTTGAATTGCTGAAGTTGGGCACGTTGAGTATCCGAAGCCACTTCAAGTGCATTTTCGATTTGTTGATAGGCCTCATTCACTTCATTTTTGAGATGAGCCAGTTGTGAGCCGTAGCTTGCTCCATCAAGTACAAGCTCATTGACCGTATTCTGTACTTCCGTCACGCTCTGTTCAGCCGCTTGAAACGCCTGCTGCTTGTTTTTATGGTAAGGCATGATTGATCTCTCCTTAATCAGAAATTAGCTTTTTTAGTATAGCCAAACACGATTGTATCCATACGTGTGAATAATTCATTCATTAAAAAAGCATTCTAAATGATAGGAGGGATGAATCATGAACAAAAATGATGGCAAAGATATGCGTAAAAATGCTCCAAAACAATCGGGACAGCCTGAGCCTTTGAGTGGATCACATAAAGTAAAGAATCGTAACCATACCCGTCAAAAAAATAATAGTCACCACGATATGTAATCTATACATGAGGGAGAGCAGCTTTCAGCCTGCTCTCCCTTTTATCTGGTTTCTTGTATGTTATGTAGCGCATGGATGATTTCTGTCATTTCCTTCTGGGAGACTGTCCGTAAATCAAAAAGGACGGCATCCTCTTGAATCCTTGTCAAAATAGAGGGGCTTCCCTTTCGAAGCTTCGCGTGTATGTCTTGTGAGGAAAGAGCAGGATGACTGACGGAAACGATATATGTGTCCAATTCAACCTCAGGCATCGTCCCCCCTCCGACCTGGCTCTTTCCTTCTGTTATGATTGTTGTGAAACCATTCTGCAGTGCTATTATACCGCCAGCAAAGTTCTTGGATTGAATCAGGATGTCTTCTTTGGTTCGCGTGATGGATTCAATGGTTGGATTTTTTTCTTTTTCTTCTCCCTTGATGTAGTGCAATAGCGTCATTTCAAGCGCTGCGAGAGTCATTTTATCGACACGTAGCACGCGGGCAAGCTGATGCTTCTTCAGGTGGTCGATCCACTGCTTTCTTCCAGCAATGATTCCTGCCTGTGGCCCTCCTAATAATTTGTCCCCACTGAATGAGACGAGGTCTGCCCCAGTATCCAGGACTGTCTTGACCACCGGCTCATGTCCGATTCCCAACTGTCTAAAGTCATAAAGTGCCCCGCTTCCCAAGTCTTCATAATAAAGGACATGGGAATGTTTTTTTGATAATGAAGCAAGTTCCTCTGTTGAAACGGAGGAAGTAAAACCTTTGATGATGAAATTGCTCTGATGGACCTTCATTACCATGCTCGTTTCTTCGTTCACCGCTTCTTCATAGTCTCTTAGATGGGTTTTATTCGTCGTGCCTACTTCGTGTAGGATAGCCCCACTTTCTTCCATGATAGAAGAGATACGGAATGATCCTCCAATCTCCACCAGTTCTCCTCTAGAAACAATTACTTCTTTATCTTTGGAAAGAGCAGAAAGGATAAGAAAAACGGCTGCAGCATTATTATTGACAACCATTGCCGCTTCGGCACCTGTTAACTCACAGATGAATTTCTCCGCATGGGAATGCCTCGATCCCCTGTTCCCTTCCTCAATGTCATACTCGAGATTGCTGTAGTGACAAGTTGTAGTTATGACATGTTCCATTGCTTCCTTCCCTAATCTTGCCCGTCCCAGATTGGTATGTAAAATGGTACCTGTGGCGTTTATGATCCTACTAAGCGACAAGGAATAGGAGTCATGCATCATGGTTTCAGTTCGGTCAAAAACCTCATGAACGAATTGGTCAGAAGTTGGATCAGGCCCTTCCCACTCATTGTTCAAAATGGAAGTACGAAATAATGAAATCACCTTTTTCAGCAGGTCCGTCCCTTTTTCCCAGGAAAGGTTGTGATGCTGAAGGAAAGTGCGGAATTGTTCGGTTTGCTGCAGTTCATGAATAGGTGGTATGTGTCGGGCGAGATGGTTCATGGTTAATCCCCCTATTTTCTTTTTCCTCATTATAACACCCTCACCATTTAAATTAGAACGAATACAATATGTAAAAGACGTAGTTGGGGGTCAGGTGTAAATGAGTAAGGATAAGGGGGATTTCTATTTAGAGAACTGGGAGGAGGGTATGAAGGATTGGTTATTGGATCCTGCAACGGTTCAATTGGATGAACAGGAATTCCGAGTAGACTTTCTTGACACGACGGAATCGTTCATCGTGGAAATCGAGACTGAAAATATTTGTCCGGAGGAATTGATCATAAAGAAAAAGGATACTCAATTATTGGTATCGATCATGCTGAAGGATGAAAGTAAAATTAGAAAACGATCCATTCGATTTCCTTTTTGCTTAAAGCAACGAGCCATCACCTATTCCATTGAGCATCATACAATTGAAATCAACGTTCCTAAAAAAGAATGTTCCACCCCTTCATCCTTCGTCATTCGAGTTCAAGGTTTGTCGAATGACTAAAGATCCTTCATTTATATAGAAAAAACAGAAGAAAAGGTCTTTGATGTGTCAAAGACCTTTTCTTCTGTTTTATATGCCCGTTTTCGTAAATATTGTTACTTTTGAACAAGCGAGAGGTGGTTGATTTCCGCTCCAGGTGCTCGCTTTCCGCGGGGCTGGCGGTGAGCCTCCTCGGGCTTTGCCCTGTGGGGTCTCACCTGTCCAGCGTTTCCCGCAGGAGTCGAGCACCTTCCGCTTCAATCAACTGTACAAGCATAAATGTTTCAGTAATAATACTTTAAATGTCGGGATAACTTACACCAACTTTAGTAGTTGCAGTGATCAATTATAGTTAATAGTACTAATACAGTTCCCTTCACCCTCAGGCACACACTCAATGACAGAGCAACTGCAGGATCACAGGCTGTGAAAAAATAATAACAATCTTTGCGGATAGAGTTATTTATGAAGTTCAATGATCGTTATGATCTGGTTGACATCAGGGAAAACGCCTGTGTCCAGTTTGGAATAAATCTTATCTTCCCCCACTGTAATTTCGAATGCGCCCCCAGAAGACGGCACTAACTTCAATTGTCCAATGTCGGACCTAAAATGATTGAACAGCTGTTCCGCGAAACTCGCGGCTTTAGGTGCGTAGTTTCACATCATGCAAAATTCAATGGTCAACATGATTTTGTTCATCAGAATCCTCCTCCATATCATGTGAATGCGTTTGCTATTATAGTTCATTCTATAGGATGGAAAATGTGCGTGCAAATATTCATCACTTTGTAAAAGTTCTTTGCGCTTCTCCTTTGCCCGATTGCATTTTTTTCCTGTACAATAAGACTATTCATACATAAAGGGGTGAAGTAGATGAGCAAGGAAGAAATTATCCGATTAACAGAACTTTCTTCAAAAGCTGGCTGAGGGTGCAAACTTAGTCCAAGTGACCTGACGCAAGTGTTGCGTCAGCTACCCCCTCAACCATACACTAAGGAATTATTGGTAGGAAGCGAATCATCTGACGATGGAGGCATCTTTCAACTGACAGCCGATCTTGCCATGGTACAAACCGTTGATTATTTCACACCGATTGTGGATGATCCTTTCCAATTCGGACAAATTGCTGCTGCTAACGCGTTAAGTGATGTGTACGCAATGGGTGGTACTCCCAAAACCGTCTTAAATATTGTAGGCTTCCCCATTAAAAAGCTAGGGGGAAAAATACTTGCCGAAATTCTATCAGGAGCACAAAGCAAAGTGATAGAAGCCGGTGCAGTGACAGTTGGTGGTCATTCCATCGACGATCAAGAACCCAAGTTCGGACTGAGTGTTACGGGTATCGTTCATCCTGAAAGATACTGGACCAATAATGGTGCTCAAGAAGGAGACATACTAGTTTTGACGAAACCCTTGGGTGTAGGGATCATGACGACAGGCATCAAGCGTCAGGTTGTAACTCACGACCAAGAAATGTCCGTCATCCAGGTCATGAGCATGTTAAATAAAAAGGCTGCAGAAGTATTGCAAGAATTCAGTCCGAATGCCGTAACCGATGTGACAGGCTTCGGCTTAATGGGACATGCTTATGAAATGGCAAAAGGAAGTAACCTATCGCTTGAATTCTCCTATGCCTCTATCCCCCTTTTAGAAGGGACGAAAGAATTGGCTGATCAAGGTATCATTCCTGGAGGATCGAAAGCGAACCACAAATGGCTACAAGAAAAGGTCAACTATGATCCTGATCTTACTCAGGAAGAACAATGGATTCTCTGTGATGCCATCACTTCAGGTGGATTGCTTATCAGTTTGCCTGCTTCTCAAGGTGAAAGATATCTTGAAGAACTAAATAAGCACGCCATCACAGCCAGTATAATCGGTCGCGTCAAACCGAAACAAAATTGGAGTATCTCGGTGAAAAAATAAACGGTGAATCCTTAGGATTCACCGTTTATTTTTCTTCAATCATTTTGAAAAATTGGCCTGTTATTTTCTTTGATAAAATTCTTACGTGGAATGGGAATGGATGCGCCCCATTTGCAAATGAGTTGAACCAAATCACTTTATCGTCAAGTGCAATAAAAGGAATCGAAGTTGATGAGTCCTTTAATACGATCTTTGCATCCTGAGCTGATTCAATACCTGATTGACAGCGAATCACCACCTGCTTATCTTCTGCTGCAGTTTGTAATGCCATCATTAATGGTCGTGGAATATCTTTTTTATCTTGGACGTTCACTATAATTTTGGTTTTTGCTGCTTTAAAATCTTTTAATAACTTATTGAAATCATTGGATTCGATCCACTTCATTTTCTTTGTGGACGTGGGATAGAGTGAACTGCTATTCTCACTTTTTCCTTCAAGTTGAAGGTGAGAAATCAATTGATGTACAGGTTTGGATCTATCGGTCTTTTGTTGAATGAATGCATCGTTTCCAACAAGGATAAACTTCCCCCTTGCACGAGTGATGGCTACATTAATAAGCCTTTCGCTTCCTTTTTGGGTAATCAACCTTCCTGGCTTACTGTGGGATTCCCCATCAACAAGATCAAACAGAATCATATCATTTTCAGATCCTTGAAAGCCGTGAACAGTAGATGCATATAGATCCTCAGAAGCCCGCCCACTCCTTACCAATTCATCCAGCAACAGATTATACCATTTTGCCTGAGCTCGATACGGTGTCACCACACCAATTGAAGGCAACCCATCCCCCATTGCCTGAATAATCAGCTGAATAGATACCAGACTCGATAACACATTCCATCTTGATCCTTTTTGAGTTTCTGCCCACTCCGTCCCTTCTATGAGTGAAAATAATACGGCACCATATGAAGGAAAGGGTTTTTTTTCGGTGATGCAAGAACGAATCGCTTCTACGGAAGGATGATCTCCCACTCTTGAATGATAAATATAATGGTTGGAGAATGATGAAATACTCGGGTGCATGCGTCTCTGTTCCGGAAGCAATAATAGTTGGGGATGATCCTCCCCTCTCTCTACGGCATCCGCCACACCTGATGAATGAAAGATGTCTTCCTTTAACCATTTGACTGCCATGCTGTGAAAAGAAGTTGAAATGGGTGGCAGCTGTTTGAAGTCCCCACAGATGATGATCCTGTTCCCAAGCGACGCAGCGAATGCAACTTGGGGAACATATGCCATACTTGCTTCATCCACAATGATTAGGTCGAATTCCTGTTCATAAAGGAGCTTATCGATAGCTGCTTTCGATAGAGTTGTCCCGATCACTTTAGCCTCTGAGACCAGATCCCCTTCTCTCCTCTTAAAGGTTTCTTTGATTTTTTGGTAATGTACTTCAAGTTGTGACAACCTTTCTGAATCATATGCAGAATAGGTTTTGGATAACTTTTTTTTCAGCCTTTTTCTATAGATTTCAACCTTTCCTTTTTCCTCGGAAAGGGATGGGTCCTGTTGTTCCAATAATTGAAGAACATTCAAATCTGTGACATCTTCATTTATACGTTTTCTGCTTGCTCCGTATCTTATGACTTCTCCAGGTATCCACCTGTCATGGCTGCTTAGAAAATGATGCATTTCTTCTATTAATACATCCACTGCAGCATTACTATGGGAAAGAAGGAGCACTTTTTTTCCCTCTGAATAATGATAAGCCGCCACTCGGGCAAGGGTATAGGTCTTTCCTGTACCCGGAGGTCCCCACAGATATGTGACGGGGTTATACTTGCTTCTGACATATGCTTCGTGCAGTGGTGATTTATATTCAAACTGTTTTTTGTTTTTTTCAGGAAACATAACCTGGTGAATTCGCTCTGTTTTCCCATGACGTTCCTTGGCCTCATCCAATCGTTCCATGAGCTTTTCAAGGATGTCCCAGGGTTCATGAAGAATCTGTCCATAGGTAATCGTATCTCCCAGAAACTGATCGAACTCAAGTATGCACTCACGCTCCTCTGAACTAATCACCACGCCTTGGATCAAGGATTGCTTACGCTTAAAGATGACGCTTCCCCCCTCGGGTAGCAAAGCTTGATAGTGAAAGGTGAACCAATAGATATAAGCACCTTCCTCTTTTCGTATGCATCTACCTTCTTCAATAGGGACACCTGAATTTTCTCGTTTTTTCAACTGTAGAATTTCCATATCAAGAGCAGTTTTCCACTCATCTATCATGTTCATTATTTTCATCGTAATCACCTTTGTCATACTTTAAAAATCAAGAACCTTATCATATCAATTTATTGAATGCGTGTATAGGTAATCAAAAAAAGAACCGTTCACAAAGCAACGGTTCTTTTGATCTGGTTCATCTATTACATAGGCTTTCCTGTTGTTTTCTTATCCTCTTCCACGAATCGATCAGCATAATACAAAACGTCTTCTACATATTGTTCACTGTGATTATAGGCAAATACCGCTTGTTCGATATTTCCATCAGCCGCCCCATTTCGTGCCAGATAGTTAGCGGCACTGAATATGGCATCTTCTATTTGGAAAGGATCCGCTTTTCCATCCCCGTTTGCATCCACCCCGTATCCTCCATATTTCTTAATAATAGCGGGGTCTGTCTTTTGATCTGAGGGGATGTTTCCCTCCCCAAGTCCTGAGCAGCTAGGGTGTGACCAGCCTACAAAGGTACAAGGCATGAATTGCATGTGTCCTTCAGCTCCCGCTGGAGAAACAAGCGTCTTCATTGTGGAGAATTTCGTCTCAACTCGATGATGAGCGGCCAGTAAATACCAAGGTACACCGTATTTTTCCTGAGCGGCTTTATAGATAGGGATATACTGGGCGGGAATTTCTTCTTTTCCAATCGAAGAAAGGTTATATGATTGATCCCCAATGTTGACAGCATAATAAAGCGCTAAAATGACGAAGGGGATGAGTATGATCTTTAAAGGTGATGAAGTTTTCTTGTTTTTTGGCCGTTTTTTTCGTGTTTTAGGCATGGGGTCGATCCTTTACAAGGGAATTTATACTCCTTGTATTCTAATATGATATTCAATCGCTGACAATCCATAAAGGACAAAAAAATGCCCCCGAACAGCGATTTATCATCAGCCATTCGGAAGCACCTAACCATTATCTATTTAATGTTAACAAACAAACGCTGCTCCAACGATAATTAAAAGGATGAATAAAACTACGATTAACGCGAAACCACCAGCGTAGCCACCACCGCAGCCATATCCATATCCAGGGTATCCATATCCATACATCATCAGTCACCTCCAGTTATCTTACTACGATATTAATGTATGTAGTGGACAAAATGTAGGTTAATGAAATTCATCAAACATCCTCCGCCAAGATTTTGCGAACATGACTGATTGCGATGAATAAAGGGTTCTTCCTATATGAAAGATGTCAAAAATGATGAAAACGTCCAGTTCAGCATAAAGAAAACGCCTGGAAGCTTCCAGGCGTTTTAAGTCGTTTACATTTGTTCTTTAGGTTCTTTCGTTTTTCTAGGCTTAGGCTTAATGTATAAACCTAATTCCTTTTTCTCCTGATTTAGTGACTTGTACAGAGAAATCATCATGAGTGCCATTATCACTGAGAACGGCAATGCTGCGACGATCAATGCATTCTGTAAAGCCTGTAACCCACCGCTATATAGTAAAATCAATGCCACGGTAGACTGTGCAAGTCCCCATGTTAATTTAACATAGTTTGGTGGTGTTAACGAACCGTAAGTGGTTTGCATCCCTAACACAAAGGTAGCTGAGTCAGCAGATGTGATAAAGAATGTTCCAATCAGCGTGATGGCTATGACAGAAAGGATTGTTGACCATTCAAATCCGTTAAAGACGGCGAACAGAACTTCTTCTGTATTAAGATCCGAAAGAGCTGTACCGGCTTGTTGCACTTCAATGGCAGAAGTACCGAAAGTAGCGAACCAAATGAAGCTGACAAGAGCAGGTAGAAGTAATACCCCGATCAAGAATTCGCGAATGGTCCTTCCTCTTGAAACACGTGCGATGAAGATACCGACGAATGGTGACCAGGAAATCCACCAAGCCCAGTAGAAAATGGTCCATCCATTGATCCATGAACGATGCTCTTCGTTTAATGGCGCAATCCTGAAGCTCATTGCGGCGATGTTTTGAATATAAGCACCAATCGTATCCGTGAACATATTCAAGATCAGTAACGTAGGTCCGATGAAGAACACTAATACGAGAAGGGCAATGGCAAGTACCATATTCGTATTGGATAAGTATTTAATTCCTTTACTTAATCCTGACCATGCTGAAATCATAAACAAGACGGTTACCACACCGATAATGATGGCCTGGACGGT
Source organism: Rossellomorea aquimaris (assembly GCF_020172085.1). GTDB lineage: Bacteria > Bacillota > Bacilli > Bacillales > Bacillaceae_B > Rossellomorea > Rossellomorea aquimaris_E. Next base: position 1,267,352 of record NZ_JAIVAT010000003.1, read on the forward strand.
GAAGTTGTTTGGAATATCAAGCAGGTAGGAAAGCCCGCCATTAATTTGTGCTGCTCCGAATCCTAACGTTGTTGCAACCCCTACGACCGTGGCGAATACGGCAAGGACATCGATGACCGTTCCCAGTGGTCCATTCACTTTGTCTCCAAAAATAGGCTTCAACGTAGCGGAGATTAATCCCGGTTCATCTTTACGGAATTTATAATAAGCAAGTGCTAATGCAACGATAGCATAAATCCCCCATGCGTGAATGCCCCAGTGAAAGAATGTATAACGCATCGATTCTTTAATTGCCTGGTCAGTTCCCCCTTCTGCCATTGGAGGAGCCATATAGTGAGACAGCGGTTCCGCTGCCCCCCAGAATACTAAACCAATTCCCATACCTGCACTAAATAACATGGCGAACCATGTTCCTTTTGTATACTCAGGCTTTTCATCCGGTTTTCCTAATCGAATCGTTCCCATGGGACTAAAGATTAAGAACACACAGAAGATCACAATTACTGTAACTAAAATAAGATAATACCAACCAAAAGTCGAAGTAATGAAAGTCTGCATATTAGCTGTTACGGTTTCAAACGATTTTGGTGCGATTGCTCCATACCCGACGGCAGCAACAACCAGTAATACGGTAATCCAGAAAACATTGGATATTCTCTTCATAAAATTCTCCTTTCCAAATTCTAAGGTTTTTTTAGCTCATTTCTTAATGAAGGGTACTACAGTGGGATTCGAGGTGTTTATTCAAGCAATATGTACACCTACTGCAAATGCCCCCTCATGTTGAAAGAGTCTCAGTTAATGCCGATGGGAAAATGTGCATTCTGAGGATGAGGGAATGATTACTTATTACCTATTCCCTAGTCACTCTCTTATAAAACCAACATTTGTTACCCTATCAGAAAGAAGTTTACTTTTGCAAGTGAAAACTATCATTATTTTTATTAGTCTTTGTCATTTTTTGAATTTCATTCCTTTTCTTTTTCATCGCATTATCCCTCTCTTTCTGTTTCTTCATCTGATACTAATTGGAAATGGAATCGCTTTACTCATATGGTGTAATAGAGATATCCCCTCTTCTTTCATGGTATTTTCTCGCCTTGACTTATATAGGTTGATCTCAAAGAAATAATGTCGCTGATACTTGAAAGGATGGGGTAGATGAATTGGAAATCTTGGTGTCATTTTTATCTATTATTCAATACTCTTTGGGAGAAAATAATGATGACATCTACTTAGGAGGTAATCCGATGAAAAATCATAAACAAACACAGCATGAGGCATCAAAAAAATTGGCTAAACAACAAATGGGTGAAGAAATAGAACTGAAATCCGTCGCTCCAGCTGCCAGAAAGAGTAAAAGCACAGAGGGGAAATAAGCAATGGAGTTCATACTATAGGAGTAAAAAAGAGCATATGAAAAAGGACGCCGACAGTGGCGCCCTTATCATTACTTACTCTTTTATAATTTTGACCTTTACATCTCTTACCCCATACTGAAGGGCATCCTTTTCTTTTTCCATATAGATGTCGATGCGGTTCCCTTTAATTGCTCCGCCTGTATCTTCCGCACGGGCAAAACCGTACCCTTCTATATAAACCTTAGATCCGAGAGGTATGACGCTTGGATCTACTGCAATCACTCTCGCATCAGGGTTTTCAATTAAATCGACCCCTGTTTTCGTAATACCGATACAACCCTCACAATGTGCTGTATAAGCCGTTGCTTTGATATCTAGTTCTTTAACAACGTTATCGTCCTTCTTCTCCGTAGTCTTTGCAGATTTTACAGCTTGCTCAGTCTGAGATTCCTCATTCACAGAATACCCTTCTTCTAACAATTGCTTGCGTGTGCCCACCTCATCGATGGAAACATGATATCGATTGGCGATTTCCCACAGGATATCGCCTTCTTCTATATTATGATAATCATTTATGTCAGTATCATTGCTTTCCGCTGATGCAGAGGCAAGTCCGATTGTAAGAAAAACTGTGAAGGAAAAAATGGAAAATAATACTTTTTTCATCTTGTTAAATTCCTCCTTTTGTGATTGGTTAAGAAACCAACAGTTGAAATAGTAACATAGACTTACCTCAGGCACATAACAAACTGTTTATAAACCAATAACAATTAGATGACAAGCATGTAATATTTCATTAATTCTGTCGACTCTTTTAAAAGAATTCTATGTATTTCATATGGAGGGAAATATTGTTTGGTTTCTGTGAGTAGTATAGAAAGATATGGTTTCATGTATTAGAAGATTACCGGATGAAGGATTTCAATGATGAGCGTAAAAAAACCACTGAGAATAATTTCTCAGTGGTTTTACTCTATTATTTTGTTTCAAGGATTTTTACATTTACTGTTTTTCTTCCGAAATCAAGTGCTTGATCTTTTGAAGGAAGGAACACGTCAATACGGTTACCTTGAATGGCTCCGCCTGTATCTTCTGCAGTCGCGTAACCATACCCTTCAACATACACTTTAGATCCTAGTGGAATAACATCCGGATCTACTGCGATCACTTTTGCATCAGGATTTTCTTTTAAATTCACGCCGGTAGCCGTTGTACCTGAACAGCCATCACAATTTGCAGTATACGCAGTGGCTTCTACCGTAATTTCTTTTACTGCTGTTTGTTCAGCGGCAGGTTCAGCTTGAGCTGGTTCTGCTTCTTTAGTTGGCGCTTCAGCTTCTGGAGCTACTTCTGCTTCTTGATTCTTAGCAGGGGCTTCTGCTTTTTCAGAAGTATTTGCAGCAGCTGAAGTTGATTTATCGTCTAGATTGATGATTAGTTCTTGTCCTGGAATAATTAGGTCGCTATCAAGGGCATTCCATCCCACAAGACTGTCAACTGAAATTCCATAAAGGGAAGAGATTCCCCAAAGTGTGTCACCTTTTTTTACTGTATAGTATTCCTTAGAAGAAACCTGGAGTTCCTGGTCAGGATATATAACGTGCGAACCTAGGTTATTCCATGTCATGAGTTGATCAACTGATGTTCCGTATTCCTGTGCAAGTCCCCATAATGTGTCGCCTTTTTTTACTTCTATGTTCTGTGCTGAAGCGCTAGCTCCACCAGACACTGCAAGTGTTGTAAATGCAGCCACAGAAATAATCGATTTTTTAAGTTTCATAGAAAAATTCCTCCTTATGTAGCTAGCGGTTTATTTATTTTTGCTAACAGGGAAAATACTAACATAGTAAAATCTCAATTCAATAACAGGAAAATTAACATCGTGCGTCAAGAATATTTCACTTCTGTAATAGAAAGTGTTTTCCTGGATGAACTATCATATAGAGGAAGACTATGGATAAAGTAAAAGAATATTTTGGATTAAAAGTGAATTTATGGACTTTCACTGCATATTTGATGGCTCAAAAAAATGAAAGAAATGCCTACGTTAAGGCACGGTCTCGCAGTGTGGCTATCGCAATAATTGGCACCCTTTGACGATTTTTCCTTAACAAGTTAGCGCATTCCCTCTATACTATAGAAAGAAGTATGATGTTAATGGGGGAAGACAATGAAGGAAGAACAAGAAGAGAATATCGTCCTTTATAAGGATGATCCTGACGAACATAGTGGTCGTTGCGAATGTGGGAACAACATTTTTAAATCCAGGGTGCTGGATGGAAAGTTTTTTCGTAAGTGCCAGGAATGCGGTAAAACCAAGATTGTATAATAGTAAAAGAAAGGGCATAAGGGATTTAATCCCCTTTGCCCTTTCTTTTTTTATGTGTTCATTTTTTGAATGATGGTGGAAGCGAATTGTACCAATTCATCTGTCGTATGATTTATTTTCTTAATTGCTTCTACTATGTGATGTAATTCTGATTGGTTCCGTTTGAACATGTCCATATAGTTTTCCATTTCCATCTGGACCGTCATGATTCCACTTTGGACATTCCCAATCTCCTGACGTGAGTTCTCTGTCAACTCAGTCATGTTACGGACGCGATTTGACACAATGCCGATTTGCTTGTTGCTTTCATTGACGAGCTGATGGATGGAATTACTCAGTTCCTTCGAATCTTCCGCCAGTTTTCTTACCTCTGATGCCACCACTGCAAATCCTCTACCTTCATTTCCTGCCCTTGCAGCTTCAATGGATGCATTTAATGCAAGAAGATTTGTTTGCTCAGCTATTTGCTGAATGGAGTTAGAGAGCGGTGTAATCTGCTCGGCTATATCCTTAACCCCTTTAATTTCTTTCAGTAAGGTATTGATTTGTTCTGTGATGATCCCGAAGCTCTCAATCATATGATCCGTTTGATCTTTATTCATTTTAGAAAGTTGAAGGAGGTTTTTGCTGCTTTTTTCGGTGTTTTCTGATTCTGCCCGGATTCTTTCAGCTTTTGTCGCTGTCTCATTCAGGCTTTGTTCCGTTTGACTTAAGGATGATCCGAGTTCTGTATTCATGTTCAGCATTTCTAATTGAAGTTCCTGGTTTTCCAGATGCAGCTTTTCAAGTTCGTCCATTCTACTCTGTATGTAATATTCAGATACGATACTCGCATCTAAATGAATACCGTGATCTATTGCAACAAGAACAGATGCAAGCTTAGAGGGGTCATTTTGATATAATTCAACAATCTTTGGAATTAATAGATGCTGGATCGTGGTGTAAGTCGAAATAAACCAATCAATCGTCACTCCATTTCGGTTATGAGTTTTGCCCATCCGTTCTCTCATGGAAAAATACTCATCATTCAGTTCACCAGAAAATAAGGACCTGAAATAGTCATGGAAAACGGCCTTTAATCGTTCCCTGCTTGAATGGTTCACGGCAATCTCGACTAAACTTGGATGCTTGTACAAGTGATCAAGTACAGTTTCGAGGAAGGTGTCTGATAGTTGGTCGTATACGGGAAGGATCTCATTTAATTCTTGAAGGTGGTGTTCTTGAAACTGCATATAATGTAGTCTTTCATTCAATTTTTTATCTTTCAATACAATGACATTTGATTCGCGAACGAGCACAGGTTCATTCTTTGGTTTTTTTGAGAATAATACAGCCATTTTGAGGTGCCTCCGATATAAATGTTATTTTTTGGGCTAATTGTATAATTTTTGTACAACTACAATAAGTATACTTTACCCCAACTTTTTTCCTAATACAATCATTTTGTTTACAAAGTATTCAAAACTCTCTATTGTTTGATTCTATGGAATGTATGAATGAGAATCTCTACATGCAGTTTGACGGGGAATTCGAAAGTGCGACGAACCACTTACATTATGCTTATACTATCACTTATACAAAACATGTACAAAAGGAGGGACGGACCTGCGATTCCAGGAATATCTCCCGGAATCAAGGTCCGTCCCTCTCTTCTTTACTTTGTTAGGATGATTGGTTCATCTTTGGTGATGATGATGGTATGTTCAATTTGGGCAACGAAGCTGTTGTCCGGGGTGATGTATGTCCATCCGTCTCCTTTTTCGACTACGTTTTGGGCTTTTGTGGAGACAAATGGTTCAAATGCGATAACTGTTCCTTCTTTTAATAAAGCGTTATCCCAAGGATCGAAGTAATTCAGGATGTGGTCCGGTTTCTCGTGCAGCGAGCGACCAACCCCGTGACCGGTTAAATTCATGATCACAGTGTAACCATTTTTTCTCGCCTCATTATTTACGGCTTTTCCTATTCCGTTCTGTTTCGAACCGGCTCTCGCCTTTTTGAGTCCTGCCTCGAATGATTTCAGCGCAGCATCACACAAATCTGTAAGCTTCGGATCGCTTTCGCCGACAACGAATGAAATGCCTGTATCTGCATAATAGCCATTCTTAGATCCAGATACGTCTATATTGACAAGGTCCCCTTCATTAATAACCCTTTCTCCAGGGATGCCGTGGGCAACTTCTTCATTTACGCTGATGCATGTAAACCCGGGAAAGTCATATTCCCCTTTTGGTCCTGAGATGGCATCATGCTCTTCAAACAATTTGCCAGCCCTATCGTCCAATTCCTTAGTGGTAACGCCAGGTTTTGTGTGAGTTCGCAGCTCATCGCGGATCATGGCAACAATACGCCCGATTTCTTTTAATGCTTGTAAGTCTTTATCCGTTTTGACAATCATAATATCTTCCTTCTCTATTTGAATTTCCTTCCCTTACTATACAGAAACATCCTGCATTTTTAAAGGGAAAGCCTCTCATGAAAGGAGCTGGTGTTCAATCATCCATCATTGTTCAGGTGTCAGTCTTTTGATCTTTTCGTTTAAATAGTACAAATCCCACTCCTGCATTTGATCCATATCCATTCCATGCAGTACATATTTATGAAAATCGTAAACAATATGTTTCCGGTCCATATTTCCACTTTGGTCTATCATAATAAGTGAGTCCATGATAGATAGGATCACAGAAATATCGCCTTTCCCATAATGAACAATCTGATAATACGTGTTATAGAGAATGTGATTGAATGAAAATAAAGTCACCATGACCCGGGGATGCCGGTCATCATCATGCAACGTAAGGACCCCGTCCTGGATCCGGTGAGTTTCACTTAGGATCAGTCCTAAATATTTTATTGAATCCCTTGCTGTGTTGGGATCATTTATGCCGGGAGAAATGGCTCTCAGGGCTATTTCCACTATCTTTTGTAAGGAATAGGCAAGGTCATATTCACCCATTCGTTCTCTGCCAATGAATAGATAGGGGCTTAAATCTTTTTCATGCTGTTGATGGCTATGGATGGAGAAGAGAGTTTCTCCTTCTTTTACAAAATCACCTATACCTTTTTCAAAATTGATAAGAACATCCTCCTGAGAAGCGTGATTCACCAATGTTGAAAAGTCTATATATTGGATAAATCCAGTTTTATGAGATGTATATTCCCTCACTCTATCGTATTGAACCGGGATGGTTTTGTATGGATGAATCTCTTGATCTTTTTGGATTTCCTGATAATAGTCAATCACCTTTAACGCTTCTTCTTCCAAGCGCTCGATTAAGCGGCTGATCTGAATGGAAGTCGCAATGTGGTGAATGAAGTAGGCAAAAAAAGCCAGACAGACAATGGCGTAAAGAACCCCGATAAAAGCAGATGATACCAGATGCTCTTCAAGGCTCTGCCTCATAAATAAGAGAGAAATGATGGAGTAGATAAAGCCGCCCAGAAAAATCCCCAGGCCTCTCATTGTCGTTTTATCCTTCACGAAATTTTGTAGGGTTCTTGGTGAGAACTGAGATGAGTATGTCGTCAGCACAACCATCACAGTAGAAAATGTAAAGGTGGTCATCGTTAGTAGGGACGATGCGATTGCACTCAATACTGTTTGAGCCAGGTCAATGCTCGTCAACATCATGACCGGGAGGAATGGTTCAATTTTATGTATCCAGTATGTATCCAGTGATACAGTGGTGATGGCCAGCGCCAACGAAGCTGAACTGTAAAGAGCGGGAACGACCCATATCCCTTTTCGGATTTTCATAACGAATGATTTCACGGCTGGCCTCTCCTTTGTTCATTAGGTGTGCGCTCCTTTATAGCTTCTCCCTTCACCCTTTTTTCAAACCAAAAGAAATAGGATAGGAATGAGAAAAGACATGATGGTGGCAGTCAATGCCATGGCGGCGCCGCTGACAGCTCCTTCTCTCTCTCCTTCTTTTATGGCTTGGGCTGTACCCACTCCATGGGAGATGACACCGAATGGAAGGCCTTTAGCAATCGGGTGTTTAATGCCGATCACCTTCAGGATTGTAGGGATAATCATGGCACCTATCATACCTGTGACGATGACTACCGTGGGGATGACTTCGATTTTCGCACCAATCTCCCTCCCAATTTCAACTGCCACTGGAGTGGTGATGGTTTTTAATAGTAATGATCGGCTCCAGTCAGTCGGGATACCTAAACGGATGCTGATGTAATAAGACACCAGCATGGACATGCCACTTCCGAACAGAATGCCTAAAAGGATGGGTTGAATGTTTCTCATGAGCAATAATCGATGCTGATAAAGGGGATACGCAAGGGATACTGTCGCCGGACCAAGTAAATAGGTGATAAGTGAAGTGTCATGTGCATATTCCTTGTACGGAATATCCAAGATCAATAACGTGATAATAATCGCAACCGTACTTAGAAAGATCGGGATCGTGAACGGATTTGGCCAGTGCTGATGGATTCGGACAGCAAGAAAAAAATATAGTAGTGTAATGCCTGTTGTGAGCAGGAAACTAATGAGATCGGTCATATGTTCTTTTCTCCTTCCAATTGATGAGCATTTCTGCTGATACAGAAGTGACTACGAATCCAACTAGTCCACTTACGATCAGAATAAGGGCAAGCTTCCATCCCATTTCAATAAAATACGGTCCAAGGACAATCGCACTGACCGATAAAGGGAGGAAAAAGAAGGAAAAGTGTCTTAGAAAAAATCCCGAGCCGTCCATCAATATCCTTTCATTTAGGACCCCCGTCAATAATAATAAAAATAAAAGCATCATCCCGATGATGCTTCCGGGGATTGGTAGGTGAAAGAAGGATGTACACCACTTTCCGATTTCATAAAAAATACAGAGAATAGCTATTTGTATCATGATCCGGATAGCTTGCATATGCTTCCCCCTTCTCTTCTTTCTTCTCCCGATTTTATCACATTTGATGATCATTTTGAGAACAAAAAAAGAGCATGGTTTGAACCCATGCTCTTTCTGAAACAATTTGTTACAGCACTTTAACGAACGCTTCCGCGGCTGACTGACTGGATTGTGGATTCTGACCAGTCACGAATTTTCCATCGGTGATCACATGATTGCTCCATGCATCAGATTTTTCGAATTGTGCTCCCTGTTCTCTCAATTTTGTTTCTAATAAAAAGGGCATCAGTGAATCCAGTCCTGTTTGTTGCTCTTCTTCGTTCGTGAATGCCGTTAAACTTTTTCCCTCAACCAGCCATTTACCATTTGAGAGTTTCGTTCCGACAAATCCTGCCGGACCGTGACAAACAGAACCGATCGCCTTATCATTTTCAGCGAAATGGGTCAACGCTTTCTTGAGCTCTGGACTCTCAGGAAGGTCAAACATGGTTCCGTGACCTCCCGGTAAGAAGATACCGGCATATTCATTCACATTCAATTGGGAAAGGACCAATGTTTGATCGAGTTCCTTCGTGACACCTTTCCATCTTTCCACCTGTTCATCATCAAGACTGTTTGGATCCAGTGGAATGCGACCTCCTTTTAAACTTGCCACATCCACACTGTAACCTTGATTTCTAAATTCTTCATATGGTTCAGCGAACTCAGATAACCAAAGACCTGTTTCGTGTTCGTCGTCGATTTTGCTTTCGTTTGTTAACACCATCAATATCTTTTTCAATGTATACCCTCCATTTTTTCAATCGTTGATTTCCTATCACTCTTTTGTTTTATCCATTTTAGAGAAAAATAAACTTCTTGTAATCAATATTCTCTCCTAGACTGAATGGTAAAAAAAGCGGCTCCAAATAAATGAAGCCACCCTTTCTCATAGGGGTTAGTTAACATCAAATTGGAATTGGATTTTTTTCTGGTGGGTATCCCAGCTTAGGTAAGCCGAAAATTCCTTTTCCCCTTTCTTGAAACCGTCTATTCGATCGGATTTCCCCTCTTTTAATACTTGTTTAACGATTTTTTGGGTGATTTTTTTTGATAAGATGGTCTTGGAGATCGTAAAGCTGCACCTCGTCTTTTGGTAATTGGAACACCCATAGAATTTCCCTTTATCGATGACCTTACCATCACATTTCAAGCAGCTGCCAAGACTGGCTTTAGTTGCAGGTTTCCCTTTCTTTCCCTTCCTTCGTTGGATGGAATCTGTATCCAGATCCTCGAACTTCCAGGTCTGGGATTCTTTAAGGGCATTTTGTACAAGCCGATCACTTAATTTTTTTACTTGCTCCATAAATTCGGGTGCAGACGCTTTTCCTTTTCCTATTTCTTGCAAGCGCTGCTCCCATTTTGCCGTCATTTCCGCTGAAGATAACAAATTCTCCCCAATTGCACGAATTAATACTTTGGCTTTATCAGTTGGGAAAACAATATTTTTTTGGATATCAATGTACTTTCGGTCCTTAAGCATCGTGATGATCCCGGCCCTTGTCGCTTCTGTTCCCAGTCCCTCTGTTTGCTTCAGCACTTTTTCCAGTTCATCATTATCCATATGTTTACCCGCGGTCTTCATTAACGTTATCAATTGTCCTTCTGTATATCGCTTTGGGGGCTGGGTTTTTCCTTCTTTAGTAATGACCTTCTTCACGAATCCTTTATCCTGTTCGGCAACTGGTGGCAATAGAGGATCGTCTTCTTTATCATGCTGCATAAGGACTTTACGCCAGCCCTCCTGTATGATCTGCTTTCCTTTCGAAATGAACTCAGCCCTATCATCCACGATGGTGGTGATGGTAGTGTAATTTATGATCGCTTTGTCATGATGAGCAGCGATAAATCGCTTCACGACTACATCATAAATCTTTCTCTCATCTTCTGGTAAAGAGCCAGGGTCAGTTACTTGTTCCGTTGGGATGATGGCATAGTGATCGGAAACCTTTGCTTCATTTACGTATCGTTTATTGTTCAATAGACTTGCTTCCGGAGCGGGGATCCATTGATTGAAGGGGCTATATGCCTGAAGCTTAGTCATGATTTCCGGAAAAGCTTCCGCTTCGCCTTTTGTTACATATTGGGAATCTGACCTAGGGTATGAGACGATCCCTTTTTGATAGAGCTTCTGGAGCACATCCAGTGTCTTCTTTGGAGAGAACTTATACATTTTATTGATGGTTGCCTGCAAGGCTGAAAGATTGAATAGTAAAGGGGGAGAGAACTCTTTTCTCTCTACGTTCATGTTCGTTACGGAAGCGGGTTTGTTTTGACAAAAAGAAGCAATCTTTTCGGCAAGCTCACGTGATTGTATTCGGCTCTCCCCGTCCTTTTGCCAAATTCCTTCATAGGTGTAATCACCAACCTGAAAATCGGCCTTCACTTCCCAGAAGGGTTCACTTCTAAAACGATCAATTTCTTCATCCCTTCTCACGATCAACGCAAGTGTCGGTGTCTGGACCCTGCCTGCAGAGAAAACATCCGACATCCCCTGCTGTTTTAAGAGGATACTGTATACTCTTGAAGCATTCATCCCTACCAGCCAGTCGGCACAAGCCCTTGAATAGGCTTCATAATAAAGATTTCTCATCTCGGTTTCTTCTCTTAAACTCTCAAATCCAAGCGTGATGGCCTTTTCGGTCAAGGAAGAAATCCATAATCTCTTCATCGGTTTCTGTACCCTGGACATGGAGACGATATTCCGGATGATCAATTCCCCTTCACGTCCCGCATCACCGGCATGAATGATTTCTGTCACTTCCTTTTTATTCAGCAGTTCTTTGATGACGGAGAATTGTTTGGCTTTGGCCCTCTGCAGTTCATACTGGAATCTATGTGGGATGATGGGAAGATCATCGAGTGTCCACTTCTTCCATTTGCTTTCATATTTTTCAGGGCCTTGAAGCTGAAAAAGATGTCCTACTGCCCACGTAATATAAGCCCCTTTAGGGAATATAGCGGTTGGATGGATTTCGATGTATCCTTGACGTTTCCTGTGTGGGAACGGTTTGGCAAGGGTTGCCCCTTGATCGGGTTTTTCAGCTATAACGACTTTCATAACATTCTCCTGTTCCGTATATGATGCTTTAATTATAACATTTTCAAGAACTCTTGTTCTATTGAATTTAGAAATTGTTGTTCAGTTTGATATGAATGGAAGACATCATAAAAAGAAGGCTAACGCATAAACGTCAGCCTTCCTATGTGTCTATTCGATGATTTGAAGGTCTTTAGGGTAGTTGGTTAATGTTGTGTAACCATCTTTCGTGATGAGCACATCATCTTCAATTCTAACACCGCCGATTTCAGGTACGTAGATACCAGGCTCTATGGTGTATGTCATTCCTTCTTTTAAAATGCCGTCATTCAAATGGCTCATAGAAGGAAATTCGTGGACGTTGATTCCCAATCCATGTCCGATACGGTGTGGGAAGTAGTCCCCGTATCCTGCATCGGTGATGATATCACGTGCGATTTGATCTAAGTCACCAATTCGATTGCCAGGTTTACTCGCCTCTAATGAAGCTAGCTCAGCCTTTAAGACTGTGTTATACATTTCCTTCTGTTTATCCGATACCGATTTATAGGCAACGGTTCGGGTGATATCTGAAGTATATCCTTCCAGTACGACCCCAAGATCAAACAACACAAGATCTCCAGCTTTCAATTGACGGTCCCCTGGATTTCCGTGTGGATCTCCACCCTTTTCACCGAAAAGTACCATTGTAGAAAACGACATTTCACGGATGCCTTTTTTCTTAAGTTCGTACTCAATCTTTGCAAGGACCTCCATTTCTGTTATGCCTTCCTGGAGGGCACTTACACCTACTTCTACCCCAAAGTCCGCCATTTTTGCAGCACGTTGCATGATTTCGATTTCCTTCTCGTCTTTCACAAGGCGCATTTCGTTTAACTTGTCTTCCGCATTTACGATTTGGGGTGCATCAAAGATGTTCAGGAATTCTTGACTGCGACCATAGGTCACCACTTCATTTTCGAAAGCTACCTTGTTCCCTTTGATGCTCTTCTTTTGAATGGCCTCTTGAATGAAATCCCATGGATTCTCATGATCAGAATAGCCTATCACTTCGCTGCTCCAGCCTGCATCCTTTATTTGACGCACTTCCATTCCAGGCAAAATCACAAAAGGTTCGGCTTCCGGGAAAATAAATAGTCCCATTAATCGCTCATGTGGGTCTGTGTGGAAGTTTGTTAAATAAAATACGTTTTCAGTAGAATTGATAAATGCTGCATCAATATTTTCTTCTTTTAACCAGTTTTTCACTATTTCTATACGTTGTTTCATTCAATGTTCCTCCTTGAATATCGTGGTGTTATGTAATCGTTTCATATGAGCATTTCTATGCTAACATATTTCGGTGAAAGTTTGAAATGATCTTGTCTCTTTGGATGAATCCCAACTATGAATGTCTGTTTTTTTTGATCGGGAAATGCTTTTCCTACCTCTTGCCTATAAAGGAAGGAGTGTGATTGTGATATACTTTTCACTATACAGTGAATGTAGGGTGGGAGTGGCCACTTCCTTGTAAAGGAGGTGGTGCTTATAGTGACAACGTACGAGGCGTTAACGCTGATGATTACCTTTGGCTCTTTAATTGTCTCCATCATTGCCATTGTTATTTCAAATGACAAAAAGAAATAACCCCACCCTCATGAAGCGCCTAAACTTTGAAGGGTAGAGTTATATTCCTTTCTCTATTGGGCCACTGCTTTCCTTGCAGTTTGCTGTGTAGCAGGAGACACTGGTTGCCGCCAGTGTCTCTTGTTTTTTCTAGGATACTCTTCTTTTAAGATAATATAAATCCAGGTGGAAAGCAAGGTGGGGTCGAGCCTATTTTATTAAAATAAGAGCCCGGATAAGAGTATCCCTGGGCTCTGATCATTTAGTAAACCGGATCTATCTTCTTTGGTTTACGAACGAATGCCATGATGCCCGCAATCAAGAACAAAAGACCGGGGATAAATCCGAATCCGATTGTTCCAAGACCGATGACAAGAGCGGCAATGATAAACAGAATACCAGATAGCACCGGTTTTCTATTTTTAACAATGGTTAAGACAGCAATAATGCCGATGATGGAAGCTATGATGCCTAATATGACCAGATAAGAACCCATCGATTCAGCTGCTTCCATAATGGTATTCATATCCCCCGCTGTCATTCCTGAATCCTGCAGATTCGGGTCACTCTGCATTCCTTCTTCGATCTGGGACATGACGTCTGGACTGCTCATCCCCATGTTCATGACAATACCGATAATGGAAAATAATGCGGATAGAACAATACCGATAATTCCCATGATCACTTCTCCAGTGCGTTTTACCATTCTACTCTCTCCTTTTTGTGTTGTATTCTATAGTATATTGGGCTAAAACATCACTATTCCCTTAAGAGGATAGTGCGTTTTGCTTATGACTCATATATGCTTCAAGGATGGATTCATCCTCAGGAAAGCACAGGGGTAGTTTCTTTAACTCGGATAGTGTAATCCATTCTATTTTATGTATCAATTGATCAGGGTCTTGAAGAGTTGCAGCCCCTCCGATAAGCCGGGCTTCATAATAATGAATCTGTGTGGTGATGTTTCCTTCATTTCCCCATTTAGTATAAAGGTGTTTTCCAACTTCCACCTCATAGCCGGTTTCCTCCCACACTTCACGCCTGCAGCATTCCATTAAGGTTTCCCCTTTCTCAAGGCCACCAGAAGGAACCGACCATCGTTTCTCTTCTTTTTCTTTTCCCTGCAATACCATCAATAAACGCCCTTCATTCATACAAAGAGCCGATGCCCCCTTCCAGTCGTACATGTATTCACCTCGTTTCATGTCATAGTCTCCTTAAAGCATATTCGCTCTTTTGACAAATTTCTCCTTCTTCACATTAAAATTCTTTATTTTCAGACATCTGCAGGATTCATGCTTCATTTGCGCATCTGTAGTTTTTTGAGGACGATGTCTTCGATGATTCCCCAAGGAAGGACCATTTTGAGGAGTAGCGTTAATCGAATTTTTTTCCGATGGGATTTCTGAATGTCCTTTTTTTACCCTGAGCAAGCTTTTTCACAAGGGCAGATACCTCACTTGGATCCCCATGTGAATCTACCTCAGCGTCCATTTCCTTAAGGATGTTGTTCATATAAAAATGATAAGGGGAATGTTTCTCTAACGAACGAGAAGTGATTTTTTTTCCTGAAGACCAAATATTCGTCCGATAAGAACCAGGCTCAATGAGGTAAACGTCAATGCCGAATGGTTCTACTTCTAGTCGGAGACTTTCACTGTACCCTTCAAGAGCAAACTTGGAAGAAACATAAGGGCTTAATCCGGGGAATCCGAATTTTCCGCTAATGCTGCTCATATTTATGATCTTTCCATACCCGTGATTTCTCATAAAGGGGAGTACCAGCTGAGTGATCCTCATAACACCGAATACATTTGTTTCAAATTGCTCTCGGTATTCCTCGATGCTTACCTCTTCTGCAAAACCGCCTACTGCATAGCCTGCATTATTCATTAAGAGGTCCACTCTCCCCACTTGCGAAAGATAAGACGAAAACTTCTTTATAGATACTTCAGACGTCACATCCAAAGATTGAATATCGATGGATTGCTCCACACCTGCCTGCTTAGCAAGGGAAATTAAAGCTTCTCTTTTAGAAGGATCTCTCATTGTGGCAATCACTTTAAAGCCAGCCTGCGCAAGCTCTATTGTTGATAATAATCCGAAACCGCTATTGGATCCCGTCACAACCGCTATTTTTTCATTCATGTCGACTCTCCCCCTTTTCTATGAGTATATCAATTTCACGGACAGGACTTTCTAGATTTTTTAGAAAAACAAAAAAAAGGCCGGCTTCATCCCATTGAAGCCAGCCTTTGACGAGGAGTCGTGTCAATTTCTAGTTTTAATTTACAGCTTGAACGGCAATCTTACAACTACCATTAGCTGTGATGTGTAGGTGTCTCAAGAAATGAATGGGAGACTTTAAGCGATTTCAGCATCATTTCGTATATTTATATAATTGTAAGCATAATTTTATTTTGCTCTCGTTGAAGCAACGATTTTTCCATCATTCGAATAGAAATTCAGTCTTGGAACAAAAAATCGATTTTCAAATGTCTCTATTTGGATGAAAAATGTCGGCTCACGCAAATTTACTCGTTT
The DNA here is from genome assembly GCF_020172085.1 of Rossellomorea aquimaris. Taxonomy (GTDB): domain Bacteria; phylum Bacillota; class Bacilli; order Bacillales; family Bacillaceae_B; genus Rossellomorea; species Rossellomorea aquimaris_E. The sequence continues at coordinate 1,283,138 of NZ_JAIVAT010000003.1, forward strand.
AAATTCAATATTCCGACGGTAGGTAAAGTAATCTGCGCCTAACTCTTCTCGATTGCCGTAAACGATAAATTGTCCATTATTCAAGAAACCGGTACCTACGGTCGCTTGGAGGGTATCATCAAAGTGATCCAATTCGAAAAAGGGAAGAAGCTTCATTTTCCTATAATGAACCAATCCGATTTCTTTTTCATTGTACTTATTTTTATAAGTATAAAGAAGAAGGTACTGTCCCCCGGCTTCTTTCTCTGAGACTACTTGCAAGTCATTATAAGACTTCATAGGTTCTGACTGCTGGAAATGTTCGATGATATTGCTTTTGGTGGTGATCATATCTCCTTTTTCAACAAAGAGCGTGATGCATGTTGCCAGAAGTGAAGATAATAGGATGGAGATAAACACTCTTCTTCTCCGCATTTTTTTATTTTCTTCCAATAGACATCCCTCCTGTCCCTAAAAGAAGCCTCTTATATCCCTATTTTACCATTTATGGAGGATTTAGTACTGAATGCACGCAAAAAAACGGCAGAACCTCTGCCGTTTCCTTCATCATGACTGTAAATCAATCGGTACCACTGCATTTTTTAATTCATTCTCTAATTCAATCGTGTATCGTCCCTTTTGTTCGTCATTCCAATTCAATAATTTGGACATGATCTCGATGACAGGTTCCTTCCATTTCTCTACCCATTCTCGATCAAAGAATAAAGCACCTGTACGTCGAATAAAGAAATCCACCGGTGTGGCGGCCATTTCCTCCTGTATCGCATAAATAAGCTGTGCATACAGATAAGGAGGCACGGACATTTCGTCTGTTGTACCACTATAAGCATGAGCCAGCTTGAATAGCTGATCCACGTTGGATCCATACATACCGGCAAGCTTTCTTCCTTCTGCTTCTGATAAGCCGAATTGTGCTGCTTCTCCTCCTTTTTGATCAATAAAGGATTGGAAGTTCTTTGAGCCCCCTACATGACCTCCTGAAATCGGCATATGCTTTGTCGAGGATGCCGGGAATTTCTGCTTGGTCTCTTCTTTTAATCGAGAAGAGACCAAGTCCACGACGTTTTCCCCCATTTTGCGGTAACCTGTCAATTTACCGCCTGCAATGGTGATCAGTCCACTTTCCGCTTCCCATACCTCATCCTTCCTTGATATTTCTGAAGGATCCTTTCCTTTTTCGAATATAAGCGGACGCACACCTGCCCAACTGGATTCTACATCCTCTTTGCCGACTGATACATCTGGGAACATAAAGTGAATGGCATTTAGAATATAGTCCCTGTCTTCTGATGTCATATGAGGGGATGCTTTCTCTGAGTCAAAGAATGTGTCCGTTGTCCCTACATAGGCTTTGCCATCACGTGGGATCGCGAATACCATCCGTCCATCGGGTGTATCAAAATAAACTGCCTGTTGGAGAGGGAACTTACTTTGATCAATGACAAGGTGAACCCCCTTGGTCAGGCGGAGCTGCTTGTTATTCGTACTGTAATCTTTCCCGCGGACATCATCCACCCATGGACCTGCCGCATTGACCATTTTCGATCCACGGATTTCGACCGTTTCCCCTGTTACCAGGTCTTCGGCTTCGATGCCAACTACTTTTTTATTATCATAAAGGAAACGCTGGGATTTCATATAATTTATGACGGTCGCCCCATGAGCAACGGCCTCTTTCATTACCTCGATGGTTAATCGTGCGTCATCGGTGCGATACTCGACATAGTAACCACCGCCCTTCAAGCCATCTTTTTTGACGAGGGGCTCTTTCGTTAACGTTTCTGATACGGACAACATAGACCGTCTTTCGCCTTTCTTAACTCCAGCAAGATAATCATATACCTTTAAGCCGATGGAAGTACTGAATTTCCCGAATGTTCCTCCTTTATGAAGGGGCAACAGCATCCATTCCGGGGTCGTGACATGAGGACCGTTTTCGTATACAATTTCACGTTCTTTTCCTACTTCTGCCACCATTTTCACTTCGAATTGTTTAAGATAGCGTAATCCGCCATGTACCAGTTTAGTTGAACGGCTGGATGTTCCCGCTGCGAAATCCTGCATCTCGACCAGGGCGACCTTCATTCCACGCTTTGATGCATCTAGCGCGATTCCTGCACCTGTAATCCCTCCCCCGATAACAATCAGGTCGTAATGAGTAGTCGCCAATGTATGTTTCACATCTTTTCTTGCAGTACTTGAAAATGTCATAATGGGTTCCTCCTAACAATGATAGAAATAAATGGTCTATATCTTACTGTTTAACCATAAAAAAAGAGACCGAAACAAACATTATGGTCGTAATGTGCCATAATGCATGCTTGGTCTCTCTTAGTCTCTAACCGTTTATTAACTTGTAATCATTATATCATAGTATTCTATTATTTAAAAGCCATAGTTGCTTTTACAGCTTTCTTCCATCCATCATACAGTTCTTCCTGAATTTCGGAGTCCATTTCAGGTTCGAATTGTTTGTCTTTATTCCACTGCTTGGAGATTTCATCCCGATCTTTCCAGAAACCGACGGCAAGTCCAGCCAAGTAAGCAGCACCAAGTGCGGTCGTTTCATTGACTACAGGGCGTTCAACCGGTACGGACAATAAATCGCTTTGGAATTGCATTAAGAAATCATTCTTGACCGCGCCTCCATCAACTCGAAGTTTCTTAAGGGAAATCCCGGAATCCGCTTCCATCGCTGTCAACACATCCTTTGTTTGATAGGCAAGGGACTCCAGAGTGGCTCTTACAAAATGCTCCTTAGAAGTTCCGCGGGTTAATCCGAAAACAGCTCCTCGGACATCACTATCCCAATAAGGCGTTCCAAGCCCTACAAATGCAGGGACGACATACACGCCGTCGGTTGAGTCCACTCTCTCTGCATAGTCCTGGCTATCTTTCGCATCTTTCAGCATACGCAAGCCATCACGCAGCCACTGGATTGCTGAGCCCGCAACAAAAATGCTTCCCTCCAGGGCGTATTCGACCTTCCCGTCGATTCCCCAGGCAAGTGTCGTCAATAATCCATTTTCAGATTTCACGGCTTTTTCCCCTGTATTCATGAGCATAAAGCATCCTGTACCGTACGTGTTCTTAGCCATTCCTTTCTCATAACATGCCTGTCCGAATAACGCAGCCTGCTGATCCCCGGCAGCACCCGCAATCGGAATCTCCCTGCCAAAGAAATGATACGGAACCGTTTTCCCGTAAACTTCTGAAGAGGGACGGACCTCTGGAAGCATGCTTGCCGGTACACCAAGAATATCAAGTAGTTCTTCATCCCATTTCAGGTCATGGATATTATACATAAGCGTACGTGATGCATTGGAGTAATCTGTTACATGAGCCGTTCCACCGGACATTTTCCAGATTAACCAGGTGTCTATCGTTCCAAAGAGTAGTTTACCCTCCTCTGCTTTTTCCTTAGCTCCTTCCACGTTATCCAGTATCCATTTGACCTTCGTGCCGGAGAAATAGGCATCGATCAGTAACCCTGTTTTATCCCGGAACGTGTCGTTTAACCCTTGTGATTTCAATTCCTCACAGATTCCTGCTGTTTGTCGAGATTGCCATACAATCGCATTGTAAACCGGGTCACCGGTCTCTTTATCCCATACAACAGTCGTTTCTCGTTGGTTCGTGATACCGATTCCTTCAATTTGGTCGGGTTTAACGCTTGATTCCGATAAAACGCTTGCAATAACGGCCAGAATGGATCCCCATATTTCATTTGCGCTGTGCTCTACCCAGCCGGGTTTAGGAAAATATTGAGTAAATTCTTTTTGTGCCGTGTGAACAATTTCCCCTTTTTTATTAAATAGGATGGCTCTTGAGCTTGTTGTTCCTTGATCCAAAGATAAAATGTACTTTTCCATTGATAACCCCTCCATAGATTAATTTTCAGTTGATAGTTGATGTACTTTTTTCGCTAAGCTGGTCTTTCTATCACTCGCATAGGCTAGTCCAAGCACAGCTAATATGATGATCAGAACGATCCAGAAGCTTGCTGTGACCTGCCCAATGAAGATCGCTTTATAAAATACGCCACCAAATGATCCGCCGAGGACTGGTCCAACTACCGGAATCCATGAGTATCCCCAATTGGATGGCCCCTTACCTGGTATCGGAAGCAGAAAGTGTGCGATCCGCGGTCCCAAATCACGGGCTGGATTGATGGCATATCCTGTTGTACCCCCAAGTGAGATCCCGATTGCGATGATGAGGAATCCGACGATAAATGGATTCAGTCCGTCTGTAAAGGTATTCGCCCCTATAGACAATAATCCTACTACTAATACAAAAGTTCCAATGATTTCACTTAATAAATTTGAAAAATAATGTGGGATCGCTGGTCCTGTAGCGAAAACGCCCAATTTAACGCCAGGGTCCTTCGTTGCATGCCAGTGAGGCAAAAAGTGTAAATACGTAACCGCTGCCCCGATGATCGCTCCGATCATTTGAGCAAGGATATACTTGGGTACGTCACTCCATGGAAAGTCGCCGTTGAAGGCAAGTCCTAACGTGACCGCGGGATTTAAGTGAGCTCCGCTAAACTTTCCGACAGCATATACGCTCATGGCAACACCTAAGCCCCAACCAAATGTGATCACGATCCATCCGGCGTTATAGGCAAATGACTTCTTCAGGTTTACATTGGCACAAACCCCTGCACCGAAGATAATCAGCATTGCCGTTCCAACCACTTCTCCTAAAAATGCATTCATGTATCATCCCTCGTTTCGACTGTATTTGGTTCTGTTTAAAACAACACATGAAACAATATGTTTATGATATTGTTCCGAAGTCCAAGAATGACCCACATCCTTTTGTAAGGCTTTTTAGCTCGTATACCCTATATTCACAGGTCATAATCTTCTTGTATAAGCTTAGTATCCCATAAACAGAACCTGTTGTATCAAAAACAAAAAGACTCACGGAATATGCCTATACTTTACAGGCACTTCACGTGAGTCTCTTCGTCTCTTTCACAACGTATTAACTTGTGAACAATGTTACTCCAAGATGAAAGCGGTGTCAATGGGGTTTCATGATTTTTTATCTGTCAAAATGTTTCCAAAGAACACGATCAGAAGTAGTGATCGCCGTTGCCCCTGCATCAAGTGCTGCCTCTACTTCTTCCACTGTGTCGATCAGTCCCCCTGCAAAGATGGGTTTGCCGGTCTTTGCACCGATCTCTTTAATGATCTTTGGAACGACACCAGGTAGGACTTCAATGAAATCTGGATCCGTTTTATGAATCAGTTCAATGCTGCGATTCATGGCACTGGAATCAATGACAAACATTCGTTGCGTGGCAAAGACGCCTTTTTGCCTTGCTTTTTTAATGACATTCCCTTTAGTGGAAATGATGCCATAGGGCTTGATTTCCTGGCAGACATATTCCGCCGCATACTCATCACTTGCTAAACCGTGAATAAGATCAAGGTGTAGAAACATCTTACGATTCTCTTTACGGGCATATTCAAATACACTCTTCAGCATTCCGACGTGAAGGTCGAGAAACACACCGTATTGGAAAGAGGTTTCGAGCATTTTATCAAAGTCCTTCATGGAGCGTATCGCGGGAAGTATCTTTTGACCTTCAAAACTCACTTTCTTTCACTCCTTCTTACAAATTCTTATATGGGTTTTTCCAAGGAGAAATTATACCATAGTTGCTTTCATATGGTTTCAAGGATGTATAGTATGATTTTACCACAATATGTAATTTGTAGAGATGGAGGGTTTGCGAAAATGTCATAAAATATCTTGAATAGCTTGGTGTGAAATCCAAGTTATCTCCTTTTTTATCCACCTAAACCATTTTTATTAATTTTAAAAAACCCTGTCCATAATAAACAGGGCTAAGGCCTATTCGTCTTTCTTCGCAATAAATGTTTCTACACCTTGAGAACGGATCATGGCGATTTTGTCTTTGGATGCTTCCTCATCGGTGATGACCAGGTCCAACTTTGATAATGAGTGCATGCCTGTAAAGAGCTCAACACCCAATTTTGTATGCTCCATCAGAGCGATGACCTTCCTTGAGTTCTCAAAGATTGTCCGGTGGAATATGGCCACTTCCGGTGTTGCGGTACTCAATCCTCGAGCCGAAATTCCACCTGCTGTTGCAAAGCTTAAGTCGAGGGTGAATTGACGTGCAAATTCATTTGCCAAGCTATCTGTAATGTTACCGGATGATTTTACTTTGCCTCCCATGAGGTAGGTTTGGATATTAGAGAATTCCCTTAAATGATAGGCGATTTCCACGGAATTGGTCACTACTGTGAATGGAATATGTATAGGAAGATATTTCAGCAGGACATAATGAATCGATGCCCCACCAATAAATACCGTTTCATCTTCCTTAATATGAAGGGCTGCCGCTTTAGCAATGGCATTTTGCTCATTTGTCCCCTCTCCGTAACGCTTGGCAGGTGCCTGAGGCATTGTTCTGACTTTCGGGTTGGGGATGGCTCCCCCATGGGTCCGCTTGATTAACCCGTCTTCCTCCATGATCGATAGATCCCTTCGGATGGAATCGATGGAAACATTGAATTCCTCTGCTAAGTCTTTGGCTAATACCCGACCAACCTTCTCTACCTTTTCTAAAATCTTTTCCCGTCTTTCCTCGGAAAACATAAGATCCCTCCTTTATCAGTTTTCATTTTCATTCATGAATTATATTCTTTTTTATGCTTTTTTGTGAATGTATATTCATTTTATGGTAATAGTTGGATTGCAGTCAAGAAGAATATGTATTTTAATGATTACAAAGTAATAAGAAAGAACGCACTCGAAAAGTGCGTTCTTTCTTGAAAATATATGATGACTATAACATTCGTTCATCTTTGCCGAGGATCAATTCAATCTGTTCCTTCATAACGGAACGGTCACGGTACTCGAACAGACCAATTCCATTGCCCCAAGGATCCTGAAATGTTGCCCACTTTACAGGTACCTCTTCCCTTTCATGAATTTCAAAATGTTCAATATTGAGAAGGGATTTTAACCTCACCCTTTCATTCCTAATACTTTCAATACCCAATCGAATGGGTCCGGATTGTGGAGAAGGATTCCCTTCTGCCACTTGAAGCCAGCAACCCGGGAGGATTTGCCATTCTGCAAATCCTTTGTGAGGGATGAAATCCGGCTCACGATTGAATAGGATCTTGTACCACGCTTGTCCTTTTGACATATCCTTTACCCGGACTTGCACGGTCATCTCATAAATCATGAAATCTCCCTTTCTTTACCTAATACTTACCAAATTAGATGGCCCAGTTTCCATCACGAAAAATAGGAATCTTTCTTCCATCATGGCAAACACCGTCTATGTTCATGGTTGCAGAACCAATCATGAAGTCTTCATGCACCACACTTTCATTGAGTCCTTTTTCCTCACGCTCCTCGTCGGATAGAATGTTACCGTCTCTTATACAAGTAGGGTAAGAGGAACCGATTGCTAAATGATTCGATGCATTTTCATCAAATAAGGTGTTGTAGAATAAGACACCAGAGTCTGAAATGGGTGACTGATGCGGGACGAGTGCCACCTCTCCAAGGTAGGCTGCGCCTTCATCAGTCTCGATTAATTTCCTTAAGATTTCTTCGCCCGTTTCAGCGCTGGCCTCCGTGATTTCCCCATTGACAAAAGTGAGAACGAATCCGTCTATTACATTCCCGTTATAGGCAAGGGGTTTGGTGCTTGATACCGTTCCATTTACCCCTGTTTTCACAGGTACGGTATAAACCTCTTCAGTCGGCATATTGGCTATGAAACGTTGTCCCTGCGGAGTGCTGCTCGCACCGGTAAGCCATATATGATCTTCATGAAGTTCGATGGACAGGTCCGTCCCTGAATCCTGGTAGTATAGCGTCTTGAGTCCAAGTGAATTGAGTTGGGCCGCTTTATCGGACAACGTTTGGATATGGGATTTCCATGCGGAAACTGGGTCAGGTTGATCGATACGGACCGAAGAGAAGATCCGGTCCCAAAGAGTTGGAACCCTTTCCGATTTAGGAAGCTCAGGAAATACTTTATCGGCCCATTTTTGTGAAGGGATGGCGACAATGGACCAGCTGATCTCGTCCTTTTCGATTGCTTCATAGAATCGATCAAGTGCATCACCGCTCGCTTTCTCGTAATGGAGGATACGGTCTGGATCTATTCCCTTCAGAAGGTCCGGATCATTGGCCTCTATTTGCAGGAACGCTCCTTTCAAGTCCACAACCCATTCATGGGCACCAGCAAGCCAGCTTGGATATTCATGAAAGACATCATCCCGTGCCATTTCATAATGGGTTCTCATAATTTCTTCATCATACCATTGAACATGTACATTTCTTGCTCCTGCAAGATAGGCTTCCTTCACAACAATACGCACAAAGTCCTCTGTACCGATTGGTGCGGAGATCCAAAGCGGTTGATCGTTCTGTATGTTGACACCAACCTTGATGGCAAGTTGGGCAAATTTTTTTACTTTATCTTGAAATGCATGGTGTAAGTTCATTCCGAATTCTCCTATTCCAGTATTCTATTAATGTAAGATTTCATTTTTTCATAGGTTTCTTGCAATGACTCGGATGGCTCTATGATATCGGCGTTTCCATAGAATAATTCACCAAATCGGGCAGCTTCTTCATTTCGTGGAATGATGTGCATATGATAATGAGTCAACTCATTGAATATGCCTCCATTCTGACAAATCGTCACTCCATTTGGTTGATATAAGGCGTGGATGGCTTTAGTTACGAGTTGTGATGCCTTCATGATGGAGAGACTTTCCTCTGGATTGATATCTGTCACTTCTGCTCTATGTTTCTTGGGCAGTATCAATGTATGTCCTGCGTGATGTGGAACATGATCCAACAAACAGGTGATATGCTCATTTTTGTAAATGATAAATACTTTCTCTTTTTGGTTTGCAAGGCGGCAGCCAAGGCAATTTTTCATCGGAGCTCCTCCAGTCAGCAAATGGTCAAAGGTATTTTCTTTGTGCGTGTTGAACTTTGTAAATAGAGAACAACTGGTTTCCCATATCATATCACGGAATGGAAAGAAGGTCAGAAAATAATGGAAATGACATTGCTGAATGAAAGTCATGCAGAAGATTATTGGAAGCTTAGGCTGGAAATGCTCAAACAAAGCCCTTCAAGCTTCGGCAGCAGCTATGAAGAAGCAGTGAATCGGCAGAATCCAATTGAAACGACAAAAGAACGGCTCACAACCCAAGGAATCTCTACGTTTGGTTATTATACAGGGGAGAAATTGGTGGGAACTGTAACGATGGTGCGTGAAGAAGCGATGAAGATGAACCATAAAGCATCCATTTATGCTATGTATGTTTCTCCTTTGTACCGTGGACAAGGTTTGGCGAGAAGACTGATTGAAGCGGCAATTGAACATGCTAAAGAAACGGAAGGGATCGAACAACTCCTGCTTACAGTCGTTACAACCAACGATACAGCACGGGGTTTATATCTTTCATGTGGCTTCAAGCCTTATGGAACGGAGAAAAGAGCATTGAAATATAACGGGGAATACCACGATGAGGAGTTGATGCTTTTATTTCTCTAGTTTCCCCTGCATTTATATTTCTTAATAGTGCATGATATTGAATTACTTGAAAAAACGGTGGGTCTCCAGCATGAGATTCACCGTTTTTTTACCAAACATGATAGTCAAAGCTGATCAATAGGAAAGCTACAACAAATACTGATACTATCAATGCCCTGATAGGATTTAGAAGATGGAGACGAAGCATCGGGAACATGATACAGTAAAAAAGAACCGTCCACCATAAATTCCATCCTTCAAAATAGTCAATCGAATCCGTCTTTCCGGCAGCCCATTCCGTCAGAGTGGCAACACCTATATATTTCAAATAATAGATAATCTTGATTCTCCATTCTTCAGGATAATGACTTAAGAACAGAACGACAAGACAAGGATATGCCACCATCGTGTATAGGGTATCCGTTACAAACATATTGACAAAGAAACCATCCAATTCCCAAACAGACTTCATTGTATAGCTAAGATACTGATAAAACATATTGAAAAAACTAAAGTAATAGATGGTTGGGAGAAATTCTCTCCACCTATTCCACGATCCCCATTTCAAGGAACTTAATACGACCAGTATGATAACGACAATATGAAACATGGGCTCCCCCCATAGCACGATACATTAATAGGTCATAGTGTACCCTTAAATATGGAAATTTACTCCCAAATGGGTTTAAGCAGCTTTTCCTATTTGCCTGAAGAAAATAAATCCGATACTTTGTTACTGAATTCTCTTAAAAAGTAAAGATAATCCTTTCCTCCATAGTTATAGCGTTTATTATACATCTTTGCCACAACAACATTCAGAGATGGGATGATAAGAAGTGTTGGGCCGGTGACACCTAGAATCTGATAGGAACCACGGGGCACACGGTCCCCGATTTCACTTTTCATTCTCGGAGTCCCTTGAACATACCAGAAAAAGCCGTTATCGGGGAGGGAAGAATCAGCGTAGCGACCATTCTGGATAGAGGTGGATCGTTCGATTACCTCAGCGGGAACAATCTGTTCTCCGTCTATCCTCCCCTTTTGCAGATGCAGTAGACCCCAAAGGGCAAATTCACGCGGACTGACGAAAAGGTTTTTTTCTGTACCATCATTTGTTGTCCCAATTCCTGAAAGCGGAGGTTCGTTTACTTCTCCGATTATGTTCACAAGGTTTTCATCTTTTTCTGTTACCCAGCCTGTTTGTTCCAAGCCTAGCTTAGAAAATACCCGTTCTTCCAGTAGCTGTGGGAACCCTTTACCGTAAAGATTGGCTATCAATTTGGTCATGATATCCACGCCGATGTTACGATAAGCCCAAGACGTTCCAGTCCTGAACTCTCGGAAACAATGACCATGTTCATCTACATCAAGTCCGTGGGAATGGGTTAAGAGGTGACGAATCGTCGTATCCTTGAATAGCTTTGAGTCCAAATCGGTCGTATATCGGGTAATAGGATCATCTAGGCTCTCGATGTATCTATCATATAATGCATAGGCAGCGGCAAGTCCTAAATAGCTTTTCCTGGCAGAAGCCACATTGAACCGGGAATCAGCCTGGACGTGGCGAGCATTCTCTTCATGAGAATGCCTGCCACTATAATGCTCCATCACGACTTGATTATCCTTAATGATATATAGTGCTGCAGCTGAGCTACCGTTTTTATCCTTGATGTCTTCCACCCAGTAAATCAGTTCTTCTTCCTGCTGTACCGATTGTTTATTCACTTACCATTCCACTCTTGGGCAAGCATTCCGTAAACGACATGATCCACATAGTGATCATAAATCCATTCCCTTTGCCTCAGCTTTCCTTCTTCAACAAATCCCAGCCTTTCCGGGATAGCGCGGCTCCGTTGGTTGTGCTCAGCTGCGGTAATTTCAACTTTATTCATTTTATAATGGCCGAAGGCGTAGTTCGTCAATCCTTTTGCAACGGTTGTCATAATACCCTTCCCTTGATATCCTTCACCTAGCCAATAACCGATGTATGCAACTTTATTTGACCAATCCAGTACGTTGAAACCAGCTACACCCACAATTTCCTCTTCATATACGATTGCAGCCGTCAAACTTTTATTATTGGCAAACCCAGATCGAGTCCCCTTAATGAACTCCTTTGTATCTTCCACTGTTTTCGAGTAATCCACCCAAGGCAGCCACTCTCGCAAGTAGGATCTGGAACCGTCAGTCAGTTCGAAAACCCGTTCAGCGTCCTGAAGATCGAGTAATCTTAGTTCAAGTTTGTCATTCAGTTTATATGTAAACATGTTCATTCCTCCTTATCGTTGGTTGGTCGGACTGTTAACTTTCATGAAATTCTTCACAACTTCTTGAAAGAGATCTGCTTCCTCATAATGAGGGGTGTGGCCACTTTGTTTGAAATGGACGATCTCTCCATTTTGGGCATCCCTTTTGAATGTGGTGATATGCTCATCACATGTCACTGGATCGTACTCCCCGGTCAAAAGAAGCATGGGTGATTTAATGGATTTAATCTTATCTAACAAACTGGAAAAAATGATGCCTTCCTCTCGGAGTAGTTGATAGTGATAATCCGAGCGATCGTAGAATGCATCCCACTCTTCTTCGGAATAAGTGACATAATAGTCTGTAGGGTTATCGAAATTATGTGTATAGATTTGCATTCGATTTTCACCTAGTTCGTCACTTAGCTTCATGTAGATTTCAGTAAACTCTCTTGGAGAAAGGTCTTCATCGATTAAACGCAATGCTTGTTCCTGCAGTTCTGTTTGGTTGTATTTTTCGAACAGGTAGGCCGTTTTCTTGAGAAGTCCCTTGGAAGTCAGGGTGAAGTCAAAAGTCGGGCATTCAAATAGGACGTTCTCGATTGAATTCGGATACTGTGAAACATAAGCCAGGGCAAGAAAACCGCCAAAAGAATGCCCAAGGATAGACCATCGCTTAATTCCCAACTCCATCCTCAGTGCTTCACAGTCCTCAATGAGATCCTGAAATCCAAAGGATTCTCCCTCCATAATGGCTTCGGAACGGCATACACCTCGCTGGTCGATCGTTACAAGAAATAGGTCCTTACTTAGACGATCACGCTGATGAAATGAGAAGTCATAACAGCTCTCCCCTGGTCCACCGTGTAAATATAACAGTGCCGGATTGGCTCTCGACCCATAAGTTTCAACATGTAATCCCTTCCCCTGTATGGTCATGGTATTTGCTTTCATTTTAAATAAACTCCTTTGTCAATCATTTTCCCACACTCTCCCTTCGAGAGAACGGGGGAAAAATCCTTCATTCGACTCTTTTTCATCACAATTCTATTCAATTTCATGTGATTTTGTGGAATGCAATTCACAGAAAAGTCATTTTCTTTAGATTATTTAAAGGTTTGTTTTACCTTCCCTTTTCCTTCATTCACATCGATTTCCCCAAATGCTCCATTGATGAACGTCATCTGTGGTGGCTGATGACCGCAGTCGATGTCATATACCACTGGAAGTTGCAGCTCATCTGCAAGTTCATGATAAAGATCTTCGACTGAGTAATCTCCCACTGGCGTATTGGCTGCACTTCTTCCGAATAAAAGTCCGAAAGTCTGGTCGAACCATCCGGCCATTTTCATCTGAACCAGTGTACGGCGCAGATCAGCAGTATTCAACTCACAGTTTTCAAAGTACCAAATGATAGGTTCACCATCTATATGGTTCTCTCTGAAAGAAGCAACATCTCCGTACGGTGTACCGATAAGGTGCCTGTTAACATCAATGCATCCCCCTAGTAACCGTCCCTCAAGTTTCACTGTGCTGTCTCCGACGGTTTTCCATTGTGTAGGCTCCGTTAGATGAAATACATGTGGAGAAGGTTGCTCATGTTTCCACTCTTTCTGATAATGCGGTGAAGAAAATTGAGTGATCGATGCTCCTTTTGCTGTCGTAAGTACAGAGTCCCATTTTGCCGTCGTGGAATCGGTAGATTCTCCTCTTAGGTCGATAAGGTTGGTCCCGTGTGCGGTGGCCAATCCTGTCTTAAGAGTCAAGGCAAGTAGTAGGACACTGATATCGGAATATCCAAGCACCCACTTCGGTTGGATTTGGTTATAATCAATTAAATCAAGGATTTCGATGAGCAGCTCTCCTCCCCAAGGCGGTATGATGAGAGAGATCGACTCGTCCTGCAACATTGCATTCAATTCAGCTGCCCGGTCTTGCTGTGGAGAAGACTTAGCTTTATGCTGCGTCCAAACGGTGTTCCCACACCTTACTTCATACCCTCTCCTTTCCATCCGCACAATCGCTTCATTCAGGAGATCATGCAACTCTTCCCGAACCCCCGAGGAAGGTGCAGTTACTCCTACAGTAGAATGATTGTTTAAAAAAGGATACCTAATCATCCATATTCCCTCCCAACAGTTTACCCGATTTTACCAGATTGATAGAATACAAACAAGAATTATTTTCCATTTTTAGGGGACGGACCTTTGATCCTGATATTATGGTAAACCCGGATTGGCACAATAGAGGTCCGTCCCTCGGAGGGGTGCGACAATTATTTACAATAATTTGAACGATTTGAAAAGGTTCAGGGGATTGTGGGTGTTTGAAGGGTTTGTATGGTAGAATGATTTGGTTGCGTAAAACTGGTTTATGGAGGTACTATTTTGAAAAAGAAAACGGTGAAGCAAAGCCTGGCGGTTTTGATGATATCCTTTATGGCCATGACGCCCTTTCAGCAGACGGCCCATGGAAAGTCAACGCTTGAAATCAATGCAGATGCTGCCATTTTAGTAGAAGCAGATACAGGAAAGATTGTTTATAGCGAACATGAAGACGAGCCGCTCGGTATTGCCAGCATGACGAAAATGATGACGGAATACCTGGTGTTGGAAGCGATTGAAAAAGGAAAAATAGACTGGGATCAAACGTATAAAGTAAGCGATAAAGTGTATCAATTAGCCAACGCCCCAGGGTTGAGCAATGTCCCCCTAAGGGCAGATGAAGAGTATACGGTAAGAGAATTATATGATGCTATGGTGATCAAATCCGGAAATGGTGCAGCAATCGCCCTTTCAGAAGTGGTGGCAGGTTCAGAGGGCAAATTTGTTAAAATGATGAATGCCAAAGCAAAGGAACTTGGCTTTGAACATTATCATTTCGTCAATTCTTCAGGACTCAGCAATTACGATATGCTGGGGATGTACCCCGAAGGAACTGGTGTGAATGATGAGAATATGGTTTCAGCGGAAGATATGGCCACACTGGCGTACTATCTTATTCACGATTTCCCTGAAGTACTGGAAACATCCAGTCTTACTTCAAAGGTATTCAGGCCCGGTACCAGTGAAGAATTGGTCATGAAAAATACAAATGGCCTATTAAAGGGGAAATCCTATCATTACAAGGGTGCCGACGGATTGAAAACAGGCACCACTCCCTTTGCCGGCTCTACATTTACCGGGACGGCAGAAAGAAACGGTGTCCGTTATATATCAGTCATTCTGGACGCAAAGGACGAGTACAATCAACCAAGCAGTGCAGAACGATTTATTCAATCACGAGAACTCCTTGACTACGGTTTCAAACAATTTGAGACTGTAACCTATGGTTTGGATAATGTGGAAACGAATAAAGAACACACACTTCCGGTTCCTAATGGCAAAGACCAGGAAGTAACCATTAAAATTAAAAAACCTCTTTCTCTTCGGGTATTGAAGCAGGATGAAGACAAAGTGAAAACTACATTGACTCTTGATAAAGAGAAAGTCAACGAAGATGGCTCCCTTCAGGCACCAATTGAAAAAGGAGAAAAGATTGGGGAATTGGTAGTCGATACACAGGAAAAGACAGAATACATCTTCGATAAGAAGGTACCATCATTTACAGTGGATGTTTATGCATCTGAATCGGTTAAAAAAGCCAGCTGGCTTGTAAGAAGTGCACGAAGCATTCAAGACTTTTTGGGTGATCTTTTCTAAATGTCCGGCTTTTTACTTCAAGCAAAAGATTTAGAGTTGCTTTTCTATCCCATTCGTGTCAAGCTTAGCTAAGTCAAGGATTCAGAAAGCAGGTGGCATTATGATCGAAGTGAAAATATCGTCCCTCAGTGAAGGCGATCTTAATCGTGGAGTTTTTGCAAAAAGAGATATAGCCAAAGGAGAGCTGGTTCATGAAGCACCGGTCATCCCATACCCTAACGAGGAACATGAGCATATTGAGAAAACATTCCTCGCGGATTATGTATTTGAATATGGCATCAACCATACAGCACTTCTATTAGGATATGGGATGTTGTTCAACCATTCATACACACCGAATACCGTTTATGAAATTAATTTTGATAATCATACTTTCGACTTTTATGCCTATAAAGACATTCAGGCTGGAGAAGAACTGCTTATTAATTATAACGGTGAAGTGGATAATGATGACCCACTTTGGTTCAATAAAGATAAGAGTGACGATGAATAACTAAACAAAAAGGGACTTCCAATCGGAGGTCCCTTTTTACTTTTCCTCGTTTGCAATAAAAAATGAACGTCTGGAAAAGAGCAGCCACCTGCCCGACTCACGTGAAATCTGTTCAGACGTTTCAATACCCCTTCGACGTATACATACATTCCACACCATTTCTATGCAGAGGGACGGACCTCGAAATTTGACCTATGTGGGAGAAAGTATCTGCATAAATACTATATTTTTCATTCAAATAGCAGGTTAATTCGAGGTCCGTCCCTCTTCCAACTTTGCAAGGATCCTTCTTTTGCGATAAAGCATGCGCCCTGTTTCCCCGATGTCTTTGATCATGGATTTGTTGATGAAGGATCCGAATAGGATTCCTGCTATAGGGATCATCTGGAAGAGTTTTTTCCATCCGAAGTTGTCCCTGAAGCTGATCATTACTTCCCTCCATCCTTGGATCTGGGAAAGAGTTTGCTCTCTTTTTCTCGTATCACTTCCATCGAAGTCTTCGAGTTCTGAGAGAATCGCTTGTTTACCTACAATATCAGAAGAAACGAATTGGAGACATTTAATGATGAATATCCGCTCCTCCTGATCATTCGGATCATATCCATAGCATAAAGCGATTTCCTGTAAGGTTTTAAGTGATATTCCCAAAATGAATGGGATATCTATACTTAATGTCAGGAATCCGCCGATGCCAGTTGTGGCTCCCTGTGTCATCGCCACTTTTTTTCTAATCCCCACTAATTCTTCGCTCACTTCATCCATATGAAAAAGGGGGAGAGCAGCGATATCCCTTGCTGTTAGAGAGGTAGATCCTGATTTCTTGGTGAATTTCTTCAACACATCCTTCTCACTTGTCAGATGACTGCCGCCTTTTTGTATATAACTCCCGATTTCATCCAGTGCCTGCCCGAGCTTTTTATGTACCATTCGAGGCGTGATTCGATCAAGGATCAAGAATGGAATTCGTCCGATTTTCTCCCAGAACCACAATCCTTTTTGATCTTCCGCCCATTTATTGACTGCATCGAGTTCCTGTAAAAGGGCGTCCCTCGTTTCTGTTTGAAGCATGCTCCTTCTCCTTTCTGTGGTAAAAAAATAACAGGCATTTAAGCCTGTTATTGCATTCCTATTAAACCAGATCACTCGTTCTTTCTTCCAATATCTCAACTTTGATGGTACGTACGCGGCGGTTATCCACTTCTTCTACACTCACCTTTAAATTCTCATAATCAAAGCTGTCCCCTTCTGATGGAAGGTCTTCGAAACTTTCGACCACCCAGCCTCCAATGGTATGATAAGAACTTTCCGGCTCCGGTACATCAAGAAGTTCTGTGAATTCGTCTAATTGATATTGAGAATCGAAACGATATTCTTTATCACTGATTTTCTTCATGGAATGTGTCTTTTCGTCCTGTTCATCCCAAATTTCCCCTACGATTTCTTCAAGAATATCTTCAAGGGTAATGATTCCCGTCGTTCCCCCAAACTCATCGACGACAACGGCCATATGGACATTGTTCTTTTGAAGCTTGGTGAGGAGCGAGGAAATCTTGGCAGATTCAAAGATAAACATCGGTTCACGGATCAATTCGCGTATGTTTACCTCCCCGAACTTGATCAAGTGGGTGAAGAACTCTTTCTCCGACAGAATTCCGATGACATTGTCTATATGATCCTCATAAACCGGTATACGTGAAAAGCGCTCTTCGAAGAACATTTCTTTGATTTCTTCAATCGGCTGGTTCACTTCGACAGCCTTAACGTCAATCCGGGGCGTAAGGACCTCGGTTGCAAGGATTTCATCGAAGTCCATGGAGCGGTGAATCAACTCCCTCTCTTCTTTATCAATGACTCCTTCTTCTTCACTAATATCAAGCATCACTTTTAATTCTTCCTCCGTGACAGACGGCATTTCATGATCTTTCGAGAAGAACTTCGATACGAGCTCCTTTAATTTGATAAAAAAGAAGTTGATCGGTGTAAGGATTTTTATTAGGAAGTACAGCACGCCAGATATGGTCAGGGAATAGGACTCAGCGTTTTCCTTAGCCAGTGATTTCGGAAGGATTTCCCCGAATATCAAAATTAACAGTGTCATGAAAAACGTACTGATGATAAGACCCGTGTTTCCTCCGAAAATATCTGTTGCAAGCTTGGCTGAAATACTGGCAGCGGCAATGTTTACGATGTTATTTCCAACTAATATCGTAGACAGGGCTTTGTCAAAGTTCTCAGCAATATAATGCGCTTTAATGCTTCCTCTTCTTCCTTCACTTACGAAATTCTTTAGTCTAATCTTGTTCACACTGGAGTAAGCCGTTTCCGCCGATGAGAAAAAGGCAGATAAAAGAACTAATGCTCCTAATAATACTAATGAATTCAGTGGTATATCGTCCAAAAAAAAGTCACTCTCCTGTAGTTGCTTATCTATTATGCTGGGTTAACCCGAAAATACCATTAAGGTTTGAAACAAGGTCAATGCCTGTGGGGAGACTTGCTTCAACATGCGCTTGCGTTCCTCTGTCCCCAAAGTATCCATGGCTTGAAGGACTTCATGAAGTTCCTTATGAAGATGCTTCATTTCATTTCGTATATGTTCGACCTGTTTTTCCAAAATGGAGCGGTCCACTTGCTTGGATTTCAGTAACATCATTCGATCTTTAATTTCATGTAATGTCATATTCATCTGCTGACACTGTTCAATCAGCTTTAAGTCGTCTACTGTCTCTTCATGATAATATCGATAATTATTGTTTGAGCGGTCGCATTTCAGTAATCCCATCTTCGTGTAATAATCAATGGTCCGCTTTGAAACGTTGCTTAGTTTGGATAGCTCGCCTATTCGATATAATTTCCCAAGATATCACCTCTAGAGTAGTATACTTTATTTTAATAAAACCGTACAGTTAAACGTTACGGTTTTATTAAAAGGATGCAACGAACCTTCACGACTATTGATGTGTGAAATGATCATTCATGCGAAATGGTAGAAAATGAAGGACAATAGCTAGTACGATCAACAGCAGTCCAATCGATAAGAATAACCAACACAATAGATTTCCACCTGCAGTCGGAGACGTCGAAATGATGAGACCGAGTGCAATCTCCACCACTCCAGTAAGGGTGAAGAATATTCGAATACCCGATCTATTAAATGTCCTGAATCCGATCAGAACGATCAGATAACTTGTACTGATGATCATCATGCCTGGAAAAAATGGTGAAAATTTCGCAGCGTATACAAAGAAATCAAGGCCGACAATATCAGCTTGACCTTCAACTACACCATGAATCATACCGCTGATTGGAGTCGAATACCTCCACTCCCATGGTTGATCGAGTAGAGCACTCCCCTCATACCAAGAAACCAAAGTAGCAAAAACCAATACCCCTACCCCAACACCTAACTGTGACCAAAACCTAATCGACATAACTTCCTCCTTTTCCTTTTGAGGGACGGACCTCAAAAAATGCTTCTATTTAAGCGATAAAACGTGTAATATCAAGGTATTGCCGGTGAAAATGGCTTACGGATCGAGGTCCGTCCCTCCATTTAAAATCATTTTGACTATTGCGAAGTATTCTCTAATGAAATAGTTGGCTGTTATGTATAAAGGGGATTCACTTCCAAGTCCGGTACTGTTCAGGGCCAGCTCTTCCCCGATTTTTTCGGCTCGGTAGGTGTGGTAATCGCTTGTGACGATGACGACCTTCTTATTAAGTAATCCCTCTTTTTCAAGAATGAGCCTCGAGTTTCGTAAATTCTCATATGTAGTGGTCGATGATGTATCATATAAAATACGATTTTTCTGAATACCCCGCTCTATTAAATAGGCTCCCATTGCTTCTGCTTCGGGTATAGCCTCACCGGGACCCTGTCCACCAGATACGATGACTGGTACATTTTCATGGGTCTTAAGCAATTCTAATCCCTTCTCCAACCTCTCTCTTAATGTATTGGACAGGTCATACCCATTCAATCCCGCACCAAGAATGATGACGGCATCCGTATCTTGGTCCTTTATTTGATGGGATTCAACGGCATTTTTTATGATTACTCCTTCAATGATGCCAAAGGATATACTAAATAGAAGAAACGCGGAGAAGATGGTTCGATAGGCTATCTGATTATGTTTCTTTCCTGATTTCTTATAAGAGCCGTGGAATGCAAAGTACAATATAACACTTTGTACAATACCTGCCACGAATAGTAACCCGAAAGTCGCTCCAGTAATAAGAAATAGCATCGTGAACGCGAGTATCATTAAGATCTCATATGTAAGAATCTTTTTCATTCGTTCTCCTTTCAAGAAAAGGATTTCCAGCTTTCTTTCCCATTCAGTAGCTCACCATTTATTCCATAGACCCTCACTCTTGGCCATTTTTGATTCCACTTCTTTTTTTCTAGCCTACTCTCATAAATGGCTGCTAACGATTCTTTTTCGATAAAGAAGGGAGTCGGCTTTATCTTTAAGGTAATCAAATCCTCTATTCCCCACGGGCATGCGATCATAAGCTCATTCTCGTTATTCAGCTTCAATGCAATCGAGGTGGACGTTTCTGGGAAACGGGCTACAGCGTCGATAGTGGAACGATAAGGCGACTCGCCATTTAGAATATGCATTCTTGCCTGATTTTTAACGGACCAAGGTTCTTCCGGAGCGATATTCTTCAGTGTTGATTCCATTTGTTTTTCAAATTGTTCATCTATATTAAAGGGATCATAATATACGACATCGATATCCGGTAAGTCCGTTCTCTTCGGATACTCATGAAGTGTATCCCACACCTTTGATCTGACAAAGCCAGCGCAGATCCACCAATCCGGAAGATTTAATGTTTTGGCAATCTCTAAGATACGCATCATGGAAGGATCATTTTTCACTAGGTTCACGATATCTTTCTCAGTTTGAATCACTATATTCCCCCTATAATTTGAATATGTTCTGGATATTAACTTATTTTACCATAATAAAGTTGGCCAGAATGACTATTTCGGTGCAATGAAAAAAATGTCAGGAAGCTTCTCCTGACATTTCTTCATCATTGTCCGCCACTGAACCAGCTTCCCGCTTTCACACGCTCTTCTTCCTGAAGCTGCCGTTCATGATGATTTCCCGCCTCGAAAGAATTTTGTGAGAACTTACGTCTAATTAGACCGCTTATGACACCAAATCCAACAGCAATACCAATGATCCACCAAAGCATCTGCTTCACTCCCATCTTTTGGAAATTAGTCTGTTTCCTATATATACGAGTGAACGTTGATGAAAGTTTCAAAAAAATGTAATTTCCGCAAAAAAACGCAGCCCTTTTTTCAAATAGGCTGCGTTTTCATTATTATTCTGTTGCTTCCTGTTCTTCTTCTTGATTTTCAAGTTGATCGGCATTCCGCACTTTCTCTTCGGTTGAGGAGTTGAAATAGCCGTCTTTTTCATATTGTTTTTTGAGCTCGAAGTATTTGTCCATGGCTCTTTTGGCAATGTTTTTGTTCACGTATGGATCTTTATCTTGATGTGAATACGGCAGTACCACTGAGAAAGCTACTTCTGGGTTGTCGTATGGTGCATACCCGATTAGTGTAGTGTTGTATGTGTCATACTGTCTCTTTGCTTCTGGACTGTAGTAAAACGCTTCTGCAGTACCGGATTTTGCTGCAGCATTATATGGTGCACTTTTGAAAATGGTTGCTGTACCATTACTTCCGTGTGCAACTTGGTAAAAGCCTCTTTGAACTTGTAGAATTTCTCTTTCACTTGCATCAATTCGATTTAAGACTTTCGATTCATTTTCATAAATCAATGGTCCGACCTTTTCTCTCTCCTGGCTTGGCTCCCTGATTTCCTTCATTAAATGAGGCTCCATCCTGAAACCTCCATTAGCGATTGTAGACGCATATTGTACAAGCTGCATGGGTGTATATAAATCGTATTGCCCGATGGCGAAATCCATTAATTTACCCGGTTCTCTTTCTGTCCCTTTTAATCCTTCTACCTCACCAGGCAAGTCGATGCCAGTCTTTACACCAAGTCCAAACTGACTATAGTAATTTCGCATCGTATCAAAGGCTTTTGGATCCATATCAATTGGTTGGTCTCTTCTGTATACACCACCAGCGATTTTAATTGCTGTTTTGAACATGTATACATTGGATGAGATTTCGAGTGCTTGTATATCACTCAGATACCTAGAACCACTAAACCAAGATTTCTTAGTTTCAGTGCTTTTAATCTTAAGGGGTTCATCATACAGCACATCCCCAACATTCAATGCCCCGCTCATATACCCCGTCAACACAGTAGCACCCTTAACCGCCGATCCTACCCCATATTCTGAAGTGTATGTTCCTAAAGCATAATCCTGTAATTCAGTCTTTCCGTCAGCATCTTTTCCATACTTCTTTCCGACCATGGAAAGGATTTCACCTGTGTGGGGATCCATCATGACGACAAATGCACGGTCCAGGAATGGAGATTCCCAATATTGAGAGGCTTGTTTACTAAGCTCTTCCTCCACAATTTTCTCAATCTCTTTCTGCAGCTGAAGGTCGATGGTCAAAACGACGTCTTTTCCACTATGACCTTCGCTTACGAGCTGCGTATCAAGCACACTCCCATTTTTCGTAATATATTCGATTTCTTCTTTTTGTCCCTTTAATACGTTTTCATACTCTGATTCGAAATAACTCGTTCCAACCCGATCGTTCAAGGCATATCCCTGAGCTTTATATTCTTTTACAAGTTCGCTCGGAAGTCCTTGTTGTGATGTGGACACTCTTCCCAAGATCGTTCGCAGCGTACTATCATTCACATACTTCCTTTCCCAGTCTGTTGTGACATTTACGCCGGGCATTTCAGTTAAACGTTCACTCACCCTCGCCATCTCTTCCATTGATACATCCTTATTCTTGATGATCTGCGGACTGAGTGCATATCCCGTATTAAATTCACGGAATATTGCCAGGACTTCTTCTTCCTTTTCTGTAAATGATTCAATATCCTTCTTGGTGATCCTGTCAAGCTGCATGTTATAAATCTTTTTGTTTCTGTCATCCTCTGCCAGATCTTCATCATCTTCCAGCTTCTTTATTTCTTCCTTGGACACCAGCTTTTCAGCTTTGTCGGGATGAGTGAGGAGCCAGAAATCCTGACGGTCTCGATCGGTAATTTTATCTGTGTCCATCTCGATCAGACCAGCTAATGTCTCAGCTACCTTTAGCATATCTTTAGGTTTTGTCGTTTGCGTTCTCGTGTACGTAATGGCATTCAGAGGGACGTTGTCCACAATGACATTTCGATAACGGTCATAGATCTTTCCTCTCGGAGGTGTTCCATTATGGGATTTCACATTTTCTGTTCTGGCGACCTCTGCTTCATAATGGTTTCCCTTCACGATTTGCACAATTCCAAGTCGAAGAATCAGAATTGAAAATAGAAAAAAGACCGATATAAACAGCAGATTCATTCTCAATGGGACATGGGTTTTTTTCTTTTTCTTCTTTTCCTTCAATTATAATAACCCCTTTTAAGCTCGTATTTTACCAAATTATGATAATCTTCTAGTCCTATTTTATAGAAATATCGACTATAATTCTACCTCTATATGGAACAAATTCCATTTAATTTACTCTATTGGATGTTGATTCTTCTGATGGAAGGGAGATGAAATCAAAGAAGTAGTAGCGTGAAGGTGATGCGAAAATTGTCGAAGGAGGAATATAGACAAAGGGGGACCTTTCTTTTAGAATATAGTCGAAGAATAGGTGCAGAAAAATGAAACCAAAGCTCTCCATTATGCGTAGAATTGGTAACTAGATGAATGAGAGGTTGAATGGCTGTTATGTTTAGTAAACTGATGTGCAGGTTCGGTATCGGGGCAACAAAGATTGATCTGGTATTAAACAAGAAGGAGTTTCGCCCAGGGGATGTTATCAAGGGAGAATATGAGCTTAAGGGCGGACGGGTCGAACAGAAATTAAAAAGGATCGAGACGGACCTTTTGCAGTATAATCACACGTTTGATCGTTCTTCTGTTCTTCATCAGAATACCATATTAAGTTCATCAACGATGAAAGCGAACGAACAACGCACCATTCACTTTTCGTGCAGACTTTCTGATTCATTCCCACCCTCTAGCGAGACGGTCTCTTATAAATTCGTAACACGACTTGTCTTTGATGACGGTGTGAACAGCGTCGATCATGATGATTTTGAGATATCAGTTTAATAATATAAAACGAAAGCCCCTCTCGTCAGAAGGGCTTTTTTAATATGCGAAAGACGTTAAGACTCATTTCTTACCAATTGAAAATCCATGAAATAATCTACCGCCATGTGCTTCAAGTACAGAATCAACCAACCCCACCACTGCATGCTTGTCATTGCTTCGATAGAATTGTTCGAACGCCTCTACAAATTCATTGGCAAAGTGCGGATCATACTCGTTTAAAGCACGGACAATCCATTTTGAAGAGCCGATCCATTGTCCGTTCGTCCTCAGAACAAACTCATGAAGTGCCTCTGCTACTGTACCCGCGATGAAAATGCTTTCCGGTCTATTTGTCGATCCGATTAAATCATCGAGGGCGTCCGTAAGAAAATATCGCTTCATTTGTATGGTTTGTGCCGACCAGTTTGGAGGTCCGTCCCTCAATAAGGCTCTCGCCTCACTTTTGAGTGGGGATAAGAGAGGATGATCCACGAGGGGAATTCCTTCTGAAACCATTCTCGGTAAGGATGGACGCGCTCTTTTGCAGTCTGATTCAAAATAGTGTCGGATGGTGTTCTCATTATGC
Source organism: Rossellomorea aquimaris (assembly GCF_020172085.1). GTDB lineage: Bacteria > Bacillota > Bacilli > Bacillales > Bacillaceae_B > Rossellomorea > Rossellomorea aquimaris_E. The sequence goes on from NZ_JAIVAT010000003.1 coordinate 1,307,928, forward strand.
ACGAATACTTCAATGGGCCATCCATTTACAATAAGAGATTCACGGTATTCAGAGAGGAGTTGATGATCGATGACGACGATATCAAGATCCGATGTGGATGTCTCTTCCCCTCTTACGACACTACCTGCGAGAATGGCGGCTTGACAGCTGGAGTAGTGTTCCTCGATAAATTGCTTGGCTGCCTCAATTGCCGGTGGTCTGACCATACGGTTCCCTCTTTTCATTTCCAAAGATTAATCCTTCCATATCTAACAATCCCTTTACTGTTATATCCGGTTGTACCTCACCCGGGGCTACATAATCGTGCCTATTAATCCATAACGTTTCCATTCCAACGGAGTTTGCCCCAGAGATATCAGTAAAATAGTTGTCACCAATAAAAAGTGTTCTCGAAGCTTCCACTTTAAAGAGATCCAGGGAGTGTTGAAATATCCCTTTATGAGGTTTGAATATACCAATCCTTTCGGAAACAATGACCGATGACTCCGGGAAAATATTCGTTAAAGCAAGGCGCTCAATCTTATCGTAAACATTGAAGACCGTTCCATTCGTGACAATCCCTACCTGTATCTCCCTCGATAATCGAGATAAGAACTGGATTGTTTTATGTTGGGGGCTGATTTGTTGTAAATACGAAGTTTGAAAGCCCTTAACCATCTGGTGTAAAAGTTCAGAGTCGGCCGTTATGTTAAAATCCATCAAGGTATTATTAAGCCTCATGATTGAAAATTCTTCAAAATTGATTTCCTTTAATGCAAATTTAGACCATAATAGATGATTGTGCTTTGTAAATGTATGAAAGAATTCAGTCTGATTGATCTCTGCTAAAATGGGGAAATTCTGAAGTGTTTCATCAACTCCTCTTTTATAAGCCCCTGAGTGATCAAACAATGTATCATCTAAATCAAATAAGAATACATCATAGTTTTGAAGTAAGAGAGGTTTCATAAGAGCGTACTTCCTTTTCGATTAATGGGTATAAGCCGGAAGGAATAAGAAGAACTGAATTTATCACTAAAGTGATTCATTATAGTCTCTTTTTTCATTTCGTCGGCCGATGGTGTGTCCGATCACGAATCCTATGATCAGGATAAAAAGATAATCAGTTTCAAATCCGTTCGTGAGAAAGCCTGTAATTCCCCATCCCAAAATGGAACCCAATATCACTAGGAATAAAGATTTCATATTATGGTCATCCTCCCTGATAAAATCCGATTACTGTCAGGAGCCCGACTCCCAGGATGGTAGTCATGACTCCGGAAAGTAAAACAATGAGAATTGTGCGCCTTTTCTTTGTTTCAAACCATATGCTGAGCGCGATGACAATCGTGACAATGATTCCAAATAAAAATGCAGCATAAGGATTTGTAGGTGCAAGAAGATCATGCCAATTTAACCAGGACATACATTCCACTCCTTAAATGAATTTCATATCTAGTGAACAGGAACAAAACTAGAGTGAATGGTTAAAAATTAAGCATTAATAACTATCATTATATCAAAAACCAACCATAAATTGGATGTTTAAATCGATATAAAGTAACCGCCTGAAAGCCTAGAAATATTTACTATGTGCCGATTTGATAGGTTTTCTGTCGTGGTGGTAACAACTACCTGTTTTAAAATTCACAGAATTATATTTCAATAGAACTATGAAAACTTTAAAACTTTTATCTATCTTATTGTTGTCTGTCACTTTAGTCATAGGTTATGGCGGTTCTTCCAAGGTATCCGCTGCAGGTACTTACACGGTTACATACGGAGATACAATGTGGAAAATTGCTGTAAAAAATCAGGTAGGTGTATCCGAGTTAATTTCAGCAAATCCCCAAATCAGTAATCCGAATATGATTTATCCTGGTCAAAGTTTGAACATTCCAGGAGTCAATGCCACTGCTCAAAGTTACACATATGAAGTGGTGAAACTAGTGAACGTCGAACGTTCTAAAGTAGGTTTACCTCCATTGAAAGAGAATTGGGAATTATCCCGTGTCGCCCGTTATAAGTCTGAAGACATGATCGAGAAGAATTACTTCAGCCACACATCCCCGACATACGGTTCCCCTTTCCAAATGATGCAGGATTTTGGTATCTCTTATCAAGCGGCGGGTGAAAACATTGCTGCAGGACAAAGAACGCCTGCGGAAGTAGTCGAAGCGTGGATGAATAGCGAAGGCCACAGAAAAAATATCCTTTCCCCGACGTATACTGAAATCGGAGTGGGATATGTGAAAGGTGGATCGTACGGTCATTATTGGACACAAATGTTTATTAAAAGGTAAATAAGTAAAGGGAGAAGTTCCATAGAGAGATGACTCTGGTATTCTACCAGGGTCATTTTTTGATTAATATATCTCTCTCACATTGAATATATCGTATTATTATATCTACATTGGAAGGCATTGACAGCAGGGGATCTAATACGAGAGTTTCAGTAGGGTTGCTACTGATGGATAATGGATTTTTAGGGGAGGTATCCATCGAAATAAACGATGGGTCTCCCCTTTCCTTAATAAACGGATTGGTGAATCTCAAGAATGATTGTAAAACCATTCGGGTATGTAGGGATGACTTGATGAACATACACTGAATGTGTACCGAGTTCCTCCCTTTTTTCAGTAACTATCTCTTGTAACAAGTCGGAGAGTGACTCATCCTTCTCCACTTCTACATCTATAAACATTTGATCTTTCACATCTTCACCTCCCTCATCTCTTTACGTGTGAGAAATGGATAAAGTTTCAAATCTCTTTATCTCACAGCATAAAAAAATAGAGCCAACACGAATGTTGACTCTTTCTGGATTAGAATGTTTGTGCTAAATCCTTTGCTCTTGCAATGGCATTTTCTTTAATTTCTTCCGCTTTATCAGGCATGGCTGCATGTCCCTCTACGAATAAGCCTTCGAACGAAGGAACGCCGTAGAATTGCATCATCACTTCAAGGTAACGGTGTCCCATTTCCATCGCGGCAGCCGGCCCCTCAGAGTAAATCCCGCCTCGTGCTTGAATATGAAGAGCCTTTTTGTCCGTCAGAAGACCGACAGGACCTTGCTCTGTATATTTGAAGGCTTTACCTGCAACTGAAACAGAATCAATATAGGCTTTCATTACTGGAGGGAATGAGAAATTCCAAAACGGTGTCACAAAAATATATTTATCAGCTTCGACAAACTGATCGGATAGTTCACCAAGTCGCCCTACCTTTGCTTGTTCATCCTGTGAAAGCTCTTCAAATCCCTTACCGGTCTGCAATTTACCCCAGCCGCTGAAAACGTCAGCATCGATATGAGGGATGTTTTCTTTGTATAAGTCCACATTTACAACCTCATGTGCAGGATTTGCTTCTTTATAGGCATCTATAAACGCCTTCCCTACAGCCATGCTGTAAGATTGTGTATCATCGTGGGGATGAGCGGTAATATATAAAACTTTTGTCATGTTGAATCTTCCCTTTCTGAATGTAAAATTGTACAACTCCAGTTCATGATGAAATATCATTCGAAATTATTTATCTCGAACTAGAATAGTCTTAATTCAAGATTAATAATATAAGATATTTACTAAGATTACAAATGAAACGCTTCTGAATGAAAAAAATAAGGAATTAGTCACGTTTCCAGACTGATTCCTTATTTCACATTACTGCTTATTTGGATATAGTTCTTGTAAAAAGGTTACCGACTGAAGAATCAATTGCTTTAATACCGTTTCATCTATATCGGCTACTTTATTGATGTAAACACACGCTTTTCCTGATGTATGCTTTCCAAATGAATTCAGTAGTTTTTCTCTGTCGGGATCTCCTGTTGCAAAATAAAGGCTAATTTTTGCTTTTCTCGGTGAGAAGCCCACTAATGGGGCATCCCCCTCATGACCGGTCTTATATTTATAATGATAAGAACCGAATCCGATAATACTCGGTCCCCACATCTTAGCTTCATAGCCGGTAGTTTCACTGAAAATATCCAGAAGCCTGTAGGCATCTTCGCGTTTTTTAGGATTTTCAACACCCTCGATAAATTCGATGACACTGCTATCATTTTGTTTTGTTTTCAATTCATACATGAGAACATCTCCTTTCCATGGCATGCATTCCCAATTACTTCTCTCTTCTTACCATCAAATCCTGCATGGAGGGGAATCTTTTCATCTGGCAGTAGACATCCTTGAAGGGATTGACGTCAAAATCGTTGACAACCGGACAGACGTGAAGTATGATGGTTTCATAATTTAATATTCTCCTAAAGGGGAGTAGCTTAAACAATAAAGTCGTCATTACAGAGTGCACACTCTCGGCTTTATTGACAACCAAGTTGTTAGCGAGACCTTTACCAGTTGGGTGAAGGCTAATATATGTCCATAAAGACCTTTACCATAACTGGTAAAGGTCTTTTCTTTATCACTTCACTTTGAAAGGAAGTAATGGACAATGAATAAATGTAAGTCAAACCTCTCTCAATTAATAGAACAAAACAAACAAGAAATTTTAAGAAATCAACAGGAATTGGACAAAATCGAAAAGAAAATCGATGAAAAATACACTTCAAACAAAAAGGAGTATGCCTAATGATTCTGCGTAAATACATGTCTCTCTTTGGTATAGGTTCAGCGAAAATTGATCTTGTATTACCTAAATCGTCCTTTAAACAAGGGGAGCTATTACATGGTTACTTCTTTTTGGAAGGAGGCATCATTGAACAAAAGCTGAGACGAGTTGAATGTGATTTGGTTATGATCGATAAGAATGGGAAGGATGAAAAACTCATTGATACCAATACAGTATTAAAATCTGATATCATCCAGGCGGAGGAACGTAACAAACTATCATTTACCTATCGCATACCAAAAAATATTCCTTCATTTAATGAAGGAGTCCGGTATCTGTTCAAAACAAAGCTGACGTTCGATCAAGGTGTAGAAAGCGTAGATGAAGATTATATCTCTATTGAATAAAGAAAGGCTCGCAACACGCGAGCCTTTCTTTTATTCTCTATTTTTCATATCTTCAAGTAGTGAAATAATCCTTTCATTCTGTTCAATCATCGTTTGATTCTGCTTTCTGAACTTCGTAAAGTCAAATGAAAAAATCAGAAGGAAAATAGCTAAAACTATGGTCATCATCTTACTCCTTTCTTTCTCTTTTGATCCATCCAATTTTTCATGGACAAAATTTTAAAAAGATACCCATAACAAAAAACAATGCGACAAAGAGATGATCAAAGGGTGACAGCATCTTGGGAATTGTTTTGTTTAAAATAAATCACTTCCGGATCGCCTGGATCCATGTTATCAATAACCCCGCTTCGAATGTATCCATTTTTCTGGAAGACTCGATGCATCTCCATGTTTGATTCATTAGTAGAAGAAAAAATTTTCGTTGTAGGCGAAATTTTTTCAAGATGGCTCATAAGAGAAGACGCATATCCCTTCCTTCTTTCTCCTGGAGAAATGATGACGAGAGAAATGAACGTGTTTCCGAAAAAATGTGTATAATATAGGAGGAAGCCCATAGTCTTCCCATCTTTTACGACTAAGCATTGTTTTTCCCTGATCGCTTTTTCGATTTCTCCACGTCTGCTATCATTCCCAATGACTTGATGGTCGATGGCGACCATTGACTCCAGATCTTCCATTTGAGCATTGACGACAGTTCTCATGGTGTTCACTTCCTTCTTTTCTTTAGTAATAGGAATAGAATGAGTAGAAATAGAATAAGAACCACAATGTTGATGCCTGAATTTCCTACAATGAAAAAACTGTCCTCATAACGATATTCTTTCATTTGACAACCCCCTAGACGTAGAAGAGAGCACCGTATGAACAGGTGCCCTTTGCATTATTGCTAGAGTGATTTGGACATTAAGACATTTGTCACTTCATAACCTGATTTTTGATACAAGGAAATCGCTATTTTATTGTGACCGAAAACATGAAGAGAAATCTTCGAGATGCCCATCTCACTTGCAAATGAGTCAAGGGCTTTTAAAGCTTCCTTTCCGTATCCAGAACCTCTTTTGTTCTCTAGGATCTTTATGTCATAGATAAAGATTTCTTTCTGTTCTTCCTTTACATGGATCCACAAGTTCCCTACAACTTGCTTGCTTTCTTCATGGCGTAAAGTGAACAAATGATGATCTTTCGTTTCCCTTCCAATTGGTAATAATTGATTAAACTCCTCTTCTGCCTGATCCATTGAAGTTTCCTTTTTGAAATTTCCCGCTTTTGTTTTTTCTTCTGCATACTCTTTGATTGAGTCATATATCCAATCACTATATTCGGTTTCTGTCATAGGGTTCAGTAAAATCATATACCGTCGTCCTCCTCTATTTCTATTTCCAGCGCTCTCTTATTTCATATACTACAAGATCTGGCCTGTCCCAATGAAGAAGATGGGTTGTTCCTGGAATGTCTTTCACTTCACCCGTGATCTTCTCCTTGAATATATTCGCCGTTTTCATTCGTTCTGGCTCCATGCTTTCTGGGAGAGTAGCCCTTAATAATAAGACAGGGCATCTCACTTTCTCATAAATATCTTCTGCTTCATCTTTGTGCATAGCCCGGATGATATGAGCGGCGGTGTTTCCACGGGCGTGCCAATAATATCGATGATTTTTGTAGAGAGATAAGTCTTTCGCGGCTTCCAACTTCTTTGAGGTCCAATTTAACGTTTCGCTTTTGACTAAAGCGAGGAATTCTTCCCATGTTTCCCAAACCTGATCAAAGTCTTGTTCATAATATGCGACTTCTTTTTCTACGGTTTGGTTTGAATGGCGTTTTCCCTGATAACCTCCATCAATCAATATACAGTCTTGAACTTTGTCAGGGTATTTGGCAGCATAAAAAAGGGAGACAAGGCTTCCCCAAGAATGAGATAAAAAGTAAAAAGACTGAACCTTTAGAAGGCTTATCACTTCATCAAGCCAATCAGCCATTTTCTCCATTTCATACTCTTCCCTAAGTTCAAATGGAGTTGTTTTCCCATGACCAGGAGCATCGATAGAGATGATTCTGAATTCTTCCTTTAATTCGTATGCAATTTCAGTAAAGCTAAGACTCGTACTACCCAAGCCGTGAAGGCAAATCATCACGGGATTCTGTGGATTTCCCCACTCTGATATATGTATTTGCTGATTACGATTTTGAATGAAGTACCGTTTTATCACGTTCACCTCCTATGTTATCGTTCGGAAAGGTTCAGGGGAAGTGTCCTATTCGCCCCCTCCACCCCCACAGTCACTACTGGAAAATCCATTATCGCAGCTTGCATGATCGTGGCCCCCATCATAGGAACCAACATAGCCCCCATAGTCATTTCTACCGTCACGTTTTGAAGAGCTTTTAAGATTAAGAGCGACAACGGTAATAAAAACCGGGACAAATAATATGAATAAGATTCCTGTCATGTACATCACTCCTTTCTTATTTATACGAAAAGATGGATAGAAAGTTTCAATATGATTCATTTTGCTGTGCTTCTAAAAAAAACAAAGTGAACTATTCAGGATGTCAGTAAATCTTCTTTACAATCATTCACCTGGGTTAAAAATTGATCCAACATTACCCTATAAATCTCACTTTGTTCAATATGAACCAGATGTCCCGCAAAGGGAATGACGGCACAGTGTACATTGTTATTCTGTCTGGCTACTGAAACGGCACCATCCGTCTCTGAGGAATTACTTTCCCCAACCAAGAATAAGGTTGGAAAGGTAAATTGTTGTATTTTACTAGTTTCATTGAAAGGATACCAATCCTCGTTTCGTGCGAGATCGATAAATTTTCTCCATTCCGATGAATGGATATCGTCAAAGTAAGCTGTTGCCTCTTTGTTTTCCAGGAGGATAGCTTGATTCTTTACTTCCTCTTGGTGTGAATCACTCCAGTTTTCAGGTTTTTCGGTCAGGATACCTGAAATGGTCAGGGATAAAATATGGTCTGGATATCGATTGGCGAATATTACCCCCACTAGGGCTCCTAATGAACAACCGATAATATGAACTTGTTTAAATCTTAGCTGTGACAATGTTTCAAATAAATCAGCCGCGCAATCTTCGAAAAAGTTAGAAAAATCTTCTGATAAAGATTGTCCATGTCCCCTTAAATCAGGAAGGATGACAGAGTATTTTTTCTGAAAATAATCACTTTGATGCTGGAAATCTGTCAAACCTGTCTGTAAGCCAGTATGTAAGAAAACCACTGGGGGGCCATCGCCTTTAATTGTTGTATGTAATATCAACCCATTCCCTCCTCTTTTCCTTCTTTCTATTTTACCATTATCATCCATTGGAATCATTCAAATCCTTAAAAATTCTGTTTATTTCATCCCATCTCATAGATCATTTTAAAAATAAAAAGACCCATAACGGGTCCTATTATGTGAGAAATATGATAAACAGAAAGATGAATGCTGTTGATTTCACATCAGCTTTCGATTTCTGATGATATTAATTCGGCTCCACATGAACATGCACATCATACACCGAGTGCTTCTCCATCAATTCATCCTCTACCTCACTGGATATATCGTGTGCTTGTTTAATATCAAGAGTAGATCTAACCAAAATGACGACATCGACAACCGTGTTATTTCCATATTTTCTTGCGCGTATATCTTTGACCCCTTTGACACCGGGCAGATCCAGAACCGTTTTTTCGTAAGAGTGAATGAGCTGTTCGTCGAATCCGTCCGTCAGGTAATGAGAGGCTTCAATGAAAATATTCCATGCGGTTTTACAGATTAAAAGGCCGACAAGAACTGCTGTAAGGGGGTCTAACCACGGAAGGTAGAATTGTGCACCCATAATTCCAATCACCGTACCTATGCTCACCCAGGCATCTGAAAGGTTATCCTTAGCTGCCGCCATGAGTGATTGACTATTGATTTTTTCAGCTAATTTTTTGTTATACCTGTATACAAGATACATGACAAAAGCGGCAACAATTCCGATCCATGCTGAAAGAAGGTCGGGTGACTGAGTTTTCCCATCAAAGATCGATTGTATGGCATGATACAGCACCTGAATACCAACGACCATCATGATAAAGGACGCAACCAAAGAAGCAATGCTTTCAGCTTTCCAATGACCATACGGATGATCATCATCTGCAGGCTTACGTGAATACCTCAGTCCGATCAGAACCGCTACGGAAGCAACAATATCTGTCGCATTATTCAGCCCATCAGCACGCAATGCCTCTGAAAGGGAAGATAATCCAATAAGGTACTTCACCAACGATAATAGTATATAAGCGACGATGCTGATCACCGCACCACGTTCTCCCAATTTTAACTGATCATACTTTTCTTGATTCATGATCCTATCCCCCATACCATTTATGTACGTGAATATCATAGCAACCCCATACCATGTGGGTCTATAGCAACCTTCTTTAGTTAAGCAATCTTAATATGAAGAGGATAACAAAGTTTCATCGAGCAAACTTTTGTGAATGCATAAAAAAAAGACCGCATTTGCGGCCCTCTAGGCTTGAAAGTCAATCATCTAAATTCTATATCATTTATAATCTGTTTTTTGATTTTATTATCATCCAATTAATCTACAATGTCAGCTGAAAAACTTGGTTTGCTTAATCCTGCTTCTTCGTAAACGGCAGCCATTTTCTCTTCAAATGATGCAAATTGTTCATCGGATTCAGTGTATTCTGCGTTTGCTTCATCAGAAAGATTGGCAGCTCTCGTTTCATATGAAGTTGCCAGGTCATCCAGTGCTCCCTGGATCTCATCTTTCTTTGAATCTAATTCAGCAGGTACTTCAAGAGCATGGACGTCTTCCGCTACCTTTTTAGCTGCTGCTTCAGCATCCGTTTTAAGCTTGGCAATTTCTTCGGCAGAAGGCTTATCTTCTTCCTTTGCCTTCGCTGTCTCAAATGCATAAATAGCTGAATCGTTAGCATTCACCGTGTCGATGATTTCCATTTGATAGTCTAATAGAGCAGATTTCATACCCAACTCGTCCGACTTTGCACTTTCCTCTGTTGTTTCAGTGCTTGTTTCTTTTTCTTCTGTACCACTCTCATCGCTACTGCACGCTGCGATAAATAGACTCATAGATAGTAAAACAAATGGTAACATCAATTTTTTCATCTACAATTCCTCCCCATTTCTTTCGTTCCTACAATTACATATATTACCTTATTATTTTCACATTGTAAACAAATGGATATTATTTTGTATTATTTGTAATTGTATACCATCAATTGGGAATTCTTATCGTGTTACCCCTGAATAATATGAACTTTACAAAATCCTTACTTCCCCTCAAATAACCATTAAAATTACTGTGCTACCTTGAAATGGATAAAAGCTCAGGGGGGATTCAATGTCTTATCAGAAATGGATATTAATGGTATTACTTGTGACAATTTACTTCATCGGATCATCATTTTCTTCCAGTGACGGCGAACAAATGATTCCTGTACAGCTTTTAGGTATGAATGATTTTCATGGTCAGCTCGAGACGTATCGGACTGTAGAAGGTAAAAAGGTCGGCGGAGCGGAATATTTGGCTGCCTATGTAAAGAAAATGAAAGAAGAAAATGACTCAACATTACTCGTTCACGCAGGAGATATGGTTGGTGGCAGTGCTCCCATTTCTTCACTTAAACAGGACGAACCTACCGTAGAGTTCATGAATAAAATTGGATTCGATGTTGGAACAGTCGGAAACCATGAATTTGACGAAGGGGTAAAGGAGATGCAACGCTTGCTTAATGGCGGAAAACACCAGAAAACTGGAGAGTTTAGTGGAGCAACATTTCCTTATACCGTAGCAAATGTGATTGATAAAAAATCAGGGAAACCGATACTTCCCCCTTATGTCATTAAGAAAGTCAATGGTATTCCCATTGGCTTCATAGGCATAGTCACCACCGAAACGAAGGACATCGTCTTACCTGAAGGAATAGAAAGTATTGAATTTAAGGATGAAGTGGAATCAATTAATGAAACAGTCAAAGAATTAAAAGGAAAAGGTGTACAATCGATTGTTGTTCTCGCCCATGTATCAGCTTTTTCGGAAAAGGACGGGACCCTGCCTTCTAACGAATTAGTGGATTATGCTCCATTGATTGATGATGAAGTCGACGTCATCTTCGGTGGCCACAACCACCAATATGCCAACACAATCGTAGATGGAAAGCTGATCGTAGAATCATACTCTTATGGTACAGCCTTTTCAGATGTTGATTTAAAAATTGATCCGGAAACAAAAGATATTGTTGAAAAGAAAGCAACCATTGTCCAAACCTTCCATGATGGAATTGAGCCGGATAAAGAAATACAGAACATGGTGAGGAATTACGGAAAAGAACAAAGCGCTCTTTTGAATCAAGTGGTCGGTTATTCTGAAGAAGCTTTTACAAAGCATAAACATAAAGGTGGAGAAAGAACATTGGGCAGTATCATTGCAGATTCTCATCGTCAGGCGATGAATGCTGATTTTGGATTTATGAACCCAGGGGGTATCCGTGCAGACATACCTGAAGGAGAATTGAGGTGGGGCCAGTTATATACCATGCTTCCATTTGGTACCCATTTGGTCAAGATGAACCTAACAGGTTCACAAATTAAAGACGTACTGGAGCAGCAATGGACTGGAAATTTCAAAACGATCTTGCAGCCCTCAGGGTTACATTTCACTTGGATAAAGGATGCTCCCCCTGGAGAAAAAATCGTATCAGTGACTGATCAGGATGGAACGCCGATTAATCCTGACGAAACCTACTCGGTTGCCATTACGAACTATCTTGCAACAGGTGGAGACGGCTTTTCGGCATTTAAAAAAGGAACGAATGTCGTGAGTGGCCCATTAACTCTTGATTCCTTTATTGCTTATATTCATCATAATGATGGAGCATTGTCACAACCAGATGGAAATCGAATTGCAGTTAGATAATAGAGCCCCCTTCAGGGGAGTTGATATACTTCGCTTAATTGAATAATCAATTGGACATCTTGCTTTCTAGCATCTCCATTGATTATCACGTATAGCGTATGGAACCCCCCACATTGGTTATGATGATTAGTAACCTAATACAGTGTGGAGGTGCCTTTCTTGGTAATCAAAGAATGCTCATGCAAACGTTGTTCATGTAAAACCAAAAAGGAATGCGATTGTCCTTGTTGTTGTGAAAAATAAAAGAAGTCCCTGGATAAGCAACCATGCTCCAGGGACTTCTTTTTTATATTCGTACATTCATTCCGACAATCTCGTCAAAATACCGAACGGATTTCATCTCTTCATCGAGCCATTCCGTTTGTTTCCACGTTTGTTCGATGAAAACTTCTGCGATCTTATGTTTTCTTTCTCCTCCCAGTGTATGAGCATCTTTAAGAGCAATCACACTTTCGAAAATTTTGGCCATAAGGTCTGCGATTCTTTTTGCATGATATGTTTGTTTATCCTCATCAGCTTTGATTAATCGTGTTAATAGTTGCTCCAGTTTGACAATGCCTTCCCTCACTGGGGCAGTTAACTCACTGAGTTCAATCGGCAAGACGTCCAGCTCTTCTTTCATTTGGTCTAAGAAGTACTCATGAGCCTGATGTTTATTCATCAATCTTAATACTTCCAGTCCTAAAATATTCGCTGTCCCTTCCCACACCGTTAACACCTGAGCATCCCTTAGTAGCCGAGGAAGGATGAAATCCTCGATGTAACCATTCCCTCCGTGCATTTCGATGGCTTCGTGAGAAAAGTGTATGGCTTGTTCTGCCGATTCTTTTTTCAAAATGGCTATGAGTAATCGATTTAGTACAGCATCTTTTTCCGAAGTGGGAATGTGTTCAGATGACACACGATCAAATAATTGAACCAGATGAAACACAGCACTTGTCTCCACTTCCTGTTTAGCAGCCAGGCGGGTCAGGGATTCTTTGATCATCGGAAAGTGAGCTAATGGCTGCCCGAATGCTTCGCGATGAAAGGCATAATTCCTTGCTTCAAGATAAGCTCTCCTCATGATACCGATAGAGGCGACAGCATTACAGATACGGGAAAGATTAAGGGCTTCCATCATATAATAGATGCCTTTATCTGGTGCACCGACCAAATAAGCTTCAGCACCTTTGAACTCCACTTCCGCCGAAGGGACTGCCCGGACACCCAATTTATCCTTCAACCTTCGGATGTGAATCCCATTAAGTGAACCATCCTCATTTCTCCATGGAACAGCGAATAAGCTGAGTCCTTTTGTTCCATTTCCTGACCCTTCAATGCGGGCGAGCACCATAGTCACTCCGCACATACCTGAATTGGAGGCGAAGTATTTCTCTCCCCAAAGCTGATAAGATCCACCATTATGAACAGCCTTAGTATCATTGGCGCCGACATCTGATCCTCCCTGCCTCTCCGTTAAGAAGGTAGCCCCTTCATATAATTCAATTTCTCCCGTTGATAAAACATGCGGGAGAAACCTTTCCTTCACCTCCTCGGAAGCATATCTCTCAAGAAGGAGCGCTGTTGCCATGGAAAGTGTGACAGGGCAATAAAAACCCGGTTCCGTTTGAGATAGAAGATATCCCTGGGCATAGGAATACACATAATTTCCTTTGCGGCCGAGCTCAGGGATTGCTTTATGAATATAGCCGACAATTCCTTTATTATAGGTTTGTTCTACGGTTTTTCTATACCCTTCATTCACCCAAATTTCTGAAATTTCTTCTCCGTACCGGTTGTATTTAATGAGCCTTGGCTGTCCTTCCCGATCCGTATGGACTGCCCGTTCATCGATTTCCCCCGCACATAACTCCCCGAAGAGTGTCAATTCGTGATCGGCCCAGGTAAAAAAATCACCATCCAGATACTGTTCCATTATTTCTTTCAGATGAGGGTCTTCAAGATAAAAATTCTCGATTTTTCTCATTAGATCTCTCCTGACTCATTTAATTTTTTTATGAATTCATCTCTAAGTCCTTCCATTTCCGATTTCAGATTTTCCAGTTCTTGAATGAAGCGGGTTACTTCCTCTATCCGCATATTTCCGTACTCAATTGTCCGTTCTAGTTGTTTTCTCCCGCTTCGGTCTTGATCAAATAGGTGAATCATTTCTCTGATCTCTTCTAAAGTAAACCCGAAACGTTTTCCCCTGATAATCAATTTCAACCTTGTGACGTCTCCTTTTGAATACATGCGTCTGCCTGATGCACTTCTTAACGGATGCAGTAAATGAAGCTCTTCATAATACCGGATTGTACGCGTTGTGACGTTGAAATCTTTCGCTAATTGAGAGATTGTAAAGATCATTGGATCAAACCTTTGTGTGAAAATTTTGATATTTTTATTTTATCATTAACGTTGACGTAAACTTCAACTACTTTTCTCAAAAACTTTAATCATAAAGAGAATATGGTTTTCCATATACTAGTAAAAAATATGGCGGTGAGGGTTTTGGTAAAGGTATTGTTATTTGCTGATATTGGAATTGATGATACGATCGCTCTCATATATTCTTATCTCAATGAAGACATTGATTTGGTTGGTATTGTAGCCGATTATGGAAATGTACCGAGAGCCAGGGCTGTTGCAAGCGTACATTACTTAATGAAATCATTGAACCTTAAAAATCAAATCCCGATTATTGGTGGAGCAGAGGTTCCTATGACTGCAGAACACCCAACATTCTTTCCCGAAATTCATGGGGAATACGGTCTTGGCCCTATAACCCCTGGAGCTTATGAAGGTGTTATTGAGAATTTCTTTGAGATTACTCGAATAATTGAAAAGTACGGTGATGAACTTGTCATAGTCAATGTAGGAAGGCTTACATCTCTTGCTAATATGTTTATTTTATACCAAACCTTAATGAATAAAGTGAAGAAGATTTACATCATGGGTGGTGCTTTCTGGGTTCCAGGAAATGTTACAGCGGTGTCGGAAGCGAATTTCCACTCCGATCCTATCGCAGTGAAAATAGTGACAACATATGCAAATAACCTTACCATCATCCCGTTGAATGTGACTGATCATGCAATCGTCACTCCTGAAATGGTTGAATACATTGACCATAAGGGGCTCAGTAATTTGGTTAAGCCTTTATTGGATTATTATTATTCCTTTTATAAGAAGCTGAATCCGTTCATCAAAGGGAGCCCCGTCCATGATGCGATCACGATCATGGCAACTACGTATGAAGATATGTTTTCGTTTCGACACCTTCCTGTCCATATTGTTACGTCCAGTACCGGTATCCACAGGGGACAAAGTATCGCAGATATAAGACCTTATATTCAATTTGAAGAAAAAGCCAAAAAGCATCGGATAGCCTTTTCGTTTAACTATGAGTTGTTCTTTAAACGGTTTATGAGCGTGATGACGGGAGAAGCGTTTGAGGAAGAAAACAATTGAATAAGGAACAAATTTATCGTTGCCACTGCCTTGCATATATTAATCAACTATAGGTGTGGCTGAATCGAGTATTTCTTACCCAAAACACCCAGAAGCATGTTAAAGCTCACTGGGTGTTTTTGGCTAGGAATCAGAATATATTAATTTTTTAACGTTTTAGTAAAAATAATGGGTGCTTCCACACAATCCGTGGTGTCGTCCACTAATTCTATCAGGGCAATATCCGTTATCTCCCCCTTAATCATATCTCCCCTCTCTAAGCAATGCTCAAATCCCTCAGCTAATTTCTGTGGAGAAAGCTTATTGGCCAATGTGCAGTGGGGAATCCAGCTGTCAGGAAGATAAAGTGGATTTGCAGCCTCATTAAAAGACTGGAAATGATCATGGTGAGTTGAATGAAAGTCAAGTAGTTCCCTGGTAACAGTAGGTGAGAGAAAAAGCGTGCCGAAATTTAAAAAAGAACCGACTGTATTGAATGTTACCCCGATACTATTCTTATGTTCATAATATTTGTCTAAAGCGTTTATGTAAGCTTCTTTGTCCAAATCGGTATAACTCCCTATCGTTATGTGCGGTCGGGCATCGTTGATTTCTTCTTCATAATATGAAATGTTCTTTATGGTAAGTTCCTTCCAAATGCCTTTAATCCCTTCTTCCGTTTTCTCATCAAATAAAGCGATGACCCAGTACATGAATAAACCACCTTTCAAAATATCCGTATTTTCACTGGTCTTCTTTCTATCACTGTAACATAGTCTTGTAGCTGCTGTATTCATTTGGTAGCGCTTAATCATCTGACGGGAAAGGAATTCTGTATTCAGTTCTTAAAAGATAAAAATCTTTGACATTGATAAGAAAATGATGTAAATTACCTTATGGACGAACATTTTTAAAAGAAACAAGATTTATTATTCGTGTTTAGGGGTGTTATGATGGAAAATGTTTTTGATTACGAAGATATTCAATTGATTCCTGCGAAATGTGTGGTTAACAGCCGTTCAGAATGTGATACGAGTGTAACACTAGGAGGGCATACGTTTAAGCTTCCAGTAGTGCCAGCCAATATGCAAACGATTATTGACGAAAAAATTGCTGTTTACTTAGCTGAAAATAATTATTTCTATATCATGCATCGATTTGAACCAGAGAAGCGTGTGTCATTTATTAAAGATATGAAGTCCCGCGGATTGATTTCTTCAATATCTGTAGGTGTAAAAGAAGAAGAATATGCTTTCGTTCAGCAATTAGCGGAAGAAAGCCTTGTACCGGAATTCATCACGATTGATATTGCTCACGGACATTCCAATGCCGTCATCAATATGATTCAACATATTAAGAAACACGTTCCTCAAAGCTTTGTGATTGCCGGGAACGTTGGTACACCTGAGGCTGTAAGAGAATTAGAACATGCCGGAGCCGATGCTACAAAGGTGGGAATCGGACCTGGTAAAGTGTGTATTACCAAGATCAAAACAGGCTTTGGTACTGGAGGTTGGCAACTGGCTGCACTGCGATGGTGTGCCAAAGCAGCTACAAAACCGATCATAGCTGACGGGGGTATCCGGACTCATGGAGATGTTGCAAAATCCATCCGCTTCGGAGCCACTATGGTCATGATTGGATCCCTGTTTGCAGGCCATGAAGAGTCTCCGGGTGAAACGATTGAGAAAGACGGAAAACTCTTTAAAGAATACTTTGGGTCAGCCTCGGAATTCCAAAAAGGTGAAAAGAAAAATGTTGAAGGCAAGAAAATGTATGTCGAGCATAAAGGGTCCTTAGAGCATACTCTGATTGAAATGGAACAAGATCTTCAATCCTCTATTTCCTATGCCGGTGGTACGAAACTAGAATCCATCCGCACGGTAGATTATGTTGTCGTGAAGAATTCGATCTTCAATGGAGATAAGGTTTACTAATACAATTATTGAAAGGTGGGCGATGATGGCTCACCTTTTCTTATTATCATGAATTCCTCGTAGCGACAGCCTTTCCTTCAGCACAAATTTTACTATTAGGGATTCGAGTTGATAATTCTTCCAACATTTGTTGAGGCTTTTTAAGATTGCTAATAACAATATTGTATTGCGGATAGCCCATTTTCACATTCATTCTAGACATTCGTTTTAGCTTATCCGGCATTTTGTCGCGGTATTTATCTTCATCTTTCAGGATCAGACCAATAAATGCATTTCGGTAAATCTCATAAGGTAGATAGCTTTCTATATCTTCCCAGCGGATTTGTACCGGATGTTCCTGAATCACATATATAATAAGGTAATCCCCTGTCATACTGACATGTGGCACGTCATGTGAGAGCTTCTTAAAGATCTGAATCAAGCAAACGAGAAAAAATAATCCTCCCAATGCAACTACTGTCCCTATCAGATATTGAACATCAACAAAGAAGAAAACAAATGATAAATACAAGCACAACAGAACAAATAAAACACACCCCACTGCAATCAAACTCAACCTCTTCTTCGATTCATAAAAATCAACAACCTTCCCTTCCATCACCAATCCCTACCTCCTTTCCAAATATATACATACACAAACTCCTATACCCTTCATATCAGCAATTAAACTTGATGGTGAGGGACGGACCTTTAATAAGGAATCCTTCCCCTGTTCGAGCCTTCATTTCAAGGTCCGTCCCTCATAACTTTATCTAGACACATGCTGAATTATAGCTATAATAAAATTTAATATGATCTTGGTGGTGAGGGTATATGGCGAGATTCGTATTCATGTTGGTAATAGGAATGATGTTTGTAACGAATCAGGTTCAACAGCAAACATATCAAAGTAATGTTTCAATCTATAATGAAGTAGAGACCATTTCTAACTATCTATTATTAACAGATGCATCCATGATACTTGATTCGGTCCCTTCCCTTGTCCTTAAACAAGATGATATTCCCCCTAAAAAAATCAAAACAATAACTGACCGACACTTTGACATAAAGACATATGGTGCAAGTCTATTTTACTTTGACGTTTTTCCTGATTCGTTGGGTTTTCTTGAAGTGATCAGGTCCCACTCCAATTATCTCAAAACCTTACATTTATTATTTAACTAATGTCTTTTAAATAGGAAATGATGATGAAAAGTGAGGAATCCATAAATGAATCTGGGAATCGGTGAAATAGCGATCATACTGTTTGTTGCTCTATTATTCTTCGGACCAAGCAAACTTCCGGAACTCGGAAAAGCCGCAGGTACCTCCCTGAGGGAATTCAAAAAAGCAGTTAGTGGATTAATGGAAGAAGAAGACAAGGAAAATCTAAAGAAGTAATCCATAGCAGAAGTAACTTTGAGGGACGGACCTCCAAAAGTGGTGTTTCAATCATTATTTTTAACCAAATCGAGGTCCGTCCCTCTACCCACTATCCTTTTTTCGTGATGATTGTGTATAATCCAGGTACTTTATCCTCAATACCTTCTGGTGCGTCCGGTGGGAATGCCCACCTTATTCCACTTTCTTCTCCTAATTCGACGATCTCTAACTTCACTTTAGCAAGGGAAGTGATGATATCACCCAGAGTCCACCTACGAATCATATTCTTTGGTGATGGATGCTGTGAATCTGTATGTAATAACTTCCAGAATGCGACATCCACTTCGATTTCATCAGTTTCAAAATAATTTCCTCCTGCTACCATTCGGTTATCTTCAATTTTTAATAGTTTAGTCAGCACTGGGTGATAATCCCTTAGAATAAACGTCCCTCCCGGTTTAAGCATCTGTTTAACCACTTCAAACACAGGAACCAAATCTACGAAATAGTGAAGTACCCCAAGTTCCAAGACAACAAAATTAAAATCCAATAACACATTCTTCGCTGGTATCTCTAATAAATCCGAGACGATATAATGAATCTTGACTCCAGCTCCTTCAGCCAATTCTACGGCATATTTTCTGTTTTCCTCTGAAATATCAACCACAGTCACCTCTGCACCCAATAAGGCAAAGGATACCGCTTTATTTCCCTTAGATCCAAGTAAATTAGCGATTTTCTTTCCCCTTACTTCTCCCATATATGTTAAATAGTCCGATACTTTGTGAGTTGGATTCTCCTTCAGTGTCAGAGCATAATCCTGGGGCAAACCATAACGCTTCACCCATGCTTTATATGCCCCATCATTCCATCCCAGCTTATTTACCTTACTGAGCTCACTTTGATTCAAAACCTTGTCACCTCCAAGGATCTATGTTGAGGGACGGACCTCGACATAGATCTCGTATTACCCCACTACCCTTAATTAATCAAGGTTCTAATTGGATAAACCTCACATGTGAGAGGTCCGTCCCTCACACTGAAACGAAACACGCGAACCTATCTGGGAACAACAGGTTCGCGTGAATGTTAGTTGAATCGGATGTTTTGAATTGCTTTAAGGCTATGACTCCCTCTTCCTTTTCCGTAGAAAAGAGTAGTGGGTTCGATTTTTGTGGTTTCTCCGGTTGCAGCAGACCACTTGCTTGTGGATGCTACCAGGAGCACATCCTGGTTTACGTATGCATCTGATGACTTTCTATTAGTTGGATGGACGACTGTAATGATGTCATCATAGTCGTCAGAGCCTAACATGGCATATGGAGAATCCCTTAAAACGAATTCCTCCCATCCAGCATAGTATTTATGGAAAATCCCATCCGTTTCAAGCGATACGTAGCTGGATTGCAACGTCTTGCCTAGCTTGAAGCAAGCATCCAGATTCAGTGGATCACGATCAAACGTTCGGCCGGAATTCTGGTGAATTTCTGCATAGACGGAAAGAACCGGTACTTCCGGGAGCGTTAAAGCATATTGACGAAGAGTGACTCCCTTCATCTTTTCGTGCTTCTTAAACTCTGTTGTTATACAGATTCCGCTCCAGGTATGACCGTATTGATCGACTTTGGTCACAGGTTCAATTCTGGTCTTTTCCTTCAACATGGAATAGGCACTTATGTTCTCGAAGGAATAGGAAATTCCTCCTCCCCAAGGATTCCACCATGCCCGAGGACCTGGTTCAGGGTATTGATGATCAAGGGCTTCATTTCCGTTATGCTGCATTGAATAAATTCCAGGATAATACGCCGAAGAGGCATGAAACGAAATGACCCCATTATCAACAGACCAAATGTCCCCTTGCAGCTCAATCTCAACGTCCCTTTTCCCTTGAACAAATTGCATTGAGTCTAGCTTTGCTTTTTGACTCTTAGATGTGAATTCACTGGATATCCACTTCACACCTGCAGAACGATGTTCAAGCTGTACAAATAAATTTGTATGCCCCTCATCTTTTTGCACATCTTTCACGATTGTATTGTCCTCTTCGTGAACCGCTAATCTTCCGTGTAAATAAGGGGTCATTCTGGATTGAAATGAATAATTCACCTTTTCATTTACAGTAGAAACAACATCTCCCTTTTCTTTCTCGAAGGTATAAAGAGGAAGTTCCTCCAATTCGCACTCATCAGCAACCGATACTAGTTCACGCCATTTCGACCAGTGATTAGACGTATTGATCCCAATTTGAATCGGGCCTAAACATAACTCCTCATGAGATCGAATCAAATCCACTTCATATTCCAGAGCCATTCGCCAATCATCTTTTCTTGCAGTGGCCTCTTCTGTCCATGCTAATCCAAGTGTATCGCCATTTGGCTTTCCGAAAAAGATCCAACGCTCTGAAATGGCGTTGTCATTGATGTAGTCCACAAAAGGCACTAGAGATTCATTAGCTATCATAACGCCGTTATTCTGAGGGATATGCAACCCTTCTAAGCTTGTAAATACAGGCTGTATCAAAGAAAGCTTTTTCTTATCTTTCTGCCCTTTATTCACTACCTCATGCTTGACTTCCACCAATCCATCTCCGAAAATCTTGAAATACGTGTTGAGCATAATGAATTCGAATGCCTCCGATTCAAGGGTCGTTTTTATGACCAATGCCTCAGGTAAATCAATATATTCGATGGATGAAGCTTCTCTCTTTGAAAATTCCTCACTATACGGTTTACCGAATTTCGGAGTGAGGAATGTTATAGGATCCCGAGTGTAAGCGGTAGAGCCGATTTTTACGATATGATTTCTTTTTTCAATTTCTACATAATGTGGTCCATTATATCCAAACCAATGTCCATCCGTTTCAGCACCGAACTTCGCACCATATCCCGGAAATGCCATTCGGAGGATAGAGGAGAAACTCGAACTACTTCCGTCTTCGCATTTGCATGTCACCACGATTTCTTCTGTCAAAAAACCATTCTTTATGAGCTGGACTGGAATAGGGACTGACATTCTTCCATTGCCCTCGATGTTTACCACCACTTCGGATTTTCCCCAGTGCAACACTGTGTTTGAAGGGAGTCTGACAGTCCAGGTTGTGTTTTCCTTCACCTGGCTTTCAAGGTCAAGATATAGTGTCCCATTACAAAGTGGTCTCCAATTTTTCTTCACTGTTCTCAAGTTGATTTTGCCTGCTTGCTTGGGAAATACACCGATTTTTAATGGGATTGATCTATTATTTATTTTTAATTCCGTATTTATAGTAGGATGTGTTTTCCACGGTCCAGGGTCACTGTCCGGCATAGAGACTCTTGACGGGAAATTGCCTGTCCAATTGCTTTCCACCAAAATCGTTTCCTCAAATTCATGGTTTGCAATTGGTGACGATTCTCCTATCAAGGTAATTTCCATAGGTTTTTCAGTCCGATTCTCCACATAATACTTTATATAGTGGTCTGTATTTTCGATGAGCTTAAATTCAGGCACGTTCATCTCAATAAATAAATCCTGTGTTTCGATTAAACGAATACCTCGTCCAGTTCGTTCAAATTGAATGCGAACGAACTCCTCACCTGCTTCCCACTTGTATTCATAATACGTATGATCTTTATCTTTAATCCCATCAGGTTTAATTTCTATTACACGTTGGCTGGTACTATACCAATCATGTTTTTGGAAGAACGGCTTTAGGAAATCGATCTGAAGTACCAAGGGGATGAAGTTCATCAGGTGAACTGTGTCATCTCGGTCCTCCCAGAAAAATCCACATTTTTTATACAGAGGAACGGCTTTAGTATTGCCCGGCCATGTAAACAAATCCAGTCTCGGCCATTTTAATTCAACCGTCTTCTCAATCGCCTTGAGTACCAGCTTTTTGCCGATTTTCAAACCTTGGAACTTGGGATGAACATTTAATAAAGGGATATATAAAGCTCCTTTATCCTCACGATATTCGGATAGTCCGCAGTACCCTGCCACTTCCTCCCCGACCAGCGCAATAAACAAGTGTAGATTCGTGGAGTTGGCTTCTTTATTCTTTACATCCTGTTCTGTTGTGACAGTAGAATCCCCACCCCAGTTCTCCCGGCTTTCATTCCACATTTTGCTGATCCCTTTGGCTAACCCTTCATGGTATTCCACGATTTTTACTTGTTCAAGTGTTGTCTTCATAGTGTCCTCCTAGGCTACGTTTTAAGTGAAAGAACCTCATAATCATTCATTTTTTTCATTGCATTGACGATCATCATCATCGCCATCGCCTCCTTTCAGATAGTTGGAAAGATTTTCTTCCCACATCCACAGTGTAAGATTTTATGATGATTAAGTAAAGAATATTCTAACAAAAAGCTTTGGCATCCTCATGAATTGGAGACGGAATAATATCCGGAATTCAAGTCCACCCTACAAAGTAAAAAGAGGGTAATGGAATTGAAGAGAATAACACTTATTTCAGTAATACTTTGTTTGATTTTCGGTGTGAGCACGGTAATCGATGGAGCCATGGAAATACATGCTCAACAGGTTACTCCTTCTTATGCTAAATGGGGCAGTCTTGCTGTGAGAAAGACAAAAGAAAGATATCCTGATGCTGATATTGTCGATTATCTTCATATTGGAAAAGAGAACGGGACAAAGGTTTCAACTGAAAAATTCAAGCTTTGGTTAAAGCGAAATGGAAAAGAATTTGGGGTTTTTGTTGATATCGAATTTGAAACAGATAGTGAAAAGCTGATTAATATTAGGTTTAGGGAAACAGATCGATAAAAAAAAGAGATCGGAGGACATCGACCCTTTGATCTCTTTTGATGTTTCTTTTTATTGATCTGATATTCCTGTCATCTCTTCTTACCGATCATTTGATTTACATCTTGTTTACTCCAATACCTTTTTTTAATATGTTTTTCCTGAATATGGTTAGTTGTATTGAAAATCCAAGTATATCTTATTTGGGTATCGCAATGGTAAAAATCGGTATTGTCATCAACCATATTTCAACTTTTGAGAGTTTTTATACAGCCCTGATTTATTTACAGGAGCTTAAAATCATCTAGGCACTTTATTTCAGTGATTTCGACATACAGCTAATATTTTTAAGCTCATCAATCACGTTTTAATAGAATAAATCCTAAATCAATTTGAAAAAATATAGATAGAATTTCTCGGACACCAATGATGCGTCTCAACTTCGGGGAATAAAAATGATACAAAGGGATGGAATGTATGACTGATAAGAGAGCCTTAAGTTCAAGTGAAGTTGCTACATTATGGATGACCTATCAACAAAAAACGATGCTTCAGCGTATACTGGAATATTTCATTGAAAAGGCGGAGAATGAAGAATCAAAACGAATTCTTCTTTATACTCATACGAGCGTGAAAGAATATGTGGAAAGAATCACCTCTTTATTTGAGGATGAGGGATGTGTCGTGCCGGCAGGTTTTACTGAAGAAGATGTTAATACAGGAGTTCCGAACTTGTTTGACCACAAATTCGACATCATGTTCCTAAGACAACTTAAAGCCATCAGTATGGGTTTACATACATTACACGTCAATATGTCCTATCGACATGACCTTATTTCGTTATTTAAAGAGCTAACAGAATTCACTCAAAACGTATATGAGAAATGCATGGACTACTTAAGGGAAAAGGACGTTTTGCCAGGTTCTCCTGCTGTGACACTTCCAAAAACGATAGAGTTTGCCCAAAGTCCGAATTACATGGCTGGATTTCATATCTTCTCGGATAAAAGAACGTTAAATACTGTGGAAGTCGCATACCTTTATTTTGGAATAGAATCGAATACGCTGGGTATGCAGATGATGACGGGATTCGCTCAGGCAGCAACCGAGCCGGAAGTGAAGAAATATTTCATTAGAGGAAAGGAATTATCAAAGAAAATTGTCAGCGACTACTCCCATGTTTTAATGCAAAGTGATATCCATGCACCGTCCACGTCTGGAGCGAAGGCAACCGATTCAACCATATCTCCATTTTCGGATAAGCTTATGATGTATTGCACCTCACTTTTCACAAATTTCGGGTTAGGCAGCAATGCACTAGGTACGGCTTTCAGCTTACGAAGCGATCTGCCGGTCAAGCTTGCTGCAACAGCTAAAGAGATATTAGCTTATGGACATGATGGTGGAAAAATAATGGCGAAAAATGGGTGGTTGGAACAACCACCGGCGATGGAAGATCGGAATAAGCTTTTTAAGTAGAACTTATTTAGAGTAGAATAATCCCCTTAAACAGCATCCAAAAGCAGATGGACCACCTCTCAAAATGGTGGCCCATCTGCTTTTTTTTTCACTCACTTATAATAAAATCGAATATCAATTTTCCGATATGTGCAATGGTGTCTTTCCCAGATGAATTCTTTCCAAGGCCATCGATTAAAACGGCAATATAAGCAGTTTTGTTTCCAATCTTCATAATCGCGCAGTCATGCTCGACCCCGGGAAGCTCACCTGTTTTGTTTGCCACAAACACCGATTCCCGGTCCATCTTTGCAGGCAGTTTGTTAGTAAATTGCTGATGATGTAATATCCTGAGCATTTTTTCGCGGCTGTTTTGACTGTATATCGGACTTCTGTCCATCAGCTTTAAGCAAGACAGAATATCGAGTGCCGAAGTATAGTTGTTGAATCCTTGCTTTATTGCATCAAAATCCAACATCTTCCTTAGTAGTTTAGTCTGCTTCAGATTCAATGAATGGCAAAATGATTGAATTGCTTCAGGAGTAAGGCGGTCAACGAGAACGTTAGTAGCCGTGTTATCCGAAACGATGATCATAAGGGTGAAAAGATCCTCCATTGTCAGAGAAACTTCCTCTGAAAGTGCGGCAAGAACTCCCGCCCCTCCTACTCTGCTTTCTTTAGGGATCGTAATCTGCTCATTTAGGGAAATCTTCCCTTCCTCTGATTGGCGAAAGCCCTCGAGTAAGATCGGAATCTTGATTAAGCTGGCGGCTGAATAAGGTCGATCGCCCCCTATTTGTATACAATGTGATGGAAGTTCAATGGCAATACTGACCCTTCCATCGCTAAGTCTCACAACATCACGTATTTTCTGTTCCAAATCTGTCATGATTATGTTCCATCATCCCTTTACTTTGTGACTGCTACTTCATCAAGGTCTCTTGTGATTTCCTTGTCATAAAGGTGACAAGCCACAAAGTGTTTTGCCTCTACTTCCTGCCATTTAGGTTTATGAGTGGCACATGCTTCCATGGCTGCTGGACATCTTGTCCTGAATACACAACCGGTCGGTGGATTGATTGGACTTGGAATTTCGCCTTGAATGATCATTCGTTCACGTGCATCCTCCACATCGGGATCGGGGATTGGAATGGCTGAAAGCAAAGCTTGCGTGTATGGGTGAAGTGGTTTTTGATACAACTCTTTACTTTCTGTCAATTCGACTATATGACCTAAATACATCACTCCAATGCGGTTACTGATATGCTTCACCATGGAAAGATCATGGGCAATGAATAAAAAGGTCAATCCCTTTTCTTTTTGAAGTTTCCTTAATAAGTTTACGATTTGGGCCTGAACAGATACATCAAGAGCAGAAATTGGTTCGTCAGCAATGATAAAATCAGGGTTAAGTGCAAGTGCCCGCGCAATCCCGATACGCTGACGTTGTCCGCCACTGAATTCGTGAGGATACCGATTTGCGTGATCTCGATTCAGACCGACATCTTCTAAAAGCTGATATATACGCTCCATCTGCTCTTTTTTATCCTTAAACAAACGGTGTGCTTCCACCGGTTCAGCTATGATTTCCCTAACCGTCGAACGTGGATTAAGGGAGGCATACGGGTCTTGAAATATCATCTGCATATTCCTGTGAAAGGACTGTTTTTCCTTTTCTGACAGGGTATGGACGTTTTTACCGTCATAAAGAACCTCCCCTGCTGTCCGATCGTATAACCCGATAATGGTGCGACCGGTCGTGGATTTGCCGCACCCTGATTCCCCTACTAATCCAAATGTTTCCCCCTTGAAAATATCGAAGGATATCCCATCCACGGCTTTCAATGTTTTTCCTTTTTCAAGATGAAAATGCTTTGTCAATTCTTTTACTTCAAGTAATTTCTGATCGATCATGGTGTTTCCCCCGTTTCTTCCCAATAACGTCTGGCGACACATAGCTCTTTTTCGTAATAGGTACCTTTCAAAGGCAGGATTTCAATTGTTTTTCCCGTATTCGGAGAATGAATGATCTTACCATCGCCATGATAGATGGCAACGTGGTGTATGCTGCCTTTTCCTTCTTCATAGGCGAAAAACAACAGGTCTCCAGGCAACAATTGGTCTAATGGGACATCATTCCCTGCTTTCGCCTGGTCATTTGCATCACGTGGAATGATGTAACCCTGTGCTTTACACATCGTATAGCTGAAACCAGAACAATCAAATCCGTAGCTTGACATCCCTCCCCATAAATAAGGAAGATCAAGATAGGTTTCTCCACTAGTCACGATGGCTGCTCCGCTTCCCTTTTGATCATTTATTTTTGATTTTGAAATCATGATATCTGATCTTTGCAGCATTCGTTTCCCTAAGGGAGTAGACACTTCAATTAAATCAACATGTTCTTTTACAACGGGTAAAATGGTCTGGAAACTGATTTCTAATTCTGGCACATCCTCTTTTGTCATTAAGCCCGTAGATTTGCTTATCACAATGGCATACGTTTCAGAGTCGGGTTGCTCCCCTTGAATAAGTTGACAACTCGGAATCCAACCAGGGTACCCTCTAGCGTCTTTAGAAGATGGCTGCTCGGTAATAATGACGTGGGACCACCCGTTCCTTTCTTCCATCACGAACACTTCCTGTCCGAATAAAGCTTGAGATTGTATGCGATTCTCATCACAAAGAGCCAAACGAGTTTCAAACGTTAATGAATCCAGCCAGCTTGTGATATGAACGGGATTGGTCAAGGCTGGTTCATCCAATTCACGTGCTGAATCCGGATTTGTCCATAAAGTGGCTACAGGTACAGCTATTTGCGCTTTTATCGTCATTTGATATCCTCCTATATTCAAACTGTTACTTTATCGATTCCAAGACCCGGTTTGGCTGGAAAGGTTATCTTCCTACCTTTATACGTTATTCCTCCCACAACAATGTCTTCAGCCAGCATAAGAGGAGCATCAAAATCAAATCGGGTGATGTTTTTCCTGCTTGCAGCAAAGTGGGCCGCAGCCGTAATCCCTAGTCTGGTTTCAATCATACTGCCGACCATGCATTCGACCCCGCACACCTCTGCAAAATCATTAATTTTCTGAGCCTGGTATATTCCGCCCGCTTTCATGAGCTTTATGTTGATCAAATCTGCGCTACGTGTTTTTAACACTTCTAGTGCCTGATGTGGAGTGAAAACACTTTCGTCAGCCATTATCAAAGTATCTACACCATCTGTTACTCTTTTCAACCCTTCTATGTCATGTGCAGGTACTGGCTGTTCAACTAATTCAATATTTAGTCCGAGGTCTTCCATTTTGCCTATCGCTTTAATAGCAGCTTTTGATTCCCACCCCTGATTGGCGTCCAAACGGATGTTGATCTCATAACCGATTCGTTTACGAATTTCTTGAATTCTTTTTATATCGGTTTCGATATCGTCTTTTCCTACTTTCACTTTCAGCACATCGAAGCCTTTTTTCACATAAGCTGCTGCATCTTCAGCCATCTCTAACGCGCTGTTTACACTCACTGTGTAATCCGTTTCAAGCTCCTTGCGGTATCCTCCAAGAAACTGATAGAGTGGCAAGTCACATTGTTGAGCTAAGCAATCGTAAATCGCCATGTCCACTGCTGCCTTCGCGCTTGAATTTCTGACGAGTAAAGTATGTAATTGTTGAAATAGATATTCAAAGTTCAAGAGATCTTCACCTACGATCGCAGGTTTAATTACCTGCTGGATCGACCACTCGATGCTGGATAAACTCTCTCCCGTAATCACCACGGTCGGGGGTGCTTCCCCCCAACCGACAATCCCGTTTTCGCACGTCATTTTGACGACGATGGCTTCCGCGACCTTTACGGTACGTAAGGCTGTTTTGAATGGGGTATGTAAAGGAACGGCTGTCCTGAACGTTTCAAGTTGAAGAATCTTCATTCAGCTTCATCCTCTCTTATACCGGATTCGATTTTTAATGTATGATCAAATGTATTCATGGTTCCAACGCTGCCAATGGGTATTGCAATATTCGGGGAAGAATGCCCGATATTAAATCCTTTCATTACAGGCTTTCCTGCACTGGAAACATGTTCTGTCAGCACCTCATCGAGAGTCAAAGAACTTTCCCGTTTCTTAGGTATACAGTTTTTAAAGTCACCAATAATGATGCCAGCAGCATCTTTGAATTTATCAGCCATTTTCAGTTGATTCACCATCCGGTCCACTTTGTAGGGTTCTTCATCTATATCTTCAATAAAAAGGATTTTCCCTTTGGTATCTACTTCAAAGGGTGTCCCCAATGTGCTGACCAACAAGGTGAGATTCCCACCAATAACCGAACCACTCGCCTTTCCTTCCACAACTGTCTCAAGTTTTGTTTTGTCGTACGAATAGTCAACAGGTCCTGCTTGAAAAAGTTGTTGGAACGATTCCTTTGATGCTTCATGCACATCATCAAGACCGATATCCGAACTTAACATCGGTCCATGGAAGGTGACGAGACCTGTTTGTTGATGAATTGATGTATGTAAAAAAGTAATATCACTATAACCCCAGAAGATTTTCGGATTTCGGCGAATCAGTTCATAATCCAATCGTGATGCTATTCGGCCGGTACCAAATCCTCCACACGCACAAAATATAGCTTTCACTTCCCGATCTTCAAACATTTCATGGATATCTTCTAGTCGAACTTGGTCTTCGCCTGCTAAGTATCCATATTTTTCATGGACCGATTTCCCAAGCCTCACCTGTAATCCTAATTCTTCAAGAAATCGTATCGCTTTTTGTAAAGGTTCCATTTTGGGTGGGCTTGCCGGAGCTATAACTCCTACCATATCCCCTTTTTTTAGTTTAGAAGGTTTCATCACATTTCTCAGACCCCTTTCGTAGAAAAAGAGGGAGTGAACGCATGGCCAAAAAGTGCGCCTCCGCGTCCCTCCACTCATCCTCTTTTTAAATCTCTATTTTTTATCTGCCCATTTTAATTCCATGTATCCGACGGGGTGACGGACGATGCCTGTCACATCCTCATTTTGTAGATACACATGATTGTAAAAGTGAATCGGGATGATCGGCATTTCATCCATCAGGATTTTCTCCGCTTCATACATCATGTCAAACCGCTTCTCTTCATCCGCTTCATTCTTCGCTTCTTGAATCAGGTTGTCATATTTCTCATTACTCCAGCCTGTTCGATTCATGGAGTGCCCTGTTTGGAAGTTCTCCAGGAAATTGATCGGATCAGCGTAGTCCGCTAAGAATGAACTGCGGGACAATTGGAATTTCAAGGCTTTTTGTTCATCTTGGAATACGTTCCATTCCATATTGGCTAGCGAGACGTCCACACCTAGATTTTCCTTGAACATTTGTTGAAGGGCTTCTGCAATTTTTTGATGAGTGTCACTTGTGCTGTATGTTAACGTGACTTCCGGAAGTTTATCGTACCCTTCTTCTTCCATTCCTTTTTTCAAGAGGACTTTCGCTTCTTCCACGTCTGTTTTTACCAAGTCTCCATTTGCTTCACGGAAATCCTTGCCCGATGGATCTTTAAATCCTTTTGAAACAAATCCATATGCTGCTTTTTCTTTATTCTTTGTTACAAAATCGACCATTTGCTGTTGATCAACAGCCATAGCGAATGCTTTCCTGATGTTTTGATTTTGGAAAGGCTCTTTTTCTAAGTTAAAACGGTAGAAGTACGTTCCGGCTTGATCTTCTACATTGACTTTTCCTTCATCGAACAATTGTTTACTTAGATCAGCAGGTACATCCGCCGTATCCAGTTCACCCGTCTTGTATAATTGATAATCCGTATTTGAATCGTTAACCATCGCCCAGTGAACTTTATCTAACTTTACGGAATCTTTATCCCAGTATTGATCATTCTTCTCCATAACGAAATGACTGTCATGTTCCCATTCAGTCAGCTTGAATGGACCATTCGCAACGAAGGTATCTGCTTCTGCAAACCATTCTGGATTTTCAGTGGCAACCTTTTCATTGATCGGGAAGAAGGCTGGATTGGCAATGACGCTCAAGAAATACGCTTGTGGACTTGTTAGAGTGACTTCGAATGTTTTCTCATCCTTCGCCATTACTTTCACATCGTCAGCGGAACCTTTTCCTGTATTGTATGCCTCTCCACCTTCAATGAAGTATCCCAGGAACGCAGCCGGAGAGCCTGTGTCGGGATTTAAAAGGCGTTTCCATGCGAATACGAAATCTCCCGCTGTGACATCATCACCATTTGACCACTTGGCATTGTCCCTAATATGGAACGTATATACTTTGCCATCTTCCGAGACATCCCACTTTTCAGCCATGGCTGCTTCCGGTTCATGATTGGCATTTAAACGTGTCATTCCTTCCATTAAGTTGTTTAGTGCCGTCCATGAGTAGGAATCAAATCCGATTGGTGGATCAAAGGATGTTGGTTCTGCCCCATTATTGAGATGAAGGACCTTACCTGCATTTTCTTTCTTGCTGTCTCCGCTGCTAGATTCACTGCCTGCATCCTTTGTAGCTGTACAAGCTGCCAGCATGAACATGAGCATTCCCACTAGAAAGACTGATAATACCTTTTTCATGATTTTCCCCCTATTATTTTATTTATCTATCAAACGATCAGCGAATGGTTAAGCTGATCGATGAAAGCATGGATTGGGCTCGTTTATCCTGAAGCCAACAGTCGACATGATGTTCTTTTGATAATGTTGTCTTCCCTGGATACACACGGTCACATACTTCCATCGCTTTTTCACAGCGAGGGACAAAAGGGCATCCCACAGGCGGTGCAAAAAGGTCTGGTGGTGAACCGGGAATCGGAATCAGTTCTTCCCCTTCAAGATCCAGTCTTGGAACCGATCTTAGTAACCCTTGAGTATAGGGGTGCTGTGACTGATAGAAGATCTCTCTTCTGTTTCCTTCCTCGACAATTTTCCCAGCATACATGACCGCAATTCGATCAGCAACTTGAGCGACGACGCCCAGGTCATGTGTGATTAATATGATGGAGACGCCCGTCTTTCTCTGGATCTCTTTGAATAATTCCAGTATTTGGGCCTGTATGGTAACATCAAGTGCTGTGGTGGGCTCATCGGCAATTAAGACATCCGGTTCGCATACGAGTGACATGGCAATCACAATCCGCTGCCGCATCCCCCCGCTGAATTGATGAGGATACTGCTTTAATCTTTCTTCGGGATTTGGAATGCTGACAAGATTCAGCATGTCCATCGCTTTTTGTCTTGCCTGTTTTTTTGAAACATCGTTATGCTGCAGAATCCCCTCCATGATTTGTTCACCAATGGTCAGTGTGGGATTGAGTGCCGTCATAGGATCTTGAAAGATCATGGAAATATCGGCTCCGCGCACTTTTCTCATTTGAGGCTCTGAGATTTTTAATAGATCTCTTGCCTTAAACAAGATTCTCCCACCCGTTATTTTTCCGGGTGGATCAGGTATCAGTCTCATGATACTCTGGGATGTTACACTCTTCCCGCAGCCGGACTCTCCAACAATCGCCAGGGTCTCCCCTTTATGTAAATCAAAGCTTACTCCCCTCACAGCCTTGACTTCTCCACCATATGTTTTAAATGAGACATGGAGATCTTGTACAGATAATACTTCGCTCATGATGATTACCTCCTTAGTTTCGGATCAAGTGCATCCTGCAATCCGTCACCCAACACATTGAATGAAAACATCGTCAATGAAATGAATAGTGCAGGGAAGAATAAACGCCACCAGTAACCCGATAGAATCGTAGATAAACCGTCATTTGCCATCACACCCCAGCTTGCATAGGGGGCCTGAATCCCGAGACCTAGGAAACTTAAGAAAGCTTCGGCGAAAATGGCACTTGGGACAGTCAATGTCATCTGTACGATAATCGGGCCCATTGTATTGGGAAGTAGATTCTTTCGAATGATCCGTGCCGTCTTCGTTCCAAACGTTTTGGAAGCTAATATAAATTCATAGTTTTTAATCTGTAGCACCTGTCCCCGCACAATTCTAGCCATCCCGATCCATCCGGTCACCGTTAAGGCAACGATGATCGTAAGCAGCCCCGGACCCATCACAACCATTAATAGAATGACAACAAGCAGATAAGGTAAACCATATAAGATTTCCACAATGCGCATCATGACATTATCCGTTTTTCCACCCTTATAACCGGCAACGCCACCATACACAATCCCGATGACAAAATCGATCAGTGCTGCCATGAAACCGACAAACAGGGATATCCGTGCGCCGTACCACGTACGGGTAAATACATCTCTCCCCAAATCATCTGTACCAAACCAGTGTTCACCAGAAGGAGACAGGTTCTGGTTAGATAGTGTTTGCTTCGTTACGTCGTGGGGAGAAATGATCGGGCCGAAAACAGCCATCACAACCAATCCGATTAAAAATACCAACCCAAGCATGGCCAGTTTATTTTTCAGTAGACGCTTCCAGGCATCCTGCCAATAGGATAGACTCGGTCTTACCACCGCTTCAGCATCATCTTTATTCCTCTTCTTGGGTGTGAACCATTCATCCAGGACGTCTGGAGTCGGAACTGGCTCTTGTTGTTTTGGAACACCCATTATTTCGCCTCCTTTTTATGTAATTTAATCCGCGGGTCAAGGAACCCGTATGCCAGATCGACTAAAAACAACATGATAATAAGAAATGCGCTATAAAATACCGTCGTGCCCATGATGACGGGATAATCGCGCTGATTGATGCTTTCAACGAAATACTTTCCCATTCCAGGAATGGCAAAGATCTGTTCAATGACGAAGGTTCCTGTCAAAATCCCTGCGGCAAGTGTTCCAAGGACTGTGACAACCGGCAATAAGGCATTTCTCAAAGCATGTTTCAACACGATCTTAAAGGGGGACAGTCCTTTCGCACGTGCCGTTCGAATGTAATCCTGCGTCAACACTTCCAACATGCTTGATCGTGTAAGACGGGCAATGATTGCCATCGGACCGGTGGCTAAGGCCAGTGTAGGAAGTATCATATGACGCCAGCTTGTCCAAGTGGCAACCGGAAAAATACCTCTATTGACGGCTAATTCCTGTATAAGTAAAGTTGCCATCACAAAGTTTGGGATCGAAATCCCAAGCACGGCAAATGTCATCGCCATATAATCGATGATTCCGTTATGTTTAAGTGCTGCCAATACCCCCAGGATAATCCCTGAAAGAACAGCAATTACGAGGGTTGTCATCCCCAGCTCAAATGAAATCGGAAATCCTCTCCCGAGTAAGTCATTCACTGTTTGGGACGGCTGGGTGATAGATGGACCAAAATCCAACGATATTAATGATTTTAAATACAGAAAATATTGAACCATCAACGGCTCATTTAGATGATAATGAGCTTCTAAATTTTGTTGAACTATTTCACTCGTATTGCGTTCTTCATTGAAAGGTGATCCCGGTATTGCATGCATAAGAAAAAACGTTAACGTAACAATTAGCCAAAGAGTTATGACCATGGCCAACAGTCGTTTTAATAAATATGTACTCATTGATCTCACACTTCCTAACAGAATGTTGTTCTCATCGCCAATTCAGTCATGACAAGCATGGCCCTATAGGCTTCAAGGATATCCTTTGCTTTAAATTTCACTTTCGTTGTCCCTTCTTCATGAATCGTCCCCGGCATGAGACTTGCCCACTCCGCCTGTCCGTAATTTGCGAACTCAATGCAGAGCAGTGGGTGTTCAGGAGGTATGAGAGGATCTACGTTTTGCATATTATGTATGGCTTCTTCTGTTTTCTGTTTTAATAACAGAGCTGACCTTTCTGGTGTAAGGCTCTTCGCAACAGAACGGGAAATGGTTTCCTTCACGACTGCTGTCGTTACATTGGGTATCAATGCTTCTGCCTCCAGCGCAGCCTGGTCATCCCCGGCAACCAATAACACGGGAACACCATAATGGCCTGCAACATAAGCATTAAATCCCAGTTCACCCACCGCTACATCATTGATATACATGTTTCGAACCCCGAAGATCATGGAATGGGACATCACCCCCTTCATGGAAGCCCTGGCATGATAGCCCACAAAAAAAGCCCCATCAAACGTCTCATCCAGTCCCTGAACCATGGAATATGGTTTTACCCCACCAGATATGAGCTTCGTTTCAGGGTGCAGCTTCTCAATTAAAAGATTATTCATTTGTGAATGACTATCATTCACTACCACTTCTTTACATCCCAAGTCAAAGGCTGAAGTCACTACAGCATTTGCTTCATCTGTCATAATGATTCTTCCGCGTTCATAATTATGCTTGTTTGATGACACATGTGTATGATCTACAAGACCTGTGATACCTTCCATATCTACGGACAAATATACGTTCATCTATCGTACCTTCCTTTCTTAGGTAATATTTATTAAATTTTCTTAATATTATAATTATTAATTCGGCACTTTACAACATTTTTTTGAATAAAAAGGAATATATTCCTATTTACATAAAATAAGGAAAAAGAACTATATTCAAATTCATCTAAGAGGCTATTTCATTGTTTTTGAATTTTTAATGGTTCATTTGGAATACCGATATTGATCAAAATGAAAAATGCGGTGCATTTCATAATCGAAATCACACCGCATTTTTTTGTTTGTGCACATAGCATTGTTTTGAATTAGAGTATTGGATGGAGGACAAATGACTTATCGATTTTGGGACGATTTATTCCAATGGGCTTAGTTGTTGTTTAGATGGGATTATTTTTAGCAAATTGTTATTTACAGTTTCGCTGATATAAGCTGAATTTCGCTGATAAATTTAAAAATTCGCTGATAACACATATTTACACTCATTTCATATCACCAAACTCACAAGATAAACGAAAAAGACCTGGAGGAATCGTCCCTTCAGGTCTTTTTATCGGTCAATGTATGTTAGCTTATTTTATTCATCAGTTTTTCAGAGTGCTGAGAGCCCATCTCTGCCACTAAATCAAGCAATTCTGCCTTCGTTGTCTCATCTAGGCCTTTATAAATAAGGAAAGCTTGTGTTGCATCAGAAGTAATCAACTTTCTGTATAACTTTGAGATTCTTTTACTCCTGTGGGTGTCCATTAGATCCTCCTCTATAAATCCTTTCTGTTATTATAATAAATATAGGCTTGTTTTTTCAATATATTCTTCAAAAATTAATTATGTAACAAAAATGAATCAATCCGATTACGCATTTAAATAGGTCAACCTTGGAGGAGAAAATAATTTTCTTAGACCTTTACACGTATGTGATTATTTAAATGATAAATCAGGTGATAACTTTCCGAATTCGAGTGCTTCAAGAATGATTTCCTCAGAAAATCCCGTATACTGAGAAAGCATTTGAATCGTAATCTTACTGGAATGACGGGAAGCCTGGTTTCTTGCCATATAGGTTTGATACAAAACAATGGAGTATCTGTCATGTATATTGAGCAACGATTCTCACAGCTCCTATTATTCTCTCCTCACAAGGTCGCGGGTAAAGGTTAATTACTATTTACCCAAAGCTCCTTTTTGAAAACGTGTCTGGAAAGTCACAATTTAAAGTTTTTCCTTTGTCCTCCTATTAATGTTCGTGAAATCGTATAATTTACATTCGCCATTATTAGATGAGTTCTTCAAAATATTCTTGTCTTGTGGAATGCCGTTAAAAAATGCCCCGATTGCACCTGTTGTACATCTGTGTCCGGATATTAGAATCTGTTTATTTTCTACTCCGTGATGCGATTGAAGCTCTCTCATGAAGTGTAGAATCCTTTGCATATACTGTTCAGGATCCTCCACATCATTATAATAAGAAGAATCAGGCAGTGGTCCAGCCATTTTTACCTCACCTTTTAATAATCCATCCGCCTCTCCTAAGTCATAAACGTCCAATCTAGAATCAATCAGGCACGACATGCCAGTTGAAATTTCAGCCGTTTGGATCGCTCTTTCCTGAGGGGAAGAGAATACGTAATCGAAGGTAATGTGGGACAGCTGTTGCTTTAAATCTTCAGCTTGTTTCATTCCTGCCTCATTCAGCGGAAGTCCTCTCCTGCCCTGCAGTCTTCCCTGCTTATTTATATCCGTTTGGCCGTGTCGAATGACATAGAGCATATATCTATTCCTTTCGTTAAAAGAATTTTCTATTTGGTCATAGCATGATGGTTTGCGAATATTTAATATTATGTTAGCTTGCTAATGTACACGAAGAGTTGAAAACTCCTACTATTGGTCAGACTAAAAACATGATATCGAATTACTTAACCTTATTTCTGTTCTTTCTCTTCTGAATCTCTACGTGGATGACTAGATACAAGACACCCAAAAAGCCCATTATTCCAAAAACGCCTGCGATAATTCCCTGCGCAGAAGAAGACAAAACTCTGAAGCCCGTCATGGTACTCACTCCTACTAAAAGAAGAAGTAGCCAATGGGCATATCTTTTGATGAAATCCGCGATTATGATCCCCTCCAATACGTCTTATTATATTCATTTTAACATAATATTCCAAATCGTCATCAAAAAAAGCTATCCTCAATTGGATAGCTTATTCCGTTTCTATAAATTTTCTAGAAATAGCCTTACAACGTCTGCTCCGCCAATGACCGTACCCAATGTACTCCCTAAATTGGCCAGTACAACAATGAGGAGGATGCGTGTAACTTTATTTCTCCAGAATCCTTTAACGCTTAAAACATCTTCTGGAAGAGAATCAAAATCGCCTACATTAGGTCTACGGAAATAGGCTTGAACGAATCCTGCAAACCAACCAGCTGCAAGCAAAGGATTCAATGAAGTGATAGGTGCTGCTACGAATGCTGTTAAAATGGCTAATGGATGCCCCAGCCCAATGGCTACACCAAGTGCCGAGAACCCGCCGTTCCACAAAATCCAGCTGATCCCCTGCTGTATACCTGCATCCGGGTTCGAAATGAACGTATAGGCAATGACTGCCAGGATCATGATTGGAATGGCCCAACCGATGATTTTTGGCCAATTCGATTTAGCCGGCCGTTCATTGAGCTTGTTTAAATTATGTTCGTTGTGGATTTCTTTCGTAATACCAGGAACATGTGCAGCACCAAGTACTGCCACAATCTTCTTACCAGGTGCATCTTTGATTTTTTGAGCCAAGTATTGATCCCGTTCATCGATGAGTGGTGTCTTCAGTTTGGGAAACACTTGGGTGAATTCATTCAGCATGGAATCTAGCATATCCTGCGATTTGATTTTTTCAAGTTCTTCCTCTGTAATCGTATCATTACTGAAGATACTGTATACGATTTGGGTAAGGAGCTTAGCCTTCCCACTGAAACCGACACTGCTCCATATACGGGAAAAGGTGACCTGGATGTTACGGTCAGCAAGGACGAGTTCCGCATTTATTTCTTTTGCGGATTCGATCCCCTGTATCATTTCTTGTCCCGGTTTGATGCCGAATTGCTTAGCCATCCGGCGTTGGAACGAGCCTATGGCTAAATTCAAAAGTAATAATGTTGCTTTCTTGTCTTTAATTACTTGAAAAATGTCGGTCTCTCTCCATTTATCTCCTTCGACAATCGATTGATACCTTGGTTCGTCGAGCTCTACACAAACCGTGTCTGGGCGTTCAGCTTCTATCACTTCTTTTACCTGGTCAGCACTTTGGCGTGACACATGAGCCGTTCCAATCAGGATAAATTCCTTCCCATCCATATGTAATCTCGTAATATTCTTTTCATTTTCTGTTGTCATAAGTACCTTCCTTTAGTTCCATTGACATTGACGATAATTGAATCTACCTCATTATGATAAACTAGTTTTGGCAAAATTTAAATAAATTCTATTCAGAATCATGAAAGATCTTGATTTTAATGCTAAGCTAATTTGTTTGTACTCGGATTAGGTGGGGATTTGGGATGTGTTGATTCCATTTGTCTGATGTAACGGCGATATCACTGATTTAACGGCGAAATTCTAAATATAACGGCGATATCACTGATTTATCGGCGAAATTCTAAATATAACGGCGATATTACTGATTTAACGGCGAATCTCTAAATATAACGGCGATATCACTGATTTAACGGCGATATCAGATTTTCATCGGCAAATTTACAAAAACACATATCCATCATAAAAAAATCCCATCTAATAGATGAGATCCCAAATTCAATATTACTATTTATTTCTCATATCAAACACAGCTTCACTCATCACGTCGAACATCTCATCAACCCCTTTAGGAGAGGCTTCATATTGATACGCATTCCCGCTGTCTATTCCGATATTCATTGCTTCTCCGACAGCATTGATATTTGCTCCCAGAAAAATGAATTCCCAATTGTATCGTTCCTGCTGTTGTTGGATAAGGTCCTTCACCTTGTTAGCCGAGAACTCTACGCTCGAATTATCCATACCATCGGTTGTGATAACGAAGATGACTTTACCCGGCCGTTCCGCTTCCACCATATTTGATAATCGTTGTCCTACTGCAAGAATGGTCTTTCCAACAGCATCCATTAGAGCAGTGCTCCCCCTTACAAAATACTCCTCTTGTGTAAGCCTTATCTTTTCAGCCTCCATTCCAGTCCACAACTGTTCAACTTTGTCATCAAAAAGCACGGTAGTAATGAGGGTTTGACCAGTTAGTAAGCTCTGCTTTTCAATAAAAGAGTTATAACCTCCAATCGTTTCATGCTCAAGTCCCCCCATTGATCCGCTTCTGTCTAATAAGAAAATGATTTCAGTTAATGTTGTATTCAATTTTCTTCATCCTCTCTTTATGGTTTCTGATATAATCATAACCATGTATAGGAAGAAATGGGTCGCTTTGCAAGCGACATTTTTGGGGTGAACGGATGCTTAATGAACATATTTTACAAGAACTTTATGATTATGTAGAGACAAATAGAGATATTCTGATCGATGAAGCATCTAAAGAAGAATCGTTTATAAGTGATGCTCTCTATTCCAGTGAGCTGGAAGAATTTATTGAGATGCACCAATCAACGTCTTTTTCAGAGCGGTTATTCCAGCTTATCGATGGCAAGGGTCAGACAGATGCTACCATCTACAAAAAAGCACGAGTCGACCGAAAACACTTTTCCAAAATTCGAAGTATTCCTGATTACAAGCCTAGTAAACGGACGGTCGTTGCCCTGTGTCTTTCTCTTGAGCTGTCTGAAGAAGAAACAGGGGATATGTTGCATGCCGCCGGCTTCTCCCTTTCAGACAGTGACCGATTCGACCTCGCGATTCAGTTTTGTTTAGAGAAGAAAATCTATGATATCGATGATGTGAATCAAGCACTATATTCTCTTAAATTAAAACCATTATAAAAAAGTAGAGTGCTAGAAACGGCACTCTACTTCCACTAATATTTCTTTTCGATTTTCTCTTGTAAGGTTTCAATTTTTTCCGGAAGTACATAAAGGTATTCAATCAGGCCTTCCAATAATTCTATGAGCAGACCGGCAGTTTCATCGTCTATCTCCCGTTCTAGTTCGAGCATTTCATAAAATGCGGAGTTGGGATGAACCAGATGGCTGAGTGCCTGGATAGGTTTCGACAGGTCTACATTCTTAGGAAGCTGATCGAACTGCTCGGACAAAGTTTGGCCGGCCGATTTATCCCCGTTGAAATTTTTCAGGACACTCTCTAATACACGTTTCGACATCACGGCCGTCGCAGAGTTATCCTTGGACTGGCTTACATTCAATGCAGAACGGAATGACCGGACCAGATCCTGTGGGATTCGTTTATTCCCATGAATCTGATCCAGTGGCCCATTTGTAGCTAATGGGTCGTAAATATAAAGAGCTGCTTCCTCTCTGGGATGAATCGAATCGTCATTCAGCATAATGACGAAAACAGCCGGTTTTTTACACTCCGAGCAGTTGGCTTCTGCGAACAATCCTGTCTTATTCACTTGATAAAAATTGGCTTTCAACACAAATTCACTGTTCTTAGAGCAGGTGGGACATTGACTCTTCACTTTCTTAGGAACTTTTTGATATCCGTACTGTATATGCGACAATACGGATCCCGGTAAAATTTCTCTCATGTGAACCTCCTAAAAATGCACTTGGACAAAAGTATTTTTATTATTTCGAAAATTCGCTCTAAAAGCGCTTTCTTTATATCAAAATTATACCTCTGATAGAAAGTATTACAAGGTATAATAATTGGAAAACAAGAATTTTGTGAGTGAGACTAGTGATAAATTTTGCTGGTAAATTCTTTTATCTGGTCAGCTTTTGTATTCCTTCATCCACTTCTTTCATTATGGAATCAATCAGTTCATTTACGTGAACATCTTTACTGAGCCGTGGAGTTTGACCTGACCATAAAGACATTAGCTCTTTATTATTCCGATTAGCGGCTTCCTTTCTGATTTCTTTTGTCAAATCGTTTTGAATAGGATACGGCAATAATTGATTCTCATATTCTTTCATCGCCCTTGTGAAATTGTTGGAAATGCCCCGTGCAGGTTTTCCGCTGAAAACGGAAGTGATGGTTGTGCTTGTCTCATCTGCATGAAAAATGGCATTTTTGTGTATGTTTTTTGCCCCGCTTTCTTTTACGGTAAGAAACGCAGTGCCCATTTGGACCCCTTTTGCACCAAGGGCAAGAGCGGCAATCATTCCCCTTCCATCCATAATCCCTCCTGCTGCAATCACCGGGAGTTCTACAGCATCCACCACTTGTGGAATTAGTGAGAAAGTTCCGATCATTGATTCTTCGTAAGCACCGATAAATGAACCTCGATGGCCACCTGCTTCAATTCCCTGTGCGACGATCAAATCCACGCCACATTCTTGGTTGAGTAATGCTTCTTCCACTGTCGTCGCAGTTCCGATTACTTTGATCCCTTCTTTTTTGAACTCTTTCATTATTTCTTTAGATGGAGCACCGAATGTAAAACTGCAGACTGGCACGCTCTCCTCAATGACAGATTCTATTTGTTTTTCAAAATCTCTTTGTTTTTGTACGTATTTACCTTCAGTTACTAGATCCATCTCTTGTTTAAAGGGTTCTAGCACCTTTTGCATCCGCTCCACTTGTTCATTTGTATATTCGGGTATCTCGGGAATGAAAAGGTTCACTCCAAATGGATGGTCTGTTTGTTTTTTTACCTGTTTGATGGTTTCTTGAAGTTCATCAACCGACATGTATCCCGCTCCTAGCGTTCCCAGACCACTTGAGTTAGAAACTGAAGCAACCAGTTGAGGAGTTGTAATCCCACCTGCCATTCCAGCTTGGATGATGGGATATTTTATGCTTAAACTTTCCGTAACAGCGTTTTGATACCACATATTTTCCCCTCCAGATTTTCTGATCTTAAACAAATTATGTCAAATGAAAGCTCGTTGTACAAATGATTCATGTTCAACGAACTCTAATTAATTAAAAAACGTCCAAGGCTATGATTGCCCTGAACGTTTTCCATTTTATTTAAATGAAGTGAATTTTGATACTCTTTTCATGAATTCCTCATAAGAACCAAAATGTTTATTCCATGAGTTATACCATTTTCGAATCGTTTCCAATAACCAGAATGGGACGGCTCGGCCTTCAATTAGGTAATAATGATCTTCATAGGCTTTTTTAAGGTGCTCCCATCTGTAATCATTGCCAGGCAGAACGTATTCCGATACATCGATGATTTTCGCTCTCCCGTTTTGCAATAAGATGTTTTTCAAATGGATATCACGTGGGTTCATTCCTAGTTCACGAATATATTCTCTAGCTTTCTCAACGTCTTGAATCACTTGCTGAGGAATTGGAATTCCCTGCAGTAAACAGTCATAGAGTGTCGGTCCTTCTTCAAAACTTAATACTAGTAGTCTTTCGTAAGCTGCATAGCATGTGGAAAAATAAGGAGTGTTCCCTATGTTATGATAGACGTTTTCTTCGATGTTTATTTTGGACCTCTTTTCTTCAGCATACAATTTGAAAGCAAAGTCTGGTGCATAAATGGATTGAAAGACTGCAGCATCTGTTCCTACACCGACGCACCGTAATGTATCATCACCACCGTGAATCTTGACAGGTTCATTATTGGCATTTGAAGAAACGGTCATTTGAGATAAAGATGGCAGTGCCACTTCCCATTTATTATCCATAAG
Source organism: Rossellomorea aquimaris (assembly GCF_020172085.1). Classification (GTDB taxonomy): domain Bacteria; phylum Bacillota; class Bacilli; order Bacillales; family Bacillaceae_B; genus Rossellomorea; species Rossellomorea aquimaris_E. The sequence goes on from NZ_JAIVAT010000003.1 coordinate 1,350,877, forward strand.
TTCTCCCTTCAGATCGAACTCTTTAAAAGGTATGACTGATTTTCGCACCTTATTCAGGATAATATAGCATCTAGCCATTTCTAATATCAACTGAAATCCTTCTATTCTTCTTAGTAATTTTAAGCAATTGTGACTGTTACACTTCTTTAAGGTTTCCCTTTATCTATTCAAAGAGGTGACTATCGTGTCATTCATCTAAAAGCCTGGTCAGCCGTTTAATATTTACCCCTAATGCTTCAATTATAACTCTGCAAGTGACATCACTTACCTTTTCTTTTCCTCTTTCAAGTCTCTTGATGGTTTGGGTGCACACATTTGCTTTTTGAGCTAACTCTTCTTGGGTCAGTTGAGATTTCACGCGCAGCAAATTTACAATTTCACCCATTTGAAGTTCGTCAATTGAAGAATCCTTTTTAGATAAACAAGTATTAATGGAGTTACATAATCTCTTCATGTCATTCATAGGTAGCGCCCTCCAACATTTGGTAAAATGGTATTTACTAAATATAAAGAAATTTCTCCATATTATCAAGGGAATTTGAAATACTTTTTCTATTTATAGAATAGAGGTTTTATTGTAAATAATCATGGTCTGTTTGTAGGAAGGGATAAAAGACCATAGAATGAAGTTTAGTATACAAATGAAAACTTACGTGCCTAATTAAATAACATTGGAAAGTTGTATCAAAAAAACAAAAAAGCATCTGATTAAGATGCTTTTTGAGACACTTTATATGTGATTATAAGGCGAGAAACAAATCCCATCTTAGTGAATAATAGACCGTGCCGATGCTTACAAAAACAACGATCAGACCAATAATGTTTTCTAAAAATTTTTCAGGTAATTTAATGAATTTAAGTACTGTATAGATAAGTGTGGTCAACGATATGGTAACTAATGATACTATCGCTATATTGATGGCAACGGTTTTGACTGGTTCTGTAAATAACTTACTGAATTCTAACAAAATAGACCCTCCTGATTTAATTCAACTCCAGCTGTTATGCTGAATATGTAGTATCAAGAAGACTATTATACTAGAAATAATTAATATTTAATAGTGGCTTAAACTTTTAATTAAGTCTTTTAAGTGAATGACCAGGCTAAGCTCTATTCACAAAAATGCATCAATAAAAATCCATTAAGTGTTTACTTGTTTATTATATATAAAGATATAATAGAAAATAAGAATCTTAATTCTAGTCAAAGAATCCATGTATATACTTTTATTGTAATTTACTCTTCAGGAGGTGTCGGATATTTGAAGAAACGGATCATGGAATTGATTGATCAACAGTATAAATCACCCAAAGGACTGCTTGGGGTTTATTTTGGTGAAAAGATGGTCCTGCAACATAAAATTGAAACCATGTGGACATTGGAATTGCTCGATTTGAAGGAGCAGGATCATGTTTTGGAACTAGGATGTGGTGCAGGATATGCAGTGAAAAAAGCCCTTTCGGATTCACCAGTTCAAAAAGTGGTGGGATTGGATTTATCGAATACGGCCCTTATTTCTGCACGCTATCGGAATAAATCCAGTGTAAAAAAAGGCTGTGCTGATTTTGTACAGGCGAATGTAATGAATTTGCCTTTTGATGACCACACATACTCTAAAGTATTCAGCATTCAATCTATCTATTTCTGGGATTCCTTGAGCGATACGGTTTCCGAGATTTATCGTGTTTTAAAAGAGAAGGGTTCTATCATCATAACCTTAAGCGATGGACAAGACGGAAAGCCATGGAAAGGTGTTCAGAACATGCTGACAGAAGAGCTTCTTCCCATTATGGAGGGCTGTGGTTTTAAAAACATCGAAATGAAAAAAGGACCTCGGTCCCGCGGGTATCATACTGTTGTGGTGATGGGAGATAAACTAATGTAAAGAAGCTTCCTTTTCACAGGAGGCTTCTTCCTTTTTTAGAATTAGACTGTTCTATCGTCCGAGGTAAATCAGCTAAATCTTCAATCACAAAATCTGCATGGTTTGTATCCGTCCAATGAGGATCACTTTTCCAAACACCTTTCATACCTACCTGCTGGGCACCATACACATCATACTCTGGGTGATCTCCGATAAAGATGCATTCCTCAGGTTTCACGTGCAGTCGTGCCAACGCCCGCTTAAAGATTTCAGGTTCAGGCTTTTTCAAGCCTTCCCATTCAGAAATAAGGATTTCATGAAAGTAATGTTCAATTCCAAGTGCTTGAATGTTGTCCATCTGAAACCTTCCAAACCCGTTTGTGATCATACCCAATTGGATGCCTGCTGCTTTTAACTCATCCAACATGGAATGTAAATGAGGGAATGGAATGCAACTGTGTTTAAATTGACTGATATAATCATCCAGCAGCTCTTCCCAGGTTAATTCGGGGATCGCAAACTCTTCTATCATCTGCTTATAAACCCTGTCTTTCCACACGTACCCTCTTTGATCCAACTCTATGAACCTGGAAACGTATATATCTATTGGGATATGTTGAAGCCAGTGGTGCATTCGCTCATATTGATTTCTGATGAATGCCAGCACAGAAGCATCCCTGTTTAACAGTGTGCCATCCAGGTCGAATATCGCCGCTTTGATCATAGATTAACTCCCCCTTCTTGTTGAACATTACTCTTTCCTGGCTTTTACAATTAAAGTAGTGGGTACATGACTCGCTTTATCAAAGCTATACCACCTGTTGGAATGCTTCTCAACATCTTCTTCTGATAAACGAACCTCTTCAATGACCTGTTCAATCATAAAGCCATTATTGATGAGTGTATTGAGATAGGTGCTAACCTTGAATTGCTGCATGATGGCAGGCTGACTCCACGCCTCATGAGCATAGGCTCCTTCTTGATGATAAGATTGGTTAAGAATGAGGGAGTCACCTGCTTGTTGTACCCGGTTATAAAATGGGTGCTCCCAGCTGAATACGAATATACCTCCTGCTTTGAGGTATGAATGGATGTTGGCCAGCGTTTGGTCAAGGTCTGTCGTCCAACCAAGTGCATAAATGGAATAGACGATGTCAAAGTAATCCCTCGGAATTCCTGGATTCTCTTCCATAGGTGCTTCAAACAATCTGGCTTCATCTTTTATAAGTAATTGTGCCGCAGCCTGAAGTTGGCTGTGGGACAGATCCAAACCCCAAAGCTCACTGGCATGATTGTTTTTCATATATTGCAGTGAATGCCCGCTTCCACAGCCGATGTCCAGAACCTTCTTCCCGCCTATGTTACCAAGTAATTGTAATTCATCTTCGGTTGGGGCAAGCGGCCCATACTCTGGCAGTGGATTTCTCCCGTAAAATCGCGGTGACGCCTCATCCCAGCTTTTTTTGTTAATAGTTAATGTTTTGTTCATTCTTCCTTCCTCCTTTTATCATTACTCTGCTAATAAAATATAGGAAGATTATTTTCCCCTACATATGTACTTCATCTGCAATTTTAAGTATCTCCCCATACACACTGTTCCATTTTAAATAGTATTCTGTCACATGATCTGGATCGATCCAGCATCTTTCTAACGATTCGTATTCTCCTTCAAATGAAAATTCTTCTTCAACATTCATTTGATAAAAAAGTTGATACCCTACTTTAGGATACGGACTTTCTTCATTCCAATGAGGATTATCGTGATGATCAACGATTACATATCCAAGAAGGTGCAGGGGACCCGAAACATATGCCTCCTCCATCACTTCTCTCTTCAAGCATTCTTCAGGGGACTCCCCTTCTTCCAGATGTCCTCCAGGAAAATCCCATCCCCTTTTATGGAGTTTCACTAAAAGCAGTTTTTTATTTTTGAAACAGAAACCATGAACACTGGTGATCCGTGACGTGTCTGGAAGGGTGAAGTCCTCCATCCACGTCAATTTCACTTTCGATTTCCCCCACAGTACGTATGTAGACATGAATATTTGCCTCCCTGATATAAAAGAGTATTCTATATCTTCACTATTTTATCGTATTTTAGAATATAATGGAAAGAGATTAATAGAAAGGAAGATACCTATGGGATTAGAAATGAAGACCAACTGCGAAACATGTGAGAGGGCATTAAATGATCTAGCCTATATTTGCGTCCACGAATGTACTTTTTGTGAAGAGTGTACAGCTAAATATGATTCTGTCTGTCCTAATTGTAGTGGAGAGTTAGTAAGAAGACCCAAACCACCTTCCGGCATCGAACACTAAGGGGTGAAATAATGAAGAAAGCATTGCTTATCATTGATATGCAGAACGGAATGTTCACGATGAACCCTTCTGTTTATAATGGAGAATCACTTTTAAATCAGATTAAATATGCCACCTCGTATGCTAGAAAAAACGACATGCCTATTATATATATTCAGCATAGCGGACCCAAGAATAGTCCTTTGGAAAAAGACTCAGCAGGTTGGAACATTCATAAAGAAATTTCTCCAGAAAAAGGAGATATCATCGTACATAAAGATACACCTGATAGCTTTTATGAAACGACCTTGCACCAAAAACTAATCGAGTTGGATATTGATCACCTGATCATAACGGGGATACAGACTGAAGCCTGTGTAGACACTACATGTCGAAGGGGATTTAGTCTAAAATATAAGGTAACATTATTATCAGATGCGCACTCGACATTTGATAAAACAGATATTTCAGCAAAACTAATAATTTCCCATCATAATGAAGTATTGCGCTGGTTTGGGGATACGGTCAGCACAGAGGATTGGATCAGCGGGTATTGATGACTAATCGCTAAGAGAGGAATCTCTTAGCGATTAAGTATGTAGTCAGACTATATTGTTTTTTCCTTTATTCGAATGCCTGTGATGAAGTAGTCCTGTCAATATCGTTAACAATGTTACTATCAATGCACTTACAAATGAATGGAGACCGTAGTCTTCTTCCATTCCATCTAAGATACTGGAGTAAACACCTGCCATTAATCCGGTTATGATAAGGGTGTGCACTCTCACCTGTCGTCGTTCTCCTTTCTATTTCTCGTTGCTACATTACTAGTTGATATCCCCAAGATAAACCTTGGAGCTTCCACCTATATGTGACGATATTTCTTTAGGATATAACCTAAACTGTTTCAGTACATGTATATCAATCCACTCCACACCGACTTGATGACTATCGGGATTAGAAGGTGTTAGATGATCGCTCCACTCAGATAGTAACCTACAGGCAAAATAGAACTCCACCTGATGGAGGTTAGAATCGAAAGAAGCATGTTCATGATTCTTGCCGATATACTCCCTCACATGTAGCAATGCCCCTACTTCCACTTCACATCCCATTTCCTCGACGCATTCTCTTTTTAATGCTTCGGGAAGGGTCTCTCCATGTTCCTGGCCTCCACCGGGAAAAAGATAGAAAAAACCTTCCACATCCTTATTTTTTGTCAGAAGTATTTTGTTGTCTCTTATAATGATGGCTTTAGCAGAATTACGAATTGGCATTGGTTAGTTTCCCTTCTATTTATTTGATTGATTCATATGTATTAAACATGGGTAATTGATAGATTCTTAGAAATTCACCTTTTGTGACTCAGCGAATCATGCCCTAAGAAGGTTTCAACACTAATACACATACATGAATACCATTAAAGGGTACTCCACTTCCTGGTGACAATAAAAATGTATCATGTAAACCCACCACTTGAAAGGATGATTTGTTTGATCGATCTCACTTTGTTTCACGAAAAAGTTAAATTTCTTCGCGAGGCCCACCAGTTACCAGGCATTTCGGTATGCCTGACTGATTCTTCAGGACAGGACTTTGTTTCAGCTGCAGGGGTTCGGGAATATGATCAAGATATTATGTTGTGTCCATTCGATCATCAACGTGTTGGAAGCATCACAAAATTGGTAACCAGTACGCTGATTCTCAAACTCCAGGAAGAAGGTCGATTATCATTAGATCAATCCGTAGAATCAATCCTTCCCGGTATACTTGAACATGGCAGCTGGATATCGCTCCGACAATTGCTTCAGCACAGAAGTGGGTTGAAGGATTATATATGGATGGATGTGGCTGGCACAAAATGCATCGAGCATGCGGTTACAAGCCTGAAGGATCATTTTCCCCCTCAAAGTCTTGTCAGACTTGTTGCCAACCATGACTTGGAAGTTGAACCCGGTACAGAATTCATTTACTCAAATACGGGGTATATCATTCTGGGAATGATTGTGGAAAAATGCACAGGAAAAAGGGTTAAAGATGTAATTGATCAATGGATCATTCAACCACTTCAACTGAAAAGGACATTCTTACCCAGTACCAGTAATCTAGCCTCTCCCTATGGGACTGGCCATTCAATAGCAACTCCGGACTTGACTGACCTTTCAGGAGATCTAACGAAAATCACTGAACTTAATGTCTCGATATTATGGACTGCCGGTGCTCTCATTTCCAATCCGTCAGAATTCCAATCGTTTATGAAGGCTGTTATATCAGGTGGTCTATTGTCTGATGGGTCAATGCATCAAATGCTGGAGTTTCAAGAAACCAATGATCCGAACATACTTTCCGGTTTGGGCATCAATAAGTATTGGTTTGATAACGGTCTGCAAGCATATGGTCATCACGGTGGGATACACGGATATGAATCTGTAACCCTCTATTATCCGGAACAAGACATCTTTATGACAGTTATCGTAAATCAAATGCCTGTAGGAGTGGTTACCCTCGCACATCAGCTGTTTACCGAAGTATGTAATATCTAGGGGGAAAACGCTCAGTATAGGGCGTTTTTCTCTTTATGAGAAAAATTGGATAAACCGATTCCATAGTTCCTCCATCAAGCAGATTATTCTATAAAAAATAGAGAATAGAGTTTACATAATAGTATTATGATTCTCATGAAAAATGTCTGCTCATCTCACGTCTTTCCCTTTTGAACAAACCGTTACTTTCTACCCCAAATTGGTTAAGCGTGACAACATCACTTAAGAATATTGTAAACTATTGTAAGTTGATTTCACAAGGAGAGTCTTGTCTCCCTATTAATAATATTGGAAAGTCATTTATGTGTTCAGGGATGGTGTTTTTAATCCTATTTACATTTAGGTGAAATCTCTACTAATTCTAATAGAAACCGACCACATTACACTTCGCTTCTAACCCTTTCTCAAGGATGAACAAGCAGTATCCTCTTTTGTTCGACACGCTTCTTCTTTGTAAGGTAAAGATACCTGGGAATACAATGAAAGGCGCGCCGATCAGAAGGAATTAAATTTGGAGAAGTTTGAGGAAATTCATGCTAAATATGAGCGAATGATTCATAAAATCATTCATTCTCTACACATCTATAAAAATAAAGATCATTATTATCAGACCGGGCTTATTGCACTTTGGGAGGCACATCAAAACTTCGATCCCGATAAAGGTGCTTTCCCTGCTTATGCCTATTCGTTTGTGAAGGGCAGAATACTCACTCAACTATCAAAAGAAAATAAACATGAAGAAAGAAGTGTGTATAAAGAGTCAGAATTCTTTGACATGATTGAAGATGAGCATATAAACGAAGGGTTGGCAGAAGAATTATTGTTCAGTTACTGTAAGGATTTAACGAAAAATCAAAGGAAATGGGTTATGTACACCTGTCTGCATATGCTGACGGTCAGTGAAATCTCCGAGGTGGAGAGCGTATCCATCTCCGCTGTGAAAAAATGGAGGAAGGGAGCGAAAGATAAGATCAAGGGATTAGTAGATATTCAGGAACAAGAAGTATAGCAATCTTTAAATATAAAGGGCCAAGAGGAATGTAGTTGGCCCTTTGTATATTCTTCAGTTAGGATGGATTTCTTTTACTACGGCCATTTCCCTGCCGAATCGTTCACCGTGATCGACGAATCCAAGACTTGCATATAAGCGATGGGCTTCCTTGTTATCGGGATGGTACCCCACTACGATTCTGTCTACATCAAAGCTTTCTTTCATTTCCAAGATCATTAACTCTGTTGCAGCTTTTCCGATTCCTTTTCCCTGAAAACCTTTATCCACCATGATTCTATAAACCCAATAAGCATCCAGTTCTTCTGGTGTAGAGTTAAACATTAAGAATCCTGCCACTTTATTTTCAAAATAAATGGCGTATGGCTTTAATGTTGCTTCAAATTTTGATTGAGCAATGGATACAGCATTGCTCTCAATAAATTCAAGTTGATCCGGCGCAACTTCCAGCTGACAGCATTCGTACCAATTTTCTGCGTTTACCTCTACAATTTTCACTTTGTTCTTTATCAACATGTTTCCCCTTTCCATCTGTGCGATTCACGATGTCATTTTCAGACAATTCAACCATAACATATATGAAAATAGTAGGAAATCACTTATGATAAGATATTAACTCTTAGATGCACGAAGAAACCTCGGATACACAGCGATCGCAATCAATCCCCCTGCTATTCCTGCGAAAAGCAGAACAGATATATTGAAAAGAACGTCAAGGATTGAGCCTCTATTTAAGATAATTTCCTTATACCCTTCTATCGCCCAGTACTGAGGCAGTAACTTGCTGATGGTTTGCATAAATTCAGGCATTAGATCCACAGGCAGCCACAAACCACCAAGCATTGCGCCTCCTAGTGCTATGATCTGTGTCATGGCGATGCCCATGTTCTCCGTTTTCACCAATACGGCCAGCGCCATCCCCCATCCCGTCACAATAAAAGCCAAAGAAACAGATAAACCAATCAGGCCGATGGGATCTCCTAACGGAAGGTCATACACAACGACACCAAAACCAAATAAAACAGTAATCTGAATCAAAACGATCACCATGAACGGAATCCACTTTCCGATAAAATAGTTCTTGATCGGTAAGGGCGTACTGGCAATTCTGGCAACCATTCCTTTATCCCTATCTTTCACAAGTCCGATGACCATCGATATCATAATATAGAATGCGAACATAATCGTATATCCTGGTATGATCTGAGTGACCACTTCTTTATAACTGGTATTTTCATCACCGGAAAAGATGGAGACAAAGGCAATAATGAATACGATCGGCAAGATGAACGTCCAAAACCATAAGCCTTTATCCTGTATATTCTTCTTCAATTCCATTTTCGCAATGGCCCACATATGATCTCCTCCTTTCTATGAATCCCGAAGCTGTGTTCCGGTTAAATCGAAGAAAATATCCTCCAATTTTGGCTGATATAATTCAAGTTTCCTAGGTAACACGTTTTGGATACGGAATTCGACAATGAGTTTTTCCAGTGTCGTCAGAGGGTCTTCACTCTGTAACAGATAGCCATTTCCCTTCACTTCAGTCTCACCAAATGGATTTAAACTCATCTCATTGATCCCTTCCCCAGAAATAAACAAAGATGGTTTATTATATTTGTCCAGAAGTTCATCCATCGTTCCGGATTCAATCAAAGCCCCCTTGTCTATCAATGCTATACTGTCACATAACTGCTCCACTTCCTCCATATAGTGACTTGAATAAATGATTGTACTTCCCTTCTCTTTCAACTCATGAATGATTGAAAATATCGAGTTCCTTGATTGCGGATCGATCCCAACAGTCGGTTCATCCATAATGACAATCGATGGTTCATGTAGTAGGGCGCATCCGATATTCAAACGTCGCTTCATACCTCCGGAGAAAGTGACAACTTTGTCTTTCCCCCGCTCGTCTAACCCAATTTGTTTGAGTACCTTCTCAGAACGGTCATGAAGCTCTTTCCCTTTCAATCCATAAAGGCTGCCGAAATAAAATAGGTTATCCTTGGCAGTCAGTGTTTCTTCCAGACAGATATCTTGAGGTATGTATCCAATAAGCCTTTTCACATCCAACTTGGATTTTTTGACAGATTGCCCTTTAACGATGATATCTCCATCAAAACTTTGTAATACCCCGGATAGAATTTTCATAAGAGTTGATTTCCCTGCTCCATTAGGACCTACAATCCCAAAACATGAACCCTCTGAAATGGTTAACTGAATAGTTTCCAGTGCTTGAATAGAATCATACTGCTTACTGACATTCTCAATCTTTATCACAAGATCCCCCCCCTTTTTCACAGTGGCTTTCAATAGATTGATCTTCCTAATATATACGGATGAAATTGGTAAAAGTTTCAGGTGCAAACAAAGAAGCTGTTATGATTAGTCAAATCCTTCCTTCAGGAAACAGATAAGAACCCTGATACCATTAATATGAAGTATCAGGGTCCCTCTATACCGTTTACTTTTTAAAGTTGAAGACTATTAAAGTTTCTTTGTATTTTTTCTATTCCTTTACTTTCAAGCCCAATAAGTTTGCAAATCCTATTGCCTGCTCAGGTGAAACTTCACAACCTGGTAGATTTTCTACTGCTACATTGATTCGTTCAAAACGACACGTACTAATATCAATTCCTCTAAGGTCTGTTTGGGTGAAATCGATATCATTCATATCGCATTGTTCAAAGTGTACTTTCAAAAGGTCGCAATCAGAGTAATTAGCGTTTTGTAAAGTGGTTTGATTGAATTTTACTTGCTTTAATCGAGCGTCAACGAAGTCACTCATGTTTGCCATTGAATCTTCGAAAAGGACATTCCCCAAATTTGCACCTGAAAAATCCACGCCCATTAGTTTACATTCTTTAAAGGAAACTCTGTGAATGATTCCGTCGCTAAAGTTTGCATTCGACAAGTCGCAGTTTTCAAAAACGACATCTGTCATATCGATTCGTGGAAAGTTTGCACCAATAAATGAAACATTTTGAAATATCACTCTGGACAAAACGAGCTGGTCCACTTTCTTCCCATCAAGCCTTGCATTTTTTATTGTGCAATTTGATAGAAATGGATCTTCATCATAATAGACATCTTGGAACTGAGCAGACTCTGGTCGAACTGGAATTCTGGGGCTTTCTATCTTAAACTTTACACCCACTACATCAACACCTCTTTATATTCATTTCATATGGAAACTATATCATGATTAAATTTGAATGGTAGTCTTGGAATTTGGCAAACTGTATGTCTCATTAGTGGAAGTCCTCACAGACTTTTACTTATCATAAAGTGGGAAAGAGTTCACCTAATCAGACTTTCAGGTTAAAATAAGGGGAGAAAAAATCAACGTGAGGTGTTCCATATGAAAGTAGCAGAAACACAGCGTCTTATTTTGAGATGGGTAGAAGTAACGGATGCAGCATTCATCGTGACATTGTTAAATGAACCTGGATGGCTGCAATATATAGGCGACAAAGGAATTCAAACGATGGATGACGCGAGGGATTATATTATCAACGGTCCCCGGGCCATGTACGAACGTGAAGGATTCGGTTTATTTTTAGTAGAGCGTAAAGAAAGTGCAATTCCAATCGGACTGTGTGGATTGATTAAGCGCGCCGGCCTTGAAGATGTGGATATAGGATTTGCCTTCTTAAGTGAGTACCAGTCCCAAGGGTATGCCTTTGAGGCGGCGTGTGCTACGCTCGAGTATGCAAAGGAGTTGGGAATCAAACGCTTGATAGCCATTACGACAAAAGATAATGAACCCTCCTCTACTTTACTTGAGAAACTAAGCATGAGGCTAGAAGGTTATGTGACACTTCCGAATGATTCAGAAGAGCTGAAAAAATACGGATTAAATCTTAGATTTTGATAGAAGATAAAAAACCGAAAGGAGCTTGAATCTTTAGCTCTTTTCGATTTTAATAGTCATCATCATACTGCATTGATCAGACTAAATTCATCCTATTCGTATAATTTCTTCAGTTCTTTCAGAACAAAATTCTCCCGTTTGATCCATTGGTTGTTCTCGAATTTGTCCATTAACTGCTCATTACAGGTAATGGCCTCATCCAACGTCACCCAACTTGGCGTCATCTCCAGTTCCGACTCATATTCTTCTAATTGTTGTGGGATAACTTCCCTGTCCAATAGTTCACACCTGTAATAGTGTGAAGTCATCTCGAATATGGTATCGTCATCAAATAAGTCCATATATCTTTGGGTCACTATTCCTATTAGTTCTCTCACGACACAGTGTACGAAGCCTGTTTCTTCACGAACCTCTCTCTGCAGTGCCTCGACCAAGGTCTCTTCTGCTTCGAGCCCCCCGCCGGGAAATTTATAGTCTCCCCTGTTGGAATTCATAAGGAGAATTTGATCATCTTGCATGATCACAGCTTTTACGGCCGTTCGATGTTTCACTTTGGATCCTGATATCTCATTTCTCTGTTTACCTATTAGAGTTTCAAACAAAGCCGTCGCTCCTTTTTCCTCTTACAATGGCCATCCCTACAATTTGATCGGAAAAGACAATCATTTCATCCATTTCTGTAATAGATTCGGGAGCTGAAAGTGATTTTAGTCGAACGTCTTTCATATGGATCGGAGCAGTGACATTTGATGCCACCAATTCAGGTGGAAGTTCATTAAGCTCCTCTTCAAAACGACCAAGTCCATACTCCATAAATGTCTTTTTTTGTTCTTCATTTTCAAATAGGTTGATCTCCCCTTCAATCATGGCTGATTGAGTAAGGACTTGTATCGTGCACTTAGGAGAGGAAATGACTCCATCTGAGTCTTCTCCTTTTTCAATCTGTTGTTTTAAATCGAACAGATGGGTGATCACGGCTTTTTTGTAATCCATCGCATTTTGGATCGTTTCCAACTTCATCAATTTTAGTTCCCCCTTTAAATTCATAACAAGATCAAACTAGAGGAGTTTTAGGTTCAACATCTTGGAAGACGCTTATGTTCAAAGGCTAGACGTGTTGAATTCCGTTCAGATATCAGTTTCTTGCATCAGGTAGAATGGACATGATATTTTCTTTGATGTGTTTTACTTGCTTCATTCCAACCATGGTTGAAAGAACTCCTCCCGTCTGAATGATTTCTTGTAAACATTCATGAGGATCCTGATTTTCTTTAAATACTTTCCCTAGTTGGAAGGGAGCACTGGTAGTAGAGGATAATCCCAATTTTTCTGCAGCAACAAGCAAAGGGTGGAATTCATTTTGTACTAATTGATTTTTGAACGTAATCGATTCAGTAAACTGTTTGTTGAGTGGAAATTGGATAAATTTAAAATGATGATCTTCCCCTGCAATGGACTTTGCTCTATTCACCACCTCTTCAATAGAAATATAACCATTATCTTCAGGTGATTTCAGAAGTCCCGTCCACGTTGCCAATCCATAATACCGTATATTCCCACATTGAACCTGATCTTCTAAAGTGGAAAATACGCTCTCCATATTCTGATAGAAAGTCTCGGGTCCAAGAGCCATCATGGAGATTTCAGGGTTATGAACATAGTAGATATCAATTGTTCCAAGATTCAGATGCTGTTTACTTTGAGCGATGGCAAATTGATAATAGCGTGGGGTTAGGACATGTTTTTGATGCTCCACTTCATTCAAATCCGCTCCCTGTATGATTCCTGGCTCAAGTAAAACCTTTTGGAGATATTCTTTTGGAACAAGATTTTTCATCACATCTCCAGGAATGATACCAGCTTTTGAAGAAACGACGATAGATTCCCTGCTCAAAATCTTCTTATCATGTATTAAGGATTTCAGAACATACCCTATATCCCTTTCCGATCGCATTCCCCGATAATTGAGGGCGGTATCGATGAAATTCAATCCATTCTGCAAACCATATTGAATCCCTTCCCTATATAGATCAGAGTCTATTTCGTTCATTTCCCCCAAATGGGTTCCCAAAGCGATAGGTGAAACCACAAATTCAGAGAATGTACGATAAGTCAAAGTGAATTTCTGGCCATACTTCCTTGTTGAATTGAAATTTGCGTAACCGGGTATCATTGCCATTCCTCCCTCTTAAAAAACAGTATACTGGATAATAAATCCAATTAAGAGACTGATATTTTTGCAAAGAGTATGATATAATGAACATATAGAAAGCCCGGGATCACGATGGAGATCTCGGGCTTTCTTAAACGTACTTTGCTTATTTATTTCACATCAAAAATGTTCCCAGGAACGAATTCCAGGTGTAGGTTCTTCTTTAACTAGCAGTACTGTTTTCCAATATATTCTGACTGGGGACGGTAAATGGAGTTGTTTTCTGCCTGCTCCAACACGTGCGCAGTCCATCCAACGACTCGACTTGCTGTAAAAGTAGGTGTGAAAAGATCTGACGGTAAATGAATCGATTTCATGATCGCGGCTGCATAAAATTCTACATTTGTGTAGAGGGATCTCCCCGGCTTACTTTCTGCTAAGAGTTCAATCGCCTTCTCCTCCACATATAGTGCCAGGTCGAGGGAGGGATCTTCCCCCATATTTTCTAACAACTTCTTCCTCAAAGCAATGGCTCTTGGATCATTCGTCTTGTAGACACGATGACCAAACCCCATCAGCTTTTCTCCCTTCACCAATTTATCCCTTAGAACACTTTCAGCTCTATCCCTGGTGCCTATCTCATTCAGTAACTCGATGACCCCTGATGGTGCTCCTCCGTGAAGGGGTCCTTTCATGGTCCCAATGGCTGCAGTTATAGCTGACACGAGATCGGATTCTGTAGACACAGTGACTCTTGCCGAAAAAGCAGAAGCATTCATACCGTGCTCAAGTGTCAGGATCATATACGATTCCAACGCAGAGGCAATGGCCTTAGAGGGTCTCATCCCAGATAACATATATAGATAATTATCCACATGGTTCAACTCAGGATCCGGCTCAATGAAAAGTTTTTCATTCATCAGATTGAAGCGGCAGGCGATAATGGTGGGAATGACGGCTGTTAATCTTATTGCCTGATCAATGCTTGGTTTCCATTTGTATTGTGCTCCCCCTTCAGAAGAAATCACGGTTCTTAATACACTCATCATGTCCATTTCATGTGGTAATATTTGAATGATATCGAGCATTATAGGAGTAAGGTATCGGTTGGTGCTCAGTTTCTTCTTTATCTCCAAGGCATCCTCCCTTGTAGGGATACGTCCATACCATAATAAGAAAGCAGCTTCTTCAAATGTTAGTTCCTTAAGCTCCCCGATTTCATACCCTCTATAGACGAGGGTTCCTTGCATTCCGTCAATATGACTGATTGCGGTTTGTGCTGCTATGATTCCTTTTAAACCTTCCCTGAACATACATAACATCCCCTTTTCCTTTATTACAATTAGTGTATAATGATTTTATAATTAAGAAAATTAAATATATTTAATCAAATCAATTATAATCATTAATAAGGAATGGGTGAAAAACATGGATTTGAATGTGGTGAAAACGTTCATAACAGCAGCTGAATTCAACCATTTCAGAAAAGCGGCTGAGCGATTATTTATTTCACAGCCAACCGTTACGGTACATATAAAACAGCTCGAAAAGGAACTTGGAGTCACCTTGTTTGAACGGGATGGAAAAAAAATCAGACTGACGGAATCAGGAAGAGCCTATTTACAACATGCCAAAAGATTACTCGAAACGTATGAGGAAGGAATCAGTGACCTACAATCCATCAGCCAGGGATATACCGCAACTTTAAAGCTGGCCATATCTCCCTTGATCGCGGATAATATCCTCCCGTTTGTATTAAAACAATTTCTTAAGAACCATCCCGAGGTGGAAATATCAGTTGAAATTATCGAATCTTCAGAAATCGAGTCGGCTGTTTTAAGAGACACGGCGGATATCGGAATTTCCTGCCTACCCTGCTACAGTTCCGAACTCCAACAAACTTTACTCTTTTCGGATAAAGTCATTTTGGTTGTTCCTCATGATGGACGTGACTTTGAATCAGCACCACCTCTCGAAGAAGAAGAGGTATTAGAGTCGAATTATTTATTGACCCACAATCACCCGGGTTACTGGGATGAACTTAGTCATACCGTTAAACAGTTCTTTCCGAGAGTCAGAACGATAAAGGTATCGCAGACACATATAACAAAACGCTTTATCTCTGAAGGACTTGGCATTTCCTATCTTCCCTCGTCTACAGTCAGAAGAGAACTTCTCGAAGGTAGACTTCTGGAAGTAGAAACAAAATCATTTCCACTACCGGAAGCAAACACCTACGCCGTCACAAAGTATCAACATACTATCCAACAGGAATTTTTGCATTTTTTATCACGTTTCAGGGTGTGAAAAAAAGAAAACGGCAAGCCCATGCCGTTTTCTTTCACTTTATTTCCCACCACATCTTTTCGTAAAAAGCCCTGTTAATAACTCTGATGACCCAAATGATATTTTGGGATCATCCCTATCAATCATCTCTCTTATCTCCACAGCCTCTAATGAATGAAAGATATTCTTCAGTTTTTCTTCAGTAAAACCAAGTCCCCCCATAAGCGAACCTCTTCTATACACTTCCCAATCAGAAATATCCGCCCCACCTAATTTTCCACCTTGCAGAAAACAGGTAATGCCAAAACACCCTTCATCCTTCAAGGCATCCTCAACAATTCGTATGTAACACATTCTTCTGTGAGGGGCGATGTGATGAAAACAGCCTGAATCATATATGAAATCGTATTCTACATGCTTCAAGTTTAAGTCGAAAATATTTTGGTGTAGAAAATTTATGGACAGATTCCTTTCATCAGCACGTTCCTTTGCCCAATCAAGGGAGGTTTTTGATACATCGACTGCATCAACTTCAAAACCTTGTTCAGCAAGATAAACTGCATTCCTGCCCGGCCCACAGCCAAGTTCTAATACTTTTCCCCGTTTGACTTTACCCTTCTCTACATAGGATACTAAGTTTTCGTCAGGTGCATTGACAAAGATGGGGATGGCTTTTTCACGATCAGAAAAAAACTCATCCCAGAATGGAGCAGGTTCCCTTAAAAATGAATCCAGCATTTTCAATACATCATCGTTTTGATGGATATTTTCGTGCATAATTTCCCCTCCTAAATCAATCTACCTACAGTTTACTTTATTACAGGAGAAGAAAGGTTACCACGATTTTACAATAAGGTTATATTTACCCAATATTCAATGGTTAAAGGAAACATTATCTTGCTCTCAAACACCCTCAGGATAGGTGATTCGAAGTTTGAAAGGGCTTCCAATGGGATACTATGTAAATTTTGTGATTTGCCACCACGGGGGATTTACCCCCTTTAAATGTGACGTAATTTATTGGAGTTCCATACTTTTTGTTACATTTATTGCAATTACATTACATGAATGTATGCATACTCCAGATCACCTTCAAAGGATGATCAAAGGTGCTTTTCCATACGGATATCAGTCCACATCTTTTCATTCCAATAAGTAAATTCAGGAATCCTTCCTATTTCCTGATATCCGAGTTGATGATAAAGCCTATGAGCTTGACTATTGAATTCAAAGACACCCAGTTCGATCCTCGATAATCCTTTTTTCTTAATTTCACCCTCCAAATATTGAATGGCTTTAAAGCCGATACCTTTTCCTCGCCCTTCGGGTTCACCGATCGTAATTCCGATCCAGGCAGTGCCCTTCACTTTTCTATAAAGGTGGCCTGGATCGATCATATAATTCATTTCTCCCACTAGTTTATTTTCCAAGTATATAAGAAACATGTCATGGGAATTCAATCGTGTTTTTAACTCATTTACTGTTGTTTCCCTTCGTGTTTCCATCTCCTCCCTGTTTTGATTCGGTCTGGTGAGTGGAATCAACACAGGGTCGTTATCCCACTTATTTAATGCATCTACTATTTCTGCAGAAGGAGTCACTACTTTAGTAAACTGTACGTTCATCCTTTTACCTCCCTTTATTTGATTTGTCCCATCAGTTGCTAAGCCTGATGCTGCCTGGGGAAATCCAAATCGTTTTAATCTTCATTTTATCATTATTTCAACACGATCTTAGGCCATAAACTATTATTTTTCATGGTAATCAAATGTGAACTCTTCGTTCTATTAAAACACACCCTCCAATAAGTATTACTATATGAATCTTATTAGCTTACTTATGAGCAGGAGGAGATTTTATGAAAGGGACCATCAACCCCATAAGGCTGAGAGAAGTCATTGAATATGAGGACCTTTTTCATGATACGTTTAGTGGCTCTTGCCTAAGGACAGGGCGAATCGTTCAAATTGTGTATTGGATTAAACCGGGAAAATCGTTTATATCCTACGATATTCTTGATGGAAAGAAGAAATATGTGAACATTGATGATTGCCCTGCTCCTCCTTCGGTACAAAGGTGCGAGATAGGCTTTCAAACAGCATTCGATTTGGATCAATCAGTCGATATTGAGATAGCAGGCGTGAAGAGAACTTCTGTCATCGAAGCCATCAATATTCATTGGGACGTTAAAGGGTTTGTGGTGCTGTATGGGGTGAGGGACCGAACAGATACAACCTATTATGGGATCCAAGAAGACAGATTGAAAGAATGGAATGTTGGTCATGAAGTGAACGGTCAAGATGAAGACTGATTGATTCATCATCCAATGAAAACATATCGGAACCTTCTCAATAAAAAAGAACCAGAGTAAACACCCTGGTTCCCTATGAATCCATTATTGATAAAATACCTTATCTACATTATATTTCGCTTGTAGTTTATTGATAATGTACGTCTCATAAATATCACGATCCATTGGATCCTCAACAATTGCTACGTCGATTCTATAGACTTCATCTCTATGGTTGCGAAGAGGTGAAACGTTATCTTCAAGATGCTTTTTGACTCTTTGTCTCAGCTTTCTCGCTTTGCCAACGAATAAAAGCTCATCATTGATATTGTAAAATAAGATGATACCGCCCTTGTCTCTTGGAATTTCATGAAGATCGATAAAGCCCTCGATGCTTTTAATTTTTGGTTCATCTGCGTCTCTTGGCTGTTTGCGTTCCGTAATGGAAATGTCCGCTTGGGGAATTTGAATGTTAATCATGATTGGTCACGTCCTTTGTTTACTGTAAGAAGTAATGGTAACACAAAAAGGAGGGAATTACTATACACCGAAAGAATCTCCATTTAAAATCTCTTCCCCATTGAGCGCGTCCTATCCCTCGCGGGGAACGAGTATATTCAAATGCTGTTTTAAGTTTTCAATTGTAATAGGAAGTTTGTCTCCTTCATCCCCGTCAACATTTGCAATCATCTCATACTCTGACTCCGCTTGGAGATTGTTGACTTTCAGATAGTGGACATGTTCGCTTTCTGCTAACTCACCTAAAAGGATTTTAGGCAGTAAAAGAAGAAATTTAGGCATTGCCATATCTTTAATGATAAAAACATGAAGCTGACCATCATTCACTTTAGCATTCGGCGCGATTGTTTCCATCCCACCAACAGAATTAGTCAGGGCCACTAGCATTAGTAGTGCCTCTCCCTCCCAATCGTGATCTGATAGAACTTTGAGGTTAAATGGCTGCTTTTCCTTCATCTTCTTCATACCTTCTATTATATAAGCAAGAGGACCAATCTTCGATTTCTGTTCGTCCGGTGTGGAAAATGATGCTTCTGCCAGTGCCCCCACTGCAACAATATTTACAAAATAGCGATCATTGATTTTACCAACGTCCGTTTTTTGAACATGGTTCTCCTTAAAGATGTTGATTGCTTCTTCAGGTTTCATAGGGATATTGAGCGCTCTCGCAAAATCATTGACCGTGCCAAGTGGAATAATGCCAAACAACGGTCGATGTTCCTGTTCCGCCATACCATTAATGGCTTCATTGATTGTGCCATCCCCTCCCATCGCTACGAGGAAATCAAACTTTTTCTCACACGCTTCCCTCGCAAATGCTCTGGCATCCCCTTCTCCTTGTGTCACTCGTATTTCTGTATCATACCCCATCTCCATCATCGTTTTATGTGCATGATCGCTGTATTTCTTCCCCAGTTCCTTTCCTGAAGACGGGTTGACGATTAACATGGCCTGCTTCACGCTGCTTCCTCCCTTTAACTTCTGCTATAGTAAGGGTATACCCTAAATCAGCGGAGAGGAATCCTTTTCCTTCATGATATGTATCATGAAGATTTTTTGAATTAATGAAATAATCCAGACTCTTTTGACTTTCTCATAAATGCCTTTGTTCTATTACTTAATGGCCCTTTTAAAAATGCGCCGAATAATAAGAAACTCAAACCAAAGAGAAGGAGGAACGAAAGATCATGGTACGCTCTTTGCCAAACGATCCCGCCTACCGCTTCCCGCATAAGATCTATGGCATAAGAAAACGGAAGAAAAGGATGAATAGCTTGGAAAAAGTTCGGCAAGAGGACGACCGGATACGTTCCTCCAGAACCGGCAATTTGTAATACGAGAAGAACGATAGCCATTGCCTTACCAATATTTCCGAATACCGAAACCAAAGTATACACAATGACCATAAATACAAAGCCGATCAATAACCCAAAACAAACAAACCATACGGGTTCAGCGATATGTACCCCTAGGATGAAGATATCTCCAACCGTTACAATCATCGCTTGAACAAATCCGATACTGAGAAAGGTCAGAAGCTTTCCGAAATATATTTGCTTATCGCTATACTCATGAGAACCAAATACTTCAGTTGCCAATAAGGAAATGAGTAAGAGGGCTCCCACCCATATTGCCAAGACAGTATAAAATGGTGTCATGGCTGCGCCGTAATTTCGGATGGAGAATAGACTATTTTTATTTAACTTGACTGGTTCTTCGAAAAAACTCTTTTCCAACTCTGGATCATTTCGAAGAAGCTCAATCATTTCATTGATATCGGTCTTTCCCTGTATGTCCCTGATCCGGTCGGCAAGCTGGCTGATTTTATTTTTTACGTATGGGAATTCTCCAGTCACTGTTTTTATCGTTTTTGTCCCTTTCTTGAGGTTTGCTTCTGTACTCGAGAGAATTCGTTCTACTTCCGGAATGGTCCCCCGAACATCTTGAAGAATATTTCCCGCTTCATTCAATGTTCCTTTGACTCCGGCGACCTCCTTCAATACAGCTGGTTCGATGGTTTGTTTATATTCTTTTACAAAGGCGTCAAGTTCAGTTTGTGTTTTGGCTGTTCGATCCTTAATGCCGAATAGCACTTCATCCATTTCCTGTTGCTTTGCTGCAAGGTAATCATGCATTTTCTGTCCTTCATTTTGTACATTCTGCATGTCCTGTTTAACAACTTTGAGCTGATCCAAGGATTGTTGGATCTTCTCCTGATTTTGATTATCTTCATTATTCTGTAATGACATCAGGGAAGATTCAATCGTTTCGATCATTTGGATGGAACTTTTAAGTTTTTCAGCCATTTGATTGTGTATGGCTTCCGCTCCATTCAGGTCGATTGTCGATGTCTGAATTTGCTGTACGAACTTATTGATGTTGGACACCATATCCTGCACCTTTTTCAGATCTCTTTGTATGGTAGGTGCCATGGCATTCAATCGATCCTCCGCTCTTTGGATAAAATCAGTTGTGCGATCAATCGTTTCCAATCCCTGATTGGTCATGCGTTTGACATCCGGAATTCCAGCTTGCGCTTTATGAACGATATCCTGGGCACTTTCGGCATCTGATAAGGATGCCTGCAATATTTCACCTAATCCAGGTAATGCTTCTTCAACTTTAAAAACGTACTCCTCGAATCTCTTAATGTCGGGCAGATCTTTTTCAATTTCAATTCCAAGCTCATTGAACAGTTCAAAAATAGTACCATTGACTGTAGAAATAAACGAATCCGTGATTTTATCCACGATTCCACCTGCCCCCGACTCTGTGATCTTGGGTGCAATAGCATTGATCTTTTCGTTGACGTAATATTCCAGGGTTGCCTTTTCTGGTTCATCCTCAATAACGGTAGCTAACTTCTTGGAAAAATCTCCAGGTATAATGATGACAGCAAAATATTCTCCGTACTCTACACGATCCATTGCTTTTTTTCTGTCGACAAACTGCCAGTTCATGTCGTCATTCTTCTTTAATTCGCTTACAAGGTCTTTTCCCACATTCAGGTTATGACCCCTAATGGCTGCCCCATCATCTTCATTTACGATTCCGACGGGAAGCATATCCGTTTTGCTATAAGGATCCCATGAAGCTTCAATGTTAAACCATGCATAAAGAGAAGGCAGGAGCATCAAACCGCCCACTAAAAATGCTGCAACACCGTTCATGGTTACATTTTTGATATCTCTTTTATAAATTCTCCAGATATTTTTCATAGGAAACCTGCCTTTGCACAGAACCTTAGTATGGACTTTAGTATGCCCAACTTCTATATCCTGAGTATTTGATTTCGTAACGAGAGAGCATTCGATCAAAAATTAATTATGGAGGTTAACTTTTAGTCAACATCACTTATTTTCCTGAGGAATGTCAACTATTTATCATCATTAATAGAGAGAGCTTTTTGCTTGTAAGTAAAGCGATTCTCCTAAATTTAAATGATATACGTTGGTTTATTGATCTATCGAAAAGGGTAAAGAAAATATATTTGGTTTATTCATTTACACTAGTTGGTTTGATGGGGGTATTGGTGATGTCGAAATATGATATTGATGTGAATGGTTCATTATTTGAATGGGACCTGGAAAATGGTTCCTTTACGTTTGAAAATGATGAAGTTGTATCTTTCTGGGTGAATACAGCATTTAAAACGCTAATTGATTCAATTGAAGAGATTGCTGGTGAGAAAGAAGCAAGATTGGTTCTTGAAACCGCTGGATACCGAACCGGACTTATCGTCAGTGACTTCTATTTAAAATCGATCGGAAAACCAGAGAAGATTCTCGATAAACTGCCGAATACATATGTGACAGCAGGATGGGGGATTACAGAAATATTCTCTTATTCTATTGAAGATCAAACAGCAGTTGTGCAATTTTGTAATGGATGGGAATACAAAGTGAACGTAGCTCAAGGAAAAGACGCAGAAGGAACTTTCATGCCCGGTCATTGGGCTGGGGTCCTGACCGGTATATTCGGGTCCAATGTATGGTACAGGGTTGTCAAAAGTCAGATTAGCGGGGACGATTGCAGTGTATATGAGTTTTATCCATCTGATATTTCCCCCTCTTTGAACGTGAAAGCATTATTGGAAGAACAGACAGCAGCCGCACAAAAAGAATTGGAGCGGATAACCAATCAGAGAACAGAAGTATTATCCGAAATCATTAAAGAAATTTCTTCTCCAATCATTCCGGTGTTGGATTCCATTCTCGTCGTTCCCCTTGTTGGGCGCTATAACGAAATCAGAGCGGAAGAATTACTAAACAAAACACTTCTCAATCTTCCGAGGTATAATGCTGAGTTCTTAATTATCGATTTGACCAGTCTCAGCTGGGTTGACGACTATACTCTCACATTCATACAAAAATTTGTGGGAGCTTCTTCCCTTTTAGGAACCACTTGTTTGCTTGTTGGGATTTCTACAGAATTAAGTATGAAAGTGACTCAAAGTGGCTTTCGAATGAATCACATCCCCTGCTTCTCCCTCCTTCAGCAAGGAATGAATTATGCATTGGATCAATTAGGGTTGGAGATTGCCAGGAAGGTATAAGATGGTATGACCCACATAACTTCATTTCATATTTTTTTACACTGTCAACTAAAAGAGCATGATCCTGAGGATCATGCTCTTTTGATGATATCATTTATTATGGTTTCGGCTGTTTCCTTTCCGTTTTGAATACAAGCTCCAATTCCCACTCCGTAATATGATGCTCCGGCCAATGCCACATTTGGCATCTCTTTTAAGAGTGTTCGCTCTAATGAATTCACGGATTGATTGTGCCCAAGTAGGTAATTGGGCATCAGATTTTTCCAATTGGTTACTTCAACGGTGATAGGTTCTGCATAAATTCCGATGCTCTTTCTTATATCTTCGAGTGCGACTCGTGTCAATTCTTCGTTGTTCAAATTCTTTAATGTATCATATTGGCTGTTTGAACTCTTATAAAAGAGTCTCACTAGGAGATTCTGGTTTCGGGATGTGTGTTTCCATTTACGACTAGTCCAAGTACATGCATCACACTTCACGTCCCTTTCATCGGATACAATAAATCCAGTGCCATCCGCAGGCAGTTCCTCATCACGTACATCGAAAGCCAGGTAAATGGATATCAGGGATGAGTTTTTTAATTGATTGAAGTCACGATCCAATGATTCCTGTTCCAGGATTCGTTGTGTTATATCGTGTGGAGTAGCCAAAATGACATAGTCAGCATGGATGTCTTCATGTCCATTTATCGACAGCTCGTACTTGTCACCGACCTTTCTTAGTTTGGTTGTTTCTGCACCTTTTAGAATGGTGGCATCCGTGCACTCTTCTTCTAAACGGTCAATGATTTTGGCTAAGCCTTTATTGAAAGATACGAATTTTTTATTGGAAGCACCTTTAAATTTCAGTTTATTTGCAGATAATCCTTTAATAATGCTTCCGTATTCATTTTTATAGTCGAGTAGATAGGGTAAAGTAGAAGCCAAGGTCAGTTTATACAAGTCTCCAGAATAAACCCCCGATAATACAGGCGCAATCTGGTTTTCAACCAGTTCTCTTCCCAGGAAAGCTTCCAAAAATTCTCCAATAGAACTTTCCTTGGTAAACCGGGAATTATTAGTCTCCAGATCCAGAAGCGCAGCCTTCTTCCCATCTTCAGAGATCAGGGTACTTTCCCCCAATGCCTCCACATTCATAGGAATACCGAAGATTGAATCAACTGGAATTTTATGCAATTCTCCATTTGTATATATGTAGGATGTCCCGGTTTCGTTGTAAACGAGCTCATCTTGTAGTTGAAGTTCCTCGACCAAAGGAAGGACTGCCTCATGGCGGGCAACTATTGAATCCGCCCCTGTTTCAATTATGTAATCTCCTTCCTCTACAGTTCTGATCTTTCCACCAAGATTGTGATCTCGTTCGATTAACAGTAACTTTAATTCAGATTTATGTTCTTTTGACATTTTATGTAGGTGATACAGTGCCGTTAAACCTGTAATTCCCCCACCTACGACAACCACTGTTTTCATACCATTCACTCCATACATTTCGTTTATGTATACAGATTATCATGTTTCCCCCGTATTAGAAAAACAAACTGTGACGGTTTTAGGAAAAGTGCGCCCTAATAATATAGAGGTAACGGATAGCAGTGATTCGTTGTATATTACTAATGCATAATTCAAAGTTGACTACTAGGAATAGTTTGTTTTATAATACAAATAATCATTTACAACCATATAACCACTTATCCAGAGAGGCAGAGGGACTGGCCCGATGAAGCCTCAGCAACAGATTCTACACGGTAGAACACTGTGCTAATTCCACAAGCATTGCCTTGAAAGATGAGTCGAAGTTACACAAAGCCTTCTTCTTATTTTTTAGGAAGTGGGCTTTTTCATTGGGTAGACTCTTCTTCTATTTTCAGACATAACAATAGGAGTGATTAGAATGGGGAAAATCCCTCAAGGAATTAAACAGAATCGAAGAAACGAATTAGTGAACAAATTAATCGTCCACAACTTTTTCAAAAAAGGTGACAAACAACTATTTGAATTGAGCTTGGAGGAACTTGAAGAAGAGTATCAATGTATCCAAAATAATTGTCACCCGCATAATGATGTTGGTTCGATTCATTGGAAGAATATTGGTAGGAAAAGTAGCTAAAGAAACACCAATCCAAGGTGGATTGGTGCTTCTTATTGTTCAGCATTGTCATTCAAACGTGATCTCATTGTGCATTAACTTCAACGGCATCTTTCTTATAGTATGAAGCAAAGATTTCCGCAAATGCTTCGGTAGAATTATATAATTCTACTAAGTTATTTTCCACACCTCCAAATTCAAGGAGCATGGCTTGTTCCGTTAAATCCTGATTGTAGACTCCGTTTCCTTCCGCCCTCGTTTTAACAAAGACGCCTCGACTGATCCCCGGATATTTCTCTTCTAATTTAGCATTTAATTCTTTTGCGATTTTCAGGTTCTTTTCATAATTTTTATTTTCTTTCCCTACGATAAAAAATAAACGGGCATAGCTCTTACCGTTTATGGCTTTGGTTGTGATGTCCCTTGGCATGGAATCACGATGTATATCAATTAAATAGTTCAGGTTATCATCCTGTGCTATGGCTTCCTGAACCAATCCTCTTGAAAGCTTATAAGATTCGAAATACGTCCAAGACTTATTTTTTAATGCCTGGTTTACATCTGTCTTATCATGAACCACTCCAATTCCCCTAGATTCAAGTTCTTGCTTCAGTTTCGACCCGACCGCAATGACGTTTACCTTCTCGTTTGTACTGGCAGGATCTTTCGAGTCATTGTTTTTGATTAAAGGACTGAAAGCTTCCCAGCTGTGAGAATGATAAATAAAGACCGATTTATTCTCAATCTCCTGCACTCCATTTCCGGAGTCATGATTCGCTTCATCAATTTGGCTTTGGTCAATCTCCTGATCCTTTAGCTGGTCTTCCGTTGGTGCAGGTGATTCGTTCGGAAGATTCGTGATGTCCGTCCCTTTCCCGGCAACTGCTATGTGAGTATGATAATTTTCAATGCCTGGTATCTCCCGACCAAATAGACTCCTGGGATCGAGGAGAGAGACATTCGTAACGCTTTCCAACCAATCGAAGTCATTGTTCATTGCCTCTTTATTTTCGATGCGTAATCCTGTCATTTCCTGTGACAACAGCATAAGAAAGGTTTCCTTTGGTACCAATTCAGATACCGAAGTATAAAATATGCTATCCACCCTCAATTTAATGGCCGTCGATGATATCAGCCAAACCATTAAATACATGAGGATAATGCCTATCAACACAATCCGGATGACGGCTTTCATAGAGACGAATACTAGTGGGACTAAACTATTATTATTTCGAGACTTATACGACATCATCAGTACCCCTATATAAAGTATTTGATAATTAACTTTATGCAGATGATGGGTTGAGTAGAAGGATTTTTCAGGGATTCGGTCGGATTTCCTATAAATCTACGTTTCATTATGTTCTAAAAGATATTTTCGCAACCAAGCTGTAAAAACAAAAAATACACATTGACCTGTTTTTTTTGATTGTTACCTTTCATTCACTTCATAGGCAGCCCTTACACCTGATTCAACTGCCCCTTCCATCCATCCATGAAAAGATGAGGTGTGTTCTCCAGCAAAATGAATTCTTCCTTCAGGTGTTCGCATGTAATCTCCAATGTCGGCTGCCTGACCAGGTGTATAAAGAGTGAAACATCCTGCTGAGAATGGATTCTTACTCCAATTATATACAAAATAATTAAGAATCTCTGTGTAGACTCGATTTCCATATACCTTTGACAAATCCTCTAGAACCTCACTAATGATTGCTTCTTTTGATTTACTGTTCCATAAAAGTGCGTTCTGTCCCCAACTGTAACTAGCAAGCATGACACCCGGCATATTAGTGCCTATATCATGACTTGGCATGTAGGTAAACCGGGTAGGGAGATCCGATATAATATTCCCATAATTCAGTTCTTCCCAGAAGCGACTCCTGAATTCAATCCCGACCTTTACCGCAGGTACATTGGTCACTTCACGGATGCCCTGCCACTTTTTAAACGAAATGGAGTTATAAGGTACAACTTCTATGAATTGAAACACGGTAAAAGGTACAGTGACTATCACATAGTCACCTTCGAATTCTCCGCGTGTTCCAATCTTTAAGTTTGTTGTGTGAACGGTAACTCCCGACCCAGACTGGATGATTTGGATGACTTTTTGGTTCAGTAAAATATGAGATTGAATTTCTCCAGCTAAAGAATAAGGTAAACGGTCATTTCCTCCCGTTATTTCATAAAACTTTGTTTCTTTCCTGAAAATCGGGAATATTATATCTTTTAATATATCGACAAATGAAAATTCAGGGAATCCTTCTATTCCAAGAATGACATTGATTTTTCGTATTGCATTTAATGATAATGATTTCCCAAACGGATTATTAGATAAAAATTGTCCCATCGAATAATGAGAGTATTTCTTTATCAAGTTTAGTTGTTCTTCATGTTCACTTTTCTTATACAGCTCCACAAAGGGTTTGGTCGCTTCCAAAAACAGTTCAGAAGCAGTTTTTCCCTTTTCTTCTTCAGGGAGGGGATATTGGAGGATATCTGGATCTTCTTCATACTGTTTTCTCGTCACTAAAATGTTATTCACTAGAAGAAGATCTCTTGGTGAAGAATTTAGAAAGGGCTGAAATGGAAGTTTGAATTTATGGATATACTCAAATACCAAATGATGATTATCCGGAATCCTCATAGCTCCAGCATCCAGGTAATTCCCTTTGGTAAACGGTTTACGGACTGTATATACCCTCCCACCGATCCGTTTATTCCCTTCTAAAATGGTCACATCATGCCCGGCCTTAAGGAGGATTGAGCCTGCAACTAATCCGCTCATACCTGCCCCGATGATGATTACTTTTTTTGGTAATGAGGGATTTAATCCTTTTCTAATAATAGAAAGCATATCATCTGGATATTTCAACTCAGAAGGGGCATCTCTAATGAATCGATACTTCATTTAAACCTACCTCCTTATTATTACATCATATGATTCGCTACAAGGAGGTATACGTTTGGATAACGTGATGTATGGCTCATTTCCACATGTATTCAGAACACTTGTTTCTAATAGGTGTTATTTATGCTATAATTAGGATTCAACGGGTCTACGAGACTGTATTTAGTCAATCCCTTGAGGCAGTAGAAGGGAGACATGTTAAATGTCACTGAAAAATATTGAGACCATGCTTAAGACGTTGAAAGAATTCAAGGAAAGTGAGATTGTTCATACGATTTCCGATTATGAACACTCACCTATTATGACGGTTACTTATCATTCCGACACGGAGAGCTTTCAGATTACCTATGTGGAATCAATGAAAGTGGAAATATATACTGACATCAGCCTTTTGGCCACTACTATAGAACGGATCTTACTTATTGAAGTGTCAAATTGAATGAATAACATCATCATGATAACTACTCATCGATTATTGAGGGTAGGTCCGTCCCTCTATGAAATACAAAAACGAGCATGAACCATAAATGGTTATGCTCGTTTTTGTTTGTGGATTAGAAAGAAGGCAGCTCTCCTAGATTATTCTCTTTCACCCCATCAGGCTCACTACGGAGAACGTCCCTCCCATAACGATGAATGACATCGACATGAGCGATTTTTCCGGCTTTTGCTTCCTCCAGTGCCGTGACATAATCAAGTTCCCTTCCACTCTCGGTTTTGAAAGCGATAAGGTCATCATCACTATTCCTTCGGACAGCAATGATATGTTCGGCTCCTGCAGTAAGTTCTTCAGCCATCTCAAGCTTAGCCTGGACTTTCCCCTGCTGCTTATATTCCTCATAAATTTGTTCAAAATTCTTTTCATTCATTGTATTCACCTCCCGAACATACGTTTAGTATTTACGGAGGGGAGGTGTTTTATAAAACAAATTGGCGTGCCTATGCTACAACACTCTGCTTTCAAGACTCATTTAATTTTGCCAGTACATTGTTGAGCATTTTTCTTTGAATTTCTATTCCTGCCAGAGCATTTTCCACATTCTTTTTATACACACTCAAGATGCTTTGACCATAGGTGGTTCCTGGCACAGCCCATTTCCCATTTAAATCGGTCCAGTTTCTGGCAGTTCCTCTGGTCACCAATGTAAATCGGGGGTCGACCAGTGTTTGCCCATCAGGGAGTGGACTTGTGGATGCATAAGCGTATAGATGCTGAATATGGGCCAGTACACCCTCTTCCGGGGTAGCGAAAGTGGCTCCATCGTTTCCGGCTCCAGTTGTGCCGATCCCCGCATAATTATTTTGACCAGGCTTTACTTGACCAGTGAATCTAAAGTAATTTGTTTCGTGTATCGCTTGCGCAAAAGCTATATCTCCCCTAATTCCATATAGATCACCGAAAGAAATATAAAATTTACCCAGTAAAGGTGCTTCAGGGTTAATGGTTTTGGCGAAGTCATCCAATTGCCGGGCTTGGACAACTGATGTTCCCAATATGGAATATTCGATTCCTGGCAGCTGAGTAGGTTGTGGGGGCTGGGTAGGTTTTGGAGGTTCGGTTGGTGGTGGTTCAGTAGGAATCGGTGCTGGTGCAGCTCCTTCTGCCAGAATGAAGGCTTGGATTCCAATACGTTCTAATGATTTTACTTGTTCTTCTGCGTTAACCCGTTCGGAAAAAGCACCCGCTTGGACCCTGTAATAGGTCTTTCCTGAAATCTTTACGGTATCGATAAATGATTCAAACCCACCCTCTTTCAACTCATTCACACGGATTTCAGCATTCTTGCGCTCGGTAAACGAACCTGCAATAACTTTAAAGAGTTGCTTAATACCTGATTCCTTTACCGGCAGGGACAATGCTTTCGCTATACCTTTTGAAAGTCCAATCGCTACTTTCTGCCTGAATTGCTCATTCTTTAAATGAGCAAGATCTTCAGGGTTATCAACAAACAAGACTTCGACAAGCACTGATGGCATTTTCGTTTCACGAAGCACATGGAAATTGGCTCTCTTTTCACCCCTATCGATGATCTTGAATGGCTGAACGGCTGCCACCACTTCACTATGGATTGCTTCCTGATAGTTTAGTGTTTCGGGAAGTATTGGGCCGTTGTATATATAGCTTTCAAATCCACTACCACCTCCAGCATTATGGTGAATGGACAAATAAAAATCAAGATTGGAACGATTGGCGAGGTTCGACCTTTCAGTTAAGGACAAAGTCTGATCTCCTGTTCTCGTCATTAAAACATTTACTTTATAATTGGCCAATAAATATTCTTTAACCTTTAATGCCGTTAATAAATTATATGTCTTCTCTTCGCTTCCTTTATAACTAGCACCTGGATCAGATCCTCCATGTCCTGGATCAATCATGATGGTTTTCAATAAACTTCCTCCTTACAATAGAATAGACATATAGTACTATATTCACATTCAGACAAGCATGATTGGACACTATCCTATCATCTTTCTATTATCAAACAAAAAAATGTTCCCTGCTATTGAGCGGGGAAACATTTTTTTACGCACGATTCTATATGTTTATGGAGGGGACTTTCTAATAGGGTTGTCAAAACTTCTCTCTATATTTTATTACCCAAAACACGTTCTTATTCGCTTTATTCATCATCATTGAACTTGTCGACCGGCGGAGTACCATACTGAGACCGCTTCAATTATTTCAGTATGGACTGTTGATCTTATAAGCATTGTTTCTTACCTTTACATGGGGCCTCAGCGCTACCCCAAATTGTGCAACGTATTGATTCGATAGGGAAGGAGATCCCAAATCAAAATTGGCATGAGTTTCTTCGGGTCTTATAAAAAGAAATTGTAGTATTTTTCTTGCCAAAGCATCACCTCCATAGAACACTTTATGTCGGAAGTGGCTGGTTGGTGAGGACAAGCAACTTAATTTTTTCAAAAATGGACAACAGTTTTTTGGTTATGATTTAGCTTTTGCACCTTTTTCGATCTTCTTGTTCCAAAGTCTTTTACACTCAAGCAGCTCGAAGTTTTCATCGATTTGAAGTTTATAGATATCAGGTTTTGAGCTGCTTTTCCAAAAATCAAAATGGAGCTGGTCAGAAAAAAAGTTCATCGTACAGGTCATGATATGCCCGTGAATTCCTATTGCAACCTTTTTTCCTTTATGGGTCGAAATGATATCTCTTAGTGCCGCAATCCCTCTCATCTTCACAGCTTTGTTGGATTCTCCCCCAGGGTATTGAAAGAAAGGATCTTCAAAAACATGTTTTTTAGCCTCCATGGGGTCATTAAAATGGTGACTCCTGGAAGCCAGGTCCCTTTCCCTGAAACGCTCATCTCGAATGATTTCTTTGTTTAATTTTCCCGCTAGACCTTCTACCGTTTGAATAGCCCGTGTATAGGGACTTGATACAATGTAATCTATGTCTTCTCCGATTAATATCTTGGTGACTTCTTTTGTATCTTCCCATCCCTTAGAAGATAAACCTCTCGTCTCTTCTTCATCTAACGAAAAGACAGAATGTGCGTGTCTTACAAAATAGACTTCTGTAATCATTGGATTCTCTCCTATTATTCATTTACAAATGAAGTTCAATTAAGAAATGGTTAAATACGATTATCCAGATGATTTTTTTACTTTTCTAACTCAAATCATCCAAGTCAATTTCCTTAATGATTCGGGCTGGATTTCCACCGACCACTACATTGGAAGGCACGTCCTTTGTAACCACAGCTCCTGAAGCGATCACCACGTTATCCCCTATCGACACACCTGGATTTATGATCGCCCCTCCACCAATCCAGCAATTGTCTCCAATGAAGACAGGCTTGCCATATTCCGGACCCTTGTTCCGCTCAATAGGATTGACGGGATGTGTGGCTGTATAAATATGTACTCCTGGTGCAAGCATGCAATTTTCTCCGAAACGCACTTCGCACACATCCAGGATTACGCAGTTAAAATTAGCAAAAAAGTTATTTCCTGCGTGGATGTTATATCCGTAATCACATCTGAAGTTTGGCTCTAAATATATGTTTTCTCCAGTAGAGCCAAAAAGCTTCTTAATCGCTGTAATTCTCTTATCGCTTTCTTCCTCTGTTGTAATATTCAACATTCTGGTTAAATAACGGGCTTGTCTTCTCTCTTCCGTTAATTCAGCATCCCAAGGCTCATAAAGTTCTCCTTCGAGCATTTTCTGTTTTTCGGTTTTCATGGGGACCTCCAAATTCTTAGTGATTGAAATCATAGTATCTCATAGCTTCTAGAATGCGCAAGCGATTGCATTTTTTTTCAATCAATCACTCTTCATTTAGATAGATTTAACTGCCATGATACACCAAAACGATCCTCTACCCATGCAAATTTCTCACTGAATGGAGATTCCTCCAATGGCATCAGCACTGTCCCTCTCAGGGACAATTGATCATACACGCGGTCTATTTCATCTTCAGAATCACAGGCAACAAATAATGAGATAGCTGGTGAGAATTGGTGCTCATACCGATTTGTATTATCGATGGCCATATAGGCTTGACCTTTTAATATGAACGTTGCATGAAGTACGGAGCCATCCTCATGGTACATTACATTCATGATCTCGGAATCATCGAAAATCGATGTATAAAAAGTCATCGCCTCTTCAGCTTTACCGTTAAACATGAAAAAAGTCGTGATTTTTTGATCTGTGTACATGAATCCCTGCACTCCTTTTTTGAATTTTTCACACATGAATGAATACCATACAATGGTATTATAATGGATTCAGGCTACCTTCACTTCTTTTATGAAGGTAGCCTGTTAAAGTGCACATGCATATTCGTCCCGATCTCTTATGATCGGAACGAATAAGAAAAATCATTTGGTGCTATCCAAAGCAGAAGATTGGTTTCCTCCAGTAACAAGATGACTTTCCTCTGTTTCCTGACAAATGCGGAGTGAAGTGGCGTATAAGAGTTGAACACCCTTTTCGATATCTTCCATTTCCGCATATTCCAATGGATTATGGCTGATTCCTTTTTCGCATCGGACAAAGATCATACCATAATCACTGATATAGGACATGATCAATGCGTCATGGAACGGACCGCTCATCAAGGTTGGACTATCGAATCCGAGCTTATCATCTTCCTCACCCATGATTTCTTTGATCCAATCGGCACAATACCTCGGTTCACTTCTGGTATCTTCCTTAATTTCATACTTAAGTTGGTGAGCTGAAGATGTTTCTTCGATCACTCGATACAGTTTCTGTTCAAGTTCTGTTCGTGCTTGAAGGTCGACATCACGAAGATCGATGGTGAATTCCACCTTTTCGGCAATAATGTTCCTGGAATTCGGAAACACCTGCATGCTTCCTACCGTTCCCACTGTCGTGTCCGTCCCTTCCTCCTTCACAAGCTCGTCGAATTTCCTGATGATTTGTGAAGCACCGATAAGGGCGTCCTGCCTCATGGACATCGGAACAGATCCTGCATGTCCTGCAAATCCTTCAAGAGTCACTGTCAGCCATATCGGCCCGGAAATTCCCGATACGATCCCTACCGGCCTGTCTTTCCCCTCGAGGACTGGCCCTTGTTCTATATGAAGTTCCAGGAAAGCAGCTATATCGCCTTTCTTGTATACAGGACTTTCTGTCACATCTGTATCGACACCAAACTCTTTTAATGCTTCCCGCCTTGTCACGCCATTCTTGTCCCTCCGCTCAAGCTCTCCTTCTTCCAGCATCCCGGCCAGCGCCCTGACACCAAAAATTCCTTTGTTGAAACGGCTTCCTTCTTCATCGGAGAAGCATATTACTTCAATCGTACGTTCTGGCACTATGCCATTGTCCTGCATACTGTGAACAACTTCAATTGCCCCCAGCGCCCCTACAGTACCATCAAACCTCCCCCCGTAAGGCTGTGAATCAATATGTGAGCCAAGCATCAAAATCGGTTTTTCTTTATCTCGTCCTTCTAACCTGCCAATCAGATTTCCGAATCCATCAATCCTGGCCGTTAATCCCGCATCTAGCATCCATTTTTTCACCATATCCACACCCTGGCGATCTTCCTTCGAGTGTGCCAAACGGCAAACCCCTGTTTCCCCGATCTTCCCGATTTCAGCTAACTCTTTCAGATGACGATTTAATCTTTCACGATTGATATCCATAGAATCACCCTTCGTTAACAATTTTTGAGACTCATCGTAATTGTACAGTTAGTGGCCTTGCTGGTCATTAGACACATTGTCTAATCAATAAACCTAGTAAACAGTAGGAACGAAAATGTATGTAGTGAGCTTTTCTGTTTAGACTAGGTTCGATAGCAATCACATGATATCCTTCATGTTTTACAAAATTGCAAAAAAAAGAGAGGTTATTCACCTCTCTTAATAGTTGGCCGTCCGTTTGGATTGCTGCATTGAATAGATCAATATTCCGAAGAATACGAGTACGGCTCCCAGAATCAAGCCCAACGAGACAGTTGCGATGGACAGCATCTTGAATACGACGCTCACGGCAACTACCATGTATAGAATGGCTAACATTCGTTTGACGATCACACCAGAGAATCGCTTCAGCTGGATCGAACCGATTGGTGTCCCGATCAACGCCCCGATGATAAGAAGAATACCGTGTCTATAGTCAAGTGACTCACCTGTGTACATAAATGATGTAATCCCTGATAATACAATAATTGATGCAGCAGATATACTGGTGCCGATCGCTTTATTCAGATCAAGCTTTAGCCACTTCGTAAGTAATGGAGTCATGACAAAGCCCCCGCTGACTCCCATAAGGGATGAAATCACACCGGTGAACAAGCCGATGACCGGTGCTGTAGAGGCACCTTTTGGTTTCGTGTCCTGTTTCCGTTTACTGAAGAATTGATAAGAAAACCAACTTAAAATGCCAATATAGACAATTGAAATAAATGTGGATGCTCCGTTGATGGAATCCAGCCATCTTACAAATGGTACCGTCAGGACAGATCCTATCACTCCTGACACCCCAAGGAGAACAGCCAATTTCTTATTCACATTTTGCAGCCTCAAGTGAGAGAGAGTTCCCGTCACCGTCGACCCAAGCGTAAGCATTAAGGATAATATGATGGCCTGACTCGGTTCATACCCAAGGACCAGTAAAGTAGGCGTCAGGACAATCCCGCCTCCAATACCAAAAAAACCCGATATGATGCCAATGACGGCACCACCTATCATAAATAATATCCATTCCATATCGTACATCACTTCCTTCACGTAACATTATACCTCTATATACGCTATAATAGAAATGAATAATGATAATATAGTCGATTACGTTTTATAATGGAGGCGTGTTATGCAACTGGACTGGATCAGAACTTTCGTTACTCTCGCTCAACTGCAGCATTTTACCAAAACAAGTGAATATCTGAATTTATCCCAGCCTACCGTCAGCGTTCATGTTAAAAAGTTAGAACAGACCCTCAGAACGGAACTGATCCATCGGTCATCTACCAATCAGCATTTCGAATTGACACGAGCTGGAGAGCAGGTGTTTGAAAAAGGAAAAGAAATGATGGACTTATGGAGGTCTATGGAACAAGTCAACCAGAAGAAAGAGGAAATCCCTTTACGAATCGGTTCCACACATACAGTCAGCGATGTTTTGCTACCGGATTTTGTAAAAAAAATTAAGGTCCTTTATCCTCAAGTCCAATTACAATTAATGATACATAACCATGAAACGATTGTGGAAGCTCTGAATTCGAATGAAGTCGATCTTGCCCTGGTGGAAGGAACGAGGGGATTGGAGCCGTTTCATGTAGAAGTAATCAGTCGGGATGAACTCCGTTTCTTTGCAAGCAGTAGGATGAATCCTCATTCTTCCCCTTTCATTCTTAGGGAACAGGGCTCCGGTACGAGGGAATATGCTGATGATTTCTTAAAGTCAGAGAGAATCGTTCCTGTTGAAATCCTCGAAGCTAGCAGTCATTTTCTTATTAAGCAACTTGCTGTGAGGGGACTCGGCATCGCATTTCTTTCAAGCTCCATGGTCAAAGATGAAGTGCTCCATGGGAAACTTGTCCCAATAGAACCGTACATCATCCACCGCCCCTTCTATGCGGTGCACCCTGAACATGCTACTTCAATCTCCTTAATTAGAGAATTGGTGTCTTTGATTGAGAATCCTAATTGATGAGAGGGACGGACCTCAAAATGAGGTCCGTCCCTATTCAAGCAAGACTTGATATATAATTATCTTTTTCAAGCAATGCTTGATAGGCAAATTTCTGAGCTAAAGGTAAACTTAGATTATATTTCTAAACGAGGTGAGTGTATTGTTTGATATGACAAAGGTTGGGAAACGCATTGTACAGTTACGGAAGGGAAATAACATAACACAAATGGGGCTTGCTGATCAGCTTGGGGTTAGTTTTCAAGCAATCAGTAACTGGGAAAGAGGACACACCATGCCCGATATCTCCAAGCTGCCTGAACTGGCAAGGATTTTCAATATCACCATCGATGAATTATTAGGTCATACCAAAGGAGCAAAGCTGGTGAGCGAACTAGCCGAGAATGAAGCATTGGCTGATACTCAATCAATCGATAAAGATGAGTTCCTACATGCTGCACCTATACTCACGATGAAACAGGCAGATAAGCTCTATCAAAACGTAGAAGAAGATCTATCTCAAGAGGAGATTTCATCAATAGCCCCTTTCCTCCATCAGAGTTCAATTGACGCATTAGCACATAAACAATTTCATTTGAGCGGTCTTGAAGGTATGGCCCCTATCGCACCTTATATCAGTCAGGAACTGATAGATGAATGCGCCAGAAAAGAGGCTGAAGAAAGAAGTATCGAGGGATTGACACCAATGGCTCCCTTCATCAGTCAAACTGTCATTGATGAATGCGCTAACAAGGAATTCGAAACGAATGGAATAGAAAGCTTAGCCTCAATGGCTCCTTTTATCAATCAAGACGTCATCGATACTTGTGCGCAGAAACAGTTCCATTTACAGGACTTACATTCTTTATCCTCTCTTGCACCGTTCATCAGTGAAAATACTCTTCACTCATGTGCGAAAGAAGGTTATCTCAGGGACGGACTTCAATCAATCGTATCCATCGCACCGTTCTTAAAGAAAGAGCTTCTTAATGAGCTGGCATTGGACGCCTGTGAGAAAAAAGGAATGAAGGAAATCATTCCGATTATGCCATTTATTGACCAACATATACTACATGATCGTCTTATGAAGTGATAAAAGAGGGACGGACCTAAGCTTTGAAGCAAAGGTTTGTCTCTTTGCTTTCCAAATCACCTAAGCCATATATTTTGAGTGATTAAAGAACTTTTTACACATCCATGAACGCTATGGTTTCCTTTATTCCCTGCTCAAATGAGGTGATGCCGACATTCCCCATGAACGCCTCCAATTTTCTCCCTGATAGGATAGTAGGTTCAGAATTAATATATTGCATCTCAATTGCTTCACGCATTCCTTTTCCTGCAAAGATTGCAAACAATGTAAACAACGGTTTCGAAATGAAATATAGTTCCTTTTCTTCTCCAAGGACGTTTTTTAATAACCTTTCGATTTCTTTTCCAGTTAATGCGTGACATCCTGGTATATTCCAATTTTGACCGTATACATTATCATGAATCGCTAAGTCCAC
Source organism: Rossellomorea aquimaris (assembly GCF_020172085.1). Classification (GTDB taxonomy): domain Bacteria; phylum Bacillota; class Bacilli; order Bacillales; family Bacillaceae_B; genus Rossellomorea; species Rossellomorea aquimaris_E. Next base: position 1,388,907 of record NZ_JAIVAT010000003.1, read on the forward strand.
CATCATCCTTGCTCCATCTTTCGTGTAAACAAATTCCCGAAGGATGTCCTCTGGACCAACAAACCCTGCTTTCTTCTTCTTCAATAACTGTTGGAGAGTATAGTGTATATACGTGTTTGTAGCGTTAGGTCCATAAAAGTCGGGAAAATGGCAAATTAATGTTGGCACATTGGCTTTCTTTAATAAATGGTCCATTTTCAATCGAAGTCTACCTTTACGTGTATGTGGATCTTTTTCCATATCCTCTATCAGCATTTCTCCCCTGCTTCTTCCATAAGCATAAATATTATCGACTACCGCCAACTTGGCATTATATCTTTCAGCTGCACTTATGATATTAGATGTAATACTCAATAACTTATCTTTCCACTCTTCATAAGGAAGGTTCATCGCTTGAAAGATTACGTCACACCCTTTTGAGGCACAAATGAGCTGCTCTCTATTCTCTGCATTCCCAGCCTTTATAGAAACAAGCTCTATCCCGGCAAACAGCTGAGTTAATTTTGATTCTCCCCGGGCAAAAGCAACGACTTCTATTCCTCTACTCACCAATTCCAATACAAGTGAATAACCCATTCCCCCAGATGCCCCGACTACAATAGCCTTGTTCATATTTCGTTCCCCCTTAATTAATTAACCACCGGTCAAATAAATGCAAAAAATTTTATCCTAATGATTTTAGGATAAAATTCACATGTATCATTGCCAGCATTTCGACTTCATTATACGTTTCATCACAACGACAGTAATGACTCACAAACCCGTGCAACGATAGAAAAATGGACCATGTCTCTTGAATCGTGACCTTTCGATTGGTTAATTCAATGAGTGTACTTGCAAATTTCTCATAAGATTCGTTCGGTCCCTTGCTCACATAGTTCTTCACTTCATCATCTGAAAGTAAAAACATCATTTCATACTGACTTTTGTGCGTCAGACCGAACCGAATATAAGCAAGAAGTACTTCTCTTAGCTTCCCTTGATGATCCAAATTTAAATTCATCACATCTTCAAGCCAACGATCCAACAGTTTGAAATCTGTTTCAATCATTGCATAAAACAAGTCTGCTTTATTCTTAAAATGATAATAAATGGACCCGTGGCTGTATCCAAGTTCAGATGCAATCTGCCGGATAGAAACCTGCTGGTAGCCTTTTTTACGAAATAGCTCACGTGCAGCCGTCATTATCATTTCCTTTGTGAGTTCCTGTTCAACCGCTTTTCTTGGTGACATATTATTTAACTTCCTTTTATTGACCAGTGTATAATTAAATAATATTCCTAACAAATAGTATTGTCAACAAATTATTTTCTGAAATTTCAAATTTGAGGGACGGACCTTATCTTAAGGCCCGTCCCTCTTCATCACTTCCCAATAAAACCACCTTCGGATTTGATTAATTGGCCGGTGATCCAACCGGATTCCTCACTTGCTAAGAACTTGATCAATCTTGCTGCATCTTCTGGCTTTCCGATTCGGCCAGTAGGGAACAATGGGAGTAGATGATTTCTAATTTCATCATTGATCCAACCGGAATCGGTAGGTCCGGGATCGATTGAGTTCACTGTGATCCCGATGGGTGCGAGACCGACTGATAAAGGTTCTGTGATACCAATCAACATTCCTTTTGTAGCAATATAGGCTAAATTGTTGGGGTCGGGTCCTTTTGAAACCAAATTGATGATCCGGCCATGCCTACTGTCTGGAAAAGCCATTTCATACCGCCTGGCAAACTCCATTGTAAGCATAAGAGTTCCGCTGTTGTTCACCTGGTAATGTTTATCCAAGATGTTTGCATCCAATGTTCGAAAGTTAGAAGGGGCTTCGTATGTAGCATTGTTCACCAGAATCGAAGGAGGACCGAGCTTTTCCTGTACCAGATTCATCAATCTAGTGGAGGCTGCTTCTTCACTCAGGTCCAGTTCCTTCCCAAATGCACGAACTCCTGTATTTTGTAATTCAACACATAATTTTTGCGGAAAATCTTTGTCTGCACCCGTTCCACTGGCCTCATCAAATGACGTCCAATGGGTGAAAAAAATATCAGCACCTGCAGATGCCAGAGAACGGCAGATGGCTGCTCCAATTCCTTTCGAACGGCTTGCCCCTGTAACAATGGCTATTTTCCCTGTCAAATTTGTCATGTATCATACTCCCTTTTCATCTGAAAGCGCGGCGTCACTAACTTTTTTATAAATCCTTAAGAACACGCCAGGCATTTTCCACCTTGAACTCATCAGCTGAGATTCTAATTACATCCTCTGAGGGGTTAGCTGACCTATATAAATCAGGAAAGCGTCTATCAACGTAATATCGATGGTAAACCTCATCCTTCCAACCCGTTAATACAAGAAAGTGATTCTTATCCTTTAAAGAAAACGCATATGTACCACCTACCATGCCTGCTGTAGCAGCCATTCCAGGATTCCAGATTTGCTCCTGCTGTAAGATAAAATGCTCCTTCTTATTTCCCTTCAGATCAACTAGTGAGATACGAACACACTGGCTCTGCATAATTACGGCTCTCATCTCATTAACCGTTTTTAACACTGAGCCGACTTCATCGAATACGTCAACATCAATAGAAGAATATGTGCTTCCTTGACCGAAAGTAGAAAAAATCATATCATGCACTTCTTCCATAAAAATCTCATAGGCCTTACGTGTTTCCCAAAATGCATACACACAAGCCACGTTCGGCTGCTTGTTACTCCAGCCTCCCAATTGTCCCATGAATCCCTTCACTGAACTGAGTCTACCCCATTGCTGCTGATATTCAGAGAAAGCGTCCCTTTGGTCGTCGTTCACTTTGCAATTGATTCTTTTGATTAACATGTCATCACCTTACATATTTTCATAGATTTCTAGAAGAGTACCTTCTGGGTCCCGAAAATGAGCAACCTTCATGCCCCATTCAACTTTTTCCAAGGGTATTGTTAGAAAATCAACTTTATCTTTCAGCCGTGCATATGTTGCTTCCACACTCTCAACTTCAAAAATTATGACTGTTTGGTCAAATTGGTATGGTTCCGTAGTGTTATTTGCACCAATTGCATCCATCATCTGTTTACGTTCAAATATGCCTAAATGCGTATGTCCAACTTTAAATTGTCCATATAAGGAGTTTTCATCCCCCCACGAAACCTCAAAACCCATAATGTCTCTGTAAAATAAAAAACATCTTTTGTAATCATTCACCAGTATCCTTGTATGTGTTAATTCCAAGTAAATATCCCCCTCTCACGACGTAATTAATACCTCAATGATTACAGAAGAACCCTGGATGATTCGACCTCCACCCGCCGGGAGGTCGATGGCTAAAGAACCAGCCCGGGTCGCACCAGGTGGGTACATATAAATCCCTTCCATTTGAAGGGCGCCATTGATATATACGTTCACATAACTGTACTGGCAGCCATTGCAGGAAGAGCTGTTACAGCTGTTTCGGTATCCTAAAAGAAAACAATAGCATCAATGGTCAAGGTGGCACCTGCCTCCGCAACTGCAGTAGTGACATTAATAAACCTTGCTGCTTCTGGTCCTACAAAAATCGATGACGTAGAAGTTGCTTGAATTTTCATTCGTTGTAGGGCAAAAATAATCCCTCCTTTCATAAATGAAATTCTATTACTCTATTATTTTATATGTTCGTTTTAGTAGATTGATAAGGATTTTACTGGATTGAATAGAAGTGACCAGACTTAAAGCTATTATTCTAATTTAGCTTATTAATAATAGAACACCAACTGAGCGCATTTATAAAGTTCCTGTTGTCACAGTATCATTGTCCCGTGCCTCCTCCAGAATCCCGACCTCCACCCATCGTGTAATTCCGGTCTTCTCCCGGCCTGGCACCAGGATCTATCCCAGGGGTGTGCCGATTACTGCCTCTCCGTTTACGCCTAATATCGATGGCTATTGCAAATAGTAATATTCCAACAATCATCACCACGAACCAAGTCATTTCAATCCCTCCCTTCTTGATCTTATGAAGAATCAGGCATTTACATGCAATCCGAATAGAAGCTCCCACTAATCAATTCCAATTATTTCAAATCCAACACCGAAACTCAATAATGGAAAACACACCTCGTAAATGGATACAAGGTGTGTTTTTACAGGATGAAAAATAATCAAAAAACTGAATTATGTTCAACCTAATATTAATTAATTGTGAACCACACATTTAGTTCTCCTGAAATGACTTTCTGTATCCATAAAATGAGCGGTATCCTTTTTGTTCGTAATAAGTATGTGAAGAAGTGTTTGCCAGCATCTCAATCCTAGTATCGGGATAGATATTGTGAACATATTGAAGCAAGGTATCACCTACACCCATTCCCCGAAACTCTTTTTTAACCAATAGTTCACAAATATAAAGGCTGATTGATTGATCTGTAAGTCCTCTGACATACGCGATGATTTCATCTTTACGCATGGCTACAAAGGCTACATTGGAGTTGTTCCAGGCGTTCTTTGTGCTTTCATGCTTCTCTACGAGGGTATTCCATTGTTCGTCAACGTTCAGTTTATGTATATGGATGTAATCTTCGGTTGTATATTTTCTGATCACAATATCCTGATCGTTTGTAAGCCTGATTCGCATTGGATCACTCCCTTACTGAATACCTATAAATAACGAATACCTCTTTACTTTAACATAATTATCCAAAAATTCTTGCTATTTTTTTAAAAAAGAAGCTAATTCTCTGAATTAGCTTCTTGAACAATTGCAGATTAACCCCATTCCACTACAGGTTTGCTTGTTTGTGGCGGAATTCCCAATTCTTCAGCAGCAGCAAAAATAAATTCTTTTCTAAAATAGTAGCTTACATGGTACACGATCTTTCCATTCTCCACTTCCTGGTACTGGATATCATGGATTTCAGGTCCGTTCCCTTCCTCTGAAAGCAGTACGATGACGCTGCGTCCCCATAAGTTGTATTCTAAAGCCCTCATACCAGGGAGACCAAATTTCATCGATCCGGTACGCATCTCGTCCTTACTGTATTCCTGGAAACCGAGGGCGGCCTCATTGTGTGCTTCATCACTGACCAATGCCAAAACAGCTTCTATATCACCCTCGTTTATTGCATTGAGATAGGCTTTAATTACAGGGTCAGTTTCATGATCAGGTGTTTGGGTGCTATTCTCCAGTAAATCTACAGATTGCAGTTTCTCCTTCATACGGCGGACCGTTGCATAAACCGCACCAGGTGTCGTCCTTACCATACCAGCCACTTCCTTCGCATCGAACCTGAACACTTCTTTTAACAAAAAGACTGCGACCTGTCGGGGGGAAAATAGATCAAATAGGATGTGTAAGGCTTCCTCTGCCTCCAGTCCATTTGATATTTCTTCATGATGGAGAACGTTTTCTTCCAGGATACCGACATTTCTTTTTTCTTTACGGCACTGGTCAATCCAAGTGGTTGTCGCCATTCGATACAAATATGCTTTCGGGTTGGTAGGGTGCCACCTCTGATAGTAACCTCCAAAAGCCTTTAGGATGGTATCTTGAAATAAATCCTCCCCATCCCACGGAGAACCTGTTAAATACCGGCAATACCTCCACAACCCGTCTTTGAAACCTTCAATCATCCGATTAAATTCATTTGCCAAATCCCTATTTTTTTCCGAAAAGGATTCTTTCTTCTTTTCCTGCATGTTTTTCCTCCTTTAAAATTTTTCGTTCGTATGTAAAACGTTTAGGCTATGCTAAATTATACTCAATCTGCTAAATATGTAATGAAAAATTTTAGACATTTCATTTTTGTATTACCCTAATATTCTATTTTTCAGCATGATATAAAAGGAGGACCCACCAATAATATCAATTCTTACAATCATTTTCTCTGAAGAAAGTTTTCTATCTTTATGTATAAAGGAAGAAGAATTCCCTGTAAAAATCAAGATACCAGCCGTCCACCGAAAAAAAGGAAGTATAGAAGAAAGCTCAGAGTATCTCTGAGCTTTCAATCAATCATTTTGATTCAAATATGATACTTAGAGATGAATAAATCTTAGAACGCTACATTATTTATCAATCTTCATAGGTTCATTCTGAAACTGAAGGCCTTTCTCGATACTATCGATATCGCAAAGCGGTACAAAACTAGTTGTACCTGGAACAAGAAGGTCGTCGATTTCCAGTACACTATGCTTCAAACTTCTAAATCTACCAATGAAGATTCCTGCTGATGCGTCTCCAATTCGAGTTATCCCAATGGTATCCCCGCAACGAAATTGCTCCATAATAGTCTTCTCTAATCCAATGACACAACAATTACACGTATCCACTTGTTGATGATCACTATGATCATCCTGCTTGTAAGGATTGTATTTGTTGCAATTACAGTCACTATATTTTCTATTCATATTTCCCCTCCTTTCTATTCAGAGGATACTCTAGTATATGAAATATATAGTAGGAATGTATGGGCATGACTATCAAGTCTACGAAAATGTGTTCAACATTTATGAATTCACAACCGATTCTCTAGCAATCGTAGTGCATGTTGATTATATATTTTAAACACATCCAAACGTTTTCTGGCAATAACAAGTGGGGAATATGATTGTGAACGATTAGAGAGGAGGAACTTCAATGATTGGAGCATCTGGAGTTGTACTGTTTATTATAATTCCACTAATCATTATTGCAGGCATTATTGGAATTACAGTCGGTTACTTTAGAAAAAAAGCGAGGAAAAATAGAAACTTCTAGTATTGAATAGGGCTCAGTATTTATTCTGAGCCTGTTTAATTTTAACTTTCCAGACCAACCATCTTTTTAGAGCTTCTGATGAGCTAATTCTATATTTCTCTTTAAATAATCTGGCAGATCTTGGTGTGATAATATGTCATCTGTAGACAGCCAATGCATATCCTCTACTTCATCCGGACTTTTGGCAAATGGTTCACCTGAATCCGGATAACATAAAAACACGATATCAATAACATAGACTCCAGCATCTGTGACAAATGAAGAACTGTTTACATAAGATATCACGTTCACTTTTAATCCTACCTCTTCAAACACTTCACGTTGTAATGTTCTTTCGAGAATATTCGTAGAATTGCCTTCAAGTTCACACTTTCCTCCAACAAGAGACAGCGTTCCACCTGCATGTTCTTCTTTTTCACTTCGGCGAATCAATAACCAGTAACCATTTCTGTGAATGGCTCCTTCGACATTGACGATGTACATGTTATTCCTCCTTTAACAAGGTAATATCTCTAAATATCCAGCTTCATAGTTTCAAGTTATGCATGTCATCAGTAGGATAAACATTATACCTCTAGTGAGACGTCTGATTAAAAGTCAATTCCCAATATTCCTTTCAATTTCTTCAACAATTTTCCATGAACTTCCGTCGAAACAAGAGGAGTATTCAATGAAGAAATCTTCCATTGATGGATGATCATAACCTCTCCGTCTCCCACTATATTGAAGGCAAACAAAATATTTTTCTGATTCATGTCTTCAGCGGCTTCTTTGCTTTCGTAGTAACAAAACATATACGTGTCCTTATTTTTCATAGAATCCATTAATTTATCGCCGTTCATTTCTTTTACTTCTATCCCTTGAAGTAATTTCAGTGTTTCTCTAATGTTTCATTCATCCGTCACTACTTTTGTTAATTCTTCTTTAGAAGCATTGTGCTCTACTTTTTGAATATATAAATACTTAGCAGGTGGTAATTTTCCCATTTCCAAATGTTTTACGGAAGAAGAACAAGCATTCAAGAGAACGCATACGAACATGATGCATAAGATCTTTTTCATCCTTTTACCGATGCCCTTCCTTACGTGCCTGAATGTAACCATAATAAGCGCAAGTGCCATTTTTAGTTAGATTTTTCACTTCGAAACCACACGTTTCATAGAACTTGAAATTGTTTGCCGATGTGTGTGCGAACCAGTCTCCATGGGGCAACTTCTCGATACAGAGTTGTACGAGTTTCTTTCCTATTCCCCTGCCTCTGTATTCAGATAGGACAACGAGATCCATAATGTTGGCTGCCATGATTTTGTCTGAGATCACCCTGACCATCCCGATCATCTTTTCGTTATCCCAAACTGTGAAGGCCCACGCAGAATTCATGAATATCAGGGAAAACTTCTCTTTTTGCCAGGTTGGGGTATTCCTTGCCCAACCGGCATCTTCAAACAATGCTTCTACATAAGGAGCTGGAACACCTTCCGTTCCTTCCCTGATGACCAAGCCATTGAAATATTGATACAATTTCATCGCCTCCTCTGCCTCAATTTAATTGAAAACCCTCAGTTGTTTGATTTGCGTTTTGATTCTACTTAATTTCTTCCTTACTATACTCCTGTCATCTGGCAGTAAGGGAATATCAAATAGTTCGGAGATGGATTCTGCCACCTTTTCAATAGACAATGTGTTTGTTATGATTCGATTTTCAAAGATTTCATCCGATAATCCTTTCAAACATCGATCGGTCTGTCGGTGGGCCCATGAATGCTTTCGTTCTCCCCTACTTCTCAACCTTTTTTCAATAATGTGTTTATCTGCCCATAGGACGACATGCTTCACTTCCACTTTTTCATTTCTTAATTCATGTACAATCTCTTTGAAGTATTGTGCATCAACGACCGTCATAGGTACAATCAAGACGCCATTATAATGTGACTCAATATATTTCAAGATGGAACGGTTGCATTCCCGCCAAGGAGGATAACCTTGAAAATCTGCTTTCGAAGCTTCTTTCGGGATCATTTTCCTCAATAAGTATCCAACTTGTTCAGGATCATATACAAATGAGTCCGGTATTCTTCTATTTAATTCATACGCCGTTTGGGACTTCCCGGAACCAAACGCGCCATTAATCCATAGGATCATTTCATCCACCCCAATCCTTTAAGCCCATGAATGTAATGGGGACATCCTTTATATTCCTTTTCCAGATCATATGATCTGAGCCTTCTCCCCAGTAATCCTTCAGCCAATAATCCGTGTCCCCTAACTTTCTTGTCCAAACTTTTTGAGACGTCGAGTACCCACTATCCAGGCAAAACTCGTCAATACCTTTGCTTTGAAAAGTAAGGAGCATGATGTTAAACAGCAGCGTACCAATTCCACGCCTTTGATATTCCGGATGGACAAATACCGTTCCGATTTCGAATAGCTCTTTTAATGAGCCGTTTGTTACCGTATTGATCAGGACACTTGACGGCCCATATTCAACCGTCCCGACAATCGTTCCACCAACTTTTGCAATCAAGAAATATCGTTCTCCTCCATTGCTGTCATAGTCAGATTGTAAGTATTGGATCTTGGTTTTGATTTCAGTCTGGATATCTTCTTGAAGAGTAGATAAACCCTCTTTGTCAAAGGTATCTCTGATGACAAGATCGAAAAATAGAATAAGTTCATCTTTATCGACGTCCATGGGTCTACTGATTTCAATCCTGGTCACATAATTTCACTCCCCAATTACTTTTTGAATAGAATCAATGACTATGTCCGGTCGGTCAAGGAATATTGAGTGACCGGACCCCTTTGCAAAGCGTAATTCACCCTTAGTTGAAAGGGTTGCCTGCTGACCGATTAATTCTTCCCATTTTTCTTCAAACTTTTTTGACTCCCACTTTGGAATTCCTACTTCGGTTTCGGAAATGATGGTATATTCTTTATCCCGACCGATCACCACCAGAGGTACATTAGGAAAACCCTTCAATCTTTTAATGATTGAAGCATCCTTCTTCCAGTTCTTAATCTCCGATGCCATCGCTTCATAGAGGGAAGGAGTCGTTTGAAACTCCAGCAGACGTCGCTGAACGGAAGCAGGGAATTGCTTATGTTTTTCCAGTAGGAAAGGTTGGATGATGCTTGTTAGTTGCTCACGATCTTTTGAAGCATATTCCAAACATTTATTTATCCATGTTTCATCCGTTTCTTTATTTATGGTGGGAAGATCCAGTTCGTCCAAATCTTTCAAGTCAACCGAAGTGGAATCAACAAGGACCATTCCAGCCACCCTTTCGGGGTGAACTTTCGCGAAGTGTTGTGCACACAATCCACCATAAGAATGAGCGACTATATAAATTGGCTTTTTTACTTTTAACGAGTTGAGCAGTTCAAACAAGTCCTTGACTGTCGCATATGTATTTCTCACTTCATCTCCCAGTTCACTGCGGCCAAGGCCTAGGCGGTGGAACATAAGGATTTGATTAGTCCTACTTAATTCATTTGTGACTTCATGCCATTCATCAAAGGAGCATCCCATCCCTGTGAGGATAACGATTAACGAACCGGCATGACCTTTTTGGAGTATCTCCAGTTTGTGATGATTGATGATTTGTAACGTGCAAATAGTAGATCACCTTTTCCGTGTTCAATGTTGATGTTGTCTATATTAAGAGGAAAGCAGTCTTCTCGTCATTCGGTTTTGTCTCCAATGATATATCTGTTATATTTTTAAACCTACGGAAGTCAAATGGTGTTCTTTTATTGGAAGAAGAACTTCTTTAGGCACCCATCCCTCTTCCCCATTTTTCTTAATTAAGTCGAACCCTGTGCAGGTATCATCTACAACAGAAATGACCTCTCCGGTCTTAACGGATATTTGTGCACAGGAAAGGTCAGTCTTTGCCCAAAACGTTCCATCAGCACTTCGGTGAAGATATTCATTTTTCACATATAATTGTTCGTTTGTCTCGACTTGTTTACACAATGTGAAATGCTCAAAATGTTGAAGGGGAACCAATTCATAGTTGGGATAAGAAATGTTCCCCAACATATGGCCAGGTTTAAAGTCTTTCTTCACTTCACAGGTTCCATGATAATCTATATGGGTATGGGAAAAAGTGTCACCGCTTGCTGCTCTATGTATAATAAAAGCATTTAACTGACCTGATGATTTGATGACGTTTCCTCCATCGATGGAAATGATTTTTTTATCCTCACCCACGATTGGATTATTCGATGGGACGTTCTTTGAATAGTTGACGACTGGCCAATGTCCGACAATAACATACTTACCAGAGCAATGAGATTTCTCCAGGAATGCAGGCATCGTGATGGCGGCGAGGCGGTCCGTTTCCCTCCAGTTTTCCTTATCTTCCAAACCAGCATGAACAAAAATATAGTCATCGGTTTCGATCGCAGTCGGTAAATCCAACAGCCACCTAATTTCAGCTGGAACATGGCGGGTAAGAACACGCTTTAGTTCTTGAACCGAGGTATCTTCTTTGATTTCAAACCCCGCTTCATCAGCCCACTCTTTTAGAATGGAATGTTTTCTTGAGCTTAGATAATTCATCAATTTTGGGTTTTCTCCAACCAGATCCTCTACCAGTGTGTCGCAATTCCCTTCCGTTACATAAACGTTATGGTTACACCCACAAAGCTCCATGATATGACGGACAACACCTTTACTATTTTCTCCTTTTTCACAAAGGTCTCCGTTTATTATTAAATAATCCTCTGAATTGAAATTTACTTTTTTCAATAGCTTTGTAAACAAGTTTAGCTCTCCATGGATATCCGAAATTACAATGATTCGTCCTGAAGGGGGTAATTTCAATCTTGTTATTTTATTCAATGGTGATCTCCTTCTACTAGAATTGAGTCTATTTTTTGTGGCTTAATAGAGTGCCAAAACATAGTCAACTAATTTTTCAATATCGCCTGAGCATTTTTCAACTTCAGGCAGGTGATAAAACGTAGTGGTTTCAGCTATGTCATTTAATACATCATCCTGAGAATATAAAATAATTCTCTTCCTAAGACCAAGGGCGATACCCAACTCCACGTGACTCCCTTTTCCGCCGGGCAGTAATATAATGACTACATCGGAGTTGATAATGGCATCCTTTTCGCATTTTCCAATGTGCTGAAGGTCTTCCACTGTCAATGCCCGCTCGTTACGTGTCCAATCATAGGTATGAAGATGACCTAGTCGCTTTAACTTGTCACTTACCGAACGTACAAGATCTTTATTTGCAAAACCTGAAGCAAGATAAAATTTCATGGTTTTCCTCATCGTCAATAAACTACTTTTGAAACAGCTTACGTTGTTTCATGTAGTCGATTGCTTTCGTTTTGTTTTTTTGGTTCGAGACATAGGTTGATTCATTTTTGATTCTCTTATAGGTAGAAAGCCTTTCTGAGGAAAGCAAATCTTTTTCGATGGCTGCCTTCACTGCACAGTTCGGCTCCGTATTGTGGGTGCAGTTTGAGAATTTACACGTCGAGGCTAGTTCTAAAATGTCTTCGAATGTGTCAGGAGAATATTCTCCAGGATTCATTATTTCGGTTATTTTTTGATTGAATGTCATCATAACTCCTTCCTTTACGTTATATACAATAGTTGTATAATCTGTATTACTTCCTTTCATTAAGGTTTATTTCATAGGGTCTGTTTATAAGAAAATTCGTTTCACTACCCCATAGTTAAAAAAACGATTAAGACAAGACCTGTGAACATATACGTTGAATATTTCTTTCTGTCCGTACCGATCCGAAGCTCCCAAAGACCAACGGTAACTAGATATACTCCCAACAAACCCATAACAAAGGGTAAAATGATGAGAATCCCCAATTCTTCTTCCTCCATCCCGAACTACCTTTGAAAATTCACAGGCTGAGTTAACATATATTCCAATTATTCCAAATTATCTCATCTAATACAATCCCTTTTCCTATAGAAAAAAGGTGCCAAACCTTCTATCGCGATTTGGACACCTTCTTTATTCTTTTAACCCATCATTCCTTTGATCGATGTAAAGTGTACCATCCTCCTGCAGTTCAACGTAGAAGGAATCTTGAACCTTAACTTGAAAATGATTTAGCTGAAATTGCAGCCACTCTTCCGATATGCCAGCTTCCTTTAAGTTTTGATATAATATGTTCCCATCGACAATTAATTCCGTTGGTATGTATTTAGGCTGTCCAGTAATGATGTTCTGGTCTCTTTTTGTAAACGGTCGATATGCCGATTTTAAAGATACCGTTAGTTTTCCGTCCGGTTCAAGAATGGCCGTATCAACTTCATTTACAGAAAATACGTTTTTTTCTCTAAGGAGCATGCTTAGGTCATCCATATTCAGATGATGTTTGCCTAACGTGTCCTCGAGTATTTTCCCCTCCTTAATGACAATCACAGGCTGTCCGTCAATGACTACACGAGCTTTAGATGATTTGAGTCCGATATATCCTAATAGGAACGTCAGGAAACTCCACCAAACGAGACTTGTTAGCCCTTCAAAAAAAGGAGTCTTGGATTCCCCAGCAATGTCTGCTGCGATGGAGCCAATGGTAATCCCTGTAATATAGTGAAAAAAAGTCAATTGACTCAGCTGTATTCGCCCCAGTAATCGTGCGAGTAGCAGGAGGACCAGGAAACTCGCTGTGGAACGTATGATCATTTCTAAGTAATCTACATGAAACAAAGGATTCGACCCCTAAACGTTATTTAGTATAGTTCTGTGCGCTTCTATACTATTTTATGCGGGGGTTAAACTAAAAAAAGATCTAGTACTTTGTTTTTCTTCGCTATGAACGAATGACATGATCAGCCATAACTTCAGGGTTGTATTGGTTGATATAATAATCTTCTGCTTTCCAATATCTGTTCTTGAATTTTGTTATATTTTGTTGAGTTTTAAGTGATTCCCGATCAAATCTGGTGGTTCTCGGGCAATCGAGATAAAGGACTTTATCGAAAAAGTTCCTCCACTCCTTCCGCTGGATGAAAACCCCTTCTATAATAATCAACCCATTCTTTGGTAACTGAATCGTCCTGTTTTCATGTGTATCGAGTTGACCTTGGTAAAATGGAAGTAAAATGTGTTCACTATCATTTAAATTCCGAAAGAAATGTTCCGCCAGCCATTCCACATCCCACTGCAATTGAAAGTATTCATACCACTCTTCAAAGCCCGTGTCATATCTTCGTTTACGTTCAACAATATGATCATCGAGATGGAAAATATGATATGGGCGATTTTCTTTGTTTAAGTGATGACTTAAATTCCGGACAATAGTCGTCTTCCCTGAACGGCTCAAACCGTCTATTCCAAGAATGAACCTTTTCCTTCCATACTCATCATCAACATCCCTCAACAAATCCAGATGCTCCATCTCCATCAATTTCTTCACTCCTTAATGATTGAGAGGGACGGACCTCAAATTTTAGATCTAAACCCCTCTAAATCTGGTTTTCATCCCGAAAACAGAGGTCCGTCCCTCACAGTGATTATATGTGTTCTATAAAGGGAGTTGGCTTTCCGATGCTGTAGAGTTGGAGTTCGTGCATAGCTCTTGTGCATGCGGTGTAGAATAGCCTGCGCAGGTTTTCGTCAGCGTACGATTTTTCTGATGCGTCATAGATGATGACGGCGTCGAATTCGATTCCTTTTGCCAGGTATGCAGGAATGATGACCACTCCCTGCTCATATTCAAGTGATACACTCGTCATAAGTTTCACCTTTTCAACGGTTCTTAGGGAATCGTATACCCATTTGCTTTCGGATGCGGTTTTACAGATGATGGCGATGGAAGAATAGTCCTTCTCCCTCCACTTCACTATCGTTTCCGCTATATGGTGATGAAGTTCGGCAACGTCTGTCACCTGTTTAAGGGTTGGTTTATCTCCGTCCCGTTCAAAAGCGGAGATTTGATCACCACCCGGCACCAAACTTCTTGTGAATTCAATGATCGGCTTGGTGGATCGATAGCTCTGAGTGATTTGAATCCATTCCGTCTTACCTGGACCATATAGATCGGTAAGATTACTGAAATCAGCATATTGATTGGCATGGGCAAAGATGGCCTGGTTAAAATCACCGAGGACGGTCATTTTGGCTGAAGGAAAAAGTCTTTTGATGAATTCAAATTGAAAGGGTGAATAATCCTGGGCTTCGTCAATGAGTACATGTTTAATGGATGAATTGGTCTGGAAACCGAGAATCAACTCTTTTAATAATAAATAAGGTGTCGCATCTTCGTAAAGCAAACGTCCCTCATTTAACATGTTGATCGTCAATTTGCATACATCATCCCATTTATGGGGTCTATTCTCCTTCATGACTGACCCTGATTCCAATGAATCTGCAAACAATTGTTGATAAATCCCCTTTACATCTATATAACAGAACGAGTTGATCCGATTCCTTAGCCTTTTAAATTTTCTTCGTACAATCAACCTTCTCAGCGCTTCATATTCCGCTTCATAATCATCAGAAATATTTTTCTTCCGGAAATACTTCCGAGCCTTATGATATTCATCATTGCTCATCAACTCGATGGCTTCTTCCACCCATGGCTCAAACCGTTCACTTTTTTCTGCTTGATCGACTCGGGTGCTGAGCCATCCTGTCAACTTCTCTAGTTTATTATGAAAGTGGAGCGAGCAATCAATACTATAAAACCGTTCAGTGATTTCCTCTCCTGTAACGATCGGTTTCCCCCTGAACTTTATATCTTTGAATTTCATCCCCGAATTCTCTAGTGATTCCCTATAAGACTTCAACGCATGAAAGAAAACGGTTGAGGCCTTGAATTGTATACTTTCAATGCGGATCCCATACATGTGATCACCAGTTTGATCCAATACATATTCCAGCTGTTCATAAGGACCTTCAACCTGGAATTCATTGCTCAAACGGTGGTCCAGATATTCCTGAAAGGTCACCTGTTCCATATTTTCCTCCCCGAGTTCAGGAAGAACATGTGATACATAACTGTTGAACATAGAGTTAGGCGAAAATAGAACGATTTGGTCTGCTTTCAACGTTTCCCGATATTTATATAGCAGATACGCAATCCTCTGCAAAGCAGCAGAGGTCTTTCCGCTTCCAGCAGCTCCCTGGACGATGAGTAATCTTCCGCTGTCATGCCTGATGATTTGGTTCTGCTTCTGTTGAATCGTGGCTACGATGCTGTGCATGTAGTTGTCTGATCGATTGCCGAGGACCTGCTGTAAAACTTCGTCCCCAATCGTCAGACTAGTATCGAACAAGGACTCGATCACACCTTCACGAATGAGGTATTGCCATTTTTTCTCTACTGATCCATGAATGACTCCCCCAGGAGTGGTGTATTCGGCTGGACCAGGAGGATAATCATAATACACGCTTGAAATCGGTGCCCGCCAATCGTAAACCAAGAAATTTTCTCCACTTTGATCTGTCAGTGTCGAAATGCCAATATAGACCTTTTCAGTTGGTGCTCCTTCTTCGCTGAAGTCGATACGCCCGAAATACGGTTTCCCGATCATTTTCCGAAGAGCGGATAATTTTTTTAAAGCTTGCCTGTGGGTACTCTCGGAAACGGTCAAGGTTTGAGCTTGCTGCCTTAATGCAAGAACGGTTTCCAGGAAATCATCGAAGGTATCTGTATTAACCTTAACCTCATCCCAGAAATGATTACGAATCTCATTCACTTCATCTTTACGTCTTCCAGTTTCGTTTTCCAGCTTTACGATCATGTCAGATATGCTTCCTATGACTGAGTCTACACGTTTTTGCTCAAGTTTGATATCTGGATTCATCCAAGCACTCCTTCACAATAAAATTCAGGGTTGACTGATAAACGGTTTATGTTGTATAATTAAAATTGAGGAAATATGTTTTATTTTTAATTTATTAAACATATCTTTATTAATATACCAAAATATCATGATAAATTCAATCACAATATTAAACCTTCCCCTCTTATTCTTTCAGAGGGGAAGGTTTTTTTGTAAATATTATTCCTAAGCAAAAAGCTCTAATAGAGTTTTATAGGGACACCCGGCTAAAAAACTCCATTTTCATTAATGGTATCTTCAGGCATCGGTTGCCCTATGTCCCATAATTCAGCAATTTTATCTTCCTCGAAGCGAAAAATATGCACAACGATCGCACCCAAATCATCTTGATGCTGTCTGACATGTGAATGAACCGCTACTTCGTCTTTTTCTTCAATGGCCCGTTTCACTTCAAAAATCTTACGAGGATTCTTTACAGCATTGTCTTCCATTGCGAGCATGAGCGATTCTCCATCCCCACGAAAATAAGGGTTGTGATGGTGAAAACCATTTCCTATGTAGTCTTTAAATGCTTTACGAACATCGCCAGACGCAACGGTTTCCAGAAACGAAACGGCTATTTCTTTTTTAGACATTCCTTGTTTTTCAGTCACTTCCGTCATCCCCTTAATGAAAAATTGTATGTCCTTCTCATTATATATGAAAGGGGGATGTTTCAAAAGATTCTTACATTATTCGATCATCAGACTGTCATCTTCCAGCTCGAATCCGCAAGCCACCGTTCTTTTTCTTTATAATCCGGTACGATCTTTCCCACAAGCCTCCAAAAGGAACGATCATGGTTAAGATGAACCATATGGCACATTTCATGGACGACAACATAATCAATGACCTCAAGCGGCGACATGGCCAATTTCCAGTTAAAGGTCAGCTGCCGTCTTCCATCGCAAGTTCCCCAAGTCGTACGACTATCCGAAATGCGTACAGAGCGAGGCTTGGTTTTAAAATGTTGCTGATGAGAGGAAATACTTTTCTCAACGATCGACTTACATTGCTTGTAGTAAAATCGTTTTAACGCCTGTTTAATCCTCTCATCTTCGATTACTTTCACTTGGATATTCAGTATCTCATTGTTAAATGTCACATAGTCCTGAGTGATTTCAGGACTGTGATGAACTTCTATGGGAAAGCTCTTCCCAAGATACAAGAAAGGCTCACCATGTTGGTAGGACTTTATTTGTGGACCATTCAAACGACCTTTTACTTCCTTTGATTTCTGAATGATCTTATCCCAATGCCCTTCAAGAAACTCAAAGACAGATTCTTCCTGAGTTCCCTTTGGAGCGTGCACTTCTAAATTTCCATAACCATCAACATATACTCCTATGGATTTTCGGTTTTTATATTTTAATTCAAAATGGATCGTCTCACCTGAATACGAATGTTTCATTTCTTAACCCCTATATCTGATTGCCAGCCCCTTCAAAAAATTCCGGGCGTAACGATCACCACAGATCCTATAATTTTTATGCCCTTCTCTTCTTAAAATCGCACCTAACTCACTCTTTGTCATTACGACATCCGCTAATTCCAAGATTTCAATCATATCCTCACTTGTTAGGGAAAGGGCGATTTTCACTTTCTTCAGCAGAAGATTATTCACATGTTCACATGTGATCGCAGGTTTTTCGGGCTGTCCGGGCTTTGGTTCCTGCTTTCCTCTTTTAAAAGTTATAAAGCCATTCAAAAAAGACTCGAACATCTCATCGTCACAAGGTATTTGATCTTCTATTTCCAATTCGTCCATGTCCATCGACTTTGTAAGGACCTTCAACACTTCGTCTTTTGATAATTCTATTCCACCAAGCTTGAAGATTTCTACCATTTCTGTATTTTTAATATCGAGTGCGTACCTCAATCGAATCAAGATATCATTATTATCAATATTCATTGTTTGCCTCCTGGAAATTTGCTTTTCACTAAATCATAAGCTTATCATGTTAAAGTTAGAAAAAGAAGCGTGTAATGATCCTTTTAATACTTATTAGATATAATGAAAGGTCCGTCCCTCATAGGACAGACCTTTTAACATTAAACGAGTACTAATGGAAATTGAAGGGTTACAGTTGTGCCTTTGCCGGGTGCACTTTGGAACGTGATATTCCCGTTATATTTCTCTACAATGTTATAACAAATCATTAGACCCAGACCTGTTCCTTTACTCTTCAAGGAGTAGAAAGGGGTGCCGAGGCTTTTTAATTCTTCATTTGTCATTCCTCTTCCGGTATCTGTGATTCGGATAATGACATTCCTTTTTTCTTTATTCGCCGTCACCCATACAGCTCCACCTTCTGAAGATGCTTCAATAGCGTTTTTGATCAGATTCATGAAAAGTTGTTTCAGTTCGATGGAATTAGCTGATACATGACATTCCTTTTCAACGTGAAGTTGTATACTGTTATCATTTAGCAACCCATACATAATCAATAGCTCTGTAACATCTTTAAGCACAAGATCTACATTGATAATATGTATTTTCCCTGCTAAATCTGGCTTTGAAATCGACAAAAATTGAGAAATAACATGCTCTGCGGTGTCCAGCTCGTTGATCATCATGGGAAAATTTTGCTTCTCCCTGAGTATCTCATCCTCTGCGTAGTATTGCAAAAAACCCTTGACGACAGTCAGAGGATTCCTAATTTCATGTGCGACAGCTGCTGCCAGTTGACCTGTCACCTTCATCCGTTCTGCCTGCTGCATCTGTTCATAATACATGCGTTGTTTCTGGATTCGAAGGTTGGTTAGATGAAAAATAAAGTACAATAGAACTTGGCTCGCAATGAAGTTCACAACATTACCCACCATGTCTTCATAAATATATGGGTAGATTTCCCCTTTATCAATCATTCCAATATAACTAAATGTACAAACGATGAAAACCACATTCAAAAGCATAGAGAAATAAAAAAGCTTTTTATCAAAAAACATGATCGAAAGGGCGGGTATGAAACAAAGCAATACGAAATTCGACCATGTTTCTGGATAAAGAAAAAACAATGTATAAAAATATCCTGCCGATGATAAAACAGTTAAATACCTTACCCATGTATTCTCATAGAAGGGGTATATTAGTAGGCAAGCAGATATAATGGTGACCATCACGCTATGGATGACAAATCTCGAATTAATCGGATTATCGATGACTAGCCCAGCTATCATCAACAAGATAATAAACGAAACAATGTAATAATAATATTTTTTATTTAGCCGATCATGGAATTCTTTCATTTCTAAACTCCTACTAGTATTCTACATTTCTCCAAATCATTGTCATAATATTGTAACTATCTTACAAAAACAAGAAAAAGTCAACGTTCACTAAGTTCCGTCCATATGTATTGCCTCAACTGAATCGTTTCATGCATCAATTAAGAAATCGAGCAAAAAAAGCCAAAGGATCCCCTCAGGATCCTTTGGCTTTTATCATAAATGTTAAAATACTTTCAACAAGTCTTCAAATGATTCGATCATATGATGGTAGGAAGTTGCGCTTCCAAAACCGTATGATACATAAACAAAAGGGATACCTGCCTCTTCGGATGCTTTTTGGTCTCCCAGTGTATCTCCTACATATACCGGTTCCTTTAAATCGTTACGCTCGATAATAAGTCGGATATTCTCCCCTTTGGTCAATCCAGTTCTACCCGGATTCTCAAAGTCGATAAAATACTCATCCAGCCCGTGATAATCATAGAACGCCTCAATATATCCATCCTGACAGTTACTGACGATGAACAATCTATACTTCTTAGACAATTCCTCCAGAACAGGTTCTACATGGGGATATATACGTCCACCATGGTTTCGTAAGTGGGGGATCTCTTGGCGGGTAAGGTCTTTCAATAACTGTTCACGTTCTTCTTCATCCAAATCAGGAAATAATATCTTTCCAATTTCCTTCATTTGAAGTCCCATAGTCCCTTCCAGATGCTTTCTTGTAATACTACTTTTATTTTTCTCCACGATTACTTTATTCCACGCTTCAAGTACAGACTCAATTGGATCCCACAATGTTCCGTCAAGGTCAAAGATGATGCTGTCCATTTTTCTCCACCAATCTATTAAAGTTTCTCTATTATTTAAATGGGTATTCAACTCTATTTCTTAATAATCTTCATTTCTTTAACAGGCCAATAAACTATATTGGTCGTCCCCACTACCTTATCAATCGGGATCGAACCGATTTGACGACTGTCTTTGCTGTATCTTCTATTATCCCCCATAACAAATAGTTCACCATCAGGAACCGTCAGCTGCTTTACCGGTGTATCCTCCAAGGTGAAGTCAGGGGTCAGGGCACCAATCACGGATTCTTTTTGTTTGTCCAGGTAAGGTTCAGCATACGCTTTGCCGTTTATGTATAATGTATCATTCTTATACTCAACCTTATCTCCCGGCAGGCCGATGACACGTTTAATATAATCTTCCGTATTGGTCGCATGAAAAACAATGATATCAAAGCGCTCAGGTTTATCCATCTTATTGACAATCATACGGTCCTGGTCCAGTAAGGTCGCATTCATCGAAGCCCCTTCAACCACAATCGGGATAATGATAAAGGATCGAATGATAAATGCTAGCACTACTCCAATAATTAAGGGCTGAGCCCACCCCCAGATTTTTCTTTTTTCGGTCACCATGTACTTCATCCTCTCTTAAAAGCTCTCCCCACTCTACATTTTAGCATAAAATTCCTAATCTTTCGTTTTCATCTGTAGCGGATACGTGAAAAAGTATGTCTTAATGATAAATCAATAAATTGAGAGACACACAAAAACGTTGCAGAAAACAATTCTGCAACGTTTAGATGCGAGTTAAAGAGAGTCAGTGCTCTCCCTCAGCTGCCATTGCATCAGCCTTGGTTACATGTACCGTCCCTTTTGGATGTTGCGGTGGCGCATAAATGGAATACAACTTGATCTTAGTATTGCCGGTATTGATAAGATTATGCCAGGTGCCGGCGGGAATCATGATGGCAAAGTCTTGCTGCACTTGTTTCTCATAGGTTAAATGATCTTGGCGATCACCCATCCGGACAATCCCTTCGCCTTGTTCAAGACGGAGAAATTGATCCAGATTCGGATGGATCTCAAGCCCGATATCTTCACCTGGATTAATGCTCATCAATGTTACCTGTAAATGTTCTCCCGTCCATAAGGCGGTGCGGAATGTGTCATTCGCCACAGTGGCTTCATCGATATTCACCGCATATGGAGCAGGGCCAACATCTTTTGACATCATCCGTATTTCTTCAGCTGATCCCAACTCACATAACGTTCGTGCGTGCTCCCACTCATCCCTGCACGTATTCACAAGTACTTCATATACCACTGAGTGCTGTGCCTGCATGCTGCAAACCCGGAACTGCTCATAATCTGCAAGTTCCGCTTTATATGCCCGTTTAAGCCCCTCCCGATACGAATGAAACGGAATGCTCTCCACATGATAGACGGGGTGTGAATCTGTTAATGAAGTATACACATTCGTTAACTCCCACCAATGCCTTTGCTCATCTTCCATCATGCGCATTATGAATTGTCGCTCTTCATTATTAGGTGCAATCTTTGCAAGGCGATGATAGAAATCAACACTCGATGCCTTTTTTTGGATCCCACTCAGCAGGGTGTTCACCAAGTGGCCAGTGCTCCCTTCCGTTCCGGTTACGGTCATAGGATAGGTATGAGCGTGATAGGAATACCCGTTCGGTACATTATACACTCTGATCATTCCCTTCAGTCTTTTACCACGATATCATATGCGTGGATTCGGAAGGTGTGCTTATGCCTAAATGAACACAGCACAGGGCTCTCTCATAAACATCATCCCAGATACCCTTTTCCTTTTTTAACATACTCATCCATGATGGAAGCTGGTACAAGGTTTCCACCCGTGGCCCATACTAAATGAGTGGCATGGGTCACATCGACTTGAAGCGATGTAAGATGCTCCTGAACCGGCGGAAGGACAGGGCCAATCATACCCGCTAGTGCGGAGGGCTCCAAGGCGATGGATTCTGATGAATGTAAGAGCGCAAGCAATTTGAAGAGGGTTTCATCAGTGACGGTAAACACCCCGTTCAGCAGTCTCTCAATCATTTTCCCCGCCAGTGCAGATGATCTTCCAACTGCAAGTCCATCCGCTTCTGTACGGTTGCTTAATCCAATTTCCTGAACGGATATCTCTTCATGTCTCCCTGTCGAAAGCCCCAATAGCATGCAGGGCGAGTGCACAGGTTCTGCAAAGTAACAATGCACATGTTCACCGAATACATGTTTCAATCCATATGTCACACCACCTGGACCACCACCTACCCCGCACGGTAAGTAAACGATCAACGGGTGATTTTCATCTACGATTATCCCTTTTTTTCTGAACTGTTCCCTTAGCCTCATTGCAGCAACCGAATATCCCATAAACAGATCCTTGGAATTCTCATCATCTATAAAGAAACAATTCGGATCAGATAAACTCTGCTTCCTGCCTTCAGCGACGGCGTGGGAGAAATCTTGTTCATGCTCCACTACCTTGACGCCCTTTCCCCTCAAGAGGTCTTTTTTCCAACGCTTTGCATCCCGGGACATATGAACCGTAACCTGAAAACCAATCGCTGCCCCCATTATACCGATACTCAAGCCCAGATTCCCCGTTGAGCCGACAGCAATGGAGTAACGGGAATAGCACTCTCGGATCCGTTTTGACGCAAGTTTTGAATAATCGTCCTTTTCATCGATCCAGTTTTGTTTGATCGCGATACGCTCTGCGATCTTGAGCACCTCATATATACCTCCCCTGGCTTTAATC
Source organism: Rossellomorea aquimaris (assembly GCF_020172085.1). Classification (GTDB taxonomy): domain Bacteria; phylum Bacillota; class Bacilli; order Bacillales; family Bacillaceae_B; genus Rossellomorea; species Rossellomorea aquimaris_E. Next base: position 1,412,271 of record NZ_JAIVAT010000003.1, read on the forward strand.
GACCCAGCAATTGGAAGCTCATGGTCGCATTTCAGTATGATCTGACCCTGTATCTTCGATTTATAATAATCTTCGAGCGTTCTCTGCATGTTCCCGATGTATTTAATGGGTGACTCAATGATGCCGTCGACTGATTCCGGGAATACCTTTTTCAGGTAAGGAGCAAACCGCTCGAGCCGTCGCTCTGCATCCACGATTTCCTGAATGCCTGACATTGTACTCTTAGGGTCCAATGAAGGGTTCCCCCAGAATACTTCTTTAGCCGATTGCAAATCCATGAATAATTCCGAATTCATTTGATGCATATTACCCGTCATTTTTGATTCCCCCTCATTGACATGACCATCCAATTTAAACCCTCTTCACAAATGCCTAACCAAAATATGATAAGATTGATATGATTCTTCTGAAAATTATAACAGAAAAAGGAGAGCCTGATTTCATGTTACCTTCCAAACTTAGAGCGGATATTAGATCCGGAAAGCACCAAACCCACACTTCTGGATTTTGTCAGAATTATGTACAGGCAAATCTGGTCGTCCTTCCAAAAGAATACGCTTTCGACTTTTTATTGTTTACTACTCGCAACCCGAAATCGTGTCCTATCGTCGAAGTGCTGGAACCAGGACAATATCAATCCAAATATGCCAAAGAATCAGATATTCGCAGGGACATCCCTTTATACCACATCTATGAACATGGTAAATTGATTGAGACCAAAAAAAGCATTGAAGATGTATGGAAAGATGATTTTGTCAGCTTTCTCATTGGGTGCAGCTTTACTTTCGAGAGCCAGCTGATCAAAGGGAACATCCCACTGCGACATATCGAAGAAAATAAAAATGTAGCTATGTACACAACGAATATCCAAACAGAGAAAGCCGGAGTATTTGATGGTCCTATGGTCGTATCCATGAGGCCCGTTCCAAACTCTCTGGTGCAAAAAGCAGCGGATATCACCTCGTTATTTCCTAAAATGCACGGTTCCCCCGTGCATATCGGTGATCCAACTGAAATCGGCATCCAGGATATTACCAAGCCTGATTTCGGAGATTTCGTGGAAATCAGGGAGGATGAAACACCGATGTTCTGGGCATGTGGGGTGACACCTCAAGCAGTGGCACAGCACGCAAAGATCCCAAATATGATCACCCACTCTCCAGGTTGCATGTTCGTAACGGATTGGAAAAACGAAGACTATTTGCACGAAACTTAATCAGAGAGGGACGGACCTTCATAAGCAAGGTCCGTCCCTCCTGCGCTATAATTAATTAGAAAAAGAGGTGCTTCCCGAAGGAAAGCACCTCTCTTCCACTTAACACATATCCTCATCCTCATCCACATGCTCCACAGTTGTTCTAGGAGTGCAAAATGTTCCTAACACTTCAAGAATGACAGGATATAGTATGTCGATTTCCAGGCATGCAATGAGTTGGATTTGGAGCTGATCACGGGTCAGACTTCCAACTTTTTCGCGGCATTTAATATCGATGATGGAACAGTTGATATTGCCTGTATCCATCCCCTCCGGTAAACAAACTGCAACTTTCTTGTCAAAGAAGACTGGTACTTCCATGGTACAGGTTTCACCTTCATTAAGGAGAGATCCAATCGTTAGACCAAGAATCGCTTCACCACGTATTTCAACATACCCCGGAGTTCCTTTTTCAAATGAAATGATAGAGCATCCTATTGGGCTAAGCTGACAGTCAACATTGATTCCCTCTCCTCTTGCAAGAAGTTCATCCACTAATTCTCTGCATGCTCGGGAAAATCCTATGGAGAGCGTTGAATGATGGGTGGCAATGACCCAATCATATACTTTTTCTACTGAAATACATTCCGGCCTTAGGTTCGAAGGCGGTGGAGGAAGAATGGTTCCAAGTTGGACATCCAACTGCCGGTTCTCACCTTCCTGAAGAACAATCGTCACCTCTTTAACAGGGTAGCCTGCTGCTGTAAACCTTAAGACGTAAGTTCCTGGAGGCAATCCCGTCAAGATATAGAACCCATTCGGATCGGTTAGCGTTGAGCGGATCGGTACGAGTGAACCGACAGGGAAAATTTGTACAAGAACTTGCGGGATCGGTTCCCCTGTTTGAATGTCTGTCACTGTACCACTGACACTTGAAGGATTTCCTTCTAATAAGAAGTTGAGCGTAGTCGTAGTCCCCCTTATGAGCGCAATCACTTGTATCTGGCTTTGGTAACCTAATGCTCTTACGATGACAACGACATTTCCTCCCGGCAATCCTGAAATCGTGTAATTCCCATCCATATCTGTTAGTGTCGTTCCCAATAATCTTCCATCAGGCGTAAACACTTGGATGAGGGCATTTTCAATTGCCGCAAACGTAATAGCATCCCGAACATTTCCAGTAATCGTTGCAGGGTTCGGTTCCAATGCTGCATTAAGAATCGCTGTTTCATTTGGGCTCAAGGTAATCATGGACGTCTGACTGACATAGCCTTCTGCAGAGAAGATAACGTTATAGTCCCCAGACGCAAGACCTGTTAGAATATAATTTCCATCCTGGTCGGTTAATGTTGAGGCAACCACTATTCCGCTTCCACTTATGACTGTTATGACACCCGCACTTTGGATAGGGTCTCCTGTATTTGCATCAGTCACCTGACCTCTAATGGAGGCCGGCTGACGACCGAGCTCGGCATTTAAAATCTGGACTTCCCCGTTTGTCAGAAATATTCTAAATACCTCACTTGCATACCCATCTGCCGAGAAGACCACCCGGTATTCCCTTGGGGCAAGTCCGGTAATTTCATACTCACCTGATCCATTGGTGAGGACAGAAGCAATTGGGATCGATGTACCGATCCTAAAGACTTGAACAAGAGCGGATTGGATCGGTTGATGATTGACTGCATCCTGCACTGTTCCTCTTAGTGTTGCAGTTTGATTTGATAAGCTTATATTAAGGTTTTCTGTTTCTCCTGGCGTTAACGTGACAATGGCCATTCCGTCCCCAAAGCCGTCTGCGCTTGCAATGACCGTATACTGACCTTGAGCCAGACCGGAAATCGTATAAAAACCGCTTTCATCCGTCAACGTACTGGCAATAAATACTCCGTCTGAGTTAAAAACTCTCACTAGTGCCCATGGAATGCCGACGCCTGTTTGTGCATTAAATACAGTTCCTGTAATTCCTGCTGGATTTGGATCAAGATCCGCATTTACCGTTTCTGTTCCATTAGGAACAAGTATGACAGGTACGATTGCGGTTGCATAACCATCAGAGGAAATCACTACATTATAGCTGCCTGCTGGTAAATTACCTATTGAATACGTTCCATCGCTTGATGTAATGATGCTGCCAACGACAATGTCTGTATTAGGTATGACTACTTTTACAAGCGCACCGCTGATCGGGTCTTGTGTAACGGTATCCCTTATTGTCCCTTGAACTGTTGCTGGGAATGGGATGAGTGCAATATTGAGCACTTCACTTTCTCCCGGAGATAAGAACACGGAATTGATACTGATTGCATAGTCTTGAAGTTGAGCCTGCACGTCAAACGTTCCTTGTGGAAGTCCTTCGATCAAGTACTCTCCGTTTTCATCTGTGAGGACGCGCCTTACCAATATATCCGTTCCACTTACGTAAACCTCTATGATGACACCCGTTAATGGCGACCCCGTATTGGCGTCCACAACCGTTCCACTGAGGGTGGCTGGATTAGCCAAAAGATTGAAATCGAGCACCGTGGCACTGTTCGGCTGAATATTCACTTGTTGGATTAATGACTGATATCCTGTATTGATGGCTGAAACGGTATAGCTTCCTTCCACCAATCCAGAGATAATGTACGTTCCATCTACCGTAGTTTGTACAGTAGCTACCACAGTTCCCTGATTGTCAATGACCCTGACTAACGTGTCAGCTAGAGGTTGTAATGTTGCGGCATCCCTTACCGTTCCTGTGAGAGATCCCGGATTCGGGGTAAGGAGGATTTCAACATTTGTCACTCCCCCACTCGTTACTTCTGCCGATACAGAGTTTGAACCAAAGTCTGGACTGCTTCCTACTAGTACATATACTCGCGGCGACAGGGTCGTTGTCTGGAAGAATCCATCTGAATCTGTCACGGTAGTGGAGATCACCGGACCCGATCCAGAAAGCTCCCGAATGACCACTGTCGCTCCAGCTATTGGCCCCAGGGAGACAGAATCTCTTACAAACCCTTGAATGATTCCAGGATTTGGACTTAAGGCAAAGCTCAATAAGCTCGTTTGATTGGAAGTGACAATGGCTCCAGCCGCCTCCGGACCGAAGTCAGCTGCATTAGCAACGACAGTATAAACTCCAGGTGTTACACCAGAAAATGTATATTCACCGTTTTGATTCGAAAGAGTGGTTTGGACAAGTACATTTGTAATATCGTAGAGCTGTATAACTGCATTAGGAATCGCTTCTCCATTTGCAAGATTTGAAATGAACCCCTGTATTTGTCCAGGGTTAGGAGCAAGGCTTAGTTCGGCAAACAGGATATCTCCTGGGTTACCGATAACCGTTTTTGTATCGGTTCCAAACGAGACGGCATCAGCAGTGATATTCAGTGTTCCTGTCGGTAAAGATGAAAAGGTTACATACCCGTTTTCATCCGTAATCCCTGTTGCAATCGGGATGTTATTGGCGTGACGGATCGTGACTGTCGAGCCTTCTATCGGAGTTGAAGTATTTTGAATAACGACCTGGACCGTCAACGTTACGGGATTTGCAGCAAGGACATTTGTTACCGCTGTGGTTTGATTCGATTGAACCATGGCTGATACAGTTGAAGATGAATAATTCGGGGCGGCTGCGGTTACAAAATATGTGCCGGGTGCGAGTGAAGGAATGGAATAGGTACCATCCGAGTTGGCTAAGAAACTTACAACTAATACATTGTTTTCATTAAACACCGAGATTTGGATGCCATTACCCGTTATCGGGTTACCATTTGTATCTTCAACGTTACCCGAAATAGATCCAGGGTTTTCTCCTAGTGCCAGATCGGCTCTTGTGCCGGAATCACTTATGACAATGGCACCTGTTTGCTCTGTCGTGAAATTCAGTTTTGAAGCTGAGACAATATAGGAACCTGGTGCCAATCCGCTGACAGAATAGTTTCCTGAAATAGAAGTCGTTGTGCTTGCAACCTGGATCTGAGAAATGCCGTCAATAATGACTACGGTGGCTCCTGAAATAGGATCTCCTGTCGTAAGGTTAGTGACTTGACCGTTGATGATTCCCGGATTTGGAATCAGCGATACATTCACTCCTGTTAAATCCTGTCCTACACCAAGGTTTATCCCAGTAATCACCTGGCCGAAACCTGGTGAGTTAACTACCACATTGAATGAACCACTTGGAAGATTCCCCACAATATACTGACCTGATGAATCAGTGAACCCAGAGCCGATCAGAATATTATTTTGATCAAAAATCTGTACGATTGCGTTCCCAATCGGATTCCCCATATTATCTGTAACGATACCGGATACTGAACCAGGATTAGGGACGAGGATCAAATCAACGGTTGACGACTGGTTTGCAAGAACAGAAACCCCAGCCTGTACCGTTGAATAATTCGGTGCAGATGCCAACACCGTATAGGTACCAGGTGTCAGATTATTAAATGAGAACGTTCCATCCTGATTCACCACAACAGAATCAATCAGTACATTATTCACATCCCTTAATTGGACGATCGTGTTGGGCACAATAGGACTGACCGTTCCTGTGATGAACCCGGGATCAGGGTTTAACACAACTGATACAGGTGTCGTTTGACCAGAAGATACAAGAGCACCGACCATTCCGTTTTGAAAATCATTCGCCATCACATTCACAGTATAATTATCAGGTGCAAGCCCTTCTACCATGAAGATTCCATCCATATCTGTGAGCACGGACGTAATTAAATTTCCTGAACTGTTCACAATACTGACGACCGCACCTGAAATAGGATTGCTTCCAATACTGTCGACCACAGTCCCTGTAATCTGTCCTGGATCAGGCTGAAGTGCGATGCTGCCATCTGCTGTTTGATTGGACGATACCTGAACGGTTACCGCATTCGTCTGAAAATCAGGTGCTGATACGACAACGGTATAGACCGCTGGGGCTAATCCATTTACAACATATTGACCATTCTCATCGGTTAGTACAGTAGAAATGACCGCCCCGCTTGAATCCACGATCCTTACCTGTACATTTACGCTAGTAATCGGCGTTCCCGTTTGTGCATTCGTCACAATTCCGGAAATCGAACCGGGATCTGAAGCCAAGTTAAAATTCACGATCGACGTAGCGTTTGATGATATCGTCACACCTTGGGTGGCTGCTTGATAATTCGAAGCCGCTGCGACTACCGTATAATTCCCGGGAGCAAGATTCGGCACCGCATACGATCCGTCTGGTGCTGTTACAGTGGTAGCGACAATAATTCCTGAACCGGTACTGATTTGAACGGTCACGCTCCCCCCTGCAATTGGATCATTATTTGTGTCCCTCACAAATCCAGCCAAAGTTCCAGGATCTTCATTCAGGGTAATATTTAAGGTGGTTGTTTGACCATCCTCAATCATGGCTGCAACGGCTTCAGTGGTGTAATTAGGTGCACTGACGACAACGGTATAACTTCCAGGAGGCAGACCAGCTACCATGTAGTCCCCATTAGAGTCGGTGATCACTGATCCGATTTGAATATTATTCTGAAAGATTGTTACCGTTGCTCCAGCAATGGCGACAGCATTGGGATCCTGTACGGTACCGACCAGGGCACCAGCCTGTCTGGTTAACGATGCATCTACTGTTGTAGTAGCATTGGACGTCACAACTCCACCAAGGGTTTGAGTAGCATAGCCAATAGCTGTAAAAATAAGCGAATACGATCCAGGTAATAGACTGTCAAAGGAATATTGACCGCTACCATTCGTCATCGTGCTCGCTACAATCACATTTTGGCTATTTACTGCTTGGACGGATACATCTGCAATAGCCAGCATGGTTTCGCTGTCTATTACGGTCCCTTGAATAGACCCTGGATTCGGCTCGAGGAAAATGTTCGTAATGGTGTTATTTCCAGCGGTGACGGTTGAAGTTACGGTCGTTGTGCTATAGTTGGTGGCAAATGACCTAACGTGATAATTTCCAGGGGCTAGATTATTGAAGCTGTATTGACCGCTTCCATTGGCAGTTGTACTGGCAATGGGTACCCCATTTGAATCCACTAATTCAACATCCGCAAGTGGGATGGCCGTATTATTGGTGGAATCACGTACCGTACCTGAAATCGAGCCGGGATTTGCGACCAGTGTGAAATTGACAACAGATGCCTGATTTGGCTCAGTCATGACGGATTGGGTTTGCGATTGAAAACCTGATGCAATAACAGTGACATTGTAAAGACCAGGAGTTACATTAACGAAAGAATAATTTCCTGCTACATTTGTGGTTGTAGTCGCTACTACAGAACCAGAATTATTTAGTAGTTGTACGGTGGCATTGTTTATCGCGCCTCCATTTGATACATTTCCAGAAATGGTACTGGGCTGAGGAACGAGTGCAATATTCGAAGTAGTGGATGTCCCCCCTACAGCTGCTACATTAGCTGTTCCAGTTACATAATTCGTTCGGGCAGCCTCTACAGTATAGTTGCCTGGAACGACATTCGTAAACGTATAAAATCCACTTGCATTGGATTGGGTAGTTGCAATCAAGCTCATGCCCTGGAAGAGTGACACCGTTGTATTCGAGAGGACCAACCCGGTGGATTGATCGGTTATGGTTCCATTGATTGTGGCGGTTTGTTGAACGTTGATGGTGACGACGGAAGTATTGGACTGGATGGCGTTACCTGAAGATGAATCAAATCCTGTAGCTTGTACCCTATCTAAATTTCTTGTTCCACTTGTGGTGAATGCACCATTCAATGTAAAAGTCAAAGTCGCGGTGGCACCAGGATTTAGATTTCCAATGTTCCAGGTAAGCAATTTAGACGCAGAATTATACGTTGTGATTCCCTGAGAAGTAGTATTCACAACAAATGAGTTTACTTGATCAGGACCGATGATGTCATCAAGAAAGACTGAGGTAGCCTGAGAAAGTCCGGTATTTGTTACGGTTACGGTACCAGTCCAAGTGGCCTGCTGACCAAGTACAACTGTTTGAGGTCCCGAATTCCGTACTTTGTTCGTTGTGAGCTTCGCCCTGATGTCCACCTGGTCAGGAGTGACAGGATCTGTAAAGGCATTTGTGAAAGAAAACCCTTCGCTCGTCCGAAGTGAATCCTTATTATAGTTATTGGCATTCGCTGATGAAAAATAAACTGCGCGGATGGCTGATGATGCATTAATACCTAAAAATGAAAATACTGTACTTGCCGGAAGGAACCAATCTAGAAAAAAATCTTGATCTCCACCGATGCTGGAATCGGCTGGCGTCACCCTGGCGTAATCAAAGTTGGTAATCGGCTGGGCAAAGTTTGGATTCCCCCCACCCGTCCCTTCTGCAGGATCATTCCATGAATTGACCAATTTCACCGTATTTTGAATCAGGCTCACCCGATTGTTCAAGCCATCGACGTTAAAGAGCCAGTCGTATGTTCCGGCTACTCCGGTTGTATTAATTAAAACCCCCCATGCAAAATTTCTAAAGCCTGTTAATTGTGTATTCCGGGGATCCCCGTTTAGCCTTAAGCGAAAATACACATTAGTCCCGTCGTATGCAAAAAAACCTGCAGGGAAAGTTGAGTTCCCCACGATATCTGTTGATACGGGACTTTCATCGCCTAAGACGTCAAATAAGGGTGCCCCCCCTACCAAGACCGGGGTATACTGCGCATTACTGGGAAATGCCACAGAAAAAACCTCCTTTAAATGTTATTATCTTTATTATGATATTTTGAGGGAAAGAATGTTGTCTTACCAAACGTCTAGTAAACTTCTAATATAGTAATTTTTTCAACAGAATTTATATGAAACAGAAAACAGCTCCTTCCCTATTTTAAGGGAAGGAGCTGTTTTTCCAACTCTTCAGCTGCAATCTTTAAACCTTCTTCATCTCTTAACAACCGGAATAACCCTGTAATGATCAACTCGTCGGGATTTGATTTTCGACATTCCTCGGAAATCCGATTTGCTATGTTCATAAAATAAGTTGAGGTAGTATCGCTCAACCCCTTGATACTGTCATAAAGTGACTTCCATGCCTCTTCCCTTTTTTCAAATGAGATGAAAGCTCCTTCTTTGTCCATACTGACAGCAAAGGGTTTCATCATCTCATCATCCAATAATGGAGCACTTTCCCCATTGAGAAAATCACCAGCGAGCAGGGAAATCTGTCTCACTAAATGAGCGCCCAGTATAGCAGGATCGATGGAGTCATCCTGTGAAATCATTAACATCATGTAAGACGAATAGATTGATTGAGTCATCCACATCAGATCCCATTTGTATGGCCGAATCTCCTCACCGTATACATTCAGCAGATTATGTTCGAGCCAGCTGAATAGCCTTCCCCTCATCCGATGCTCCATAGCCGCTAATTTCTGACTATTTTTTGCGGAATCACCTCTCATGTGCATCTTCATGTATGACTTATATTCCATAATCCCTTCGAACTGTACCTGAAACTGTTTGGCGAACCGCTCCATGGGAGGTACATTTTCATCTAGTCCGACAATGAATGCCCGTTCAAATACGAGCTGCTGATAATGTTCATAAATCGATATGATCAGATCTTCTTTTGATTGAAAATATGAGTAAAGTGAACCTTTTGAGATTCCGACATTTTCGGCAATTTGCTGCATGGATGTCTGATTATATCCCTGTGCTCCAAAAAGTTCCACTGCTGATTCTAAAATTGCGTTCCGTTTGTCCATTTTCTACACCTCTATATCCAGAAAAAACATTTACTTTCCCATTTTAACCATACTCATTAAAAAATAGAAGAGCATTATTTCTTGACTACCCATTATTTTTAGGTAAAATGACTATTGAGTCAACCAATATAATGATTGTTATATCAGTGTTTAATCCACCAAAAATTATTATTATTGACCCACAAGTCAAAAATTCATTAAAGGAGGCAATATCCTTGTTAAAAGCTATTTTGAACCGTTCGAAAATCGTCTTGATATTCATTTTGCTTTTTGTAATCATCGGGGTTTTCACCTTTTTTCAATTACCACAGAGAGAAATCCCGGAAACCAGCATTAATATTGGTACGGTAACAACCGTTTACCCCGGAGCAACGGTTGATTCCGTTGAAAGGACCATCACTAATCCAATTGAGTCATCTCTTCAATCGATTGATGGTATTAAAGAAATCAATTCTTCCTCGGCAGCCGGTTTTTCTACTATTATTGTAGAGGTTGAAGACAGCGAAGACAAAAAAGAAGTATTCGGTGATGTGCGCCAAGCCGTCTCGGATGCTTCAACCTCGTTTCCTGAGGAAGCGTTCGACCCTGAAGTCAATGAATCAACTGTAAAAATGCCGATTGTCTCCTACCACTTGACCAGTGATAAGAAGGAAACACTTCTTGAAATGGATGATGAAGTAAACAGGTGGAAGGAAGAGGTTGAAGATCTACCTGGTGTATCGAGCGTCATAGTAAAGGGGCTCCCTGAGAAAGAGATCGTTGTTGAATTAAAGAAGGATGAATTAAAGGATTCAGGACTTAACCCATCATCCGTCATGAGTGCCATCAACGACGAATATTATCCAACTCCCCTTGGCAAGCAGGAAGTGGATAAAGAAGTGGTTCAACTGACCGTTGATCACTTTACCACCCTGGACGAAATGGAGAAGCTTTTTGTAGGGAAAAATCCTCAAGGAGAATCGGTCTTCCTTAACGATATCGCGAATGTAAAGATCTCCCCGAAAGAGTTCAAGGACATTGTAACCTTTGAAGGACAGCCTTCAATCTCCTTCACGGCATTTGTTCAACCGGGTGAAGATATCCCAACGGTCGACAAAAGAGTTAGTGATAAAGTGGATGAACTGGCAGACTCACTGCCATCAGGTGTAAAACTGATTCCTTATTATTCACAGGCTGACACTGTAAACACCATTTTCAAAGGATTATTTATATCGCTTGCCATATCTGTCGTGGCCGTAGTACTAACCACAGCTCTCGGTCTGACGGTTTCCGGTGCCTTCGTAGTGGCACTCGCCGTTCCAATTTCAGTGCTGATGGGATTGATACCACTACCATTTGCAGAAGTGGATCTGAATCAGATTTCCGTTATAGGAGCCATCATCGCTCTCGGAATCCTCGTGGATGACTCCATCGTTGTGAATGATAATATCCAACGTCGTTATAAGCTTGGTGACGGTGCTCTCACCGGTGCGATTACCGGTGTGAAAGAGATATGGGTATCGATTGTGACCTCTTCTCTTGCCATCGTATTCACGTTCCTCCCACTTATTTTCTTATCTGGTGGAAACGGTGCATTTATTCGGGCATTACCGACGGTCTTAATCACCACTATCATCGCTTCCACACTGGTTGCCTTGATATTCGTACCGATCATGAGATATTTACTTTATAGTAAAACCAAGAAAAAGGTATCCGATGCCCCGGGTTTATTAGGAAAACCATTAAATAGGATCGCTGATTTTTATGCTGATACGCTCCTGAAGAATTTTTCAAAAAGACCCTTCGTCGTTTCAGCCATCGGGCTCGTATTTACCACAGCCATCTTTGGCCTGATTGCCTTGACACCTTTCGAATTCTTCCCGTCTGCAGACCGTGAAGAAGTGACAATCGATGTCACCCTGCCAATCGGCACAACAATTGAAGAAACATCTGACACCCTTCATGAAATGGAACAACGTTTAAAATCTGACGAAGGGGTCTATGAAACTTCTGCATTTGCAGGTTCGGGACTGCCGAATCTATTCAACAGTTCTTTGTCGAATTCAGGACAAAATACAGGACAGTTGGTTGCCAGAGTCGATCGAACGAACCAGACTGCACAAGGATTGATCGATGAATGGACAGATAAATTACGTAAAGCATACCCTGATGCGAAAATCTTCATGGAGACCATCCAGCAGGGTCCACCTGCTGGAGCACCAGTAACGGTAACCGTTTCAGGTACGGAAATCGATAAAATAATAGAGCTTCGAGATGAAATCACCTCTGAAATCGAAACATTGGACACCGACTTAGTCGTTGATAATGTAGGAGAAATGGAACCTACGATAGAATATGTTCCAAACCGTGAAAAACTCGAGGAAAATGGAATCACCATTAATGCTGTCAGTCAACAGCTCCGCTTAGCTACAGAAGGCATCCCGTTGAAATCATTTGACAATGGGGTAACCAAACGGGATATGACCCTCTTATTAGAAGGCAATGATCGAGAGGTGGACCTGGCTTCCCTGGAAATCCCGGCCACAACCCAAAATTCTGTTGGGCCTCCTCAGCTGATCTCCCTGGATGAACTCGTTACTCCGGAGAAGAAAGAAGAACTTCAGCTCATCCCACACAAGAATGGAGAACGCGCTATAACGATACGCGCTTTCCCGGGGGAAGACGATAACTATAAAGAAAATGTACAGGAAATCGTAAAAAATGTTCGTGAAGATCTTGATGACAACGATTACTCCATCACCTTGGGTGGGGAAAATGAAGCGCAAAATGATTTCTTTGCTGAGATCACCATTCTCTTCATCATCGTGATATTCCTTGTCTATCTTTTAATTGCTGTTCAGTTCAATTCTTTATCTCTGCCTTTCCTTGTCCTGGTTGCAGTTTATCTCGCGATCGCAGGTGCGATTCTTGGATTGTTTGTCACTCAAACACCAATCAGCTTCCTGGCGGTAATGGGAATGGTTTCTCTGACCGGAATCGTCGTGAGGAATTCAGTAGTATTGATCGAATTTATTGAACAGGGTATCAAAAATGGAATGGGCGTGAAAGAAGCCGTCATTGAATCAGGTCGAACAAGATTGCGACCGATCCTTCTGACTGCCCTCACCTCTATCGTAGCGTTGATTCCAGTGGCAGTGAGCGGTGACGCGCTATTTACTCCCCTCGCTGTGACGATCATCTCAGGCATTATGTTCTCGGCTGTCTTAACACTGATTATCGTACCGATGATGTATCTGGTCTTTAACCGCTTTAGAAGAAGAAATCGAGAAGCATAATTCAAAGAATTTCCGAGGGGAGACACTGTCTCCCCTCTTTGCGTTGTTTAAACAAAAATGAAAGATGGAATGATAGTAAAAGTCACACTTATGTATTCGGAATGTAGGAATGGGTTCCGAAGTAAGGACATTCTTTTCGAAACGAACTTTCCACTTGAGATATTCCCCGTCATCAAGCATGATAGATAAGTGTTCTAGTATATACTTTGTTGGAGGAACTATATGACTACTAAAATCAATTCAAAAGCCATCCTGATCACGTTCATGATCGGTGCATTTTTCGCTATTTTGAATGAAACTTTATTAAATATCGCATTAACAGAATTAATGGACGTATTTAAGGTGGATGCCCCTACGGTTCAATGGCTTGCCACTGGATTCATGCTCGTCATGGGTGTTTTGATGCCCATTTCCGCCCTGCTCATTCAATGGTTCACCACAAGGCAGATGTTCATAGGCGTCATGAGTGTCTTTCTTTTGGGAACAGTGATTGCAGCCTGCGCCTTGAATTTCCCTATGCTCCTCGCAGGTAGGATGATTCAAGCAGTTGGGACAGGATTACTGATTCCGATCATTATGAACGCCCTGCTACTGATATACCGTCCGGAAGTCCGCGGAAAGATAATGGGTACATTCGGGTTGGTGATTATGTTCGCACCCGCCATTGGCCCGACGCTGTCCGGTGTGATCGTTGATTTTCTTGGATGGAGGTGGTTGTTCATCACGGTCATTCCATTCGCTGTATTTTCAATTCTATTCGCCTTCAGGTACTTGCAAAATGTTGGCGAAGTGACAAGACCAGGAGTCGATATCTATTCAATCATCCTCTCTTCCATCGGGATTGGCGGGATTGTCTACGGATTCAGCGCAGCAGGTGAAGAAGAGGCAGGATTCTCATCGGTCAAAATCATCGCTATCCTAGCGATATCAGTGATAAGTGCAATTATCTTTGTGCTGCGTCAATTAAAGCTAAAGGAACCGCTCCTTGATGTCCGCGTCTTCCGGTTCAAAAGCTATACAAGGGGTGTCACGATTTTCGTCATCGTCATCATGGCTATGTTTGCTTCCGAAATCGTCATGCCGATGTACCTGCAGGGCCCACTCGGATATTCAGCAAAAACTGCCGGTTTATTGCTACTGCCGGGAGCACTGCTTAATGGTCTAATGTCTCCTACCATGGGCTCCCTATTCGATAAATACGGACCAAGAAAGCTTATTATTCCAGGAACATTCATATTGCTTGGTGTCATGATTTTCTTTAGTACCATTAATCCATCCACACCCATCTGGCTATTTGTGATCGTGTATATGGTTCTAATGTTGTCAATCTCAGCTATCATGATGCCCGCCCAGACAAATGGGTTAAATGAGCTGCCGAAGCACCTCTACCCACATGGGACGGCCATCGCAAATACATTACAACCCGTAGCAGGGGCACTTGGGGTTTCCATTTTTGTCAGCATCATGACTCAAAGTCAAACCGGATATATTGAAAACCATTCCGGTACAGTAACCGAAAAGGTCGCCTTTGATGCCATGACCTATGGCGTTCATCACGCCTATTGGTTCGCACTGGGCCTGGCTGCACTTGCATTTACCATTTCATTGTTTATCAGAAAAGCAGTCGCCCCAGATTTTGATGAAAAAGGATCTGAAGGATAATACGATACCTTTCTATAAAACGAAAAGCTCTATACAAATTAGAGCTTTTCGTTTTTTTAGCATCTATCAATGAAGTGCTTTCACTGTACGTCCTTGTTTTTCAGGGGTAAAATAGTTTGATAGATAACAGGAGGAGGGTCTACTGTGGAAAAAGAAATTCAAATGATAGAAGATATTCGTTCCGAGCTACTGAACAGTGTGAAGGATTTAAGCGAAGAGCAACTAAATAAGAAAGTCGAAAAAGACCGATGGAACATCATGCAGGTGCTCGATCATTTGTATCTAATGGAAAAATCCTTAACAAAAGTGATTCAAATGACTTTGGAAAATGGAGAAGAACAATTGGTTGAGTCGAAGCCAATCCACTTTACTGTAGATCGAACGACTAAAGTGGACGCTCCGCCTTTCGTCACCCCTACTGACGAAAAACAGAGCCTGGAGCAGATGAAGGATAAATTGAAATCATCACGAAAAGATCTTCTTGCCTTCCTGGAATCTACAAATAAAGAAGCCTTAATGAAAAAGGCATATCCTCACCCCATCTTCGGTCAAATCCGATTAGATGAGTGGATTCCTTTTATCGGCTTTCATGAGAAGAGGCATATAGAGCAAATAGACGAGTTGAAAGCAAAAAGATAAATCCAATGAAAAGGATCTGTTCATCCAGTGAAACAGATCCTTTTCATTTATGATTCTTCTATTAACGTCGAGATGATTTCATCCTAAACAGATGTACGAAGGTTAAGCTTACATTATTCATAGTTATTCCTTACACCCTCAAATCCCGTTTATCATAAAGCACAAACGTTGCAAACCCCAAAGCCCCTATCAACACAATGGATATCCCTACGAACACGGTGTCCAATCCTCCACCGTACATGACATCTTTGGCCTCGAAATACTTAAATGGCGTAAAGTATTTCATTCCCTCTATTTTTTCACTTAAGTCGATGGCAAATGAGAGAATAAACGTCAGTAACAAGATGCCCGTTGAGAATGACGCTGCTTTTGCAGGCTTTTTTGAGAGGGAGGCAATAGCCGTTCCGATTACTAAAAAAAGCATCTGTAAAATGAACATTCCCAACATGGTGATCCCGATATCATCTGCGATGGAAACGTCACTGTAATGCCCTACTATGACCAATGAAGAAATCCAGGAAATCAACGCGAGTATCGAAATTTGTGTCAGAGCAGCCAGCAGCTTGATCCCTATGATTTTCTTTCTCGGAACGGGTTTGACGAATAGAAACTCGACGGTTTTATCTCTTTCTTCCTTCGAAATGATGGTTGCTCCCGACATGGCTGCATGTATGGTTGCCAGCAACAGAATATAAACAAAGAGCACACCATAATATCCGCTTGCCGTTGACAAATCCAGCGTACCAAATCCTAAAAATGCTTGCAGGGATTTCGGCATACCAGCCATTAGGTCATTCATGGATTGGCCAGAAGAAGAATAGCCTGCGTACTTCCCCATTCCGGATCCGATCAATGCAATCATCCCAATGCACCAAATAATAAGGGACTTGCGATGAGCCTTCATTTCTCTCAAGTATACGTTCATAATATTCCCTCCATTTATTGCGTATGGATATCCTTCTTATTGTAAATGATGAAACTCGCGATCAGCGAGCCTGCAGTCAAGAGGATGGCCACGATGACGAATGACCACTCGTAACGGTGGTGGTTCATGATATACGTGTAGTCAAAATATTTAAACGGTGTAAAGTATCGACCAGTCTCTTCCGTCGCGGCTACCATCCCAATGAAAAAGAAGGCGAACACCACAGCCAGAGAGAGCGCAATGACTGACTTCACCCTTGAGAAAATAACTGCAATGATCATTCCGACGGCAAACATAATGACTTGAGTGAACAAGAGTGTAAGCGAAATCAAGAAGAATACGTTCAAGCTGAATTCTTCGACTTTTACCACATTAGCAACAATGATGGCCGATATCCCATACGCAATGTTCGTCATAAGTAACGATGCGAGTGCTGCCAGAACTTTTGACGATAGAATCTTCGTGCGTGTGACAGGTTTAGTTAGAAGAAAATCAGCTGTCTTTTCCCTCATTTCCTTTGAGCTTATCGAGATTCCCAGATTCATCGCTTGAATGGCGCCGCATAAAGATATATATAGAAAGATATAAGAATAATAACCGTTAAGGGATCCGATGGTTTCAACCTGTATTCCCAGTGCTTTTCGAACTCCCTCAGGGAACCCTTCCAAAAGCTTTTGGAATTCATCGATTTCTTTAGAAATGGACGGAAACATGGACAAAAATAACATGACCAATCCGATGAGTACCATTGTCCAGATAAGAGTTGACTTCCGGTAAGCCCTTAGTTCATAAAGAAAGATATTCATAGAGGATCAGGCCTCCTTTTCATAATAATGCATAAATATTTCTTCCAAATCAGGCTCATCGATCCATAGATTAGTTATTTCTATGTCGGCGATCTTCTTCATAATCGTATTGATATCCCCTCTAAATAAGAAGCTGACATGATGGTCAATCATTTCCAGGTTTGTCACGCCATCCAGATCAAAGTAAGAGGCATCTATATCGCTCTTGATTTCCATCTTGAACTTTTTATGATTGTTCTCTTTTAATGTACTGATCTTCTCAACCTGAACGATCTTTCCTTCCTTGATGATGGCCACGCGATCACACAGACGTTGAACCTCACTTAAAATATGAGATGAGAAAAGGATGGTCGCTCCTTTCTCATTTTCAGCCTGAAGAAGTTCAAAGAATTTTTGCTGCATGAGTGGATCCAATCCCGAGGTAGGTTCATCTAAAATGATCAGCTTTGGTTCATGAAGCAATCCCTGAATGATTCCTACCTTCTTTTTGTTTCCGAGGGAGAGATCATCAATCTTCTTCGATAAATCCAGATTTAATATCTCTGCCAGCTCTTTGATTCTTTTTGTACAATCCTTTTTATAGAAGCTGGCAGAATACTTTAGAAGATCCTTCACCTTCATATTGTCATAATAGAAGACTTCAGATGGCAGGTATCCCACTTCCTTTGCAATTTCAGGGGCTGATTCGATACAGTCCTTACCGAAAATGGTCGCACTCCCGCTCGTGGGACGGATCAGTGAGAGAAGTGTTCGGATGGTCGTCGATTTGCCCGCTCCATTCGGTCCGATAAATCCAAAGATTTCTCCTTCTTCTACATGAAAACTGATATCGGTGATCCCCCTGGACTTTCCATAGGTTTTTGTCAGCGAATGAATTTCGATTACATTCATCTTTTATCCTCCCTTTTCCTCTATTCTATTTGTAAAATGAGTTCTTCAATAAAGCGATATAGGCGTCGATTTCCTTCAACACTTCTTCCTGGTTGATATCTTTAACAGAACGTGTCTTCACTTTCTGTTGTTGTTGATTAGCAATGCCTTCAAAGGTCCAATAGATGATTTGAATCGATCTTTTCACGTCGATACCATCTTTGAATTTGGTTGTGTCGATTTTTGAAAATAACGTAGTAAAACTACTTTCAACCATTTTGGTTTTATATTTTTCAATATCATCTTTCACCTCAAGAGCTTCTTCCGAAAAGGCACTGTTAAGAAAATTGATCAGATCAGGATACACAGAGAAAAGTTCAAATTTGATCAATGTAACGGAACGTATTGTGTTGAAAATGTCACGCTCATTCCAGTCGACCTTTTCGTAAATTTTTTCTGTTAATAGCTCCGTAAGATATTCATAAAGAGAGATGTACAGCTCTTTTTTACTATTAAAATAATGAAATAGGATCCCCTTAGATATTTTTGCTTCCTTCACAATGGCATTTGTCGATGCTTTCTCATACCCATTCTCTGAAAATATCCTGGTTGCGGCCTTGATAATACGATCTTCTTTTTCTGACTCAATGTTTAACGTTCTAAACAAACATTGTCTACCTCCTTTATAAAGACAAGGTATTGACCGGAGTGGTCAATTTTATTTTATTCCTTTTTGACCACTATGGTCAACATTATTTTTCTATAATGGTTTACGTCATCTTCCTTGTTTAATCCACGAAATAAAATGCATAAAAACGAAGTGTATTGAAATTAATTATCGAACAAACACGAACAAACGTGTACAATTATCACCAAAGGAGGAATATTATGGTATACAGAGTCCGGACGTACGAGATCATTCCGAATGTTGTACCGCAATTCAATCATTTCTTTCATGAATACTTACTACCTAACCAATTACTTCATGGAGCTGAATTAATTGGACGTTGGGTTAACGAAGATAGGACTAAAATTTTAGCGATCTGGAAATATGAATCTATGGAGCACTATAAACAAATTGAAGAGTGTATTAAAAGGACCTCTCTTCACCAATTGGCCCAGACTCACAGAAGAACCATCGAGCCTTTGTATATATCTACTAATGAAGAATACTGGTCTATGACAGGGAATTATGATTTTAAGGGGTTGGAATAATGAAACCGATCATACCGAGAGAGCCAATTGTTCCAGAATTAAATAAAGAAGAAGTTGAATTCTTAACGGATCTAACCTTTGGAAAAGACATTCAGGCAAAAGCTTGTGACGCCCTTTTTGTCTTCAGTGGAACCCATTGTGGCCATTGGGAAAAAGCCATTGAAGCTTACGAAAAAAAATACATACAAAAAATCGTGGTCACTGGAGGTCGAAGTCTGACTGGAGTTCCACACCCAGAGTGGGAAGGAAACCATCATGAAGAATATTCAGAGGCTGATGTGATCATCTCACAGTTGAAACATGCAGGAATTCCTTCTCAAGCAATCGTTTATGAAGATAAATCGACCAATTCTCTTGAAAATGTTCTCTTTGCAAAAGAAGTGTTTGACTTTTCTACCGTGAAGTCCCTTATGGTAATATGTAAAAGTCATGTCACGGGGAGGCAGCTTCGTACGTTAATGAAGCATCTGCCTGAAAAGCTCGAATACATCCCGTATACATTTCCCACAACATATCGTGGAATCGAAGTTAACAGAAACAACTGGATGGATTCGGAAATCGGTAGAAAAAGAGTTTGGGGCGAATATCTGAGGATTGAGAAATATGGGAGATTGGGGCATTTACAACCTATGTAATAGATAATTGAATACTTAAACAAATAGAAAGAGCTCAGGGTGACCTGAGCTCTGATAACTTACAATTTACCCAATGTCATCCCAACAAATGCGAATAATATGCCACATGTGTAACTGAGTAGAAGATAAGAAATGAGGGGTTTCCATTTTTTATGAAGGTAAAGTTGAATATTTTCCAGTTTGAAAGTAGAAAAAGTTGTAAAAGAACCAAGGAATCCAGTTCCTATTAGAAGCACGCCTGTTTCGTCGATCCCCATTCCGATCACATATCCCAGAAAAAAAGATCCTATCAGATTGACACATAATGTGCCGTATGGAAAATCAGACAAACAGTACTTTTTAAATAATCGGCTGACTCCAAAGCGGCACATGGCTCCAAAAAAGCCACCGATTGCCACCATCAAACCATGAACAATCAAGGTGTGGCCCCCTTCTGTTTATTACTGTATGTATTCATACCTACCGTATACCCCGCCCATGACATCATAAGACCTCCGGATGCACTTCCCACTACATAAACCAGCGCAAGAAGAACATGTGAATGAGATAGGAGATTCACGGTTTCCACACTGAATGTGGAGAATGTGGTGAATGATCCAATCAGTCCTGTTCCAATCGCAGTCGCCGCCTTCGGAGATACCTTTTTCGTTTGAATAAAATACGTTGTAAAGAGACCCAGTATAAAGCTGCCTATCATATTAGCCAGAAATGTACCCAAAGGAAACGTAAAGTCCCACAGACCTTCAGAAAAAATACCAAGACAGTATCGAAATAGAGCTCCCGCCATTCCAGCTGCTCCTACGAAAATGTATATCATTTTCACACCTCAAATTATCTTTTTCTTCATGAAAGAAACCCCTACCGATTCAGATCGATCAGTAGGAGTAATCATCATCATAATAGATCAGGAAAACTCGCTTACCTTTTCATTATTCATTTTACCAACAAGAGGATATTTTGCCAAATTCATTTTGTCAGCTTCAAAAGCCGGTCTAAAGCAAACAAAAGTGAGGAACCATCCTTGGATCAAATTGATCAAGGTTATTTGGTTTTTGTATCTCCTAAATCATGTAGAATCTGTTCTTCTATTGACTTGTTTGGTGATGAATGGATAAAATCTCCATTAACTCATTCTCGGTTAAGGTTTGTACAAGCTTTTCATCCGGGTTCATGACTTCCTGTATCATGTGCCTCTTTTTATCCTGAAGTTCGTTCATCTTCTCTTCGATCGTTCCTTTGGCAACGAGCCTGATTACCTGAACCGTATTTTTCTGGCCCATCCGGTGGGCACGGTCGGCTGCCTGATCTTCAACTGCAGGATTCCACCATGTATCATAGAGAATGACCGTATCTGCACTGGTAAGATTCAGCCCCGTTCCACCTGCCTTCAAAGAAATAAGAAAAAGATTTCGTTCCCCTTCATTAAATCGATCGCACATCTTAACTCTCTCCTCTGATGGAGTTGCTCCATTCAAGTAAAAGTATGGCTGTCCTTTTCCAGAAAGTTCCCCTCCAATCATCTCAAGCATTTTCGTAAACTGGGAGAAAATCAATACCCGTCTTCCTGACAATCTGGCTTCCTCCAACATCTCCATGAGCTGAAGGAATTTTGCCGATGAGCCGTGATAGTCCTCAACAAATAATCCCGGATGGCAGCATATTTGCCTCAGTCTGGTCAGCCCAGCGAGAATTTTGATCTTATTCTTCCTTAAGGTGTTCCTATCCAAATGCTTCATGGTGTCATGTCTCAGTTTAGCAAGGTAGGCTGCATACAACTCTTTCTGCCCTGGAAGAAGTTCTACGGAATCAATGATTTCTTCTTTGTCTGGAATCTCAGATAATACATCCTCTTTCAATCTGCGAAGAACAAAGGGTCTGATCCTTTTCGCGATCTCTTTTCTTGTGAGGCGGCTATAATCCTTTAATCCACGGAATAACTGAGGATATACAACATGAAAGATGGACCATAGCTCTTCAAGGGAATTTTCCACAGGTGTTCCGGTCAATGCGAATCGATTCGAGGCCTGTATCTTCTTGACACTTCTTGCCGTTTGCGTAAGAGGATTTTTAAATGCCTGTGCCTCATCATAAAACACTGTATGGAATTCCCTATCCTCATACCATTTAGTGTCGCTGCGAAGTAAAGGATAGGTTGTGATGATCACATCGACATCCTTCCATTTCGTTTGTTTTTTCATTCGTTCTGCCTTGTCCCCATCTATGATAAGCGTACGGGTATTCGGAGCAAATTTCACACATTCATTTTGCCAGTTATACGTAAGGGAGGATGGGCACACAATCAGAACCGGGAGTTTCCTTGACCTGATCGATTCGAGTTCCGACACGATGAACGAAATACTTTGAATCGTTTTCCCTAGTCCCATATCATCCGCCAGTATCCCGCCCATTCCATTTTGAGATAGCGTCTTCATCCAGCGATACCCTGTTTTCTGGTAATCCCTCAGTAGAGAACCCATTGTAGAAGGAACTGAACATTCAACACTGTCTGGGTCCATGAGTTGCCGGAAGAATTCTTTAAATGAATCCTCCAGTATGAACGTTTTCTTGGCATCTACTGAATCAAGAAGATCCATGCTTTGATAAAAAGGGAGCTCAAGTCCTTTCACCAGATCATTCTTCTCGGCTTGTGAAGTATGGAGAAACCGCTGAATATCTTGAAATTCCTTTGACTCCAGTGAAAGCAGTGATCCGTTTCTCATACGATAATACTTCCGTTTTTCTTCCAGCGCCCCGAGGATTTCCATCACCTGTCTATCAGGGATTCCATCCATTTCAAATGTGAATTCAAGCCAGTTCATTCGTTCCTTTTTCACTTTAATCCGGATTTTCGGGGTATGGCTCCCTTTGGATACCCTATTTCTTACTGCCGTTGTCGCATAGATTTGAACATGTTTCTGAATCTTCGTCACACCGTAGGTTAAGAACTCATATTCTAATTCTTCGTTATGTAAAAAATAGCCGCCTTCCGTCTTTCCGAACGAAAATTCATCCATCCATTCGAGGATACGGTCTTCTTTCTCCACATCACGGATAAGAAGAGAACCAGATGGAGGTTCCCTGTTTTCAAGGGGGTGAATGACGACATGATCATAATGAAATTCAAGTCCAGCCAAAAGGCGATTTTTGACTCGGTCGAGATATAATTTCGCCACCAGTGGCGCTGATCCCAACTTTTGTCCTAAGCTTTCTGAAATTTTCACTTCACCCAGTTTTCTCAACCCGACAGCCACTTTATCAAGAAAGAAACCAATCTGGGATTCAGGAATAGGAATAAGATTCGTTCCTGAACGGTCGAGGAGTCGCTTTATTTCAGACAGTCGTCTACAGTCCATGTTGTCGAGTTGGGTGATCTTTCCTTCATGAAAGACCGTTTGATACTCATTCAAAACTGTCATATTCCGTAATCCGGAAACATCTAATGAAAAATGGCCGTGAATATCTTGTTCAAATTGGAATGTCAACGGAAGGGGAAGTTCCGTTTCCTTCATTCCCTTATAGAGCTGGTTATTTTGCTGTATCTTCACAAGGTTATTCTTCATCAATACTGGTAGTAGCTGCTTCCAGGAAGATGGAGGAATAGTCATGTAATCACTATGTTCCTTTGAGAATCCTTTCGAAAATGCCACCAACTGTTGAAGTACAGCATCCGTTTCATTTTCAAAGCAATGAAACTCCTGATTGAAGATAAAGGAATCTGACAGGTGGATCGGTTTTCCTTCGTTCAAACTGGCTAGAAACGATCGGAGCCCGTGTACCTTTATATCCTGTATCGTGAGCTCGATTACAATTTCCTCTTCGCCGTTCTTGTGTGAAATCGGTTTAATGAGAAATTCACTCTTCAAGGTCTGTCTGTTTTCAAAATGGCGAAGCTTTCCCGTTTTACGGAAGGAATCTTCTTGGAACAGGGTGAAAAAATCCTCTGACACACTACCTTCAGAATTCACCATGTATCTCTGATGATGCTTAACGGCAAACAGGACAGCTGCAATATGCTGACAATCTTTATTAAATGATGCAAGCTTCGGACAGGTACAGTGGGCTTCTATTCCACCGACGCCATTTTCATGAACGGAAACATGGAACTCTTCCTCCCCGATAACTGTCGCTTCATAATGATCGCCAGTCGATACTTCTATCTTCACTTTATTGGATTGGTAATACGCCTCTCCCCGCTTGTAAGAAACGGTACCGCATCGATCTTTTATAAGTTTTTCATGTATGATCTTCAAGAGACTGATTCCTTCCGTGAGTATTGTTTAATTCTTATGATAACAACAAAGAGAGGATTTAGAAACAATGAGATGGGATTACTATTTTCATAGAAACGTATAATATCGGGAATCTTGACATACCATATAGGGAAACGGATCCTTCAGAAAAAAATCCGAACTATGAGGCCAGTCATAGTCCGGAAAAGATTCTTGGAGCTTTCTACTTTTCAATATGGTTCAATAACGAAATGATAAAGCTTCCCGCTTGGAACATGAGCATGAAAATATAGTATTGCTCCATCCATCTCACCTCCTTTTAGAGGAAATATTTGTCCCCATTTGATATGTATGTAGGATTCACTCACTTCATGCATTTTTTTGTTGTGAATTGAATGTTCTGGTGGGTAGAAACAGAAATCCTGGATGATCTTGTGCGAGATCTTCCAGGATTTCTGTTTTTCATGTAGGTTCAGAGAAGCGATGAACGGACGATGAGAGCCTTTATCAGCGGAAATTAAAATATATCAGCGAAATTTTCCATTTAACAGCGAAATATCCAATTTATCAGCGAATTAGAAGATACGACCTGTCTCTCACTGCAATCCTTTTATGAAAGTTTCGCTTACATCATTTTTTCTATTGCATACAGTGACTTTTCCATGTAAATTAGTCAAGTATGTTTAATAGGAGGTATCATCATGAATCACACACAAAACACTCAGCGGGTACAAATGGCAACGGCCGATCCTTCTGCTCTCGGGCTTTTCGGTCTGGCTATGGTCACCCTTGTAGCCTCTTCGGCAAAACTGGGATGGACAGACGGCGTTTCGTTCATTTTACCTTGGGCGATATTCCTTGGAGGGATTGCTCAACTGATGGCAAGCTTCGGGGATGCCAAGCACAATAACACATTTGGAATGACGGCATTCGGGGCATTTGGCTTATTCTGGCTTGGAGTCGGAACGTCCTGGTTGATTTCATTTGGAGTATTCGGAGAAAAAGCAGCGGCTGCAGTCGACCCAGAGCAGTTGGGAATTGCATATATCGGGTATCTGATATTCAGTATTTTCATGACGGTTGGCGCCATGGAAACGCATAAGGTCTTATTCATCATTTTTGTCCTTATTGATTTCTTATTTATTGGACTCTCCCTTTCTACGTTAGGAATTGCACCTGAAGCCATGCACAAATTGGCGGCCATCTCAGAATTATTTATCTCTCTGTTCAGTTTTTATGGTTCAGCTGCAAGTGTCTTAAATACCCACTTCGGGAAAGAAACGCTTCCGGTTGGTAAACCATTCGGCGTGTTCAAATAAGAAAAGAGATAGACGATGCCTCGTCTATCTCTTTTTTGTGACAAATTTTTAAATAGATCATAGCTGGAACGCGGTTTTCATGAGTTGATTTTTATTCTTCACTCACTTCATAATCAAGAGATGCGTAAATACATACCACATTTTGGTTCATACTATGAAAAACAAGAGGACATAAAGGATGTTATGTATGGACGGGATACTATTCTCTATCTTCAGAACAATCATCAGCTTTATGATATTAATTCTGGTGACGCTGGTGATTGGCAAGCATATTAACTCTCATAAAACTCATTTTAGTTTTGCCTTATCCATTACGATCGGTTCTTTAATTGCGAATATGGGTTTCAATACCCACCTTGATTTCACTGAAATTCTCGGTTCCTTTATCTCATTGTTTACTTTATATTACATACTGCTATTAATGACATCTCACAGTAGAACATTAAGACAATGGTTATCCGGATGCCCAACAGTCATCATTGAGAAAGGGAAAGTGCTAGAAGACAATATGAAGAAAATAAAATTCACGTTAGATGACTTGAATCAACACTTGAGGGAAAAGGGTGTGTTTGACATCTCGGAAGTTGATTATGCACTATTGGAAGTCAGTGGTGAACTTTCCATTAAAAAGAAAGACCAATTTCAGAATGTAACGAAATTGGACCTTCAACTTCCAACTCACACCTCAAATTCACTCCCTGTAGAACTGATCATGGATGGAAGAATTATAGACAAAAACCTGACCCCACTTTACAGTAAAGATTGGCTGGATAAGGAACTCCGCACTAGAGGACTAGCACTCAGGGAAATATATTATGCAGTCATAAGCAGTAATGACTCATTGTTTATAGACAAAGTTCAAGACCACCTACACTACCCAACGGATATCGAATAAAGAGAGATAGGCGAATGCCCAAGGAATCAGCCAGCCGCCTATTATTTCTATTCTATACTCTTGCTAATCCCCTCTCAAATGCTGCAAGGTGATTCTGCGAAGCATTCCTCAGCTGTGTGAAGACGACCCGCACATCCTGAGGAAGCGGGTAGGCAAGAAAAGTATCATACATCGAAATATTATCGACTTCTCCCTCCACCCCAGCGCTATAGGCACTTTTTATTGATTCCGGTGTGGTCACATACGATTGTGACTGATCTTCCGGTAAAGGGAGTCCATATTGCTGGAATAATGTCTGCAATGCATAAATATGACGGAGCTCTGCTTCTTTAATTCTCATAAAAGTAGGGACATTGCCGAAATTCTGAATGATCCGATCGTATCTTGCCTGTGCCAGATATTCATCCTGCATGGCATATATAAGCATTTGAGGAACCGTAAGCGACGGGGCAGCAAGAGCCCCTTTTGCTCCATAATCGGCTTGTCGGAGAGTATTTCTCCTTCCTTTATTCATCGTCAAATAATACAAAAACCAGACAGCGTGATTCTGTTCATCTGCTGCAGCTCGAAGAAATGTTTCCTTTATATAGACATCCTGTGCCCCATTTGAAATCTCATGATAAAAATCAACCGTTTCCTGTTCATCCTTAAAGGCAAATCGGAGTCCATCGTAATATCGATCCGGACAACCTTCCTGCAATTGAGGACGCGGCTCGACTCCGGTTAAGTTCATAAAGATATCACTGAATGCTTTAAAATGACGTTTTTCATCTTTTCGAATTTCAAGGATTCGAAGTCTTTCTTCCTCAGTAGGAGCAAGAGCCGAAAGCTTTTTATAGCAGGCAATCGCACTGTATTCGCCATTGATGGCTTTTTGGAGATCATCCACCAGGGAATGAGTTTCTGGCACCCGGTAGTTGCCACTCAGGTTGAAAGGCTTGAATTGACGGTAATAATGATATGGATTCATTTTAATTCTCACCTCTTTTATCCAGTCAATACTTATAATATGACTAGAAGAAAAAATGGGTGTTTGTACCTGTACTACTTTTTCATTCTATGTGCGTGAGCTTCCAACAAGTCCTCCACCAAAATCCCATCAATTTTCATCCCCGATATTTCACAGTCAGAAATGTCAACATTTTTTAAACTGCAGTTTTCAAACATGGATCCTTCAAGAACACATCGTTCAAACGTTATCGGCTCTCCTTCATCACCAAGATTAGTATCATGAACATGTAAGCCTCCTATAGAGACGTGAGCAAATTCACTATACGAAAGATTGAGGTCAGCGATAAGTGCTCTTTTGAAGTTGATATTTTGAAAACGGGATCCTTCCAGGTTACAATTGCTAAACTGTACTCCCGTCATACTACTGTTGCTAAATGTGGCATAACTCCCGTTGATCCCGTAGAAGTCGGCTCTCTCCACGATGCAATGTTCCAACTGATGTCCGGAAAAATCCACGTCTTTCATAATGTCACCAAGGATTGTCACTTCTCTCGTTTTACCTCCCGGACCGTTCTTTTCATTCATTCTTTTCTCATAGCAGTGTTCATCAGGAGATTCGAATATTTTTTGGTATCCCATTTTTTCATAGAATCGGTGATTGTTCAGCTGTAAGCTCGAAGTTTCAAGCTCCCAGGACACCACATGTGCATATTCACGTTCCATAAGCTTAATCACTGTTGATCCGATTCCTTTCCCTTGATATGCAGGATCAATAAATATCCGATCGACCCGTCCATGGCGTCTGCCAATGACCGTAAGAATCAGCCCACCAACGATGCCCCCTTCAAAAACGACCTTAAAATAATCCAATTCCTTTAACATATAAGTATTCATTTCTATTGAATCATAGCCCGGAGGCTGAATGTTAGTATCGACGATTTCAGTCCGATCTGGGAACCATTTCATTTTTTCAGCATCGAACACTTTCGTTTGAACAGCGGTAAGGACAGAAACGTCCTCGATATGTGCTTTCTCGATTCTAACTGAACTCACTGTCTATACCCCTTTATTACTATTGAAATAGGATTCTATCAATTGTAAAACACCATAAGCTCCGGAACTTTTATTTGATAATACAACTGCTTTGGTATCGGTTTCCGGGTAAAACGCAGAATGAAAGCTTACTCCTGGATCGTATCCCATAATGTGATGTTTATCAGGTAGATTCAGCCACATTCCATAGCCGTAGTCCACCCCTACCTTCACGTTGACATGGGGTTCGGTTATCCGCACAGTATTTTCTGTTGTCAGCAGCTTATTTGCCAATAAAGCTTCCCAAAACGAGATCATATCGGGACCCGTCACGAAGGCTCCTCCGTCTGCCCCACCCTGGATGGGAATCGAATAGGAATTGGTTCTCCAGGTGTTGTCTTTTTCTTCAATATAGCCGATGGCCGTATTCCTAGGTAAGCGATCAAGAAGGAAATATCCCGAACCATTCATATTCGCTGGAATGAAGATATGTTTCTCGATGTATTCCTGCACACTCATTCCAGAGAGCCTCTCGATTATCAACCCCAGAATGATATATCCTGCATTGTTATAATGGAACCTCTCACCAGGAGGAAACTTCATAGGTAAGTCCTGAAATAATGGAAGAAAATCTTCTCCACTTCGAACATGGTACATGGGAATCTTCTTCCATAAATCCTCGAAATCATCCATCTCATCCTCATCAAAATAATCCGGAATTCCAGACGAGTGTGTCAATAATTGCTCAATAGTCACATTTTCATTAAAATGTGGAAAATGGTTGGGCAGGCAATCCTTCAACTTCGTTTGAAATGACATCAATTTCTTTTCAACAAGCTGACAGATGGCCACAGCCGTAAATAATTTACATCCTGAAGCAATTCCATATCTCGTATGGACCGTATTTTCACGTTCATTACTGCGGTCGGCATACCCAAATGCAGATTCCACCAGAGATATTCCTTTATTGTTCACGATCACAGTCCCTGAAAAATCATTTTTCTCTGCATAGTCTTTGATCCTAGTAGATAGTTCTTTCATGTAAACATCCATCCCTCTCCTGTAAAATAGCTTTAGCGAAAAGACTCCAAATGATCAAGAAGTGTTACTCATTGTCCCATCTCAGTCGTATAAATTTCCTTTTCCCCACCTGTACGACCATTCCATCTGCAACATCCACTTCTGTCTGAACATCCAACACCTTCTTACCATTGATCCTGATGCCCCCATTTTGGATCATCCGGCGCGCTTCACTCTTTGAACTTTGCATGTTTAAAGCCACTAGTAAATCGATAATGGAAACCTTCTCTTCACCAGGCCAATCCTGCTCAGGTATATCATCAGGGATTGCCCCTTTTTGAAAGATCTCCTTGAACTGGTTTTCTGCCTGATCGGCTGCGTCTTTTCCGTGGTACATTCTCACAATCGTTTTTCCTAAAAGAATTTTGGCATCTCTCGGGTGAATTGATCCATCACGAATTTCACCAGCGATCTTCACCTTCTCTTCCAATGAAAAATCTGTTATGAGATGAAAGTATTTTATAATCAATTCATCAGGTATCGACATCGTCTTCCCAAACATTTGATTGGGATCTTCATCAATTCCGATGTAGTTATGCTTTGATTTAGACATTTTCTCGACCCCATCAAGACCTTCAAGTAATGGAAGTAGTATGACCACTTGTTTCTCCTGATTGCAATGTTCCTGTAGATGTCTCCCCATCAGGACATTGAATTGCTGATCCGTTCCACCAAGCTCTACATCACTTTCCAATGCAACGGAATCATAACCCTGCATCAATGGGTAAAAAAATTCATGAAGTGAGATTGGCTTCCCTTCTGACAGCCGGTTCGAGAAATCATTTCGTTCAATCAATCGCGCGACGGTGATCTTTGAAGATAAGTGAATGACATCTTCCAAATCAAGTGACGACAGCCATTTTGAATTGTAATGAAGCTCCACCTTCTCCTTGTCCAGGACTTTGCCAAATTGCTCAAAGTAAGTCCGGGCATTCCTCTTCACTTCTTCATTTGTGAGCTGCTTCCTCGCAACTGACTTCCCGGTGGGGTCTCCGATTTTCCCGGTGAAATCACCGATAATGAGCTGCACGATATGACCGTTTTCCTGAAACTGCCTCAATTTATTCAGTACAACAGTATGGCCGATATGAACATCGGGTGCCGTCGGATCCAGACCCAGCTTGATTTTTAACGGAGTGCCCGTTGAAATTGACTTTATCAGTTTTTGCTTTAATTCTGCTTCTGGAATGATTTCATGCACGCCATTCTGATATTGTGCCAGCTGCCTTTCGACTTCGAGCTGCTGAACTTTTGATAGTGATTCCCATTTATGATCCATCATCTTTCCTCCTAGTTGTTGATGGGTGAATTTGTTGACTCAAAGAAGAGATTTTGAGTTGTTGTTATGTTGTAGCGGTTCGCTGATATATTGACATTTTCGGTGATAAATTGGGGATTTCGCTGATATAATTACGATTTCGCCGTTAAAATTACGATTTCGCTGATATATTCTCGATTTCGCCGTTAAATTAAAGATTTCGCTGATATATTCTCGATTTCGCCGTTAAATAAAATTTTCCGCCGATATATTCCGAATTTCGCCGTTAAAACTATTTGAGCTACTCTCCACCACTACCTTCTCGGTTCCTTAACACCAAAAAACCACGCCCCTATAAAAAAGGGACGTGGTTAACGCGGTACCACCCTAATTGAAGATCTCTCTTCCACTCTATTCGGATAACGGACCGGCCGTTCTCTGCTACTCATTCGTTCACAAAGAATGTTCAAGGAGGTAATTCGTGCTCATCTGTGTACTGATTTTCACCCGGCATCAGCTCTCTAAGACAGGGAGATAAGTCACTACTGATTCCCATCAAAACATGTATAATTTGAAATTTTTATCCATTTTACAGGATAATTCAGGAAATAACAATAGAAATTTTTTTATTCTTTCACTATTCCCATTACAAATCCATCGTACCCCTTCGATCCAACTGTCTGCACGACCGTCGAATCGATTCGGTCTTCTTGCGATAACATTTCTACAAATGCTCGAACTCCTTGAACGCTTTCATCCTCACTATCTTTATCTATCACTCTTCCACCGCGAACCACATTATCGGTAATGATGACCGCCCCTGGTTGAGACAATTGAAGTGCCCATTTTAAATAGTTGGCATTGTTTTGTTTGTCTGCGTCTATGAAGATGAAATCAAATGTGCCTTGAAGTGTAGGCAGGGTGTCGAGTGCAGCGCCAACTTTGATTTCCACTTTTTCTTCTACACCGGCTTTTTGAATGTTTTGTTCTGCGACTTTTGCATGTTTTTCACTATACTCGAGTGTCACAAGCCGGCCGTCCTCCGGTAATGCCCTGGCAAGCCAAATCGTACTGTAGCCTCCGAGTGTTCCGATTTCCAGAATCCGTTTCGCCCCTTTTAACTGGGCAAGCAATGAAAGGAATTTTCCCTGATTCGGGGATACATCGATTGCAGGCAGGTTTGCTTCACTATTTGCCTGCAAGACCGACTCCATGACTAAATCTGTTTTTTGCAGTTTAGTAGAATAATATTGATCGACTTTTGTCCAAATATCTGCTGGCATTAAAAAATCACTCCTATTAGTTTACATAATATTATTATGTATATTTATTTTGATGAATTATCTTTAAACACAAAATTCCTTATACCTTTAACATTCGTTTTGAATGTAAAGACCCCTCCAGAATGTGGATAGTCAGTCAACTGTTCATCTGTCATTCTCGTTCTCGCAGAGGTAATATAAAGTTCATCGAGATCCGCACCACCGAACGCACAAGACGTCACATTCACTGCGGGAACCGGAATAAATTCGATCTGCTTGCCGTTATGTGGATTCCACCTGGATATCCCCTTCCCGCTCCAATGGGCAATCCAAAGCATTCCTTCCTCATCGATTGTCATACCGTCAGGCAATCCTGCACCATCAGGGAATTGGATAACCACCTCAGGATTTTCAATCTGACCGGAATCTACAAAATAACGATATCTGACCACTTGCTTCGTAGGAGTATCGATAAAGTACATAAAGCGGTGATCCGGTGACCACGCAAGACCGTTTGAAGTGCCCACGTTATCGACCTTTTTGGTAATATGAAGGGTTGAGTCTATAACATATAAAGCCCCATTCCCATCTACCCCTGTATTATCGGTCGTTCCAGCCCAAAAGCGGCCGGCTGGATCACATTTACCATCATTGAAGCGGTTTTCTTCTATGTGACTTTCCGGATCCACGACCTTTTCTAGATTATCCGTTTCCCAATCGTAAAAATGGATGCCGTGTTGAAGTCCAAGGATCATGCGTCCACTGTTGGTCTGAGAAAGACAGCCTACGGATTGATTCAAGCGGACTTCATCCAACTCATCTTTCAGAGTATGTAAGCGGAAAATTTTCTTTTCTATAATGTCCACCCATAAGAACATATTTCTTTCAGGATCCCAACAAGGGCTTTCCCCCAGAGTATTTTGTGCGTCTACTCGCAACCTGACTGACATAAAAAAACTCCTTTCAATGAATAATTCTCGTTAATTCCTGTAAATTCCTTTTTATTCTTCAAAATCCTCCCTGCTTCACCAAGACCGGAAAGAAAATCACAAGCATAGAGAAGGACTGAACTTCTTGAATCGCTCTGAATCATTTTTCATTAATAAAAAAAGCACCCAGCCAATGCCGGATGCTTCTGTAAAATTTATTTCTCGATTTTATTTCCATCATACATTTTCACATTTAGTGGTGCGGTTAAATATTCGGGAGCCCTTCCTACGAATGATGTGAAATGGTCACTCCCATTATGACTCTCTACGGCTGCTGAGTCTTTCCATACTTCAACCATAGTATAGACATGATCTCTTTCGGTATCTTTCATTAAATCGTATGAGATATTCCCTTCCTCGCCTCTGGAGGAAGAGACAAGGGGACGGATTTCTTCTAAAAATGCCTGTTCTTTAATAGGGTTTATCTGAAATTCAGCGTGAATGATAATCATTTTAATTCTCCTCTATTCGTATTATTATTTCCATTCTGTGATGGAGTCAACTGGTAATCGGACGGATTTATATCCTGCATCTGCCGCTTTCCCAATTGAAATTAGCATGACTGGGTAGTAGCGGTTTTTATCCATGCCATAAGCATCGGCAATCTGATCCTTTTCATAGCCGCCAATCGGATTTGTGTCATATCCGTGGGCTCGAGCAGCAAGCATCAGCTGCATTGAAACCAAGCCAGCATCGATAAGATTCATTTCCCTGAACATTTCGACGGGAACTGATTTAAGTAAATCCTTAATAGCAGGGAGCTGTCTGTCTCTTACTTCTGCTGGCATATATCCTTCCTCGACGGCCTTATTATAAATTTCGTCTGCATAATCCAAGCTGTTCATATCTACAAATACTGCAATAACGGCTGAAGATGTCTTGACTTGCGTTTGATTGAACTTTGCAAGTGGAGCAAGGGTTGCCTTTCCTTCTTCGCTGTCAATGACAACAAAACGCCACGGCTGAAGATTAAGGGATGATGGAGCAAGAGTAGCCTCCGTGAGAATTTCTGTCATTTCTTCTTTGCTGATTTTCACTGATGGGTCATAGTTTCGGATGGAGCGGCGCCCCGTGATAATTTCATTGAAGTCATTGATTTTTGTTTGGTTCATGATGCATTCTCCTTTTTGTTTCACTATTATTTACGATTCAATGTCTTTCACATTGACTTGAATACGATTAAGCATATTTGATAAAACGGAACGTTCCTCTTTTGTGAACGTCTTAAATACTTTAGAGATGAAGATTTCTTTTTCTTCCCGATAGGCATTGATCTTCATTCGTCCCTCTTCCGTCAGGCGAACGAATGTAAACCGGTTGTCGTCAGGGTTTTTCCGACGCACTACCATCCCTTTACCTTCAAGCTGTTTTAAATGCCTGGTTACAGCCGCACTGTCAATATTCACTTCGCGTTGAAGGGCTGTCTGACTGATTTCTTCCACTTCGAACAACCTGTGCAACAGTTCCAGTCGAGATTGACTGATTCCAGTGCAGCGTTCAAATTTCGGACTCATTTGCTTATATATATCATTGAGTTGAACAATGATCTTCTCTTCTTGTCTACACGAATTGGACATAGCATCCTCCTCCTTTTTATTAATTGATAGGTCAATCATTGACCCGTCAATTAATATAATACAAATGAATTTTATAGTCAATCAATCCGTTTTTATTAAAGGCTGTTTTCGTAAACATTGTTGCTTTTGGATGTAGCGAGTGGCGGTTGATTTCCGCTACAGGTGCTCGCTTTCCGCGGGGCTGGCGGTGAGCCTCCTCGGCTACGCCTGCGGGGTCTCACCTGTCCAGCGTTTCCCGCAGGAGTCGAGCACCTTCCGCTCCAATCAACTGACGAAAACTTTGACTATCATAAAGGAAATGTGGAGGTTGCTTATGCCACTGCTTTTTCATTCGTTGCAGTGACTGATTTTATTTAATAATCCTTTACTCTTTTTAAACTGATGGTCACAAATCATTATGCCCTGTCAACCACTTACTACTCTAGAGGGTGAAGGGAACTGCGTAGACTCCTACGGAAAACGGGCGTGTCGAGACCCCGGAAGCGTTTTTGAGCTGCACCCCTATTGTTGGACACACCAACCAACAATAGGAGGTGCCCGCACCAATGGCCAAGTTTACACAGGAACATAAACTTTACGTTGCCAAACGTTATCTAAATGAACTAGTCAGTTATCGAGACCTAGCGTATCAAGTTGGCATAGACGATTCCATTCTCCGTTACTGGGTAATGTTAGTTCGTCATCATGGGGATGAAGCATTTACCTTTCCCTATACAAACTATTCTTCTGCCTTTAAACTGAGGGTAATTCAATTTATTTCGGAGAAGAATTGCTCCATTCGAAAGGCATCAGCCATATTTCAAATCCCCGATCCCTCTATGGTTCGTAGATGGGTGAAAAAGTGGGAAAGAGCTGGAGAAGATGCCTTCGGATCTTTAGAAATGAGGCCTTCTACAATGACAGCTAATCAAAAGAAAAAGAAGATGAAAGACAACTCTTCAAGCCAATCGATAGAAGATATGAAAAAAGAACTTGAATACCTTCGTATGGAGAATGCGTATCTAAAAAAGCTAAACACCTTAGTTCAGGAAGAACCATCACCAACGAAATCAAAGCGAAAGTAGTATTTGAACTAAGGAACGAATTCCCGGTGACTAGAACGATAAAAGTAGCTAAGCTGTCTAAAAGCACTTACTACCACATCATAAATAAATGGGACCAACCAGACTCTGACCGCAAATGGAAAAGAAGAATCAGTTTCATTTACCATAGGCACTCAGGGCGCTTTGGATACCGTCGCATTACGGACGTCCTTCAGGAAAAAGGGCACGACATTAATAAAAAGAAAGTACTTCGAATCATGAGAGAACTAGGACTTCAATGCGTTGTGCGAATGAAAAAGTACAAATCATATAAAGGGGAAGTCGGAAAAACAGCTCCCAACATCTTAAACCGTCATTTTAAAGCCGAAAAACCCAATCAAAAGTGGGTGACGGACATTACAGAATTTAAATTATTCGGACAGAAGCTTTATTTGTCCCCCATTTTGGATCTGTTTAACGGAGAAATCATTACCTATACACTCCAATCAAGGCCAACATTTAATTTGGTCAAAACAATGTTAGAACAAGGATTGAAACATGTAAATGAGGGCGATAATCTCTTGATTCATTCCGATCAGGGCTGGCACTATCGAATGGCTCAGTACCGAAGGACACTGAAGAAACATAACATCACCCAAAGTATGTCTCGTAAAGGAAACTGTTATGACAACTCCGTCATGGAGAACTTTTTTGGAATTCTGAAGTCCGAATTCCTGTACTTACAAGAATTTGATAGCATCGAGCACTTTAAGGACGAATTGAAAGAATACATGTATTACTACAACCACCTGAGAATTAAATCAAGGTTAAAACGAAAAAGTCCGGTAGCTTATCGAGTTAACACCGAATTAGCTGCATAGAAAATAAGTGTCCAACTTTTTGGGTCCAGTGCATTTTTTGCTGAGGAGGCTCGGCCGAACGTCCGTGGAAAGCGGGACTGTTCCCTTCACCCTCCTGTACTACAACCTAAATAACAGAGCATCGTAAATTTTAGTTTGTATGCGTATAGCAACAATCTTTGCGAAAACAGCCTTATTAAAAGACGAAAAGCTGGTAAAAAGGGAAGCTACCACTTTTCCAGCTTTTTTACTTTCTTATTTCGCTGTATGTATAAGACAATTCCTTTAGTTTTTTAATGATCTCACCTTCAAAATCACCAGTGAGAGGAATCTGTTCATCGGCAATGTCAGAAAGTCCATCATGGTATCCTATCATGACAGAATGCTTCGCATTGCTGAACATACTCATATCATTTGCATCATTGCCGAATGCTATATAGTTCTCTGCCTTGACTCCAAATGTCGAGAGCGCACTCCATTTATGTATATTGGCTGGACTGATATCCACTACATTTTCATTCCCATGGATGTTCAGAACAATATCCATTTGTTCCAATTGTTTTGTTAGATCCTGAAAATGAGTGGATGTTAACAACAGAATCTTCACGATTGAATTCAACGATGCAACTGGCAGGGATTGGGCCAGATTCGCTGGGTCCAGAAAATCAAGGATGGGATGATTGTTTGGACCAGTGTAAGCATAATCCCATTCACTATCGATTAAATAAGTGGCTTCATATCTATGGATTAATTCAAGTATCTTCGCTAGGTCCTCATCCTGAAAGGAAGTTGAGTGCACGATTTCTCCTTCGTGATAAAGAAGAGATCCATTCCCTCCGATTAATGGAAAAGAATGCAATCTCACATCCAGGACCGGAAGCATATCCCTGATCGGTCTGGCTGATGCAAAATATAGTTCGTGTCCAC
The DNA here is from genome assembly GCF_020172085.1 of Rossellomorea aquimaris. Classification (GTDB taxonomy): domain Bacteria; phylum Bacillota; class Bacilli; order Bacillales; family Bacillaceae_B; genus Rossellomorea; species Rossellomorea aquimaris_E. The sequence continues at coordinate 1,449,584 of NZ_JAIVAT010000003.1, forward strand.
ATGACTTCAGTTCGAGCAAACATTGAACAATTCTTTCTGATACTGGCTCCCCCTTAAAGCAAATCGTTCCATCTAAGTCGAATACAAATTTCATATTTACCATCCTTTCTTCATATTACGGAATCTTATTTTATACATTTGATTCACATTATCTAAATATCAAATCACTCGACACAGGCTTTATTCCAATCTCCCTTGCCCATACAGATAATTGGCCCATATGATGAATCTCGTGTGTCACAATATGCTGAAGTACCTTTTTGTATGTAAAAGTGTATGAGTTACCTGACTTGGATGTCATCGTGAATTCCTTTTTTTCATATGCAGGTGTCCATAATGAGAGAAAGTTTTCTGTCTGTTGACGAGTCTCTCTGGAAAATCCAATGACTTCATCAAGTGTCGAAATGCTGTGAAGATTCTTTCTTATAACAGGTGTCCCCTGCAGCTGGTTCATCCAAATTTGTTCACAATCCGCTACATGAAAGAGGTTCTTTAAAATGCTCCCCATCCCGCCTGTACGCTCTTTCAATAATTCTTCAGGATCAATGTCCCTGCACCATTCAAACCAATCATCCCTTACTTGCCAATTGTAAGTAAAAAGTTCCAACATATTTACACGTCCTTTTATCTAGTAATTTGAAACCGTCATTCAGTGAATAATCCAGTTTCTCTACGTATACGCCATCCAAAAAGAAATCCCCCAACTCAAAACAAAAAACAGCAGACTGGCAACGAAATAGGGACTCTTATTAGAAGAACTCACAGATTCATATTCATATTTAAACTGATTATTGGTTATGAACTTAGCGGCTGTTGAAGCCTGATTAATTCCTGCGCGTTTAGTGATATTGGTGAACCATCCCAGTGCGAAGAAACAGAGACTTAATATGAACGCAGTATCCATCAGACCCCATCCTCCCATAGAGCTGGCCATTATCGTAGCAGCCGCCATTAGGGTAAATAGGATGAAGACGATTGTTATAGAGAGGAATTTTACAGGAATAACTCTTTCTAACATTCTGCTGAATTGGTCAATGAAGAAAGCAATTCCAGTTCCTATGATAAGGATGATAATGGTTAGTAAAATGTTGAAGTAGTAATACATGTGGGTTTACCTCCGTTCATCATTAAATTTAGAGGGTAAGGTAAAATAAGATACCATCAATTATTCCGAGACATAAAAGGGATATTAATATCGGATTTCTTCCCCCTCCTTTTTTAAAATGAAAATATACTAACCCAAAATAAATGAATCCCACTGTGATGAGGCATAGAAAGAATTCGCCTACCATGTTCCTATCTACATGGATGACTTGAACCCATTCGAAATCCTCGTTGAGATCCAGCGGGACTGTGAAGAACATGACTCCCCATCCAACGAAAATAAAAATCCCTATTAGTCGAAAGAAAGAATACATACTCATCTGCTTCTTAGGTGGATGCTCTTTACTCCTCTCAAGTTCATTACTGATTTTCTCCACTCGTAATTCCATAAAAAAACCCTTTCTGCCTACACTTCCCTACTAATACGAAAGAACAAACAGAAAGGTTTCAAATTATTCTAAATTTATCAATTTTTGGCATTTTCGTTCCCTAAATATTTCCCTAAATATTTTCCTAAATATATGCCGCTAGCCGCTGCCTGAGATAAGGAATGTGTTTCTCCAGAGCAATCCCCTATCAAGTACAGATTCGACACTTCTGTCTCAAAGTTCTCTTTTGTCGGCAATTTAGGCTCATAGAATTTCGCGTCCAAACCGTATAAAAGCGTATCAGGGTGTACCCTCTCACCGATGAGATCTTCCACACAAGCAAGAAACTCCTCAAGTGCCATCCCGTACAATTCCGGAACCTCCTCCCTTACACTCCCGCATTCCCCATTGAGGGACGGACCTACACTATTTTCTTGAAGTGATGTTGTCTTTCTATTGAATTGAAAATCTTCCAGCCTTTGAACAACAATCCGCTCTCGTCCTTGATTGATGCCTCCGATGATGTTTACTGCATAGTCCATCGCCTGATCATGTGAAGGAAAATAGCTTGGAACAAATAAGCTGAAATTTAGATTTGCGCTCGGTGTATCTTCTTCACGGGCATTTTGTCCATCCGGCATCACTACACCATGCTGGTGTTTACGAATGATCCTCCCACGGGGATTCATGCAATAGGTGGTAGCACTGAACGTTTCTCTTTCAATCTTCAGCTTCGTTTCAAACGTATCCTGCAGGATCGAATGAAGCTGATTGCCTTTCATTTCTACGCGAATGCCTAAATCCAAACGAGTTTCACCGGGATGCAGCCCCAAAGACTCAGTTTGTTTTTTCAACCAGGCGCTACCGCTCATTCCAGTTCCAATAACTACTTTTCCTGTGGTAAACTTCTCATTATCTGATTGAATGTGAAAGCCGTCTTCATGTTTTGAGATGGTATCAATGGTGGTTTCAAAACTGAAAGAGACCTGCTTCTTAAGGACCTCATACATTTTTTGAAAAACTTCATTCGCCAAACGTGTCCCCAAATGACGAACCTCTGTTGATAGCACCTTTAATCCCACCTTCGCAGCCCTGTCTGAAAGGACCTCATTCCTGGTGCTGTAGGAAGGGATGACATCACCGCCAAACTCGCAAAGGATTTCGTCCACTTCTCTCATCAATTCAAGGGTGGACTGCTTTCCGATCTTCCTGCCAAGCTCTCCACCGAAGTCATTCGTATAATTGAATTTCCCCTCTGATTTCCCAAGACCGGCAAAACCGATATATTTGCAGCACTGCCCTTTGCATGTACACTCTTTACCTTGATCCAATCCACACACACGCTCACTCAGTTCTTTCCCTATATCAACCATGTGAATGGATACATGTTCATTTTGTTTCATCAACGTATACGCAAGGAACACACTGCTCACACCTGCGCCTATGATGGTTATGTCGTAATGCTTCGGTTGCATCGTCTGCCCCTCCTCTTAGCTGTAATCGTGCCTGTGCCACTTCTTCAGTACAGCATCAATATGATCCATTGATTTGCTTCCTTCAGCTTTCCATTTAAGTCGGAAATAACTTGTTTTATAGAATTGTTCGATTGTCATTTTCTTTCTAAAGAAAGGGATGGAATAACCTTCTTCCTCATATAGCCTGTTCACTGTACTGGACAATCCAGTGAGCCATAAATATAGATCTTCTTCAGCCATTCCCTTATCAAGAAGGGATTCTATGGCATAAAATAATCGTCCTTCCTCTTCATCTATATAAGTAACATCCTTGAATAAACAGGTTTCTATTACGCGTAGACTTCTTTTGTAAAACTCCTTAGGAAAGGCAGGATGTTTGATCACTTCCACTAAATAATCCGCTCCGTGTGCAATGCTGTGCGCCCAACCTTTCCCTTCTACATATCCGCGGGTGTCTGCTTCCTTCTCTAAATAGTCGAAACACGCCTCAAATGCTGAAGTGACCTTTTCAACGGGCATAAAGGATGTTGTCCGGTCCTTATCAAGAAGCAACGCTAGGACCAATGATGAGAATGCCCTTGTGAAAACCGAGTCATCTTCCTTCATTCCAATCCCGCAAAACAAATGATGTTCGTCCATACACGTATCAAACAGAAATAGCATTTGTTCAGGTGACAGGTGATTTCCTTCCATCATTCTGTAAAAACTTGTATAAATCAACTTATCCCTTAGTTCCCCGTCGGTGGATCCAATATTGTGGATCATTTCTTTCAATAATGCATCCAAATTCAATTCTTTTATGTATTCTGGCTGTGTAAAATCAATACCCCTTAATGATTCTTTCAATTGTGCTTCCGTTATCATATTTGAATTCTCCCCACTATAAATCTATTTTTATCGTACCATAAAATAATATGATAGGTCCGTCCCTCTATTTATCTTTTAAGCTAGGATGTAAGTAGGGGATAGAGGCGAGAGTCGAGATGGCCCCGGCAAGCGTGATAGTCTGGTTTGTTCCTATGGCTTGTGCTGACACGCCTGCCAAAAAGGCTGCAAGTGGCATAAAGATCCACGTCATGAGACGGCAAGTTGCCTGAACCCTTCCCAACAAGTGATCTGGTGTCAACGTTTGCCGGATAGTAAGGATGCACGGACTCATCATTGATGCACAAAACGTGCCGACCGCATTCATGAAGACAAGCCACAAAAAGGATTCCATCAATCCGAAACAGAGAATCGAAAGGCCTCCGACTACAGATGCAGTAAATAAAATACTGCGATAAGAAAAATGCTTACGAAAGAGGCTAGAAGAAACTGCTCCGAGAATGGCTCCTGCACCACCCATTGATAATAACCATCCTATCTTGACCGTGTTTAGATGGATGGAATCTTTCAGGTGAAACACTAGTAATGTAAGAAACAAAGTCGTTCCAAAAACGGATGTTACCATAGCCAGATTGGTATAAAAAATGGGTTTGGTCTTAACGACAAATTCAAATCCCTCTCGAATTCCACCCCATATGGATGTACCGGTTGAGACTCTTTCCTTCTCTTTCATGCGAAGACTCGCAACTGCAAAGAAAGAAACCAGGAAACTGACACTGTTGATCAGTAAGGCATACCCTGGATTATAGAAGGAAAGAATCAATCCGGCCAAACCAGGTGCTAAAAAAACCGCCAAATTGAATATCCCTGAATTCAGTGAATTGACAGCCTGAAGATCTTCTTTTCTAACCAGGACCGGAATCGAGGCAAATTGTGATGTATTGTAGAGCTGACTCAGTAATCCAATCCCGAATACCACTGGATACACCATCCAGATCTCCAGAGCACCTACTATAAATAAAACCCCGATCGCCCCAACAAGTATACATCGTCCGAAATCACATGCCAGGAGCAGGTGTTTTCGGTTAAATCGATCAGACATGATTCCGGCAAATGGCTGCAGTAGAATCGGCAGCCGTTCAAGAGCTGCCACAATTCCCATACTCACAGGTGAGCCAGTGATCGATAATACCATCAAAGGAATCGCGATTAAGTAAATTTGATCCCCGAAAAAGGATATCAAATTCCCGCCCATAAATCTGAAAACAGAATAGTTTTTCTTTAAGGGCGGGAAGTCATCCTGTTGATTGTGCCTGACTGCAGGCTCTCCCATCTCCGTTCCCCCTACTATTTCGTTAAATAGTGCATCAATTCATTCGATAATGATTGAACAGCATTCTCTTTCAAACGATACTTTCCTTCGTGGGTATCAACGAGCCTTGCAGACCTGAGGATTTTCAAATGGTGATGGACCGTGGATTTCCCCATATTCAGTTCATTGGTGATTTCTTGCAAGGTTCGCTCCGACCTTTTCAACAATTTCACCATCCGAAGGCGCGCCTCATCTCCTAAAGCTTTATGTTTTTGAACGAGGAAATAATTTGGCATATCCTGCTCATCCGGATAGATACTCTCATTGGCTACCGGGTAATAAAACACCTTTACGCCTTCAATATCCCCTTCCACATTCCAAGGTCGATAAATCGCCTGGGGGATGAGGAGTACTGTATGGACAGCCGGTTCAGGTAAATAGGTGATACCGCCAGTTGCCCATTCCACTAAAGCCTCAGAATTGAGCTTTTCACTCATCTCTTTCTTAGACTGTCTATCCCTTGTCAATATGGCAGCTAGTGTCTCTTGTTCAGGTAAAATCACCTCTTCATACCAACGGGTCATTACACTCATTAAATGCTTCTTGAGGTTGTTCACATTTGTAGTGCAAATGAATTCAATATAGCCTGGATAATACGGGTTATCTTCCGTCTGTTCTTTCAATCTGTCCCGTGATGCCATATCCCCTTTTGAAGCGAGCATTCGAAATTCCTGAAATTTTAGCCCTATGTAGGGAATACAAAGGAAAATGATTTCTTCCTCTTCCAAAGCATCCACATATGTGATGAACTCATGCAGGGTTTGAAATTCTTTTTGATGCAACAAAAGAAGCAGGGATTTCCAAGTATTATTCTTTTCTACAAACTCCAAGTCCTGGATCAGGGAACGGGATAGGGACTTTTTCAACTTGTCCCATGATGCTTTGGGTCTTTCTAACGTATCAATGAGCCTGGTATTGGTGATGGCAGCAATCCCTAGTGCACATTCCCATAGCAAGGAAGCTTCTATTTTCACGTCGTATGTTTCTCTTTTCCGACTGGTCATATGGAGCACATCCATATTGAAACACCTCTCATCCAAAAATTTCTTTCTATGTACATTCTATAATTACTGAATATATAATTCAATATATTTCGAATTGTATTTCAATTTCATTTAAATACGGTGTTCATCATACGTTTTTTGAAGATTCGGTAGTAAACTGGGATATTTTCTAGCTTCTATAGGAAAATAGCCTAAGTAGATGCCTATTGAAACGAGGAACTAGTTAGTTGATCACCGTAATTGCGTCATAATTCCTGGAATTGCGTCAAAACCTATGTGAATTGCGCCTTTTTACAAAAAAAGAAGAATACGCATCAAAAAAGCACATGAATCTCCTTGAGAGATTCATGTGCTCCATAAAAATCTTTTACGATTTTACTTTATCTTTCTTAATCTGCTTACTTCTCAACTGACCGCAGGCAGCATCGATATCCGTACCCTGCTCTACGCGCACTCCACAGTTAATCCCGTGTTCGAGTAAAGTACCGTAAAATTCTACGATCGCTTCTTTTGTACTTCGTTGATATTGGTTATGTTCGTCAACCGGATTATAAGGAATCAGGTTCACGTATGAAAGGTGACGCTTATTTTTCAGCAATTTTGCCAGCTGTAGGGCTTCTTCTTTATGATCGTTCACATCACTTAATAGAATATACTCAAATGTGATCCGGCGATTGGTCTTTTCTAGATAATAATCGATGGCCGGCATGAGTTTTTCCAACGGATACGCACGATTGATTTTCATGATTCTTGTACGCAATTCATTGTTAGGTGCATGAAGTGAGACAGCCAGGTTGATTTGAATATTTTCATCGGCAAATTTATAAATTTTATCTGCCAGTCCGCTAGTGGAAACGGTAATATGACGCGCACCGATGGAAAGACCTTTCTGGTCATTCACTACACGGAAGAAGTCCATCATATTATCATAGTTATCGAATGGCTCACCGATTCCCATCACCACGATATGGCTGACACGTTCTCCGTTACCTGCTTCATCGAGGTGGTGCTGCACGTTCATGATCTGTTCGACAATTTCTCCGCTTGATAAATCTCGATTCTTCTTCAACAGTCCACTTGCACAGAATGTACAACCAATATTACATCCTACCTGTGTCGTGACACACACACTCAAGCCATAGTTGAATCGCATCAATACGGTTTCAATCAGGTTTCCATCGTCAAGCTTGAATAAGAATTTGATCGTACCATCCTTTGATTCCTGCTTGATTTCCTGAGTGAGCGTGTGAAGATAGAAGTTCTCCTCCAGAAGCTGAACGCAGTCTGAATTCAGGTTCTTCATATCCGCAAAGTTTGTCACTCTTTTTTTATATAACCAATCCCACACTTGAGATGCGCGGAATTTCTTTTGTCCGTTTTCAACGAGCCAAGACGTCAGTTGATCTAATGTTAATCCATATATGGATTTCTTCTCCATTTAAAACCCTCATTTCAAAACTCTACAATTTTCTACTTATCTATACTACTTAAAGTATAGGAATGTTTCAAGGGATTTATAAGTGTTGTGAAGAATTGGAATTCCGTAATAAGGTAAAATGTGTTCAAATACCACCTTTATTTCATGTTAAAGGTTGATTCTCTCGATGAAATCTTCCAGTTTTTCTTTGTCTTTCAGCTTTTCATTGCATTTATCACTGTCCTGACAAATATAATTTCCCTTTTTCACATAGGTTCCATGAGCAGATTTTTTAGATTCAGACATATAGAACCCGATGCTTCCGAAAGAATGACAGATCGTGCATATCCCTTTCTTACTGCTATTTTTAAACGTACCTTTAAACCCTTTCAGTTTCCCATTTCTTTCTGCAACAATGTATTTTCTCTCTTGACCATGATCATTCCATCCTAAGTAGGAGACACTCTTTACGTCAACTTGATTCCAGTCTGGTGTCTTCAGTTTTTTCACCTTGGGGAATAATTTTTTGACCGACGCGTCACTAAGGGTTTGAAACGGGATTACGTACGCTTTTAACCCCATTAGATAATCTTCGGCTTGGTCCTGATCCCTGATTTCAATGATGTGTTCAAGAACCCGCTGTTGTGAAGGGGACAATTCCCCGAACAAATTCAGCACTTTGTCCTTCGCCAGTCCTTTCAATGCTTGTAATACACCAAGGTCATTCACGGCTCTATACCCATTGATCAACACCTGTGTTTGATACGTAATAAAATTATATTGATCATTCCGAATAAATGGTTCCATCATAATCGCTCCTAAAACATTTGTCATTATGTTGAGTACCTTTAAATGCTGGCAACAAAGATACACTTATACTATAAACCTTGAATGAAACGTTGGATATGTATCGTTTCATTTCTAATTAATTTATCCATAACAAAAAGCACTGAAATATTCAGCGCTTCTGATATACGATTTTTTTGATTGTTTCAATGGAAAGATAATATTCTTCAGCTAATTCAGGAATGGTCGTTCCATTCGAAAAAGCAGCTTTGATAGCCTTATTTCGTTGATCGATCACCCTTCTACTGCCGGAAAGGCTTCCCCATTTTTGGTGCTTCTCTTTTTCTTTTGGGATATAAAGGGTTTCTCCTTGAACGTATTTCTGGATCTCGCTCAACAACGATTGAGGTAACACACTTTCAGCTTTTACATATTTCATTTCGGTCAGCTCCTTATTTTCTCATGTATACAGTCAATAAGGTGCAAAGCCGACTTACTAGAAATGACTTTTTCGGGCGATTATATGAGATTCCGCCCCATGCAAAGTATCGCCATTCTAATATCAGGCTTTGCATGAGACGCACGGGACTCTGGTAAGAAGCTTTTCATTACCATGTCACCACCTCCTTTGAATCGTTTTCTTCTATTATAATTTAGATTTCTTTACTTCACAGTATATTTCAACCTATCCCTTTAAATACAGTTAATATGGTATAATCTTCTAAATATCAAAAAGGAGATGTTTTCCATGTTTTCATTCACCGTTGATCAAGATATATCTATCGAATTATTTCAACAGCAACATAAAGAGGAGCTTTACGAACTGATTGATTCCAACCGGGAACATCTTCGCCAGTGGCTTCTATGGGTCGATAAACGTCGATCTCCAAAGGATTTGGAACCCATCATTCCTATCTGGATAAGGAATTATGCAGATAACAACGGATTCGATGCAGGGATACGTTATAGAGGTGACCTAGTCGGCATGATCGGGCTTCATTACATTGATTGGAAAACAAAAAGCACTAGTATCGGATACCTCCTTTCCGAAGACGCACAGGGCAAAGGGATCATCACTCGTGCCGTTTCCTCCCTATTAAACTATCTATTTGAGGCGATGGAACTAAACAGGGTAGAAATACAGTGTGCTGTCAACAATAGTAAAAGCATCGGAATCCCGGAACGACTGGGATTCACTAAAGAAGGAATCACCCGTGATGGTCAATGGCTGTATGATCATTACGAAGACATTGTAACCTACAGTCTATTGAAAAAAGACTGGATGGGTTAGTCCGTTGGGTGATATGTCACAGCCAGCTTAGGGTGTCGAAGCTGGCTATTTTTTAGCGATTAGGACTGCGAATCTCTTCTACATACTCCATTACCACTTCGCCAATCCTGTTCATCACTTTTTCCAGTGAGGTCCATTGAACAGTAGGATCCTTGGATTGAAGTAGACCGATTACTACGATACGCCTGCTATCTACCTCTATGAAGCCCACGTCATTGCATACTCCTTCTAACCCACCCGTCATATGGTACCATTGATCGTTAAATCGGAAACCGTCGGGATCATCCTGGTCTTTCATCCCCTGTAATACACTTTCTATATCATCCGGATTTAACCTCTCATGAAATAACGGTTCCATCATTTTATATATTCCTGACGGAGTGCCGATATTGCTCACAATATCACGATTGTGGGATGAAACCTTACAATCAATATCCAGCTCCTGTAATAATTCATTCAGGTGCTGATCAGGAAGTTTTTGAAGCAGGTTTGAATATGCCGTATTGCTGTGTTCACGAATAGCAAAATAGACATCTTCCTTAACTCCAGAACAATCATGCCCCGAAACAAGTATGGCCGTTATCCATTTTGCGATGCTTGCAAGCGGGAACCATTCATCCTCGTTGATTGTAACGGAAAAATCCGTCCCCATGTCATGCATATAAAAACCGAATGTCATATCAGGTGGAATCAGGTTGATGATATTCCGGCGAAATGCCCCAAACTCTTCACGTCTCAAACAATACCCCCTCCAACGCCTTCACATATCGATCTGCAGACATTTGAACTCTTTCATGGGCATTTTCCTTCACAACCCGATGGAAGGCATTGTATAGACGGGCAAAAGTCAATTTACCTACCACCTCAGCCATCTCTTTTACTTTCATCGCAGGAAGGGGGATGAGATTTGGGTAGCTGTACATGAAGCTGACCCACTCCGTATCAGCCACAACCTGGATGATATCCCCTGTCAATAGGATTCCATTGTTGTTGAAACCTTCTTTCCATTCGAGGACCGCTCCGCCCTTGAAATGCCCGCCAAGACGGTGAATGGTAATTCCATTATGTAATTCCAGGGACTCTCCCGACCAATAAACAATCCTTTCACTTTCCCTCATTACCCATTTCCGGTCATCCTCATGGATATATATGGGCACATCGAAAACCTCCGCCCACTCTACCTGTGTGGAATAATAATGGGGATGTGATAATGCAATGGCATCCAAGCCACCAAGTCTCGTAATCTCACTGATCGTCTCTTCATCCAGATAGGAGATGCAGTCCCACAGAAGGTTGAATCCTTCTTGCTGAACGAGATATGCTGTCTGACCAATCGCGAATTCAGGCATTGTTTTCACACTATATAAGCCTGACTCCTCAAGGATGATCTTATTTCTGAACGACTCCCCCTTCATATTCTCCAAAGTGGTCCAGCTTTGACCGGCTGGGCTTACATATTGTCTTTCTTCCTCACAAATCTTGCAATGCTCGGGGACCTCCATTGATTCTTCATATTGAACTCCACATGTTTCACATAAGTAATGTTGCATACTAAAACCTCCTTTAAATGGTAAAAATAATAACATTATCATTCTATCGAACTATTAATAATTTGCAAAATTTTCCTTATCATACCACTTTATTGTATCTATACTTCCTTCCTATTTCTCAGCAATTTTCCCGTATACACAGGTGTCCGTTAAACGTTTTCCGTCAACGGAGAGGTCTTCATTTCGAAGAATTCCCTCCAATTTATATCCAAGCCTTTCAGGAATCGCCCTGCTTTTATGATTCGTGGATTCACATCGTATTTCCACCCTTTTTCCACCCAGCTCAGTCAAAGCAAATTCTGTTAATTCGCGGACCGCTTCTACCATATACCCATAGCCGCTCATCCTGGTGTCGATCCAATATCCGATTTCCAACTTCGGGACACTCCAGTCGATATTATGAAACCCGGTTGAACCGACAAACTCATCGGTATTTTTCAAAAATACCAGGTATCTCAGACTTTCTCTTGTTAGAAATTTCGCATGTGCTTGACGGGTGTTTGACTCCGTCTCTTCCACTTCAGGATTACTTAGGGCAAAACCGAGCCACGGCTGTAATTCAGATAAGGAAGCTTTAATCGCAGCATTCACCTTAATGCCATCTCCGGGCCGGGGCATCCTTAATGTTAATCTTTCAGTTTCAATCACCATTGGTATATCCAATAATACTGGGTTCATTTCTAAACACTCCTCTAAATCAAAAGTAAAAAACCCCCGCCCTCAAGAAATGAATCTTGAGGACGAGAGTCTCGTGGTACCACCTCAGTTTACCGGCATGTCACCATACCGACCTTAACGGATACAGAATATCCGGACTCTGTAACGGGAGTTCCCGATGTTTTCACTGCGTGGGGCAGCTTTGAACATAGCTCCGAGCCTTTCGTCATTACTACCATGATGGCCCTTTTCCAGCGACAGGGCTCTCTGTTCATCACTTCAATACCAATGACCTTCTCATCAATACCAAATTGGAAATATTTTAAATTATTGAAATTATAAGGGAATAAACTTCATCCTGTCAATACTATCTTTAGAATCGTTTATTCTCTATGATCAAGTGGATTTTCTCGAAGTAACAATCAGAAAGGATGGTCGTCTTTCTTCATTTTTCAGACTAGGAATCTTAGTCAAACCTTCCGGAGTAGGCATGGGTTCAAGCACCCTTTCCAACATGAAGCCATTTTGGATCAGCCCATTAATCAACGTTGGTATCGTGTGGTGATATTTAATGACACCGTCCACGTACCAATGCTGCTCCCGTTTCCCTTCAAGACGGTAATGATCAAGTGCCCAGTGAAGCTGTTCACCATCAGCATCCCTCCACCAGTTATTCATGTCTTTACGGGCGGTCACGATTGGGTGTTCAATCGAATAAATAAATATCCCGTCTCTCTTTAAAAAGGTGTGAAGCTTCCGAACGAGTGAATCGTAGTCTTTTATATAATGAAGGGAAAGTGAGCTTACGATAACATCAAATGCCTCTCCATCCCAATTCATCTCTTCAATTGGACAGCAGATATATTGTATCTTTCCGTTTGGATTGACCTTCTGTGCGCGATTGATCATCTTGCTGGAAATATCCACTCCAATAACAGATGAAGCACCCATTTCAATACAATATCTCGATAATTCGCCTGTACCGCATCCGAGATCCATTACTCGTTTCCCCATAAGGTCCGGCAGCTCTTCTTTCATGGCCGGCTGTTCAAGAAAGTCGTTATAAGTTATTCCCGATTCTCGCAAATTCATATACCCTTCGAAAAATACGGGATCGTCATAAATATTTTGTTTCATTTGTCTCCCTCTTTCTGCACTAATCGTTTCTTACATGTTCGGAACCTTATTAAGAAAATGAGAAAAACTCTTTCGGCTCAACTCTTTTCTTCATCTTGTCCACATCAAAGACATAAGCAGGTTCTGTACCCATAATTTCCATTCTCCCATTCTTCACTTGTAAGCCTGTCTCTTCATTAAGGGCTATGACCGGCTTAGAATATGTATCGATGAATCGGTGAATCAGATCGTCATTATCAGTATCATAATGGCACCATATAGAATAATCCCCCAAGTAAGATAATCCGCTCCTGTCCCTTAATTGAACATCATTATTGTCCATATGCTCACACGTGGCAAGATGGCTTCCCATCACTATGGCCCCGGCACTTCCCCCATAGATCAGCCCACCTTCATCTATGAAAGTGGTCAATTGAGAACTGAATCCAGATTGTAAGATATCGTGCATCAAACTGAACGTGTTCCCACCACCTATATAAACAGCTCCGAACTTCATAAGATCCTTGGAAGTCTTCCCCCTCAAGTTCGTCCACATCGTAATATCGGTTATTCCAAATGGATCCATTACACTATATATCCACTTATAACAATCCTCGTATGAAATATGTGCTGTATTCATCGCTATAGGAACATATAATAATGGCTTTCCACTGCCCAACTCACCCGCAAACACCCTGTCAATCTCATATGTCTGCTCCTTATCCCCACCGCCCGAAAGATACAAATTACTCAATTCATCTCCCCCTTTACTGGAGGGACGGACCTCCAATATTTGATCCCTAATAATGTTAATTATAGCAATAAATAGGGTTCAGTCGAATATTTGATGTGAAATTGGAGGTCCGTCCCTCTCTCATTATCACAAATTTCTTAATTTTGGAAAATGCCGTGTTATCATGAAAATTTTCCAGATTTGACCTTATTAACAGGCGGTTTTGACCTGAAAATAGTCCCGGATTTTCTCAATACCGCCTTTGACTATCCTGTGATATTCTTAATTTGTTTGAATTATTAGAAAAAAGAGGAGGAATTGGAATGAAAAAGAAAAAGATCTTGAGTATGGGGCTATCGGTGGGAATACTTTCCGGAATGATGGCGACAAGCAGTCTTGCTGCACCTGCTGGCAATGCACATTTCCAAATGAATAAGAAAGCGGGTACACCTGAATTTGTATCGGGTCTCTTATCCGCTCCTTCTGGAAAAGATGCTGAGTCCATTGTCCTTTCTTTTGTAAATCAGAACAAATCTACATTCAAACTTGCTAATAAAAAAGCAGACGAGCAGTTCAAGGTGATTTCTGAAGAAAAGGACAGCCTTGGAAACACAGTCGTCCGCATTCAGCAAACGTATCAAGGTATTCCTGTCTGGGGTTCCACACAATCAGCAGTCGTGAAGGAAAATGGCGTTCTCCAGGCGTTTTCCGGCTCAGTGGTGGCAGAACTGGATGAAAAAATGTCATCCTCAAAAAAGAAAATAAGTGCGAAGAAAGCCACAAAGCTTGCTAAGGCTGATCTGGGCATCAATCCAAAATTACAAAAAGATATAAAGCCGGAACTAGTCGTATATACAGATGGAGATCAGGCTGCATTCGCTTATTTTATAAACATAAATTACTTGGAACCATCTCCTGGTAACTGGAATTACTTTATAGACGCGGGGACAGGGGAGATCCTGAATAAATACAATGACATGCATGAAGTCAGCGGAACGAATCAAGTTGGGACCGGTAAAGGTGTATTGGGAGAAACAAAACCACTAAACACGACTCTTTCTAGCGGTAAGTACTATTTACAGGATAATACAAGGGGAAGTGGTATATTTACATACAACATGAATAACCGTACATTCTTCCCGCAATTTTTCTTACCTGGGACCTTATGGTCAGATAGTGATAACGTGTTGAATGCTTCATACGACGCTCCAGCCGTGGACGCACATTATTTCGCAGGAGTCACGTATGATTATTATAAAGATCATTTCAATCGAAATTCCTATGACAATCAAGGTGCTAAGTTAGTCTCCTCCGTTCATTACAGCAGCGGGTATAACAACGCATTCTGGAACGGTTCGCAGATGGTATATGGTGACGGTGATGGCACTACATTCGCCCCTCTATCAGGCGGTATAGACGTCGTTGCACACGAACTCACCCATGCGGTTACAGACTCTTCTTCTGACCTTGTTTATCAGAATGAATCAGGTGCTTTGAATGAAGCCATATCTGATATTTTTGGAACGTTGGTCGAGTATGAGAATGGATCTAATCCTGACTTTGAAATTGGTGAAGATATATACACGCCGGGCACTTCCGGAGATGCCCTTCGTTCTATGAGCAATCCCGCGAAATATGGGGATCCCGACCATTATTCTAAACGATATACGGGAACGGCTGACAACGGCGGGGTTCATACAAATAGCGGAATCATCAACAAGCAAGCCTACTTATTAAGTGAAGGTGGTACGCATTATGGTGTAACAGTCCCAGGAATCGGGCGTGATAAGCTAGGAGATATTTACTACCGCATGAATACTGTTTACCTTACAGCCTCTTCCACATTCAGCCAGGCAAGAGCAGCAGCAGTTCAATCAGCTACAGATTTATATGGAAGCACGTCAGCTGAAGTCAATGCTGTGAAACTTTCCTTCAACGCTGTCGGAATCAATTAATACAGAACCATGAGCAGAGATATTTTCTCTGCTCATGTGTTATTTACATTGATGATGTCACATTATCACAAAAAATAAGAAAAGTCCTTGATCCACAGATCAAGGACTTTTCGTTCGTTCTTAGTGATTTGCCGCTTTATCTAAACCACCTGGCTTATTGTGAACAGCCAGATTATTAATTAACTTATTACTTTCCGTGTTCAATCCGGTCAGATTGACTTTTACACCATTTTGATGGTACTTGATTACGACTTTATCAATTGCTCCAACTGCAGAATCATCCCACAGGTGAGCGTGAGTCAGATCGAGAGTCACTTCGCTGATATCTTCATTGAAATCAAAGCTGTCTACAAACTCAGTGACAGAAGCAAAGAATAACTGTCCCGACACTCTGTATACCTTCTTGTGAGTTTCTCCCGAAGCCATAGACGTGATTTTGACCTTCGAAATTTTAGAAGCGAAGAATACCGCACTTAGAATAATACCTACCAGTACACCTTTAGATAAGTCATGGGTCATTAATACAGTCCCCACCGTTGCAAACATCACAAGTGAATCAGTGAAAGGTGTTTTATGCAGGTTCCTTAGAGATGACCAATCAAACGTACCGATTGATACCATAAACATTACACCAACCAGTGCAGCCATCGGGATTTGAACAAGGAAATCGTTTAATACTAGAATCAAAATCATTAAGAATACTCCGGCTACAAGGGCTGAAAGTCTGCCTCTGCCTCCCGATTTCACGTTGATGACGGATTGTCCGATCATTGCACAACCTGCCATTCCTCCAAAGAAACCGGAAACGATATTGGCCATACCCTGGCCTCTCGCCTCTTTGTTCTTGTCACTTGATGTATCTGTCATATCATCTACGATCGAAGCTGTCAGAAGTGACTCTACCAATCCAACCACCGCAATCGATAGGGAATATGGAAAGATAATCTGCAATGTTTCGAATGTAAAAGGAATATCCGGAATCAAAAATATAGGAAGTGTCTGTGTTAACTCACCCATATCTCCGACTGTACGGACACCACTTCCAGTCAACACCGCAAACACCGTCACAGCAATGATCGCTACTAACGCAGATGGAACTGCCTTAGTGAAACGAGGCAAAATGTAGATGATGGCAAGTGCCCCTGCTACCATGGCGTACATCATCCATGACTCTCCAACAAAATGAGGTAATTGCGCCGAGAAAATCAGAATAGCTAATGCATTCACGAATCCAACCATAACAGAGCGTGGCACAAACTTCATTAGACGTCCTAACTTCAGGACCCCCATGATAATTTGGATCACCCCTGTTAAGATGGTTGCTGCCAGTAAGTATTGTAACCCGTGATCAGCCACAAGCGTCGTCATTAAAAGGGCCGTTGCACCTGTTGCAGCGGAAATCATACCTGGTCGACCACCTACGAATGCTATAACCACTGCAATACAGAAGGAAGCATAAAGCCCAATCATCGGATCGACTCCGGCAATAATGGAAAATGCAATCGCCTCAGGAATCAATGCCATGGCCACTACGATCCCTGACAGTACATCCCCTTTCACATTTCCAAACCATTCATATTTTACTTTTTCACTCAAAATCATCATGCACCTCTTCCTATTAAATTGTGACTTTCAACTCTCATGAAAGTCGGGGCCGTTTGACACAAGGCACATTATATAATGGATGAATACATTTGTGAAATCTCAATGAAAGCGCAATCAATTATTTTTACCTCTTATTTACTTCCGTTTTCGCCCTCATTCTACTCACCTTCAATAACTTGTAAAAAAAACATAGATTTCTTTAAAGGATTATGAAAAATTTAATAGAACTACATAGTAAACACTTTCATGGGATGGAGGACAAATTATGTTCAGGAAGATACTACTTGCTACAGACGGTTCGGAACATGCCTTACGGGCAGGAGAAAAAGCAATTGCTCTCGCAAATTGCCAGGAAGGTTCAAAAATCGATATTGTATATGTGGTAGATGGAAAACACTCTAAAGAAGATGTTCTGCATCATTGGGGTATGGATGCGAGCGACAAACGCAGGCAAAAGCTTCAAATGATCGAGCAAAAAGCGAAACATGATGGAATTCAGTATGAAATCATCTTTTTACATGGAGAACCTGGACCCACTATAGTGGAGTACGCGAATAAACATGAATTTGATGCACTTGTCATCGGAAGTCGCGGGTTAAACGCTTTTCAGGAAATGGTTCTTGGAAGTGTAAGCCATAAAGTAGCAAAGCGGGCAAAATGTCCCGTCATGATTGTGAAATAAAGAAAGACTCCCAATATGGAAGTCTTTCCTTAAATCTTAAACAAATAATCAAAGATCTTCGGTACCCTTTTTCTCCATGCCATTTCGTTATGCTCGGCGCCTTCAACAATCTCAAACCGACAATCCTGCACGCTGTCTTTGAGTAAGCGATAGACCTTCCTGCTTGAATCGATATAGGTGAGATCATCGATCGATTCGGTATTTTCCTTGGTTCCGATATCCATATAAAAACGCTCCATTGCTGATAAATCGCTGTCTTCTATATACTTCTCAATCTCATCCTGGTTAAACCAGTAGGCAGATGATATCGAAGCCACCCTTTTAAAGATATAGGGATACTTACACGCTGCATAAGTAGAGATCAATCCACCCATGGAGCTTCCGGCCATGCTCGTCTCTCCTGGAATGGTCCGATACTTGCGATCGATCATGGGTTTTAATTCATTCACGATGAACTCGATATAAGCTTTTCCCTCCCCACCGATCGACTTTCGATCAGCTGAAAACACATCCGACATCTCTCTGCTTTCCCATGGCCCATATTCGTCGAGCCTGTTCAATCCCTCATTGCAGTCAATTCCCACCACAATAAGCTCCATCTTTTCTTTTTCTATGTATTCCCCGATTCTCCATGCCATTCCATATCCAGCATCTTCATCACGGTAAAGGTTTTGTCCGTCATGCATATAAAGTACTCTGTAGCTTTTCGGTGCTGCATCATGGTAATCTTCCGGTAAATACACACGGACAGTCCTTTTTCGATTTAAAGGAGTCATGGTTACTTCAAAATGCTCATACATCCGTTAGGCACCTCCATTCCTATTTTATTTCAAGTGTAGCATGAAAAGAGTTGTAAAGGTTTTATTATGTAATAAGATTTTGAACCTGTCCTATTATAAAAGAGGTGCACATCCTTCTACAGGATGTGCACCTTCATTCACTTCTTACCTTATTCAGTCTCACTTCTATTATAGGAGCTCTCGGGTAGAGTATCCCAGAATGATGTATCCGCTTCCTCAATAGAACCATCTGCAATCGCCTTTGCGGTTGCTTCCAAACTGATGACCGCTTGTTTTATAAGATATCCATTGCTCTTTTGTCCAAGAACATAATCTTCTCTATAATGATCGGCCATGCCTCTCATCTCAAAAAGAAGCGTCGCAATCCCATATTCAACCGCAAGGCCATTTCGGCTTATCGTTGGAGCTGAGCCACCGATGTATTTTGACAATGTACCGAATCCGCGGCTTTCTACTGTGTTGTATAAGACTGCCCCCAGCTGCTTTGATTTTTCTACCACTTCAGGATCTACATCTTCATTGGTTGGATATAAAATCGAACCAGATACCAGCTCATCAGTATCCCCAAGAGTGGTTTCTGCACCTTGATGATGAAGGTCGATCATATAATCAGGACGATATTTCTGAAGTACATTTTCATGAAGTGCCTTCGTTTCAGGCTGGTTACGGTCAACATGATCACGATTCAGGTCCACTTCATTCGCATTGTATCTTGTGTGAGTTCCCGCTACATAGTCATCCAAAGAAAAATCCACATCCCCCTCAGCACCATCGACATTCAAACGGGGAGCGACCAGTATATTTACGTTTTCAAGCATCCCTTTCACTTCTTGTGAGTTGGAAGTAAGATGCTTGATGAATTGAAGGGCGCCTTCTGTTGTCAACGCTTCATTCCCGTGCTGCTGTGTTAAATAAAGAACTGTAGGATTTTCATCGTTATTCCCGAATTTCGCGAGGTAAAGATCTCTTCCTTTTACAGATTGACCATATACTTCTAATGAAAGAGCGTCAGACTTCTGATCTAAATGTTGAAGCATTTTCACCATTTCTTCGTAGCTATGAAGACGATCGTTCTTAATCGTCTCATTCCCATTGTAATCCGGTCCACCTGCCAGAACATTGACATCAGGTGTCGAAAAACTGATTCCAGATGCTACCAGAGCACCTGTAAGGGCTCCAATCACTAATTTCTTCTTCATTATGTATTCCTCCTTTATTTCGTCTCTCTAATATACTTAGAGTTGTCATCAATAAAACCCTTTCAAATACAATAAAATGAAACAATAGGACTGAATTACGGAATAATGTGTGGATAGTAGTTCCTATTTCAATTAGAAGTATCCAGCATTTTGCCTGACTATTGAATCGAGACTTTGTATTCAGTTCATTCCCATGAAAAAAAGAAGCCCCTCACCATAGGCTTCTCCTATACTTTCTGTTATTCTCCATACACCTTTCCATTTGCATCCACATAAACGCTTTTAATCAATGTCCGATTAAATTTATTTTTGCCTTTTGATCCGTTCAAATCTATCGTTACATTATAGACGCCTTCTCCCAATTTCGGTAATTTGAATGTACCGTTCTGCTTTGGTTTCAACTTCCCTTCTTTTAACTTCCCATTTTTATAAAATTCAATCGTCATGTCCTGCTGTAGGCTTACCTTGCTATCCTTTTTCTTCAAACTGATTTCATCTTGATTCACATCTACCATTACAGCATCATTCAAGCTGCTTTCAAAGGAAACGTTCAATAGATATTCCTCTTGATTTGAAGAAGTTGATTCAAGTGTCCATTCACCAGCAATCGGAGTTTGAAGTGTCAGAGTGTGGTGATAGGCTCCTTTAAAATAATCACTTTCGTCTTTTTTCACAGTAAAAGAAGAATAGACTTTCTGTGCTGGGTCTTTCAGGATCACTCGCGAAGAAGGGCTGCTGCTCATCCAGTCAAAGGTTATTGAGGTTGCCCCCTCTTCCACTTGTATTTTTTCTTGAGTTTTCCCCTGATATTCCCCTCCTCTTATAAGCGAAGATGCATCATGATAGGAGGCTGAGTTGCGTTCTGTGGTTTGATTCAAAGTTCCTGAAGATTGGATGGCCGTTTCATTCAAATAATCCTTGAACAAATTAAACGTCGATGAACCTTCCTTGATAGAGTAATGATTCCAATCCCCTACCTTCAATTCAGTAGCATAAGGAAGCCTTGAACTTTTGACCGTAACGGCCCCGTCATTACTTCCATATCCAGAGAGATATAATCCTCCCCAATACAGTGAACCTCCAAAACTCCCCCATTTCGTGCCACCAAACGTATAGATGGGAATTTTACTCACATTTGCATGTTGATCTGTTACATCACGGAAGTAACTCATATATCCTGTTTGCAATGAGTAAGTGGCATCATTCTTGTTGCCAAGTATGCCTGCCAGCCAACCCGCCCAACTGCTGTAAGCAAGATCTGCCAATTGAGAACCATGATGCGGAGTGGAAAGCGTGATCACCCTTGAAACATACGGAAAAGCACCGTAATGAACAAGAGCAGACTGGGTATCGATACCACCCTTACTATGAGCGACAATTACCACCTTTTCTCCGTAATAGTTGTATATATCACGTATCTTCTGTGCAAGGAGTGCGCCGTTGTCCCACATATTCTTTGTGGGATATAAATCGATAAAAGCGGTTTCATATCCGTTCTGATAGGCGGTATCGTACATATTATTGTCATCCCACCAAGTGTTAGAAGAGCTGTTTAAACCGTGAACAAAAAGGATCGGTTGCTTTGAAGGAGCTACATAAGAAGGAGTCGTACCAACATACCACTGTCCAGGAACCCCAGAAGGATCTTCTTTCCAAGAACCAGCCTGACTCCATGACGGCAATAATAGGAACAATGCCAAAACAATCATACTAATCTTTTTGATCATACACTCTCTCCTTTTTTCAAATGTCATAAACATGTAAAGTATATCGGCAGGAATAAGAAGATATGACAGGACTTATGTAACGCATGAAGAAAGTCCTAACAAAGACAAAGCATCATCATTTTTAAAACGACTATACAAATACGACAGTTTTCGTAAACATTGTTGCTTTCGGATGTAGAGAGTAGTAGTTGCAGTGACCAATTATAGTTAATAGTACTAATTCTCTTTCTACTTTAGAGGATATAGAGAACTGCGGAGACTCCTACGGAAAACCGGAGCATTCTCTTCACCCTCTTCCACTCAGTCAATGACAGAACATTTTATAGTCATAGTCTGTGTAAGAATAAAAACACCCATTGCATAAAGAGCGTTTAAAAAATGCTTTTCCCAGATCATTTATTCTTTTAAAAATCGATTTTTACATGCTATAGTTACAGTATAAAAAACCGATATCGGATATCGATATTGAATTTCGATATTAAATAAAGAAGGTGTTTATTGTGGAAGATAAAGTCTTAAGAAAACTATTCCTTGGATTCATTCAAATACATATCCTGCATCACGCTAAACAAGAACCCATTTATGGGAAGTGGATGCTTGAAGAATTGAAAGAACATGGATATAACATCAGCTCTGGTACACTGTATCCCATTCTTCACTCCATGGAAACAGACGGGCTGCTACTAAAAGAAAATAAAAACGTGGACGGGAAAATCAGAAAATATTATTCAGCAACCAATAAAGGAAATGAGGTTTTGGGTGAAGCCCAAAACAAAGCATTTGAGCTTTTTAAAGAAATAAGAGACTGATAAGTAGGTGAATACATATTGAACACATCAAGAAAAATTAAAACACTGATTGAGCTCCTTTTCATATCTACTAGACTGGGATTTACATCCTTTGGAGGACCTGCTGCCCACCTCGGTTATTTTCATGAAGAGTATGTCCGTAAAAGAAAATGGATGGATGAAAAAAGCTACGGGGATCTCGTAGCTCTCTGTCAATTCCTTCCCGGGCCTGCCAGCAGTCAGGTGGGCATTGGCATAGGCATTATGCGTGCCGGTGTGCTTGGCGGGATTGTATCTTTTTTGGGTTTCACCCTTCCGTCTGTAATGGTTTTAATTCTATTTGCCATTCTTCTTCAAGGAACCGATATGTCCAATGCAGGATGGTTACATGGGTTGGAGATCGTAGCGGTAGCAGTGGTGGCGCATGCGATTTTAGGTATGGCCAAGAAATTGACTCCAGATTTAAAGCGTAAAGCCATTGCCCTCTTCACTTTGGTGATCATTTTACTTTGGCAGACTGCCCTCTCACAAGTCGGGGTGATCCTTCTATCTGCTCTTATCGGATTCCTACTTTATCGGCATCATGAAGCAGGTGATGAAACAGTGTTAACGTTTCCCGTTTCGAGAAGATTCGCGTTGATTTGTTTATCGATTTTCTTTGGGCTACTGTTTCTACTTCCTATTTTCAGAGAATGGAGCACATGGGAATGGCTCGCTCTCTTTGACAGTTACTATCGATCTGGATCATTGGTATTCGGTGGCGGTCATGTCGTTTTGCCGCTCCTTGAGAGGGAATTTGTTCCGACAGGCTGGTTGACGGAAGAACAATTTCTGGCAGGATATGCTGCAGCCCAAGCGGTCCCTGGCCCGCTCTTCACCTTCGCAGCTTATATTGGAGCAGTGATTAACGGTTGGAAGGGTGGAATCCTTGCGACGATTGCCATTTTCCTCCCTGCTTTTCTACTCATTCTGGGGACATTGCCATTCTGGGATACACTAAGACAAAACCCCAAGATAAAGGGAGCACTAATGGGGGTAAATGCTGCAGTGGTCGGCATTTTGGTTGCGGCTTTTTATCATCCAATATGGACCTCTTCCATTCTGGCACCAGTCGATTTTGCTTTCGGTGCGATTTTATTCAGTATGCTGGTCTTCTGGAAGCTGCCTCCTTGGATTGTCGTCATTACTGGGTCCATTGGTGGCTTCCTGATAGGAATGATTTAAAATATCAAGTATAGACTTCAAACGTTGTGGAAAACTATGAAAAACCAAAACGTTTGGAGTTTTTCTGTATGACAGCCAAAGTGATGCTTTTCATTGCCTTCTTTCTTCCCTGGTTCAGTTTATTCTTCGCTTCTTCAAAGACTATAAAGCGATTTATGCCTGTCACCATTCTCACTTGCTTACTTATGACCATCATCTTTCAAATTGCCTATACATACAAATGGTGGATCATCCATCAATATATCGTTCCCTGGGGGTACATGATAGATGTGAGCTTTGCATACGGAATTTTTGCAGTAGGGACCTTTTGGATATTCCGATTTACATCACATAAATTCATTCTTTATACGACGGTGAACTTCCTTATGGATGCCTTTATGTGCTTTGCAGCTCTGCCGTTGCTGGCTCTACTCGGAATAGCCGAATACGATAAGATTTCTCCTTGGCAATATCTCCTGGTCATTTATGGTCTCTCTTTCATCATTTACGCTTATCAAAAATGGCAGGAAACCATTTTCAAACATGCAGAATAAAGAAAGGAGCCGGGCACTGCCCGGCTCCTTTCTTTAGTGCGACTGAAGAGAATTACCTTTTGATAAAACGATACGCAAGATACGCTATATACAGTGGGGTGGCAATGTAAATGAGGTACGGAAACTCCTCATAGGTCCCTTTATAGATCACATAAAGCAAAGCACCGATAAAGAGGGTCACAATGGTTCCATATTTAGGTAATGGAACTTCCTTCAAGCTCGGAATTCTAATCCTGCTCACCATGAGAAAGCACATCGCCGTAAAAATGACGGTAGTCACGATATTCGGGATCCAGTTACCGAATAAAGTAAGGATGGCCAGAATTCCACCCGCTGCCGTAATGGGTACCCCTACAAAGTAGTGCAGCGACGATTTCGGTGGACTTGTATTGAAGCGTGCAAGGCGGTACGCACCGAACAAAGGGAATAAACCTGCTACGATGAACCCTAATAAACCGAATTGAAAAAAGTATGTATAATAAACAAGAAACGATGGTGCCACACCAAATGTCACAATATCCGCCAAAGAATCTAATTCTTTACCAAGATTACTGTCTGCATTGAGCATTCTTGCAAGTCTTCCATCCATACTATCAAGCATCATGCCTATAATGATCAAGACCGCAGCATTCTTAAACTGTCCACTTGCTGCAAATCCGATGGATAAGAATCCACAATATAAATTCCCCAACGTCACCATATTGGGGATCTTTTTGGTTAGTTTCATTTTCCTGTCCTCACTCTGCCAAATATTCTACTATTACTAGAATACCATTTTATTTACACTCATAAAGAAAATCATGAAAAAAATCCAATGAATCCCTTAAAAAAATACAATTTCAATTTACAATCGCCAAAATAAGACATACTATAAACTAGGATGACAAAAAACAGACTTGAATAGAATCAAAAACTCGAATGATTTGGTGATTATAACATGATAAGAAAAAAATTAAGACAATTCAAATGCCTCACTTTAAAACTACTACGTCTTAAAGATAATGCCCATAGTATCGCATTAGGCTTCACGGTCGGTCTATTGATTAACTTTGTTCCTTCCTTTGGGATCGGACCCATTATTTCAACGGCATGTGCAAAGATATTCAAGGGTAATTCTTTCGCAGGACTAGTTGGAGGGGTCTCTCTAATCTGGGCATTCCCTTTTTTCTTTTACCTGAACATTGCTGTGGGTCATCTCTTCTTCCCATTGGATTCAACAAACGATGCCGTTGGAGTGGGATTACAAATCGGGAAAGCCTTCTTTACCGGTATGCTGATCAATATACCCATATTCGGCGTCTTGATCTACATCATCATGAATTCCGCAGTGAGAAAATATAGAGGAACCATGCTTACTTTTGTACAAAGGAAGTGGAATGTGTAAGTTCCTCCCTCATGAGAGATGTTTGGCATGATTGAATACTTTCTATAATATCTTTGTATTTCCATGTCATTTTGATCTCTTACTGTATAAAATAATGAAAAAATCTAAATAAATGGTTTTGCGTACCCCAAATCAAGGTATTATTCACATGTCAGCGGTTATATAAACAGGAGACGGATTCCGAATTGCGTCGTTTTTATGATGAATTTTGTCATTTTTTTAATTATTGCGTCGTTTTCACTCCTAATTGCGTCATAATTCTTTTAATTGCGCATTTTAACATATAATGGTAAAAACACGTTCTCTCCAAGTGAAATCGAACCACACCTAAATGTTTGAAACCAATCCCCCCTCTTCTCCGTATATTCAAGTATAGAAATTCATTCTTCAAATGACCATTTTTTTACTTTTTATCTCGCACTTTGATATAATTAAACTATTACAAGTCGAGAATATAAGAGAAAGAGGAGGATTGAAATGACCGGTACAATCGCTGTAATCATGATTTTTTCTATACCCATTCTCGGCATCATTACAGACCATTTTCAAAAACAATCCAAGCTTAAACAGAAAATGTTAGAAGATGAACTACAGCTTGAAAAATTGAAACATGAAAATTTCGTCATTGAAACTCAAAAAATGAGGCTTGAATTAGAAAAAATGAACCTCGAAGATCCAAAGGAAAAGACACATACATTATAAAAACGCCTTTAATGGCGTTTTTATTTGTATTAGATTCAATTTTGCCATTCTTTCCGGTTGAAGGACATATACGAACTTGAAAATTTTTCTTGACTTTAACGCTTAAAAGCGTTTAAGATATAAAGCATCTTGAACATATATAACAAAGCTACGATGGATTTGCAGTAGTGAACTCCTCCCTGTTACCAGAGAGCCGGTATCGCTGAAAGCCGGCACAAAGGAAGTTTCATGAATTACGTTTCCGGAGCTTCCTGTCCTTCAATAGATCAGGACGGTCATTGACCGTTATCAATTTGAGTGGTAAGTTGTCATAAACTTACAATGAGGGTGGTACCGCGAATTCAATCGTCCCTGCTGATTTGTTTCAGCAGGGACTTTTTGTATGTTCATACTTTCGTGCACAAAAGCGTTTAAGTGCTAAAACACCATACTAAGGAGAATGTTTTATGAAACAATCGATTCCAAATCATTTACGTCAATTTGTAGCAAAGCAGTATTATGATGCCTATACGCCCATTGATCATGCAGTTTGGCGGTATGTCATGCGACAGAACCATCATTTTCTGGAAGGAACCGCTCATGAAGCCTTTACTGAAGGATTAAAATCTTCCGGAATCAACATCGAGGAAATCCCCAGAGTTAGTGACATGAACAAACATCTGTCTGAAATCGGCTGGGGAGCTGCGATAGTTGATGGTTTAATTCCTGGTACTGCATTCTTTGATTTCCAGTCCCATGGTATTCTACCGATTGCCACAGATATCCGACAAAAATCTAATATTGAATATACACCTGCTCCCGATATCCTTCATGAAGCGGCCGGTCACGCCCCCATACTATTTGACGAAACGTACTCAAAGTTTGTTAAACTTATTGGAAATATCGGCGCCAATGCATTTGCTACTGAAGAGGAGCATGAAGTATTCGAAGCAACCAGAAGACTATCCATTGTGATGGAAAAACCGAATTCGACCGAAGAAGAAATCCTGAGGGCAAAAAAGATCTTAGCAGAAAAGCAGGAAACGGTATCCGGGCTCTCGGAAGCTGAGCAGGTATCGCGAATCTTCTGGTGGACCGTCGAATTTGGATTGATCGGAGAATTTCATCAACCAAAGATTTTCGGTGCCGGACTGCTTTCGTCGGTTGGTGAGAGCAAGCACAGTTTATCTAATGAGGTGAATAAGCGGCCATTCTCTATACATGATGCTATTCAAACAAGCTATGATGTCACATCCATGCAAACTCAATTATTTGTATGCGAAAGCTTTGACCAATTGATTGATGAGGTAGAAAAATTTGGTGAAACAATGGCATTCCGAAAAGGAGGTACAAATTCAATCGAGAAAGCGATTCACTCCAATCAAGTGGCTCATATTGAATACAATTCCGGCCTACAGATTACAGGGGTCTTTAAAGAAATAATCAAAGACGCTGATGGTGAGGCAATCTATGTAAAGACGACAGGGCCGACTGCTCTATCCGTGCAAAATGAGCAACTGAGTCATCATGGAACGGAACGTCATGCCGATGGATTCGGTGCCCCAATCGGTTTCCTTCAAGATGGGACCTGTTTAGAAAGTAAAACAGAAGCTGAATTGAAGAATATGGGCATAGAATTGAATAAGATGATGCAAATCACCTTTGAAAGCGGCATAGAAGTTTCGGGACATGTAACGGACATTGTCTTTCACCATCAACACCCCATCCTCTTGACCATAGATGAATGCCTGGTCACTCATGGAGAACAGATTCTATTCCATCCCACATGGGGAACATATGACTTAGCCGTCGGTTCTGCTATCGTTTCTGCACGCCCCCATGCTGCTGACTTCGATGCTTTCTATGGGACTGTGGCTTCCATGGATGAAGAAGTTGACGATGGACCTGAACCTCTGACACCTTTGGAAAGTCTTTTTGCAGAAGTGCGTGATTTGCGTGAAGTCAATTTCTCTATCGATTTAGTTCACAGCATAGTAGGGAAATTAAAAGAAGATTTTCCTGAAGAATGGCTTCTTAGACTAGAGATAGTCGAACTCTTGGAAATTCATGATCCGGAAGCATGTATAAAGAAAGAACTTCTTAAAGATTTGCTTCATTTAAGTGAACAGGATCGATTTCAGCGCTTGATTGAAAATGGTCTTGATGTGATCTATGACAGGAAAGGTGTCATCGTATGAAGAAGTTGAATGAGGCGACTATTTCCCAGAAGTTGAGGTCCATTGAGAAATGGCAGTTGAAAGATGGTAAATGGATTGAAAGGCGCTATCGGTTCAAAGATTATCTTGAAGGGATCCGTTTTGTTAACAAATTGGCCGAACGATCAGAAGAAGTAAATCATCATCCCTTCATAACGATTCAATACAAGCTCATTATTGTAGAATTGACTTCTTGGCATGAGAAAGGTCTTACAGACGTTGATTTTGACCTGGCTGATGAGTTTGATCGCATCTTTGAAGGTACGAATGGATCAGAAGGCAGTCACTGATGTGACTGCCTTCTTTTTTATTCCAGATATTCCTCCGTCAGTGTTGGATTAAGGTACCTTGCCATACCGGTCTTCAGGTTTTTCATGCCATGTTTTCTATAGAAAGCTTCATTTCCTGAAGTCGATACCAGTAAGATACAAGATACGTCTTTCAATTGTTCCAACAGATCCCTCATAATTTGACTCGCGATTCCCCTTCGTTGATAATCCTGGTGGACGACTACATCATAAATCGTCGCGTTGAAGACCCCATCCGTCAAAGCTCTGCCAACCCCCACAATACGCCCTTCAAAAACAGCAAGGGAAACGATATCACTCCTCAAGAATATTTTGGATATAATTTCATCTGTATGTTTAAACCACCCTACTGAATGATACACATCTTTTATTTCTTTCATTTTATCCGGTTCAAATTGGTTCAGAATCTTAACACTCACCGTTCAAACACTCCTACTTCTTCTATAGATGGTATTCCATTTTAAGAAATTCATGGCTACCACCATTGGTCTTTTGAATGAATGTTCCAAGAGCGGTAAAACCTGACTTCTTATACACTTTGATCGCACGTTGATTGAACGTGGCCACAGATAGACTGAAAGCACTTGGAGAATATTTGCTTCGCGCGAATTCCAATCCGGCTTCCGTGAATTCTTGTCCTTTGCCTTTTCCAGTCATACCAGGCTTCATTCCCAATCCGATTTCAATCGTTCCATCATTCAAGTCAATGAATGAAAAGAAACCAACCAGCTTCCCTTCATTGAGAACCGAAAAAGTCGCATTTCCACGTCTCCCTTCATCCAGAAATTCTGCTAAATCTTCTTCATCTGCCGATATATCATAAAAAGCATATTCTCCTTCATACTTCCATGTATTCGCTATACATTCTGCCTGTTCCTGAGTCATCATTTGAAAAGTAAAACTCATATACGTCTCCTTTTAATAGAAAAAAGTCAAGGAATTGTCCTGTTATGGAAACTCATGTTTCAACTGCCGTCATCCGCTTACAATTTAGTCTCACCATGATTAATCAAAGTGCCCCATTTCTGTCCGGAGCATATTTTCTCCATAATTCCCACCTGATTAAAGTTAAAGATATGCACCGGGAGCTTATAATCCCTTGCTAATAGGAGCGCTGACTGATCCATGACTTTAATATTGTTCTTAACCACGTCATCATAATTTAGATTATGGTACATCTTTGCCTCTTTATCCTGTTTAGGGTCGGAAGTGAATACACCATCCACTCCTTGTTTCGCTACCAGAATGGCATCACTATTTGTTTCAATCGCTCGTTGGACACTCGGATAATCCGTCGTGACGAAAGGCTGGCCATTTCCCCCTCCGAAAATGACAATGTATCCTTTATCCAAATGATGGACAGCTCTTAAACGGATATAAGGTTCAGCCACTGCCGAGACAGGGATGGACGTCATGACCCTTACTTCTCTTTCCGTTTTACTTTTGAGCACTCCTCTCAGCATCAAGCTGTTTACGATCGTTCCAAGTGTACCGATACTATCCGCTTCCACACGATCAATTCCCCAATTATCAGCTAAATTACCCCTGAATATATTTCCTCCACCAACTACCAATGACACTTCAATTCCCATGTTTACAATGGACAGGATTTCGTTGGCAATATGCTCAAGCTCTGCTGTACCAAAATTATTCCCTTCATTATCTGCCAAAGCTCCCCCGCTCAACTTTATTAGCACTCTTTTGTAACTCAAATCGCTTCCCCCCTTGACATAAAAAAAGCTAAAAAGTAAAATGATTTACTTTTTAGCTCTTAAATAGGAAGAAGAAATGGTATGGTCATTTAGATAAAAAGTGCTCATTTCTCCTCCCCCTTTCATTGTATTCAGAATTTTCCTTCTGTTAGTGTATTAAATATACAGGATTTGGTCAAGGGAATTTTTCCACAATTAACCTCATTTCAACAATGCACCAATCAATCACCTACTTATATCAACTCGTCTTTAAGTTTCATGATCACTTCTTTCATTGTAACTACCCCAAGGTTACCTTCCTTCCTTTTTCGGAGAGACACCGATTGCTGATGAAGTTCTTTATCCCCTATCACCATCATATATGGAACTTTCTGCATCTCTGCCTCTCTGATCTTCAATCCGACTTTCTCAGCTCGATCGTCTAACTCCACCCTTAAACCTTCATTTTCCAACTGAAATTTTACTTCTTCGGCAAAGGCGTTATGAGCTTCAGAAATAGGAAGGATCTTCACCTGATGAGGAGCTAACCAAAGAGGGAAGTCAC
This sequence comes from Rossellomorea aquimaris, assembly GCF_020172085.1. Classification (GTDB taxonomy): domain Bacteria; phylum Bacillota; class Bacilli; order Bacillales; family Bacillaceae_B; genus Rossellomorea; species Rossellomorea aquimaris_E. The sequence continues at coordinate 1,480,640 of NZ_JAIVAT010000003.1, forward strand.
CTCCAAAATGTTCTATGATGATAGCAAGGAAACGCTCAATGGAACCATAAATAGCACGATGGATCATAATCGGCATCTGGACTTGATTGTCTTCACCGATATATTGACACTGAAATTTTTCAGGCATTTGAAAATCGAGTTGAACCGTCCCACACTGCCAGCTTCTTCCGAGAATATCAAGAATATGAAAGTCGATTTTCGGTCCGTAGAAGGCTCCGTCTCCTTCGTTGATATGATAATCAACTCCTCTATCCTTCAATACTCCTTCTAGATCATCTTCTGCTTGATTCCAAAGATCTACAGATCCCATAAAGTCTTCCGGGCGAGTAGAAAGCTCGACTTTGTAGTCAAAACCGAATTTCCCATAGAAACGATCAATGAGATCGAGGACTTTATGAAGTTCTTCACGAATCTGATCTTCCCTGACAAATAAATGGGCATCATCTTGAGTGAAGGAACGGACCCTCAATAATCCGCTCAATGATCCGGAAAGCTCATGGCGGTGAACCAACCCGAGCTCTCCAAAGCGGAGGGGTAATTCACGATAACTTCTTTTCTTACTTTTATAAATGAGTACGGCACCTGGACAACTCATAGGCTTGATGGCATATTTCTGATCGTCCACTTCTGAGAAGTACATGTTTTCATGGTAATGATCCCAATGACCCGACTTCTCCCAAAGCTCTTGTTTCATCATGATCGGTGTCCGGATTTCCTGGTAGCCCGCCTTTCTGTGTTCCCTCTTCCAGAAATCCTCCAGTTCATTCCGTAACAGCATGCCTTTCGGTAAATAAAAGGGCATCCCCGGGGCCTCTTCCATGGAAATGAACAATTCAAGCTCCTGACCCAATTTTCGATGATTTCTCTTTTCAACTTCTGATTGGATAGACATCATTTTATTTCCTCCTTAAGATTTTTTTATATAAAAAACCGCATTCATCCCTAACCAAGGGACGAATGCGGTCGTGGTACCACCCTAATTCCGAAGTGCTCAACAACATGAACACTTCGCTCAAGTAAGATAACGGTTTTCCCGATTATGGATACTTTGATTTCCCCATAATAGCTCCGAGGTGGTAAATCAATTCCCTTTCTTCAGGGCTTGCAGCCTCATGACCCTGTTCTCTGGTAAGAAGGTAAAAATGATTTGTGTCCTCTTCTTAGCGATTTGCTTATTCAAAAATAAAAAACCGCACTCATCCCTAACCAAGGGACGAGTGCGGTCGTGGTTCCACCCTAATTTCAAAGAGTATAAAGAAACTCTTCGCTTAAGTAAGATAACGGTTTTCCCGATCATGGATACTGCACCTTCTCCATGATAGCTCCAAGGCGGTAAAACATCCATTTCTCTTCAAGGCTCTCAGCCGGTGACCCTGATCTCTGATTAAGAGAAGATTGAATGAATCATGTCCTCTTCTTTGCTTTCATATAGTATATTCCAATTCGTATAAAAGTGTTATTGAAATTATATGGGAGTATTTACTAACTGTCAAGCGTCATTTTATACAAAAATAACCAAGATCATACCGACAAGTACCAGCCCACAATACCATTCACAAATCAATGTATATCTTTCTTCTTGAACCTTCCTCCCCTTACCTCTGCAATATCCGCAATGGCGAGAAAGGCGGATGGATCATGTTCTGCCACAATGTCTTTCAACTTTGCCTCTTCCAGACGGGTGATAACACAGAATATCACTTTTTTATCATCTCCTGAAAAGGCTCCTTCCCCCCTTAAATAGGTAACCCCTCTACCTAACCGGTGCAGGAGGGCATCTCCGATTTCTTCATAATTTTCACTAATGATCCAGACGGATTTTGATTCATCCAGCCCTTTTATCGTAATATCTATGATTTTAAAGGCCACATAATAGGCAAGTAATGAATACATGGCTCTATCCCAGCTGAACACAAAGCCTGCACTTGCTAATATGAAAAGATTTACAAACATGATGATTTCACCGACTGAGAAGGGAAGCCTTTTACTGGATAAGATTGCGAGGATTTCTGTCCCGTCAAGTGAACCTCCATAACGGATGACCATACCTACTCCTATCCCGAGGACAATGCCTCCGAATAAGGATGCCAGTAGAATATCTTGAGTGAAAGCTGCGACAGGGTGCAGAAAAGTAGTAGACACAGATAATATGACAATGCCATAAAGGGTAGAGAATGCGAAGGTTTTTCCGATTTGTTTATAACCGATGAAGAAAAAAGGGATATTTAAGATGAAGATAAAAAGTCCGAGCTTTACGCCGGTTATGTGCGAGAGCATGATGGAGACACCGACGATCCCTCCATCAATGACTTGGTTGGGGACGAGGAAAATCTCTAGGCCGACAGCCATAATCACAGCACCTGCCGTAATCAGTATGGCCCGCTTCACCACTTCTTTCAGGGGAATCTTCTTATGCATGATCTTTACCTGCTGTGGTTCATGTATGATCTGACCTTCCATCTTCATTCCTCCTCGTATAAGATATTCTCACGATACAGGCGCTGAAATCCGATAAACCCAAAGACCACCAATACACACCGAATATGTACCTTCTCCTGATCCATCCCACAAAAAGGGCTTGTATAATCTATATATTCTATTCGCCCAGCTAAAATACCTTCAAATCATGAGGGACGGACCTTGAAATGAAGGAACTCAGACAAGGCAAAAGAAAAAGAAAAACGCTTGAAACATGCTTTAACACTACTTTTTCTGTAAATGCGGAAGAGAAATAACTGTTCTATTTGGAGGTCCGTCCCTCATAAGATAGTAAGATTTGACTAATACGGGAAAATGAAGTATTTTTATTATTTGTATGTTCATGTTTGTATGAGCTCTGGGGAGGTTTTTTATCCCTTAGTTTAGTAGTTTTTTTGGAGGCTTTGCTTTTGATTACATTAATCAAATCACTATTGGTCAATATTACGATTTTATTTTCCTTTGCTTATAATGCCAATGTATTGTTTCCTTTTAAAGAGAAACAGGAATCCGCGTTTAAACACAAGATCACATACGGGCTGGTTGCATCATTCGGCGCATTATTATGTATGCTGTACCCGATTGAAACTCTTGGGGAAACCCACTTTGATTTACGGATGATCGCGATATTGATTGTGACCATTTATGCAGGCTTCCTTTCTGGTTCCATCGTTCTTTGCTGCGTAATCTTTTTCCGGTATCTGATCGGAGGTCCCTATGTTGCCGTAGGCATTGCTGTATCAGTGCTTCCGTTTATAATCGGGATTCTCTTTCGAAAGATGCTATTGAAGACACAGTACAAATTATTGGTAAGTACCGTCATTTTTATCATTCACGCACTTTTTTACATCGCCATCATTAAAGCATTCATTCCAATTCTGCACTTGCCATTTTATTTTACGTACTTTACGGTGTTCTATTTTACATTTCTAGCTTTGGTATACATCATCGAACATTTAGTCCGCACCAATAAACAAATAGAAGAAATGGTATATCTGGACAAGTTGAATATGGTCGGACAAATGGCGGCTTCCATCGCACATGAGATCCGCAATCCCCTTGCAACTGTAAGAGGATTCATACAACATCTAAGCGAGGACTCACAGGACGCTAGATTGAAGAAGTACTCACCACTTATCCTGAATGAATTGGATCGAACAAACAAAATCATTACCGACTATCTGAACGTAGCAAAACCGAGCGGATTTCAATTGTCCAGTCTCAACCTTGAAAACGTCATAGGTGATTGCGTGGACCTATTAAGTCCCTTCGCAGCCTATTCCAACACAACCATTCTCTTTGACGGGACAGGCTCCCATCATATTAAAGGGGATGAGGACCATTTGAAACAAGCCATTATGAACGTCATAAAGAACGGGATAGAATCCATTGAAGGTCAAGGCGAAATGTCGATTTGTCTAAAAGAAGACCCATTCTCTAAATCTATCATCATCACGATCTCGGACAACGGAAAAGGGATGACCGGAGAGGAATTAAAGAAAATCGGCTTACCCTTTTATACGACGAAAACAAAAGGAACCGGACTCGGGAGTATGGTGACCAATAAGCTCATTCGCGAAATGGGGGGAATGATTGAATACGAAAGTGAATTGAACAAAGGAACCATCGTTCGGATCAAACTTCCTCTTATAACAAATCAATAACACCATTAAAGAGCTTAGTCATTCTAAGCTCTTTTCTTATGAGGATTCCATCACCCTTCCCTCTCTAACTGTGATACACTTATTCTATCAGGATTTTCCAATACATATTTTTTGGAAGGAAGGAATGTAATCATGAATAAAAGACGCACCTTTCTTTTTTTTATTATTGTCGTCATAACACTCAGTATTATCTCGATACTCAACAAACCAACTGAAAATGATTATGAAAAGTGGCTAAAAAAGGAGTATGGGATTGACTGTAAAGAAGACTGTTCCATTATCGAAATGAAATTTATCAATGAGGATATAACGGAAAGAATCAAGTATGCTGACGTAAAGGGGACCAATTCTTCCGGTCTATTCACCCTCCGCATCAATCGACAATACCAAAGTCTCAATGACCCTGAGAACATGATGAATATTGATGTCATCGGGTTCAATGGAAGGTTCTATACACTGACTTCAAGGAATGGACCGAAATGAGTTTACATAACTATATTATGATTCACTTAATAACCCCTAGCTTAAAAGCCGGGGGTTATACATCCTATTACTCCAAAAATCTCAATAAATCTCCATACACAATATCATCTGACCGCCTTAATTCCTCCCTTACCTTTTCCTTGTATGGCTCGCAACGTGAGTCACTGACTGGTTTTTCACCTATATTGCTGTAGCAAGCATTGTCTTGAAAAATATACTTCTCCGTAATGAAATCCCCATCCCGAAAGATAACAGGATGATTTCCATCTCTAGTAAACAGACTGTGCCCAAATGAAAGGGTGTCCTTCGATTCGATGCCCAATAAATGTAGGATGGTCGCGCGGATATCAATCTCCCCTCCAATGGTTTCAATCGTTTTCGCTTTTTCACCAGGTACATGAATGATAAGGGGTACCTGTTGGAGCTTGGCATGATTTACAGGAGTATCCTCTTGACCCAGAAGTTCAAACACTCCCTGTTCATATTTTTCAGAAATCCCGTAATGATCCCCATAAAGGACGACTACTGTATTCTGATACATTCCATTTGATTTTAGTTTCTCAAATAACGCCTTAATGGCTTCATCTTCATATCTCACCGTTGTAACATAACGATTTACAACATCTTCACTGGTAGAAGCCTCTTCAATGAACTGATCATGTTCTTCCAATAGGAACGGAAAGTGATTCGTCAATGTAATCAGACGTGTATAGAATGGCTGCGGAATTTCCTCTAGATAGGTAAATGTCTGATCAAAAAATGGAATGTCCTTAATCCCGTAATTCACCGAATTTTCTTCGGTCACGGTGTAATCCCTCTTGGAAAAATAGCGATCGTACCCAAGCGACTCATACATGGATTCACGGTTCCAGAATGTCCGGTCATTACCGTGAAATACAGCTGCATAATAATCTTCCTGTGCTTTCAGGAGATGAGGAAGACTTCTGTATGTATTGTCGGGTTTCCTCACAAATGCTGATCCGCTTGATAAAGGGTATAATCCCGTGTCGATCATAAACTCTGCATCCGATGTTTTTCCCTGTGCGGTCTGATCATAAATATTCGTAAAGTAAAAACTATCCTTTATCAATTCATTCAGGAACGGTGTAATTTCTTCTCCATTGATTTTTTGATTGATTGCAAAATTCTGTGTAGATTCCATACTGACTAAAATCAAGTTTTTCCCTTCAGCAACCCCAAATAAGTCCGACGGTTCTTGTTTGGACGACTTTGTATACCTTAAGGACGCCTCTGTGTCTGATTTGCCTGCAAGCAGGTACGAGATCGGGTTCGTAGCTGCAATCGCGATATCGTATAAATGCTAATTGAATGGTCCGATTGATTTAACCAGTTGCTCCCTGTCGTAGGACTCTGCAAATAAATAAGGAGATCTCACCAAACCAATCACAAGTGTACTCATTAGTAAAGTCACACTTAATCCTATGTAGCTGAACTTCCATTTCCGTGATAAAACGGTGGCTCCCCTTGGTTTTCCCTTTAGTATCCATCCAGCCAAGAGGATATCTACCAATAACAGAATATCCCAGGGGCTCATCAGTTCAAATGTGCTTGGCCCGATCCCTCCCACGTTTTTAAACTGAAAAAGAATAGGGACCGTTACGAAATCTGAATAAAACCGAAAGTAAAGAAGGTCACCGTATAGGAGACCGGTTACAATCCCCATCAGAATGATAACCAGGATCGGTTTCAATTTCCTAAAGAAGAAAAAGCTGAATCCAATCAATATCAATAACGATCCAACCGGATTAAATAGAATAAGTAAGATGTCAAGAAATGATTCCACGTGCAGGTTGAACCCTAAGAGCGATACCAAAACGGTTTTGACCCATAGGGACAGAATCGCGAACCCTGCCAATTGTTCGTTGCTAAATGCCAAAAGAAATTTTTTCACTTCACTCATTGGATTACCTTTGGATCCCTCATGCTTTGAAATTCTCTTGTGAGAACAGACATTGCGTTCAATACCTTCCATTCATTTTGCGATCCCATGAGTGCCACTTGAACCCAATTCCTGTTAATCAAGTATTTACTTTCGTAGCTTAATAAGATGCCAGCCCCTTTACAGACATCTCCAAATTGTCTACTGCATAGTTCCTTGTTTAGAGCGACTGTAATTACCCAGGGAGCATACGATTCACCCTCAAGCAGATGTAAACCTTCTTGTTTTAATAAGCGCCTTACTTTTTGGGAAATTATAAGATTTTTTTCATAGTCGACCACCTGTAAGGCTTCATTTAACGCACCCAGAAGGTTGGATGAATGAGTAAACGGGACGCTTCCACCGTTCGTAGCATACATCCCCACATCCAGATATCTTGGGATGGAATCACTTGGATTGATTTTATCACGATGAAATATCAGAGCCAGACCGGGATAAGACCCCAGTGCCTTTCCACTTACAGAGCTTGCGAGATAAACATTTTTTTAATCAATCGGAATCGCACCTACGGAACTGCAGGCATCCACACAAAGCTCTACATCGTATTTTTGACATAGCGAAAGAAGCTTCCCTATTTTGTATAAGTACCCCGTTGATGTCTCACAATGAACAGTCCAAAGCCATTTTATACCTGGATCACATTGGAGTACGGTCTCAATTTCATCCAATGTAATCCGGTCATTCCATTCCTTTTCAATGGTATGAAAAGATAAATCGAATCGTTTTCCATGATCCATCAACCTATAACCAAATTCTCCATTTGCAAGAATGAGCCCCCTTCCGGATAGCTTTGTCAGTTGAGCAGCTACCATATCATTGGCAAGAGTACCGGTTCCCACTGCCACCTGAACATGATTCGCACTTGTCATTTTCCTTAAGTTCTTTCGCACCTCTTCCATTTCTTGAAGAAATAAACTGCTCCTATGTGAAATAGCTTCCTTTTTAAAGGCATCTTCCACCCTTTTATGACGGGGAACGGGTCCAGGAAGAAATACATGAGGAAGGGTTTCTTCAGACTTTCGTACCATCAAGCGCCGAAACGCTTTGGTAGAATTCTCAAAACTTTCACGAGTCAGATACATGGGCTGAAATCTCGCAGCATCTTTACCGACGAGTTTTGCAAACGGACGAAAGCCCATACGCTTATATAGTTTAAGCTGCCGAACAGTACCTGAGATCAAGGCCATGGTATATCCCTTTTCTAAACAATGTGATAGAAGCACCTCACATAATTGATAGAATACCCTCGTACTCCTATATGTTTCCTTAACAGATAAAAGCCTGATTTCACACAGTACGGAATGTGGGGGCAAATACTCATCCAAGTTGCCCAACTTTTGATCCAACGAAAAAGGTCTGTCAGATCTTACGGCAATCATTCCCACAACTTCATCTCCAGCCTTTGCGATGACATATGTATTTTCATCGTGAAACCGATCCTTAAGCATGCGACTATCATTTATTTCATGCTGAGGGATTTCCTCTACGAACGTTTGATAATTTAAAGAGTATATTTGTTGAAATTCATCCGGATCTCTTGCAATCTTATATTGCAACATTTGACTATTCATACTTGTACCTCCTATGTTTGAACTGAATGGTGAAATGATCGGTTATGGGATAACAGAATAATCACAAATAAAATTCCCAAGCCAGCAGATTTAATGAATGAATCCTCAATCATAATGGCTGTTATGGGAATGGAAGCCATTGAAAGAAAACCGGCTAATGTGTACTTCCTGATTACGATGTAAACACCACCCATCATGATGGCAAAGACAACGATACTTAACGGACAAAGAAATAAAGCAGAAGCCAAATAGGCGACAATCCCCTTACCGCCATGAAATCCGAGTTGGAAGGGAAATAGATGTCCCATCACTACCATTAAAGAGCTTAGGATTAAATAGCCTTCTCCCTTGATCAGGACGGATGTGATGAATAATGCGAGAATCACTTTTCCTGCATCAATGAAAATCGTCAACAAGAATCCTTTCTTGCCTGCCATCCTTCCTGCATTCGTAGCCCCTACATTCCCGCTTCCGACCTTCCGGATATCCTTTCCAGTGAAAGCTTTTACAATATAATAAGCTCCTGTTATACTTCCCAGAGCGTAAGAAAGCATCATGATTAGACTTATTGTCAAACTGTGACTCATGTTACCTGCTCCCTGCTATTCTTATATGTTAATAGACGGTAGAACCATGTAAAAAGTTTCATATATTTACCTTTTCTTCTTTCCTTCTCTTCTTAACGATGATAAAAGGGGCATATAAAATAATAAAAAGAAAAAAACTGACCCCTTCCAAGGAAATCAGATACCAAGGATATTCTCCCAAATAATCAATGGGACTTGCATTATAAGGTTTATGCATGAGAAACATATAATTCGCTCCAACCATTTTGTTGACTAAATAAGCGAATAAGGCAAACCCATTTAATGCAAAAAATGCCCGGATCAAGGAACCGAATGTCAGTCTGAACCCTTCGATCCACACCATGTACAAACAAGCTACTACAATCGTTAAATGGGCAAGAAAGAATTGAAAATACCGGAAGTGAGGAAATCCGAAAAAAAGCTCCGGTGTGATGATGGCTATAAACGCACCTGACATACTGACAAAGAAACCGATTTCAAAGATCCGATAGCTTCTGGTCAACAACATGATGATACAAAGATACAATGATAATGAACATAGTTGAAATGGCAGGTTGACGGCTACTTCCCAATGATCATTGATGATATACCACACTTGAAAAGACGCCTCACTCAATACAAGTAAAACAACCAGGGTCCATTTGAATATTCTTTTCATATTCCCTTGAATACGATGTCTTCCTGCAAATAACCCCACCATGCAGCCAACCGAAACAAGAATGGCTGCCAAATGAGAAACAGAAAACAACTCAAAAGGATACTCGTCATACCTGAAATTCAATACATCCCAAAACAAACCCACAATCCCCCCAAACCGACTCCATCTATACTATATTCTACCAATACCCCCTCATTTCCTTTATAGGGACGGACCTCAATTTCCTCATCCACTTTCTTTATTTAGAGCCCTTTTCCATCATTTCTGCAGGGACGGACCTCTTCATTTATCTATATTATTCTCGACATTCCATTGCCCCCACACTTGACCCTTTCACAAATAAAAAATCCCACTTCATCATTGAAATGGGATTTTCAAGCTATTGAACCTTTCGCAGCGGAAGATTCTGATTGTTATAAATGAAATCGAGGGCAAGCCGGTTAAACTCAGATGGCTTTTCTACATTGCAAACGTGTCCGCAATCCTCAAGAAATACTTTCACAGCAGAAGAATCCCCTTTTGTGTCTTCATCAAGTGAATCAACAAAAAGATGATCTTCTTTTCCTGATATATAGAGCTTCGGGATATGTGCTGCCCTTTCCTGTACGCAGGCGTAAGTTGCTTTAATATAGGGTGTAAGTCGATACCACGCCAGAAAATCCTGTCGTTTCATTCTCTTCGCTTCCCGAATAAACAACTTTCTTGAAATACTATGATTGCTTTTTGGCATCATGACATATGCGAATAACTTATATAACCACATGAATGGAATCAATTTTTTGACCGCATGACCAATATGCAACAGGGTGTTTGAGAATAACGTAAAACGCGTGATGCATCCTCCCAAAACCGCTGATTTCACACGCTCGGGTGCTTGTTGCATTAAATGGTGAATGACCACTGAACCGAGGGATATCCCAATAAAATGGGCCCGCTCAATCTTGATCTCATCCAGCACTTCCACGACTTCACGTACAATTAAATCAATCGTAAAAGGTTCATCATACGATTCCACCCCTGGCGATTTGCCATGACCAGGCAAGTGAATCGTCACTACATTGTAGTACTTTTTAAAGGTTTCCAATTGCTTGCAAAAAATCTTTGACGTCCCTCCAATTCCATGAAGGAAAACCACATACTCTTTGCCGACTCCCTGATGTACGGTGTATTCTAGCATCTATTTCTCCTTAAAAACAGCACAACCTACCAAAAGTGTGGAATGGATCACGCGGTTGAACCAGACGGATCATCAATAAGATCATCGGTTTGGATCTACCTGACATGAAGCACTCTACTCTCTTGAAGCCTTACCTTAATGTATCTTTATTCTATCTTACCTTAAGGTTCTTTGTCATATAGATTCTGAAGAAATTCCGAACTTTTTGTGTTATCAGATTGTAATTTCACCATTATTTTTATTCGTTTCGTCCCTTACATGTAGTCAAATATCTACCTTAAAGTATAAAACGTTGATAAAACCATTGAACATTTATACCTGACAAAATGTTTGCATCTACTCTTTATACTATCCATGTTAAGCACGGTAAGGATTCCTACTAAACATATAAATACGATTTTTGAATACATATTACTCCCCCATATCTTTATTCACATATGCTGCCTCGATCTTCCTGTTGCGGAGGCTGCTCCATCCAACCTCTTTCCACTAAGAGTTTGAGGCCATCAGACCCATATTTCATAATTTCCGTCACAAACAGTGTGTAATGAACAGCCAGGTCCTTTCTTGTTGACATCGTTATAGCATGACAAAGCGTCGTCAGACCGACTGAGTTCGAAGAAGATATAAAAAACAACATCAACTTCTCTGAAAACGGTGGCTTTGTAGAGGCAGTAATCTCCATGGAAACTGGATACGTCGGAAATGCATCGTCTTTCACAAGTACATGATTAAACGTCGTAATCTGCTTTTCACTCAGTTTTTTCCCTTTCCTTAAATAATCCTTTACTTCTTTGTCTTTAGACGTTTGTATGAATCCTTTCAATAAAATGATGCCTATGCAATTCCGCTCAATCACAAAGAATAATTCACTCAGTTCGAGGGCGTTCAGTGGCCTCTTATCCCCTAACCAGCTTTCCATCAAGGAGGGCTGATGAGAAATATACTGTATGGATTGAGGGTAATTCATTTTAGGTGGCCGGTCATAAATTCCTTTTTCCAACATCAATTGCAAGGATTGTTTATACAATGTTAGAGCTTTCGTCAGGCACTGTTCGAAAAGGTCATACACATCTGAACGGGCAACAGCCCCCACAATTGTCGTGTAGTGACTACTTGTGACCTGACCCCCTCTATAGACAAAGCTCAGAGCAAATAAATCCGAGTAAAGAGGTGGTGCCTTTGTATCTACATCCTTTTCTGTGAAGCCATTCGGAATCGGAAAGCCTTCAGAAATATAAAGGTTTCTGATTTTATTCATCGTTTCAATATTCGTCATCAAACTTTCCTCAACAACGGATTTGATCCTTTCGTCTTTCAGGTATGTAAGAAAATGTGTGTAAAAGCAATTAAGCGCCGAGCACTTAATATAAGTCGTCCATAATGCGGAGATTTCTGCAGTAGTCAATTTGATGTCTTGGTCCTCCATCTTACGACTCCTTTTCTTTTTACTATAGTGTTTTCCTAATGTTGTAAATTATTCTCCATTCATTGGTCATGTATCTATAGTCTCAGCTGTCATATTCCATTAATCCAATGTTCACACAAGCTTTTCAAACATGATGAATTTCTTTCAAATTCATATTATATCCTTATTTTGAGTTTACTTCAGAAGGGAGAATGTAAAATGAATACACTAGTAAAGAAAGTTTGTTTATCTGCGGCAATGATTGGGCTAGGCGCCTCTTCCGTTCAGCCTGCACTTGCGGAAACTGGTCATCCAGCAATGAATGACAACCAAATCTTGAACATTGCGCACAGAGGAGGATCTGGATATGCTCCAGAGCATACTCTTCCATCTTATGAACTGGGAGACGAAATGGGAGGGGACTACATAGAGCTTGATCTGCAGATGACAAAAGACGGTGAATTGATTGCCATGCATGATGAAACGCTTGATCGAACAACTGATGGAACTGGACTGGTAAAAGATTATACACTGGCAGAAATCAAGGGTTTGGATGCTGGTTCATGGTTTAATGATATGCACCCTGATATGGCCAAGCCTGAATACAATGGCTTGAAGGTTCAAACGCTTGAAGAAATCATCCAACACTTTGGAAAAGACAAGCACTACTACATTGAAACAAAATCTCCTGAAGTATATCCAGGTATGGAGAAAAAATTACTTCAAATTCTGAATGAGTACAATCTGATAAGGAAAAATGGACCTTCAAGTAAAGTGATCATACAGTCCTTTAGTGAAGAAAGTCTTCAAAAAGTACATGATATGAACGAAGATATCCCACTTGTTCAATTAATTGATTATAAGACGGATGCCACTATTACGGAAGATGAGCTTGACCACTACGAGGAATATGCAGTTGGTCTTGGAATGAGCTATAAAAAGATCGATGAAGAATATGTAGAGAAAGTACGAGATCATGACCTTTTGGTCCACCCTTACACCGTCTTGGAAAAAGAAGATATGAAAAAATTGATCGAGTGGGGCGTGACAGGAATGTTCACCAACTACCCTGATCGTTTAGAAGAAGTATTAAAAGAAATGAAGAAGAAGTGATCATGTGGAAATAGAAAGAGCTGCCCCGGTCGGCAGCTCTTTTTATGATCCCTTCTTATATTCATATTTGACGAATAACGGTAGGAAAATTGAAATGACAAACGCCATTAACACAATCAGGAAAAAAGTTACCGGTTTTGACAATCCTTGTTCAGGAGCAATCAATAAACCGAATACAACTGCAGGCACTAAAATGAGAAAGGAAACAATAAATTTGGAAACTGAACTAATTGTATGCCTTTTTCCACATTGACTACATTCTATTGGTGAATAAGATTTCCATATGGAAAACAAAAGCTCTTTCCATCTAAATTGATTCTTACATCCATTACACTTCTGCAAAGCACTTCCCCCTATATAGCACAACTTTATTATTTTATTTTATCATTTTTCTACTGCTAGTTATAGCCGATATTCGAGGTCCGTCCCACTTTCTTTCATGAAAAAATATAATCCATGCAGGATTTTTCCCGTTTCATTCGAATATTGTACTATAACACTAATTCTCAAGGAGTAACTGAATTGATACAATCATTTAAATTAGACGTTCAAACATTTGGTCAAAAAATGCCCGTTTATTTTTTTCAAGTTGATGATGTTCTAATAGATACCGGGCCATATAGTATGAAAAATGAAGTTCGTTCGATTGTGAAAGATCTACCTATCAAAAGGGTCATTCATACTCATCACCATGAGGACCACACGGGCAATAGTGCTTGGATTGAAAGATTTTATTCCATTCCTCAATGGATTCATCCCTTGGGAGTAAACGCATGCAAACAGAGGACCAAGCTTCCATTCTACCGAGCCTTGTTCTGGCACAATCGTGCACCATTTCATCCTAGAGCTCTTCAGGAAGATGTGTTCGTTACCGAGCATCATTCATTCCAAATTGTCCATACTCCTGGCCATGCCGAGGATCACATTGTTCTTATTGATGAAGAGAAGGGGATTTGCTTCTCAGGGGATTTATATTTATTTCATTCGCCCACTTCCAATTTCTCATTTGAATCCGTTCCCGAATTGATCCGCTCCATTAATAAGACACTGTCATACTCTTTTCAAGAAGTCTATTGCTCTCATCAAGGTCATTTGAAGCATGGTAGAAAGTTATTAGAGAAGAAAAGAGATTACCTTCTTAATCTTCAAGATAACGTAAAGAAGGCTCATCTCGAAGGAAAATCAACCAAAGAAATACGCAAACACCTTTTGCCCAAAAACAAACTCTTTCAATACATCTCACTGTTTGAAAACTCGCCCACACACACCGTCAAATCGATCATTAAAGAAATATCCTAAATAAAAGGTCCGTCCCTCATCAAAGAGGGACGGACCTTTTATTCAATAGTTTTCCAGTCTTGGAATCCTGCCTTTGATATCGAAGTTGTTGATGAAATCAAGAGTCCTTGTTCCGATATACTGACAAACAATGGCATATATAATAAGGCTGAAATCGACAACGATACCTGTTAGGAGCAATACACTTCCATTAATAAAGAATAGAGTCCTCCCAGGAGAATACCCTTTCAGTTTTGATATAATGAGTGCTAAAATGTCCATTCCCCCTGAAGAAGCTCCCATCCTGAAGAGAATCCCGACCCCGATACCAAAAAGGATGCTTCCAATGAAGAGATCCACGTACACAAATGAAACAGTGCCCGCTACAACTTGATCCGAGATATCTACAACCACTGATGTAACGGATACACAATACATGGTCCAAATGGCATTTTCCTTACCCAGCCATTTCGCAGCTGCCCCCAATAAACATACATTCATCACCCAAAGGGTAACGGCAAAAGGAATATGCAGCAGGTAATGAAACAGAACACTCACACTTGCTGCTCCACCCGAAGGAATGAGGTGTGGAAACAAAAATACAGCCATAGCCAGACCTTGTATACTTGCGCCTAATGCTAACATTACAGCTTTTCTCAAAATCCTCATATCACTGCTCCCGATTCTGTAAATAAACTCTATCTCATAGTCTAGTAGCTATTTATAGATTCTGCAACATCCATTTCGCCCATGATCCTCTGTTTTCCTTAAGTCAGATCCTTCTTATTTGCCATCCTCTTTTCATGCTCGATTAACCAATTCTTTCGGGTAACACCGCCTGCATAACCCGCAAGATCACCATTTGCTCTGATCACTCTGTGACAGGGTATGATGATGGCGAGCTGGTTACATCCATTTGCCCTGGCAACTGCACGAACGGCCGATGGATGATCAATGCTTTCCGCCATGTCGGTATAAGATCTTGTTTCTCCAAGTGGGATTTTTTTTAGTTCGTACCAAACACTCTGTTGAAATGGCGAGCCAAGCATAGTGAAAGCAGTGTGAAACTCTGACAAATTGCCATTGAAATAGTCGGTCAGTTCCTTTTCGATTGAACGAAGAGGTTCAGAGGAACCAGGTATGATTGCTGCCTTTGTTTTCTCCCTTAACCTTTCCACCTCACGCTCAAGCCCCCGTCTGTCTACAAACTCTAATAAATACAATGACTTGTCATCTGAAATAGCGATCATCGGTCCCAGTTTTGTATCGATCCAAGCCGCTTTTAACACGGTACTGTGCTGTGAAGATGATGGGGGTGCCCCCATGATCCTCGAAAAAGCATCTCTAAATCCGCTCCCTGACTCATAACCTGATGCATGCTGGGCATCGATGACCTGCAATCCCGACCTGATTTCCTTCATGGCCAACCCCATTCTGCGTGCTCTTGCATATTCAACAAATGTCATACCGAATCTTTTCTTAAATTGTCGCCTTGCAGTGGACGCATCTATAGCTAGCTCCTCCAGATCCTTATTCTTCCATCGTTTCTCAGTGTCACCTTCTACCGCATCCACTAGCATCTTTACCACTTCTGAGACACTATTCGGATGAGATAAAGGTTTACACCTCTTACATGGGCGAAAGGACGCCAGAAGTGCTTGCTCTGCCGTCTCGAAGAATTCGCAGTTCTCGAATTTCGGCTTTCTGGCGGGACATGCCGGCCGGCAAAAGACACCCGTTGTTTTTACTCCAACATAGAATATCCCCTCATAATCCGTTCTTTTTTCTAACAAAGCCTGATAGTATTCCTTTTGTAAATCCAGCGATATCATCCACAATCCCTCCACGTCCTATTCTTTCTTTCATTATAATACAAAGCCAAAACAACGCCGCCGAAAATCAGGCATCAATATTTCATGAGGGACGGACCTCTGAAAAATCTCTCTAAAAAGCAGGAATTTCACTTATCAATAGATAATGTATAACGAATACAAAGAAAGGAAGGAGTTTTCCACATGTATCTTTCCATCGATCAATGGAAAAAAGCAAAAGATTACATTCAACAGCATGCAAGACCACTTGAACAGAAGTTATTCAGCTATTACTTCGAGGAGGGAAGGAAAGAAGAAGTCATAAATGAATTATCCCTCTATCAAAATGAGGATGGAGGATTCGGTCGATCCATCGAACCTGACTTTCGCCTGGACAGTTCCTCCCCACTCGCAACCACTATTGGATTACAGAACGCAAAGAATATAGGACTAGATTCCGACCATCCCATCGTCCAAAAGGCACTCGAATACCTCCATCACACATATGATGAAGAAATCCAAGGATGGAATGCTGTATCAGAGAAGGTCAATTCCGTGCCACATGCTCCTTGGTGGCACTTTGACCCTAAAAAGGGCCATTGCGGCGTACAAACCACCTGGGCAAATCCCAATGCTGAAATTGTAGGTTACTTTCATCGGTACTCTCCTCAGCATTCCCGACTTTCGGAATGGACGGATAAAGCCCTCCATGAGCTTAAACAATTGCCCCATCCTATAGACATGCATGATTTTCTCTGTTATGCGCGAATGTTGCAAGAGGTTCATGGAGAGACGAAATCGACCTTGTACACCATTCTCATAAGCCATGTCAGGGATACAGTATGTACAGATCCTTCAAAGTGGAATGAGTACGTGGCCAAACCACTTCAGGTAGCGAATGAGCCTGCCTCTCCATTTTTTGAAGCTCTTAAAGAGGAGATACACATTCAATTGAATCAGGAGGCAATGAATCAGTATCCACAAGGTTATTGGCAGCCCAATTGGTCCTGGTTCGGACAATTTGAGAATACTTGGCCCATTGCTGAAACGGAGTGGCGGGGGATTCTGACCCTGGAAATGTTACGAGTATTTAAGGCGTATGATGGGATAGGTCTTAAATAGAAGGTGCATATTATTGGGCCATAAATAAACACCAGAGACAAATGTCTCCGGTGTTCTTTCCATTATTGAAAGTTATTGACAAACCAACTCTTCGCTTCTTCTACTTCTTCCCTGCGAAGCTCATGTCCGCCATCTGTCCAAAACTCCGTAACAGGAGAATGAGCATCCTTTAGATTTTTTACAAGTTCCCTGGTTTCTTCTGTAGGGATAAGAGGATCTCGTTTCCCTGCTCCTATAAATACGTGAACCCTATTCAAATCAGGGAGATCCACTCCACGCCTTGGTACCATGGCATGAAATAACATGGCTCCTTTTAACGATCCAGGAATGTGATATATCAGGCTTGCTGCGATATTGGCACCATTGGAATACCCCAAGGCTACTACATTATCCCGATCAAAACCGTAAGTTTCAGCGCTTGAATCAATAAATTCATTTAATTCCCCTGTACGGAAAACCAAATCTTCCTCATCGAAGACTCCTTCTCGTAAGCGTGCAAAAAACCGTGCCATCCCATTTTCATCCACGTTCCCTTTCACACTTAAAACCGAAGCTTCCGGTGCAATCATCCCGGCAAGGGGGAGTAAATCGCGTTCATCTCCTCCTGTTCCATGAAGTAATAAGAGTGTAGGCAAATTTTTGTTTCCCTGTTTGAAAATATGTTTCACATTATCTCCCTCCTTTCTCTTTCGTATCCAAAGGCTTTAACTTCGCTTCAATGGATTCTCTTTGGGCTTCAAAATATGGAGGGAGAGATAAATTCTCGCCTAATGTATCGAAATCCTCATCCGTTTCGAATCCAGGACCATCTGTTGCAAGTTCAAAGAGAATTCCATTCGGTTCACGGAAGTAGAGGGAACGGAAATAGTATCGCTCAACAAAACCTGAGTTCGGCAAGCGATTTTCATTGAGCCACTCGACCCACTTATGAAGTTCCTGTTCGTCTTCTACACGGAACGCAACATGGTGGACACTTCCTCTACCAGGCCTTTCCCGGGGGATGTCGCTTCTTTCTTGGAGATACACCTCTCCTCCGGTTCCTCCTTCACCTGTTTCAAATACACGTATATCAGGCTGCCCTTCTATGTCGGAAGGAAACTTTCTCGTTTCTCTAAAGCCCAAAACCTTCGTCAGGACCACTGCTGTGTCATCCCCGCGGGCAACGGTCAACGTGATGGGACCTAAACCGACCACCCCGTGTTCTACAGGAACAGGACTCTTATCCCACGGTTTCCCACCTGCAACCCCTTCATTCAATTCATCTGAAACAAGCATGAGCCGCTGACCTTCGAAATCACGAAATCTTAAGCTTGCACGCCCTGTATGATGGGAAATATCTTCATGATCGATACCCAACTCTTCAAAACGTCGTTTCCAGTAAAACAGAGATTCATCGGTGTTCACTCTAAGTGCGGTTAATGAGATACTGTTCGTACCCTCATAGGTGTTCCCTGCATGTGGAATCTCAAAGAATGTCAGGTCCGTTCCCGGGTTCCCCCTCTCATCTGCATAGAATAGGTGATAAACCGACGTATCGTCCTGATTGATGGATTTCTTCACTAATCGAAGTCCGAGTGTCTCGGTATAAAATTCAAAGTTTTTCTTGGCATTAGCCGTAATGGCAGAAACGTGATGCTGCCCTTTTAATGGTTTCAATTTCATCTGATCTTCACTCCTTAAGGAATAGTATTTACCTTATAGTTGTATCATACACGATAATTATCTTTAATTCAAGATATTTAATTTCAAGGTATTGACCATACCATTTTCGAGTTGTAATTTTCCTTGCAATCAAACTCGCAAAAAAAAAAACATCCATACATATAGATGCTCAATTTTTTCATTTTCCTGAAGTTTAGATGAAACTCTATCCCTATCTCCCCTCATAGTTCGTTCTTAAACACACTCACCGATTATTCTAACCCCATGATCGGCTACATTCCGCCTTTTTCCCACCTCGATGCATTCTCTCTTTGATAATATCTCATTAGAAATCAGAATAATGAGCATTTTCTAAAAACACTACACTATTTTGTAATTACACTCTACAATTCACAATATAAAGTGTATAATGATGGTATATAGTGAGAAAAAGGCAGCAAGGATTGTCTCGATATACTATTTTGATGTATAGGGATCTCCTGATAGATACCAACCTCGAGTCTTCATATGATATCGTAAAGGTGCTACTGAGTCATACGTCAAAATTGTTGGGAGCTGATTTGAGTATGAAGAACAATCTGACTCGCAAGTGTATTGAAACACTTGCTATCCAAAGTGCCTATCATTTCTGTGTTTCAATCGGAATTAAACCTAGTTTGCTGAATCTATCAATGGTCACAGGATTCTCAGAAGAAAAAATACTGGAAATACTTGAAACAACGTTTAGTAATGAAAGTGTTAAAGCAGAAAATCACTCTCTATAACTTCTGTGTTTCCCCTTTATTACTCTACAAGTCGACTATCCTTCATCCTCTAACCTTAAACTTTAAGTTCTCTCATTATCACCTATCCATTTTTATTTTGACAAAGTCGATCTCTATAAGAATAGATTAGAACATATCGCCATAAGTGTAAAAGGCAACTCCATTTTTTGAAGTTGCCTTTTTAATATGAGTATTATAATACATTAAAATATCTTGCTTCCGGATGAGCGAAAACCATCGCTGTTACGGATGCTTCAGGTTCCATCATGCAACCGTCTGTTAGTTGGATCCCTATCTTTTCGGGTTGAATGAGCTTAAACAGCTTCTTCTGATCTTCCAGTTCGGGACAGGCAGGATACCCAAATGAGAAACGCTGCCCTTGATAGTGCGTCCTAAAGCGGTCCTGCATAGTAAAGTCAACAGGGTCAGGGAATCCCCATCTGCTTCTCATCATTTCATGCACCCTTTCAGCGAGCCCTTCTGCTGTTTCTAAAGCAAGTGCCTGTAATGCATGACTTTCGAGGAATCTGCCTTCTTTCTTCAATTCGTTTGCCCATTGCCTGATTTTCACACCTGCTGTTACAGCAAAGAATCCGACATAATCCATATCTCCGCTATCTACAGATCGCAGGTAATCGGCTAAACATAAATGTTGATTCCCAACCTGCCTCGGAAAATGAAATCTCTCTATTTCAATAGAAAGGTCTTCCGGATGATAAATCACGACATCATCACCATCTGACTGAGCAGGAAAGAATTGATATCGTGCAGATGCCTGAATCATCCCTTTCTTTTTTGCTTTATGGAACAGGTCATCCGTCATCTCTTTCAGTCCGATGGTTCTCTCGTCCTCTTCTTCCAGTAATCTTGATATTTTCCCTTTAATCCCCAGGTGATGGCCGAGAAGCATTTGCTGATTCACGTAGGGCTGTATTTGATCCAGTGAAAATTCTCTTATGGTATGGGGAATCAGGTCTGATGGGACATGGACCAACACATCTTTAGATACGGCTGATCGTACTTTGACTGCAACCGATGAAGGAGACTGTGTTGAAGTTTCTTCGTTGAGAGACAGCCTTTTCTTCTTTTCACGGCTCTCCTCTTCCAGCTCAATCCTTGTTTCTTCATGTTGAATTCCATTCATGATGCTTAACCCATCCATTGCATCCTTCGCGTAAAGGACCATACCATCGTATTCCCGCCCAATCTTGTTCGTAGTGAATTTCCTTGTAAGCGCCGCTCCACCTACCACAAGAGGTACTGATATATTTGACTGCTTCAAATCCTGGGCCGTAATGACCATTTGTTGGGCTGACTTCACAAGGAGCCCAGACAAGCCTACAATATCAGGCTCTTCTTTCCTGATGACTTCGATCAGTTCCTGCGGTGTGACTTTAATACCTAAATCAATGACTTCATACCCATTATTACTAAGAATGATATCCACCAGGTTTTTACCGATATCATGGACATCTCCCTTTACGGTAGCCAAAATCACTTTCCCTTTCGAAGAAGAACTTTCCGTTTGTTCCATATGTGGTTCCAAATGAGCAACGGAAGCCTTCATCACTTCAGCACTCTGCAAGACTTCTGCAACTATCAGCTGATTATCATTGAAGAGTTTCCCGACTTCACTCATCCCGGCCATAAGCGGACCATTGATGATATCAAGGGGAGCATCATATTGCTGAAGGGCAAGGTTCAAGTCATCAATCAACCCTTCTTTTGTCCCTTCTACAACATAATGTGCCAATCTCTCTTCCAACGTCATTGTATTGACAGGGACCTTGACTTCTTTCTTTTTCCCTCTATAAAATGCTGTGAAGTCAGCCAATACCTCATCAGTCGTCTCAAATAGCAGTTTCTCAGCCATTTTCACTTCTTCTTCGGGTATCGAGGCAAATCGCTCCAGTTTTTCCGTATTGACAATGGCATAATCAAGTCCTGCTTTCGTGCAATGGTAAAGGTACACAGCATTCAGGACTTCTCTTCCGACAGGCGGCAGGCCAAATGAAACATTGCTTACCCCTAAGATATGAGGACATTCCGGCAGGATTTCTTTGATCTGTCTTATTCCCTCGACAGTTGCCCCTGCTGATCCGATGTATTGCTGATCCCCTGTCCCAACGGGGAATACAAGAGGATCAAAGATGATATCTTCTGAAGCGATGCCGTATTTCTCTGTTAATAATGTATGGGAACGAAGGGCAATTTCCACCTTACGATCTGTTGTTACTCCCATTCCTTTCTCATCGATCGTTCCGACTACAACCGCGGCTCCGTATTCCTTCATCAACTTGGTTACTTTCTCAAACCGCTCTTCACCGTCTTCAAGATTGATCGAGTTGATGATCACCTTTCCTTGAGAATATTTCAATGCAGCCTCAAGTACTTTCTCATCGGTTGAGTCTATAACAAGGGGAACTTTTACTTTTTTCACGACCTCCTGGATAAATACATTCATATCCTCCACTTCTTCACGATCGGGGTCCGCGAGGCAGATATCGATCACCTGGGCACCATTTTTCACCTGCGCCCTCGCAATTTCTGACGCTTCTTCTATCTTATTTTCAGCAATCAACCGTTTAAATTTACGAGAGCCGATGACATTCGTCCGTTCTCCGACGAGGATCGGTCTTCTATCTTCATCCTCATAGATAAAAGGCTCAATTCCCGATACAGCATGAGGATGAGAAGCGATGGGTTTACGAGGTGGAAGTCCCTTCACTGCTTCTGAAAGAGCGCGAATATGATCCGGCGTCGTGCCGCAACATCCTCCAACAAGATTCAACCAGCCTTTCTCTGCAAAGCCCTTCATTTTTACACTGAGTGAATCCGCCGTCTCATTGTAATTCCCTTCTTCATCCGGCAAGCCTGCATTCGGATAACAGCTTATATAGGTAGTGGCCAGACCCGATAAGGAACGAATATGGTCGCGCATAAACTCAGGTCCCGTTGCACAGTTCAAGCCGACTACCAGGGGATTTAAGTGTTCAAGGGATAAATAAAAAGCCTCGATATTCTGTCCTGCAAGAGTCGTGCCCATCGGCTCGATCGTACCAGATAATAAGATAGGGATTTCTTTCTCCCTGGATTCAAAGGCTTTACGAATTCCGAGATTTGCAGCTTTCACATTCAATGCATCTTGACTCGTTTCAAGAAGCATTACATCTACTCCTCCATCGAGAAGACCTTCTGCCTGTATCCGGTAGTTATCCACTAACTCATCGAAGCTTATTCCTCCAGTAACGGATAAAGTTTTGGTTGTTGGACCGAGAGAACCGGCCACAAATCTTGGCCACTCCTTTGTAGAAATTTCCTGTACCGCCTTTTTGGCGATTTCGGCTGCAACTTTATTGATTTCATATGCTTTAGCTCCCAGATCATATTCGTCGAGTACGATGGGGGTTGCACCGAATGTATTCGTTTCGATCACATCAGCCCCAGCAGCTAAATATTCCAGATGAATCTGATGGATGACTCCCGGTCTCGTCAATACTAGATTTTCATTACATCCTTCAAGCTCTTCCCCCCCAAAGTCCTCTGGAGATAAGTTTGCCTGCTGCAGCATCGTTCCCATTGCTCCATCGAGAACGAGGATCTTTTTCCTAAGCTGTTCTTCAAACAAGGTGATGGTCATAGGGAACCTCTCTTTCTGTATTGGTTTTCTCTTGTATATAGTGGACAAGTTCAATGCTCATATCATAACGTACAAAAGGTGTGATGAGATAAATTCCGTTAAACAGCTCCACTGCAGTATCCAATAAGCCTTTAGCAATTTCCATACCTACCGTCCTAGCAATGACAGGATCAGTTCCTGCTTCCTTCATTCTGCGTCTTGTTTCCTCAGGGACATTGATACCTGGAACTTCATGATGGAGAAATTCTGCATTCCTTGAACTGATTAAAGGCATGATCCCAATAAAGATGGGAACATCGAGATGCTTGGTGGCTTCATGCACTTGTATAAGCTGCTCTTTCCCGAAGATCGGTTGGGAAATAAAATAGTCTGCTCCTGCTTTCTTTTTCCTTTCTAATCTTTTCACAGAAGCGTCCAAGTGACGGAAATTGGGATTAAATGCTGCACCTACTGAGAATTGAGTGCGTTCCCGAAGTGATTTACCTGAAAAGGAAATTCCCTCATTGTTCTGTTTAATGAGTTCAATCAGTTCAAGTGATGACAAATCATATACGGACGCTGCACCTGGAAAATCACCAATCTTCGCAGGATCCCCTGTAATGGCTAATATATTGTGAATCCCTAACGTGTGCAGGCCCATTAAATGGGACTGCAAGCCTATCAGGTTGCGATCCCGGCACGTAATATGGACCAGTGGTGTCAAATCGAGTTGAGACTGGACAAGGCTACCGATCGCATCATTACTGATACGGGGAGATGCTAAAGGGTTGTCAGCAAGAGTCAGCGCATCGATTCCAGCTTCCTTTAATGCCTTGGCTCCTTGAAAGAATCGTTTTGTGTCAAGATGCTTTGGTGGATCAAGTTCGACAATGATCGTTTTCTTCTTTCTTACCTGCTCATGCAGCAAGTTGCCCTTGACGGGAGCTGCAGACAATGGAACGGCTTTTTTCTTTTTCACCACTTTCTCTCTAACTGGCTCACGGCTTTTTAACCTCTCGGCCACTGAACGAATGTGGTCAGGTGTCGTCCCGCAGCAGCCCCCAATGATTCTGACACCCTGTTGCCGTAGTTCATTACTGATATCCCCAAAGTAATCAGGTTCAGCTGAATAATAAAACCTGCCTTCTTCATAGTTTGGAAGGCTGGCGTTGGGATAGACGGAAAGGAAGGCCCGTTTAGGCAATGGAACTTCTTCCAAAGAGTTGACCATGTGGAATGGTCCCATACGGCAATTGATACCGACAACATCGGCCCCATGCAATTCTAAATGGTGAAGCGCGTCTTTTAATTCCATTCCATTCTGAAGGACTCCCGTCTCATGCAGTGAAACTTGAGCAATGACCGGAATGTCCGCCTCGCGTTTGGCAATGTCCAGCACAGTGGTTAATTCTTCAAAGTCATAATAGGTTTCAAGGAGAATACCGTCTACACCTTCTAATAATAGACAGTACAGCTGTTCCCGGAAGCTCCGTTTGATTTCTTCCAGTGGCACATTTTGTTTAATGGCCCTTATGCCCCCGATGGTCCCTAAAATATACGTCTTGTTTCCAGCTGCTTTTTTTGCAAGTCTCACGGCTGCTGTATTGATTTCCTTAACCGAATCTTCCAAACCGTATCTAGAAAGCTTTTGATAATTAGCTCCGTACGTATTGGTCTGAATGATATCTGCTCCTGCATCAATATACTCTTTATGGACTTTCAATACTTCATTTGGGTGAGAAAGATTCAATTCTTCGAAACATCTGTCCACTCCATATGAATACAATAATGTCCCTATAGCGCCATCTGCGATCAAGATTCTCTCTTTCAGTGCATCAAGGAACGGTTTCACGCCATCCCCTCCTTTATTATAAATTTATGACATTGTTTCGTTTGATCTTTTGGATACTGTCTAGACCTTTTTCAAGGTCCTTAATCAATTCTTCTGCGTTTTCAAGTCCTACGGATAACCTCAGTAAGCCATCTGTAATGCCTCTTCTTTCCCGTTCGGCTTTTGGCATGGAAGCATGGGACATTCTCGATGGATAGGAAAGGATTGATTCAACAGCTCCTAAACTTACAGCAAACACCGGAATATTCACATGTTGTATCAGTTGCTTTACTTCCTCCTCTCCTCTCAATCGAAAGGAAAGCACCGCTCCTGGACCCTCTGCCTGGCGGACCTGGATTTCACGCCCAGGATGATAGCTCAGACCAGGATAATATACTTCCTCAACTTCTTTCCTGCTTTCTAAGAAGCTCGCAATCTTATAAGCGGATTCTGAGGATTCCTTTAATCGTACGTGCAGGGTTTTCATCCCTCTTAAGAGCAGCCAGCAATCCTGGACTCCGAGGACCGCTCCAAATGAGTTTTGCAGGAAAGCTAGTTTCCCGGCAATCTCCTCGTTTCCCGTTACGGCAAGCCCTGCTAAAACATCACTGTGCCCTGCAAGGAATTTCGTCGCACTGTGTAGGACAACATCTACTCCCAGACTGATTGGTCTTTGCAACAGGGGTGTCATAAATGTATTATCCAGGAACGTCAAGCAGTTATTTGCCTTCGCAAGCTTCACAACCCCTTCAATATCAGTGATGTTTAAAAGTGGATTTGAAGGCGTCTCCATATAAATAACCTTTGTATTGTGCCTAATTGAACAAGCTACTTCGTGCAGGTCCTTCATGTTCACAAAGGAGTATTCGATACCAAACTTTGTAAGGACTTCAGTGATCATCCTGTATGTCCCACCGTATACTTCTTCGGATACGAGGACGTGATCGCCGCTTGATAACAATAAGAAGCTTGTTGAGATTGCCGCCATACCGGATGAAAAGGCAAAGCCTTTTATCCCTCCTTCCAACTCTGCTATCGTTTCTTCAACCGTTTCCCTGGTCGGATTGCCAGAACGGCTGTAATCGTAGGTCCCGTATTGGTCGAAATCCTGTTGATGGAAAGTAGTGGCGTGCTGAATAGGCGTAGAGACCGCTCCTGTTTCTTTATCAAATCCGTGAGAATGAATGAGTGACGTCTGAAGTGAAAATGGTTTTTTACTCATACGCTGGCACCTCTTTCTCCAATTGATGAAAAACATTCTCCAAGTCTGCTATCAGGTCATCGATAAACTCAATTCCTACAGAAAACCTCAGGAGTCTATTGCAGATCCCCAACATCATCCGTTCCTCTTCAGGAATATCTGCATGCGTCTGTGTAGCTGGGTAAGTGATAAAGCTTTCCACGCCTCCTAAACTTTCAGCAAACGTAATCACGTTTAAATGCTTGAGAAAAGGAGCAATCCATTCTTCTTTTTCGATACGGAAGGAAAGCATCCCGCCTCTTCCGGGATAAAGTACGTCTGTTACACCATCATGCTCTTCAAGGTATTCGGCTATTTGTCTTGCATTTTTTTCGTGCTGTGCCATTCTGAGGCTAAGGGTCTTCATCCCTCTTAATAAGAGCCAGCAATCAAAGGGGGCAAGAACCGCTCCGATTGAATTCTGAATGGTATAAATATCTTCCGCCAACTTCTCTGTGTTTACGATCACGGCTCCTGCCAGCACATCATTATGGCCACCAAGGTATTTCGTTGCACTATGAATTACAATGTCTGCTCCCTGAGTAAGTGGCTTTTGAAGTACAGGGGTATAAAATGTATTATCGACTATTAATAGCAACCCGTTTTCTTTTGCTAAACCAGCTACTTCATCAATAGTTGCTTCGTTCATCAATGGATTGGTTGGGGTTTCAAGAAAAATGGCCTTGGTTCTGTTTGAAATATGTCTTTTTATCAATTCATTGTCACTTGTTTCGACAAAGTGAAACTTGATATTATACTGGGCTTCGTACTGTATGAATAAACGATAGCTTCCCCCATAAAGGTCCTTCGAAACAATCAATTCATCCCCGCTTGAGAATAAACCAAGTATCGCCTGGATGGCCGCCATTCCAGAACTGAATGCAAATCCTCTATGTCCATCCTCCAGTTGGGCAAGTGTTTCTTCCAAGGTCTTCCTGGTAGGATTTCCTGTCCTCGTATAATCATAGCCGGTGGATTGACCGATCCCTTTATGTTCAAATGCTGTAGATAAGTGAAGTGGCATGCTGACAGCTCCGGTTCCAGGATCACTCCGGTTGCCTGCCTGGACTAATAAAGTATCAATATGTTTTCTCAACATTCTTCTCTCCTTTTCTTTCCTTGAAAATGAAAAGGGGAAAAACAAAAAAACCTTCTTATTGAAAATAAGAAGGTTTTATACATTCGTTCTCCCTCTTATCGTCCAAGTTGACATCAACTTGCTGGAATTAGCACCATGCCTCTTTGGCTGGTTGCTGAGGTGTCTTCGGGCCAGTCCCTCTACCTCTCTTGATAAGAAACTATATGAATTTGTGGAAAATAACTTTCCCATAACTTATAACAATGACGATGAAATGTCAATAACAATTAAGAATTATCTGAAAAAATAACGCACCCATTCCTACTTCTCAGTGGAGATTCAATGATAAATTCCCATTTTCTTCTTAATTTCCCTCAGGAACGGAATCGTGGTTTCACGGGCTTTTTTCGCGCCTGCATTTAGTATGGTATCCAGCACGTGTGGATTGGCCATCAGTTCTTCATATTTTGAGCGGGGTTTTTCAATAAATGAATTCATGACTTGAAAGAGCTCTTTCTTCGCTTCTCCCCATCCGATCCCTTCTTTGAACCTCACTTTCATCTTCTCAACTTGATCAACTGTTGCAAATTCTTGATAAAGTGAGAATATGACAGATGTTTCGGGATCCTTAGGCTCCTCAGGGAGAGAAGAATCTGTCTTGATCTTATTGATCAGTTTTTGAAGTTTTTTCGGTTCTTCAAACAATGGGATTGTATTGTTATAGCTTTTACTCATCTTGCGTCCATCAAATCCCGGAAGAACGGATGTTTCTTCCTGTATGACATACTCGGGAAGGACAAAGGTCTCCCCGTATATTTTATTAAAGGTTTCAGCTATGTCCCTTGCTATTTCCACATGTTGAATTTGATCCTTCCCAACCGGAACCAGTTCCGTCCGGAATAGGAGAATGTCCGCGGCCATCAATATTGGATAGGTGAACATACCCATATTGACTCCATTGTCTATTTCTCTTCCACCCTTTTGATTATCATCGACCATCGATTTATATGCATGGGCACGGTTCATTAAGCCCTTAGGAGCAAAGCAAGCGAGGATCCAGCTTAATTCGAAGATTTCAGGTACATCAGATTGGCGATAAAAGACCGCTCGATCAGGATCCAAACCTAATGCAAGCCACGCTGCCGCCACTCCATATGAGAGTTCTTTCATTTCAGCTTGATTATGAATTTTCGTTAGACCATGGTAATCCGCAACAAAATAAGCTACGTTGTAGGATTCAATTTCTGCTAATCTCAATGCCGGTTTAATCGCACCAACATAATTTCCTAAATGAATGTGACCTGTTGGTTTAATCCCTGTCAAAACTTGTTTACTCACCACTGATCCCCCCGCTAAAGTTAATAAATGAACACAAAAAGGGCTCCCCATACCCTGTAAAAGGACGGGAAACCCGTGGTGCCACCTTCATTCGCTTACAATGTGTAAACGCACTTATCTGTACCAGAGCTTCCTCCGATACATCGCCTCTTTTACCGGTGAGACACTCCGCCATTACCTACTTTATTTCAGCATGGATGCTCATAAGCCCATTCAACGACGTCAGCATACTGATTCTCACCAACCATCAGTTCTCTAAAATGTTTCGATCGCCTACTCTTCTTCATCATCGCATTACAATATATTTTCCATCATTTTAATACATAGGTAAATAATGGTCAATAGGCTGTAAACATATGTTAGAATTCTTTTGACGAAAAAGGAAGGAACAGCTTGATGCCTTTCTTATTAAAGGGAAGGAATTTCATATCAGCAATAAGATGACTGATATATCCTATGATACACGCTTCGAAGACGCCTTCAATCATCAATGACTCTTCCAGATATTGTGCAATCACCCCATAGAATACGATTCCCAGAATCGAGTGGGTATAACTCCGATGTGGAACAAATGAGGCAATGAAAATATAAGTCCCCAATAACCATAACCATGTTTCATTCAATTGCCAACCGCAGGCTATTACACCGATTCCTGTAATCATGAGCATCCTTCTCTGAGTAATGAAGCTCGAGAGGACCATCAAACCTGCTCCATACCCGATCCCTAACCATCTTTCATTTCCTATTCCTTCAAGGTAGCTGTATACCATCATTAGAAATCCAATGATCTGAGCGACCGCTCTGATCATTTTAGGTGAAAAAGTAACCTTATTACTGAGCTTTCCGTCGATATCCATGTCAGGCATGAGTCCGGACACCCCGCCTATTGCTACTAGTGTTGTGGTTATCGCTGGACCTGACTCAAATGAGTTGGCCACAATAAATCCTGTTGCTGCTCCAATTGCCATATGTGACGTACCGTTCAATTGTGTCCCCCTACTCTAATAATTGTCTATGTATGTTCCAACTTATAATGATAGCTTTTGTTATGCAAAATGACTATGGGAAGGATGCATTACTTTCTTATACATGTGTTGATATGCGTTCAATGATATCAAGGAGATAGGACCTTTCGTGAGGAACAAAATGCCTGTATTCCGCCTTTTTCTGAATACATTCTCTATCACCTGAAGAATGAACTATGAAGCCCTCTATATCCATCTCTTTTTTCTCATGCGTTACGAGCGCCTTAAAATCTGCAAGGGTTGAACGAAAAATACCTGAAACTTCATCTGGATCCAGCTCAAATTCATCATAAGCTACTTGTTCTGAATAGAGAAAAACATGTGTAAACTCCCTGTCAATCATAGCCTCCTGAACCAGTTCCCCCTTTACGATTCCCAGTGGCTGTAACTCTTCAAACGTAACGGTAATCCCCAGCTCTTCATGAACTTCCCTCACCCCGTCTTCAATCTTCTCATCATACAAAATATGTCCGGCGGCCGTTATATCCAATAAACTTGGAAAATCTTTTTTATCATCACTTCTTAATTGAAAATAGATATAGATCTCCTGACTGTTTTCGACACGATGTGCCAGCCAGCAGTGAAAGGTTTCATGCCAATACCCCATTTCATGTACCTCTGAACGGCTTGCAACTCCAAGCCTGTCTCCAAATTCATTCAATACGGCCAGTTTTTCGCTCTCCATTGAACTCCCCCTTTTTCCACCGAATTCATTTAACTTCTTCCAAATAGTCTCTAATCTCCAACAAATCCCTGATCACTATATCGGCTTCAAGTAACTCTTCTTCCTGGGAAAAATCAAAAGCACAGCCGATCGAAAGGAAGTGATTCACTGCAGCACCCTTAAAATCCGACGCTCTATCCCCTATTACGACACCGTGAGTGAGTTGATGATCCTCTTTCACTTTTTTTATCAAATCGCCTTTATCATCAGACTCAATTTCCTGTATGCTGTAAATAGATGTGACCCATCGATCCAATGAGTAATACTCCACAATCGCATGTAAATAATGAGGATAGCCGTTACTTGCCACAAAGATTGGATATCCCCTTTCTTTCAAATAGGAAAGCAGAGCCTCTGTATGGGGATATAGGGCTCCCTTACCACCCTGGATGTTATGAATCAGTTTATCTTGAAATACTTTATTCACGTTTCCATGAACGTCATTGGGATGGTCAGGTAAAAGGGTTTCCCACACAACCGAAAGGGGTACCCCCATAATTTCCCGGTATGCCTCAATCGGAGTTTCATCCTTCCACTTTCCCTCTTCTCTAAGTATTTCGAAGGTATCATGAAGGGAAGCTTCCAGTATACGATTTGTTTGAAATATCGTCCCATCCATATCAAATATCATTGCAGCTTTCATCTGTATTCTCCTTTATTGCCAATAGCACGATCAGTCTCGTTTCTTTGCTGATTCCGTTTATATCTTCCAATTGGTTGGAATAAATCCAGCTCTTATCATATCAAATTCACACCCATTTTGATGCAACTAATTTATAGAGGATGTCTTCATTTGTACATATTAGCTTTTATTCATAAAAAAAAGACACTTGAGACCCCCTCTCTTGTGTCTTTCGCTTTCAATGTTATCCTGTGGACTTCAAGATGCGTTGGGCAGGTAAAAAAGGACCGTCAACATCATGCCGATTACAGAGAAGATCACAATCGTGACTGCTACCGACCTGTGATACTTTGAAACACGTTTCTTCTTCGATACATTAAAAAACGTAAAGGACATTACCGAAAGAACAAACAAAGCTATAAACAAGAGCTCGCTCATGGACAATCCCTTTCCTCAGTAAAATGTTTATATATCCACTATATGAGAACACTTTACCATATTTTCTTATTCAACAGAAATTTTATCATCCGTGACCCACTACTCAACAGGTTATTAAAAATAATAATAAAGCCATTTTGGAGTTCTTTGCAATGCTTTCTCCCATACTGGTATTTCCTCAAACGCTTTTTCCGTAAGCTTTTCACTATCTTTCATATCCTTCTCGATAAAGGATTCCAACTTCCTGGCAGCCGCTTCATCCCGAATAATACAATTGCTCTCATCATTCAAGTAGAAGCTGCGGGGGTCCCAGTTGGCTGTACCTACGTCTGCCCATGCATGATCAACAACAATGATCTTCCCATGGAAAAAACCTTTCTGATACAAGTAAAGATTCACGCCTTTTTCTAAAAGGTCTTTTTCTATCTGGTAGCTGGGAGGCTTTGTGAACCAGGCATCCGTATCATCAGGTACAAGGATATTCACCTCGACACCTCTCTTCACAGCTCTTTTCAATGCAGTAACAAGATTTTTGTTCGGGATAAAATATGGGGTAGTGATCGTCACGCTCTCTTTTGCTTCATTGATCCAATCGATGGTTTTATTAACAAGAGTTTCACCAGTAGAGAAAATGAAATGAACATTCCCTTCATTGTTTTCTTCTGAAGAATAGTGCAGCTGAATACTTTTTATGCTGCTACCACCGTCCTCTAACCAATCCCTTTTAAACTGCTGATATACTTCACTTCCTGCATTTCCACTCAACCGGATATGGTAATCCCTCCAGTACCCAAACTTTGGATCTTTTCCTAGATACTCATCACCCATATTGAAGCCTCCAATATAAGCTATATCCTCGTCTATAGAGATAAGCCTGCGATGGTTCCGATGGTGAAGGGAATAAAACGCATTCTTCATGGAGATGGACCTGCTTTTCACGATTTCAACTCCACCCTTCTCCATTTTATGGATAGTATCTTTTTCTATATCTGACCCTAAAAAATCGACCGATAGACGCACGTCAACTCCTTTTCTAGCCTTTTCAATCAATAGATCAAAAAACTCATTGGATACCTTATCATCTCGGATGATAAAAAAATGGATCCAGATGTGTCCTTTTGCGTTCTCAATGTCTTTAAAGAGATCTTCATAAAAGCTTTTGCCTGTATTATAAATATCAATCGTAGCGTTGTGTGAAAGGGTCTCTGTCATAGGATGAGTTCTCGTATAGCTTTTCGCACCATGTTTCACATCCCAATGCATCACAAGAAATAATACGGTGAAGAATCCCGCAAAGATCATCATCCATTTCAACCATTTTAGTAACACGTGAACTCCCCCTTCCTACTTTTTGTTAGCTTTTGTTTAAGGGAAAGGACTATACATACACAATGAAAGTTTGAGGTGAAATGAAGAATGAATTCAAAGAAAGCGTCGACATAAAGTCGACGCTTTCACCGGATTATTTTATTGATTTTTAATAAGGTATAGATCGTTCGAGCGAAGGCAAAAACTACACCACCGATAAAGGCTCCCAGCGTATTCATGATCCAATCATCAATATCCGTCGCTCTCCCCAAAGGCAGATAATATTGGGCCAGTTCTATACCGAACGATAATAGTCCGCCTAAAAATGTGACCATGATGATCAGTTGTTTTGAATGCCTCATCCACCATGACAGAAAAAAAGAGAAGGGGATAAACAACAATATATTGGCGAGGAGATTCCTGATTGGGACATCCAGATGCTTTCGATAAATTAAATTTATTTTCAGATTGGAGAAAGGATCGAAGTTCACAGCCCCTTCACTCACATGTTCTCCAGTCACTGGAGTCAGGGTAATCAAACAGATGCCCCCGATTGAAATGCACGTAAATAAGATCGGGAGCAGGTTCATCCATCTGCCTTTCCCTTTTCTTTTCTTCCAAAAGGAGACCGCAAAGATAAGGGAAACCGTCACAATGAAAATGATTGGGAGAACCCATCCAAATGCGCTCCATAATTCATTCATAAACAAGAGCCTACTTTCCTATTTGTTACAAAACACTTAGCAGCCATTTTTCATTTTAATTCCTTTTCAATAAAATTACGATGTTTCAATGTTTTTCCCGACCCCTTAAACCTCAGTGCGAACCCATTTACGCTTATCTTCTATACGAATCGTCAATCCTTCTTTATCAAGCTTCTCCAAAAAAGGTATCATATACTTTCTGGATAAGTCCAACACTTCTTTGGCTTCACTTATGTGAAAGGTATCTTTGGTGTGTCTTTTTAATCGTACTACAGCCTCGTTAAATACTCGGATTGAATAAGCTTTCCGATCATCCAGTGGGACGATTTTCTTCTCCTGCACGAAAAAATGATAAAAGTCCGAACGCCATTTTTCCGGTATCCCCATCTGTTTGAAATACTCTTCCATGTCTTTTACCTTGGTTCCGTCATTTTCCATCATTGAAAGGAGCTGACTGCATCGTTTCTCCCATTCAATGGGTAATTGAGGAGAAAAACCTTCTAAATGAAGACGTCCACCTTCTTGTTTCCACTTTCCTTTTTCCAATGCATGATCAATCAGTGGACCTGGATATTCTTTTAAATGTTGCTTTAATTCCCCGATATTGAGTCCCTTTAATAACGGGGAATCTTGATGAAACTTCAAGAGGACCGATTCAATCTCATGACGGCACTCGTTCACAATCGTTCTATGAGTGACTGTGGAATCGGAAAGGACGACCCAATCCTGTTCTTGGAGAAATTCTCTCATACTACTTTCTGACAGGGATGCTTCTTTCATTAGAGAATCCCTCTCTGCAGATTTATGTCGGTTCAGAACATTTAATACCCGATCTCTTGGATTCCCATCCATTTCGGATTGAAGAAGGGCTATCGTCTCTTCTCCAAAACGATATTTACCACCCTTTGGCTGAAGAACCCATCCTCCACCGATGGTTTCAACCGGGGAAGGCCTCCTAATGATAAATCGGTCTCCCCTTTTAACCATAATGTATTCATCCAGGCGAATCTGACAAAGGATGCTACCAGGGTTTGTGTTGCCATTTACACTATTTCGATCAAAGAAAACAAGCTTGCCCATAACCTCTGAAGTACCAGCATGAACCATAATGGGCATTCTCTGCTTTATTTGCCTGACATGATTTAATATGTTCAAGCATACATCAATGGTGTCCGTCACATAAAGATGAGGGGTGGCCACAAGTACATTTCCCCGTTTGAGCTCTTTATAGTCCACACCGGAAAGATTGACGGCGGCACGTTGACCAGCATATCCCTTTTCAGCCCTATGATGGTGGACCTGGATTTGTTTAGCTTTTGTATGTATACCCATTGGTAAGATCACCAATTCCTGACCCGTTACCAAACTGCCTTCATAAATAGTTCCCCTTACCACTGTTCCCTGCCCTTTTATTGTAAAGGCCTGATCGACAGGTAATCGAAATTCACCGGAAATATTCCTTGAAGGCAAGTCCCTTATAACAGAAATGATGGTTTCTCTAAGCTCACCCACTCCTTCTCCCGTCAAACTGTCCACCAAAAGAACGGGTGAACCTTCAAAAACGGTTCCAATCAATTCTTCCATTATCTCTTCAAGTGCCAACTCTCTTATTTCTTCATCAATTTTAGAAATCTTCGACAACACTATAATTCCCTGCTTAACACCCAGTAGAGACAGTATATCGAGATGCTCCTTCGTTTGAGGCATCACACCCTCATCTGCAGCGACAACCAGCAAGACCAGATCAATCCCTGCCACACCCGCAATCATTTGTCTAATAAAACGCTCATGACCAGGAACATCAACTACGGAGACTTCAAGATGATCATCCATATAGAAGGGGGCATATCCGGGTTCGATAGAGATACTTCGCTCTTTTTCTTCTTTAAGACGGTCGGTATCAACAGACGTAAGAGCTTTTGTAAGGGTTGTCTTTCCATGATCGATATGTCCAGCCATCCCAATCGTATAATATCTCTTAGCCATCCCCACACCTCTTTTCTATCCTTTCTTTATAAACCTTTTGATCAGAACTCCTGCCATTACCACAAAGCAAGCCCCAAATAGCAATCCTCTCCACACATCACCATCAGAGAAGGATTTCACCACCCATATGAGAATGAAAAGAGTGATGAATACATCAAATATCAGCATTCCTTTTGAATTTCGAATAAGGTTTCACCTTCTATCCTATCAGTTAGTTTGAGATTCTTTCATTTTATCATTTTCCTTCTCAATCGACCCGCCCGGGCGAAACCTTGCCATGCAATATTCCCCGGCTAAGCGCCCGTTTTGAACAATGGAGCCACACTTAAACCCTTCATTCTTGAAACCTAATCTCTCATATAACGTTTTCGCCTTTGTGTTGACATCGATGACGGTCAATTCAATCCGCTCGATTCTTAACCAATTATCCGCCAAGTCAATTGCGTTTTGGATGAGTCCCGTACCGATCCCTCTCCCATGATAATGTTCATCGATAAAGACGAATAAACTTCCAGTATGTGCACGCCTTCCGCTCCCTTGATTTAACCCGCAAAGACCCACTACTAAGCCATCCACTTCTGCTACAAAGTCATGCTGATTAGGAGATGGGTTCTTTAATCGCTCCTCAAATTTATCTGTTCGTAAACTCGGCAAAGCAATAATATTAGGCAGAACCGCTTTTTGGCGCATGATTTCCACTACTCTTTCAGCATCTTTCACTTCTATTGGACGTATCTTCATCATTATAACAATCCCCCTATCCTTTTTATTATTATAGTCGTTATCATCCTAATATTGGAATGGGGAATCATATAAAAAAGAGAATCACTTATTAATAAGTGATTCTCCTAAGCAATTTACTTGGATCCCTCTTTAATTAATGTTTTCATATCTAGAGCAATTTCATCATAAGGAACATCACTATTACCACTATACGTTTTCACCACGGTGCCTTCCTGGTTTACTAGATAAAAGCTGGTGCCATGAATCATCTGATCGGAATTGGGATCGTCCGCTACAATGGACCGGAAGGAGTGTTCTGCTAAGTCTTTTACTTCTTCGAACTTGTAGCCTGTAAGGAGGTCCCATTTACTGGTGTCTGCTTCAAAGTTGGATATGTACTCACGCAATGCGTCCGGTGTGTCTGTTTCAGGATCAACACTGAAGGAAACAATCTTATAATCCTTTACACCTTCTTCTTTAAGCTTTGTCTGTAACTTTGTTAAGTTGTATGTCATTGGAGGGCATACCGTTTCGCAGCTTGTAAATATGAAATCCGCAATCCATACCTGACCTTTTAAATCATTTAAACTGACTTGTTTATCATTCTGGTTCGTATAGGAAAAATCTTTCACTTTATAATTTGTCTCCGCTTGAAAGTCACTATTGCTGCAACCTGCAAGGAGAATCCCGATGATGGTCATCACCACAATGAATGTTTTGGTTTTGGACATCTATTATCTCCTCCGATATTATCTATCTACCACTCTATGTTAGTAAAAAGGAGCTGAAAAAACAATTGCCACAGGCAAGATTCATTGTCTATTTTGTGAATCCTGTCCCTCCATTCCTATCTGATAAGCCCCCAGGCTACCTGCGTATGAGCCCATATCGGGAAATACAGCGGTATAGGAAAGCATATCTTGAAATTGTGTTAGGTCCTCTTTAAAAGCTGTGTTTGCTTCCAATGCGCTCCCAACAAAAACGAAAGTATTCATTTGGTACTGTTTTGCCGCATGTGATGCCAGAAGGATGATGGTTTCCGCTATCATATTCGTCAAGGCTCTCATTAAGTCTGCTTTTTCTAGAGACATCGTTCCTTTACCGAAATTAGATGCGGTCAGATGATCAGGAATGGGGGAATCTCCTTTTTCATAAATGTCACCAACCAGAAGATCGACCTTTTCTCTTTTACCCTTTGTAGATAACGAAACAAGATTGAAATAGTCAGATAATCCCGTCAGGATGGATCCCAGCCCTAAAATAGTACCTCCGCCTAAACCACTGCCAAGCAGCCTCTCACATCCTTTCTCATCAACCCTAAAGAAGGATGTGCCTGTTCCGATATTGATGAGAATATATTGTTTCAGCTCTTGTCTTTCCTTTTTCAGGAGCATCTCGGTCCCTTTATATACCGCCTGAAACTCGTCCACGATATGTGCACGAGGGAACGATTTCCTCCAGTTCTCCGCCTTCCCCCCAGTCAGGTAAAGGAAATGATTCGGGGCGAGGAACTTGAGGCATTTCTGTATTTCAATATGGTCATCACTGTAGAATGTTTTAAAATGGCGTCTTCCTTTTTCTTCATATACGATTTTGGTTAATGTCCCTCCCGCATCGATACCTATGACATTCATTCTTCCCGCTCCTGCATCTTTTTCTTAGAAAACAAATAGTGAAGGGTAAACCCATGAACAACCATGATCGTAAGGAATGCAAGAAAATAATAGAATACACCCATCACCCCGTCAGAAGTATCCTCTGTAATGAGCCACCAGACAGATGCAAAGAGCAAGAAAACGAACTGAACCGCCACTCCTTCTAAGAAGGGTTTTTTATATGTATTAAAGTCAAGAAGTCTTTTCCAGCTCCAACCGATTGCCACTACTGCTGAAATTGCCAATAACAATAAATAAATGCTTATTTTCATAGTGTGCGCCCCCTCCCTTTTTCTTTACTAACTTTATGTTATGCAATATCACTTAAAAATGAAAGATATATTAGAAAAAACATCCATTACTGGTGTTTCCTCCATCTTACTTTCTGATTATCAATACTGCTTTTTATTATAACGATATGCATTAAAATGTATGATTTTCACCTTTACCTTTAGTTGCTCTAATGAATTTTCGGTTAGATAAAACGCGTTTTTCTTTTCCAGCTCATTGAATTCTTTTGGGTGGAGTCTAAACCACTTCTCACCGACATTCAGTAAATCCATCTGCTCCTGAAGGCCTTTGTTGTATACTTTCTCTATTTTATCTTCTAGTGATTGTTGGAGAGTCGATTGTAATTCCTTATATGGAACATCCCTAATCTTCTCTAACAATTCTGCCTCTACCCCAATTTCTACTGTGAATTTCGGAAAACCGAATTCTTCTTTATTATATTTCACCTTAGGCTTTGATGCAGATAATTTAAAGGTTGACAGAAGTTCGTCCCCTTTATAGAGAGGGTAATTATATGCGTTTTTCTTATTTAGTAACCAATCTACAATCATTGAATCTTTCTCTGAGATTTTCCCTTTTAAAGTAGCATTTTGAAAAACACTATATCCATCTAAATAGAGGGCAGGAATCTTTTCTTTCGCAGTCCAGGAATGGTCATCAATTCGAACGTTCGGAATCAATGCTGTTCCCATCGGTTCATAATAGGTTCTTAAAAAATGCATCAAGCTTGTTGATTCAACATCGTTTTGTATATATTCTGAATGTTCTTCAGTTAGAAGAACAGTATATACGGGTGGGTAATCAAATAATCCTTTGACACTAAAAACCTCTTCCATGTTCATATCTGTCGTAAACAATTCTAAACTTGGCCGTAAAGAACGGTTCCTTCCCACGTCTTCTAATACTTCTTTGAATTTATATTGTATGAGGTTCCTTGACAATACAAGTGTTTCCGTATGACCAAAAAATAATGGAGGTCTTGATAATTTATACAATTTACTCACAGCCATATTTAACGTCTTACCTTTAGCAGATCCTATATATGTTGGGATTGGTTCTGTTGGCCTTGCCCCTTCCTGTTTCGCAACATTGGCAAAATTCAATCCCTGAACATATGCTGTATACTCATCCTTCTCTTCATCATAATCTAATCCAATCGAGACAATATAGGTTAAATCCTGTATGTTTTTTGATCCAGTACAACCAGTCAAAACCATGACAAACAGTATGATGGTTATCTTACTCATCTTTTTGTTCATGCTGGGTTTGTCCTTTCCTTGTTTTATCATTAGGGTTAGTCGTATTGGTGCGTTGATTGTAGAATTGGATTGGTAATCTGAATAGAGATCGCATCGTTTCTTTAAAGCTCATAACACCCATATTCGAGTATGGTATGCCGAAAGAAGTTATGGTAGCCATATACACCTGGACTAATATGAATATCATGATAACTCCAAACAGCCCAAAAAATGTGCTTACAAGTAATACGACGAACCTTACAATGGTCGTGGCATTTTTTAAAGATTGATTGACGAGAGTGAAGGAAGAAATATAGGTTATGGCACCGATGACAAGCATCGTTGGAGATGTCAATCCTGCACGAATTGCTGCATCTCCTACGATAAGTCCCCCCAGGACAGAGACGGTTTGACCAATAGCCCGTGGAAGGCGAATACCTGCTTCATTGAAGAATTCGAATAAGAATAAAACGATGAACATTTCAACAGGAGCAGATAGAGGCAAACCAAATCTGGAAACTGAAATAGTAGCAACGAGGAGAAAAGGAATTTGTTCAATATTGTACGATGAGAGAGCGACCCATAAACCGGGTAAGAACGCTGAAATTAATAGCCCGGTCAACCTGATGATCCGTTCCAGGGTAATATACACATAATTAATGCTTGCGTCTTCTGGAGATTTCGTTTGTAATAATAAATTGACCGGAGCTATTGAAACAGTAGGAAATCCATCGACAATCAGAGCAAACCTCCCTTGAGTTAATGAGTCGACGATGAAATCTGGTCTTCCCGTATAATCAAAGCTAGTAAAGACCGAATATGGGTTATCATCTAATAGGGACTCCACTTGATGATTTCCCGTTACCACATCAATATCAATTTTTTCCAATCTGGCATATAGTTCTGTTAAAATTGATTGGTCTATGACATCATCCAGATACATAATGGCAATATCTGTATTGGCTCTTGAGCCTATTTTATATTTCTCCACACAGAGAGAAGGAGTAAACAGCCGCCTTCTAACGAGTGAAATATTCGTATTTAAATCTTCAACAAAACCATCTTTTGGTCCACGTATGGATGTTTCCAGGGAAGACTCTTCTGGCCCGCGTTTTGGAAGATCGCCAGCATGAATCGATAATATTTTATCGTCTATAAAAAAAAGAACATAACCTAAAAATAATGAAGAGGAAATTTTGTCCATAGGAGACTCTGTGATTTCGTCCGTTTGGAATGCACTTAAGAATCTGTTGACATAGGATTCTTCTGGAGCATTTTCAAGTTTAGAAAGGATATACTGATCCAGATAGTGCCGATCCACCATGCTATCAAAGTAAACGAGTGTCACTTCCTTATCCTTAAAAAGATGTGGTTTTATAACTAAATCTTGACTACGTGAAAAAAGCTTTTTTAATTCGGATAAGGTATCCACTCTTTCTTCCGGACATTTTTTTTCTTTTGAGAGCTTCATCATAGTGAACATCCTTTACTTAATGAATCGAAGAATGATGGCAGATATAATAATTTGTCCCGAGAAAAGCAATACGGATAACGGGAAAAAAATGTCATATAAAAATTTATAAAAATTGTAGGTTTCTACCTCAATTAATATCATTCCAAATAAAAGAATGAATAAAGGGATTAAAACTTTTAACGAAATTCTATATTGTCCGTTACTTTTTGTGAAAAATGCGGCTAAAAAGAACATAAATAGGCTAATTCTGATAAGCGCACCACATAACCATTGATAAAGGGCAAAGAAGTCTAAATGGGTAATGAATTCCCCGATGGCAAGGATCCTCCATTGTTCATAAGCTGGGTACCTTAAATAAGCAGCCTCTACATGTCCGAATTCCATAATGGAGGCCGTTAATGGGCCAAAAATAAGTCCCATAAAGATCAACCCTAAAACAATTAAATGATGAAATTTGATTTTACCTTCACTATATGGCTGGATCAAAATAATTAAATATAATTCTAATAATCCACTTAAAACATATATCATGCCTTTCATGACTGGTTCATATCCATGGCTTAGAATCGGCAAAAGGAGGCTGGGATCTTTCATATTTGTATTCGTAATGGCAATGAAAAATCCGAAAATCATCACTAGGGGTAATAAAAGGCCGCTCGCTATCGCCATGTGTTTGATACCTGCCCAACTAATACAAAAGCAGATAATAAAAATAGTTCCTTTCACTAAAAATGAAGGTACATCTGCTAAGAAATACGCACTTAACCATAGTATTAAGTCATTGAAAGTGATATATGCACTTGATATTAAAAATAAACAAAGTGGAAGTGCAAATAACAATACAAGCCATCTGGGCCATTTTTTATTTAATAAGTGGAAGAACCCTTCTTTAGGAGAGTTTTTTACTATGTAATAAATTAATAGCGTCATGATTAAAAGGATTGGATAAGAAACGAGAATGCTTATCCAGCCATCCCTTCCTGCAGCATTCAAAATGCTAGGAATAAGCATGACATGATTTAATAAACCTGTTGAAAGAATCAGTAAAAATACAAGTAGTCTAGGAATTAGGATTGGACGTAAGCTCTTCATTTGACTTCCCCACAATATAACGAGTTTTACTTCTATTTATGTCCTAGTACAATGATTACCATCCCTATATTCTCTGAAATAAAAAAAGATCAAGGATAATCTCCTTGATCTCTTCATCATTTATTCTATGCTAAAAAATGAAATTCCGTTCGACTTCCGCTTTGAGAGGATATGACCTCAAGTCGTGCGTCTATTCTTTCTTTCAGCTCTGGTACATGTGATATCAAACCTACCAGTCTTCCGCTGTTCTGAATGTCCATCAATGCTTCAATTGCATGATCCAATGATTCGGGATCGAGAGTACCAAATCCTTCGTCTATAAACATCGTTTCTAAGGATACTCCACCTGCGTATTGCTGTACCACATCTGCGAGCCCCAGAGCTAATGCAAGGGATGCTTTGAAACTTTCCCCGCCTGATAACGTTTTGACATGTCTCTCCTGACCTGTGTATTGGTCAAATACAAGAAGCTCCAAACCACTCTGCACATTGCCTTTGCTTCGATCAGTCTTCCGAATCAACTGATATCTGCCTGAAGTCATTTTAATTAAACGTTCATTGGCCACCTGTAGTATATCCTCCAGGAAGGATGCCAGCACATAACGTTCAAATGTAATGCGATTGGCATTCTGACCACGTGCTATTTCAGCTAAATGTCCAACCACCTGATAACGTGATTCTAAATGTTTTATCCCTTCGTTTATGGCTGTGACTCTGGAGAGAATGAGCTTATTTTCCTTTTTATTGGTCCTGACCCTGTTAAGATCGTCATTTACGACCTTCAGTTCCTGTGTAACCTGATCTATGTTTTCTTCGATACCTTTTATTTCAGGCATTTGTTTATCTTTCAATCGTTGATCAATATCCAATAGTCGATCAGATACTGAGCGAAGGTCTTCTCCGAATTTCTTCACCTTTTCCTGAAGTTCCATGATCTCCGTTTCAGACTTTTTTGCTTCTAGAAAGGCTTTATAATGGGGAAAACCTTGTTCCGTGAGAAGCGCTAGGAATGCTTCCCGCTCTGTTTTCATCTCGGATTGTACTTTTTCAATTTGGCTTTCTTTCTCCTTGACTTGAGCTTTCTTTACACTGTCTAGGTTTGTCAGCTCATAATACTGCGTTTGAGCACGTTCAAATGATGCCTTTAATTCTTTTAGTCGTTTCTTCTCTTGATTTAACACTTGAAGAAAATGCGTTTTTGTTCTGAGATCATCAGGAATGGATTCCTTCACCTTTTCGAGCGTCGTATTCTTCGTGTGATAAAAAGTATTGAGTTCTTGAAGAATTTCCTGATTCTTCTCTTTAGAGCCTTCAAGTTCTTCTTGTTTTTCTCTTCCCCTTCTTAATTCTTCTCGTATAGCTTTTACCTTTTCCACTTCTTCTTGCTTTTCAGTAATGGCTTTTTTTAAGGTATCGATTTCTTTTGTCATTTTGACAATGCTATCATCGATTTCATCCTGAACCAAGTCCATATCCTTTTCACTTATCTTCTTGAAGAGATCATCAATCTGCTCCTGAATACTTTCCATTTTCGTTTCTTCTTGGGCAATGACTAAGCTCAGCTCTTTCTCTTCACGTTCCAGTTCGTTCTGCTTTGCTTTTGCCACTTTCAGGTCTTCTTCTGAAGGTAAAGAATCCACTTCAACGGCCGGACTCGGATGATGCTCTGAACCACATACGGGACACGGAGCTTCATCTGATAAACCTCTTGCAAGTAAAGCTGCTTGTGCTGAATTCCATTTCTCTTCTAAAAAGGCAAGAGTTTCAGATGCATCCTTGATATGATCTTGAAGTTGCCTGTATTGCTCTCTTTTATTTTTATATTGGATTTGGACATTCCTTAACCTACCATCCATCTTTTTCATTTCATTTATTTCGTCCAAGAGGAGAAGCTTTTCCTGTAAGGTTTTTTCCAATTGAAATAAATCTGCATGAGCTTTTTCCCCATCTTCAATGCGCTTCTCCCGTGTTTTTATGCCTTCCTGTAAAAACGCAATTTGTTCGGATTGTTTCGTGACCATTTCCTGATGCTTTTCATATCTTTCTTTTACCTCAATGGTTTCTTTCATTAACGCATCTAACGAGTCAATGTCTTTTTCCATGTTTTCAAGGCGAGTGACCTGCTTAGAAGCTTCATCCCTAAGATTCTCCTTTTTGGCTTCTTCTGTTAAAGTTTCCTTGGCAGCCACAAGCCTTTCAGAAATATCATGGTTTTCCTCACTTAATGTA
The DNA here is from genome assembly GCF_020172085.1 of Rossellomorea aquimaris. Taxonomy (GTDB): domain Bacteria; phylum Bacillota; class Bacilli; order Bacillales; family Bacillaceae_B; genus Rossellomorea; species Rossellomorea aquimaris_E. The sequence goes on from NZ_JAIVAT010000003.1 coordinate 1,524,991, forward strand.
ACAAATTGACTCTTCAATTCTTTCAGGTTTCGATTAAGCTTATGACAATACTCGTCTTGTTGAACCAAACGGGCAGCACGCTGAGCCAATAAAATGTCATGATCGATAGATTCCATTTCAGGCTTTAATGCTAACAGGGCTTCTTTCTGATTCCTTAGTTTATCTTGAAGGCCGTATTGCTCAACAAGGCCCTTGGCTTCTGCCAAATCCTTTTGAAGAACATCTCTTTTATTCTGAACCCTTTCATATTGTTGATGGAGTTCTTTTTCATAGCCCTCCATCCTTTCAATTTGCGGGGGTAGAAGTTGAAGGATTTGATGATCATTCAACGGATTTTCTAATAATAGAGATTGAAGTTCTTCATTTTCATCAAAATGGATTCTGAGCAATTCCCTTGTCCGTTCTTCAATTGAGGTTTCGACTGCTTTCTTTAAATCATCTGCTTCAATCTTCAATTTTTCCTGGATTGTCTTGTATAGTTCTGTATGAAACAAACGCTGCAAGATGAGCTCTTTATCTCTACTATCCGATGTAAGAAGCTTCCGGAATTCCCCTTGTGGAATCATAAGGATCTGTCTGAATTGGTTAGCATCCAGCTGAATCAACTCTTTGACCTTCTCGTCCACCTCTCGCACATTGGCAGCAAGAATCTGTTCTTTCCCGTCATGATCGAATACATAAAGTTCGGACCGAGCATTAATGGTAGTGAATCCATCACCTCTTGACTTCTTTTTATCCTGTTGGGGCGAGCGCCAAATACGGTACGTTTTCCCCCGTAAACTGAATAGAAGTTCGACTTCTGTCAGATCATCGTTTTGAGCAAATTGACTTCTTAGTTCAGTCGGACTGCGGTCCTCTCCACTTGCTTTCCCGTAAATGGCATAAGAGAGTCCATCGAAGATTGTTGTCTTACCAGAACCTGTTTTCCCTGATATAACAAACATGGTGCGGTTACCAAGGGCGCGAAAGTCAATGATTTCCCTCCCCGCATAAGGCCCAAACGCCTGCATCATTAATTGAAGAGGCTTCATACCTGATCGACCTCCCTTTTAGCTGTTTCAATCACACTTTGCACGACTTCTTCCTTTTCATGGGTGAATTCACCCGTCGTCATATCTTTATAAAATTCTTTAAACAAGTCCAGTTCAGACTTCCTTTTATCATCTAACACTTGGAACGTGTTTTTCTTTTTGACATCTGTCAGTTCCCTTTTTCTCTCTAAATGAAGGACATTGGGATAGACTTGTCGCAGTTGATTGATAGGATCGATCAACGTACCTTCGTCATGTAGCGTAATCTTTAGATAATCATCGACATTTTGAGACTGATAAAAAGTCGGGTCGAGAAGCTCTTCCATTAGCCCCTGCAACTCTCTCATATCCTGTTTAGGTTGAAGCACTTTTTCCCGTAATTGGAAGCTTCCGTCTTCCTCCATTTCTACTATGGTGACCGATTTCCTCTGAGAAGCTTCAGAGAACGAATACTTCATTAGGGAACCTGAATACCTTATCGTTTCATGTTTAATGGCATCGGGACTGTGAAGATGCCCGAGGGCAGTGTAATGAAAAGGACGGAACACGTCAGCACCCACGCATCCGGAACCTCCCACAGATAGTGTTCGTTCCGAATCAGTGGTCTTCCCCCCCAGTACGAATGCGTGACCAACAAACACATGAGGCTCATCGGCATTCATCTGTTCTTCTATTCTTTTAACGATAGCTTCCATTGCTGTATGATGACTATTGATCGAGTCTTCTTCCAGAACCTGTCTGACTGTACCCGGTTCAGCATAAGGAACACAGTGGAAGTTTACCCCTTTAATATTGACGGGCGTAAAGTCTGATGTTATCTTCCCCTTTAAGTAAAAATGACTATGTTTATACCACGAGGATCCAAATGACAGTCTCTCTGCACTATCATGGTTGCCGGATACAGCGATGATCGGTGTATCAAGCTCTACATTAATACGGAATAATACCTCATCCAATAATTCTACTGCTGCAGTAGGAGGTACAGATCGATCATAAAGATCGCCTGCAATGACGACTGCATCAGGTTGTTCGTCTTTTATTAATTCTATGAAACTCTCCAGTATGTATCGTTGATCTTCTGTCATATATATGCCATGCACCAATTTACCCAGGTGCCAGTCTGCGGTATGAATGAATTTCACTTCACAAGACTCCTCTCCGTACATTCTATTTTCATCTAAAGTATATCAAATTCATATGGTACCCGTGTAATGAAAGATTCTGCTCTTTTTCATGTACATAATGCAAGAAAGAGACCGAACAACGCCGGCCTCTCTTCCATTATTTCTTGAGCTCTTGAGGCAGGGTCTGGATCGACGTGATGACGGCATCAAGCTTTGTCTCGATTCGATAAAGAAGATACATCGTGACGACGATCGGGAAACCTACTTCTGAAACGATTGAAATAATCGACTCCATGCTCTCCCTCCTTTCATCCTTTATATAGAACATTGCACGGAGAATGGATACTTATACGAAAGAAAAAAGCGAATCCATAACATACTGGAATCGCTTTTTTATCTATTAATTATACTAGATGTGTTTATAAGAAAATTATTCGTGACCTGGTATTAACCGTTAAGATCGCTGATTAGGCTTGAGCTAACAAGACCTGCTTCATCAAGGATTTCTTTGATTTGATTTTCTGCGTCGTTTAATTTTTCATCTGCAGCTGTCAAATCTGCTTCTCCTTCTTTAGCAAGTGCATCAGCTTTCATATTATAGGATTCTGCCAAAGTGGATTGGAATGATTCCATCGCTTCTTTTTGATCTCCTAAACTTTCAGGGATTTCCATACCTTCAACGGCTTCAGCAGATGCTTTCGCAGATGCAGCCGCAGATGTTTTCAATTCAGCCAATTCCTCTCCTGTAGGAGGCTCTTCCCCTGCCATGGCTTCTTCATATCCATTTAAATCAATATCTGCACCGTTAACAGTCGTAGTTAGGTTCAGATAGAAATCCATTAAGTCCCCTGCCATGTCTTTGTTCTCGTCCGCACTTGCCGCTTCCTCTTTATTCTCTTTGTCAGAACCTGAATCGGAACAACCAGCGAGCGCTAATGATAAACCAAGACCTAATAACCATACTTTTTTCATACTTGTTTCCCCTCTCTGTCTCTATCAATATGTTCAAGTATCGAAAGTAAACATCCCCATCAGGAAATCGCTTACTTCATCTATAATTAGCCGGCAAAAAGTATCTTATCACGGAGTTATTCAAATGGTAAAGAAATATTTGCAGATTTCTCCAAAGTTTAAATCTTGTAAATATTACAAATTAACAGTCTCTATTTCCTTCTTGTATGAATGCCTCTCTGAAAATCATTTGAACAAGTCGTGATCCCGTGGTATAACATATATATGATTCATTCTCGGGGCTGATTGTTGAGCTGGTGCTTGCCGGAGTCTTCAAAATTTCAGGGAGGCGCGTGCCGTCTCCGCTGGGTTCGATTCCCAGGCAGTCCCGCCAATTGACAAAAAACATTCACTTGCATACAAAAAGGACTCTTGTGACACACAAGGGTCCTTTCTTATTGATTTTGCAAAGCTTCCCGTCTTCTTCTCTCTGTTGCCTGTACACTGTCAAACAAAATGTGGAAGGCAGTCCCTTCCCCTTGTTCGCTTTGTACCCGGATATCAGCTCCATGATCGCGAAGAATTCTCAAACATATCGTGAGGCCTAGTCCAGTTCCTTTTGTTTTGGTCGTAAAGAAAGGCTCTCCTAGTTTATCGAGGACTTCTTTCTTCATCCCCACGCCTTCATCCTTAAACGTCAATTGAACTTTATTATGAGAGTTGATTTCAGCGTGAAGGGTAATCGTTCCTCCATGAGGCATGGCTTCTATTGCATTTTTAATTAAATTGATAAAAACCTGCTTTAACTGATTTTCATCACCTCTGATATACAGCTCTCTTTCATGGAAATACGTTTGAATTTCTATATTGTATAAAATGGCATTGGTATTCAGTAATTTCGACACATGATCCAACGTCTCAATGATATTGATTCTTTTATACGTGACGGATTGTGGCTTTGCAAGAATCAATAATTCACTTAGAACCACCTCGATTCGCTTGATTTCCGAAAAGACAATTCCTAAGTATTCATTCGTTTTCTCATCTGCATCATCTCTTAACAACTGCAGAAAACCATTGATTGAAGTCAGTGGGTTACGAACCTCGTGAGCGATCCCAGCAGCCAATTGTCCTGCAACTGAGAGTTTTTGAGACTCGATAGCCAGTGTTTCGTTCATTTCCATTAATTCTTCTTCATTATGTACTCTTTCGGTAATATCCGAAATGGTCCCCACTGTACCAAGAAGCTCTCCATTTTCACTATAGTTCAGTTTGATATTGACTTCACCCCAACGGAACTGACCGTCCCTCTTCTGGTAAGAAAAGTCCATCTTGGTTTTCGCTTGTTTCAAGCTGATACTTTGCCTTATGAGCCTGAGAATTTCATGTCGTTCATAGAGGGAGATGAAATGGAGTGCATTTTTATGTAAGCTTTCTTTAATGGTGTATCCCGTAAAGTCTTCCCAGGATTGATTGAGGAATTGAAACTCTCCTTTGGCATTTGTATGAAAGACCACTTCATCGATACTCTGAAGCACATGATTCATTTCGTCATTGAGAAGTGTCACCCTCTCCTCGTTCTTTTTTAAAGCAGCTAACGTTTCATGACTGAGGTCAAAATTCTTCCCCATAAAGTAGCTGATAAAAAGTATCAATACAGTAAAGACGATATCCACCTTTACATCCACCGGATAGTGGAGAACAAAGTAATAAATAAAATCCCACGTCAGTACTAATAAAAGTCCAGTGAGCATTGATACGATCCTGCCTCTATACTTCATGCTACGAGCCTCCTATCCGTAGAAACTTTTAGAATAGAATCGAAATAGAAAGAATTTTCACGATAATTGTTATTTATTAGTATATCATTTCTAATTAAGAACAGTATAGACCTCTTTTGAAAAATCAATGATATTCTTGTCACATGCTCTGTCCTTGTCTATAATTGAAAACGATACATTTGCTATTATACTGAGGTGAAAACATGCTAGAAGGTTGGTTCTTATATTTCATCCTTTTTTGGGTTGTTTTTTTAGTGGCTTCCTTTGCCATCGGAGGATTCTTCATGTTTCGGAAGTTCTTAAAGAGGTTCCCGAAAGAGGATGGTAAGTCTGATTTGGATTGGGAAGAGCATTATGTGAACGAGACCATCCATCTTTGGGGTGAAGATGAAAAGAAGATGCTTAATGAACTGGTTACACCCGTGCCTGAATTATTCAGGGATGTGGCCAAACAAAAAATTGCAGGGAAAATTGGTGAGTTGGCTCTTAAGGAAAGGGCAGAATCCATTACTCAAGAATTGGTCATCAGAGGTTATATAATGGCCACCCCCAAACGGGATCATAAGTTTCTAAGAAAAAAACTCAATGAAATGCAGATAGAAACCACACCATATGAACATTTATTCTAATCAGAGGCAGGGATTAAAATGGGATCAATACTTGTCATACCGATCGTGTTATATTTAATCTTTATTGTTGGTGCAGCTTTTCTGTTTGGAAAATGGAAGAAGTCCCAAAAAAGGTAAACGTTAATCGTTTACCTTTTTTATTATCCAGTTTACTATTCTCATCAATCAATGGGATCTTCAGCTTTACCGAACCGGATGACGTCAAGTATAGCCTGGCCATCACTCGGTTTCCCATCTCCGTTCCTGAAAGGGAACAATGAAAAGAAGATAAAGTAAACCGAGAAATACACAAACTGATAGAAAAAGATATGAACGGGTAAAACCCCTTCATATATCAAAAAGTTGATCAATAAGATCGCAATCAAGTTGAATAAACTGCCAGACATATAAATAAGTACGTGAACCCATACCTTGTTATATGTTAATTCTTTATACTGGCACCACCCTTCCATGAAATACATCCTCTTCACTTCCAATGGGCCAATGTTCAAAAGGTGCTTACCGGTACCAATGGAAAATTTAATCTTCGCTCCGAATATCCGGGCAACAAGGATATGACCCGCCTCGTGTAGAATGGTGACCAGAGGCAATGTTAGAAAGAATGCCAGGAAAAACGTCCATATATCAGCAATCGTAAACAATCGATATCCCACCAATACGTTTGTGAATGTCTTTTCTTTCTCTTTGCCCAATAACATCAACCAGTAAGCTTATTTTTCAGTATTGTAATAAAATCGTAATCGCGCTAAGATTTCTTCACAAAAAAAAAGCAGGTTGCCCCCTGCTTTTTTTACAATGTATCAAATTGAATTCGTCGTGAGATCTTGATTTTCCTGATGCAGCTTTTTATATTGAAAGTACATGGTAATCCTCCATGGTACGATCATTCCAAATGCAAGTAACCAGAACATTCCGCTCAGTTCTCCATAATCAATGGAAGCACTAAGAATCGATTTTGCCACAATTCGAATTAGCAACAAGCCGATTAAAATAAAGGCAAACGCTTTTGACCTTTTTAAATAAATATCGTTTTCACGAATTTCGAATTTCGACGTCTTAATTAACAACAGAGAGAATACCATCCCAACTGTGATGGCTTCTAATAATTCACTCATACTGACCCGGAATACAGGAAATAAGAACATCAAGGCACCAGTGCTCATAAAGAGTGGTGGTAAAATGATTTTCTTGCCGCTTACCGGTTTCTTCTGAGCCTTCATCCTAATAAAAATCACCATAAATCCCATGCAAATCGCTACAATGGATGAAGCAATCATCATAAAGCATCATCATCCTTTATTATCTACTTTCATACCTTCCCCTATTATAGCCCAAATGAAGAAAAAACGAAAACACAAAAAAAGAGAGAATGAATGGAAGGTTCAATCTCTCTTTCAACCTATGATCCTAGCACTCTTTTAATGGCTTCGTCCACACGTACGTCATCAAAAGGTTTAACGATGAAATCCTTGGCTCCCGCTTCTATCGCTTCCACTACTACCTTTTGCTGCCCCATCGCTGAACACATAATCACCTTTGCATGAGGGAACTCCGCTAGAATATTCTTTACCGCTTCTATTCCATTCATATCCGGCATGGTGATATCCATCGTCACCAGGTCAGGCTGAAGCTCACGATACTTCTCCACGGCAATAAGTCCATTTTCAGCTTCCCCAACGACTTCATGTCCGCTGGATGAAAGCATGTTTCCAAGAGTCAGTCTCATAAATTTAGCATCATCCACTACAAGTATCGTTGCCACAGATGTTTCCTCCTCGTATGCACTATCGATGTCTATCGCATTCTTTTACCTAAATCATCCATTTAAACTATACCATAAAACGTAATGTTAATTCAATTTATTCTGACGTTCAGTGTACCTTTAATGTCCTATCAAAAACCTTGAAAACCACCGAATACAGATGTGAAGTACGCAAGAATAACGGTCATCCAATCAAAGAATAGCATGATTCCAACAGCAATCATGACATATCCTCCGACTTTCACAATCTTTCCACTGTTCTTTCTGATCCATTTCATTCTTCCGATGAAGAATGAAAGAATGAAGAAAGGGATGGCAAACCCCAATACATAGGCTGTCATATACAGGACTCCTGAACCCGGATTGGTTGCCGCAAGCGCCAGTACCGAAGCGAGGATCGGGCCGGTACAGGGGGTCCATCCGGCAGCAAATGCCATCCCGATGAGGATAGAACCGACAAATCCTGCTGGCCTATTCTTAAATTCATATCTTCGGTCCTTCATCAGGGTCTCAGGAGTAAAGACTCCAATGACCACCAAACCGAATATTACGATAAAGATTGCTCCAAGCTGACGAATGAGGTCTTTATAGTTCAAAAAGAAGTTTCCAATCAAGGAAGCCCCAAATCCAATGGCTATAAAAATGGCAGAGAAACCGATCAAGAAAAATAAGGTATGTAATAAACTTCTTCTCTGTAGCATGGCATTGTCCGTTTTCAATTCATTGACGCTCATCCCCGTAATATATGAAAGAAAAGCGGGGTATAAGGGAAGGCAGCATGGGGATATGAAGCTGAGAAATCCGGCCCCAAAGGCCAGGAAAATATTAATATCAGACATTTCTACATCTCCTACAATTCAGTATATATCTATTCTATCAAACAATTCTCGAAACTATGAGGAATGATTGTGTGAAAGATTTGTGTCCATTTCATTACAACCTCTTCATTCTCTTTCATTTGTATTAAAGTCTCTTTTCTTTTTTTGAAAACCACCATTTTTGCTTTGAAAAAAAAGGCTACTTTCGTTATACTAATAAAAAGTTACAGTTATTACTAGTTTTGTATTCCACTTGTCAGGACATACAAAAGAAAGGAAACAGCCGTGTCTAAAAAAGAGCTTCTCGAACGAATTGAAAAAAAGCGCGCTCAATTAATTGATATTGTTGCTGAAAATGGACTTACATCTCCTCAAGCAATTCAATTTAGTCAGGAACTTGATCGTCTGTTGAATAGCTACAACTCTCAATACATAAAAAAATGTTATACACCACAAATGAGCTAAATCTAATCATATATGCAAATATATTATTTCCATATAATGCAATAATTATAAAAAGGGAGACCCCACACCTGCCGGGTCTCCTTTTTATTGGATCAAATTCATTTATGATCCTGCTATAGCATCTTCCATCCCCTGCACTAAACCATTTTGCAGCAGATACATTTTATAATAGATCCCTTTTTGCAGCAATAACTCCTGATGGCTTCCCCGCTCCACAATCTCCCCTTGGTGCAGGACAAGGATGAGGTCCGCATCCTGGATCGTCGATAGCCTGTGGGCAATGGCAATGGTTGTTCTCCCTTTTCTCATCTTGGTTAAGGCATCTTGAATCGCTTCTTCGGTTTCTGTATCAATATTTGCCGTTGCTTCGTCCAAAACGAGAATCTTTGGTTTTGCGGCAATGGTTCGTGCAAAGGCAATCAATTGCCTTTGTCCACTTGAGAGTGTTGAACCCCTTTCCACCACAGGGTGAGAAAATCCTTCAGGAAGTTTATCGATAAACGTATTTGCCTGTACAAATGCTGCAGCTTCTTCAACCTCTTGATTAGACATACTTACTTGATGGAGCTTGATATTATCCCGGATATTTCCGAAGAAGAGGAAGGGATCCTGCAGGACCAACCCCATTTTCTGACGTAGTTCTTTCTTCGGATAAGATTTGATACTTCGTCCATCTATTAAAATACTCCCGTGGTCAAATTCATAAAATCTCATAAGTAGATTAATGATGGAGCTTTTACCGCTTCCTGTATGTCCAACAAGAGCAATCGTTTCTCCCTGCTTTGCTGTGAATGATATATTCTTTAAAACATCCGTTTTTCCATCATATGAGAAGGAAACATCTGCAAATGTAATTTCCCCTTTCTCTATCGTTTCACTCTCTTTTTCATGAATGATTTGATCGGGGGAAAGCTCTTCTTCATCCAGAAGCTTAAAGACACGAGAAGAAGCAATGATGGCCTGTTGAAACATTGATAACCTCATCATTATTTGATTGACCGGTTCGAAAAAGCGGTCGAGATAATTCACAAAGGCATAAAGTATACCTATTTCAATTGGTTGATTGAATGAGGTGAGACCAAAATAACTCAGAACTACTATTAAGGCAGCAACATAAACCAAGTCAATAGCAGGCCTCAATAATAACCCATCGACCTTTATATTCCTCATTCCTGCCAAGTAGTGCTTTTCATTAATTTCACCGAACTCTTGCCTAAATCGTTTTTCCTGCCTGAACACTTGGATGATGGACATTCCTTGAAGGGACTCACTGAGCTTTGCATTAAGCTCACTCAATCTCTCACGCATTTCCTGATAGAAGATGGAACTATACATACGATACATTTTCATGATCATAAAGAGAAAAGGTAAGATGAAGAGACAAAAAAACGCTAAACGGGGATTCAATGCAAACATCGCAATGAATATTCCTGTTAAAAGGAAAGCTCCCTGGATGAAAGAAACCAAAACACTCACAAACATATCCTTGATGGCTTCTGTATCATTCGTTACACGGGAGACAATGCTGCCAGCTGGCGTGCGATCAAAATACTTCATTCCAAGGCTCTGAACCTTTCGAAAGACCTCGACCCTCAATTGCTGGATGATTCTAAGGGCGATTTCCTGAAATTTCAATAATTGAAAATACGAAATCCATACATTTCCTATTTGAATCAATAAATATGCAGCAGCCAAACCTGTGAGTGGGCCATAAGGAAATACCCTGGGAGTTAAATAATTATCGATGAACACCTTTATGATAATGGGACCGAAAATATCTCCGACCGTTGTCAGAAACAATAGTGAAAATGCGTACAACATCGTCTTTTTATGGGGCTTTGTATATTTCATGAGGCGAAAAAAAATCATCCGCTGCTCTTTTGGTGTCAATGTCTGATTTTGATCCATTTCCTACCCTCCATGCTCCACGAGGTCTTCTAACTGTTGGCGGAGGTACATTTCTCTATACCTACCTTTTTCCTGCATTAATTCACTGTGAGTACCTCTCTCGATGATTTTCCCGTCATCCAGGACAATGATCAGATCTGCATGTTGAATGGCGCTTAATCGATGAGAAGCGATCATCGTCGTCTTTCCGGCACGATTTTGCTTCAATGCCTCCAGGATTGATTCTTCTGTTTTGGCATCCACCGCCGACAGGGAATCATCCAGGATCAATACTTCAGGATCCATCAAAAGAGCCCTTGCGATCGAAACTCTCTGCTTCTGTCCACCCGAAAGAGATACTCCCCTTTCCCCCACCACTGTGTCATATCCTTTAGATAACCGGATAATATCCTCATGAATATGCGCTTCTGCCGCTGCCGATTCAACTTCCTCCATGGTTGAGAGAGGATTCGAAAAGGAAATGTTTTCTTTAATCGTTGCCGAAAATAGAAAGTGATCCTGTGGTACGTATCCTATACTTTCACGCAACCGCATTAATGTATAATGTTGAATGGCATTACCTCCGAATGTCACACTCCCCTTGTAACCTTCAAACTCCCTCAGAAGGAGTTTGAAAAGCGTGGTTTTTCCTGCGCCGGTTTTCCCTACAATGCCGATGGTTTGGCCTTTTTTGAAGGCAAAATGAATATCCTTCAATGCATGCACCTCTTCACCAGGAAATGAAAAGGACTCAATATGATACTCAATATCTCCTGTAGGAGATTGGTCGACGGCTTCTGGGGTATTCTGAATATCCACCTGTTCTTCCAGGAGATTCTTAACGCGATCATATGAGGCACGGCCTCTTTCTACAATATTAAATAACCAACCGAATGCGAGCATTGGCCAAATCAGGAGCCCGAGGTAAGTGGTGAACGAAATCAATTCGCCTATTGTCATCTCGCCATTTACAACAAACTTTGCCCCGAATAGAATGGAAAGGAAGAAGGAGATTCCGACAATGATGGAGATGGTCGGATCAAATAAGGAATCCACCCTTGCAACGGAAATATTTTTCTGGACCACCTCTTCTGATTGAACCCTGAATGCTTCGATATCTTCGTTTTCCTGCCCAAAGGTCTTAATGACCTTAATCCCTGTTACACTTTCCTGGGTTTTATCATTTAATGATGAAAAGGCTTCTTGCGCATCATGAAACCTTTTATGCAGGAGTGTTCCATAATAACTGGTCAAAATCGCCATAAACGGCATCGGGATGAGTGCGATAAGGGTTAGTTTCCAGCTAATCGTCAAAGCCATGGCGATAACGACAAAGGATCCCGTTGATAATGAATCCACAAGGGTCAAGACCCCCACTCCCGCTGTTTGTTGAATAGCCTGTAGATCATTTGTTGCGTGAGCCATCAGATCCCCAACACGCCTCTTCTGATAGAAGGCTGGGGACATTTTGGTGAAATGGTGATATAATTCATTCCTCAATATGCGGGAAAGCTTGGTGGCAGATCCGAATATCATGATCCTCCATATAAAACGAAGACCATACATGGACAATGCGGTAACGATCAAAACCAGAACCCATTTCAACATGTCCTCTGACGTAAGCGTTTGCCCCTTTATGCGATCGACTACTATCCCAACAATTCTTGGTGGAATCAATTGAAGGAATGCGACCATCAACAGGAGAATGATTCCTATGACATATGATTTTTTCTCCTGTAGAAAAAACCATTTCAAATCTAAGAAAACTCTCATTCTATACCCCCTGAATCATGATGAAATCGACTCTTTATTTTACCAAATTTCAGAAAAATGAGATATGTTTTTTTCTTTTGATCCTGTTTTATTTTTTCAATTTAAAAATGCTCTTTTAACATGGTTGTTGGTTGATTTCCGCTCCAATCAACTGTCCAAGCATATATTGTTTCAATATAACCGTGTAAGTATCAAAATTACTTACAATAAATTCATTTTTTGACTGCAGTGATCGATTATTTCTAATATACTAATGTACTTTGTCTTTAATCTTATCAATCATATCAACAACTGCTTCTTTAGAGGGTGATGAGAATTGTTTAGACTCCTACGGAAAACGGCCCTAAACTCTCCAGCGCATACTTAATATCCGGGAAGCTGAAAAAATACAATGCATCTTGCGAAGACCTATTGTTGAGATTGTTACACCAAATAAAAAAGAGCATCTCTTCAAATGATAAGAGATGCTCAGTAGAATTGAATGATTGTTAATGTATTTCTACAAATGGTTCCTGGTCTACTTCTTTAACGATGGTCGCTTTCAGACCCTTAGGCGTTTTCACATAAAGATAAACCGGTGTGTGAGGAAAATAATCGACGATTTCTGGACCGATCGCCTGTGCAAAGCCGACTAATTCGGTTTCTTTCACCATTCCAGTATGTACATCGATGACCAGTTTATTTAACGTGTCTTTTCTATACAAACCTTTCCCGACGAATTCAATATCCTGATGAGAAAAGAATTTTGACACATAATCTTCTAAATCCCGGATACGATTATATAGATCGCGGTCCTTTTCTTCCCCTTCATCACTAGGGAAATAAAAATATTTGTCGGATATATCATCCCACTTTTTAATTCTAGTATCATTCTCATCCAAATAAGTAGTAGTAATATAGTTACCTGAGACTACACTGTTTAATGGCTGAAGCTTATAAATCGAAATCATGATGGGTACATTTTTCAATTCCTTAATCGCCCTTACACGACTGGCAACCGTGGCAGCCATTTTCTTTCCATATTCCTCCATCTTTTTCTCATTTATTTTCGCTTCATCAAAATGCATGAGTTTCTTATCATCTTCGACCCGAATGTAATCGACAGAATTCATTGCAAGGCCAAGAGATATCCCTTTGATGTTGCCTTCAGAGTCGACATAATTCTGTTCATGAATATAGGCAAGGTACATCGGGTTTTTCTTTTCCGTCTCCATTTGCTGTTCCCATGTCATATCATCTGTAATCTTCAATGCAGGGTTGAGTCCCAATTTATTGGATTTAGACTCCCTCCCTAACCATGAACTTAACTTCTTTAAGTATTGCCCCTCTTGATAGACATATTTTTCAGGTGAATAATGATCAGTGGATAATGACATAAGACCTGTCTCAATTTCATCCATATCACTGCGATTATTGATGGTCATTGTAATGAGGCCGCGATTAACCGCTTTTTTTTCTTCATTCACTTTATAATTTAAATATTCACGTGCATCACCTGCAGCACTATTTTGAACTTCCAATGTTTCTTCATCTATCACTTCTTGAGGCTTATTGTTGCATCCGGCAACAAGAGTCAATAGAGAAAGTGATACAATCAACCATTTTTTCATATAGCTCCCTCCGGACTATATTTTATCATACATTTAAATTTAATCAGTCCCATAACCTTTAAGTTTTTATGAATTTTAAAAAATAATTCCATTATCCTAAGATAATTGAAAAAGTGGTGTCTTCATGTCTTTACATCAGCATACCCCATCAATAGAAAAAGCACTCATGACCTGAGTGCTTCCATCTATTACTTCATGTTCTTATTCATTGCATTCATCATTTGATTAATTTTCTTCTGTGATGGTTTTTGACCCATCTGCATCATCATCATGCGCAACATTTGCTCGTTGATTGGTGGATTTTTCTTAAGGTAGCTCATCATATATTTACGAGCAATGAAAAATCCTAGTGCAACTCCAGCAAGTAATGCCAGAACTCCTACTAGAATAAGTAATCCAGTCGTTCCCATACTCTTACTTCCTCCTTCATGTTGTCCTTTTAAAAGTGTACTAAACCAAGAAACATTATACAATATCTTGGTCAAAATTTCATATTAATATATAAACTTTCTTTGTTTTATCGGTTTTAACCAGCCAAAACGTTCATTTTTCAGGTCCATTGCCAATAGCTGCCCCATATTTCTTCGTAAAATTTCAAAAAAGAGATATTCTGATTCATCGTGGCCCCAGGCATTTAGAATCATCGACTTTTCATTCAACACGAGCGTAGCCCCTGATCCATTTCTTTCTATCGTCGCCACGGAGTCCACCCAAGTTGCCCCTTCTACCTTTGTCATTTCGTTCTGAAGGATTCTTTGTGTAGGAAGGTAAGGTATCGGTTTTGTAATGTAATCCACTTGTTTAGAGACGATAGTGTGAAGGTCACCTGTACTCGATTCCCAATCAGAAAACAACTGATAGAACATTCTTTCACGACCATAATAGTGCTGAACAAACAATTCTTCAATCCAATAGATTTGATAATTTCGCACCTTTTCTCCCTCCTACCTTTCTTTCATTTAGTATAAATCAACTAGAAGGGAGTCATTGTCATAAATTGTTGAAAATCTGCACTAGTTTTGTCGAACAAATTTTGAGAATGTATTTTCATCTCTTAAAGCTTAGTAAGGTATTTACCCTTTACCCGAATTCTTCCAATTGTACTCTTATTTATTCACAAATCCTTTCAGAATGCTTTATCAAATGGCTGTTTTCCCAAAGATTGTTGCTATTCGCATACAAACTAAGATTTACGATGCTCTGTCATTAAAGTTGTGGTTCAGGAGGGTGAAGGGAACAGTCCCACTTTCCACGGACGTTCGGCCGAGCCTCCTCAGCAAAAACCGCTTCCGGGGTCTCGGCACGCCCGTTTTCCGTAGGAGTCTTCGCAGTTTCCTTCACCCTCTAAAGTAGTAAGTAGTTGACAGAGCATAATGGTTTGTGACCATCAGTTTAAAAAAAGTAAAGGATTATTAAATAAAATCAGTCACTGCAACGAATGATAAAGCAGTGGTATACGCAATCTCCACATTTCCTTTGTGATAGTCAAAGTTTTCGTCAGTTGATTGGAGCGGAAGGTGCTCGACTCCTGCGGGAAACGCTGGACAGGACGAAAAGCGAAGGCGGCTTGGTCAGGCCCGACTCGCCTTATGACCTCGAGGGGCTAGCCGCCATAGCTGGATCTTGAGACCGCGCAGGCGCAGCCGAGGAGGCTCACCGCCAGCCCCGCGGAAAGCGAGCACCTGTAGCGGAAATCAACCGCCACTCGCTACATCCAAAAGCAACAATGTTTACGAAAACAGCTTTACAAATAAAAAGACCAACTCCTTAAAGAGTGTAAGGAGTTGATCTTTTACATTTAGAATTACTGAAGTA
The DNA here is from genome assembly GCF_020172085.1 of Rossellomorea aquimaris. Classification (GTDB taxonomy): domain Bacteria; phylum Bacillota; class Bacilli; order Bacillales; family Bacillaceae_B; genus Rossellomorea; species Rossellomorea aquimaris_E. The sequence goes on from NZ_JAIVAT010000003.1 coordinate 1,540,637, forward strand.
ACGCTTTGATTCTTGATACAACATTATCTGAAGTGAAGCCATACTCTTCCATGACTTTCGCTCCAGGAGCAGATGCACCATAACCATTGATCGCTAAGATGTCACCTTCATCCCCAACATAACGATCCCAGCCCATTGGAGATCCCATCTCAATTGCCAAGCGCTTTTTAACTGCTTTAGGCAAGATAGATTCTTTATATTCTTTTGATTGTTTTTCGAAACGGTCCCAAGAAGGCATACTCACAACAGATACACTGATGCCGTCTTTCTCAAGTGCATTCTGCGCGTCCACGGCAAGATGCACTTCAGATCCAGTCGCAATCAAGAGCGCATCAGGCTGGTCTTTACCAGAAGCTGAAACGACATACGCTCCTTTATTTACCCCATTGTATGCTTTATCTGCCGTACCTTTAAGAGTAGGCAGGTCCTGACGGGATAGAACTAACATCGTTGGCTGATTCTTAGATTCCAAGGATAACTTCCAAGCAGCTGCCACTTCATTACCATCACCAGGGCGAATGACAGAAAGGTTTGGCATAGCACGCAGGGATGCAAGTTGTTCTACAGGTTCATGTGTTGGACCGTCTTCCCCTACAGCGATGCTATCATGTGTAAATACATACGTCACAGGTAAGCCCATTAGAGCCGCTAAACGAATAGCTGGTCTTAAATAGTCACTGAATACGAAGAATGTACCTCCGAATACATGGAGGCCACCATGTAGGGCCATACCATTCATAGCACCACCCATACCGAATTCACGAACACCAAACCAGATATTACGGCCCTCGTATGATTCAGGCATGAAGTCTTTTTCATCTTTGATCATCGTTTTGTTCGAACCTGCCAAGTCAGCAGAACCACCGATGAATGAAGGAAGATTTTTAGCAATTGCATTTAATACTTCTCCTGAAGAAGCCCGGCTCGCTAATGCCTTTCCTTCTTCATAGACAGGGATGTCCTTATCCCAGCCTTCAGGAAGCTCACCTTTGATTGCTGCCTCTAATTGAGCCGCTAGTTCAGGATGATCTTCTTTATATTTAATGAATTGATTAGCCCAATCCTGTTCTTTCGCAGATCCAGCTTGTTGTATTTTTTCCTCGAAGCGGCTGTAAACTTCATCAGGAACATGGAAATCCTGGTCGAACGTCCACTGGTATGCTTCTTTAGTCAGCTTCATTTCGTCTTCACCAAGAGGGGCACCGTGAACGGCTGATTTACCTGATTTGTTTGGAGCACCGTATCCAATGACTGTCTTCACTTCGATCATTGTTGGACGGGTAGTATCTCCTTGTGCTTCTTCGATGGCTTTCGAGATTTCTTCAAGGTCATTACCATCTTCAACACGGATGTATTGCCAACCATATGATTCAAAACGTCCTTTTACACTTTCAGAGAACGATTTATCAAGGTCTCCGTCAAGTGAAATATCATTTGAATCGTATAAGACAACAAGACGTCCTAATTTAAGGTGAGCTGCAAGCGATGCCGCTTCAGAGGATACACCTTCCATCAAGTCACCATCTCCACAAATGGAGTATGTATAGTGATCGACCATGTTGTGCTGGTCTTTGTTATATGTAGTGGCCAGATGTCTTTCGGCTAATGCCATACCAACCGCCATTGCGATTCCTTGACCAAGCGGACCTGTCGTGGCTTCTACACCAGGTGTGTGCTTGTATTCAGGGTGTCCTGGAGTTTTACTTCCCCACTGACGGAAATTCTTAAGATCGTCCATTGACACATCATAACCTGATAAATGAAGCAGGCTATATAACAGCATCGAACCATGTCCTGCCGATAAAACGAAGCGGTCACGGTTGAACCACTCAGGGTTTTTAGGATTATGGTTCATGAATCTTGTCCAGAGTGCATACGCCATTGGAGCTGCTCCCATAGGCATCCCCGGGTGACCGGAATTTGCTTTTTCAATTGCATCGATTGATAATGTACGAATTGTATTAATTGCTAATTGATCTGTGTTATCAAACATAAGTCAGACATCCTTCCTTTTAATGTACCTTATTAATATTAATCTTCTTTGGTAGTTTATACAACTATCTTGAATGATAACATGACTTTATCATCCATGAAAATAAAAAACCTTTGAACATGCCTATTTACGGGTTTATCCAATCGCTGCTGATTTCTGCCAGACGAAGTCAATCAATGTGTGCTTGATCGTGAATAAATATCATTCATATATCCCCACCCTTTAACACACATGTAAAAAGCTGCCAGATCTCTTACAAAGAGACCTGACAGCCATTCAAATCAGTGCATTTTTTTCTTGGTTTGTATATCCTGAATCTTTTTCGGTGTTACTTCATTACCTTCCGGATCAAAGATTCTCGTATTTTCAATCGTGCCTTTCATCGATTGACGGAATGTTTCAAGGTATTCTTTCCTCAATTTAGTCTGTTCTTTAGCTTCTTGTTCTGTAAGTCCTTTTTCTTTGGACTTTTTGGCAAGTTCGTTGATTCGGTTCATTTTTGTTTTTGAAAGCATCTATAAAAACTCCTTTATTGCATAGTCAGCTAGTTCCAACAGTTGTATATTATACTACCGTCATGTTACTAGATTAAAGGAGATAAAACAAGAGTTAAGCATCTTCAAGCGAGGCCATATATTCCTTGAATCGTCTATGTACCGTTGCCTTTGAGACATCGTAGCCGAACCCCCTTAGGGTAGCTGCGATCTCAGCAAATGTCAATTCATTTTTCCTTAACCTAATAATTTCCTCGACAGGCACTTCAATGCGTTCCCTTCCATCCTGATTGCCTTTGTTTTTTAAATTTTTATGTGGTTTAAAGCCATTTCTAACAGCCCTTTGCATACCCCTTTTGATTTTCAGGTTATGAAGCTTCCTTTGATATTCCTCCACCATACTGACGATGTTTATGACCATTGAGTCGGATTCAGATAAGTGAAGTTCACCACTATGAGTCTGGCTGACAATCTTCACTTCTTCTTTTAATAAGCAGTGTATAAGGGCAATCTTCGCATTACCCCTTCCGATCCTTGTCTCGTCCTGTATGAACACAGCTTCGATCGATTGGTCTTTCACCATGTCCAAGAGTTCCAATACACCTGGACGGTCCAACTCGAATCCGCTCGCCTGGTCCTTTATGATCGCTTCGACTTCATACTGATGATCTAATGCCAATTTGACCAGTTCTTCCTCTTGACGTTCCAAGGAAGTTTCCTGCGTATTTTTCTTCGTACTTACCCTGCAGTATATTACCGCCTTCATCTTCTATCCCTCTATTCTTCATTCATGACAAGTTCATAATCTGATTGGGTGGATATGGTTGGATTTTCTATCGGTAACACAAGTGATTCTCCGGGTTTGATAGAAAAGGAGGTTAAGTCGTTTTCCTCTCCCACCCAGGCAATAAATTCTTCCACTGTCATAGAATAGTCTTCATTATACTGTTTTGCAATGGTCCAAAGAGTGTCACCATTCTTGACCGTGATACTTTGGTAGGATGGTTGGTTTGTGATATTGATTAATAAATAGACAGCGGATAAAAGAGCTAAAACAAATAATATGATTATATAAGAGAATCGAGACCAAATATGTGTTAACATATAAATTACCTCCATGCGAATGTTTGTTCTGTTTTCGATATATTCATTGTAATACGAACATCCGTTTGGTGTCAACACAAATTCGAACTTATGTTTGTATCTATTGGAAAGACATGCTATAATGGGAACATAAGATCTATAATAGAGGTGCGTGAACATGACAAAATTGTCTAAAAGACAGCAAGACATACTCCAATATATTAAAGTTTCAGTTAGAGAAAAAGGTTATCCGCCTTCCGTACGTGAAATCGGGGAAGCCGTCGGTCTTGCTTCTAGTTCCACCGTACACGGACATTTAGCCAGGCTTGAGAGCAAAGGTCTGATACGTCGCGATCCAACCAAACCAAGAGCAATTGAAATTCTGGATCTTGAAGAGGATACCATTCCTCGACAAAGAGTTGTCAATGTCCCATTAATCGGTAAGGTAACAGCCGGTCAGCCCATTACAGCAGTCGAAAACGTGGAAGAATTCTTCCCCCTCCCCGAACGGATGGCCCCTTCGGATGAACAGGTCTTCATGCTGGAAATCATGGGGGATAGTATGATAGAAGCCGGAATCCTCGACGGGGACTTTGTCATCGTACGCCAGCAGCAAACAGCCAATAATGGCGACATTGTCGTTGCCATGACAGATGAAGATGAGGCAACAGTCAAACGTTTCTTTAAAGAAAGGGACTACGTTCGACTACAGCCCGAAAATTCAACCATGGAGCCTATTATATTGAGAAATGTTTCGATTTTGGGTAAAGTGGTCGGAGTTTATCGTCAAGTGCATTAATAATCATCCCGCTACGAATTGTGCGTAGCGGGATTTTTGTTTTTTGTTAACATTTATATAGGGAATACATCTACCAAAGGATTGAATAGGAAGTGTGGAGCATGTTCGCAGCTGCTTTATACTCAAGATCAGTATCAGGGAGTTAAGGTGTTTTATTGGTTTAACAAAGAACTAAGAGGTTGAAAATGAGACGTAGAAAGACTGGCTTCACGATGGAAAAAGTGTATAAAAACCAAAAAAACCTCGACACACAAGATGTCGAGGTTTTTTACTTCTATTAATACATTTGGATGTATTGCTCGCGCTCCCAAGGATGTACTTGTGTACGGAACATATCCCATTCGATTTCTTTTGCTTCTACGAAATGTTCGAAGATGTGTTCTCCTAGTGATTTCACGATGACTTCATTTGTCTTAAGGTTTTCAAGAGCTGCATGTAATGTTGCTGGAAGATCTACGATACCTGCTTCCTCACGCTCTTTTTTGTCCATGACATAGATGTTACGGTCAATCGGCTTAGGAGCTTGCAGGTTATTCTTAACCCCATCCAATCCTGCTGCTAATAAAACAGCCATTGCAAGGTAAGGGTTTGCCGCAGGATCGACACTGCGCACTTCTACACGAGTACTCAATCCACGTGATGCAGGAATACGGATTAACGGGCTACGGTTACGTGCAGACCACGCAACATAACATGGCGCTTCATATCCTGGTACTAGTCGCTTGTATGAGTTTACAGTCGGGTTTGTGATCGCTGTAAAGTCAGTAGCATGCTTAATGATACCAGCAAGGAATTGGCGTGCTGTATCACTTAGTTGTAAGTCACCTTTTTCATCAAAGAAAGAGTTTACACCGTTTTTGAATAAGGACATATTACAGTGCATACCAGAACCATTGACACCAAATAATGGCTTCGGCATGAATGTTGCGTGTAAACCATGTTTACGTGCAATCGTTTTAACCACCAATTTAAATGTTTGAATATCGTCACAAGCTTTTAATGCATTCGCATATTTGAAATCGATCTCATGCTGACCAGGAGCTACCTCATGGTGAGATGCTTCGATTTCAAAGCCCATCTCTTCAAGTTCCAATGCGATGTCACGACGGCAGTTCTCCCCAAGATCGGTAGGAGCTAAGTCAAAGTATCCGCCGTTGTCGTTCAGTTCAAGAGTTGGTTCGCCATTTACATCTAATTTAAAGAGGAAGAATTCCGGCTCAGGTCCAAGATTGAAGTCAGTAAACCCTAGCTCTTCCATCTCACCTAAGATACGTCTTAGATTATTACGAGGATCTCCCTCAAATGGAGTGCCATCAGGATTGTAAATATCACAGATTAGTCGGGCTACTTTACCTTTTTCGGCTGTCCATGGGAATACTAACCATGTGTCTAAATCAAGGAAAAGGTACATATCTGATTCTTCAATACGAACGAACCCTTCGATTGAAGACCCATCAAACATCATCTTGTTATCCAATGCTTTTTCAAGCTGACTTAAAGGGATTTCTACATTCTTTATCGTCCCTAAAATATCAGTGAATTGTAGTCGAATGAATTTAACCCCTTCTTCATTCGCTAATCTTAACACATCTTCTCGAGTATACTTTGCCATTTACGTAATTCCTCCTCAAGTTTAATTAAAGGTTTATTTAATGAAAAAAGCGTGACATATCACCTTGACGGAGACTTGATCGATTGAAACGACCGGAATGCATCAGTTCATTTCGTAGCAATTTACGAAGTTCGTCGTCAGATAGATCCTGTCGTGCCTTTTCTTCCTTTTCATCACTTACGTCAGATACTACTTTCTTTTCATTATGACTGGAAACAGAAAAGATTTTCTTGATACCGGCCATGTTGATACCTTGATCTAACAAATCCTTTACTTCTAATAACTTATCAATGTCATTCAAGGAAAAGAGCCTGCGATTCCCCTCGGTTCTTGCCGGGTTAATCAATTGGTGCTCTTCATAGTATCGAATCTGACGAGCTGTTAAGTCCGTGAGCTGCATGACAATACTAATTGGAAACAATGCCATCGTTCGACGAATTTCACTTTCGCTCATCTTGATTCCTCCTTTTGTTTTCCTTCTTGAGTATATTATATGTAACGTCAGGAGTTCTGTCAATGAAATGTTAGATTTTCTTACATGAGAAACCAAAAGAAAAGGATAGTCAGAATTAGACTATCCAATTACTACTTTATTATCCTTTTCAAATAGTGATTAAACCTTTTTCGATCAAATTGTCTACTGCTGAACATACAGCAATTTTGACATGAGAATATGTCAATCCACCTTGGACATACGCTACATACGGTGGTCTAATTGGTCCATCAGCTGATAATTCGATGCTTGATCCTTGTATAAATGTTCCAGCGGCCATAATGACATCATCCTCATAACCGGGCATATAGTTTGGTAATGGAGTGAAATGTGAATTAATCGGGGACGCAAACTGAATCGCCTGACAAAATGCGATCATTTTTTCTCTATCGTCAAATTGCACCGATTGTATCAAATCAGTACGAGTAGCATATGGAGATGGATTCGTATTCATCCCGATTTCTGTTAACAGAGCCGATGTAAAGACTGCCCCCTTCAGTGATTGAGCGACTACGTGAGGTGCCAAAAAGAACCCTTGATACATTTCCTGCAGGCTGTATAGGGAAGCACCGGCTTCAGCTCCAATCCCTGGAGATGTCATTCGATAAGAACAGGCTTCTACGAATTCTTTCTTACCTACGATATAGCCACCAGTCTTAGCAAGTCCTCCACCCGGATTTTTTATAAGGGATCCTGCCATCAGATCCGCCCCGACATGACAAGGTTCCTGTTCTTCTACGAATTCTCCGTAGCAGTTATCGACAAATACAACGATTTCAGGATTGATCTCTTTAATGAAGGTTATCATTTCTTTTATTTCTTCTATTGTAAAAGAAGGTCGGTTTGCATACCCTTTCGAACGTTGAATTCCCACCATTTTCGTTCGTGATGATATTCTTCTTGAAACCTCTTCAAAATCGACCTTTCCTCCCTTATCTAAATCAACACTTTGATAGCCAATTTGAAAGTCCTTAAGGGAACCCGTCGATTCACCCCGTTCACCGACAATTTCCTCCAATGTATCATATGGCTTTCCTGTGATGTAAAGAAGTTCATCACCTGGTCGAAGTACTCCGAATAAGGCAATGGAAATGGCATGAGTCCCGGAAATGATTTGTGGCCTTACAAGACCTGCCTCTCCCCCAAATACATCCGCGTAGATACTTTCCAACGTGTCTCTCCCTGCATCATCGTAACCATAACCTGTTGAAGGTATAAAATGCGAATCACTGACCCGGTGTTTCTGAAATGATCGCAAAACCTTAAATTGGTTACTTTCAGCACGTCCATCGATTTGCTTGTGGATTTCTTGTATGTTTTGTTCCACTTTTGTTACAAGTGGTTTTAAAGTCATTTCATTTACTAATTGTTCAAACATAAGATTTTTGTATCCCTTCTACCTTTGATATTTCTTGATGCTCCCTGCGACAGGGTGGTCTTCCAGGTAAAACCCGGTTAGTTCATAAACTGTTCTTTCTTCCAGAAAATCTAATTTCGTTAAGATAGTATCATTCTTTAGCTGAGAAAGGAGCTTTCCTTCATCTGCAGGAATGAACACATGATATGGAATCATATGTTTTTTCACGATTCCCTCTATTTTCATTAACAGTTTTCCTCGGTCTTCCTCGTTCAAGGCACTGATCTGGATAATGTCCGATTCCCCGGAAGGAACAAAATCCGGAACCATGGCATCCATTTTGTTATAGACAGTAAGTTGTGGCAACCCTTCCATATTCAACTCGGTCAACAACGATTGTACCGTCTTCTCATGCTGGATGTAATCCGGATTGGAACTGTCTACGATATGAAGAAGAAGGTCAGCCTCCTTCACCTCTTCAAGGGTCGATCGAAATGCAGCAACCAAAGTGGTCGGTAAATCTTGAATAAAACCTACAGTATCCGTTAGTAACGTCTGATAACCACTGGGTAAAGGCATTTTTCTTGTCATTGGATCCAAGGTAGCGAATAATTGATTTTCTTCGTAGGATTCCGCCATTGAAATCCGATTGAATAAGGTGGATTTTCCAGCGTTTGTATAACCGACCAGGGCTATTTGAAAAGCTTTGTTCCGTTTTCTTCTTTCTCGGTACCTTTCTCTATGATCCACTATGATTTGTAAGTGCTTCTTAATCTCGTCGATTCGTCGATGAATATGGCGCCGATCGCTTTCCAGTTTGGTCTCACCTGGTCCCCTCGTGCCTATCCCTCCGCCTAATCTTGAAAGGGATGCGCCTTGCCCGATCAGTCTCGGAAGCAAATATTGAAGTTGAGCAAGCTCTACCTGTAATTTCCCTTCCCTGGAACGGGCACGTCCGGCAAAGATGTCCAATATCAGCTGGGTACGGTCGATCACCTTTGCGTTTACCTCTTTTGATAAATTTCTGATCTGACTGGGAGATAGTTCATCATTAAAGATGATAATATCAGGTTCAAACTGTTCTTCGAGAAGAATCAGCTCTTCCACTTTCCCTTTTCCAATATATGTACTCGGGTGAACCCGGTCACGCTTTTGAGTTATCACATTCACAACCTGACCTTGTGCGGTTTCGGTCAGCTCTTCAAGCTCAGTCAAACTATATTGAAAACGCAGGTCGTCTTCTTCGAGCTGACAGCCAACCAGTATGACTTTTTCTTTCCGTTCTTTCTTCAATCATCATCCTTCTTTCTTCATTTTTGATTCTATTTCTCATCATACCAAATCCATCTCGTAAACTCTATGTAAAAAGCAATGAAAAATGGTTGCAAAAACGCGCATTCGTGTTAAAATCAGTATGTTTGATTACGACAATAAACACACTTTCAAGATTCTACATAATGGCATGTAGCATATTGTAATAAGGTGAGAGGGGGATGTGTATGACATGGGAAGTATTGAGCATCATAGGTACCATTGCTTTTGCTATTTCAGGAGCTATCATTGCCATGGAAGAGGAATATGATATTCTAGGTGTATATATATTAGGGATCGTCACTGCATTTGGTGGAGGAGCCATTCGGAATTTACTGATCGGTGTACCAGTTTCGGCTTTGTGGGAGCAGGGCATGCTATTTCAGATTGCCCTCCTTTCCATTACAGCGGTTTTTTTATTCCCCAACAATCTTTTAAAGCATTGGAGAAGATGGGGGAATTTCTTTGATGCTATCGGGCTATCAGCTTTTGCTATCCAAGGGGCATTATATGCTTCTGAAATGAATCATCCTATCAGTGCGATTATCGTAGCAGCCGTTTTAACTGGTAGTGGCGGGGGAATCATTCGCGATCTTCTAGCCGGCCGGAAACCTTTAGTCCTGCGATCTGAAATTTACGCGGTGTGGGCAGTCCTTTGCGGAGCTGCCATAGGACTTGACGTTGTTCATACTGCCTTAGAACTGTATTCGCTATTCATCATTACGACGGCTTTACGCGTTCTTTCCTATTTATATAAGTGGAGGCTGCCGAATCGAAGCTTACGGGCCCATGTATAAAAAACAATGCATTCACATCTGAATGCATTGTTTTTTTATTGTTCTTATCATGACTCTGTTGTACTTTTCGTAAACACCAGGTCGTTACTGCGAATGGTTAACAGATCGTGTCGATCAAAACAATTCTCCAATAATAGTCTCATTGCCTGAGCTCTTATCGACTTTTCAAGGATGTTCCTCACATAACGGCCATTGGAAAATGCCATTGGAGATAATGTATTTTTAGCTGCATTCAAATGATCGCGAATCTTTCTTTCTGCATCATGACTCAATAAGTACTGTTTCTCATCCAACATCCTTTTACCGATTTCCATGAGTTGATCAACAGAATAGTCAGGAAAATGAAACACTAGTGGAAATCGTGATTGAAGACCAGGATTCAATGTAAGAAAGTGTTCCATCTCTCTGGAATACCCTGCCAGGATCAAGATGAAATCATGCTGCTTATCTTCCATATGTTTCACAAGCGTGTCGATTGCCTCTTTTCCAAAATCCTTTTCCCCGCCTCTTCCAAGTGAATAAGCTTCATCGATGAATAGGATGCCCCCCAAAGCCTTCTTCACCAAGTCCCTTGTTTTTTGTGCCGTATGACCTATATATTCCCCAACCAGGTCAGCCCTCTCAGCCTCGATCAAATGGCCTTTCGAGAGCACATTCATCTTCAGGAACAGCTTTCCTATTATTCTTGCAACGGTGGTTTTCCCTGTTCCCGGATTGCCTTTAAACATCATATGAAGAGCTTGTTTTCCAGCCTTCAGCCCCATAGCTTCCCTTTTTTTATTAACATATATCCAAGCATAAATTTCCTTCACCATCTTCTTCATCTCTTCCATACCAACAAGAGATCCAAGTTCTTCTTCAATTTCTTTTAATGCTACGTGCTCTTGAGGAATGGATTGAGGGATTGACTCTAATGTTTCACGGACTGAACTCCTTTTCTGAGAATTTAGCACAATGCTGATTTGACCGTTATTTTTCATTCTCATTGGTTGATCCAACTAATTCACCTCGCCATTCTAAGGACAAAATACGCTTATAGGGTGTAAGGGTGATACGCATCTGCTACTTCATCTATTTTTTTCGACAAATAAAAAGAATCCTGTCTATTCCTGCGCTTTCCCGAGAAATAAATAGAATTACGTTGTTCATGCAATGATTCGTTTATACCCTCCGTTTATTGCTTAACAAGTTTCATCAGTTAATAGCCCCTTCATATAGATTACAGGGTGCATTTTCTTGTCAAGGGAGGCATTTGATCATATCAAAAAAAGCCTCTCTTATCATCCTATTCACTTACAAATCATTTCATTAATTAATCTTTCGATAATCAAGCCAAAATAAAAAGCTGCCACAAAGGGCAGCTTTTACTATGAACCTTAATTCGTTTGTTCTTCGAAATTTATTTGAACATTTCGCTGTGGTGCGAATGTTGAGATGGCATGTTTGTATACCAGTTGTTGCTTACCTTCTGTTTCAAACAGGACGGTAAAATTATCAAACCCCTTAACCTGGCCTCTAATCTGAAAGCCATTTAAAAGGAATACTGTTACGAGTGAACCGTCTTTTCGCAATTGATTAAGGAATTGATCTTGGATATTAATGGATTGTTTCATGGTTAGTCCTCCTCTTCTATCTCTACATTTACTTATTCGACTTTAATTGAAGCTTTCCTGCAATAAATTCTGAAATATCATCAATAATTTTGGAGTGTTGACTTCCTTCCGTCATATCATACCAGGCAACAGCCATTTTATTTCTGAACCAAGTAAGTTGGCGTTTGGCATACCTTCTGGAGTTTTGCTTAAGGGTTTCAATTGCCTGATCCAGACCGATCTTACCGTCGAAGTAGTCATAAAGTTCTTTATACCCTATCGCCTGTACCGACTGAACGTCCTTTACACCTTCATCATAGAGTCCTTTCACTTCATCTAAAAGGCCATGATTCATCATGACATCTACCCGTAAATTGATTCGTTTATATAAAATATCCCTGTCCATAGTTAGACCAACCAACGCCACATCATACTGCAGTTCATGTGATTGACCTTCCTGGTACTCACTCATGGTCTTTCCTGTACAATGAAATATTTCCAATGCGCGGATCACACGGCGTATATTGTTGGGGTGGATATTTTTCGCAGAGATAGGATCGACTTTTTCAAGCTGCTGATGGAGCCAAACGGATCCACGTTTATCTCCCTGAGCTTCCAACTCCGCCCGATACTCTTCATCGCCAGGCGTTTCCGTGAAATGGTAGTCATATAGGACCGCTTGAATGTATAGGCCAGTTCCTCCAACAATCAGAGGAATTTTCCCCCGTGAATGAATCTCGGATATCTTCTTTCTGACGAGCTGTTGAAACTCTGCTACAGAAAAAGGCTCATCAGGATCTTTTATGTCAAGCAAGTGATGGGGGATGCCCTCCATCTCATCTGTCGTTATTTTGGCAGTGCCTATATCCATTTTTCTATAGATTTGCATGGAGTCCCCACTTATAATTTCTCCATCAAACCTTTTTGCAAGCTCAATGCTCGTATTGGTTTTCCCTACAGCAGTTGGACCAATAAGAACAATCACTTTCTCTTTTTCCATTCTAGTCATATGTTCACTGCTTTCTATGTAAATGCTCTTTTACATATTATCGTACCATAATAATAGAGGCGATGAAATCACATCTTGTCAGTATTTCCTTTTCCAGTACGTTTTATTCAAACCAACTTTCTTCTTTGAAATGATTGTACCCCATTCTGAAAATGCTAAAACGTCATTTTAGCATCCGTTCCAGTTAAAACAGCTTGAAGGAGTATCTCTTCAAGCTGTTCATGTTTATTCCGGTTTCAATATCAATTGATCCCCACCTGAACTTTCAAGGGAGGTTTTATGATAATCTCCATTTACCCAGGCGTCAATTTGATCTTGATACCACTCACTTTTGTAGTGACCTGCCTGGCCTGGACCAACGATATGATAGCCACTGGACATATCTGACGTATCGATCACGAATCTCCAGGAGGCACCGTGATTGACAATCCCTTCATCATTATAACTGGCAGCTTCCACTGTCACCCTGCTCCCTCCTACAGGTACGGGCTCTTTATCATTCAAGAACCTCTTTAGGATTGGAGAAGCACTTGATAATGGGTGTTCGAAGTACACTTTATGATACATTCCCCATTCCCAATCGTTCATTGATGATCCATATGCCACCTCAAGCTCCTTCACTGCTTTTGATAGGGATGAAGCCAGAAATCTTTCATAGCCCCCACGATCTACAAACCACTGGGACTCTTCCCCGGCGTGCGCTCTGCGTAAGAGTTCATCGACTACACTTTGGCGACCTTCGAACATTTTCATCATTTCCTCAGGTACTTCGTTTTGAAAAAGTCCCGTAGATATTTCGTTCATCCACTGATGAAATATAAGAGGTGCCGCTGAATCTTTGTCATCTACATAATTCCACGAAAGTAATATTTCTAGAGCATTTCTTTGTTCAGCTGTTAACGAAGCTTTCTCTAAATCCACAGTCATGATAGGAACAAATTCCCTGGCATGTAAATTCGTTTGATCCATTTGCAGTTTTTCCATATCAGAAAGAGTCAGTGTATCTTTTTCTTTCAAGTATTCTGAGATCCTCATATAGCGATACGGCTGTGCCCAATGATGACTGATATGGTATGGATAGTCGTCCGTCACGACTTTATTGTTCGCTGTAGCCACAAAGCCTGCTTCCGGGTTTATCACTTTCGGGAGTTCATCAAATGGGATGTAGCCCTGCCATTCATAATCGGGATCCCAGCCAGGAACAGGAAGAAGTCCATCCCCTTTTTTCCTGATCGGTATTTTACCATTCGCCTTGTATGCTATCGTCCCATCCTTAGAGGCAAATACGAAATTTTGTGTGGGCACATGAAAGTCTTTTAATGCTTCTTCAAATTCTGTCCAATTCTTCGCCTTGTTGATATTAATAATGGCAGAGAGTTCGAGACTCGGATCTAAGGCTGTCCAGCGCATCGAGAGCACCTTTTCGCTTTCATTTTGATGAGCAAACTCAGAAATGACCGGCCCATGCCTCGTGATGGTCACTTTATAAGGGATGGTCTCGCTGTCTTTTACTTTGATCGGTTCATCCACGATGGTCGCTTTTTCCCATTTTCCATCATACAAAAACTGTTCGGGATTTTCTGTATTTCTTTTTTCTACGTACAAGTCCTGTACATCAGGACCTGTGTTTGTGACACCCCATGCAATTTGTTCATTATGACCAAGGATGATTCCGGGTATTCCTGCAAATATCACCCCGCTCACATTTACATCCGGTGATTCAAGGTGCATCTGATACCATATGGAAGGAGTCCCTAATGAAAGATGGGGATCGTCTGCTAGTAAAGGCTTACCACTCTCCGTTTTGTCCCCGCCGACCACCCAGTTATTGCTTCCATTAAATTCAGGGGGGATGACGGCTGATGCGAATGATTGCTTCAGATCGATGTTTCCTTCCCCACTATCTGAGAGGATAACAGGTGCTTCTTCCGGATAAGAAGGAAAAAGATCATATGCCTTGTCTTTTGGGAGATTCTCAAGAGCCCAGTACCGGAATGCCTGCCCCTGCCAATGACCACCTAAATCAAATGCCATATATTTACCTATCGTTAATGAATCGATCGGTGTCCATTTTTCAGGCTTGTATCCTAAGAGTGTAAATTCAAAAGGTAGTCTGCCTTCGTCTTTCGCTTCTTCTATAAATGCATTGACCCCATCAGCGTACCATTCCAGAAGCTGCTTCGATTCATCAGGATAAGCGGTAAAGGAAACCTCCGCTGCCCTCCTCAAACCAAATGTACGAAAGAATTTATCACGATCTACCGCTTTCTCTCCAACTACTTCGCTCAATCGTCCAGATGCCTGGCGACGACTTAGATCCATTTGGAATAATCGGTCCTGTGCTTGTACATACCCCTGAGCCATATAAAGGTCTTTTTCATCTTTAGCCTGAATATGAGGCACCCCTTCATCATCTCTCATAACGATTACATCATTTGATAATCCTTTCATTGAAATGGTACCTGTCGTAACCGGGAGTGATCTGTCAATGTAATAATTTACGAAGATCAAAAGTCCTAGCAGGATAAATAATATGGCTCCCGCCGTATACAATGTCAATTTCAGACGCTTATTCTTTTTCTGCCTTTGAAGCTCAATACCTCCATTCATTTCTAATCCCCCTGTAATATATAGAATTTTCCGAAAATGATGCTATATTTAATATTAGCCTTTTTGAAGGGTAATTCCTTCTCTTATACAGGAGATTTTATTTACATCCAGTCATAGGACGATCCGTGTGCTTCAATTTGGACCAAAATAATAAAAGTACGAACCCACTGGCTAAGAAGAAAAGAGAGCACGCATAGAAAAGAAAATGAATCGTAAAATACTCCAAAATCAAACCGGTTCCCATCACGGCAATACTCGAGAAAAGTGCGGTCCAAAAATGATACATCCCGATATTCTTTCCTCTTGATCCTTGTACTGTCACGTCACTGATTACCACTTTCTCTGACGTCTTTTGGAGAGCACCGAGGGTTCCAAGAACAATCTGTATGAGGTATACCTCCTGGATGGAACCTGTAGAAGGTATGAACAAGAACAAGAAACTCATACCCAAACTATATACGACTAGCAGAATTTGCCCTCCTACTATATCAGACAGTCTTCCTATGAATCGGTGACTGAGGGCTGAACTTAACGTAAACAATCCATATGCAAAACCAAAACTTGATATGTCACTACCGATGTTTTGGATAAAAAGTAAATAAAACGGAAAAGACACACTGGCTGCCACCATGGCAAAGCTTTGAGACACAATTAACCATTTCATTTTCCATACTCCTCATAAAATAAATTCACAAAACGTTCTTCTGGGTCGAATGTTCGCTTATAGTTAAAAAACTCTTCTGCATATGGATACGCTTCATGAAACTGATCGAGAGTAGGGTATTTGTAATAAGGGAGATAATAGCTTCCTCCATGTTCAATGGTGATATCGATCATGCCACGGATGGTATCACCTGTCTTCTTTTTTTCTTTTACTCCCATTCCCTGGTTGATCAACAGGACAAGTGCGAACATGTCTTCTTTCGCATAAGATAGTAATGCTTCTTCACTCCTGTTGACGTACCTTACTGTTATGTTCATTAAATTTATGTCTTCTTCCGTTAAGTACACCCTTAAATCGTCGATATATTCCTCGTACTCATCTACAGGTATAAAATACTCCTGCAAAATATCTGTGTCGTTTTTACCGTTGTATTCTAAGAACTCTGACTCTGATCGCATGACATTATTTCTGGTTTCCAGCTGACCATTACTCTTATCGAAAAATGACTTCTGCATATCCCAAAAGAGATCCTTCCCCCAATCAAAATCTCTTGAGAGACCCAGGAGGAATTTTGTTAGAAACGTATATTCTTCTTTTTTCAAAGTATTATATTCATTGTATAGCTCCTGTTGGTCACTAGCTTTGTAATTGGTCACGTACATTTCTTCCAGAAACGAATCCGGTGCAGTAGAAAGCCTTGCTAAATGCATTTTCACTTTTTCATCCGATAAGACATGCTGGTTAAAATATTCTTCATATTCATCAGATGTCATTTCCTCTGTATCCATTGTTAGTAATTCATCTGATGTAAGTTGAAGTTCAACGTCCAATATCACTCCAAACAACCCGTATCCCCCAATGACCAATGGGAAGTACTCTCTGTTCTCCTCTCTTGAAACGGTGATGATATCACCGTCTGGCTTTAACAAGCGGAACCAATTCACCGTTTCAATTAACGATCCATTCCGTATATCCCTGCCATGGGCATTAACGGATAATGACCCTCCAACTGTAAAAATATTTTGCGACTGCATCACTTTCACAGAAAGCCCATGTGGATTTACAGCTTGTTGTATATCATCCCAAGTAGCCCCACTCTCCACATGGACAGTCTTATTAACAGGATCAACACCAAGCACTTTATCAAAATTCGTCATATCCAGTACGACCCCATCAGGGTAAAACGTATGCCCGCCTTGACTATGTCTCTTACCGGCAATCGATACTTTTAGATCTTCCTCTCTTGCTTTTGTCAATGCAGCCACAATGCTCTTTTCTTCATTCCCCTTGACGACTTTTTCAATTTTTGTGGGCATTAATCTGCTGACATCTGTAATGATGTTTTTCGATTCACTTTTAGTTGATTCCAACCTATATATCAACATATAGGAAATAATGATAAAAACGATTATCAACCATAATCTTCTCTTCCCCTTGATGAATGTGCACATTAACTACATCACCCTTTACTCTTTTAGTGTAATTTTACACTAAAGAAAGAAATATTCAATGGATTTCTCAAAAAATAAAAAGCCTCAGATTATATTAATCTAAGGCTTCTTACTCTTTACCTTGCTTTCGCAATGACTCCGTTATGAACTTTAATATAACCGTGTTGTAAAATATCCGCTCCATTTTCATATAAATACAGCCCCATTTGTTCTACAGTCATTAGTTCTCGGTAAGTATGATTCATGACATCTGCCATTACTTCATAATACACTTTGGATTTAAGCTGTGCTCTTGGTGTGGTAAGTACCATATACCCACCAGGCTTTAAGAATTTACGATGCCATTCAACCACTTCAGGCTTATATTCATCCGGAAAATGTTCTAGTAATCCTACACTCAATACAATATCAAATTCTTTTCCGAAGGTTAACTCTCTAATATCCGAAACAATATAAGATATTGAAAAATCACCTTTGTAATAGGTTTTAAACCCTCCTGTTGAGGGATTTGGTCCAAGGAAAGGGTAAGAATCAGGAAATTCGTGATAACGGGTATCTCGGCAAAATGGATCATAATCCACCATTACAATTTCACTACCGGGGTAAAGAGCTGCAAGCTGCATTCCTTCATACCCTTCTGCTGCACCTAAAAATAATATCCTAGGCTTAACGACATCCAGTCCACTGAATAACG
This sequence comes from Rossellomorea aquimaris, assembly GCF_020172085.1. Lineage (GTDB taxonomy): Bacteria > Bacillota > Bacilli > Bacillales > Bacillaceae_B > Rossellomorea > Rossellomorea aquimaris_E. The sequence continues at coordinate 1,558,596 of NZ_JAIVAT010000003.1, forward strand.
CTCTCTTTCCTCTGGGGTCCCACACTCCATCCTGAATTCGATGCACATAATTCCATAAATGTAATCTGAGATAGTCTCCCAATGCTTTTTTAGAGTTTCTCACATTCAAATTTAAAGCATTTTGGACTATGCGACTTCGCGTCCCTTTCAATTCAGAAGGAACGTCCTTCACAAACCATTCATGGAAAGAACGGTTAAACATTTCCCAAGAGGTATGGACAGGTAGTGATGTTCCATTATCTTTTTCCCAGTCTGTTTTCTCTTTAGCAAAAGTCGTAACCTGATACGGTTTTCCAACATCTTTCCAAGTTAAAGTAGACCAATCCCTGACACCCTTCACTTTCACAAATTTATTATACTCCTTCTCAGAAAACTGCCTCTTGTCTACCCGATGAGATGCCTCCAGATACGTTTCTTCCCGTAATATTTCATTGTTGATAGATGTTTCGACCTCTATCATCCAACCCTTCCTCCCTTTTTAGAGCAACATTCATTCCTCACTATATACATTAACGAAAGGTTGTAAGAAACCCTCTTTTTTTCAGTCAATATTAAACATGTTCCTATAACATCTAGTTACCATAATAATATTACAGGTAATAAAATGGAGGTACCCTCTCTCGTTTCTTCTGTGATAGATTTGGGTAGAAATATTTTAGGAGGTGAAGGACGTGCCCTTTGATTACGATCTTGACTTTGAATCCACCGACTTTCGGAAGCATCCAGAGAAATATCGGGTTGGACGCGGGGAACAAGGCGTATTACTCGTAGAACCATATAAAAGTGAAATTCTCCCCGAATGGAGATTTAAGACACCGGATATAGCTGAAAAATCATCTAACAGCATCTATTGCATGTTTCTCAAATATAAAAAGGAGAATGATTTTGTAGGAATGGACATGGCCAGGAAATTTCTTCAGATGGGGTATACACGTTCCAGACGGTACGCCAATTATCCAGGTGGGAAGAAATATAATAAAGATGGGGAGATTAACGAGCGAGAGATAGATGAACAAAAAGCTGAATCTGCTGCTATATTCGAAACTAAATGGACATTAGCAAGAGAGGATGAAGACTATTTAAAACGGAAAAAAGAACACCAAAAGAATTACGGATAATCATCAAAGGGGGAATGAACCGCTTCATGGTCCATTCCCCTCTTTCTTTACATGATTCGTTTGAACATTTTCTCCATTTCATACGTCGAGTAGTGGATGATGATGGGACGACCGTGCGGGCAGGTGAACGGGTCACTCGTCTTTCTCAGTTCGTCCAGCAATGCCTGCATGTCTTCATGGCGCAGATAATGATTCGCTTTGATGGAACCTTTACAGCTCATCATGATGGCCGCTTCTTCACGAAGTTTTTTAATATCGACTTTGTTCATTTTAATGATTTGTTCGATCATATCTTCAATGGTCTGCTGTTCCTCCCCTTTTGGAAACCATTGAGGATGTGCCCTTACTATGAAACTATTATGTCCGAAATCTTCAAGGAACACCCCGACTTCTTCAAGGAGTGAGCGATGTTCATTGATTTTGATATACTCATCCGTCGAAAACTCCAGAGTAAGGGGGACAAGGAGTTCCTGAAGTTCTTTGGCAACTTCTCCGACCTTTTCTTTATAGAATTCATACTTAATTCTTTCCTGGGCAGCATGTTGGTCAATGATATAAAGCCCACGTTCATTTTGAGCAAATATATATGTGCCGTGCATCTGCCCGACTAGATATAGAGGGGGAACCCTGGGAAGCGCATGTACATCCTCGATGTCTTCGATCGTCTTTTCTTCCTGAAGAATACCCTCCAAATTATCGGATCGCTCTCGAACTTGTGCGTCATTCAATCCTGACGCCTCAGAATCCCTGCCGGTATCGAAAGAAGGCGTCGGCTCATACAAGTTAACACTCTCTTCTTTTGGAGTAAGCCGTTCTCGAACTGTCTCCTGACTACCTACCTTTACCTCTGTCGGTTTGGATGAATGGTCCAGATTCATAAAGGTTTGCTCCGATTTTGGAATCATTGCCTTAGGGCTTATGGATCCTGCGGGGATTAATTCCTTCCCTTTGAAAACCTTTTTGATCCCTTCCGTCACCAATTCGTTGAGTTCAGATTCTTTGCTGATGCGGACCTCCATCTTTGAAGGATGCACATTCACATCCACCAGGATCGGGTCCATTTCTATATTGAGAAGAACAATGGGGTGCCGCCCTATAGGAAGAAGGGTATGATACCCTTCTCCGATTGCTTTTGCCAGAGCATAGTTCTTTATGAACCTTCCGTTGATCATGGTAGAAATATAGTTCCTTGATGCCCGGGTTACTTCAGGAAGGGAAACATACCCCTTCACGTTAAAATCGAGGGATTCCATTTCAATGGGAACCATTTTCTTCGCTATCCCCACTCCATAAATGGCCGCAAGAACCTGAAGGACATCTCCATTGCCACTCGTATGCAATAAAGACTTCCCATTATGAAGGAGCTTAATTGAAACGGCAGGGTGAGCAAGCGCGATCCTGTTGACAACATCCGTTATATTCCCAAGCTCCGTATGAATGGTTTTCATATATTTCAATCGCGCAGGTGTATTGAAGAACAGTTGGGAAACTGTGATATCCGTCCCTTTTCTGGACGAAGTGTTTTCAAATGCATTCACTTCCCCACCTTCAAGTTCAATGATTGTTCCGGGTCCATCCCCCGTACTCGTTTTTAACGTGAAGTGAGAAACGGATGCAATACTCGGTAGAGCCTCTCCCCTGAAACCTAAGGTCCGGATACGGAACAAGTCATTTTCGTCTTTGATTTTACTTGTGGCATGCCTCTTAAATGCCGTTCTAACATCCTCTTCTTCAATGCCGTCCCCGTTATCTATGATGCGTATGGACTGAAGTCCTGCTTCCTCAATGTGGATCTCAATGACGTCCCCACCTGCGTCGATGCTGTTTTCCAAGAGTTCTTTCACAACTGAGGCCGGGCGCTCCACCACTTCACCAGCAGCAATCTTATTGGAAAGGGAATCATCAAGCTGGAAGATTTTCACCACAGTTTCACCCCCTTAGTTTTTTAATTTTTTTTGGATTCCATAGAGTGTGTTCATAGCGTCTAACGGCGTCATCTCCAGGATATCCAGCTTCTTAAGCTCCTCTATACATTTCTTTTCTTTAGAGTTGAGCTTTTCTTTTTTAACAGAGTTCCCTGCTTCAAAGAAGGACAACTGGGCAAGATCCGCTGTTTCCTGCTCCTCTGGAATAGCCTCTCTTGAAGCCGCTACTTCCATCGTTGTTTGGTGGTCCCCTTTTTGTTCGAGCTCAAGAAGGATTTCATTCGCTCTTTGGATTAAGGCATCAGGCAGTTCAGCAAGCTCGGCAACGTGTATACCATAACTTTTATCCGCCGCCCCTTCCTTGATTTTATGAAGGAAGACAAGCTTTCCGTTTTGCTCCATTGCACTTACATGTACATTCTTCACTTTAGGGAGCTCGGCTTCGAGCACCGTCAACTCATGATAGTGAGTGGAGAATAATGTTTTCGCACCAATATTTTCATGGATGTATTCAATGATGGCTTGTGCCAGCGCCATTCCGTCGTAAGTGGAGGTACCACGTCCGATTTCATCAAACAGAATCAGGCTCTGTTGAGTGGCATGAATGATGGCATTCTTTGCTTCGAGCATTTCAACCATGAACGTACTCTGACCGGATATTAAGTCATCCGCTGCTCCGATTCGGGTGAATACTTGATCGAATATCGGCAGATTCGCTTCACTTGCAGGCACGTAACAACCAATTTGAGCAAGGATGCTCGTCAGTGCCACCTGCCTCATATAGGTGCTCTTACCTGACATATTCGGTCCTGTAATGAGGAACACTTCTCTATCCTGATCCATGTAACAATCATTTGGAACATACTCCTGAGCACCCATTACTTTTTCCACCACAGGATGCCTTCCTTCTTTTAATTCGATCCTTCTCTCATCATTGAATACTGGACGTGTGTAATGGCGCTTCTCGCTTACTGTAGCAAAGCACTGTAGGACATCAAGTTCGCTGACGAGTTTCGCCAATTTTTGAAGTCGGGGAATAAATTCCTTCACTCTTTCCCGAATACCAAGGAATAGTTCATATTCCAAATCCACGCTTTTTTCATCCGCTTGAAGGATAAGCGCTTCCTTCTCTTTTAATTCAGGAGTAATGAACCGTTCTGCATTCGTTAAGGTTTGTTTCCGTTCATAGCGGCCTTCTTCAAGATGATGAAGGTTTGCTCTCGTTACTTCAATATAGTAGCCGAATACACGGTTAAAACCGACTTTGAGAGACCTGATCCCGGTTCGTTCCCTTTCATCCCGTTCAAGTTTTGCAATCCATGATTTCCCGTTCTTACTTGCATCACGATACTGGTCCAGTTCAGCATGATAGCCGTCCTGAATCAAGCTTCCCTCTTTAATGGACAACGGAGGATTTTCTACTAAAGCCTGTTCCAAAAGATCTGTCAATTCTTCACAAGGATCTAGCTTGCTGACAAGATCATCGGTCGCTTCATTCTCCAGGGATTCCACTAAATGCTTTAACACAGGTACTTGCTGTAAAGATTTCTTTAACTGAATTAAATCCCTAGCATTGACATTGCCGAAGGCTACCCGCCCTGCAAGTCGCTCTAAATCGTACACTTCCTTTAACCGTTCCCTGAGATCCTGCCTTTCGAAGAAACGTTCCAATAACACTTCTACTACAGTTTGACGCTTCACGATATCCTGTTTGTGGATAAGAGGACGATCAATCCATTGCTTCAAAAGTCTTGCGCCCATAGCTGTCATCGTTTCATCAAGCAGCCATAGAAGAGATCCCTTTTTCCCTTTCGAACGAATGGTCTCCGTCAGCTCCAGATTCCTCTTTGAATAGTAATCCATTTTCATAAATTGATGAAGCTGATACGGTTCCACAATTTGCAGATGGTCCAAGCTTCTCTTCTGAGTACGGAAAAGATAATGAAACAAGCTAGAAGAAGCTTTAATGAGTTTCTCTTGTTTCAGTGGATCAACAAGTTGGCTGAACGCATGTCCTATGCTAGAATCACGCTCATATGATAAGGTGACCTCGCTTCTTTCTTTGATTTTTGCCTGGACTTCTTCGGGCAATTCCGGGTGAATGACTACTTCTTTCGCGCCAATCGTGGATAATTCATTCAACAGCGCTTGCAATCCTTCCGAAACGACGGTTACCTTTGTTTCACCGGTCGATAAATCACTGTAGGCAAGACCATACGTTTGATCTTCAAAATCGCTTACGGATGCAATATAGTTGTTTTCTTTATCATTCAAGCCCTTTCCATCCATAACGGTACCTGGAGTAATGAGCTGAACAACTTCTCTTCGGACAACTCCCTTTGCATGTTTCGGGTCTTCTGTCTGTTCGCAAATCGCTACTTTGAACCCTTTATCAATCAGTTGCTCTATGTAGTTTGGAGCGGAATGATAAGGTACACCGCACATGGGGATTCGTTCCTTTCCACCACCGTCACGGCTTGTCAGAGTTATTTCAAGTTCCTGCGAGGCAGCGATGGCGTCATCAAAGAACATTTCATAAAAATCGCCTAAACGAAAAAATAAAAAGGCATCCTGATATTCTGCCTTCACTTGTAGATATTGTTTTATCATTGGAGTATATTGTGTCATGGTTTCATTCAAACCTTTCCAAGTAAATCTGCTATTTTCAACTATTCATTATATCATAAGGACAAGGGTTGAGGCATGTAGTAGATTGAGGAAGTGTATTCCCTTACCATTCGTGGATATCCATTTTCCAACAAAAAAATCCGCTCTCTATTCGTAAAGAGCGAACTTTCTTAATATCTATTCTGCTTGTTTGATCATACTTGAATCTTCGTTTAAACAATCAGACTTTTCTTTTCGTTTATACCACTTAAAGAGAAAGTAACCACCGATAAGTACAGTCCCTCCAACCAGAAGGTAAGTTTGGAGATCGCTCATCAAGGCTTGGACGGATTTCAAATTGCCATTCATCCCGACTATTAACATTGTGAGTGTAATCGGGAATATTCCAATAAAGGTCAATCCACCAAACTTCCACTTATTCACTTTGCTAATTCCTGCAATATAAGAAATATAATTACCGATGCCAAGAGGTCTTGTAATGGCTATACTCCATAAACCACATTTACGGAACCATTTCTGCCCCTTTTCCATTTTCTTTGAACTGGTTTTCTCTTTGATCTTGTCCTTCAGCTTATATCCAATTCCATATGGAATGTAACTAAAGATGGTGTAAATAATGCTGCTTGCAAATGCCAACATGAATACTTTCATCCAGGATGGATCTAATACATAACCATAAGTCAGTGTTACAAGGGCACCTGGAAATGGCAGCGAGGACGCTTCAATGGCATTTCCTGCGAATAACCCCCACATCCCCAGCTCCTGTATGAAATTCATGACAAACTCCAACATCGGTTATTTCCCTCCACAATTCATTTATCTATCCTTTTCCCTCTTTTCGAGATTAAAAACGCAAGAAAAGGATAAGTTTCCATCCTATTCAGGGGAATTTTCCCATGCTAAAAGCCCATCTCACCGGCAAAAGTTTGACCGTCGATTTTCCACTGATCCTCAGGCGTGTCTCTGAGTAAATAAAACTGGATCTTTTTTTCCTCTTGAGAGTGATCTGATTTGATCCACTTCACCCTAAACTGAAAATCCAACGCTACAAATGCAGGCAAATCCTCTACTGGCAGGATCGATCTTTGCGTAATTTGGACATGTTTCACGGAGGACAGAGCCTTACGAACCTGACCCTTGTTTCCTGTCATGATGCGTGAGAGAAGTTTTTCATCCTGTTGATTAATGGCTATTTCCAGGAAACTGATTAATTCATATGGATCTGACTGGTACAGAAATTGATCCAGTTTACCTCCCGCTTTCAATATCATGATTTTATGAGCTAAGTCTGGAGTGGGTGTCTTATGAGTTGTACTTCCATAAAAATGTACACAGAAATGGCCTGGAAAATTATTTTGGAGGGCACCTCCACCGTGTGGCATCCCATTCATGGAGGCAGAAATGAGCTTGTCGTTTACCAACACAAGAATTGCACGACGGTCCCAGCTCCAAGTCCCACCATAAATAGTTTTCATCATTTCTGTGTCTTTTTCTGTAACCGGCTGCACATCTGCATGTTTGCTTCCAGCCCTTCGTTGAACGTTAAAAGACAACCCGGTATCTACATCGATGATTGTAAAATATGAATATTTTGGAAGAATTTCTTTAACTTGATTCCAGGGCAGGATTTCCACTTGAAAACTCGGCATGGCTCCTGCAGGCTTCTCTCCGAACACTAGGAGCAATGACATAATAAGCGTAAGTCTAAAAAGCATGTACGAAACCTCTTTTTTTCTTTATTTTCTGTTCCCTGCTCATCGATTCATTCATTCAATTTTTGGCAATTCACCATGAACATGAATTTGGTCTCCATTAGAGATACTATCATCGAAAGGGAGGGTTCACATGCTTTGGGTTAAGCTTACTGCGATCTGCTTATTACTGTATCCGACAATGTCGAATGATGATCAACTACATATTCAAATGCCTGATGGGACTCATATATCCGTCGAACGTCATTCCTTAGTTGTGCCTTTGATAGATGAACCATTAATAAACGTAAGAAACTATAATCGTTTTGTTTCGGAAGTGCAGAAAAAAGTCTACACCCCTCCACAAAATGCCTATATCAACGACCTGGGAAGAATTGTTCCCGAAAAGGCAGGAAATAAACTTGACGAAAGGAAATTTCGTGAGTTGACCACTGACTACTTATATTCAAGGGGAGACAAATTATCCGATCCGCCCTTATTAACGTTGTATCCAAAAGTCGATAGCGAGATCCTTGCTCATATACGAACACAAAAAATCGGACAATATGTCACATACTTCAATCGTCATAACGAAGAGCGTACGAAAAATATATCCCTTGCAACGGAGAAAATTAATAATACAGTGGTGTTTCCCGGAGAAGTCTTTTCATTTAATAAAGTAGTTGGAAAAAGAACGAAAGAAAAAGGGTATAAAAAAGCACCGGTAATTGTAAAAGGGGAGTTATCAGAGGATATAGGTGGAGGTATCTGCCAGGTATCTTCTACCTTATTTAATGCGGTAGATCAAGCGGGTGTTGCAATATTAGAACGATATCATCACTCGAAGCGGGTTCCTTATGTCCCTGAAGGAAGGGATGCCACGGTTAGCTGGTACGGACCAGACTTCACGTTTAAGAATGCGTATAACCAGCCGCTTCTCATCCGGGCAAAAATCCTTGGTGGACAAGTAGTCGTTACGGTTCATTCATCAGACCTCATAAATGTTAGAAAAAGGAAGGTCCCAAGTGCTTCACAGGAATTACCTCAGGAAAAACAAGTCGATCACTCTGTGGAAGATTAACCTGCACCTCCCCTTTAAGGAGGTGCGGAAGGTATTAATTAAATTCTAAAAATTCAATTCGATTTCCAAAAGGATCAGATACAAAGATGCGATCTCTACCTTTGATTGGAGTATCCTCCTTTATCGTAATACCCTGCTCCGTTAGTCTCTCTCTCAAGGATGCTAAATTAGCAACAAGTAAACCAGGATGAGCTTTCGTAGCAGGAACAAAATCGTTTTGAACCCCTACATGGATTTCCTGTGGACCATATTGGAACCAACAGCCACCTCTTCCTTGCAGGTTTTCAGGCTTAGGTATTTCTGTCAATCCAAGGATGGTACCATAAAACATCCGGGCTTTCACCTCACATTCCTCCGGAGCTGCAATTTGGATATGATCGATTCCTTTAAATTCAATATTCATGTATTCTCCCCCACCTTGATTATGATTCCCCTTACATTTTACCATAATATTCTAAATTAACATCATGAATAAAGGCATCTGCTTGTGCAGATGCCTTCATCTTTGTTACGAAAGTTGTTGAATCCCTTGAATGACAGTTGAAAGTAATACATCCAGATCATCATCTTCAATGTTTAATGGAGGAGATAAGGTTAAAACATTATTGAATCCAGCGACAGTGGCGCCATTTTTTCCGATGATTACTCCATGCTGCTTACAATATCCAATAACAGCATTTACTTTATCCAGATCTAACGGTTCTTTAGTATCCTTATTACTCACCATCTCTATACCGATCAATAAGCCCTTTCCTCTTACATTTCCAACATAATGGTGATCCTGCAAATGATTTTTCAATGTATTCATTGCTTTTTCTCCAAGTTCAGCCGACCTTTCAAAAAGCTTTTCATTTTCCATGATCTCGATGTTTTTCAAGGCAAGGGCACAAGCTGCTGGATTCCCTCCAAACGTATTGATATGACGGAAATAATCATATTCTTCAGATCCTTTAAACGCATCATAGATCTCACGCTTCACTGCAGTGGCAGAAAGAGGAAGGTAGGCACTGGTGATCCCTTTAGCCATTGTAATGATATCAGGTTTCACATCATAATTCATAAAGCCAAAAGCCTTTCCGGTCCGCCCAAAACCACAAATGACTTCATCTACTATTAGTAGAGCACCATGCTTATCACAAACTTCTTTAGCTGCTTTCATATAGCCGTCCTGGGGCATGAGAATTCCTCCGCCAGTGATAATCGGTTCCATGATCAAAGCTGCCACAGTTTCACTCAGTTCCCACGTCATGGCCTGATCAATGGCCATTACTCCTGGAAGTTCACTGGGGTCAGAACTTGTTTCTCCATCGCGATAAGCATCAGGCGGTGCGATATGGTGAAAGCCCGGCGCCAATGGCTCATACTTATACTTGCGCTGAGCCTGACCTGTAGCGGCTAACGCCCCCATCGAGTTACCGTGATAGCCTCTATATCTGGAAAATATTTTATATCTACCATGTTCTCCTTTTTGTTGATGATACTGACGGGCAATCTTAAAAGCCGTTTCATTTGCTTCTGATCCACTGTTCGAAAAGAAAATCACATAGTCATCACCAAGTAATTCGTTTAATTTTTCTGCAAGTTCAATAGCTGGTTGATGACTTTGAGTAAGTGGAAAATAGGCCATTTTTTTGAGTTGCTCGTAAGCAGCTTCAGCTAGTTCCTGCCTTCCATACCCAACGTTCACACACCATAATCCCGCCATGCCATCCAGAAACTTCTGTCCATCCTGGTCTGTAATCCACGATCCACTGGATTCTGTCACAACCATTGTTCCGTCGGGATTATATGGTTTCATCGAGTGCCAGATGAGTTTTTCATCATTTTGCAACCATACATCTTGTGATTGACCTGCTTTTACCATGAAGGTTCCTCCTAACCTTGATTAAAAATCAAATCGGGTAGTGATCATTTTCTTCCTTGTATAGAAATTTACTCCGTCTTTCCCGTTTACATGCATATCTCCATAGAATGAATCCTTCCATCCAGAAAACGGGAAGAAGGCCATTGTTGCAGGAACACCAACATTTATACCAAGCATGCCCGCGTCTGCTTCCTCTCTGAATTGTCGTACGGCACTTGCGTCTTTCGTATAGATAGTGGCACCATTTCCGTATCTGGATTCCCGGATATAATCAAGCCCTTGATTTAAATCCTCCGCTCTCAGTAAACTGAGGACCGGGGCAAACATCTCTTCTTTTGCAATTGTCATTTCCGGGGTCACATGATCAAAAATCGTTGCTCCTAAGAAGTTACCCTCCTTGAATTCGTCCATTTCCTTCCGGCCATCCCTGATCAGCGACGCTCCTTCTTGTAATCCTTTATCTATATAGCCCAGTGTCTTCTCCCTATTTTCCTTCCGGATGACAGGTGTGAGCAGTACATCCTCATCCATCCCATTGCCAATACATAATTCATCTGCTTTTTTACTTAAAGTCTTAACAAATTCTTCATTTTCCCCAACCACTACAACTGCACTACATGCCATACATCGCTGACCTGCACTGCCAAATGCTGAACTAATGATATGCTCTGCCGCTTTATTGGGGTCTGCATCAGGCATGACGACATGATGGTTTTTGGCTCCGGATAATGCTTGCACCCTTTTCCCCTGTGAAGCAGCCTGCTGGTATACATATTTAGCTACCGGCTGGGACCCCACAAATGAGATAGCAGCAATGTCCTTATGTTCCAAAAGGCCATTCACTACATCATGGGCTCCATGCACCACATTGAGGACCCCCTGCGGCATCCCTGCTTCCGTTAAAAGCTCTGCAAGTCTATTGGCTAATATTGGAGTTCTTTCAGACGGTTTCAGCACGAATGTATTTCCGCATGCAATCGCGAGTGGGAACATCCATAAAGGCACCATCATTGGGAAGTTAAATGGTGTGATCCCCCCTACAACACCGAGCGGGTAACGAAACATCTCAGAATCGATATCTTCCGCGATCCCACTAAGCGTTTCTCCCATCATTAATGTAGGCGCACCACAAGCGAATTCAACGCATTCTAATCCGCGTTGCACTTCTCCATACGCTTCTTTAAATGATTTCCCATTTTCCTGTACGACCAATTTTGCCAACTCATCATGATTTTCTGACAATAGAGAGTGATATTTATACAAAATACGAGCTCGTTTAGGAACAGGTGTCTTCTTCCATGTTTGTGAAGCTTCCTTGGCTGCTTTTACGGCCATCGCAACATCTTCTTTAGTGGATATCGGAACTCTGGCAATCTCTTTATTCGTGGCAGGATTTAAGACTTCCAGTGTTTGTGAACTGAGAGACTCCACCCATTTTCCGCCAATATAATTCTTTAATACCGCCACATCTTTTTTGATTACTGTCATTTTCAGTTCCTCCTAATTCACTTTGTATTGGATATTCCCCAAGAAGTACAGGATCTTCTGTATGCTAGATACTTTCATTATGAAAGAAATTGGCAGTGCTTTCATTAGACATTTCGTTAAAAAGCCACACATTGCAATTGGACATAACAGCATATTGTATTGATTCATATTATTTGATAACCTCTCAGTCCATTGATCCATTCAAATTGGACGAGGGACTTACAGTATAAATTCATTGACATCAGACTTCTTCATGGATCGAAGAGGTTGCAAATATTCTTGAGCAGCAAGTAAAAACTCGATTGCCACACGTTTATCCGGTGTCATGAAATCTTCTCCGAGTAGCTCCTCCATTTTCTTAAGACGATGATAGAGTGTTTGTCTGACGATAAATAACCTTTTAGACGTTTCTTTCTTGGAGCCCTGACAAGAAAGAAATACTTTAAGTGTCTTCATCAAGTTTCCATCATGATCTCGATCATATTTCAATAAGGGAGAAAGGTACTCCTCAATCATTTCCGAAAGATTCACATTATTATTAACAATTGAAATCAACCTAAAAAGATGAAGGTCATCAAAGAAGAAAAAATGTTCATTCTCATCCTCTATACGACGGAACTTCAGCGTTTCCCGTGCAGTTTCATAGCTCTTATGGATATTCACCATCTCCGATTGATACTTACCGGTAGCAAATAGGGCATTTGACGTGTCGCTAATAAATCCTGAATTCAATATTTTTTCAAAAGCGTTGGTCAATCTGTTCTTCCATGTTCCCGTTTTCCGTTTGTCAAGCAGGATAAAAATGTAATCATTACCCAACCTTTCTGGTACCATTTGAAAGCCATGCTGCTCAAAAATACTTCCTGTCACCAGATTAAAATAAGTTAGATCGAGGGTGTCTTTCTCTTCCAGCCTATTCGTTTGGCAAATACATACGACACCTCCTTGAAAAGCCGCTTTCTGCTCAGCTATAAAGGTGGCAAGCGTTTCGTACGACTGTTCCCCTTTTAACCACGACATGATCCATTTTGATTCTTCCAGTCGCTTTTGCTCATTGAAATACAATTCTCTCATCAGACATTGTGCAAGTGCCGTAGAAGTTCGATCGAGAATTAACAACTCATATTCACTAAAAGGCGGATGGCACCTGCAGATACAAAGCTCTGCATATTCTCGGTCGAATAGGATTACTTTCGTCGATGCCAAATCATGATTGTGCGTCTCACTTTGACTTTCATATTTTTTTAAGAGCAGCTCTTCATCAATTGAGCTCATGTGTGGATGAATCTGTGCTTCTTGATCTTTCACCTGAAAGATCACCGGCACATCCAGCTCATTATGTAACACCTCCAGAATATCACTACATTGGTTGACTCCAAGAAGCATTTTATTCAAGTTCTGTGCATAAGAATCAAGTTTTTTGACCATGTCATATTGCTGATTGATGATAACTGAGTGTATATCCTGCGTTATACTGACAAAAGGGACTTCCCTTTCAAAAACAAGGATCGGAAAGTCAAACTCATCGGCGCATTTCATAACAGATTCTGGTATGGCAGAAATATTCGTATCCAGCTCGATGCAGATGGCAGCAGCTTCACATTCGACTAACTGGTGAATGAGAGAAAGGAAAGTGCCTTCCTCCTGCAGGGCAATGCCTGTTGACAGGATCAGTTCATTCCCGTTAAGAAGATTCCTTATTGAAGTGACTTCGACGATATGGACCCACTTGACTTGCCTCTTAAGACCGTTATGTCCAGCGATCACTTTTGCGTGTTCAAAATATTTTCGTTCTAGAATGTCTTCCACTGAAAAATAATAATGACTCTTCATCCTCTACTCCTTCCGCAGTAAATGGAGAAAAAGGATTGGCAGAACCAATCCTTCATCTTTCTTCAATATAGGGGATCGCAAACTGTATCTCTTCGCTCCACCATTTCACTAATTCCTCATCAGTCAGGTGATTCGACGATAATACACTTAACACCCAATCTATTAATTCATCGGATGTCTGAATCGTTCCAGGGCAGAGGATCCATTCTTTGCCTGTATGCGAATCCCTCAAGTCACTCATCAAAGTCCCCCTTTCGTTATTGAGTATGAAATAAGAGATTTGAAAAATACTTTCGTGCATTTGCCGTTTTCACATGTAGAGTGGCACTTCTTTTGTTTTCAGTGTGCTTAAATAAGACAAATGCACCACTGAGATTTTCGGTGATTTTCTCAATTTTAAAGCCTTTTTGTATAAGAAAATCTATCTTATCCCTTTCACTTAAGAACTCTTGATATTCAGACATATAGAGCCCTTCCCCTCCTTTACGTTGGACTTCAGTGAATTCCCTGAGTCTGGATTAAGTTAAACTTGTGCCTGTCGGAGATCCTTCTACAACCATTTCTTCTTCCTCCTCAATGATCCAATCACGACCTACCGACAATCCAAGGTATTTCTCATCACTCGGATCAGAAATCTCTGCCTGTTCATACTTCTTAAACCACCAGAATTTTGCTAGAACAAAATAACAAAGGGCACCGACACCAAATCCTACCAAGAACGAAAAGTTAGGAACGAAATATGAAGCGACCGCTCCAAGAATCCATGATATAAACCCTGCAAGGTTGACTCCATTCATATAGCTAAACTGTCCTCTATCTTCGTATAAATCAGGTACATTGACCCTTCGTTTTCTAATAAAGTAGTAATCTGATATTAATATGCCAACAATTGCTGATAGAATTCCTCCTACAAAGAGAAGGACCGGAATGATGACACCGAATAGGTTCCAGGGCTGAACAATCGTCCCTACGATCCCGGCAGTTAATACACCCGCCCAGAAAGGAAATTTTGGTCCGCCTACATTTGAAAAGATAGTGGCTGCCGGCACAATATTTGCAGCAATATTCGTCGACCACTGTGCCAGAACGATCATAAGGAGGAGTACTCCTAAAACAAACCCGCTTGCTGCTTCCTGCAACGCAACTACAGGATCATAGTTCAATACGGCGATATAAGATATCCCACCTATTAACACCATAAATGCTTGAGTAATCGGAAGAGCTACAAGATTACCAATCAATGAACTCCGATTTCTCTTGAACCAGTTACGTTCATTGCTTGGAGCCTTCATGAAGCGGGAAATGGAAGGGATATCGGCTGAAAGTGTCGCCCAGAATCCCATATTACTAAAGATGACAACCAGAAAAGCTGTAAAAGTGGCTGCTCCCGTTACCGGACTCTCCACCCAGCTCCAAATGTCTCTTCCTTGACTGGCAGCAGACTCAGATAAAGAAGAATACATCCATACTGAAATCAAAATGATGACAGGTGCTGCAAGATCTGCAAAACGTTCTACAGCTTTAATTCCCAGAGCTGTATTCACTAATTGAAGAACAGCAAAGATCAAGAAACAAATAAACCAATTATCAAAACCAGATAATATATTAAGAATTCCATTCATCGCTGTTGCACCAAAATAAGTGTTGATTCCAAACCACATGGAAGCCGCGAGTCCCCGGACAACTGAAGGGATGTGCGTCCCAATCGTCCCAAATGGTGCTCTCATGTAGACTGGGAATGATACTCCATGCTCGATCCCGATATCACCCGTTAAAGTAATAAAGAACCCAATGGCAAGAGAACCGATGATTGTGGCAAGAACAACGAGTGGTAATGGCAATGATACAACCCCTGCTCCCCCGATTGCGAAGGTAGCCAGTACCACAACCATGCCTACCCACATAAATGAATAACCAAGCTTTGTTATTTTTCTTTCACTTTGTTTAATTGGTAATAGATCAGGAGATTTTAAGTAATTACTTTTCAACATGAACACCCCTTATTCGTTTGCTTCGAATGGCAAAACCAATCTTATTACAAGAGAGGCAAGCTGATGGCGGTATTGAATCCCTGCCATCAGCTCACAGGAGTAGTTCTACATTTAAGATGGATGTTTTTAAATAGAATGTTTTAGGACTTGGATGATTGTAGCGCTTCACTCTCTTCATTTGAAAGAAGCTTACCGTATTTCGCTCTTTTAACATAGTTACCAGAACCCAATTTCCCTACAAACTGTTTATCTTTGATGACATATTCACCTCTTGATAAAACTGAAACCGGTTCTCCCTTCACCTTCATACCTTCAAATGGGTTATAATCAGCGGCCATATGATGAGTCTCTGCAGAAATGACTCTTTCAGTATCAGGATCAAAGATGACGATATCTGCATCAGAACCTACGGCTACTGTACCCTTCTGAGGATACAAACCAAATAACTTTGCGCTCCTTGTCGACATGATATCTACAAATTGATTCAAGCTTATTCGTCCTTTCTCAACCCCTTCTGAAAATAATATGGATACACGGTCCTCTATAATTGGTCCGCCATTCGGAATTTTAGTGAAATCTTCTTTGCCAAGATCTTTTTGGCCTTGGAAATCAAATGAGCATTGATCAGAGCCCAATGTTTGAAGCTGCCCGCTCTTCAATGCATTCCACAGAACATCTTGATTCCATTTCTCCCTTAGTGGAGGCGACCAGACATATTTGGCCCCTTCAAAGTTCGGGCGCTCTAAATAGGTTTGATCAAGGACCAGATACTGCGGGCACGTTTCTCCCCATACATTTAAACCTTTGCTTCTTGCAGCTGCAATCTGCTCCACTGCTTCAGAGCAGGAAACATGAACGACATATAATTGGGAATCCGCAAGGCCTGTTAATTTAGCTGCTCGGCCAGTAGCCTCCCCTTCTAGTTCAGGGGGTCTTGTCAGTGCATGGTAGATAGGTTCGGTTTTACCTTCTTCTAAAGCTTTTTCCGTTAAGTACTCAATGACATCACCGTTTTCAGCATGTACCATGACAAGGGCACCCAGTTCCCTTGCAGCAACCAATGTTCTAAATAGCGTTTCATCGTCTGCCTGGAATACATTTTTATAAGCCATAAATACTTTGAAAGATGTGATTCCTTCTTGGTCCATGACTTCTGGTAGTTGAGAGAGGACTTCTTGATTGATCTCCCCGATCATCAAATGGAAGCTATAATCAATGACTGCTTTATCTTTTGATTTGGCATGCCAAGTATCAATAGCATTTTGAAGCGGTTCTCCTTTATTCGTTAAACAAAAATCAATCAGTGTGGTCGTTCCTCCGAATGCAGCCGCAATCGTACCACTCTCAAAGTCATCCTTTGAAACCGTTCCTCCGAACGGCATTTCAAGATGGGTATGTGGATCAACTCCGCCGGGGAAGATAAATTTTCCACTGGCATCAATCACTTCTGCTTTGTTTGCTTCAAACCCTTTGCCTATTGCAGCAATCTTTCCGTCCTGAATGAGGACATCAGCTTTATACGTGTCTGTTGCTGTTACGATTGTTCCGTTTTGAATGATTTTATCCATTACATTACCTCCTGAATTATTTCACTGCATTCATTTTCGATCCCGATAGGTTACTCATCACAGCCTGACGATCATTCCAAGTCATCGGCATTTGGCCACTTGGAACTTCTATCATATCGATGGCACCATCAACCGGGCAGACAATCGAGCATAAATTGCACCCGACACAATCTTCTTCCCTTACCTTTAAAATGCTATTCCCATTTGGATCCTTCAGCATGTCAATACATTGATGTGAAGTGTCTTCACAAGCAATGTGGCATTTATTGCAATTGATGCATACATCATTATTGATCTTTGCCACAACACTATAGTTAAGATCAAGATTACCCCAATCGGAAAACTTCGGAACGGATTTACCGACGATTTCCTGCACGGATGCTATACCTTTTTCATCAAGATAATTATTCAATCCATCGAGCATATCCTCCACGATTCTGAAACCGTGATGCATGGCAGCCGTACACACCTGTACTCCTGATGCCCCCATAAGCATGAACTCAACTGCATCCTGCCAGTTTGACACACCTCCCATTCCTGAAATCGGAACGTTGATTCTTGGGTTCCTTGCACACTCTGCCACCATATTAAGTGAAATAGGCTTCACAGCAGGTCCACAATATCCTCCGTGTGCGCCCTTACCACCAACGTGAGGGATGGTATTCCATGAATCAAGGTCAACTCCGGCAAGGCTATTGATGGTATTGATCATGCTTACAGCGTCCGCCCCCCCTCGTACAGCAGCCTCAGCTGTCACGGTAATATCCGTAATATTAGGGGTCAGCTTTACAATGACTGGAGTCTTTGCCACTTCCTTGGCCCAGTGGGTTTGTTTCTCTACTAACTCTGGTACTTGACCGGATGCGGATCCCATTCCCCGTTCAGCCATCCCATGGGGGCATCCGAAATTAAGTTCTAACCCGTCAACACCAACATCTTCTACCTTCTTTACAATTTCATGCCACTTCTCCTGTTTCGGTTCGACCATTAAAGAAGCAATGATGGCGTGACCTGGAAACCTCTTCTTCGTCTCGTATATTTCTTTCAGATTCACTTCAAGTGGGCGATCAGTTATAAGTTCGATATTATTGAATCCAGCTACCTTTTGACCATTAAAGCTAACAGCTGCGAAGCGCGAGGAAACGTTTATGATAGGTTCGCCTAATGTTTTCCACACAGCTCCTCCCCAACCTGCCTCGAAAGCCCTCTGAACTTGATAACCCGAATTCGTTGGTGGTGCAGAAGCCAGCCAAAATGGATTTGGTGATTTGATGCCAGCTAAATCGATGTTTAAGTTTGCCATGAAAATCCCCCCTCTAATACACTCTTAATTCACTTCGACAGATGAACATTTCTCATGTAAATGATAGGCTGCCTGCTTTCCTTGTTCGGCTGCAGTTACGACCATGGCTTCACCTACACCTTTTCCAAACACAATATCCCCACAGGCAAAAATCCTTGGATTTGACGTCTGGAAGGTTTCACGGTCAACTTTAACGACACCATCTGAGTGTTCTAAACCGAATTGTTCGATCAAATTCAGGTGCCTGGTTTGGCCAATCGCTTTGATGACGACGTCAACCGGTAAAGTAAATTCTGAGCCCCTGACTGGGACCGGTCTTCTTCTTCCATCCTTTCCTGCTTCCCCAAGCTCCATTTTGATGCATTCAATCCCGGTAACATCACCGGCTTCATTTCCAATGATTCTCTGTGGAGCCGTCAGCCAACGGAATTCCACGCCATCCTGCTTGGCAAATTCATATTCAAAGTCATAAGCTGTCATTTCTTCTTTTGTTCGGCGGTAGAGGATTTTTACATTTTCTGCCCCTAACCGTACTGAACAAGTAGCTCCATCAATGGCTGTGTTCCCTGCACCGATCACGGCCACTTTTTTACCCACATAGTTGTGATTTAAAGTGCCACTTTTGGTTTCCTTTACAAATTCAATGGCATCATGCACACCATTCAGGTCTTCTCCTCGAATTTTTAAATCTGGAACAGAAGACATTCCGGCAGCAAGTATGACAAAGTCATGTCTTTGGGTAATATCATCAGCGGATATATCTTGACCTACCCTTACATTTGTCCGGATATCAACATTCAATTTCTTGACTTGCTCCACTTCCCAATAAGATATACTTTGAGGTAGGCGGAAGGAAACGATACCATAGGTATTTAACCCACCGGCTTCTTTTTCAGCTTCATAAATGGTGACTGCATATCCAAAACGGGCAAGTTCTCTTGCAGCTGAGAGCCCAGCTGGCCCCCCTCCGATAATCCCCACACTCTTCCCATTTGCTTCTCCTGCTTCAAATAACACCGTCTCATTATGCCTCGCCCAATCTGTTGCATACCTCTGTAAGTCGCCAATCATGATCGGCTTTGTGGAATGGTTTAATACGCAAGCCCCTTCACATAGCTCCTCTGTCGGACATACCCGGGAGCAACTAGCCCCAACAGGATTGGCAGACATGATCGTCTTTGCAGATCCCTTTAGATTCCCAGAAGCGATCTTTTTGATAAATGATGGTATATCGATACTAGTGGGACAGGCTTGAATGCACGGGGCATCATAGCAGTACAAACAACGATTGGCTTCTTCCACTGCCTCTCTGCCCGTTAAGCCCTCATGAGCTTCAAGAAAATTCTTCTCGAGATTGAGTAACGAAGGTGTACTAGACATACTGACTTCCCCCTCTTCATTTCATAAAGATAAAAACCTCATTATGTTCAAACAATGAAACATTTCATGATATCAAGGTAGTAAAGCCGTCATATCATTATAGGTTTCCGGTCTGCGGTCACGGTAAAACTGCCACGTATCCCGTACTTCCCTTAATAATTTTTTATTCATCTCTCCTATGACCACCTCGTCGCGATCCCTACTTCCTACTGAAACAAAGCTTCCTCTTGGGTCGACCAGATACGATTGACCATAAAATTCACCCATGTTCCAGGGTCCTTCATATCCAACTCGATTGATGGCTCCTAAATAGTATCCGTTTGCCACTGCATGAGCCGGCTGTTCAAGTTTCCATAAATATTCTGAAAGGCCCGCTACAGTCGCAGATGGATTGAACACTATTTCCGCACCTTTTAACCCTAGTAACCGTGCTCCTTCAGGAAAATGTCTGTCATAACAAATATAAACCCCTACCTTAGCGTAAGCCGTTTCAAATACCGGATAACCCAGATTTCCTGGTTTGAAATAATATTTCTCCCAGAATCCGTATCCTTCTTCGCCGACTCCCACGTGGGGAATATGCTGCTTTCTGTATTTACCAAGGTACGATCCATCTGCATCGATGACAGCTGCCGTATTGTAGTATGTGGCAATGCCTTCCCGTTCATATATTGGCAGAACGATAACGACACTCAGCTCTTTGGCTAAATCCTGAAATTGTTTTGTAGTCGGGCCGTTCGGGATTTCTTCTGCAGAATCATACCATTTGGGGTTTTGCTCGGAGCAAAAGTAGGGACCATAGAAAATTTCCTGCAAACATATGATTTGAGCACCCTTTTTTGCTGCATCTCTCACCAATTCCACATGCTTTTTAATTGCTTGCTCCTTATGGGTTTCAACCGCCTCACTTCCATCCACATCATGAGAAGCCTGAATCAGCCCAATATTTACCAAATCCGACATTTCATTTCCCCCTAAACATTTAGATTATATAAAAATAGTAAGCGCTTTCATTATTTTTTGCTTCATGAACTTACACTTACTAGATTTCAAAATAGAATTAATTTCTGAATTTTTGATATTTTCACTTTATTTTAACCCTTAGTAAATTGTATTGCACTAAACATTTTGTAACATGAACGGCCTTCATCATTTGTCATTATGTATATTTTTCTTTTACATGCGTCATCTTGTCCGTTTCTCATAAAGTACCATACTCAAGTTGCGAAATTTGTAGAATAATTTAATTAAATATTAAAAATATTCAGTTTTTATTCGACAAAATTCTTTGCAACCCCATCTTTCCCTTAATCGGCATGATTTCAGGTGGAGAAATCCTAATCATAAAAAACAGCCTAATCTATTGGAAAAGGCTGTTTTTTGTCGAAGCTATGAATTTACAGATCTCATTTTCAGTGATTGGTTCCTTACTGGTCTGTATTTTATTACTTGTACAATAAACCAAGTCAAAACCGCCAACCATATGATTGATCCAAGCACCATCGAAATGGAATAGGAAAGGCCAAATCCCTCTGGGGCATAAAAAATGTATGAGCTTACCACCCCTGTCATAAATAAAGCTGGCACACTGCATATCCAGTGAAACCTTGCTTTTTGTAATAAATATATGGCAGCCGTCCATAACATGACTGTCGCAACTACCTGATTCGACCAGCCGACATATCTCCAAAGAAAAGTATAATCGATTTGAGTCAAGAGGAATGTAGGGACTGCTACTGGAACAACCAGGAGCAACGGCAACCACTTTCCTTCTACATCTTTCTTTGTTAAGTCAGTTAATAAATCAGCAAGCATCATTCGAGAGGACCTGAGAGCAGTATCCCCCGTCGTCACTGGCAGTATGATGACACCAAGAATTGCCAGCACCCCACCGAGCGTCCCTAAGGTCGTTTTACTTATTTCATTGACTACTCCTGCAGGTCCTCCCGAAGCCAATGCTTCTTGAAGCCCGCCAGTTCCATTGAAGAATGCCATACCCGCAGCAGCCCAGATCAAAGCGATGATCCCTTCAGCAACCATGGCTCCATAAAATACTTTACGCCCTTCGCTTTCTCTTTTAAGCGTCCTTGCCAAAATCGGGCTTTGTGTGGAATGGAATCCGGAAATGGCACCACAGGAAACTGTAACCATTAATAGCGGCCATAAAGGCAGTTCAGAAGGGTGCAGGTTTTTAAATGTTAGATTCGGTACAGGATGTTCAAAGAAGAATAAACCGATTCCGATTGCTACTGCCATGAAAATTAGGATTGCTCCAAAGACCGGATAAATCTTACCGATAATTTTGTTAATCGGCAATACGGTTGCAATCAGAAAATATGTAAAGATCAGGACCAGGCAGGTCATAAAATTCAGCGGAGTGACTTCTGCCATAAGTTGTGCGGGTCCCGAAGTGAATGCAGCTGCTACTAGAATCATCAATACAATGGACAAGATGTTCATAAGAGATTGAGCAGACTTACCTAAATATTTCCCTACAATGAATGGAAACTGTGCCCCATTATGTCTGAGAGAAAGCATCCCTGAGAAATAATCATGTACAGCACCAGCGAACAATGTACCTATAACAATCCACAGAAAGGCTACAGGTCCATATAATGCACCTAGAATTGCACCGAAGATCGGACCTAACCCCGCAATGTTCAAGAGTTGAACCAAACTTGCTTTCCACCAACTCATCGGCATATAATCCAAGCCATCCTTTTTAGAATATGCAGGTGTTAAATTGGAATCATCAACACCGAAAATCTTTTCTACCACCTTTGAATAAATGAAATAACCAATTACCAGTATACAGATGGATGCAAGAAATGTGAGCATCACGATGTCCTCCCTTCACAAATTGAAATTACCGTTTATTCTAATACGGAAAACGACAAAAAACAACAGAATTTTCTAAAAATAAAATGATTTCAGAATTAAAACCCACTTACACTTCTCCAAAATAAGGATGACTCCAACAATGTATGCGCATACATCACCCGGAAAATTTTTTTGTCATAATAAAAAACGCACCCCTTTCAGGAATGCGTTTCATTCACATTCAGTATTATTTTTTTAATTTTACAAATGCCTCATGTGCGTTTAAAAATTCTTTATTGTCTCTTTCAATGGCAATTTCTATCGGAGATTGTGCCTTACCTGATTGCATCTCTTGCCCGTCTCCATATGCAAGAAGCAAAGACACGATTTCTGCACTGCCGTCGAAAGCTGCAATATGTAGTGGTGTGTGTCCCGATGAATCAAGCTGATTTACATTTGCACCCTGATCTAGCAAGAACTCCACTAGTTCTTTCGAAGCTTTGCCGGCAATTCCTGCATGTAAAGCTGTGTTCGATGGAATATAGGATACGTTAGAATTGGAAACGGAATTGATATCTGCCCCAAAATTAAGGAGAAGCTTGACAATTTCAAAACGGTCAAAATGCGCAGCCACCCCAAGTGCTGTTAAACCCTGATCATTATTTGCATTACAAAGATTTGTATCATTTCTTAACGTCTGTTCTACTCTTGTTTTATTGCCCGCTTCGATTGCTTCAAAAAACTCTTGTACGGTGATAGATATCATTATTCCACCTCTTTTTAAATAATTATAAATATTCTACCAATTTTACTGACTAAAAGATAGGGGTGACCACCAATATTGGCAATCACCCCATTTGTTACTTATCCAGTTTTAATTTAGCCAATGCATCAGCTAAAGCGGTATTGACAGGCTCATCCTGTTGCTGTGTTTTTAAGTATTTATTTACATCCCTTTTTGTTGCTTTGCTATTCTTTTCTTTCTTTTTTCGATCATTAAATGTGGAGAGCTTCTCTCTATGTCCGCATACACAGGTGAACATCTGTCCTTCCCCTTCTCCCCTCAAGTCCAGACGTTTGTGGCAATTAGGGCAGCGGGCATTTGTTTTTTTACTGATATTTTTACGATGTCCGCATTCCCGGTCTTGGCAGACAAGTTTCTTTCCGTGCTTATTTTTGATTTCAAGCATCAAATTGCCACAGTCAGGGCACTTTGTCCCTGTAAGATTATCATGGGAGAATTTCTTTGTAGAGTTCTTGATTTCACTGACGGATTTCTTCGTATAATCCTTAATCTCTTTCAGGAATTCCTGTTTCTTAAGAGTTCCCTTTGCAATCCTTTCAAGCTTCTGCTCCCATTCTGCAGTCAAAGTAGGCGACCTGAGTTCGAGGGGTGCCAGTTCCAATAGTTGCTTTCCTTTTGACGTAATGAGAATTTCTTTCCCTTTAGGCTCTATGACACCTGAATTGAAGAGTTTTTCAATGATATCGGCTCTCGTGGCAACGGTGCCGAGTCCCCCTGCCTCATGGATCGTGGCAATCAGGTCTTTATTACTTTCTTTCATGAACTTCTTTGGGTTCTCCATCGCGGATAATAAAGTACCTTCATTAAACCTACCTGGAGGGTTCGTCTGCCCTTCTGTTTCTTTAACAGAGCGGACAGAATAGGTACCTCCTTCTTCCATTTTCAATAGTAATTGATCGTTTTCAGAGTCAAAATCATAGATTTCTTTCCAGCCGGGATCAACGATTCTTTTCCCTTTTGTCTGGAATGATTCTGAACCCATCTTTGCTCCTACTGTCGTTTGTTCGTATTGATAAGGAGGAAGGAATACGGCAATGAAACGCTTGACGATTAGATCATATATTTTTCTTTCCTTATCCTGTAACCGCTGAAGGGAAGGTGTTTCTTCAGTGGGGATAATGGCATGATGATCCGTCACCTTTTGATCATCAACATATGCTTTGGACAGATGCACTCGCCCCTGCAATGCCATATGTACCAATTTACGGTATGGTTGTATGTTCACAGCTTCCAATCTGTCCTTAAGTGTAGACACCATATCATTCGACAGATGTTTACTGTCTGTTCTCGGATAGGTTACCAATTTATGCTGCTCGTATAGCTTCTGCATAATTGAAAGTGTTTCTTTAGCAGAATAACCATAGAGTTTATGTGCATCTCTTTGCAGTTCAGTCAAATCATAAAGGGACGGTGCAAAATTTTTCTTCAGTGCTTTCTTGACTGATTGAACGGTCAATTCGTATTGCCCTTTGATTGATTTCATCACAGAGGTTATTTCTTCTTTTGAAAACGTTTTTGTATCATGATTCTTATTGTTCGTCCATACAAAGGTTCCTCTGTCTGTCACAGCCTGTATCCCATAATAAGATTGCGGTTTGAAATTCTTAATTTCTTCCTCCCTCTGAGCAATGATGCTTAGAGTCGGGGTTTGTACACGTCCGCATGACAATTGTGCGTTATGCTTGGTTGTCAACGCTCTCGTAGCATTCATCCCTACATACCAGTCGGCTTCAGATCTTGCCTGTGCTGCCGCATATAAGTTTTCGTAACTCTTTGCATCTTGGAGCTTGCGGAATCCGTCCTTGATAGCTTTGTCGGTTACAGAGGAAATCCATAAACGTTTTAGCGGTTTGTTCACACGCGCTTTCTCTATGATCCAGCGGGCAACTAGCTCACCTTCACGCCCGGCATCGGTGGCGATAACTATTTCTTTAACATCCGATCGATTCATTTGTGCTTTAACGGCGCTGAATTGTTTTCCCGTCTTCTTGATCACTACCAGATTAAGTGACGATGGAAGCATGGGTAAATCTTCAAGCTTCCATGATTTATATCGGTCATCATAGCTTTCAGGCTCTGCCAGGGTCACCAGGTGTCCAAGTGCCCATGTGACAATATAGTCGTTCCCTTCTAAGAATCCATTTCCCTTTTTCGCACATTGAAGTACTCTTGCAATATCTCTGCCTACAGAAGGTTTCTCTGCCAGGACCAAAGTCTTTTTCATGTAAAAAATCCTTTCATTACGGGGTGTTTATTTTCTATATCTTTTCTATTTTAACATACAATAAAAAGACTAGGGCATTTTGGTTCTCGGCACATGACCGGCCATTGAGTTGAAACGCTTCCTATTGTTTGATCATCATGGTCATGGCAGCTGTAGGTGATCAAGTTTAAGTCTTTCATCGAAAAAAAAACCAATCATCATGTTCTCGACGACTGGTTTTTTGCATAAAAAGAGAGCATCTGGACAGATGCCCGTTGTTTGGTTATCCCATCCTGCAGTTTTATAGCTAAGAAGAAAAACTAGGAAGAGGCCGTCTTCCTAGTAAACGTTATTCTTCGTCGCCTTCTAAGAAGTCTGGATCTAACTCTTCAAATTCTTCATCATCCAAGTCGCAATCCCAATCTTCATCGTCGCAGCCTTCTGGATTCACAAGGACACATACTTTCGTTTCTCCGATAACTTCTACCAGGAATTCACGTTCTACGTGAACGATGATTTTGTTACCGTTTGGTGAAATGACCGCTTCGCAGCAATTAGGCTGTTGCAGTACTCGAGCACACACTTCAATGTCATCTAAGCAATCGGGATCACGGTATTTTAGTTTAATGCAGTCTGTATATTCTACTCTCTCCGTTACAACCGATGTCTTCGTGTTGTCACTGTGGGAGTACCATACGTTGATATCATATGATCCGTGAACTTCGACTTTCTTGCCGACTTTGTGTGCTTCATACTGATGATTGATGATCCAGCAGCCTAAAATGCTCGATGGATTATGCGGCGGGCAAATCGTATGATGAGACTGTGTAAATTTACGTCCCTTCGCTACGACCGCTTTCGTAATAATCTCTCTATATTCTGCCATTCGAGCGAACCTCCTCATTCATTTTCAATTCATCTTATGCGACTATCTAGGTGTTTGTGCGAGTAAATTTTATTACATAATGGGATTGTTGCGAGATAATGTATTGTATGCGAATACCCATTGAATGTTCCGGAATGGACTACACAGCAATATAGAAAAATGGTAAGCTAAACTGAGAAAGTTCATGCCTGTTCAGGGTATGTATTCATTTCATTGAGGAGGTAACACGTATGGCCAAAAGTAAGGCAAAGAAGAAAAGAGACCATCATCTCCGGAATACCGGCCAAAATGTCACGATGCGGAGGGGGATCGATCCTGATTTTTGTATGATGGTGCGTACAACGAAAACCAAAAAGGAAGCATTGGCTAAAAAAGAAACCAAACATAAAAAACGATCTTTGCAAGAAAAGGATATTCCTTTAAGCAAAGATCGTTTTTTATTTCTATGTCTCCCTTAGGAATTCATTCCATTATAAAATGAATAGCCCATGGATTAGGAGCAGCTTCCAGGAGCAGAGTTTTTCACATTTGACCCCGTCTCACCGCGGAGCAGGTCTCCTCCTGTTGACTCGATGATATGATCAGTCACGTTATTCGATATGACCGAAGCGACAATTTGCAGTAAATCATTCACATCTGTCTGTGATTCCTTAAATTGTTGGACCACTGGAATTTCATCAATTTCCTTTTCCAGGTTTTCAATTTTGGCTTCAACCATTTTTAGAGCTTCTATCTTCCCGTAGTGTTGGAAGTTAACAGCTTGTTTTTGTAAACTCTTAATACTTGCGATCATTTCCCGGACCTTTTGATTTTCGTGAATTTGTGCTTCCGCACGCTTAAAGAAATCCACTTCCTCTGTTTCTGCAATCATGGTTGCAAGCTCTTCTGCACGCTTCATAATATCGTCTTTTGTATACTTTGCCATATTATTTCACCTCTACCGCTTCTTGAAATTCTGTTCCGATTTGGCCTTCCTCGATCATTTCCCCATCCAATGACCAGGACTTGGCATCTGTGATCTTGACTTTCACTATCTTCCCAATGGCTGTTTTAGGAGCCTTGAAGTTTACAAGCTTACTGCGTCTCGTATAGCCGGCAAGAATCTCAGGGTTCTTCTTGCTTTCCCCGTCTACTAGCACTTCAACGATTTGACCGGTATACTTCTTCATTGCTTCAGCAGAATATTCTTTCACCACTTGATTCAAGCGCTGTAGCCTCTCTTTTTTCACTTCCATCGGCACATTATCATTCATCTTCGCTGCAGGAGTACCTTCACGAGGAGAGTAAATGTATGTGTAGGCTGATTCAAAGCCCACTTTCCTGTATAACGAAAGTGTTTCTTCAAATTGCTCATCGGTTTCATTTGGATACCCGACAATGATGTCTGTTGTAAGGGCTACATCAGGCATGGCCGTCTTAATCTTTCTCACTAACTCTAAGAACTGTTCGCGGGAATATTTACGCGCCATAATTTTCAGGACGTCTGTTGAACCGGATTGAACCGGTAGGTGAATATGCTCAACCAGATTTCCCTTTTTGGCAAGTACTTCGATCAAATGATCGTCGAAATCCCTTGGATGACTCGTCGTGAATCGGATACGTGGAATATCCACTTTACGGAGATCATCCATCAGGTCTCCCAGGCCATATTCGAGGTCTTCGATATCTTTGCCGTATGCGTTAACATTTTGCCCCAAGAGAGTGATTTCTTGATATCCTTGTGCAGCCAGGTGACGGACTTCTTGAATGATCTCTTCAGGACGACGGCTTCTCTCTTTACCTCGTGTATAAGGAACGATACAGTATGTACAGAACTTATCACAGCCGTACATAATGTTGACCCATGCTTTGATGTTGCCACGGCGGACCTTTGGAAGGTTCTCAATGACGTCCCCTTCTTTCGACCACACTTCAACAACCATTGCCTTAGACATATACGCATCAGATAGGATCTTTGGAAGGCGATGGATATTATGGGTTCCAAAAATCATATCCACCTGCTGGTAGGTTTTCAGAATCTTATTCACTACAGACTCTTCCTGGGACATACATCCGCAAACTCCGATTAAAAGCTCAGGCTTTTCCCGCTTCAAATGTTTCAGATGTCCTAACTCCCCGAACACCTTATTTTCAGCGTTTTCGCGTATGGCACATGTATTCAAAAGAATGACATCTGCATCATCCGTTGAATTCGTAGGTTCATAGCCGAGTGCCATGAAGATTCCTGCCATCACTTCGGTATCATGTTCATTCATTTGGCAGCCATAGGTACGGATATAAAATTTCTTTCCTTCCCCCAGCCCCCTAAATTGATCATCAATTGTAAAGTCATTATGATATTTGATTTCTTCTTTCCCACGCTTTTTCGCATCTTTTAATGACGGCGGGTTATAGACACTTTCAAAGTACTTGCTGTAATCCTTTTCGGATTTTTGGTCCGCTGGTGATACAGACTTCGATTGTTGTCCATGTTTTCGTTGCTCTTCGTTCATGAAAAATCCCCTTTCTACCACTATAACCAAACCGTTTTCTTCTATATATAAAGCCGGCCGAATTAACAGGATATACATTGTTGCACATTACTATAGTATAAAGGTTTTCACCCCTACATACAATAGAGGTGCTTAAGTGTTGAAAAATGTTTCAATTCCATCTCAGCTAGTAAAACTGCAGTAAAGTGATAGTTTCTTTACATTTATGTTCTCCTTCGAGCCCCAAAGGTAAACACCTCCCTCTCTCGGCTCAATTCTCAAGACCAAACAACTATCAATTATGTACCTGGAATCTATTTTTATCTTTTTAGGCTAGAGGCTCAATCGAATATTCCCTTATGAACGTATGATAATTAGTAGTAAATTGTAAAGGAGTGTTAAATAATGAGTTATAGTCAGAAAGAAAAGTCCCAGGACACCTATTACCATGAGGATTATAAAAACCATAAATGCAGTGAATCTCGTCCCAGCCATTATGAAAATTGTGTCGGAGACGTTTTAGAAGCAATCCTTGAAGCCCAGGAAAAAGTAAAGAAAGACCATGGATGCAATTCATCCTGCAAAAAATCCATAGAGGATTTACTATGCGAAAAAAAGAAACACAAAAAGAATACCATTCCCTTTATTTTATATTGTGGATGCGATCCATTCAAAGGAACTGGTGTTACCGCCTATCATTGTCATACAAAGAAGAAAAAGACATTGAAATGCATTGAAACCTACCTTTTCAAAATAATAGACATTGATCATAAATGTGCGACTCTGGAATTATTGACATTTAAATCCGAACATCATAAGGGTGATTCTCACTCTCAAAATGACAGTAAATGTTCACTCACTTCACCTTGTAAACAAATTGACCACAAATGCGTGGATGACTTGATGGAAACAGGGATTTGTATAACTGTAGATTTGTCTTGTTTCTGTGCAATTACCTGCTTGCCTGCCGTTCATTTATAACACACACTCGAAAAAAAAAGGTGAACGAGAGTCGTTCACCTTTTTCATCCTCCAAAAGCTTCAAGCAAATCGTCTATTTCTTTCAATCCAACGGGGGAATGTTCTTGTTCCTTTCGGCTTACGATGGTACCTTCAGGCAAGCTCTTCGGGGAATTATATCCATTTTGAAGAAGTAATCTTTTTAAATCTAATAGTTCTTCTAGTATGGTATCATCTGGTGTCATGTTAAGTTGAACAGGCTTAGAATGGTGCAAGTAATCATGCAGAGCAGAAAAAACAAGATGCATTAACGTATTGTTTCTTGAATGATAGGCAATTTGCTCTTGAATCTTAGAGGTGATGGCTTCTTCCTCCCCAGTTTTAACATTTATGAAATGTTCGGGGATCGTAAGAATCGTGTCCTGAAAGTAATCCGAGTATTTCTTAGACATGCCCATCACCCTTTAGTTTTTGTATATTCAATCTGTGCAGGATTGTTTTTTAATTGATTTAACTTTGCAAGGATCATCAATCCTGAAACATTTAACTTTTCCATATTTGGAGGGAAGAACAATTCAATGGGACGTCCTCTTTCTGCCCATTTTACGGCCGCTTCCCTAATATGAGATTCAGCAATTTTAGCCGCTCCACCTACTGCAATATATTTGACTGCCCCTTTGATTTCATTTGAGCTATTTCTAACCCGATCGAAATGTTCCAAATATTTTATGGCCAATGATTTCAACTGAGGAATAATATACTTACTAATATCCTTTTTCACACCGGCAAATGGTTCTACATACCACTCGGATTGACCAGCTACAATTTTTTCCTCAAGTTCAGATCTTGAGTCGAACTTGTATAACTCATATTTACTCACTTTTTGTATGATATGATCTAAAAACTGATTAATCCCAAACGGCTCTCCTTCAATGGAAGCTACTGGCTTATTATTTTTGATTCCTACAAAATCGACTGAGTCTCCCCCCAGATCACCGATAAGGATTCCTTTGGCAGAATCTTGTAAGAGAGCTTCGTCTTTTACTCCCAATGTCTCTTCATCCCTTGTTAATGCCAGGTAAGCACAAGCCCCTTCAGCACCAACAATAACATCTTTAATATGAAGTCTTACAACGGTTTCTTGAGGGGCAATCATTCCTGGAACCTTGTGAAGATAAACAGTATGAGTCCCGATAAGACGACTTTTCAACGTATCTTTACGTTCTTTATACTGAGTAGTCGGCAGAGAAACTGCCAATTGATCTATATCAAAGAATACATCTATATCTGATTGATTGCTCATTACAGCATGATGGGCCAACAGTCCAAATAAAAGAGTGTAAGTACGGTCTTCATCTACTTTCTGATTATTAAAGGATGTTAAACTCACATTACGCTGTCTCGCTGCTGATTTACCTATATAAAAGATTTCTCTCTTCTCATGCAGTGCTGAACTGTTCACTTCCACAATCAAGTTGTCTCCAAATAAAACATCTTCATCATCGTAAGGTTTCTCATAAAATTCTTCATCAAATAAAGCAATGGCATTCGGCATGGAGTATTCTGTCATTTCACCATTTGTTGACACAATGGCTTTATAAAAGCTGTTCCCCAAGTCCACAGCAACATAATTATGCCTATTCATTACATCCTCCTCCTTCCTTAAAGCCTATGCCGGAATAGAAAACATCGGTGCAAGTACCTAATCATAAATTTTTAAATCCAGTAATGTAATTCAGGAAAGAGTTATTTCCTCTTGAATGATTTTCTCTAGTAAATTTCCACTCTTATACTGATTCATATAACCACTCTTAATAGATTCGCCAAGCATACTATAAAGTGTAGTTAAAAAATATTGTTTATTAATTAGGAGGAAACAAAATGAGTGATTATAATAAGAATAAAAATTGTGTGAACGTAGATCAATCTGCTTCACTCGATCACTGCGACAACACAGCTGTAGATTCTATTCTAACTCCGGCTGGTATTAGAACTGTCCATGTTCCAGTAGATTTAGGAGTATATCGTGTTTCTAGTAACCTTGAAGCCCATATTAAATTTCCGGAACCTGTGATGGAAATTAAAGATGTAAAGAAGAAGGTCGAAATTGTACAATGCCGCTTAATGACTATTCCAACCAGCAATGGCGACTTCAGTGATGAAGGTGCGGAATTTCCCCTGTTGTTATCAGGATATGTGCGCAAAAACATTCAATATGCTACACCATGTGGAGGAACTGGATTTGATGGATCATGTGTATCTTCTAACATTAAATCATTAACGGTCCGCGTTCCTTTCAAATGCATGACAACAATTACCCTGGATTCTCCCGTACAACTTCCAAGAACGAATAATCGTCAGGAATTTGACTTCTTCAGAGCTCAAGACCTAGGGACAGGCTATCCTGAAAAAGACCAATATTTATCAAATGATATCTCTCAATTCCATCAATACTGCACGAATTACTATAATCAGCTTCCTTACTGTGAATTGATTTCAAGCAGCATTCTAGAGTGGGATGAATCAACAGACCGTGTATCTGATGGCCCTGTAGGTGAAGGATATTTCTATAATATGCTAGAAAAAATGTCCATCAACTTCACCATTAAAGTATTACAAAAACAGCAGGTCCGTCTTAGAGCATTAGACGGAGATGAATAGTATTCACCAGCATTCCCCCTACTGTTAGGTATAACAGCAGGGGAATGCTTTTTTTTCTTCACAAGATTCCCCGCAGTGATTGTGAGCTGATTCAATAATTAGTCCCTTTACATATAGGCTCTGGCCCAAACAACAATCAACCTTAATCATAAGATGGCATTATCTTGCTTTAGGAGGTCCCTTATGTTTGAAAACCATAATAAAATGTCAGATTGCAATGAAACGTCAAATATGAATGATTGTAAAAGCCATTGTCACCATCCAAAAGTTAGTATCGGAAAAATCGTAACTAAGGTCCCAGTTGTATTGGCTGAACTGACTCTTCAGGTAAACGTAGATGCGACGATTACCTTTCCAGAAGCCGTTTTGGAAATTAAAGATATAAAGAAAACGATAAAGTTAACACAGTGCAGGCTTCTTCTTCCTTCTAATAAACTATTTGTGAAAGGTTTTGTAAGAAAAAACATCCAATATGCAAGCCCTTGTAAAGAAATTGAAGAAACTTCCCTTTCTTCCATTGCTTCAGATCTTCACTCTTACACGGTTGATATTCCTTTTCAATGTGTGACTGACATTAAGCATTTCTTATCAATGCCTGTAATGCCTGAAGTAAATAATCGCCAAGAATTTGATTTCTTAATTTCGAAGCCATTACCTTCCGGATATCCAGAAAAGGATGAGTTACTAACACATGATTTATCTCAATTCCATCAAGAAAGTCATCAGTATTACAATGAGATCCCTTACTGTGAATTAGTTTCAAGTAAAATCATTGAATGGGATGAAGCAATCGATCGCTGCGCTCTCCCTCATTTAGGGCCTATCGGAGAAGGATACTTCCGTACAATAGAAGAAAAAATGGTCATAGATTTATGTATAAAAGTCCTTCAAAACCAACAGATTCGAGTCACCTCCACTACAAACGATGATTGCGACTGAATAAGATGATCATTCTTATAGAGAGGAGGCAAAGGATTTGGTGTAGTATCGTAACGCACCAATCACACTGATTATGAAAAATGATCAATATGATGATATTGAAAAACACTTTCTAAATAAGATGGATGAATTTCAACAAGAAAAACACAGAAAGGAAACGATTAGAAAAGATCAACCTCATCATTCATTTTCATTATTTAATCTTAATCAGAAGCACGCTCCTTCCACCGATACGAATGTAAATAATGAAAAAGATAGTCCGACAGATTCAACATTGACTAAGGAGTTCCAAGAAGGAATTCTTTCTCAACCTACATTCTTCCCACCTCCCAAAGTGATGGATATGGAAATCATTCAAGACGGGAAAACAATTGATGAAGAATTGAAGGAAATGGTTAATCAGGGTGAAGGAATAGAGGATGAAAACCTGCTCTCTAATCATTTCAGAGAGGATTTACGTGATGAAAGGAACAAGGATGAGCTTTCAGCTTCCGGTCACAGTGAAGTAAACAAGCTATCCTCTGGTGAGGAAGATAAAGGAAAAGAGCCTATTTCCATACGTAAAGAAATATTTATGATGTTGGATGAAGAACCGGGTGAAGTATCTGCAGAAGGTTTGTCAGCCGAAATATCGACCTCTAAGATAACAAAAGATGAAAATGGAGATGTAGATTCCCTTAAAATGAAAGAAAATGACAAAAAAGAAGATGAGCACACTAACGAACAGAATGTAATATCCGAGGAGCATTCTCATACTTCACATAAGGAAGATTGTATCTATTCTTATCTCGATTACGATCATAAAGCAAATCATCCATCTTCATTCACCCATTTCTTGGAGACAGAATACTGTGAATCAGAAAATAAATCGAATGAATTCAATGAGTCAATAAGTTCCCTGACATCTGTTCTCAAAAAACTTTCCACAGCGATGATGAAAAATGATCCTAAATACCCCGAAGAATGCGAACAGGACCGTAGTGAACTAACTGCCTTAAAAAAACATTTCGAAAATGAACTATTTTCACCAGAGCCACATACAGACGAAGCGATAGCTACTTACCCATTTGATTTTCACTTTATATCTGTGAAGATTCCTGTTGTATTGTCTACTTTAAAGATTGAACTAACCATCTTTGAGAATCTAGATTTACCCTTTCCGATTGAACATATCCAGACAATCCGTTGGTCTATTCAATCTCTTAAGACATATATCCCTTCTCCTGCTTCCATTGTATTTGTGAAGGGAACTCTTGTTGCTGCGATAGATTATGTAAATAAAGGAGAAACAAGTTCTGTCCATTCAATCAAGATTCCAATTGAATGGAATCACACCTGCAAAGCTCATTGGAAAGTTCAACCGAAAATACCCATTAGTGTTCATAGAGAATACACCTTCTTAACAAAAAACAATCAAAGAATGACCACTCATCATGAAAGTCATGATTCCTTTTGTGATTCAATCCACCATTCACTACAAGATTTCAAGTTTATTAGTCAGGAAGAGCACTCTAAGGATGAGGTGAATTCCACCCTGAAAGTACAAGGGTGTTTAGCGCTATGTCTGCATTTAACGCAAGAACAATTTGTCCAATTAAATGTGAATGAAGTGCTTTAAAATATGTAATATGAGGAAGGGGCACACCCTCATTGTGAATCCTTTTTTGACGTTCACCCTCCCTTTCATATATCTCAGTATTAAAAAAACGCCTAAGAGGCAGACTCTTACCTTTCTAGTCTGCCTAGGGCATTTTGAGCTAGCCATTATTGTTGAATGATGTTTCTGAAACGATTAAAGACTACTTCTGGACCTTGCTGATCTTCTCCTCCACCTGCATCAGCATCTCCAGCCATTTGTTGTTTCTTTTGGGTTAATTTAATAAGAAGGTTAATGTCCATCTTTTCAGTGATTTTATTAAAACGTCCCCAATTATCAAAGTTTTCGGTAATATCCCATTGATTCACTGCAGATGCAAGAAGTTTACATTTAATAGGCTCGTTATTGATTTCGAACGTTAATGAACCAAATTCGCAACGGGATGCACCCATTCCATCTTTGGCAAGTTCTCTTCTTTGCAAAACATTCTCCTTAATGCTGAAGTCAATTCCAAATGGTTTATTGACAGGATTAGCGAGTTTCACTCGGTCATAAGCTTTAAACGGAATGTCAATACTATAATCTTTTACTACCCCATATGAACCTTCTACATACTGAATATTCTTGTGGACAATTCCTTCCACAAATAATTTAACGTATTCTGGAAAACCTGGTACAGGTATCGCTTTACACTGAGTAAGGGAAACGTTTTTCTCGATGTTTTTAATTGCACTTGCATAAGTTGGTAGATAAATATCTGCTTCTGTTAGGGATTGAAGAAATACATCCCCCAGAACAACCGTAACTTCTTCTAAATCAAGATCCGGTACATACGTTTCTGTAAATAAGCTTCTTGACTTTGCCATATCACTGGATGGTTGTGAAGGGCACCCGTGATATCCGAACCCGCAGCTCGTATTCTTTTTCAAATTATTCACTCCTAGTAATCATAATTAATCAATAGAAATGCCATAAATGTAGCGTAAATAGTGTATATTCCTTTTCTATTGACTTACTATAATCTATGTTTATTTATCAAAAATGAGTGGACGTGTGTCGGTAGGCTACAACATATTTCTAGTACATCTATTAATCTATGAAACATTGGAATACTCATACACAAGAAGCTTTGATCCATATTAATTGCTTGGGATTTTGTAACCTTTACCCAAATGGCTCCATACAATAGAGTAAAAGTCTTTAGGAGGAGATTATTATAAAGGAGGAAGCCAAATTACCACCAATGTACACCACTACTGATCAAGAAGTCCTTTATTTAAAATCTGAAATAGAGAATCTGAATAAAAAGATCCGAACTCTGAAAAGCAGTTATCTGTATGCCGAAAATGAATACCATAAGGACCAACTTCAAATGGTGAAGGAGGAATTAACACTTGCTCACCATCGAATAAATGAGAACGATACAGTTGAACGGGAACTTATTGTAGATCGAAACCTGTTTAAAGAAGGGAAAGAGAAATTAGAAGACCAAGTAAGGGCACTTCATGACGCCATTCATGTAAAGGAGGAGTTATTACAGCAGCACCTAGTTGCGAAGAATGAACTCCAACAAGAACTCCTTGCCAACAAGCTCACACAAAGACAACAATCTCAAAAAATATCGGAATTAGAGAAGGACCAAAAAGAACTGTTCAGTAAAAAAGAAGCAGTATCGGAGGAAAACATCCTTCACCTTAGAAAAATTGACAGCTTAAACAGTGAACTGCAAGGAAAAAAACTCCATATTTCAGATTTAAATTCAGCTTTAGCTCACTCTGAAGGTACAAAGAAAGAAATTTTTTATAACCTGATCTCAAAAACCGAAGAGTTAGAAAAGGTAATGTCCGAGAGAAAACATACCCTTGATTCGTTGCAATTTGCAAAGGACCAATTAATAGAAGCAGAAAAGCAAAAGTTGGAGTACATTAAGACATTCATCAGTCAATATCAAAAACATTTTGAAGAAAATGAATGGTGGCTGTCTTCCCAATTTGCGGATATCGATCAACGAACCAAACAACAGGATGAACGAATTGAAGCGGTTGAGCAGGATCAGGAAATTCACTTTACTCTACAGAATGAGGTGCTGAAGGAGAAGTTTGAGCAGGTTGAGCAGAGGTTTCTGAATTTCATTTCAGAGGTCGACTCCATACGTGAATATAATTCTACATTGACACATAATTTATTGGAGCTTAAGAGGCTGGTGGAGAGCCAGAAGCGCAGTCAGACTCATATTATAACTGCACGTCAAAAACCTCTTGTAGAGAAGATCTCAGCAAAGATGGAGAGTCAATGTTCTGACGATGAGAAGGAATAAAATATAAAGATGCCACAACCATTCGTGGCATCTTTTTTTAGTTAAAATGTAATTTTGATTTTATTATTGGAGCTAAGCTGAAGCTCCTGATCTTCAAATAAAACAAACCCTATAATGGTCGATGATTCCTGTTCTTCAAGATTTTCTACCGTAAATTGCAGTCCTTCCACTGCTAGCGTTTCACCAGGAGGTATAAATGTTTCCTGTATCGACTCAATCCAATATTCTCCAGTGGAGAATGCCTTTTCAAGCCAATCCTTCCCCATATACTTCCATCCTTGTGCACCATTTTGACCTTGTATAGAAAAAATCTCGCTCATCTCAGGTGGAAGAATCTGTCCTCCAATTTCAATCTTTTCAGGTGGGTCCACCCGAAAGCAGATCTTGGGATTGGATAAATCTACATTCCCTGTGTTCTTTATAAAAAGATCAGCTTTAATGGAATAACGTTCAGTTTTTCGATTCGGTATAACATTATAATCAAAATATATTTCCGCATATAGCTTCCTTTCCTGAACTTCACGAACTTTCCGGTTTGCTTTTCGCATTTTCATCTCTTCGTACGTTTTATCATCAATTTGGATATCTTTACTTGCCTTTTTCTTCTCAACCGCTTTTGGATCAGCAGATCCTGTTTGATTACTCTTCGTTAATAAATGGAGAATATCCAGATCCAGTAAATTGGGTTTTTGATTACCGAGAAGCGTTTTAAGGACACATTGTGTTAGAATTGCAGGCCCTTCTTTTAACAAGAACTCTTCGTCTCCACAACTCATGGAACATCTTAAATGGGGAATAGAATGATTCTCCGGCATCAAATAGTATCCCATAAAGTGCAGCTCATCTTTATAGATTGAGAGATTTTTTTTAACATTGATGGAATTCAGTCTTTCATTATATCCAACAGATATAGTCTTGTTATCTCCCTTCGATTTACTCGACACTAAATCAATAAAGAGATCCCCGTTCCTGATCTTCCCTGTATCACTTTTTGTAGATACGTCAATTCCATAATTAGCTAATATTCCTGACACTTTTTCATCAATTTCATCGTTTATACTAACATTCGGTGTGTTTACCGATACCCATACTTTCTTTCCATGAAGCGAACTTTTCACTTCCACCATTTGTTCTTCTTCGTTCAGACAAAATTGATGATTATTCTCTGCACAATAAAGTTGGATGGCAGCTATGGAATGAGCTGGAATCGTTCCCCAATCATGATTGTTAATTTTTAATTTCATGTACATGCTCACCGCTCTTCA
Organism: Rossellomorea aquimaris; assembly: GCF_020172085.1. Lineage (GTDB taxonomy): Bacteria > Bacillota > Bacilli > Bacillales > Bacillaceae_B > Rossellomorea > Rossellomorea aquimaris_E. The sequence continues at coordinate 1,597,390 of NZ_JAIVAT010000003.1, forward strand.
TTCTTATTTGGTCTCTTTATCTTATGACTCAAAATGATCAACTATGATGCATGAACACGATCTCTCATTCCATGTACACCAACGGGGAATATATACATAGGATAAAGTGATGGATAAAAAATTAAAGGAGAGAACATGTAGTGCATAAAGATCATTCAAAGGTATCTATTATCTTTCCTGTGAAAAATGAAGGTTCCAATGTAAAAAAAACATTAAACTCACTTTTTTCCACTGCCACTAAAATTGAATATGAAGTGATCATCGTGGACGATGCTTCTGACGATGGATGCTGTGATTTCTTGGAACAATCCCACTTTAAAAATAAAGTGAAAAAAATTCGAACTTTGGGTGTTGGGCCATCTGTAGCACGGAATATTGGGGCTGAAAACGCTACTTCTGACTATCTGATGTTTTGTGATGCTCATTTAACTTTCCAACCTCTTTGGATTGATAAACTATTGACTCCTTTGAAGTCAGATTTGACGGATGTTGTTTGTCCTGCAATAGCTTCTATGGATGATCCAAAGGTTATAGGCTATGGGCAAACTTTATCTAACAGCTTAAGAATTCAATGGCATAAGAAAAGGCCATATCTATTCAATACCGCGATTATTCCTGGGGGATGTTTCTTGATCAAACGAGATGTCTTCTTCAAAGTTGGCGGATTCGAAACTGGTTTTAAAACCTGGGGGCATGAAGATGTAGAATTGTCTATTAAACTGTGGTTATTCGGTTACAGATGTAGCTGTGAGCCGTCTGTGACGATACTGCATTTATTCAGAAAATCTCATCCATACAAAGTGGATTATGACGGGGTATATTATAATTTGCTGAGGATGGCCTACCTTCACTTTGATCAGGAAAGAATAAAAAAAACGAAGGATCTGATCATTCATCGGAGTCCAAAGAAAGTCGAAAGCCAAGTTCTTAATGATGGGGTGGAAAAACGTAGAAGAGAGTATTTTCAAAAGAGGGTTTATAACGACGAATGGTATTTCAAACACTTTAATATACATTTTTAAAAGAAACAAACCATTTCTGAATACATTTAATGAAATGGTTTGTTTTTTTATATTAGCATATTTAGTTATAAACTTGTTCACACTATAAATTATTTATCGTTTATAACGCACGGTTTGATAAATACCTAAATTTAAGTAGAGGCATCTAACAGTTTGTGTTTATGTTCCCTATTTTCCTTCCTCCCAATTGAAGTCCTTACCAATTAACTTATAAAGCTTTTGATTCTCTGCTCTGAAGCGATCATATAACATCGCTTCCGTATCAGGATTCATCTTGTGATAACTACGTGTATTTCTGGCTTCCCTATCCTTTAATTTACATCGAGGTAAGCCTAAAAATTTCAAGACCTTATTACAGACTTTTTGAGGATTTTGAAATAAATCCTCACTCTTAATGATATGAATTTGATTTGTATCGAAGTAACGATAATACCTCTCTAGCTGTTTGTGGTATAGTCCACGTTCTACTAAAGAATACCGAAAAACGTCGTCTGGAATATAATTCTCATCTTCCTCCATTCGTATAAGTTCTTTTTTCACTGTATTTTTTTCAATTTCAAGGGCATCCTCGAATGAGTGCTTTTCAGTATTGATAAAGTGATGATATTGAGAATAAGCTCTTTCAACGGGGTTTCGTAATAGAACAATCAATTTTATTTTCGGGTTGTATTCATAGATTCTTCTTGCTACTTGAGGATGTACTAAATATATTGGTGTACCTTCTCCTGTTATTTCGTCACTTTTAACACTTTCTGGAAATTGATTTCTGTACCACTCAACTGTTTTACTAGATTTATTAAAGAAAAAAAGCTCCTTTTTGCTCGATGGCAAAATTTGAGGATGCTGATTTAAATAGAAATATAGTGAGGTTGTACCACATTTCGCTCCTCCCAGTATGATAAAATGGGGAATTTCGTGCATAAAAACTCGCTCCTTCAAATTAATGGTGTACCAACATATTATGAAAGTATCTATGTAAATGTATGGTCCTTTTCACTTAGTTCGACTTAAAAGGGCACATTTTTTAAAAACGACGCAATCTGCATACTGCTATCTCTTATCAACCCTCCCTTTATAACTGACACATCATTTGGAAAAGGTTGTCCACTATAGACTTTACATCAACTTTGAGAAGAAACAGAACATTTAAACCACCATTATACAACCATTAAAAGTAAAGACAATTTTTCCAACATTAATTCCTCTTAAAACTGTGCCCATTTTTGAAAATCTCCATGTTTGCCTTAAATTAACCACTACTTCCATTCATACAATAGAAAAAAAGGAGTTGTTTAAGATTAGTAAAATTTCAATTCTTATTCCATACCAGCCTACAAATAAAGCTCGAGAGATCTCTTTCAACTGGATCGTAAACTTTTATAAGATTACTCTTCCAGAAGCTCAGATTTGTATTGGCTATACATCCAATGAGTTCTTTTCAAGATCATTAGCAATAAATAAAGCTGCAAGAAAGGCGACTGGGGATGTGTTTGTAATAGTGGATGCTGACATTATTTGTAGTCCAGATGTTATCCGAAATGCTGTAAACTCCCTTAATGAAGCAGCATGGATTATACCCTTCACAAGTATTGAGGATATTTCTCAAAATAGTACATTAACATTGTTTAAACAGCCCCCGAAATGGCCGATTCTACAACATTTAAAAACATCGAAGAGATTGAAAGGTGGTATTAGAGTAGGCGGAATTAATATTCTAAGGAAAGAATCCTTTTACTCTGTAGGAGGATTTGACGAGAGGTTCATAGGGTGGGGTGGAGAAGATGACGCCTTTTGTTCTGCGATGAATACAATTTGTGGAGATTTTACAAGATTAAATGAAAGTGTTTTTCATTTATGGCATCCTCCCGCTAAAGCCCGTAGCAATCCTAAACATAATAACAACGTTAAGCTTGCACACCAATATCGTAATGCAAGTGGAAATATTCCTGCCATGCTAGAAATTATAAACAAAAATAAGATGTATAAAAACACTAATTAAACACATAGTTAGATGTAAAAACATCCATATTTCGAAAATGAGGGAAACCACAATTGATTAGGTTTTCCCTTATACTTGTTCTTCTTCGTTGATTAGATATGTGTATTAAATGTTATTTTTATATCATTTATAAAAATTCTCATATTACATAACTATATCTTTACTCATTTCAAAGAATTTTCACAATCCTTTACAATATAAAAGTTCTCTTTCAAATTAACAACTATTATATAAATCAATACAATCTATAATTCTTAATTTATCTTTTATTATAATCATTTCGAGGCTGGGACATAACTAAATAAATACAATCTAAAGACGAAAATTTTGTATTACCTTTTTTAAATCACATGTTGCATCGCTACCCAATCCTTACCTATTCCCCTTTTCCCGCAAGAGTCTTCGTCTTGCACTCCATTCAACAGCTAGAACCTGCAAAATACCCATTTTATATGCTTATAAAACTAAAAAAATCCGAACGAATACGATTTTCATTAAAGAATTCCGAATGAACTTTTAGATTTTTATTTGACTAAAACCTTTTTGTCCCATCCTCATTATCAAATATTTGTAATATACCTAGACTTGTGCTGACTTTAATAATTTTTATAAATACTTAATGATAACAGCCCTGTCGTTGTCCATTACCTATGTATATTATATAGAGATTAAAAAATCCTCTAGTGGGATTTGTTTCGTGAATGTATAAGACAGGAGGTTAGGGTTTTAAAGATACATTTTTCTTCATCGAGCAGCCCCAAAGTAAATTCCAATAAATTCCTGGTGAATATACTAGAAACGGTAAAAATACTAAGCAGTATATAAAACTTCACATATAAATGTTGATTATTTCTCCACAGTATATAATGGACAACCGGTCTGTTCTCCTTGAATATCCCTTTTTGAACTTTGCTGCTGAAGAAAAATTGAAATTACGTTTAGAATACATGTCATAAATTTTTGGGGGATGAAATTTTGCATAAGAGAACCATATTAATTATTAGTGCTGATTATAGACAAAGACCTTTTCCTGATTTTCATTACCTTGCTGATGAACTTAATAAGGAAACAAATATTATAATGTGGCGAGAATCCGGAGACATAAAGGAGATTCTAATAAATATTGGCGAAGAACCAGACTTCATCTTAATAAATGATTACGGGGAGAAATTCACTCCGGTAATCACTAATTGTAGATCGACCTCTATCCCTATTGGAGTAATCTTCCATGATCTTCATTACGAAAAGGAAAAGCGAAAAAAAATGATTATGCAAGATGGAATTAAATATATCTTTTCTTACTACAGGGATGCATTCATTCAATTTTACCCTGAATTCCAAAATAAACTTATCTGGCTCCCTCACCACGTAAATACAAACCTATTTAAAGATTATGGACTAGATAAAAGTATTAGCAAATTGTTGATGGGATCTGTTTCCCCAAAAATTTACCCCCTGCGCGCAAAAATCCTTCAAACACTAGAAAATAAGCAAGATTTTATTTACCATGCTCACCCAGGATATAGAAAATTTTCAAAAAAGGAAATGCAAAAGCTATTTATCTATGAAAATTACGCCAGAGAAATAAATCGCGCAAAAATGTTTTTTACATGTGATTCTATATATAAGTATCCTGTTGCTAAGTATTACCAAGTTTTGGCTTGTAACACCCTCTTATTAGCTCCCTCATCTCGGGAGTTAAGAGATTTAGGGTTTATTCCCGGGACGCATTATATTGAAATCAATTCAAAAAACTTCGAGAAAGTATCCAATTATTATGCCAAAAATGAAAAAGAACGTAAAAGAATCGCTGAAAATGGTTATAGGATGGTACATGTAAAACACACAACAAAGGTTCGAGCATCACAATTAATGAAGAGTATTGATTTGATTATAGAATCTGAAAAAAATAAAGGGGAGATAAAATGAATACCTGTATTGGGGTTATGATTCCTACAACTTATGGGAGAGAAGAGGCTTTGGATTGGACAATTGTCCATTTGCTTAATTACCTAAAAAAGCCATTTTCAATTTATCTATATAATGATATAACAGCTCCACTATCAAATAGACTAACAAAGTTAATTAAGAGGAGTAAGAGAAAAGATGTAGATTTTGTAGTCTTAAATGATCGGCAAGAACTAAATTCTGAAAGAGTTGGAGCTGGAGGATCTAGGCACTATTTATTTGAAGCAATGAAAGAAAAACATGACGTCATCATTTCACTTGACGATGATATGCAAATTACACCTAATTGGTATGAGAATATAGAAAAAGCCATGAATTATTTTCCTAATCATAGTGTTTTTTCAACAGGTATGAAGAGACCAAGAGGTGTAAAAAGCATTGTTGGTGCTAATATGGAATTCGAAGGTGATTTGCTGATTAGAAAACAACTTCAAACTATTTATAAAAAGTATCAAATAGCTGACTGGGGGCCACTTGGTTGTCTTGTATTTTGTAGGAAAGCTCTTGAGAAAGATATTAAGTTCCCGAATATTTACACTTTAGATGATGAAGCTTTTTTTCTTGAATTAAAAAAGAGGAATATTAACCAAACGATTGTCGTGACAGATGCGGTGGCGATTCATAGACCAATACCCACTCCTAGTTCAAATCAAAGATCCGACAAGTGGGTTGCTCTCTCTCAACAACATTTAAAAAAGTTTTATCAGATTACTGTAAAACTTAAGAATTAAACATCGAGATTAACAATGTGGAAAAGGAGGCAAAACAAATGGATATCATGATTTCAGCTGTAACTCAAAGAACAGGATCCACGCTAGTACAAAGGATTTTTAACGAAAGAAAACAAACGTTAATTTGGGGAGAACACTTCGGTGTTTTAACTGAATTCAATAAAATTTATAATAATACGACAGCTTTTTACAATCGTCATAAAGGGACTAGAGATATTTATTTCAAACAAGAAGACACAGGTGTTTCAATATCTTGCCTAATGCCTGATATGCCTTATATTGAAAAAGCGATGCAATCTGCTGTCAGAACTTTTATTAATGAACTATATTCAGAAAAAAGAAATTCGTATGATAAAATTGGATTTAAAGAAGTACATTATGGAAGAGAAGAATTGCATTTATTTAGAAAGTGCTTCCCTCAAACACCAATCATATTATTAGTAAGGAATCCGATTGACATCAGAAAAAGCATGAATGGAAAATCATGGTCTAAGAATGAGAATCCATTCAACAAATTTTTGAATGAGTGGAACAACAGATCAAGGGAATATTATGAACTTGCTCAAAAAGATCCAAATATGTACTTATTTAAATATGAGGATATCATTAATAGAAAACCAGCTACCCTCCAACTGTTATCTAAGTTAGGAGATTTATCAATAAATCAGATCACCAATGTATTAGGAAAAAAAATAAGTAGTACTTCAACTGAAATCCCTCAAGCTCAGGAAAAGAAAATCCGTGAAGTTTGTGGTGAAACGATGAAGCTATATGGTTATTAATCAGATTTAGCCCATTAATGAGCACAAACAGTTTCAATAACAATTTTTACTTGCTAGTGAAACCGAACTGCCATTACAATTCGAAGTAAAATAAATTTATCAATTATCGAATAAATGAAACAATGCCATGAATCTCATTTAAGTTCATGGCATTGTTTCATTTGATATGCAAATATAGGTTTCTAGTGAAAGATGTTCATTTTAACTTTAGCAATTGTTATCACTACAGTAATAAATGTTTATCTTTAAGAATGATACTATGATATGAAAAGTTAATGGGAATAAGGATCCAACGAACAATTTGATTTTGATTTAGATGTTGTTTACCTATAAAAATATAAACCTCTTTGTTTCCGCAACCATTTACGCCCACTCTTCTCCCTTAAGGTTATAATTATTTCCATCTATTTCACATTCATTTACTGCTACTCTAATTTCTTAATTAATTTTATCACCGACTAAAGACCAGTTTTTCCATCCATAGATTCTAAACGACATGGGTTATTTCAAATGCTGCCTCTAGGAATATTCTCAATGTTCTTTTCCGCCCTGACATAATAATGAAAGCAGATTGCTCTTCTTTTGATTAGGCTGTTTTCGCAAAGATTGTTGCTATACGCATACAATCTAAGATTTACGATGCTCTGTCAATTAGGTTGTAGTGCAGGAGGGTGAAGGGAACAGTCCCGCTTTCCACGGACGTTCGGCCGAGCCTCCTCAGCAAAAACCGCTTCCGGGGTCTAGGCACGCCCGTTTTCCGTAGGAGTCTACGCAGTTCCCTTCACCCTCTAGAGTAGTAAGTGGTTGACAGAGCATAATGGTTTGTGACCATCAGTTTAAAAAGAGTAAAGGATTTGCAACGAATGAAAAAGCAGTGGCATAAGCAATCTCCACATTTCCTTTGTGATAGTCAAAGTTTTCGTCAGTTTATTGGAGCGGAAGGTGCTCGACTCCTGCGGGAAACGCTGGACAGGACGAAAAGCGAAGGCGGCTTGGTCAGGCCCGACAAGCATAAGGCGAGTCAACCGGAAAGGCGCTCTTTGCCTTTTTGGTTGATTTGACTTATGACCTCGAGGGGCTAGCCGCCATAGCTGGATCTTGAGACCCCGCAGGCGTAGCCGAGGAGGCTCACCGCCAGCCCCGCGGAAAGCGAGCACCTGTAGCGGAAATCAACCGCCACTCGCTACATCCAAAAGCAACAATGTTTACGAAAACAGCCGTTGATTAAGATCTTTATTAGTGTATAGGTATTTGATTATTTTTCTGGTGTGCCCTATCCAAATGGAGTCTGTTACATAAAATAATAGAGAGAATATTTTCATTAAATAAAGGAAGGAGAATGATACTATGATAACTCCACATGGTGGCACCCTTATTAACCGGGTGGCAGAAGGAAAAAACAGAACTCAATGTTTAGAAAAAGCAGAGCATTATTATTCTGTTAAATTGGACTCATGGAGCCTCTCCGATTTAGTTCTAATTTCCATAGGAGCTTTTAGTCCACTAAATGGGTTCATGAAACAAAAAGATTATCTGCAGGTTCTTAAAGATATGAGGCTAAGTAGCGGAGAGATATGGAGTCTCCCTATTACTCTATCTGTTTCACAAGAAATAAAAGATAAGTTGTCCATTGGACAAGTCATTTCTTTAAAGGGCGAAGATGGTGTCATTTATGGCATATTGGAAGTAGAAGAAATCTATGAATACAGTAAAAAAGCCGAAGCATTATTCGTTTATAAAACAACGGATCCCAGTCACCCTGGGGTAAAAAAAGTATATGAAAAAAAAGACTATTATGTAGCCGGCCCCGTTACTTTACTTAATAAACCTGAAAGTATATTCAATAAAGACTTTCAAACTCCACAACAATTAAAACAAACCTTTCAATCACTCGGGTGGAAAACAATTGTAGCATTTCAAACTCGCAACCCAATCCATCGAGCTCACGAATATCTCCAAAAAACAGCACTTGAAAATGTAGATGGTTTACTTATCCACCCTCTTGTCGGCAACACCAAAGCTGATGATATTCCCGCTGAAATCCGGATGAAGAGCTATAAAGTTCTGATGGAGAATTATTACCCTCGAAGTCGAGTGGTTTTGTCAGTCTTCCCTGCTGCAATGAGGTACGCAGGCCCGAGAGAAGCAGTTTTCCACAGCATTGTCCGCAAAAACTTTGGCTGCACCCATTTCATTGTAGGCAGGGATCATGCAGGAGTCGGGGATTATTACGGAACATATGATGCACAAACTATCTTCGACCAATTCCAAAAAGAAGAACTAGGAATTGAAATACTTAAGTTTGAGCATGCATTCTTTTGTATCAAGTGTAATTCAATGGCTACCTCTAAAACATGTCCTCACAACAACGACTTTCACATCCATCTCAGCGGCACCAAAGTTCGAAATATGTTGAAAAATGGACAGGTACCCCCAAAGGAATTTTCAAGGCCAGAAGTGATAGAAGTGCTAGTTACAGAAATGGAAGACAAAGATTTATAGGGTTTGAAAAAGGAGCAAACACCATGATTGAATTTTATTTTGTATCTTTTGTTGTTTTATTTATGCTCTCTTGCCTTGTCCTTGAAATGGGACGTCCTGAATTCATTATTCCATTCACACTTCTTCTATTCATGATTACAGGGATTGTACCGGTTAAAGAAGCAATCAAAGGGTTTTCGAATGAAGGAATGCTCACTATAGGTCTTCTTTTTATTATCGCAGGAACCATTCAAAAGAGCGGATTAGTTGATATGCTCTTCCAAAGATTGTTGGAGAAATCATTTTCAACAAAACATGTATTAACTAGAATCCTCCCCCCTATTTCTCTACTCTCTGGTTTTATCAATAATACGCCTATTGTCATTGCATTCACTCCGATCATTAAGAAATGGTGTGAAGAAAACGGTTTGTCCCCTTCCAAATTCCTCATTCCTTTATCCTATGCAACCATTCTCGGAGGGACGATTACACTGATCGGTACATCTACAAATTTAGTCGTCCATGGACTTCTGTTAGATAAAGGCTTAGAAGGATTTACATTTTTTGAACTTGCAAAGGTTGGGGTCCCCATTACCATATTAGGACTGCTATATCTAATTTTTTTAGGCCCTTATCTTCTTCCGGATCGGAAAAGCAATGCATTGCGAGAGGTTGAAAATCTCAGGAAGTTTACTGGAGAAGTATTAATCACAAAGGATTATCCTTATCTTCATACAACTATAAAAGAAGCCAAGTTAAGGAGTTTAAAAGGAGTATTCCTTGTAAGTATCGTGAGGGATAACCAGACTATAGCCCCCGTTTCCGATGTAACCATTCTTAGAGAAGGTGATCGATTACTATTTTCTGGTGACATTACAACAATTACTGAACTACAACAAACAAAAGGACTTGAACTCCAAAGTTGTATTGGAGATGATTTCCCTAAAAAACATAAATTAGTAGAAGCTGTCATTTCCCACCATTCTCCCCTGTTACACAAAAAAATCAATTCAACAAACTTTAGAAGCAGATATGATGCAGCAGTCATTGCTGTTCATAGGCAAGACCATCGACTAAGAACAAAAATAGGAGACATCATTATAAAACCTGGGGATATATTATTACTAGTTGTCGGCCAGGAGTTTAACAAAAGAATTCAGTCAAATGATTTCTATTTCACGTCTGAACATTCAAGGATTGTCCAATCAATTGAAGATGTACGGTCAGGTTGGTATGCCATTTTATTACTTGGTATGATGATTGCTTTAGTTACTATCGGTTTTATTCCAATGATATCGGCAATGTCGATTATGGTCATGCTTTTTATTTTCTTTAAGATGGTCAGCCCAAGAGAAATCAAAGATTTTATTCAATGGAATGTTCTTCTTATCATATCTAGTTCATTTGGCATTGGTTATGCATTGACCAATTCAGGTGTTGCGTCCTTCATAGCTGATGTATTAATTAAATTGACCGCCCCCTTTGGTGTGTTCGCTGTCATCTTATCTGTTTACCTGCTAACAAATATATTTACAGAGTTGATGACTAACAGTGCAGCGGCTGTCTTGATGTTCCCTATCGTCATTGAATTAGCTTCTACCTTAAAAATCTCACCTACTCCATTGGCGGTTGTTGTGGCTATAGCAGCTTCGGCAAGTTTCGCTACACCGATTGGCTACCAGACAAACTTGATTGTTTACGGTCCCGGAGGTTACAGATTCATAGATTTCCTTAAGGCTGGTCTGCCATTGAATTTAATTACAATGGTTATCACTACTATGCTCATTTATATGTTTTGGATTTAGTTATGGAAGGAGGTGAATATGTTGAGTAAAAAAAACATTATGTGGCATGAAGGGAAAGTGACAAAGCAACACAGAAATTCATTAAACCAACACAAAAGTGTCACACTCTGGTTTACAGGGTTATCCGGCTCTGGAAAATCGACGATTTCAGTAGAACTTGAAAAATCATTGCATGAAATGGGGATCAAAACCTATAGACTGGATGGTGATAATATCCGACACGGTTTAAACAGTGATCTTGGTTTTACAGAGAAAGACAGATATGAGAATATTCGTAGAATCGGTGAGGTTTCTAAATTGATGGTAGATGCTGGACTCATAACGCTAACAGCCTTTATTTCTCCATTCAGAAAGGATCGCAAATACGTAAGATCGCTGATGGAAGATGGAGAATTCGTTGAGGTATACATCCAAGCGAGTATTGAAGCTTGCGAAGAGCGAGACCCCAAAGGTCTCTATAAAAAAGCAAGAGACGGTAAAATCAAAGAATTTACTGGTATTGATTCACCTTATGAAGCTCCTGCTTCTCCGGAAATCCACATTGATACAGAAGCTTTGACAATTCAAGAATCAGTTGAGAAGATTCTTACCTATCTTAAAGACAAACAGTACCTCTGACATTTTCTAAAAAATTCTATCAAGCAAGCCATTTCTAATTCTCAATTGTTAACTGCATAAATAAATATATCAGGTTAACTATTACTTTACTAAAAGAGGTGAAAAAATGTTAGATAAAGTTAAAAAAATTGCTATTAGTGCTGGAAATGAAATTCTGACCGTTTATAAAAAGGATTTCCACATTGAACTAAAAAATGATGAATCTCCTTTGACTACTGCCGATCGACTCTCCCAGAATTTCATTCAAAAAGAGTTATCTGCATATTGGGATGACATACCTATATTAAGTGAAGAGGGAACGTCCATTCCCTACCATGAACGTTCCAAATGGGAAACATTTTGGCTGGTAGACCCTTTAGATGGTACTAAAGAATTCATAAAAAAAAATGATGAATTTACGGTAAACATTGCCCTTATTCATAAAGGCCATCCTATACTAGGCGTCATTTATGCCCCTGCTTTAGACATTCTTTATTTTGCAAAGAAGAACAAAGGGGCATTCAAACAAATAAGAGCACAGAGGTCTGTAGATCCCCCGGTACGCCTTCAAACTGATTCAGAAAGTAAACACAAAAGCGTTGTTATCAGTCGTTCACATATGTCAAAAGAAACAAATTCTTTTATCAGGGACCTTGAAAAAAGAGAAGGAGAACTAAAATTCTCTCCAATTGGAAGTTCCTTGAAGTTTTGTCTAGTTGCAGAAGGAGTGGCACATTATTATCCGCGACTTGCTCCAACTATGGAGTGGGATACTGCAGCAGGACAAATAATCGTAGAAGAGGCAGGAGGGTCTGTTTTGGTTCATGAAACTAACTCAAAGCTTTTGTATAATAAAATTCACCTTACCAATCCACCTTTTGTTTGTGAATTTTAAAAGTTTCACATTACACTTTCATCTCTTTTAAAATTTGGAAATCACTCGTTTTCACATTTTATCTAATGGCCTCCTGGGAGAGGATATTACTTTTAACTCCTATTCTATTTTTTAAACAATTCAAAATGTGGTTCTATACAAACAACAAACAAGGACAATGATTAATTGTCCTTGTCCTATTTCCTGATAAGATACATAAAACCCGTTAAGCTATAATTCAGACTTAACGGATAATGAGAAACTATTATTTATTATTTAATTCAAACCTCCAAGAGTCCTCGCACATTGATCGTATGCTACGATTAGCTCTCCAGCCAAGCTCACGGCTTGCTTTTGTTACATCAGCATAACAAGCAGCGATATCACCATGCCTGCGGCTAACTATTTCATACGGTATTTTAATGTTATTAGCTTCTTCAAAAGCTCTCACTAACTCTATGACACTTGTCCCTTTTCCTGTCCCCAAATTATAAACTTGAACACCTTCCTTCAAATATCTTAAGGCTGCCACATGTCCCTCTGCAAGGTCCATTACATGTATATAGTCTCTTATTCCTGTTCCGTCAAATGTTGAGTAGTCATCTCCAAAAATTCTAAGTTTATCAAGTTTCCCAACTGCTACTTGAGTTATATAGGGCATTAAATTATTAGGGTTACCATTTGGTACCTCACCAATTAACCCACTTTCATGTGCTCCAACTGGGTTAAAATATCGGAGAATAGCAACTGAAAATCCTGGAATTTCTTTCGCTACATCGGTAAGAATTCTCTCGCTAATTACTTTTGATTCACCGTAAGGATTTGTGGTTGGCATTAGATTCATATTTTCGAAGAATGGAACTTGATTTTCACCATAGACTGTAGCTGAAGAACTAAAGACAAACCGTTTCACTCCATATTTTTCACATACTTTAGCAAGAATTATAGTACTTACAATGTTGTTATAATAATAGATAAGAGGAATTTTTTGTGATTCTCCGACAGCCTTTAGACCGGCGAAATGAATGATACCATCTATAGAATGCTTCTCAAAAAGTTCTTCCACATCATGTTCATTTGTCACATCAATCTTATAAAAAATTATTTCTTTATTGGTTATCTTCATAACTCTTTTTAAGGTTTCAATTTTACTATTACAAAGATTATCTGCAACTATTACTGAATATCCAGCTTCCAATAAAGAAATACAGGTGTGTGATCCAATATAACCTGCACCTCCAGTAACGAGTATATTCAATACTCATTCTACCTCCTTCTTTGATAATGTAATTTTATTCATTAAATCCTATAATTGGTTGAGTCTTACCGAAATATGCGAGTTTCTTGGTTCCTACTATCCATTCTCTAAAAGCAAAAAGTGGTGACCTGAAAGAATACTTCTAGTTTCTTTTTTTCACACTCTAAAAACCTTTGTAACTACTTGAAAATGTATAAAGAAATTAGTACATATCTTGCAGAATATTGTAAGCATATTGGGCATAAGGTATATGAAGTGCTAACCATGAGTGTTTGAGGAGGGAGTAAATGGATAAAGTATCACTACTTTTCCCATTTAAAACGGATAAGGGGCATAGGGAAAAAATTTTCGAATGGGTTCGAAAATATTATAAATATTACTTCCCCAACTTTGAACAATGTATTGGTATTTCACGTAGTCAAGATTTTTCCAGAGCACAAGCGATTAATAATGCAGCTCAATCAGCCTCAGGTGAAATACTCATCATTCATGACTGTGATATAATCTGTTCACCAAAATCCATAATGGACTCATTAGTATTAATTAGAAAAAAGCCCTGGGTCATTCCGTATTCCAAAGTATTTGACATGTCGAAGAGGGATACTGATTTTTTTATTAATTATCCTGCGAGATGGCCAGTGAAAGGCACTTACGAATACTCTGAAAGGTTAAACGGTAAGTTTCCTACTGTAGGTGGAGTAAATGTTATCAGTAAAATATCCTTTACTAAAGTTAAAGGATTTGATGAAAGATTTATTGGGTGGGGTGGGGAAGACGATGCATTCGCATATACGGTAGACCACCTATGCGGAAATCATTCAAGACTAGACTCTGAGATCATTCATTTATGGCACCCCCGTTCTGAGCCAGTTAACAATATGAATTATCAAAGAAACTTACTTCTACTAAAAAGTTATCAGCAATGTAAAAATAATAATGATTTAATAAGAATATTATCGAAACGATGAAATGAATATTGAGATTTGACTATTAGAAGAGAGTCATTTTTTTAAAATAACTCTCCTTGAGCAACCTTAACCTCTGAAACAGACCCTTCCGCTATTTTGTAACACTTTACCACAGCTCTTGACAGGCTAATTGAAATAATAAAGTAGTGGATTTCGGAATCAGGAGCAAATAAGATATCATCTTTTGAGGGAATAGCTATCCCATTTGGATGAGAATGATAAACCGCGATTAAATCTTCATTCCTTTTATTTATTTCGTTTACAATCTTACTTTCTTCATTTATATCAATGGCAAAAGTAAAAGGGCTTGGGTTTACATTAGTAGTTGGCCAAATTTTAGAACAAATATTATTTTTCCCTGAAATAAATCCACATGCTTCATTAGGTAGTTCTTTTTTACAACTCCTTATTAAATATTCCCTTAACTCGTTTGAAAGAATGATTGAATCTTTAGGCGTTGCACCCACAGCCTTTAAATTTAAACTTCGTGCGCTTTGTTTCCATTTGTTTTCTTTGTTCTTTTTTAGTCCCAATGGGTGTGCTTTTTGACTGCTTGTATATTTTATTTAGATCTTTCGACTGCATCTTCTTCCCCCCTTTCAATTTCATCGAATGTATTTATTCGGGTTAAAAATGGTTCTCTTTGATTCAGAAGACATAGGGATATTTCCATATTCTTCGAATTGGGTATTTACCTGAGGAGTTTGTTTCTTTTGTTGTTTCATTTTGTTATATAAGTCATTTTTTTTATTCGATTGGGATTTGAGATCTTGACGAAGTTTTACAAGTTCCTGTTCCAATTCGATTTCCCTTTGATTTTTTTCGCTTTGCTTCGCCTTATTTTGTTCATCAAATAAGTCCATCTGTCTTTCAAAATGTGATTCTCTTTGTTTGAAATCCTCAATTTGACTCTTCAATGCATGGAGTTCTTCCTCATAATGTTCCTCGATTTTTTTTAGCTCAGCATGCAAATCACTCGTTTTTTGTAAAAAATTTTGAGTGATTTCCTCTCTCGTATTGTCCATATTCAATGTTTCCTTGACTTCATTAAATTTGGAGGAATAAGAGACTAATTGTTCTTCAATCAGATCAAGCTTTTTCAGAATTTCAGGATGATTATTTTCTTCTTTCCCCCATAGAAATTTCCACATTTTTGAATACCACCTTTCATTTTTACCCACCGTGTATTGTTTTCGTTGCTTCCTTAACCACTCAAGTTGTGTAGAGAAAGTATTTGAGTATTCCTCAACCTCAATAGACATATTACCCTTTGGAAAAAAGCACCTATTTGCTTCAACCAACAAAGATATTGCATCATTCTTAATTTTTTCGAGTAATGTTTTTTTGTGATTTTCAATGCTTTCATAAATTACTCTTATCTCAGGGATGGGAGAAGGAAATGTATGATCAGAAACTTCCCAAGAATCCCCTTGAGAGTTGCCTTCATCAATATCATATCGGGTTGCTGTTGCTAAGCTGATCTCCTTCAAGTCATCTTGTAACGATTCTATTTTTAGTTCATTCTGCAACTGAATATTTAGCTCATGCTTCACTTTAAGATTTTGAAGTAAATATTCAATCTGTTCCGTCAACAACTGAATGGTATGATGATTCTCAGCAATTTCTAATTGATATACCTTATGCTTTGACCGTTCCCTGGACAATTCCTCTGACACTCTTCTTATCCTGTTTGAATAATGATTATAAAGCGACTCAAGCTCTTCAGAGATCAAATGAATATCTTTTAATACTCCCGGAATTTCTTGTGACTTACTCTCCTCCTCATTCATCTTATTCATCACCTCCATTTAGTTTTTTTTATTATCTTATGTAAGGTTTGTATACATGTTAAAAAAAAGGAGAGAGTTACCTCTCTCCCAGATTTAATTATTCATCAATTCCACCAAGTAAGTCTGCAAATGTATCACATTCACTGAATTCTACCAATGCTTCTACTACTCCACTGTCAAAGACTACTACATTAGCAGTATTTCTTAAGATTAAGCGGAATCCTTCAGAGACTGGACCTAATAATTCTGTGAAGATTTGTAATTCGTAGAACATCTGTTCAGGAACACCATCAAAATAGCGAATTCCTTCTCCTACTGCTGTTAGTGAAAACACATCGCAAGTAACGTTGTCGATTGAAGATGGATCGAAACTAAAGCTGAAGTCAGGTTGGAAACCTGTTGCAGTCGGAGCTGGAGTCGGACCTACTTCAGTATCGGTGAAGGAGTAAGACCATGTGCTGTCTGCAAGAGAGCATTCTTGACAAATTTCTGCTCTTAAAGTGGATAGACCTGTTACCATGTCTGCTGATGTACCAGAACCGATTGTTGCAATAGTATCTTCATTTCTTGCTAGAGCAGTTGCCTGGCATTCACAGTTATCAACCGGGAATAATCCTGGACATTGACGAGGGAACTCAAGCAGGCTTAGGTCACATTTTAGTTTTTCCTCACGTACTGGAATATTGTTCGGACGTGGGAAGCAGAATTTCGCCAAAACTTCAAGTTTAACTGGATACTCAACCTGAATATCTTTACATAGTACAACTTTCAATGGGATCATTGGTCCAAATGGATCTGGGCCCATTAATACTCCCATATTAGAAGTAGCAATAACCTGAGTAGCTCTGATGTTTAAGTTGTCGTTTGTAATACCGACAGGTACACAAAGCATGATTTCGTCTGTGAACTGAGTACGAATTGTAAATGAACACTCAGCTACTCCATCAATCAGGATCGTAACATCTACAGGTACTGTCCAGACAATAAGGACTTTCCCAGGGTTACCATTTTCAATGATGGAAGCTGATACGCTGACGTCAGACGGATCTACAGGGGCAGTTTGCACCTCTACTCGTTGACCAGCTGCTAAAGCTGCACTAACTGCCGCACGACATGCTTCATCTGGAATAAAGTTCTTGTTCTCATACTTATTTGCGAAGAACACCCAGTCATAAACTTTATCTACGAAGATACATTCCGGTGCTAAATCATTGGGATCCAAAGGTATACCCGTTGGTGTTGGTGTAGGAGTCTGGGAACCCCTAATTTGTTTACGCTTCTTCAAACAAATCTTCCTTTCTTTTAATGAATATTTATATCACACTATATCCTATGGACGAGAACGAAATTGGTATAGAGTAAACACCTATTTATTCAAAAAAAAATTAATAGGCATTTGATAGTTTATTGAAAATCATCAAAAAATAGGCTGATTCTATAGACATTTGTCAGTACATCATCTTTTAAACCGACATATCATATACCATAAGAAAGGAGGAATTGTGAAGAATCTTAATAAACACGTAACATTTTTTAATTATTAATAAATGAAAAATTAATATATATTTAGTTTCAAATCATAATGTTTCGCTGCTTCCTTTAAATGAATATTACGAACGTGAACGATTATCCTATCATTGCAATGATATTAATTATAAATATAAAAGCCATGTAAACGCTGGGAAGTTTACATGGCTTCTTTCATGGACAAATACCGTTCATCCCGATACTGACATATACATATTAATAGCAAACTGCCGAAAGGAGTAAATAAGCATGAGACAACTTTCTCCCATACAGCTTCAGCAGCAAATCATTCATTACAAATCGGAAATGGAGAAGTACAAAATAAAATGTAAATCATTAGAAAACGAATATCTTTCAAAGAAATACTTCTCTCTTCAAAAAGAAAATGAACATTTACGCAGTCAAATTGAATCCTATCTTCAACAGGTTGAAAGCAAAGATTCAGAAAAACAGCGCGAATCCTCAAAATACCAAGCCCTCCTTAAAGGACAGGAAAGGGAAGTACAAAAGCTTCGCTACCTTCTGAATCAGGTTAAAGAGCAGCTTCGTAAATATATTCAATCTCATGTAGCCGATTCAAAAAAACAAATGGAACAACTTTTAGAATTAAAGGAATCCCTTGAACAAAAAATCGTTTCAAATCAAATTGAAAATAGTTTCCTATTAAAAGAGAATGATTCTCTATTCAAAGCTAATCAAGTGTTGGAGATACGATTATATAGAAGAGAAATCTTATTATGGGAGCTTGAAACCCTATTGACGGAAATAAATGAGGAAGCGGCATCTCAGAATCAGCATATTGAGATGGGCTTTGCTGAAGATGAAAAAGTTCGCATCATGAATGCCAATGAATGTTTAAAAAAACGCATTTATTCTAATGAGATAGAATTATTTGAATCGGATAATCTTCTTACTGAATCCAAGATATATTATGAGTTTGTCATTGAGCATCAAAAGGAACAACTTGAACACGCACTCATCATTCAACAAGATAAAGATGCATCCATTCAACAACTCCAGGAAGAACTAAGGAGGCTTAAGGGAGATAATAATTTATATACTCAGACCCTCAAACAGTTACGAATGAATATCAAAAATATGAAGGATGCGGACTCAGTTCTCGATGATATAGAATCCATCTCATCAAAAGATACTCTAAAAAAGTATGAAAATACCATCCATCATCTTCAATTCACCAATGCTGTTCTGGTTGAAGAAATCAATAAACTAAAAAACAAACCGGGCTTCTGAAAAGAAGTCCGGTTTCTACCATTACATAAACTCTTTCACTAATTCATCAAACTTATGTTGATCTAACCTTAAATCATGCGTGCTAAGGGGTTCTTCCGAGTAACCCGCCACAAGGTCCTGGTATGACGCTTGTTGTTTGTTTTGATAAATCAAACCGGTCACAAGCCCATCCTTCTCCATTAGCGTATTCATTGCCTGTTCACGATTAGAAGGATCATACCCTTCAACATCGGAAAGTTTAGTAAGGTTCTCTTTAAACCAATCGTACGTATTGATTTTATTATACGTTACACAAGGACTGAACACATTGATAAGGGAGAAACCTTTATGATTAAGTCCCGCTTCAATTAACGCTGTGAGTTCTTTTAAGTCAGATGAGAAACTTTGTGCTACAAAGGTTGCACCTGCTGTTAATGCCATTTCCATTGGAGCAAGAGCCGGCTCGATCGATCCCTCTGGCGTAGACTTCGTTTTAAAACCGGAGGATGAACGAGGAGACGTCTGCCCTTTAGTTAATCCATAAATCTGATTGTCCATGACGATGTACGTCACATCGACATTACGGCGGATCGCATGGATTGTATGTCCAAGACCAATGGCAAATCCGTCACCATCGCCTCCTGAAGCGATAACTGTTAAATCCTTATTTGCCATTTTCAATCCTTGGGCAATCGGAAGCGATCGACCATGGATCCCATGGAAACCATATGAGTTAATATATCCGGATATCCGTCCGGAGCAGCCGATACCGGATACAACAGCTAACTGTTCCGGGTCAAGACCTACGTTGGCGGATGCCCGCTGAATGGCAGCTTGTACTGAGAAGTCACCGCATCCAGGACACCAGTTTGGTTTAACGTTATTTCTGAAATCTTTAAAGGTAGCCATGGATTAGTTCAACTCCTTACATCTTGAATGAATTTCGTTTGGCAAGTATGGCGTTCCATCATACTTTGTCATTTTAACAATTTTATTCCCGTATCCCACATTCATTTTAATAATGCTGGCCAGTTGACCGGTAGCATTATTCTCAATCACGACCACTTTCTTCGCAGATTGCATCAGTGGTTCTAATTCCGTAGCCGGGAAAGGATGAATTAAGCGGACGTGTGCATGGTTCACTTTCAATCCATCAGATTCCAAGCGACTCATCGCTTCTTCAATCACTCCACGTGTAGAGTTGAATCCGACTAATAGTAAGTCGGCCTCTTCATGAGGTGCATGGGTATGAATCGGATTCTGGAATTTGATCTTCTCAAGTTTACGCATACGTTTATCCATTTGGGCCTGCCTGTTCACAGGGGATTCAGATGGCTTTCCAGTTTCGTCATGCTCTACCCCCGTCACATGATGAATCCCGTTTTTCATTCCTGGGATTACACGGGGGGATACTCCATCTTCTGTTACTTCATAGCGCTTGTAATATTTTTTCGGTTCTAATTCTTCTAATTCAGACTCATTTGCAGCAAGCTTTCCTCTGCGAATCTCCACTTTACTGTAATCAAGTGGTTCCACCGTTTGTTTCCCCAGGGAAAGCTGGAGATCTGATAGAATGATGACCGGACATTGATATTCTTCCGCCAGGTTAAAGGCTTCAACAGTATCATAGAATGCTTCCTGGACGGTGCTTGGAGCCAGGACGATCTTAGGGATTTCTCCATGTGTACCATAAATCATCGCCATCAAATCGGACTGTTCCTGTTTGGTCGGCAGACCCGTAGATGGTCCCCCACGCTGAGTATCCACAACCACAAGCGGCTGTTCTGTCATTCCGGATAAACCTATTGCTTCCATCATGAGAGAAAGCCCTGGACCGGCTGAAGCCGTGAACGAACGGATTCCTCCGTAATTCGCTCCAATAGCCATTGTGGCCGCTGCAATCTCATCCTCCGTCTGAATGACGGTTCCACCAACCATTGGCAGTTTCTTAATAAGGTACTCCATGATTTCAGAAGCCGGCGTGATTGGGTAGGCCGCCATCAAACGGACGCCCCCCGCCAATGCACCAAGCGCAATGGCGTCGTTCCCAATCATAAACATACGTTTATTCCCGTCTGCTTCTTTCAATTGCAGGGAACCTACTCTATCTCCGAGTTCTACTTTCATCGCCTCGAACCCCTGCTTAATGGCTTCCATGTTTTTCTCAACTACGGTTTCACCCTTGCGACCGAAGATTTCTTCCACTACTTCCTTAAAAACATCCGGATCGAGATTAAGTACTGCACATGTCGCACCTACTGCCACCATGTTCTTCATGAGGGAAGTTCCCAGCTCCGTTGCCAATGCAGTGAATGGAACAATATAGAGAGAGGCGTCTGTATCTTCAGGTTTCTCTGGTTTGAACTTTGCATCGGCTATTATGACGCCGTCGCTATGTAATTCCTTATAATTCACATCAATCGTTTCTTGGTCAAATGCCACCAGAATATCTAGATCGTCAGCGATCGCTCTTACTTGAGTGGTGCTTACACGAATTTTATTGTTTGTATGTCCACCCTTAATACGGGAGGAGAAATGGCGATAACCATATAAGAAGTACCCTAAGCGGTTGAGGGCCATGGAGAAGATTTCACCTGTACTCTCGATACCTTCACCCTGCTGGCCTCCAACTTTCCATGAAAGTTGTTCCTTCATTTATTACACCCCTTCAATCAATATTTGCAACATCTATTACGGAAGCATATTCTCTTAACTAGGATCATTCATCTATTTCTGTTGCATCATTTACATTTCATTTACTCTATCAGTTTATCACTTTTCCATTTAAATCACTACTGAATTGAAGAGATTATGGATGTTAACTAGTTCATGGACATAAATAAACCACTAAAGGCGTTCCTTTAAGTGGCTGTTCCCAATATCAATCTGGCAATTTCCCAATAAAGTTTTCGTATAGGAATTTCTTTACTTGCTTATCACTATAGTAACGTAGAAGTGTATTGATTAAGTTATCATATTGGATATATGAGGATAGTCCCTGGACGGTTTCTGTAATTCCATCGAAATCGGATCCAAACCCGATATGATCTTCTCCTCCCAGACTGCATACATGTTCAATATGCCTGATCACATCAGAGATTTCCGCTGTACCCTTCTTGTTTAAAAATGGCGGAACAAAGGTAATTCCCATAACGCTGTCTTTTTTGATGATAGCCTGTATTTGTTCATTTCTTAAGTTTCTTGGATTAGGGCAGATCGAGTATGCGTTTGAGTGGGAGGCTATCGGATAATCAGCCGTATCTATCACATCCCAGAATGCTTTCTCGCATAGATGGGAGACATCTGTCCAAAGTTTTTTCTCGTTAAGAAACGAGACGATATCACAGCCAAAGTTGGTCAACCCGCCTCCCCTTGGTTCAAGTGCACCATCAGCCGCTGCGTTAGCCCAATTCCATGTTAAACCTACGGAACGAACTCCCAGTCTATACAAGATTTCAAGCTTTGTGAGATCCTCCTCCACTGCCTCTGCACCTTCGAGTGTGAGCATGGCTCCTATTTCATCTTCCTTAAGAATCTCTACATCTTTTTTTGTGGTAACTAATTTCAACTTAGGGTTCGGCTTAAGGATTTGATTATAAAACATGTTCACCATCTCAAGCGCTGCTTGAAAACGTTGTCCCGGTTTGAGATCGGATGGGATGTAAATGGCAAACAACTGAACCTTGCTTCTCCCTTGAAGGAGTTGAGGATACGTAATATGTAAGGAACCTTTGGATTGAAATGCTCCTGTTCCTGGTTCTAAATACAGTTTCAATAAAACATCACAGTGGGCATCAAAAATCATATTGTTCGTCCTTCCAGTGTAAAATAGGTTATTTTTATAGATTAAAGGCTGTCCATTAAAGAGTCCTCTTTAATGAACAGCCTATGGTTTATTATCTTGGCTCTACGATTAACTTTATCGCCGTACGTTCTTCCCCATCAATCAGAATATCCGTAAATGCCGGGATACATATTAAATCCAAACCACTGGGAGCCACAAATCCTCTGGCAATGGCAACTGCTTTAACGGCTTGATTTAATGCACCTGCACCAATTGCCTGAATCTCTGCTCCCCCTCTCTCACGAAGAACACCGGCGAGTGCACCAGCTACAGAATTAGGATTAGATTTTGCTGAAACTTTTAATATTTCCATTCCTTTTCCTCCTTGTCATTTCCCCCATACCGTATGTCCGTGGTAAAGAACAAATTTGGTATAAATGATTCCACTGATACTATATTCAGGAAATGGACAAATCATTCCGGGAACACTGAAAAAGGAAGGAAAACATTTAATATTCTGCCATAAACGGATGGTCTTCGTTAATCAGGATACGCTCAATTTTTTTTGCTTTACCAGATTTTTGATCAATGTCGATTAAGCATGCGCTAAGGATTTTACGCCCTGCTTTCGGAACTTCAAAGCGAACGGGTAAACTTGTCTGAAATCTTCTTATAACTGAGTCTTTATTCATTCCCAGTACTTCATCATATGGCCCAGTCATCCCAACATCACACATAAAGGCAGTCCCACCAGGTAGAATACGGTTGTCTGCCGTCTGAACATGAGTATGGGTCCCAATCACCGCAGATACACGACCATCCAAGAACCATCCTACCGCCTGCTTCTCACTTGTTGCCTCTGCATGAAAATCAACGAAAATGACGGATGTTCTCTTCCTGGCTTCATCCACCAGTTCATCAAGTGCTTTGAACGGATCATCCAAAGGAGGCATAAACGTCCTTCCTTGAGCATTGATGACCGCAACCTCCTTACCATACACTTCTGCAAACACTAAACCTTTACCTGGCGTACCTTCAGGGAAATTTGCCGGTCGCACCATTTGTTTAGAGGTATCGATGAAGTCGAAAATATCTTTATTATCCCAAGTATGATTACCCAGAGTCACCATATTGGCACCATCTTGTAAAAACTGTTTATAAATCTTCTCCGTTATCCCTCTACCTGAAGCAGCATTTTCCCCATTAACGATCGTGAAATCCGGTGAATGCTTTTTCTTTAACTTCGGCAGGTATTCTGTAATCATTTCCCTGCCCATTGAGCCGACAACGTCTCCTACAAATAATATTTTCATGAAAATTCCCTTCTTCTTATGTATTCTTGACTATATTGTAACACAAATAACTTCCTGTCTATTCATCCGGAAATTATCATCTTCTACTGTTTTCCTAAACAAGAGGGACACAAACAAAAAAGCTGACTCGAAAAGGGATATCCCTTTTCGAGTCAACCTCTTATTTCGCGTATTCGACAGCTCTTGTTTCACGAATGACCGTCACTTTGATATGACCAGGATAATCGAGTTCATCTTCAATCCGTTTACGGATATCCCTTGCTAATCGGTGAGATTCTAAATCATCGATCGCTTCAGGTCTTACCATAATACGTACTTCTCGGCCAGCCTGTATCGCGAAGGATTTCTCAACGCCTTCATAAGACTCTGAGATTTCCTCAAGCTTCTCTAATCGACGGATATAGTTTTCAAGCGTCTCACTTCTTGCTCCCGGCCTTGCAGCGGATAATGCATCAGCTGCTGCGACTAGAACTGCAATGATAGACGTTGGTTCTGTATCTCCATGGTGAGAGGCTATACTATTAATGACTACAGGGTGTTCCTTGTATTTCGTTGCAAGTTCCACACCAATCTCTACGTGGCTACCTTCGACTTCATGGTCGATTGCTTTCCCAATATCATGAAGCAAACCGGCACGTTTAGCAAGTCGTTCGTCCTCTCCAAGCTCGGCTGCAAGTAGCCCTGAAAGATATGCTACTTCCATTGAGTGTTTCAGAACATTTTGACCGTAACTTGTACGGTATTTTAATCTTCCCAAGATCTTGATCAAATCCGGATGGAGACCGTGTACACCAACTTCGAATGTGGTTTGTTCACCAATTTCACGGATGTATTCATCCACTTCACGTCGGGATTTATCCACCATCTCTTCGATTCGTGCAGGGTGGATACGTCCATCCTGAACTAATTTCTCTAATGCAATTCGAGCCGTTTCTCTACGAATCGGATCAAAACCAGAAAGAATAACTGCTTCAGGAGTATCATCAATAATCAAATCAATTCCTGTAAGTGTTTCCAGCGTACGAATGTTACGTCCTTCTCGTCCAATAATTCGACCTTTCATCTCATCATTTGGTAAGTTCACAACACTAACGGTTGTCTCTGCCACATGTTCAGCAGCACAACGTTGTATAGCCAGTGAAAGGACTTCTTTCGCTTTCTTATCTGCATCTTCTTTGGCACGGGTTTCGTGCTCTCTTACCATAATAGCGATATCATGGGAGAGTTCATTTTCAACGCGGTCAAGAATGATTCCTTTCGCTTCATCACGAGTCAAGCTCGAGATACGTTCTAGCTCTGATTGTTGTGATCGTACCATCTCGTCCACTTTGCTTTCCATCTCTTCAATATGTTGTTGTCTTTCGTTAAGAGTCCCCTCTTTTCTCTCGAGTAAGGCTTCACGCTTATCAAGCGTTTCATCTTTCCGATCGAGGTTTTCCTCTTTTTGCATCAAACGATTTTCTTGTTTTTGCAATTCATTTCTTCGTTCACGAAGGTCATTTTCCATTTCTGTGCGAAGTTTATGATTTTCATCCTTTGCTTCCAAAAGTGCTTCTTTCTTCAGAGCATCTGCCTCGCGCTTCGCATCTTCTAAAATCTGCTCCGCTGAACCTTTAGCACCAGCAATCTTTGCTTCAGCAATGGACTTACGAATTAGGTATCCAACAACTACACCGACGATTAGGCCAAGCAAAATGAAGATGATTGTAATAGGTTGCATTATTTCACCTCCTCTTGCTATGAACTGTCATCATGTTTTTTACATGTCGGCTTGTACATTGCTCACTTGAACAAAATATACAGCGCTAGGCTTTCAAATATTCATTCGAAAAATTTGTAAAATATACATGTTAATTTTAAATCTCTGAAAATTTATTGTCAAGGGGTTGAGCCCTCTATCACTAGATTTCTCAAGGGTTTTTTTGCAATCGACAAAAATTGGCACTGATACGGCGGGCATGAGATTTGTTTTTAATCAAAACTTTTTTTTCATCTTGTGTCTCGTTGAGAGGATGGTCTGATCATTTAGGTTCTCATTTCCACATATATCCTGTTTGAGAGAAATGGTGTTGTTTCTATTTTCAACCAATTATTCCAATACCATACATAACAAAGAGAAGCAAGCCAATCCATGGCTGCTTCTCTCCCTCACTTAGTCTTCTAAAAGACTTAATTCACCTTGATCATCCGTTTCGGCACGGCCTGTATCCAATCCGTAATGCTCACGAATCTTCAGCATGATTTCATTGCGGACTTCAGGATTTTCTTTAAGGAAAACCTTCGCGTTTTCACGGCCTTGGCCTAAACGCTCTTCATTGTAGGAGTACCAGGCACCGCTCTTCTGAACGATGTCCAATTCAGAGCCAAGATCGACGATTTCACCTTCTTTAGATATTCCTTCCCCGTACATGATGTCAACTTCAGCCACACGGAAAGGTGGAGCCACTTTATTTTTTACGACTTTAATCTTTGTTTTGTTCCCGACCATTTCATTGCCTTGTTTAAGTGTTTCCGCACGACGAACCTCTAAACGCACGGAAGAATAGAACTTCAACGCACGTCCACCAGGAGTCGTTTCAGGATTTCCGAACATAACGCCGACTTTTTCACGGATTTGGTTAATGAAAATGGCAATGGTCTTCGATTTGTTGATAGCACCTGAAAGTTTACGTAGAGCCTGTGACATTAAACGGGCTTGAAGACCTACGTGGGCATCCCCCATCTCACCTTCGATTTCAGCCTTTGGTACTAGGGCTGCAACGGAATCAATGACGATTGCGTCTACTGCTCCACTGCGCACCAACGCTTCTGCGATTTCCAAAGCCTGCTCACCTGTATCTGGTTGAGAAAGCAATAATTCATCTATGTTTACTCCGAGCTTTTGAGCATACTCAGGATCAAGTGCGTGCTCGGCATCAATGAATGCCGCTTGTCCGCCTTGAGCCTGAACCTCTGCAATCGCATGAAGTGCAACGGTTGTTTTACCGGATGATTCGGGTCCATATACCTCAATGATTCTTCCACGCGGATATCCGCCAACTCCAAGGGCAGCATCCAACGCAAGTGATCCACTTGGACATGTTACTACTTTTCTATCAGTCTGTTCCCCAAGCTTCATGATTGAGCCTTTACCAAACTGTTTTTCTATTTGTTTTAACGCCATATCTAGGGCTGCTTTACGATCGCTCACAAATCTTCCTCCTTTAAATATACATCTTGAAATGACAACTTATAAGTTTGTCTCAAATCCAACCTATCTATACTATAAACCTTTTTAATATAGAAAACAAGAAAAAAATCGAACATTCATTCGGTTTTTTCAAACCGGTTCGCGTGCTTGAATTTTCTCGTCATTGAGACCAAACAGAAGAACGGTATGCCTATAAACAAGAGCGACCTGTAAACGCCAAAAGGCTGCCCTCTAAAAAGAAGGCAGCCCATGTCTCATTCAAACTTGACTCAATTCCTTAATCAAATAATGCCAGCCATACTTCGCCGTCCTCATACGGTTCCCATTTCTTCCTCCACCAAGATTGAGCAGGAACGTCTTGGTCGTCCCTCCTTTAACGGATAATCCGATCCAGACTGTCCCGGCAGGTTTGCCTTCTAGGGGGTCAGGTCCTGCCACGCCGGTAAAGCTGATTCCTATATCAGTAGAAAAAAGCTCCCTAACGTTATCCGCCAATTCCACAGCACACTGCTCACTTACAGCAGAGTGTCGCTTTAATGTGTCGCTTTTTACAGATAGGACCTTTTTCTTCACTGCATCCTGATAACAGACCACACCACCTGCCAGAACCTCTGATGCCCCGGGAATGGATGTCAATTGCGCCTGAAAGAGTCCGCCTGTTAAGCTCTCTGCACACGATAAAGTAACGCCTTTCTGCTTAAGCAGTTTTAATCCTACTTCCACCAGGGAATCAGTATCATATCCGTAGAAGTATTCCCCTACAATCTGTAAAATCTCCTTTTCTAATGCATTCACCAACGATTCAGCGATACTTTTTGACTCATGCTTTGCAGTCAGTCTCAACGTCACTTCCCCATCACCTGCAAGAGGGGCGATGGTTGGGTTGGTTTGCTGATCGATCAAATGTTCTAATTCCGTTTCCAGGTGTGCTTCTCCAATCCCAAAAAATCGGAGGACCCGTGAATAGATGACTTCTTTCTTCTTCATCAGATTTTGAATCGCCTGTTTACCATACTTATGGAACATCGGCCGCATTTCGGATGGTGGACCCGGAAGAAGCATATAAGCATTGGCACCTTTTTTTAGAAGCATCCCAGGAGCCATACCTTGTTCATTCTTCAATACATGTGCTCCGGTCAAAATAAGTGCCTGTTTTTCATTATTTGGTGTCATTTCACGATTGACTTTTTGAAAATAGTTTTTAATCGATTCCAAAGCATCCGTATCCATGCTCAGGGTCGTTCCTAATGCCTTCGCAATCGTTTCTTTCGTCAAATCATCTTTTGTGGGTCCAAGTCCCCCTGTGAATATCAATAAGTCTGATCGCTTCTTGGCTACTTCAATAGCATGCTGCAAACGACCAGGATTGTCTCCTACACTAGTGTGATAATACACATCCACACCCATTTCTGCTAATTGCTCAGAGATGTATTGAGCATTTGAATTGACGATCTGCCCAAGCAGCAATTCTGATCCAACAGCAATAATTTCTGCGTTCATCTCTATTCCCCCCTGAATTTGGTGTAAAGAAGGGGATGATCCCTATTTGGATCAATCCCCTCAAATACTTTATTATTTCGAATTTACAAATGCTTTTTTGTTATGTTTAAAGTAATCCCATCCAGACCAAATCGTAAAGAACATAGCCACCCATAGAGCAATGGTCGCAAATGGAAGATTGATCAATTCGAATATCGCGTTGTGCAGGAGCAGAGCAGAAATCGCAATGATCTGTGCCCAAGTCTTAATCTTACCTAGTTGACCTGCTGCCACGACTTCCCCTTCTCCTGCTAATACGAGGCGAAGTCCGGTTACTGCAAACTCTCGACTGATGATGATGATGACGATCCATGAGGGAGCAAGCCCCATCTCAACCAGAACAATTAACGCTGCCGATACAAGCAATTTGTCAGCCAGTGGATCTAAGAATTTCCCCAGATTCGTCACAAGGTCCAGCTTCCTTGCATAATAGCCATCAACCCAATCCGTTGTTGCCGCAATAATGAAAATCATGGCCCCAACAAAATGCTTAACCGGCATTTGTGCTCCAAGGAACATCATTCCCCCCCAGTTCAAAGGTGCGAGCATGATGATTAGAAATAATGGAATTAAAAATATCCTTGATACTGTTATCTTATTAGGTAAGTTCACCTTTCTACCTCCAATACTTAAAAAACGCATCTACTTTTAGTATGTAAGAAAAAGGAGTTATTAAAACTCCTCTCCTGTTCATTATGGATTCGTTTGTGGTTCGTAATGAATGATGATATCCTGCCTTACGACATCCGTGGCAGAGATTTTGTATTCAAGCTGTTGACTGTTCACGGAAATATCTGTGTTTGAGGCATTACCAATAATGAGATATGCCTGCTTTTCCCCAGATAAATCAAAGTCCTTTTTATTATCCTTCTTTAATAACCCTTCGAATAGCGCTTCATCGACGGTGTTATATACTCCTACCCACGTATCACCCTTTGCTGACAGCTGAAGCTTGAACTCATCTGCATTTTTCAGTTCATACGTCGTTTTATATCCTGAAGAGTTCACTGATTCTAAAGATTGTTCAGGCTTTGCCTCATCTTCATCCGCCTTTTGATCGTCGGAAGGTTTGTCTTCATCGGTTTGTTTCTTGTCAGGGGTTTCTTTTTCAGGCTTTTCCCCTTCGGCACTTTGATTTTCATCTACATCCACCTGGGATTGATTTTCTGATGGATTGGCCTCAGGAGCCTTGTCCCCCACTCTTCCTTGCCAAAACACCCAAAGGGCAACCAGTGCTCCTATGACAAACAGGGCTATGAGCAGCTTTGGCAGAAAATCAAATACCTTGGTCGAGCTTTCCGATACACTCTTACGGGACTGGACCCTTGAGAGAGACATCGGTATTTCATCTTCATAGGTTTTCGGGATCTCCTCCTTGTGCTCCTCGAAGATCACTTCTGGGGGAAGCCCAACCGCTTCACAGTATTGTTTAATGAATGCCCGAACATAAAATTTACCCGGCATCGCATCATAATTGCCTTCTTCGATTCCAATCAAATAGCGTTTTTGGATTTTTGTTATCCTTTGTAAATCATCAAGGCTGTAGTCTTTTGCCTCACGTGCTTCCTTTAAACGATTTCCTAATTCCGTCACCACTTAACACCTTCCAATATTAAAAATCAAAACCTCCAAAATCGGAATTTTGAAATAGATTATTTTGTTCCACTAATTCGTATGTAATTTCTTCATCAGGATCGTTTCTAAGTTCAATGATATAATCAAAATCTTCAAGTGAATATTCAGAGTTTTGAACAAAAACATCAGGATGTTCGATTACTTTCACAGCAGGTAACCTCATGATTTCCCTTACCAGCTGCCAGTGCTTCTCGCTTGCACGGCGTGTCGAAACAATACCGTCTATGATAAACAAGTTTTCGGAGGAGTATTCATCCTCGATCAATTTGCTTCTAATCGTTTGCTTTAACAATGTAGAAGAGACAAAAAGCCATTTCTTATTTGCACATACACTTGATGCCACGATGGATTCTGTCTTACCTACACGAGGCATCCCTCTGATCCCAACAAGCTTATGTCCTTCTTGCTTAAATAATTCAGCCAAAAAATCCACCAATAACCCAAGCTCATCACGAACAAACCGAAACGTTTTCTTGTCATCGGCATCTCGCTGAATATAGCGGCCGTGACGGACGGCAAGCCTGTCCCTTAATTTCGGCTCCCTGAGCTTGGTCACATTGATCGTATCCATTGTTTGAAGGATGGACTCAAGCCTCATGATCTGTTCGTCATTATTGGCAAGGAGCAGCATGCCCCTTCTTCCTTCGTCAACACCATTTATAGTCACTATATTTATAGAAAGCATTCCTAATAATGAGGAGATATCACCTAAGAGGCCAGGACGATTCTTTTGGATTTCATATTCTAAATACCACTCTTTGCGTTCCATCGTTACCCTCCTAAAGACTGTGATATTCCGATTCAAGAAAAAAACATCATTCGAAAAGTATATTTTAAACATCTAGGTATTATCATAAATGATTTTCAGGCAATAGAAAAGCAAAACCTATATAAATATGCATAATTTCTCAATTCCTAAGTGTGCTTTTTGATTGGGTGTATCAGGATATGAACATTTTCACCATACACTTTACCCTCATATAATAAAAAGGAGAGGGAAATTCCCTCTCCTTAGCGAGTACCGTTGTTGTTTACAAGTTTCACCATCATGTTCGCAATAGCATGTTGCTCTTCAGGAGAAGCGACAGACCATAAATCCGCTAATACTTTTTCCTGATCGTTCTTAGCCTCAACTTGATTGGCAAGATAGTCACCAATCTGGTATGCCAAGTCGTTTACTGTTTCATTTTCCATACCGCCGTGTTGAGCCTGGTTAAGACGGTCCCCTAAAAAGTTTTTCCATTCAGACCAGTTATCTAATACAGACATTTGTCATGACCTCCTTTATTGAAATACAATCTTAGTTTGTATCCAGGAGAAAAAATTATGCGTCATTATCAAATGGCTTCAGAACTTTTTTATGTGTGCCATCCCCCATTGACAGAGAGGGTTTGACCGGTAATATATGTAGCCTTTTTGGATATCAGGAAATGAATGGAGTCCGCAATCTCATCTGGATGAGCGAAGCGTCCCATTGGAATCTCCTCAAACATGGAAAGCCTATCTTCGTCAGTGAATCCACTCAACATATTGGTTTCTACCACTCCCGGTGCTATCGCGTTCACTCTTACCCCACTTGGAGCAAGCTCTTTACTTAAAGATTTCACGAAAGCCAATTGAGCCCCTTTGACCGTTGAATAAACGACCTCGCAGGCACCGCCTATCTGACCCCAAATGGAGCTTACTATGACGATATTTCCTTTTCTGTCTATCAACTTCGGCAAAAGTTGCTGAATGAGGAGCATTGGACTTTTGATATGAAGATTGATCATCTGATCCATGTCATTTTCTGAATGATCTTGAAAGAGCCCCCACCCGGAATTCCCACTACAATAAATAACGGCATCAAGCTGAAAAATGGACTGAACTAGTTTTCCGACTTCCTTTGGAGTGGTGAGATCGGCCCGAATAGGGATTGCCTCCACCCCAAGTCCTTCAATTTTATGTACTAATTCTTTCATTGCCTTTTCATTGGAATGGTAATGTAAATAAACATTCCACCCCTCTTCTGCAAGTGCAAGGGCCGTACTGCTTCCAATCCCGCCCGATGCACCTGTAATTAATGCATGTTTCATTCGTTTCACTCCAAACATTGATCACATAAAGAGAGGAACTACTCTTTGAAAAAGAATAGCTCCCCTATGGTCATGATTTAGGTACTACCTGACAAACGGTAAATCGTTCTTCGCTAATAATGGAATTGGCTACTGCCTGGATATCATCATACTTTAATGATTCAAGTGTCGGTACAACTTCGAATAAATCCATTTCATTAAACGCATATCGCGTGAATTGATTCGCAATGTATTCAGGAGAGTTAATGGCGCGAAGGAATGAACCGATCTTCTTCTTCTTGGTTCTTTCCAATCCTTCTTCTGTAAAAAGGGATTCCTGTTTCGCTTTCAGAAGCAGGGATTGTACCTTTTCCGCCAGTTCATCCGGCTTTTCCGTATCTCCACCGACAGTAAGGAATCCAAAGCCATTTTCCTGTGTATAGTCGTAATGGAACGTCTCATCGATTAAACCATCATTATAGAGTTCAGAATAATACGCTGAACTCTTCCCAAATAACATGTCAAGGAAGACATTCATGGATAGCTCTTGTCTGAGCATTTCCTTGCCCTGCTGCTGTGGTTCTGGAGCTTTGAGACCAACTAAGCATTTAGGACTTTGTACGTTCATTTTTAGAACCTGTTTCTTCTCTGCCACAGTGTCAGGTTCATCCTCGAATTTCCGCTTGATTTCAGGCATTTTTTCATAATCCTTTTTTTCCTGATTTGAACGGATCTGATTCATGATCTGATCAGGATCTACTGCCCCCACCACAAACAGCAGCATATTGCTTGGGTGGTAGAATGTGTTGTAGCACTGATACAGCATATCTTTCGTAATCGGGGTAATGGACTCGATCGTACCAGCGATATCAATTTTCACAGGATGATTTTTATACATGTTCTGGATGACCCCGAAGTATAATCGCCAGTCCGGGTTATCATCGTACATGGTGATTTCCTGACCAATGATGCCTTTTTCTTTTTCTACCGTTTTTTCTGTAAAGTAAGGGTCTTGAACGAAATCAATCAGTGTTTCGAGATTACGCTCAACATTGTTTGTACTGGAAAATAAATAAGCTGTCCTTGTAAAGGAGGTGAAAGCATTAGCCGATGCCCCTTGTCGGCTGAACTGTTGGAAGACATCTCCATCTTCTTTTTCAAACAACTTATGTTCTAAGAAATGAGCAATCCCATCCGGTACTTTGACGAAATCATCTTCACCCAGAGGGACGAAATGATTATCGATGCTTCCATACTTCGTCGTAAATGTGGCATACGTCTTATTAAAACCTTTTTTTGGGAGAATGTACACGTCCAGTCCATTTGACATTTTTTCATAATATAAATTTTCTTGTAATTGATCGAAGGAAATTTTCTTCATCATTATCCCTCCATTCCTGTTAGAAAGTAGATCGTATCAAGTTCAACCTTATTTGCTGCTTTCACTATATCTTCTTTTGTTGTTTTTTCCACTTCATCAAGCCAATGTTTCAGATCGATTTCTTCGTGAGCAACGGCGTTATGATATAGGACTTCAACCAAGCCCCTGGACGTATCGATCGTTTCTAAAAGCTGATTGCGAATGACCGCCTTCGTTTGATCGATTTCCCCATCCGTAAAGTCTCCATCCTTCATGGCTTGCAGCTGTTCGTTTATGATACCGACAGCCTGATCATACTTCTCGAATTCGATTCCGGACATTACCATCAATAATCCCTTATGACTTTCCAAACGGCTGGCAGCATAGTAAGCCAAGCTTGCTTTCTCCCTCACATTTATGAACAGTTTAGAATGGGAGAAACCGCCGAAGATCCCGTTGAATACCTGAAGTGCAAAGTAGTCATCATCCCCGTACTTCGTATGTGTGCGGTAACCCATATTGAGTTTTCCTTGTTTCACATCCTGCTTCTCTTTTATGACGTTTTCTTGTTCTTTCTTCGTCACTTCTGATGCGCCCACTTCTTGGGGAGTACGGTCACTTAATTTAAGGAGTGAGTCACAGAGACTTTCCACTTCTCTAACCTCAACATCTCCAATCACATACAAATCAAATTGATCTTCAGACATCACTTTCTGATAATAGTCATATAATCTCTTTGCGGTAATGGCTTCCACTTCTTCACTCTCACCATTCACATGAAGAGCAAACCGTTCCCCTTTGCACATTTCTTCCACTAACCGTGAATTGGCATAGCGCATTTTATCATCATATACCGCTTCTATTCTCACCTTTTGGTTTCGCTTTTCTTTTTCAACGGTTTTCTTATCAAATTCATTATTTTCAACATGAGGATTCTGCAGGACATCTGCAAGGAATTCAATCCCTTTTTGAAGTAATGGTTCAGAATCCTTCAGAAACTTCTCGTTGGCGATTTCAACGGACATACTGACCACATGGTACTCTCCTTTTTTACCTAAATCGACAAAAAAATTGGCACCATATAACTCATCAAGATACGAGCGTAATTCCGTTGTGCTTGGATATGTCCCTGTACTGCTCTGCATTACATGGGGTAGTAATCCCCGCAATGTAACGGTTTCCGGATCAAGGGGTGCTTTCATCTTTAATACGAGGCTGTTTGTCTTATACTTATCCGTTTGAACGATATGTAGCGTGTACCCCTGTTTCTTTTTTACTACTTCATTGATGGCTGTCATCGTACCGTCCTCCTTAGTTCCACACTTCCGTCATTTTGGATTCAAAAGTTATAAACACCCTTATTGTGCGGTATTTATGTATAACTATACATGTAGAGAGTGATTGTTTTCAAGCATCTTCCTCTGTTGGAAAAATACCCATGGAGTAAACTATAATATGCTTGCAGATTTTCCTTTATGTTTCACGGTGGTAACTCTCTTGATATAAAAAAAGGATATCCCGACATTTCGGGATATCCTTCTTGTTGTTATTCAAATGACTTAACGGTTTCCTTTGATATAAGGCGTGCCCAATGCTTTTGGTGCATCTGCACGTCCGATGAAGCCTGTAAGTGCAAGTATGGTCAATACATAAGGCGCAATCAAAAGATATACACTAGGAATATTTTCAAATAGCGGAATACTTGAGCCGATAATACTTAAACTTTGAGCGAACCCGAAGAATAAAGCAGCCCCCATGGCTCCAAGTGGATGCCATTTACCGAATATCAATGCCGCCAGGGCCATGAACCCTTGACCGCTTATTGTGGCATGACTAAAGTCTGAGGAGATTGCCTGGGCATATACTCCACCGCCCACCCCAGCAAACGCACCTGAAATGATGACACCGATATAGCGCATTTTCGTTACATTGATCCCCATTGTATCTGCTGCCATAGGGTGTTCCCCGACTGAACGGAGTCTAAGACCGAATGGCGTTTTAAACATTACGAACCAAACGATGAAGGACACTAAGATTGCTACGAATGGCGGCCAATACGTGTTGGAGAAGAAAATATCTCCAATGACAGGTATTTTGTGAAGTAAAGGGACATCGATCTTACCAAATCCTTCGGAAATGATATCGGTCTGACCTTTACCGTAGATTCTTTTAACCAGGAATAGAGTCAAGCCGACTGCAAGTAAGTTGATAGCCACACCAGAAACGACCTGATCTGCTCTGAATGTGATCGAAGCAACGGCATGAAGTATGGCAAGTAATGCTCCCATCAGCATGGAAATGATTAGTGCCACCCATGGTGTCGCTGAACCAAAAGTATCTGCGAATGCAAGATTGAATACAATACTTGAAAATGCTCCAATGACCATTAACCCTTCAAGACCAATATTAACTACACCTGAACGCTCTGAGAACGCTCCTCCCAAAGCAGTGAAAATAAGTGGAGTCGCCCAAAGTAATGTAGACGGGATGAGAATAGTCAAAATATCAATAAAGCCCACTTATTTCACCCCCTTTTTACTAAATCGTTGAATCAGATAACGAATCATGTAACCAGATGCTACAAAGAAAATAATAAGAGCAATAATAATATCTACCAGTTCATTCGGAATTCCTGCATCGAGTGGCATATTCAGTGCCCCTACTTTAAGTCCTCCGAATAGAAGGGCAGCGAATACAACTCCTATGGCTGCATTTCCGCCTAATAGAGCGACAGCGATACCGTCAAACCCGACTCCTGTAAATCCACCTTTAATGGAAGCGTAGCCGAATGTTCCGAGGCCTTCCATTGCTCCAGCAAGTCCTGCAAATGCACCAGAGATGACCATGGAGAGGATGATGTTCCCGTTCACGTTCATTCCTGCGTATTGAGAAGCATGCTGATTGAAACCTACTGAACGCAATTCATAACCACGGGTTGTTTTCTCGAGTAAGAACCACATAATGAATACACATGCAAGGGCGATGAAAATCCCCCAATGCAAACGGGAATAATCCGTTAAGCTTTCAAAGAATGGTGACTTCAACGAAGCCGTCTCTGCTATATAATCTGTACGATCTTTTCGATCTGTTAACACATCACGGATTATGGCATTTGTTACGTGTAGTGCAATATAGTTCATCATGATCGTGACGATAACTTCATGTACACGATATTTCGCTTTAAGTAAACCAGGGATGAAACCCCAAAGCGCTCCTGCCATTGCTGCTGCAATGATGGCAAGTGGCAGGTGAATCATCTTTGGCAAACCATCAAAGGCAACACCTACCCAGACTGCAGCCAGCCAACCAACAATCAATTGGCCTTCTACCCCGATATTGAAAAGCCCAGTTCTAAAGGCAAAGGCAACAGCTAAACCTGCCAGAATATATGGTGTGACTTGACGAACCGTTTCTCCAACATAATATATTTCACCGAAAATACCATTCCATAATGCGGAGTATCCAGCAATCGGATCATATCCACTCACAAGCATGATGATGGTTCCGACGATGATACCCAAAAGGACTGAGATAACAGGGATTAGTATATTCGTTAATCGATTAGACATGTGCGTTTCCTCCCGTTTCCTTCCTCTTAGAACCAGCCATTAAAAGTCCAAGTTCTTGTTCGGTTGTTTCCTTAGGGTCAACAATCGCCACAATTTGACCTTCGTAAATGACGGCGATACGGTCACTTACATTCATGATTTCATCCAGTTCAAATGAAAGAAGCAGAACAGCTTTCCCATTATCCCTTTGTTCAATCAGCCGCTTATGGATAAATTCAATCGCACCTACGTCAAGACCCCTCGTTGGCTGTGCCGCAATTAATAAATCAGGATCTCTGTCAACCTCACGGCCTATTATCGCCTTTTGCTGGTTCCCTCCTGATAAAGCACGTGCAAGAGTAAACTCTGACGGGGTCCTTACATCAAACTCTGAAATTAGTTTTCTCGCTTGATTATAAATATTTTTATAACTTAGGATCCCTTTATTCGAATACGGCTTCTGGTAGTACGTTTGGAGCACCATATTTTCGCCGATTGGAAAATCAAGAACCAGACCGTGTTTATGGCGGTCCTGAGGAATATGGCCCACTCCTGATTCATAAATCTTACGGGGTTTCATATTCATTATTTCTTTGCCATTCAATTTTATCGAACCGCTGTCGACCTTATATAACCCAGTAATGGCCTCAATCAACTCGCTTTGTCCGTTCCCATCGACTCCTGCAATACCCAGGATTTCTCCTGCTTTCACTTCAAGATTCAATCCTTTAACTACAGGAACATTGCGATGATCTTTCACATTCAAATCACGAATCTCTAATACACTATCACTCGGGGAAGCTTCTTTCTTCTCCGTTTTAAATGTGACTTCTCTCCCTACCATCAGGCTGGCAAGGTGATTCGGGTCGGTTTCCGACACTTTCACTGTGCCTATCCCTTTCCCTTTCCTGATAACGGTTACATTATCACACACTTCCATAATCTCTTTCAGTTTATGGGTGATAAGAATAATGGATTTTCCTTCTTTGATCAGGGTTTTCATGATCTGTATAAGCTCTTTGATTTCCTGTGGGGTCAATACAGCTGTAGGTTCATCGAAAATCAGGATTTCCGCTCCACGATAAAGCGTCTTTAATATTTCTACACGCTGCTGCATACCAACTGAGATTTCGGAAATTTTAGCGGATGGGTCCACTTTCAGGCCGTATCTTTCAGAAATATCCAGAATATCTTTCTCGGCTTTTTTAATATCCACCGTGGCTCCAGCCTTTGGCTCTCTTCCAAGAATAATATTCTCTGTTACAGTAAAGGTATCTACCAACATGAAATGCTGATGAACCATCCCTATTCCGAGATCATTCGCTATGTTTGGATTGGTGATATTCACTTGCTGTCCTTTAACTCGAATTTCACCTTGCTCAGGTTGGTAAAGTCCAAATAATACGTTCATCAGTGTTGACTTACCTGCTCCATTTTCACCAAGAAGCGCATGAATTTCACCTTTTTTGAGCTGGAGGGTAATATTATCATTTGCTACGATGCCGGGGAATTCTTTGCGAATATTCAACATCTCGATTACATAATCCATTGCTATTCACTCCTTGCATAGGCTGGGGATATCGATCTAGTAGTTAGAGGTCAGACCTTATAACTCTAGAAAAAAAGGGTTTCCCCTTATAAAACTCTAAATGAAAGATAGAAAGAAGTTCTATGTTTCAATTAAGGTTCTAAGTAAAATTTCATTGAATCGTCTACTTTTCACATCGGAAGACGCGTGACTCTTGTACCATTATCCAATCAGAACTTCGTTTTAAAAAAGGGATAGGAGACCAGCTTTCATTGATCCCCTTATCCCTGATACATTAGCTAGCTGAGAATGATTTAGCTTCATCAAGTGATTCTGGAACAGTGATTTCTCCACTCTTGATCTTTTCTTTCCATTCATCAACTTTCTTCATCACTTCGTCTTTGTTAGAAAGCTCTTCATTAATCGGAGCTAAACCAACGCCATCTTCGTTAAGACCGTATGAGATAACCTCTCCACCTGGGAAATTGCCATCCTTCGCCTTGCTTGAAAGGTCCATAACCGCATTATCAACACGCTTTAATGAAGATGTTAAGATGATGTTGTGATCCCCGACTTTACCTTCTGCTGATTGATCAGAGTCAACACCGATCGCCCATAGTTCACGTGAAGGGTCTTTCTCTTTTAAGTCACGCGCTTCCTTGAATAGACCGTTACCAGTACCACCAGCTGCATGGAAGATTACGTCAACATCTTGGGAATACATTTTTGAAGCGATTGTTTGTCCAAGTTCAGCCTTATCAAATGCTCCTGCATAATCCGCAACGATTTCTGCATCAGGATTAACGGATTTAACACCAGCGATGAAACCTGAATGGAAACGTTCGATTACAGGGATTTCCATACCTCCGATGAATCCAATCTTGTTTGTTTTTGTTGCTAAACCAGCTGCAACTCCAGCTAGGAATGATCCTTCTTGCTCTTTAAACGTAATGCTTGCAACGTTTGGTTGTTCTACAACAGCGTCAACGATTGCAAAATGTGAATCTTTTTGTTGTTGTGCAATATCATTGACCGCACCTTGCATTAAGAAACCGATACCATATACTAAGTCAAAGTCTTGACGAGCTAAAGTGTTTAAGTTCGTAGCATAGTCAGCATCAGATTGGGATTGTAAGTAGTCAAATCCTTCTTTACCTTTTTCTAAGTCGTATTCTTTACCGAATGCTTGAAGTCCTTCCCAAGCTGATTGGTTGAATGATTTGTCATCTACCCCACCAACATCTGTTACCATTGCTACTGTAAATTGATCTTCTTTCTTGCCTTCACCACTAGATGTACCTTCTTTGTCCTCGCTTGTCCCACAAGCACCTAATAATGTACCTGCTGCCAGAACAAATGACAACGCTAAACCAAATTTACGTTTTTTCACCTAGAGTACCCCCTATTATTGTAATAAATTAGTAGTAAGATAGATTGTTGTTATACGCGCTTTCTTAATACCTGGAAGCTAAATTTGTCTGATCTGAAATAGTTTACGGAATACAGGATCGGCTCATCATTTTCATCAAAATGCATTTGCTTTAAAACGAGTAAGGCCGTTTCCGGTTCGCAATTTAGAATAGGGGAGATTTTATCGTGATATCCCATTGGCTCTATTTGTGCTACCGCATGAGTGATTCTTTTATTCTCTCGTTTTTCGAGAACGGTGAAAATCGAATTATCCTCGTGTGTGAAATTCCTCGGCATTACCTTTTCAGGAATCTTATCCACACAATAGACAACCGGTTCCCCATTAGCGGTTCGAACTCTTTCAATCAGGATCACGTCGTCCTCTTCATTGCATGTAAACCTTTTCACATCATCCTCAGTAGCTTCTTGAGTTGTTGAGCTTAAGAAAATGGTCCCTGGCTCCATACCAGCCTGCTTAATCATGTTCGTTACACTGTTTAACTGCTCGATACCGGAAGTAAAGAGCGGCTTCGCGTTTACAAATGTACCTACTCCATGACGTCGTACGATGACACTTTCTTCCTCAAGAATTCTGAGAGCTTCCCTTAGAGTAGCTCTACTTACGCCTAATTGTTTGGAGAGATCAAATTCTGATGGGAGTTTTTCTTTTTCTTTGTATACTCCCGCTTCGATATCCTTCTTCAAACGGTCAATTACTTGTAAGTATAAATGCCTATTGTCTGTTTTTATTGTCACTGGAACCACCACCACATTTTCTCAAGACATCAGACCTCTGATGTATATCTTTCCTACTAATCGAAAATACTATAACACTTTTCTTTTGATAAATAAATAGCATTGTGTGATTTTGTCGAAAAAAATGATTAGAATGACAATTTAGAATCCTTTTTTGTAAAAAATTAGGTTAAAAACTGCTTTTGAATGGGTTTTCATGGGATATATTAACTCTAATTTTACATTCGTATCGTATTTTATTATCAAACTTTACATGCACACAACAGTGTCTTTACAATTGAAAACGCTTTTAATAGTATAACATATTGGTGGATAACTATTGATATTATTAAATTTATTGTGTTCAAATGGTATTTCCTTCAAAAAATGATCACAAAAATAGGTGTGTTATTCTATTCGGATTGAATAGGATAACACACCTTTTATTTTACGAACTTTGTTCTTCTGATGGCTTGCCTACCAAGACGGTTCTCGGCTTGCTGCCCTCATAAGGGCCTACCACTCCCCTTACTTCCATTTCATCGATCAATCTGGCAGCTCTCGTATAGCCGATCCTGAATCTTCGCTGAAGCATGGATACAGAGGCAGTCTGCATTTCAGCAATTAACTGGACGGCGTCATTATATAATTCGTCTTCGACTTCACCTGACTTCTCATCCTCCTGCACTTCATCAGGAATCATTTCTTCCTGATATTGCGCCTTTTGTTGAGAAATGACAAAATCAACGATCTCTTCTACTTCTTCATCTGATAAGAAAGCTCCTTGAACCCTTGTCGGCTTCGATGCCCCGACTGGCATGAAGAGCATATCTCCCCGGCCCAAAAGCTTCTCTGCACCACCTGAATCCAAGATGGTCCTCGAATCCGTTTGAGAGGATACGGCAAAGGCAATCCGTGATGGGATATTTGCTTTAATGACTCCTGTGATAACATCTACAGAAGGACGCTGCGTCGCTATGATTAGATGGATCCCTGCCGCACGTGCCATCTGAGCAAGCCGTGTGATGGCATCCTCCACGTCGCTCGAGGCCACCATCATCAAATCGGCAAGCTCATCGACAATGACCACAATGTAAGGAAGAAGAGGCTGCTTATCATCGTTCTCGATATTCTGTCTCTTAACATAGTCATTATAGCCTTCAATATTCCTTGTGCCCGTATGAGAGAATAGTTCATACCTTCGCTCCATTTCACTTACAACCTTTTTCAAAGCCTGAGAAGCTTTTTTGGCATCCGTTACAACAGGGGCCAGGAGATGGGGTACACCGTTATAGACATTCAACTCCACCATTTTCGGATCAATCATCATTAGCTTTACTTCATGCGGTTTTGCCCTCATGAGAATACTGGTTATAATCCCGTTGATGCAAACACTCTTCCCGCTTCCTGTCGCACCTGCCACTAATAGGTGAGGCATTTTATTCAGTTCAGCCAGAACCGCTTCGCCTGTAATATCTCGTCCCAATCCAATCTGCAGCTTGGCATCGGGCTTATTGTGTTCCTTCGCTTCGAGAACTTCCCTAAGGGACACCATGGCCACTTCCGAATTGGGAACTTCGATACCGATGGCGGATTTACCAGGAATCGGCGCTTCAATCCGAATATCCTTCGCTGCAAGGGCTAATGCAAGGTCGTCACTCAAGTTGACGATGCGACTTACTTTCACACCCACATCGGGATGCACTTCATATTTTGTAACAGCAGGTCCTAGATGGACTTGTGTCACTTTTGCCTTTACGCCAAAGCTCTGAAACGTTCTCTCGAGCTTTGCGGCGTTGGCATGGATTAATTGGTACTCATTACTTTGATCTGTTTTTCTGGGACTTTTCAATAATGTGATCGAAGGAAGCTTGTAATCCTTATTTTCTACCTCTGTAAAGGTGATTGGAGGTGAATCCGGTTCCCCTACAGACTCGGTATGGTTTTGTGGAACACTGACTTCTTTCTCTTCTTTTGTACCTTCGGTGGATGGAGTTGGGTCATCTTTAGGAGGTACACCGTATGCACGTTCCGCGAAATTCGAGATGATCGGCTCCCTCTTTTCTTCCTCCTGTGAAGGCGCTGATGCCACGACTTCCTCTTTCACTGGTGCCTCTTTCTTCTTCTTTTCCCTCGTCTCTTTTTTCTTGGACTGCTCTTCTTTCCATTCACTCATATCCTGTTTGAATGCCGACCATTGTCCACCCATGAATGTACCGAATCGCTTTCCGGCTCGTCCAAGAACATCGCCTAAGGACTTACCCGTCACTAATATGATCCCGATCATGATGAAGGTTGCACTCACGATCCTTGCTCCTTGTGAATCAAAAAGAAAATAGGATACAGCAAATAGGATGCTCCCTATCATTCCCCCTCCAAGGTCCGAAGTGCTGGAATCGCCCCTTACATCCATCCAATACAAATCCCATGTATTCATAATGACACTGGGATTAGCGAAAGAGCCACCATTTGAAAGGAGGTCAAATAATTTCACATGGCTAAGTAGGAGAAAACTCGCAATAATGATATACACGCCTACCAGTCTGCGGCTGAATAACATGGGGACTTCCCTCTTAATCATGAGATAGCCCGCTACGTAAAGCATCCACAGCAAGGCAATCATGTACCACTCTCCCAGGAAAAAACGATAAAAATACACAATCGCCTTTCCAACTGCACCCAGCTCTATGATGGAAATCAAACTTAATGCAGCTAGGATCAGACCGATGATCTCATACTTGATCGTCTGTTTTAGAGTGGAACTCGTTTGAGAACGTTTTTTTCTTCTTTTTCGTTTTGCCAATCCATTCACCTAAATTCTATTGAAGTCTACCTTGTTATGTACATAAAGATGAAGAAAGGGCTGACCCTTTGGGGCAATGTGTGTGCCTAAGGTGTCAGACCCTTCCCGTGTACTTATCGAATCAATCTATCGTCTTCCAGTAATATTATAGCATAACCACTATTTCGGGAAAATCCTCTTTCTCACTCAATTGTTGATAAATTCTCCCGGGCATATTTGATCATTCATATAATGTGCCGGATCGCTGCTCATGACCCTGATGATACGGTATTTATTCTCTACCTGCTGAACGAGTAGAGGCACGCCCTGATAGTCCATCATCATTTGGCCACTGAATTCATTTACATCTGTCGGGAATACAAGATCATTTGGAACGACAGTATACAGTATCATTGTACCAGCCCTTCTTGTTGATCAGACTGCTTCTTCATCTCTATCATTTCATTAATCTTTTTAATGGCAGTCCCGATCCCACCAATTCCATCGATCAGC
This sequence comes from Rossellomorea aquimaris, assembly GCF_020172085.1. GTDB lineage: Bacteria > Bacillota > Bacilli > Bacillales > Bacillaceae_B > Rossellomorea > Rossellomorea aquimaris_E. The sequence goes on from NZ_JAIVAT010000003.1 coordinate 1,641,813, forward strand.
CCATATTCTACTGCATCATCCCCCACCACATTGGTACCGATATCCCTGGTGAGGTTCCCTTTTGCAAACATCAGGTCTTTAAAATCTTCTTCCGTGATGTTGCTGTGTTTCGTAACAAAGCTTACCACCCGTTCCTGCATCTTATCCAGATACTCAAACGTTTGTGGTACTCCAATCACCAGACCCGTTAATCGAACAGGGTGGATCGTCATGGTTGCTGTGCTTGCAATGTAAGAAAAGTCGCATGATACAGCAATGGGGACACCTATACTATGTCCTCCTCCAAGCACGACGGATACGGTGGGCTTGGATAATGAAGCGATCATTTCGGATATAGCTAATCCCGCTTCCACATCGCCCCCCACTGTATTCAATATCACAACTAGCCCTTCTATTTTTGGATTTTGTTCAATGGCTACAAGCTGTGGAATGACATGTTCATACTTCGTTGTTTTATTTTGGGGCGGGAGCTGCATATGCCCTTCTATTTGTCCGACAATCGTCAGGCAGTGGATGTTGGAGTCTTGAGAAAGTTGTGGAACATTCGTCTGTCCAAGTTGCTGAATCTTTTCCATTAAACCAGATGGCTTGTCTTTTTGATCATCCTGCCCCTTGTTTGGCTCGTCCTGCATATGTTCATGATTTTGTTCCATGAAAACATCTCCTTTTCATTCCCATTCTCTTGTTATTATTTTAATTCAGGAGTGTTTTCATACTGTTTTCTTTCGTGTTAAATAAATATAGGGCTATTTGATAATCCAAATAGCCCCATTCATTATACTTCCATGATGATCGGTAGGATCATCGGTCTTCTTCTTGTTTTATTGAATAGATAATGATTCAATTGATCACGGATGTCCTGCTTGATGGCAGTCCATTCGAAAGAGCCTTTTTGCAGATAAGAATGGACCACATCTGTCACGATGCCCCCGGCACCTTCGATCAATTCTTCGGACTCCCTTACATAAACAAACCCCCGTGAAATAATTTCAGGTCCAGCGACGATTGATTTGGAACGTCGGTTGATGGTCACGACAACCGTAAATACACCGTCTTCCGATAATAATTTACGATCCCTAAGAACAATGTTCCCAACATCGCCGACACCAATTCCATCGATCAGTACATTTCCTGCCTGTACACGACCGCTCATTCTCATCTTACCGTCCTTGTATTGGAGCACATCACCTTTATCCAAAATAAAAATCTGCTTATATGGAAGTCCTGTATCATGTGCCAGCTGGGTATGGGCGACTAACATCTTATATTCACCCTGGATGGGGATGAAGTACTTTGGTTTCATGATATTTAACATGAACTTTAAGTCTTCCTGACTTCCATGACCAGACACATGGACTTTCTTTGTCGCTGTCAATACATTTGCCCCTGCTCTATAAAGCATGTCGATCGTTCTGCCTACAATCACTTCCATTCCAGGTGATGGCGTTGCGGTAATGAGGACTGTGTCTCCTTCTTCAATGTTCACCAGGCGATGAGAACGTTTGGACATACGTTGAAGTGCTTCAAAAGGTTCTCCCTGTGTGCCTGTGGCGATGATGAGAATTTCATCTTTAGGATAATCACCGATTTCATCCATCCCTATGATCAGTTCATCCCGGACATGGAGATATCCCAGTTTCAAGGCAACATCATAGACTCTCTTCAAACTCTTACCAACTACAACGACTTTACGATTATTTTGATCCGCTGTATCGAAAACTTGTTGAAGCCTTATTAAATTGGTTGCAAAACATGCTACAATCACTCTGCCAGACGCACTGCGCAATGCATTCGTGATATGTTGCTCAATGACTGATTCGGATGTAGTAAATCCTGGTCTCTCTGCCTCTTTACTATCAGACAAGAGACATAGAACACCCTTCTCACCGATTTGCGCCATCTTGCCTAAATCCGGTCTGTAAAGATGTTTAGCTGATTGATCAAACTTAAACTCTCCTGTATGGACGATGATTCCTTCAGATGTATGTATACATATCCCGACCGAATCAGGAATACTGTGTGTAGTCTTAAAAAAAGTGACATTTACGCCATCGAAAGTGAGATAGCTGTCTGAGTGAACGGTATAGAATTTCACATCCTCCCTGACATTCTCATCCTTCAACCGGGCCTTTACAAGGGCATTTGTCAAGCGTGTACCATAGACAGGAGCTTTGATCTTACTTAAAACATATGAAATCGCACCGATACTGTCCTCATGTCCATGAGTCAGGAAGATCCCTCTCACCCTTTCTTTATTTTCCAGTAAATATTGAATATCCGGGATAACGATGTCGATTCCCAGCATTTCATTTTCTGGAAACATCAGTCCCGCGTCGATCACAAAAATTTCGTGATCCACTTCAATCACGTACATATTCTTACCGATTTCTCCCACTCCACCAAGAGGTATTACTTTAATACTTTCATTCTTTGTCTTACTCACCATTATGTCCTCCTATGCTGTTCCTTCCCCGATCTTAAATCAGTTATATCCATTATACTTGATACTATTTTGGGAGCACAACCAAATTTATCCTCCCTCAACAAGATTAGGTAAAAGACTGCAATCATTTATACTACGTTACTATTTCGATACATTAAGAGGAATTCCTTCTTCTTTCGGGTAATATATGCCTCACTGATATAAGACAAAAAAAGACCGTAAAGGAACATCCCTTCACGGTCTAATATGTTAAGTCAGTGGCCTATGTTTATGATAAAGCTTCTAACAATTGAGACAGTTTTGCCCTTTCCACTTCAGTTAGTGGAATTAACGGTAGGCGCACAGAGCCGACGTCAAGGCCTTTCATCTGCAATGCCGTTTTGACAGGAGTCGGGTTCGGGCTAGTAAACAGGCCTTTCATGATCGGAAGTAGTCCTTGATGCATGCGTGCTGCATCTGAAAGGTTTCCATTTAAAAAGGCTGAAACCATTTCCTGCATTTCGTTTCCGATGACATGGGAAGCAACAGATACTACTCCCTCACCACCAATGGACAATACAGGTAAGGTAAGACCGTCATCCCCGCTGTACAACTTAAACCCGTCTGACGTCTCGGAAATAATGGCAGTCATACTGTCCAAATCTCCACTTGCTTCTTTGACAGCAACGATGTTATCGATCTTTGAAAGACGAATAATCGTCTCAGGTGACATGTTGACACTTGATCTTCCAGGAATATTATAGAGCATGACAGGTAAGGACGTTGATTCGGCAATCACCTTAAAATGCTGATACATTCCTTCCTGACTCGGCTTATTATAATACGGTGCCACAAGCATGACTGCATCCACGCCTGCCTCTTCAGCCTTCTTGGTCAGCTCAATTGAGGCATGGGTGTTATTGCTTCCCGTACCGGCAATGACAGGAACCCTACCATCCACCACTTTCACCACATGTCGGAATAAGGCAACCTTTTCTTCTTTCGTTAAAGTAGGTGATTCTCCAGTAGTCCCGGCTACTACGAGCGAATCCGATCCGTTATCAATCAGATACTGGATCAATTGCGTCGTTTTAGTAAAATCAATATTTCCTTTACGGTCAAATGGTGTAACCATTGCCGTAGATACACGGCCAAAATTCAATCTAGTCACTCTCCTCGTAAGTTTATCCCACTCTGAATACAGCGCTTCTCTCTTGTAATTGAAAGGTATCATGAAGTGCATTAATGGCTTTAATCAAATCCATTTCTTTCACCAGTACCCAAATGGTTGTATGACTATCCGCAGACTGCAGTATGCGGATCCCTTCATTGGAAAGGGAGGAAACGATGGCAGAGGTCACACCGGGGACTCCTGTCATCCCGGCTCCAACCACTGAGATCTTTGCACATTCTGATTCAATAACGGGGTTGTGTCCTATTTTCCTTAGAACGCTGATTGCATCTTCTGCCACGGATGAACCCACCGTGTACACGACACCTCTTGGGGAAATGTTAATGAAATCAACACTTATCTCCTCTTTGGCCATCGCTTTAAATACTTCTGCTTGGAGATTGTACTGATCTTCCTTAGCAAAGACTTTAATTTGCGTGAGGTTGGATACATGAGCGATCCCTGTGACGGGATGGCTTCTGAACTCTTTGTGTGCTTTTGTATTTTCAAGGGTAGTAACCAGGGTACCTTCACCATTTGAATAGGTCGAACGAATCCTGATTGGCACATTCGAATTCATAGCAATTTCAACCGCCCTCGGATGTATCACCTTCGCTCCTTGGTATGCCATATTACACACTTCGTTATAAGAAACAACCGTTATGGGCCTTGCTTTGGATGATATTCGCGGATCGGCAGTCATGACTCCTTCCACGTCTGTGAATATATCAATATAGTCCGCTTTTAATGCAACTCCAAGAGCGGAAGCAGAAGTATCGCTTCCTCCTCTGCCAATGGTTGTGACATCCCCATCTTTTGTCGCTCCCTGGAATCCTGCCACCACCACGGCATCATGATGCTCGAGTTCTTTTACCAGTCTGCTGCATTTCATCTCTACTATCTTTGCATTATTAAAATCATTATTGGTCCGGAACCCGGCTTGCGCGCCTGTAAGGGCTGTTGACCGAATTCCATGCTCAAGCAGCATGTTGGAAAATACCAGACTTGATATGATTTCTCCACAGGACAATAGTAGGTCCTGCTCCCTCTTACTGATCGAAGTATTCCTTCCACCAATTAATGATAAAAGGGAGTCCGTCGCGTAAGGTTCACCTTTCCGTCCCATTGCCGAAACCACTACCACTACTTTATAACCTTTATCGATTGCTTGTTTCGTGTGGGCAAGTGCCTTCAGTCGGCTTGCCTCGTCACGTACAGATGTTCCACCAAATTTTTGAACGATCACTTTCATGACTACACCTCATTGTCATATGTTCAAGAGGTATGAGAAAACGAGTAGTGGAATTATTCAGATCAGCTGGATGGACCCCTCTTTATTACTTTATTAGGCCAAGCTTCATTAAACTTTCTGCGATTTGAACTGAGTTCCAAGCGGCTCCCTTCAATAAGTTGTCAGACACAACCCACATATGGAAGCCTTTGTCTTCATCAAGATCTTTACGCACCCTACCAACAAATACATCCGGTTTTCCTACGGCATGGGCAGGCATCGGATAAATTTGTTCTTCAGGATTGTCTTCCAAGGTCACCCCTGGTGCTTCCTCTAGAAGAGCATGGATATCTTTCACTGAAACAGAATCCTTCTCAATTTCAATATATACACTTTCAGAGTGACCTGTTACAACTGGTAATCTTACACATGTTGCAGATACCTTTAACGAAGGCATATGCATGATTTTTTTCGTTTCGTTGATCATTTTCATTTCTTCAAACGTAAAGCCGTTGTCTTGAAATGTATCAATTTGAGGAATGGCATTGTATGCTATTTGATAATGTTTTTTGTCCCCTTTTACAGGTAACACAGCAGGTTCATATGATTCACCTGATAAAATGGCCTGTGACTGTGAGTGAAGTTCATCAATTGCAACCGCACCTGCACCTGAAACGGCCTGATAAGTAGACACGATCACTTTCTTCAGTCCATACTGCTTGCGGATTGGCTCAAGCGCCGCAACCATTTGTATCGTAGAACAATTAGGATTGGCAATAATTCCATTATGATCTTTCAAATCTTCTTCATTCACTTCCGGAACAACAAGCGGAACATCCGGATCCATTCGGTACGCACTCGTATTGTCGACAACAATAGCCCCGCGCTTTACGGCTTCAGGAGCAAGAAGTTTGGATACACTTCCCCCAGCACTGAATAAAGCGATATCGACTCCTTCAAAACTTTCAGGCTTTGCTTCTTCTACCGTCCATTCTTTCCCTTTAAACATAACAGTGGACCCTGAAGAACGTGCTGATGATAATAAGGTCAATTGTTTTATTGGAAAATCCCTTTTTTCTAAAGTTTGAAGCATTTGTTGCCCTACGGCACCAGTGGCACCCACAACAGCTACATGTAATCCCGTTGTATTCAAAATCTTCTCTCCTTCCAACCATTCAGTAATACCATAGTACAATAGGTAAAGTAATTTAATCTATTACTATAATAAAGAATATTTTAACATAAACAATTATTCGACAATAGGAATTTTTTTATTTCCAAGTACCCTCATTTCACGAATCTCTTCTACGTGCATGAAAAGAAGGTCATCTGAATGGGATAAGGTGATGACCTTCTTGATGTATTAATCCAAATATCTTTCGATGACGACGGGTTGCAGCTGCCTCCCTTCCATCGCTGCTTCTATCGTTTCCTGAATCAGAGTCATTCTTGCCACCATCGATTTCGGTTTAGCCTCAGGTGCATCCTGCCCAAATGGAATAAAATATATATCTTTAGTCGAAATCAACCGCATCAGATTCACACCATTCAATCCAAGAGCATCATTTGTAGAAATACCGAGCACCACAGGACGATGATTTCGAATTGTCGCTTTGGCTGCCATCAACACAGGAGAATCGGTCATGGCATTGGCAAACTTACTCATTGAATTTCCTGTAAGAGGCGCAATCACCATGCAGTCCAGTGGTATCTTTGGACCAAGCGGTTCTGCCTTGACGATTGAATCGATTACTTTATGTCCTGTAACGTCTTCTATACGCTTAATCCAATCTTCGCCTTTACCGAATCTTGTCTCAGTATTCATAACGGTTGAGGTTACAATCGGCATGACTTCCGCTCCGTTATTGACTAATCGTTCGATTTCAGGGAAAACGGCATCATACGTACAATGAGATCCAGTCAGACCAAACCCGATTCTTTTTCCTTTCACACTCATGATGAACTCTCCTTTCTTGAATCAAAATCTTCCTCTAATAATTGACAAAGGACATTCGCCAGGATCTGTCCTGCCGTTTTAGGTGCTACAATCCCTGGCAGCCCTGGTGCTAACAATGCTTTGATCCCTCGCTTCTCTGCATAACGGAAATCTGTACCGCCAGGTTTTGAAGCCAGATCGATAATTAACGTATGGGCAGGCATTTTGGCTATGACCGCTGCCTTCACTATATGCACTGGAATTGTGTTGATACAAATGTCACAATTCTCTACTTCTTTTTCTAACGCATCTAAATGGAAGGGAATTAAACCCATTTCGGTCACCCGGGCAAGATGCTCACTTTTGCGCACCCCAACCTTCACCCTTCCGCCTAAATGATGAAACGTTCTGGCTACACTCATACCCACTCTCCCTAGACCCAATATGACAATCTCAGATCCATGTATAGTAAAGTCAGTATGTTGAATAGCCATCATAATCGTTCCTTCAACTGTAGGAATGGAATTATAGATGGCAACGTCGTCCCTTTCAAACAACTGAACAAGTTTCCGGTTCGTTGATGACATAATTTGATCCAAGTACACATTACTAATTCCTGAATAGATCGTACAGTGCTCTGGCGTATCAGATACTATTTCCTCCGTTAACGTGATTTTCTCATTAGAAAAAATCGTATCTATTTCTCCTTGTAGATTCGTGCCTGGTACAGGTAAGATAATGGCATCTATTACCGAGAAATCCACTTCATCAATTTTTTCCTTTGTGGCACCTGTAAAGGCATGATCTAGTTGTTCAAAACCTACGAGTGATATTTTGGCATCCAATTCTGTAAGTTTCCGAATAATCTCAAGTTGACGTGCATCTCCGCCTAGAACTGCGATCTGCATTCCGGTCAGCATCACTGATTTCACCTACTTTTTACATAATCGCTATTCTAAATCCCTTTTCACTTCAACAGTGTATGTTGCACTTACCCAATAGGTGAGAAGAAATGAGGTGTATGTAAGTTCGATAAAGATGGCAAAAAAAAAAACGGGGCAGCCCCGTTTTTTTACTTTAATCCAAAATCCAATTAGTCTTCCGATACTTCCAAAATGATCATGTCTGCCCCAATCGTCCTGATTTGATGCCATGGCACCCGGATTTCTCCCCCTTGCTTTCTCAGCCATTTGCCTGTCGGTATAATCAGAGCATTGATGCTCCCTGACTTATCATTGAACTCAAGGTCCGTTTGCCCAAGAATGCCCAGCCGTTCCGCTTTTTTATAGTCAACGATCTCTTTCCCGCTTAATTCGCTTAACCTCATGGTTGGTATCCCTCCAAAACGTTCTCTTTAGTACAATGTATACATTGTCCATCATTTTAGAAGCAAAACTTTATCATCACCGTGAGATGTTCAAAAAAAAAACAGACTCTAAAGAGTCTGTTTTCCGATCATTTACGCATATTTTCAGGAAGGATTCCATCAGGGCTGATAAGGGAGGATGCATAGTCATCAGTAAAGATGTCCAAGGCAAGCCGGTTGACTTTATCCATTGTCACACCATCGATTTCCTCGACGATTTCATCCAGGGTTCTGTGCCGCTTTAAGAGTAATTCATTCTTACCATTCCTGCTCATACGGCTGTTGGTGCTCTCCAGGCTCAGCATGAGGTTCCCTTTTAATTGCTCTTTACTGTTAAGCAATTCTTTAGATGTAATTCCTTCTGCTTTGAGGGTCTCAAGTGTATTGTGAATCGTTTCAAATAATTGATCTAATTGATTGGCCCCCGTACCTCCATAAAGAGTCACCATTCCACTGTCTTCGTATGCGGAATGATAAGAAAATACGGAATACGCAAGCCCTCTCTGCTCGCGAACTTCCTGGAACAGGCGGGATGACATACTGCCACCCAATACATTGTTTAACACAATCAGATTGTATATATCTGGATGACCGATTTTCAGACCATCGAAACCTAAACATAAGTGGGCTTGTTCTGTATCTTTCTTACGGGCAAGCTTATTATGGTGAAAGACGGGTTTCACACGATCCTCTGGCCCTTTACCACCTTCATAGGAACCGAATAGCTTTTCGACTTCTTTAATGAAGGATTCATCCACATTTCCTGCAACAGACACGACTACCTGATCAGGTGTATACATGTCATGCATATATTCTTTTAATTTGGCCTGATTGAATGTGTTTAAAGTGTCTTCTGTACCAAGGATCGGATACCCAAGTGGATGCTCTTCATAAATGGCCTTGCTTAGTAAGTCGTGAACAATATCGTCCGGAGTATCTTCATACATTTTTATTTCTTCATACACCACATTTTTTTCTTTTGTCAATTCTTCTTCAACATACGTAGAATTAAAAAACATATCTGAAAGTGTATGTAATGCGTAATCTGCATGGTTGTCCAAGACTTTTGCATAGTAGCATGTGTATTCCTTTGATGTAAATGCATTTACCTGTCCGCCTATGCTATCGAACGACTCTGCTATTTCACGAGCAGTCTTTGTCTTTGTACCTTTGAAAAACATATGCTCCAGGAAATGGGAAATTCCATTATTATGTTCCGTTTCATTACGTGAACCGGTACCTATCCAAACCCCGATTGCTACGGAGCGAACGTGTGGAATTTCTTCCAGCACGATTCGCAGTCCGTTTTGGCATGTATATTTCTTAATCAAGAAAGTTCCTCCTATTCATGATGCAATGTTACTGCTTCTTCTTACTATTTCCTTGTTGAGACGAATTATCGGCATCATCTACGATTCTCTCTTCTTTCACCAGACTTGAGATCGTTCCGAGCCTTAGATTTTTTTCTTTAATTTGAAGGATCAGCGCATTTAAGGAATTGGCTGTTGAAGCTGTAGGATGCATGAGCACAATCGCCCCATTATGCATCTTTCGCATCACACGATCGATCAATACGCTGGGCTCTGGTTTCTGCCAATCAATCGTATCTACGCTCCACATGATAGTCCTCATCTGCATCTCATCGGCAATATTGATTACTTCATCCCGGTAGCTTCCGCTCGGTGGAGCAAACCATTTCACTTTTTCCCCCGTGGTCACTTCGATCATTTCATTCGTCTTTTTTAATTCTTCTCTTACCTTGGCGGTTTGAAGTGTCTTCATATCTGGATGAGAATAAGAATGATTCCCCACTTCATGTCCTGCATCCACGATCATCTTTGCTAAGTCCGGGTTATTCTTTACCCATCTCCCCTCTAGAAAGAACGTAGCATATACCTGGTGTTTTTTCAAAGTTGCAAGCATATCGGGAATATATTCATTCCCCCACGCCACATTGATGATAAAGGAAACCATTGGCTTATCAGGATTCCCCCGATAGACTGGTGAAGCGGGTAAATCAGGTAAATGCTTCTCTGGAGGGACTTGTTTGTAAACCAGTTTATCTTCTTCAAACGATTTTTCTTTCTTCATATTTTGCAGAGATGCCTCAACGTCCACTTTTAAACCATTATATCCTGGTGTAGCTTTCCAAACCGTATCGATCACAGCATCCTGAGCTGGAATTTCTCTTAATTTTGCTTCCTCTTTTACTCTACGGGTCAGATCCGTTTCCCCATTTCCCCCACTTACTACGATTGCATCTTGTTTTAACCCCGTCACATACTGATCTGATAAAGGATTCTCTACAACTACTAAAGTCAGAATAGCAATTAGACTAATTCCAATCAAGTATTTTTTTTCCATCCCTGTCCACCTTCCTTCTCCTAAAAACATATGTAGGAGAGGAACAGCCTAGAACATCCGGCAAAAAAGCAATGGAACAGATAAAAAAAGCTGTCCCGGAGGAGAATTTGCTCCTTACAGGACAGCCTGCCATTCTAAACGATTACCCTTCGTTTTGTTCTTCCTTTTCACGCTGTTCTTTCAGAACGGCTTTTCTAGATAAGTTCACTCTTCCTTGATTATCAATATCCAGTACCTTTACAAGGATTTCATCGCCGATCGCAACCACATCTTCCACTTTACGGATACGTTCTTCTGCAAGCTCTGAAATGTGGACAAGGCCGTCTTTTCCGCTGAAGATTTCTACAAATGCACCGAATTTCTCAATTCGTTTCACTTTTCCAAGATACATTTGTCCAGCTTCCACTTCTCTAACAATATCTTCGATGGTCTTCTTAGCTACTTTATTCATTTCTTCATCAGTAGAAGAAATGAATATTGTTCCATCCTGCTCGATATCGATCTTAACACCCGTTTCATCAATGATCTTATTGATTTGTTTCCCACTTGGTCCAATAACATCACGAATCTTATCAGGATTGATATGCATCGTTAAGATCTTAGGAGCATATTGTGACAGACTTGTTCTTGATTCACCGATCGTGGCTAACATGCTCTCAAGAATTTGCATTCTTCCTTTTTTCGCTTGTTGAAGGGCTTCTTCAAGGATTTCACGGGAAAGTCCTTCAATCTTGATGTCCATTTGAAGAGCGGTTACCCCTTTAGATGTCCCGGCTACTTTAAAGTCCATGTCACCCAGATGATCTTCCATCCCTTGAATATCCGTTAAAATAGAATAATTTTCACCGGATTTAATAAGACCCATTGCGATACCGGCTACTGGTGCCTTAATTGGAACCCCCGCATCCATCATCGCCAATGTACTTGCACAAATACTCGCCTGAGAGGTCGAACCGTTTGACTCGAGTACTTCCGAAACAAGGCGGATTGTATAAGGGAAGTCTTTTTCATTTGGAATAATAGGATCCAGCGCTTTTTCTCCCAGTGCCCCGTGTCCGATTTCACGACGGCCCGGCCCTCTGATCGGCCCTGTCTCCCCAACACTGAATTGAGGGAAATTATAATGGTGCATGAATCGTTTTGATTCTTCAATTCCTAATCCGTCCAGTACCTGAACATCCCCTAGAGCACCTAATGTACAAATACTTAGCGCCTGAGTTTGTCCACGTGTAAATAATCCTGAACCATGTGTTCTTGGCAATAAACCGACTTCAGATGAAAGTGGACGGATTTCGTCTACTTTACGACCATCAGGACGGACTTTGTCTTCTGTAATCAAGCGGCGCACTTCATTCTTCACAAGTTTGTCCAATACTTTCTTTACTTGCTTCAGAGTGTCTTCATCCGCTTCTTTTTCTTCTTCATAAACAGCCTTTACTTTATCTTTAACAGCCTTGATGGCTTCTTCACGTGCATGCTTTTCTTGAACTTGGATTGCAGGAATCAGTTCGCTTTCACACAGTGAACGAACTTCTGTTTCAACATCTTGATCCAGTTCAACAAGTTGAATGTTCAATTTCTCTTTACCAACTTTAGCGACGATTTCCTCCTGGAAAGCCACTAAACGCTTGATTTCTTCATGACCGAACATGATCGCTTCAAGCATTGTTTCTTCTGGGACCTCATCTGCACCGGCTTCTACCATGTTGATGGCATCTTTCGTACCAGCGACAGATAAATGAATTTCACTCTTCTCCAATTGCTCGACTGAGGGATTAATGACGAACTCCCCATCGACAAGACCAACGATAACTCCGGCAATCGGTCCTTCAAATGGAATATCAGACACTGAAAGTGCCAGGGAAGAGCCAAACATAGCTGCCATCTCAGATGAACAGTTTTGGTCTACACTCATCACAATGCTGATTACTTGAACTTCATTTCGGAATCCATCTGCGAACAAAGGACGGATGGGACGGTCAATTAAACGACTGGCAAGAATGGCTTTTTCACTTGGTCGTCCCTCGCGTTTAATAAATCCTCCAGGGATTTTACCCACTGCATATAGTCTTTCTTCATAATTAACTGTTAATGGAAAGAAATCCAAAGGTTTTGGCTCTTTTGAAGCTGTAGCACTACTTAATACCGCAGTATCACCATAGCGTACCATTACCGCTCCATTTGCTTGTTTGGCGAATTGGCCAACTTCAACCGTTAATTCTCTTCCGGCCCAATCAATGGAAAAGGTTTGTTTAGTTTGTTCCATAAAGTGTACCCCTCTCTTTATATATCACTAAAGGGTTCGGCCTATACCCAACCCGGATAAATACTAAAAATAATCTATATCATGCACATTTGCGCTGTTATATTCCTTTGAATGAAATCTGCTGACTATGTAAATACAGGATGCTGCATCATAGTGGATGATTGAACCGTACAGTAGTCAATCGAGTAATCTATGTACATATTATGTATTTTAGACAAAAACAATCAAGTTGAATACTTGAAATCAAGAAAATGTATAAAAAGAAGTGGAGGATCATACAAAGATTTCCACTTATGAAAGCTAAAGAAAAAGCGGGACATAATCCCGCTTCCTTTGTCTGTTTATCGACGTAAACCTAATTTGTTAATTAACTCACGGTAGCGTTGTACATCTTTCTTACGTAGGTAAGATAAAAGATTACGACGGTGACCTACCATTTTAAGAAGACCGCGACGAGAGTGGTGATCTTTCTTGTGAACGCGTAAGTGATCGTTCAGATTGTTAATTTCTTCAGTTAGGACAGCAATTTGAACTTCTGGAGATCCAGTATCGTTCTCATGTACTTTGTATTCACTGATAAGTTCGTTTTTACGCTCTTTAGTGATAGCCATCCTTTTCACCTCCTAATAATTTCTTTCAAATCCCCTGTTACTGAGCAACCGTTGGTGAATCGTGATGCCAAGCAAAGGTTCATTTCATACGCTATTTAGAATACTACTCTTTCATATAAAAATCAAGTATAATCCTCAAATTTTCATAAAGTAGTCTATTGCCTGGTCCTTGTCTTTCTGGATTTGAGAGATTAATTCCTCAATTCCAGAAAACTTCTGTTCGTCCCTGATCCTATCATACCATTCTATGAACACTTCTTCTCCATATATGGAAGTATGAAAATCGAAAAGATGTACTTCAATGGAGAGGGAATAGTCATCGGGATTCTTGAATGTCGGTTTATACCCGATATTGCAAACACCGTTGAACCATTTATCATGAATTTTCATTCTAACCGCATAGACTCCTACCTTTGGCGTCAAATAATTGTCGGATAGTTCAATATTGGCTGTGGGGAATCCTATTTTCCTCCCTCTTTTATCTCCATGGATGACCGTTCCCTTCATTTTATATGGTCTTCCAAGAAGCTTATGAACCCTATATACATCCCCTTCTTTAAGGCTTTCTCTTATAAGGGTGGAACTCACTTTCAAATCCAGATCATCATCCGTCAGCTTAGAAATGATTGTGGATGTAAACATATCACGGGAATGGAATGGCAGGGTTTCCATCGTCCCCTTCCCTAATCTTCCATATGAATAATCATATCCCGCCACTACATGCCTTACGTTAAGTCCGATAATATATTCGTCAACGAAGTCCTGTGGGATTAAACTCGCAAAATCTGAGGTGAAGCGGACAATGAATAAATAATCCACACCCAGATCTTCGATGATTTCTTTTTTATCTTCTAAAGGCGTTATATAGTTTATGTGTTTATGCTTGTGGCCCAACACAACGGAAGGATGGGGGTCAAATGTCATCACTGCGCTGCATATGTCCATATCATTCGCTTTTTCTACAGCTGCCCTGATCACCCTTTGGTGGCCCTTATGCACTCCATCAAAATACCCAAGGGCGAGTACAAGGGGTGGAAAATCATTCTTACTAATTGAATGTGGATGATGTACAGTTATTACTTTCACAGTATTTCACCTTTTTCACTAGTCGTTGAAGAGTACTTTGACAGGCTTGATAATCCCAGGTTTGTCCGGATGCGGCTGATAGATGGCAATGGCTTTATCTTGATATTCCATCACTATCTCAGGTCCGTCAGGCCAATCCTCAGGCTCTTCTAAGCGTGCTCCGTTCTTCACTTTCTCTGCTAATGTATCACTAATTGTCATTTTCGGCAAATGAGAAAGCCCCAATTCCAAGGGGAGAAGAAGGCTTTGTTGTTGATCGTTAAAAACGGACTCTTGAATTTCTTCGAAAGTGAAACAATGTTCTTTTCTAAAGCCGGCTGATTGTGTTCTGGTAAGAGCGGACATATGTGCTGGATAACCCAACTTATTTCCGATTTCAACAGCAAGAGTTCTGACATACGTCCCTTTACCACAAACAACTTCAAAGGAGAAGGAAGGGTCTTCTGGATCCAGTTCAATCCAATCGTCCAGTAATTGAAGTTTATGGATAGTGACGACCCTTGAAGGTCTTTCCACCTCCACCCCCTGTCTTGCGTATTCATATAAACGCTTCCCGTTCACTTTGACCGCTGAAAACATGGGTGGAGTCTGTGTAATTTCACCCGTCATACTTTGAAGAATTTCTTCAACCTCTGTTCTTGTTATCACTCGGTCGATTTCCTTTTCTTCCACTTTCTCTCCCCAAGCATCTTCTGTTGTAGTGGAATAACCGAGCGTAACGTCCCCTTCATAAGTCTTCCCGGATGCTGTTATATACTCTGCTATTTTGGTTGCTCTTCCAATACAAATAGGCAGTACTCCTGAGACTTCCGGATCCAGGGTGCCTGTGTGACCGACTTTCTTCGTTCTTAGAAGCTTCCTAAGCTTAAAAACACAATCATGGGACGTCATTCCCCGTGGCTTCCATAGGGGCAGGATACCATTCATCTTCATTCCTCCAATACATTATGTAGAATATTCAATCGGCGAAAACACAAAGGGCTGACCCAATGGAAGTGTACTTCCGTCCGGATCAGCCCTTTCATGTTACTCTTCTGTATCTTTAGACTCTTCTGGTTCATCTTGAACTTTTCTTAATAAAGACTCAATATGATTACCATAATCAATCGATTCATCAAACTCAAAAATAATTTCAGGTGTTTTACGAAGACGGATTCTTTGTCCGACTTCAGAACGGATGAATCCTTTTGCCTTCGCGAGACCTTTGAGAGTGTTCTCCCTTTGGTCCTCTCCACCCAGAACGGTAATATACACTTTTGCCTGTTGTAAATCTCCGGATACCTGTACATCTGTAACCGTTACAAAGCCAATGCGTGGATCCTTTATTTTTCGTCCGATAATATCGCTGAGCTCTTTCTTCATTTGCTCGCCAACACGATTCGCACGATGGCTCATCAATATCACCTCATATATATACTAATAATGATTTTACGTTGAAACATAAGTCGTTCATTACAATGACTCGAATTGGGTTTCCAGTCGTTCCCACTCAGGAAAAGAATCTATGAATTTCAATGCATGTTCGATTTCTCGTTCACTCGCTCCTTTGGAGGAGGCTACGGCAACAATGGCAATCTTTGTTCGCTGCCATACATCCTGGTGATCGATTTCCGCAACTGATACATTGAATTTCTGTTTAAGGCGTGACATGATCCTCTGCAGGACCGCCCGTTTTTCTTTTAACGAGTGAGAATCATAAATCATACACTCACATTCAACATATGAGATCATTTACGTGTAATTTCCTCCATGATGAAGGCTTCGATGACGTCGCCTTCTTTCACATCATTAAAGTTCTTGATCGTAATACCACATTCATACCCTTTAGCAACATCTTTAGCATCATCTTTAAAACGTTTAAGGGCATCGAGTTCACCTTCAAAGATGACGATTCCGTCACGAATCAGACGAACTCCGCTATCACGAGAGATTTTACCCTCTGTTACATAGCTTCCCGCAATTGTACCGACTTTAGACACTTTAAATGTTTGACGGACTTCTGCCTGACCGATGATTTTCTCTTCGAATTCAGGATCAAGCATCCCTTGCATAGCCGCTTCAATTTCTTCCATTACTTTATAGATGATGCGGTGCAAGCGAATTTCTACACCTTCAGCTTCGGCAGTGCGCTTTGCATTCACATCAGGTCGTACGTTGAAACCGATGACAATGGCATTTGATGCCGACGCCAGTGTAATATCAGATTCGTTGATCGCTCCAACACCCGTATGAATGATTCGAATATTTACACCTTCGACTTCGATCTTCATTAATGACGCTGCAAGGGCTTCAACCGATCCTTGAACATCTGCTTTGAGCACAAGGTTCAGGTCCTTCATTTCTCCCTGTTTCATTTGTTCAAACAGGTTCTCAAGACTTACCTTTGATTTCTCGCCACGCTGAGCTTGGAGTGCCTGGGATGCACGGGCTTCACCTACTGATCGTGCTGTCTTCTCGTCTTCGAATACGACAAAACGATCCCCTGCTTGAGGAACATCATTCAATCCTGTAATTTCAACAGGAGCAGATGGTCCAGCTTCTTTCACTCGACGGCCAAGGTCATTGACCATCGCACGGACACGACCGAATGTATTTCCTACTACGATTGGATCACCGACTTTAAGCGTTCCGTTTTGAACGAGTAAAGTAGCAACAGATCCACGGCCTTTATCCAATTGAGCTTCAATGACAGTTCCCTGTGCAAGACGGTTTGGATTTGCTTTAAGCTCTTCCACTTCACTTACAAGAACGATCATTTCAAGGAGATTGTCGATACCGTCACCAGATAATGCAGATAATGGAACGAAGATTGTGTCTCCACCCCATGCTTCAGGAACCAATTCGTATTCTGTCAGCTCCTGCATCACACGATCTGGATTGGCAGCTTCCTTATCCATTTTATTGACAGCGATGATGATCGGTACTTCAGCCGCTTTTGCGTGGTTGATCGCTTCAACCGTTTGTGGCATGACACCGTCGTCAGCCGCTACAACGATGATCGCAATGTCCGTCACCTTTGCACCGCGTGCGCGCATTGTTGTGAAGGCAGCATGTCCCGGAGTATCAAGGAAAGTGATTTTCTTACCATCCACTTCAACTTGATAAGCACCGATATGCTGAGTGATACCGCCCGCTTCTCCTGCCGTCACTTTCGTATTGCGGATCGAGTCAAGAAGAGTTGTTTTACCATGGTCGACGTGACCCATAATCGTTACAACAGAAGGACGTTCTTCCACTTGATCTTCTGTATCCTCTGTGAAATATACTTCAAGGTCAGTAGCATCCACTTTAATTTCTTCTTCTACTTCGACTCCGTATTCCCCTGCAATCAATTCGATTGAATCTTTGTCCAGTTCCTGATTGATCGTAGCCATGACACCAAGCATGAACAACTTCTTAATGATTTCAGAAGGTTCTTTATGAAGTTTTTTGGCAAGTTCTGAAACCGTTAATGACTCTGAGAACGTTATTTTTGCAGGAAGCTCTTTCTTCTTGGCAGGCTGTTGTTGTTGTTGAGGAGCCTGTTTTGTATTTTTATTTTGTTTATTTTGTCTGTTGTTTTTGTTTTTATTATTATTGAAGACCTTCTTCTCCTTTGATTGGTGCTGTTGTTCGTGTTTCTTTCCTTCTCGGCTTTTCGGTGCTGTTTTCACTTTTTCCTTATTAGGAGCTTCTTCTGACTTGGATGCATTTGACTTGGCATCCTTTTGGGCTTTATTCCCGGTAGAATTGCCTTTATACATCGCGTCCAATTTTGTTACTGCGTCGTCTTCTATAGTTGCCATATGGTTTGATACCTCAATATTCAGCTGCTTTAATTTTTCGATCACATCTTTGCTTGAAACATTATATTTTTTTGCATATTCGTATACACGCATCTTGCTCATATGTTCACCCCCACTGAGATTCATCGAGCAGTTCGGATAATTTCCCGGCAAAGCCTGCATCCATGACGGCTACGACTACCCTGGCCTCTTTTCCAATAGATTGACCTAACTCATGCCTGTTTTCCACTAAGCATACCTGGACATTGTAGGATTTACACTTGTCCGTGATTTTCTTGTTGGTATTAGCAGAAGCATCTTTGGAAAGGATGACAAGTTTTGCTCGTCCATTACGAACTTCTTTTATCACAAGCTCTTCACCTGAAATAATCTTACGTGCCCGATTCGCCAATCCTAAAAGTGACATCCAACGATTCTGATTCATACGCTAAACGTTACTCCTTCTCCACAAGGCTAATCAATTCATCGTAAAGAGATTCATCTATTTTCGCTTGTAATTGATTGGCTAAAGTATTTTTCTTTTTAGCTTGTAAAATGACTTCTTTATCCTTTGAAAGATAAGCTCCACGTCCTGATTTCTTACCTGTTGGATCAATGGAGACTTCCCCTTCTTTAGACCTTACAATACGGATCATTTCTTTCTTTGGTTTCATTTCACCCGTTGCTACACACTTGCGCAAAGGGATTTTTTTATTCATAGCCATCATACTCACCTCTTAATCTTGATTTTCAAAATCAATATTTAAAGGCTCGTTGTCATACTCATCCTCTTCATCCTGAGGTAAAAATGCCTCTTCGCGAGGATACAATCCTAATTCACGTGCATCTGTTTCACTCTTGATATCAATCTTCCAGTTAGTCAATTTAGCTGCAAGACGGGCATTTTGACCACGTTTACCAATGGCAAGCGACAGCTGGTAGTCCGGTACCACGACTCTAGTTGCTTTGTCTTCCTCATTCACCTGTACATCAAGGACTTTAGATGGACTTAAGGCGTTTGCTACGAATGTCACCGGATCTTCTGACCATTGGACGATATCGATCTTCTCGCCTTTCAGTTCATTTACAATTGCCTGAACACGGGCTCCTTTCGTTCCCACGCATGCACCTACAGGATCCACTTCAGGATTCTCAGCATGAACGGAAATCTTAGAACGATCGCCTGCTTCACGAGCTACCGATTTGATTTCAACTGTCCCGTCGAAAATTTCTGGAACCTCGATTTCAAATAGTCGTTTCAACAATCCAGGATGAGTTCTTGAAACAAAGATTTGAGGACCTTTAGTCGTCTTCTCTACCTTTGTGATGAACACTTTAATGCGGTCATGAGGCTTATATGTTTCGTTAGGCATTTGTTCACTTACCGGTAATAGTGCCTCGATCTTCCCTAAAGCCACGTAAATGAAACGGTTATCCTGGCGTTGAACGATGCCCGTCATGATGTCTTCTTCACGGTCCACAAATTCGGAATAGATGATTCCTCTTTCTGCTTCCCTCACCCGTTGAGTCACAACCTGTTTAGCTGTCTGGGCTGCGATTCGTCCAAAATCCTTTGGAGTGACTTCAAGTTCTACAACGTCTCCTACTTCGTAACTTGGGTTGATTTCTCCTGCATCTTCAACTGAAATTTCCAGACGGGAGTCAAATACTTCATCTACGACTTCTTTACGGGCGAAGACTCTCATCGTACCTGTATCAAGGTTAAGATCTACACGGACATTCTGTGCTTGGTTAAAATTTCGTTTGTAAGCAGACACAAGGGCTGCTTCAATTGCTTCAATGATGACATCTCTTGCAATGCCTTTCTCTTTCTCTAAAACAGTAAGAGCATCCAATAACTGAGTACTCATGGTGGTTTCATCCCCCTTTATAGTGCGGTTAGTTCCTATGAAAATGTAACAGCCAATCGTGCGATGGCTATCTTATCTGTTGGAATTTCAACCTTCTTCTTTCGAGTCTTAATGGTTATTTCTAATGATAATTGGTCTGAAGTATAGGAAAGAAGTGTCCCTTCAAAGGCTTTTTCGCCGTTCAGAGGCTCATACGTTTTTACATAAACGTTTTTGCCGATGGCTTTCTCGAAGTCCTTGTCTTTCTTTAAAGGACGTTCTGCCCCCGGTGAAGAAACTTCTAAAAAGTAATTATGAGGAATTGGATCAATTTCATCTAACTTTTCACTAAGTCTTTCACTTACTGTTCCGCATTCTTCAATGTCAACACCTGAATCCTTGTCGATGAATACTCGAAGAAACCAATTGGATCCTTCTTTCACATATTCCATGTCGATAAGTTCCAATGACATGTCATCTAAGATCGGTGTAACAATTTCTTCTACAAGTGTTGTTATTTTGCTCATACTTACCTCCTGGTCTATATGAAAATCTTGCACCAAGACTAGAAATGATAGTTCAAAATTCTCCATGTAATAACGAAAGAGTGGGGTGCGACCCCACTCTTCTACCTTTAGAGCTATCTTTAGTATTTCCAATAAAAATATACCATAATCAACATTTTTATGCAAACAATTCCCGTGTTATCAGCTTAGAAGAGGGATAATTGATTCTTCTCTGGCAGTGATTCTAGGCAGCCGTGATTATCCAAGTACTCTATGATCGTCTTGGAAACTCGTCCTCTTTGCTGAAGGTCCTCTTTTGATAAGAACTCCCCATCTTTCCTTGCATTTACAATATTGATGGCGGCATTGGTCCCAAGTCCGGGAATGGAGTTAAATGGTGGAATCAATGTTTCTCCATCGATTTCGAATTCGGCAGCCTGTGAACGATACAAATCTACTTTTTGGAACTTATAGCCCCGTTCACACATTTCCAACGCCAACTCAAGAACGGTTAATGTGTTCTTTTCTTTAGGAGATGCATCCAGGCCTTTGCTATTGATTTCCTCTATCTTGGCTCTAACAGCCTGTGAACCTCTCACCATCGCTTCAATATCAAAATCCTCCGCACGAACGGTGAAGTAAGCTGCATAATACAGGAGAGCATGATGCACTTTAAAGTATGCAATACGAACAGCCATTAATACATAAGCTGCCGCATGGGCTTTCGGGAACATGTACTTGATCTTCAGGCACGAATCGATATACCAGTCTGGTACACCGTTCTTCTTCATTTCTTCCACCCATTCATCCTGCAGGCCTTTTCCTTTTCGTACGAATTCCATGATTTTAAAGGCAAGGGAAGGCTCCAGTCCCTGATAGATCAGATATACCATAATATCATCACGGCATCCGATAACCTCGCTCAGATTACAAATATTGTTATGGATGAGTTCTTGTGCATTCCCAAGCCATACATCCGTACCATGTGATAATCCGGAAATCTGTACGAGTTCAGAGAATGTTGTCGGCTTTGTATCCTCAAGCATCTGGCGGACGAACCTTGTACCGAATTCCGGTATACCAAGAGTACCTGTCTTACACATGATTTGCTCTTCAGTCACTCCAAGAGATTCAGTGCCGCTGAATATCTTCATCACTTCAGGATCGTCTGTCGGAATGGTCTTAGGATCGATCCCTGATAAGTCCTGAAGCATGCGAATGACTGTTGGGTCATCGTGTCCAAGTATATCAAGCTTTAACAGATTATCATGTATGGAATGGAAATCAAAGTGTGTGGTTCTCCACTCTGAGCTCGAATCGTCAGCAGGGAATTGTATTGGTGAGAAATCATATATGTCCATATAATCAGGCACTACGATAATTCCTCCAGGATGTTGACCGGTTGTTCTCTTCACACCGGTACACCCACTGACCAAGCGATCGATTTCGGCACCGCGGATTTGCAGCTGATGATCGTTTGCATATCCCTTTACATACCCATATGCGGTCTTTTCTGCAACAGTACCAATTGTTCCTGCCCTATATACGTTATCCTCTCCAAATAACACCTTTGTATAGTTGTGGGCATTCGGCTGATATTCCCCCGAGAAGTTCAAATCGATATCAGGAACCTTGTCCCCTTTGAATCCGAGGAAGGTTTCGAACGGGATATCATGACCATCTTTTTTATAAGGAACTCCACACTCTGGACAATCCTTATTTGGTAAATCGAAGCCCGATCCAACAGAACCATCATCAAAGAACTCTGACTTTTTGCATGACGGACATACATAATGTGGAGGCAAAGGATTCACTTCCGTGATTTCAGTCATCGTCGCCACAAATGAAGAACCTACAGATCCACGAGAACCGACCAGGTAACCGTCATCCAGTGATTTCTTTACTAATTTATGCGAGATTAAGTAGATGACCGCGAAACCATGCCCGATGATGCTCTTTAATTCTTTTTCGATTCTGGCTTCAACGATTTCAGGAAGTTCTTCGCCATATATACTCCTGGCCATGGCATAACTCATCCGGCGCATCTCTTCGTCTGCACCTTCGATTTTAGGTGTATAAAGATCATCCCGGATCGGTTTAATCACATCTACCATATCGGCAATCTTATTGGAATTATCCACAACGATTTCTTTAGCGGTCTCTTTCCCTAAGAAGGAAAATGAATCCTGCATTTCATTCGTTGTTCTGAAATGGACATCAGGAAGTTCATGTCGATTTAAGGGATTGGCTCCTCCTTGAGAACCCACAAGAATCTTCCGATATATCTTGTCCGTTTCATTAAGATAATGAACGTTTCCTGTAGCCACCACGGGCTTATCTAATTTCTTACCGAGTTCAACGATATTTTGAATGATATCTTCTAGGTTCTTCTGACTTTGAACGAGGTCTAATTCGATTAAATGCTGGTATACCTCTTTAGGATGAACCTCCAGGTAATCGTAGAATTGAGCTGTTTCTTCAACTTCTTCTTTCCCTTTTTGCATCATTCCTTCGAATACTTCCCCTTTATCACATCCAGAACCTACCAAAATTCCTTTCCGATATTTTTGTAATTGAGACCGCGGAATCCTTGGAACCCTGTAGAAATAATTCATATGGGAAATGGATACAAGCTTATATAGATTCTTCAATCCCTCTTCCGTCTGTGCGATCAATGTACAGTGATAGGGTCTTGAACGCTTGTATGAATCACCTTTACCCATGTAATCATTGAACTGATTATGATTGGTGATACCTTTCTCTACGGCATCCTTCAACATTTTCAGCAGCAGATACCCTGTTGTTTCAGCATCATAAATGGCGCGGTGATGCTGGGTTAATTCAATATCAAACTTCTTGGCTAATGTATTTAGCCTGTGGTTCTTAAATTGAGGATATAAAAGCCTTCCAAGCTCCAATGTATCGATGACAGGATTGGTTGACTTAGGAAGACCTGCTTTTTGATACCCTGCATTCAAGAACCCCATATCAAAGGAAGCATTATGGGCGACTAAAATATCGTCACCTACCCATTTATAATAATCGTGAAGAACATCGTTTATTTCAGGAGCCGTTTGAACCATGTCATCTGTAATCCCAGTCAACTCGATCGTCGTTGCGGACAAAGGATGATGAGGGTTGGCAAATGACTCGAATTTATCAATGACTTCCCCATCCCTGATTTTTACCGCTGCCAGTTCAATGATGGTATCGTAAACGGCGGAAAGACCAGTCGTTTCTACGTCAAACACGATAAACGTGCTATCTTCCAGAGGAAGGTCCCTATCATTATAAGCAATCGGAACCCCGTCATCGACAAGGTTGGCTTCCACACCATAAAGCATTTTAATATCATTTTTCCTGCTTGCATTGTAAGCTTCCGGGAAAGATTGAGCAACAGCATGATCTGTTATCGCAACCGCTTTATGTCCCCATTTCTTCGCTTGTGCCACAAGGCTTGCCACTGAAGAAACGGCATCCATTTGACTCATCGGGGTATGCATATGAAGCTCTACCCTTTTTTCATCAGCAGGGGCCGTATCCAGTCTAAGAACCGGTTTGATTTCATTTACATCATTCGCAATCATCACAAGATCACGTACAAATGTATCGTTTTGTATGCTTCCGCGGCATCGGACCCACATGCCTTTTTTCATATTATTCATAACCGCGGCGTCCTCTTTATCCCGGGAGAACATTTTGACCAGAATCGAACTAGAATAATCGGTCACTTTAAATGTAAGAAGGGTACGTCCGCTTCTGAGTTCCCTAGTCTCACAATCAAATACATATCCTTCGATGGCGATACGACGCTCTTCATCGTAAATTTCTTCAATCTTACGGAAGTCAGCATCGTCTTTGATTGTAAGACCAAGCATAAATGGACCGCTCGGAGCATCACTTGCATCCTCTTTTTCCGCTTTCTCCATTTCAATAAGAGCTTGTTTCGCCCTTTCTTGATCTTCTTTGAGTTTCTCTTCTAAGAATTTCTCATATTCATTGCTTTGTTCCTCAACCTGACTAACCTCTGCATCCAACACCAGTTTAGGAAACCCAAAGTTCTCGAATGTGGATGTGATCATTTCTCCGTATTTTCTCTTTAGTTGAGTGGCTTCAGTATCATTTGAAGCCTGAACAATGATTTTATTTCCATTGATTTTCGGCTTTTGTGTATTTAATAACTTTAATAACGGCGGAGAAATTCCTTGTATTTCTTTCACACAGTCCTGCCAGTAATCTAATATATGCTGATCTGTCACATTAGGATTGAGTACTTTGATCGTAAACCCGACGTTTGCAATGTGTTTAAAGGATGTTTGCAATGCAATAGAAAATTTACTCCAAACGTTACAAGGGATAATTTCTTCAAAGTTGAAGTAAAAATGCCATTTCTTTTCCTTTCGATATACTGCCAATTTTTCAATTTCAGCATGTTGAAAATACTGCACAAAGGCGTCCTCTGTTAAGCCTAACTGTTGCAGTAGCAATTGAAACCTTTCTCTTTTGCCCAGGGGCTTTCCTTCCATATCCGTTTCCCCCCATTTCTATTCGTGAACGATATGATTACAGAGTAAAAGGGCTGACAGCAAAAGGATTGCCTCCTTTAAAGTCGAGCCCTTCCACAATTAAGAAAGTGTCTTGAACAGTTCATTCAGCTTGGAAGGAAGTTCATCTTTATGAATCTCCAACACTTCGCCTGTTTTTCTTACCTTTACTTCTACGATCCCTTCCCCTGCTTTCTTTCCAACCGTTATCCGGACAGGAAGACCAATCAGGTCAGAGTCTGCAAATTTAACTCCAGGGCGTTCAGCTCGATCATCCATTAATACGTCATATCTATTTCCTTTAAGAGCAGTATATAATTCGTTCGAGAGTGATGCTTGTGCTTCATCTTTCATGTTAATCGGTATTAAATGAAGATCATATGGAGATAGATTCGTCGGCCAAACAAGTCCTCTATCGTCATTGAATTGTTCCGCTACCGCAGCAAGGGTACGGGAAACCCCGATACCATAACACCCCATGATGGTGGATTGAGAACGGCCGTTTTCATCCAGGAACGAACTGCCTAAAGCTTCAGAGTATTTTGTTCCCAGTTTAAAGACATGGCCTACTTCAATACCTTTTGCGAAGACAATTGTCCCATTCCCATCAGGTGAAGCATCCCCCTCCTGGATAAAACGGAGATCGGCATATTCTGATACCGAAAAATCTCGCTCAGGGTTTACATTCTTGAAGTGGAATCCAGGCTCATTGGCCCCTGATACACCGTTGCGAACGTATTTCACCGCTGTGTCCGCTACGATCTTTAAGTTTAATGAACATGGTCCGATCGAACCAATCTCGCACCCAATGACTTCTTTCGTTTCTTCCGCTGACGCCAATTCCACCACATCAGCATTAAAGAGATTCTTCACTTTAATATCGTTGATTTCGTGATCACCACGAGATAATACCAATACATACTCTTCATCTATTTTAAATAAAAGTGATTTTATGCATTGATTTTTTTCCACTGATAAGAATGTGGATACTTCATCGATTGTTTTGATTTCAGGCGTTGATACTTTTTCCACTGACAACATCTCTTCAGTTGATTCGGAGTAGGTATCGTTGACTTCAGCCATTTCAATATTTGCAGCATAATCAGATGAATCTGAATAGGCGATTGTGTCTTCACCGACATCCGATAACACCATGAATTCATGTGTATCTTTACCACCCATTGCACCAGAATCAGCGATGACCGCCCTGAAGTTCAAGCCGCATCTATTGAAAATATTTGAATATGCCTGGAATAAAGTATCATACGTGGTGTCCAGGCTTTCATATGATGAATGGAAAGAGTAAGCATCTTTCATGATGAATTCTCTTCCTCTTAAGAGTCCAAAACGCGGACGTTTTTCATCACGATACTTAGTTTGAATCTGATACATGGTGAGAGGCAGACGCTTGTACGATTTTATTTCATCCCTCACAAGGCTGGTTATAACTTCCTCATGAGTGGCACCAAGAGCGAATTCGCGATCATGACGATCATTCATTCGCATTAATTCTGGTCCATATGTTCCCCAACGACCTGATTCTTTCCAAAGCTCCGATGGTTGTAGTGCAGGCATGAGTAACTCCACAGCACCGGCTGCATCCAGCTCTTCACGGATGATTTCTTCTACTTTTTTCAACACTTTATTTCCAAGTGGCAAGAAGCTGTAAATACCACTTGCATTTTGTCTAATGAATCCTGCACGCAAGAGAAGCTGATGACTCTTAATTTCTGCATCAGCAGGTGTTTCCCTCAGTGTCGGAATGAATGTATTTTGTTGCTTCATCTTTTAGCACCTCAGTTACCATATAAATTATTTATGTAATATTGGACTTTCCTTCACACTATTTTAACTTAAATGAACAGGCAGTGACACCCTCATTTTTTTGATTATTAAGGGAGAAACTGCCTGTTTTGATTTCATACCATTCATTTTATAAGAAAAATCTTTGTATATCATTCCATGTCACGACGAGCATGAGAACCATGAGAAGGGCAAAGCCGACAAAGTGTACCATTCCTTCCATTTGACGGTCCACTGGTTTCCCCCTTATAGCTTCGACTGCAAAGAATAGGAGTCTCCCTCCATCCAGTGCCGGGATCGGTAGTAGATTCATGATTCCCAGGTTGATACTAAGGATGGCTGCCCATCTCATTAAGTAGAATATTCCCGATTTCGCCACTACATCTGTTGACTGATAGATACCAACAGGTCCTGATAAGGCATCGATAGAAAATTCACCCGAAACTAATTTACCAAGAAGGACAAAAATCATTTTAGTCCATTCATAGGTTTGCTGAGCACTGTTTGTCACTACTTTAAGTGGTGATTTTTCCACTGGGCTATGAACACCGATGATTCCGATCTCTTTCCCTTCGATTTCCTGTGGTTTTGGCGTGACGGCAATCTCGGTATTTGAACCATCGCGGTCAACATTGAATCGGAGTTCATCGCCCGGATGTTTCTGAATGATCGTTACGATATCATCCCAAGTGGAAATCTCTTTGCCGTCAATGCTTAGGACAACATCATCCTTCTGAAGCCCTGCCTCTTTCGCAGCACCATCTGATGTTAACTCCCCAAGTACAGGATCGTTTGTAGGAACACCCTGTAGTAAGCCTACAAGGATAAAGATAAAGAAGGCAAGAATGAAATTAAATAGTGGGCCCGCAAAGATGGCAAGTGCCCGCTGTGGAAGTGTCTTGGATGCGAATTGTCGATCCCATGGTGCTATTTGCGTCTCAACACCATCCTCAATGAAAACAGCATCTCTTGATATTTTGAAGGTTTTCAGTTCTTCTTCGTCTTCCTCATATCCACGGATGTGCAGTCTATGTTCCAAATCCGCTTCTTCCACTTCTAAAACACGGATATTCGGAAAGCGGTCTTTGTTATTCAAGACAATTTTAACGATCTTTTCATCTTGGTCCAGTACAAGCCCCACACGATGGCCAGCCTTGAGCTCTACCATTTCCGGATCTTCACCTGCCATCCTTACAAAGCCCCCAAGAGGCAGTAAACGGATGGTATAGGTTGTTTCATCTTTCTTATAAGAAAAAACCTTTGGACCAAATCCTATGGCAAATTCACGGCAGAGTATCCCTGCACGTTTAGCAAAAATCAAATGCCCCAATTCATGAAAAAATACTAAAGCCCCAAAGATAACAATAAAGGCAATTACCGTTTGCAAATAAAAAACCACCTTTTTTATAACCTGTTGGTAACAGATTTAAATGTTAAGTATAGACCCACTGAAACATGTCCACTATCATTCTACGTTACAAACAAAGTAAACATGCGCAGATACTTACCTACAACCAGCTTGAAACGAGTAGACGGGTCTCCCGATCAATTTCATGTATCGTTTCAAGGTCGGGTTTATGTATTACCTGGTGAGCATTCAAAGCCTTTTCAATATAGGTTTCAATGTCCAGGAATGAAATCTTATTATTCAGGAACATCGCTACGCTTGCCTCATTTGCAGCATTTAAAACCGTTGTCATGCTCCCCCCGATCCGACCTGCATCATAAGCAAAAGCCAGACAGCGGAAACGATTCAGATCCATTTTTTCAAAATGAAGCTTTCCTATTTCAGTAAGATCCAGCCTTTTCCCCTGTCTTTGAAGTCTGTCAGGATACGTCAGTGCATACTGAATCGGCACGCGCATATCAGGTGTGCCCAATTGAGCCATTACAGATGAGTCATGGAATTGGATCATTGAATGGATGATGCTTTCTCTATGCTGGACAACGTCGATTTGGTCGTAAGGGATATCAAATAACCAATGAGCTTCAATGACTTCCAACCCTTTATTCATCATGGAAGCAGAATCGATGGTGATTTTCGCTCCCATTGACCAGTTTGGATGATTCAATGCTTCATGTACACTGACACCTTTCAATTCTTCCCTCGTCCGATCCCTGAAGCTTCCACCAGATGCCGTAATGACCAATTTCTCAATATTTTTTTCTTTTTCTCCTTGAAGTGCCTGGAAGATGGCAGAATGTTCACTATCCACCGGCAGCAATGTCGTCCCTTTGCCCCTTGCCGCTTCCATCACAAGGTGACCCGCGGTTACCAGGGTTTCCTTATTGGCAATTGCAATCGTCTTTCCTGCCTCAATGGCTTGAAGTGTAGGGTATAACCCCACACTCCCAAGGACTGCATTAACCAGAACATCGGCATCCTGGTGGCATGCCACTTCCACCAATCCTTCTTCCCCATGTAGGATCGTAACGGATGAAGGGAATTCCCCGCATAATGTTTCAGCGTCTTCTTTCTGCTGGACAGAAACAAGTTTGGGGCTGAATTCCATGATAATCTTCCTGGCTTCTTCTATATTTTTGCCAACAGAAATGGCAGTCAGTTTGAATTCTTCAGGATGCTCCCGAATGACATCTAGGGTCTGTATTCCAATCGACCCCGTAGCACCCATTAAACTGATATTCTTCAACTAGTACACTCCTCCCGATTGAAACCCTCCACTTTATAACAGAAAGTGAAGAAGGGGTAATACAAACAGTAAACTATCGAATCGATCCAACATTCCTCCGTGCCCTGGAAGTAAATGTCCTGAATCTTTCACTTTGTAATGTCTCTTTAATGCAGATTCAACCAAATCCCCTACCTGTCCAAAAACAGAGAGGATAGCGGTCACAATCACTAGCTTAGGGATCGACATATCAAGATCGGTAAAGAACGTCATGACGACGCCGACTATGACAGCACAAACTATGCCTCCCACAAAGCCTTCAATGGTCTTATTCGGACTAATTTCTGGCCACAGCTTCTTCTTCCCCATTGCCCTGCCGATGAAATAAGCCCCGGAATCTGTCGCCCAAATGATGAATAATGCATAAAACACAAATTGAACGCCTTCAAGTCGGATTTCCATGAAGTAATAGAAGCCGATCCCTACATATAGAACACTTAATAGCGCATACGCTACATCATCGAAATTAAAACGATTCTTGGTGGCCACTGTATACGTTAAAAATAATAACACGGCAAGAAATGCCAATTCAATCTTAGAGTAACCGAAATCTGATATGATCCCAATCGTTTCCGTCGGTATGAGGAACACCCACAATAGAGCGAGCGATAATAATCCAGGAATGGTAAAAATCCATTGCCCCCTCATCTTTAACGCCTCATATAAACTGATGGAAGCGATCAGATACATTAAAATGATAAACGGTGTTTCACCAAAAATGATAATCGGTAAAAATATTGCTGCTGCTACCACTGCTGTAATAATTCTTTGTTTCATTAGGATTCCTCGCTTTGTAACCCACCAAATCTTCTTGAACGACCTTGATATGCTTCGATGGCTTCAATTAATTGTTCTTTACCGAAATCCGGCCATAGTACATCTGTAAAAAAGAACTCAGTATAGGCCAACTGCCAAAGCATAAAGTTACTTAAGCGGATCTCTCCACTCGTTCGAATAAGCAGGTCTGGATCTTTTAAGTCTCTTGTCATTAAATAGTTTGAAAAGACTTCCTCATTTAATTCTCTTTCATCTAGTATTCCATTCTGTATATCATTTAAGACATGTTTCATGGAATCAATGATTTCTGACCGGCTTCCATAATTCAAGGCGAAATTCAGGATTAGCCCATCATTATGCTGTGTTGCTTCTATTGCCTTTGTAACCGCTGCCTTCGTATGATTTGGCAAAGCCTCCGGCGAGCCCATCATTTTCACTTGTACATTTTCTTCAACCAATTCAGGAAGGAACGTTCCTAAGAATTCTTCCGGCAATTTCATCAGAAACTCAACTTCCATTTTAGGGCGTTTCCAGTTCTCTGTTGAAAAAGCATATAACGTTAAGGCTTCTAGTCCCAGTTCATTTGCCAATTTGGTGATCCTCCGAACACACTTCATCCCTTCATGGTGTCCGGCAACCCTCGGCAAAGCCCTTTTTTTGGCCCAACGTCCATTACCATCCATAATGATTGCTATATGACCCGGAATCGGGTGTTTCAGTAGTTCTTGGAATCGATCATCTACTTCCTCGGAAGTTTGTTGTCTTTTCCATTGCTTAAGCTTGTTTAGCATAAAAAAATCCTCCACCAACAATCCAAAAAATATTTGACCTTATTATCATATCAAAAAACAAGGAAGATATCTTTAAGAAAATAGATTATGTATATACCTATACGTTTTTGAACTTAGTGGCTTGGCTGTTCACCTTAACAAACACCGGTGATAGAGGTGATAAAGGCTCTTTAATTCAGCCATAAGTAATTGGTTAACAAACGAAAAACAAAGGGACCTCCCCATAAGGAATATAAGTTCACTTATAGGTCAGCCCCTTAGGATTCGATTATGAAAGATTATACTTCGAGCATTTCTTGTTCTTTATCTTTTGCAATATTATCAATCTTGACAATACTTTCGTCGGTTGCTTTTTGAACATCATCTGAGTAGCCACGAAGATCATCTTCTGTAATGTCCCCGTTTTTCTCTTTTTTCTTCAATTCATCATTCGCATCACGTCGGATATTTCGGATAGCCACTTTGGCATCTTCAGCTTCTTTTTTCACAAGCTTCACAAGTTCTTTACGGCGCTCCTCTGTTAATGCAGGAACCACGATTCGGATGATGTTTCCATCACTTGTCGGTGTGATGCCAAGATCCGATTTCAGGATTGCCTTTTCAATATCACCTAGTGCTGATTTGTCGTAAGGCTGGATGACAAGCATACGCGCCTCTGGAATCGAGATTCCAGCTAATTGATTGACCGGTGTAGGTGCACCATAGTAATCAACTGAGATCTTATCAAGAAGAGAAGCATTTGCTCTTCCTGCGCGGATACTTGCTAACTCACGTGAAAATGTTTGAATGGCTTTGGTCATTCTCTCTTTTGCATTTGTTATGATCGTGTTTGGCATTATGATTTCCCCCTAACGATTGTACCAATATTTTCCCCAGTAATGGCTCTCTTAATATTCCCATCCTCCATAATAGAGAATACAATAAGTGGAATATCATTGTCCATACATAGGGAAGAAGCTGTTGAATCCATGACAGCTAAACCTTCTTTCAGAACATCTAAATAGGAAAGTTCTTCATATTTAACAGCCGTTTCGTCCTTCTTAGGATCTGCTGAGTATACACCATCTACGTTGTTCTTAGCCATTAGGATCACTTCTGCTTCGATTTCCGCCGCTCGAAGTGCTGCCGTTGTGTCAGTAGAGAAGTATGGATTTCCAGTACCTGCCGCAAAAATGACAACACGTTTCTTCTCTAAGTGACGGATGGCTCTGCGTCTGATATATGGTTCTGCGACCTGACGCATATCAATGGAAGTTTGAACTCTTGTTTCGATCCCCAGTTGTTCAAGGCTGTCCTGAAGAGCTAAAGAGTTCATAACGGTAGCGAGCATCCCCATATAGTCTGCAGATGCACGATCCATTCCCATTTCACTGCCTATTTTACCACGCCAGATATTACCTCCGCCAACGACAACCGCCACTTCCACATCAAGTTCAGCGATTTCTTTTACTTCTTCTGCTACATTTTTAATGACAGAAGGATTAATACCGAAGCCATCATCACCTGCTAATGCTTCTCCACTAAGTTTTAGAACGACACGTTTGTATTTTGGAACGCTCATGGGAACCTCCATAAAATAGAATTTTTCTTGAAAAATAGGGAACACGCTAGGTGTTCCCTACTAAATAATGTTCAACTTAAGCTGATCTTATTTGTTTACTTGATTCATTACTTCTTCAGCGAAGTTTTCTTGACGCTTCTCAAGACCTTCCCCTACTTCGTAACGAGTGAAATCAGTTAAAGTCGCTTTATTTGCTTCAAGGTATTGACGTACCTTTTGATCTGGATTCTTAACGAATGTTTGATCCAGGATGCAGATGTCCTCGAAGTATTTTCCAAGACGGCCTTCTACCATTTTTTCAACGATATTTTCAGGCTTGCCTTCGTTTAACGCTTGTTGCTTAAGCACTTCACGCTCACGTTCTACTTCTTCAGCAGAAACCTGGTCGCGAGAAACATACTTAGGATTTAATGCTGCAGCGTGCATCGCAACATCTTTCGCTACACTTGCATCAGTAGTGCCTTCTACCACTGTAAGAACAGCGATACGGCCACCCATGTGCAGGTATTCACCGAATGCAGCGTTATCGCCTTTAGTACGGATTTCAAAACGACGTAATGTGATTTTTTCTCCGATTTTTGCGATTGCAGCGTTGATGAATTCAGATACAGTTGAACCATTTGCCATTTTTTGCTCAAGTGCTTCTTCAACAGAAGCAGGTTTGTTTGCAAGAAGATGATCAGATAGTTCTTTTACAAGATTTTGGAAGTTTTCGTTTTTCGCAACGAAATCTGTTTCTGCATTCACTTCAAGGATGATGGCAGTGTTGCCTTCGCTCGCAATGTAAGTAGTACCTTCAGCTGCGATACGGTCCGCTTTCTTAGCTGCTTTTGCAATCCCTTTTTCACGTAGGAAATCAATTGCTTTGTCCATGTCTCCATCAGTTTCTGTTAACGCTTTTTTACAATCCATCATTCCAGCGCCAGTTTTTTCACGAAGTTCTTTAACCATTTGTGCAGTAATTGCCATAGTGGGTTTCCTCCTTAGTTTAACTATGTAGACATCAGTGACCAATTGGTATGAGTCATTAAATCTGCTGACTCTGTATCAGAGGGAAGCAGATGTGAAAATTCTTTAAAAAAAGGTGATAAGGGTAAGTCCTCTTATCACCTTTCATTCATTACTCAGCTGCTACAGCTGCTTCTTCACCTTGCTTAGCTTCTAGAATAGCGTCAGCCATTTTACCAGTAAGAAGCTTAACCGCACGGATTGCATCATCATTCGCAGGAATGACAACATCAATTTCATCCGGATCACAGTTTGTATCAACGATACCCACGATTGGGATATGAAGTTTACGAGCTTCTGCCACTGCGATACGCTCTTTACGAGGATCGATGATGAATAATGCATCAGGTAGCGTGTTCATATCTTTGATTCCGCCTAGGAATTTAACTAAGCGCTCATGTTCTTTTTTAAGTTGTACTACTTCTTTCTTAGGAAGTACTTCAAACGTACCGTCTTCTTCCATTTTTTCAATTTCTTTAAGACGTGAAATACGCTTTTGGATTGTTTCGAAGTTTGTAAGCGTTCCACCTAACCAACGTTGGTTGATGTAGTACATACCTGCACGTTCTGCTTCTTCTTTAACAGATTCTTGTGCTTGCTTCTTTGTTCCAACGAAAAGAACTTTACCGCCGTTACCAGCTAATTCTTTCACGAAGTTATAAGCTTCTTCAACCTTTTTAACTGTTTTTTGAAGGTCGATGATGTAGATGCCGTTACGCTCAGTGAAGATGTATCTCTTCATCTTTGGATTCCAACGGCGAGTTTGGTGTCCGAAATGTACACCAGCTTCTAGCAATTGTTTCATAGAAATTACTGACATGTGTGTTTCCTCCTAAATGGTTTTGTTTTTCTCCTCCGTCTCCGTCATCTGGAAAGTAGAAACTATTCTAAAGAATAGCACCATCTACCCCAATCGAGAAACGTGTGTAATCACACCATGAATACTATAGCACACCTGTTCACGCCAATCAAGGACTTCCTACATAATTTGACGAAATTTCAACAGAAGCTCGATTTCTGTCTGACCTTTTCCAACAGCCTTTGCTATTTCCTCTAGTGACATTCCCTTTTTCTTCATTGTAATGACCTTTTGAATAAGCGGGTCCTGTCCCGGTATCTCATGTATCTCATGCATCTCGGCCGTTTGGTCGATTGGTTTCGTTTCAGTTTGTTTAGACTGAAGATAAGCCTTCGAAGCACGTTTATAACCAGCCCCAGTCCACTTCGTATGATTAAGGTCAGGAGAAGTGGATTCTTGATTATTCTCTTCAGGATGAATTCCTCTTCCGCTATTGCGTACTTCGTTCCTAAAGCTTTGAATGAATTCATCATTTTCTTCCTTCATTTCAACCATATAGGACGATATAATATCTTCTATTTCAGCGATCGTTCTCTTCTGATCTTTTTCCACGTTATGATAGCGATTTTGTCTTGAATATAATAGGACGATTGAAAGCAGTGAAACGATATTGAGGAGAAAGGATAAAAAAAGTAGAAACGTAACCATATCATCACCTTGCTTTTTTTGAATTTATATTACGAACCTAGGAGATTTCGTAATTTGAATATTGATTTTGAATGAATTTGCGAAATTCTGGATGTTGATAATTTCATGACTTCTCCAATCTCAGTCAGAGTAAGTTCTTCCTTATAGAATAAGCTTAACACAAGCTGTTCTTTCTCAGAAAGGGTCTGGATTGTTTGCTCTAATTCGTTCAGTTTTTCACCTTTCAACACTTCTTCTTCAGGAGAAATCGTTTTGTGATCTTTAATCGAGTAGTTTTGAGATTCGTGATCGTCATCAGTTAATTGTTCATCCATGGAAAGGACATTGGCAAAGAAATGCTCATTTGTGGTTCGGTAGACTTCATCCGGTGTCATTTCTAAGGAAGCAGCTACTTCTTCGGCGGTCACGTGGCGTAAAAGCGTTTGTTCCAGTTCCACAGTCTTCGCTTCGATTTTCTTGGCCCGGTCCCTTGTTGAACGAGGAAGCCAATCCTCTTTTCTAAGCCCGTCAAGAATCGCCCCTCTGACCCTGAACGAAGCATATGTATCAAACTTTAAATCTCTAGTAGGGTCAAACTTCTGAAGAGCATCCAGTAATCCCATCAACCCAAGACTCTTTATATCTTCTCTCGAGACGTTCCTTGGCAGCCCAACGGAAATTCGCTGAACATGATATGAGACCAGGGGCATGTACTTCCTCACTAACATGTCCCCGGATTCGGTATCACGACTGTTAATCCATTTCTCCCAATATTTTTGTTCATCTGTTCGAGTGGGTTGTTGAGACATAAGAATCCTCCTTGCTAACTATTTTCTTACAGTGAAACATATGACTTCCCTATTGTTTGACTAAAAGGTCGCATTTCTTCATAATTCCTTTGTCCCTTCATTCACCGTCCGGACCTGAAGGATCCCCGTGGAGGTGAAGAATTCGATGGTTCTCCCTTTGTTCCCTCCTAAGTCCTGTGCTATTATCGGGACGTTATGCTTTGAGAGAGCTTCTTTAACAGCTTCTGCATTTCTAGGGCCGATCCTCATTACGTCACTCTTGGATTGAAATTGAAACATCTGTGCACCGCCTGCCATTTTACACTGTAGTCTATTCATGTTCGCTCCCCTGTTCCTTAACTTTCGAATGAGCTCCTCAACTCCAGTATCGGCATACTTAGCAAGATTCGGTTTCTGTTCTTTCCCCAAAGAGGAATCGGGAAGCATGACATGAACCATGCCGGCAAGGCCGATGCGCTCATCATACAAGACGACTCCGATGCATGAACCCAGCCCAGATGTACGGATCGAACTTCCGCTTTCAGCAATATCCATATCTGCAATTCCTACTTTTACTACGGTGCTGCTAATCATCATAGCTTTAATCCCAAAGATTGGAATATGGTGTCAAATGAATCAGGATCAGGAAGCAGGAAAAAATGTCCCTTCACACTTTCAGACTCGTCAACTTCCTCCTCTTTCAGGGCCGTATCTATAACAATTGCATAATCGCTCACCTGGGATATTTCCAATAGTCCAAAACCGATGACAGCACCTACCATATCCACAGACAACGCAGGTACAGATGGAAATAGCTTCAGGTTTGTAAAATCAGACAACGAGGATAAATATGAGCCCGAAAGGATATTACCGAGTTCGTGCATGGCGGATAACCCTAATTCTGAATATGGAGGATCACTAAAGGAAAAAGAACGATCGTGTATCATTGTTCTGATATACATAGAAGCCTGTTCAAGAGGCAACAAAAAAAACATACTACCCGGTGCTTCGCCCTCAATTCTTAAAAATACGCTTACGACTACATTGTCAGGTCCTCCAGCCATTTCCATCATTTCATCAAATGATACGACTTTAACGCTGGGTACTTTCATATCAATTTTTTTATCAAGAAGGGTGGAAAGGGCCGTCGCTGCATGACCAGCCCCAATATTTCCAATTTCCTTCAATACATCCAAGTGCATCGACGTTATTTTTTTTTCATACCCCAATGTGATCCCTCCTCTTAGATGGATAGAAGTATTTTATCTAAATGGAGAAGGGTCAGGAGTCTCTTATCTTGTTTAACAACCCCACCGATGTACTCAGCCTCCACTACTCCAACGACTTCTGGAGATGGTTCAATCGAGTCTGTTGAAACATCCAGTACATCATTGGCAGCATCCACGATCAAACCAACTTCTTTATCTTCTAAACCTACTATAATCACACGAGTACTCTCAGTCGGCTCTCCGAATGGCAAATCAAACCTGCACCTTAAATCAATAATGGGTGTAACCACTCCGCGTAAATTGATGACACCTTTTACATAGGAGGCGGTCCTCGGAACTCTTGTAATATGTTCGAGTTTTTCGATGGATCGTACTTGATTCACAGGAATGGCATATTCCTTATCAACTAATTGAAAAACGATAAGCTTTAAATCTTCCACTATATCTGTCACTTCACTCATTACCCTTACCTCCTACTTAATTAACGCATTGCAATCGACAATTAGTGCTACTTGCCCATCCCCGAGAATGGTAGCTCCGGAAATCGCAAAGACATCATTTAAATAATTTCCTAATGATTTCAATACAACTTCCTGCTGACCTATAAAGGAATCGACGACCAGACCAGCCATTTTTTCTCCTTTACGAACAATGACCACAGAATATAATTCTTCTTCATTTGAATGTTTAGGTACTTCGAATACATCCTCAAGGAACAGTAACGGAACCACTTTTCCTCTGAAATCAATTACCTTTTGATTATGCGCATTCATGATTTCTTCCTTTTTCACAATAGCTGTCTCAATAATAGAAGAGAGTGGGATGGCGTACTTTTCTTCTTCGATTTCAACAAGCATGACGGAAATAATCGATAAAGTAAGAGGTAATTGAATGGAGAACAATGATCCCTGGCCAACAGTGGAATCGATTGTAATCGAACCTCCAAGCGACTCGATCGTTGCTTTCACAACATCCAATCCCACACCTCTACCGGAAATATCGGAAATTTGTTCAGCTGTAGAAAAACCTGATGCCAAAATGAGCTCATAAATTTGTCTATCTGATAATGTTTTGGCTGTTTCTTCCGAGACAATTCCTTTTTGGATTGCTTTTTCGAGAACACGCTCTTTATTGATGCCGGCTCCATCATCTTCAAGTTCGATAAAGACGTGATTTCCACTATGATACGCTTTCAACTTCACCGTACCTTGTTCTGGTTTTCCATTTTTCATTCGGATTTCAGGCATCTCAATGCCATGATCCAGTGCATTACGGATGAGATGGACGAGAGGGTCCCCGATTTCATCAATCACTGTACGGTCAAGTTCCGTTTCAGCACCGATGATTTCCAATTCGATTTTTTTATTCAAATCTCTTGCCAGCTGTCTGACCATTCGTGGAAAACGATTAAATACGGTCTCTACAGGGACCATACGCATATTGAGGATGATATTTTGTAAATCTCCTGAAATTCTCGTCATTCTTTCAACTGTTTCATTTAACTCAGGATTATTCAAATCCTTTGAGATTTGTTCTAACCTTCCTCTATCAATGACGAGCTCCTCAAAAAGATTCATAAGGACATCCAGTCGTTCTATGTTTACGCGTATCGTTTTACTAGAAGGATTCGATTGTTTGGAAACGTTTCCTGAGGACTTAGAAGCTGGCACCTCTTTTTGCCCATTGTCTACAATTTCTCCCTTTACCGGCTCGATAGCTGAATCCTCCGGTTGATTCTGATTCTGGAGGCCGTCCGCAGTGAGTTCCATAACAGAGACGTCGTCCACTTCAGATACTTTACGTACATGATTCTCTAAATCTTCAGCCTTTTCTTTTGATACGACTGCAATGACGAATGAATGGTCGAATTGCTCTTCTTCAAGCTGATCTACCGTAGGAAGGGATTTGATGACTTCACCCATCTTTCCAAGGACTTCAAAAACCATATATACACGGGCGGCTTTAAGCAGACAGTCTTCCCGCAGGGTAACTGAAATTTCAAAGCAGCGGAATCCCTGCTCAAAGGATTGTTGAATAACCGTTTGTTCATAGGCTTCATACTGCATGGATTGGATTTGCAATTCAGGAGTAGCGATAGCTGCAGCGATCTCTTTCACTGCTTGAGTATCCTGGATATGTTCCCCTCGTTCGATTGCCTGAAGCATTTCCACTACTTCCGTTACATCTCTCTTACCATCTCCCCCATCCGCTATGGAAAATACCATCGCTTCAAGGTCATCAACAGATTTAAACACAACGTCCAATATTTCAGGAGTTACCTTTATTTGTTCGTTACGTATGGCATCCAGAACATTCTCCATTTTATGGGTGAGATTAGCTAAATCCTCGAACCCCATCGTGGCAGACATACCCTTTAATGTATGAGCTGACCGAAAAATTTCATTGACAATCGCAAGGTCTTGGGGATTTTTCTCTAATTCAAGTAGTTGTTCATTACAGGTTTGCAGATTTTCTTTACTCTCTTCAATGAAAACTTCTAAATATTGACTCAATTCCATATACTACACACCTCTCTACACCATGTACGTCATTATTGATCCGGGGATATTCCCGATATGTTCAACCTTATCAACTAACTTTGTTGCGATAGCCGATTTCGGCATCCCAAACACAATACAAGTCTCTTCTGATTCTGCAATAGCCTTCACTTCTCCGCTTTCTTTAAGTCTGATCAATCCGTCCGAACCATCAGAACCCATGCCCGTCATAATGACGGCTATTTTGCTGTAAGTACGGATTATGCTTGCAGACTCGAACAAAATATCCACTGAAGGTCTATGGCCATTTCTAGGTGCTTCATCTTTTGATAGCTGAATGGATAATTGGCGGCCATGATCCTTCACTCTAGTATGAAAACCACCTGGTGCAATATAGGCTGTCCCGTTTCGAAGGACTTCGCCATCCTCAGCTTCCTTCACGTGTATGGCAGATTGACCATTTAAACGATCGGCAAGTGATTTCGTAAACCCAGGCGGCATATGCTGGACCACAATGATGGGTGCTTCCAAATGACGTGGTAACGCAGTCAACACGTTTTGCAAGGCGCGGGGGCCACCCGTCGATGTTCCAATCAGTATCATTTTTGGAGAATTTGAAAGCAAGGGACGATCAGAAGGTAAAGCTTCTGATCCTTCACAAATACCCTTTAATGATATACTTGCTGAATTCTTTTGGTACAGATCTGTCATTTTCGTCACATTCACTTTACTTGCTGCCACTACTTTTTCTACCATTTCATCTTGAATCTTATGGAGATCCAGTGAAATGGTCCCAGAAGGTTTCGCGATGAAATCAACAGCCCCAAGCTCCATGGCTTTGACAGTCTCCTCTGCCCCCTCTTTCGTTGTTGAAGAAAGCATGACAACAGGAACTGGACACTCCTCCATGATGTGCCTTAAAGCTTCAATTCCATTCATTTTCGGCATCTCTACATCAAGAGTTACGACATCGGGCCGAAGTTTTTTTATCTTCATGATCGCGTCTTCGCCATTCCTTGCAATTCCAACCACTTCAAGCGCATTGGAGGCTGATAAAAAATCTGATATTAGCTTTCTCATAAATGCTGAATCATCAACAACTAAAACCTTTTTCATTCAGGACTTTTACCTCCCAAAAAATAAATTTCGTATTCTATTGACAAACCCTGACCCTTTACTTTCCGGGTTTTCTGCCGCCCCCGTGAGATTATGAACCATTGCTCGAAGACTCAACGCCATGTCTGATGCTGGATAACCGACGACGATTGGCATTTGGTTTATGACTGCCTTTCTGACTGTTGAATCCTCGGGAAGTACTCCCAATGATACAATTTCCTTTTGCAGAAATTTTCTCACGGTTTCTTGTAATCTAGTGATCGTTTCAAGTCCTTCTTTCCTGAATTCAGCACGATTGCATAAGAGGTAAAAGGGTTTCCCCTCATCCCTCAGGTAAATATACTTCATCATGGAGTAAGCATCGGTGATGGATGTCGGCTCAGGAGTTGTGACGACGATCATTTCATCCATGGCTAGGAGAAATTCCAGTGTTTCCTTTGTTGCACCTGCACCCATATCAAAAAGGATATAGTCATAATGATGAATGGCATATTCCATTACTTCAAAAAAACGTTCCATTTGCTTCTCTTTCCACTCAACTATATCTTTTAGGCCATTCCCCCCACTTATGTAAGAAATACCATGAACATTTTCACATATAATCTTATTGATTTCTAGTTCTTTTTCCTCAATGTAGTCCATGATAGAGTATGAATGATGACTCCCGAGTAGGATATGAATATTCCCCATCCCTATATCCATGTCAAATAATAGGACCTTCTTATTCTCTTTACCGATCAAAATAGAGAGGTTCGTCGAGATATTCGATTTTCCAACCCCTCCTTTCCCGCTTACAATCGCAATGGTTTTTGCAGGTTTGGAGTCTGTCAGGAGCATTTTCCTCCTTAGGCTATATGCTTGATCTTTCATGGCAGAATCCTTTCATTAGCAATCGAACGATTTCATCCACATTCATCTCTTTAATGTCTTCAGGAACATCTTGACCATTGGTTACGTAAGCTGCGCCAATTCCCGTTTCTGACATCAAATTGATCATTGAACCGTAGCTTGATGTCTCATCTAATTTGGTGAAGATAAACCGATCAATATGAATGGGGGAAAATTGCGATATAATTTCTCTCATATCATTTTCTTTACTAGTAAATGAGAGAACGAGGAAGGTTTCCATCTGTTGATTAAAATCAATAATACTTCGCAAATCCTCAACATATTTCTTCTCCCTGAAATTACGACCAGCTGTATCAATGAAAACATGATCGTAATCTACAAATTTATCGATCGCTTTTTTAAAATCCTCCATCTTATAGACGACTTCCACGGGCACATTCAGTAAACCAGCATACGTTTTCAATTGTTCAATCGCAGCTATCCGGTACGTGTCAGTAGTGATAAAGGCAATTTTCATTCGTTTTTCAATCACTGCTTCCGCTGCCATTTTGGCAAGTGTCGTAGTTTTACCAACACCTGTTGGGCCGATTACATTAATATATTTTCTGCTATAACTTATACCGCCCATTTCAATCCCGTTTAAGTGATGATGAAGGAACTCTTTCACTTCTTTCATCGCCCATTCTTCTATTCCTTCATGTGGAAGAGAATGGTTTGGGATCTTCTTTTCCAACTCGTCCCCGAGTAGATAGAGTGCAGAATCATTTACCTCGTGCTTTTTAAGGTAAAGTAAAATTTCCTGAACAACATCATGAAACTTTTCAAATTGATTCTTAGATTTTAGGGTAGATATCATTTGTTTTAATTCCTTTAATTCTGATTCTACCATTCTAGTTGGTTCAAACTCTGTCTTCTTCTCATACTCTTTCTGAGTCAGCGACGGAGACATCGCTTTTGACCTTACTCTGCTGATTTCCAACTTTTCGCTCGCTACCTCAGGGTCGATGGCAGCGATCACTTCAATCATTTTTTTCTTGAATAACCCAATAAATCCGCCTGTGTAGGTGACTTTAGAATTTAATATTACTGCATCTTCTCCTAATTCCGTTCTAACCTTCTTCATGGCTTCATTCATGGTTGGAGCCGCATACTTCTTTACTTTCATCCTACATTCACCACCCCTAAGCTTTGCACTTCTACATTTGCCTCTAGTTCGTTATAAGAAATGATCGGTACCTGAGGGAAATATCTCTCCGTTAATTGTCTAACGTACATTCTCACTGCAGGTGAACACAGAATGACGGGGGACTCTTCCATCAGGGACAGCTGCTCTACTTGTGAAGCAACAGCTTCCAATATGCTTTGAGAGTCATTTGGATCCATAGATAAATAATTGCCATGCTCTGTCTGTTGAATGGCATCTGCAATCAATTTCTCCACTTTACCGGACATCGTGACAACCTTTAAAGAAGTTTCTCCCTGAACAAATTGGTTCGTGATCTGTCTTGCAAGTGATTGTCTTACATATTCTGCTAACAAATCTGTATCAGAACTCATCTTGCCATAATCGGCAAGTGTTTCAAAGATTATTGGTAAGTTACGGATAGAAACATGTTCTTTTAATAACTTGGAAAGAACCTTTTGTACTTCACCAACGGTTAATGGGTTCGGTGTCACTTCCTCGACAAGGATTGGGTAAGTTTCCTGCAGATGATCGATAAGTTGCTTCGTTT
Source organism: Rossellomorea aquimaris (assembly GCF_020172085.1). Taxonomy (GTDB): domain Bacteria; phylum Bacillota; class Bacilli; order Bacillales; family Bacillaceae_B; genus Rossellomorea; species Rossellomorea aquimaris_E. The sequence goes on from NZ_JAIVAT010000003.1 coordinate 1,685,259, forward strand.
CCTGTCTACCAAGGAGTTCGTGAGCGTTATTCTTGATCATCTCCGTGATATGAGTGGACACAACAGAAGGTGGATCCACTACCGTATAGCCGAAGATCTCTGCCTGCTCCTTCATTTCTTCTGAAATCCACTTAGCAGGGAGACCGAATGACGGCTCTATGGTATCAATCCCTTCAATGGAATCATCTTCAACCCCTGGACTCATGGCAAGATAATGATCCAAGAGCAATTCGCCACGGGCCATTTCATTCCCTTTGATCTTCAACCGATATTCGTTTGGCTGAAGCTGAATATTATCCCTGATCCTGACCACGGGGATGACAAGGCCAAGTTCGATGGCTAATTGACGTCGAATCATGACGATCCTGTCAAGAAGGTCTCCCCCCTGATTGGTATCTGCGAGTGGTATCAGTCCATATCCAAACTCAAATTCAATTGGATCGACATTGAGAAGATTCACTACGCTTTCAGGGCTTTTCATCTCATCCTGTTCTACTTCTTCTTCCATTTCCATGATGTCAGCATCATTTTCTTTAGGCGACCTTGAAAGCATATAACCGCCGACCCCTAATAGGGCCGCTACGGGTATCGTTAAGATATCATTGATGGGTGTTGCGATTCCTAGCATGAAAATAGTGAACGCAGATACATAAAGCATGACAGGATAAGCAAGCAACTGGTTCATGATATCCTGGCCCAAATTCCCTTCAGATGCAGCCCTTGTTACCACGATCCCAGTGGCTGTCGATATTAACAGTGCCGGGATCTGGCTGACGATACCGTCACCAACAGTAAGAAGTGAATACCGGGTTGCTGCCTCCGCAATAGGAAGCCCTTGTTGAGTCATTCCGATGATGATCCCGAATATCAAATTGATCATGACAATGACGATCCCTGCGATCGCATCACCTTTTACAAATTTGGAAGCACCGTCCATCGCACCATAGAAGTCGGCTTCCTTCCCCACTTTTTCACGACGGTTTCTTGCATCGTGTTCAGAAATCATCCCGGCATTCAGATCCGCGTCAATGCTCATTTGTTTCCCAGGCATTGCATCAAGTGTAAAGCGTGCAGCTACTTCTGAAACACGTTCGGATCCTTTTGTAATGACAATGAATTGGATGACGATCAATATGATGAATACAACCAGCCCAACAAGAATATTTCCACCTACAACGAATGTTCCAAATGTTTCCACAACGTCCCCTGCTTCACCCTTACTAAGGATCGATCTCGTTGTGGAAACATTTAGACCCAATCTGAAAAGCGTCAATAGTAATAAAAGGGAAGGAAATATAGAAAACTGTAACGGTTCATTCATATTCATGGAAATTAGGAGGACAAGTAACGCAAGTGAAATATTAATAATGATCAATAGGCTTAATAACCAGGATGGAAATGGAATGATCAGCATCGCAACAATTAATATAACACTGGCTAGTACGGATAAATCTCTTGCTGGCATTGTTTCTCTCCTAACTGCTTACATCTGGTTTTTTATTCGGTAAACATAAGCTAAAATTTCTGCTACTGCCTTGAAAAACTCTTCTGGCACGGCATCACCGATTTCTGCCGAATCATAAAGCGAACGTGCTAGTGGCCGATTCTCCACCATGACGACATCATGTTCACCTGCAATGTATTTAATCTTTTGCGCGAGGTAATCCACTCCCTTAGCCACGACAAATGGGGCATCCATTTTATCTTCGTCGTATTTAAGCGCTATGGCAAAATGGGTGGGATTTGTAATGACAACATCTGCTTCGGGAACTTCCTGCATCATTCTTCTCATGGCCATCTCCCGCTGCCTTTGTTTAATTTTCGACTTGATAAGCGGGTCGCCTTCAATGTTTTTATGTTCATCTTTCAAATCTTGTTTGGACATTCTGATATTCTTTTCGAAATCGTATTTTTGATAAAGAAAATCAAACAGCGATAAGAATAACAAAGCCAAAGACGCTGCAATCCCCATTTGGATCGCCAAATTTGCCATCGTTGTCAATGAATCTCCCACCGATTTAAAAGATAGGCTAAGGACTCTGTCGATATTCATCCATAGAATGACAAACGTTATGGCCCCTACAAAAGAAATCTTTAATATTGATTTTAATAGCTCAACGATTGCACGTAAGGAAAAGATTCGTTTGAACCCTTTTATGGGGTCGATTTTCTCTAATTTAGGCTGTAAAGGCTCTGCTGTGAACATAACTCCCACTTGGATATAATTAGAAAACAAACCTGCAAGGAGTGCAATGATCATGACCGGTCCAAGAAGAAGGGCAATTTCCTTCATCAGGTCCATCGTGATGACCTGAACCGTATTTTCGGTAAGTTCCATGAGCATGTATTCCTGAAACGTTTGATGAAACAAATCAAACACAATATCGCCTATATAGGAAGCACTGAAGGTCATAAATAAAAATACTGCAAGTAGGATAATCGCTGTGTTGACATCCTGGCTTTTCGCTGTTTGTCCTTTTTTTCTTGCGTCTTCTCTTTTCTTTGGAGTTGCTTTCTCCGTTTTTTCCCCGCTGAAATACTGTAGGTCTAATGATAGCAACTGCAATTTATGTGCCTCCAATAATTTTCATTAAATCTCTCATGGTCACAAACATCATTTCAAACAGCTTTTGCATGACCGTGAACGTTACACCCATTACAATAAATAAAACGATAAAGGCAACCGCAATTTTTATGGGAAACCCGACAACAAAGATATTTAACTGAGGTACGGTCCTCGCCACGATACCTAATGCAACGTCTACCAGAAAAAGAGTAGCCACAACTGGAATCGACATCTGGAATGCAATGATAAACATGGAATTAAAGGCCGAGATGACATAATCGACTAAGTTCTCATTTCCAAATGGAATCCATGGTCGATCGATGGGAATCAATTGATAACTGTAGAAAATCCCATCGAGCAATAAATGATGGCCATTTAGAGCGAGCAACAGCAATAAAGCGAATGTGTACAAGTATTGTCCGGTCAAAGGACTCTGTGATCCAGTTTGAGGATCGATCACATTGGCAATGGCAAACCCCATTTGAAAATCAATGAACCCGCCTGCAATTTGAATAGCCGTAACAATCATATAGGCAACAAAACCGATCAACAGACCGACCATAGCTTCTTTCATGATCAATAAGAAGTATTGCCCGTTAATTTCGAATGCCTTTGAGTCAATCGTATAATACATTACCCAGGAGAGCACCACCGAAAAAGCGATACGGTGCTGGGCAGGTATATTCCGGTATGAAAATAACGGCATTGTGACAAAAAACGATGATACCCTGACAAATACAAGTAGGTATACCGATAGAATAGGTACGAGTTCTTCCATTCCTTTACCCCACAAACCTTGTCAAGTCTGAAAAAATCTGTGATGTATACGTCACAAGCTTTGTTAACATCCACGGCCCAAAGAAGACAATGCCGATCAAAACGGCAACGATCTTCGGAATGAAGGCAAGTGTCTGTTCTTGAATCTGTGTTGTTGCTTGAAAAATACTGACAATCAACCCGACAACGAGGGCTAACAATAACAAGGGGCCCGATACGATAAGGGTTACGTAGATCCCTCTCTCTGCTATGGAAATTACGGATTCAGCATTCATTAAAACTCACCTACTTAAAAACTTTGTAAAAGAGATTTTATTACCAAGTACCAACCATCAACCAAAACAAAAAGCAAAATCTTGAAAGGCAAGGAAATCATCACAGGTGGCAACATCATCATCCCCATAGACATCAACACACTGGCAACAACCATGTCGATGACGAGGAATGGAATGAAAATCATGAAGCCTATTTGAAATGCCGTCTTGATTTCACTCAATGCAAAAGCTGGCACTAAGGATGTGAGGGGGATATCTTTCACAGATTCCGGTCTCTCAGCACCGGAATACTCGAGAAATAACTCCAGATCCTTTTGTCTTGTCTGCTTACTCATAAATTCTTTAAACGGAATGGAAGCCTTATCGTAAGCTTCTTCAAGATTAATCTCTTCATTAAAAAGAGGAGTCAATGCTTCATCGTTCACTTCCTGAAAAGTAGGAGCCATTATAAAGAAAGTAAGGAATAAAGAGAGTCCAATCAACACCTGATTCGGCGGCATTTGTTGTGTAGCAAGGGACGTCCTGACAAAGGACAGGACGATCATGATCCGTGTGAAAGACGTCATCAAGATCAGAATGCTAGGGGCGAGCGATAAAACAGTAAATAATAATAATAGCTTTACACTCGTTGAAACATTATCTGCAGAACTGCTATTAAAAAATTCCATGAACTCATTCATCTGAATGATTCCCCTTATTTTTTAATTCCTGCATCATCTTTTTTCTACCTTTGTTTATTTCCTCGAGCTGAGTTCTCAACTGTGACTGAAATGAATTCCCCTCCATATTTGTCGAAGATCCTTTTATCTTGTTGATCCAGCTGAATACCGCCGGTGGCCCATAAGGTATTTGAGGTTCCTGATAGTACGAAAGAATTTCCTTTTTCTCATCTTCATTCGTCACTTCTTTCAAAAGCTGAATATCTTCCCCGACTCCTAATACGAGAACCTGATTGCCTACTTTCACAATTTGCACGGAACGATTACCACCAAGTGGTGCTCCACCTAAATGATTGATTAATTTTGTTTGTTGAAACGATCTGCTCTTTTGATTAATGAACTTCAATAAAAAATAAATAAGTGCAACGACAAATACAAGAGCGACGATCATTTTTAGATAATCTACAAATGTAACGGAAGTGGAAAGCCCTGATTCGGGACTTTCCACTTCATTTATTTGTTGACCATTGCATTTATCCGGATGCTCTATACAATCTTTCACATTATTCACTTCAGCGGATACAGTAAGGCTAGAAGCTCCCGCCGTTAGAAAGAAAAGCATTATACCTAATAAAATTTGAAACTGTTTCACTATCATGCACCTTCTTATTGATGTTAGCTTAGCGCTTTCTGGATCGCTTCGATTACACGATCTGCCTGAAATGGTTTCACGATAAAGTCCTTTGCTCCCGCTTGAATGGCATCAATGACCATAGCTTGTTGTCCCATCGCTGAGCACATGATAATTTTCGCACCAGCATCAATCGTTTTGATCTCCTTCAAGGCTGCAATCCCATCTTTTTCAGGCATGGTAATATCCATGGTCACAAGATCCGGTTTTAATTCCTTATACTTATCAACAGCTTGACTTCCATCCGCTGCTTCCCCAACGACATCGAAGCCATTTTTCGTTAAAATGTCTTTAATCATCATTCTCATAAAGGCTGCATCATCCACGATTAGAATTTTGTTTGCCATTTTCTTCATCCTCCATCATCTCATTAAGAATCATTTCTATTTATTTTAATTTTTTAATTCGATCACTTTGACTAACAATGTCTGTTATCCTGACTCCAAAGTTTTCGTCGATGACCACGACTTCCCCCTTTGCCATCAGTTGGCTGTTCACGAGAATATCTACCGGCTCCCCTGCTAACTTATCGAGCTCAATGATTGAACCTGATGATAATTCGAGGATATCCCTCACCGATCGGTTTGTTCTCCCAAGCTCTACTGTCACTTGAAGCGGGATGTCCAATAACATATTTAGGTTTTTCGTTTCCTGCTGTCCTAAGGAAGCAGGTTCGAAACTACTGAATGTAGCAGGCTGTACATTGACGGGCTCTGAGTACGATGCTTGTCCTCCCAAATGCTGTGGTGATCGATCAATACTCTCTTGAACGTGATTGTTTACAGGTTCAGGCGCTGTTTGAGGACTATCCATAACCGGTGGCGGAGCCGCCGCCACTTCTTCCTGTGCACCACCATTCATTAATTCATCCACTAGACTTCTGGCAAAACTTAACGGCAGAAGCTGCATGATATTAGAATCAATGAGATCTCCAATCTTCAAAGAAAATGAAACCTTCACCAGAAGATCCTGATCCGGGAGATTCTCCTCACCTTCTCCTTGTGGGATATACATGAGGTCAATGGATGGGGGTGAAATATCGACTTTCTTGCTAAATACCGTCGACATGGATGTTGCAGCAGAACCCATCATCTGATTCATGGCTTCCTGGACTGCACTGAGCTGAATTTCACCTAAATCACCAGATGGATTTCGGCCATCACCACCCAGCATCAAATCGGCAATGATTGAGGCATCCGATTGTTTAATCACCAGTAAGTTCACACCTAAAAATCCTTCAGTATATTTAACTTGGATGGCTACATAGGGATGTGGGAATTCTTCTTCTAAATGATTCTTATTAATAATGGATACTTTAGGCGTCGTTATCTCCACCTTCTGATTCAGCAGTGTAGAGAGTGCTGTTGCTGAACTCCCAAAAGATATGTTCCCGATCTCACCTAAGGCGTCTTCTTCCATTGAGCTGATATAATCACTCATGTTGATCTCTTTACGGTCTTCTATTACTTCTTCAGGCTCTGCTGATCCTCGAAGCAATGCATCTATTTCATCTTGCGATAACATATCATCACTCATCATCGTCTTCTCCCCCCTTCAACGAATCTAAAATTTGGACAGCCATTTTTTTATTTGATTTACCAGGCTGAGCCGTAAACTTAGGAATCTCACCCACTCGAATGGTCAAAGGATCATCGATTCTTGTTTTCATTTCAATAACATCACCTATTGAAAGCATAAGGAATTCCTCAATGGTGATATCCGATTGGCCTAATTCAGCGACAATCGGTACTTGCGCTTGCTTGATTCTTCTTTCAAGAAGAGCGGTATCTTCAGGATTACTTTCTTTCCGTTTTGACTCCATCCAATAACTTCCTGATAGCTTCGGAAGAATGGGCTCCAATACAACATGAGGAATACAAATGTTGATCATGCCACTCGTTTCACCTATCGTTGTGTTCAATGAAATGACCACTACGGTCTCATTGGGAGAGACCATTTGTAAAAACTGGGGATTCACTTCAAATTCAGCAAACACCGGATCAACGTCCACCACTGTGCTCCAAGCTTCCCTAAGATTTTCAAACGCCTTTTCAAATAATTGGCTCATGATCCTTGTTTCGATTTCGGTCAAGGACTCAACCTTGTTGACACTGACTCCTCTTCCCCCCATCACACGATCCATCATTGAATACGCAATATTCGGGTTAATCTCCATGAGGATCCTTCCATCCAGCGGAGGCAGTTCATACACATTCAATATTGTCATTTTCGGAACGGAACGAATAAATTCTTCATAAGGAATTTGATCGGCAGAAGCTACATTTATTTGAACATATGTCCTTAATTGAGCAGAGAAATAAGTGGTTAAGATCCTTGCAAAGTTCTCATGGATCCTGGTCAAACTTCTTATTTGGTCTTTTGAAAACCTCAGTGCCCTTTTAAAGTCGTATACTTTGACTTTTTTCTCTTCTTCTTCTTTTTTGAAATCATCCGCACTCATTTCCCCTGTATTGAGGGCAGATAACAGGGCATCTATTTCACTTTGGGACAATATTTCACTTGCCATCTCTTCACCTCCAAACCTTCCACTAACAGCTGCCTTACTGAATCATCATAGAGGTGATATACACTTTTTCTACCGCGCCTTCCTGCATAAGGGAGTTCACTTTGTCTTTCACCTTTGTTTCGACCAATTCTTTCCCTTGTTTTCCTTGCAGTTCTTCTGCTTTCAATTCTGAAAGCTCTTCTATGATAATATTATTCACTTGAAAATCTCTTTTCTCTAGTTCTTTCTTTGCTTTTTTACTATCCGTCTGGATCTTGAATGAGATCCGGATAAAGTCATTGCTCATTAAATTGGTTGTGGTTTCAGGTATGTCTACTGAATTCTCGATCACTTCTTCGATGGAAGGTTCTTTCGCTTTTTCTTCCCCTGAGAATTTCAGTACAACAACCAAAGCAATGACACCCACGAAGGTAATGGTCACCAAAGATATCATCATGATGGTCATAGCTTTACTCTTCATCTTGTACTTCCTCCCTCCTGTGGCAGATTAAGCAGGTTCACTCTTTCATAGAACGTACATGACAGGGCGTTAACCTCGTCCACTGTCTCTTTCACCACATACCGCCTTCCGTTCGATAACAGAATGGTTGTATCCGGAAACGCTTCTACTGTTTCTATGTATAAGGCATTTAAAGTAAACGATTTACCATTCAACCTGGTTAATGTAATCATTCATATTTGGGACTGACCTGCCTGTATGACGATCATCATGACTGATCAGTCAGTCCCTTCCTCCCTTTTAAGGAATTAACGTTTCAAGTTTACAAGCTCTTGCAGAATTTCGTCCGATGTTGTGATGATACGAGTATTGGCCTGAAATCCACGCTGAGCTGTGATCATCTCCGTGAATTCCTCTGATAAATCCACATTGGACATCTCAAGTGATCCGGATTGGAGAGATCCCCTGCCTTCTCCGGCAACTCCCTGATTAGGAAGACCAGAGTTATTGGAAGCCTGGAACAAATTACTTCCAGCTTTCGTCAATCCACCTGGATTCGAGAATGTTGCGAGCGCCAATTGGCTCAAAACGCGTACTTCTCCATTCGAAAATACTCCGTTCACTTCACCGGAAGATCCGATATTGAAGCTTTCCAGATATCCTTCCGAGTTACCATCCACGGTATCAACATTGGCGGATGATGAGCTGTCGAACTGGGTGATTTTGGAGAAATCCAAGTCAATCGATTGAGATTGATTGCCACCTGTTTGATTATTCAATGTGATAGGAAAAGGAACTTGAGAAGTTAACTTCCCTCCTGCATCAAAGGTCAGAGAAGTTGTTTGACCAGCAGATACTGTCACATCGTTTGTCAGACTTGAGATCGTAACACCCCAGGTATTCTGAGCTGTTTTATTCATTAATAATTTAATACTAATATCCTTACCTAGTGAATCCTTTACTTTGGTCTCAAGCTCAACTTCAGTACCAATTGGAGCACTTGACTTTAAATTCCCATTATAAGTCGCTTTGCTCGTTGCTTGAGGTGCCATGGTGGTGTTCGTGTCAATCTTAATATCCGCCGTACCACTCTTATTGACGTCTCCATCTGCATTAACAGGATACCCCTGCACGAGGTTTCCTTGTCCCGTTACCAGGTTCCCATTTGAGTCCAGATAAAAGTTCCCTGCACGGGTGAACATTTCGTTATTCCCTTGTCTTACAACGAAATATCCATCCCCTGAAATGGCGACATCCAATGAACGTCCCGTAGTCTGGAGGCTTCCCTGGGTCTGAATTGTATCAATAGAAGATAGGGAGGATCCAAGACCCACTTGCTTTGCATTCTGACCACCACGGTTAGCAGTTGCCCTGCTGGCCCCTGAAACGGTTTGGTTCATGAGATCTTGAAACGTCACGCGGCCTTTTTTGTATCCATACGTATTCACATTGGCGATATTATTCCCGATGACATCTAATTTCGTTTGAAAATTTTTCATTCCACTTATACCTGAATACATTGAACGTAGCATGAATGTTGTCCCCTTTCGTATGTGCTGCTTCAGTCATTCCACAGCGGTAGGCTTCCTTTTTCAGGTCCGGCCTATGAATCAATTAATATCGTTCCATTAATATTGGTAAAAATTTGAGAATGGGCTTCTTTGCGATCCAGCGCCGTAATCACTGTTTGATTCTTCGCACTTACGATCAATGCGGCATCTTTCAATATGACGAGCGAATCCTGTACACCTTTCCCTTTTGCTTCCTTCACTTTTTCACCGATTTCCGCCCATGTTTCCTTGGAAATGGAAATGCCCCTTTGCTCCATTCGAATTTTTGCATGTTTACTGACGTGCATTGGAGCCACATCTTGGATCGCTTTATCCAATTGAGTTGCAAACGATGAAGAACCGTGGACAGATGGCTTAGTTGCTTTATTATGGTAGTGAGCCGATATTGGTTGCGGTGAACGGTGAAAGAATGTCTTTTCCATGCAACCACTCCCTATGATTCAATTTTTATTAAAGCATCACTGGAGATTTTCTCCCCTTCTGCTGTTTGAAACCATATTTGTGAATCTTTCTTTGAAACAGACTGTACCACTCCGCTCCGTTCTCCTTCTTCTCCATTCCAAGTGACTTTCTTTCCTATTAACATGGATGCACTCACCAGGGAAGAATCCTGGCTTCCTTCAGAATTCACTTGAGAAATATTTCCCGGAGTTAATATCGTACCGTCTTCCATGATGAATTCAACAGAATCCCCTTTAAAGCGAACACCTTTCACAAGTCCTTGTCCTTCTTGTATTTCTGGTGTTTCATTAGAATCCGTTTCTACGATCTTATGCCAAGTAACCTGCTTACCTACAAATTGATTGTAAGAAATCAATTGGGTCTGACTTTGATTATCAACGAACTTTTCCATCGTCTGAGTGAGATTCGTCATTTGCTCCAAGGAAGAAAATGTAGCCATTTGAGCGATGAAGTCTTTATCCTGCATCGGATTCAATGGATCTTGATTTTGCAATTGGGTCATCAGGATCTTCAGGAAATCATCCTTTCCTAAAATATCCCCTCCTGACTGCCGTTTTGTCTGCACTGTGGAATAAAGTAAACTCGGATCTATTTTCGTCATGTCATCACCTATATTTCGGTATTTACGAGATAATCTTTAAAGGATTGATTTTCCTCTTCCTTTGTCTTTCCTGTTTGGTCGGATTGTTGCTGTTTTTGATGCTGAGACTGTTGTTGTGATTGTTCTTTGAACTGTCGCTCTGTATCTGAAAGTGCATGGGAGATTTCAATCTTCTCCACATTTAGATTCTGAGCAGTGAACGCATGTTTTAACCCGTGAATTTGAGAATCCAGCATTTCTTTCGCTGAAGTGGAAGACGCTAATATCTTCGCTGTCATCACTCCATTATGCTGTAGTAATTCAATCCTGAGGGAACCCAAATGTTCAGGGTAAAGCTTGATTAACATCTTACTCATGTTGGGCTGTGATATTAGACTCGATTTACCCAGGATATTCTGGAACTCTTTCACAAATTGATCATATTGGACAGATCGTCCACCCGATGTCAAATGGATTGAATTGGTTTCCGTCCTAGGCAATACAAAATGAAGATTGGTTCCCGGTATGGAGGAAATACTTTTCTTATCAGCATTCGGAACATCTATTGCAGGATCCTTACCATGAGTTTCTTCTGGTAAGTTCCTTGTATATGATTCTCTTAAAATGCGTGACCAATCCCCCACAGGATGACCCAGCTTTGTAATCGAAGCTTCCACCCCAGTTTGAAGATTCTTCACCATTGCTTTCATCTCTGTTGCTTTTGCTGCATCGGTAACATGCAAGTCCCGCTTTTGAGTGAATAGTTCCAATACTTTGGCTAACTTAATGACCTTTTCTATTTGCCCTTCGTTATTCAACACTTCAAGAGCATGCTGGACTAGAGGCTTAGATCCTTTTACATTTTGTGAAAAGACGGATTGTAAGAGTTGCAATGTGCCCAGAAGGTTTTCATATGCATCTTCGCCGCTACCTGTAGCAGCCTCGTGCATGGTACCAAACAGGACGGAACTTAATTCAGAAAAAAGCGTAGTGATTGCCTCTGTGCTAACTCCGAGAATATCCGCGATTTGACTGATATCTACTTCTTTCACTTTTGAAAGTTCATCCAGTTGCTTTTGTGTAAGGGCGAGACCCTCTAGCTCATGTGTTCCAAGTAAAGCTTCAAGACCGGTGAGAAATGACAGTGATCCTTCTTTTTTCACTTCATTCCCACTGACTTGATTCGAGACGGAGCCCAGAAGGTGTTGGGAAAAGCCTACCATCTCCTTTTTCGTCAAGGCAGCTCCTTTGTTCCCTTTTGAAATAGAGTTTACGCTTTGAATCCCGATTCCGATTTCCATTCATTCACCTCCTTTTAATAAAACATTCCGTCATTCCTCTGTGGAAAGAAGACCCGTGTATCTTGCGGCATCCTCGGGAGGCATTTTTTCCAAAATATCAGCCAGTGTATCCGGTTTGATGTTTGATAGGATCTTCATTGCTTCTTCATCATCCATGTTCATGAGAACAGGAGCTGCGCTCTTAGCAGACATCGCTTCAAAGGTACTGACAACTTCCTTAAAGGCACGCTTATTATCTTCACCAATCTGCCTTAATTCTTCCAGTTCTGCTTTCTGCTGCTGGATGGTTGCCTGAAGTTGTTCATTTTCACTGTCTCTCTTCTCAATCTCACTTTGAAGCTGTGCAGTCTTTGCTTCTTGATCTTCAATAGAAGCATTTAATGAAATAATCCTCTCTTGTAATTGCTTTCGGTCCTCGGTTTCATTTGAAGGGATGACCTTGGACAAGAAAGGGATGTCCGAACTTATCGATTGTGCTTTCTCAAATATGTTTATCCCTGCGAACGTCATGATGACCAAAGCGAAGGTTATTGCAAACAAGAGAGGAATGACGATGATAAAAATAAATCTTTGAAAGCGATTGGATGAATCTTTCTTTTCCTCTTCGATTACTTTTGCCATGAAATCACCTTGCTCTCCGTTTCATATATTGAACGACTGACACTTCGTCTAATTGTTTATTTTCCATCAACTGAATGTCCCGAAGGAAACGACGAAAATCTTTTTCTTTCATTTTTTCGTATTTTTTCACTTCGACATTCATATCTACAAGCTTTTCTTCATACCAATTCATACGGTTCCTCGCTTGTATCACCAAATCCTGATAGTAAGAAATGGTTTTTTCAAGATTGGCGATGAACTGCTGGTGATGTCGAATATTCTGCACGGATAAGCCATGCTGTAATTGAGTCTGCTGCTTTTGTTCAAGCGTTTCTTTCTTCTTCAGGAACTCATAAAGCTTTTCGGCGACGGTTTCAAATTTTTCGATAGAGCCCCTATACATTTCTTGGACTTCATCCTTTTCTTTTTCTTTCAGCGTCAATATTCGCTGGAATTTATACTGATAACTCATTCGAATCATCCACCTCTTTCCGATAGCTCTATTAGCTCCTCGACACTAGCAGGAAGAGAAACCTTTTCGTATACTCCCTGTTTCAGGAAGGAAATGATCCCAGGGTAAAATTGGATGGCTTCATCCACTTCAGGGGATGTACCTTTCTTGTATGCCCCGATTTGAATCAGGTCTTCAGAGCTCATATACGTACTCAATAATTCTCTGATCCTAGTTGCAGCTTGTAAATGCTCATGAGTTGCCAGGTGATTCATCAACCGGCTGACACTTTTAAGAATATTGATGGCAGGGTATTGTCCCCGGTTGGAGATTTGACGGTCAAGGACGATATGACCGTCAAGAATACCTCTCACTGTGTCAGAGATAGGTTCATTCAGATCATCACCATCTACGAGAACGGTATAAAATGCCGTAATACTTCCTTGGAGATTGGTCCCTGTTCTCTCCAGTAGCTTTGGTAAAATGGCGAATACTGAAGGCGTATATCCTTTGGTTGTAGGCGGTTCGCCAACAGCCAATCCAATCTCCCTCTGAGCCATGGCCACCCTTGTAGCTGAATCCATCATCAGCATAACGTTCATGCCCTTATCCCGGAAATATTCAGCAATCGCCGTTGCCGTAAAGGCCCCTTTTATTCTCATGAGAGCAGGTTGGTCGGATGTGGCTGCCACTACAATCGTCCTTTTCAACCCTTCTACGCCCAAATCTCTTTCGATGAACTCCCTTACTTCCCTGCCACGCTCTCCTACTAGAGCAATGACATTTATATCCGCTTTCGTATTTCTGGCAATCATGCCTAATAATGTACTCTTCCCGACTCCGCTACCGGCAAAAATCCCTACCCTCTGTCCCTTACCTACCGTCAACATGCTGTCGATGGCTTTTACACCAACCTCCATTTTCTCATCGATCGGAGGCCTGGATAATGGATTGGGTGGGTCCTGTTCCGTATAGGCGGTGCTTAATCCTGAAGGCAATTGACTGCCATCAAGGGGGTGCCCCAAGGGGTCAATCACTTTCCCAATCAAAGAAGATCCTATTTTGATCTCTAAAGGCTTTGATGTTGCTTCAACAAGGCTCCCCGGTGAGATATCCTGCATATTCGTATAAGGCATCAGGATGACTAAATCATCATTAAAGCCCACGACTTCTGCCATGATCACCTTTTGCTTCCCACGGGAGAAAATATGGATATGGCAGACTTCACCGACAGAGCTTTCCGGTCCTTGTGACTCAATCATCAATCCGACAACCCGTTTCACTTTCCCGAATTTCTTGAAGGTGGGGATATGAGGGATATGGGAGATAAGATCTACCGCTTTCATTCCACATCACCTTCCAGGAGATGATGAAGCTTCAGTTTTAATTCTCTTAGTTGTGAATCAACACTGACAATGACTCGCCCTTGATTCGTTTCAATGTAACATTCCTCATGTCCGAGATCGTCATTTGCATAAATGAAGCACTGAATGTCAGTCGGGAACATCATTTCAAGTTCGGATTTATTTACGGCAAGCATATGATGTCTGGAAGGATGGACATGTATCTGGATGTGGGGCAAATCCCTCACTTCCTTCAACCCCCTTTTCACTATGGATAGGAATGCTTCAGGTTCTGCTTCCAGCTTTTGATTGATAATTTTCTCTGCACATGCGATCCCAAGATTGAGGATGACTTCTTCTGCTCGCTGAATATGACCTTCAAACTGTTCCCTGTTCCAATCAGCAATGTCATTTGCTTCTTGCAGTTTCAACTGAAAATCCTGATAGCCTTTCCTCTTTCCTTCTTCTTCTCCCTGAAGGAAACCGGCATTGTACGCCTCCTGCACGAGCTGCTCTCGTTCCGATAACCAATTTTCCTTTTCATACATCAAACGGTCTTCTTCTTGACGAGCCTTCTCCTTCGCCAATTGAATGATTCGTTCAGCTTCATTGGTCGCTTGTTCTATGATTTGATCCCTTCTTAAGGAAGTCTGACCCATTAGGATATCTTCCTTTTGGGATACCTCATTAGTCGGGGTTAACTTTTTAAGAGAAATGACTTTTTTGTTCTCTTCGACGGTTTGAGCTAAGGTAGACTTTATGATCCTAGACAATAATATCGTCTCCTCCACCACGGGCAATGATGATTTCACCGGAATCCTCTAATCTTCTAATGACTGCTACTATACGTGACTGCGCTTCTTCAACATCCCGTAATCGCACCGGTCCCATGAACTCCATTTCTTCTTTAAGGGTTTCAACCATCCGATTTGACATATTCCTGAATACCACTTCTTTCACTTCATCGCTTGACACTTTAAGAGACAGAAGCAGGTCTTCATTGTCACAATCTCGGATGACACGTTGAATGGAACGACCGTCAAGTGTGACGATATCTTCAAAGACAAACATCCTCTTCTTGATTTCTTCGGCTAATTCAGGATCTTGAATTTCCAAAGCATCTAGGATCGTTTTCTCTGTTGAACGATCCACACCGTTTAGCACTTCCACTACCGCTTCAACTCCACCTGTCTGAGTATAATCCTGCGTGACAGTGGCTGATAGCTTCCGTTCCAAGATGGCTTCCACTTCACTGATCACTTCCGGTGAGGTACCATCCATTACAGCGATTCGCCTTGCAATATCTGCTTGTACTTCCTGCGGAAGCTCTGAAAGAATTTGACCAGCCTGTTGCGGGTCCAAATAAGATAGTATCAATGCGATCGTCTGTGGATGTTCATTTTGAATGAAATTAAGGATTTGAGCAGCATCCGCTCTCCTCGCAAAGTCAAATGGCTTGACCTGTAAAGAGGAGGTCAAACGATTGATTATGGCTGAAGCCTGTTCTGTCCCCAACGCCTTTTCCAAAACGGTTTTGGCATAGCCTATACCACCTTGTGAGATGTAATCCTGAGCAATGGCTATATTGTGAAATTCTTCTAATATATCTTCCTTAGCCTCCGTCTCTACCTTTTTCACTCCGGATATCTCTAATGTAAGCTTTTCGATTTCTTCTTCCGACAAATGCTTGTACACCGATGCCGATACATCAGGACCAAGAGAGATCAGGAGGATGGCTGCCTTTTGTTTCCCTGTTAAACCTTTCTCTCTTCTTACCATGTTCATTCCTCCTAATCCTCTGCTAACCAGGTGCGTAACAGTTTAGCGAATTCTTCTGGTTTATCTTTAGCCATTCTCTCCAGCTGCTTCCTGCGAATCGAGCCTTCTGTTTCTTCTTTTGGTTCGATGTCAGGGATTTGGACTGGTTCTCTTGGTTCTTCATATTCCAGCTCTTCTTCAAGATCTTTCTTTCGTGAACGCATTAAGAAAAATACCAATAAAAGAATCACAACAAGGAGAATACCACCAATTACGTACGTCCACCATGGGAGGAAAGGTTTCTCTTTTGTAGAGACGTCCATTTTCCCATTGAAAGGTTGAACCGAGACGACCACCTTATCTTCAATGGCCTCGTCTGTCAGTTCAGGATTTTCTTCTTTGTCAATCGAGGTACGAACGATAGTAGACAATACTTGACGGATATCATCGACCCGACCTTGCGGCAACGACGTTTCTTCTTCAGGGTTAGGTGGTTCTACCATGACCTGGATCCCAAGATCCCTTATTTTATATGGGCTTTCAACGATTTCTTTTTTAATCCGATTGACTTCATTGTTGATCGTTTCTTCCATACGTTCATAATCACCATTCGATTCTGAACTGGATCCGTACGTTACTCCGCTGTTGGTCGGTTCATTCGTGTCCCCTGCTCCAGCTGTCCCACCAGGGCTCGCTCCTTCACCTGAAAATGTTTCTGTAATTCGCTGAGCGCTGACCGCAATTCCTTCCATATTTTCTTCATCGACTGGCGTCACCAGAACCTCTTCACGGTTTTCCTGAGTAAAATCAATATCTGTAGTGACTGAAACCACTACCTTGTTGAAGCCGATCAACGTGCCAAGCATATTCTGAACCTGACGTTGAATATCGCGCTCGACTTCTTTCTTTACATTCATTTGTTGGGCAAAATTCCCGCTTCCCATAGAATTATTTTGAGAATCTAAATCAAAATACTCAAAATATTGATTCATGATGACGATATTCTCAGTAGGAAGGTCCGGCACACTCTTTGAAACAAGGTGATAAAGCGATTTAATCTGCTTTGGATCTAATGTGAATCCTGGTTTAGTATCCAACACAATGGAAGCTGATGCATTTTGAACATCATCACTTAAGAAAATCTCCTTTTCAGGAAGATTGATCATGACCTTTGCATCCTGGATTCCGTTTATCCCCTTTATTAGATTTGCTAATTCGGTCTGCATGGCATCCAGTTTCATTACATTAAACTCATTATCCGTCATACCAAATCCGGCATTCTGACTAAAAAAGGTGTAGTCAATGCTTCCTGAGTTTGGAATTCCCTCTGCTGCCAGTTCAACCTTTAAGGTATCCACTTGTTCCTTAGGGACCATGATCGTCGATCCACTATCTGTAATTTCCGAGGGGATTCCCCTGCCATCCAGATTTTCTTTGATAGTTCCCGTTTCTGAAGGGGATAAATTACTATACAAAGGTTCCAGACTCGTCCTTGTTGTAAAATAACTTAACGTACCGATAAGAATGACGGTTATCAGGAAGATGGCTCCCATACTCATTTTTTGTTTCTTGGTTCTACTTGTCCAAAAAGACTTTATCTGATCTGTATATTTCTTAAACGATTCATTCATTACAATCCTCCGGTACTCGACTGCATGAGTCTACTACATTGGCATTCTCATAATCTCTTGGTAGGCTTCCACTACTTTATTACGTACTTCCATCGTTGTTTGCAGGGTGATACTCGCCTTCTGGGAAGCAATCATCATTTGATGTAGATCGACATTTTCACCCCTGACAAGCTTTTCTGTTAATTGATCCGATTGCACCTGCATCTTATTAACTTCATCGATAGAATTCTTTAATAGTTGACTGAAATTACCTGCTCCCTCAGAAGGGGAATTAATTTTTTTTGCAAAGGACGGACTTATAATCCCAGGTGTTATCGAATTAATTTGTTGAATTGCCATAGAATTAAAACCTCTCTCTATTTACCAATTTCCAGTGACTTCATTAACATCGCTTTATTTGCATTAAAGACGGTTACATTGGCTTCATATGACCGTGTCGCTGAGATAAGATCTACCATTTCCCTCAATGGATCGACATTCGGCAGCCTGACATACCCTTCATCATTTGCATCGGGATGCTCAGGGTCATAGACCATCTTAAATGGAGTTTGTTCATCTTCTTCAATCCTTGATACCTTCACGCCATTACCGACAGAGTGATTGTCTCTCGTATTCATGGCCTGATTTAAAAAAGATGAAAACTGATTTTCCTGCGGTGCCATCACTACTGATTTCCTCTGGTAGGGCTGCCACTCCCCATTCACCATTTTCCCCCTCGTTGTATCCACGTTGGCCATATTGGAAGAAATAACATCCATTCGTAAACGCTGGGCAGTAAGAGCGGAAGCGGTTGTATTCATACCTGTAAACAAAGTCATGATCATTTACCTCCTCTTATGACGGATTGCAGACTATTAAATTTACCATTTATCCTATCTGACAGGGCATTAAAGTAAATTTGGTTAGTAGCCATTTCTGACATTTCCTGATCGAGGTCCACTCCGTTACCGTTGTGATTATACTGGTAAGTGGATTTCGTCTTCACAGCAGGATGTTGACTGTCTGAATGAAAGGTAAAGTGGCGTTGATCCGTTCGCTTAGCATCCAGTTGCTGGAGAGACTGATCAAAGACCTTCTTGAACTCTACTTTTTTCGCTTTATAATTCGGTGTATCGACATTTGCAATATTTTGAGAAATGACTTTCTGATTTAACGCAGCGTAATTCAGCCCGTTTTCAAGAGTAGTGAACGTATTGGAAAATAGTTTCACTTTAGGCACCTCTATCCGTTTTTTTGACATGTTTCAACTATTTTTGACAAATTTAACATACAACAGTATTTATTGTAATGTTTAGCAAGATTAGTGTCTATGAATATTCGGTAAATTTTCCTGAAAGAGGCCGATATTCATCAATTTCGTGACTTTTAATCCACTTTTCATCCTTATATTCCCATGGTTGTTTTTTACACATAAATATATTTTTTACCAATTATGTTACAGGAACGTTACATAAACCTTTAAATTGAATCTTTCAAATAATAGAAGATCATCCACGGAATACACAAGAAAACCTCTCCTGGTTTAAAGTGCATGCTTATGCTTGTGATTTGTCTATATCAGTGTCCTGATGTCGAAATTGGTCGTAACATTGTTGTAATTTTATTGTACTACCCATACATTAGATGACAATACCCAAAGACCGATTGCCAGTAGTTCATTCGACTTATTTTCCCTAAACAGTCTGACTTTTCGCTTCATTCATCCCTTATATGTTGTTTCCTAGCCAGGTTTTCACTGATTAGATCCCTCTGTTCACAAAAAAAAGCTGCTTCCCAGTAGGGAAACAGCTTTTGGATTATTTAGTTTGTACGCAATTTATCCAATTCAACTAAGAATTTATTGTTTAATACTTTGATGTACGTTCCTTTCATCCCTAGAGAACGCGATTCAATGACACCTGCACTCTCAAGTTTACGAAGGGCATTAACGATAACTGATCGTGTAATACCGACTCTGTCGGCAATTTTAGAAGCTACGAGTAGTCCTTCGTTTCCATTTAATTCTTCAAAGATATGTTCAATCGCTTCAAGTTCACTGTAAGACAATGAGCTGATCGCCATTTGTACAACTGCCTTGCTTCTCGCTTCGACTTCGATCTCCTCGGCTTTTTCACGAAGGATCTCCATACCTACCACGGTTGCACCATATTCACCAAGGATCAAATCATCATCTTCGAAACTTGCTTCCAGGCGGGCAAGGATCAGCGTTCCCAATCTTTCTCCCCCACCAATGATTGGAACGATTGTCGTTAAACCATTCTTGAAGAATTCTCTATTTTCTACTGGGAAAGCAGTATATTCACTATTTACATCAAGGTTAGGAGAGGTTTCCTGAACATTGAATAGGTTTTGAGTGTACTCCTCAGGAAATTGGCGGTCTGCCAGCATTTGTTTCATACGCTCATTTTCGATCTGCTGATTGATGGCATAACCCAACAGTTTACCACGGCGGCTGACAACGAATACATTCGCTTCAATCACCTTACTTAGTGTTTCAGACATTTCTTTGAAATTCACCGGTTTACCGGCTGCTTTTTGCAACATGGCATTGATGGTTCTTGTTTTACCTAATAAATTCATTACATTTCCTCCTACTACAACTTAAGTGTATCTATTATTTTATTTACTATTATCATTTATCCATCTACCTTTACCCAATTGTGGGTAAGGAAAAACTTATAGAATAAACTGGCTTAGATCTTTATCTTTAGAAATGGCACCTAATTTATCATCAACATACTGAGGTGTGATTTTCACCTTATCCATGGTGATGTCCGGTGCTTCAAAGGACAGATCTTCAAGGAGTTTTTCCATAATGGTATGAAGTCTTCTCGCTCCGATATTATCAGTATTTTGATTAACATCATAAGCAATTTCAGCTAGTCTACGAATAGCATCGTCAGAAAATTCAATTTGTATACCTTCTGTTTCCATTAAAGCGATATATTGTTTAATGATCGCATTGTCCGGTTCAACTAGAATTCGAACGAAGTCCTCCGTAGAGAGCTTCTGAAGTTCCACTCGGATCGGAAAACGTCCTTGTAATTCAGGAATAAGATCCGAAGGTTTACTCATGTGAAAGGCGCCTGCCGCTATAAAAAGGACATGATCTGTCTTCACCGAACCATATTTCGTGACAATGGTAGACCCTTCCACTACAGGGAGGATATCACGCTGAACCCCTTCCCTGGATACATCCGCTGAAGATTGACCGGAGCTCTTACTCGCAATTTTGTCAATTTCATCTATGAAAATGATACCGGACTGTTCAGCACGGACGATCGCCTCCTGGGTCACTTCATCCATGTCAATGAGCTTTTGGGCTTCCTCATTTGTCAGTACGACCCTTGCTTCCTTCACTTTTAATTTACGCTTTTTCTTCTTCTTTGGCATGAAACTACTTAGGGCATCCTGCATGTTCATCCCCATTTGTTCCATACCTGAACCTTGGAGCATATCAAACATGGATGCTTGTTGCTCCTCCACTTCAATCGTGATGAATTCTTCTTCCAATTCACCGTCATCAAGTTTCTTTTCGATTCTTCTTCTTTGCTCTTGTAGTGAAATTTCTTCCTGTTTCTCATCATCTTCTTCTGATGTCTCTTGATTCCCGTTACCACCGAATATCATTTCAAACGGATTCTTATAAGATGAGGACTTTTTCTTTGATGGAACGACAAGTTCTACTAAGCGACGGTTGGCATTTTCCGCAGCCCTTTCGCGAACCCCGACCATCTTCTCCTCTTTAACCAGACGAACCGAAGTCTCGACCAAATCCCTGACCATCGATTCAACATCGCGTCCAACATAGCCTACTTCCGTAAACTTGGTTGCCTCCACCTTCACAAATGGGGCACGGACCAGTTTGGCAATCCTTCTGGCAATCTCTGTTTTACCGACACCTGTGGGACCCATCATCAAGATGTTCTTTGGAATCACTTCATCCTTCAATACGTCAGACAAAAGGCTTCGTCTATAGCGATTCCTAAGGGCAACAGCAACGGCTCTCTTTGCATCTTTCTGCCCTACAATATATTGATCCAGTCTTTCTACAATTTGCCTTGGGGTTAAGTGGACAGTACTCTTCATAAAGTGGCACACTCCTTACTCCTTATAGTGTGAGAGGATATCATTTCAAATCTGAAGATCCGCGATTAAAGCTCTTCGACGATAATTTGGTTATTCGTATATACACAAATATCTGCAGCAATTTGAAGGGATGATTGAGCGATTTCCTTAGCAGATAAATGATCACCGGCATAAAGTTTCAATGCCCTGCCAGCAGATAATGCGTAATTCCCACCAGAACCGATGGCCAGAATCCCATCATCCGGCTCAATCACTTCACCCGTTCCGGAAATTAAAAGAAGATGATTTTCATCCATGACGATCAACATCGCTTCAAGCTTTCTCAGTACCTTATCACTTCGCCACTCTTTTGCAAGCTCGACTGCTGCTCTCTGAAGATTTCCGTTGAACTCCTGAAGCCTTCCCTCAAACATTTCTGATAAAGTGAATGCATCGGCAACTGAACCCGCAAAACCAGCCAATACTTTCCCATTGAATAATTTCCGTACTTTCCTTGCCGTATGCTTCATGACAACGGAGTTTCCGAATGTAACCTGTCCGTCGCCTGACATCGCACATTTGCCTTTATGCTGCACGGCGAAAATAGTGGTTGCGTGGAATTGTTCCATATCCTGACCTCCAACTCTTCTAAGCACGTGGGTGATGTGCTAAATACGTTTTTCTCAACTGATCCTTGGACACATGGGTATATAGCTGAGTTGATGATAGCTGAGCGTGTCCGAGAAGTTCCTGAACCGTCCTTAAATCGGCACCATTATTCAATAAATGGGTTGCAAAAGTGTGCCGCAGCATATGGGGGTGTATCTTCCCCGTCAAAGATGCTTTCTCGATAATCTTATTTAAGATCAAACGTACACCCCTTTGGGTTAATGCTCCACCACGATGATTGACCAGCAACTGATTATGGGGATTATCCTTTATCAACTTTGGCCGGGACTGTGTTATGTATTGTTCTAGTGCATCGTGTGCGTAGCTTCCAAATGGGACATACCTTTCTTTGTTTCCTTTCCCTTTAACCAGGACAGTAGATAATCCCATGTCAACGTCACCAAGCTGTATATTCGTGCACTCACTTACTCGGATACCCGTTGCATAAAGAAGTTCGAAGATCGCCCGATTACGTACTTCCATGGGGGATTCCCCGGCACAGGCATCCAGCAGTGCCTGTATTTCCTCCTCATAAAAAAAGCTAGGTAGTCTCTGTTCTTTTTTTGGGAGATTGACAAATGAAAAAGGGTTATCGAGCAGCTGCTTTTCCCGGTTCAAATAACGGTATAAGCTTCTAATACTGGAAACCTTCCTTGAAATGGAAGACCTCTTTAAACCTTGATCATGCAGCTTAGTTAAAAAAAGTCTCGCATCAGAATACTCGACATCTTTTAATGAACTTAAACCTTGTTCTTTCATAAATACGTAGAACTCTTCAATATCATGACGATATTGTTCAAATGTATGAACAGAATAATGCTTTTCTATTTGTAAATATTCAGTAAAGGATTGTAGTTGTTCATTTAATTGATTCTCCATGTTTAACACCTCACAAGGGCTACTAAATAGTAACACAACCGAACAGCCCTTGCAATGAATTTTACACTTTTTTCACAAAGTTCTGAATTGTTTCTAAAGCCCGGTTTGCGTGTTGTTCATTACGCTCTTTTTTACTTTTGACCTTTTTGGGCAAATCAGGGAAAAGGCCAAAATTGGCATTCATAGGCTGAAAATTATTTTTATTCGCCGTCGTTATATATCTGGCCATACTTCCAATTGCCGTATCATATGGAAACACCAAGGGTTCTTGATCCATTGCGAGTTTTGCAGCATTGATACCTGCGATTAATCCGCTCGCAGCAGATTCCACATACCCTTCCACTCCTGTCATCTGACCTGCAAAGAACAGGTTCTCATGATTTTTCAGCTGATACGTATCCTTTAAGACATTAGGTGAATTGATGAAGGTATTTCTGTGCATGACCCCGTAACGTACAATATCAGCATTTTCAAGACCAGGAATTAAACGTAAAACATCTTTCTGCGGTCCCCACTTTAAATGAGTTTGGAACCCGACAATATTATAAAGCGTACCTGCTGCATCATCTTGTCTTAATTGTACTACAGCATACGGACGTTTTCCTGTTTTAGGATCTTCCAATCCCACTGGCTTTAATGGTCCGAACAACATCGTTTTCTTTCCGCGTGAAGCCATGACCTCAATCGGCATACAGCCTTCGAAGAAAATTTCTTTCTCGAATTCTTTCAATGGAACCGTCTCTGCAGAAATCAAGGCCTCATAGAAGCGATTGAACTCACTTTCGGTCATCGGGCAATTTAAGTATGCTGCTTCCCCTTTATCATAACGGGATTTCAAATACACTTTGTCCATATCTATGGAGTCTTTCTCAATGATCGGTGCAGCTGCATCATAAAAGTATAAGTGCTCTTCCCCTGTCAGCTGTTTAATTTGCCTTGAAAGTTTCTCACTAGTCAAAGGACCGGTAGCTACAATAGTAGTCCCTTCAGGCAATTCGGTGACTTCTTCATTGAACACCGTTACGTTCGGGTGGTTTTTCACTTTATCTGTAACCAGCGCAGCAAATTCATGGCGATCGACGGCCAGTGCTCCTCCAGCCGGGACGGAACAAGCATCAGCTGCAGCCATGATGACCGAATCCAAACATCTCATTTCTTCCTTTAATACCCCTACTGCATTCGTAAGAGTATTGGCTCTAAGGGAGTTACTGCACACAAGCTCTGCAAATTTATCTGTATGGTGGGCAGGGGTCTTCGTAATGGGTCTCATTTCAAAGAGATTGACTTTGATTCCCCTCTTTGCAATCTGCCAAGCGGCTTCACTACCTGCTAACCCTGCTCCAATAACATTTACTGTCATGATTTGACCTCCTACAGTCCGAACGTTATAACCTGTCAGCATTGTACCTCAAGGGACAATGTGAAAAAAAGATATATATATTGAAAAACTGTATAGTTTTTACAAAATTAAAGGAAAACACAAAAGGGCTGACCCAATAGGTAATAGAGAAATCACCTGTTGGGACAGTCCCTCGTTACATTGTATAAGTTCATTGTTCAACAATCAATCTTTTTATTGCTTTTGTTTACAATATTCGTTGATTGATCAGCTGTTGGGATTATGGTTCATACCTCCAGCAGGATATAAGGTGTACCGGAACCCTTATATATTCAGTACACCACTATTTCTGAGGTTCTTCTTTATAATCACAATTCGTACATTGAATTTGATTTCCTTTTTTAAGCTTTTTCTCTACGAGGAGTTCAGCACATTTCGGACATTTCCGTTCGATTGGTTTATCCCATGATAAGAAATCACATTCGGGATACTGATCACAGCCGTAGAAAATTCGTTTCTTCTTACTTTTTCGTTCAATGATGTTTCCTTTTTCACATTTAGGACATTTCACACCGATTTCTTTGACGATCGGTTTTGTATTCCGGCAATCCGGGAAATTACTGCAGGCCATGAATTTACCGTATCGCCCCATCTTAATGACCATTGGATGTCCACATTCTTCACAATCTTCCCCTGCGGGTTCATCCCGGATTTCAATTTTCTCCATCTCATTCTCGGCTCTTTCCAGGTGTTTTTCAAAATCTTGATAAAAACGATCGATGATTTTTTTCCACTTTACATTTCCGTCTTCAATATCATCAAGACTCCGTTCCATATTTGCTGTGAACTCTACGTCAATGATGTCCGGGAAAAATTCTCTTATCAGCTCTAAAACGATTTCCCCGAGCTCCGTTGGGACAAAACGCTTATTATCAAGCGTTACATATCCTCTTCGTTGGATCGTATCCAGAGTAGGAGCATAAGTGGAAGGTCTGCCGATACCGAGTTCTTCTAAGGTTTTAACCAATCGTGCTTCAGTATACCTTGGTGGAGGCTGCGTGAAATGCTGATTCGGATCAATGTTTTCACTTTTCACCTTATCGTTTTCTGCTAGCGCTGGAAGGAAATTATCCTTTTCTTCTTTTTGGTCGTCAGATCCTTCAACGTATACCTTCATAAAGCCTGGGAATTTCACTTTGGAACCCGTAGCCCTGAACATGACCGAGTTGTTCACAAGATCTACACTCATGGTGTCCATGATAGCAGGTGCCATCTCACTTGCCACGAATCGTTCCCAAATCAATTTGTACAGACGATATTGATCCCTTGAAAGAAACTCTTTCACAGATGATGGATCCCTTAAGGTACTCGTGGGACGAACAGCTTCATGGGCATCCTGGGCTTTTTGTTGTTTTTTCTCTTTACGCTCAGATTGCTTGATGAAATCCTGACCATATTTATTCACGATGTATTCGTTTGCTTCTTTTTGGGCTACTTCAGAAATACGGGTGGAGTCCGTTCTCATATATGTGATAAATCCAACGGTTCCTTGTTTTCCCATTTCAATCCCTTCGTATAATTGCTGAGCAAGCATCATCGTTTTCTTTGCACGGAAATTCAATTTCCGGGCTGCTTCCTGTTGTAAGGAGGACGTCGTAAACGGAGGCGCAGGATTTCTCTTTCTTTCCTTCTTTGTGACTTTGTTCACCTCGAAGGATTTACCCTTAACTTTTCCGAGCACATCTTTTACGTCCTCTTCCGTTTTCAATTCCATCTTTTTACCGTCAATCCCATAAAAGGATGCTTGAAACGTCTCTTTATCTTTTGTAAATTCCGCTTCTATTGACCAGTACTCTTCAGGAGTAAAGTTTTTGATTTCATTTTCTCTGTCAATGATTAACCTGACGGCAACGGATTGCACACGGCCGGCACTGAGACCCTTTTTCACTTTCTTCCATAGTAAGGGGCTGATGTTATAGCCGACTAATCGATCTAAAACCCTTCTTGCTTGTTGCGCATCCACCAAATCCATATTGATTGCCCGTGGATGTTTAAACGATTCTTTGATCGCATCCTTCGTGATTTCGTTAAAAACGACTCGACACGCAGAATCAGTATCCATATCCAGGCTGTGTGCAAGGTGCCATGCGATCGCTTCCCCTTCTCTGTCGGGGTCGGCCGCGAGAAAGATCTTTTTCACTTTTTTTGCAGCGGTTTTCAGTTCTTTCAATACAGGTCCCTTACCCCGTATCGTGATATACTTCGGTTCGAATTCATTTTCAACATCGACGCCCATTTGACTCTTAGGCAGGTCAATGACGTGCCCCATTGAGGCCCTCACCTTATACTTTTTCCCTAAATAACGTTCAATTGTTTTCGCCTTTGCCGGCGATTCCACTATTACTAAATAATCTGCCATCCAATAAGCCTCCTTAAAGAGGAAAATAATCACTGTGTATAGTACCTTGGAATGTTGATTCAACTCGTACAAACGGAAACGTTTACACTCACATTCACATAGGTATGAAATTAATTTCAGTGTAGAGAAGTACTGCTCTTACCTATTTATTTCTCATAAATACAGTTTTTGATACCTGTTGCAAAATGTATAACAGTTTTACCATAATTGCAACCATTTTGTATAAATAACTTATATTTATTCGGATATATATGGGTGAAAATCTGTTTTATTAAGAGATTTTTGTCCTATTTTCTAGTTTATACACGCAGTTCTGAAAAAATATCTTCTATTGTTAAGACCATTTTGGCTCCCTCTTGAATGAGAGAGTTTGTTCCTTCAGCTAATGGATCATGTATGGACCCGGGAATGCATAACACTTCCCGTCCTTCGTTCAATGCATAGTCAGCCGTGATGAAGGTTCCACTTTTTTTCCTGGCTTCAGTGACAAGAACTGCATCACTAAGACCGCTGATAATTCGATTTCGGAACGGAAAATGCCATTTTTCAGGCTTCATATAGGGTGGATATTCCGAAAGGAGAAGTTGATGATGCATCATATGATGGGCCAAATCGACATTTTGTTTAGGGTAAATATGCTGGAACCCTCCACCTAACACACCTATCGTATTCCCACCTGACTTAATCGCTTCTTTATGAGCAATCGTATCTGCCCCTCTGGCAAGCCCGCTTACAATTACGACTCCCCGTTCAATCAGCTGTGGAATCAACCTATGGAGGACTTTCTCTGTATAAGAGGTGGCGTTTCTTGAACCAATCACAGCCAATTTCGTCGAAGCTTGAAGGAGTTTCCTGTTTCCTTTTAAGAAAAGCAAAAAGGGAGGGTCATATACGTTTTTTAATAACTTAGGGTAATCATCATCGTATAAGGTAATCCACTCTATATCATTTTCCTCATAGAGTTTCTTATACCGATCGGAAGGAAAGGAATGAAGATCTTTATAGAAGAGTTCTATATTCGTAGAACTTAAAGCGGTTAACTGTTGAAGCTTTGATGAAGAAAGTTCAAAGACAGCGTGAAGATCTTGATATGTTTCCACCAGCCGTTTGGTTCCTTTTATCCCTATACCACGGCAATGGTGAATATGGAAGAGCATGTGACGATTCCCTTTCATTTACAGCCTCCTTTATTTCATTATTAAATCTAGATAAAACTGAGACTGATAGCTAAGCTATCAGTCTCAATACAAGATTAATGAGTTTTACATTTATCGAGGATTCCCTCTTCTTTCAGAACCTTGATCAATGTTTCGCCCATATCTGAAGGAGTCGGCGCAACTTGAATACCACATTCATTCATCACGCGGATTTTCTCATCAGCGGTTCCTTTACCACCTGAAATAATCGCACCGGCATGTCCCATACGCTTACCTGGAGGTGCCGTCCGTCCACCAATGAATCCTACTACAGGTTTCGTCATATTGGCTTTAATCCACTCAGCTGCTTCTTCTTCAGCCGTACCTCCGATTTCACCAATCATGATCACTGCATACGTATCTTCGTCTTCATTGAAAGCCTTCAATACATCAATAAAGTCTGTTCCATTCACAGGGTCTCCACCGATACCGACTGCTGTAGACTGTCCGATACCAGCTTGTGAAAGTTGGTGAACTGCTTCATACGTCAGCGTACCAGAGCGGGAAACAACCCCAACATGACCTTTTGTATGGATGTAGCCAGGCATAATCCCGATTTTACACTCGTCAGGAGTGATGACTCCAGGACAGTTCGGCCCAACAAGGCGCGTTTTCTTTCCTTCCATATAACGCTTAACCTTCACCATGTCTAATACAGGGATATGCTCTGTGATACAGATAGCTAAATCAAGCTCGGCATCTACCGCTTCCATGATTGCATCTGCTGCAAATGGAGCTGGAACATAAATGACAGAAGCATTTACACCTGTTGCTTTCTTTGCTTCTTCGACTGTATTGAAAACAGGTACGCCTTCAACCTCAGTTCCGCCTTTTCCAGGTGTAACACCAGCCACGATTTGTGTACCGTATTCAAGCATTTGCTTCGTATGGAAAAGAGCTGTTGATCCTGTAATCCCTTGTACAACAACCTTGGTATCTTTATTAATAAATACGCTCATTTGTCCCCCGCCTTTCTTAGCCTACTTGCTCAACGATTTTTTGTGCGCCGTCTGCCATAGATTCAGCTGCAATAATATTCAATCCAGATTGATTCAAGATTTCTTTTCCTAAATCAACGTTCGTACCCTCAAGACGAACTACAAGAGGTACTTGAAGACCGATTTGCTTAGCCGCTTCCACAACACCAGTTGCAATAACATCACATTTCATGATTCCGCCGAAGATATTGACGAAAATACCTTTAACGTTTTCATCAGAAAGAATGATCTTGAACGCTTCTGTTACCTTCTCAGCTGTGGCACCGCCCCCAACATCAAGGAAGTTAGCGGGATCTCCACCATAATGCTTCACGATGTCCATCGTAGCCATGGCAAGACCAGCACCATTTACCATGCAGCCGATATTTCCATCAAGAGAGATATAGCTCAGGTCATATTTAGAAGCTTCGATTTCTTTCGCATCCTCTTCTTCAAGGTCGCGTAATTCAATGACATCTTTTTGACGGTATAATGCATTCGAATCGAAGTTAAACTTCGCATCCAAAGCCATAACGTCCCCATCACCTGTTACAACTAACGGGTTGATTTCAACGATCGAAGCATCTTTTTGGATGTAGACATTGTAAAGACCCATCATGAATTTAGCTGCTTTCCCAACAAGTTTCTGCGGAATATTGATATTGAAAGCGATACGTCTCGCTTGGAATCCTGTTAATCCTACAACCGGATCGATATACTCTTTAAAGATTTTTTCCGGTGTTTTTTCTGCTACTTCTTCGATTTCAGTTCCGCCTTCTTCAGAAGCCATCAGAACCACTTGAGAAGTTGCGCGGTCAAGTACAAGACCTACGTAATATTCTTTCTTGATATCACAGCCTTCTTCGATAAGTAAGCGCTTTACTTCCTTACCTTCAGGCCCTGTTTGATGAGTAACTAATGTTTTACCGATTAGCTCTTCTGCATATGTACGCACTTCGTCCAGGCTCTTAGCAATCTTAACGCCTCCAGCTTTACCCCGGCCACCTGCGTGGATTTGAGCTTTTACTACATATACGCTAGAATTTAACGTCTTCGCCGCTTCTACTGCTTCTTCAGCTGTAAAAGCCACTTTACCATTTGGTACGGACACCCCGTAATTTCTGAGGATTTCTTTACCTTGATATTCATGGATATTCATTTTCCATCCTCCTATCAAACTCTTCAAAAAATAGACTGCGCTTTCATTGTATAGAATGACAGTATATCTGTCTACCATTATGCTAAAAATATTATATTAGTTTAAAAATTCTGAACATAAGTTGATAGAATTCTTTCTTAACACGCTATGTTTATTAGGGTATCTCCAATAGAAATATTATATTCAAAAAATATATTCCCCTCTAAATCTATTTCATTAACTTCATACGGGAAACCGCTTCAATCATTCCTTCTTGGATATATCCCTGTCCAAACGGTAGATAAAAGCAAAGACTTCTGCTACTGCACCATATAATTCTTCCGGGATGGATTCACCAATATCCAAGTTTCCTAGGAGGGACAAAAGACTCTTATCTTCTTGGATCGGCACCCCATTCTCCTTTGCACGTGAAAGGATGTTCTCAGCAATGATCCCCTTCCCCTTCGCAAGTACTTTAGGAGCCGCTTCACTATGTGGATTATACCCTAATGCCATCGCTTCTTTCCGCTTTTGCTGGTTCTTCATACCTTAACATCAACTCCGGAATAGGTTCGATTAGATTGGTCACCGAGAATCTTATTTGAAAGCTCTGAATGAGTATCCGGAACTTTAAACTTTATATTCGAGAGTTGATACTCGAGCATCTCCAGACCGTTTCTCAAATTGGGGACGTATGATTGTGACAAAGCTTCCATGGCGGGGTGTTCATTCCAAACAGTCAAGGAAATCACCCGATTCTGGACCTGCATATCGATCAATGTCTCATTTAATCTTTCCAGGTTCAAGTAGAATAGGACACGGCAGTAGTCTTCATCTATGACACCTTTATCTGTTTCTTTTCCTGTCCACTGAATGGTAATATCCGTGCTCCTTCCAAACAGATACAGGGGAAATTGCTGCACAATTGTAAGAAAAGGGGTATGATCCTGTGACTGAAGAACTTGATGATTCATTTTCAGAACAATGTCATCGGCTAATTGACGAATGTCTGAAGATGTGTGGTGCTGACTCAATCCTATAAGATGCTCTTTTAATGTTTGTCCCTGGATTTCAAGTCCTTTATGAAACTGCGCTTCAAAGTTAATCCCGAATTGCCCGATCACTTTTTTTAACACTTTGGCCATTTCATCCCCACGGATTTGCTGAGTGAATTCCTCTACAGTTTCGTGAAGAAGAATTTGAAATATTTTTTCCTGATTTGAAGCAGGAACACTCTTCCCCCACATCTGTTTAAGTTTGGTGAAATTCATTTCCACCTGCTTTTCCCTCCCACTTAAACCGTACAACTGTTTTGCCGCCGATAGGGAAGCCTCATTCTTGTCTCCAACGGTGGTGTTATGGGTGCCTGTCAGGACATTCACCCATTTTTCCACCACGGACGCAGCGGTTTTTAAAGATTGTGCGCCCTTATCACTTACCATTAAGTATTGATTCAGTTCATTCAGAAGGCTTTCTTCAGAATGATTTGGCAGCTTTCCATAATGATGGACCCTGTTCCCTTCCACGAGAGAAGAGTAGCTTTCCAAGACCATCCTTGTCAATCCTTCCTTCCATTGGTGCATAACCATTTCAGAAGAAAAGAATCCCAAGGACTTCAATAGGTCAAAGTGGCCCAGTCGGGTTGAAAAGGTTCGGGAGTTGTCCGCTAACCGTGCCAAAGCCTTGATGACAAGGTTTTCAGAAACATTCTCCATGATGGGTTCCTGCATTTTCTGAAGCATCTGCAGAGTGCGTGAATCTCTCCCTGTCTCACTCAACTTTATCTTGAGTGTGTCCAGCATGGAAATAAAATCACCTTTTTCACCGGATTTCATAGATAAGAATGTCCTGTCTGTAAAAGGTAAGTTTTTTCTTGCCATTTCCACAAGTACTTTTACGTTCATGGATGCCTCATCGCCTTTTAAATACTTTTCGGCAAATACAAGCATGTCTTTATGGATGGGAATTTTATTCTTCACAAGCTCCATAATGAACGAAGACATTTCTTTTTCTTTACTCGTGATGGAAAGGTGCTGTAACAATTTAAAAGCTATTCCCTCACCATCACCTTCTCCATTTGGGGTCCGGATCAATTGAAGACTCACTCCATCCTCCGTTTGCTTCACTTCCACCCAGTGACGTTCCCCAGGCTTTATAGGGGTTTCGAGCCTGGCCATGAACCTGCGACCATTTGCTGAAACATCTGCTACGTCATCACCCATTAGTTTATGTACCTTTACATATAGAATCTTTCCATTTTGAAATGAGAATGGTTTCCCAAAAGCAGAGGACAATGGCTGATTGCCTCCGGTACCATGAATGTGGGCCATCTCCCTTTCCCCCGTTCCACAATTTTATCCTATCGAATCTTTCTTTTCCTATTTAGCTACTCTTTCTTTATTCTCATTCTGAAGAAAATCTTTCACCGGTGCAAAGCTTTTTCTATGAAGAGGGGTAACACCTAATCGTTTCAATCCCATTAAGTGGTCTTTTGTTCCATACCCTGCGTTTTTCTCGAAAGCATAGCCAGGATATCTTTCAGCATACTCTTTCATCATCCTGTCTCTGGTAACCTTTGCGACAATCGAAGCCGCGGCTATGGATATGCTTTTCGAATCCCCTTTAATGATTGATTTACTAGGATATGGTGTTTCAAGTTTCATCGCATCGATTAATAAATAATCAGGTTTAACCGACAAATTTACGATTGCATCATTCATCGCTTTTTTCGTCGCTTGATAAATATTGATATCATCAATTTCCATCGCATGAACCATCCCTACTCCGATCGATATAGCGTGTTCTTGGATATAGTTAAAATACTCTTCTCTTTTCGATTCTGAAAGCTTCTTACTATCATTCAACCCTGCCAAATAGAAGTCTGGTGGCAGAATAACTGCTGCCGTGACGACGGGTCCAGCAAGTGGTCCCCTTCCCACCTCGTCTATACCCGCGATATTCTTGAAACCTTGATGGCGCACCTCCGTTTCGTATCGAGTGAGAATCTTGAATTCTTCTTTCTCCTTTACTTTCTTTATCCGTTCACGTTCAAACTGCTGTAAAAGCTTCTGAACACCTTTTCGTTCATCTTGTTTTAATTCTTCCATTATCGGGTCAGAGTCAGTCAATGTTCCAATCATTTGCTTGATCTCTTTGATCGATTTATGTACTTTCGTCACTCTCGTTCCTCCTCGTATATATCGGTTATCCCCGCAAATAATAAAGAGGCTGTGTAAAAGAGATCCCGTCCCTTTATTCAGCCTCTTCGGTTATTCACTATCCATTTCTGCTTCATCAATGAAATCAAAGGTCATTGGTCCTAGTTGAACATTCCGGATATCTCTTACAATGATCTCCGATGTTTTGTCATAATTCACTTCTCCACCAGCCATCAGACAGCCTCTCTTAGTTCCGATTTGATTAAAGCTATCCACGACTTCTTCTGGTATTCCATCGAGACCGTAGCGCTCTTCTAATCGCTCAGGATAGTGTTCCGCAAGAAAGCGTAAGCCATATACCGCAATATCCTGCAAATTCAGGATGGTATCCTTGATCGCTCCCGTTAAAGCAAGTTTATACCCTACCTTTGGATCTTCAAACTTCGGCCAGAGTATCCCGGGTGTATCAAGTAATTCGAGCTCTTTTCCTACTTTGATCCATTGCTGGGCTTTCGTCACACCAGGAGTGTTGCCTGTTTTAGCGATATTTTTCTTTGCCAGTCTGTTGATCAATGTGGATTTACCTACATTTGGGATTCCCACAATCATCGCCCTGATGGCACGTGGTCTCATTCCTCTCGACTTCATGCGGTCGAATTTTTCTTTTAATATTTCCTTAGCGGCTTGCACGATGACTTGAAGCCCTTTTCCAGCCTGCGCATTTACAGCAATGGCCGTGATACCCTGTTCTTTGAAATAGGTAATCCATTCATTCGTCCTGCTTGTGTCTGCCATGTCCGCTTTATTTAACAAAACAAGACGGGGCTTTTGACCAATGATTTCTTCAATCATCGGATTTCTCGATGATAACGGAATTCTTGCATCTACCAATTCAATCACAATGTCAACAAGTTTCAATTTCTCGGTTACTTGTCTACGAGCTTTAGCCATATGCCCTGGAAACCATTGTATTGTCATATGACCACCTCCAAACAACTTTTTTTCTATTATTTCACCAAACCAAAATCTTTAACAGGCCAATAGATCACTTTCGTATCCCCGATGACTTCATCAGTTGAAACTGTCCCGATATGACGACTATCCTTGCTGAATCGACGATTGTCTCCCATAACAAAGATTTCCCCATCAGGAACCGTTTCTTCACCGGTAATGTCTTTAAGAGTGAAATCTTCTGTTAAGACGCCACCGTCCAATTGATCTTTGTACTCCTTTAAATAGGGTTCAGAATAGGATTTTCCGTTAATATATAATGTATCATTCTTGTACTCCACTTTATCTCCCGGCAACCCGATGACACGTTTGATATAATCCTTATGTTCAGGCGCATGAAAGACAACGATATCGAATCGCTCCGGCTCTCCCAATTTACTTACAATCATTCGGTCACCATTATGTAAAGTAGGCATCATTGATAATCCATCGACAACGATGGGTGCAAATAGAAAGAATCTGATTATGGCAGCTAATCCTACTGCAATTAACAGGGCTTTCATCCATTCCCACCACTCGTTTTTCTCTTTAACCACATCTCCACCACCCATGATTATTTCAATCTTTTCTATCTTTTTCTATTCTACTAGAAATTCTTCTAATTCTCATTAAAAATTGGTGGTTTCACTCAAATAGTCGAAACTCTAAAGCTTCATTACGTATAAGACGCTTTAATAAAAGGAAAAGGAGCTTGTCTCCAAGCTCCTTTTCTTACGTTCTTATCGAATTTCTTTAATACGTGCCGCTTTACCACGTAGGTTACGTAGGTAATAAAGTTTCGCACGACGGACTTTACCGCGACGAATTACTTCTAATTTAGCGATTTTTGGTGTGTGTACTGGGAAAGTACGTTCAACACCTACACCGTAAGAAATTTTACGAACAGTAAATGTTTCGCTGATACCGCCACCACGGCGTTTGATTACTACTCCTTCGTATACCTGAATACGTTCACGAGTACCCTCAACGATGTTAACGTGTACACGTACTGTATCACCAGGACGGAAAGATGGTAGATCAGAGCGAAGTTGTTCTTTCGTAATATCTTCGATTAATTTGTGCATCTTTTTCAACTCCTTCCAACAGATGCTCTTACAAAAGCGATTGATTGCAGCGGAACATCGGGATCCATGACTTTAGAAGCTAACTCCTCAAGCCACAAAGATTATAATATCATACAGGCATTTAGGATGCAAGCGTCTATTTTGACTTTCTCCATTCCTCAATCCATGCCTTTTGTTTATCCGAAAGTGTATGACTTTCCAATAGGTCAGGTCTTCTTTCGAAGGTCCTTCTCAGGCTCTCTTTCTCTCTCCATTCCTCAATCAACCTGTGGTTTCCTGAAATCAATTCCTGAGGGACCTTCATCCCTCTGAAATCGGCAGGACGGGTGTAGTGAGGATGCTCGAGGAGACCTGAAGAGAATGAATCCAGTACGGGTGAATCCTCGTTACCAAGAACCCCGGGTAGAAGGCGGACAACGCTATCTATGACCACCATGGCCCCTAGCTCACCACCGGTTAGTACATAGTCGCCAATAGAAATTTCATCTGTGACGACATGCTCCCTTATACGTTCATCATAGCCTTCATAATGACCGCATATAAATACGAGATGCTTTTCCTTGGCAAACTCCTCAGCCTTTTGCTGGGTATAGCGCTCCCCTTGTGGACACATCAGGATGACTCTTGGTTTCGAATTCTCTTCATGCTTTAGTGCATCGACGGCATCAAAGATCGGCTGGGGTTTCAAAACCATTCCCGC
The DNA here is from genome assembly GCF_020172085.1 of Rossellomorea aquimaris. Lineage (GTDB taxonomy): Bacteria > Bacillota > Bacilli > Bacillales > Bacillaceae_B > Rossellomorea > Rossellomorea aquimaris_E. The sequence continues at coordinate 1,721,508 of NZ_JAIVAT010000003.1, forward strand.
TCCCCCACCATATGGATAATCGTCTACCTGATGATGTTTATTGTCAGCGTAGTCGCGAAAGTTAATCACATTATACGTAACAGCTTCTTTTTCGTAAGCCTTTTTTAAGATTGAATCACCAAAGACGCCTTCGAACATTCCAGGGAATAGAGATAGAACATCAATTCTCATCATGATAATAGGCCTTCCATCGGTTCAATGGTAATGAGCTGACCTTCAATGTCGACACTGATCACGATATCCTCAATGTAAGGGATGAGATACTCTTTTCCCCTCTCTCCTTTTACGACCCATACATCGTTCGCACCTGGACTCAGGATTTCTTTGACGGTACCCAACTCTTCCCCCGCGGTCGTCCTTACCGTACAACCAACTATCTCATGGAAATAGTATTCACCTTCTTCGAGATCCTGCAATTGATCTTCCTGCACCTTCAAGATTCCCTCTTTGAACTTCTCAACCTCGTTGATATTTTCATATCCTTCAAAGGTAAGTAAATCAAAGCTCTTATGGTTCCTGTGAGATTTGATTATGAGTTCTGTGGGATTTTGTCCTTTAGTATGGAACAGGTATAGGGTGTTTCCTTTTTGATAACGTTCTTCAGGGAAATCTGTAGTCGATACGACCTTTACTTCTCCCTTAACGCCATGTGTATTCACAATCTTACCTACATTAAACCACTTTTCCATCGCATTCACCTCTTGCCTTAACGAATTTCTTTTACTATACCGTCTTCTACCACAATCGTCCTCGAAAGGGTTTCTTCATCCCAATTGTCACCAACTTGAATGTTCATCATACCTTGAACTTCCTTTTCCTTCAGTTCACTTCCAATCGGCAGGATATCAAGCTGTTCCATTTGAAAATCCAACAGTTTGATCTTTTCAGCCCGTTCATTCAATTCTTTTTCAAAATGCTGATTTAATTTGTGGGTAGGATATTTCTTGCCCCGCTCGATTTTTTTCATTTCGAACTGAAGCTGGTCTCTTTCCTTTTTCAGATGAAACTTCTGATTTTCATATCGTTTCATTAACAGGTTCTTGCTCTTTTCTGTCAGTACCTGTTTAATCGTAATCGTATGTATCACGTTCAAAAGTTCTTCCTCCTCCTTCTATTCACCCCTCACTGAAGTTTAGGTCTAAAAGGGTGCTCTTAGGGGAGTGGCGGCTAGTACGACGGCTTTGTAACCCTCTGACTATATCATACCATTGGATGTAGATAATCCCTACGAAAAAGGGGACTGACATCGTAAGGTTAAATAGTATAACCTTTGTGGGTCAGTCCCCTGATTCATAGAGCCCTGAGTCAGGAGCTTATGAAAGCTTCCTCACTCCACGATCTCTAAGAAGATTTTCTTCTGTTGTGAAGATCCTGCTGCAGCGTATACCACAGTTCGAATCGATTTAGCTACTCTCCCTTGCTTCCCAATAACCTTTCCCATGTCCTCGGGATGAACGGATAACTTATACGTTAAGCCGTTCGTCCCTTCATCCAAATCGACGCGGACAGCTTCAGGATGGTCCACTAAGGGTTTCACAATCGTTAGAATAAGATCTTTCATCGATCTAATCGATTACTTGCTGTTTTTAGCATTGTGGAATTTTTCCATAATGCCTTGTTTTGAGAATAGGTTACGAACTGTGTCAGATGGTTTTGCTCCATTTGATAACCATTTAAGAGCTAGCTCTTCATCGATTTTCACTTCAGCTGGTTTAGCAACTGGGTTGTACGTTCCAACTGTTTCGATTTGACGTCCATCACGTGGTGAACGAGAATCTGCAACTACGATACGATAGAAAGGAGATTTTTTTGCTCCCATACGTTTTAATCTGATTTTTACTGCCATAATTAAAGCACCTCCGAATAGTTTCACACAAGTTAGTATAATATCAAATGTGTATTTTGTTTGTAAAGTGTTTTTTCTTAACAGTTCAATTTTTCTTTAGAAAAGTTGAACGAATTGCTTACATAAATGGGAATTTCATCCCTTTTTTCTTACCTTTTCCTTGCATGCCACTCATCTGTTTCATCATTTTCTTCATGTCCTCGAATTGTTTCAGAAGGCGGTTCACCTCTTGGATGGACGTACCGCTTCCTTTGGCAATTCGTTTGCGACGGGAAGCATTAATGGTTTCGGGGTGAATTTTTTCATCACCCGTCATGGATTGGATGATCGCCTCTACGTGACTGATCTGTTTGTCATCGACTTTAAGCTTGTCCAGACCCTTCATTTTGTTGGCGCCAGGCATCATTTTCAGCAATTCATCGAGTGGGCCCATTTGCTTCACCTGACCTAATTGGTCAAGGAAATCATCAAATGTAAAGGACATAGTACGCATTTTTTGTTCCAGTTCTTTTGCCTTTTCTTCATCCACATTGGCTTGGGCCTTCTCAATGAGGGAGAGTACATCTCCCATACCGAGGATCCTTGAAGCCATACGTTCAGGATGGAATGCTTCCAACGCATCCATTTTTTCACCCATACCAACAAATTTAATCGGTTTTTCAGTAACTGAACGGATTGATAATGCAGCTCCGCCTCGAGTATCACCATCTAGTTTGGTCAGGACAACACCAGAAATACCAAGTGCTTCATTGAAGCTTTGTGCGACATTCACTGCATCTTGACCAGTCATGGCATCAACAACGAGGAAGATTTCATCCGGATTTGAGAGTTCTTTGATTTCCTTCAACTCTCCCATCAGGTTTTCATCAATGTGAAGTCGACCTGCCGTATCAATCAGAACATAGTCGTGATGTTCCTCTTTTGCCTTTTCGATGGCTTTTTTTGCAATTTCCACCGGACTTACCTGATCGCCCATTGAAAATACAGGAAGACTCAATTGCTTCCCGACGGTTTCAAGCTGCTTGATAGCAGCTGGACGATATATATCAGCAGCCACTAAAAGGGGTTTGCGATTGTGTTTCTTCCGAAGCAGGTTCCCAAGCTTACCAGTGGTCGTCGTTTTACCGGCACCCTGTAAACCGACCATCATGATGACGGTAGGAGGACGTTTCGCAACGGCAATCTGACTTTGTTCGCCACCCATCAAGTTTGTAAGTTCCTCTTGAACAACCTTTATAACCTGCTGTCCTGGCGTAAGACTCTTCATGACTTCCTGTCCGACAGCCCGTTCGCTTACTTTCTTGACGAATTGCTTCACCACTTTAAAATTAACGTCTGCTTCTAGAAGAGCAAGACGAACTTCACGCATCATTTCTTTAACATCCGCTTCTGAGATTTTCCCTTTTCCACGGATTTTTTGTATTGTACCTTGCAGTCGGTCGGCTAATCCTTCAAATGCCATTCATGCCGCCTCCTAATCCAATATTTCAAGATCATCAATGAGTTTTAAACAATGAGAAGAATCGATGGATGGTTCTTCTATTTTTTTTCTTAGTTCATCAAGAATCTCGTTGCGTTCTTGAAATTTTTTAAATAATAAAAGCTTTTCTTCGTACTCCTCTATCATAGCCTCTGTCCGCTTAATGTTATCGTAAACTGCCTGGCGGCTAACATTATACTCCTCGGCGATTTCCCCTAGAGAAAAATCATCGAGATAATAGAGGGACATATAGCTTCTCTGTTTGGGAGTTAACAAAGACTGATAAAAATCGTAGAGATAATTCATTCTGGTTGTTTTCTCCAGCACGGATTTCCCTCCTTGTTAAGTGAAAAACCTTTACATATGAAGAATACAGTCTTTACAGGCGTTTGTCAAGGATACACACTGTTTTTTTATTGATAAAATCAAAAAGAGAAGAGTGCCTTCTTAAGATCCCTACTCACAAGTCTCTCACAAGGCTACTCTTCTATTTTGTGTCTCTATTCTTCTTCTTTATCAACCAGGTTCGAGAACAAGCCGTATACATATTTCTCAGCATCAAACGGCTGAAGGTCGTCCATTTTCTCTCCAAGACCAACGTATTTCACTGGGATTTCAAGTTCGTTCCTGATTGCAAGTACGATACCGCCTTTGGCAGTACCGTCAAGTTTGGTCAGGACAATCCCGGAAACATTTGTTGCTTCTTTAAAGGTTTTCGCCTGAACCATGGCATTTTGACCAGTGGTGGCATCAAGGACAAGAAGGACTTCATGTGGTGCACCTGGAATTTCACGCTCAATCACCCGTTTCACTTTTTCGAGTTCTTTCATAAGGTTGACTTTATTCTGCAGTCTTCCAGCCGTATCGCAAATAAGAATGTCTGCTTTTTTTGCTTTGGCAGATTGAACAGCATCAAACATAACCGCTGCAGGATCACTTCCTGCTGCCTGCTTAATGACAGGGACCCCTACGCGTTCACCCCATACTTCAAGCTGTTCGATCGCCCCGGCACGGAATGTATCCCCCGCAGCAAGAACAACATTCTTTCCCTGTTCCTTGAACATATGAGCCATTTTTCCGATAGTCGTCGTCTTGCCGACTCCATTTACACCGACAAAAAGTAAAACCGTCAGCTGATCGTTTTGGATATCCAGGCTGCTGTCTTCATCCCGTTCCCCCTGATAGATGTCCACGAGCTTTTCTGAGATGACGGATTGAACCTCTTCAGTGTCTTGTATGTTTCTTCGCTTCACTTCAAGCTTCAGTTCATCAATGAGTTCCATGACGGTATCAAAGCCGACATCCGCTCCAATCAGGATTTCTTCCAGCTCTTCAAAGAATTCTTCATCTACTTTGCGATACCTGGCAACCAGATCGTTCACTTTTGAGGTGAAGTTATTTCTCGTTTTACTTAAACCATCTTTGAATTTTTCTGTTACATTATCGCTTGATTCTGTAAACTTATCTTTCAGCTTCTTAAAAAAACTCAATCTTCTGCACCCCTAACCTAAGTTTCAAGTAATTCCTTCGTTTCTTGCAGTCTGACGGATACTAATTTAGACACTCCGGATTCCTGCATCGTTACACCGTACAGCACGTGTGCTTCTTCCATCGTCCCTTTACGATGGGTAATGACGATGAATTGTGTCTCGTCACTGAATTTCTTTAAATATTGGCTGAATCTCTGTACATTCGCTTCATCCAGCGCCGCTTCCACTTCATCCAGAATGCAGAATGGTACAGGCCGTATCTTCAATATGGAGAAAAGAAGGGCAATGGCAGTCAAAGCCCTCTCCCCACCGGACATAAGCCCGAGGTTCTGCAGCTTTTTGCCAGGCGGCTGGGCAACAATATCCACACCTGTATGAAGGAGATCAGATGGATCTGTCAGCTTTAACTGAGCTCGGCCCCCACCAAACAATGCTTTAAATACACCTTCAAACTCCTCTTGAATACTCGTGAACGTTTGATCAAAACGTTTGATCATTTCTGTGTCCATTTCATGAATGACCAGATAGAGAGTGTCCTTCGCTTCAGTAAGATCATTCTTCTGATCAACCAGAAATTCGAATCTCTCCTTCACACGTTCATATTCATCAATCGCTCCGAGATTGACAGTCCCGAGTTCTTCCAGTGCCAGTTTCACTAGTTTTACTTTCTTCCTTGCTTCATCGACTTCTATCGTAAGGGGGTAATCTGCCTTCGCCGCTTCAAATGATAGCATATACTCATCCCTTAGATGATCAAGACGGTTCTCCAGTTCAACATCAAGACGATTGATTTTCACTTCTTCATCTCTCAAAGCTCCGACCAACCCTTTATGCTGTCGCTTTAACTCTTTTAACTCGAGCTCCTCGTCTTCCACCGTATGCTGTAAGGTCAGGCGCTCATCCCGTCGAACAGCAATCAGTCCCGATGTTTCTTCCTTTTGGACCGCGCACTCTTCCGCTTTTTTACCTAGCTGTTCTTCGCCGGAGAAGTTATCCTTCATTTCGGTTTGGAGCCACTCCAAATCTTCCTGTAAACTTGCTTTTCGCTTGCTTGTTTCCACGATTGTATCGTGTACCCTTTTCAATTGAAGACGGCTGTTAACAAGCTGTTCATTCCTAGCGGCAAGCTCTGCCTTAATATCACTGATGTCATTCAGTAGAGCGTCCTTGGACGTACGTTCACTGTTTTTCTGAAGCGTCAACTCATGGATTTTTTGATCAAGTTTCGAAACTTCTTTCCCTATCTCCTTGAGTGATGCTTCTAACTCCTTGGTTCTGAAATCATGTTTTTCTTTAATTGAGGTAAAGTCTTTTTTCTCCAAGTCATATAATGAAAGCCTTTCGTCAAGGTTTTGCTGGGACAGTTCGATTTCACGCAGTTGTGAGAGCAATCCCTGTTCCTTCAGGCGCAAATTCTCACCTTTTACTCTCATTTCTTCCAGCTTCTTCTCACGGAAACCACTCTCTTCTTTAAGTGATTTTACCTGAGATTGAAGCAATTCCGTTTGATGTTCCATACCTGCAAGCTTTTGTTTTACCTCTTCAAGCTCGCCCTTTCTGGAAAGAAGCGAATTTTTCTTTTGCTTCACTGTACCACCAGACATCGATCCACCTGGATTGACAACATCTCCATCCAACGTTACCAGTCGATAACGATACTGAATGAGCTTGGCGATTTCATTTGCCCCTTTTAAGTCCTTAGTGATGATAACATTACCGACCAGGTTCGAGATCACCATATGAAAGCGATCTTCAAATTCTATAAGATCGGCCCCCACTCCAACAAATGAGGGATGTCCTTTTAACATACTCTTTTGGCTATCGGTTATCGATTTCCCCTTGATTACATTCATCGGCAAGAATGTGGCGCGTCCATATTGATTCTTCTTCAAGAAGGCAATGGCCCTGCGGCCATCCTCTTCCGTATCCACTACAATATGCTGCATCGAGGCTGCGAGAGCCGTTTCCATAGCGGTCTCATATACTTTGGGTACGGTTATGAGTTCAGCAACCGCTCCTTGTATACCTGCTAACTTACCAGATCGCTCCTTAAGGACTTCCTTTACCCCTTGAAAAAATCCGGAATAGTCTTCTTCCATTTCTTCCAGCATTTCTTTTCGGGACTTTGCTTGTTGCAGGAATTGATAAGCCTGGTAAAGCGTTTTTTCTTGCTTTTCATATTTGGCTTTCACCGATTCAAGCTTTTTCTGTTCTTCACGATAAAGAAAGATATGCTCATCCATTAGTTCTTTTTGTTCTTGAACTTCTTTCGACACTTCCTTGTGGCGAACATGCAATTCTTCACGCTGAGTGACATACTTTTCATTTTCCGCTTCTAATCGGCCGTTTCGGCTCGACTGCTGCTCTAACTGCTGTTTTAAATACTGAATTTCATTTTTTGCTGACGCCTGTTGATTGAGCTTTTCAATGTAATCACTCTTGAAAGATTCAATTACATCCTCAATATTTTCGTTATAGTGCTTAAATTGATTCTGTTTTGTTACAAGGTTCTCTTTTAATTCCGAAACGTCAGCATCAATCCTCTCAAAGTCCCGCTCTGCTTTTTCTTTTTCAGAAGCTAGCTTTTGAATTTGGATTTCTGCTTCCTCAATGGATTGTTTCAACTGAGATTCATTTGTGGATGAATTTTTCTTCCGTTCCACCAATACTTGTTTTCTTCCTTCAAGTTTCTCTAATTCCTCACTCGTGGAGAGGAGAACTTCCTGAAGGCTTGAAATTGACTCATCAAGAGCAGCAATTTTATCCCGGGTTTGGGTAAGAATTGCCTCTTTCTGATGAATCGACGCGGAAAGAGTCTGCTCTTCCTTTCCATGTCTTTCAAATTCTTCACTAAGCTTTTCCCACTGCTTATGTAAATCTTCAATATCATAGACGGTCAGAGCAACTTCAAATTTCTCAAGCTCCTCTTTCTTCTCCAGATAATCCCGGGCCATGGAAGCTTGGATCTTCAAAGGTTCTACCTGACCTTCTAATTCATAAAGAATGTCATTCACCCGATTAAGGTTTTCCTGCGTTTCAAATAACTTATTTTCAGCCTTTTTCTTTCGGGATTTATATTTCAATACTCCTGCCGCTTCTTCGAAGATAGTTCTTCTTTCTTCAGGCTTACTGTTTAGGATTTCTTCCACTTTCCCCTGACTGATAATTGAGAATGCTTCTTTCCCTAACCCTGAATCCATAAACAGCTCAATGATATCCTTCAACCTGCAAGGCTGTTTATTCAGTAAATATTCACTATCTCCCGACCGGTAGACTCTTCTAGTGACACTTACCTCACTATAGTCGATTGGAAGTGCTCCGTCCTCATTATCTAAAACCAGTGTCACTTCTGCTATATTGAGGGCCTTTCTCGAATCACTGCCGGCAAATATGACGTCTTCCATTTTAGACCCACGCAGGCTTTTAGCCGATTGTTCGCCAAGGACCCACCTGATTGCGTCTATAATATTGCTTTTTCCACTGCCGTTTGGACCAACGACTGCCGTGACACCCGGGACAAACTCCACGGATATTCTTTCTGCAAAAGATTTAAACCCCATTACTTCTAGTTGTTTGAGGAACATCTTCTTTCCCCCTATTTAGCATCCAGCTTTTGTTTTAACTTTTCCAGAGCCTTCTGTGCGGCTTGCTGTTCAGCCTCTTTTTTTGACCGGCCTTTTCCAATTCCTAATTCTTCGTCATTTAAACTGACTCTGGAAATGAATTGACGGTTGTGTGCCGGACCGCTTTCTTCCAGGATACTGTATTCAATCATTCCTGCACTGCCCCTCTGGACCAGCTCTTGTAACTGACTCTTATAATCCATCACATGAGAAAAAGCACCGACATTGATCTTTGGATAGACAACTTTTTCAAGGATTGAAATGACCGTCTCTAATCCTTGATCCAAATATACCGCCCCGATAAACGCTTCAAAGACATCAGCAAGCAATGCCGGTCTTTCCCTACCACCCGTCATTTCTTCACCTTTTCCAAGGAGGATGAGTTCGCCGAAGTTCAATTCGATCGAAAACTTCACCAAAGATGGCTCGCAAACGATGGCTGCTCTTAATTTAGTCAGTTCGCCTTCGCTCATCATGGGATACTTTTTGAAAAGAAACTGGGATACCGTCAATTCAAGGACGGCGTCTCCAAGAAATTCTAAGCGTTCGTTGTCTTCATAGGGCTTTCGACGATGCTCATTCACATAGGATGAATGAGTAAAAGCTTGTTTAAGGAGTTTTTCATCTTTAAATTGAATTTCCATTTGGTTCTGAAATGTCTTGAACTTCAAATCATTTTTATGTTTAGATAATCCATTTCTGCTTTGCTTCCGCATAAGGCACTCCACCTTGCTAATATGTTCTCAATGTATACTAATCAAGTTTATTCTAAAAAAATCAATTACGCAAAAATTTCTTCAATATATGGTTAGAACACAAATAAACTTGGTAGAGATGAAACCTCTACCAAGTTTTAAATGGTTTTGAATGCAGGATGGGCACAAGCCCGTCCATAGATTCAAAAGAACGATTAAGCTTTTGCTTGTATGTAGTTCACAGCATCACCTACTGTGCCGATTTTTTCAGCATCATCGTCAGAGATTTCCATGTCGAATTCATCTTCAAGTTCCATAACCAGCTCAACTACATCAAGGGAGTCGGCTCCTAGGTCTTCTTTGAAAGAAGCTTCAAGAGTTACTTGAGACTCATCTACACCCAGACGATCAACGATAATCTTTGTTACACGATCTAATACTTCTGCCATATTTGTCACCTCCCCTCAAGTATTATAGAGCATTTTGACCTCTAATGAAAAGAGTATACATGAAAACGATCAATAATTTATTATTTCCCTGCCATTACATGACCATTCCGCCATCGATATGCAGGGTTTGACCCGTCATATATGCAGCTGAGTCAGATGCAACAAATGTTACGACTTTCGCGATATCTTTCGGATCCCCAAATCGGCTCAGAGGGATTTGCTTCAACATTTCGTTACGCACATCTTCCTGTAGCTGATCCGTCATATCCGTAGAGATAAAACCCGGAGCGATAGCATTTACCGTAATGCCGCGTGGTGCTAATTCTTTTGCTGTTGTTTTCGTCAAACCAATTACACCGGACTTGGCAGCTACATAGTTTGCTTGACCAGGATTACCGCTCACTCCGACAATAGAAGAAATATTGATGATTCTACCACTTCGTTGTTTCATCATTTGGCGTGTAACGGCTTTTGTACAAAGGAAAACACCTTTAAGGTTGATGTTAATGACATCATCCCATTCCGTTTCTTTCATTCTCATCAACAGATTATCTTTCGTGATGCCGGCGTTGTTCACCAGGATATCAAGAGAACCGAATTGTCCGATCGTTTCTTTCACCATTGCCTGAACCGCTTCACTATCTGACACATTACATTGTACGGCTATGGCTTGTCTTCCTAAACCTTTAATTTCATCCACAACTTCATTTGCTTTCGCTTCGCTACCAGCAAAATTCACAGCAACATTACAGCCTTCCCGTGCAAGCTCAAGAGCAATCTCTCTACCGATGCCTCGGGACGCTCCTGTTACAAGTGCCACTTTACCTTCTAAATTCATTTAAGCTTCCTCCTTCAACGCTTGAATGGTTTGCTCCAAGGATGCTTCATCTTGAACAGCATACGTTTTCACTCTTCGATTCACTTTTTTCACTAAACCTGAAAGAACTTTCCCAGGTCCTACTTCAATAAACGTATCCACCCCTAATTCAAGAAGCTTCTCAACAGAATCTTCCCATTGAACAGGTGAGTACAATTGTTCAATTAATAGACGCTTGATTTCTTCACGATCCGTCACAGGGGTTGCCGTCACATTTGCAATGACAGGTACAGCCGCATCCTCGATGTTGATTGAATCCAATATTGAAACAAACTGGTTGGCAGCAGGTTTCATCAATTCAGAATGAAAAGGTCCGCTTACCTGAAGAGGAATGACCCGCTTCGCTCCAGCCTCTTTCGCTTTCTCTGAAGCAAGCTCAACTCCCTTTACAGTTCCCGAGATGACAATCTGTCCTGGGCAATTCAAGTTTGCCAGACCTACAGGATGGCCCTCTCCCGTAACAAAGTCGGTCACCTCTTTAAGAGGCTCTCTTGCCATACCGAGTACGGCTGCCATCGTCCCTTCACCGCTTGGCACTGCTTCCTCCATGTATTCGCCTCTTTTTCGAACAGAGTACACAGCATCTTCAAAACGCAGGGCACCTGCAGCTACCAGGGCAGAGTATTCCCCTAAGCTATGGCCAGCAGTATAATCTGCCGTGATTCCTTCTGCTTTTAATCGCTCCAATATCGCCATGCTCGTCGTCAACAGTGCAGGTTGAGCGTTTGTTGTCTGTGTAAGCTCTTCCTGGGGACCTTCAAATATGATTGTTGATAACTTTGTATCCAACCTTTCATCTGCTGCATCGAAATAATTCTGTACTTCAGGGAATTTCCCAGCTAATTCTTTCCCCATCCCTACCGTCTGGGAACCTTGTCCTGGAAAGATAAACGCGATTTTACTCATATTATTCCTCACTCCCCTTTATGGCATCTTTGATTGTGTTGCATACATCATGCTTCACCATTTCCCTCGCCTGTCTCATGGCATTATATAAGGCCACTTCATTAGAGGAACCGTGGGCTTTGATGACTGGCGCTTTAAGGCCAAACAAACCCGCTCCACCATATTCTGTATAATCAAGCATATTCTTCAATTCCTTCAAATCATTCTTCACTAGTCCTGCAGCAATCTTATTTTTCGTCGAGGCGGTAAATGTCTTTTTCAACATAGAAAAGACGGAGAGCGCCGTTCCTTCTATCGTCTTAAGCACCATATTCCCCGTGAAACCGTCCGTCACGACTACATCCGCAGGACCTTCAAGTAAGTCTCTAGATTCAACATTCCCCACAAAATTGATAGGGAGGTCCTTTAGCAACTGAAAGGTTTTCTTTGTTAATTCATTTCCTTTTTTGTCCTCGGTACCGATGTTCAATAAGCCTACACGGGGATTGGTGATTCCTCTCACCTTCTCCGCGTAAATGCTTCCCATGACCGCATATTGCGATATGTGCTCAGGTTTGGCATCAACATTTGCCCCTAGATCAAGCATTAGAAATCCGCTTCCATCCAATGTAGGGAGTGTCGGTGCAAGAGCAGGTCTCTCGATTCCCTCAATCCTCCCGACAATGAACAATCCTGCCGTCATCAGGGCACCTGTATTTCCGGCTGAGATACAAGCATCCGCCTCTCCATCTTTAACCGCTTGCGCCATCAATACCATCGATGCATTCTTCTTACGTTTCACAGCTCTGACGGGCTCATCTGTACCCTCGATCACTTCATCTGTATGAATGATGGTCAATCGATCTTCTGGAGTGATATACTCTTTAATCTTCTTTTCATCTCCGTATAAAAGCACTTCAATGTCATCAAATTCATCCAGTGCCTTCTTCACACCCAAAACAATTTCCTTCGGGGCATGATCTCCGCCCATTGCATCAACGGCTAACTTCATCTACTCTCAATCCTTTACAGAGTTTTTAGAGCGATACATTTCAAATTCACCTGTAAAAACGAGCTCACCACCGACTACACTCTGAACTTCTACCGTTGTTCGGTCTTTTTGATCTTTCATATGTATCACTTTCGCTTTCGCGACAACCCGCTCCCCTTCCTTGACAGGCCGGGTGAAACGGATCGTTGACTTCGCTGTTAAAGCCAAGTCGTCATTTATGACGGCTACTGCAAGGGAATTTGCTTGAGCGAACAAATGATGTCCCCTTGCAATTCCATTTCGGACGAAAACATGTTCACGCTTGACATCAAAAATGGATATAGCACTTTGATCTAATTCTATATCAATAATTTCTCCAATAATTTCTTCAATAGGCAACGACTTTACTTCGTCTTCAAACGATTTCTCTGCTACAAATTTGATTCGTTCTCGAAGCTCAGGTATCGACAATTCCATGCGATCTAAACGGATTGTCTGGACACTCACCCGAAATCTTCCCGCTAATTCCTCATCTGTAATAAAAGGATTCTCATTAATCGTAACTGCCAGGTTTTCCTGTCTTTCTTTTTTTGAAAGCCTCAATATCAACACCGTCCAGTATTAGTACTAGGTACTAATAGTAGTATATAATCAAAAAAAGCAGATTGCAAGAAATAATCTCACAATCTGCCGTTCTAGTCCAGCTTTTCCCCTTCTAATATACCTGAAACGGATAAATAATTCCTCAGTGGTTCAAACTCCGGACTTTGCCAGAAATGGTCGGACTGGATCAACTTAGCTGCATCGTCCCTCGCTACTTCTAACGCCCGGTAGTCATGGACCATATCTGCCACTTTAAACTCAGGCATACCACTTTGCTTTCTTCCGAAGAAATCACCGGGCCCCCTGAGTTCAAGGTCCTTCTCACTAAGAACAAATCCATCATTGGTCTCTGTCATGATTTTCATTCGCTCTTTCCCGACTTCGTTCTTCGGTTCTGCAAGGAGGATACAATAAGATTGGTGTTCTCCCCTTCCTACCCGTCCCCTCAGTTGGTGAAGCTGCGACAAGCCGAAACGTTCCGCATCATAGATGAGCATGAATGTCGCATTCGGTACATTCACGCCCACCTCTACCACCGTAGTGGAAACAAGTACTTGAAGATGATTCGAACTGAAATCCCTCATGACTCCATCCTTATCTTCGGGATGCAGCCTTCCATGCATCAGCCCTACTTTGTATCTTCCTTCGAAGTAGAGAAGCAATTGATTATAAACGTCTATGGCATTCTGCACATCCAGTTTGTCGGACTCTTCAATCAATGGACAAATCACATAAGCCTGACGCCCCTGATCTAATTCCTTGTCCATGAATGAGAGTACCCTATCCAACATATCCGCTTTAGCCCAGTAGGTTTCAATCGTCTTTCTGCCGGCTGGCATTTGATCGATGATGCTGACATCCATCTCACCGAATACAGTGATGGCGAGCGTTCTCGGAATTGGTGTAGCCGTCATAAATAATACATCTGGACTTTCCCCTTTTTCCCTGAGGACGCGCCTTTGATTCACGCCAAAACGATGTTGCTCATCGGTGACCACGAGGCCCAGTTGTTTAAATTCGACATCATCCTGAATGAGTGCGTGGGTACCGATAAGAATATCTATTTCACCATCTTTCAATTTTTCCAGTAAAACACGCCGATTCTTCCCTTTAACCGAACTTGTTAACAAAGCGACGGACAACCCCATTGGCCCAAAGAGTTCGCTGAGGGAATTCGCATGCTGTTCTGCCAATATTTCAGTTGGCACCATTAACGCTCCCTGATTTCCAGCTGTCACGCTGGAATATAGGGCAATGGCCGACACAACCGTTTTACCGGACCCGACATCCCCTTGCAAAAGACGATTCATGCGATAGGGAGATTTCATATCTGCTGATATCTCGTTCACTACCCGCTTTTGGGCGTCGGTCAATGGAAACGGCAAAGATTCGATGAATGCTTTGACCTTTTCCAAATCGTACGGTTGCTGCATGCCGGAAGAGTGTTCTCTTTCAAACTTTCTCAATGCCTGCATCTTTAGCTGAAACAACAAGAACTCCTCATAAACAAATCGCCTTCTCGCCTGCTTCATATCTTCCGTTGAATCAGGAAAGTGGAGGTGATATAAAGCTTCCTTCCGACTTGCAAGCTTATACTTCTCCATCAAATGGTCAGGGAGATTCTCCGTTATTAAATGCCCGTACTCAGCGAAAGCATTCTTGATGAATTTCCTGAGTGTATTGGTTTTCACAGAACCCTTCACCGAATAGACAGGTTCAAAATCCCCCTGTTTGTCATGAGGGCCGGATTGAAAATATTGAACTGTAATGATTTGTCTGTTTTTATCCCATTTGCCTGTCACCGTCACCGTATCATGAAGATGTATTTTTTTCTTCAGGTAAGGCTGATTAAAAAACACAGCTTGAACTAAATTTCTCCCAACCAAAATTCTTAGGGTCAACCGTGATTTCTTTCTGCCATAAAACATCAACGCGGGTTCAGAATGAACTTTCCCCTCAACAGTGACACGTTCATCATGGGCAACTTCTTCCAAGTTCCTTAGCCGATAATCCTCGTAGCGGTATGGTAAATATTCCAACAGATCCAGAACGGAATAAATCCCCATTGCATTCAGCTGTAAGGCTGTCTCTTCACCAATCCCCTTTATATTCTGAATCGTCGGTTCTTCATTACGCGTCTTCACGTTTGTTCAGGGAAACCCCAAAGATTTTTGCTTCCAGCTCTCTTCCGGTCGGCGTAGCCGCCAGTCCCCCTTGAGCCGTCTCACGAAGAGCCACCGGCATTGTTTGACCAATTTTATACATGGCATCAATCACTTCGTCACACGGAATCCGGCTCGTTATGCCAGCTAGCGCCATATCCGCCGCAACCATTGCATTGGCTGCTCCCATCGCGTTACGTTTCACGCAGGGTACTTCTACAAGACCTGCAACGGGATCACATACGAGGCCTAGCATGTTCTTCAAGGTAATCGCCATGGCTTCAGCTGATTGACCAGGTGTACCACCGGCCATTTCTACGATGGCAGCGGCAGCCATTCCACTTGCAGACCCTACCTCAGCCTGACATCCGCCGGCTGCACCTGAAATCGACGCGTTATTTGCCACGACAAACCCAAAGGCACCTGATGCAAATAAGAAGCGGATCATTTGATCTTTTGTCGGATTCAGCTTATTTTTCACAGCAAACAAGGTTCCAGGTACTACACCTGCAGACCCTGCTGTAGGCGTTGCACAAATCGTTCCCATCGCTGCATTCACCTCATTGGTCGCAACAGCCTTACTGACTGCATCCAATATTGTGTCCCCGCACAGTGAGCGGCCAGAATCAATATATTTCTGCAGTAATACGGCATCCCCTCCTGTCAATCCGGAATGGGATTTGACTCCTTCGAGCCCTCTCGCCACTGCCTGTTCCATTACTTCAAGGTTCTTCTCCATTTGACTGTATACCTGTTCAAATGTTTTACCCGTAAACTCAATTTCTTGTTCGATCATGATATCAGAAATTTTCTTGTTCTGACTTTCAGCAAGTTCAACCAACTCTGCTACATTTCGAAACATATCAACAACCTCCTAGCCTTCATGTAAACGCTATCATATTAGTAATTGGTTAATCTGAAATCCGTGTTACTTGTGTTATATTCGGAAGTGAAGTCAATTCATTGATGACAGCTTCATCAATCGGTTGATCGACTTCGATGGTCATTAATGCCATTTGACCTTTCTCTTTCCGGGATACATCCATATGCCCGATGTTCAATTGATGTTTAGCAATGACATTGGAGACAGAGGCGATCGCTCCGAATCGGTCATCATGCACCACAAGAATCGCAGGATGGTGTCCTGAAAGCTTAAGCTCGAAGCCGTTAAGTTCAACGATTTCAACTTTCCCCCCGCCAATGGAAATCCCGACCAACTCGATTTCGCCTTGATCGTCCCCCATACGGATCCTCGCTGTATTCGGATGATCTGTGATGGCATCTTCTTCTTGAAATTTGATTTTAATCCCTTTTTCCTTGGCTACTTTGATCGATTCTATGATTCGTTCATCATATGTATCATAATCAAGGATACCTCCTACAATGGCAACGTCCGTTCCATGTCCTTTGTACGTTTTCGCAAATGAGCCGTAGAATGAAATCGTCGCCCATTTCGGCTCGCGTCGAAACAAATTCCTTGCCACTCTCCCGATTCGTGCCGCACCGGCTGTGTGAGAACTGGATGGACCGATCATAACAGGACCAATAATGTCAAATACACTCTTGTATTTCATCGCTTTTCCCCCTAATTAAGCATCCAAACTATACTTCTATTCTAACATAGTTGAAGGGGACAAACTCCATATTAGAGCTGCCCCCTCGCTTCATTCCTTATTCAACTGAGAATATATAGGAGTAAAGTGGTTGTTTACCATTATGAACTTCCACTTCTACATCTTCATAATGCTCTTCAACGAACTCTCTTAATGACTCAACATCTTCATCAGTTACACCTTCGCCATAAAGAATGGTTAAGATTTCAGAATCTTCATCAAGCATTTTTTCCAATAAGCCTTGAGCAGACTTTTGACGGTCAGAATCAGAAATGACAATCTTACCTTCTTTGATTCCCATGAAATCATCTTTAGAAATCGAAACACCATCTATAGTAGTGTCTCTGACAGCAAATGTGATTTGGCCTGTTTTCACCTGCTTAGACGCTTCAGTCATCACTTGCTTGTTATCATCAACAGATGCAGATGGGTTAAAAGCAAGCAATGCCGCCATACCTTGAGGAACGGTTTTTGTCGGGACGACAGCTACTTCCATTTCCAGTACTTCAGCCGCTTGCTCGGCAGCCATGATGATATTCTTGTTATTCGGCATGATGATTACTTTCTTGGCATTCACTTCATTAACGGCCTTCACGATATCTTCCGTACTTGGATTCATCGTCTGTCCACCTTCAATGACAGTGGTCGCGCCAATACTCTTAAACAATTCAGCAATGCCTGCCCCCATAGATACGGTCACAATCGCAAAGTCTACTTCCTTCTTCTGAGCTGGAGCTTCTGTTTTGACAGGCTTAGACTCGCCAACAATCGAGCTGTGCTGCTGTCTCATATTTTCAATTTTGATATTGATGAGACTTCCGTATTGGTGCCCGTATGTCAATACATCTCCTGGCTGTTCGGAGTGGATATGTACTTTCGCTAATTCTTCATCACTAATCACAAGTAGAGAATCACCGAACTTGCTTAGATCCTGACGAAAATCCTCTTCTACAAATGATTGTTTACCTTCTTCAAAGCGAACCATGAATTCTGTACAGTAACCAAATTCAATATCTTCGGTACTCATGAAATCTTGAGCCGACTTATGGTGCTCAGCGCTTACAAGATCATTCATGGATGGCAATGACGCCTGATTCGAAACTTTTTCGCCCTTCAGTTCAGCCAGGAAGCCTTCATATACGCATAATAGTCCCTGACCACCACTATCGACTACTCCCACTTCCTTTAATACAGGAAGTAAATCAGGTGTACGATTTAATGAAGCCTGAGCTTCATCTACGATTGCCTGCATGACCTTTATGAAATCACTTTCGGTTTCTGCCGCAGCGACCCCTTGTCTTGCAGCATCTTTCGCAACCGTTAATATCGTTCCTTCTACAGGCTTCATAACCGCTTTATAAGCCGTCTCTACACCCGTTTGAAGTGCATTGGCAAACTCTGCACTTGATAAGGATTCTTTCCCTTCAATCGCTTTACCAAAGCCTCTGAACAATTGGGATAAGATAACACCTGAGTTACCTCTTGCCCCCATTAACAAGCCTTTTGAAAGGGCAGTAGCCACATTTCCAATATGATCTTGAATATTGTTTTGGACTTCCTTCGCACCAGAAGTCATTGATAAATTCATATTTGTTCCAGTATCACCATCAGGAACAGGAAAAACGTTCAGCGCGTCAACCAGCTGCGCATTGGCAGATAATTGCGTGGCACCTTGTATCACCATCTGGGCAAAACGTTTTCCTTCCAAAGATGTAATCGACACGAATCTTCCTCCTCACTACGGGTTCGTGACACGAACCCCCTGCACAAAAATATTTACTGAATCTACCGCCAAGCCGACGGTCTTATCAAGAGTATATTTAACTTTGGATTGTACATTATGGGCAATCTCAGAAATTTTCGTACCATAACTCACAATAATATACATATCAATATGTACTTCCTCTTCATCTTGACGAACAATCACTCCGCGAGTGAAATTTTCTTTACGTAAGATATCTGTGAAACCGTCTTTAATTTGGTTTTTTGAAGCCATTCCAACAATTCCGTAGCAATCCACCGCTGCACCTCCAGCAATCATTGCAATGACATCATTCGTAATATCAATTTGTCCGTACTGCGTTTTTAATTCGATGGACATGGAATGTTTTCCCCCTTTAATTACATGCTTGGCTAAAAACATTTTACTATAAGTATGCTGTTTTTGAAAGCTAAACTATTCTCTCAAGCTTCATTTGTTGGGTTTACCCTCTATTTTTTCCTTATAATTGAAAGATTAATCATTCAGTTTCCAAGTGATCAGGCTCAAAGAAGACTCACAGCAAGCTGTGAATAGATACTGAATGAAAAAAGGCGCCCGATTAGGCGCCTTCTCATTTTAAGTATTATACGCGTTCTACTTTACCAGATTTCAACGCTCTTGCAGAAACCCATACTTTCTTAGGCTTTCCGTCTACAAGAATTCGAACTTTTTGCAGGTTTGCACCCCAAGTACGCTTGTTCGCATTCATTGCGTGAGAGCGAGCGTTACCTGAGCTTGCTTTACGGCCTGTTACTACGCATTGTTTTGCCATAATATATTCCCTCCTCACTAACAAGAAGCTGAAGTTAATTTCAGTTCCACATTTCGCTTATTATCATAAAGATACTTTAATAATTTATCACACAACTTTCTATAATGCAATACTACAATTAAAACCTTTCAAGAAAAAATACTTTACAGCAAGAAAAGCGGAAGGGGCTCGCCCTGAGGCGACAAGCATTCTGGAAAATCCCAAAAGGCGCTTTTTGCCTTTGGTGATTTTTCAGAAATGACCTCGAGCCTCAAGCCCCTGGAGCTGGACATCGCAGAAAAGCGGAGGCGGCTTGCTCTGACAAACATCTCCAGGAAACCTGCAAGACGTTCTTCAATTCTTAGAAGATCTAAATCAACCGAACATCTTCCATGTTCACATCTTGGCCCAATTAACCGCAAAAGTGGCCCAATAAACGGTGAATCCGGCCCAATTATCCGTCAAGGTGGCCCAATTAACAGCGATTCCGGCCCATTTAATCTCTAAAGACATTAAATTTTAACGCGTTCTCCCTTTCAAAATACACTCTTAGATGCATTAATCATCATTTACTCTAACTAAACCCTTCAAAATACCCTCATTGTTCTACATATGACCATTTCTAAATATAAAAAAAGAAGATGGCTCCTTAGCCATCCCCAATATTCCCATTATTCTTTTTTAAACGTTCCCAACATCGCCCTCACAAGTCCACCTAAAAATTTCGGTAATTTAATTGTATAAAAGCGCATTTAAAGTCCCTCCCCACAATCTAAAGAACGTAATGTTTCGCTTGACAACAGTTTAGTCTATTCAAGCAAATTCAGTTAAGTACGTCTTCTTTTCTGCATGGTTTCAAGAAGCTTTAATCACTGCTTCTTATCACCATTAATATGCCATTTGAAAAGGAAAAAGTACCAGATGATTGTATAAGTTCATTACTAATACATAGTGTGGAGCCTCTTGAAATATTCCGATTTTTTAAAGGATACTTGAAGCCTGTGAGGGTAATTCCTTCTACACTTTCAGTAATGGGAACGAAGGAAATATATTGTAATTCACTGTTTCTTTCAATAAGATGCTCTCCGGATTTTGCAACATATAATCGGTTTTGCACATCTATGATTTCCACTTCAATTTCAGTATCCAAGAGGTGCGGGGTCATTAATAATTGCAGGTTGCCCATGAAATGATCAAGCCGTCCCCCGGTAGCACCGAAGATTTTGATTTTTTCAGGTTGTTGATCGATGGCCCAGTTCATGGCAAGTTCCAGGTCCGTCTCGTCCTTTTCAGGTTTATATCGATTTACTTCCAGTACATTTTCTTGAATGAGTTTCCACTCAACTTCATTCACTGAATCAAAGTCTCCAAATGCAATATCGGGTTTGATTTTTTGTTCCAATAAAGTCGATACCCCCCGGTCAACCCCAACCCAGTGAACACTCTCAGTATGGTGGATGTCTAATTTCGGTATGTATCTATCCGGCCCTCCGGCAACGATATGAATATTCATATTTTACACTCCCATTTAAGAAAAATAGACTGATCCTACAAGGATCAGCCTGTTATCCATTAAGCCAGTGATTTCTTCAATTCTTCGATTGCGGCGCCGCGATCACTCTTATTATAGATAGCTGACCCTGCTACAAAGACGTCTGCTCCCGCCTCAGCACAAATGGCTGCTGTTTTAGGGTTGATTCCCCCATCCACTTCTATCTCTAGAGACGGGTTAACTTCATTCGCCCACTCGCGGATTTGTTTAATTTTCGGGACAACAGATGGAATGAACGATTGTCCACCGAATCCTGGATTCACGGTCATCAAAAGGACCATATCGACATCTTGAAGAATAGGCTTGATCATTTCAGCAGGAGTACCGGGATTCAGGACGACTCCCGCTTTCACGCCTTTATTTTTGATCATTTGAATCGTTCTATGCAAATGAGGATCTGCTTCTACATGGACTGTAATATAATCCGCTCCTGCATCAGCAAATGCATCAACGTACTGACTTGGATTTTCAATCATCAGATGTACGTCAAGTGGTAACGTTGTCAGTGGTCTGATGGCACTTACGATCATCGGACCAAGTGTAATATTCGGGACGAAGTGACCATCCATGACGTCAACATGGATATAATCCGCTCCTCCTTTTTCCACATCTTTGATTTCGTTGCCCAGTTCTGCAAAATTGGCAGAAAGAATGGAAGGTGCGATTTTCATATTTAGTACCTCGGCTTTCTATCTTTGATTTCTTTATGGAATGTTAAGTAATGATCGTAGCGATAAGCTGGAAGCTCCCCTGATTCGACAGCCGCTTTCACTGCACACTTCGGTTCATTGATATGAAGACATCCCCTGAATTTGCATTGTTCGGATGCTTCGACCATTTCCGGGAAGCAGTTAGGCAGTTCCTCTATTTCAAGCTCGGAAAATTCCAATGAACTAAATCCAGGAGTGTCAGCGACCAATCCATCTTCAATGTCAATGAGTTCGACATGACGTGTCGTATGTTTTCCACGTCCCAGATGTGAGGAAATCATGGCCGTCTTCAATTCAAGTTCAGGCTTCATTGCATTTAGTAATGATGATTTACCAACACCGGATTGCCCGGCGAAAACAGAAATTTTGTCTTTTAAGTAGGGAGTCAACTCCTCGATCCCATGTTCTGTTTTCGATGAAGTCATCAGTACTTCATATCCAAAAGCGCGGTAATCGCTCACATATTGTTCAATCTTATCTGATTCTTCGGTTGACAATAAGTCCATCTTGGTGACGCAAATGAGCGGCTCAATTTCTTTGCTCTCCACCAACACAAGAAACCGGTCCAATAAGGCTGTACTGAAATCCGGCTCGCTGGCAGAAAAAACGAGGATGGCCTGGTCAACATTGGCTATCGGGGGGCGAACCAGTTCATTCTTTCGATCAAAGACCTTTAGAATGTACCCATCCGTTTTGTTCTCCGCTTGAAATTCAACATAATCACCGACCAGCGGCGTAATTTTATTTTTGCGAAAATTTCCCCTGCCCCGACATTGTGTAATGCTTCCCTCAGAGAGCACATAGTAAAATCCACTTAAGGCTTTAATGATTTTTCCTTCAGGCATTCGAAACCTCCTATTCAAAAGCAATTATCTACATGAATTTAGTTATTTTCATTATGTATCACTATCATTATAAATGAAAACAAGAGGACTGTCCCGTTGGTTCATTTAAAACCCGGGTACAGCCCCTTTGTAATTGAATTTTATTCTTCTTTAGGATACTCGACAGTTCCATTTTTATACTCTTTTTCATCAACGAGGATGCGATATTCTCCTACAGTTCCTTCTTCCAGAGTAAACTTCAATGTAAAGGTTGTATCCTCTTTAATTGGAACGAGTTCATCACTATCCTCAATCTTTCTATTCTTATCCCCAATAAATATTTCGACTACCTGAGGGTCTCCGTTACCTTTGGTATAAGGGATTTCCACTTCCTCGGCAACCTCCTTGGTAGGAACTTCCTTAGGAGGCTCAGGGCCCTTAGACATAGTAACATATACCGTTTCCCCTTCAAAAGTCGGAGACCCTGGTTTTGGGTCATGAGAAATTACTTTACCAGCTTCGACAGTATCAGAGAATTCACTTTCCCTCTCCTCTACCTTTACACCTTTTAATGTTGCATATTGATTAAGCTCTGCTTTGCTATAGCCCTCTAAATTATCCATATCGAATGGCTTTGAGCCTTTACTTACTGTAAGAGTGATTGTAGTCTCTTCAGCCACTACTTCATTCCCAGGTGAAGGATCTTGATCCAAAATCGTGCCTTGCGATTCTTCACCATTAAATTCTTCTTCCTTCTCCACAGTAAAACCTTCGTCCTCTAATTGAGCAGCAACGTCTTCATAGTTTTGACCGGAATAATCCTCAATCTCTACTTTTTCCTTACCCGTACTAACATAAATATCGACTGAGGATCCTTCATTCGCCATCCTACCACCTTTAGGATTCGTTTTGATTACATCACCTTCAGGAACTGTATCATCCGCTATCTCCTTGGTTTCACCGACAACAAACCCTGCTGATACAATCGTGGATATAGCTTCTGTTTGACCCATCTCTGCAACATCCGGCACCTCAATCTCTTTTGGCCCCAACAAACCAGGCACCAACGTAAATGCGGCAACCCCTAACAGAATAAGTAAAAAGAACAAACTGATGATAATGATCGGCCATTTTCTTTTGCTTTTGTCCTTCTTTGCCTTTTTACCTTTATCTTTCTTCTTGCCTTTTTTCTTCCCATCTTTAAGAGGGGGAGTTGGCTTTGTTTGTACGATATCCGTATTGGTTTGATGGACGATTGTATCGTCTAGATTCGAATACGCTTTTTGGTCCGTGATGACAGGGATTGCTTTAGTCGCTTCATCATCAAGGGGCACTGCGAATTTAGGCTCATCCATGCGATCCGGATCCAGTGCTGAAGTCAGGTCCTCATCCATTTCCTCGAGGCTCTCATATCGTCTGAACGGGTCCTTTGCCGTTGCCTTTAATACGATATTTTCTACACTTTGAGGAATATCGGGATTCCATCTTTTTAAGGATGGTGTTTCTGATTGCAAATGCTTCAAGGCAATTGAGACGGCCGATTCCCCGGAGAATGGCAGCCTACCCGTCAATAATTCAAACATGACGATTCCAAGGGAGTAGATGTCCGATTTTTTCGTGGCCATTCCTCCCCTGGCCTGTTCTGGAGAAAGGTAATGCACCGATCCAAGAACGGAATTTGTCTGAGTAATTGAAGTGGCACTTAGCGCCATGGCAATTCCGAAATCGGTAATCTTTACATTTCCTTCTTCGTCCAGGAGGATATTATGGGGCTTTATGTCCCGGTGTACGATATGGTTCTGATGGGCATGTGACATCGCTAGTGTCAGCTGCTTCATGATATCGATCGCTTTTTCGACATGGACCGGCGAATGCTGCTGTATGTATTGCTTTAATGTCATGCCATGGACGTATTCCATGACGATATAATAAAGGTCATCTTCTTCTCCTACATCGTAGATGCTCACAATATTCGGGTGAGCAAGACTTGTAGCTGATTGAGCTTCCCTTTGGAATCGTTTAATGAATTCCTCTTCATTGGCAAAGTCGATTCGAAGCATTTTGATGGCCACTTCACGATCAAGGATCACATCGTGTGCTAAATAGACGTTGGCCATCCCTCCGCCACCAATAAGTTTAATGATTTTGTAACGCCCACTGATGCGCTTACCTTCCATCATGTTATATCACCCGCTTTCCGTTTCAGCGGCAAACTCGACAATTACTACAGTAATATTATCTTCACCGCCATATTCATTGGCTAAATGAACGAGCGATTCCCCTTTATTATCAAGAGAGTGATCCTGCATTAATATATCTTTCATCTCTTTTTCAGAAACTTTATTAGAAAGTCCGTCTGAACAGAGAAGAATGACGTCTTCCTCTTCAAACATAATCGTTTTAATATCCATAGTAATCGAAGCTTCCGTTCCGATCGCTCTTAATATGACATTTTTTCTTGGATGATGCTCTGCATCTTCTTTTGAAATTTCACCGCTTCTGACCAGTTCATTCACCAGTGTATGATCTTCGGTTAATTGATGAAAACCATTTTCGTTCAAGATATACCCTCTGCTGTCCCCGATATTCACAATGGTTGCGAACAACGAGGTGCAGATGGCCCCGACCAGGGTCGTCCCCATTCCCTCGCACTCGGAATTGGATTGAGAATAAGTATATACTTCTTTGTTTACTTCGTTAATAGTTGATTTTAACCAATTTTCAGCTTCATCAGCGGTGTGAAATTTCTCAGTGTTCTCCCATAAGTCCTTTAAGATGGAAATGGTCAGCTCACTGGCCACGTCACCCGCTCTGTGACCACCCATCCCATCTGCTACAACAGCTAAATGATCGCCATGATCATTTACGAATACGCCTGCACTATCTTCATTTAGCTGGCGTACTTTCCCTTTGTCCGTAAAATAAACCGTCTTCACTTAGGTCACCTCTTCTCTTCTTCTGCACCTAAAGGATATGGTGCATCCTTCATATAAGAACGACTTTGATCATCATCAAATCGATATCAAAAAAACGGATCATCAAAGATTCAATTCTTTAAGGTCTGTTGTACCTTTACGACTTTTATAGTGAATTTTCCTGCTTTACATTCAATCTTTGATTATATTCGACTCAATTCTTTTTCCTGAAGCAGCTTATGAAAAATCCGTCCCCTCCAAAGTCCTGAGGGAAAATTTGCAGTTGATCGCCATCAAGGAAAGACCTAACAGTCTCTGGAAGCTCGTCGAGGGGATGAGACACGAAATCAGGATGATCACTCAAGAAAGAGGATACGGTGCCTTCATTCTCATTCCGATCTACGGTACATGTACTATAAACCAATAATCCATCTTTTTTCAGCAAGGGTGCTACAGCTGAAAGGATGTCCAGTTGAATCTTCTGAAGAGAGTGAAGATCCGATTCTTTTTTGGCATACTTGATATCGGGCTTTCTTCTCAGTACCCCTAATCCGGAGCACGGTGCATCGACTAAAATCCTGTCAAAGCTTTCCTTTTCAAACTTCTCTCCAGCTTTTCGACTATCAAGGGCAGACGTCTTCACATTGGATAAACCTAGTCTACTGGCATTTTCGTCAATTAATTTCACTTTATGCTTGTGAAGGTCCAATGCCTGGACTTCACCTGTTCCAGAAAGCTTTTCTGCAATGTGAGTAGTTTTCCCCCCAGGAGCAGCACATGCATCCAATACTCTCATACCTTCTTCAAGCTTTAAGGCATATGATACAAGCATGGAGCTTTCATCCTGAATGGTGCATTGCCCATTGAGGTAGGCTTCTGTTTTAGCGATATTTCCCCTTAGTGACTGGACCGCCTCAGGGACGATGGGACTTTCTTTGACTTCATTCCCGCTTTCCGTCAACTGATGTACAAGTTCTTCCCGACTGATCTTGGTTGTATTCACACGGGCCGATTGGTTAGGGGCGATTAAATTGGTTTCACACATTTTTCTAGTCTTTTCTAACCCGAATTGCTCCGTCCACCTCTTCACAAGCCAATATGGATGACTCGTTTCGATGGAGACCATTTCGACAGGGTCCTTGATGGAATCAAGAGTCGGGAGACCTTTTCGTTGAATCGATCTTAATACACCGTTTACTAACCCGGATATCCCCTTATGCCCTCTTTTTTTGGCGATTTCCACTGCTTCATAGAAGACAGCACGATCCGGGATCCGGTCTAAATAAACGAGTTGATAGAGGGATAAACGCAATAACTGACGCACCCAGTCATCCAGCTTCCCTTTAATAAATGGAGCTAAATAGAAATCCAATGTCATTTTCCTTTGAATGGTCCCATAGGTCAGCTCCGTCAATAGACCAATATCTTTGCTCGGCAATTCATTCTTTTCAATCACAGAATGAAGCAATAAATTACTATACGATTGATTCTTTTCAACCGCCTCGATCACATCAAGTGCCGCTTCACGGACGGTTTTAGTTCGTTTATTCATTTTCCTCTCCTACCATCATGCCTGTTTTTAAATGTGATCCCGCTCCCCGCAGGTAATCCTTTGCAGTCATTCTCTTTTTCCCTGAAGGCTGTAAGTCAGTAATTTTAATTCCTACAGAATTCCCGGTGGACACGATGAAACCATCCTCTTCGACACGGAGGATCTCTCCAGGTGAAGCTGGGGTGATATCTACTTTCTCTCCCCACCATACCTTCATGACAGAGCCGGCCAATGTGGTGTATGCAACCGGCCACGGATGCAGCCCCCTGATATGGTTGTAAATCTCTTTCCCGGTTTTCGTCCAGTCGATCTTCTCTTGTTCGCGTTTGATATTACGCGCGAATGTGGCTTTTTCATCATCCTGCTTAACAGGAGATATTTCTCCTCTAAGTAATGAAGGAATGGTTTCGATCAGCAGCTTGGCCCCTGCTACACTCAGTTTATCGTGTAACGTACCAACGTGATCCCTTTCTTCGATCTCTACTTCCACTTGACTGATGATATCCCCTGCATCCAGTTTCTCCACCATATACATGATGGTGATTCCCGTCTTCTCTTTCCCTTGAAGGATTGAATAATGAATCGGCGCTCCGCCTCTCAGTTCCGGAAGCAGGGAGGCATGTACATTGATGCATCCATATTTCGGTGCCTCAAGCAGGGCATTTGGAAGGATTTGTCCGAACGCAGCCGTTACAATAAGATCCGGTTTTAATGCCAGCACCTGGTTTAACTCTTCTTCGTTCTTAATCTTTTCAGGTTGATAAACCGGGATTCCATGCTTTTCTGCTGCCACTTTCACAGGTGGTGGAGTAAGCGTCCTTTTTCTTCCCACAGGGCGATCGGGTTGTGTCACAACTGCGATCACATCATATTTTTCATCTATTAGAGATTGAAGAACAGGAACCGAGAAGTCAGGTGTTCCCATGAAAATCACTTTTGTCATTACGCTTCATACCCTTCTAATTCTTCTTCTGTGATATACTTTTCTACTTTCGATGTGAATAAAATGCCATGGAGATGATCGATTTCATGTTGTATCGCCCTGGCCATAAAGTCCTCGGCTTGAAATTCAACCATTCTTCCTTTCCGGTCTTGCGTACGCACTTTGATTGAGTAAGGACGGGTCACTTCTCCATATAGACCGGGGAAGCTGAGACATCCTTCAAGATCGGTTTGAGACCCTTTTGCCTCGACGATTTCCGGATTGATCAATTCGATTGTTCCTGAATCATCACCGATGTCGACAACCGCTACCTGCAGGTCGATTCCCACTTGTGGTGCTGCAAGTCCGACTCCATCTGCTTCAATCATGGTGTCGTACATATTAGCAAGTAATTTCTTTAGTTTTTTATCAAAATCCGTTACCTTCTCACATTCTTTTTCGAGAATGGGATTCGGATGCATTACAATTGGAAGTATTGCCATAACTGTCCTCCATCTTTCTATTTAAATATGGTTACATCATTACATATGGGTTCACATCAATGGAGATGGAAAGCCCCTGTGATGCATATTGTTGCTGAAACTGATCAAGTACTGTTTTTAAGGTAATACCAAGATTTGGTTCCCGTTTGTATTTTATCAAACATTGGTAGCGATATCTATTCTTGATCCTGGGAATGGGTGACGCCACCGGTCCCAGGATCATTGTCGTTTCAGATAGCTTGGAACGGATGTAAGCCGTCATTTTCTCTGAAATATTCACCACCTTCATTAAATCTTCATGACTTAATGTAATCAAAGTGATGTAGTAAAAGGGAGGATAGGAACCCATCTTCCTCATCATCATTTCTTGCTGATAAAACCTGTTGTAATCATGATTCGATGCTAAGTCGATCGAGTAATGCTCAGGTGTATAGGTTTGAATGACGACTTCCCCGGGTAATGTGTGCCTGCCAGCCCTTCCACTTACTTGTGTCAGTAATTGAAACGTCTTCTCAGCAGCCCGGAAATCCGGTAGATGAAGCATAGTATCTGCACTCAGCACGCCGACCAGTGTGATATTGGGAAAATCGAGACCTTTTGCGATCATCTGGGTCCCGAGCAGGATATCAGCCTTCCCTTCTCCGAAAGCCGTTAACAGCTTTTCATGTGATCCTTTGCGGGAAGTGGTATCAACATCCATTCGGATAATCCTGGCATCGGGCAGAAGCTTCGTCAATTCTTCTTCGACCTTCTGGGTACCGGTCCCAAAATAACGGATATGTTCACTCATGCATTCAGGACAAGTTGTTGGAACACCTTCTTCATATCCACAATAATGACATTTCATCCCGTTTGAAAATCGGTGGTAGGTCAGGGAGATATCACAATTGGGACATTGAAGCACAAAGCCGCAATCTCTGCACATGATGAAAGATGAGTGCCCTCGGCGATTAAGAAATAGAACCGTTTGCTCTCCTTTTTCAATACGGTCTTGGAGCTTCTCAAACAGATTGGAAGAAAACATCGAACGGTTTCCCTTCCTTAACTCTTCCCTCATATCCACTATATCGACGGATGGAAGCGGGCCGTCATTCATTCGTTTATCAAGGGTCAACAGCTCATATACACCTTTTGAAGCCCGTGCAAAAGATTCCAAAGAGGGCGTCGCACTTCCCAAAATCACGGGACATTGGTAGAATTCCCCGCGATAGATCGCAACGTCCCTCGCGTGATAACGCGGATTTTCTTCCTGCTTGTAGCTCGTCTCATGTTCTTCATCTATGATGATGATCCCGATATTTTCGAATGGGGCAAAAACGGCAGAACGTGCCCCCACCACCACTTTCACTTCCTTACGCTGGATCTTTCTCCATTCATCATACTTTTCGCCTACTGACAATCCGCTGTGAAGGACCGCCACATCGTCACCAAATCTTCCTTTGAACCTGTGAACCATTTGAGGTGTAAGGGAAATCTCAGGAACCAGCACAATGGCTTCTTTTCCCTCTTTGAGGACTCGCTGGATGGATTGCAGATAAATCTCGGTTTTCCCACTACCGGTTACCCCGTATAGGAGGAATGTATGATGCACTTCTTGATCGATCGTACTCAGGATGGGTTGAATCGCCTGATCCTGCTGGAAAGTCAATGAAAGAGGAGACGTCTTCTCGAATGTTCTATTTTCAAAAGGGTCACGGTACATTTCTACGTTTTTCTCAGTGAGAATTCCTTTTTGAACCAATGACTTAACGGTACTTGACGTCGTAGACATTTCTTCGAGCAGTGTGGATGCGAGTATTCCGTCTCCTCCTGGTACAGTATCCATCATGTATTCGATGATTTGCTTTTGCTTACTTGCCTGGGGAGGCAAAGCATTCTTTACTTCATCCACTTGATGAACCGGTACACTAAGGTATAGCTTACGAACGGTTTTCTTATTTCCTTTTGCTTTAACTTTGTAAATCACTTCGACTGTTCCTTGTTTAACCTCTTTATGTATTAGGGGAAGCAATCCACTTTCTTCAATGGCTTTCCAGGAAACAACTCTGTTGCTTTGAAAAAATCGTTGAAGGGAGGGATGAAGTTCACCTGGACTCTTGTTTCCTTCTAGTTGAAAAAGCTTTTCATATTTCGCCTTCATGGCAGCTGGGAGCATCGCTTGAAATGCAGAGATTTTAAAGCAGAGAGTCTTCTCTGTAAGCCAGTTCCCAAGTGTCAGTAATTCTTCATTAAGGACCGGCACAAGGTCCATAGGTTCGACAATGGATTTTAGTTTTGAGATTTCGCTTGTTTCTTTTAGCTCGACGACGAATCCTTGAATTTTCCTCGGGCCAAAAGGAACGATGACCCTCATCCCTGGAACGATGCTGCCCTTCCATTCATCAGGTATGCTGTAATCATACGTGCGATCCGTTTGCATGGCAGGAACGTCTACTATTACACTAGCTACGTTCATTGGAGGCACCATTCATATTATGGACAGCTTCTTTGAAGATTTCTTTCGCAACCTCTACCTTTGATAATAAAGGCAGTTCCCGTACCTTTCCCCCACTTGTGACAATCGATACTTTGTTGGTGTCTGTCCCAAACCCGGATCCGGTTTCCTTCACGTTATTTGCTACAATCATATCAGCGCGCTTTTTCTCAAGCTTTGCTTTTGCATACTCTTCGACATTTGTCGTTTCTGCTGCAAACCCAATGAGGTATTGGTGGGTCTTCCTCTCACCTAGACTCATTAATATATCTTTTGTACGTTCAAATTCAATCACTAGGTTACCATCTTTTTTCTTCAACTTATCTACCAATATTTCTTTAGGGCGATAATCTGCAACTGCAGCACTTTTCACCACAATATCTGCCGTTTGGAATTCACCATGAACTGCTTGGTACATTTCTTCAGCAGACGTTACGGTCACGAATCTCACTCCCTTTGGAATTGGTAATGCTGATGGCCCAGATATCAACACCACTTCTGCCCCTAGTGAAAAGGCCGCCTCCGCAAGTGAATATCCCATTTTGCCGCTTGAGCGATTGGAGAAGAAACGTACGGGATCCACCATTTCCCTCGTCGGTCCAGCTGTGATCACTACTTTCTTCCCTTGTAGCAGTTTATGTTGACTGTCACGTTCTTCAAAAAAACGATCCACCAAATTTACTACCTTCTCCGGTTCTTCAAGTCTTCCTTTTCCTACATATCCACATGCTAAGTACCCTTCACTCGGCTCCACAAATTGACAGCCAAACTCAAAAAGGGTTTGAATATTTCGTTTCACTGCTGGATGGTCATACATATGTACATTCATGGCCGGGGCAATCCATACTTTCGCCGTCGTTGCAAGAATCGTGGTGGTGATCATATCGTCTGCAATCCCGTTGGCAAGTTTTCCGATTATGTTGGCCGTTGCAGGCGCAACCAATACGAGATCTGCCCAATCCGCTAAATCAATATGGGCGATTTTGGCTGAATCTTTTTCATCAAAGGTATCCCAGTATACGTCTTGACGGGATAATGCTTGAAACGTCAGCGGAGCAACAAATTTGCGTGCGGACTCTGTCATGATTACTTTCACTTCAGCTCCACCTTGTACCAGCTTGCTCGTTAGCGCAGCTGCTTTGTATACAGCAATTCCTCCAGAAACACATAAAAGTATCTTTTTTCCCTGCATCATTCTACTTTCCCCCATTACTCTTTATCCTTCTTATATTATGAAGGATGTTAATAGAAAAAGAAAATAGGGTTGTCTCGAAAGATGATGAAACCTTTCGAGTCAACCCCTGGAGTTATCCGTTAAACTTCCTGCCGTTTATTCATCAGAATATACTGCTTTAGCATCTCTTTCTTTCATAGACAATTGACCTGCATGAATCTCTTCAAGGGCTTTACCTACGAATTTATGAGAATCGTACCGGTTCAAGCGATAATCACCTGTATCTTGCAAATTCCTTGCACGTTTAGCCGCAATACTGACTAACGAATATTTAGAATCGATCTTTTTCATTAATGAATCAATGGATGGGTTTAACATTTATTCAGCCTCCAGCATATTTAAGTATCGTTGTTGCACGCGTTCCCGCTTGCAGTGTTCTGCTTGCACAATGGATTTAATCTTGTCGACGGCATTTGCAATTTGATCATTTTCAACAATGTAATCATATAAATTCATCATTTCGATTTCTTTTCTTGCCGTATTCATTCTGCCTTGGATCAAATCGTCCGTTTCAGTCCCTCTTGTGACGAGACGGTTCTGAAGTTCTGAAAGACTTGGTGGGGCAAGGAAAATGAACAATCCTTCAGGGAATTTATCTCTGACCTGTTGTGCACCTTGAACTTCAATTTCAAGAAAAACATCTTTTCCAGCGTCGAGGGTTTCCCGGACATAGTCAACGGGAGTACCATAATAATTCCCTACAAACTCAGCATACTCTAACAGTTTCCCCTCTTTGATCAGCTCTTCAAAATCCTCTCTCGACTTGAAGAAATAATCCACACCATCAACTTCTCCCTCACGCGGTTTCCGTGTGGTCATGGAGATGGAATAT
Organism: Rossellomorea aquimaris; assembly: GCF_020172085.1. Taxonomy (GTDB): domain Bacteria; phylum Bacillota; class Bacilli; order Bacillales; family Bacillaceae_B; genus Rossellomorea; species Rossellomorea aquimaris_E. The sequence continues at coordinate 1,754,252 of NZ_JAIVAT010000003.1, forward strand.
TCAAACTTTGTATCTTCCTGGGAAAAAATCGCTTTACGAACTGTTCCTTTCCCTACACCTGATGGTCCGGAAAGAACGATCAGCAATCCTTTTTCTTTCATTTATTTACCCTGCCCTTCTTCTACTAAATCCTCTTTATCTGTCAAACGATGAGCAACGGTTTCGGGTTGAACAGCCGAAAGAATAACGTGATCGCTATCCGTAATAATAACCGCTCTTGTTCTTCTTCCGTATGTAGCATCAACGAGTGTTCCCCGGTCTCTGGCATCTTGAATCAAACGTTTAATCGGGGCTGATTCCGGACTTACAATTGAAATGATCCGGTTTGCTGAAACGATATTTCCAAATCCTATATTGATGAGCTTGATCGACATAACGCTCCTCCTAATCAATAGTTTAGTTTCGCCTGAATGATAGGAAACTAAACTTATTATTCTACATTTTGTACTTGTTCTCTCAGCTTCTCAAGTGTTGATTTCAATTCCACAACTAAGGTCGCAATAAGGGAATCATTTGCTTTTGAACCAATTGTGTTCACTTCCCTGTTCATTTCCTGGATCATGAAATCCAATTTCCTGCCTACCTGCCCTTCATTCAACAAGGTGGAATGAAAGTACTGGATATGACTATTAAGTCTCGTCAATTCCTCTGTAATATCGGATTTATCTGCAAAGATTGCCACTTCCGTCAGTATGCGACTTTCATCCAGTGACGTTTCATTGTATTCGACAATCCTCTTTCTTAATCGTTCTCTATAGAGATTGACCACTTCAGGTGCTTGATTGGTCAGTTCGATCACATTCAGTTCAAATTGTTGGAGATGAGTGAGAAAATCTTTCCTGAGGAGCTCACCTTCTTTCTCCCGCATCTTTCTCAGTTCCATTGCTGCTTCATCTACAGCTTTTAATACCAATTGCTCAAGTTCTTCATTTTCCTCTTCCATTTCTTCAATCATGACAAATTCTTCCCTGTTCAAGAGATGGGATAATTGTACTTCTTCTTTTAAAGAAAAGGTTTCTTTCACTTTATTTACTAACTGATAATAATCTTGAATGAGCTTCCAGTCAATATGTAGGTTTTTATGTACGAGGCCATCACCACTTATGGTAATGAATATATCTACTTTCCCTCTTTTTACGAAATGGGAAACTTGTTTCTTAATTTTTTCCTCCAGCTTTAATAATTGACGTGGCATTCTAATATAACACTCACTGAATCTGTGATTAACGGATTTCATTTCAACCGTTACAGAATGTTGTTCAGACTCTACTTTGCTTCTTCCAAAGCCTGTCATACTGACAACCATTACGATCACATCCAATCCTTTGACGGTATACGTATGTAGAACAACGCTGAATTCACTATCATATTATGTTGTAAATCTGCGAAAGGAATCACAACACATCACAACGATATAAAAAAGGTAATAGAGGATTTTCTCTATTACCTTTTGGATTATACCACATTTCACTGTTTTTTTCTTGCAAAAAATGACCCTGCCAATAAAAACGTTGGAACTGAACTTAAACCGATGATCAAGAGCCAGTCCTTGATAGCAATCGGTACGGTGTGGAAAATAGGCTGCAGTGAAGGTACATAGATGACTATGAGCATCAATACAAGGGAAGATAGAACAGCTAAAACAAGATACATGTTACCGAAAGGATTTCTTGAGAACACGGACACTTCACTTCGACAATCGAATACATGGATCAGTTGAGCCATGACCAATGTCGAGAATGCGACGGTTTGAGCATATGCCAAATGATCCGGGTGGGTCTTGTACGATAGCATGAATGCAAGTAAGGTTGCCCCACCGATCAGGAATCCCCTGGAGACGACTTTCCAGCCAAGCCCCCTTGCAAATACTCCTTCTTTCGGGTGTCTCGGCTTTCTCTTCATGACATCATCTTCCGGCTTATCAAGGCCAAGTGCCATAGCTGGCAGACCATCTGTTACAAGGTTGACCCATAATATTTGGATTGGAACCAATGGCAGCGGAAGAGCAAGGATCATAGCAAAAAGCATGACAAGTATTTCACCTACATTTGATGCAAGAAGATACCGGATGAATTTTCGGATATTTTCATATATGTTCCTGCCTTCCTGAATCGCCGATTTGATTGTTGCAAAGTTATCATCCAGCAGAACCAATGAAGATGATTCCTTCGAAACGTCCGTCCCTGTTATCCCCATCGCCACTCCGATGTCTGAGGTTTTTATCGCAGGGGCATCATTTACTCCGTCACCGGTCATGGCTACGACATGTCCCCTGTTTTGCAGGGCTTTGACGATTTTTAATTTATGCTCAGGTGACACACGGGCAAACACCGAAACTTCATCTACTATTTCTTCCAACTCATGTATTTCCATTTGGTTTAGTGCCTTTCCATCCAGTACGCGGTCCTTATTCTTCAAAATCCCCAGCTGCTTGGCAATGGCTGTCGCAGTTAAAACATGGTCCCCGGTAATCATAACGGTCTTAATACCGGCTGCACGGCACTCTTTTACAGCCCGCTTCACCTCAGGCCTCGGCGGATCGATCATTCCTTGTAAACCGATGAAGGTTATGCCTTCTTCAATGTCCGATTCCGTTAATGTCTCCACGGCCCTATCCTTGATCGGTTTATACGCAATGGCAATATTTCTGAGAGCATTGGAAGACATGTCACGGATGGCTTCCTCCACTTTTCCCGCTATCTCTGACGATTTCCCTTGTATTCTTCCTTCCCAAAGGAACGACTCACTCTTCCCTACCAAAACATCTGGCGCACCTTTGGTGACAGAGAAGTACTTACCATTTTGATCGACCGCGATGATACTCATCATCTTTCTGGTAGAATCAAAGGGGAACTCTTTCACAATCGTAAATTTTTTCTGTAAGGATTCTCTTGAAAGTCCTGCCTTCAAACCAGCAACAAGCAGGGCTCCTTCAGTGGGATCGCCATCGACGAAAAAGCTTTCTTCACGGGTTACCAGTTCTGCATGATTACAGAGCATTCCAAACGTTAATAATTGATGTAAAGTATTTTCACTGTGAGGAGTGACCCTTCGTTCCCCGTTATAAAATTGTCCATCCGGTTCGTATCCTGTTCCCGTTACCGTCCACGTTCTTCCTCCGCTCCAGAGGTGGGTAACCGTCATCTTATTTTGAGTCAAGGTTCCTGTTTTATCCGAGCAAATCACCGACGCACATCCTAAGGTTTCCACTGCCGGAAGCTTGCGGACGATGGCCTTTTTCTTTATCATTCTTTGAACACCAAGTGAAAGGGCGACCGTCACAATAGCAGGTAATCCTTCCGGTATGGCGGCAACAGCCAGTGAAACTCCTGCCAGGAACATAGTGTACATATCATGTCCCTGGATCACACCGATTCCCACGACCAAAGCCGTCAGTATGAGGGCAACCGTAATAAGGATCTTACCTAACTCCTCCAGTCTTCTCTGCAGTGGGGTCGTCATGGTTTCAGCCTTTTGGATCATATCCGCGATCTGCCCCATGGCTGTCTTCATACCAATCGATGTCACGACGCCGATACCGTTTCCACGTGTAACCATCGTTCCCATAAACCCCATGTTTTCTAAATCTCCGAGACTCATATTTTCTCCACTGAGTGGTTTTGTGGATTTAGTAACGGGGACAGACTCCCCTGTAAGTGCCGATTCCTCTATTTCAAGGTTATTCGCTTCGATAAGACGCACATCCGCACCTATTCTGTCTCCACTTCCGAAACGAATGATGTCCCCGATCATTACTTCTTTTGAGACAATCTTCAACCACTTTCCGTCTCTCAGGACCGACACTTGTGGTGCAGAAAGCTCCTTTAAAGCCTGCAGGGATCTTTCCGCTTTCCGTTCTTGGAAAAACCCTAAAAACCCGTTAATAAGTACAATCGCAATAATGGCGATCGCATCGATATATTCCCCTAGCAATCCAGAAATGAGAGTGGCTGCCAATAACACGAGAACCATAAAATCCTTGAATTGACTGAAAAATAATAGCAATGCCGATTGCTTCTCAGCTTCCTCCAATTGATTGTACCCATACTGCTTACGTCTTTGCGCTACTTCATCTGCTGAAAGCCCTTCTTGATAATTAGTATTTAGTGACTGCTCTATGTCCTCTTGTCTCATCTCATGAAATTTCATGCAACCATGTCACTCTCCTCCTACGATACGAAAAGTTGTCCTTCTCATAGCATTCTTATTCAGACTCGTCCTAAAAAATGATATGATTTATGTATGTTTTGCATTTTAGCTTCCGGAGCGGTAAAATCGGTTACATTTGATACTTTCAAGACATCGCCAGGACAAAAGTCAAACTATATTGAAATCGTAAAGAGCAGAGGATGTTATATATGTCATTTGATGGATTATTTACAAGGAACATGACGAAAGAATTGAATGAAAACTTATTAAACGGACGAATCAATAAAATACATCAACCCTATAAAAATGAAATCATCATGATCGTACGGGCAAATGGTAAAAATCACAAAGTCCTTTTATCTGCCCACCCCAGTTACTCACGGGTTCAATTGACCAATGAAAACTATGAAAATCCATCGGTCCCACCTATGTTTTGTATGCTGTTGAGAAAACATCTTGAAGGTTATATTATCGAGGGAATCAATCAGTTGGAATTGGATCGGATGATCATCTTTGAAGTGAAGGGAAGAAACGAGATCGGGGATGTTTCTTATAAGCAACTCATTATTGAAGTAATGGGTCGTCATAGTAACATCATTTTAGTGGATAAAGAACGTAATATGATCCTCGATAGCATCAAGCATATTTCACCAAGCATGAATACACACAGAACCGTATTACCAGGACATTCGTATATACTGCCTCCACAGCAGGACAAGGTAAATCCTCTTGAAGCAACAAGTGATGATGTCCTAAGGGCTCTTGATTTCAATTCCGGCAAGCTCGACAAGCAGATCGTTCAATCTTTCGCAGGGATCTCTCCACTCTTTGCGAAAGAGATCGTTCACCACGCTGGTATTGGAAACCGTTCTACCATCGCTGAGTCATTCCTTACAATGATTCAAAAAGCAAAAGTTCATGATACGACGCCAACCCTCATCAGTGGCGACAAGGAAACATTTTATTGGATGGACCTTGCACATCTTCAAGGTGAGAAACAAACCTTTCCATCCTTGAGTGAATTACTGGACAGGTTCTTCTATCAAAAGGCAGCAAGAGATCGAGTCAAACAGCAAGGGAATGACCTGGAGCGATTTATTCGAAACGAACGTGATAAAAATGTCAATAAAATCGAAAAGCTGAAGCAGACGCTTGAGGATGCCCAACAAGCAGACCGCTATCAATTACTCGGAGAACTCCTAACCTCGAATTTATATGCAGTAGAACGAGGCATGAAGGAAGTCAGCGTAGTCAATTACTATGATGAAAACGGTGAGAGTATCACGATTCCACTCAACCCTCAAAAATCACCTTCCGATAACGCTCAGAATTATTTCTCTCGTTATCAAAAAGCGAAGAATGCCGTTAACATCGTCCATGAGCAAATTGACAAAGCAAAGGAAGAGATCGTATATCTTGAACAATTATTACAACAATTAGAGTCGGCTTCCACTAAAGACGTAGAAGAAATCAGGGAAGAGCTTGAAGAGGAAGGCTACCTCAGGGCACGTAAGCAAATGAAAAAGAAAAAAGTTAATATGAAGCCTGTACTTGAACACTACACATCAAGTGACGGGACGCAAATCCTGGTAGGTAAAAACAATAAACAAAACGACTATCTAACCAACCGGGTTGCCGGAAGAGAAGAGATCTGGCTCCATACCAAGGATATCCCCGGTTCGCACGTAGTCATCAAAAGTACGAAGCCTTCCGAGCAAACCATCAAGGAAGCGGCCAATATTGCAGCTTACTTCAGTAAAGCACGCGAATCCAGCTCGGTTCCTGTTGATTTCACAGAAGTCAAACAAGTGAAAAAACCAAAAGGCGCCAAACCTGGATTTGTCATTTATGAAGGGCAGCAAACGGTATATGTGACACCTGATTTGGACCTCGTTCGTTCATTGAAGGGTTGAATAATCCAGGAAGCACTTCCACTCAGGCCATGTATTGGCCTGGAGTGGGAGTGTATTTTTGTTGCTAATTAATATAAAAAAAGCAACTCACCAGCGAGTTGCTTTCACTTTTACATTCTCCAATTCTCCGGATCTTCTTTCCAAAGCTTTAATTGTTCCAGTTCATCTTCACGAATGATCTCTTTTTCGACCGCTACTTCCAGTAAAGATGAATAATCAGATAAAGTATAGGATTGAATGTCGTGTTCATTCAGCATTTTTTCCCCTTTATCCAGTCCGTATGTGAAGATCGCGACTACTCCCAATACGTCACATCCCGCTTCTCTTAAGGCGTCAACTGCTGTTATACAGCTCCCTCCCGTTGAGATGAGGTCTTCCACAACAACAACCTTTTGACCTGGAGCCGCAATTCCTTCAATCTGTTTTCCTTTTCCGTGGGCTTTTGCTTTTGACCGGACATAACACATGGGAAGGTTTAATTTCTCACTGACCCAGGCTGCATGCGGAATTCCAGCGGTCGCTGTCCCGGCTATGACTTCTGCATCTGGAAAGTGCTGTTGAACCATTTTGGACAGCCCTTCTGCGATGTCGTTCCGTACGGACGGATAAGACAGTGTCAGCCGATTGTCACAATAGATTGGGGACTTTATTCCCGATGACCATGTAAAAGGTTCATTGGGGTTTAAATATACGGCTTCGATCTCCAATAATTGTTTTGCGATTGCATGTTTCATGCATTAGCCTCCCATTCATGTACGATTCTTTCATACGCAAGCACCGGATTTTCGGCAGCTGTAATACTTCTTCCGACCACTATGTAGGAAGAACCTAATTCTCTTGCCAAGTGTGGCGTAGTGACCCTTTTTTGATCTCCTGCTTGATCATTTGCTAAGCGGATCCCGGGAGTGACACGTAAAAAATCATTTCCGCAATGTTCACTTATCAAGGAAGCCTCATGAGGTGAACATACAACTCCATCCAGACCTGCTTGTTTTGCAAGAGTCGCATAGTGTAAGACAGATTCATTGATAGTAGTAGGGATCAATTGTTCTTTCTGCATTTGTGCTTCTGTAGTCGATGTCAACTGTGTAACGGCAATCAGCTGAGCCCGTTTATGATTGACCGGAGTTCCCGCGTACAAACCCTCAAGCGCCTTTTCCATCATTACACCGCCACCTGCAGCATGTACATTAAGCAACTCCAGGTCAAACCCGGCAAGTCCCTTCATGGCTCCATAAACTGTGTTGGGAATATCATGAAGCTTCAAGTCCAGGAAAATCCGATGATTCTTACTTAAGATCTTCTCCAGGATCACCGGTCCATTTTGAAGGTACAGCTCCATCCCCACTTTTACATTTAGACTCTCTGAAAACAGATTCAAAAAGTCTGATGTCCTTTCCCATGTCGGAAAATCAAGAGCTATAAACGGTTTTGGATTCATGCTTCCCCCAGCTCCTTCCGGTTAATTGAGAAATATGGTCGACTCCAAGTTCATCAAGCAATGGAGGTAAATCGCTTATAATGGTTTTACACACGAACGGGTCAACAAAGTTGGCTGTTCCGACTGCAATCGCGCTTGCCCCTGCATAGAAGTATTCGATAACATCTTCAGCCGACTGAATTCCACCCATTCCTATGATTGGAAGATCCACTTGTTGACTCACTTCATAAATCATCCGGATGGCTACTGGTTTAATCGCAGGTCCCGATAATCCCCCTGTTTTATTCGCCAGGATCGGCTTCCCGGTCTTCAAATCCAATCTCATGCCAAGCAGGGTATTGATCATGGTCAACCCATCCGCGCCCCCTGCTTCAACGGCCTTTGCCATCTCAACGATATTCGCCACGTTCGGTGATAGCTTTACATAAAGTGGAACCTGTGAGACTTCTTTGACCCTTTCAGTTAATTCTTTCGCCACTTCAGGAATGGTCCCGAATGCGATTCCACCCGTTTTTACATTTGGACAGGAGATATTCAGTTCCAGCGCAGCCACGTTATCTGCAGAAGAAATAACCCTTGCTACTTCAACATAATCCTCAACCTGGGAACCTGCCACGTTTGCGATGATTGGCACATCATATTGTGAGAGCCATGGGAGTTCCTTTTCCATCACCCCGGTAAGCCCAGGATTTTGTAACCCGATAGCGTTCAGCATGCCGCCGTTCGTTTCAGCAACCCTCGGAGTCGGATTTCCAAAACGGGCCTCTTCCGTCGTCGCTTTGATCATGATGGCTCCAAGCTCGCTTAAATCATAGAACTGACTATATTCGCGTCCAAAGCCAAAGCAGCCTGAAGCCGGCATAACCGGGTTCTTTAATGATAATCCAGGTAATTCGACTTGCAATGATCTCATAAAAGCACCTCCCCAACTGGAAAAACCGGTCCGTCACTGCATACTTTCACATAACTTGTGCCATCTGGATCATCCTGTTTATGACAAACACAGGCGAAACATGCGCCGATTCCACAGCCCATCCGTTCTTCTAATGAAATGAAGCCCCGTTTGTCCATCAATTGTGATTCCAACGCCTTCAGCATCGGTGTCGGACCACATGAATAAAACACATCAAAGGCTGGTTTTTCATCCCGGATAACATCTGTTACAAATCCTGTTGTACCACTCGATCCGTCTACAGTGGCGACATACGTGTCCCCAAGCTCCCTGAACCTGTTTTCATAAAAGCTCACGGCTTCATTTTGAAAGCCGAGGATATGCTTCACTTTCCACCCATTCTCCACAAGCTTTTTGGAAAGTCCGTAGAGAGGAGGAACCCCAATTCCTCCACCTATCAACAGTGCGGTCTTACTTCCTTCTTCCACGGAGAAGCCATTGCCCAGTGGCCCCAATACGTCGACCTTTCCACTCCTTTCCACCTGGGAAAGGAGTCTTGTGCCTTTTCCTTCAGCACGGTAGATCAACGTCATAGTCTGCTCTTCCTGGTTGTGAGAAGCGATGGATATCGGCCTTCTGAGTAGAGGGTCGATTCCCGTCCCTGTCTTCACGTGCACAAACTGGCCGGGTGCCGTTATTTCACCTACCAACTCTCCTCGAAGGACGAGTTCAAAGATGTTTTCAGCTATTCTTTCATGTGAAAGCACCACCATCTTTTCATTTACGATCATTGAAATACCGCCTCTTTCGTTTTCACTTGTGCTGGTAATGCCTCTGCCGAGAAGGTCATCGATTCAATCACTCTCAGGATGGCTTCTGCAGTATCCAAAGACGTTAGACAAGGGATGCCGTTCTCAACTGATTCTCTTCGGATCCTGAATCCATCACGTGCCGGCTGCTTCCCTTTAGTCAACGTATTGATGACCAGCTGTGTTTCTCCGCTCTGGATGATATCCAGCAATGTAGGTCCGTTGGACCCGATTTTATCCACTTCACGAACAGGGATACCCACTTTTGTCAGTTGTTCGGCAGTTCCCTTTGTTGCGAGGATTTGATACCCGATATCGATAAATCGTTGTGCTAAGTGAACCGCTTCATCCTTGTCCTTATCGGCTACTGTCATGAGCACGGATCCATATTCTTTCATTTGCATACCAGCTGCGACCATCCCTTTGTATAGGGCTTTTTCCAATGTCAGATCTTTCCCCATTACTTCACCTGTCGATTTCATTTCAGGTCCGAGTGTTATATCCACCCTTCTTAGTTTCGCGAACGAGAAGACAGGGACTTTCACGTATACTCCATGCTTTTCAGGGATTAGTCCTGACTCATATCCCTGTTCTTTCAGAGAAATCCCCAGGATGGACTTCGTTGCTATATTGGCCATTGGTACATTCGTAATTTTACTAATAAAAGGTACTGTCCGACTGGAGCGCGGATTCACTTCAAGGACAAATACTTCGCCTTTAGAGATGACATATTGGATATTCAATAAGCCTACGATGTTTAAGCCTTTTGCAAGTCTCGTCGTGTAATCGACTATGGTTTGTTTCTGTTCCTGCGTAAGCTGTTGCGGAGGATACACTGCTATGGAATCTCCAGAGTGAACTCCGGCACGCTCGATATGCTCCATGATTCCCGGGATGACTACGTCTCTTCCATCTGAAATCGCATCCACCTCGATTTCTTTACCGATCAAGTACCGATCGATTAATACTGGATGCTGTGGGTTGACCTTTACTGCATTCTTCATGTATTGAAGAAGCTCTTCTTCACGGTAGACGATTTCCATGGCTCTTCCACCAAGGACGTATGACGGTCTGACAAGGACCGGATAACCGATGTTTGTTGCAATTTCAAGTGCACCTTCTACAGATACGGCCGTTTTCCCTTCCGGTTGAGGGATGCCGAGTTCGTTCAATGTATGTTCGAATTTATCTCGGTTCTCTGCACGATCAAGATCCTCAAGTGATGTACCAAGAATCTTTACGCCTCTTCTGACAAGCTCTTCTGCAAGATTGATGGCTGTCTGCCCACCGAACTGAACGACGACTCCCTTTGGCTTTTCAAGATCGATGATGTGCATCACATCTTCCACAGTCAGAGGCTCGAAGTATAATTTATCCGAAATACTGAAGTCAGTGGATACGGTTTCCGGATTATTATTCACGATGATCGCTTCATAACCAGCTTCTTTAATCGCCCATACAGAGTGGACCGTTGCATAATCGAACTCAACGCCCTGTCCGATCCTGATAGGTCCTGAGCCTAGGACGATGACACTTTCACGCTCAGTCACTCTGGATTCATTCTCATCTTCATAAGTTCCATAGAAGTAAGGTGTTTCTGATTCAAACTCCGCCGCACACGTATCGACCATTTTATAGACCGGTGTAAGGCCATTCTCTTTTCTCCACTGATAGACATCAGCTTCTGTGCTCTTCCATAGATTTGCCAGGGTGATATCCGAGAAGCCCATTCGCTTGGCTTTCTGTACTAGTTCAAGGTTGTATGGATTCTGTGATAGTTCCTTTTCAAACTCTATGATTTTATTCATTTTATATAGGAAGAAGAGATCGATTTTGCTCCATTCATGAATGGTTTCGATCGTCACACCCCTTCTAAGCGCTTCTCCGATATAGAAAAGTCGTTCGTCTCCGGCTTTGCGTATCCTTTTCTCGATCCACTCATCTGTAAATTCGTGTGCATCACTTAATTCCATGTGATACGTATTGCTTTCAAGGGAGCGGATCGCTTTAAGTAGGGATTCCTCGAAGGTCCTGCCAATTGCCATGACTTCACCGGTTGCTTTCATCTGAGTACCGAGGTTACGCTTAGCAGCTTCAAATTTATCAAATGGCCATCTCGGGATTTTGGTCACCACATAATCCAGTGCAGGCTCAAATGAAGCATATGTTTTCCCTGTCACAGGATTCATCATTTCATCCAGTGTAAGACCAACTGCAATCTTCGCCGCGAGCTTCGCGATTGGATACCCCGTCGCTTTAGATGCAAGTGCTGATGATCTGCTCACCCGTGGATTCACCTCGATGATGTAATACTGGAAGCTGTCCGGATCAAGGGCAAGCTGAACGTTACAGCCTCCTTCGATCCCCAACTCACGGATAATATCCAAACTTGTATTTCGTAGCATTTGATACTCTCTGTCACTTAAGGTTTGACTTGGTGCCACTACGATCGAGTCTCCTGTATGAATCCCGACCGGGTCGATGTTTTCCATGTTACATACCACGATGGCATTATCGGCTGCATCTCTCATGACCTCGTATTCTATTTCTTTAAAGCCTGCAATGCTTTTCTCGAGGAGACATTGAGTTACAGGGCTATATTTCAATCCTGAGCCTACAGTCTCGACCAGCTCATCTTCATTGTGACAGATTCCACCGCCTGTCCCCCCCAGTGTATAAGCAGGGCGGACGATGACAGGGTAACCCACTTCTTCCACAAAGGTATAGGCTTCATCCAGTGTATGAATGATTTCACTTTCAGGTACAGGCTCACCCATTTCATTCATCAAGTTCCTGAACAGGTCACGATCTTCCGCTTTCTCGATAGCGGAAAGTTTCGTGCCGAGAATTTCAACTCCACATTCTTCCAATACTCCTGATTTAGCAAGTTCAACTGCCATGTTCAATCCAGTTTGGCCGCCTAATGTAGGCAGTAAGGCATCCGGACGCTCTTTACGGATGATTCTGCTGACAAATTCCAGTGTCAGTGGTTCGATGTATACTTTATCTGCCATTTCAGCGTCTGTCATGATGGTCGCAGGATTCGAGTTTACCAGAATGACTCTGTACCCTTCCTCTTTTAAAGCGATACAGGCTTGTGTTCCGGCATAATCGAATTCTGCCGCCTGTCCAATGATGATAGGTCCGCTTCCGATTACTAAGATGCTTTGGATGTCTGTACGTTTAGGCATGTTGAAGCTCCTTTCTTTTCTCTTCTTTCATAAGTTGTAAGAAATCATCGAATAAGTAATTTGAATCTTCTGGTCCTGGAGATGCTTCAGGGTGATACTGAACCGTAAAGGCAGGGAAGTCCAAGTGCTTCAAACCTTCCACCGTCCCATCGTTTACAGCCATGTGCGTTACCTGTAATCTTGTTCCTGCCAAAGATTTTTCATCCACAGCGTATCCGTGATTCTGAGAAGTCAGGGCGACTTTACCCGTTCTAAGATCTTTGACTGGGTGGTTACCCCCTCTGTGGCCAAATTTCATTTTGAAAGAGTCACCACCACAAGCCAGGGCAAATAATTGATGACCTAAACAAATTCCGAAAAGGGGAATTTCCCCCAGCAGCTCTTTAATCGTTTCAATCGCTGCAGGTACGTCTTTCGGATCCCCTGGGCCATTGGATAACATGATTCCATCAGGCTTCAACCTTCTGATTTCTTCTGCAGTAGTATCATAAGGAACCACAATCACGTCACAATCGCGCTTGTTTAATTCCCGCAAAATCCCATGCTTCATACCGAAATCCATCAACACTACACGGTGACCCCTTCCCGGGCTTGCATAGGCTGTTTTCGTGGACACCTGTTTTACCTGATCGGTCCTAAGCTTTGTATCATGCAATTTATCCAGCATATCCTGTGGATCTAATTCTGCAGAACAAATGATTCCTTTCATCGCTCCATGCTTTCTGATAATTCTTGTTAACTTTCTCGTATCGATATCTGAAATTCCTGGAATGCCTTTTACTTTGAGTAATTCGTCCAGTGTAGATTCGTTTCTCCAATTAGAAGGGAAGTCTGCCACTTCTCTTACTATGAACGCTTTGATTGCGGGAGTGATCGATTCAAAATCATCACGGTTGATTCCGTAGTTTCCTACAAGCGGATAGGTAAGGGTGACAAGCTGTCCGCAATAGGATGGATCGGATAAAATCTCCTGGTATCCAGTCATGCTTGTATTGAATACCACTTCACCGATGCTTTCTTCGTTTGCTCCAAATCCTTCTCCTACGAAAACTGTTCCATCATCTAATATGAGTTGTCTTTTCATTGTTCGTTTCCTCCTTCATTCCATACGAGAGATCCCTGATAAAACGTTGCTTTCGGAAAGCCTCTGCACTCCCACTCTTTGAATGGAGTGTTTTTCCCTTTTGATAAAAATTCAGCAGGGTCAATCAGCTTTTGTTTCTTTAAATCTATGAGCGTAAAGTCTGCTTCTCCTCCTACTTCCAGTAGTCCAAACGGAAGATTGAATGCAGAGCTCGGTTTAATGGTCATCCAGTCAATTAACTGTTTCAGTGTAAAGACTTCTTTTTCGACAAAGTGTGTATACAGTAAAGGAAAAGCGGTTTCCAACCCTACGATTCCAAATGGAGCAAGCTGCATGCCTTCTGACTTTTCTTCTTCTGTATGTGGTGCATGGTCGGTGGCGATGAAGTCAATCGTTCCGTCCAACAGCCCCTCGATCAGGGCTTGTCTATCCTCTTTACTCCTTAATGGAGGATTCATCTTGAAGTTGGGATCAAGTCCCGGAATATCGTCTTCTGATAGCAGAAGGTGATGCGGGGTTACTTCAGCTGTTACATTTATCCCTGCCTTCTTTGCATCACGGACCACCCTGACTGATTCTTTCGTCGATATATGACAGACGTGATAATGGACGCCGGCTGCTTCAGCCAAAAGCACATCCCGCGCGATATGTACCGCTTCACATATAGATGGTATTCCAGGAATGTCATGCTCTCTTGAAAATGTTCCTTCATGTACCGCACCTCCATAGATCAGCGTATTCTCTTCACAGTGCGCAACAATGGATGCACCGATGTCCGCTGCCTGTTTCATTGCTTCAAACATCGTTCCTGCAGATTGAACACCCACTCCATCATCGGTGAAAGCAAATGCACCGTTATTCTTTAAGGATGATAAATCATTGATTGTTTTTCCAATTTGGCGCTCTGTGATGGCAGCATAGGGTAGTACTCTGATACTTGCTGTTTCTGTAATTTTTTCGTTTAGGGACTGGAGGTTTTCCACCGAATCAGGTACGGGTCTTGTATTAGGCATAGCGGCGATAGTGGTGAATCCTCCCTTGGCTGCTGCACGCGTTCCTGTTTCGATCGTTTCTTTATGTTCACCGCCTGGTTCCCGTAAATGGACATGAAGATCGACAAATCCAGGGGAAAGCAATAACCCTTCTGCTTGGAATTCCTGGTGATGATCCCCCTTGATTTCTTGCCCAATCTCGATGATTTTCTTATCCTCCACTTTCACATCTACTTTTTCAAGGTCACCATTTTTTGTTAGAATGTGCGCATTTCGGATTATCCAGTTCATTTCATTTCCCCCTAATCAGATGTTTTCAAGTGCTCTTTTTAAAACAGCCATTCTGACGTATACTCCATTTTCCATTTGTTTAAAGATTCTTGATTGGTCGCATTCCACCAATGAATCGGCAATTTCGACCCCTCGATTGACAGGAGCTGGATGTAGAATGATACCGGTTGGTTTCATTCTCGTTTTTCTGCTTTCTGTCAAACCGAATTGTTCATGATATTCTTCTTTTGACAAGCTGGATGTACTTTCGTGTCGTTCGTGTTGAATCCGAAGCAGCATCACCACATCGGAATCTGCTATACATTCATCCATCGTTCTGTGCAGATGTAGATCTTGGGAGGGGAACCATTCTCTTGGACCCGAGAACACGACTTCTGCTCCCAGTTTACTCAACGCTTCCGCATTGGACCTTGCAACGCGGCTGTGAGCAATGTCTCCAATGATCGATACTTTTATCCCTTCAAATCCTCCAAATTCCTGACGGATGGTCATCAGATCCAACAGGCATTGTGTAGGGTGATTTCCACATCCGTCACCACCGTTGATCACGCTCATTTTCAGAGGCGCCAGTTCATCAAAGTATCGCTCCAGGGAGTGACGAATCACAACAGCTTCAACCCCGATGCTTTCCAGTGTTTTCACCGTGTCGTAAAGGGTCTCGCCTTTTTGAACACTTGACGTTTGAGCTTCGAAGGGGATGACTTCTAGTCCCAGCTTTCTCTCCGCCATTTCAAAGCTGCTTTTCGTGCGGGTACTTGCTTCAAAGAAAAGATTGGCTACATATTTATTTGAGCCTTCCATCGAGGCCTCTCCCGTTTTAAAGCGTTCAGCTGCATCTAATATTTCAATGATTTCATTCTTTGATAAGTCATTCATCGTCAATAAGCTCTTCATCTTGAGACACCCCTATTTTCACTTCTTTCAAAAAAAACACCCTGTCATTTTCTTGACAGGGTGTTTTTGAACATACTAACAGGGACAGGACGGGAAACCCCGCATGCCTTGTTCAAATTCACCCTTCTTAGACTCTCTGGACCATGTTAAAAGGTGTTTCTATGCAACATCTTGCTTCTTATTTTCTTCTTTGAATAAATTATTGTCTCCTTCACTTTCTTTCCTGCCTGGTAGGACCAGGTTCAGGAACACCCCTACAATCGCTGCAAGAGCCATTCCGGATAAGGACACATTTTCGTTAATCTTTACGAATGCACCTCCGACTCCAATTACCAGGATGACGCTTGAGATGACTAAGTTCCGCTTGTTCCCCAAGTCCACTTTATTGTCAATCAGCATACGTAATCCACTTGAAGCGATGATTCCGAACAGGAGGATGGATACGCCTCCCATGACAGCTGATGGTATGGAGCCGATCAAGGCCGTGATTTTCCCTACGAATCCGAACAGGATGGCCAGGACCGCAGCTCCACCGATGACGAATACACTGAACACCCGTGTAATGGCCAGGACCCCGATGTTTTCACCATATGTTGTATTTGGTGGCCCACCCAGGAAGGATGCAATCATCGTCGCTACCCCATCTCCTAGTATGGAGCGGTGAAGACCCGGTTTTTCAATGAAATTCCGCCCCACCACTTTACTTAATACCATCTGATCCCCCGTATGCTCCGCCAGGGTCACCAGGGCAACCGGAACCATGATGGACACGATTTCCCAAGAGAAGCTTGGCGTGTAGTCAACAAACGGGATAAAGAAGTCCGGCATTTGGAAGAACGGTGCATTGATGACCTGTTGAAAGTCCACCAGCCCTGCGAAAAATGCGATGATATACCCTCCGATGATACCGGCAAGGATCGGAACCATTCCGAGAAAGCCTTTGAAGTAAATCGAGCAGATGACGGTTATGGTCAAAGTCGCAAGTGCGACCATGAAGTGTGTATTACTGTAGACTAATTGTTCTGCTCCCGGATTTTCATACATCGCCATATTCACAGCCGTTCCGGCAAGACCCAATCCGATGACCATGATGACTGGCCCTACTACAACCGGGGGCAGGATCCTGATCAGCCATTTCAATCCCAGCTTCGAAATGAGTAGTGCGACGATACCGTATACAATACCGGCGAGGAAGCTTCCCATCATGGCAGCTTCCGGACCTCCAAGGCTCTTAGCGGCTAGGATCGGTGCAATGAATGCGAATGATGATCCAAGGTAAGCGGGAATCCTACCTTTTGTAATCAGCAGATATGCCAGTGTTCCCAATCCGCTTGAAATGAGGGCGACTCCCGGACTTAACCCTACCAGGAATGGAACCAGTACCGTTGCCCCGAACATCGCAAATAAATGTTGGATGCTCAGTGTAATCCATTTCCCTATATTCGGTACTTCTTCTACGTCTAATACGATTCGTTGATCTTGATTCATGTATGTCTCCTCCTCTATTACCCATAATTCCCCATAAAAAAACCCTCTTTGTCGTAAAGAGGGCACAAAGAGGGTACAAGAAGGCCAGGTTACTACCTTCATTCCCATCCTTTGTCAGCCTCTCTGGACCGCTATTAAAAGGACTATCATTATTCTTTTTCGTGAATGGATACTACGTCTTCCTGATCTACTTCTGTTAATGCAACCATGATTTTTTCAGAGCTTGAAGTCGGAATATTCTTCCCGACGAAATCTGCCCGTATTGGTAATTCCCTGTGTCCCCGGTCCACCAGTACAGCCAGTTGTATCTGACTTGGTCTGCCGAGATCCATCAAGGCATCCAATCCTGCACGGACCGTTCTTCCTGTGAATAATACATCATCCACCAGTATGACTTTTTTGTTTGTAATATCAACCGGGAGATCGGAGCCTTTAACTTCTGGTTCGTGATCCTCAGTTTTCTTTGTGAGATCATCCCGGTATAGTGTAATATCTATTTCACCTACAGGGATTTCTTCGCCTTCAATCGCGTGTATCCGTTCAGCTAATCGGTTGGCGATGTAAATTCCCCTTGTTTTGATTCCAACAAGAACACAATCCTCAATTCCCTTATTTCGTTCAATGATTTCATGGGCAATCCTTGTGAGTGCCCTTCGAATGGCGGGCTGATCCAATACTGTTGCTTTCTTCGTCATTTTCGCCACCTCAATTTCTTTAATTTCGCACATAAAAAATCCCTCTCA
Organism: Rossellomorea aquimaris; assembly: GCF_020172085.1. Taxonomy (GTDB): domain Bacteria; phylum Bacillota; class Bacilli; order Bacillales; family Bacillaceae_B; genus Rossellomorea; species Rossellomorea aquimaris_E. The sequence goes on from NZ_JAIVAT010000003.1 coordinate 1,772,139, forward strand.
CCGCTATAGATGAGAGGGCACACTTATCGTTATGATATCAGATTGCACGCCAAGATGATTGGTCGTACATTGCTCCTTCTCAGCCTCACGGGACCGTATTAAAGGTTACTTATTCGATTAACTTCATGATAAAGGTCAGGTCGAAAATTGTCAACGATTATTTTCAAGATGCTTCACTAATTTGGCGAATTCATCAGGCAGTTCTGAATGGAACTCCATATATTCTTCCGTTCGGGGATGAATAAAACCCAATACACCAGCATGGAGGGCTTGTCCATCGATACTAAGCGTTTTGCGTGGACCGTATTTTGGGTCCCCTGCAAGCGGGTATCCGATATATTTCATATGCACACGGATCTGATGAGTTCTTCCTGTTTCCAATTCACATTCAACCAGTGTGAAATCCTTGTACCGGTCCAAGACCCTGAAATGGGTAACAGCCTGTTTTCCATTATCCACGACAGCCATGCTTTGGCGATCTTTAGGGTCCCTACCAATAGGAGCATCGATCGTTCCGTATTCATGTGGGATCAAGCCATGTACAATGGCCGTATATTTTCTCGTTACAGACTTTTCTACCAACTGGTTTACAAGATGTTCATGAGCCATGTCATTCTTCGCTACCATCAGTAAACCGGACGTATCCTTATCAATTCTATGGACGATCCCGGGTCTTAAGACTCCGTTGATGCCTGAAAGATCCTTGCAATGATACATCAATCCATTCACCATCGTTCCTGAATAGTGTCCAGGAGCAGGATGGACGACCATCCCTTTCGGCTTGTTCACCACGATGACATCTCCATCTTCATATGCGATATCCAGATGTAAATTTTCAGGCTCTACATCTAATTCTTCCGGTTCAGGGATTGAAACCGTGATCACCGCGTTCAATGGACATTTCAAGTTTGGCTTGACACTCTCATCATTCACTTTGATATGACCGTCTTTTATCCATTGTTGAACCTGGGAACGTGACCATTCCTTGTTCAATTGACTGACGACCTTATCGATTCGTTCACCCTGTTCATCCTCAAGTATGTTGTGCTGAATTACTTCCATTTTTGTTCTCCTTCTTTGCTTTTCGTTCGTCTAAATACATGTAAATGAGTAACAATGCCACTCCAATGGTTAATGCTGCATCGGCAATATTAAAAATCGGAAAATCATAGGAAAAAATGTATGTATTTAAGAAATCGACCACTTCTTTTCTTAAGACACGATCAATAAAGTTTCCAATTGCTCCACCAAGCATAAAAGCGAGACTCAGACTAAACAATGAATGCCCTTTTGCATGGACTTGCATATAATACACAATACCTACAATCACGACTAATGTAATAACATAAAAGAACCACATTTGGCCTTGGAGGATTCCCCATGCTGCACCTTGATTCCGGTGAGAAGTAAGATAAAAGACATTGTCGATAATCGAAATGCTCTCTCCCTCGGTCATTCGTCTTACAACCAACCATTTTGTAAATTGATCCAATCCAATGACAATCAAAGCCACTAAATAATAATACACAAAGGCAACCTCCGAACATCGTTAATTGATTACCTTTGCATTTTAGCATAAAAGGGGAAATAAAGACACTGAAACTGGAGAAGAACAACGTAAAAGCAATTGAAATCTACGTATATGAAGAAATCTTTCCAAACCTTCTCCAATCCAGCGCATCTTCTATTTTGGTACAGGTTGGATTCATCAGCATGTAATCAAAAGGAATTTCTACACCACTCATTTCACAGGTTCCGTACTGATTGTCCTGGAAACGGTCCAGTGCTTGCTTCACATCGTTGATTTCGTCGTATATATATTGTTGTACTAAAGGATGCTGAGATTGACTTGCCTCAAGCTCCTGCAAGGATGTCACCAGCTCTTCTACAATGGATGTGTATCGGTCATATGTCATCTTGATCCCTCCATTTATAGTATGGAGGAAACGGTCTTGAATATTGTGTTGCAAGATATAGCAATTATGGAATTTGAATTGAGCATAAACAGATTAAAAAGGTGACCCGCCAAATGACGGGTCACCTTTTTTCATCATGCCAAGTGAGAATAACTTTCTTTCACAACAGATGCACAACGTGTGCAAAGGGTTGGATGATCTTTATCCTCTCCTACTGTTGTCGTGACAACCCAACAGCGGTCACATGTTTCACCATCGGCCTTTTCAACAACGATATTGTTTTCACCGAGGCTTAAAGCATGCCCGGGGGCTTCATTTACAGCTCCACCTATTTCAAAGGCAGACACGATAAATAACTGCTTTACGTCTTCTTTAATGGAATGTAGCAAGTCTTTCGTTTCATCATTCACGAAAAGGGTCACTTTAGCTGTCAATGATTTCCCGATTATCTTCTGGTTACGAGCTTCCTCAAGAGCCTTTAGAACATCATCTCTTAATTCCAGGAAAGCATTCCATTTTTTCTTTAACTGATCAGCATTGTCAAACGACTGTACTTCAGGCATATCCGTCAGTTGCACGCTTTCTCCCTCTGCTCCCGGGATATATGCCCATACTTCATCAGCAGTATGAGAAAGGATTGGAGACATCAGTTTTGTCAGAGCCATTAGACACTCATATAAGACAGTCTGAATCGCACGACGATCGTCATGATCTTCTGACTCGATATAAAGGACATCCTTGGCAAAATCCAAGTAGAATGAACTTAGGTCCAATGTGCAGAAATTATTAACAGCGTGATAAATGCTCGCAAATTCATATTTATCATAAGAGTTTTTCACGTTTTTCACAAGGTCATTCAGCTTCACAAGCATGAATTGATCCACTTCTCTTAGCTGATCAAACGATACAGCATTGGTCTTAGGATCGAAGTCAGAAAGATTGCCCAATAAGAAACGGAATGTATTACGGATCTTACGGTAAACTTCTGCTACCTGCTTCAGTATAGGATCTGATACACGCACATCCGCTTGATAATCAACAGATGCGACCCAAAGGCGAAGAATGTCGGCACCGAGCTGTTTCATGACTTTTTCAGGAACCATGACATTGCCTAGGGATTTACTCATTTTTCTTCCATCACCATCTAAGGCGAAACCATGACTCAATACGCCTTTATATGGAGCTTTGCCTGTAACGGCTACACTCGTCGTTAAAGATGAGTTGAACCATCCGCGATATTGGTCCGATCCCTCTAAATATAAATCTGCCGGACGTTGTAGATCATCACGTTCCTCAAGGACAGCCTGATGTGAAGAACCTGAGTCAAACCAGACATCCATGATATCCTGTTCTTTCGTGAACGTCCCATTCGGGCTACCTTCATGAGTGAATCCTTCAGGTAAAAGATCTTTCGCTTCTTTCTCAAACCAGATATTTGACCCGTGTTCACGGAAGAGATTAGACACATGATCAATCGTTTCATCTGTAATGATTTCCTGACCATTTTCAGCATAGAATACCGGAATCGGCACTCCCCATGCACGTTGACGGGAAATACACCAGTCCCCACGGTCTCTGACCATATTGAATAGGCGTGTTTCTCCCCATGCAGGAACCCATTTCGTATCATTTACCGCTTCTAATAACTCTTTACGGAATTTATCAATAGATGCAAACCACTGAGCGGTAGCTCTGAAAATAACCGGCTTCTTCGTACGCCAATCATGTGGATAAGAGTGAGTAATGAAGTTTAACTTGAGTAACGCTCCCACTTCCTGTAGCTTATCCGTGATCGGCTTATTGGCTTTGTCATAAAATAATCCTTCAAATCCAGGGGCTTCCGAAGTCATAACCCCTTTATCGTCTACAGGACATAACACGTCAAGGCCATATTTCTTTCCTACAAGGAAATCATCCTCACCATGACCAGGTGCTGTATGAACACAACCTGTACCTGAATCAGTCGTAACATGCTCTCCAAGGACCACAAGTGACTCACGATCGTACAGCGGGTGTTTGGCAACGACATGTTCAAGGTCGGCACCTTTCACTTTATTAGATACGGAATAATCTTCCCACTCGAGATTCTTTGCTACTTCTTCAAGTAAATCTTCTGCAACTAGATAGCTGTTTTCCTTTACGGTTACAACGACATAGCTAAGATCAGCATGAACTGCGATTCCAAGATTGGCAGGGATCGTCCAAGGAGTTGTCGTCCAAATAACGAGCTGGGTTCCTTCCTGTAGAACACCCTTTCCATCTGTAACGGCAAATCCAACATAAATGGATGGAGAACGCTTATCCTGATATTCGATCTCTGCTTCAGCAAGTGCTGATTCACTTGATGGTGACCAATAGACAGGCTTTTTCCCTTTATAGATGTATCCCTTTTTCGCCATATCGCCGAACACTTTGATCTGCTGGGCTTCATATTCAGGCTTGAGTGTAATATAAGGATTATCCCAATCACCACGTACCCCTAATTGTTTAAATTGCTTACGTTGGTTATCTACCTGCTCATATGCATATTCTTCACATAATTTACGAAACTCTGCAATCGTCATTTCTTTGCGTTTCACGCCTTTATTTGTTAAGGCCTGCTCGATAGGCAACCCATGGGTATCCCAACCCGGGACATACGGTGCGTGAAATCCACTCATGGATTTATATCGAACAATGAAATCCTTCAGCACCTTATTCAATGCGTGACCCATATGGATATTACCATTTGCATATGGAGGTCCGTCGTGAAGGATGAATAAAGGACGATCACTTGTTCTTTCCTGCACTTTTTGATAAATATTCATTTCTTCCCATTTTTTCTGGGTATCTGGCTCGCGCTTCGGTAAATTCCCTCTCATTGGAAATTCCGTTTTCGGCATCAGTAATGTATCTTTATATTCCATGAACTCTTCCTCCTAAACGTTTATCTTATTGCCATCATTTCTAAATCCTTCACGTCTTAATCAGAACGGATGCACTTTCTGTTTATAGGAAAAATAAAAAAGCTCTCTCATCCCTGAACAGGGACGAGAAAGCTTTCCCGCGGTACCACCCTCATAAAGACCAGCTCGGCCTTCACTTGTTATGATTCGTAACGTGAATAATTCGCTATTCATTACTCTTCGATTCGAATTTCATGAATAGGGCTCGAGGGTGATCTTCCGTGCTTTTTTCCTTGTCGGGCTCACACCGTCCCCGACTCGCTAGTAAGGATATATGAAAAAGAACGTACTGTCCCTGTCGTAGCTTTTATGACAAAAAAGATTGTTGTTCAATTATATGAAAGTATTGCTATTCTCGTCAAGACAATGTCTCTTCTTCTTTTAAAGTTTTTAAATCTGTTGCATCCAAATCGAATTCCATCAGTTGATCCCAGTCATTGGTATCCAATAAATCCAGCTGTGCTTCAATCAGCATTTTGAATCGGGTTCTGAACACTTTTGACTGTTTCTTGAGTTCTTCAATTTCAATGGCAATCTTACGTGCTTTGGACAATGATTCATTCACGATTCGATCAGCGTTCTTTTCTGCCTCTTTAATAATTAGCTTGGATTCTTTCATTGCATTCCGCTTGACTTCTTCCCCTGCTTCTTGAGCAATGACGATTGATTTGTTCAACGTTTCCTCGATGTTTGTGAAATGACCTAATCGTTCATTTAAGGAGTTTAAACGTTCTTCCGTCTCTTTTTTCTCACGGATCAGAATTTCGTAATCTTTAATAATCTGATCTAAAAATTCATTAACCTCATCCTCATCATAACCACGAAAGCCACGACTAAATTCTTTATTATGTATGTCTAATGGCGTTAAAGGCATGGGAGCCACCTCCAGTACTTGGTGAATTACATTTTTATTATAACTAAAATTTCGACAGCATGTGGGGGAATTCCTTTATTTTTCTCAAATTATTTCAGTATTCCAACAGAAATTCGCCATTTATCTCGCTTTGTTCTTCCTTCAATACTCATTAACTTGCTTCTGCCATAGCCTCTTGCTGATATGACATCCGAAGCAACGACTTCAAAAGATGAATTTTCAACCGTTTTCCAATTCACTTTTACGTGCCCGCTTTTAATCAATGTTTGAGCCTTTTGACGGGAGTCATTGTAGATGGCTGCAAGAACGACGTCCAGTCTCAATGAACTGACGGTGGTCGTCTTCTCCTGCCATTCTTCCCTACTTTGAATTCTGTCTTTTAATGTTATTGCTTTTAGAGAAACCTTGGCTTTCCCTACTTGGGTAAGTTCCATGCGGACATAATCCGAGATTTCATCGGCAAGTATAATCTGGATGATATCCTCACCCGTCACAATATCCCCAAACTTCTCTCTTTTCAATCCAAGTGACATCAGGGTCCCTAATACTTGTCTGTGTTCTATTGTAACAAACTTCGAAGGGTACTGTATTTCAAAAGCCTCTATTCCAAAATCTTCTTCTTCTGGTTGGAAATAGGGAGGGTATAATAAAGCCCGTTTGCGTTCCGAATCTTCCGGATAAAAAGAAACCAAGATTTCGTCGTTACTTCCTACTATGGACTCGACAATATGCTGCTGTCTTGGGTCTAAAAAGTCCGTTTGTTTCGGAGCATATTGACTTTCCACTGTTTGCTTCCACTCCAGCACAGCATCCACAAATTCTTTCTCATCCGGCCTAAAATGTTGATAGATCGAAGACATTCGTTCACCCCTTAAGTGATTTACACAAAATAAAAGAACTGAAACTGTTTGCCCGGTTTCAGTTCTTTATGCTTTATAGCCTAGTTTAAATAAGCCACTTGAATAATTGGTATAACCCCGATTGCGCCAGGTTCAACACAATGAAAGCCACAATAGGTGAAATATCAATCATCCCGATCGATGGAACAATACGTCTGAATGGCTCAAGATACGGTTCGCATATCCTCGAAAGGAACTGCCCGATCGATGTCTCTCTGGCATTTGGAAACCATGACATCAAAATATAAATGATTAATGCCCATGAATAAATTTGAATTAAGTTAGACAAGATTTGATACAACAATACCATAATTTACATTACCACCTCGAATCTGAAAGATCTTCCTCTTTTAAGAACTCAGAAATATTTCCGCTCACCTCAACATTATCAGGTGTGCATAGAAAAATATTATCGCCTACCCGCTGAATGTCGCCTCCGATTGCATAGACAGTTCCACTGAGGAAATCGACAATCCTTTTCGCTTGATCATGCTGAATCCTCTGCAGGTTCACAAGTACTGAACGGCGATTCTTTAAATGATCTGCAATCTCCTGAGCCTCCGCATATACTCTCGGTTCGACGAGAATCATTTTAGAAGACTTTTGAACACTTTGAAGGCTCACAACATTTTGTTTCGTATTAGAAAGCTGCGACTTCATGGGCTTCTTCTCCTCGTATTCCTCTTCATACTTTTCTTCTTCATAATCATACTCATCTTCATCAAGTAAAAAGAACGTTTTAAACTTTGACTTAATACCCATTTGTATTCATCCCCTCTCAGTCATTTCCAACTAATGCCGTTCCAATACGAATAAATGTGGCACCTTCTTCTATCGCAATCATATAATCATTGCTCATCCCCATAGATAATTCCGTGCATGGGGCGTAAGGAAGGTTTAGTGCATGGATTTCTTCCTGAACGGTTTTCAGCTGTCTGAAACAAGAACGTAAGAAAGATTCATCATCCGTATGTGGAGCCATTGTCATTAATCCCACGACTTTAATATTGAAATACGTTTTTAAACTGACGATAAATTTCTTCACTTCATCGGGAGAAATACCATGCTTTGACTCTTCTCCCGACACATTCACTTGAACGAAACAAGACACAGGCCTATCCGCCCTTTTATGAATTTCTTTCGCTAATGACAGACGATCCAGGGAATGTATGTATGAGACCTTATCAATGATGTTTTTAACCTTCCTTGATTGCAGGGAGCCGATGAAATGCCATTGAGGCTTGTCCTGTAAAACCTCCCACTTAGAAACCAATCCTTCATCCCGGTTTTCCCCTAAGTGGAGAAGGCCAGCTTCAACAGCCTCTTCTGCCCGTTGGGTCGATACGTATTTCGTGACGGCTACAATATTTACGCTGTCTTCAAGCCTTCCACTACGTTCACAGGCAGTCTGAATATTTTCCTTGATGATTTTCAGGTTTTCCGAAACTTTCATGTTAATTCTCCTTCCAGCCGATAAAACTCATTATTCTTCCCGTTTCTCCACTATCTCTTCTATAAGAGAAAAATTCCTTGTGACAGGATGAACAAAAACTGGAAATATGGATTTGCTCTGAATGCAATCCACTCTGCAGTAATAACTGTTGATTTAACTTCTTAAGGTCGAGATTGTACTGTCCCTCTTCCTTTAAATTATAGGGTAAGTTGTTTTCATCTTCTAGTGTTTTTTTCACTTTATCAATCACATAATCGTCCACCACATAGCATTCCTTGCATATGGATGGCCCGACTACCACTTCTAACGAAGATAGGGAGGACCCATTCCCGATGAATTCATGGACCATTTTGGGTCCTATTTCAAGAACCGTCCCCTTCCATCCCGCATGAGCCAATCCAATTGTCCCTGTATCTCTGTCAAGGAAATAAAGGGGAACACAATCTGCATAGCACATCGTTAACAGGAGGTTTCTTTCATCTGTTATGAATCCGTCTGTGTCTTTGATGCTGCTATGGTAATTCTCTGCACCTCTCCCAGCGTCTTCAGAACCTGGAGAGTAAATATGATTCCCATGTGTTTGCTCAGCCGCCACCCATCTCTTCAAAGGTATATGAAGAGCTGTTGCAAGAGATTGGCGATTATGGATGACAGAAGAGTCCTTGTCACCTACATGAAGACCCATATTGAATGAATGAAACGGTCCGTCACTGACTCCGCCATGCTTTGTGGTAATTCCTGCCACTAGTTTAGAATGTTTTTGCGTCCATCTATCAATAGAATAATAAGATTCTGTTTCTACTACAAAGGGTTCTTTCGACACGTTGAATCTCCTTCGTTTTTTATTAAGTGTACCATAGTCGCTTAAGATTCGTCATGTATCTGGAGATTGTTTCGGTTCTTGAAGCTGCCCTTGAATATAATGGCTGTCTTTATATCTGACCAGAATTACATCTTCTCCTATTTTCACGATACTGCTCCAAGGAATCACTATATCTTCGTCTTTGCCAAAAAAACCTAATATTTTCCCTCCGGTACCGATGACGATTGCCTCGATTCTTCCCGTATCCAGGTTTATTTCAATATCACCAATGTTCCCTAACTTTCTCCCATCTGAAATGCTCACCACATCTTTGACCTGGAATTCAGATATACGTACCATGTTTCTTCACCCTCTTTTCATCTCGTTCCTAATGTATTGATCACGGTAAATGTGTATGTTTACACTTTTCACCCATTTCAAGTAGTTATTATTAGTGTATGCAGCAAATAAAAAGGCAGACCATCCCGAAGGTGATCTGCCTTTCTTTTGTGTTTTGTCCGGGCAAAGCCCTTCCGCTTTTCGTTTTGTCTAGCTCCAGGGCTTAGAGGCTCGAGGTCATAATTGAAAAATCCCATAAGGCAAAGTACGCCTTTTGGGATTTCCCAGTTGTGCTTGTCGGGGCTGAACGAGCCGCCTCCGCTTTTCGGTTTGTCCAGCTGCAGGGCTTAAAAGCTCGAGGTCATAAGTCAAACCATCCAAAAAGGCAAAGTACGCCTTTCCGGATGGTTCGCCTTATGCTTGTCGCTTCTGGGCAAAGCCCTTCCGCTTTTCTCTGTCCAGCTGCGGCGGCTAGCCCCTCGAGGTCACAAATGAAAAATCCCATAAGGCAAAGTACGCCTTTTGGGATTTTCCATTTGTGCTTGTCGGGGCTGAACGAGCCGCCTCCGCTTTTCTTGTCTTATTGAATATTTTTGTTCATTTGTTTGATTGCTGCTTTTTCGAGTCTTGATACTTGAGCCTGAGAGATGCCAATTTCGTCAGCTACTTCCATTTGAGTTTTTCCTTGGAAGAAACGTTTGCTGATGATAAGTTTTTCACGATCATTTAATCGCCTCATCCCTTCTTGAAGGGCGATTTCTTCGATCCAATGAAAATCCCGGTTTTTTTCATCGCTTAGTTGATCCATTACGAAGATAGGGTCACCGCCATCATTGTAAATTGGTTCAAATAACGAAACAGGATCTTGGATGGCATCAAGTGCAAATACAATTTCCTCATGGGATACATCAAGAACTTTGGCAATTTCTTCTGCCGTTGGTTCTTTAGATGTCTCTCCCATTAATTTTTCTCTTACTTGTAGAGCCTTGTACGCAATATCTCGCAGTGAACGGGACACTCTTATTGGGTTATTGTCTCTTAAATAGCGACGGATCTCCCCAATGATCATTGGAACCGCGTATGTAGAGAATCGAACATTTTGACCCAGATCAAAATTATCAATGGATTTCATTAATCCAATACAACCTACTTGAAATAAATCATCCACATACTCACCACGATTATTAAAGCGCTGAATTACACTTAAGACGAGGCGCAAATTTCCATTGACCAGTTTTTCTCTTGCTGAAATGTCACCCGCTTGCATTTCTTTAAACAGTATTCTCATTTCGTCATTTTTGAGAACCGGCAATTTGGACGTATCCACACCACAAATCTCGACTTTATTACGTGTCATTCTTTCCCCTCCTTGTAGGAGCTGCTGTACAAAATTCAGTATTTCCTTGAAGAGGAAAAATATGCATTTCATTCTGACAAGTAGTGGATGATATACTCCAAATCCCTTATGAAATATGGATAAATAAGGGTTAAAAAAATGTTATTCATTTTAAATATAAAAAGCTGACCTTTTCAATTGAAAAGGTCAGCTTTACTTCTTTTAAACCATCTTATTAAATTCCTTCTTTAGACGTTTAATAATCCTTTTTTCTAATCTTGAGATATAGGATTGAGATATTCCCAGCATATCAGCTACGTCTTTCTGGGTCTTTTCTTCTTCTCCCATTAAACCGAAACGAAGCTCCATAATTTGTTTCTCACGGTCTGAAAGCTGATGCAGGGCATTAAAGAGTAATTTTTTATCAACTGTTGCCTCAAGGTCTTTTGTGATGATATCTTCGTCCGTGCCAAGTACATCTGATAGCAGCAATTCATTTCCATCCCAATCGATATTAAGGGGTTCGTCAAATGAAACTTCAGATCGGATTTTATTGTTTCTTCTTAAATACATGAGAATCTCATTTTCAATACATCTTGAAGCATACGTAGCCAGCTTGATTTTTTTTTCAGGATTGAAAGTATTCACTGCTTTGATCAAGCCGATTGTACCGATGCTGATCAAATCTTCAATATTGATCCCCGTGTTTTCAAACTTTCGTGCTATATATACAACCAGCCTTAAGTTACGTTCAATTAATAGCGACCTTGCCGCCTTGTCCCCTTTAGGTAATTTATTGAGGAGCACTTCTTCCTCTTCTTTAGTCAATGGAGGAGGCAGCGCTTCACTACCGCCTATGTAGTAAATTTCATCTGTTTTTAGACCAAGCTTGATTAACAGTTTGTACCAGTAATATAAAAACTTAACTTTGAATATTTTCATTGTTGCTCCCCCTTCTATTTCTTTGAAATGTGAGTATAGTAGTAATAATTGATTTAAGAAACATTTAGCACTGGTTTTCTTGAAGCCATTTTTGGATGGACGATTGCTTGAAAATGCCCATCGGCTGCGAGAGGTTCTTCCCTGAAGGCAATTAACCCATTTGGTACAGCCCATTCGGTTTCATGATCCTTCAAAACAATTGAATCAGGCTTTAACGCGGCTAGAAGCTGACTTTTTCTTCCCACGGATTGTGCAGGGACGATGCGCAATCTGTCTGACCAGCGAGTGTCAATATGCTTCACACCCGAAAAGATCTCTTCAACATCATGGCAAAGTGCCTTCATTTCATCTGGGATCTCCCCCTTGATGTCTGCAATGGATAAAAACATGACAGGACATTTGGAGATCGGATCCTGAAGCTGATTTCCACTGTCCACAAGACCAGTGACTGTACAATGGAAATCTTCAATCCTTATACTCACTTCCAGGAGTTGATCGAATTGGAGCTTCACGTGTTCTATGCTGTCAACCCTCCCCTTTGAGAAATACCATGCAAGAGGCAGGGCAAGCATGATAAATACCCAGCTGATCGGGTCTCCGAATCCGCGTATGCTTGCGAGCAGAACGGACGATTCCCGACTTGGATCAAAACTTATAAAATAATGAGTCCCGATTAATATCCCACCCGTAAAAAAGGTAACGAAATAGAACATTAGAAGATTTGATAAATAATAGCGTAATCTTCTGTAACCAAAGGCTGTATAGACCATGACAATTGAGAATAATAACTTAACAAGTGGGCTTCCAGTAAAATGAGCTAGTGGTGAAAAAGCAAGGAGAATAATGATAGAGCCTATCAAACTCCCGATACCAATTCTCCAGAGGGCATATTGTCTCTTTAAGATGATCCCTGTTAACCATAGAAGGAAAAAGTCTACTAACAGATTTAACAACCAGATGACATCCAAGTATAAAGTCAATTTCTACCCTCCTTTTAAACTTCATCAAGTTCCATTTAGTCACGAGAGGAATGACTTATCAGCAGTATATCGTACATACCCTTTAAAGGTTGTCATTTTTTGTATGCTCCTTCGGAAAACTTTTCGGAGATAAGAACGAAAAATGTCATTAAATATATGGCATTTTTTGTTCTTGTTTTGGGGGAAAATAGATAGAAGGAAAAAGCAAAAATCCCCAAAGACATGATTGCCTTTGGGGATTTTCAAGTTATGCTTGTCGGGGCTGAACAGCCGCCTACGCTTTTTTTGTCCAGCTGCAGGGCTTAGAGGCTCGAGGTCATAAGCTAAGCCACCCAAAAAGGCAAAGTACGCCTTTCCGAGTGGCTCAACTTATGCTTGTCGCCTCTGGGCAAAGCCCTTCCGCTTTTCTATTATCGGCGGCGATTACGGTTACGGAGGAAGGTTGGGATATCCAGTGTTTCTTCCGCACCTTGATTGGAAGAGGTTCTAACAGGCTCTTGCTGTGGAGGCTGCTCTTCACGTTTAGGCTGTTCCCGTTTAACCGACTGGCTCGGGCTAGGACTTTGATTTGGTTTCATCCCACCAAATGTTGGTCGTGTTTGCTTTGGTGGCTGGATGACCTCTTCATTGAAACCAGTGGCAATGACGGTTACAACGATGTCATCTTTTAAATCTTCGTTGATGACTGAACCGAAGATCATGTTTACTTCCTGATCTGAAGCAGATGCAACAATATCAGCTGCCTCCTGTACTTCGTAAAGGCTTAACGACGTTCCACCTGTAATGTTCATCAGGACACCTTGAGCACCATCGATGGATGTCTCAAGCAAAGGACTGGAAACCGCTTTTTTCGCAGCTTCAGTGGCACGATTCTCGCCAGACGCGGCACCGATTCCCATTAACGCTGAACCTTTGTTAGACATGATGGTCTTAACATCTGCAAAGTCCAGGTTGATCAGACCAGGTGTAGCAATCAAATCCGAGATACCTTGTACACCCTGACGCAGTACATTATCCGCTTCACGGAAAGCTTCAAGCATAGGTGTGCTCTTATCCACAATCTCTAGAAGGCGATCGTTTGGAATAACGATCAGTGTATCTACTCCTTCTTTCATAGCAGCGATACCACCACTTGCCTGATTTGAACGCTTTCGGCCTTCAAAGGTGAATGGTCGTGTTACGACACCCACTGTCAATGCTCCGATTTCACGTGCGATCTGAGCGATTACCGGCGCTGCACCAGTACCGGTTCCTCCACCCATCCCGGCAGTAACAAAGACCATATCCGCTCCTCTAAGAGCTTCTTCGATCTGTTCTTTACTTTCTTCAGCAGCTTTTTTTCCCACCTCAGGATTGGCACCTGCTCCCAATCCCCTGGTTAATTTGCCACCGATTTGCATTTTTATTTCAGCTTTTGATAGATTCAAAGCTTGTGCATCCGTATTGACGGCAATAAATTCAACACCTTGAACACCATGTTCAATCATTCGGTTTACGGCATTGTTTCCTCCGCCACCGACACCAATAACTTTTATTGTCGCTAATGAATCTAAATTTGTATCAAACTCCAACATGACAAATCCTCCTAACTCGTCGAATCTATGGATTCCTTTATTTATTCAAAGAAGTATCCAAAGAACTTTTTCACTTTTGACATGGCCTTTTCATCTTCATGTTCTTCTTCATTTACCTTTGCAGGCTTTGGCTTTTTAGTAACCGGTTTTGATTGACGTTTCTCAGCTGCCTCTACGGGCACTGGTTCTGCACTGACAGATCTTCCTTGCAATCTAGCATTTTTTTGAGCGTATTTGATCAATCCAACTGCTGTTGTATACTGTGGTTCCCGAACTCCTATATAATCAGGAATTGCCACTCGTACACGATTTTGGAAAACGATTTGTGCTAATTCTAACACACCTGGAAGATTTGCTACACCACCAGTTAATACATAACCACCCGGCAGGTCCCTGATTCCCAATCGTTTCAGCTCGTGGCTGATGAGGTCCAGGATCTCTTCCAGCCTTGCTTCTATAATATCAGAAATTTCTAATTGATTAAATTGCTGGTGTTGATCACTGCCAATAATTGGCACACTGAACACTTCATCTTCTGAAGCATGGTCATAAAATGCATGGCCATATTTTGTTTTGATTTTCTCGGCATCATCCGTCGAAGTCCGTAATCCAATCGATAAATCTTTGGTGATATGTTCTCCCCCAACCGGAAGCACAGTCGTAGCCTTTAAATGCCCTTGTTCGAAAACAGCTATGGTTGTAGATCCACCACCGATATCAATCAGGGCAGCTCCAAGATTTTTTTCATCCTTCGATAATGCCACCGTACCGGCAGCTAATGGCTGAAGGACAATATCGACAATTTCAAGACCAGCCTTTTCAACACAACGGAGAGTATTATGTAAAATCGTCTTAGATCCCGTAATGATGGTGCCTTCCATTTCGAGTCGAACACCGATCATGCCACGGGGATCTGTAATCTCATCCAATCCATCAACGATGAACTGTCTAGGGATTACGTTGATGATTTCCCTTTCTGGAGGAATAGAAACAACCTGAGCTGCGTCCATCACTCGTAGAACATCTTCATCGCCAATTTCCCTATTGTCGCTCGAAACGGCCACAACTCCATGACAAGATTGAAGCGACACGTGGTTTCCTGTAATTCCTACAATGACCTGGCTTATGGATAAACCGACCATCCTTTCAGCTTGTTCAACTGCCTTCTTGATTGTATGAACAGTTTCGTCTATATCTACGATGGAACCTTTTCTGATTCCTTCTGAGTTCACATTTCCTACACCGATTATGTTTAAGGAATCATTTGTCATTTCACCAATGATTACTTTCACTGTGGATGTACCGATGTCTAGGCTAACGTAAATTTCATTGCTGTTCACTCTATGGCACCTCCTTAAAGAATGTTTATTTGGAACAACAATCCTAGAAAAACATGATTCTAAGTATATCTTAATATGATATTCGTCGTAACAAAAACGATTCCCTTTTAAAATTCTAATTTTTTTCTCTTTTTTCTTGATTATTTGACCAATTGCTAATCATTATTCTTCTAATCACTGCAATGTTCTGGAATAATCTTACTCCAAAAGCAAAAACAGCCGCCAAATACAAGTCTACACCAAGATGTACCCCCAGAAAAGCTAAACTTGCTGCTAGTAAAATATTAAAAAAGAACCCAGAAACAAAGACCTTATCATCATAAATATTTTGGAGGTGAGCACGAATACCGCCAAACAATGTATCCAATGCTGCCAGAACGGCAATCGATAAATAATTTGAATACTCTTCTGGAATTCTAATATCTGTGAGAAGCCCAAGGAAGACCCCTACTAGCAACCCTAAAACGGGAAGCCACATATTATTCGTTCCCTCCTCTTTCCTTAACCGGTTCCATGAATCGGATCCGGATGCTATCCTTATACTCTGGTACCACCAGCTTTTCTAAAGGCTTTGAAATGCTGACCCTCAGGTTATCGATAAAGAAATCTTCTACCGACCGTGAAACCTGCATACGATTATACAAGTCCTTGGCAGCTTTTACGTCTTTGGTCAGAACCCTCACCTCAAACGGTATTTTCTTTATCGTATTACCATCAACCTTCGTTTCTCCATTAATATCCCGAATGACCGAAGTATTGATTAGTCGATGGCCATCAATTGCAATATCCACTGCATCATACTGGTTCAGCTCATTTACTAGCCTCTCCAGAAGCTCAGGTGAAACGTTTTGAACCTTTTCACCCAACAGGATTTCTTCCATTGAAGGCTCGATCGTCAGGATGAGGCCGGGACCTGTCTTCTCTGTCAAGCCCATTTCAGTCTTCAATTCCTCCAGGGTTTGCTTTAATGCCTGTTCGGGACTCGATTGTTGTTCTGTCTTATATTGTTCAAGCTTCGCTTCCACAGAACGCGTTTCGGAAAGTAAATTGGAATTCACTTCCTTTTCTTTCAAAAGAGCTTCCCTCAATTCCCATATATCTCTTGTATCCCGGACTACGGGCTCTTTGACAGTCTGGAACTGGATGGCAATCATAAATCCGATTATGACCGTAATGACGGTAAAGCTGATTTTAAGTTTGTTGTCCATTTAGTGCACCTTACTTTCAAAACTACCCCTCATCCTGAATACACCCAATCGTACACTTCAATGGGTGCAAGCACATCATTCACCAATCGTCGGTTCCAGGATGACCGAATTCTCTTTTTTCATTTCAAAGATAATATTGTCGTTCACAAGCTGATCCTTCACTCCGCCCGTTATATTCATGGCAGAGGATAATACTTCCGGATCTCCAATTGCCGTAATTTTGAACGGGGCAGGATAATCGATTCCATCTACCTGGATGACCGGACCGTTACAGAGTATGTATGAATCATGCTTAAGCCTTTGCCCATTGATTGCAACTACAGAAGCACCCGCTATATATAATTCATTAATCACCTTGAACACGTGATGTTCATGGACAATATAATTATTTGCGTTTTCTTCCTCTGGATCATATTTCGCATCGGATAAGGTTACCGTTACCCCAGGACCTTTCACTTTCGTTTTGCCTAAGTACATTCTGTACTTCTCGGCATCTTCTGCCAGGTTAAAATAAATTTGTTTCTCTTTGGAGAATTCCTTCTCCATATTGCCGACCTTCTCCTGTTTCTCGTAGAGCTTTTCCTGAAGATTGTTATTCTTCTGCTGATACTCGAGGATTTGATCTCTTAATGCTTCTTCCTGTTTCCACTGACCATTTGTCCGATTCCCTAGTTCTGCTTGTTCTGTGTTTGCCAGACTAAATGAAAAAGCAAGGATGAAACCCAAAACCAGACATACAAGAGAGAGGATCACGTGCTTACCTCTCACCCTCATCCTCTTCATTGCTTTGTTCACCTTCCGTTTCGTACGCTCTGAAATAAGAACCAACCTCTAAGTCAATAACCCCTTTGACCGATGGATCCAATTGGCTGACAATCGAAGGATAATGCATCATCTTTTCTGAGAAACTTCGTATGGTTGCACTCACTTCGAATCCGTCGTTCATAAAGAGAGTCAAGTGATACTGATCTGTTTTCTTGGGAACAAGATTAATCTCTGAGATAAGATGCTGTACTTCCTTTGGAAGCTTCCCTAGTTCGTTAACCATTATGACTAGAGTCTTATCTTCTTCGAACCCTCTTAATAAAGGTGCATCGACAGGGATCGATTCTGTCCCTTTATCCAATACCTTTCCATTTTCCAATATGACATAAAACTTACTTCCCTTCGAAAGGTAAGCCTTTTTATCATATTCTTGGATGGAGATTTGATAAGTGTTGGGAAAGGTTAACTTTACCGTTGCATCCTTCACTTCAGGAAGCTTCTTTAATTGTTCCACCGTTTTCTCTTTGTTTACACTCCACACGTTCATTCCATTGTCAATTCCACTTTTTTGAAGAACCGTCTTATTCGAAATAAGCTCATTCCCATCCACAGTCACTTTGTGTACATGACTCAAAGGCGATTGAAAGTATACAACCGAAAGAATCATCAGAAAGAATAAAGCAAGTAAAAACAAAAGTCTTCGATTTGCCTTCTTTTTTCGGTGTTGTTTTAATTTGGGAATTCGATCTTCTATGGAAACAACATTTTCTTTTTTCATTTCGTTCTCCTCAATTTCACTTTGAATTCATTATGTATGGGATGAGTTAAACTCATCTTGTCTTATAATGAAAGTACTCTTTACATTGGGATACTTCTATTCTATACGAAGGTATACCAGGTTAAAAGAGGAACAGAACGTTTTCTGCCATAAACCATTTTGAAAACAAATGAGTGTTACCGGGTGACTACATTTCTCGACAGCCTGTCCTATTTAAGAGAATGATTAAACAGATCCCTAAGATGGATTGCTCATACCACTTTTGGGATATACTTTCATTCCTTTTCCAGAGGAAAGGCTACCTTATGTATTTCACTCTTAAACCCTATTTTAAACAACAATTTAAGCATTATGAATGCATGTCATTGAATTGTAAAAGTTTTGGTTAACAAAAGTAACAAACTCTCCTTTATTTTGAAAAGGCATGATAATAATGAATTACGTATATGTAATTTATTGTAACATCCCATCTTTAAATATCCTATTGTTATTTCAATAAAACATAGATTTTCTTTAGATTTCCTTCATCGATAAAAAAGTCTGTTTTCATAAACATTGTTGCTTTTGGATGTAGAGAGAAGTGGTTGATCTCCGCTCCAGGTGCTCGCTTTCCGCGGGGCTGGCGGTGAGCCTCCTCGGGCTAAAGTCCTGTGGGGTCTCACCTGTCCAGCGTTTCCCGCAGGAGTCGAGCATCTTCCGCTCCAATCAACTGTCTAAGCATAAATGTTTCAGCAATACCAGTGTACTGTCAGGATAACTTACAGCAACTCTTTTTCAACTGATATTCATGAACCTTTGCTCTGTCAACACTTCCCCTTCTCCCAAATAATAATTGACAGAGCTTTTGCAAATCATAGTCTGTGCAAGTATAACAACATTTTTTGCGAAAAGAGCGAAAAAAAAAAAGAGAACGACAAAAGAAAAGAGGTGAAAGTGGTTCAGGAATGATTTTCAAGATTCATCCTCCACTTGCATCAGCTTTTCTCTCATCGATCTCTAACATTACATGGTTTTAATTCCTTGTATAACGACTAATATTCAACAGTACTCCTACAGCCATAAGCATCAGAGTTAAAGAAGATCCGCCGTAGCTCAAAAATGGCAGTGTAATCCCTGTAACAGGCATCAGCCCTGTCACAACCCCTACATTGATCATTACTTGAATCGCAATCATGGAAACGATCCCTAATGCAAGAAAGCTTCCAAATAGATCTGGTGCCCCCAGCGCAATCCGGATACCCCTCCACAAGATCAATGAAAACAAGATTAGGACCAGGGTCCCACCAATAAAACCGAGTTCTTCTGCCAATATGGCAAATATAAAGTCATTTTGCGGCTCCGGCAGGTAAAAGAACTTCTGTCTACTCTGTCCCAGTCCTAGTCCGAATAACCCACCCGGTCCTATCGCATATAGTGACTGAATGATTTGGAATCCACTATTTAGTGGGTCCTGCCATGGATCTAAAAAGGAGGTGATCCGTTTAATCCTGTATGGTGCAGATATAACCAGACCAACAAACCCCAACAAACCAATCATTCCTAAACCTACGAAATGCTTAATTCTAGCCCCTGATATAAAAATCATCACAACGGATGTCCCAACCATTACGGTACCCGTTCCCAAATCCGGCTGCAACATGATCATTCCAAAAGCTGTAAACACGAGCAAGAGTGCGGGCAGGACCCCTTTTCTAAAAGAAGTGATGTACTTTTGATTTTCAGATAAATATTTTGCAAGAAAAGCAATCATGGCAAGCTTCATGAATTCTGAAGGCTGAATGGAAAAGGCACCGACGCCAATCCAGCTCCTCGAACCGTTTCTCAATACCCCAATACCGGGGACCAGCACGAGGACAAGAAGGACGAAACAAACGATGATAATGATTTTTGACCATTTTCTCCATGTCCAGTACTCTACATTCATGATGAAGAACATGGCAAATAATCCTACACCGGCAAACAAAACCTGCCTTTTTGCAAAGAAAAAGGAATCATCGAATTTGTAATCCGCCCATACTGCACTTGCACTGTAAACCATGACCAGTCCAATGGCAAGTAATGTGAGGGTGACCATAATGAGAATAAAATCGGGAGTCGATTTTTTTAAAGGCAATGCTAAACACCTCGAATAGACAAATTTAGAGCCGTTCGAGCATAGAAAATCGTTTATCCCTGAATGACTGGCTGCGCTGGTATGGATGCTCTATCTGGACAAGCCCTTATTTAAGCTTATGCACGGCTTCAATAAAAATGTCACCACGTTGTTCAAAAGTTCGATATTGATCCCAGCTCGCACACGCAGGAGACAATAATATTACGTCCCCTTCTTCAGCGTTCTTAAATGCGACCGGAACCGCTTCCTCAACATTATCGACAGGAATGATGGTTTGTATCCCTGCCTTTTCCCCTGTTTTCACAAGCTTCGATGACGTTTCTCCAAATGTAATCAACGTCTTCACTTTGGACAGAAATGGAATCAGGTCATCAAACTCATTTCCACGATCCAAACCTCCTGCAAGCAGGATAGTAGGAGAGTCAAATGCCTTAAGGGCGCTCTTCGTTGCCAAGCTGTTCGTTGCCTTCGAATCATTGTAGTATTTAACTCCATTTAGTTCCCGTACAAATTGAGTGCGGTGTTTCACTCCACCGAAAGTACTCAATACCTTCTGGATGCTGTTGTTGGATACACCATAAATCTTACAGGCTGCAACAGCACATAAGATATTTTCAAGATTATGCTCTCCAGGCAGGACGATTGAGTCTAATTCAACGACTCTGTCATCCTTGAAATAAATCGCACCATCCTTGATATGGGCTCCGTCCCGAACCTCTTTTTGTGTTGAAAAGAGAATGACCCGGGCTTTTGTAAAGCTGACTGCTTCCTGAACATGATCTTGGTCACCATTGATGATCAGATAATCCTTTTCTGTTTGGTTTTTTGTGATATTGGATTTCGCTCTCCAATACTCTGATAAATCCCCATGATAATCCAGATGAGCATCATACAAGTTGGTTATAATGGCGACGTGAGGAGCAAACTCTTCAATTCCCATCAGTTGGAAAGATGAGAGCTCGACGACCATTTTCTCATCTTCCTTTGCATTCTGTGCTACCTCAGAAGCAACAGTTCCAATATTCCCCGCAATCAAAGGCTTTTGGTTGTCCTCTTTCAACATCTCGAACAGAAGAGTGGTTGTCGTCGTTTTTCCATTTGTTCCTGTGATTCCAATCATTTCTGCCTCGGAAATCAAATAGGCGAGCTCTACTTCCGTCAAGACTGGAATATTCTTTTCGATTGCTTTTTGAATCAATGGGTTGTGATAGGGAATCCCAGGATTTTTTATCACATATTGAAAACCTTCATCCAAAAGCTCAATGGGATGGCTGCCACAAATTACTTTAATCCCTTCCTGAAGAAGCCCCTGAGCCTCAGGGTTTTCAGACAAAGGCTTTTGATCATTCACCGTAACAAATGCTTCCAGTTTATGTAGGAGAGAGGCAGCACTTACCCCGCTTTTTGCCAGGCCTAATACCAGTACTTTTTTATGTTTGAATTTTGTTATTTTTTTCACTTATAACCACACCTCAATATAGATTCCTAATACAGCAAAAAGTAGTCCTACAGTCCAAAATGTAACGACTACTCGCCATTCTGACCATCCTACTAACTCGTAATGATGGTGTAAAGGACTCATTTTAAAAATTCGTTTTCCGGTTGTTTTGAAGCTGGCAACCTGTAAGATGACGGAAAGAGTCTCGATGACGAAAACCCCTCCAATCAGGATTAGGATAATTTCAAGTTTGGTTAAAATGGCAATCGTGGCAATCGCACCTCCGAGAGCCAGCGATCCAGTGTCCCCCATGAACACTTTGGCAGGATGGGCATTGAAAACGAGAAAACCGAGTACTGCACCTACTACCGCCACCCCAAATATGGCTACATCATACTGTGATTGGCTCCATGCAAGGACAGCCAACGCACCAAAGGCGATGGCACTCGTGCCGGATACCAGTCCATCAAGCCCAT
Organism: Rossellomorea aquimaris; assembly: GCF_020172085.1. Lineage (GTDB taxonomy): Bacteria > Bacillota > Bacilli > Bacillales > Bacillaceae_B > Rossellomorea > Rossellomorea aquimaris_E. The sequence continues at coordinate 1,794,317 of NZ_JAIVAT010000003.1, forward strand.
CCGTCAAGTTGACTGCATTTGAAAATCCGACCAGCCAGAAGATGATAAATAAGCAGTAAAACCAACCCAGTTCAAATGAAAGATCCGTTAGCGGTATCGATACCGAAGTCGGAAAGTCATTCTGAGTGTAAATAAGGTAAAAAATGACCGATATGACGATCTGTCCAAGGAGTTTCTGCTTGGATGTCAAACCTAAATTCCTTTTCATCACGACCTTGATAAAGTCGTCCAGGAATCCCAATAAGCCAAAACCAACTGTCACCAGGATCATTAAATATGTTTCAGGACCCGGCTCTGAATATTTCCCTGTCATAATAAATGTTGTAATGACAATGGAGAGCAGGAACACAATCCCACCCATGGTAGGGGTTCCAGTCTTTTTCTGATGCGATTGTGGACCTTCATCCCGGATGCTTTGTCCAAACTTCAACCTTCTGAGGAAAGGAATAAATAGAGGTGCAAGCAATACGGTTATTAAAAATGCCATTATAATCGTAAATAAGATCACTTGTTCCATCATGGTTATTCCCCTCCTTTTTCTCTTTTTTGTTTCATAGCAGATCCGTTCTCCACTGTTTGATGTTTTTCAGGTTCATTGATATAAATAAACTTCGTCATAATTTCCCACTTTTCTTGATTGTAATTTTGTTTGTAATTCTCTTGTAAGTCTACATAGGCCAAGTACACATCTTCAACCATAAATAACGGAAAGTGATTTGGAACAAAGGAGGGCACTTGTTCACTATTTGGCCATAGTGAAGCGATTGCCCCCATTTCAATACTTTTGAAAAGATCGATTTTATCACCAAAAGGGACATATAGTCCCTTCTCCATCCTCATACTAGTTGAATTTGAAACTACTAAAAACGTATAGCCGGGCAGATAAATTCCTTTTGCATCGGGAAACAATTTCTTTACATCATCGTATAGGAGCATTTCTACATTCCCTTGATGAAGTGTCTTGCCACTTCCCGGTCATCAAAATCGTATACATTATTCCCTATGATCTGATAGGTCTCATGACCCTTCCCGGCAATCAACACCACATCTCCAGGTTGTGCCCTATTCAAAGCTACTTTGATTGCTTCTTTACGGTCGACGATCAGTTGATACTGTTTACCAAAGACACCCGACTCCATATCTTTCAAGATGCCAACCGGATCCTCGGTCCTTGGATTATCAGAGGTGAAAATAGCATAATCACCGTAATCACAGGCGATCTCCGCCATGATCGGCCTCTTGATCCTATCTCTGTCCCCACCGCAACCGACCACTACTATCACCTTGCCTGCAACAATGGTCTGGATGGTTTCCAGTACATTCTTCAAACCATCAGGTGTATGGGCGTAGTCAACGATGACAGAAAATGGCTGCCCTTCAGAAATCGTTTCAAATCGTCCCCTGACCCCTTTTGCCTTTTCCAGGCTCCCTATACTCTCTTCGATTGGGATTCCTGCCGCAAAAGCTGTCGCAATGGCTGCAAGAGCATTGTATACATTAAATTGCCCCGCTAAATTTAAGACCATCTTTTGTTCTCCGAAAGGGGACACGAGAGTGAACTGGGTCTCTGTTGCACCAAGAATCAAATCTTTCGCATGGAAGTCAGCTGAAGGAGACAGACCGTATGTAACTACATGGGCGGCTGTAGACTTGATGAAATAGTCAGCTGCTTCGTCATCCTTATTAATAATGGCATATTTAGGGGATTTTTTAAAATAAGTATTCCCTAATTGAGAAAACAATAAGCCTTTTGCATTACGATAATTATCCATGGTCTTATGGTAATCCAGGTGATCCTGAGTCAGGTTTGTAAACACGGCGATATCGTAGTCGCATCCGTGTACACGCCCTTGATCCAAGGCATGGGAAGAAACCTCCATGATGGCTGAACGCACCCCTTTATCACAAAAACTCCTAAAGGTCTGTTGCAGGGTTAAACTGTCAGGGGTCGTATTGTGGCTGACTTGTAATTCATCCCCCACTTTAATGTGCATGGTCCCAATTAATCCAGTTTTCATTCCACTTTGAGTAAAAACCTGGTCAATGAGAAGGGTTGTTGTTGTTTTCCCATTCGTTCCCGTCACTCCGACGAGAAAAAGCTGGTGAGAGGGCTGTTTATAGAAATAGTCTGCCAGAATGGCCATCGCTTTCTTCGTATCAGGAACAACAATCACGGGAATGTCTACTTCTAAAGTCCTCTCTGCTAGAATGGCTGCTGCACCATTTCTTTCAGCTACTCCTGCAAGAGAATGACTATCAATCTCTAACCCGTTGATACAGATAAATAAATCTCCACTCTTCACTTTCTTATGGTGGTTCGCGATGTTTGAAATAGCTGGATTCCCTTCACCCTGTACTGAGAAAAACGGTAGTACTTCCAGCAAAGTGTGCAATCTCATCTTTTCAACTCCTCACAGGTAGAAAGCAACCTTTTTATATTTTACAAAAAAATACGTGTGAAAGCTATCAACCTTTTAACTTAGTTCGATATCTTTTTCCATTCCTTCCGGTTCTTCACGTTGCTTATCAAAATAATAAGTATACCATGAAATATTTTTAAAGAAGTTTTCCCTATTGTGTTTACTCAGATAAATATACCCTCACTTTAGATCCTTGTTTCACTTTCACCCCCGGGTCAGGAGATTGGCTTACCACCTTTTCTCCACTTCCACTTACGTCCAAGTTGAGATCCACAAGTTGTTCCTGAAGTTCATTCTTCGTTAATCCAATCAAGTCAGGGGTTTCAATCATTGGAGTGTCAGTCCAAGTCAATTCTTTTTCAATTTGACCTTTACGCTTCGGTACACCCATTGCTTCTAAACTATCACCAATAATGCTTCCACCGATAGGGGCAGCAACGACCCCACCGAATTGAATTGTACCCTTTGGATTATCAACCGCAACATATACGACTATTTCAGGATCATCCATTGGTGCGACTCCCATAAATGAAACGATATGATTGTTTTCGAGGTATTTACCATCCTTTGCTTTTTGAGCTGTCCCTGTTTTTCCGCCTACCCGGTAACCGTCTACATAAGCTTTCTTACCGCTGCCTTTCGCAACGACACTTTCCAACGCATCCCGAATCTGCTTGGATGTCTCTTCAGATATGACCCTTTTCTTGATTTGAGGGGTCTTTCTCATGACTACTTCTCCTGTAGAAGGGTCAATCAGCTCTTTTGCAATATAAGGCTGATACAATACTCCTCCGTTGACTGCTGCAGAAACAGCTGCAACCTGCTGAATAGGAGTAACGGCAACACCTTGGCCAAATGCGGTCGTCGCCTGCTCCACGGGACCGACACGGTCAAGGTTGAACAGGATACCCTTACCTTCACCTTGCAGATCGATGCCAGTCTTTTCTCCAAATCCAAAATCATGGATATAATCGAATAATTTCTCTTTCCCTAACCTCTGACCCAATTCAACAAAACCAGGGTTACAAGAGTTCTGTACGACTTCCAGGAACGTTTGTGTCCCGTGTCCTCCCCGTTTCCAGCAATGAAGGGTCGAACCCGCCACCTCTATGTGACCAGGATCATGAAATGTTTCTTTATAAAGGTCCACTTTCTTTTCTTCCAGGGCCGCGGCAAGCGTGATAATCTTGAACGTGGACCCAGGTTCATACGTACTCCAAATCGGTAAATTACGGTTATATATCTCCTGAGGTACATTGCGGAAGTTCGCAGGATCAAATGTCGGCCGGCTCGACATGGCCAGTATTTCACCATTCTTTGGATTCATGGCAATCGCTATGATACCATCTGGATTATACGTAGCCTCAGCGATATCCAACTCACGTTCTACGATTGTTTGTACTTTGGTATCAATCGTCAACTTTAAATCCAATCCATTTTGTGGTTTTTCAAAATCATCCGCCATATCGGGCATTCTCTTCCCCTTGGCATCAGAAAAAAATTTCACATACCCTTTATCTCCACTAAGCTCTTCGTCATATGAAAGTTCAAGACCCATCAGCCCCTGATTATCAATCCCCGCAAACCCGAGAACATGGGATAAATAGCTTCCATACGGATAATAACGCTTAGAATCCTCCCCTAAATAAACACCCTTTAAATTCAAGTCCCTTACTTCTTTCGCTTTTTCGTATGAAATTTTTCTTGCTTCCTTTATCAACACCATATTGGCTTTCTGTGTTACATATTTATATGCAGATTCTACCGAAATATTAAGAACGGCAGCCAGTTTATCTGCTGTTCCCTGAGGATCGGTGATTTGTCGTGGAACGACAAATATTGTTGGCGCACTCTGATTTCCAGCGAGTTCCACTCCATTTCGGTCTACAATCTTTCCACGTTCAGGTTGAAATGGTATATTTCGACTCCAGGAGTCTTTCGCTAATCCGGTAAGCCAGTCCCCTTTAAAAAACTGAACATACCCCAGCCTGATATCTATGATGGAGAATATGAGGACTCCTACTACAAGCGCTACAGCTAATCTCTTTCTTACCGTTACATTCGATACTCTTTTCACAAATGGAACCTCCCCTTCTATGGCTCGTTCCATTATATGCTTGGACTTATTGGGGTATGTTTGAAATCATTGAAAGACAGATGATGTCAGGAATCAATATGTATAAGCGTAATAATAGCGAGGAGTGAGCAAAATAAAAAAGGTGACCACGCTGAGACCCTTCCAATCCTATGCCTGTTTCCTATGATGCTGGCACAGGGGGAAAGGTGTCTCATTCAATAGTCATCCTTTTTGTTAGTTTAAAGGCTGTTCTTCATCAGCTTCAGGTACCGCTGCCTCTTCAGGGGTTTTGAAGTTGACGACAAGGGGCTCATCTTTTTTCACCTTTTCCCCAGGCTGGATATTTTGGCTGACGGCATAACCATTTCCAACCATATTAATCTTCAGACCTGCGATATTGGCTACCTTAAAGACATCTCTTACGGACCAGCCTTTCAAATCCGGGAGGGTCATATCCCCGTCGGTTTTAATCACAACCCTTTCCCCTTCAAGAATGGCATCTCCACCTTGAGGAAGTTGCTTGACCACTCGGGACCCATTCCCGACGACGATCGGGGTAACCCCTGCTTTTTCCAGCTCTTTTTTCGCCTCTTCTACGCTCATATCTCTTGTTTCAGGTAGAGACTGTTTTTTCAGGCTCACTTTTTCCTGTGGTTTAATATTTAAGTATTTCAAGCTATTCTGCATAACAGGATTGAAGACCGCAGATACCGGATCAGAGCCGATTTCAGTCGGTTCCAATTCAGGCTGTTGAACCCCCACATATACAATCAGTTGAGGATCATCGATGGGAGCCATCCCCATGAAGGAGAAGAGATAATTCTCTTTACCCACCATATATCGCCCATTTTCGGGATCGGGTATCTGACCCGATCCTGATTTACCACCAACGCGATACCCTTCTATTGCAAACCTCTGCCCAGTACCGTGTTCAGATGTGACAGTCGTCTCCAGGTATTCCCTCGTTTTTTTGGCTGTTTCTTTCGAAATGGGGCTTCCTGACACTTCGGGCTTCGTCTCCTTAATCACTTTCTTCGAATTCGGATCAACGATCTTGGAGATAATATATGGTTTCATCATTTTGCCGTCATTCGCAATAGCTGACTCTGCCTGTATCATTTGGAGTGGTGTGACAGTAGTCCCCTGACCGAAGATGGTTGTGTACTTCTCTATCGGATAATGATAGAGAATCGAGCCCGATGCCTCGTTAGGTAATCCTACATCCGTAGCCTCACCAAAACCGAATTCATGTAAATAATTCTCATATTTTTTAAATCCGATTTTATCTAATAGATTGGCGAACGCAACGTTAGAAGATCTTTGAACTCCCTCCAAGTACGTGATCGTCCCCCATCCTTCTCCACCATTGTGATCACGAATCGGGTTCGGAACATTTTCCACATAGAACTTTCCTGATTCGTATGTTTCATTTGGGTTGAATTTCCCTTCATTCACCGCTGCAGCCAGAGAAAAGGACTTCATTGTAGAACCCGGTTCATAGGTATCCTCTACAATGATGTTGGTCCAGTTATCCAAGAGCCCCTCTCTTGTATCCGGATGAAAGGTAGGTCTTTGGGACATCGCCAGAATCTTCCCTGTCTTAGGATCAGAAACTATAGCAAACATTTTCTTCGGCTTGTACTTTTTTTGAACTTCATTCATTGCCTCTTCAAGGAATGTTTGGATTTTCTTATCGATTGTCAGATAGATGTCGTCCCCATCTTCAGGAGGAGTGACATGTTCATCTGCATTAGGTAATAGGTAACCCCATACATCACTTTTATACGAGACAGAGCCATCCTTACCCTTCAGCACATCGTCAAAGCTTGCTTCTACACCCATTTTTCCGATTGTAGTGGAATCCCCATCTTCATCGGTTGTTTTTTGTGCAAATCCGATGAGATGAGAAGCAAATGAACCGTTAGGATAGAATCGCTTCGCTTCCTTTCTGAACGTAACACCCGGAAGATCCTCTTCTTTAATTTCAAGCATCATCTGATGGGATAGATCTCTTCCTGCTGCACCGAATTCCACTTGATAAGGGGATTTATTGTTCGAACCTTTTTTGGTTAAGCGTTTATAAATCTCATTTTCATTCATATCTAGGTGATCAGCGAGAACCTTGGCCGTTTTTTCAGGATCTGTGACATGCTTCGGCTTTTTTGGATCACTTGTGATGCTTGGATCCAATATTGCAACCAAAGTATAGGCGGAGGTATCCTCCGCGATTGCCTCACCCTTTCCATCAAAAATCGTGCCTCTGTGCGCTTCTAAAATATGACTCTTAATATATTTTTTTGCTGCCTGTGATGCCAGTACTTTCCCTTCAGCTTCCCCAGTGACCTGAATGGTGACAAAGCGAACCATTAATACAAAAAAGAGCAAGCCGAAAATCCCGAAAAGGATGGCTGCCCCTATGTTCATACTTGGTCTTTTTTTCATTATTGTTCAACAACCTTAACATTCTTATCTTTCAAGTTAAGTCCAAGTTCTTTTGCCTTTTCAAGAATACGTTCATACGTACTCAGTTCACTCACTTGAAGTTTCAGGTCATTATTAGCTTTTTCCTGTTTTTCAATAGTGGTTTCAACGTGCTGAACCTCTTTGTTCACATCATAGATGGCTGCCTGTGTCGATACGATTTGAACGGCAAGGAAACAAAATACCATTGCAAAGATGGCTACAAGGATTTTCTCACCCGGAGTGATGCCGGACCTTCTTTCCTCTCTTAACGCTTTAGGCTTGGCTTGAACGGATTGATAAGATTTCTCAACTTTTTGCTGCTCGTAATTTCTGGCTAAGTTACTCAAAATTCTCCCTCCTATTTCCTTCTTTTTATATATTTTTTTCTGCGATTCTCAGTTTAGCCGACCTTGCTCGATTATTTTCATCAAGCTCTTCCTCGCTTGGCAGGATCGGTTTTCTTGTTACCAGCTTAAGTTCAGCTTCATATCCTTCTGGAATGATAGGTAATCCAGGAGGTAAATCTGGCCCAGAAGCTTTTTCTTTGAACATTGTCTTACAAATCCGGTCTTCTAACGAATGGAACGTAATAACACTCACCCTTCCACCCTTATTCAGAAGTCCAATGGCTTGCTCCAACGAATCTTCGAAGGCTCCAAGCTCATCATTCACGGCAATACGAATCGCTTGAAAGACCCTCTTGGCTGGGTGCCCTCCCTTTCGTCTTGCAGGGGCAGGGATCCCTTCCTTGATCAGTTCCACTAGTTCACCTGTGGTTTCGATTGCTTTTACTTCACGTGCCGCTTCAATTTTCCTGGCAATTTGCTTGGAAAACTTTTCTTCACCGTACCGATAAAAGATTCTAACAAGATCTTCAAACGACCAATGGTTGACGACATCATAAGCACTTACTTCCCCTTCTAAGTCCATCCTCATGTCGAGAGGCGCATCATGGTGATAACTAAAGCCTCTTTCTGGAGTATCCAGTTGAGGAGATGACACACCAAGATCGTATAAAATCCCATCCACACTATGTACTCCGAGTTCTTCAAGTTCTTCCTTGATATTTCGGAAATTTGATTGAACAAATGTAACCCTGTCCTGATAGGATGAAAGTTTTTCTTTGGCATGGTTAATGGCTGTTTCATCTTGATCGAAGCAATATAGATGTCCGTCTTTTGATAGCTGACTGACCAGGTATTCACTATGACCTGCTCCACCCAACGTGCAATCCACATATACTCCATCTTTCTTTATATCCAAGCCATCTACCGTTTCCTTTAATAATACAGTTGTATGTTTAAACATGTTGACTTCACCTTTCCAATCGAACGTTTTGTGGGGGTTAGATATCAAACCCTATCATATTCTCTGCAAGCTCAGCAAATGAATCTTCAGATTGTGTAAAATAGTCTTCCCATAATGATTTACTCCAAATCTCAATTCGATTGGAAACTCCTAAAATAATGCATTCTTTATCCAATTGGGCATAATTCACAAGTGAAGCAGGAATATTAACCCTGCCCGTTTTATCCAGTTCGCTCTCGGTTGCCCCTGAGAAGAAAAAACGAGTGAAGGCTCGGGCATCTTTCTTTGTAAGTGGCAGGGCTTTAAGCTTTTCCTCAAGGGAACGCCATTCATCCATGGGATAACCAAATAAACACTGATCAAGCCCTCTAGTGATGACAAATGAATCTCCAAGGTGATCACGGAACTTGGCAGGTACGATTAAACGGCCTTTATTATCAATGTTATGTTGATATTCGCCCATGAACATATGCACTGCCCCCACTTTCTAACACAAATGTACCACATCCCCCCACTTTTCTCCACTCTTTTCTATATTCTTTCCTTGCAAAATATTCCCTCTTTTTTTCATTAGTCTTTTTCCCGCTTTTCCAGACAAATTTCACTAAGAGAAATTTGTCTGTTTACAACAGAAAAAGGACCCAATTCGCACTTCCTAACGAATCGGGTCCTTTTTTATTTTCCGGTAGTCAGATATATATCACTTTATGAGTTCCATCAAACGTAAACTCTTGAAGAGTAAGGTCTCTTACGAAAGTGGGACCGTACTTATTTAAAAAATAGAGTACATTCCAGGTCCTTTCCTGTGGTCCCTCGTTTGGTCTGATACTGTTTTCCACTTTCTTAAATTGATCGAATATCAATGAATGTTTATCTTTCAATGCTTTATCCAGCTTATTGCGCAGGTAATCGAATTGACTGAGATGAAATTCAAGGTTCTTATCAATAATAGGAGCCAACCCTTTATCGATCGAAACAGATTGTTCCCTAATTCTCTTATATTTCCTTAGGAGATCATTCTGGATATCTATCATTTCCATTTCTAATTCCGGTTGTTCGAGAGACTTCCAAAAGGCATCCCTCGCTGCTTCAACACCCTCTGTAATGACTCCTTGAAGGGATAACTGAAGTTCCTGAATCCTCTTATGGACCTCTCTCTCCATGATGGTGATGTTTAACCGGGGCACAACTGGAGGCATTTTTAAATTTACATATTCAAATGCTCTTTTCAATTCCCCCCAGTATGCAATTTCCCCGGGTCCTGCAACGAATGCAAGGTTAGGGAATAACCATTCCTGCATCAGCGGCCTTGTCACGACATTATTGCTGAATGATTCAGGACTCTTTTCCAAAATGGATAACAACTCAGAGGTAGAAAATGTTTTCCCACTATTCTTCTCAAAAAACAGATCCCCCTCTCGCTCGAGCAACGCTCTTTCGTTTTGAATTTGGAGGAATAGATTTGCAGCAGTGGGGGATATGTCCAATTGAGTGCTGAACCCACTTTCCCGTATGATTCTCTGTTGTTCCAGGACAGCATCTGTGATGGGTTTCGAGCTCTCCAGCAAATGGTGAAAATATTCTCCTTCAAGTCTTCTAAGCGCAGGGTAAGATGAATCGATGACTAATAATCCGAAATCTTTAAACAATCCCATGACAATATGAGCAAATAAACGAACAATCGTTTCTTCCTGGTCAATCATCTTATTGAGGTCCGCCACTAGCTGCTTTGTATATTCTGTTTCACCTAACGCCGCCAGGATGTCATCAATCCACTTCTTCATCACTGACTTTGTATACGTTATATGTGAGGTCATCTTCTTTTCTAATACCCTCTCAGGATATCCAACCTTCTCAAGTTTCAATCCCTTTTCAACGTATATATGATTCACTTCCTGATAATCATGATCTTCTCCAGCTATCCAAAAAACCGGTACAACAGGTTGTTTAAGTTCGGCTTCTTGCTGCCTCGCCAGTTGGATGACTGAAATAATTTTATGTATTGTATAGAGTGGTCCTGTCAAGAGGCCCGCCTGCTGACCGGCCACTACCGTTACGGCATTATCCCTCAGCTTCCCGAGTGACTCCTCCACTTCCCCGGAAGAAGGCAGCCCCTCCATATAAGAGGAGATACATTCAGTCAGCCCTTCTCTTGGGAATTGACGTGAACGTAAGTCCTTTATCCGTTCTTGATATACTGTAGGCATATTGATGTTATAGTGAAAAAAAGAAGTGACAGGCTCTTCCTGTTTTAAATATTTAGATGCAAACTGATTGATTGCAGGAATGTTTAAGCTTCCCAATTCCATATGAATGACTCCTTTTCTAGCTCTTAATATCCTAACGACGAGTATATCATTCCACATGAGGAAAAGGAAAAAAATTGCCTGTAAATATTAATTCAACTCCATAATGCGAAGGATGAGTCCCGTGATCATTAGTGTAATATAGGCTGTGAAAAAAAAGAGGAAGTTTACTCGCCAGAACCCCCTCAATACTTTTGGGTAGTTAATTTCTCCCTTCGCCTTCCAATACATAATCGCAAACAGGACCCCGATGGAACAGATCACGATGAAAATCAACCATAGATAAGATGTCTGCCAAATGGCTATGACAATAAAGTGAACCGAGACGATCAATAGAAAGGTGGTAATATCGATAGCGATATGGACCGCTTTCCGATGGCTCTTCATGATTTCCTTAGCAAGAATGAAGCTAATGAAATATCCCAAAAACGGGATCATAACGAAAATGGCTATGATCGTAGAAAAAACGGATGCCATTTTATCCCCCCAGACCTTCTGTTTCTATTCCTTTAACTAATCTGTATAGTAGATTCATGCTGGGTACAAAATGGTGTTCCTTTTCTGCTTTGTCGAGAAGTACGCCTAGTATCGCTTCGATTTCCGTTCTTCTTCCTGATTCAATATCCTTTAACATGGAAGATCTGTTTTGATAGGTGTTCCTGCAGATCTCGACCACTTTATCGAAAGATATGACCCCTTCCATATGAGGAAACAATAGATGTAACTCACGGAATAAATCCTTCTGTACTTGATGTAAATACGGATTTTCAACCACTCTTCCATTTACCACACCGGTGAGGGCAGTCAAAGGATTGATCAAAACATTGATAAAAAGTTTGGTCAGGAGCATTTTTTCGAAATCGGGTTGGATTGAAAAAGGGAATGAATGGGCACTCTGTGATACTACTTCTTCTACCACACCCCAATTCCCTCTAATTAAGGCAATATTAGTCCCTGCTTCTCCTAAATGATGAACGGTATCATCATTCTCTCTCATGGACCCATGTTCAACTGAGCCGGCAATCAAATGACGATGCGGCAATGTTTTTACCCATTCGACATGAGCTATCCCGTTTTGGACAAATAGAAGGGGACGATCGGGATGAAATTTCAAAAGAATGTTTTCTAGTGATGCGAGGTCATATTCCTTCACAGCTACAATTCCTAGGTCATATTCCGGCTTTGCCTCTATTTGTTTAACAGCCTTTACCTTTGTATTGATTGTTGAACCATCTCTATGTATAGTAACTCCATTGGTTAACAGTGAGCTGACCTGAGAGTCTCGCCTTACAATTAGGGTGACATCGAATAAACGGCCCAAATAACCGGCAAATAAAAGACCCAGCGCCCCTCCTCCAAAGATTCCTATTTTCATAAATACCCCTTCTCCCACTTCATTTAAGAACATTTTACCAAATTTCCCACATGAAGAAAACGTATAGTCTAAAAGAATCATTCCCCTTAGGTAAAGAAAGGGCCCGTTCCAAAGGAACGGACCCTGATATTATCACGATCAGACAGGATAAACAGGATGTTTCCTCTCGCTGAATTGAACATCCTTCGTTTCATATAAACTATACCGTTGAATTAATACGGAGCGTAATTCATTTGGGGCAGTGATTTCATCTACAATTAATTCAGATGCCAACTTGTAAATATCAATATGCTCTTTATATTCTTTTTGTTTTTCTTGTACATATTGTATTCTTTCTTTTGGATCTTCTATGGCCTGAATCTTATTGGAATACACAGCATTCACCGCAGCTTCCGGACCCATTACGGCAATTTGCGCAGTTGGAAGAGCAATACATACATCCGGGTCGAATGCAGGACCAGCCATGGCATATAAACCGGCACCATAAGCCTTTCTGACGATAACAGAAATTTTGGTTACCGTTGCAGAGCTCATGGCAGCGATCAACTTGGCACCATGACGGATTATTCCTGCTCTTTCCACTTTGGTCCCGATCATGAATCCTGGTACATCTGCAAGGAATAATAACGGGATGTGGAAAGCATCACACAGCTGGATGAATTTAGCCCCTTTATCGGCCGAGTCATGGAAAAGGACCCCACCTTTTACTTTAGGTTGATTCGCAATGATTCCGACGACCTTTCCGTCCAGTCGTCCGAAGCCTGTGATCAATTCAGGAGCGAATAGTTTCTTCATTTCAAAGAAACTTCCTTCATCAATCAACGTATCAATGCAATCATACATATTGAATGGGGCGTTTTGATGCTCAGGAATGATGTCCTCTAACAATTTTTCATGTTTAGGGGCAGCTCCATCCACCACTTTCGGCTTGTTTTGATAATTTGCCGGGAAATAACTTAAATACCTTTTCGCTTCCTCAATCGCTTCCTGTTCGGATGCAGCAAGGAGGTCCCCGCAGCCACTGACGGTACAGTGCATCCTTGCTCCACCCATTTCTTCAAGTGTCACTTTCTCACCGATGACTTTCTCTGCCATACGGGGAGAGCCCAGGTACATAGATGCATTTCCATCAACCATGATGACGATATCACAGAATGCAGGAATGTATGCCCCACCTGCGGCAGATGGCCCGAACAAGATACAGACTTGCGGAACCATCCCAGACATCTTCACTTGGTTATGAAATATTTTCCCAGCACCACGTCGATTTGGAAACATATCCAATTGATCGGTGATCCGTGCTCCTGCAGAATCCACTAAATAGAAGATAGGCACCTTTAAATTCAATGCAGTCTCTTGAATTCGGATGATCTTCTCTACAGTCCTTGCACCCCAGGAGCCGGCCTTCACAGTAGAGTCATTGGCCATGACACACACAGTCTGACCTCCCACTTTCCCGATTGCTGTAACCACTCCATCAGCTGGCAAGTCACCTGCCTTATTGTTCGCAAACATCCCGTCTTCCTGATAATCTCCATTGTCAAATAATTGTTGAAGTCGATCACGAACAAACATTTTTTTCTGTTCTTTCAACTTCTCATGATATTTAGGCTGACCGCCAGACGCTATCCTTTCTCTTGTTTCCTCAAGAGTATTGATGATCGTTTTGGATGTCGACATACTATCCCCTCCGTCGTTTTATGTAAACGTATTGGTATCCATCTAGACAAGTCGGAGGTCATATACCTCAGACTTGTCATTAAATGAAAGAGTTTATCCTTCGATAACGAGCAATACATCCCCTTCGTTCACGAAATCACCTATATTTACTTTAATTTCCGCCACTTTCCCGCCAGCTTCAGCTTCAACAGGAATTTCCATTTTCATTGATTCAAGCATGAGTACAGTATCCCCTGTAGACACTTCCCCACCTTGTTCCACTAATACATTTAATACTGTTCCAGCCATTGTTGATGTAATTTCCTTCATGTGTGATTCCTCCATCTTTATTATATAAAAACTGTATTTTGTAAAGGGAGCACTCCCTTATCAATGAGTGCGTTTGGCTGTCAAAAAGTCCTGAAGCCATTTCGTCGTGTAAGTACCTTCAATAAAGCCGTTGTCCTCAATGATATCCTTGAATAGCGTCACATTGGTCTTGACACCTTCAATGCTGACACCATCAAAGAATACCTTCGCTTTATGCAATGCATCATTGCGGTCCCTACCCTTGATGATACATTTTGAGATCATTGGATCATAGAACGGGGTAACCTTGTTTCCTTCTTCGTATCCGCTATCGATACGGACACCCTCTCCTTCGCCCCATTTCAACACATTTAATTGGCCTGGAGAAGGGTAAAAAGTCTTTGGATCTTCTGCATAAATCCTGAATTCAATCGCGTGACCGTGATGAAGGATCTCCTCCTGCTTGCATAAAGGAAGGGGCTTCCCGTCCGCAACAAGCAGCTGCCATTTCACAAGGTCAAGACCTGTGATCGTTTCAGTGACCGGATGCTCTACCTGCAGACGTGTATTCATTTCAAGAAAATAAAAATTCTCCTCTTCGTCTACGATAAATTCCACGGTTCCTGCGTTCGTGTATCCCACTGCCTTTCCAGCCTGCACAGCAGCTGCAAACATTCGCTCTTTTGTTTCATGAGAAAGGTCAGGAGAAGGTGATTCTTCAATCACTTTCTGATTTCTCCGTTGAACAGAACAATTACGTTCGAACAGATGAACCAGGTTGCCGTGTTGATCCCCGAAGATTTGCACTTCTATGTGTCTCGCATTCTCAATACATTTCTCTAGAAAGACTTCTTCTTTCCCAAAATAGGCTTTTGCACGATTTTTAGTAGAGTCGAAGCTTTGAACGAGCGCTTGCTCATTTTCACAGCGGATCATACCAATTCCACCGCCGCCCCCACTTGCTTTCAACATGACGGGGTAACCGATCGCCAGGGCAACTTCCTTGGCTGCATCAATGGTACCTACCCCACCTTCGCTTCCAGGCACTACAGGAACTGACGCTTCCTGCATTACCTTTCTCGCCTCTACCTTATCCCCCATCTTGTCGATGATGTCATGGGCGGGACCGATAAACGTAATACCCGCTTCTGTCACCGCCTTCGCAAAGGCAGCATTTTCAGATAGTAATCCATATCCAGGATGGATTCCGTCCACCTTTTCCTTCTTAGCTACATCGAGTATATTCTCCACTACCAAGTATGAACGATTTACTTGTGATTCACCTATGCGGTATGCGACATCCGCTTCTTTCACAAAGGGCATATCCTGATCTGCATCGGAATATACCGCGACTGTTTGAATGTTTAATTGTTTACATGTTTTGATGATTCTAGAAGCGATTTCTCCCCTGTTTGCAATTAGTATCTTCTGCACAATCTCTCCCCTTTCATAACAGAACATATCTGTTCTTAGTACGAATTCTACAAAAATCGTCGAAATCCTTCTTCTCTATTGTAAACGTTTTCTTATTTAAGTGCAGAATTTTTTGTATTTTTGTTATATAATAATAATAAATATAGACTCTAAGAAAAGAGTCAACCGAAAAAGACAAAGCACTCATCATGTTTTCCCAGAATTATTTTTCAGCATTATAGGAGGTCATACGATGGCAGTTAAAGTAGAAAAGTTAAAAGTGAATTATAAAACTCTGGAAGAGTTTAAGAAATTTAAAGAATATGGTGTCCAAGAATTATCCATGCTTGAAGACTTGCAGGCAAATATTATCGAAAACGACAGTGAATCACCATTTTACGGTATTTATTTCGGTGATACCCTGGTTGCTAGAATGAGCTTATATCAACGGAATGCCCGATTCGATCAATACTTCGATCCTCCCCAGAATTATCTGGAGCTATGGAAGCTTGAAGTATTACCAAAATATCAAAACAAGAACTACGGGAAAGCTCTAGTGGAGTTTGCCAAAAACTTCGGTTTGCCGATCAAGACAAACTCCCGCATCAAATCCCAAGGATTTTGGGAAAAAATGGGCTTTGAAGCTGTCACATACGAAGTGGAAAGAGATTTAGGAGAAAACCCTTATGTCTGGTTCCCTGAAGGTGTAAAAGAACAAAAAATCAGTTAACACAAAAAAAGGCTTGCTCAAATATTGTTGAGTCAGCCTTTTTTCACTTTATTTATTCAACCTTTGTAAGTTTCCGTTTTTATCCATCTGGAATTTCACTTTGTCCTCGTTCCCTTGAAGTAATGCCATTTTTCTAGCTTTTTCAAAGATAGCTAATAATGATTTGTGATCTTCTTCCAGGAGATTGAATTTTTCTTCATATTCTCTCAACTCCTCTTCCGCTTCTTTGAGCTTATCCTGGAGTTGTGAAATTTGTTCAGACAGCTGACTGTTTTCATTCCTTACTGCCTCTTCGTTTCGAACGGCTTCTTCCGCTTTTTGGAGATACTGTATCATACTTCCCATAGAAAATGCTTCAGGAGCTTCCGATGTACTCTCTACCTTTGGAATTTCCTGTTTTCCTTCAAACACCTTCGCTGATGGTGAGTGCTTTTTAGTTTGTTTTCTTTGTTTTTTGGCAAGTTCGATTCCCGACTTATACTGTTTACGGACAAACGAATTCCAACGAAAGCCGCATGCCGCCGATGTTCTGGATAGTTTTTTTCCTACTTCATCAAACGCCTGCAGCTGAGTTCCTCCTTCGCGTATGTGACGCAATACCACTTCAGCTAATAATACATCTTCATCCTGGCTCCAAGCATCTTGTCTATTTGAAGACATTTCCATCCCTCCTGTTTGATCAGTTTCTCCATACATATGCTCTTACTAGAGAAGATAGAATCAGCATCACTCTTTTTTACATATAAAGAAAAAGAACAGGCCAATATCTCACCTGCTCCACTCGGAAATACTCTATTTAGTTCAGGAATTCTTCTACAGCTTCATGATGTTCATCACGTGCCCATAGCTTTGAGCACCTTTGAATTTCACTTAAAATATTTCTCTCTATTCTTTCCTTATCCCATTTAGCAAGAAGTTGACATTTATATGCTGCCAAGACCCCTATAGATTTCGATGAGATCATGTTAAACAGCGGACTTTCCTCCAATGGGACATTGTGATCCACTACTTCATCTATAAATCCCAAATCAAATAGTGCTTCTGCGTGTTCCAATCGTGCTGTCATTAAAAGAGAAAGCGCCTTTGATGCCGGGAGTCTTTCAAGGAGCAAGGTCCCTCCTCCCCATCCGGTAGTGATGGCAAGATTTCCTTGTACAAATCCCAGTTTCGCGTTTGTTTTCGCAATTCTGAAGTCACACGCAGTAGCGATTTCGCACCCACCGCCAACCGCAGTCCCATTAATGAAAGCGATTGTAGGTTTCGGCAAAAAGGCAAGCCTCGTAAGAAGTCCGCCCATTTTACTAAGCATGCCATAACTCTCTGTTTCTGTTTTGAGATTGTGAAATTGTGATAAATCACCACCGGAACAAAAAGCACGATCACCACTTCCAGTTATCACAAGAGCCTTTACATGATCGTTATGAACACTCTCTTCCAATGCCTTCTCAAGTCCATCCATCACTTCATAGCTCACTGCATTTCGCTTTTCAGGTCGATTGATGATAAACTTCAATATTCCATCAGCATTCATATGTATTAAATATTCTCCCAATTTGATCCCCCCTATTTTTCTTACTTATAGTGTATGGTTTTCCCCTTTGGTTGAACAGGCATTTCTTCTTAAAAACAAAAAAAGCGTGAAGAGCCATGGTCTCTTCACGCTTTTATGCGCTGTAAACGATTATTTGTTTACAACTTCTTTTCCTTTATACGTTCCGCACTCTTTACAAACACGGTGTGCTAGTTTCATTTCACCACAGTTTGGGCATGCTACCATACCAGGTACACGTAGTTTGAAGTGTGTACGACGTTGTCTTTTTGCTGTTTTAGAAGTTCTTCTAAAAGGTACTGCCATTCTTCCCACCTCCTTAAAAGAGATTCATACTCATTATGAAGCCAGTCGGACTGGTACTTCGCTTTTAAGAGTTCTTGTTTTGATCAAGAAGTTTCGCTAAGTCAGCGAGTCGAGGATCCACTTTCTTCTCTTCCTCTTCTTCGACTCCATGAGCTTGTTCTTCCGTCATCACTTCCCAGTTCTTACCGGAAGGCATCTCATCTTGTTCTCTCGCTTCATCGCTGATTACTTGCATTGGAATCTCAAGTAACAGCAATTCTCTGATAGCCGGTTTTAAATCAATAACATCACCTTGTATACGATGTACTTCCTCTTCCTCATACTGATCATAATCAGCCTCATTAAGAAGATACGTCTCAATCGTATGAATGTCAACTGGTAAATCAACATCCACAAGGGTTCTTGAGCAAGGTAACACTAACTTCCCTTCTATATGAAGATGAAAAGTGACACGGTTTGAACCGATATCAGCCTTTCCAGACACTCGAATAGGTGAGACTTCTATAATTTGGGGATCGACTTCTTTCAGTTCATCCAAATTAATTGTTTCGTCTATGGAAAGTCCCTTGTCTCTAAATTTTTGTAATTGTATTATTGACCATTTCAATGTCATCACCTCAAGGCAACAAAGGTAATTATAGCTTTCATAATACCGTTTGTCAATATTTTTTCTTTACACTCTTTTTAACCATAGTGTTGTCATTATAACGTTTAATGAGGAGGCCTTTCAAATATTTTATAACATTCGTTATGATTCTTTCAAAAAAGGGGAGAATTTATATCATTTCCTTATATAATGAACATAATAAGCACGAATTAAGCATTAGAAAGGATGTGGGAATAACATGAGAGCCACAGGTGTGGTAGTAGAATATAATCCCTTCCATAATGGACATTTACATCATTTAAGAGCGACTCGCACTGCAACGGGTGCAGATATTGTGGTGGCGGTGATGAGTGGACATTTCCTCCAACGGGGAGAGCCTGCACTTGTTTCCAAATGGTCCCGAACAAAAATGGCTTTAGATGCCGGGGTGGACGTGGTGATCGAGCTCCCTTATAGCTTTGCCACACAACATGCGGAAATCTTTTCAAGGGGAGCCATTGCGCTTTTAGATCAAATTGGATGTGAAAGCTTCTGCTTTGGAAGCGAGGACGGAGATATTGAAGCCTTCTCCAATACACTTCGCTTTATCAAGTCCAATCAAGAGCAATACGATCAATACATAAGGGAATTCATCCAAGAAGGAATGAGCTATCCATCGGCACTTGCCGATGCATTCAAAAAGTTAGGAAATCAAGAATCTGTCATCGATCTAAGTAAACCAAACAATATTCTGGGATTTCACTATATGGAGGCAAGAGATCTCCTGTCATCATCTCTCAAGGCGTATACCATTACGCGTGAATCCGCAGGGTACCATGATGAACACTTTGCTTCACCTTCGATTGCCAGTGCGACCAGTATTCGCAAAAGTATATTTAACACCGATGATCAACATGAGATCAGTTCTTATCTTCCAGAAAGTTCTGTAAAAGAACTGGATAAATATGTACACGAATTTGGTGAATTTCATAGATGGGAGAACTATTGGACTATGCTTCAATTCAAACTTCTCTCCTCTTCAAAAGATGAATTGAGAGACATATATGAAATTGAAGAAGGTATTGAAAATCGGATGGTAGAGTATGCAAGACACTCTCTTTGCTTCGAAGAATTCATGATTAAGCTTAAGACAAAGCGATATACGTGGACACGTCTCCAACGAATGCTCCTTCATATTTTAACCGATACGCATAAAGAAGATATGCGAGAGAGACACGTTGCCCCCGGGTATATACGCCTGTTGGGTATGAATGAGAGAGGCAGGGAATTTATCCGAATGCAGAAAAAGAACTTGTCCCTTCCACTGATCAGTAAGCTTTCAAGTGCGGACCCACGATCAATAAAATTAGATGTCAAGGCTGCTGAAATTTATTCATTAGGTTTGCATGATCCTGCTTCGCGGAAAAAACTGCTGACCAAGGAATGGTCCCAGCCACCTATCATAATCTAGCCAATCATAGCTCCTAAACAAAGAGACTGCCCTTCATTTAAGGCAGTCTCTTTGTTTATTTTTCTATTGATTGAAGGAAGGCCAGTGCTTCATCAAACGTTTTCACTGGTATCACCTTCATATCAGTTCCGATATCTTCTGCGGTCCTTTTGGCAGCAATATAGTTTGATTCGAGGTCAGGGTATTTTTCCTTCATTTCCTTTGTAATGGTTTCATCCGGGGCTAGGAAATATTCAGCTCCGGCTTTGTCAGCAGCGATTATTTTTTGTTCAATGCCACCGATACGCCCCACTTCCCCATCTTCTGAAATGGTTCCGGTTCCAGCTATCCTGTGTCCTTTGGGAAGGTCTTCCTCCGTTAGTTGGTCATAGATTTCCAAGCTGAACATCAAACCGGCAGAGGGCCCTCCTATCTCCTCGGTCTCAAGCGTTACAGGTGGATCTGTAATGATTTCTTTATCATCGCTCAATGTTATACCAAGACCGATTTTATCGGGCATATCCGGAAATGCTTCCAAAGGGATCGTTTCAATCTTCTCCTTCTTATTTCGAACGAACGTGATATCCACTTTTTCCCCTTTTGATTTTCCACTTACATAGTCGATGAATTCCTGTGAAGACTGAAACGTTTGACCGTCGATGGCGGTGATCCGATCCCCGGGCTTAAGGACATCTTCAGCAGGCATGGATGGGTATATATTCAATACATATATCCCTTTATAGTTGTATTCATATGGTTTACCGGCTTTTTTAAACGCTACTTCAATTGCATGACTTTGAGAGTTATTCATGAGCTGCAGTTGACGTAGATTGTATTCCTCATCGCTTTCGTGAGGACTTCTGATTTCATCGACGGGAAAGATATATTCGTATTTTCTTATGCTGGCCATTAAATAGGCATAAATATTCGCTCTTCCCATTCTTACTGTTGTCAGCATCAATTCCCCGTCATCTTTATATCCATTCTCCACGTGGACGATTGGATCAAGTTCATGGGCACTCCCAGGCTTCGTAACATAATAAGGGAGATAATAAAAGGAACTGGCAACCATAATGATGGTCATGATGACCAGCGTTCTTATTAACGTTTTCGTTTTCATTATTCTTTACTCCTTCCAATTGTTTAGAGCTTCCTGAATTGAAGGAATAACCTTCTTCGCTTCTTCTTCTCCCATATCGATGATTTCCTCAATATTTTTAAAGGCTCTAGTGCTGTACATTTCGACGTGTGGCCTGATCATGAAATCGGAAGCAAATTCCCGGTGAGCGACAATTTCTAATTGTAAGATGTCAATGCTTTGCATGATGACGTCATAAATGGTGGTGATTTCTGCATTTCGTTTTACGTGTGATACATCGACTCCTATAACGATATCAGCTCCCATTTCTTTTACAACTGAGACCGGGACTCGATCGATCACTCCTCCGTCCACCAACAAACGGCCATTTATCTTTTCAGGAACAAAAATTCCCGGTATGGCGATGCTTGCCCTTACAGCACTCGCAATGGGACCCGTGGTAAACACAACTTTCTCCCCGTTAGTAATGTCTGTTGCCACTACACTTACAGGGATATTTAAATCTTCGATATGTTTATTATGAGTGAAAAGCTGAATGAATTCTTTTATTCTTTTACCAGAAATGAAGCCCATTTTCGGAACGGTAAAATCTAAATAATATTTCCTCCTGAAGGTAGTGGAAAGCTTATATAGATCCTCCATCTTATGACCCACCCCATAGAAGCAGCCAACAAGTGCCCCCATGCTGCTGCCTGCAATCATATCAATCGGGATGTTCGCATCATCAAATGCCTTTAATACCCCTAAATGAGCAAATCCTCTTGCGCCACCCGAGCCGAGGGCTAATCCGATCTTTGGTCTATCCATGCCCTTCCCCCTTTTCCCGAGTTCTCGGTATAGTCATCATATGGTCTATTTCAATTATGTATGAGTATATTGAATAATATGAGGACAAGTTGAATTAATCTCATTTTATCATTGTTTTCCCGTTTCACAAGGGATTGAAATAGTAGGAACCTATTTTATAAGGGGAGGAAGTCCGGTTGTACAAATCTAAATTAAAAACCTTGGCTTTATCCATTAGTGTTACGATATTTGCTGCATCTCTCATCCTGATGCCAGGGGAGTCCCTCGAAGCATCCATCAGGGGACTCGACATGTGGTGGGAAATCGTCTTTCCCTCTTTATTGCCCTTTTTTATCGTCTCTGAGATGCTAATCGGTTTTGGTGTGGTCAAATTCATAGGGGTAATGCTGGAACCTTTGATGAGACCATTATTCAGGGTCCCGGGAGTTGGAGGATTCGTGTGGGCGATGGGAATGGCATCTGGATTTCCAGCAGGGGCTAAATTGACAGCACGATTACGTCAAGAAGAACAAATTACAAATGTTGAAGCCGAAAGGCTCGTTTCGTTCACAAACTCATCCAACCCTTTATTTATATTCGGTGCTGTCTCTGTGGGTTTTTTCCAAAATGCTACCCTCGGGATCGTATTGGCAGCTGCACATTATATTGGAAACGTATGTGTCGGGATCATCATGAGGTTCTATGGAGGATCAGATAGAAATGATGTAAGGAAGGAAACTTCCAATAAAAAAGGGTTCATCGTCAAAGAAGCCTTTTCCGCTCTTCACAAGACTAGACTTGAGGATAAGCGTCCAATTGGGAAACTGCTGGGGGATGCCGTTACTTCATCCATCCAAACATTATTGATGATTGGTGGATTCATCATCTTATTTTCTGTCATAAATAAAATGCTGTATCACCTTCACATCACGACCTTTTTGGCCGAGGGTTTATCGACGTTATTCCTTCTATTTCGTTTACCTGAACAGTTAAGTATACCGTTAATCTCCGGTATGTTTGAAATTACGTTGGGATCAAAGCTGACAAGCGGTGTCACTGAAGCCACCCTCCTTCATCAAGCGATCATCACAAGCTTTATCTTAGGTTTCAGCGGGTTCAGTGTCCAGGCTCAAGTGGCAAGTATTCTGGCTGAGACAGATATTCGGTTTAAACCGTTTTTCTATGCGCGCTTTGTTCACGGACTTGCAGCCTCTGTCACCACCATCCTCATTTGGAAGCCTATTTATGAGCGGTTTTCCAATGAGCAGCTATCCAATGCCATACCGGTTTTTGCCAGGCATAACGACGCATTTTGGACCGACATGCTTTATTGGTTCAAATCAGCAGGTCCCATTATCACGATTTTAAGTCTGGTTGTATATATGATCCTATACGCTCAGAAAAGGAGTGTATAAAAGAACGAAAGGGTTGATCCCTATAGACCATTCTTATTTTCACAATGCGTGATAATTTGAGGTCTATAACCGGATCAACCCTGTTTAAATTAGTTATCCTGATATTTCTTCTTTAATGATTCTTCCACTCGCTTTGGTACCAGCTCTGAGATATCGCCGCCATATTTAGCCACTTCCTTCACGATACTGGAACTTAAGAAAGAATACTGATTATTTGTCATGATAAAGAACGTTTCGATTTCATCATCAAGGACTCTGTTCATAGATGTAATTTGCATTTCGTACTCAAAGTCCGAAACCGCCCTTAATCCTCTGATAATCGCTTTAGCATGAACATTTTTCGCGTAATCAACTAATAAACCCTGAAAAGAATCGACTACTACATTAGGTATGTCGCGAGTGACTTCACGGATCAACTCAATTCTTTCCTCTACTGAAAATAGTGGTTTCTTTGAAGAATTATTTAGCACTACTACGTGTATTTGATCGAAAACTTTGGCACCACGCCTGATAATGTCTAAATGTCCGTATGTAACAGGATCGAAGCTCCCTGGACAAACTGCTATACTTGGCATATTCATACCTCCCGGCTCTTTTTCATATTCCTCAATCATTCTCCCCTGGAAAAAATCGAAATCCTGATGATTCCATATGTCTCTTCCCTTATCTTCCTCAGGCTTCCGATGCTTGCTTGCAAGGATATCTCAGATCCATGCTCACACATGACGTAACCGCTTTCATTTAGAAGGTTGTGTTCGTCGATGAATTCCAGGAGTTGCTGAAGTTTTTGTTGTTTATATGGAGGATCCAGGAAGATATAGTCAAAGACTATTTCTCTTTTTAATATCGCCTTTAACGCTCTTGTGGCTTCATTTCGGTATACTTCACTTTGATCCGACAGTTCACAATCATGAAGATTGGTCTTTATGGTTTGAAATGCCTTGACATCCCTATCCACAAAAATGACGGAATCAAGCCCTCGACTTAAAGCCTCAATACCAAGTCCGCCGCTTCCTGCGAACAAATCCAATCCGGTCCCACCTTCAAAATAGGGACCTAACATATTAAATATTGACTCTTTCACCTTATCTGTTGTGGGCCGTGTTCCACTTCCAGGAACCGCCTTTAACGGCCTGCCCTTTAACGTACCTGATATGACTCTCATAATCATCCACCATATATGTATTTTTTCTTCCCTATCCTATCATATCTCGACACATATCGCCACATTCTAAAATTGATACAAAAATGTATAAAATCATTTTGATAGGTGATAATGAAAGTAACAGCATCCTAACTGATGTTGTTGCCAACCGCGGAGAAGACTTACGATTCCCCATAAGTTCTTCCTCCGGTTTCTCCTCTCCCTTTGCCTTCTTTCCAGAGATGGATATAGAAGGACCCTGCAGAAAGTTCTGCAGGGCTTTTTTACTTTTCTTTTACCAATTTGATGACTTGATCATTTTCTACGACATCTACTTTAAACAACTTCTCCAACCACTGGATATCTATATAATCAGAATCCCCTATCGTTTGAACCGGCTTAACTAATACACCGTAATTTTCCTCGTTATAAATAAAGTAGTCTTCATTGACATAAAACCTTAATGAATTCCCATTTACAGTTGTTAAGAATACACCCGGCTCTATCTCTCTCATCTCGAAACCCAAATCTTTAACTGTTTCGGCAAACTGAATGTACTTTTTTTGTTGGAATAAAAGATATGATAATTCCTTTGATTCCTGATTGATTATAATAGGCTTATTCCCATGAAGGATGAGAGTTTGATTCTCATTCCCCTTCCCCTTCCCCTTCACACTGTCTGCAAAGAATGAGGACGTAAAGCCTGTCACTTTGCTTACTGCATCATCCAACATGATATGATCAACAGTAGGATTCTTAACCATTTGTCTAAGCTCATCCCACTCTGAAGGGCTTAGTCCATCTTTCAACTGTTTATATGCCCACGCCGATTGGCCAGTAGGTGGAGCATCGTTTAAAAGGAGGCCGACAACCACTTCCTTCAACCAAGCATCATCGTCCCTGGAGGACATTGTTTGATATAGCAAACTTCGCCTGATATTGTTGATCTGATCTCCTCCGAAAGCACCGCCCATCACAATGAGGTGTGGCGATTGAAACGGTTTGATTTTTTTGGTTTGGATGATGGTGACGAAACCGTCATCGGAATCCAGGGAATCCAGGGAATCTCCAAAATCTGTGGGAACCCCTTCCTCTGTCAACATCCTTACTGCAGACGATCTTTTCTCTTTCCACGCGTTCTTTGTCCATAGTAAATCCGATGGTTGACCCTCTCCACTGAAGAAATAATAATCAATATAATCCAGCTTCTTATGGCTGGCAGATTGATACCCTGCTATCCAATTTCCGGTTCTAAGACTCTTTTCTGTTAACTGAATAACTGTACTTGAAGTTGAAACACCAGAAAACACAGGAAACCAATCCCTTAATAGGATAAACCCAGCTTCAATCGACGGATGAATCGTATAGGTAACGGTGATTTCCTGAGGCTCAACATTTAATGTACTAATTTGAAATTCACCGTTTTCTTTCGTCAAACAATTCTTCCCATCCTGATTCTTACAAGTAAAGTTCTCTGCCCCATCCGGCCAATAAATGGTCATAGAATCTGGAACCGAAGTTGGAAAGTGAATCGTTTGGTTAACTTTAAATTTTCCATTTTGATGAACGATGGAATAAGATTGATTGACCTCGACAGTTCCTGTTTCTACGGCACTCTCAGTACGAAAGCCCATCCATTGAAAAACGAGGATGCCTGAACTAATAAGGATCATCAATAATCCGAATGTAATGAAAAGACGTTTCATACCCTACCCCTTACCTCTTTATGCTACTTCAAGAATATCAGATGTGGATAAGAAATAGGGGGACATTTTTGTGAAACATTATCATAATCGTTAGATAAGAATCTTTACTTATGTCGATAGGTTTGAAATAATAAGGAATTGATTAACTCGGTAAGAAAAGGGGAATGAAAGAATGATTCAACGATTTATTGAATTAGGTGAAGGATATTCAGATATTTATGAACTTGTGGAACTTGCGAGAGCAAATAAAGAACGCCTACAGCATATGTTAGCGTTCCATACTGTTGTGAAAGAACGAGCGGTCACCTCTCTCGCTCTTGTGATGGAGCCTACAGAGGAAGGAAAATTTCAAGCCATCTATATATGCAGAGAAGGAATTCCGAACCCAAATATGAAACCGAACCAGCGATACTCTTTATTTGAGGAAACCGCTGCGAAACTTGATAAGGTGATTATTCAAATGGATGTGAAGCCCTCCACTCTATTTCCGGAGACTGACCTGTATTATCAACATCTGATCGCCATTTTGCGATTAAATCATTATATCCTGCCTTTACAGTAAACGTGTCATACATGAATGTTAAAAGGAAGGGAAACGGTTCTAATATATGAAAAAAGCTGCCAAAACATACTCTTTGGCAGCAATCACTAAAATCCCATTTTGTAATCATATTCCTTCGCTTTGTCCGGTCTGGAATTTTCAAACACAGACTTGATGAATGGTTTAAATGATGGATCTACTTTCTTGACATAAGAATAAGTCGATATTCTCTCCATCACAGAGTCGATTTCATCCTGATTACAGTACAGTACAACATATTTCATTTTCTTCGATACATAATGAACATTCCCAAATCGTCTAAGGGATTTGGCATGTTTCAAACTATGTAACCAAACAACTAAACCTTGTCTTTCTGTTAACATATAGTTTCCCCTCTAGGAATCACTTTTTATTAAGTCTAGCATAATCACGTGGGGGTAAGCAATATGTAATGGTATGAACTATCATGAAATAAGGTGTATAGTGAATACTACATACTGTAGTAGAGAACGGAGGACCTCCATGGACTTGAATGTGATTTGGGACTTTTTCATCGAACATTTAAAAAAGGAGGAAGGGATTGAAGAAGCGCATGTTAAATGGAGCGCAGGCATTCCTTTCATCTATATTCGATCCAAGAAAGCGAAAAGTGATATTGAGTTCTGCATCAAGAAATGGTCGGCAAAGGCGATGCGGGGAAAGAGACTGCATTCTGATACCATTTTCTTCAGGGAAGAGGAAACTTTATACGTTTATCGACATAGGTTCTATGTCCCCCAAGAAAAAATGTTTTGCTGCGGGAACCTTTGTGTTGATTGTGTCAGATTAAAATAATGCTTTATAAAAGAGCGGACCCATTTAGGTACGCTCTTTTTACATATGATTTACGCTGAACATCCGCAGCTGCCGCCTGAACCACAGCCTCCACCACATGATCCCCCACTTGAGAAGAAAGGGTTTCCTGAAGGAACCTTTACATTTTTAGAAACGGAATGTCCAATCATAAGGCTCACTTGATCAAGGAGATCTTGTAACTCGTTTTCGGCTCTTCGGAACTCTGCTACATTCTCATCAAGATCCATTTCCCTTTTAACTTCACGGATTTCTTTCATGATGGTTTTGTAATCAGGGTGATATCTGCCGAAACGCTGAACTTCTTCGTAACTCTCTTTCATCCGGGAAAAGGTTTGTACCTTACGCTGGGTTTCAGAGTTGTTGCGAAGTTTATATAAAGACTTTCGATAATTTTCTGCCACATCAGATTCTAAGATCCACTGAGATAACTCGTCAGCTGAATCCAAAATCTCCATTCTTTCTATAGTAGCAAGCATAACGCCCACCTCCGTAAACATTATTTTAACATGTTTCACAGAAGGAAGCGAATATGCTTGTCTGAAACTTTCAGATCCATTAACTCCTTGGACGGTTATAAATCAAAAACATACTCGACACTATTATGTGACTGGATTGCGCTTACTTTATTGAATTGTGACATAAAACTGCTTTTTCAATCCTAATGATTTGTTATTCTTGCCTACGATTTCGACGTTTAAAAGATGCACACCTTTCGGTAATCCTTTTACTACGAAAGCTGCTGTATGATATTCCTTATACAAATTACCTGTATTGGAACGAACGACAATTTTTCCTTTTTTCGCACCTTTTTTTTCTGAATTAAACGTAATCCCAGGTACAATGCATTCAATATACACTTGATTACCTTGAACCATATGTTTAATGGAAACAGATTTCTGCTCCGTATTGGCAGCTTCCACTTTTTTTGTGAATGTAAAGCTTTCTGGTTCTGGCATCTTTTCTTTACAGCCGCTTAATATCAACAATAAACCAATCGAGAACAACAATCGTTTCTTCATCGTTTACACCACTCCTTACCTATAGCCTTGCCCAATCGACACCCATTTTACTCAAAGAACTCGGTTGTCTACATAGAGTGGTGGCAAAAAAAATAGCACCTTAATTATCGGCACTATTCATTGATTGAAACATACTGATCATCATGGAAGCCATCTGAACTCCATTCGAGAATTTCTGTACCCTGTGGGGAATCGTTTTCTGAAAATGATTGATTGAAGCTATCTCAAATTTTTCTAATTCATTGGGATTTCGGGAAAGTGTACGGTACCACTGGGGTTGATCTCTGAGGAACAATTTCAAATCTTCTTTTGTATAAATGTATTCTATGATGTCTGCTCTCATGTATTTGACCTCCTCCTAATCTTTTCGGAACGAAAAAGGATGGGAAGGTTTGGATGGCGTTTCCGTTTTGGTAGCAGTTCCCGCCCCCCTGCTGTTGCCGGATTGAAATTGACTGAGCACACCCTGGACCGCCCCAAGTGCTTCACTTAAGCTGTTTATATGCTGCTGCAATTGATTTGCATCCATTTTCTTCACCATTTCCCCCACTTGATCCATCCATCCCCCTTTATTCTCCTGAGTAGTTGATGGTGTCTCATTTCCTTTCGAGGATTCATTCTTATACTTATCCCATCTAGTGTCTTCTTCGCCAAGCAAATACCAATCTTCAAAGAGATCCTGCCAATCCGCATCTCCATTTCGTACGTCTTTTACGATTTTCGGATGTTTTTTCACAAATCCTTTAAATTCTTTCACTTTTGGGTGTAATGATTTTCCCATTTCATGAACACCTCCATTACAGGCATCTACCTATTACACTTTATGAAGAAACGAAAAGAATGGTGATACATTCCTTTTTGTAGTAATATGCATATTGACGCATTTGTTTACTTAACTGACATCGAGACCGTGAATACTAAAAAAGGATGAATAAGAATGAAAGAACAGGTAGAAGAATTATTCAAAGAATGTCTATCAGAAGCAACCGATGAGGACCTCCAAATCATTAAGCAGCTGCTTGAAGGCGTACAACGAAAGTGCAACAGGGAGAATGGGTCAATTATCGGCGGAATTTTCGCTATGGATAGGGAAATGAAGGATGGACACCTTGAGGTAAGCATTCCAATCACACCCGTCACCCACAATTCATTGGAGATTGTTCATGGAGGTGTGACGGCCACATTAGTGGATACAGCTATGGGGACGTTGGCAAATATGATGCTTCCAGAAGGATATGGGGCGGTAACAACAAACTTAAATGTCCATTACTTGGCGCCAGGGGTAGGTGAACATCTTACCGCTCATGCGGAAATCGTTCATCAAGGAAGCAAAACCATTGTAGTGGATGGAAAAGTGGTCAATTCCGACGGAAAGCTCGTGGCAAACTCAACCGGTTCGTTTTTTATTTTCAAAAAAAAGCAATAATGCAAAAAGTGGAATCCCCAAACAATGAAGGGGATTCCACTTGTTTATTCTTCCTCTTCCTTCTTTTCGATAAAATTCTGGGTATAAAATCTTTTGTATACCCCTACGCCAAGATGCGTGAAATTCTGTTCTAACATGATCTTCCTGTGACCCTCTGAATTGAGCCAGCCATGCACCGCTTCCGGAGCATCAGTATATTGAGAGGCGATGTTTTCTCCTGCAGCCTTAAATGGTACATCCTCCTGATCGAGTCGCTGTGAAAGATCCCCGAGAGTAGGTGAATCATGTGAGAAGTAATCTTTTTCATACATTTCCTGACTATGCCCTCTGGCTACCTTGGCTGTATCCTCGTCCCACATGAGGACATCTTGATCGAATTGATGTCTGATCACATTTGTAATATCAAAAATCTGTTGTTCACTGGCCGTGTTCACCTTATCCCATTCGTCTTCAGTTGGTTCCATATCCTCCGCCAGTTCACCCCGATACATCATCTCATAAGGATGCATCTCAATCAGTGTCGGGCCATCCAGAAAGCGGATACTCGTCAACCTTCCTGTAAATTTATCCAAATAAAGCTGGGCAAAGATATTTCCGAGTGGAACGAGCAGACGAGTATTCAAGTCTTCTTCGTTCAATTCAAATTGGTAGGAACCTGAATCATCGTTTACCACAATTTCAGAATCGACAATAGTAAAACGATAAATGTCCTCCAATCGCTGACCGAGTTTATAAGGGGCAACATCCACTTGATTTCCTATTGCAAAGAGTGTCACTACCTTATGATTGACAACGCCCATTTGTATGTATTGTTTATTTGAAATCGGATATACCCACCATTCATACCCGTAGGAACTCGGCTCGACCCTTTTAGGTTCACCAAAAGCTTCTTTCAGCTTTTTTGTGTCTTTGCCAATCCAGATCGATAGACCGGAATTAGGTCTTTCTCCGGGTGTTTCAATTGTAGGGTTTAATTGGTTATCTTTGTTTTCTTTTAGAGTTTGGGTTTCTGGTCCCCTTAATGGTTCGTTTTCCTGCTTTTGACCTTGATAAATTCCAATAATTAAAATAATGACAAGAATGATCAAAATACGTAAAACCGTTCTCAGAGTTTTCCCTCCTCTCTATTTTCACAATAAGATATTTCCACCATTACTAGGTACAGTATACCACTAAAGTTGTTGCTATAAATGGAGTCTCCAATCAAGAATAGCATATTTTTCTTCGTTCTAAAACTGACCTACCCGTTTATTCACTGCCGTACATTAAAACAGGGGTGATCGTGTTATGAACATGATCACCCCTTTACATTAAAATGGTTTATTTCTGAAGTTGGATTCGGAAATATTCTCCAGAGCAACATATGCCTGTCTACCTAACGATTCCCTAATGGCCAGATCCCCCAAGGAAATCATTCCAACTAAGCAATCTCCTTCCACAATGGGCAGTCTCCTGATCTGATTCTGGGCCATGATATGCGCGGCTTCCTCAGCTGAAGCCTCAGGACTTAGCGTAATCAAATGTTTACTCATAATATCTTCTACTTTTGAGGAAGCAGGGTGTTTTTCTGCAATACAGCGGAGGACAATATCCCTGTCTGTCATCACCCCTACAATTTTTTCCCCATCAACAATGGGGATGGATCCAATATTATGTTCTTTCATTTTAAGAGCGACCTCATACACATTGTCGAGTAATGAACAGGTCTCAACATCCTTTGTCATCATATCCTTGATTTTAGTCAAGTTAATCATCCTCCCGGGTTGAACATTTGCTCTTATATTTTTCAACTTCATCGAGAAAGATATTCGTCTTTTAAAAAATCGCCATATTCAAATGATTCAAGACATTGCAAGATAAAGATTTTTCCACTATTATTAAGAAGGAGAAATACCGCATTTAGTATCACTGTACATACACCGATATAAATGCTTCTAACATACGGACAGCATGGGGCGAAAATAACTTTGATATCCTCATGCAGACCAATATAGGAGGAAAAAATTATGCGTTTTGAAGCAACAGAGTTTGAAAGCTTAAAAGTGGATTTAAACCGATTAGATGAAATTATGGAATCTCACGGCCTGGTCCGTGCCGGTCAATGGGACTATGAGCGTGTGACCTATGATCGCAAGTTCGAAATTAGAGAAGGTATTTTCTACTTACGAATCCAAGGTCTTGCTGTCGAAGGAGATATCGGGAAGCATGACGCTGTTATTCAATTGATGACCCCTCTACTTGGGAAACATTACTACCCTCACGGAGTGGAATATGGTGAAGGGGAAGAGTTCCCTAAACACCTAGTCACTTCATGTGAAAAGCTATTAGCGGATGTTAAGAAGGATGCTACGAACTTTGCATGGTAACATACTAAAGACTGTCTGGCTTACAGACAGTCTTTTCTTATCCTCTTCATTCCGTGAATTCAAAGAATCCCTTTATTATCAATGGTTACAAAACCTTCAAAATTTCACTTTCTTCCCACTGTTCATTCTTCTCTGTCTCTAATATAATAATATGTAAGAGGTTCCTGTTAGAAAGGGGTACACAATTGTCCAAGTTCTTCACTAAAAAAGTATTAATGATCTCTTTGATCATCTTATTGATAGCATTAATCACTTTCTTTATTCTACCGGTTTCCGTAACGCTGATTACTGCAATCATCACCGCTCTTTTTCTGGAGCCAGCTGTCGGCTTCATACAAAAACGCTTTTCAACTAAACGGAGATTCGCAGTTCTGTCCGTTTTCATATTGTTTTTGCTCCTCATTAGCGTTTCTTCGTTCTTCGTCACCACTAAAGTCGTGGGAGAAGGAATCAAACTTATCGAAGATGCACCCAAATACGTTAATCAACTAAGCGATATCTGGCTGGATTATGAAGATCGATTGCTGAATGCAACTGAAGACCTTCCAGATGAATTGGTAAAGAGTTTCAGCGAGGACGTCCAGAGCTTTCTAAACAGTGGCAAAACAAAGATTCTCAATTCTTTCAACATTGAAAGAATCAGCCTGTTCTTGTCGTATATTCCAAATTATCTGGTAAGCTTTCTCGTCTACTTGATTGCACTCTTTCTATTCATGCTGGATTTACCCAGGATTAAGAAATCCATTTATGGTCACCTGACAGAGAGAACAGCTGAAAAAGTTACCTTTATGACGTCAAGGCTCACCTACGTCATATTTGGATTCTTTAAAGCTCAATTTCTCGTAAGCATCATCATCTTTATCGTCTCCTTGATCGGACTTCTCTTCATTGCTCCTGACGTTGCAATCGTGATGTCCATCATCATCTGGGTGATTGATTTCATACCACTGATTGGATCCATCGTAGTACTTGGTCCTTGGGCAATCTTCCATCTGTTGACGGGTAATATTGCTCTCGGCACCCAATTAGCCGTATTGGCTGCCATACTGTTGATCATTAGAAGGACCGTTGAGCCTAAAGTGATGGGAAGTCACATCGGATTATCTCCACTAGCCACACTGATTGCGATGTATCTCGGTCTCAAACTCTTTGGTGTGTTGGGATTCATCATCGGTCCATTGTTACTCATCGTGTTCAACTCTGCTAAAGAAGCCGGTATCATTAAAACCAATTTCAAATTATAAAAGGACAAATCCCAAATCTGGGATTTGTCCTTTTTATATCTTGAAAGATAAAATACGCTGGGACATGACTACATATATCCCATTTAAAGACGAATTATCTGTACTAATGACCTTTCTAGGTCTCTTGTTGCCCGATTCCGCGCAAGACTTCGCTTCCTCGTCGCTGTCGCACCTCTAGGGGACTCACCTGTCTGGCTCCGGCGGCTAACCCCTCTGGTCATAAGCTAAATGGTCCAAGAAGGCAAAAAACACCTTCTTAAGCCCATTCAACTAATGCTTGTCGGTGCTGTGCAAGCCGCCTAAGCTTTTCGTTCAATCCGCAACTCCCGTAGCAGTCTTCGCCTTGCACTCCAATTAACAACTAGAACCTGATATATATACTAAGTATGCTTTAGCTATAACAATAAAAAATCCGAACGATTTCGAATTTCACAAAAAAATTTCGGAAATCGTTCGGATTTTACTTTGACTAAAACCTTTTGTCCCAGCCTCTTTTGGATTAATAACCGAGGATGGCTCTGATTACTGAAGTCGTTTCTCCGCCTTTGTAAAATACGTAAAGAAGCAAATAGACCGCTACGCCTGTGATGGCTGTAAAGAACCAGATGAAGCTCGTTATCGGACCGAGTTTGCGATGTTTTTTAAGCTGGTCCTTATATCCAGTCCAAAGGCTCAGGATACCAAACACGGCACCAACCGTTGCCAACGTAATATGAAAGACCAGGAAGATCGTATAATAAACTTTGATATCATCTGGACCGCCAAATGATGTGTTCCCGATAAAAATTGTCCTGCTTAAGTAAATAACGAAAAAGATAAGGGCAAAAATCCCCGCAAGTGTCATCGTTTTCTGGTGCTGTTCGATCTTTCTCTGATTTATCTGCCACCAGCCTATTGCCACAGTGACAGCACTTAAAACGATAAAGCTTGTACTTATCGTAGGTAATATAGGTAAATCCATCTCATTTCCTCTCTTTTCTAAAAAATTCTTACATGGAACTTACAAGAAGCAAAACTAAAAAAATATGTATGTACAGGGATAACTTCACCTGGCTATTCCTGTACCATTTTTATTGCTCCTGTAAGGGTGAATCTGCTATTGGATCATAAGATTGCTTCTCCTGTTGCTCCTGGTCCTTTTTATACCAATGGAAGAATAAATTGAAAAGAACCACCCCAAATACTATTTCCTGAACAATTTTCATCAGAACTCCACCGAGCTGTTGATCGTTGATCGTTGACATGGACGTAAATAATTCCGGTCCGGTCAGTGTCAGGCCATCGAGTGTATTCACCGGTACACAAAGAGATAACGCTTTAAGCCATTCATTTGGATCATAGTACGTTGCATACATGGGATTTTCTGCGAAGATGATCAATCCGCATGCCGGGGTCAATAACACGGCGCTTCCAAGTATATAACCGATCCTTTTTAAACCACTGAGCTCAATATCTTCATCGGCGGGATTGATTAACGGCCACCACATAAATACCGCAAGAATGAACAATACAAACGTGGTCAACCCATGAAGGGTGACATCGGTTCGAACGTTGTCAAAGATCAATGGAATGTGATAAATCGAAAACACCAAATTAAATGACAACAATGAGATCAGCGGCTTCGTCATAAAACGGAATATCTTTCTGACAACCGGCAATTCAATAATTGCCTTCCATAACCAATCCGGTATACCCAATATCAATAATGGAGTGAAGACTAGATATAAAAAGGCCATCTGCGTCATGTGAGCAGAAAACAATATCCCACTGAGCACCTCAACAGGAGAGCCCTTAATAGCGTAGAGCAAGACCATTGAAACAAGGAAAAATCCTGCTTCTTTACCAGTCAATTTTCTATTATCCTTAAAGCTATCCTTCCACTTTACCGTGATCAAAAAGTAGAGTACAGTCAAAAACACTAACGTCATGAGAAAAAACGGGCTCCATAACGCCATAAAACCGAAAATAGCCAAATGCATCTTCTCACCTCATTTCACAATTAACACCTACCCCCATTATACTGACAACCCTCCCACACTTCAACGCAAGGTCATGACAAGTTCTTGAACAATTAAAAAGCGTAAGGGGCTTGCCTTGGGGCGACAAGCATAAGATGAGTCACCCGGAAAGGCGTTCTTTGCCTTTTTGGGTGACTTGGCTTATGACCTCGAGCCCCAAGCCCCTGGAGCTGGTCAATCGAAAAGTGGAGGCGGCTTGGGCAGGCCCGACAAGCATAAGGCGAATCAACCGGAATGGCGCTCTTTGCCATTTTGGTTGATTTGACTTATGACCTCGAGGGACTAGCCGCCGGAGCTGGACAACCGAAAAGTGGAGGCGGCTTGGGCAGGCCCGACAAGCATAAGGCGAATCAACCGGAATGGCGCTCTTTGCCATTTTGGTTGATTTGACTTATGACCTCGAGGGACTAGCCGCCGGAGCTG
>NZ_JAIVAT010000004.1 GCF_020172085.1 Rossellomorea aquimaris
GGACAATCGAAAAGCGTAAGGGGCTTGCCCTGGGGCGACAAGCATAAGATGAGTCACCCGGAAAGGCGTTCTTTGCCTTTTTGGGTGACTTGGCTTATGACCTCGAGCCCCAAGCCCCTGGAGCTGGACAATCGAAAAGCCGAGGCGCCTTGGGCAAGCCCCACAAGGATTTCCTCTTTAATAACGAAAAAAGCCAGCCAAAAGGCTGACTTTTTCTTTAGATCCATACAATTGTTAAAAATGTTAACACTGTGATAAATGCAACAAGTGCACCAGAATACAGGAACAATGACGGTGCTTCATGACCTTTATGACTCATATGCATGAAGTAATACAGTTGAAAAATCAACTGAACAACTGCAAGGAGGAGAATGAAAGGTACAATAAAGTACTTATCGAAATCCCCAGCCACTGCAATAAACGCCACCAATGTTAAGAAAATCATTAACATGAAGGATGTCAACTGCATTCTCATATCTTCTGCATTCTTCTTACGACGATATTCGTAATCTACACTTGGGTTACCTGAAGTTGATTGTTGATTCGCCATCAGTTTATCCCACCATTCCCATTAAGTATACTACTGTAAAGATAAATACCCATACAACGTCGATAAAGTGCCAGTATAGAGAAGCTAAGTAGAACTTTGGAGCATTGTATAGATTCAATCCGCGCTTGGCATTACGAAGCATCAAACTCACAATCCAAAGAAGACCGAAAGCAACGTGCCCTCCATGGAATCCTACAAGAGTGTAAAAGGCTGAACCAAATGCACTACTAGTAAAAGTATGCCCGTATTCATGAACATAGTGATTAAACTCATAAATTTCCAATCCGAGGAATCCTGCACCTAGAAGCACAGTGATTAATAACCATGCCTGCATCCGCTGGAAATTATAGTTTTTCATATGATACATCGCGTAAACACTTGTCAATGAGCTTGTTAAAAGAAGCATCGTTGCCAAGAATGATAGCGGTAAATCAAAGAGATCTGTTGTTAAAGCGTGACTCTCACTAGGAACTCTGTTTTTTAACGCCAAATATGTTGCAAATAGTGAACCGAAAAGGACCGTTTCTCCACCAAGGAAAAACCAAAAGCCCATAAATTTATTTTTCCCCTCAAGGGTAGCCTTTTCAGGGGAGGCCGGCCAGGTCTTAGGCGTGAACTTTTCTTCAGCGTGCATTATGCCTTACCCCCTTTATCATCATCCATTAAGTCTTCTTTGTGTACATGATAACCATGGTCATCGAGTACAGAACGAAGGAACATTGAACCCAATGTAATCAACATACCGATGATCAGAACCGGCAGTGCCCATGCTTTATCATCAACATGGTACATTGCACCGAATGCCGCAATGAACAACCCAAGTGAGATAAAGAAAGGAAGAATGGAATTGTTAGGCATATGGATATCACCAATAGGCTCTGCAGGAGTCAATCCTTTGTTGCCTTCCATTTTCTCTAACCAATAAGCATCTAAACCGCGGATTAGCGGAGTTTGCTTAAAGTTGTAGAATGGAGGAGGTGACGGGATCGCCCATTCGATGGTACGTCCATCTCCCCAAGGGTCATTGTCCACTTTCACACCTTTGGCTTGAGTAACAATGATGTTAATCACATAAACGATAACGGCTACGCCCATGAATCCGGCACCGATCGAACTTACTAAGTTTGCCGTTTCAAAACCTTGACCAGGCAAGAATGTCCATACACGGCGAGGCATTCCCATAAGTCCAAGGAAATGCTGGATGAAGAATGTTAAATGGAACCCGATAAAGAACAACCAGAAAGCAATTTTCCCTAAGAAGTCGTTTAACATCGTTCCAAACATTTTAGGCCAGTAATAGTGAGTACCTGCCAATAGGGCGAATACTACCCCACCTACGATAACGTAATGGAAGTGGGCTACTACGAAATACGTATCATGGAACTGATAATCTGCCGCTGCAGAAGCCAACATGATTCCAGTTACCCCACCTGCTACGAACGTAGGAATGAAGGCAACTGCATAAAGCATCGGGGTCGTAAATCTCAAACTTCCTCCCCACATGGTAAGAAGCCAGTTAAAGATCTTGATACCAGTTGGAACGGCGATGGCCATTGTCGCTACAGCGAAAATAGCATTCGCGATTGGTCCTAGTCCTACTGTGAACATATGGTGAGCCCAAACCATGAATCCTAAGAAACCGATTAATACGGTCGCAAATACCATGGATGAGTAACCGAATAAGCGTTTTCTTGAGAAATGTGGAATGATCTCAGAGAAAATACCGAATGCCGGTAACACAAGGATATAAACCTCCGGGTGACCAAAAATCCAGAAGAAATGTTCCCAGATAATGGTGTTACCTCCATTTGCTACATCAAAGAAATTCGCTCCAAACATACGATCAAATAACATGAGGAAAAGTCCTACCGTTAATGCTGGAAACGCGAATAATATAAGTGCAGATGTAACAAATACTGTCCAAGTGAATAAAGGCATACGCATATATGTCATTCCAGGAGCACGCATATTAATGATGGTAACAAGAAAGTTAATACCACCTATTAGTGTACCTGCACCGGCGATCTGTAATCCCAATACATAGAAATCGATTCCATGTCCCGGTGATGCCATAGAAAGTGATGCATATGAAGTCCACCCCGCATCAGGTGCCCCTCCCATAAACCATGAAAGATTCAGGAAAACTCCTCCTAAGAAGAATAACCAGAACCCTAATGAGTTTACGAAAGGAAACGCAACGTCACGTGCACCGATCTGCAATGGTACAACTGCATTCATGAATGCAAATATAAGCGGCATGGCAGCCAAGAATATCATCGTTGTACCGTGCATGGTTAATAGTTCGTTGTATAAACCTGCACTAACAAAATCATTGTTAGGAACAGCAAGTTGTATACGAATGATAAGAGCTTCTAAACCACCGACCAGGAAGAAGAATCCTCCTGCCATTAGGTAAAGGATCGCGATCTTTTTATGGTCTACTGTTGTCATGTAATCCCATACAGTCGCGCCGAAGCCTTTTTTCTGTGCATAGCTACTCACGATTAAACCTCCCTTTTACTAATCCCCAATTAATCTTGTACCTTTAAGCCCATCAAATACTCTGCAAGTGCATCGATTTCATCTTCCTGCAGGTTACCGTATGTACCTGTCATTTTATTACCTGGCTTGTACTGTTCAGGATCAGAGATCCAATTTTTCAACTCTTCTTTGTTATGATCTAATACTCCAGCAATACGTGAACGCTCACCGAAGGTAGATAAGTTAGGAGCGAGTCGAGCAGATTCAGGTCTTCCGTCCTGTGGTGACACTGCGTGACAGCTTAAGCATTTTTTGTTGAAGATTTCTTGTCCTTGTTGTGCTAAATCAGAAGTCGGTTTTGGCTCTCCTGCATTTTTCATATCTTCAACCCATGCTGTGAATTCTTCTTTAGGAAGCGCTTTAACTTTAAAGTCCATTAAAGCATGTGAAGGACCGCAAAGCTCCGCACATTTACCATAGAATAATCCGCCTGCCTCTTTTGACTTATCTCCGTCAAACTCAAGGAAGAACGTATTCACAC
The DNA here is from genome assembly GCF_020172085.1 of Rossellomorea aquimaris. Taxonomy (GTDB): domain Bacteria; phylum Bacillota; class Bacilli; order Bacillales; family Bacillaceae_B; genus Rossellomorea; species Rossellomorea aquimaris_E. The sequence continues at coordinate 3,573 of NZ_JAIVAT010000004.1, forward strand.
CGTCTACATTTGTATCAATCTTTCCTCCTGCAGCAGGAATCCAGAATGAGTGTTTTACATCTGAAGCTGTCACATTGAAATAAACCTTTTGATCGGTTGGGACAACTAGATCTTGAGATGTGATAATCTTTTCATCGGGATATTCGAATTCCCACCAATAAAGGTTGGCACGTACATTCACGACTAATGCCTCACGATTGCCATCAGCATCCTTTTTATCCATTGCCTTTGTATCCGCTAACTGGAATGTTGCCGTAACAGTTGGGACAGCCAGGATAAGAAGAAGGATGATTGGAATGACAGTCCACACGATTTCAAGTGTGTGACTTCCCTCTACTTGTTTAGGGATTTTTGTATCCCCTTTCTTTCTACGGAAACGAACGATCGCAACCATATAGACGACGATGACGACAATGATGACCAACACCATAATTAATGTAGCAAGTATCATCAGATCATATTGTGTCTGTGCTACTTCACCAGCTGGCTGGAGTGTGGAGAGAAATGGCTCTCCACAGCCAGAAAGAACTAGCGCTAACATTGCTACAATTGAGAATAAGCGCCACTTAGATAGCCTTGCTTTCATAGCTTAATCAAACCCCTCTTTCATGTAATGTACTTTTGAATAAAACAAGGACCCATAAAAATATCTATTTGGATTTCTTATCAGAAAGAATTCCCACTAATCTTAAAGTACCGTAACGATGACCATCGCTACGAACAAGATAGTCAAGTAATTTAATGAATAAACGAACATAAGCTTTGACCACTTAATGTCATCCTTCATTTTGTAACCTGCCAAACCAAGTGCCAGCCAGCCTATATTGAAAGCTGTTGCAAGGATAAAGAAAAACATCCCGAGATCCATTAAGAAGAATGGAAGTGGCAATAGGGCTGCAACCCATGCTACGATATGGTGCTTTGTAGTGGCGAATCCCTTCACAACTGGAAGCATAGGAATATTCGCAGCTCTGTATTCTTCCACTCTTTTCATCGCTAACGCGTAAAAATGTGGGGGTTGCCAGATAAACATCATCAGGAAGAGTACCCAGGCAATGACATCCAGGTTTGCATCTACTGCTGCCCAACCAATCAATGGAGGGACCGCACCTGAAATACTTCCTACGATTGTGTTGCTCACATATTTTCTCTTAGACCACATTGTATATAATACAACGTAACTAAATACCCCGATCAGTCCAATGACACCTGCTGTAATGGTCGTCATAAATAACATGATGAGACCGACAGCGATCATGATTAGTCCAAGGGTCAATGCCTTTGGTCCATTGATTTTACCTGTAACGGTAGGGCGTTCCTTCGTTCGTTCCATCAGATGATCGATATCCCGATCATACACATTGTTAATGGAGCATGATCCCGCAATTATTAGGGAAGAACCTATCAACGTAAGAAACATGATATCAAGGGAATTTAGAAAGTGTGTATTCGTAAAGTAAAAAGCTAACCACATACCTGTAAAGGTTGTGATTAAATTAGAATTAACGATTCCAATTTTAATGAGTGCTAAAAAATCCTTCCAAGCAGTTGAAGCTGTCACATCTGCTTTCTCAACGTCTGTCATCATTCGACTGTTAGACATTCTCTCTCTCCTCTCTATAAAAAGCAAGAGGTATTCTGCCACCTCTATACTATATAGGAAATGATTAACTATTTCTATATGGATCTGTAAATTCATCCACAGATAAGAAACAGTATATATGCTATCAATATTATATTAAACCATATATTTTTTCCTTTTTGGGGGAGAATTAGACAATTATGTGAAGAAATTGTGAAGAAAGAAAGGCACAGAAGTTTCTTCATATTTCTACAAACATTTCATTCCCATCATACCATAAAACACAGCTAAGCGCTTACAGATTTTGTTTTTACGCAAATTAGTCCTTCCCTACTATTACTATTCTCTATTTCCCATAGATAAATGCTCATAATTCTGTAACATTTTATCGGTTGAGTTTTTCAAACCTTTTCTGTAATATCGTAGTGGCATATATATTTTTCTACTATATTTATTTATAGAAAGTGTGTAGAGTCTATTAATTAAGAAGGTGAATAGATTGCATAAAGGTGTTCACAAAGGATTAAAGTGGCTTGCCGTTCTCACGACTCTCGGTATGTTATTCGTTCTATTGGGAGGAGCACTGGTAACGAAAACGGAATCCGGTATGGGCTGCGGTCGATCTTGGCCACTTTGTAACGGACAGTTAATCCCAAGTGATATTACATTTGAACTTATTATAGAATTAGCACACCGCGTTGTCTCAGGCGGTGTAGGATTATTGGTTTTGGCATTATCGATTTGGTCTTGGAGAGCAATTGGATATAAGCGAGAAACGAAATTTCTTGCAGCTCTTTCTTTCTTTTTCCTGGTACTGCAAGGTTTGATTGGGGCGGCAGCTGTATTATGGGGACAATCTGATTTCGTCCTTGCCCTGCATTTCGGGATTTCCCTTATTTCATTTGCTTCCATTTTATTATTGACACTTCTCGTATTTGAAGTCGATCAGAAATTTGATGCCAATTCACTGGTCATCGACAAACGGATGAGATTTCATACGGTCGGAGTGACGATCTATAGTTATCTTGTTGTGTATACCGGAGCTCTCGTAAGACATACCGAATCGAGCTTGGTGTGTAAGGATTGGCCGCTGTGCGTCAATTCCTCCCCTAGCCTCCCAACGAATATGTACGAATGGATTCAAATGGGCCACAGGGCTGCAGCAGGATTTATTTTCTTATGGATTGCATACATTACCTACATTGCTATTAAAGAGCATAAGCATCAGAAAGTGATTTACTGGGGATGGATCATTGCCTTCACCCTGGTTTGTCTTCAAGTGATGAGCGGTGCACTTGTTGTATTTACAAGACTGAATTTGGCAATCGCTTTGATGCATGCGCTGATTATTGCCTGTCTGTTCGGTTTATTATGTTACTTCAATCTACTTGTTTCCAGAAGCAAGCGGAAAGCAGCATAAAAAAAGGATTCCGGGGTTTGTTCCCGGAATCCTTTTTTTTATGCTTTATTCACTTCAATCAATAAATCCCCCGGGCTGATCGCGTCACCATTTTGAACGTAGATATCCTTTACTACTCCAGCAAATGGAGCCTGAACGGTCGTTTCCATCTTCATGGCTTCAGTGATCATGAGATGATCTCCCTTCTCAACCGTTTCACCTTTCTCTGCAATGACCCTGATAACTGTACCAGGCATGGAAGCCCCGATATGATTTTCATTTTTCGCATCAGCTTTCATCTTGGCAGCTACAGTGGATTTAATACTTTCGTCTTTGATGATTACTTCACGCGCCTGGCCATTCAACTCGAAATAAACGATCCGTGTACCATCTGCCTGAGCCTGACCAATCGAAACAAGTTTCACAATAAGGGTCTTTCCAGTTTCGATTTCCACTTCTATTTCTTCTCCAAGCCTCATCCCGAATAAGAATGTCGGTGTATCAAGAACTGAAATATCTCCAAATTGGTCCACTGTATTTGCATAGTCCATGAACACTTTTGGATATAGAGCATATCCCAGAGCATCAAAGCTGGTGACAGGACGTTCGAGGTCTTCGAAGAGTTTTTCCTTAAGTGCTGTAAAGTCCACATCATCCAGAAGTTCTCCAGGTCTAACAGTCAGAGGACTGCGCCCTTTAAGGATCACATTCTGTAAATCCTTAGGGAAACCGCCATGCGGTTGACCCAGGTATCCTTCGAATAATTCCACAACTGAATCAGGGAAATCGATTTTCTCTCCCTTTTCAATCACGTCTGCTTCTGACAGATCATTCTGAACCATGAATAACGCCATGTCCCCGACGACTTTAGATGAAGGCGTTACTTTGACGATATCGCCGAAGAGATGATTGACCCTTGCATACATCTCTTTAACCTCTTCCCAGCGGTGACCAAGTCCCACGGCTTTTGCCTGCTGTTGAAGGTTACTGTATTGTCCACCAGGCATTTCATGCTTGTACACTTCTGAATGAGGTGACATCATACCACTCTCAAAGTCAGTATAATACTTACGAACGTCTTCCCAATAATGAGACAGGGTCTCGAGTGAATCAATATTCACTTTTGGTTCTCTTTCAGTCCCTTTTAATGCATAGTACAACGTATTGGCACTTGGCTGTGACGTTAAACCTGACATAGTACTTAATGCAGTATCAACAATGTCCACACCTGCTTCAACGGCTCTTGCATACGTGTAAATCCCGTTACCGCTTGTGTCATGGGTGTGGAGATGAATAGGCAGACTCACAGTGTCTTTCAGTTCTGATATCAAACGGTATGCTGACTGTGGCTTTAAGAGTCCCGCCATATCTTTAATGGCCAGGATGTGAGCACCACTTGCTTCCAACTCTTTTGCCATATTCTTATAATAATCGATGCTATATTTTGTGCGGGTCGGATCATCAATATCACCTGTGTAGCAAATGGCTGCTTCGGCAATTTTTCCACTTTGTCTAACGGCATCAATCGCCACTTCCATTCCTTTGACCCAATTTAGGCTATCAAAAATTCTAAAGACGTCGATACCTGCGAACGCTGATTTTTCGACAAATTCCCTTATCACGTTATCTGGGTAGTTTTTGTACCCTACCGCATTGGATGCTCTGAGGAGCATTTGGAATAATACATTTGGAATTCGCTCTCTCATTGTCAATAATCGGTTCCAAGGATCTTCCTTAAGAAAGCGATAGGCTACATCGAATGTTGCCCCACCCCACATTTCAAAGGAGAACATATCCGGAAGCAGTTGAGACGTCGGTTCTGCTATCTGCTTAAGATCATTCGTTCGGACTCGAGTGGCCAATAATGATTGATGGGCATCGCGGAAAGTTGTATCCGTCAGTAATACAGAGTTCTGCTCTTTGACCCAATTGACCAGACCTTCTGCTCCATGCTGATCAAGGATTTGTTTAGTACCCTGCTGAAACTCCTGCTTTACATCCAAGGAAGGAATCCTCGGTTTTGAGAAGACAGGCTTTTTCTTCTTTTCAATTCCCGGGAATCCATTTACTGTTACATTCCCGATATATGAAAGCATCTTTGTCCCCCTGTCCTTCCTTTTAGGGAATATGAACAGTTCAGGGGTAGTGTCGATAAATGATGTATCATACTTACCCGAAATGAAATCTTCGTGTTTTACAACATTTTCCAAAAACGGGATGTTCGTCTTGATACCGCGTATTCTAAATTCTTGAAGATTTCTGACCATTTTTGATGCAGCCTGTTCGAATGTCAGTGCCCACGTGGAAAGCTTGACAAGAAGAGAGTCGTAATAGGGTGTTATGACGGCTCCCTGGAATCCATTACCGGCATCGAGACGGACACCAAATCCTCCCCCAGAACGATAAGCCATGATTTTTCCTGTATCAGGCATAAAGTTATTTAATGGATCTTCCGTTGTGACACGTGATTGAATCGCATACCCATTCGTCCTGATATCCTCTTGAAGGGGGATACCCAGTTTTGCGCTATGCAGGGCATGGCCTTCTGCAATCATCAATTGCGATTGCACAATATCGACACCTGTTATCATTTCCGTGATGGTATGTTCCACTTGAACACGTGGATTCACTTCGATGAAATAAAACTGGTTATTGGCAACAAGGAACTCAACTGTACCGGCATTCAAGTATTTCACATTATCCATCAGACGGACTGCCGCTTCACAGATTTCTTCTCTCAATTGTTCACTTAAAGATACTGACGGAGCTATTTCCACTACCTTTTGATGGCGTCGTTGAATGGAACAATCACGCTCGTATAAGTGAACGATATTCCCGTCATTATCTCCAAGGATCTGGACTTCAATATGCTTCGGATTTTCTACAAATTTCTCAACATAAATTTCGTCATTCCCAAATGCTGCTTTCGCTTCTGATTTAGCTCGTTCATATGCTTCCTTCAGGCTTTCCAGATTACGGACGATACGCATCCCGCGTCCCCCGCCACCCAATGAGGCTTTGATGATGATAGGGAAACCATGTTCCTTCCCAAAGCCGATGACTTCTTCCAGTGTTTCTACAGGTCCATCCGTTCCTGGAATGACAGGAATATTAGCCAGTTTCGCCTGATGGCGTGCCTTTACTTTGTCTCCGAACATATTCAAGTGCTCTGAATGAGGTCCTACGAATGTAATTCCTTCTTCTTCACAACGCCTGGCAAAATGAATGTTCTCAGATAGGAAACCATATCCAGGATGGATGGCGTCAACATCTGCATTCTTTGCAATGCGGATGATTCCTTCTATATCTAAATAAGCATCAATAGGTTTTTTCCCTTCCCCTATTAAATATGCTTCATCAGCTTTGTAACGATGATAAGCCCCAGAATCTTCCTTGCTGTAAATCGCAACGGTTCGAATATTAAGTTCAGTACATGCCCTGAACACACGGATGGCAATTTCTCCGCGATTTGCTACCAGTACTTTTTTAATCTTCTTCAATACTCTCTCTCCTTTAGGCTATTCTTGATTGAATTTTCTATAGTGCAGTCTATGAAAAAAGGGCTGACCCGAAAGATAATTAAGAAGTATCTTAGGGGGCAGACCCTAGACTTAGAGTTTAGATACTCTACCAAAGTGACCTACATTTTTACACCATATATTTTTTTGCTATTATCCATATTCTCCGAAGGATAGCCATTTTCCTTCTTTGTTTTATATTTTTCTTCATATTTTACAAACATCGACACATTCACCAGGACACCCATCGACAAAGACAGCACCAGAAGGGACGATCCTCCGTAACTAATGAATGGAAGTGGGACCCCTGTAATTGGAATTAATCCGGAAACCCCACCCAGATTGATAAAAGCCTGGATACCGATCATACAGGAAATCCCGATGGCAAGCATTGTCCCAAAAGGATCCTGACACTTCACGCCTGTATAGATCCCCCTAAGCACAATATAGGATAGTCCGAGGATGACAAAGCTTACACCAAATACGCCTAACTCTTCAGCAATGATGGCCATGATGAAATCAGTTTGTGGCTCGGGCAAATACCCAAGCTTTTGGACACTCTGTCCTAAACCCAGTCCCTTCACTCCACCTGACCCGATGGCTAGGTATGAATTCACTAGATGGTATCCCTCTCCCTGGGCATATTTAAAAGGAGAGAGATAGGCTTCGATCCTGCTTAGCCTTTCTTTCGTGAAGATGAAGCCTCTTGCGAGATAAATGACCGGTGACAGCACAATCAATAATCCGACCCCCAAGCCCGCAAGCTTAAAGAAAGTCTTAAAACTGATACCAGAACAGGAAATGACGATCGCTCCAATAGCGAAAATGATGGCTGCCGTACCAAAGTCCGGCTCTAAAAACACCAAAAAGCAAATAAAGCCAAGAAACAGTAGTGGTGGTGCAAGACCTTTATTAAAATCATCTATGTATGCCTGTTTCTTAGAGTATACGGAACCCAGATAGATTATGACGGCAAGCTTGGCAAATTCAGAAGGCTGAATAGGCATGAAACCTAAATTGATCCAGCTTTTTGCATTGTTTACTTCATAACCGACAACATGAACGGCAAGTAACAGACCAATGATTACGATCATCAGACTTTTTATAATCTTACCGACCTGAAAGGCTTTATACGGAAACCAGGCTGCTACCGTAAAGGCAATGAATCCTATGATGATATTGATCATTTGCCTCTTATAAAAATGGTCGCTATCCCATCCAAAACGTTCGACGGCCATGACCATGCTTGCACTATAGATCATGACAAGGCCAAATAAACAGAGGAAGACATAGACAGCGATTAACGAATAATCATAGGACTTTGCTATTTTTTTAATCATGACATTTCAATCCTTTTTTCATATATCATTTTCTTTTTTTGACATTCACGATCCTTAACAAAAAAACTCAAACAACAGATCTATGTATTGTTTGAGTTGTCATGACTATTTTACTTTTTTGTAGATGCTTCATGAAGGGCAGAAAGTTGTCTTTCCAAAGAATCAATCAGATCTTTTCCATCTTGATCATCCACTAGTCCTAACCGGACGGCAAATTCTATTTCACGAGATAATCCGAACATCTGGGTATCCAATACTTCCTCATACAGAGGGCATTGGGGCATCGTTAAATTATCCATTTGCACTTTGATAAGTTGTAAAATCTTTTCTGCGTCTGCCTTCAATAGCTCATAGGCTTTTTCTCGATGATTAATTGTCATTTCTGACGCCACAGTGATCCCCCCATTCCGAACAAATAACCTTCCTGTCTTAAAATTTTATCGTTAAACCCGATAAATTGCAAGAAAAATAAGTGTTTTCCTCGGGATTCCATGACAGAATTTCGAACGATTACTATTAGGAATTTGGAAGTCCTTTGGGACGTCGGTATGTGGGCCTTTTATAGATGTCCTTCATTCATTTTCCCTAGAGTATATACTAAAATATACTCCATGAATATTCATCACTGAGCATCTCGAGAAGTTTTAACCCTGCGCTGCTATTACCTACCTCATCCAGAGCAGGCCCAAAGATACCGATTCCGCATTTTCCCGGTACCGAACCCATAATGCCTCCAGATACACCACTTTTGGCGGGAATCCCCACTTTGATGGCGAACTCTCCGGAAGTATTATACATCCCGCATGTCACCATGAACGTTTTACACACTCTAGCCACATCTCTAGTAATGACTTCACGTCCGCTTTCAGGATCGATTCCATCATTGGCGAATACCGCCCCCATTTTTGCGAGATCGACACAGTTCATTTCCACTGCACATTGCTTAGTATAGAGAACCAGCAGATCTTCGACATTACCTGTGATCACCCCATGCTGCTTCATAAAATAACAGAGGGATCTGTTCAGGTTGGCCGTTTGCAATTCTGAGTAAGCCACATCCTCATTATAAGAGACCGTTTCCCCCGTCATATGGTTAATGAATTCAATCAGTCTCTCCCATTTCTCCAATCCTGAATTGCCCTTTATCATATTCGTCACAGCCAGGGCACCTGCATTGATCATTGGATTAAGAGGTTTTGATGGTTTATGGGTTTCGAGCTTCGCTATTGAATTGAACGGATCACCCGTGGGCTCCATTCCAACCTTGGAGAATACATGGTCTTCACCATAGTCCATTAAGACCAGTGCGAGGGTAATGACCTTAGAAATGCTTTGAAGGGTAAATTTCTTCAGATGATCCCCTGCATAACAGGAGTGGTTATCTAAAGTATAGATACTGATAGCAAGGTCATTGGGGTTTTGATCTCTCAGTGCAGGTATGTACTCCGCTACTTTTCCATCAGTTGCATATGGTCTTGCTTTTTCAACCAGATCTTCCAACCATTCTTGAGTTTTTATCATTTATCCATCAGCTCCTCTTTTCGTATTTATAGTTTCCCTATTTTCTTGTAATGAAAACGCTGAAAATGCTTTCATCGAAATGTGACAAACCTGGTTGGAACATATATACTGATACTATCAGCGAGAGGAGGAATCTTAAGTGGAAAGCATTATACCGATAAAAGGAAAAGTGAAGTTCCCGATTACATTGGATTCGGGAGTTTGGATATTTGATGATCGTAAAGTGGATTTAACTACATATTTTGATGATACGGATGAAAAAGTTGACGCATTAGAGGAATATACAAAAGCCGTTTCAAGGCATTGGTCCAGGGAAATCCAAGAAGGTGCCACCTACCCGCCAACTTTGAAAACTGAAAAAAAATTCGAAAAAGAAAAGATTCTAAATGGGTCGTTTGCCATTCCATTTGCACCATTCCTTAAAAATGCAGAGCCCATGAAGGATGCAACATCTATCATAATTGAAACAAAAACAGGTACCCATTCTATTGATCTCGATCAGGCAAACCAGCTGTTGATCGGATTCTCAAAAGACGGCAAACCATTACGGGATGACGGCCCCATTCACGTTTATTATATGGACGGCTCCAACAGATCCCAGCCAATAACGGATGTCAGGGCATTCTGTGTAAAGTAATAACGTATGAAAAAACCGGTTCAGGAACATCTGAACCGGTTTTTTCATACGTTATTAAAGTCTTTATCATTCCTGTTTTTTACAATAGATCCGCAGCAAGCTGGGCCAATCCAGACCTTTCGCCTTTCATCAGCTTTACATGACCGGCAAGCTTTTGATCCTTGAACTTTTCGACTACATAGGTTAACCCATTATTATATTCATCAAGGTAAGGATGATCGATTTGAGCAGGATCTCCCATTAAGACAATTTTACTACGCTCTCCCACACGTGTCAGAATCGTTTTCACTTCATGCTTCGTCAGGTTCTGGGCTTCATCAATGATGATATATTGATCCGGTATGCTTCTCCCCCTAATATATGTCAGGGCCTCTACTTCTATGGACCCCATCCCGGCAAGGATATCATCTAGTTCCCCTGGTTTCTTTGTATTGAAGAGGTACTCTAGGTTATCATAAATGGGCTGCATCCATGGCCTCAGCTTTTCTTGTTTTTCACCTGGCAGATAACCAATATCTTTCCCGACAGGAACGATCGGGCGTGCAACGAGCAGTTTATTGAATTTATTAAAATCTTCCGTCTGTAGAAGACCGGCTGCCAGAGCCAAAAGCGTTTTTCCTGTACCTGCTTTCCCAATCATCGTCACTAACGATATATCATCCCTCAATAACAATTCTGTGGCCATTGTTTGTTGGACATTCCGAGCTTTGATTCCCCACATATGTTCTTGGTCATATACCAGTTTCTTCACCTTCAGGCCACTGGAGTCAACCATCCCAAGTGCAGATGCTGAACTTCCCAGAGCATCCTTCATGATTAGAAATTGGTGGGAATAAAATCGCTGTTTCGTTATATCAGTAAGGGTCAATTCCCCTTTATCATAAAATTTATCCAGAAATTCTCTTTCTGTGTACAGTTCAACGAATCCTGTGTAAATATCATTCACTTCAATAACCCTGTCACTCAGGAAATCTTCCGCCTGTAGGCCCAGAGCATCCGCTTTTACCCTTACAAGGGTATCTTTACTTACCAGGATGACCGATTTTCCATCCTTCTTTGCTTCTTCCTCAAGCGAAAGATTTTTAGCAACGGCTATAATGCGGTTATCATTTGTTTTCTCTACAAATATATCTTGAAGTTGCTGAAAGGAGCGATGATTCAATTCAATTCTTAATGATCCTCCAGTATAGAGAGGGATTTTTTCATGGAGCTTTCCTTCTTGCCGTAAATTATCTATCAGCTTCGATACATGTCTTGCGTTTCTTCCGATTTCATCCATATAACGCTTTTTGGAGTCCACTTCTTCTAAAACGACTGCAGGTATAACCACCTCATTATCCTGGAATGAAAAGATGGCTTGTGGATCTTGTAATAAGACATTGGTATCTAATACATAAATTTTTTTCAAATCGATGCCTCCTGCTCCTGATTTCTTATTACTATTGTATGTAGCCATAGATGTTCCGGTTATTCCCAGCTACTCAAATAGGACGGCCCGTTTCTTAAAATATATGAATAAACGTATAAAGATAGAAGAAAATTACACAATAAGAAAAGATATTGATTCTAAATCGGGAGGTATTCATATGTCCAAACTCATCTCTCTCCTTATGGTGACCATTCTCCTTGGAGGTTGTGCCAGCAAAAATGAGGTCGGGTATAAAAATGATACGAATAGCAAAAACAATAAGCCGATTACTGTTCAAGATAGTAATATCCAAAAAGTTGAACGCAAGTCGGGGCAACAAATCTCTAAGCATCTGGTAGATCTAACAACAAGTGTGCCGGATGTGAAAGATGCAACGGCTGTCGTCATCGGAAAGTATGCGTTTGTTGGAATCGACATCGATTCTGACGTCGAACGTTCCCAAGTAGGTTCTATTAAGTATTCTGTCGCAGAAGCCCTGCAAAATGATCCCTACGGTGCAGAAGCCATGGTCATTGCCGACCCGGACCTCTATGCCCGCTTGAAGGAAATCAGTAAAGACATTCAACGAGGAGAACCTGTTCAGGGTATCATGAATGAGTTGTCCGACATATCAGGAAGATTGATGCCAGAAATCCCCAAATCATTAAAGCAAACAGATCCCGAAAATGCACCGAATGAACCTAAGAAAAAGATGAATAACGCGAAAGAAAAGCAGCTTAGAAATAAACAAGAAGATCAAACCTATGATAAAATCGATTAATGGATAGCCTGTGCATATAAGAAAATGAGAAAAAGCCATGAAAGAGCTTAAATGTCTAAGCTTCTTTCATGGCTTCTATTACTTGTCGATCCAACCGGTCAGCGGCCTTTTTATCATACGTCTTCTCATAGGCAGGTTCTGTGGAAATTTTCGAACCATAGAACATGACATCCCTCACTTCTTTGATGGCAAGTTGAACAAGGGTCAGCTTTAAAGGCACGCCTGGCAGACTCTCTAGCGAAACGCTGGCAACTCCGCCGATCGAATAGGTAGATTCGTTTGCAATCAAATTGACAACCACGAGAGAATTATTCTTTATATTCTTAATGGTTCTCGATCGCTGATCAACGGCGAATAATAACGTCTGCTCATCTTTGGCAAGGATCCAGGATATTGCGCTCACATTAGGCCCTTGGGTTTCATGGTCAACCGTAGCGAGAGTAACAAACCTCTCCGCTTGTAGTTCTTCAAACAATGCAGGAATTAAGCTGGGTTCGACTTGATTTGCCAAAAAAATCCCCCCTTGTGACTTTTCTAAGCGTCTCATTTCAATCGTGATTCATCTTAGTTATACTATACCAAACATTGGTGTTAAAAGCATATCGGAAAGTTAAATAAAGCGTTTGACTATACTACATGATATACTAAAAAGACTAAACTTATGATTAGAACAAGTAGAGGTGAACGAAATGAGAGTAAAATGCGCATTATGTGAAGTGATTGACAATATTGATGATTACTCCTTACAGGCGAAAAAGTTGCGTAACAGACCCATTCACACGTACATGTGTGAAAAATGCCATGACCGGATCAAAGAGAAAACAGAAGAGCGTGTTTCCACTGGGAACTTCAGATTTTACCGTTCTCCTAAAGTGGAAGATGACTTTTAAACAAGTCGGTAATAGCCTAATCATCGGTCTTATTTCTGGTGCAATATTAGGTTTGTTCCTCAAATGGATGCAAGCAATAACAGAGATTAAAGTATATACACTGTTATTGAATGTGGACTTCATTCCTATTTTCGCATCCAAAACTCTGCCTGAATGGCTGGAGTTCATGTTTCATTTGTCCATATCATGCGTCATCGGTATGGTGTTCGTATACATAATGGTAAAGTGGAATCTTTCAGGAAAGGCTGCATACACTCTTTCCCTGATGTTAACCCTCCCTACGGTGTTTCTATACTTTCCCCTTTCGTATTTGGCCATCAAGGATGTACCAGGAATATTCAACGGTACGGCCATTCTTATTTGGATAGCAGGTCATGTCTTATATGCATTGAGCCTGCCTCTACTGTATAAGTCCGTCACCGGAGTAAAATGAAATATAAAAAAGCTGCAGTCCCACACTTAGGGACTGCAGCTTTTTTATGCTTAGAACGTACCTTTTTTCTTTTCGTTTGTCAGGCGGACCTTATATATAATTAAGATCAGTGCCGCAACGACCAATCCTTCCGCTACTGGCAGAAAGATGCCAAGAAACGTAAGAACAGTACATCCCAGAATAAGAAAAGTATAAATCAAAATGGATTTCATCACTGGCAGCTTCTTCGCAAAACCGAGCTTATAAACTAAGATTGAGAGCCCAACAATGGTTATATAAAGCAACCACATACCCATTTCCGCATTTTGATCAACACGGTAAAGGGATGCGAAAAAGGACAAACGCTCTGTTACATCCATTTCCTACTCCCCCTCACTTCGTTTATTGAGTAACCTTATTTTTCTTTTCTGCTCTTTCACGTTCATTCTTATCAAGAATCTTTTTACGAAGACGGATTGATTCCGGAGTTACCTCACAATACTCGTCATCATTTAAATATTCAAGAGATTCTTCTAATGTCATGATTCTGGCTTTTTTGATTGTCACAGTTTGATCTTTATTTGCAGAACGTACGTTAGTCGCCTGTTTCAGCTTTGTGATATTAACAGTAATATCATTTTCCCTCGTATGTTCCCCTACGATCATCCCGCCATAGATCTCAGTTCCAGCTTCAACGAAGATGATTCCGCGGTCTTCAACTTGCATAATTCCATATTGAGACGCTTTTCCAGTTTCCATCGATACAAGAACACCTTGACGACGTCCACCTACACGACCCTTTTGAAGAGGCTGATAGCTATCGAATGTGTGGTTGATGATACCATACCCACGAGTCAAAGTCATAAACTCAGTTGAATAACCGATCAAACCACGTGCAGGTACCATGAATATCAGACGGACTTGACCGTTTCCGTTGTTAACCATATCCAGCATTTCACCTTTACGCTGTCCAAGAGACTCAATGACTCCACCCATATATTCTTCAGGGATATCGATTTGTACGCGTTCTACCGGTTCACTTTGGACGCCATCGACTTCTTTGATGATAACTTGTGGTTTAGATACCTGTAATTCATACCCTTCACGACGCATGTTTTCAATCAAAATGGAAAGGTGAAGCTCCCCACGGCCTGAAACCGTCCATGCATCAGGTGAATCAGTTGGTTCTACACGTAAGCTTACATCCGTTTGAAGCTGAGCTAATAAACGCTCTTCAATCTTTCTTGATGTCACGAATTTACCTTCTCTGCCGGCAAATGGACTGTTGTTTACTAGGAACGTCATTTGAAGTGTAGGCTCGTCAATACGAAGAACTGGAAGTTGATCCTGATGTTCGACCGGACAAACCGTTTCACCTACATTAATATCTTCCATTCCGGATACAGCGATTAAGTCCCCGGCTTTTGCTTCCTGGATTTCTTCACGTTTCAACCCGAAGAAACCGAAGATTTTCGTTACACGGAATTGTTTTACAGAACCATCAAGCTTCATTAACGCTACTTGTTGCCCAACTTTCATCGTTCCTCTGAATACACGTCCGATTCCGATACGGCCTACGTAATCATTGTAATCAAGAAGTGCAACTTGGAATTGAAGAGGATCCTCAGAGTTGTCAACTGGTGCAGGAATGTGCTCAATGATGGAGTCATATAAACACTGCATGTTTTCATCTTGCTTCTCAGGATCTGGATCTGTGCTGGCAGTACCATTGATGGCTGAAGCATAAACAACCGGGAATTCCAGTTGCTCATCATTGGCATCAAGTTCAATGAATAGTTCTAATACCTCATCGATGACTTCTTCAGGACGGGCTGAAGGTTTGTCGATTTTGTTCACTACCACAATTGGTGTCAGCTTTTGTTCAAGAGCTTTCTTAAGAACGAAACGAGTTTGAGGCATACAGCCTTCATAAGCATCGACTACCAGTAAAACACCATCTACCATTTTCATGATACGTTCTACTTCTCCACCGAAGTCAGCATGTCCAGGTGTATCAAGGATGTTGATTCGGGAGTCTTTATATTGAATCGCCGTATTTTTTGCTAAAATGGTAATACCGCGTTCTCTCTCAAGATCATTTGAATCCATCGCACGTTCTGAAACTGTTTCATTTTCGCGGAAGATTCCAGATTGCTTTAAAAGCTCATCTACTAATGTCGTTTTCCCGTGGTCAACGTGAGCGATGATAGCAATATTTCTAAGGTCATTTCTTAATTTCATATTTCCACTCCTGAATATTGGATTTCTTTATAGCGTTAAAGATAATATATTTCAGTTCAACTAGACCATTATATCACAGCATCGACAAAAGCCCTAATAAATATTTCACTTCCTTATGCCTCATTTCCCGCATTTTCCAACTATTAATAATCGCACTCTCTTCTTGAGTGTCCACTACCCATTGCGCATAATCGAATTCATAGGTAAAATTTAATGGCATAGTAAATAAATGCTGAAAGATTATTTTGTTTAATAGTAAATTATTTCTTATCATTTCATTGGGGGTTACACGATGGCAAATATAAAATGGATTTTTGTTCTTTTTTCGATATTGGCAGCCATTTCATTGATGGGTATAGCGATTTCCATCAGCTTACAAAGTTCATTGCTTGCAGGAGCCAGTATTATTTTTCTATTCATTGTGATGGGGTTTGGATTTAAGACAAAAAAGAAATACCGAGAAGAAGGAAAGCTATAACATTAAAAGAAGGAGTGGGGGCTGCCATATCATTAGCCCCCACTCCTTCTTTATTTATTTCTGTGAAGATAATCGTTCAAAATGGTATCATGCAGTCCAGGCTTACCGACAAAGACCGAACTTTTATTTAACGGATTTAATGGATTCCCATCCAGATCTGTTACTACTCCGCCCAGTTCTTCAATCATAATTTTCCCTGCTGCAAAATCCCAAGGAGCGAGGCGCATCGTTAAATAAGCGTCAAGTCTTCCTGATGCCACGTAAGCAAGTTCTATTGCAGCTGAACCATAGGATCTTGTTCCTCTCACATCTTTCACAAGAGGTTGCAAAATGGATGAATCGATGCGTCGGTTATCCGTCACCCAAAGGGCGTTCAATGCCACGATTGCATCCTGGACCGGAACGGGCTCGAGCATTGGTAACTTCACATCATTCATATAGACTCCTTTGTCTTTCTCGGCAAAGTACAACTCATCATGTACCACGTCATATATGTATCCTAACTTCCCTACATCCCCATCGTAAATGCCGATTGAGATGGCAAAATTACGTTGTTGATGGACAAAGTTCATCGTTCCATCAATCGGATCTATGATCCACGTGACCCCTGATAACTCTTTAAGGTCATCTCCATATCCTTCCTCACCTAATATTTGGTGATCAGGGTACGTATGACGAATATTTTCTGTAAAGTAGCGCTCTGTTGCTTCATCCATATCTGTAACCAGATCATTGCGATTCGATTTTGTTTTTATGTTCAATTCGGTTTTAAATGACTGACGAATCCTCTCGCCTGCTTCTTGTATCCATGTTTTTACATGTTGATCTAATTCAGTCCAATTTGTCATGTATTACAGCCTCCAATGTGCATAAAGAAAATCAGTATTACACTTACTAATATGGTCTATTCAGATAATCTTAACTCCTATGGCTATTTCATTCAAGCGAAGAGGCTTTGGCAAGAGAGATGATTTTCCCCATAAAAAAGCGAACTCTCCAACCACTATGAGCTCGCGTTCAAAAGTAGATTTTGTTTTCAGCATATTCCATCCATTTGAAAAGATTATCGTTTTATAAAGCCTTCATTTTCATAAGCTCTTCCCTGATACTCATAAGCTTTTGTTTGGACTTGGTCTGGGTTTCTGTATTCTTTGTTTGGATTGCTTCAAACAATACGGCTAATTCATAATCCATTTCAAGTCGCAATACATTCATTCTTTGCTGTTGGACATCACGTTTTTTAGAAGTATTCATTACTTGTTTCATGGCCATACACCCCTTCCGAGTTTTCGATTTATCTGATTGTTCTGATAATATTTACTACATGTTATGAAATTTCCTCTCATCTTGTAACTAAAATGTGCAGACACCCATGGATAAATCAATTGACTACAAGCTTGAACCTCAATATGGTAAGATGATGTTTGGAAATAAGGAGGCTACAGCATGACATTTAAAGGTTTTACAAAAAAAGATTTCAATGTATTCAAGATCGATGGGCTCGAGGATCGAATGACTGCCATTCAAGAACAGATTCGACCTAAATTGGAATATCTGGGTGAACATTTTGCTCCCTCTTTAAGCGCCTTAACAGGTAATGAGATGTTTTTTCATGTTGCTAAACATGCAAGGCGTTCAGTAAATCCTCCTGATGATACCTGGGTTGCATTTGCCAGTAACAAACGAGGTTATAAAAAACATCCTCATTTCCAAATAGGATTATGGGAAACTCACGTATTTATTTGGTTTGCAATGATTTATGAAGCTCCGGGAAAAGCTGAATTCGGTAAAGAAGTTGAAGAAAATGCAGATAAAATTAGATCAATGATTCCTGGACATTTTGTTTGGTCCGGCGATCATACAAAACCGGATGCTGCACCTTTCTCTTCTCTCTCACAGGATGAATTCATTGCTTTAACTGAACGGGTTCAAAAAGTAAAGAAAGCTGAACTTCTGTGCGGACTTCACTTAGATCGGGACACTGCCATTAAGCTTACTGGAAAAGAATTGATCCATGAAATTGAAAGTGCCTTTGAAACACTTTTACCCCTTTATAAATTGAACTAAACCATGTAACTGCAGGGAATAATGCAGAAAGAACGACTGCCGGGAATGGCAGTCGTTCTCTTAATTCATTGATATTTTCTCTACATCCTGCAGCTCTTTCATTTTCTTCACTACACGATAAGAGGAATAGCCACTGGATTCTTCAAATTCGTTGCAGATCCGTTTCTCTTCTGCCTTACCAGGGACAATTTCTTTAAATCGCTTATAACGATTCATCAAGTCTTCTCTTGAAACACCTTTTTCATAAGCTTTTTCAATCACTTCAAAAAAGGCGATGACATCGATGACTTCTTCCGTTGACCAATCGATATCGAATGGGTATTGATATTCCATGTTGTTTAACAACTCCTTTGACACTGTTTTATTTCCATTTTCTTCGGATGTCTTCCCCTTGCGAAATCATTCCATCGATGAGATCTTTCACTGAAGGGATGTTCCGTATTAACCCCATCACTTGTCCAGCCCATGCAAAACCTTGGTCTGACTCTCCATCGTAGATGTATCGTTTATTCGCTTCACCACTTATGTATTCTTTTAATCCTTCATACCCCGGATTCCTCGTTTCGGCATCCAATATCCGCTTTGTCCAGGAGTTCGATATGGCTCTTGCAGGTGCTCCTAAAGAGCGTTTAATGACTACTGTACCACTCTCTTCCCCTTCAATCAAGGCGCGTTTGTACACTTCTGATGCATGTACACATTCTTCTGTAGCAATGAATCTCGTACCCATCTCCACACCCTCTGCTCCAAAACTGAGGGCTGCCATCAATCCCCGTCCGTCTCCTACTCCTCCTGATGCAATGACCGGGATGGAGACGGCATCCACCACTTGTGGTATCAAGACAAATGTGCCGATATCATCTTTCCCGAGATGTCCTCCTCCTTCCTGTCCGACGACCATCACGGCGTCTGCACCAAGTTCTTCTGCTTTCTGTGCCTGTCTCTTTGAGGCGACCAATACAAGCTTTATCATCTTCTCCCCTTTTATCTGCTGAAACAATGGCGTCGGGTTCCCTCCTGTCACGGAGATGACCGGTACATTCTCTTGGATGGCGATATCGACAAATTCACTGAAAGGGCGTCCATGTTGACCGATGGCAAAGTTCACCCCGAATGGTTTATCTGTTAGAGATTGGACCTTTTTGATTTCGTTTCGGAGCTCTTCAGGATTATCCATTGACATGGCGGTGATCTGACCAAGACCGCCTGCATTCGATACTGCCGCAGCAAGCTCAGCATATGCCAAGTGTGCAAGACCTCCTTGTATAATGGGATATTGTATGTTTAACAACTCTGTTACCCGCGTTTTCCAATTCATGTGAATCCCTCCATTCATTCATCTATTCTGGATGGAGTGGGGGAAATCCTTTCTTGTTGACCGTATAATATGTATTGAGAGGGTCATTCTTAGAGGTAAGAGTGGTTGAAGTTAGGCTTATAGATTTTTGGCTCATTCGGTAGAAACGTACGTTTCTACCGCCTTTCAGCTTTGCTGAAAGGTCGTCCAGTGTCAGAGCACCCGCAAGATCAAGCGAGCTTGATCTTATACGTCAGTGTATGTTGGCTCTTCTT
>NZ_JAIVAT010000005.1 GCF_020172085.1 Rossellomorea aquimaris
GTTTCTTCCGATCTGATCAACACGACGCTCTTCCGATCTGATCAAGCGAGCTTGATCTTGCGGGTGCTCTGACACTGGACGTAAATGAGCCAAAAATCATTGATGACTTGATGACTCTTCTTTTTATTGTGCTATGAAAAAATATCCCCACCATAGGCGTATGTCACTATGCAAAGGATTTAGTAAGTGCTATAATTCTTTTGTTTGTTGAAAATATCGTAAGAAAGTGCATGAAATTGTGATTGAAATTTTATATTATGATATCTTTAGCATAGATGTTTTTGTTATGAAGAATATAAAGAGGTGTTGAATGAATTGTCTCAGAATGAAACGCCGTTGTTTACCGGCTTAATTGAACATAGTAAAAAGAATCCTGTCCAGTTTCATATTCCCGGCCATAAGAAAGGTGCAGGTATGGATCCTGCATTTAAAGATTTCATCGGGGAAAATGCATTATCCATTGATTTGATTAATATTGGTCCTCTGGATGATTTGCATCAACCGAAAGGGATGATCAAGAAAGCCCAGGATCTCGCAGCAGAGGCGTTTGGTGCAGATCATACATTCTTCTCTGTTCAAGGGACCAGCGGAGCAATCATGACGATGGTCATGAGTGTTTGTGGGCCAGGGGACAAAATCATTGTTCCAAGAAACGTTCATAAATCCGTCATGTCTGCGATTGTTTTCTCCGGTGCCACCCCTATCTTTATCCATCCGGATATCGATGAGGACCTGGGGATCTCCCATGGTATTACAACCGATGCGGTTGCAAAAGCATTGGAACAAAACCCCGACGCAAAAGGTGTACTTGTGATCAATCCAACCTATTTCGGGATTTCAGCAGACCTTAAAAAAATAGTAGAAATTGCTCATTCTTACCAGGTTCCCGTTCTGGTGGATGAAGCACATGGCGTTCATATTCATTTCCATGACGATCTTCCGTTATCAGCCATGCAGGCAGGAGCTGATCTTGCAGCAACTAGCGTCCATAAGCTCGGTGGGTCCATGACGCAAAGCTCCGTTCTTAACATGAAAGAAGGGCTCGTTTCAGCTAAGCGTGTACAGACCATCTTAAGCATGCTGACGACCACTTCTACTTCATACTTACTGCTGGCATCCCTTGATGTGGCTAGAAAACGACTTGCTACTGAAGGGCGGGAACTCATCTCTAGAACGATCGAACTCTCCCAGGATATCAGAAGACAAATCAATGAAGTGGATGGATTATACTGCGTAGGAGAAGAAATACTTGGCACCAAAGCCACATATGCTTATGATCCGACGAAGTTGATTGTATCGGTCAAGGATCTTGGAATCAGCGGTTTTGATGCGGAAAAGTGGTTGAGAGAAGCACATAATATCGAGGTTGAAATGTCTGACCTTTACAATATTCTTTGTATCATCACACCTGGCGATACGGAACATGAAGGCAATCAATTGGTTTCAGCCCTAAAGGAACTTGTTACAAGCCTTAAGAAGCATGGGGAAATGGCTCCTGTTAAAGTGATGCTGCCCGATATACCGGTGCTGTCTATCACACCAAGGGATGCATTTTACGCCGATACCGAGGTGATCCCGATTGATGAATCTGTAGGAAGAACCATTGCAGAGTTCATCATGGTCTATCCTCCAGGTATTCCTATTTTCATTCCTGGGGAAATCATCACCCAGGAAAATATCCATTATATCAAAACCAACATAGAAGCCGGCCTGCCAGTGCAGGGACCCGAAGATTATGATTTACGGCATTTAAGAGTCATCAAGGAACATCGCGCCATACGATAAAAAAAGGATGAAGAAGGTCACACCTTCTTCATCCTTTTTATTTATTTAGAACCCCTTAAGACTCTATTAACTCCCGCTCCCCTAAGCAGGCATTAATCATCTAATTCTTGTTCGTCGTTGCAGTCACAGCAGTTAGAGAATAAAACAGAAACCTTCTCATCTTCATAATGCTCAATAGTGCTTAGGCATGATTGACATACAATTGTTCCCATTCTTTTTCCTCTCCTTCAAGTGTTGTTTTTGTAAACGCTTTATCTTATCTGTTTCTATAATAATATAACACATTTAAAATATCAAGCCTAAATTGTATAACATATTTAACTTTTTCTCCTTGCAATCATTCATACTATTAATTTTAATATTTTATGTAAGGGTTTTCTTGTATATGCAAAAGTTCATAAAAAAACCGCATAAATGAAGTGACTCATCTATGCGGCTCGACTATTCGATTGTTTTAATCCGCTTTGGATCCAATGTTTCATATCCCTTTGCACGAAGGCCGTTCACTATGTCAACCAGTGCTTCGCTTGTCCAGGTACGATCGTGCATGAGGAGGTTTGCCCCATTATTCAAAAAAGGGCTGTTTACCATGATATCCGTAATGGCGGCTTTATTTTGATATTGCTTTTCCCAATCATAACCATATGTCCAATTCATCAAGGACATTTTTTCTTTTGCGGCAAGCTGCCGGCTATAATCCGTATTCTGGCCGAAAGGAGCTCTGAAGAATTTCGGCCTTTCTCCAGTGATGGATTCCACTAAATCACTTACAGACAGAATTTCTTCTTTTTGCTTTTCAGGTGGAAGATCCTTTAAGCTGCTATGACTATACGTATGATTCCCAATCATGAATCCCATATCATAAATCTTTTTTAACGTTTCCTTTTCCTCCGGTGTATCGAGGAAATGTCCATTCACAAAGAAGATGGCTGGTGCATTTAACGCTTTTAAGTCTTTTGCCATTTGGAGAGCATGCTGATCAGGGGCATCATCAAACGTTAGCAACACTACTTTAGGGTTGGCATCACCGATTGGATTAATACTCCAATTATTTTCATTTATCTTATAGTCCTGGGTCTGTATCACTTCTTTTGTTGGCTCAGCTTTTTCGTTTGAGTCAGGTTTTTCGGTATTAGCGCTATCACTTGGCTTTTGAACCTCTTGTTTCACTTCAGTCTGATCGGAAGTCTCGGATACCGGTTTGGTGCCCGTGTGTTCACTTCCGCAAGCTGTCAGGAGTATAAGGGTTAATCCGGATGCTAAAATCTTTTTCATGTCTCTCACCTTTCCCTATTCACTTTGAATATTTTAACATATTCCAAAGAGAATCTGGGAAAGAATTAAAATATTTCCATTATATTTTCAAAGGCGATTTTGAAAATAAAAAAGCATGTCAGACTAAATGAAGTTATAAATAATGTAAGCTTTCTTGATTGAACGATCTTCTTCGCAGACATAAAGGCAAGATAAAAAAACAGGACAAACATGATCCATTTATATTCTAAATGATCCTTTTCTGAAATCCACTCTGCTATGGAAAACACACTCCAAAGTACCATCTGAACCAAGAAAGCAATATACGATTTCATAATTAAACATCCTTTAAATGAATTATTGATCTATTATGCTTTTCTATATACCCGTCCTGCGAGAATAAAACCAATTGTCCAGCATATGAATTGTTTTATGATTTTGCTGTATTAACATAGTATATTCTTTTCCGATTACTTTCATTATGTATGTCTTTTCATTTTTGTAACATTTTAATGACTCGGCTCTTTTTAATTTTACCCTATGATAAAATGTGAC
Organism: Rossellomorea aquimaris; assembly: GCF_020172085.1. Classification (GTDB taxonomy): domain Bacteria; phylum Bacillota; class Bacilli; order Bacillales; family Bacillaceae_B; genus Rossellomorea; species Rossellomorea aquimaris_E. Next base: position 3,595 of record NZ_JAIVAT010000005.1, read on the forward strand.
GTAAGATCAGTTAAAAAGTCAATTCTCTACAAAATTCATTCTTCACGTTCATAGCATCGTTTAAGAAAAGAGGATGATGTATGAAACATATACTAACTTTTTTGATACTTACTTCCACAATGTTGCTTTTGACTTCGTGTGATGATATCTCTACCGATAAAGTGGCTTTAGCACAGGATCAATTTATTGAAAAACAGGTTATCTTTTTTACAGATGAACGAAATGTCTCAAGAGAAATACCCTATTACGATGCGATCATTGAACTAAAAAAACGGTACCCTGATCATTTTAAGCAGTTGAAAGTCGTTAGTTTAAACACTGAAGCCACAACTAAAATCGCTGATCCACCCCCTGCCTCACCAGCCATAGTAGTGGTGGAAAATAATCAGATTATTTGTAAAGTCGAAGGGCACAAATCTAAAGAAAACATTATACAGCCTGTTACTAAGGCTATTAAATCGTGGTAATCATCATTTCATATAGTAAAAATAGGACCGGGGCTTCTTAGCTCCGGTCCTATTCTTTTGCAGAACAATAAAAAGGATGAACCCCTAAAAAGGGGATCATCCTGAGTATTTACGATTATTTAATGATATGGATTGGGCTTCCCATCGCAACTTCCGCTGCTTCCATGGAAATCTCACCTAAAGTTGGATGTGCATGAATCGTCATCGCAACATCTTCGGCCGTCATTCCGGACTCGATTGCAAGTCCTAGTTCTGCGATCATATCTGATGCTCCAGAACCAACAATTTGAGCTCCGATAATTAAACCGTCTTCTTTACGAGTAACAAGCTTCATGAAGCCATCACTTGCATTAAGAGCTAATGCACGGCCATTAGCAGCGAATGGGAATTTAGCAGCGGTTACTTCGATGCCTTCTTCTTTCGCTTGAGCTTCAGAATACCCCACTGTTGCTAATTCAGGGTCTGTGAAGCATACAGCCGGAATACCAAGGTAGTCGATTTCTGCAGGTTCACCTGAGATGACCTCAGCAGCAATTTTACCCTCGTATGATGCTTTGTGAGCAAGTGGTGGTCCGTCAACGATATCACCAATCGCGAAGATGTTCGGGATGTTCGTGCGGCATTGTTTATCAATTTTGATAACTCCGCGGTCTGTCATCTCGATCCCAGCTTCTTCAAGACCAATTTCGTCCGTGTTTGGACGACGGCCAACCGTTACTAGGACGTAATCTGCCTCAACAGATGTTTCTTCGCCATTCACTTCATATTTCACAACGACTCCGCTGTCACTTTCTTCAACGCCTTTAGCCATTGCTTTTGTTACAACTTCGACGCCTTTTTTCTTAAGTTCTTTTTTCACAACGGAAGTCATCTGCTTTTCGAATCCGCTAAGGATATCGTCAGCACCTTCCAAGATTGTTACTTGAGATCCTAGGTTTGCATAAGCAGTTCCAAGCTCAGTTCCGATGTAACCTCCACCAATTACAACAAGCTTGCTTGGGATTTCTTCCAATGCAAGTGCGCCTGTAGAGTCAAGGACGCGTTTAGAAAACTTGAAGCTAGGGATTTCAATCGGACGTGAACCAGTTGCAAGGATCAAGTTCTTGAATTTGTATGTTTGAGCTGAGTTGTCATCCATTACACGTAGTGTATTGGCATCTACAAGGTAAGCTTCACCGCGAACGATTTCAGCTTTATTTCCTTTAAGAAGTCCTTCAACACCGCCGGTTAATTTCTTAACGACGCCAGCTTTCCACTCTTGAACTTTATCGAAATTCACTTTTACATTTTCAGCAACGATACCCATGTCATCAGAGTGTTGCGCCTGATGGAAACGGTGACCTGCTGTGATAAGAGCCTTAGATGGGATACAGCCAACATTTAAGCATACTCCACCCATGTTTTCTTTTTCGATGATTGTCACTTTTTGCCCGAGCTGTGCTGCACGGATTGCAGCTACATATCCTCCGGGACCTGAACCAACTACGATTGTATCTGTTTCGATTGGGAAATCTCCTACTACCATTGTATTACGCCTCCATTAATAATAATTCTGGATCGTTCAACAAACGCTTGATGTGGTTAAGTGCATGTTGAGCAGTAGCTCCGTCGATCATGCGGTGATCGAAGCTCAATGATAATGCTAACACAGGTGCCGCTACAATTTCACCATTTTTAACCACAGGTTTTTCGGCAATGCGTCCAACCCCAAGGATAGCAACCTCTGGATGGTTAATAACCGGAGTGAACCATTGTCCACCGGCAGAACCGATATTCGTAATCGTGCATGATGCACCTTTCATTTCATCGCCTGACAGTTTACCGTCACGCGCTTTACCAGCAAGTTCATTGATTTCATTTGAAATCGAGAACATCGATTTACGGTCTGCATTTTTCACAACCGGTACTAATAGACCTTTGTCTGTATCCGCAGCGATACCGATGTTGTAATAATGTTTTTGAACGATTTCACTTGTAGCATCGTCAATAGACGTATTAAGAGCTGGATACTCGCGCAATGCACTTGTCAATGCTTTTACGATGTATGGTAAGAACGTTAATTTGATTCCTTTTTCAGCAGCAACTTCTTTGAACTTCTTGCGGTGAGCCCAAAGTTTCGTCACATCGATTTCATCCATTAATGTTACGTGAGGAGCTGTATGCTTAGAGTTTACCATTGCTTTGGCAATTGCTTTACGCATTCCACTCATTTTCTCACGAGTTTCTGGGTATTCACCTTCAGGAGCTTTAGGAGCTGCAGCTTTAGAATCAGCCTCTGGAGCTTTTTCTTCTGTCTTCGCTTCTTCTTTTGCTTCCGCAGGTTTAGCGTCTCCGCTTAGGAATGCATCGATATCTTCTTTCACGACACGTCCGTTTTTACCTGATCCGGATACTTGGCGAATTTCAACACCGTTCTCTCTTGCATACTTACGTACAGAAGGCATCGCGATTACACGCTTATTAGTGTCAACTTCAGATTCTTCGGAAGCTTCAGGGGACGCATCTTTCTTAACATCCTGTCCTTGTTCAGCAGTCGCTTGAACTTGCCCTTCCGTTTTCTCTTCCGTTTTCTCTTCCGCTTTCTCTTCTTTCTTGTCTTCTCCGCCCTTGAATTGCAGGTCTTCATAACCAGGTGCGTCGAACTTGATCAGTGTGTCGCCTACAACGGCTACCGTACCTTCGTCTACAAGAAGCTCTTCAACCGTTCCTGCTACCGGAGATGGGATTTCTACTACAGCTTTATCATTTTGGACTTCACATAGTACATCGTCTTCTTCCACTTTATCGCCAGGTTTCACAAACCATTTGACGATTTCACCTTCATGAATACCTTCACCAATGTCTGGTAATTTGAATTCGAATGACATGGACTCGACCTCCTGTATTGAATAATGATTAAAATAGATGAATGTTTAAGTTAATCTGTCTCTATCTCTACTATCTATAATTGGAAAAGAGAAGGGTGGAATGCCCTTCTGTTTTCATTTGCGTATTAACGGAGGAGCTTCTCTGCTCCTTCTCAATTAGAAGTTAAGTACTTTTTTCGCCGTTTCAATAACGTCCTTGTGATTCGGTAACCAGACTGGCTCTGCTTGAGAGAAAGAGAATACTGTATCTGGTGCCGCAACACGAAGTACTGGTGCTTCTAGGCTAAGAATTGCACGGTCGTTGATTTCAGCAACAACATTCGCAGCGATACCCGCTTGCTTTTGAGCTTCTTGAACTACGATTGCACGGTTTGTTTTCTCAACAGATGCCATGATCGTGTCAATGTCAAGTGGACTTACAGTACGCAGGTCGATTACCTCAACTGAATGTCCTTCTTTTTCAAGCTCATCAGCGGCTTTCAATGATTCGTGTACCATTGCTCCGTATGAGATGATCGTAAGGTCTGTACCTTCACGTTTCACATCCGCCTTACCAATTTCAATTGTGTATTCCTCTTCAGGAACCTCTTGACGGAATGAACGGTATAATTTCATATGCTCTAAGAAAATGACAGGGTCATTATCACGGATAGATGAGATTAAAAGTCCTTTAGCGTCGTAAGGAGTAGATGGAATAACCACTTTAAGACCTGGTTGTTGTGCCATCAATCCTTCTAAGCTGTCCGCATGAAGTTCTGGAGTATGTACTCCACCACCGAATGGGGAACGGATCGTGATCGGTGACGTATACGTGCCACCTGAACGGTAGCGCATACGCGCCATTTGTCCACTTACTGAATCCATTACTTCATATACGAAACCGAAGAATTGGATTTCAGGTACTGGACGGTATCCTTCTAATGCTAAACCGATTGCTAAACCACCGATTCCTGATTCTGCAAGTGGAGTATCGAATACACGGTCTTCACCGAATTCTTTCTGAAGTCCTTCCGTTGCACGGAATACACCACCGTTAAGACCTACGTCTTCACCAAAAACTAAAACGTCTTCGTTGTTGCGTAGTTCTGTGCGCAGTGCATCAGTGATCGCTTGAATCATTGTCATTTGCGCCATGGCTTATTTCGACTCCTTTTCTTTGTAGATTTCTAATTGTTCTTTTAGGTTATAAGGAAGCTCTTCATACATGTTGTTGATGAAGTCAGTCACTTTTTGTTTAGGAGCTGAATCTGCTTCCTTGATCGCTTTTTTGATATCTTCTTTTGCTTCTTCGATCACTTCGTTTTCTTTCTCTTCACTCCATAATCCTTTACCTTCAAGGAATTTACGGAAACGTACTAATGGATCTTTCTTTTCCCAATCTGTATCCATTTCTGAAGTACGGTAACGTGTAGGATCATCTCCAGCCATTGTATGTGGACCATAACGATAGCATAGTGTTTCGATCAGTGAAGGACCTTCGCCGTTTACTGCACGGTTACGGGCTTCTAAAGTTGCAGAATAAACCGCTAGCGGATCCATACCGTCAACTAAGATACCAGGGATACCTGCTGCAACCGCTTTTTGAGCAATCGTACGTCCTGCTGTTTGCTTTTCACGAGGTGTAGAGATCGCGAATTGGTTGTTTTGTACAACGAAAATCGCAGGAGCAGCATATGAACCTGCAAAGTTGATTCCTTCATAGAAATCACCCTGTGAAGATCCACCGTCTCCTGTATATGTGATTGCAACAGCTTTCTTGCCGCGTTTTTTAAGGCCAAGAGCCACTCCGGCAGTTTGAATGTACTGAGCACCGATGATGATTTGTGGTGATAATACATTTACACCTTCAGGAGCCTGATTACCCTGGAAGTGGCCGCGTGAGAATAAGAATGCTTTAGCAAGCGGAAGACCGTGCCAGATGATTTGTGGAACATCACGATATCCAGGCAGGATCCAATCTTCCTTCTCAAGAGCGAAGTGAGAAGCGATCTGTGATGCCTCCTGTCCAGCTGTTGGTGCGTAGAAACCTAAACGTCCTTGGCGGTTCAAGGAGATTGATCTCTGATCAAGAATACGAGTGTAAACCATACGGCGCATTAATTCCTGAAGATCCTCATCAGAGATCTCCGGCATAGCGTCTTCGTTTACTACTTCGCCTTCTTCGTTCAAAATTTGGAACATTTCAAACTTGTCTTCAATTTGTTCGAGCGTCTTAACTGCATCGAATTGTGCCTTCTTTGATTTAGAAGCCATCGAAGTCACCTATCCTTCCTTTATACATTTATTTTGGTTTTTTTACATACATTGTTTAGATTACCCAAATTCAGTATGACTACCACAATACTTGCGGATACACACACTAATAGTAGTTTTCCACAAATACCAAGAAAGAAAACCCGAAATTACATCCGAGTTCATCTGTATTAATCAAAATTTTAACTCGACTAATACAATTCATGAATACCTTACTTAGTTTACAATATTAAAAATCAGTTAGTCAACGACAAAGTATTATAAATTAATGTTTCTTCACTACCTCATTTATACTTTCTACCAATTATTTTCAAAACTGTATCAATACACAGTCATCACCTGTTATATATAAACCAACAAAAAATCCTCTCCTGTTATAGAGTAATGAATCTCTCCCAGCATAAAAAAAGATGAAGGATGGCCAACTGCCTTCCTTCATCTTTTATGTACATATTATTCTGACTCTTGGACATCAAGTTCTGCCTTTGAGTAAAATTCTTGTTTTTGCTTGTTGAATGAATCTGTCTTCGTATTGTAATCTTCATTAAACTTCTCGATCATTTCATATTGTTCATTAATGGAAGTGATTTGTTTTTCTAGTTCTTCCATCGTAAGATCTTTCTTTTTAAACATATTATAAAGTTCTTCATCAAGAGAAAGGGCCTCTAAATAAGAGGATGTGAGTTTTTCATGGAGCTGATATCGCTCTTTCATCGTATCATTGAGCTTTTTCGCTTCTTTTTGAAGGTCTGTATCTTTTAACTCATCCATATATTCCTTTGCTTTCGCAAACTCTTCTTTGGCTTCACTCATGGACTCACGTTCTTTTTCGATATACTCTTTTCTTTTACTGATGTTGTCCAGAGCTTCATCGGAAAGCTTAACAATTTGGTCAAACTCTTTCATTCCGAGATCCATGATTTTCGTATAAATCTCTTTTTCTTTTTCTTCAGACTCTTGAAGAGGCTTTTGAACTTCAACGTATTGACTTTCTTTCGCAACAGTTTCTTCAAGAACATTATACAAATTTTCCTCGGGTGTAGAACCACCGACACATCCCATAAGGACAATGATAGCGGCTCCTAAAATGAAAGCAAAACGAAATTTCGACACAACCAGATCCCCCTTACCTATTTACCACCTTCTACTATATCTATGTCTACATCTTTTGACAATAGGGATTTACAACTGTGGAAAAAAATGTCGTTTAGACTATTATTCCTATTAAAAGAGTATGTATATTGGTGCTTGAGTATTCCTGATAATTTCAGTTCTCATTCATTAACTTTTCCAAAGGAAAATGATAGACTGTTATCATACATAATAGATTATATTAAAACGTAAAGTAGAGAAGGGATCATCTAGGCACCCTGTCTTTTTTTGTGTTCCATGGACAGCCGGGACCCGTTATTTCTATTGTACGCGAGGAGGAAGAACAATGATTACGATGAATGACATCATCCGTGAGGGTCACCCTACATTAACGATGGTGGCTAAGGAAGTGCCTCTCCCACCATCCCAAGAAGACCAGGAGATATTGAGAAGCTTATTAGAATATGTCATAAATAGTCAAAATCCTGAAACGGCAAGTAAATATGGACTAAGACCTGGAATTGGTCTCGCTGCACCTCAGATAAATGTCTCAAAACGGATGCTTGCCGTCAATGTCACAGACAATCAAGGAAAGCTCTACAGTCACGCGCTTTTCAATCCAAAAATCATCAGTCATTCCATCGAGAAGGCCTATTTAACTTCTGGGGAAGGATGCTTATCCGTCGATCGGAATGTGCCGGGCTTTGTCCCTCGGTATGCGAGAGTGACAGTGAGAGGATGGGATGTGGACGGCAATGAAGTAAAGCTCCGTCTTAAAGGGCTTCCTGCCATCGTCTTTCAACATGAAATCGACCACTTGAACGGAGTCATGTTTTATGACCACATTAATCCTAACAATCCATTCGAACCGATCCCAGATGCAATTGCAATTGAACGATGAACCTACTAAAAAGCCTCCCGTCACGCGGGAGGCTTTTTCAATATCTAGATCAGTTCGAGTTCTTTTAAACCGTGGTATATTCCATCTTCATCCACATGTTTTGTAATCAGGTCTGCATGGTGTTGGACTTCCTGTACCGCATTTCCCATAGCAACACCTGTACCGACTGATTGTATCATCTCAATATCATTCAAACCGTCGCCAAATGCGTAAACATCCTCCATTTTGAATCCGAGCTTTGCAATCATCTTTTTGATTCCCTCGGCCTTTGAACCGCCTTTAGGCAGAATATCCATGGAGTATTGATGCCAGCGGATAAACGTGAAATCGGTATACTTCTCCCGATAAAAGGCTTCTTCTTCTTTGGAACAGAATAATAAGGATTGATAGATGTCTCTCCCTTTGTAAAAATCCGGGTCGAATCCCGGATGAGGGAACTTCAAGCTGCTCATGCTTTTTTCAATATAATCGTGGTGCTGATGGTTTGATTTCATCGTTTGGTGATTGAGGTGTACGACAGGATGCTCCTTCTTATACGTATCCTCTAATAACTCTTCCAACGTTTCGAGTTTCAACGGATTCGTATAAATCACTTCATTTTCAAACACCACATATTGCCCATTAAAGGAAACGAAAGATTCAATCCCCAACTCTTCTCTCAGGCTTTCATACATAAACGGAGCTCTTCCCGTCGCAATTGCAACATACGTACCGTTTTCCTGCAGCGTCTGAATGGCTTCTTTCGTTGCTTGAGGCAGTTTCTTATCGTGATCAAGCAGGGTACCGTCTATATCAAAGAAAACTATTTTAGACATGATCGTTCTCCTTTTCCGTCATATTCGATTACCAATCTATTTTACACGTTGTTTAAGGTAATCCTTTACGGTAGAAATGTCAATGAAGACGACCGAACACAACGATTTACCAAACATAACCATGTAAGAGATTCCATAAATTCCGTACAATATAAGTAATACAACAGAGACGTCCCTATTATTGTTCCTTTACTTCAAAGGAAAATCTCGGTAAACTATTGATAAGGAGTGATCCACCATGTTAAAGAAGCTGAGAAAAAAGCTTTTAAAACAGTGGAAAGATTTGCTTAGAAAAAAAACGATCGCCTAATCTATCGATTCACGAAAAGCAGCATAACCGGAATGCACGCTCTTCGGAGATACCGACATACATTTATACACAAAGAAAAAGGGACTGACGCCACTAGTGAGTTTTATGTCTCCATTGGTATTGGTCCCTCTTCTACTTTTTATCATGATTTAGTAAAGGATTATTCAAAAACTTTATTTACAGAGAAGAATCCTTTATAATTTATTACATACATAAACTATGCGATTCATTCCCTATATGAATGACAGGCTATTATATAAGATTTTTGAGCAAATACTGCCGGTCATGGACCATTCTGATGAACCTTTAATTACAGGCCTTTCCATTCATCGATTGGTCGCCCTGTGATAAGAAAATGATACCTGGGAAATCATCGTTTTTTTACCACAGGGCGTATACGAGCCAAATATGAACATCGTCATATTCAGACTAAACAGGTATACTATACCGATTAGAAGGGAAACCTGCCCTCTAATGTCTTTGCTCTATAGCATCCGGTCTTGATCGTCATGATCCGTCCTACTGAAATGGGACGTGCTTCCATACCTTCAAGAGTTTACGATGCCGCTTATGTTATGTAGTTGATAACTTTTTTATCATAGATGAAAGTTAGATTTTTTGAAAACGGATAAGGAGAGAGAAAAATGATTTTTAAAGTATTTTATCAAGAAAGTAAAGCAGAAGTGCCTGTTCGCGAATGCACTCAATCTCTTTACATGAAAGCAGATTCAGAACGTGAAGTACGCCTGAATTTAAAAGACAAACCGTATAATATCGAATTCGTACAAAAGCTTGAGGGCGCTTTTTTAGAGTATGAACAAAACCACCATTCTTTCGAGTTGGAGCAATAAGCAATGAAATTTGTAAAGAATGACCAAACCGCTGTATTTGCCCTTGGCGGTTTAGGTGAAATCGGTAAAAACACATACGGCGTACAATTCCAAGACGAAATTATCCTAATCGATGCTGGTATCAAGTTCCCTGAGGACGAACTGCTCGGTATCGATTATGTTATCCCGGATTATACTTATCTGGTGAAGAATGCGGATAAAATCAAAGGTCTTTTCGTCACTCATGGACATGAAGACCATATCGGTGGAATTCCATATTTACTTCGCGAATTAAATATCCCAATATACGGTGGGAAACTAGCACTAGGCCTGATCAAGAATAAGCTTGAAGAGCACGGTTTACTACGTAATGCGAAATTAAATGTCATCCAGGAAGATGATATTATTAAATTCCGCAAAACATCTGTAACCTTCTTCAGAACTACCCATAGTATTCCGGACTCATATGGAATCGTTGTTAAAACACCACCTGGTAATGTTGTGCATACAGGTGACTTCAAATTCGACTTCACTCCTGTTGGTGAACCTGCGAACTTAACCAAGATGGCTGAAATCGGAAAAGAAGGCGTTCTTTGTCTACTGTCTGACAGTACAAATGCTGAGGTACCAAACTTCACCATGTCAGAACGAAAAGTTGGAGAAAGCATCAATGATATCTTCCGTAAAGTGGATGGAAGGGTCATCTTTGCTACATTCGCTTCGAATATTCACCGCCTTCAACAAGTGGTGGAAGCGGCCGTATTCCATAATCGTAAGGTCGCTGTTTTCGGAAGAAGCATGGAGGCAGCCATCACGATCGGTCAGGAACTAGGTTATATCAATGCACCAAAGGATACATTCATTGAACATAATCAGATCAATCGCCTTCCTGCAAATGAAGTGGCTATCCTTTGCACTGGCTCACAGGGTGAACCGATGGCTGCATTATCAAGGATCGCAAACGGCACTCACCGTCAGATCCAGATCCAGCCTGGCGACACTGTAGTATTCTCTTCATCACCAATTCCAGGGAATACAATCAGCGTTAACCGTACGATTAATCTCTTATATCGTGCCGGTGCTGAAGTCATTCACGGTCCATTAAGCGATATCCATACTTCCGGGCATGGCGGACAGCAAGAGATGAAGTTGATGCTTCGTTTAATGAACCCAACCTTCTTTATGCCGATTCACGGTGAATTCCGTATGCAGAAGATGCACGCTCAACTTGGTGTTGATTGTGGCGTACAAGAGGAAAACTGCTTTATCATGGACAATGGTGAAGTCCTTGCTTTGAGCAATGATTCCGCGCAGGTAGCAGGTAAGATCCCTTCCGGAAATGTCTATATCGATGGAAGCGGAATCGGTGATATCGGGAATATCGTTCTTCGTGATCGCCGCATCCTCTCTGAAGAAGGATTGGTCATCGTCGTTGTCAGCATCGATATGAAGGATTTCAAGATTGCATCAGGTCCGGACTTAATTTCAAGAGGATTTGTTTACATGCGTGAATCAGGTGATCTGATCAATGAAGCTCAGACACTTATTTCTAAACATATGAACAAGGTCCTTGAAAGAAGAACGTCACAATGGTCTGAAATCAAAAACGAAATCACAGATACACTAGCTCCATTCTTATATGAGAAAACAAAACGCCGTCCAATGATATTACCAATCATCATGGAAGTGTGATTATGTAAAAAGAGGCTGATCTTAAAGATCAGCCTCTTCTTTCGTATTATAAAACTTTTTTTTCAAATCGGTTAATATCTGTATCGGCCCCTATCACAATGAGGATGTCGCCTACGCGAATCTGTTCATCAGCCTGTGGGGATACAATAATATCTTTTTCCCTTTTAATCGCCACAATGTTAATTCCGAATTGTGCACGTATATCCAAATCGATCAAAGAGTTTCCACTAAGTTGTTCATTCGCCACGATCTCCACAATCGAATGTTCATCTGATAACTCCAGATAATCCAGCACATTATTTGAGATGATATTATGTGCAATCCTTCTTCCCATATCCCTCTCCGGATGAACGACTTGATTAGCCCCTATCTTTCGGAGTACTTTTTCATGATAGTCGTTTTGCGCTTTCACTGTGATTTTCTTCACACCGATCTCCTTTAACATTAATGTCGTCAGGATACTCGACTGAATATCGTCACCAATTGCGACAATCACATGATCAAAATTGCGGATCCCAAGGCTTTTCAAGACTGATTCATCAGTAGAGTCCGCCACTACCGCATGTGATGCAATGGAAGAGAACTCATTCACCTTGTCTTCATCCTGGTCGATGGCCATAACTTCCATACCTTGATCTGTCAACGATCTCACGATACTGCCGCCAAACCGACCCAATCCAATTACTACAAACTCTTTTTTCACCATGTATCCCCCCGTACTCTCTATAGCTTTTATTTTAGCATAAAAAAAAGGAGAAAATGAATTTTCTCCCTTTCCTATACATTATTTCATTGAACACCACTGTTACTTGTTCCCTTTTACATAATCGGCATCGAATAAGAAGAGTCTCATTAAAAGATACAGAGACGGAATCAACAACAACAGGCCTGCAATAAAAACGATGACAAGCGCCATTCCCATCGTTGGATTCGTGACACTTGTTTCAATCGTGATAAAAGGCTTCAAGATGTATGGTAAATGGGACGCTCCATACCCGAAAAAAGCAAAGAAGAATTGCAACATCACAAGAGTGAACGCCAGTCCGAAATGTTTTCTTCTATAAATGAAAAGTGATGCACCAAGGAAGCATAGGAGAGATAGTCCGAACATCCACCAAATATCAATGGCGCTCGCAAAATGCTCAGGATTATGTTCTCTCAAAGACACAAACACAAGCAAACTTGCTAATATTGTAGGAGGACTCCAGAATAGAGAAAATTTTCTCAGCTCTTCCCTTGAATCCAGATCCCCTGCGCGATTGGCATAATAAGTGAGAAATGTCGCACTGATGAATAGGACCGATACAATCGACAGGACCACAACGCTCCATGAATATGGGCTCGTAAATAATTCCCGGGCTAGGAACACAACCTTATCACCCTGTTCCTCCAAAAAACCACCTTCTGAAATGGTCAACGCTGTCGACAAAGAGGCAGGAATCAATAATCCTGTTGCCCCATATAGAAACAAGTAAACAATATTGTCTTTTGAACCATAGTTTCCGAACGCATAAAAGCTCCCCCTGATGGCAAGCAAGATGATGGCGATACTACCCGGTAGCAATAATGCTGTCCCATAATAATAGGCCGCATCAGGAAAAAAACCGACTAGCCCAACAAAGAAGAAGACAAAAAAGACATTTGTAACTTCCCATACAGGGGAAAGATAACGACTGATCAACACATTCAAAGTATGCTCTTTCCCTTTTATTCTTCCGTAAAAAGCAAAGAAACCTGCTCCGAAATCGATCGAAGCCACTATTAAATAACCATAAAGAAAAATCCACAAGACGGTAATCCCCACGATTTCCAAACTCATACCCATTCCTCCCTCTTTACAAAATCTAAACGATCGTCCCCTTCACAGGAAAGAGACTAGCAATCTACTTAGCTGGCCTTTCTGGGAAAGCGCTGTTCAAGTTCAGCTTCTGCAGGCTTATTTCTGAACATTTTAATCAACACAACCACACAGAGAATACCGAGAATAATATATAATCCAACAAAAAGAGCAAACGTCAAGCCCACTCCATCTGCTTTCGTCGCTGCCTCAGCCACCTTCATATAACCCCTTAATATCCAAGGCTGACGGCCGACCTCAGCATAAATCCAGCCAAATTCAATGGCCAGCATCGCGAGTGGCCCACTGGCTACAATCCCCCATAACAAAGGCTTATTCCATTCATTTCGTTTTTTCCACTTCCAAAACACGATAAATACTGCAGCAATGAAGATACTGTAAAACCCAATCGAAACCATCAGGTCAAATAAATAGTGGACCCATAATGGCGGGCGCTCGTCTTCAGGAAATTCATTCAAACCGATGACCTCTGTATCAAATGAGCTGCCTGCGAGGAAACTTAGAAATCCAGGTAATCGAATCTCATTATGAACTTCATTTTGTTCATCCAGTGTTCCAAATACAATCAGATCGGCATTCTTTTCAGACTCGAAATGCCACTCTGCCGCAGCAAGTTTCTCGGGCTGATATTCAGCCAGGAATTTCGCTGACAAATCTCCTGCCAGTGCAGAACCAAATGCAAAGATCAGACCGGATACCATTGTTAAACGAAGAGCTTTCTTATGATAGTCTCCTCCTTTTTTACGGAGGATCGCAAATGCAGTAATAGCACCCAGTATAAGAGCAGATGTCAAATAAGCCGTCGTTAAGACGTGAAACACTTTTGTAGGTGTAGCCGGATTTAACATCGCTGCTATCGGATCGATATTGATGGCTTTTCCATCTTTCAACTCAAATCCCTGCGGCGTATTCATGAACGCGTTAACCGTCGTTATAAACAGAGCAGATGCCGAAGAGCCGATCATAACAGGGATCGTCAACAGCCAATGAATCCACTTATTCTTGAACCTGTCCCATGTATATAGATAAATTCCCAAAAAGATTGCCTCGAAGAAAAACGCAAAGGTTTCCATGAATAAAGGCAGGGCAATCACCTGTCCCGCCACCTGCATAAAGGATGGCCATAACATGGACAATTGCAGCCCAATCGCAGTACCGGTCACGACCCCCACCGCAACAGTAATCGTAAATCCCCTTGCCCATCTTCGTGCAAGCAATAAATAATGAGGATCATTCCGTTTAATCCCCATGAACTCGGCTATGGAAATCATAACTGGAACCCCCACACCGATTGTCGCAAAAATAATATGGAACGCGAGCGTTGTCGAAGTAAGCATCCTGCTTAACATTACACTATCCAACACCATTCAATACTCCCCCTACCGAATTACTCATTATCGTAAACATCTTCTTACTACTGTTTATCACTTAACGTTCATTATAAAACCTAGGGTAGAGTTTGTGAAGTGTTGAACATGAATATTATGTGACGTTTTTCACAAATTCTATTTTTTTAAAATCTCTGAGTGGGTTTGATTGATCCAATGGGCTTTTGTAATAATTGAGGAAATGGGATGGAATAAGTACGACCCTTACCCTTCCCGTGCACATTTAACTCCATGCTGTTGAGGAGATGATGGATGATTTTTGGGGATTCAATGCCTAGGAATTCTCTAGCTTGCCTGTTTCCAATACTAGGTCCTTTTAACAATAGTAGATCATGAATCGCTTGAATATGGGCATGTCGATCATATGTCTTACAACTTGGGCAAAACCATGAGCCTTTGTTTCGAATCATACAAAAAGATAAACACGAATTACATTGCACTCCATTAATTACTTCTTCTTCAATTGGACCTGGTCTGAACTCGGTATGGCTTTTAATAAGGAAATGGGATATTTTTTTCAATTCTTTTTTTGTTAGATGAGGAATCGTATAGTTTTTGATAAGAGAGAGGTATTCTGAGACAAATCTTTCTATTTTTAAAATTTTTCCTTTGTGTTTATGGTTTTGTCCCAATGAATTCAGTACAGAAGAAGTATTCGTAAATACTACGAGATAATCAATAGGGAGCATCGGTAACTTTCTTGTTTTCATCCATTGATTCAAGTGAACCTTACACCTCTTCGCTTGCTCAATAGGGTTGCTGTAGCCGATCTTCTCTCCATCTATCACTCTCGACATTTGTTCAAACTCTCCTCCTATATCAATTATCCCTGAAAAATTCTTCACTTCCAGGATTAATGCAAGATAACGGGATAGTATGAGTGAATCTATTTGGAAAAATGTAGTTCCTATTGGTATACAGAGGTCATTAAGAATCAATAATTCTTCGTTATCAATTGTACTGATGTGACGATCTAATTTACATTCACCATGGTAACCTGCCCATAACTTTAGCAGTTGCTCATCCATTTTTGTGGTCTTAATGCTTCCTTGAAGATTTCGTCTCATCATTGCTTCTAAATAGGGGATTTTAAGGGGGATAGTTCTTTCTTTTAGTATCAAGGTGTCACTCCTTTTCATTTTATGTATATTAGTATTCGCTATTTATCGTCAATACCCTCTTGAGAATTACATAAATTGGTTATTTTTTACCCTTGGAAATTATATCTGCCTATTTCGGAGGTTTATCTGCCTATTTTTTAAAATATCTGCCATTATATATTTTTATCTGCGGATTTTCACATATATCTGCCAAATTTTAATTATATCTGCCATACGACAAATATCGACACACACTTCCACCCCCTCCCTCTCCCCCAATAAAAAACAAAAACCCCACACCAAAGCGCGGGGTTTCTCCATTCCAAACTCACATGGCTTCCAACATCCTGAACTGTGATTTCACCAGCTCGAAATAATCACCTTGCTGTTCCATTAGCTCATCGTGGTTTCCGGACTCTTTGATTCTTCCATTTTCAAGGACAAAGATGTTATCGGAATCACGGATGGTGGATAGACGGTGGGCAATGATGATCGCGGTACGTCCGTTCAGCAATTTCTTCAAAGCATTTTGGATTTTGACTTCTGTTTCTGTATCGATGGAAGCTGTCGCTTCATCGAGGATGATGATCCTCGGGTTCGCCAAAAGGGCACGAGCAAAGGACAATAATTGTCTTTCACCGACGGATAACACATTTCCCCGTTCTTCGACTTCCGTTTCAAATCCATTAGAAAGCTTTTGGATGAATTCGTTGGCACCGATTGCTTCTGCTGCCTTCATGACTTCTTCATCGGATGCATCCGGGCGTCCGAACCGGATATTATCCATGATGGTTCCGGAGAAGATGAATGTATCCTGCAGTACGATGCTGATTTGATTTCTCAAACTGGAAACCGACGCATCTCTTAAATCTACTCCATCAATCTTCACCACTCCGTTGGTCGGATCGTAAAATCGACTGATCAGATTGGCGATCGTCGTCTTACCTGATCCTGTATGACCGACTAATGCGACAGTTTGGCCAGCTTTCATTTCAAGATTGATATTACGCAGTGCTTTTCGTTTATCATCGTAAGAGAATTCCACATTTTCAAACTGAATTCTTCCTTTTATGTCTGTTAGATTCATGGCGTTCGCCTTTTCATTTACAATCGGTTGTTCATCTAGGAACTCGAAGATTCGCTCAGATGAAGCCATTCCGATCAAGAGCTGGTTATATACCTGACCGAGTCTCGAAATCGGCTCCCAGAACATCCCTAAATAGAATGCAAACGAAACAAATTCACCAAGTTCAAGTGATCCATTTTGAATTAAATGGGCACCGAACCATATGAGTACTGCCGTTCCGATTGCGTTCGTCAATTCCACCAGTGGGCGGAACATAGCATTTTTCTTTGTGGCCGATCTCCAGCTATCAAAGTTTTCAGTGTTGATTCCATCAAAGAACGCCATGTTTTCCTTTTCCTGTGTGAATGATTGTGTCACCCGGATTCCCTGGATGCTTTCATTCAAATGGGAGTTTAGCTTCGATTGCTTGAGTCTCACCATCTGCCAAGATCTCCGGATATTCTTTCGCAGGCTTGTCGAGATGAAGAACATGATCGGCAAAATGACCATGACGGCCAGTGTCAACTCAGGGCTTAGTGTAAAGAGTATCACGATGATCCCAATAAGAAGGATGATGTCCATCAAGAGGTTGATAACCCCATTAGTGAACAATTCTTGCAGTGAATTGATATCATTCATGATCCGGACTAGGATCGAGCCTGCTGAGCGCTGATCAAAGAAACGGTGGGAAAGCCACTGGACATGGCTGAACAAATGTTTTCGAAGGTCATAAATGACCCCTTGGCCCAATTGGTTCATCCATCTTATCCGAAGGACATTGGCTACATAATTCAGAATGTACAGCCCCGCAATGATCCCCACCAGTGTGAATAAGAGATTTCCATCCTTCTGCCGAATCGCTTTATCGAGAGTATATACCCCGATTAAAATCGGGATGATCAGCCGGATGGCCGTTGTAATCAGAACGGTGATGATGGACAAGGGCAGCAGTTTTTTCGAATAGGGTTTTAAATAGGATAATAATCGATAGAGTTGTTCCCAATTGAATGGTTTATCAATCACTTGATCTGTTGAATAATGAAATCTGCTCAGTATATTCTTATTTACTTTGTTTTTCTTACTCATATCCACTCACCTACCCTTCCTGCGTTTGCAATATTTTTTTCTGATCTTTGTACTGAATGTCGTAGATTCGCTGATACGGTCCATTGTTTTTCATTAAGAAATCGTGAACCCCCCGTTCAACGACTTTCCCGTTTTCAAGGACGAGAATTTCATCTGCATGCTTAAGGGATGAAATCCGATGTGCGATGATGAAGGTGGTTCGATCGAACATGACCTCCTTCAATGCTTTCTGAATCCTGAATTCTGTTTCCATATCAACTGCACTTGTTGCATCATCCAGTATCAGTATCGATGGGTCTGTGCAGATGGCCCTCGCTATGGCAATCCTTTGTTTCTGACCTCCCGAAAGACCTAAGCCCCTTTCTCCGAGTCTTGTATCATAGCCGTCCGGCAATTCTGAAATGAATTCATGTGCCTGTGCCCGTTTGGCAGCTTCGATGATTTCCTCCATGGACGCTTCCGGGCGACCATAGGAAATATTCGCTTTAATGGTGGACGAGAATAAGAATGATTCCTGCAGGACGAATCCAATATTTTGACGGAGGGATTTTAAAGAGTAATTTTTCACGTCTTTTCCATCAATCAGGATGTCACCTTTTTCCGGTTCATAGAAACGGGTGATGAGCTGGGTGATGCTGGTTTTCCCCGATCCGGTACCCCCGATGAGACCGATGACTTTACCCGGTTCCACTTTAAAGGAAATGTCCTCAAGAGCAGCTTCGTCATGTACGGTGTAATTCAGTGAAACATGCTTGAACTCCACTTCCCCTTTCATTCGATCGACGTGAAGGACGTTTTCATGATCTTTAATTTTTTCATCGACTTCAAGAATTTCTAATAATCTTTCTCCAGATGCTTTGGATTGGGAGAATAGGTTGATTGTGAAGCCAAGATTCATGATCGGCCAGATGATATACCATACAAGGCTGTAAAATGCGACAAGCTCTCCGGGTTGAAGGTTGTCATTCATGACGAGGTAACCTCCGTATGCGAGGAGAGTGACTACACTCACATTCCCCAAGAACTCCATCAATGGGAAGTATTTTGCCCAAATGTCAGAGGTGAACAGGTATTTATCTTTATAATCACCGTTGGAGCGATTGAACTTATTGATTTGAAAATCTTCACGAGACAAGGATTTAACCGTATTAATTCCGGAGATATTTTCCTGAACATTCGTGTTCAATTTACCGAAGGACTTCCTGATACCCCGGAAGGCAGGGTGGACAGCCTTATCGAATTTGTACACGGCAATCGCAAGGAATGGCAAGGAAACCAATGTGACAAATGTTAACGACGGAGAATAATAGAACATGACCCCAAAGCTGACCGTCACCAACATGAAGAAGCGGAGCAGTTCTGAGAAACCAAATGATAAGAAGAAACGGAAGGCTTCTACGTCCGCCGTCAAACGAGACATCAGATCCCCTGTTTTGGCATTATCATAGTAACTGAACGGAAGAAACTGGAGCTTCTCATATAGTTCGTTTCTCAGTCGGTACACAGAGGTGATACCGAATAGATCTCCATTATATTGTTGAATGAATGTTGCGACTCCTTTCACTGCCATGATGCCGATGAACCCAAAAGCTAAGTACGGGATCCACTCATATTTCCCTTGCAAGATGACATCGTCGATTGTAACCTGCAGGATCATCGGATATACCACTGTGATACCGGTTACAAATATTAAAAAAATCATTGAAATGATAAAATGCCTTTTATACGGCCAATAAAAGGCTTTCAATTTTTTAAATGTATCCATAATTCCTCTCCCCTCCATATTCCATAAAAAAACAATGTACTACTAAATATATCGACTTTCGAAATATTTATCTACCCTTTTTTTAGAATTTTTCACTTTTTACGAATTCTCCCTCAAGTCTCATTGTTCATATTTATTTTAAAAATGAACCCACCTAAAAAGATCGGTCTTTTGACCGATCTCTTTTCCATATTTGGTTTGAATGAGCATTCTCCTTTGACATACCCTATGTAGTTTTGTGTATACTAGAGTGGTCATTATTTAATAGGAAAGGATGTTTTGATTTGGGTTACACACTTGGTCTTACGGCTTTAGGTGATCGACTTTCCAACTTTAATTGGAGCGGTCTTTTAGTAACGATTGGAATAGGTGCATTGCAAATCTTAGCGATTTGGATTGCTTTTATTATTGTTAAAGGTGCAGCAAACAAAGTAATTGAAAGAATTTTTGACAAGTATCGAAAGAGAAATGATGTATCTGATGGTCGCGCGCAGACATTACAAAGTCTTTCTAAAAATATTATCGGCTATATACTGATATTCGTTTTCTTCGTAACGATCATGCAAATCTTCGGTATCCAGGTGACTGCGATTCTGGCCGGAGCCGGAATCGTCGGACTAGCCGTCGGATTTGGTGCCCAAGGATTGGTAAGCGACGTGGTTACCGGATTTTTCATTCTACTTGAAAAGCAAGTTGACGTGGGTGACTATGTATCGACCGGCAGCTTCTCCGGAATCGTCGAAGAGGTCGGCTTGAGAACGACTCATATCCGCGGATTTGATGGGACCCTTCATTATGTACCGAACAGGGAAATTACAAGTGTCAGCAATCATTCCCGTGGAAATATGAGAGCACTTGTCGATATTGGAATATCCTATGATGATGACATTGATAAGGCGATGGTCGTTCTACAGCAGGTATGCGATTCTATTGCCCAAGAAGATGAAAACATTGTTGAAGGTCCCAATGTACTGGGAGTTCAGACGCTCGGATCCTCCGATGTGGTTCTTAGAGTATTATGTAAAACGAAGAATATGGAGCAATGGGGAGTGGAAAGGAAGCTTCGTAAGTCATTAAAAGAGGCACTCGATCAAAATGGAATCGAAATCCCTTATCCACACCAGGTCTTCATTGAAAAGAAAGAAAGCTAAAGACTAAAAAAGAGAAGGCCGCCGCCTTCTCTTTTTTAGTTATCTTTTCTCTTCTTTGCTTCCAGAAGGCGTTTGATTCGATCATCACTCTCTTTTGATCCTTCTTCCTGCTTGTTCTTCTCTTTTTTCACTTTCTTTACGGGTGTCTTTGATTCACCGACAGCATGTAATGATGGTTTAGTGTCCGCTTTTTTCCGCTCGATGTTCTGTCGATCCCGTTTCACTTTTCTGCCTAGTTGTTCTACACTTGTTTTTTCTTTAACGGTAGGTGAAGTCCTTTTCGGTTTAACCATCTTCCATATAGTTCTAAAAGAGCCTGTCCCGAATCGTCTAATAAATATTTCACTAAAGAAAAGCAGAAATCCTGCCATGACAAGCATGGACTGTATGGACAGTTCTTTGTTTGTGTGGGTATGAAGGTCCCTGAAAGCTTCTTTCGGTGAAGATGCTTTCCTTCCACCGGTCTCTTTCACGATTGTATTCAGGGATCCGTCTCCCCCCCTGAAGCTGTATTCTTTTGAATATGGGACGGAAAAGCCTGTCTGGTACGAGTTCCCAGCAGTATCTCCTCTGTTGGAAATATTCATATTGTATAGTCCGGGAGACAGGTGGTCTTCAAATTCGACTTCATAATCTCCCGGTGATGTGATTCTGGTTGTCGCAGGAATCGGATTTCCATCCTCGGATAAGACCGTCACTTCAAGTGGTGATACGCTCCCGTCAGAAGATGATAACTTTAATCTGGTATTTCCGTTACTTTCATTCACATCGATGGTGAAAGGATTGGAGTGAATTTCAGGAAAGGAGCGGCTAACGAGATTATTCACGAACA
Organism: Rossellomorea aquimaris; assembly: GCF_020172085.1. Lineage (GTDB taxonomy): Bacteria > Bacillota > Bacilli > Bacillales > Bacillaceae_B > Rossellomorea > Rossellomorea aquimaris_E. The sequence goes on from NZ_JAIVAT010000005.1 coordinate 25,068, forward strand.
CCGGCCATCCTTGCCACCTGGCAAAATCCCCCGTCCATTTACCACTCGTGTCAGAAGTAAAGGCAAAAGACCTCCCTAGCCCGTATCTCCAAGTAGCCAGGATCGGATCTTTCTTCCCACTCTCCATTTCCATTTGGGCCGTACCTTTCAGGGAGGTGCCAATATAAGCATTCATTTTGGGGATCCCTCCCGCAAATAGCGTTGACCACTTCGAAGATGCAATAGAAGGATAAAATGGTTGATCTTCAATATAGGTTCTGGTCGTAATCACGGTCTCCCTTGTTAATATGCTCGGAATCACACTGGCATCGACGACATCATAAAACCTCCCTTTCCCCCACTCGGACAATTCGTTCAAGAGTGCCCTGTCCGCCCCTTCACCGATCGAAACAGTGGATAAAGTGATATGTTTATCATGGCCATCTTCCACCAGGGTCTGGTAATTCCCGGTAGTGGCTGATTGCCCGTCGGTCAAAAGGACGATATGCTTTCTCTTTAACGGAAGACTTTCTAGACTTTCGTAGGCTTGCTGTAAGGAGCTGAAGATCTCCGTTCCTCCCCCTGAAGAGATGGAGCGAATCTGTTCTTCTACTTTTTTTCGATCGGTCAGGGGTTGCGTTTTGACGATTTCCCATGGCCGGTCATCAAATGCAATGACTCCCAGCGTATCTTTGTCTCTTAGAAGAGAAACCGTTCTTGCGGCAGCTTCCTTTGCAAGGGCGATTTTCTCCCCATCCATACTGCCCGATCGATCCAAAACGATCACCAGTCCAAGTGACGGTAATTCCTTCTTACCTTTCACATCCATATCTACAGGGAGCAATCGTTCAATCGGTGTTTTAAAGTATCCACCAAGGGCAAAGCTGTCATTACCGCCGAACATAATGAATCCTCTTCCGAATTCTTTCACGCTTTTTTCCATAAGAAGCATTTTGTCTTCTGGTATGCTTGTGGCCGCTACATTATCAAACATAATACTCTGATATTGCAAATAGGAAGTCAGTTTACCCGGCAATTGTTCAGGCTTATAGATATCCACCGTAACACCTTGTGAATGTAAGATCGGAATTAATGGGCTATCACCGGCTTCATTTTCTACGAGCATCACTTTGGCGGCACCCTCTGAACGGGACAGATGGTAGTGTGAATTGTTTTCAGGACTTTCATCTCCTTTTGAAAACACCTCTGCCTTGTACACTAATAAGCCGGTCTCAGCGACTATATGCTTGAACTGAAATTCATTGTCTCCTTCCTGCACACGTAGATTTTCTTTTATGATCGTTCGATCATTCAGTGTTATGCGCATGTCAATCTCTTTTTGAGTGGTGCTGTACGTATTGACCGTGATGGTTGTTTCTTCACCTTCATATTGAATGGAGGGGGTAGAGAGATTCAGTACGGCCACGTCTTCTTGCGTATCGGATGCGAGAGGGGACCAGTCCACTTCGATGCCTTTTCCTTTCAGTAATGGGATCGCCTCCTCCCCTGAGCCCATTGTTTCTTTACCGTCTGTCAAGGCGACAATCCTCCCTCCCTCCGGAAGAAGACTTGAGGCATATTCCAGCCCTTCCTGGAGGTTTGTATGACCTACATTGATTTCACTTCTAAATCGATCTAAATCATTCTGCTCATCTGAAAGGGTCTGTTCAACTTCAGCATTTTCTCCAAATGCAATAATCCCATAATGATCCTGTATTTTTTTTGAATGAGTGCTCTGATTGATCATTTCAAGGACTTGATCCTCCTGATTCGAGACAGAAGCTGATCGATCCACTAAAAAGAGGACCGACTTATCCTTTACTGGCAGAATGATGAACGGATTGGCAAGGGCCAGTATCACAAGGCTCATGGCACTCCCTCTTAATAAAAGAATGATTTTACCATCCTTTTTGGCAAAACCCTGTTTAGCATAGAGGAAGAGGACGAAACCAAGGGGAACCAGGAACCATAACCATAGAATTTCATTAAATTCGATTCCCACGTCTATAAACCTCCCACTCTATAAAAAACACAATGATCGCCAACAACAGAAACCATGAAGACAGAACTTGGGGCACAGTTTTTTCTTCCTTTTCTCCTTTTCTCTCTGAAGATTCTAGTGTAAAGGATTCTCCTCCAAGCTGCTTTTCCCTGTCGTCAAGTACTACACTGAAATACTTCATTACATCCCCCTGGACTGCTTGATATACCCCGGGATTCAAAGGAGCTTTAAAGACATCCCCATCACCGGATTCTTTTATATACTCATCTCCACCTGAATAGATATCCCATTTCCCGCCGGGGACAGTTCTTTCCTCGCCAGGCTGAAAATACCCTATAAATCCTTGATCTTCTGATAAGTACTGATAGACATTATGAAGAAAAATCGGAAATCCGGGATGTAGTGGAAAGTCCGTATCGTTCAGTCGCATGTTCACAAGGACATTCTTTATGCCATCTCGTTCCCCTTTTTGAATCAGCGGTATGGAATCACTCATTGCGAGTGTTTCCAATCCTTCCATTTCAATGGAACCCGCTTTTTCCACATATACTTTTTCCAAGTCCACATGCTTTAACAGGGGGTCACCTTCTTTCACGTCGATTCCGGATGTAAGCCCCGTCAATTGTGCAGAAGATCCAGGAATGATCATGGCAGGGTTTTTGACCGATAACTCTTTCCACTTATCATTTGTCGTAACGAGAATTCCGTCACCTTTTTTCAATTGATTTCCTGCAATGGTCTTCACCTCGACGCCAAGTGATTGAAATCCTTTTAATAGGAAAGGATTTATTTCACCTATTACCGAGATGGCTGGCTTTGAAGTGGCTTGGATACTGGATAGGACGTTATCAACCTTGAAATCATCCTGGAAAGATATTTCGGCCTTATATACTGGACTTTCCGGTAATTCAGGCAGGGGAATTACCTCTTCTTTCCCTGCACCGATTTCAAGTCGCTTGAATGAGACTATTTTATTAGCAGCGTAGATGGTGATCTTCCCTGATTGCATGTCTTTGCTTTGATTTTCAATGACAGCGACTCCTTGATAGAGGGACCCCACTTTCTCCACCCCGAAGCTTGTAAGGGAAACGTTCTTGGAATTCTTTAGGAGATTGTGCACCTGAACCGGAGTCGTGATTTTTTCTTCTGTAAAATTGGCTTTTCTTACCGAGTCAGAGTAGATGTGGATAATGGACTCGGAACCTTTCCCAAGTGCTTGAGCGAGGTGAAACGCTTTCTGCATATCTTCATGATCATTGGATAATGGAATATCTTGCAGTTGCTTGATCACAACTTGGTCATTCATCTCTTCTGAAAGAATAGTGGATACCGAACTCCCCACCGCAAGAAGGGTTATATCTCCATCTGCATCGCTTATCAATGATTGAATGTCTTTTTTCGCTAACTCAAAGTGCGATTGTTCATTCATGGTGGCATTCATGGAAGCAGAGGTATCCAATAGTATGATCGTATGATCTGTTTCTCCCATTTCACCCAGTGTATATGGTTTTACGAGGGCTAGCATCAATAAGAGGAGAATCAGCACCTGCATAAAAAGAAGTAAATTTTTCTGTAATCGATGAAACCATGGCGATGCCTGCCATTCTTTCATCACCTCTTCCCATAATAGGCTAGAGGGCACAAGCTGATCTTGATAACGTTTTCGGAAGAAATACATCAATATGACTGCTACTATAAAAGCAGATAAGAAAAAAAAGATTGGATTTCCTATTCCCATGCAATCACCTCAGCGGATCCATCCATTTTCTTTAAACTCTTTAAAAAACACCTCATTCAATGGCGGAAGGCTGTTGGTTCGCAGATAGCCAAATCCCCATTTCCGGCATAATGATTCGATCTGTTTGTTATGTTCCAGCAACCGTTCCTGGTACTTTCCAACCAGCTGGCGATTCAATGATACATTCACTTCCTGATGGTTTTCGCTATCGATTAATTTCACATCACCTTTATACGCTGGTGCAACCTCCTCCTCATCCAGCAATTGAATGAAGTAGGTCATTTCCTTTTTTATCGAACGCCTCCTAAGGGCATCCTCGATCACAGAAATGGGTTCCAAGCCGTCAGAGATGATGAAGGATACTCCGCTTTTTGTCCGGTCACCTTTTGCCATTTCATCAAAAAATAATGTGTTGTCCAACACTTCCCTTTTTGGTGATAGCTCTTGAATATCAAACAGGATGCCTTTTGCGTCCCGTGCGCCTTTTTTGGTGAAAGTCTTTTGAACCCCGATGCAATGCAAGGTGAGACGGTCATCATTTGATAAAGCAAGAAATGCAATTGCTCCTGCCAATTCTCTCGCTCTCTTCCACTTCTCATCCCCGGACAACATGGAGTTCGTGCAGTCAAGAAAAATATGAACCTTTAATTCCCTTTCATCTAGATACCTTTTTATATACACTTTTTCCGTTCTGGCATATACATTCCAATCGATTTGCCTGACATCGTCACCAATCTCATACATTTGATAATCAGAGAATTCCAGGGAACTGCCTTGGAATGTTGCCATGCGCGATCCCTTATGATGCCCTATCCTCATTCGACTACCGCTGATCTTATGCCTTTTTAACTGGGCTAAAAACTGGGAGTTCCAAAAGGATTTCACTGATGCTCACCCTTTTGTATGTAATCAATTAATTCACAGATGAGATCATCAATCTTTACATTCATGGCTTCTCCTTCGAAATTAAGGATGATCCGGTGCCTCAATACAAGAGGTGCCACTTTTTTAATGTCTCCTATGGACACATGATATCTCCCTTGTGTTAAAGCTCTGGCTTTTGCCATCAGTATGACATTTTGAAGACCTCTTGGCCCGCTCCCAAAGTCCACATATTCTTTGATGTTCCCGGTTGTCTTCTCACCATCTGGGTGGGTTGCGTCTATGAGATCGATGGCAAAATCAATCATTTCTTCTGTCGCCATGATTTCTTTTACGAGTCCCTGGATCTTCAATAGCTCCGTTTGACTTACCTTTTTCTCAAGAAAAATTTCCTCTGTTCCAGTGGTGCGCATAATGATTTGCTTCAACTCAGCTCTAGAGGGATAAGAAACGAGTACTTTACTCATAAAACGGTCTACCTGGGCTTCTGGGAGGGGATACGTTCCCTCTAGATCGATGGGGTTTTGTGTGGCGAGGACAAAAAACGGCTTCTCTAAAGTCATGGTTTCTCCTACTACCGTAACTGTATGCTCAGCCATCGCTTCAAGCAGGGCACTTTGGGTTTTGGGCGTTGAACGGTTGATTTCATCCGCCAATACCAGATGATGAAATAATGGCCCTTCATGAAATTCAAATGGGCTTTCTTGATCCCTTTCCTTCTTCATGACCATTGTCCCGGTAATGTCAGTCGGCATTAGATCCGGGGTAAATTGTATTCTGGAAAAGCTAAGGTCCATCACTTCCGAAAGGGTGCGAACCAGCATCGTTTTCCCTACTCCGGGCAGACCTTCCAAGAGTGTATGGCCCCCTGCCAGGATGGTCCAAAGCACCCCATCTACAATGTCTACCTGACCTACGATGAACCGCTGTACTTCCTCCTTCACCTCTTTTATTTTCATGGCAGCTTCCTTAAACTGCTGTTCCTTTTCTTCGATATTCATCCTCTTCACTCTCCTGGATCGATTTCACTAAAGTAGGACTCGATGATTTGTTCTAAATCTTTTGGGATGTCAGCTCGGTCTGAGCCATTCCGATATGAAGAATAATAGTCCTGATACACTTCTTCATAAGGCCTTAAGGATCCTCTTTGAATCGGTCCGTCGGTCTGAAACTGATCTCCCCGTTCACCTTCACCTATTTCACCTGAGTCGAGTTCCACCTTATCTTCTCCCTCTACCTTCTCAGGAATTGATAGCATATCCCGGGACCCCTGACCACTACCGACACCATTTCCATTTCCACTGCCCGAACCGTTTCCAGATCCATTTCCCTTTTGACCAGAGGAGTTCTCAGCCCCTTTACCACCACTGCTACCTTTAGAAGAGGCCGTCTGTTTACCTCCTTTTGACTGGGTGTTTGATTGTTTAGAGGATGCTCCACCGTTTCCATTGGATTTCGCATTTTGAGCTGAACCCTCCGCAGCATTTTCCCCGATGGATTCCCCTAATTCTTCTGCTTCCTCCTGTAGTTCCTCCTGAAGTTTAGCCAACTGTTGTATTTGTTCCGAGTCCTTTGTTTCCTTCAAAACTTCCTCTAACTCTTTTAAAGAGGCGATATCATGATCCTTCAATGCTTTCATAAGCTTGTTTTTTTGTTGTTTTGATAGTTGATTGAAACCCTGTTGAAGTTTTTTTACGTCTTTATCGCTAATGGCATCTTGAATTTCGGGTATGTTTAAACCAGCTATTTCTTTCTTCAGTTCTTCCAGCTTGGCATGTTGCTTTTTCATTTTGTTCTTCTGAAGATCCAGTTCCTTTACTTTTTTCGTTATTTCTTCGTATCGATCTGTTACTACTTTCTTTTTCTTAAGTTTTTCGTTTTCCTTCAGAAGCCTTTCTTTAATGGCAGCATTCTCCTTTTTATCTGCCTTCTTTTTTATGCGTTCGTTTGATTGGGCAATGATTTCCTTTTCATCCTCCAACCTCTGTGCTTCTTTAAACATGTGATCTCTTTGATTGAATATCAGAAGGGCTAAAAGTACGAGCATAATGGTGGAAAGCATCAATTTTGGCTGAATGATTCTTTCTCGAACCTTCTTTATTTCAGGTAAAGCCGCTCTCATTTTCTCCAGGGCATCACGGAGAACCAAGGGTGATAATGCATGCTCACTGTGAAGACTGCTATATGCTGCAGTGACTCGATTATCGTCTATGAAGTGATCATAGTAGCGTGCGCTATCCAGCATGGTGGATCTTTTATGAAAGGCCGCTGGCCCACCTACTATAAAAATGAAGATGATCCCGATCCAAAGCCCCCTATCCCAGTATGGAATGGGGGTGATTGCTGCCAGAGTGATGACGCACAGGGCAAGAGCTCCTGTGTAGAAAACCAGGAGCTGGATCGCATGCCATAATTGCCTGATCAGGAGTTTCTTCCTTATTTGTTTAAGTAATTGAAGAAATTGTTTCGAGTCCATCTTCTCACCCTCTATTTTGTGCTCTTCACCTTCATGTTCGGTCTTAGCTTCAATATGCTTAAGCTCAATGACAACAGTGCCAATACAGTGTATATACTCAGGAATGAGATCCATAACGGAAACTTGATTCCGCTTCGTGTATAGATTTCTTCAATGGCCATCGGTTCAAAATGCCCCATGATAACAATCGCAGGATTAAACATCGCAATGAGGTACGGCACTGGAGTGGTCTGATTTTGATAAGGACCGTTCCCAATTGCCAAGGAAAGCATGAAGAGGAATAATGTCCCCCCCACGAGAAAAAGTACCGTTGCATAGGTTGTGACCATGGATACAATCGTTTTGCGGATGACTGTTGAATAAAATACTCCCATTGAGCCAAATGTAAATACGAGAAATAAACTATATCCAAACACAGTGAATAAATCTGAAGGAGATACTCCACCGAACAAGAAAACAAAGCTGTATAAAGGTAAACTTGATATCACGAGCAGCAGCAAATAAGAAACCGACGAAACAAGTTTACTCAGGATAATGCTCATTGAACTTTGTTCTGTCGTTAACAACATGCTTAACGTTTGCTTCTCTCTTTCACCGCTGATCACCCCACCTGTTAAACCGGGGGTAATGAATAAAACGAGTGCAAGCTGCAAGAAAGAGAGAATCATAAACATGGATCTGCTCTCTTCAGGGCGGAAATAGCCTGTATTAGAAGATCGTGTTTGCAAGTAGATGAAGCCGATTACAACAATGCCTATGGCGATAAGGTAACACAACATTCCGATAAATGATTTAAACGAACGAAAGCGAAGCTTAAACTCCTTATTCAACATGGGATTAATAAGTAATTGTTTCATGAAAGAGTCACTCCTTTCGTGATCTCCATAAAGACATCCTCCAGATTTGTTTCTGTTTCTTTGAAGCTCAAAATGGGAATATCATTCAGAATGGCTTTTTTCAATAATTCAGTCTGCTCGCGTTCCTCTCCTTTATAGAGGAATTGGACGGTTCTAGTTTCCTCATTCACTTCAATTTTAGAAACAAAAGGATCATCTTCAAAAAATGCCACAGCACTTTCTACAAGTCCCCTAACCTTCACTACAATCAGTTTATCTGCCTGAAGTTGAAATTGAATGTCTGATACAGAACCATGAGCCACAAGTTTTCCATTGTCGATCACACCGATTTCATCACACATTTCTGCTAGCTCAGGGAGGATATGGGAAGAGATTAAAATGGTCTTACCCATTTTCTTCAATTCCTTCAAGATTTCCCTCATTTCGATCCTCGCTCTCGGATCAAGCCCCGAAGCCGGTTCATCAAGGATTAGGACCTCGGGATCATGGATGAGGCATCTTGCCAGACATAATCGCTGCTTCATTCCTCTCGATAAAAGGTCCACATAGGAATCTTTCTTATGAGAAAGATTCACCAGTTCCAACAGCTGTGGAATGAGTTTTTTTCTTTGAGCTGCGGGTATTTTGTAGCTGGCACCATAGAAATCCAGATATTCATCCGCTTTCAATTGATCATACACACCGAAGAAATCGGGCATATAGCCGATTTGTCTTCGCACCGATTTCGGCTCACTGCTGATATTGTATCCATTTACGGTAGCCGTTCCCGTGGTAGGGGCAAGAAGGGTTGAAAGTATTGAAAATGTAGTGGACTTCCCTGCACCATTCTGGCCGACAAAACCGAATACTGTTCCCTTATCAATGGATAAATTCAGATCATCCAAGGCAAGGAATGACCCATAGCGTTTGGATAAATTGTGAATTTCAATCATGGCTGAACCTCCCCTTTCAACACAATGGCAGGAAGACGAACAAACGGATCCCCTTGTGAACGTTTTTCAAACTCAAAAACGATTTCCCCATTGTCATTCATATAGTTATTCAAGTTTTCCTTTACTTCTATAGTATTGGCAGATGATTCTTCAAGAAGAAGCTTCTCGTCGGTATTGGGCTCTATAAGTGAGTACTGAAGAATCCCTCCCGTGTGCAGTGTCATATTTAATGAATGAAGAGCGACCTTGGATACATCCATTTGTTTAGGCAGCTGGATGGTCATTTCATATGTACCATCTTCCAGTCCCATTTCATCTGCACCATTATGGGAATAATGCTCGATGATTTGTCCTTTTATCGGCTTGACATCGAGATCCAACTGTTCACTACGAAGAGTAAATGCACCCTTATACTGCCCTAGTGAAGGAAAGTGTTGATAAAGTAACGAAAAATTTTCGGATTTAGATTCTTTATTTTTAATTTTCATATTGAAAATTTCAGCTTCTGTATATCCAAATATGACGGGTGAATTATTCTCATTATCTGCTGAAATCATTTGCGAAGCGAAGTTTTCCAACCTTTCCTTCTTTTGCTGCTTGATGCTTTGTTGATTCGGAAATGGTGCTGCCATATTGGGGTTCCCTATCGGCGATGATAAATATTCAGTTGATAGTTTTTTATCAATCGTCAAGGTTTCTCCAGCTTTTACTTCACCCACTCGATAGATTCGTGAACCGGACCAAATATACAAATCGGTAAAGTCGTATGGGAATTCATTTTTTATCTTTCCAGTAATCGTTTTATCCTTTAATACCAATTCAGGGATGAAACTCCCGAGATCCTCCCTCTCACTGGTTCCCAGCACCGTTCTCGTTGACCAGTACTCTACATCTCTAAAGATGATCTTTCTTTCGTCTTTACTAAGTTCTTCTATGGCGAATTTATACTGATTGCCTCCACCTGGATTATTCCTCATCCTTGCCGGTGTTAGCTCTAGTTGGTTCTTATCAGACACAAAGTCATAATTCCCCCCGGAGTTGGAAAGAGCCGTAAACGCTGAAATACCATGTGCGCTTTTATCATCCTCGACTTTCAGAACGCTCATTTGATTCAAATGGGGTTTTGAGATACGGTCTTTGGCACCGGTTACGAAAATCCCTGTCGAGACGAGGATTGATAGGGCCGGGATGATCCACCATGCCTGTTCACGCTTATCCAGTTTCCTTAATAAGAAATACAAAAGAGGCACAATGACAATCAAATACAAAATCAGAATGATAACGAGCGTGCTGACTTTAAAATTGGTCGATGGAAAAAGTTCATTACTGTCTGCTACATCATAATAAATTCTTTCCAAGAAGCTTTGATCACCATTTTGCTGTCCAAGTAAATAGTAGGGTTCCGTTTTAGACAACATGTTCGCAAACCACTCATCATAATTTTCCCAGTCGTTCAAAGCGGGATCTCCCAATGAAAAGGACGTTTGCCATACTTCCCCCAATCCTCTGTCACTCTTTGTGACTAAAGGTACATCCCCCTGTTTAACAATGATTTCTGCATCCGACTTCACTTTACCTTTAAAGATAGGCAACGTGCTGAAAGAAGCTTTGATGCTTTTCTTCACATTAAAGGAAGAGGTATCGGAAAGCTCTGTTTCTACCTCTTGTATGGTAAGAGGTAACATTGTGGCTACAGAACCAAGGCTTTCCTCCAATCGAGGAGCTGCACCAACCATTAAGACCCCGCCATTTTCAACCCATCGCTTTAAAGCCTTCTGTTGATTTTGACTGAGTTCAGTTACGTTGAATTGGTCAATGACGATATAATCTAGCATCTGTAAGCCGACTCCTTCTTCAGGGAAGGTTTCTTTCGTCAGAGTCAATGCCTGGACCCGGTTCCCCCCCATAGAAGTACCTTTTATCCCTTTTAAGCGATCGGGATTTTCACTTAATATACCAATTGTCGTGTTATTGCTATAGATGAAATTGGGTGTTAGTCGTTTATCTCCTTTAAATTTCACTTCTTTTCCATCTTTCCATGACCCTTCAAACAGATGGATGGTTTCAAGATTTGAATTATGTCTGATTTCATCATTGAAACCGGTTATGGAAAATGTGTATGTACGCTCTGAATTAGCCGGAACATCAATGGACAATGCCCTTGCTCCTCCAGTCTGATAGGAAGGAGCATAATCAAATAGTAGATCCCCTTTAAAATCGGAACCTGAATTTTCTACCGTAACATTAAGAGGAAAACCTCGCCCTTCCTTTACTTTTCCGTCGATTCCTTCTTCCACTGAAATTTTTATTTGTCCTTTTGCAAGTGTTGTGTCCTGTATAAACAGAAACATCAATAAGCCTAACAACACGACGAATAATGCTTTTCCCCACCTTTTCACATGCATTCCCCTTTCTCTTTCTCTATCTCTCTAGAACATAGACGAAATTCAGAAGGAAAAAGTTTCTTTTATTTTTCCTTTTTCGCCCAACTAGCCTAAGTGTATTTTTACACTATTGCAGATTATTCTCAAGATGTTTTTGTAAAGATTGGCAGATTTTCTGGAGTATCCCTTTTACAGGGTAAAAAAAAAGGACGCGCATCCATAGGATAAGCGTCCTTTCTCTTATAAAAAATTATATTGTCTCGATATAATCGGTAAGAAGTGAGATGGCAAAATCGATGGCTTCTTCGTTCGGGTTTAATTTCGAGTGATGGAGACCATATGCGGAATCGACTCCAAGCCAGAACATAAAACCTGGTATTTCCTCAAGCATATATCCAAAGTCTTCACCTGTCATCGCCTCTTTACAGATGATCAGCTCTCGGTCCGTATCCCTTAAGAACGACATAAAATGATTGGTCCATCCTGGATCGTTGAATACCTGCCGGTACATGCTTCCGTAATTGACTGCGATATCACAGTCATAGCTTATTTTCATTCCTTCAATCAACGCTTCCAGTCGCTTTTTCACATTGTCCATAGACTGTGTGGAAAGGGTACGGATCGTCCCTTCAAGTCTTGCCGTTTCGGCAATGATATTCTGGACCGTTCCGCTTTCCATCTTTCCTACCGTTATGACCGCACTGTCCAACGGATCGACATTCCGAGAGACGATGGACTGCATTTGTGTGACAAAGAAAGAGGCCACCACAATCATATCTTTGGTATGATGAGGATAGGCAGCATGCCCGCCTTTTCCTTTAAAGTCAATAAATAATTCCGACGTATTGGCAAAAAGAAGCCCTTCTTTGACGGCAACCTTGCCCACTTCGTATTCAGGGGCGATGTGAAGGGCGAAGATGCAATCAGGCTTCCATTCCTTCATGATATCACTTTGGAGCATCGGCTCCGCCCCACCCGGTCCTTCCTCTGCAGGTTGGAAGATAAATAGAAGATCATCTTCTATCGGGTGGTGTACAAAATGAGTGAGAACTCCCAATTCAATCGTCATGTGAAGATCATGTCCGCAGGCATGCATCCTCCCTTCATGTGATGAAGGAAAATCCAATCCCGTTTCTTCCTGGATAGGAAGTCCATCAATATCCCCACGGTACCCGATCGTCCTTGTAGGATTAGTACCATGAACCTTAACAAAAATCCCTGTCTTCCAAGTCTTAATTTCTAATCGGTCAGCTGGCAGACCGGATATATAATTCAATAAGTATTGCTGTGTCTTAAATTCTTGAAACCCCAGTTCCGGTATTTGGTGGAGATCTCTCCTGATCGACTTAAAGTCTACGGTTGTCATAAATACCCTCCTATTATGAGAAAAAACATTGATAGATCGTGAATAAGTGACCTTACAAGAAAAGAACAGACGTCATCCGTCCGTTCTTTCTTAAATCATGCTATTGATAGTTCGAATTACAGTTGACGTAATTCTTGTTTAATTTCTGTCTTTGATTTGGTTTTATCATCGATATCCTTCAATTTCTTTGCAGGGGTACCTGCGACAACCGTATAAGGCGCAACATCGTCTACGACTATCGCACCGGCTGCTACGACAGCCCCTTTTCCGACGGTTACACCCTCAAGCACAACGGCATTGGCACCAATGACTACGTCATCCTCAATGACCACAGGCTTTGCAGATGGCGGTTCAATGACGCCTGCAAGGACAGCTCCTGCACCAATATGACAATTCTTTCCTACTGTTGCACGTCCACCAAGTACAACGTTCATATCGATCATCGTTCCAGCTCCTACCACTGATCCGATATTGATCATTGCACCCATCATGATGACGGCATTGTCACCGATTTCCACTTGATCGCGAATGATTGCACCTGGCTCAATGCGGGCTTTGACCCCTTTTAAGTCAAGTAGGGGGATTGCAGAATTGCGACGATCATTTTCGATTACATAGTCTTCGATTTTATCTTTATTTTCATCAAGAATAGTAGAAAGTTCACTCCACTCTCCAAAAACAACACCTGAAGTGCCTTGAAGGAACGTCTGTGAGGAACCGAAGTCGATCCCGTCCAAGTTCCCTTTTACATAGACCTTTACAGGCGTTGACTTTGTACTATTTTGAATAAAAGAAATAATTTCGTTTGCATCCATCATGTTCATAAGAATTCCCTCCGTAATTATGTATAAAATTCAGAATTCGTTTCTTGAATTACTTTATCAAATTAAAGGGTGGAAGACAACCCATAATCGCGAATACTATGAGTTTTCCTGAATGAATTCGTTTACAACTTCCACAAAGGCTTCCACTTGTCTTAGTTGAAAGGCCGACTCGTAACCGAGTAACCAAGTGTCACGATGGATGAGTGAATTATGCTCATCCATCAAAGGGATCTTATAAATGTCTTGTTCCATCCCGTCCAACGTAATGGCTGGTAGAATGGCATAGCCGATCCCATTCAGGGTCATCTGCTTACACGTTTCAATTTGATCTACCACTATCGTCCGTTTAGGTGTTGTCTGAAACTGACGATGCCACCAGTCCTGTATTTCCTGATAATAATTGGAGTCACTCTTAAATTGGATAAAGGGCCGATCTGTTTTCATCACCTCATCTATGGACTGAATCTCCCTATCCACCAGGTACAGAGTATCCTGAAACAAATGGTGTTTCGGCCCCTTCCAGTCGGGTGTTCCCCTGATGATACCAATATGGACCTCATCTTCATAAATGGCTTTAAGAATTTCACTGCTCCACCCTGTCATTAGAGAGATCTTTGCATGGGGGTAGGTATCAACAAAGCGTTTTAGAACCTTTGGCAGCCAATTCTGACCTACGATTGAAGCACAGGCAATTTTCAGTGTTCCGTGCACTTCAAACTCAAGAGCCTGAATCCGCTCCTTCACACTCTCTTCTTTAAGGAGCATCTCATCTGCAAGTTTCACCACAAGCTCCCCAGCAGGTGTAAGGGAAAGACCTTTTTGTGAACGAATAAACAATTTCGTCCCCCATTCCTTTTCAATCGTCTGGAGCCTCTGGGACAATGCTGGCTGCGATACAAATAATCGTTCAGCGGCTTTCCTCATATTCATTTCCTGTGCCAGTACATGGAGAAGTTGATATTCCGAAAATGCCATTTTTTCACCTTCATAAGTTTTTCTTATATTATATCTTAACTTATATAAAATTTCATTATTGGTGCAATAGGAATATACTGAGAGTAACAGGAAATGAGGTGAGAATCAGTGGAAGTGATCTTATTTTTTACCGGGTTGGCAGTCGCTTTAGTTGGTACACTTGCAGGCAGCGGTGGACTGATCGGCATGCCCATCATGCTCCTCATCGGATTGCCTATTCATACAGCCATTGCAACAGCTAAGTTTTCGAACATTACTAGTTCACTTTCGAGCTTTGTTTATTTAGTGAAAGACAAAAAGGTCACATGGAAGGAATGTATTCCGATTCTTCCCATAGCACTGGCCGGGGGGCTGTCCGGAGCCTTTCTGTCGGATAAAATCCCCCCTTTCGTCCTAGAATGGATGGCATTCTTCTTTCTTATCATTGCACTATGCTTAAGTCTCTTGAAAGGATTCCAATTAAAGGAGACTAAACGGAAAGACTTTAGAATCTTCGGCTTTTTGTATTTCATTAGTACGTATGACGGACTATTCGGACCAGGTCAAGCAACCATGCTGATGTATACTCACTTATTTCACGGACAGTCTTATTTAAAATCAGTTGCACTCACCCGTTTTCAAACGTTCTTCAGTTGTCTCGGTGCATTTATAGTGTATTTCCATAATGGCCATGTAGAATGGGGTGTAGCCCTCCCATTTGCGCTTGGTGCTCTCATCGGTGCACAATTCGCTGTAAGATTGGCAACCAGGTTATCCTTACGTCATGTACGAATTCTTTTAAACATATTGACCTTCATTCTTATTCTCCAATTAGGAAAAAGCCTATTCTTCTAAGACACAGGTACAAATGAACAAATAAAGAGGATGGCAGCCTGCCACCCTCTTTGTTATGTCGTTATGTAACTGCCTTAAAGGATTTAATCCCTTTTGAACAGCTGACGTTGAAGCTGTTTTAACACAACTCTCCTGGTCATGATGCCTTCAAAATATCCATCATCGGACACCACGCATAAAAATGGGTGATCGACCAATAATTCCAAAGCCTTCTTGAAGTCGGATTGTAGTGAAACCATTGGAACATCGCTTGTCATAACTTCTTCTACTTTTTTGGCTTCCAGTTTTTCAAACTCAAAGCGTTCGAGACCAAGAATGGAATCGGTGATTAAACTAGAGCTGATCAAACCTTGAAAGCGAAAAGTCGGATCGAGAACAGGGATGGCTGAGTAACCACTCTTTGTGAGCAATAATAACGCATGTTCCAGGGAATTCCCTACTTGTACATGAGCTACTTTCTCAGAAGGAATAATAAAATCCTTTATATTCGTTTCTAATAACTCCTTGCTACTCATTGAAATCATCTATAACCCCTCATTTAGAAAATATGAATTTAGTGCCAAGCAGACACTATTCATTTTAACATACTGGAAGAAAAATGTATGTTTTGACGATTGACTAATAGACCAAAAAAGATAACCATAATGGTTACCTTTTGTTTCGATTAATCTTGTTGAGCTTCCTGTAGAAGTTCAAAAATCTCAATGGCCGTGATGTCTATGTTATCGAAAGGAAAGCTGTTTCCTTTTTCATTCATGACTTCGATTTCGAATGTATCCTGTTTAGGAAGATACTTTACCTCACAGATTTTCTTACCATTGTATTCAAAAAATCGTTGTTGAGTTTCCCCTTGTTCACCTTGCTCTTGTAATGATTTTAATCTTTGTATAATTCCAAGAAGCTGAGACATAATCACTCTCTCCTTTCCTGATCTAATTCTTGGTCATAGCTTTTGCATTGTACCAGATAATATCCTGTTTAATCTAATGTTTTGTCCTTTTTTCTCAAAAATTCCTTTATAATGAAAGGGAATAACATTCTTATTTCACCGAAAGGATTGGTTTGATGAGTGTATACCCTATTGATTCCCGAATCTCAATCGTCGACTTAATGGATTTATCATTTAAGGAACGCACAGGCAGTTATATTTTGGACGAAGAGGCACTGACCATTATCGAAACGTCTGCCAGTCCTTCAATATCTCATCTAAAAAAAGGTCTCTCTAAGTTAAACATTAATCCTGAAGATATTCAATACATAATTTTAACCCATATCCATCTTGATCATGCTGGGGGAGCAGGGCTTTTCTTAAAGGAGTGCCCTAATGCGAGTATCATTGTTCACCCGAAAGGAAAGCGTCATATCGCAAACCCTGCACGTTTGATTTCAGGTGCAAAAGCGGTTTACGGGGAAAAATTCGATGAACTGTTCAACCCGATCATACCTATCCCCGAAGAACGGATCCTGATCATGGAACATGAAGAAAAGCTGAATCTGAGTGATTCATGTACCTTAACGTTTTATCATACGCCGGGTCACGCCAACCATCACCTCAGTATCTTTGATTCTGCTTCAAATGGAATGTTCACAGGTGATACGTGTGGAATTCAATATTCCCTTGGATCGGAACGTTTTTATTTCCCCTCAACCTCGCCCAATCAGTTTGATCCGGACAAGATGAAAAGTTCCATCAACATGTTTAAAGACCTTGATCTGGACCGTTTATATTTTGGACATTATGGTGTGACGGAGGATGTATCGTTCGCCCTTTCAGAAGTAGATAGATGGCTCGATCTTTTCATGATAATGAGTGTGGAACTGTATTCTTCCCATGTTACAATGGAGCAGAATGTAAAGACCATTACTTCTGCATTGAGTAAACGGACAAGAAAGGAAATGGTGCAAAGAGGGGTTGATCCCGAGAACCCAATTTTTACATTGTTACAGCTCGATATGAACGTTTCTGCAATGGGAATCGTAGATTATTTAAATAAACAGCATAAAGGAGATCATATAAAATGAAGGAAGTCACACTATATTCTCAACCGGAATGCCCACCTTGTGAAGTGGTCAAGATGTTCCTGAAAGAACAAAATGTGAAATATAAAGAAGTGAACATAAAGGAAGATGCTCAAGCTAGGGATTATCTTATCAACCACTTAAAGGCTTATTCCACTCCAACCGTAACGATCGGTTCAGAAGTGATTTCAGGCTTTAATTTGGAAGCCCTAACAACTGCTTTAACAAAATAAGGGCAGCAAAACATAAAAAGCAGGCCAGGTTCCCCATGTGCATGGGAACCTGGCCTGCTTTCATATTTTATCGGGATTGTACAAAATCAGGTACATCATATGTGATCGCTGACACTTTCCAGGTACCCTCTTCTTCACTCAACACCACAGCTTCTATACCTTCTACGCTCTCAATCGGTCCCTCCTCTTCATTTGTACGTTCCTCCCAAATATACCAATGGCCATTTATGTACTTCACATTGGTGGATTCATCGTAGCTGAAAAACGGAATATAATAGGAGGCAAAATCAGAGCCAAATGTGATAAATCCTCCGTCTATTTTATAAACATTTTCACTCATAAAGCTTTCTGTCATATCGGCGGTTAAATATTTTGAAAGTTTGCCTTCGATCTTTTCTTGTGATTGTGGTTTTTCACTCAATGATACTTGAGTGCGAAATGCATTTTCTACAACAGTTAATGCGTTTTCCTTCGTGAACTCTGATGCTTGTGTTTGCCCTGCCTGTCCACTTGCTGCTGAAATGATGCCGATGATAAACAACAATAACCAAAACTTTTTCTTTTCCATTTGCATTCCCTCCTTTAAATACTAGATGAAATTATTGTAGCAACGGAAAAATGTCGATGGGATACGATTCATTCGTTAAATCGTAACAATGACTGACATATTTTTTGGTTTGGTTGTAAAATTCCCCCTGCTTCTGCCGATCAAACACATTTTACAGTGGTACATTTAACCAAAAAAGGATGCTGCACAATGTTCATGCAGCATCCTTAATATCACGATAAATATCGAATGGACCAGTAGATTATGAATAATGTAATCAAAATGGTCCCGATTAGAATAGACAGGAACACGGGATTCCGAATAAAAGGGTGCTCCTTTACAACGTCGGGAATATCTGTATCAAAATCACCCTTCAATCGCTTCTCCTGGCCGGCCAACTTAAAGGTATACACCAACGAATAACCGGCAAGCGCCAACACAATCAAGGCAAGCACAATCATAAAAATACTCATCTTAGCCCCTCCTTACAAAATGTCCTTAAAGTTAATTTGTCCCAACAACAGAAGGGTATACAAAGAAAAGCGGAGGGGCTTTGCCCAGAGGCGACAAGCATAAGGCGAACCTGCCGGAAAGGCGTTCTTTGCCTTTTTGGCAGGTTTGACTTATGACCTCGAGCCTCTAAGCCCCGAGCTGGACATTTCGAAAAGCGGAGGCGGCTGGGTCAGGCCCGACAAGCATAAGATGAATGGGCCGGGAAGGCGTTTTTTTGCCTTCTTGGACCATTTAGCTTATGACCTCGAGGGCCTAGCCGCCGGAGCTGGACATCTCGAAAAGCGCAAGGGGCTCGCACTGGGGCGACAAGCATAAGACGAGTCACCCGGAAAGGCGTTCTTTGCCTTTTTGGGTGACTTGACTTATGACCTCGAGCCCCAAGCCCCTGGAGCTGGACATCTCGAAAAGCGGAGGCGGCTTACTCATGCCCGACAAGCAACTTAAAAAAGCAAACCGTCCTCTTCAAATAAAAATTCATAGGAAAGGTCCATGAAGAGATATAGACCATTTCCAAATGGATACGAATACGTTCTGATGGATTCACCTGAATCAATGTCACTATAGATATCAGATAATAATCCTTTTTTGTCAATTCTCATCCGGATGATATTCTCAAGGAAGTATGGGCGCCAGCTCCAATTCTTTCCTTTGTACATTGGTTCTACCACCCATTTTTGATCGGATTTCACCACATTACTCGTTACTTGAAACCCATTCTCATCACATATATAAAGTCGGAAGCATTTATCCGTAAATTGCTTGGCCATCTCAAAAAGGAGATCATCAAATTCTACACTCTGTTTTTTGATCATCATTAACTTCTGACTGACTTCTTTATGGAGGACTTCTGCGAATTCATATCCCGCTTCCAGATGCTTTTTTTCATATCGGATATAATCCTGACACTTTTCCTTCAATTTCTCCTTGAGAAGATCAGGTTTCAAAAAGGAGGCAGACGGATGCTTTAGATAGAATCCCTGATAATATCGGCCACCATTCAACCAGGCAAACTGGAGCTGATAGTTGATCTCGATATTTTCGAATAAAAGGGATGCCCCGATTTTCCTGGCAAGCATCGATAAACTATATAGAATATCTTTATACGCTTTATTCCCCGCGTCATTACGCAGTTGATATAGGTCTACTTTTAAAATGTCGGGGGAATAGTGGGAAAGCCGATCCAATTGGCCACTGTTACCGCCAATGTTATCGATGGCAATTTTAATGCCATATGTTTTGTAATAGAGAAGTAGATGGACCAATTGATCAAAGTCCCCTACAAATGTTTTTTCAGACAGTTCAATGACCGTCCGGTTCAAATCCAACCCTTTTTTTTCATGATCCAATAGAAGCTCGAGGAAAGACTCGCCGTGGTCAAGCATAAGTAATCGCGCATCCCGGTTTAGGAATATGTAACCCTCTTGTTTCTCTACTAAGAATTTTTCCAGTGCCAGACGAGTGACACGCTCATCCACTTCAATTTTATACTCATCGGGTATTTCCTCATCACCGAAGAATGGGCCAAGGCTTTCAACCTCATCATTTCCTGTAACCATTCTTCCCAATACCTCGTAACCGATGATTTTATGTTCATCTGCACTGAAGATCGGTTGAAAGTACGGAATCACTTTATCTATATTGGTTAATACTTCTAATGCATCCATTCGTACTCCCCCACCTACACTCATGTTTTTTGCATAATTATAACACAATTATTCTGTTTATTTAAAAAAGAAAACACGAAAAAGCCTTCCCAACCCTGCCACTTGGACAGGATTGGGAAGGCTTTATGAAGACAAGAATTGCCTCTCCAATAGATTAAAATGGGAATTGATTCAGCCACTGACCTCCATCCATGGTAATGCATTCCCCGTTAATATAAGCCGCTTTTTCAGATGCGATGAAATAGGCAAGACCTGCTATTTCTTCCGGTGTCCCCAATCGTTTTAGTGGTACACTGTCAATGGTTCTTTTTGCGGCTTCCTCTGAGATCCAAAGCTTCTCAGCCCCACCGGTCCGTTCAATAGGTCCCGGGGCAATCGCATTCGTACGAATACCGTATTTATGACCCCATTCAACGGCAAGGGTTCTTGTGAGCGATAAAACACCGGCTTTTGCTGCGGCCGAATGAGCGACACCTGCTCCCGCATTCCAGGCATATGTCGCAACCATATTAATGATGGATCCCTTTTGACCCTGTTCAATCCAATAGTTCCCTACAGCATGTGAACAAAGAAAAGTTCCATTCAATACGATATCTATGACGGACTTCCATCCATTCGGTGTAAGTTTCTCAACAGGACAAATAAAGTTTCCAGCAGCATTGTTGATGAGCACATCGATTTTCCCGAATTTTTCAGCCGTAAACTCAACCATTGCCTTGACATGCTCTTCTTGCCTTACGTCCATCTGAAATACTTCAATATTCCCTTTTAGAGATGAAAATTCTTCCTTCACCGCTTGAAGTCTTTCCTCATTCCTCCCAGTGACGACTACACTTGCACCGGTTTCAACGAAATGCTTCGCCATATATTTCCCCATACCATTTGAACCGCCTGTTACAATGACAACTTGCTCTTCTCCCATATGTAACTCCCCCTTGTTAATGAATGAATACTCACTCATATATTATCATATAAAATCGTATTACAACCATTATTACGAAAAAAAAGACTGATTTTTAAGAAAACACTGTTTTCTTAAAAATCAGTCCAATAAAGCTAACCTTC
Source organism: Rossellomorea aquimaris (assembly GCF_020172085.1). GTDB lineage: Bacteria > Bacillota > Bacilli > Bacillales > Bacillaceae_B > Rossellomorea > Rossellomorea aquimaris_E. The sequence continues at coordinate 46,358 of NZ_JAIVAT010000005.1, forward strand.
CGGGTTGTTTACAATGAGTTCGTGTAACTGTGCTAATGCTTTGATAATGGTTTTATTTCTTTTATATCCTTTTGCTTCAACGGAAACATCGTTATACGTAACAACTACCTGACCTAAAGATCGAGGAGATTTAAAGCCGGATACATACACGTTAATCGTTCCTCTTTCGGTTGGGAGGAAGAGGATATCCATACGTTTTGTCTGATTCATAATCCCTCTCCTTTTTAAAGCATTCGAAACCGTGATCCATATTTAAAGCGATGCTTACGCATTCCATCTATGAACCTATAACTCTCCTCACTTTAAAATAAGTCATAGGAATCATTCTGTCAAACAATTAGCAGGATCATCTCTGGTCATTCAGGATGTAAGAATATCCCGAGAGCTCTCAACATCATCACATAAGAACAAATTGCTGCTGTTCGATTTCTTTCGGCCCTATCGGTTTACTAAAGAAATACCCCTGTGCCTTCTGGCATTTCGCTTCCTTCAAAAAGTCGACCTGCCCCTCACGCTCGACTCCTTCGGCAATAACCTCAAGCCCCAGGCTATGGGCAAGGTGAATAATGGTGGTCGTAATGGCAGAGTCCTTCTGGTTCATGCCGATCTCCTTAACGAAAGACTGATCGATCTTTAATATGTCAATCGGGAACCGTTTCAAATAATGGAGTGAAGAGTAACCCGTCCCAAAGTCGTCCACCGATATGAATATTCCCAGGTTTTTAAGTTTTTTCAGCATTTTTAACGTTTGCTGTGTGTCTTGCATGGCTCCCTCAGTAATTTCAATCTCTATACAGGAAGCAGGTATTGAATAGGTTGATAAGTAGAAATCGATCGTGTCCACTAAATGCTCATGAAGGAATTGTTTGGGCGAAATGTTGATTGCCACGCGTACCGACCTGTACCCTTTGTTTCTCCACTTTTGTAATTGTATACACACCTGCTCAAGTACCCATTCGCCAATTTGGTGAATCAAACCGGTTTCTTCTGCAAGTGGGATGAACTGAGCTGGTGACACGAATCCAAACTTTCGATTATTCCATCTGATCAAAGCTTCAAAACTGTCAATCGTTCCGGTTGATAAATTGACCTGAGGCTGATAATGGATGAACAACTCTTCTTTCTCTATTGCTTTTCTCAAGTGGGATTCCATAATTATATGGTTTGGAAAACTTGATTTCATGTGCGTTTGGTAGAAAAGGTAATGTGCCCTCCCCTTTTCTTTCACCTCAAACAATGCCTGTGCTGCTTTTTGGATGAGTGAGTTCGAGTCATATCCATCTGCAGGATAGCGGCTTATACCAATGGAAGGAGAAATGTAAAACTCCTGGTTCTTTACTGTAAAAGGGTCGATGAACAAAGACAGGATTTCTTTTGCCTTCGTTTTTGTATCGTCAAAACTACTATTCTTCAATAGGAAGAGAAATTCATCTCCTCCCTGCCTATATAGTAAGCAGTCTTCATTCGTAAGGGTCATCAGGCGCTCGGTGATTCTTCTAAGAAGGTGGTCTCCCCCCTTCAAGCCAAGCGTGTCATTCACAAATTTGAACCGATCTATATCCAGATATAATAAAGAAAGTTCAACTCCTCTTTCTTCCATATTGTGAATGATTAAGGGGATATGTTCATCCAGTGCCTTTCGATTCCAAAGACCAGTCAATTGATCATGCATAGCCATATAATGAATCATTTCATTTTGCATATGATTGGCCGTGATATCTTTCACGATGATATAGCAACCATCACACTTTTCATCTACCACGATGGGTACCATTTTCAATTGTGTTATTTTATCCTCACCCGTTTCATTCATAAGCAGACAATGATCGATCGAAGAGGGATTACCCTGTAACGTTTTATAAAGATACTCGGTTAACAGCGCCTTATTTTGAGGATGGAACAAGTCAAATAACTCCATATTGACGAGTGTTTCTTTTGCATAGCCAGTCAGTGAGCTTCCTGCTCCATTGGAATCGGTGATGAACCCATTTGAGTCAAGTATGAATATGGCATCCAAATTATGTTCGATGATCGATTTGTATCGTTCCTTCGCCCTTAACAAATGTTTCTTTTCTTCCATTGAGGGTGTAATATCCCTCGTGATCGAAATAACATACTCTATTTGACCCTGTTCAGTCTTGATTGGAGTAAGGATGGACTCATTTATCACACTATTCCCATTCACATTATATACATCCTGATAGCTGATCCTTTTCCCTGTCTCCACCAATTCCACATATTTCTTCATTAAGTCATCAGCCATTTCTCCCGGAATCACTTCCTCAAGAAAACGTCCCATATCCTCCTGACGGATCGATGTATAACGTTTGGCAGACTCATTTACATATACATATTTAAATCTTCTTCCGTCTTCTACTTTCATTATGAAAACCATGTCGTGAATATGATCTAATATTATTTCCTTCAATACCCTGTCCAGGAACTTCCGGTCTTGATTAATGGTATTTCTTTCTGTCCATTTCATGGATTCGTCATCCTTCTATGCTTATGAATTTATAAGAATCATGCACTGACTCCATTTTACTCATTCATCCAAGATAATCCTACATTCTTGTAAGAATATTCGTTCTACCCCCATTCTTCCCTCGTCCTTTTCACCGCCCAATATATATGAGACAGGCGCACAGGTTAATCATAATCCATAGACTAAATATAGAGAGAGGAGGTTTTTTACGATTATGTATCGACACGCATATTACCCATACAGAAGCTATCAACCCTTTAGAGGAGGCGATCAGCGCTTCTTCCCATTCTTCGGACTACCATTCTTAGCCGGTGGCTTAGCGGGATTGGCCATCAGTCCATTACTTTTTAACAGACCATGTTATGGTCCTGCATGCTACCCACCTTATCCGCCTTATGGAGGGTATCCTTATCCTGGATATCCACAACCCTATGGAGGTAACAATTTTCAATCATCACCGTATAACCTTACGGAGAATATTAATATATACCCCGGAAAATAATCAAAAGGCTCGCCTAATTCTGCTTGTATTAGGTAGAGCCTCTTTGTTGTTATCCTTCTCTATCCCTCTAAAGCTACAGAATTACCTACAATCAACAATCTATATCCAAAATGATAAACTCCCCACGGTACCTTTCCAATCTAAGGAAAAGGGGTTATAATGGGAATGAATACATTAGAAAGGAGCCAATAACTTGAGAAACACTAGTAAATCCACCCCTTCTTCCACATCCGTCATTACCCTCTCTCAAGCTATTTTCACTGTGAATCGTCATGCGAAAACAGCAGGTAACCCAAAATACTTATATTCTTTAAAAAAACGAGCCTTAATGAAGATGATCCGGGAAGGTAAGGCAAAGAAAGTTGGACTCCACTTCTCTAGAAACCCAAAGAATAGCCAGCAACAGTCTGACGTTTTGGTTGATTGTGGAGAATATACGTTTCATCTTCCACCAACAAAGGAAGATTTCAAAGAGCTTCCCCACCTTGGATCACTCGATCAACAATCAAGGAATCCTAAATGCAAAATGAGTTTACAGCAGGCAAAAGGAATCCTGGAGAAATATACAGGAATGTCGGATCATTCTGACCAGATACGAAAGACAGGAAAAAGCCAGTATCAAAAGCCCGTTTTTAAAAAGTTGGGCGACAGCTTCTTTTAACACCCTATGATTTTAGTACAGTAACGCGTATATTCTTTAAAGGGTTTTGACATTTGTCAGAACCCTTTATTCTATCCTTAGAGAATATACTGATCAATCTTTAAGATGAGCTCCGCAATTTCTGGTTTGCTGATTTGATCTTCCGCTCCCACCATCTCACCTTTATGTTTTAAATCATTGGTGATCAGAGAAGAGAAAATAATGACGGGCAGCGTCTTAAGCTTGGGATGGTTCTTAATTCGCTTGGTCAAGTGATGGCCATCCATTTGTGGCATTTCAATATCTGTCAAAACAAGTTGTACACTTTCCTTTACGCCTTTATTTCCCTCAGCAAGTGTTTCTAAATATTGAAATGCATCTGCCCCATTTTCAAAAAACTCCACATCTTCATAACCCGCTTCCTTTAGGGTGTCATGAAGGAGCTTCCGAAGTAAGGGAGAATCCTCTGCTGCAACAATTCTCTTGTTCATTCTCTCCCTGGGACCTAATTTTTTCACTTGATCTACTCTAATTCCTGTTTCAGGATTGATCTCAAGCATGATACTCTCAAAATCCAGCAAAAGGATCATGGATTCGTTCCGTTTAATCACTCCTATGATTCCTGAATGCACTCCTGAATACATTTCGGAAGGCTTTTCGATTTGGTTCCACGAAATTCGGTGAATCTGGGTAACGTTATGAACATGAAAAATGACTTTCTGTTGGTTGAATTCAGCTACTATGTATTTGGACTTTGACGTTTCTTCTTCTGCCACTCCAAGCACTCTTGCCATATCCACAACCGGTAAAACCTCTCCCCTCAATTGAACGATTCCCTTAACATGGGGATGTGAATGGGGAATCGGAATAACCGTCGTCGGCTGAATGATTTCCTTTACTTTTATCACATTGATTCCGAATTTATTATGTCCAACCTCGAATTCAACAATCTCGAGTTCATTTGTTCCACTCTCTAGAAGTATTCCATTTGATTGTTTCAATTGACTTCTTCCTTCCATACATTATTGCCATCCCTTTTTATATCGAACATTTACCCAACTTCTTTACAGGAACATATGAAAAAATCCACTCTATTCCATGATACTTTGCGGTAAATGATTCTCATTGATTATTATCGCCACACCTATACATACTAAATATAGGAGGTGTTAAAATAATGGATCGAAGAAATGTTGAAAATAAGAGCATGCCTGATTTTAACGATATTACTGACCACATTCTCCCTGCACAGAACACCATGCCCGTGATTGCTCTTGGAAAGAACGCGGACGGTAAAGATGAACCTGATGAACTTTCCTATATAGAAGGGCAAAAAAGCCGTAATCAAAGCAATGATGATTCACGTTCTTGATTATACAAATTAAAAAAAGCGATTGATCATGTTCCTATCAATCGCTTTTCTATCTATACCCCCCGCTTATTCCCCCATACAAGAGTATGGAGCTGAGGCAGGACGCGTACATTATTTAATTCTTCTCTTTCACATACTTTTTCAATAAGTGTTTCATAATCCAAGAGCAAATCAGATACCAGCTTGTCCGTATCCCCTTCAGAAACTGAAGGATTTCCTGTTTGGATATAGAAAGGGACATGTGGATATCGATGATGGATGCCTGTGGCATATTCCAGATCACGATCATTAAAGACAACCACTTTTAAGCTGAACTGTGAAGAATTCTCAGATAATCGATTAACGATCAGGTCAAGCTTCTCATAGTCGGTATCCATCCCCGAACTTGGCGGTTTCGGAGAGAGGGTAAGGTCACTAATATCATAAAACCAATCCTGCCATCTGCTTCCTTGAGTTTCAAGAGCAGATTCAATACCATTTTCACTTAATATGTCGATAAGCTCCTTCAGGTTGGCTAATAGGGCAGGGTTCCCACCGGAAATCGTTACATGTGAAAAACGATTTCCACCAATGTCCTTTAGTCTACTCCACACATCTTCAGCAGACAAAAGTTCTATGTCCTCTTTTGCAGATCCATCCCATGTAAAGGCTGAATCACACCAGGCACAGCTGTAATCACAACCGGCAGTCCGGACAAACATCGTTTTTTGGCCGATGACCATTCCCTCCCCTTGAATGGTAGGGCCGAACACTTCAAGAACGGGAATTTTCTTCATGATCGATTCCCCTTTGGTCTGTATATGACATAACTTGTGGGAGTCTCTCTTAAAAACACCTGAAGACACTTTGGCTGATGAGGAAGCGTGTCTAAATGCGACTGAATGATTTCCCACATGACTTTTGCCATCACTTCAGTTGTAGGAAATTCCATGCCTGAATTGGAGGTAAACATATCATCCTCATTGATCAGGGTGTGATCGAATCGTTTGTGAATCAGTTTTTTTATGTGTTGAAAATTAATGAGGAATCCAGAGTCATCGAGCTGGTCCCCACCGATGGTAATATTGGCAAAGTACGTATGTCCATGAACATTTTGGCAACTTCCTGCATCAACATGTGGAATATGGTGAGCCGCTGCAAAATGCATGTCTTTGTTTAATTCAAACTCATAGTGATGGTCAGGAGTAGGATAAATCTGTTGAATCATAGGCCCTCTCCTCCTTTTTTATCATTCACATATTCCTCAAGTCCCTTTTGTCTAAGTTCACATGCTGGACATTCGCCACAACCGCTGCCTTTCAGTCCGTTATAGCACGTAAGGGTATTGTCCTGAATATATTGAAAAGCTCCTAAATTGTCGGCCATTTCCCACGTCTGTGCCTTATTGATCCACATAAGCGGTGTATGAATCACAAATTGCTCATCCATAGAAAGATTGAGAGATACATTCAAGGATTTTACGAAAATGTCCCTGCAGTCAGGATAGCCGCTAAAATCCGTTTCACATACACCCGTTACGATATGTTTCGCTCCGATCTGCTTTGCCAGAATCCCTGCGAATGACAAGAATAATAGGTTCCTTCCTGGAACAAAGGTCGAAGGTAATTCCCCGTCTTTTTGGGTAATATCTTCATCCACTCTTGTCAATGCACTCGGTGCCAGTTGATTCAATAAACTCATATCCAATACATGGTGAGGCACATTCAGATCCTCTGCAATCTCTCGTGCACAGTCCAGTTCCGCAACATGTCTCTGACCATAGTTAAATGTCACAGCTTCTACTTCTTTAAATGCTTTCTTTGCCCAAAATAAACACGTGGTGCTATCTTGACCTCCGCTGAAAACCACTAACGCTTTTTCTGTGTTCATATATGGCTCTCCTTTCTTTTCTACAGGCTCTTTTGCCATGAAAAGAAGAAAGAGATTCTGTAAGACTCTATAATTCCGGCATTAAAACCGCCACTAACAAAAAATAACGACACCTAAGGATGTCGTTTTCCTTAGTTTTTTATAGAGGGTTGTGCTAGAACCTCTCGGGAATCGTCATTTATCCCAATTCTTCTTCTATTGTCCTCAACCAATATAACGTTTTTTCACAAAAAAATCTACATTTTGAACCAAATTTATATGATGGCAATCATGGAACAGTTGCAGAAATCACAATCCCTCCCCATAATAAAAAGAAATACAAATTCTTGGAGGGTACACCATGCTGGAAGAAATGATGAAATTCATCAAAGAAGTGGATAAACTGAAAACAATCGAGCGCCGAACGTACGTAAGCGATGGGAGCCGAAGAGAAAATAGCGGCGAGCATTCCTGGCATGTATGTGTGATGGCCATGACCTTATTTGAAGTGTTTGAACGAAAAAACGAAACAGATCTGTTCACATCCATTCAGATGCTGCTTCTACATGATATTGTGGAAATCGATGCAGGAGATACGTACGCTTTTGATGTAAATGGGTATTAGGACAAGCATGAAAGGGAAGTACGTGCTGCCGAGAGAATCTTTGGACTCCTCCCTGAAGGAGCAAGAACCAAATATAGGTCTCTATGGGAGGAATTCGAGGAGGGTAAAACAAATGAAGCTCTTTATGCATCAATCATTGACCATATTCAGCCTCTTCTCTTGAATATTTCTACTGAAGGAAAATCATGGATGGAGCATAACATTTATGCTCACCAGGTGTTAAACCGAAATGAATGGATAAAGGCTGCCTCCCCTACAATTTATTCACAGATAAATGAATGGGTTGGAATGGGCATTGAAAAAGGATGGCTTCTGAAGGAATAGTTATCAATAATAATCAGGTATTCCACATGGAATACCTGATTATTATTGATTATTTCAGACGAAGCAGCCTTCTACGCTTTTTGCGCCTTTTTGTGCCGAATCTGAGCCACCCTATTTTCATAAAGAAACCGAACATAATGAGTGCGATAATCCCCATGACCATGAGAACGATAAAATACCCACTTCGCTCATCCAGTTCAGGCATGTAGACAAAGTTCATTCCGTATAACCCTGCAATAAACGTAAGGGGCATGAAGATCGTCGTGATGACTGTCAGGGTCATCATGATGTTATTCATTTTATCCGAATTGATTGAAAGGTAATTATCACGTATATCGGATGAAAATTCCCTGTAAGACTCAAGCATTTCTACCAGTTTGATCAAATGATCATATACATCATTGAAATATAATTGTTCTTCCTTCAATGAATTTAACCTTCCGGAGTTACTGATCCGGTATAAAAGATCCCTCATCGGTACAAGGGTTCTCCTGAGTTTTGACATATCGTGACGAATATCGAATAATTCATCCATAAGGTCACTGTCGGCTTCTTCATTTGTATTATCCTCGGTCGTATTGAGGCGATCTTCAATCTTATAGACAAGGGGGAAGTAATCATCCACAAGTCGGTCTACAATTCCATGCATGATCTTAAAGGGACTCAGCTGTTCCCCTTCTTCCTTCATTTTCCCCCATAATTGATTTATCGCTTGGACAGGCTCTTTATGAAACGTCACGATAAACCTCGAATTCACGAACATATTTACTTCATGGGAATCAAGGCTTTTTGGATTGACTCCGTGCATAAGGACAAATATGTATTGATCATAGAAATCGAGCTTTGGACGTTGACTGAAATCGTCCAAACAATCCTCTATTGCGAGGGGATGAAATCGAAAATACAGTTTAAGTAACCGTACATCCTTCCCTGTAGGCTCAGAAAAATCCACCCAGTACCATTTTACGTCTTTTTCTTTTATTCTTGATAAGGGAACATCACTTTGTATTTCCCCATTTTCCATGATTACACTTGTTCGTATCATATGGATCTCCCTACCTGACTTATTTCAATTTATCAATTCCCTTTTTCTCCTTCCTTCAAACAAAACCCTTATAGAAAAGTATGAATTAGTGTTAAAATATGAATCAAATTACTAAAGTAGGTGTACATATTGGAACAGCATATCAATCCCCTGGTTAGGGACATCCAAATTTCAGGTATACGAAAATTTTTCAACATGGTGGCCGATATCGACGGCATGATTTCCCTTACAATCGGCCAGCCTGACTTTCCTACCCCACAACATATTAAGGATGCAGGGAAAGCAGCCATTGATGATAATTTCACTTCTTATACGCACAACGCAGGATTTCTCGAGTTACGCAAGGCAGCTTGTTCATTCGTTAAAGAGAAATATCGATTGCAATATGACCCTTTGACAGAGGTCATTGTCACAAATGGTGCATCCCAGGGAATCGATGTGATTCTTCGGACGATTTTATGCAGAGGAGACGATTGTCTCCTTCCAGGGCCCGTATATCCGGGATACGAGCCTATCATCAAATTATGTGGAGCAAATCCGGTCCATATTGATATTACGCAAAACGAATTCAAATTGGATGCCGCTCTCATCGAGGCACATTTAACCCCATCCACCAAATGCATCATCCTTCCTTATCCCTCTAATCCAACGGGGGTCAGCTTAACTAAGGAAGAACTGAAAGAGATCGCGGATCTCCTTAAGAGTCGTGACATCTTTGTATTGGCTGATGAAATTTATAGTGAACTAACCTTTGACGAGCCTCACTATTCCATTGCTGAATATTTAAGAGAACAAACCATCGTGGTGAACGGTTTATCAAAGTCCCATAGCATGACAGGATGGCGGATTGGCCTTATCTTTGCTCCTGAGTCCATTTCCAAACATCTTTTGAAAGTACACCAATACAATGTATCCTGTGCATCCTCCATCTCTCAAAAGGCTGCCTATGAAGCTCTAACGGCCGGGAAAGACGATGCATTCGAGATGAAGTCCGAATACAAGAAACGAAGGGACTACGTATATGATCGACTAGTGGAAATGGGCTTTAAGGGATTGGTAAAACCCCATGGTGCTTTCTATTTCTTTGTGAAAATCCCTGACAACATCCCATTGAACTCATTCGAATTCTCCCTGGCCCTTGCCCAGGAGAAAAAAGTGGCTGTGGTTCCGGGAGGCGCCTTTTCCCCACTTGGTGAGGGATTCTTCCGCCTATCCTATGCCTGCTCCATGGATCAACTGAAAGAAGGACTCAACCGGATTCAATCCTTTATCCAATCATAATGAGAGGGACGGACCTTGTTTCAAGGTCCGTCCCTCTTCTATATTAATCTTTATATTCACCATTGTTTTTTGATGCTTTTTCTTTTTTAGCTTTGTCTTTGTGAATTTTATTTGTAGCCGCGCTTCCTATTTCGTGGGCAAATTCCTCATTGATTTTTGAAGAATCGAATCCTTTTTTATTTTTTTGTTGTGGATCATTTTTATTTGTCCTTTTGGCCATTATCCATTCACCCCTTCATCTGTTGTGCTGAACCTTTGTCAGCTCAGCATATAATTATTATCCGACTTCAGCTGATGTACTATTCATAGGACATATTTTAGACAAAAAAAGAACCAACACAGATAACTGAGTTAGTTCAAAAAAAGGAAAAGGGGGTGTTAGTGAGAAATTAATCTCCAATTTCATGCTTAGTTATAGAATACCCGCTTTTCTGATTGATAAACCATTTTTTATTCTTTTTTTATAAACTTTTTTAAAAATGATATTACCCTTAAATTTGTGATTGTTTTTTGATTAGTGCCAAAAAGTTATTTTAGTAAAACACTTTAAAAAAGCGCTTTCATGAAGTATAATAAACGAGGGAATCCTGGGAAAAGAGGTTTTGCTATGTATATGAAAGAACAGTATGTCTTCAAGGATGACCATATACACAAAGCCGTTATCAGAAATTATACGGAAGATGATTTTGATGCCCTGATTTCAATCCAAAAAAAAGCATTTCCCCCACCTTTCCCCTCAGATCTATGGTGGAGTAAGGATCAGCTTATCCAGCATGTATTACATTTCCCATTAGGATCTATTTGTGTGGAAGTGGACGGAAAAGTGGTGGGTAGCATGACGAGTCTGATTGTGGATTTCAATCCTTCAGATCCCCATCATACATGGGAAGAAATGACCGATCACGGGTTTATTAGAAATCATAATAACAATGGAAATACTTTATATGTCGTGGATTTATGCATCGAACCTGACTACAGGGGATTTAAGTTAGGGAAGGTACTGATGGATGCCATGTATGAAATTGTCGTCCATTTACAATTGGACCGCTTACTGGGTGGCGGTCGCATTCCCACTTATCATAAAGTGGCCAAAACCATCCCGATTGAAGAATATATCAAGAAACTGACGTGCGGTGAATACAAAGACCCTGTCATCACGTTTCTATTGCAAACGGGTCGCATACCCTTGCGAGCAATCAAGGGCTATCTTGAAGACGAGGAATCGTGCGATTACGGCATTTTGATGGAATGGAAAAACCCTTTTAAATGATCGGTGAAACCATCTATTTTCTCTTTTTATCATTAAAAAAAGGATTGAAAGAACAATCAGCTCCTTCAATCCACGAAAAAGGGGGAAATGAGAATAAAAGGCCCAAAGGGTGTGCCTTGTCCTTATTCTTCATAAGTACAATACCCTCATTTCCTCCATCTAAACTTTATTTATTCCATTGATGTTGCTTTTTTTACGAGTGAAATAACCGCATCATTGGTGTCAAGTTGCAGTGCTTGTTCAGCCAGCTCTTTCATTTGAGCACGGTCCAACTGACGGATTTGAGAACGTGCACGCAGGATGGAAGTAGCACTCATGGAGAACTCATCCAAACCTAAGCCGAGAAGGATTGGAACAGCGATCTCATCGCCAGCCATTTCTCCACACATACCAGCCCATTTTCCTTCTTTATGAGCCGCGTCAATCACCATTTTCACCAAACGTAAGATGGCAGGATTGTACGGTTGATATAAGTAGGAAACACGCTCGTTCATGCGGTCGGCAGCCATTGTATACTGAATCAGATCATTGGTTCCAATCGAGAAGAAATCAACTTCCTTGGCGAAAACATCCGCCATGACAGCAGTCGAAGGGATTTCAACCATGATTCCAACTTCAATATGATCCGCCACGTTTGTTCCGTTTTCAAGAAGAGCATTTTTCTCTTCTTCAAGGATGGCTTTCGCGTCCCTGAATTCTTGGAGATTTGAAATCATCGGGAACATGATCTTAAGGTTTCCGAACGGGCTTGCCTTTAATAACGCTCTGAGCTGGGTACGGAAGATATCCTGCTCATCTAAACAAAGACGGATCGCACGGTATCCTAGGAACGGATTCATTTCTTTTGGCAGATTTAAGTAAGGTAGCTCCTTATCCCCGCCGATGTCAAGAGTACGTACCACGACAGGCTTCCCGTCCATGCCTTCTAATACAGCTTTATATGCTTCGTATTGTTCGTCTTCAGACGGTAACTCGTCACGACCCATATATAGGAATTCTGTACGATACAGTCCTACACCTTCTCCACCGTGATTTATGACTCCTTCTAGGTCCTTCGGTGTCCCAATATTGGCAGCCAGTTCAACATGCTCCCCATCCTTGGAAACGGTCGGTTCGTTTACAAGCTTTGCCCATTCAGCTTTTTGTTCTTCATATCGGGCATGTTCTTTCTTATACTGTTCGATGACTTCCGGTGTCGGATTAATATGTACTTCCCCATTTAATCCGTCAACGATGATCATATCACCATTTTCAACAGAGGACGTAATGGATTTAGTACCCACTACCGCTGGAATCTCCATTGAACGGGCCATGATGGCCGAGTGTGAAGTTCTTCCACCGATATCTGTTGTAAATCCTTTAACGAATTCGCGGTTCAATTGTGCCGTGTCTGAAGGAGTTAGATCCTCAGCAATCACAATCACTTCTTCTGTTACCATGCTTGGATTGGCAATCTGTACGCCCAGGAGATGTGAAAGGACGCGTTTCGTCACATCACGGATATCCGCTGCGCGTTCTTTCATGTACTCATTGTCCATGGATTCGAACATGGAAACGAACATATCCGCTGTTTCTTTAAGTGCAAATTCAGCGTTTACATTTTCTGATTTAACTTTGTCTTCGATTGGTGTCAGTAGTTCTGGATCGCTTAAGACAAGAAGATGCGCTTCAAAGATTTGAGCTTTATCTTCACCTAAATCTTCTCTAGCTTTATCACGGATCGCTTCAAGCTCTGATTTTGACGTCGCAATGGCTTCCTGGAAGCGTGTCACTTCCTCTTCAGCATTGGCTACGCTTTTCTTTTCAAAGCTTAAGTCAGGTTCAACCAAACGATACGCTTTCGCAATGGCAATGCCATTTGATGCCGCAATTCCTTTTAACAGACTCGACATTACTCAGCTAAACCTTCTTTGTTCAATGTTTCTTGCAAGCTGTTTAACGCTTCTTCTTCGTCGCTACCTTCAGTAATGATTGTGATTTCTGCACCTTTACCAACACCTAAAGACATAACACCCATGATTGATTTTAAGTTTACTTTCTTTTCTTTGTATTCTAGATGTACATCGCTGTCGAATTTGCTTGCCGTTTGAACTAATAGAGTTGCCGGGCGAGCGTGAATTCCTGTTTCAGCTGTAACTGTAAATGTTTTTTGTGCCATGTGAATCGACTCCTTCAATTATCTTGTTTTTGGTTGCTTCATAAAAGTAATGGATTATGAAGAAAACGTCAACTATTTCTAGTGATTAATCCATTGTTCCTATAAAGCTGTTCAATAAAAAAGAATAGCATGCAATGAGGATATACACAATTGTAAAGCTTGATTTTTTTAGTATTTCATAAATTTGCCACTGTTATGACCCTAATTATGTAAAATATGAGGTTTTCCTGTCATGCACTAAAGAAAAAACCGACCATCTTAGACTCCATCACACACATGCGATGGAATCATTAGTATGAGTCAGTTTCTTTATATCAATACTATTCTTTTTCTACCGTGTGGGATTTTGCCTTCATGAGGTTATAGCCGATTTTCGCCTTGATTACGGTTCCTTTCAAGGTCATTTCGTGATCTTCCGAGGTGTTAGTATACACATTCACCAAATCACATATACAGCGGGAAAACAATTCTGAGAGCTGCTTCAATTCTTGGACGCTTTTGTTACTATCACCTTTCATCAACTCTTCCATTACATCCATAGCCAGGCTCTTTACTCTCAGGGCCTGTTCTGTTTCATATTTCATATGGTACTCTCCCCTTCCAAGCAATCTTTCCTTTTTCTATCATATGACGGAAAAACTAGATTAGAACGGGTAGCTCTGTAACAATCATGGCTGAATATTCAATTGCGCTTCCTTTGTAAACAATTGCTTATACCCCAGCAGGATGAACAGGATTACAGTGAGTGCGACACTTCCAACAATGCCTAATAAGATGGCGATCTGATATTCAATGGCCACCAGGGGACTAATTCCCGAAAGAATCTGACCAGTCATCATCCCCGGTAAAAAAATGATACCCATTCCGAGCATATTATTAAGAGTAGGAAGGATCGCAGAATCAAAAGCGTTATCGACATAGGTCTTGGAGGCTGCTTTCGGGGTTGCCCCCAGCATCAAAGCTCCCTCAACTTTCTCTCTATGGTCTTTTAGTCCTCCTAATAGAGTATTGATGCCGAGTGTAATACCCGTCATCGAATTCCCAACAATCATCCCTGCAATAGGAATGAAGTATCTCGGCTCATACCATGGAGAAAAATGGATAACGACCATATTAAAGTAAAAAAGGCAAGCAAGCGTCCCTATGAATAAAGAGAACGCGGCAACCCCCTTCAGTTTTATATCCATTCCATACCTAACCTGCTTAAAGACATTCATAATGGCAAAAGCCTCCATTATCAAGATGATACTCAAGGTAAGCAGCGGGCTGGGATGATCAAAAATATATGTAAGTATGTACCCGGCGATAATCAATTGAATTGTCATCCGAAAGGAAGCGAGTATGATTTGTTTTTCCCTTGACACCCCTCGCCATTTCACGATGAACAGTAAGAGAAGAACAAATGCATAGGCTGCTATGAATCTCCATAATTCAATATCAATGATTCCTTTTTCCAATTTCATTCCCTCCTCCCTTATTTTGAAATCGTAATGATATCTTCCCCATATTGCTCAGCCACATTAGTAGAATGAGTCACCATAATGATGGTTCCACCATGCCCTTTTGCACACTCAATAAAGCTTTTCATCACTTCGATTTCTGTTTCTTCGTCAAGAGCCGATGTGGGCTCATCCAATAAATAGACGACCGCCTCCATCAATAATACGCGGCCTAGGGACAACCTTTGTCTTTCTCCGCCTGAGAGCTGATCTGAAGGGGTATCCAGAGGTTTATCGAGTTTAACGACCTTTAATATATTGATGAGATCCTCTCTCCCTGCCAGGGGCTTCTCTGAGAATACAAGGCCTTTTTGAAGATTTTCCTCTACTGTTGCACCGAATAATAGAGGGGTTTGAGAAATCATGACGGCTTCTCTCCTGTGCATGACGGAATCGACATCCTGTAACGGTTTCCCCTTATAAAGAACATGTCCCCTATCGGGTATATTCATTTTATTCAATAGTTTCAATAGAGTGGACTTTCCGGCACCACTTTCCCCGACCAGGCAGGTTGTTATGTGTTCGGAAATTTCCATACTGTCAATATGTAAGATATCTTTAAAATGCACGTCCCTTAATTCAAATAACATGAACAACACCTCCTCATCTTTATCATACCCATAGGGAGAAAAAATTAAAGAAGCTGATGACAGGATGACCATTCCTGTATTCATCAGCTTCTTCTATTGTTCTATTCTTTTGCCATTCTTTCTTTTAACTTATCCCTGTAAATCTTTATCTTTTCCGTAAAGTAATCGACTTCATCCTGAGCGGGTATGAATTGACCATATCTTACCCGTTCATAAATAGAAAAAAATCGTTCCGTTCCACTGAGCCCGATTCTATTGAACCACAATTGAACATTTTCATTCGGATATCTTCCTGCTTCACTCATAAGGGATTCCTCTTCCAGCTTTTCCATCGATAGGCGGATTACATCTCTTGCTTTGGAATAAGAGATACCCGCTTTTTCATCCTCTTCAACAGGAGTCAAGATTTTTTGGGTTGTCATGGTAGTAGAATGTACCTCACTATCCGACAAATAAAGGGACGCTTTTCGTTTCTTTACCAAGTAAATGATCACAAATAAGACCAATAAACCCAACAGTACCTCGTTCAACCAAGAAAAGGATAATCCTTGGCTAGGATCTAAAGCCTGACTTTGATCAATTGCTTGCTTTTGAACTTCACTTCCCGTCCCCTTTTGGGCATCATCCGAAAACATGTTCATAATCATATCTCTTAGTTTGATCAATTGTTCAAATATTGGATTCACCATGAATGAAACTAGCCAGAATCCTTTTTCCGCCCCCCAGTAGAGCACTCTGCTTCCCAAGAAGCTTACAAATGCAAGTAGGCCTCCCGCTATTGCAACTAACACCCAAAGCCCCATTGGTTTCAAAAGCACTTTTTCATTTCCTCGTTTCACATCGGTGATCATCCTTTGAATAGGGGTCAACGTGATGATCATTGAAAATAAGACAAACAACAGGCAGTAGATGATATACGTATTTTCCATATCTCTCATTGGGCCGGTTAATAATGATGCCGATGCAATAAATAAAAATATCAGTACTGATCCGCTACTCACTTCGATGGCTGCTTCATTACTCTCAATAAAAGATGTGATCCTCCAATGTAAAAAAGTCAGTATAGATAAAATCACCCACCATGAAGCAGAGAAGAAAAAGATACTAAAGCATAGAGAAAGTAAAAGAGCCACCAGCAATAGTTTTTTCATAGATTGTTTCATCATGCCAAATGCGGTAAAGGACAGTACGATGACAAAAACCATACAAAGTGCCGGAATATAACTGCTTAGGATTACGTCTTTCGGATATAGGAATGTGATGGCCAACAGGGCGAATAAAACATCAACTCCCACCAACATCCCCAATTTCACCAGGAGCATTTGTTTATGTTTGGTCAGGAAGGGACTTTCAACGAACGATTCCATAATGTGACGACTCCTTGTTTTTGTTCTATGTTCAACTTATAAACTTGTATTTTCTGTTTCTCAATATTCATTAACAAAGCTTCTTCTCTCTTCTCAATGACACCTCCTACGATAAAGACGGAAGGCACTAATTGTCGTAGATATAAATGTTTGAGTACAATATGGAAAGGTATCGTAAACTCATCTGTCGATAGAGTAGAAAGGAGCTCCATGCCCCTTTGCCTGTGAGCCCTTCCTGATCCCGGCGGGAGGTAATAATACGGTGTCCGGCCTTGGGATCTCACGTTTAACACAAGGGAGAACGAAATGTTTTGTTCAACCGCAAGCTGCATCATGAATGATGTATATTTAATCAAATCTTCCAGATGATTTGTGATGGCGTAGCGATCGGAAATATTAATGGCTATCATCCACTCTTTCTGGGTGGAAGGCGCATAGATCTTTGTTTGAAGGCTTCCAGTACGGGCCGTTGCTTTCCAATGAACGTCCTGGAACCGATCGCCTTGAATATAGTCCCTGGTACCAACTTGATGAAACACATCATGAAATAATGAATGTTGGATTGGCACATCCCCCTGTCTCCAAGTAAGCTGTTGTTCTGCCATTTTAACAGGGGAATTCGCAGGAAATACAATGATGGTCGATGGGACATGATCAAGTAAATCCAGGATTACTTTTCCGCTTCCGAATAAGTGAGGGATTTCCAACTGCATTTTAGTAACCTTGCATAAGCCCCTCCTCTTTCCCATAACCGGTATAGAAATGGTTCCTTTATCGTCTTTACGGAGCGAAAAAGGGATGGAAACTTCAATACTGTCACCCACGTCTGATGTATATGGATGCATGGTCGGAATGACAATATCTTTAAACGTGATTTTTAACGTCGCCCCCCATATGGACATCCCTTTATTCTGAATCTGAAATTCCCACTTTTGCTCCTCATCACAATGCAGCCTTATTCTTCTCATGGTTCTTCCGATGGTCACACCTTCACCAACGTTTAATAGATACCATTGATGTACCCTGAAATAAAGGATCATCAATAAAAATATGCCAAACCCAACAAAGGATTGCACATAAAAACTTGCGGATCCGACAATGACAAGAAGAACTAGAGTCATGGATATATATGGATCTTCAACTATGTCTCGTTTCCACTTCACTAAGCTTGCCCCGCTTCAACAGGTGTAATGGCCATTTGAACTATTTGTTCAATGACTTCCTCTGTTGTTCTCGTTAAGGAAGACTCTATCGTTAATTGGATGCGATGCTGCAAAACATATGGGGCAACCGCTGCAATATCCTGCGGCCTAACAAAATCCCTGCCTTCAATAAATGCCTGCGCTTGGGCAGCCTTAAGAAGTGCTAGGCTGGCACGTGGACTTGCACCTACTTCCACCCATTCATGTTCCCGTGTGCCCCTCGTAATTTGAAGGATATACGTTTCAATATCCCCTGATACGTGCACTTCTTTGACAAGTCGGGTCAGTGATTGCAGTTCATCCATTCCCATTACTTTTTTCACTGTATTCAGCGGTTCCTCCGCTTTAAAGCGGTTCAATATTCCTCTCTCTTCTTCGAAGGACGGATATGTAAACGGAATCTTCAACAAGAAGCGATCCAACTGCGCAGCCGGCAGCGGAAATGTCCCCTGCTGAGATTCAATGGGATTCTGGGTCGCCACCACGATGAAAGGGGGGGATAACGGAACGGTTTCTCCGTCTATAGTAATCTGCCTTTCTTCCATCACTTCCAGTAGACTGGCCTGGGTTCTTGGTGTGGCCCTGTTAATTTCATCTGCCAGTAAAACGTTCGTGACAACAGGTCCCGTTCTTAGTTCAAATTCTTGCGTTTTAGGATTGAAAAACTGTATACCCGTTACATCACTGGGTAACACGTCTGGTGTAAATTGAATTCTTTTGAAAGCTCCTTCAATGCATTGACTGAATGTTTTGGCGAGCAAAGTCTTACCCGTTCCCGGCACACTCTCAAGGAGAACATGTCCTTCTTGAAGTAAGGCAATCATCAAGAGGTCAATCTCTTTATCTTTTCCCACTAACACTTTATTCATTTCTTTCTTTATCAAATCCAGTCCATTCATTCTTTTTCCCCCTATTTTACATTCATTTTACAATTTGATTAAATTTTCTAACAATATCTTTTTCTTATCTTACCATAATTCTTTGTAAATTTATCCCTTTTTTATAAAAAAACCGATCACTCTGCCATATTGGTTAGTGATCGGTTTTTTCTATTATATACAACTCGTCATCCTATTCTTTTTTCCACTCCGTCAGTGTTTATAGATCATCTTCCTCGTCATCCCGCCGTCAACAACGAGATTTTCGCCGGTTATGAAATCATTATCAGGATTTGCAAGAAATAAGCACGCCCTCGCAATGTCCTCTGGCTTCCCGACCCTGCCGGACGGATGCTGTTCATGATCCATGTCTCTCAATGAGTCATAATCTTCTGTTTGGATCCATCCAGGACTGATGGAGTTGACGCGGACCCCCACCTCGCTCAGAGTGATGGCAAGTGAGTGCGTAAGACTGACAATGCCACCTTTTGTAGCCGAATAGGCTTCTGTATCCGGTTCAGACATAAAAGCCCTGGTGGAAGCCATGTTAATGATACATCCTCCACGGTCCTTCATTAACTCTGCCGCTTCCCTGCTGCAATAAAATACACTGCTTAAATTCGCTGATAAAATGCTGTTCCAATCATCAGGTTTCATATCCCAAAACGACATGAACCTGGAAACACCTGCATTATTAATCAGAACATCCACCACACCATGTTCCTCCCTGATAGTTGTGAAAGCCTTTTTCACCTCTAGAGGGTCACCTACGTTCACTTCATGAAAGCGGGCGCTATACCCTTCAGTATTGAGCTTCTTGGAAAGTGCATTCCCTCCCACTCCATCCATGTCCATAAATTCTACAATTGCACCCTGTTTGGAAAATTCTTCAACCAAGGATCTCCCTATTCCATTGGCTCCTCCTGTGATGCATACAACATTCCCTTTCACAGTACTCACTCTCCTTTGGTTCTATCAATTTCTGCTATAAAAAGGATACCCTATCCACTAGCTTCCCAATCTTCTTTAAGCAATAGAAAAAGGTTAACCCGATTGAAATTCTCTCTTAGGTAAGAAAGGCCATTTCTTATGGGTTAACCTTATATTTATTGAATGATTTTCCTTTGAACTCTTTTATTCGAATCATCGCGCTGATGAATATTGATCAAGGCATCCAGCTCTTCACTCAGTTGAATGGTTGTTGGATTGCTCAGGCCAAAACGAATTCCAGACTGAATCATCTTTGAGCGTATGACCTCAATTCGAGCGGCTATTGTACCGTTCATCAACTTCACCTCTACTTCTTTTCTCTATTTTACTATTAATTCCACATAGAGAAAAGAGAAAAGTACTCAGCTTTCATATCGTTCATGATGATTCCTATTATTTTGCGAAACGATGCTTCCCTATTGTCAGCAGTGTTTCCCTGCTTGTGATCCAGTCGCTTGTAGATGTTACTGGATTATAGAAAAATAGAGAACCTTTCCCCTGACCTCTGAATGCAAGTGCTTCTTGGACGGCATCTCTGGCTTCCTGGGAAGGAGCCTGGTTGATTTGTCCATTTTGCACTGGTGAAAAGGCATAATGTCCATTGGAAACCTGATAAATGACCTTTTTAATAGAGTCAGGGAATTCTGTAGAATCGACTCTATTCAATACGACGGTTGCCACAGCCACTTTTCCTGCATATGACTCACCATTCGCTTCTGCATGCACAAGCTTTGCCAACAGCTCACGGTCTTCAGCCGTTACGTTATTGTCAGGAATCTCTATCGTTTGACCCGGATAAAGGTCATTGGTTGTAAGATTATTTTCTTTCTTTAATTGAATGACGGATACAGATTTCTCTTTACCGATATCCCAAAGGGACTCACCTTTTTCTACGGTGTGAACTCCCTCTGCAGCAAACGTTTGAGTTGAGAATGTAACAAATGAAAGTGCTGCAATTCCTATCATAAAGCTTTTCTTAATCATTTCTCTACCTCCTAAATAGTGCTCCCCACTAAGATAACAATGAATGAGGGGATTTTCAGCAGGTAATGGTTACCACCCATTGCGAAGACTTTAATACTAACCGAACATATGTCGTCATATACTAATCTTATACAGAAGGACTCCCTGGGACTGATTCATACAATAAAACAAAAAAACAGAGGATTTCTCCCCTGCTACCTTAACTTCTAGGCGTTTCCAGATATTGAAATTGAATATTCCCGCCTTGCTGGGCGATTCCACGGAACTGTTTAAAATCATCTTGTTTTACCAGTATCGAACGAAAGGCCAGGAAATTTTCTTTCATCACCGTAATTTCTTCTATTTCTCTTGTACGCAATAATTGCAGTTGCTCAAGAATTTCTGCTTCACTCATAACCTTACTCCCTTCCTCACTAACTCTATTGTAATTTTAAATGGTAGATGAGCTCAAGTCATAATTTTCATATGTAATTGTTAGAAAACTCTTTACCTTTCCATGACTTTACGTCAAAATATTAGTAATTGTTTGTAGAATTTTGCCAAAAAGGAGCGACCTTTGATGAAAAAAGCAGAAATCGGTAATGTCATTGAATTTAGAGATGGATTAAAAGGCATCGTTGAAAAAGTGAATGAAAATTCCGTGATCGTCGATTTAACCTATATGAAGAATTATCGTGATCTTGAATTAGAAGAAAAGACGGTGGTTAATCACAAAAACTATAAAATCGTAGAAGCATAATACCGAGAACACTATTCTTCCAAGGAGGGCTCCCCCTCCTTATTCTTCTGTAAGGTTTATTGAATCACCTTTGAGGTTATTCTTATATCATACTGTTTCAAAAGGTGGAGCCTTATCATGAATATGAATATACATATCTTTAATAAAGCGCAAAAAAGCTTTTGGTTTGTGCCATTTTTATTCTCCCTTATCTCATTATTTCTCTCTCTCATCACCTTTTATTTTGATTGGTGGTTGAGTCAGCATAGCTATCCCATATTCCCTAAGGTATTATTCTCTAATTTCAACTTATCCATGACCATTATCAGTACCATTGCATCATCCATCATGACCATGACGACCATTACGTTTTCGACGATTATGGTTGTCCTTACAACATTTCTTTCCCAGTATTCACCAAGGACTTTACAAAACTTCATCAACGACCGTCCGACTCAGAGGGTGCTGGCCATCTTTGTTTCCGGAGTGGTTTACTGCATCACACTGCTCGTCCTTCTCAAAGATGAATCCGGTCAGGAATTATATATTTCCTCAGCATTTGCCGGGATTGTGGCAGTAGTATGTTTATTTGTTTTCGTCTATTTTGTACATCATGTTTCCAATTGGGTAAAGGTGAGTAACTTAATCCATAACATCACCATAAAAACGAATAAAAAAATTGATGAGAGTTACTTATTCAGAAGAAATGCCATTAATGAAGACCCTTCAACATTCAATGAGTCCTACTTTGAAGACACCGAGCCCTATAACGTGTACAGTGAGGAATCAGGGTATATGCAACAAATCGATATTGAAGGAATGATCAAGAAAGCCAGGAAGGACAAAAGCATTGTCCGGATGGTGAAAACTCCAGGCGAATACTTACTCGAAGGGACCCCTGTCATGACAGTCTGGTCCACAGAAGATGAAATAGATGCTGAAAGTTACCTGAAATTCCTTGTACTTGGCCCTGATAAAGAGCCGATGGAAGACATCGAACTTGGCATCCGGAAACTTGTAGAGATAGCCTTACGAGCGATTTCCCCTGCCATCAATGACCCGAACACGGCAAAGAATTGCATAGAAGAAATCGGGATCATCCTTTCCAAGCTTGCAAAACACAAGCTTCCAAGCTCTTATTTGACTGATGACGAAAACAATGTACGCATCATATTAGAACAGCCTACCTTTGTTGATTATTTATACAAGAGCTTTTATCAATTACGTCATTACGGGAAACAAGATATATCGATCATTACAGAAATCCTCCGTTCGTTGAGAATGATCGGTGAAAATAACAGTGGGGAAACAAAGCGCATGGTATGGACATTCAAGGACTACATCCTGGAGGGGATCGACTATGACAGCCTCCAGAACCTTGATATGCAGTACATCATGAGACATCTTGACCAACTGGCCTCTGCTTGCAGTCTGGATGATTGGGATAAGGACGAAGTGCGTAATAGATACTTTCCCGATCAATACAAAACCGAAGACTCTTATACCGATAAATCTTCATGACTGAAACAAAGAAAAACGGATGACTGTTGTCATCCGTTTTTCTTATGATTATTTATCTTTTTTCCCGTCTGTAAGTTCTTTGAACGAAGAAACCTTCCCATGAGGTTGCTGATTTTCTTTCCTTACATTCCACTTTCTCTCTTTTTCATGCTTTGATTCTGTCATGGTTCCCACTCCTTTTTGAATATATGATCATTATTAACATGGGCAGCAGACACATATTTTACTCTCCATAAAGATTATTTCTTTGGTTTCATCCAGAGAAGAATGATGAATACCAAACTCATGTAACCAAATAGTGGATAGAGATACGATAAGAGTTCGCTGTATTCGAAGAAACTTAAAGAATAGATCATCAGGAAGATACCGGTGAATGTAAAGAATGAAGGTCCCTTCCAATAATTGCTTAACTGCTTCTCGAGACCAAATACTCCACCAATGACAGACGTGAAGATTTCACCATATATGATGAGGATATAAACAAAGTAAAAACCGGAAACAAATGACTTCATCACGACGGCCATAGGAATTTGATATTGGGTCACGTTAGGAATCATCACCAGGGTGATATGACTGGATATCAAAATAAGAGTAAGAAAAAAGCCGCCGAGATATCCCCCATATTTAATCATTTCCCGATCTTTCATTTCTCCGGCAACCGGAACAAGTACCGCCTGTGCCATTGCGAGATTAAAGGCAACATACGAAAAAGGGGCAACGACGGATTTCCACCCATCTTCTGCATGAGGTATCATCAGAAAGGAGTCTAAAAAAGCAGCATGGCGCACTGAGTATACCATCAGGAACAGATTAAAAAAAATCATTAAGGGCACGACAAACGTATTCACTGCAAATAACCCTTTGATTCCGACCATCATAGTGAAAAAACCTAACGCGATAGTCAACAGAATGCCCAATTGTTTAGATAAGAGGAGCTGCTCCTGGAAAACCGCCCCGGCTCCTGAAAGCATGACAGCGGAAACACCGATCAGCATAATCATCATAACGATATTCATGATTTTGGAAAACCATTTTCCAAATAAGTACTCGTTGAATTCTTCGAAAGACTTCGCTTTGATATCATGGGATTTGAGCATGATCTTGGTCCCCATGGTAATAAATAAGTATCCGCTTAATAAAATGGCAATAAACCCGACAAAACCGAACCGGGTGAAAAACTCTACGATTTCCCTTCCCGTGGCAAAACCGGCTCCTATGACAGTTCCTACATATACGGCAGCTATCTGAAAAGATCCAGCAATTTTTTTCATCCCATCACCTCTGACACCTTCTACTTCACCTTATGTACAAGCATGGAAAATCAGAAGCAAAAGAAAATAATTCTTTAAAATTTCACCCTGTATATAAATTGATGGCAAATAAAAAGCAGCCGTATGAAATACGGCTGCCAAACTTAGCTTATAAGGATTTATCGTCGATATCATTTAACCATTGTCTAATTGGTGCAATCACTTTCTCGACTGTCCCCTCTTGGAATGGGGAGTCTAGGTTTGCAGCTTCCACTAGCGCAGTAAAGGAACGGCTCCCCCCCAGTTGACAAAGGGAAACATAATCACCCCACGCACCTTCACGATCCTTCTTCATTTTCGTCCAGAACTGAAAAGCACAGATTTGAGCCAGCGTGTAATCAATATAGTAGAAAGGTGAATTATAGATATGAGACTGACGCTGCCAGAATCCACCGTTCTCCAGGTAGGTAACATTGTCATAATCCTTGTGAGGCAAGTATACTTTTTCGATTTCCCTCCACGCAGCGTTTCGTTCAGCAGGGGTGGCCTCTGGGTTCTCATACACAAAATGTTGGAATTCATCGACAGCGACACCGTATGGAAGGAATTGCAGCGCTTCGCTCAGATGTGAAAATTGATACTTATCCGTGTCTTCCTTAAAGAAATAATTCATCCATGGCCAAGTAAAGAACTCCATACTCATGGAATGGATCTCACACGCTTCGTACGTCGGCCATATATATTCAGGAATATCGAACCCACGGCTTGAATAGACCTGGAACGCATGGCCCGCTTCGTGGGTCAACACATCGATATCTCCCGACGTACCATTAAAGTTCGAGAAAATATAAGGCGACTCTTGGTTAGCAATATAGGTGCAATATCCGCCTCCTGCTTTCCCTTTCTTCGCTTCTAAATCCATGAGGTTCTTCTCGATCATGAAATCAAAAAATTCTTTCGTTTCAGGAGAAAGTTCTTCGTACATTTTCTTTCCATTGTCGATAATCCACTGAGGATCCCCTTTAGGCGCTGCGTTTCCGGATGTGAATTTAAATCCTTCGTCATAAAACTTCATGGAGTCGACGCCGATGCGTTGTCCCTGTCTTTCTTTCAACTCTGTGGCTAGAGGGACGATATGCTCCTTCACCTGATCGCGGAATACTTTTACCATATCAGGAGTATAATCGGTTCTTGTCATACGATAGTACCCTAACTCAACGAAGTTTTTATACCCTAATGTAGTCGCAATCTCATGACGGAGTTTGACTAACTCATCGAATATACGGTCTAATTCTTCCTGATTTTCTTCGAAGAAGGATACAGTGGCAAGTGCCGCATCTTTTCTCGTGTCGCGATGTATGGATTGGGTGAATGGACCCATCTGGGCCAAGGTCCGCTCTTCACCTTCAAATGGAATCTTGGCAGAAGCCATTAGTTTTGTATACTTAGAAGACAGCTTATTTTCTTTTTGAAGCAGTGTGATGATTTCAGGAGAAAAAGTCTTGATTTCACTCTCTGCAAGAGAAAATAATTGATTCCCCCACTTTTTTTCTAAATCTTCACGATAAGGAGAATTCACCAGCTCCTGATAATATTCAGTCACCATGCCGGAAACCTCAGGCATCATATCATCGATGTATTCCTGCTCTTCTTTGTAAAAGGAATCATTGGTATCGATGGAATGTCTTATATAGCATATGTTCTGCATGGTATCGATATTTAGTCGAATCTCATTGATGTCCTTGATGGCTTCCACCTGTTCAGATACATCCGAAGCAGATTTGAACTTCTGGAGCGCCTTCTCAAAAACCGGTTTAATCTCTTCCAGATTTGGTCTTTCATATGTAAATTCTTCAAACTTCATACATTTTGCCTCCTTTTAAATTCATCCCGAACTATAGTTATTCGACCTCAAATAAGGAATTTCCTGTTAAAGTAGGATTGAATTTCGATAATGCTAATAAAACAAAAACCCCGTCTAGCGGACGGGGCAGGTTGGTGGAACTTAATAGGACAAATCTTTAATGGATAGTCCAAGCTTTTTCAGATTCTGTATCGTTTCTTCCTTTTCATCCGAAGATAAAGAAGACATCAATTCATGGATCCTCTTCTCATGATTCGGGAAAATATCATCTATTAACTCCCTGCCATCCTCCGTGATCTGAGCATAGGTCACGCGACGATCCTTCGGACATGCAACACGTTTCAGGTAACCTTTTTGTTCAAGCTTATCGACAACATACGTGATGCTTCCGGATGCTAACAGGATCTTTCCGCCTATTTGCTGCAAGGGCTGGTCTCCCTTATGATATAGTAGCTCCAGGACTGCAAATTCAGTAGGATTTAATCCATTTTCTTGAATGTTTTTGTTTATTTCTTCATTTAAGGCTTTAAAAGCTCTCGACAGGACAATGAAAAGCTTCAATGATTGTTTTGAATCCTGCAATTCTTTCATGGCATTCATTCCTTTAAAGAATATATCTCAGTTTCAAAATATTATACAAAGAAAACCTCACATTGTCAAACTAGAGAGAGATACCATACCAAACCAAAGGACGGTGCGCGCGCACCGTCCTTTGGTTGTTTGAAATAACGACAAATTCGTTTGATTGTCTAATTTTAAAAGTGGGATTAGTTGGAGATTCTTTCTCTTTTATCATGCTAAATGATGAGGGGTTCTTGTTGAGTGGTCAAGAAGCAGTGCGTTTTAATATGCTCTTGATGTATTGCCCGAAATCAAGTGATGATTCCTGTGATGCTAGTGGTACAACGTTATGTGTACACTTTTCATAGTCGTTCAAGAGCTGATCCAATTGCTGGCTGCATTTGATTGTTTCTTCTGCACAAAGCCCCAGATTCTCCCCGAGTGAAATCATTTCTGAACGTTTCTGATTGATTCTCAATAATAACCATTTTTGTTTTAAAAGACGACCCATTTCTACTAAACTCCTTTTTTAGCTCCTAGTCTATATTTAGTAAAATCGTTACTTGAGAATTATCGCAAGTATTATCAGAAAAGTAAATAGATTCGCAAAACAAGACAAAATAACTAGTAATGTATCTTTATCTGACATTTTTCGCCAAAACCAAAGGATGAAGCTGGAGTATATCTAAATATATCAATCTAAAGACGAACTACCTTTACTGATGAGTTCTATACGATCACTTGTTACACCGCTGCCTGATTACGTGCAAGATTCCGCTTTGCACTCCAAACAACAGCCGGAACCTGCTAAATGCACTAAGTCATAAAAATAAAAATCCGAACGATTTCAAAGAATCATTCGGATATTACTTTGATTATAATACTTTTGTCTCTGCTTCATCCCGATAGTAGATTAATAGATGGGAACCCAGCCTTCACGTGTAACGAAAATACGGACTGCGACTACTTTCTTATCTTCGCTTAAAGTGAAATAGTGGCGGATATTCTCTGGAACAGAGATTAAGTCTCCCGGATTAAGGTGAACCTCAAAGAAATCTCCGTCACTTCCTTGAATGATAAATACACCATGACCATTTACAATAAAACGGACTTCATCATCTGTGTGATGATGCTCTTGTTGAAAACTCTTTAGAAGCTCTTCAAGATTAGGGGTTTCTTCCGAAAGAGAAATGATATCCCATGCCTGATATCCCCTTCTCTCCGAAATGTCTTCTATTTCTTCTTTGAATGTAAACAGAATGTGTTCCTTATCACCTTCCGTCAATACATATTGCTCTTGAAGACTCTTGTCCAGCTTTCCGATATCCCACTGTTCATATACTACTCCTTGTTCTCTTAAATAGCGTACTACCTCCTCTTGATCTTCTATCACTTGGTTTTTACCTTGGATTTTGATCGTTGTCATGATCTGATTCCTCCTTTAGTTATGGATTTTAGTATTCGTTACAGATAAAAGAGCAAGTTGGTATTGAAACAAAAACTCACAAGCTTCTAATAGTTTTTTGGCTTCAAAACCGGTTCGTCCCCATACAGTAATCCCGTGATTTCGAATGAGCACCGCCCCTTTATCCTCTTTAATGTGGGGTTGAAATGCATCTGCTAAAGTGGGGATATGTGCATGATTTTGAATGATTGGAATCGCAAGTGAATCATGTTCCCCCCATTTATCCCAAGCTTTAATCAGTTCCTGATTTTTCAATAAAACAACACCTTCATCCCCGTATATCTCACTGATTACGTTATTTGCCACAGTATGAACATGCAGGCTGCAGCCTGCTTTACTTTCTGTGAACACATGACGATGCAGGAGCGTTTCGGCTGATGGACGCAATGGTGTATCTTCAATCGCATCACCACGTGCATTTACAAGGAGGAAGTCTTCTTTCGTGTGTTTTCTTTTATCCTTGCCGCTTGCCGTAACCAGGAAAGTAACGGGGGAAGAACCTACACGTATGGCAAGGTTTCCACTTGTTCCCATAAACCAGTCCCTGTCTGCTAATTCTCTTTTTATTTCAGCAAGTTCTTCCCATTGTTCCTGATAGTTCACGTGATCACTCCTTCTTTTTCCAGGGCTTCGATGCAGTCATGAAAGGTTTCAAAGGAAATGAAAG
The DNA here is from genome assembly GCF_020172085.1 of Rossellomorea aquimaris. Classification (GTDB taxonomy): domain Bacteria; phylum Bacillota; class Bacilli; order Bacillales; family Bacillaceae_B; genus Rossellomorea; species Rossellomorea aquimaris_E. Next base: position 75,464 of record NZ_JAIVAT010000005.1, read on the forward strand.
GTATTCCATCTTCTTTGCATTTTTGTGCAAGATAGTCCCTGGCTATCACCATATCCCCCTGCTTGGCCAATTCAAGATCTGTGACCGAATCACCGATCACGATGACACTGGCTCCTTCAGGTTTTGATAACGTTCTAAGGATGGAGGGTTTACAGCATCCACACCCCTTACTTCCACATTGTTCATCACAGGGATACGGCCATCGGATGGAAATCGTCGTTTCACTGAAGCTTGCTTCATTGCAAAAGACCTCTTGAAACGGACCATATGCTTCTAATATAGGATGAATAAAGAAATCGATTCCACCGCTTACAATGTACAGGGAAATCCGATTCTCTATCGTATATTCGACAAATTCCTTAAAGCCTTTACGTATAACCGCTGTATTTCTTAAATACTGGATCATTTCGTCCTTCATTGAGGAAGGAATAAGAGAGAATAATTGGGTGACTCCTTCTTTTATAGAAAGTGAGCGTTCTAAAACCGCATCCTTAATTGGTTCCCATTCCGGAGGGGCGAAATGCTTCATCAACGAAATGATATTATCGGTTTCTGTAATGGTCCCGTCAAAATCACAGAGAATAATCGGACGCGTCACTATACCTTTACCTCCTCTCCCCACAGAGACAGTGCTTTCCTGAGTTCACTTTGAGTTTCTGCTGCTTCTCTAAGATTCACTCCTTCTAATACGGCATCAATCGCCTGCAAGAATGCTTTCCCCCCACCGATTGCCCCATCAGGATGCCCATGGATGCCACCTCCGGCATTAATGACACAGTCAAACCCAAAGTCTTTCACCAATAGTGGTACAAGAGCAGGGTGAATCCCCGCTGATGGCACTGGCAACACCTTTTTGAAAAATGCATCTTCCTTGGTCAACTCTTCGCTGACGGATAATACTTGATCCTTATTCAGGGCGACGCTCCCATATGGAGACGGAAATAAAGAAAAATCAGCCCCTGTCATTCGGAGAAATTTACCCACCCATAGTGAATATCCAACTCCATATGATGGGGATGCAGCCACAGCCCCTGCAAATGCAGGGTGGGCCATGATGGGAAGAGAGATTCCGGGATCTTCTCTCAGTTCCTGAAGGACGTCGAGACCATAAGAGAAAACATTGAATAATAGAGCATCGGCACCAAGTTCACGGGCTCTCTTTGCTTTTTCCTTTAATTCAGAAGTCCTCCCTGAAAGATTTACGGCATACAGCGTTCTCTTACCGGTTTCTTCATACACTTCTTGTAATACTCTCTTTCCTGTCCTGATTCTCTCAATAAAGGGGGTAAGCGGGTTATCAAAAAGAATCTCATCGTCTTTTACAACATCCACGCCACCCATGGCCTGAGCTTTCAACTGATTTTCCAAATAGGTAAGATCCCTTCCGATTACCCCTTTAAAGATACTCATCAGCAACGGCCTTTCCTTTACACCTGTTAACTCCCTTATTCCATCAATCCCAAACCGTGGTCCAGGATAATTCTTTTTAAGATCAGCGGAAAACTCTAAGTCTACTAATTTCACTTCACCATCTAAAGAAAGCTTTCCAAAAACGGTTGTAAGGACAGCAGGCAAATCGTTTGAAAAATTATGACCTGGATAACCGATCTTCACCAAACCGGCCGCACCATCTTTACTCTCTCTGATGGATACTACTCTCCCCTTGTACTTCTGTAATTGTTCTTGTTCCAGTGTAGGCAAGTCCGTCCACGAACCAACTGTTAATCCCAGGGCAATTCCTTCAGCCTTTTTTTCAAACGTTCCTGTTTTCCCCTTTATTTTATAAGTTGCTATCACTTCACTCATTGTCGTTCATCCTCCTTACAGAATACTCCTATCATTCTTTACAAAACAAAAAACCTCTTCCTGATAAGAAGAGGTTTGCCATTATCACTCTTTCTTATCTGTCAGCTCATTAGCTGCAAGAATTAGCACCGTGCTTGAAAAAGTCGGTTGCCGGGCTTCATAGGGCTGGTCCCTCCGCCTGCTCTTGATAAGAATCTAATTTTTTTATTTAATTCAGTTGGATTATTGCACCATTTCCCGCTGATGTCAATCCCTTTTGTGAAATAATTCTAAATTTTCTATACGGGAAATGGCTTCTTTTATGCGTTCGTTTGTGGTTAACAGCCCGACTCGGACGTACCCTTCCCCGTATTCTCCAAATCCTACGCCTGGTGCCACAGCAACATTGATTTTCTCGAGTAAATAGGTTGAAAACTCAACGGATGTGAATCCTTCCGGCACTTTCAGCCATGCAAAGAAAGAACCTTGTGGGGCTTTAACATCCCACCCTATTTCCTCCAGTCCTGAAATTAATAGATTCCTTCTATCTTCGTATGTAGCAACCAGATCGGTAACGCAATCCTGTGGACTTAATAAAGCCGTGGTTGCTGCTTCCTGAATGGCCCCGAACAGACTGACGTAAAGGTGATCCTGCAGGAGGTTGATCGCCTCTATGACACTCTTATTCCCCACAGCAAATCCGACTCTCCAACCGGCCATATTATATGTCTTCGAAAGTGTATAAATCTCGATCCCGACATCCTTTGCGCCTTTCGTTTCCAGAAAACTTATAGGCTTCTGTCCATCGAAACCAATTGCCCCATAGGCGAAGTCGTGCACTACACAAATATCATGCTGTGCAGCAAGTTCCACTGTTTCTTCGAAAAACTGTGATGTAGCGGTTGCACCGGTAGGATTATTGGGATAGTTGAGGAACATTACTTTGGCGTTTTCTAATTCCTCCGGGGAATAATCACTATAATCAGGCAAAAATCCATTCTCTTCTTTTAACGGCATTGTGACCATTTTCGCTTCAGCCAATGCAACCCCTGATAGATAATCCGGATACCCTGGATCGGGTACCAAAACACCATCGCCAGGGTTTAATAAACATTGCGGGATCTCAACTAATCCGGCTTTCCCTCCGAACAGGACGGCCACTTCTGTTTCAGGATTGATTTCTACCCCATATTCACGGAGGTAGAAAGCTGAAATCGCCTCTTTAAAGGATGTCAAGCCTCGAAATGGCGGATACTTATGATTGGCCGGCGAAGAAGCAGCTTCTTTCAGTTTATCCACAATATGCGGAGGCGTCGGTTGATCCGGATTTCCCTGCCCAAGATTAATGACGTCATGCCCCTTATTTACGACAGCATTCACTGTACCTGCTAGGGACGCAAAAAATTGTTGAGGCAACATTTCTAAACGTGATGCCTTTTTAAAGTTTTTCATTCATTCACCTACTCATTTTTTGAAAATTTATTACTTTCAAATTCTAGTCACAAATGATATAACGGAACATAAAGAATGTAAAGGAATAAATGCCAAATCGTACATAAAGAGGTGAAGAAAATGATTCATAAGATTGGTCTCGCCCAGATGGATATTGCATTTGGGAAACCTGAAGAAAATATGGAAAAAGTCGAACAGTGGGTCAGAAAAGCAAAGGTAGATGGTTGCACTACGGTTGTACTTCCTGAACTGTGGACGACTGGCTATGATCTAACACGGATGGATGAGATCGCAGATGAAGGAGCAGAAGACTCCTCCACCTTCCTGACTTCCCTTTCAAAGAAATACTCCATCCACATCATAGGTGGTTCTGTAGCAAATAAATCAATGGACGGAATCAGAAATACACTTATAGCAGTCGATTCAAAGGGTATACTCGTAAAACAGTATTCTAAGCTTCATTTGTTTAAATTAATGGATGAGCATCACTATTTACTTCCTGGACAGGAGGACGGGATGTTCTCACTGGAAGAGACAAAGATGGCTGGTCTCATCTGTTACGATATCCGTTTTCCTGAATGGTTCAGAAAGCATGTATTGCTTGGAGCAAAAGTTGTTTTTGTCGTTGCTGAATGGCCAAGTGCAAGGATCGATCACTGGCAAACTCTCCTAAAGGCAAGGGCGATTGAAAATCAATGTTTCGTCATTGCCTGCAACCGGGTGGGCAGTGATCCAAATAATGAATTTGGCGGCTGTTCACTCATTATTGATCCATGGGGTGAAATACTCGCTAAAGGAACTCAAACGGAAGAACTGGTCTCAGCTGAAATCAATTTACAAGAAGTAGAAAAAGTCCGCAAACAAATTCCGATCTTTCAAGATCGAAGACCAGAATATTATTAAGTCAATGATAAAAAATTTGTTGACATGGAAAATGCTTCAATGGTACCATTCAATTCAAATGATTCCGAAAATTAACTAAATAGCGTACGCAACTCTTATCAAGAGCTGGCTGAGGGATTTGGCCCTATGAAGCCCAGCAACCGACCATAATACCGTTGTAAGACGGGGCGCTGTATGCGCCGGATTAATTGATCCAGTAAGGCACGGTGCTAATTCCAACAGAAAGACTATCTTTCTGAGAGATAAGAGGTGACGAAGATCAATCTTCAAGCCTCTTTCGAACATGGAAAGAGGCTTTTCTCATGCCATGGAAAAGCCTCCGTAAACCGTTTTTAAAAGGAGGAATGAAAATGGCAATAACAGAACTCAATTCGTATCAACCACTTACTGAACAGTCGGCCACCCAACTGGCCATTTCTTTAAAAATCTTTGCAGACGGCTCCCAATTATCATGTCAGGAAATTGGAGATGGAAACCTGAATTTGGTTTTTCGTGTAGTGGAAAGGGATACAGGGAAAGGAATCATCATCAAACAAGCTCTCCCCTATGCTAAAGTGGTCGGGGAAAGCTGGCCACTGACAATCGAGAGGGCGAGAATTGAAGCACGTGCCCTCATGCTTCAGCGTTCCTTTGTAGGCGACCTTGTACCCGATGTGTTTTATTCGGATCCATTGCTTGCCATTACAGTGATGGAGGATTTAAGTCATCTGACCATCGCACGCGCCGGTCTAATTAAAGGAAATGTATACCCCCGATTATCAAAGGATATTGGTACATTTCTCGCAAATACATTGTATTTCACTTCTGATTATGCCCTACATCCCTTTAAGAAAAAAGAATATGTGAAGGAGTTTTCAAATCCTGAATTGTGCAAAATTACAGAAGACCTGGTTTTCACGGATCCTTTTTTTAATAGTGAAACCAATGATTTTGAGGAAGAACTTTTACCCGATGTACAGCAATTATGGGATGATTTCAATGTAAAACTCGAAGTAGCAAAACTTAAGAAAAGCTTCCTAACCGAAGGTGAAGCCCTTCTGCACGGGGACCTTCATACAGGCAGTATTTTTGTGGATGACCAGCAAACAAAAGTCATTGATCCTGAATTTGCTTTCTATGGACCGATTGGGTTTGATATCGGTCAATTTATGGCAAACCTTATATTTCAAGTCATCTCAAATCCTGATGACAAGGAAACCATCCTGCAACATTTGAAAGATACTTGGATTATCTTTTCCACCACGTTTTCAAGACACTGGAAAGAAAGTGGTGACGCCTACACGAAGGTACAGGGTTACCTTGAATTTGTTCTTGAGAAAAGCTTTCAAGACAGCATAGGCTTTGCAGGATGTGAATGCATCAGAAGGACAATCGGACTTGCACATGTGGATGACCTCGACGGCATTGAAGATAAAGAACGGAGACTACAGGCTAAGCGCATATGTTTAAATCTCGGAAAGCAACTCATTGTAAATCGTAAAGACATTCATTCAATAGATGATTTATTGACTCTAATAAAGGCACATTCGTAAATGTTAAAGGAGGTACTCATGACACATACACTTTCCATACCCACTTCACTCGAGTGGCATGAAGATCATTTACTGATCCTTAATCAGCAAAAGCTGCCGAATGTTGTGGAATATCTTAAACTTACCACCATCACAGAATATTTCGATGCGATCATTTCGCTCAAAGTGAGGGGGGCACCTGCCATCGGGATTACTGCGGCTTACGGATTGGCTCAGGCAGCAAGCCAATACGAAACGGATAACCTGGCAGAATTCAAAGATTATTTCTACCGAGATAAACAATACCTCTCTGATTCGAGGCCGACTGCCGTTAACCTTGTCTGGGCTTTGAATCGGCTGGAATATGCTCTCGAACAGGTTCGATCCACAAATGAAGCAAGAACCAACCTGCTCCACTCGGCCATCCAGATCCATGCTGAGGACGAAGAAGTATGCAGAATGATTGGTGAATATGGTCTTGGCTTATTGGGTGATAAGCGTAAGGTTATGACTATCTGTAATGCAGGCTCGATCGCAACAAGTAAGTATGGAACAGCACTTGCCCCCTTTCATTTAGGACGAGAAAGGGGGCTAGGATTTCAAGTATTCGCCTGTGAGACACGCCCAGTGCTTCAAGGTGCACGCCTCACCGCATGGGAGCTCCAGCAATCAGGGGTGGATGTGACTCTGATAACAGACAGTATGGCTGCCCATACCATAAAGGAGAAAGGAATCGAGGCGGTGATTGTCGGTGCAGACCGAATATCATTGAATGGGGATACAGCGAATAAAATAGGGACGTCTATGCTTGCAATCGTGTGCAACCATTACAAGATTCCATTTTACGTGGCTGCCCCATCATCCACATTCGATTTAAACTCCAGAACCGGGGAGGATATACCGATAGAAGAAAGGTCACCTGAGGAAATCACGAAGATATCCGGTTCTTTAATCGCTCCAGATGACATTCCGGTTTATAACCCGGCTTTTGATGTGACTCCTCATGAATTGATTACTGGCATCATCACTGAAAAGGGTGTGCTATTTCAAAACTTTGAGAAAAGCATTCAACAAATCTTAAATGGTAAATAACGAAGAAAAGAGAAGGATTTTCCCCTCCTCTTTTCTCTATCAATCAACTTAATTTTGTCGATCCCCACATCTCCTTTGGATTCACCTCATAAATGCCATTCTCCCTATACATGAACTGGTGAATGATGAATTCCCTCCTTATGGTGGCAAAATCATCATGGTATTGTTGAATATATTCATTCAAGTCTTTTTCCTTATATTTTTCTCCCACTTTTAATCCTTCCACCATATGTTCAAGAATGAATAATTTTTTCTTTTGTTGAGATGGAATATTCTTGATACGTCCACTTTTTTCGAGAAAATTATTTTTCACTTTCTGCTTTTCTTTCATTAATTTTTCCGACAACTCTCTTTCCCCTTTCTCTTCATGAGCAAAATGGCTGATCACCTGTCCGTGATGTTGTAATACTTTTCTATTCAAATAGTAGTAAACCGTGTTTTTCTCCCGTCGTGAATACACTAGATTGCATTCTTTCAATTTTGTCAGATGATGGGAGATGGTGGGCGCAGTGAGTCCCAGCTTCCCGGCAATGGCACCAACGTGCAATCTTCCATCTGCAAGTAAATACATCACTTTGATACGTGTCGGATCTCCCATCGTTTTATGAAATGCTACCTGCTTACTTAGTTGCAATCAATTCCACCCTTTCCACTTCGATCCTCATCTAATTAGATAATAGTCTAAATAGAATGGTAAATCAAGTATTTTTCAGAATTCTTTGTCAGTAAACTGTTGAAAGCGTAATTTTCATAGGTAATAGAAATAAAACAGGCAGTCTCCTTTAGGAAACTGCCTGATCGATCTTATCTTTCTAATGACAATAAGGTTTCTTTCTTGTCGACTTGTTTACCTGCATAACCTGTCAGCGTTTTATTTTTCCCTATGACCCGGTGACAGGGGATGATAACGGGAAAGCGGTTGGCTTTATTTGCCTGCCCTACTGCTCGCACTGCTTTCGGCCGTTGAATGGCATGTGCTAGATCTTGATAGGACCATGTTTGCCCATATGGAATTTCCAGAAGAGCATTCCATACTTCTATTTGAAAAGCTGTACCATCTAATTTAAGAGGAAGATCGAATTCTCTCCTCTCCCCATTAAAAAATTCGTCAAGCTGCTCTTTCGCCTTCATTAAAATGGGATGATCCGTTTCGCTCGTCACTCTTTCATCAACAAACTGTACAGACAGCAAATGAATATGATCCGCTGATAGCTTTAGATTTCCAATGGGACTCTCTACCGTAATTGTATGAATGGACATTTTGTAGAACTCCTTTATGATTTAGGAAGATAAATATGGAAGGTGGTTCCTTCTCCTACTTTACTTTCAACCCGAACACTTCCCTTATGCTCTTTGATAATTTTAAAGCTAACCATCAGGCCAAGTCCAGTCCCTCTCTCTTTAGTTGTATAAAAGGGTTCACCCAGCTTCTTGATTTTATCCTTTGAGATTCCGCCTCCCTGGTCTTTAATCTCGATATGAATCATTTCATCCCCTGTCTCATGTATGTTGATGGAAATCACGCCTCCATCAGTCATGACTTCAATCGCATTCTTGATGACATTGATGAATACCTGTTTTAGCTGATTGGGTTCAGCTACGATAGCGGGAAGGTCATCCTGATAGCTTTCTTCATATTGAACATTATGCATGACTGCCTGGGCACTCAGTAAATCTACTGTATCTTTCATAATTTTAATTAAATTCGTTTCTTGATATTGGATTGCCTGTGGCTTTGCCAGGACAAGAAACTCCGTAATGATCGATTCAATTCGCTGAAATTCAGAAGTGATCACATTAAAATACATTTCATGATCTTTACCGACACTGTTTTCAAGCAGTTGAATGAACCCTTTCAGTGCAGTCATCGGATTTCTGATCTCGTGGGCAATCCCTGCAGCAAGCTCACCTACAACACTTAACGTGTCTGATTTTCTTAATTGTTCCTGCATTTCGATTTGATCCGTAATATCGCGAATGATGGTTAAATTCAAGTTGGAAAGTAAATTATATTTTGATGATAGCTCTACATATTGAACTCTATCCCTGTAAGTTGTTAACGTCTTTAAAAAGGTTGCCTGACCTTCCTCTTTCAACTGCTGTAAATATTCATCATACGTTTCTTCACCGGGCTCTATATTCAATATTTCCCTTACATCTTTTCCTATAAGCTGATCTTTTTCCATATTAATGATTTTGCTCACTTCGGGATTTGCATCTACGACAACATAATTATGATTGGTCAGTAGCAATCCGTCTAATGATCCTTCGAAAATCTTCCTGAATCTCTCTTCACTCTCACGCAATTCTTTCTCCATTTGGTATCGTTCACTGACATTTCGGAAAATGGTCATATTATATCCATCAACAGAATGAAGTTTTGAAGTGAATTCTAAATGCTTCAGCTGATTGTTCGGCATGAGAAATAATACTTCATCCCTTACAGCTCCGCTTCTGTTTAGTTGTTCCATGACCAGATCAAACTTTTGACTTTCCAAAGGATAAACGAAGTCCCTGATTTTTTTGGATAGGAGTTCAGAAAGCGTACACTCGAATATTTTCAGAGCTGAAGAGTTCGCTTTAAGGACCCTTCCGTCTTGATCCCACAGGACAATGGCATCGATCGCTTCCTCAAATAACCCTTTGAACAATTCTTCATTTCGCTTAAGCTGAATCTCCATCTGCCTCTTTTCAGTTACATCTCTAAGAATGGCCATATGGAGCTTGTGATGGACATAAGGGCTTGTGGTGAATTCCACGATTGACATGCTTTGTGATTTCTTGATAGGAATTTCACCGCGGGCTTTTTTGTTTTGAGAGATCAATTCTTTGATTTTGTCGATTTTATAGTGGGCATTCTCAGGAATGAAAGAGCTGATATTCCTGCTTGTGATCTCTTCCTTATCAAGTCCCACTTGTAAACTGAATGCATGATTTACATCATTGATATTCCCATGGATATCGAATAAGACGATTCCCTCTGATGCATTCTGGAAGATATTTGATAATAGGTGTACATTCAAATGATCCTTGCGTTCTTTCTCCTTCAATTCTGTAACATCCTTAAAATATAGATAAGCATTAGGAGAAATGGTCGATTTTTTTAACAATAGCTCGACATGAATGATTTTCTTCTCACTGACGTTCATCAGAGTTTCATCTTCAAGAGTTTTGCCTGTTTCCATGACTTCTTTATAATGGGCCACAATAGGAGCAGGTACTGAAGAGAAAAAGAGGCTAAACAGCTTCCCTACTACATCCTCATCATTTAATTGAAGGGTTTCATATGCCTCGGGGTTGGCATAAACGATGATTAACTCATGATTGATCACTAGCATCGGCATGGGTGAAGCTAAGCAAATTTCCCTATCAACGGGATGACATTGTCCCTCTTTTTGCTCTCTCTTCAATTTACTACTATTAGTCATTTCCTCATCCCCCTACTTTTTTAAAAGACGACCATTGGCTTAAGTCAGCTAGAAATCGCATAGCTTCCCATACTTTTGGTGATAATTAACAGTGAAATTCATGTTTTGCTCATTGTATCCTAGGGTAAGAATGAATGAGGATTAAACTTTTTAAAAGATGGTGAAGATATGAAACAGCGTGATTATTACTTCGATAATGCCAAATTCATTTTGATCTTTTTAGTGGTATTCGGACATGTTATCCGGTCCTATATTGAAAGTGATCCCTTTATCCTTTCTTTGTATAAAACGATTTACACCTTCCACATGCCTGCTTTCATTCTTGTAGCAGGATTTTTTGCAAAAGGTTTCTATAAAAAGGGATATATTCAAAAACTTGCTAAAAAATTGATACTTCCTTACATTGTGTTTCAATTGATCTACACGGTGTATTATCATTTTCTTTATCAAGAATCAACATTCGAGGTGGATCCTCTTAATCCACACTGGTCATTGTGGTTCCTCATCAGCCTTTTTTGTTGGAACGCACTGCTCTATGCATTCATCAAGTGGTTTAAGTTTAAACCGGTAACCGGACTTACAGTGGCCTTCTCCATTGGACTGATTGTTGGATTTGCAGATGTCATTTCGAATTATTTAAGCTTATCCAGGACATTCGTGTTTTTCCCGATCTTCTTGATGGGTTACTACATGGAAAAGGAGCATTTTGAATATTTTAAAACGAATAAAGCGCGTTTAGTGGCAGGTTCATTATTTGTAATCGTATTTCTTGGAATGTATTTCATCCCGGAATTTTCAGACAAATGGTTACTCGGCTCTAAGCCTTATGGAGATTTTGCATGGAATAGCGCCATCAGTATGGCAGTCAGGGCAGCAGTTTACTTATTGAACGTCGTCATGATCTTCAGCTTTTTTACTTTTGTGCCGACAAAGAGACAGTTTTTCACTAAATGGGGGAAAAACACTTTATATGTTTACTTGCTTCATGGTTTTCTCATCCGATTATTCCGTGAAAGCCAGCTTAAGGACATAATCGACCCGACTACTAGTTTATTACTGTTATTAGGTGTTTCTTTTGTTCTGACGATGATTTTTTCAACGAAATTCTTTACAAGCATCACACAACCGATCATTGAGTTTAAATCTACAAAATTGCAGAAACTTCTTTCAAAAAGAGAAATGAAAACAAGATAAACCTCACTAGAAAGGGCTGACCCAATTGTAACCATGGGCCAGTCCCTTTTCTTGTTAACTATTCCTTTTAGATTAGAATGCGAACTGGGATTCAACACAATTTTCAAAAAACTTATATTACCTATATTATTCGCACCTTTTCCTAAAATTCCTTCTAATAGTTACAATAAATTTAAATTCGTTTTAGACAAACATTGAGCTTTATCGCAAGCTTAGATAAAATGATAATCAGTATGATGTACGAACATCTTATTTCATATGTAAAATAGCACCAATCATTCGTCTGGCTGTTCTCTCGCCGGGTTGATTTAGAATAAAGGAGATTATAAATGAAGAAAGTCGTTTTAAGTACGTTAAATGCAAAATATATTCACACGAATTTAGCCATTCGCTGTTTAAAGGCTTATGCAGAGCCCGAATATGAAATCGAGCTCTCGGAGTACACCATCAAGGATCCAACGCTTAATATCGCAACTGACTTATTCTCAAAGAAGCCTGACATCATCGGCTTCAGCTGCTACATCTGGAATATCGAAGAGACAATCAAAGTCATCAAAATCCTTCGGAAAATCATGCCAGAGGTTACCATCATCCTAGGAGGGCCAGAAGTGACGTATGATGTTCCGTATTGGCTTGAGCGTCTTGATGAGGTTGATTTTATCATCATTGGTGAAGGCGAAGAGTCCTTCAAGCAGTTATTAGATCAGCTTCACGGTGAAAAAGATTGGTCAAAGGTATTCGGTGTGGCTTATTTAGAAGATGGTAAACCTGTCATCAAGCCTCAACAAAATAAGATAGACCTTCGGGAAGTTCCTTCACCTTTCCGATTTCAGGAAGATCTTTCTCAGCTCGGTAAGAGGGTGACGTATATCGAAACAAGCAGGGGTTGCCCTTTCCGATGTCAGTTCTGCCTTTCTTCTATTGAAGTAGGTGTTCGCTACTTTGACCGTGAGAAGGTCAAGGAAGATATTCGATTCCTGATGAAACATGGAGCGAAAACCATTAAATTTGTGGATCGCACCTTTAATATCAGCAGGAGCTACGCGATGGAAATGTTTCAATTTCTCATTGACGAGCACCTGCCGGGTACCGTATTCCAGTTTGAAATCACCGCGGATATCATGCGGCCTGAAGTGATTGAATTCCTTAACGAACATGCTCCTAGAGGGTTATTCCGTTTTGAAATCGGTATTCAATCAACCAATGATGAAACAAATGACCTTGTCATGCGGAAACAAAATTACAATAAACTGACAAGAACCGTCACCATGGTGAAAGACGGTGGAAAAATTGATCAGCATCTCGATTTGATTGCAGGTCTGCCCGAAGAGGATTATCATTCATTCCGCAAAACATTCAATGACGTATTCGAATTGAGACCAGAAGAGCTTCAATTAGGGTTCTTAAAGATGCTTCGGGGAACAGGATTAAGAATTCGCGCCAATGATCATCAGTATACGTATATGGACCATTCTCCTTACGAGATCTTGGGTAATAATGTATTGTCTTTCGACGACATTGTGAGGATCAAGCAGGTTGAGGACGTTTTGGAAAAATATTGGAACGACCATCGCATGGATCGTACGATTGAATATTTGGTGACCAATTGTTTTGAAACACCATTCGATTTCTTCCAGCAATTCGGTTCCTATTGGGAGAATAAGGGGTGGTCACGAATAGGTCATCAATTAGAAGATTTATTCAGACGCCTCCATGAGTTCCTATCCACTGAGACAAACTTTCCTATTTCAATCATTGAAGGTCTCATGAAGCTGGATTATTTAGAGAATCAGAAGTATAAACCAAGAAAACCGTGGTGGACTCATGAACTTACAAAGGAAGATCGTTCAAATATCTATCAAACCCTATTGGCAGAACCTTCTATAGCAGGGGAAGCATTTGAACATTTAAAGCTCAATGAAAAAGAGTTGTATAAACACACCTTGTTGGAAACGATTCAATCCAAATCAGGTCAGGACCAGTACGTACTGGCCTACTTTGAGCCCTCTACCGGTCAATCGACTGTATTTGAATTTGATCGCGAACTTGTTTAGTGATAACAAAGAAAAAATGTTAAGCGAATCGCTTAACATTTTTTCTTTGTTTCTTGTGTTTTGGATTGTTTTTGTGTCACTTCAATAATCTTGGCTGCGTTAACGTCGCCAAATTCCTGACCAAATTCTTCCCGGAAAGACTGCTTTTTATCTTTCATCAGCTTCTTCCCTTTTTCCCTCTTGAAGAATTTCGATTCTTTCCTTTTGCCGGATCTTCCCCTTGAGTGAATTCAGCTGAGAATTCGGTCTCCTGCTTATTTTTAAGTGGAGTTTGATTGTTTTTTTCTGCTGCATTATACTGTGCTTTTCTTTTCAAAATGGCTCATCTCCTTTGTTGACCTTATTTTTCCCCTTTGTCCTTATTCCATTCTTCTAAATACAGGCATTCCTTCCGTTCAATGAAAAAAGTTGAATAAATCAATGGTTAATCCGGAAACTAAGGGAAAAGGGTCGAATGAGGATATGACATGATACTAATTTTTTTGCTGGCTTACGCTATTTTAGGATGGAGATTTGGCAATTGGAAAGATTTCTTAAGCTATTATCCCACATTATTATTTTTTATTATTGGGGATTTACTCTCCCAGTTTCTTCTGTATGATTACTCCATGTGGGAATTCCGCACTGTCACTCCGATTGACGATTCCCTTTATTTGAATCACACCATTATTTCATTGAGTAAAATGGTCATTCAGTATACGGTGACTATCGCCATTTTTATTGGCAGGCTTCCCAATTCAAATTTCTTGAAGCTATGCTGGATTATACTGTGGACAGGAATTTATGGAGTGACAGAAGGTCTTTCCCATGTCCTGGGAATGATGACATACCATCACGGGTGGGGTTTCAGTTGGGATATTCTCTTTAATCTTATGATGTTCACAGTACTGATTGTACACCATAAAAACCCGATTTTAGGTTGGCTCATCTCTTTTCCCATCATCCTATTCCTTTTCCTTTACTTTGACGTACCGTATTCGGCATTGAAATAAAGTAGCGCATCTAAGACACAAAAAACGATGCTCCTTGAAGCATCGTTTTAAAAAGGAGTTCATTACCCTATAATGACCCGCTCTTTTGGGTAATGGTATTTCGCTGTCTTCTCTTTTCCACCTATCATAAAGAGGAATGAGAGTATTCCCACCCGACCGATAAACATTAACGCTATGATGACACATTTTCCAACAGATGATAATTCTGAGGTGATTCCCATGGATAATCCCGTCGTTCCAAATGCTGACGCCACTTCAAAGACAATCTCCATAATGGAATGATCCTCAGTGAATGTCAGGATGATCACAGATAAGAAGCAGATAAAAATCGCCATCATCGTCACGACGAGGGATTTAATAACATCTTGTTGATGAATTTCTCTCTTGAAAATTTTGATTGTCTGATTTCCCTTTGCGAAATGAAACAAAAATAAGATATTAAGGGCAAAAGTTGTAGTCCTGATTCCGCCACCAACAGAGCTGGGTGAAGCCCCTATGAACATAAGGGCACTCATGACCAACAAAGTGGGAGATGAGAACTCGGCCACGTTCATCGTAGCAAGTCCACCATTTCTGGTCGTGGCTGATTGGAAGAATGCATAAAAGAATGCTTCATGCCACTCCATACCGTTAAAAAAGCGGTTATATTCAAAGATAAAAATGACTAATGCCCCAAACAGCATCAACCCAAAAAATGTAACGGTAGTGATCTTAGAATATAAAGAAAAGTGATGCCTATTTCGTTGTTTACTCATTAAATAATCTTTGGTCTCTATCAGAACAGGAAATCCAATTGCACCCAACGTTAATAAAATGATGTTGATGAATTGAACGAAATAGTCATTCGCATAAGGAATGAGGGACTGTCCTGTAATATCAAATCCGGCATTTGTTGTTGCACTCACTGAGGCAAATAATCCTTGTAAAAAGGCTTCCTGCCAGGTTGGATAATAACCTAAGAAATAGACACCCAAAATAAACGCCCCTACCATTTCGATAAAGATGATCAAAAGTAATATCTGCTTTAACAGACTGACCAATCCTGCAAGGCTCGTTTGATTCTGATCGGTCATAATCAGTCGTCGTTCTTTCAATCCAATCTTTTTTCCCACGATCAACCAGAAGAACGTACCAAGTGTCATGATTCCAATCCCGCCAAATTGAAGCACAAACATTAAGATGAAGATACCTGTCGTATTGAATGTATCTACTGTGCTCACAACGGTGAGCCCTGTTACACTTACAGCACTGACAGCTGTAAAGATCGCATCTAAGAAATTCCACTCTGCCCCTGATTTATGAGCTAAGGGAAGACTGAGCAGGATCGTCGCAATCGTCACGGCAAGAAAGTAATACGTGACGATGACTTGTGCAGGTGTTAATTTATTTAGATTGTATCTAAGCTTATACCACATATATGTATTTCCCTTTCAACGTTATTTCCTTTTCTATCTTAAAGAATATAGCTGAAGAATGAAAGGAAAATTGAATATTTTCTTTCATGTTTATTCTTCCTTTATTCATAGCCGATTAAACCAATCACTAGTATGATTTATCATATCTATGCAAACAATACAATTTCGGCGAAATATTACCATTCATGTTCGCCTTAGGTAATACAAATAATATGACTACTGAAACATTCATTGTTTCAAATATACTGGTGAGGAGGAAACCGACCATGGCTAGAAGTTCAAATAAGTTACTTGTTCCAGGTGTTGAACAATACCTTGATCAAGTGAAATATGAAATCGCTCAGGAATTTGGTGTGACGCTTGGATCTGATACAGTAGCACGCTCTAATGGATCAGTTGGTGGAGAAATCACAAAACGCCTCGTTAAACAAGCTCAGTCTCAACTAACTGGACAACAAACTAAATAATATGGCATCAGGGTAGCTGGAATATACCAGCTACCCTTTTCATGCAATAACAAAGACCCATTCCTAGAATGAGTCTTTGACAGGATCATTAATCTTTTCGATTATTTTTTCTTTCCTCATGATCTTCTTTCTTTTCTTCTTTTCTGTTTTCATTTTCATCATGCTTGCTATGATCCTGATTCTCTTTACTATGTGAATAATCCTTGTCATCATGATTTGATTGATGGTGTCCTCTGTTTTCTTTATGACTTTGAGAATGATCCCTGTATTCTTGCTTATCAGGTTTTTCTTTTTCATCATTCTTACCAGGTTGAGGATTTTCACGTTTAGTATGAGCATCATTATGGAGACCCTCGGGTTTACCTGTGCTTTGATTCTTATCATTTACTGATGGTGTCACCTTTTGGTTCTCTTCATGGGAGTTTTTATCTTCCGTATTCGACTCTTGCTTTTCTATCTCTTTTTTGATACCCGAATTCTCATTTTTAACAGGTTCGATAGTGCGATAGGTATTTTTTTCAGATTCTCGAATGAGGGAACCAGCAGTCATGCCCTTCTCTGCTGCTTCTTCCCTAAATGCTTTGGAAGTTTCCTTTACGATGATGTTTGTGTGATGATCGGAACTGTAACCCTCGACAAACTCATTTAGCTCATCCAGTAATTCATTCTCTTTATTGCGATCGGTATCATCAAGGAACGAGGAAGTGATCAAAACATCTTGTTTATTCTTTAGATACCCAAGTCTTTCACTTAACAGAAGGATTTCCTTTGTCACTTTTCCCACATCTTCATTCTCCCAATGAGGAAGTTCTTTTATAAGGACTTTGGCATCATCATTGAATGGCTTGATTTCGATTACCTCCTGCCCTTTGTTCAAAGTTAATTCCATACTGGGATTGATGTCGACCGATACATAGGCATAAGCCCGATTGTTTTGGATCATCGCACTTGAAAGCACGGCAATGATGAGAACCAGGACTGTGAGCAATGAAGTCGATATTTTCCAATTCCATTTGAGGACTGGTTTAGAATCTGAGGATTCTTTATGCAGCGGAAAGAATGGTATCTCTTCCCCTATAGAATACTGTTGATCGGGTTGTTTTCTTCCTTTGAGAAACTCCCCTTCTGGTGTCATCATAATCAGGATATCCCGTTTGATTTCCATAATGATCCCTTGTTTCATATCTCTAACCGCCCTTTTAAATAATCCCGTAAATAAATATAATCCCCAATAAGGATCAGTGAAATAGCAATAATATATTTCCTGTTTCTCTCAATGGTTTTTCTGCTGACGTTTACCTGCTTCTCTAATTTTTTGATTGGTAACCGCTTTTTTTCTATAAGATAATCCAATATTTCCTTTGAGCTTACCACCTTGTTGGCGATTTCAATGGCATTCAATCTCGCATCTTCATGCTTAGGGGATTGTTCGACAAGCTCATGAAAGGATAGCTTGAAGTGTGCCAGTTGTTCTTGGAAAGACAGAATCTCTTCACGCCTCTTATTCGCTTCCTCCTGCTTTTCGAACTCCTCCACAGATACAATTTGATCAATCGTCAAATTGGAAGATTCTTCACCCTCATCACCCAAACTCATATCAATGCTAACATCCTGATACCTTCCATTTTTCCTGATATAATCGATCACTTTCCGTTTAATGATCACTTCGGAAAAACTAATGATAGAGGCGCCACGTTGTTGGTTATACTTTAAGATAGCATCATGAAAGGCAATCAGACCAATGCTGAATTCATCGTCACTTTCATAAATAAACCTTTTACAAACGGAAGATACCGTTTTCTTAATAAATGGTTTATAGTCTTCAAGTACTTCGTTCAATAATTGTTGATCCCCATTTTGTATATGAATCGCTATCTCTTCCAACGTTTGCTTTTTCTTTTGTTTTGCGAGTAGAAATAGTACTACATTTAGCATCAGCCTCACCCCATCCTGCACACTATTATACTCATAAGATATTGAATGTAAAAGGATATTAGGGAGAAAAGGGCTGAATGACAACCCTCTTCTGACTGATATGACAATAACGTTCAGCCTCTACCATGAGATCATGGATGATTATTCTTTATGGTGACCCTTACCGTGTTCTTGCCCTTTTTCACCGTGCTGATGTTTTTCAGCTGATTCTTGATGATGTTTCTTTTCTTCTTTTTGCTCATGACGGTATTCTTTTGCTTCTGTTTTCTCTTCTTTTCGTTCTTTTCTTGCTTCTTGTTTTGCTTCTTTATGTTGAGTTTTCCATTCGTTTTTCGCTTCTTTTTTCTCTACACGTGGAGTGACTTTTACTGTTTCTTCTTGTTTTTCCGTTTCATCAATTGTCGTTTCAGTACTTTGTTCTACTGTTTCTTCTGTTTCAACTTCTGCTGGTTCAGAGTTTTCCACTGTTGTTTCTTCAGCTTCTGTCTTTTCTTCAGATTCAGCCTCTTCTTTAGCTTCAGCCTTTTTCGCTGCTTTTTCTTCTATCTTTGCTAGTTTTTCAGCTAATTTCTTATAGCTCTTTTCGATATTCTTCTGTAGAGCCGCTTTAGCTTTAGGGTTTTGTACTTTTTCTAAATTCGCTTTAAGAGATAGGATGTTTTGAGCCATCATTTCTTCCATGTCACTCATATCATCTGATTTCTCTTCTGTTTGCTCTTTTGTCTCACTATCGTCTGATTTTTCCTCTGTTTGCTCTTTTGTCTCACTATCATCTGATTTTTCTTCTTTTACAGAATCTTCATCAGTTGCATTTTCTGAACCATCTTCCACGTCGGATTTATCAGAATCAGTTTCTCCGTTTCCTTCCTCCGTTGAATCTTTTTCACTTTCATCGTCAGACCACTGATCTTCAGATTGTTGAATTAACTCAATTGCGTTATTCAAGGCTTCGATGGCATCTTCTTGTTTACCATCTTTAAATAGGGCTTCTACTTCTGCCAATCTTTCTGCAGCGTAACCAGCTAATAATTTTGCTTCTTTCGCATCATCCATTGTAAAGGCGAGCTGAATCTTTTCAATAGCCAACTTCGCAAAATAGAAAAAGTCACCAGGTAGTAAGGAAGGCGTCTCAGTAGATTCTTCCAGTTTTTCGATTTCATTCTTTGCTGAATTCAACATAGCATCGTCGTTCACAGCAACGTTTGTATTAGATGTTGAGTTCTCTTGTTCCATTTTGATTGTATCGAAGTTTTCGTCGTTCGAGTTTGCAAACGCGAATGTACTTGGAAAGGTAATGGAACTTGCTACAATAACAGCTAATGATGATTTCATGATTTTAGATTGTTTATTCATATGTACACCTCTTGAGTTATTAGTATTTGGCCGATCGATCGCCTTATTAAAGGAGTTACGTATTGAAGATTTTTTTTGAGGGGGTTTCTCACAATAAAAATTGAAAATGATTTTTAAAGAAGTGCGAGTAAGTAGAGAAATTCACTACGGAATCCTTTGTTTAAAGGCTTTTAACTTCTCAAAAAAAAAAAAGCTAACGTGAATGTGACACGTTAGCTTTTGATAAAGTTTATTCTGCTTTGGCTTCTACTTCTTCTTCTGTCTGTTTTGCTTTTTTTCTGGATAATAAATATCCTCCTACAGAAAGCAGGATCAGGACACTCCAGAATACAAGCTTCCATGCTTTAGATTCTGGGAAATGATGATCCAGTATGGCTACATCAGGATGGGCAAGGGTAAATACCGCAAGCTTCACTCCAACCCAGCCAACAATTAAGAAGGCTGCTGATTCTAAAGTAGGGTATTTCTCCAGCAATTTAACAAACCATGTCGCTGCAAATCGCATAATCACTAAACCAATGATGCCGCCGAGGAACATGACAATAAACTGTCCTCCATCTATTCCCCCTACATCAAACCAGCCTGTCGGTTTAAGAGTGACGGCTAAGGCAACTGCCGCCAGCATCGAGTCAACCGCAAATGCGATATCAGCAAGCTCTACCTTAAGTACCGTAGTCCAAAATCCCGATCCCTTTGATGGTTCTGCCTCTACTGCCCCAGTATCTTTTCTCTTTTTAACGAAATGGTGAATGGCCACGTAGAATAAGTAGATGGCCCCGATTGCCTGTACCTGCCACACATTGACTAAGAAAGAAATGAGGAATAGTGCCGCGAACCTGAATACAAATGCCCCTAAAAGACCATAAAAAAGTGCTTTTTTTCTTTGTTCCACAGGAAGATGTTTGACCATGACAGCCATAACAACCGCATTATCCGCAGCTAAAATCCCTTCAAGACCTACCAATATCAGCAGGACCCATCCATATTCCAATAACATTGAAGCATCCATACCTTTAGTCCCTCCCTATTCACATAGTTAGTTTTCCAATAGGCAAGGAATTTTATAAAATAAAAAGACCCTTGCCTAAATAAGGCAAAGGTCTTGCTTAGCATACGGATATGCCAACAAAGCCGATGGAATACTCCATGAATTGACGACTTTGTTTAGGTATAAAACCTATAGCTACTCCCCTTTGACAGGTAGAAAACGTTAATTTGTATACATGTATTCTAACTCATAAAGAAGTTTTCGTAAAGATATAAGATTTATTTAAAGCGGATCAGGATGGAACGAAACATAAACCCCAGGATGACTCCGGGAATCACGAATAGTATGGGTAAAAAAATCGGACCGATAAATTTTCCGAATAGATAAACCTTTGGTGAATACATAAGGCCCACTGTCACCATATAGGCAGACATAACAAAAGGCAAAAAGCTGTACCTTGCCTCTTCTCCATCAGCAAGCTTATAAGCATCCCACATAGCAAACATATATAAACAAGGATAAAACATCAACCATTGATAATCAATGACACTGGCTGCTTTATGTGTATCCCCCAAAAAGCTATACATGATTCCCAGATTGAAATGACTTTGAACATTGATGATGATCTCAAGTATGACGAACAGCGCTCCCTTAAACCACAAACCGACAAGCAATTGAGGAAAACCCGGCAGGGCGATACTCCAAAGGATTCCTTCTAATTTGGTTATGGATGCTTTCATGTGCATCCCTTGGAACTGAATAATTGGTGACATAGGTCCCCAGCATAGCGCTTTGAGTTATGGATGTGTATGTATCTGTCTGGATGTTGCTTCAGGGAAAGTGACATCTTGAGATTCCTCCTAATGATGCTTCTCCTCTTATTTTTACCATATCTCTCCCAATTATTACGGCTCCCTGATTGAATGTATCCATCCAACATTTAATATTAATTAATTTTCACATGTAAATGCTCATTGGAAGAATGCTGAAGGTAGAAGGCCACCATATTTTCGATTTGACTGTCAAAGGTTGGACATTGAATCGATGAGCCTTCTAAATCCTGTTGGGCCGTTTGACAATCGAATCTCCCTTGAAGTGTGAAATAATCCAATGCTTCTCTTTCAACCCCTAAGAACCGACGTATGGAACGAATGCGAAGTGCCCAATTAGTAAGGGACAGCGGAATATTTCCTCTCGGCTTCTTTTTCAGCATTTGCCATAAGATCTTCTCATACACTTCCTTTACCATGAGAGGTTCCGGATCTGTAAGGTGATATGTCTTTCCCTTGCCTATTTCTTCATGACCAAGGTAGATGGATGCCCTTACAACGTATTCGACAGGGACAATATTTATATGGGATCTGCCTTCACCCAGATAGGGTATCCATGGGAGAAAGGATAATCGTTTAAACATATTCATGATGAAGTATGGTCCATCAAATTTAATGGTCTCTCCTGTCTTCGAATTTCCTTTCACAATTCCCGGACGAATGATGCTGACCGGCAGCTTGTCCTTTACATTCTCCACAAGAACCTCTGCCTCATATTTCGTCTGTTCATAGTAGTTATGAAATCGTACTGGATAGATCAATTCATTTTCCATTATTTCACCTTCACGAGATCCAGCGACAAATGCGGTGGAAAAGTACACATATCTCTTTAAAAGGTAAAGGGTTTGACAGAAATCGTTCACTTGGCGAGTTCCTTCTACATTGACTTTTAGGGCGAGCTCTTTAGGAACGGCAAGATCATACAGGGCTGCTAAATGCCAGACATATTCGACTTCATTGCGCACCCTTGAGAGATTATCTGCAGACATACCGAGATCCCGTTTTGTAATGTCACCTTCCACAAGGATCAGTTCACCTTGGGATAATGACCTTAGTTTCTGTATACCTTCTTCTGCTTGCTTGGTCATTGAGTTCAGATGGAGTAAGTACACTTTTAAAACCTTCTCCTGTCTAAGCAGTTCCTCTACAATATTTAAACTTAGAAACCCTGGAAATCCCGTGATAAAATATACCCCTTTGTTCATTTGGCTGACCTCTCCCTCAGGTTATTTTTCTAAAAAAAGAGTTAACCCTACTAAGTCGCCTCATTTTCTTTGAAGCGTTGCTTAGCATTCGGGTTAACTCTGGTTGTGTGTTTTATTCTTTATATTGATATGTTCCTCTATGCTTCTTCATTCTTCTCGTCTCTTTGTCAAAGAAGCTATATACAATCGGGATGACGTATATCGTTAATAATGTAGAACTGATGAGTCCACCAATGACGGCAATCCCCATCGGTTGATTGATTTCTGTACCTTCTCCTATACCAAGAGCGAGAGGTAATAAACCTAGAATAGTCGTTAAGGCCGTCATGAAGATCGGTCTTGCGCGGTCCTGCACAGCTTCCACGATACTGTCAAAGCTATTGGTCCCGGATTCTTTACGCTGATTGATATAATCGACGATGACGATCGCATTATTGACAACAATTCCCGCGAGAACAATCACTCCAATGATGGCTGAAATACTGATAGGTGTCTGCGTAATGCTAAGAGCGATAGCTACTCCTATGACCATGAGCGGTACGGTGAACATGATGACAAACGGATACTTAAATGATTCAAATTGTGCAGCCATCACCATGTATACTAGAACGATGGCCAGTCCAAGTGCAAGTGCCATGTCGTCAATGGAGTCCTCTAGTAGCTCCCGATCTCCACTGAAAGAAACAAGGGTTTCGTTCGGTAGATCCAAAGATTCGATCTTTTCATCAACTGCCTTGGAAATCGCACCAAGATTGGTTTCAGATGTATACTTCAGTGTAAATTGTACGGCATGCTGCTGATCGATCCTCTGAATGCTGACAGGTCCATCTTCAATCGAAAAGTCTACGACGGAATTCAACTGAATGTACTTTCCCTGACCATTTGGAATGAGGAGCTTTTTTAATGAATCAAGATTCTCCGTGATATTCCGGTCATATTGTACAAGTACATTGATGACATCGGAATCTTCCGTGACCATCTGAGTTGTCAGCACCCCCCGTGTGACATCCTGAACGAGGGTCCCGATCTGAGCTGGGGCCAATCCCTGTCGAAGAGCTTCCTCTCGATTCACCTTCATTTGAACCTCTTTTACCGTTTCCATCTGATCTGTCGAAACTTCGGAAACATCCTTCATCTCTTTCAATGAAGAGAATAATTTATTCACTGCTTTATCCAAACGATTCTGATCCGTATCCCTTAAATTAAACGTTAAGGTTTGAGGACTTGAACCTGAAGTGGATTGTAGATTAAATGAAACGTCAGCTGATTTATTAACTTTTTGTGCTGCCTTTTCCACTTTAGGCTTCACTTCATCCGCAAAATTAAAAATCGACCTATTCCTCTCCTCTAAAGGCTTCATTTTCACATAAACCTCTGCAATATTCCCTTTCGTACTTCCCCTGAAAGATTCCTCCTGGGTCGTCCCGACAAGACTGACAAATACATCAACATCTTTTTCCTTCTTTAATTCTTTTTCAATTGCTTTTACCACTTTGTTGGTCTCGTCAACAGATGCACCATTTCCCAGTTCGACCCTCATGTTGAAAAATCCTTCATCAGTAGGCGGCAAAAACTGAGTTCCTACTGTCGTAAGTCCCAGACCACCTGCCACTAGAGTAATGAGTGTGATAAACAACACGATGAACCTGTGACGTAGCGCCCACTTTACAGAGCGAGCGAAATTCTTTCTACTTTTAGACCGTCTTCGTTTTGCTTCCAGGTTTCCTTTAGGTTTTTTCAATAATCTGCTAGCCAGCATCGGAATAACCGTTAAGGCTACAACGAGTGAAGCCAGCAAGCTAAATGAGATGGTCAAGGCGAATTCGGTGAATAGTTCACCGAGTAATCCAGAGATGAAAACAACCGGCAGAAATACAGCAACCGTCGTAAGAGTTGAGGCCGTAATGGCTCCCCCTACTTCTTTTGCCCCAATACTAGCCGCTTCTCTTGCGCTTTTACCAAGGGACAGGTGGCGGTAGATATTCTCAATGACGACAATCGCATTATCCACGAGCATCCCTATCCCAAGAGCAAGTGCTCCGAGTGTCATGATATTTAATGCGAAATCGGCAAAGAACATAAGAACGAATGTAACGATGACAGAGTAAGGAATCGCTACCCCGATAATGAGAGGACTTCTTACATTCTTTAAAAACAGAAAGAGTACAAGCATCGCAAAAGCTCCGCCTATCAAGAGGGAATTAGCGATATTTCCGATAGCTTGGGTGATATAATCACCCTGATCGAATAAGACATCCGCTTTAATCGATTGATATTGATCTTGCTTGAGGAGGCGATTGAGCTCTTTTTGAAATGCTTTAGATACAGAAGCCGTGTTTGCGTCGGATTGTTGCAATACACTGAACAATATGGCCGGCTCTTGATTAGCCCGCGTGATCGTATCCATATCCTGTTGTCTTTTTTCAACGGTTGCAACATCTGAAAGCGTGATTTTCTTACCTGTTTGAGGATTCACTTGGAGAACCAATTTCTTTAATTCATCCACAGACTGCAATTTGCTTAATACCCTTGTCGTCAAGGTTTGGCCATTTGTATCAATCGTATCACCGGGAGCAGTCACATTGTTTGCACGAATGGTATTAACGACCATCTCCTGACTCAAACGATGATCCTTGAGAGATTGCTGATTCAATTCAATAACCACTTCATCTTTTAACGACCCTGAGACATTAACGTTAGCTACACCCTCGACTCTCGTAAGTTCCAATTTCAATTTCTCTGATAATGTCTTTAAATTACTCTCGTTCCCCTCTTCCCTCAAGGAGAATTGGATGATCGGAAACTGGGCAGGGTCAAATTTTAGAAATCTTGGATTTTCTGCTCCATCCGGGAGAGGAGTCTGATCCAATCTTTGAAGGACATCGTTTTCTATATCATCGATGGAAGTTGACCACGTAAATTCCAAGAGGATGAAGTTGGAACCTTCCCTTGAAGTCGACTGAATGTTTTTCATCCCGGGAAGGGTTGATAAGCTTTCTTCCAGGGGTTTCGTTACCTTTTCCATCACTTCCTGAGGACCCGCTCCAGGATAATTGGTGACTACGACCCCTACTGGAGGATTGAGGTCCGGAATGAGTTTTAGGGGTATCTTCAGAAGGGACACCCCTCCCAGGATAAGGATAAGCAGCATGGTAATAATGGTGAATACAGGACGGCGTATGGAAAAATCACTAATCTTCAATGGAGTGCTCCCCTTTCTTTATCTATTCCAATTTATTATGTTATGGAAGCAGTTACTGTTAACTATAGTCTCTTCAGGAAGATCCTTCAATATTTAAGCGTCTAAGGAAAAAAATAACTTTTTATTTTCTTTGCCATAAATAATTCCACCCCATCTGTGTACACTATTTTTATACTGTTATGTAAGGAGTATGATAATGGCGAACTGGGTTCCCTTTGTTTTCCTTAGTCTTTTCAGCATTTTCGTTTTATCTTTTATGGTGGTTAAGAACCGTTATTTGTCAGCTCAAATCATTTTATTTTGGCTATTTATTTCCGGGTTGGCATACGTATTCGAATACATCATTTTTGTCCTATTCAACAGCTATACGTATCATCCCCATATATTATCGAATAATTACAATGATAGTGTTTTAGGGTCCATTAGCTCTCAAGCATTTTCTGTTCCAGTTGCCATCACATATATTGTTTTGTACAGGCTGACTATAAGCCGTATTCTTATCATCATCAGCGTATTTTTCCTAATTGAAACCTGGTTCATCCACACAGACCTATACGAACATCATTGGTGGGAATCCTATTACACATCCTTTTTCCTCATCATTTCTGTCCTACTGGCCAAGTCGTGGTGGAGGTTTCTAGGGGATCGTTCAAATCATTATATCCAATTTATCACCTTATTCTTTGCACTCTCCACCATCACTCTATCTTTCGCCTGGGTTCTTTCTTCCCTTTTGAACCTGTATATCATTCCATTGAACCATTTTTCTAACCCTGTCAGGGATTTAATCGCAGGCAATGCCATTTATATCTGGTTCACCACTTACTTTTACAGCCTCCTGATTTACTTTAGAAATGGTGATTGGAAATTTGCTTTATGGAGCGTCCTTTTTCTTTTTACCGTTGAATTTTTCATGGTACAGGATGGTGTGCTGATCATGGAAAGCCCCTTGCTGCTATTTACTCTCCCACTTTTCCATTTTTCCATGATTTTTGCGGGTAGTTATTGTTACAGCCAGTATTTTAATACGAAATTTGAATTCCATAAAAAAGGACTGTCCTATAAGTGAATCAACTTCCTGTTAGAGGTGAGATTGATTCAAACGGACAGTCCTTTTCTATTCAAGATCTATATCAATTCGTAATGGCGGGATTGTTTCCAGTTTCTTCTCTTTCAATCGTCCAGCCTGTGAACCCGTATAGAATGGTAATGACTGGTGAGATAAGGCAGAATACCGCAAACGGTAAATATTCCATGGTTGAAACGCCCAATACATCTGTCAGGAAAATACCGCAAACGCTCC
Organism: Rossellomorea aquimaris; assembly: GCF_020172085.1. Classification (GTDB taxonomy): domain Bacteria; phylum Bacillota; class Bacilli; order Bacillales; family Bacillaceae_B; genus Rossellomorea; species Rossellomorea aquimaris_E. The sequence goes on from NZ_JAIVAT010000005.1 coordinate 102,573, forward strand.
ATGGGACAAGTGGGTTTACGACTGTACCTGCATCTTCCAATGTGCGGGAAAGTGTCTTTGGATGAATTCCCAACTTCTTATATTGAGATTGAAATGCTTCGCCCGTCAATAATATGGATAAGTATTGCTCCCCGACTACAAGATTGATACCAATAGCCGATAATGCAGTTGAGAGAATAGTCCTGCGTCCCGATTGAATGACAGAGGACACTTTATTTAATAATGCAGGGATGATCCCAAGTTTAAATAGTAATCCTCCTAGACTCAGAGAAAGAATGACAAGGGAAACGGTGAACATCATGCTGTCCACTCCCCCTCTAGTCAAAAGAGAGTCGATGGATTCTACTCCTGTCCTGGACGTATATCCTGAAAATAACACTTGAAAGAGTTCATTAATCTTTAACGCCCCATGTAAAAAAGATAGTAACACAGAGACGGCTATCGTAATGGCAAGAGTAAATAATGCCGGTGCTTTATATACAATAAGTACAACAAGCAATAAGACAGGGATTAAACTGTACAAATGGATAAGATTCGTTTGCTTCAACCCTTCTTGTAATGCGTTCAGCTGTGCCAAATCGATATTGCCATTCCCTGGTGACAAGACACCGAACACAAGCAGCGTAATGAAAAAGGCGGGTACTGTGGTCCATGCCATATTTCGAATATGGGTAAAGAGGTCCACCTTGACAATGGAAGACGCAAGGTTGGTCGTATCCGACATCGGGGACATCTTATCACCGAAAAAGGCACCTGAAACAATAGCACCAGCTGTTATGGCCATGGATAATCCCATAGCCTCACCAATCCCAATCAACGCAACACCGATGGTTGCAGCCGTTGTCAATGAGCTTCCAATCACTATTCCACTTAAGGACGTAAGCAAAAAGGCGATGGCATAAAAATAATGCGGAGTGACAAATTCAAATCCATAATACATTAACGTAGGTATGGTACCACTGATCAACCAGCTGCTCACCAGGAGTCCAATGAAGAAAAATAATAGAACGGCACCTAATCCGCCCTGTGCACCTGCTATCATTCCCTGTTCGATTTCTTTGAATGGGACTTTGCGGAGAAGGCCATAAACCATTAAAAAGAATAGGGAGAGGATGATCGGGATATGTGGAACCGATCCAACCCCAATTATACTGATACTGATGATCCCGAGTACAGCCAGCAATACAGCGGCTGCTTCCGGAACAGCAGGTTTATGGACACTTTTAATGTTTAACATCGTAACACTTCCTTATCATTGTTGAGTTATGTTGTTTGAATGAAAATAGATAACAAAAAGAACCCTCCATCCCCTGATAGGGACGAAGAGTTCTCCGCGTTACCACCCTAATTGAAATAAATATATGCCATGGAAAATATCCACTGACTTACTATTTATCCCCACTTCATAAAGGTTGTCTCTTGATAAATCCTTTAAAGGATTTATAAACAATGTAATTCAGAAATAAGTCAACCTGAACTTCCACCTTGCGTCCAGTCTCTGGTTGCTGTTCAACTTTTTCCTACTGCGTTGTTTAAGACAATGAATATGTGATTGATCGTCAAGAGTATCTTTTACTCTTAAACGCTTTTAAGCTTTTATGCATTAAAGTAATTGATAGTAGTATATTATCATGTTCTGTTCATTTGTCAAGGTCTCTTTATTCAAAAAGAGGCTCGGATATTTCTGAATATATCCAATCTAAAGACGAACTATCTTTACACATTACCTTTATAGGATCACTTGTTACACCGCTGTTAATTTCCGTGCAAGACTTCGCTTTCCTCGGGCGGAACGAGTCTTCGTCTTGCACTCCAATCAACAGCTAGAGCTTGCTGCATACATAAGTGTTCTTAAGTCAAAACAATCAAAAATCCAAACGATTTCGAATTTCGAATTTCGAAAAATCGTTTGGATTTCACTTTGACTAAAACACTTTTGCCCCAGCTTCATATATTAAGCGTATTGAGACTCTGTAAATGGTGCCATCGCCTCTGAATGGGGCTTCCCTATAAAATATCCTTGTCCATAGTGGATGCCTATTTCTTTGCAAAAGAGCAGTTCTTCTTTTCTTTCAATACCTTCTGCCAGCACCAAAATATTTAAGTCACCAGCAATCTTCATTACTTTACGTAAAAATTCCTGGTTTTGTACATCACGTTCACAATGTTTGATATATGAGCGATCAATTTTTACATAATCAGGTTGCAGCAGCGTTAGCATGTCAACCGTTGCAAATCCTGAACCTACATCATCAAGGGCTACCTTCATTCCTTCCCTCTTATATACGTCTAGTACCGAACGCAAATGATCAACATCCTTTATCTTTTCTGTTTCAACAACCTCAAATACCAGATCCTTTGGATCTACACCACATTCATCCACAATCTTGAACGTGTGGCGTAAGCAGAATTCAGGATTATAAATGGTGGACGGAAGAAAATTGATAAAGCTCTTCGTACCTGGAGCCACCTGACCTTGTCTGCACTCAATCGCTGATTTCCTCGCTTTCTGGTCTAACATGGAATGAAATCCTGTACGAGTAGCCGCTTTAAATAATTCTGCTGGATTGAACTTCTTCTTGTCATTCTCTTGACGCAAGAGAGATTCATATCCAAAAAGACTATAATCCTCTAATGCGATGATTGGCTGAAGATGACTCTTAAATTCTCCCTTTTGAATGACCTTTACCATTTCTCTATATCGAATCAAATCCATGAATTCTCTTGAAGGCATGAAGATACCAGGCTGTGCTGAACAATTAATACTGCATGTCCATCCGTCTCTTATCATTATCGGTTCCATGTCTGACAGGCTATCGTACAGTTCATCCAGAGTATCATATTGATATTCATACATGCCTCCTTCAGATATTTGATATGCATCTGCCAATGGAACAGGATGAGGTTGTTCATTATGTAAGAAAAAAAAACCTTTTTCATAATATTCCATCTGTACACCGCAGTTCGAACAAGCGTACTCCATTCATTATCACACTCTCTTTCGATTGGAAGCATTTAATACCCATACCCACATAGTAAGTCTTTAAACCCATTAAACACCAATTATTATCATTAACTGTAGTAAAATGGAGGGATGCAAGCTGGTAATGAAGAGTAAATAGTAATAAAATGTTTTTCACAATAACAAAACACCCCTCCTGGGACAGGAGGGGTGCTAAAACCAGCTTACATCAGACTGTATAGTCGAATATCCGGGTTTTTATCATTAAACCATCTCATAGCGAAATCATTTTCGAATAGGAATACAAGATTTTCGTGACGATCTTTCACTAACATGCTTCGGGAGCTAGACATAGACTCCTTCACATCTTCTTCATTTTCAATCCATCGGGCGATTTTAGATCCGATTGGTTCCATTTTTACATCAACGTTATATTCGTTTTTCATACGATGTTCAAATACTTCAAATTGAAGTTGGCCAACTGCTCCAAGGATGATATCTTCCGTCCTGGTCTTATAATATTGAATGGCCCCTTCTTGAACAAGTTGAAGGATTCCTTTTTGGAAGTGCTTCTGCTTCATCACGTTCTTAGCAGTAACCCTGACAAAAAGCTCAGGGGTAAATTGAGGCAGCTTTTCATATTGAAAGCCCTGCTTACCTTGAACGAGAGTATCACCGATTTGGTACGTACCTGTGTCATAAACCCCAATGATGTCCCCACTTACTGCTTCATTTACCGTACTGCGGTCATCTGCAAGAAATTGAGTGGATTGGGCAAGCTTAATCGACTTTCCAGTACGGGAAAGATTCACTGTCATCCCTCTCTCAAACTGCCCTGAGCAAATGCGTACAAACGCTATACGGTCACGATGAGCAGGATTCATATTGGCTTGAATCTTAAAAACAAATCCGGAGAAATCCTGTGCTGTCGGTTCGATCTCCCCAGCGTCTGAATTCCTTGGTTGGGGAGAAGGTGCAAATTCCAAATACGTTTCCAGGAATGTCTGTACGCCAAAATTCGTTAATGCGCTCCCGAAAAACACAGGTGATAGTTCCCCATTGGCAATCCTTTCCCTTGAAAATTCATTGCCGGCTTCATTCAAGAGTAATACATCTTCCAGGGTTTGATGATAAAGGTTGCTTTCTTTAAGAGAATGCTCCCCTTCTATTTCTCCTTCTTCATTTAAAGGGATAAAGCGATTATCTTCTTCTACACGGAACTGTTCGATCCGATTATGGAAACGATCATAAATCCCTAAAAATTCTTTACCCATTCCAATCGGCCAGTTCATTGGATATGATTGAATGCCTAATACCTCTTCAAGCTCTTCCAATAATTCCAACGGTTCACGTCCCTGGCGGTCAAGCTTATTGATGAATGTGAAGATCGGAATGCCTCTCATACGGCAAACTTTGAAAAGCTTTAGAGTTTGAGCTTCAATCCCCTTGGCTGAATCTATGATCATTACTGCGCTGTCAACAGCCATCAACGTTCTATACGTATCTTCAGAGAAGTCCTGGTGACCCGGTGTATCCAGAATGTTCACCCGATAATCATTGTAATCGAATGCCATGACAGAAGAAGTTACAGAAATACCTCTCTGTTTCTCAATTTCCATCCAGTCAGATGTAGCAAACTTTCCTGATTTTTTTCCTTTAACCGTTCCAGCAGCGCGTATTGCTCCGCCAAATAGAAGAAGCTGTTCTGTTAAGGTTGTTTTCCCTGCATCCGGGTGGGAAATGATGGCGAAAGTCCGTCTAGATTGAACTTCCTGTATAAAGTCTATTTTCATTCATAAAATCCTTTCTCGTCATTCTCACTTTCTCATCATATTCGTTCTAAAGTAACAATGCAACAAAGAATCAGTAGGGTGCGAATGAATACTGTAGACGAACTCGGAAGGTGCATCTTCCTATGACACTATAGAGGTTTCTATTAGGGGCAAAAAGCCACTACATTTCTGTAGTCCACTGGATGATTCGTGAACTTAATGAAACAGCGGCTTCTTCAAATACACGTTCTTTTAATGAATGAACTAATTTTGATTGGATAGAATCCTCCTCATACCTAAAAGAATACGACCATTCTATGTCGGGAACAGCAATGACAAAAAACTCTTCTTTCTTATTTTCATAAATATATACTTTTTGTTCCAAGCCTTCCAAAAAATTTTTTCTGATCTTCATTTTTGTATCCCCTTTCATGAAAACGCTGTATTTGCGCATACTATTAGCGATGTTGTCCGTACAACTTTCGACAAATCTTGCAATTGTAGGTTGTCAGACGTCTGAAAGAATTGTAAAATAAAATTCCGAAAGCATCAAGTTTCAATCATACTTATCAAAGAGGTGAAAGACGTGCAATATTTATGGGGTATCATGGGTATCATTGTCGTTATGGGAATTGCTTTTGCATTTTCTAAAAACAAGAAGCGGGTTAATTTCAGAACAGTCCTTGGTGGGCTTGCTATACAGTTATTTTTCGCTTTTATCGTGTTAAAGACATCTTGGGGGCAGGAAGCTCTTAAAGGATTGACCGAAGTGGTGAATGCCATCATCAATTATTCTAATGAGGGGATCACTTTCCTTTTTGGTGGCCTTTACACAGAGGAATCGAACATTGCGTTCATTTTTGCATTTAATGTCCTTCCTGTCGTGATTTTCTTCTCAGCTTTAATTTCAGTTCTTTATTATCTTAAGATCATGCAATTTTTCATCAAGATTTTAGGTGGCGGGTTATCTAAACTGCTGGGAACAAGGAAAGCGGAATCATTGTCTGCCGCTGCCAATATTTTCGTAGGACAAACAGAAGCTCCTTTAGTCGTAAGACCTTTCTTATCCAAAATGACTGAATCAGAACTCTTCGCCGTCATGACGGGAGGATTGGCATCCGTAGCAGGTTCTGTCCTAGTAGGTTATTCTCTATTAGGTGTTCCTTTGGAATACTTACTTGCTGCAAGTTTCATGGCTGCTCCTGCAGGTCTTGTAATGGCCAAGTTATTTGTGCCTGAAACAGATGACTCTCCTGAACCTGAAGCGTTTGAAATGGAAGCGGATTCGGAATCTGCCAACGTGATTGATGCTGCGGCAAACGGTGCGAGCGTTGGTCTTCAATTGGCTCTAAATATCGGTGCCATGCTGCTTGCGTTCATCGCCCTAGTTGCTTTAATTAATGGATTACTTGGATTAGTAGGAGGAATTTTCGGATTCGATGGACTTTCACTCGAACTACTTCTTGGCTATGCCTTTGCACCACTTGCATTTGCCATCGGTGTACCATGGCATGAAGCAATTACAGCAGGAAACTTCATTGGTCAGAAGCTTGTCATAAATGAATTTGTTGCGTATTCTGCTTTCGCACCGGAAATTGGAAATCTTTCCGATAAAACAGTAGCAATCATTTCATTTGCACTATGTGGATTTGCGAATCTTTCTTCCCTGGGGATTTTACTCGGTGGACTTGGAAATCTCGCACCAAACCGCAGAGCTGATATTGCCCGTTTAGGAATTAGAGCGGTCATTGCAGGTGCACTTGCTTCATTATTAAGTGCTGCCATTGCAGGAATGTTCATATAATCCCTATGTATTAAAAAAGAAGCGATCCGTCAAAGGAACGCTTCTTTTTGTTTATGTGTAACGGATAAGTCGGGTATGAACACTTTATCATGGGCCAGACAGATTTTCCCTTTACCCGTCCCCTTTGCCTCATAGAGTCTTTGATCCGCAAGTGCAATCAATTTTTCAGGTTCAAGGGTTTCGGTTGATTGAGATTGTCCGAAGCTCATGGAAATCGGAATCGGCTCCAATCTTTTTAATTGTGCGTATAACTCATTCAGGAACCTGCGGATGGTAAGTTCATCCATGTAGGGCAAGAGAAAGACAAATTCCTCCCCACCATATCTGAAAGCCTGTCCATTATATGCCTCCGCATGCAAATCAAAGATTTCCCCAGCCTTCCGAATGATTTCGTCCCCTGTTAAATGGCCGTACTCATCATTCACTTTTTTGAAATCATCTATATCTCCAAGAAATAAGATAAAGGATTCATTATCCTCCAGCTTGCGTCTGAATCTTTCCTGGAAGGAACGATGATTAAATAATCCTGATAAATAGTCTTTATGTGCAAGATGATGATAGGCTTCTTTCTGAACATACTGAGCCCGCTCCCTCAGCATGATTAATGCTCCGAACAAACCAATGATCCAGAGAAAAAACAGGTTGGATGTCAACGTGAAATAGTGTTGAAATTCAGTCATATCCACTGTCACAAGCCCCATCACAACATAGGCGATACTAAAGACAGTTAGTGAGATCAAGGCACCTTTCGTCCTCCAGTAAATCGTAGCATGCATAACGAATAATATGGAGATGGGATAGAGCGGGCTATGTATACCTTCTGACAAAAACATCAACCAGATCAGTGCAAAAAAATCAAAAACGATTCCCGCTTTCAGAATGAACGGAAGACTTCTTTTGTCTCCCCTTACCCTTATCAGTGCTATTTGGGTCACCAACATATAAATGGCACCTGATACTAATAAATAGGGAAAAATGGCTTTGTTCGTCGTAATATTTTCTGTAAATGGTGGAATGTAAAAAATGAGTGTGGCAATGATTAAAAAAAGCCACCTCAATGTGGAAAACAATTTTTCTGTTTGATAATCATTCAAATATAATGAAAACTTCATACGCTTCATTCTTTCATCTTTTAATATATAATTTAAATTTACCAAAGATTGTGAATTTCGTCCATCCCGATATAAAAGAAGAAGACCAACATGTGTCATATTGGTCTATTCTTCTTGAAAGATTATTCAGTTACCCCATACTTCTGCTTGCTTTCTTCAGCAGCGATTTGTTTATCGCTATGAGGATATTTCGTATTTTCGATAATTTGATAATCTTCATGTCCTTTTCCTGCAAAGATGATGATATCACCTGGTTCGCTTACTTCAATGGCATGCTTAACGGCTTCAGCACGATCACCGATGAGGGCATATTGGTTGTGCTGCATCCCTTTCTCCAGATCGTTCAGGATGCTGTCGTACTCTTCATATCTCGGGTCATCCGTCGTGAGGATGACATAGTCTGCAAGCGATGCTTTTTCTGCCATGGTAGGACGTTTTGTCTTATCACGGTTTCCACCCGTACCGACCAGGAAGATGATTTTATTCTCCTTGAAAGGAAGAACGGATTGAATGGCATTCTCAATGGCATCAGGAGTATGGGCATAATCGATATACACTGAGAGCGGCGCCTTCATTTCCACTTTCTCCATTCGTCCGTTTACAGGAGGCAGTTCTCGGACAATCTCTACCAGCTTCGATATTTCCATTCCTCTAGCATATAGACATGCCATAGCAGTCAAGACATTATACACATTGAATTTTCCTAAGAGCTTCATTTCTACATCGAAGCTACCCTCTGGTGAATTCAACGTGAACCTTGTTAAATCATTGAAATATTCAATATTCACTGCCTTGAAATCTGCATGTGCTTCTAATCCGTAGCTGATGACTTCATGGGGGGTCATGTAGCTATAGCGTTCGTACCATTCATCATCTGCATTCAATACGACATACTTTGGATTCTGAAGATCCTGACCTAATTGGGAAAATAACAGGCCTTTAGCATAACCGTAATGCTCCATCGTTCCATGATAATCCAAATGGTCATGACTCAGATTTGTAAAGGCGACAACATCAAAGTCGATTCCCCACAATCTGCCAAGAGCTAAACCATGCGAGGATACCTCAAGGGTGAAGTTATCTATTCCCCTATCTAACGCACTTTGCATCATCTCTTGGTTTGTTAGATTATCGCATGTCGTGTTTTCACTTGGAAGCATCTCCCCATCGAGGTTAAAGCCGATGGTACCTGATAATGCAGAGCGCTGATCGGCACTCTTCAGCATAGAATGGATCAGATTACTGACTGTAGTCTTACCATTGGTTCCGGTAACACCGAACACCGTGAGCTTCTGTGAAGGATAGTTGTAAAATTTATTCGATAATTGGGCCAACGCCTTAAATGTGTCTTTTACTACGACTAGTGCTGCTTTACTTAAATCGATATCCAGCTGTTTTTCTGCCACAATCACTGTGGCACCTTTTTCAACCGCCATGGCAGCGAAGTCATGGCCATCCACCGTGTACCCTCTGGTGCATACAAATAGGGTGTCATCAGTCACTTTCCTTGAGTCGACGTGAATAGCGCTTATTTCTGAAGGAAGTTCACCGTAAACCGTTTTTAATTTCATGCTTTCTAACAGATTATATGTAATCATTCTTATACCTCATTTTAATTAATTGTGTCTTTATTTTATCCTATCATCTCAGGTTTGATAAGAGAAATACCTCCTAAACTATGAACTAAATTTTCTCACACAAATGTCACCTACCCATACTCCGTATAATTGAAACCAAAAAAGCCCCCCAACACCCGTATGACGGAAGTTGGAAGACCGCTTCATTATTCAATCACCATTTTTGATTGCACATAATGCCAAAGTAATGTTTCAGTATGAAGAATCGACGACTCATGTGTACGTTCATAAGCATGAGAAGCATCGATACCTGCTCCAATTAAACCATGGACGATGTCAAATCCTGCACGGATTGCCGCTGAGGCATCGGAACCGTAATAAGGATAAATATCCACCTTATAGTCAATGCCATGTTCTTCTGCCAGTGAAATGAGGTGCTTGCGAAGTCCGTAGTGGTAAGGTCCACTTGAATCTTTCGCACAAATGGAGACGGTATACTCATCCGTAGATTGCCCATCACCGATTGCCCCCATATCGACTGCCAAATACTCAACCGTTTCCTCTGGAATATTCGAATTCCCCCCATAACCGATTTCTTCATTGTTCGATATCAAGAAATGGGTCGTGTATGGAAGCGTTATGCCCTCTGATTGAATGTGACGTATTAATTGCATGAGCATGCCGACGCTCGCTTTGTCATCTAGATGTCGGGACTTAATAAATCCGCTCTCCGTGATTTCAGCACGGGGATCGAAAGATACAAAATCACCCACTTCAATGCCCAGTTCCCTCACTTCTCCGGCATTTTGGACTTTCTCATCAATCCGGACCTCTATATTTGTTTCATCACGCTTCGCTTCACCTGCATTTTTGTATACATGAACGGATGTTTGATGCATGAGGATGGTTCCACTGTAAGTTTTGCCTGAAGATGTTTCAATCTGGCAGTACTCCCCTTCAACTGCATTCCACCTGAATCCTCCAATCATGGATAACCGTAACCGACCATCGTTCTTAATTTCCTTGACCATGGCACCAAGTGCATCTACATGTGCCGTCAGCATTCGATGCCTTTCTGTGTCTTCCCCCGGTAAGGTGATGATGAGGGCACCTTTTCGATTCCTTTTCATCTCCACATTTGAATCAGAAAGATACTCTTCAACATAGTTCATAATTTTATTGGTATTGCCTGAAGGGCTTGGGATCTCCACAAGCTCCTTTATCAATTGTATGGTTTTCTTAGTATCTGGATATGTATTCATTTGACTCCCTCCCTTCTTTTATTATACCTTCATTCACCAGATGACTACAAATACTGTTTACCGAATATTCCATCGAATGAACTCTGTTTCCTGCCCTCTTTCCCTTACAAATTTTTTTCTCTTATTTTTATTGAACGGATGAACGAACCCACAATGATCACAGCTGTACATAACGATATTCCCTCCCACTTTTCGCCCGGAGATTTGCATCCAATTTGATTCATCGTATCCATCTCTTATGAATAATTCATTTTCTGTTAACGATGCATGACCACAATACAAACATCCTTTAAACAAATTTTCCACCGCCCCTTTTTGTACATGCCTATGAAAAGATCGGGGATACTATGAAAGGATTTGTAAAAAATGTTTACTCTTCGCATCGTAAGCACCGAATTCTAACATTGAAAACAGGAGTGATATCGTGAACTCATCTACATTAGATTCTTTACCTCAAGGGAAGAAACACCCTAAAGGCTTATACCTGCTATTCTTTACTGAGCTATGGGAACGATATAGTTACTACGGGATGAGGGCATTACTAGTCCTTTACTTAACCACTGCATTTGTGAGCGGAGGACTTGGAGTCGACCCAGCCAAGGCTTTATCCATCTATGGAATTTATACAGGAACAGTATACTTCACTCCTATTTTCGGGGGATGGCTGACAGATCGCTATATCGGGTTGAGAAAGGCGATCACCATCGGTGGGATCACCATGGCATGTGGAGACTTTACGATTTTCCTTACCCATAGCCAGATTGGCTTGTATGCAGGGTTGGCATTACTCGTTCTCGGCAATGGCTTTTTCAAACCTAACATTTCCACTCTTGTTGGCGAACTCTACCCAAGGAACGATAAACGCAAAGATGCTGCCTTTACCATTTTCTATATGGGAATCAACCTTGGTGCCCTGTTCGCACCGCTTATCGCAGGTTTTCTTGCAGAAGATTTGTTCCTTACAACCATGTCGGACGGAACGATGCATTATGGATTCAAATGGGCATTCCTAGCATCCTCTATAGGAATGATTACAGGTCAGATCATCTTCAGCACATTGAACAATAAGTATCTAGGTGAAGTTGGCCTTAAGCCGAATAAACTATTGGCGGAAGAAGCAAATGAAGACAGGGATATCCCTTTGACGAAAAAGGAAAAGCAGCGTACCACCGCCATTCTAATTCTTGCATGCTTTGTTGTATTTTTCTGGGCAGGGTTTGAACAGGCTGGAAGTTCTTTTACCCTCTATACGAAGAACTTTATCGACCGTGATGTATTCGGCTACACGATACCGGTCGCCTGGTTCCAATCTGTCAATCCATTATTCATTGTCATTCTTGCACCGATTTTATCTAGTGTCTGGCTTCGCCTTTCCCGTTCAAAAAGGGGGGATTTAAACATGACAACCAAAATGGGAATCGGTATGATCTTGCTTGGCCTTGGATTCATGGTTCTCATTCCCGCTGTCATGCAAACAGGTTCAGACGAACAACATATCACAGTCAAAGCGAACCTGTTGTTTATCGTCTTTACGTACTTGCTTCATACACTTGGTGAACTATTCCTTTCACCTGTTGGATTGTCCCTCGTGAGTAAAGTGGCCCCTGTTAAGATTGCATCACTGCTCATGGGCGTATGGATGGCTGCCATAGGAGTGGCCAGTTTGCTTGCCGGGCAGTTGGCTTCCCTTACTGCCACTCTTGGATATTTAGAGATTTTCTCCGTCATCGGAGCTGCAGCGATCATCCTTGGCTTTGTCCTCCTTTCGATATCGAAGAAACTTGTAGTCATGATGAAGGAAGAACGTCATACATGAATAATAATCGCTTGGCCTTATGCCAAGCGATTTTTATTTCAGCGTATTCTCCGCAACACTTCCGTTAAGCAGGCCACCGATCAATAAGATGGTCGATGAAATATAAAACCAGACGACCAATGTGATGACACTCCCCAATTGTCCATAAAACTGGGAATAATCATTTAATTTAACGTATGTTCCATAAATCCAGGAAACCCCCTGCCACCCGAAAGTAGCAACCAGGGCACCCGGAATGACATGAAGAAAAGAAATTCGTTTACTTGGGACGACCATGTAAAGGAAAACAAACAGAAGGAACATAAAGACTGAACTCAGTCCCCATTTACCAATCACCCACGCCTGACTCCAGTCCCCATTAATCTTCCCTTCTGTAAATCGTGCATGTCGGATATATTCTTCTACTATCGGGACGATAAGGGAGAATGAGATCAGGACCATAAATCCGACAGTCAATAAGAGGTCATAAAATAAGGCAATAATAAACGGCTTCTTCCTCTCGATTCGATAAGCCTGATTCAATGATCGCACCATTGATTGAACAGCCATTGACGAAAGCCAAAAGGTAAAGAATATCGATATGGACAAGACGTCCCCTCTTTGGTCATAAAGAATCCGCTCAATATTGCTTTGAATGATGGCGTATGATTTATCAGGTGCAAAAGGTTTGATTAGGAGAAGCACATTGGTTTCTGATATAGGTAAAAAACTGATCAACGAAAACACAGAAATCAAAAATGGAAAAATCGATAATAATAAGTAATATGCCAATTGTGCCGAATGATCAAAGAAACGCTCTTTGAAAAATCGGATGGTCACTTTCTTCGAATGGTGTAATAAATTCATCATCTTCGTCTCCTAAATTAGAAGGGTTACTCTTATCTTCCCCTTTCCTTCAGGATCCAATCCAGTTTAAACCAGTTTGCATCATTCTTTCTCCTTTTATCCTCTCCTTCCAATATAAAGAAGGTGGGAAGATATTCCGTGTAAAAACGGATTTTTTGCTTCCTTAATCAATAATTCCTCCACCTTGGCCCATTCATCCGGCCCCCTCTCTTTCCAGTAAATCCAGTGGTCTTCCGGAAAGAGTGAAGCCACGTTTGAGCTGATCAACTCTATTTGTTCAAAACCATTGGATTCCATGAAAGGCTTGATTTCATCTATGTCAAAATAGTAAGCTCCTGTAAATCTCCCTTCATCATCATGATTGAATCTTCCACTCTCTGAAAAGGTGTGTATGTTTTCCATTGTATGATTCGGCTTCCACCTATCCGGAGCTAAAAGGGAATTCAGGATATGCCTTGTTCTTGACATAAATGCGACAAAGACGATCCCCCCTTCCCTGGTTACACGATGAAGTTCTTTTACCGCTTTGACTCTATCTTCCTCTTCCTGCAAATGATAAAGCGGGCCAAGCATGAGGGATGCATCAAACTCCCCATCCACGCAAGGAGAAAGATTACGGGCATCACTTACATGGAACCCGCTAAAGCGATCCAGCAGCCCCCTTTCCTCTGCTTGACTGAAAGCAAGATTCACGAGTCTTGGAATCAAATCCGTTAAGGTAACATCATAGCCCCTATCAGCTAATTGAATGGCATACTTCCCTGGACCTGCCCCGTTATCCAGTATTCTTCCCGAAGGAGGAAGGTATTTGGTCATATAGTGCCAATTGCCCTTAAACTCCAAAGGTTCTCTTTCAAGACGCCCCCATTCATCAAATTGATTATAGTAGTCTGCTATGCCCGGCATGATTCATCCCCCTGTCCATTCATTCTCCAATATTCCGTAAAGCAGTGAATCTCTCCATCCCTCATTCAGCTTCATGTGATGACGGATCCTGCCTTCCAGTGTCATACCAATCTTGATTAACACCTTTTGGGAGGAAATGTTCTGAGGATGACAGGTAGCCGATATTCTATGAAGTTTCAACTCCGAAAATCCCTTATTTACCAAAGCCTTCCCTACAAGTGTCCCTATACCTTTCCCCCAGTAATCAGGATGTAGGATATAGCCGACTTCTCCGGCACGATTGGTAAAGCTATTGATTATGATTTCTCCTGCCCCGATTACTTTGTCGACTCTTTCATCGACCAATGCGTGTACATATCTGCTTTTTGGAATCACTTTGGCAGCGTTTAATGCGTCTTCAACATATGCTATCGTGTCGTTCACATGATTCGGCCCCCAACTTTGAAACTCTGAAACAGATTCTAAAGAAGCATAATCATGAACATCCTTCCAATCTTCTTTCCGTAAATTCCGAAAATAGATATGGGTAGAGAGATATTTCCGTTCCACATCTGTCACCTCGCGTTTAATATAAATTGTTCTAATATTAACATAATTTTCTAAATGCGGAGCAACTATTTTAAAAAAATGTAAGTTTTCTCGGGTAGAATATGAAGAAGGATATTCATGTTGCGTTCAAGAAATATATCTAGAGGGATCATTCAATTGCATCTCTGATTTCAGCAGACGAAACGAAGGGGAGAATGTAAAGTGGTTAACAAGAAAGACTCAATGGGGAATGAAGATGTATATACGGACTTTATTAACAGGATGACCTACGGAGAATACCTGGGGCTGGATACGTTATTGGATAGTCAAAAACGGCTATCCGGTCACCACGATGAAATGTTGTTCATTATCATTCATCAAGTCAGTGAGCTTTGGATGAAATTGATTCTGCATGAAATCCGTGCCAGCATTTCATCCATTCAAAAGGGTGAGCTGTCACCTGCATTTAAAATGCTTTCACGTGTTTCAAAGATACAATCCCAGATCATTCATGCATGGGATGTGTTATCCACACTCACACCATCGGAATATGTTCAATTCAGGGAAAGCCTCGGACAAGCCTCCGGATTTCAATCATATCAGTACAGAATGATTGAATTTGCCCTGGGGTACAAAACAAAGCATGTGCTCGAAATATACAAAAAAGATCCAGAGTTATTGGCTCAGCTTCAAGAGGCCTATGAAGCACCTTCCCTTTACGATGTATCCATTATGGCTTTGGCAGATGCCGGGTTACCCATTCATGAGGACGTAAAGAAGAGGGATTATAAAAAACCTTACAGTGAAGATCAATCCGTACTCGAAGCCTGGACTACCGTCTATAAAAACCCCGATCAATTCTGGGACTTATATGAACTCGCAGAAAAATTAATCGATCTTGAAGATTGGCTTCAGCAATGGCGGTTCCGCCACATGAAAACAGTGGAGAGGATCATCGGTCATAAAATGGGTACCGGGGGCTCTAGCGGTGTCGGATACTTAAAAAAAGTGCTTGACCACCGATTTTTCCCTGAACTGTGGAATGTACGCACAAGTCTATAATTCAGCTGCCACCGATAACCTTTTTTGACACTGAAGACTGAATGAAAGATTCACATATTTCGATACCCATTGCTATTCAGCATTCATCAGGGTTGCCTTTTACAAGGTTACCTGATATTATGTAATAGAATTATTTTTGTTCGGAATGGAAGGATGGACAAAGTTTTTAAAGCTTTTCGCCTTGAAGTTACATGAGCAAGAATAGTAATACAATTGTGTGGAGAACACACGAGGAGGTAACATTATGTTAGAAGGTACAGTTAAATGGTTTAACGCAGAAAAAGGTTTCGGATTCATCGAGCGCGAAGGTGGAGACGACGTGTTCGTACACTTCTCAGCTATTCAAGGCGAAGGATTCAAAACTTTAGAAGAAGGTCAAAAAGTTTCTTTTGAAATCGTTCAAGGAAACCGTGGCGACCAAGCTGCTAACGTTACAAAAGCATAATCATGCTTACCGGAAAGACTCTACTCTGTAGAGTCTTTTTTCTTTGCCATCATGAAAAAATGTGTATACAATGATTTTATTATGCTTTCTAGGAGGCTCTATGGTATGGTAAGACATTCTTTTCACATCTCCACTGATTGGCCGGGACTCAGGAATGATTCAGGTACGCTAAGCTCGGAGAATTTCCATACGAAAATATCCATTCCCCCAGAGATGGATGGACCCGGAATCGGCACAAATCCTGATGAAATGCTTCTTGGAGCTGCCGCTACATGTTACATCATAACCCTTGCCGCTATGCTCCAGAGGAGCCACATAGAGAAAACGGGCTTATCCATGACGTCGGAAGGAATAGTCGAAGTTGATAAAGGGGTCATCACATACAAGGAAATCATTCACCGTCCCATTCTTACATTGGGTCCCGCTACAGTTGAAAAAGACATATCACTCGCAAAGAAATTATTGGTGAAAGCAGAAAAATCATGCATGATCACCCGTGCCATCAAAGGGAATGTGTCAGTTAAAGTAGATCCAGAAATACATATGTAACCTCATAACAAAAGAGCATCCAGTCGGATGCTCTTTTGTTATGATTCCGCATGAACCAGCTTTACCAGCATGTGAGAAAGCATATGCTGCTCTTCCTTATTTCCCGCTTTCCATAGTTCGTATAATAACTTTTCTTCCCTGTTCTTAGGTTCTTCATGAGCTGCCAGGTAATCTCCTACCTTCTGGGCTGCCTTTGCTTGCTGCTCTTCACTCATCCCAAGTTTGTCCGCTAACGAAACCTTGTTACCTAAGTATTCTTTGAAGTGATCAAAGTTTGAAAGAATATCCTCTTTCTTGTCTTGGGACATGTTTCCTAATGTATTTTCCACCTTTGAATCCATCTTTTCTTCTGTAGAATGATTTGCCATATCAACAAACTCTCCTCTCAATCAATCTACTATGTATATTCCCATGGCTGGAAGAGTTAAACATATCATTTCATTTATTTGGAAATGACTTGTCAACTCTCTTTGTATTGTTTATACCGGCCATTAGTTGTGTAAACAATAAAGGTGAAATCAAATGATAGGAGGAGAATGATGTTGAAAAACAATAAAGTAGCAATCATTACAGGGGCAAGCAGCGGGATAGGTCAGGCAACTGCGAAGGAATTGGCCTCGAAAAATATAACGGTGATGCTTGCAGCACGGCGTGAAGATCGATTAAAAGTGTTGAAGGAGGAGATAGAACAAATGGGCGGCACCGCCTATTATCAAGTAACGGACGTGACAAATGTTGAAGAGATGGAAAGATTAGCACAACATACAATTGAAAAAGCAGATCGAATCGATGTTTTGGTCAACAACGCGGGATTAATGCCCCTTTCTTTCATCAATAAACGAAAAATTAAGGAATGGGATCAGATGGTTGATGTCAATATTAAAGGAGTACTTTATGGAATTTCAGCTGTCCTTCCTTATATGGAAAAGCAGCGGTCAGGGCACATCATTAACATTTCATCTGTGGCAGGTCATAAAGTGATGCCTGGCAGTTCAGTCTATAGCGGTACAAAATATGCCGTCCGTGCCATTACAGAAGGTTTAAGACAGGAAATGAACGCTTCTCATAACATACGGACAACCATCATCTGTCCCGGTGCAGTAGCAACGGAACTGACAGAAACCATAACAGACGAAGACATTTTAAAAGCTTTCAATGACCGGGAGATGAAGCCTCTTGATAGTGATAATATCGCTAAAGCGATTTCCTATGCAGTCGAACAGCCTGATCATGTAGATGTCAATGAAATCATCGTGCGCCCTACACAACAAGACATGTAAGTAATGAGGAGGAAGAAGAAGATGAAAAGAGAATTTGACAAGCTTTACATCAATGGGGAATGGGTCAAAGGCAGCAGTGAGAATGTCATTCCCAATCACAGCCCATTTGACCACTCTGTCTTAGGTTCTATTACAGCTGCAAGTAAAGAGGATCTAGATAAAGCTTATAAATCGGCAGAGAAAGCTCAGAAAGCCTGGGCAGACGAGCCCCCACAAGCGAAGCGTCAAATCATGGAAAGAGCGGTTTCGATTGTGGAGGAAAATAAAGAACTGATCATCGAGTGGCTCATCAATGAGTCAGGCAGCACATATATGAAAGCAGCAGGAGAAGTCAGTGTTTCCATCAATAGTATGAAAGAAGCGGCTACTTATCCATACAGAATGGTAGGGAAAATCTTACCCTCTCAAGTGCCAGGGAAGGAAAACAGAGTGTACAGAGAACCTCTTGGAGTGGTGGGAATCATCAGCCCATGGAATTTCCCTTTCCATCTAGCAGTACGCTCCATTGCGACCGCTTTAGCTACCGGAAACGGGGTAGTCGTTAAGCCTGCAACACATACGCCCGTTACAGGAGGTTTATTATTTGCAAGCATATTTGAAGAAGCGGGACTTCCTAAGGGTCTTCTAAATGTCGTAGTTGGAAAAGGTTCGGAAATCGGGGATGATATCGTGACACATCCTATCCCCCGCCTCATCTCCTTTACGGGATCTACTGAAGTAGGACGCCGAATTGGGGAGCTGGCAGGGAGACACCTTAAGAAAACGGCATTGGAGCTTGGAGGAAATAACGTATTTATCGTACTGGATGATGCAAATCTTGATCAGGCAGTCGAATCAGCCCTATTCGGTAAATTTTATCATCAGGGACAGATTTGTATGAGCATCAATCGGATTATGGTTCATAAGGACATGTATGATACTTTCGTAGATGCCTTTGTATCCAGAGTGAAAGGCTTGAATGTTGGCAACCCTTCTGATAAATCGACCCACATCGGTCCATTAATTGACCAGGATCAGGTTGATCGGATATTAAAGGATATTGAATCAAGCAAGGATCAGGGAGCCGAAGTTGTTCTTGGAGGAAACGCAGATAAAAACATGTTATATCCCACCGTGCTGACACACGTCACAAACTCCATGCCGATCGCAAAAAATGAAATTTTCGGACCTGTAGCAGCTATTATACCGTTCAACGATGATGAAGAGGCCATACAATTGGCCAATGAACACCCCTACGGTTTAAGCGGTGCAGTCCACTCTTCCTCAATTGAAAGAGCAACAAATGTTGCACATCGAGTAGAGACAGGAATGATTCATATCAATGATGAACCTGTGAATGATGAGCCTCATATGCCGTTTGGAGGTGAAAAGGATTCAGGACTTGGACGCTTTAACGGAGAATGGGCACTTGAAGAATTCACAACGGTGAAATGGCTGGCGGTCCAACATAAAAGAAGGGATTACGGTCCTTTCATTGAGAAAAGATAAAAAAAAAGCGAGCCATGCCGGCTCGCTTTTTAATGGAGAAGGTTTGAAACATATTCACCATGGGTAGATGCGAAAAATTCATCGCCTTTTCCAAGAATCAGTCGTTTCACAGCTCATCAAATCCGTTCGCATCCGATGTCTTTGTATATTGTCTTGATCTTTGTTCAAAGAAATCCGTCTTTCCTTTATCCACTTCCTGATAGGCTATGATCCATTTGAGAGGGTTGGTCTTGTACCCCTTGAATGGTTCTTCAAAACCTAATTGTTTCGCTCTTTTATTCGCCATGAATTTAATATAGTCCTCAAGGTCGCTCATTAAGAGTCCGTCCATATGAGATCCAATGATTTCCCTCCCCCATTCGATTTCCAGCATGGCAGCCTGTTTAAATGTTTCCTTCCCAAAGGTACGCAGCTCATCCGTATCATAAGTCGGATACTCATTTAAGACCTCTTTAAATATCTTTTCAAATAATCCCACATGGAGCTGTTCATCCCGATTGATATAATTGATCATCGTACTGGTTGCGACCATTTTCTGGTTCCTGGCCAAATTATAGAAGAAGGCAAAACCGGAATAGAAGAATAGTCCTTCCAATATGACATCATAAATGATCGATTTTAATAAATGGTCAACCGTTGGCGATTCCACAAAATCTTTGTAGCCATTCGTAATGAACTCATTTCTCTTCATTAAAATGGGATCGTTCTTCCAGAAATCAAACACTTCGTCCTGTTTGCTTTTAGACACGATGCTGGATAATACATAGCTGTATGAATGGTTATGCACAACCTCCTGCTGTGCCAGGATGATCATCAGGGCATTCAGACTGGAATCCGTCAAATAATCTGCCACTTTCCCCGCATAATCGGTCTGAACGCTATCAAGAAGTGCAAGAAGCCCAATGATCTTCAAAAAGGAGTCCTGCTCACCTTTCGAGAGTGTAGGGAATTGCTTGATATCTTTCGCCATATTAATTTCAAATGGGGTCCAGAAATTCCCCAGCATCCTCTTATATTTTGGATAAGCCCATGAAAATCGAACATCATCCCAATTCAACACATTGGAACTATCTCCGTTTATGATCCCGGTAGATTTATTAGGTGCCTCTCTGTCGATCAGGACCCTCTGTTTCAATTTGTTCATCATTTGCTCCTCCCTCCTAGCTATGACAGCTTTCACATTCTTCAAAGTTGGATTCCGACGTTGACCTAACATAATACGTGGTTTTCAAACCGGATTTCCATGCGTCCATGTGCAGATCCAATAAGTCTTTCGCTTTGATATCATTTCGTACATACAAATTGAACGAAATCCCCTGGTCAACATGCCGTTGTCTCTTCTTGTTCTGTTCCACACTCCAGTGTTGATCCACATGATAAGCTGTCTTATAATACCAGGTCGTTTTAGGCGATAGATCAGGAGCGGTGACAGGAATCTTGTAATCTTTCTTTTCTTCTGAATACTCCAGCCTGAATATCGGATCAATGCTCGCTGTTGAGCCTGCGATGATCGAGGTAGAAGAATTCGGTGCAACGGCCATTAAGTATCCGTTACGTACCCCACTCTCGGAAATATCCCTCCTTAAATGTTCCCAACGTTCACCCGTATAGCCACGCTTAGAGAAATATGTCCCCGTAGACCAATCCGATCCGTCAAAATAAGGATAGGTCCCCTTCTCCTTTGCCAGTTCGTGACTTGCATGAATGGTGTGGTACGCAATCTCTTCATAAAGGGAATCACAATATTCGACCGCATCATTGCTTTCCCACTTCAAGCCCTTTAACGCGAGGAGGTGATGCCATCCGAATGTTCCCAACCCGATTCCCCTGTATCGCTGATTGGTTATCTGGGCCTGCAGGACTGGAAGTTCATTTAAATCGATCACATTATCCAGCATTCTTACTCCGATAGATACAACCCTTTCCAGCTCATCATCCATCAACGTCTTGGCTAAGGAAATAGAGGCAAGATTGCAGACAACATAATCCCCCGGTGACTTATAGGTGACAATTTTACCATCTTGAACCACTTCTTCTTCCATTATGGTCGCACTCATATTCTGGGCGATTTCCGTACACAGATTACTGCAATAAATCATTCCTTTATGAGAATTTGCATTCAGACGATTCACTGTATCCCGATAAAACATATATGGCGTTCCGGTTTCGAGCTGGGAGATCATGATCCGTTTTAAAATTTCAATGGCCGGCACCACTTCCCGCGAAAGTGACGTATGAGCTATACACTCCTGGTACTTCTCACGAAAAGATCCTTCTCCTTCCTTTTCGTCATAGTAATCCTCTAGGGAGTACCCCATGACTGTCTTCACTTCATGCGGGTCAAATAAATACCAGTCCCCTCTACTCTCGACTTGTTCCATAAACATATCCGGTATAGAAACTCCTGTAAACAGGTCATGAGTCCTTTGCCTTTCATCCCCATTGTTTAACCGTGTATCAAGGAATGGAAAAATATCTTTATGCCATACATCCAGATAGACTGCAATCGCCCCTTGACGCTGCCCCAATTGATCGACGGAAACCGCTGTATTATTAAGCTGCTTCATCCAGGGAATAACGCCAGAGCTTACTCCTTTAAATCCTTTGATATCACTGCCTCGGCTTCTCACTTTCCCTAGATAAATCCCAAGACCTCCCCCATTTTTACTCAAGGTAGAAACGTCTGTATTGCTGTCATAAATGCTTCTTAAATCATCTTCCACTGTATCGATGAAGCAACTGGACAGCTGGCCATGGCTCTTTCCAGCATTCGCAAAGGTCGGGGTTGCCACCGTCATATAAAGATTGGAGAGAGCCCAATAAGATTCTTCTATCAATCTGATCCTTTTTTCTTTTGGTTCATTCATCATGAGGGTCATGCTAATAATCATGAACCTCTCTTGAGGCAACTCAAGAACCATTCCGTCATGGGATTTGGTTAAGTATCTCTCGGTCAGAGTGACAATTCCTATGTAAGTAAAAAGAGAATCCCTTGTATCATCCAAGATCGAACCCAAATAGTCCAATTCCTCTTTGCTGTAAGAATCAAGCAGAGTCTTGGAATATAATTGTTTTGCGGTCAAATCTTTAACCAAACGATAGAAAGATCCGTATAGTTCCCCTCCCCTTGATAAAGCAAGTTTCTCATATAAACTCTTGATATATAATGCTGCCGCCACGTAAGTCCAATCCGGCTCATGAGCCGTAATACGCTCAACTGCTGTCAAAATCATGAAATGATAGAGTCTTTCTTTGGTGAAGTCCGTCTGTTGATTTGCATATATTAAAATTTTTTCATTAAATTCCTTGAAATAAAGATCAGGAAACCGATTCTGCAGACTGTCCAATATCACTTCTACTTCTTTTTGTTGTTCATTTAACGTGATTGACATGAAAATTCCTCCCATATTATAAAGTGGGGAAGGAGTAAAAAAAGCCCATCCTTCAAAAAGGATGGGCTTTAAATAGACGGAGATAGTAATAGACTTCTGCTATTTCAATCCTCGCTTTATCCTCCCAATTCCCGAAGAAGATAACACGTGATAAATACGGCAGGTCTCCTGGCTTGTGCTTCACTCTACTTTAAGGCCTTCCCATCTATTTGACAGTGGCAGTTCCTTATTTCGTCGGCACATACAGTTGCGGGGACAGCTCCGGTCTCTCACCGGATTCCCTTTTAAGTCTTATTAGACACCTTATTCACAGGTTATTATCAATATATAGTTATCGAAATACAAAAGAACACAAAATGTTGTGTTCTTCATTATCATATACGAATTAAAAACGAAATACAAGAGGAATCTATTAAACATTTATTAGTATCACCCGTCATCGATACGGGAGTCAAGCATGAACGTTCACCTTATTTACACTTTAAAAGCTTTTTTGAACTTGGGACTCAATTCACTCCACACGTCAAATAAGTTTCCATCAGGGTCACTGAAAACGAAATTAAGTCCATTATTGCCTCTATCTTCAATCTCCCCTGTTACTACTCCCTGATGAAGCAAATGATCTCTCAATTCGTTCAAATCACTGATTCCATCCACTTCAAACGTTAAAGAAAAACGCTTATTTTGATACCTATCCTGAAAATTACTGCTTTCCCCCTCTAACGAACCGACCAAAAAGATGCTCTGATGAGCAAGATCTACGATCGCTTTATCCTCATCTTGGTAGTTCAGTTTTGCGTTCAGCTTTTCCTGGTACCAGATACTTGCCTTCTGAACATCGCTCACTGGTATGTATGTCGTCCCCACTCTTACTAGTTGCTTCATAAACTCTCTCCTTTTATTTTATTTACACTTTTATCCTTTCTACAAAAGGAAGAAAATCCCTTCCCTTTGAATTATGCTTATAATTATTATTTTCCACGAAAAGAGCAGAAGGAGATGCGATTAAGACCTCAAATGAACACTGTTCCCCCCTCACCTTCCTATCTGTTGGTTGAGATAATACCCCGTACTCTCTATAATTCAAATGGAAGGTTGTTTGACAGTATTCTTTGGTCCCCAATATTTTTTACAGGTTGTTTAAATGGAGGAATCTCGATTTAAACAACCTCTTTTTTTCATGCTAACATGTAACAATCTTTTAAAGTCATCATTTTATATGGAGGTGGTTTCTTTTTTGTAATCGGATACATAACAGTCCCTCTAAGGGGTTAAGCTAGTTTCTCTGTGTTTCATCGTTATTACAATCAATACGTTTTAGCCTAAATACTTTCTTTTTATGGGTTTTTCATTTAAAATGCGCATTAAGTGATTTTTTTGGAAATCACACCTTAGTTCTGAAAGGAGTCTATTATGAAGAAACTATTAACGACTTTACTATTAGCATTATTAACAATTGGATTAGCCGCTTGCGGTTCGGACGAGGAGAGCCAAAAAGCTGACGATAAAGCGAAGACAGAAGTAACCGACAAAAAGGCTCAAGAAGAGCAAGCCAAGAAAATGGAAGAAATGCAAAAGAAAATGGATGAACAAAAGGTTGAGAAAGATAAGGTCGTAGCGATTGTCAACGACGAAAAAATCAAAGGTGAAGATTTCAACAA
Source organism: Rossellomorea aquimaris (assembly GCF_020172085.1). Classification (GTDB taxonomy): domain Bacteria; phylum Bacillota; class Bacilli; order Bacillales; family Bacillaceae_B; genus Rossellomorea; species Rossellomorea aquimaris_E. Next base: position 127,035 of record NZ_JAIVAT010000005.1, read on the forward strand.
CGTATTGAGTCAATCACAAATGCAGTATCAACAAATGGGACAGGATCCGACGAGTAAAGATGCTGTTAAGAAAATTAAAGACCAGACCATCGACAGCCTGATCGGACAAACCCTTCTCATGCAACAGGCCGAGGAAAAGGGCTATAAAGCGACGGATGATGAAATTAATAAACAGCTTGAAGAAGTGAAAAAGCAGTACAAAGATGACAAGCAATTCGAAGAAGCCATGAAAAAAGCCGGATTTACAATGGACGAGCTGAAAACTCAAATTGCTGAAAATATTAAATATACAACCTATGTTGATAAAGAAATCAAGGTCGATGAAGTAACTGAAGATGAAATGAAGAAGTTTTATGATCAATATGCAAGCCAACAAGGTAAGGAACAAGCAAAAGATGCACCGAAATTTGAAGATGTAAAACCACAGATCAAGACTCAGCTTGAACAACAGAAAAAGCAAGAAAAACTAGTTCAACATGTGGAAGATTTAAAGAAAAATGCTAAAATTGATGTGAAAATTTAATCAATCAGAAAGCCGCCTGCATAAGGCGGTTTTCTTTTTTTAAACACCTAGTATGGTGGTTTCCTCCTCTGCAACGAGGGTATGGTATAAGAACCGATTTTAAGGAGGATAAGCCATTATGATGAAGAAAATACATCGTAACCCTGAGAACGCAGCTCAAGAAGAAAGCATTCTTGATCAGCACGAAAGTGAGCAAAACGTCGATCCTATTCCAATCGACGAGTTAAAAAAAGATCAGCGTGACGAAAAGAAAAAACACGATACGAAAGATGAATGAAAAAAGTCCTGTGGATCTCCACAGGACTTTTTATTACTTTATTTAGACAACCAATCTGTATGGAATGTTCCTTCTTTATCTATGCGCTGATACGTATGGGCTCCGAAATAATCCCTCTGGGCTTGTAGCAGGTTTGCAGGAAGTGACTCAGAACGATAGCTATCATAATAAGCCAATGCACTGGCAAGGCCAGGTACAGGAATACCTAATTTAATGGCTGTGGCCACTACTTCACGTGCTTCATCCTGATAATTTTCAACAATTTCCTTAAAGTATGGATCAAGAAGCAGATTCGTTAAACCCGGTTCACGGTCATAGGCGTTCTTGATTTCTTCAAGGAATCCAGCGCGAATAATGCAGCCACCTCTGAAAATCATAGAAATTTCACCAGGTTTCAAATTCCAATTGTATTCATCGGAAGCCGATTGAAGCTGCGCAAATCCTTGGGCATACGAACAAATCTTGCTCAAGTACAATGCCTTACGGATCATCTCGATGAACTCCTGTTTGTTTCCTGTGAATTCTTGATTCTTAGGACCTCTCAGAATCTTGCTTGCCTTCACACGCTCTTCCTTCATGGCTGAGATGAAGCGTGCAAAAACGGATTCAGTGATAATGGACAGCGGTACACCTAATTCAAGAGAGCTGATGCTCGTCCATTTTCCGGTACCTTTTTGGCCGGCGGTATCTAAAATGACATCGACAAGGGGCTTCCCTGTTTCTTCGTCCACCTTCGTAAAAATATCTGCGGTAATTTCGATGAGATAGCTGTCGAGCTCCCCTTCATTCCATTCTTTAAAAATTTCATGAAGCTCTACTGCATTTAATCCCAATACATTCTTCATCAGATAATACGCTTCACAGATAAGCTGCATATCACTGTACTCTATCCCGTTATGTACCATCTTCACATAATGACCCGATCCATCTGGACCTATATATGTACTGCAAGCATCCCCTTTTACCTTTGCTGCAATAGCAGTCAAAAATGGTTCAACCAAGTCATACGCTTCTTTCTGGCCGCTCGGCATAATAGCAGGGCCATATAAAGCACCTTCTTCTCCACCAGACACTCCTGCTCCAATGAAGTTGATCCCCTTTTCATCCAGTTCCTTGTTGCGGCGAATGGTATCTTCATAATACGTGTTCCCACCATCAATCAGAATATCACCTTTATCCAGATGAGGAAGCAATGAATCAATCGCTTTGTCCGTAATGTCCCCTGCAGGTACCATGATCAAAATTTTTCTTGGAACTTCCAAGGATTGAACAAATTCATTTACATCATGTGTTCCAACCAACTGCTTGCCTTGATGCTCATCGAGGACTTCTTTTACCTTGTCAGCCGACACATCATATATAGAAACTGAATAACCTCTACTTTCAAAATTCAAAGCGAGGCTCTTGCCCATCACTCCGACTCCGACGACTCCTATTTGTTGTTTTGTCATAACGATCATTCCTTTCAGTACGAATCTATAGATATCTTCACCGTTATTATTATAATACGAAATAAATTTTCATGGTGGATTTTTATGAAATAATATTTTTTTATTTCTTAAATTAGGTTAAAATTATTTTCACAAACGTCTTATAGGAGGGTTCCACAAACATGGATGAAAAGGCTCAACATTGTTTTCCACGTATCCGGTCCCATTACTCACAATTCAGTGAGAAAGAAAAGATGATTGCAGATTATATTATTGCTAATCCTGAAAAAATTATCCATTCTACAATCAGTGGTGTTGCAGAGGATCTCGGAATTGCAGATGCCACCGTTTTCAGATTCTGTAAGCGGCTCGGCTATAAAGGATATCAGGCGATGAAAATTTCATTGGCTTCTGATATGGTCACACCGATTAAGGATATTCATGAAACCATCAATGAACAAGATTCCGAAGGGGTAATCGCCCAAAAAGTATTCCGGTCCAATATAAGGAGCCTTGAAGATTCATTACAGATATTGAATGAGGAAGCCTTCCAACAAGCCGTTCAAGCCATCCTGCATGCGGGAAGGATTGAGTTCTATGGTACGGGGGGATCTGGTTTTATTGCCATGGATGCTCATCATAAGTTCCTAAGAACAGGGATGGCTACTACCGCTTATAATGATTCCCATATGCAGCTGATATCGGCTTCTCAACTAACGGAAAATGATGTGATTGTTTTCATCTCTCACTCAGGGGCGAACAAAGATTTATTGGAAGTACTGGAGGTTGCTAAGAAAAATCGTACCAAGACCATCGCTATCACCCACTTCGCTAAATCTCCTTTAAGCGGCAGGGTAGACATTCCACTATTCACCGTCTCACAGGAAACCGAATACCGTGGAGAAGCACTTGCTTCAAGAATCAGTCAGCTTAGTATTGTGGACGCCCTTTATGTAAACATCATGAAGAAACGAAAAGATCTTTCCCAAGCCTCCCTGCAAAAAATACGTGATGCGATTTCCATTAAAAAAGTATAACGGGGAGAGGACAGTCCGTCTCCTGTGTGCTATTGATTAAAAATTCCCATAAAAAAAACAGACTCACGAATGAGTCTGTTTTTGAATTTGTAAAGGTTAAATTATAATTTTACAACGTTAGCTGCTTGTGGTCCACGAGCGCCTTGTTCAACGTCGAAAGATACTTCTTGACCTTCGTCAAGAGATTTGAAACCTTCACCTTGGATCGCTGAGAAGTGTACGAATACGTCGTCTCCACCTTCAACTTCGATGAATCCGAAACCTTTTTCTGCGTTGAACCATTTTACTTTACCGTTTTCCATGTTTGTTGCCTCCTAAAAGTGCATGATGCACCATGTATTACTATTCTTGCGATATCAGGTGAAAACCAAATCTTGTTCTTCCCTCGTATACCGGACAAAAATAATTCTTTTATAGAATAACAGTATTAATACAAATAAGCAAGTTCTTGAAGAAGAAGTTTTTAAAGTCAGACCTCTTACATATTTTTACTGAAGGACATCTTCTGATAAAAACAGCCTTCGATTTGATAATTAAAGCGTACTTCCTTCCACATTTTAAACCTCCACCTTCCTACAGCCACTTGCTCCAATATGGATCTAACCGTTTTCGGAAGGCTGTTCACGTAAACATTTTAGCTTTAGGATGTAGCGAGTGGTGGTTGATTACAGCGAGAAATGTTCGCTTTCCGCGGGGCTGGCGGTGAGTCTCCTCGTGCTAAAGCCCAGGTCTCAAGATCCAACTTCGGCAGCTAGCCCTTCGAGGTCATAAGCTAATGGGTCTAAGAAGGCAAAAGGACGTCTTTTTAGACCATTCAACTTATGCTTGTCGGGGCTGAAGGAACCTCCCCTGCTTTTCGGTACTTTCCTGCGTTTCCTCCAGAAGTCTTCGCGAAAAGTCCTTATGAAAAACACATCCTACGATTTAATAACTGAGGTTCCTTTCCCAAATAATAAACTTCCTTCTTCTTAATCTACCTATTTCAATGGATGTAAACGTTTTAAAAAGATTGACATGAACAGGAACCTAAATAAGAGAAAAAGTTGTGGTATAATGAACAAATACGAAAGGGAGTGCCCAATGAAATCCACAAAAAATCGATTCAGTAACGGTTCCATGGTGACAATCAAGGAGACTGGTGAGACAGTGACAATATTAAAGTGGCAATACGTTAAAAACATGAAGCGTTATTCATATATTGTAAAGGAACACCCAGGCACATTTTACTTTGAAGAAGAATTGGAAGTTAACTAAAACGGCTCATTCTCATATCAAGAATACGATTTTGACAAGGACTCATACAGAATTCTGAAGAGTCCTTTTTTCAATTAATATTTTCACATAGAAAAAAGCCTGCATCCTAATTAGGATGCAGGCTTTTTTTCTATGTATGACCTGTGAGGGATTCGAACCCACGACCCCTTCCCTGTCAAGGAAGTGCTCTCCCACTGAGCTAACAAGTCGCGATGTGATGCAAGGTACATATTCTATTATATTCATATAGCGGGAATTGTCAATGGTATTTTCGTTATTTATTCTCGAATTTTATATGTTTGTATAAAAGAACGTTCGTTCGCATATACTGTCAGTATTAATCCCACCAGGGGGCACACATATGATAAATCAAATTCAGCGTTCATTAGAAGAACGACTCCCGATCGAAATGATCTATATGAATAAACAATGTGAATGTACCAAAAGAAGAGTGCTGGTTAAGAGGATTGATACGGACTTTATCACGGCATATTGTTTATTCAGGAACGATATCCGCAGGTTCAGAATTCAGGATATTTTGGCTGTTTCTTATCTTCCTCCCCATTATGTCAGAACAAATCACTGACCCTCCGTTCCTTATAAAAAGGCTGAACCCTCTTTTTATGGGCTCAGCCTGGTTTGTTTATGCCGTTGCTCTTGTCGGTGTCTTGTCTTCTCTCTTAATAAATAATTGAAGCGCAAGCATAATACCGAATAAGACCAAACCAATAATATCCGACATGCCTTCTGGATAAATCAGTAATAAACCGGCGGCTACACAAAGGAATCGTTCAATGACAAATACTCTTCGGTACCAATAACCGATCATCCCGGCCCCTATTGCCATCATTCCCGTCACGGCCGTAAAGACGACCCATATTAACCTAGGAATGGTTGTATCGATCATTAACAGTTCTGGAGACAATACGAACATATACGGTATGATAAAGGCTGCTATGGCCAATTTAGCCGAATTGACACCCGTCCGTATCGGTTCTCCTCCGGATACCCCTGCCGCCGCGAAAGCAGCAAGTGCTACAGGAGGCGTAATATCGGCAATGATCCCGAAGTAGAATACAAATAAGTGAGCAGATAACTCAGGTGCACCCAATAAAATGATGGCAGGTGCTGCAATCGTGGATGTAATGACGTAATTCGCTGTAGTAGGAGAACCCATCCCCAGTACAATTGACGCAATCATCGTAAATACTAATGTAAGGATCAGCTTACCTTCTGTCGAATTCGTTAAATCAGCAGCCAAGTCTACCAGACCATTTGCGAGGGTCAATCCTAAACCGGTCTTGGTCACGACCCCTACGATCATTCCGGCAGCAGCAGTAGCCACGGCTACTGACAAAGCTGTTCTGGCCCCATCAACAAGAGCGTCTACAGCATCCTTGAAACCGATTCTTGTATCTTTTCTTATCGCACTGATGGCGATAGTGGCAACAATTGACCAGAGCGCTGCTCGCATAACGCTCATACCACTGACTAACAAAATGATGACTGTCAAAATCGGAAGCAGCAAATAAATCTTCTTGAATACTTCTTTCCGGTTAGGCATTTCTTCATCGGTTAATCCACGAAGACCGATTCGCTTTGCTTCAAAGTGTGTCATGATCCATATTCCTGTGAAATAAAGAACCGCAGGAATCGATGCTGCTTTCGCAATATCCCAATACGAAATGCCACCAATGAATTCGACCATCAGGAATGCGGCAGCCCCCATGATCGGCGGCATCAACTGTCCTCCCGTGGACGCAGCTGCCTCTACACCACCAGCGAACTCTTTACGATACCCGAGTTTTTTCATCATAGGGATCGTAAATGAACCCGACGTCACGACGTTCGCAACCGAGCTTCCACTGATGGTACCTTGAAGGGCACTCGAGAAGATCGCAACCTTGGCTGGCCCACCTACACGCTTACCGGCAATGGACACGGCCAGATCATTAAAGTACTGACCTACGCCCGTCTTCACAAGGAATGCCCCAAATAATAGGAACAGGAAGATAAAGGTGGCTGAAACATATAATGGTGTTCCAAGGATCCCTTCACTCGTGAAGAACATCGTTTTCACGATATCGTCCCAATCATACCCTCTGTGTGCAAGGAATCCAGGCATTAATCGACCATAATACATATATAGGATGAAGGCAGATGCAATGATGGTAATCGGTAACCCTACCGCCCGTCGTGTTGCTTCCAATACAAGGACCATGGCTGCGAAACCAACATAAAAGTCCATTTGAGTCATTAATCCTATTCTACTGACGATATCATCCTGCATGATCGGCCAGTAAGCACCTATCCCTACAGAAATAGCTGAAAGAACGATATCATACCAGGCAATCTTATCCTTCTTTAAATACTTCTTACGTGCAGGAAATAACAGGAATACTAATGAAAGGGCAAACCCTAAGTGTATCGACAATAACAATTGCCTAGGGATGAATTGAAAGATGGATGCTACTAATTGGAATAATGAAAATGCCAATAATCCGAAGAAAATGATCCATTTGAACATTCCATGATGTAATTTTCTAGTGGAAGATTCCGGATCGTATTTCTCTAATAACTCTTGTTGTTGCTCTGCAGTCAATGATTCAAACTCTTTATCTTTTTCCAACTACAGTCACTCCTTTCCACTGATCATAAAGTGATTGTTTCTTTAATTGAACCCGGACGACTGACCCTTTAACAAAATAGTCGGCTAAAGGATATTCCCTTCCGTCAAGTACGAGTCGGTGATTTGCGACGACTTGTCCGATCCTGATATCAATATAAGGAAACACTCTTTCCATATTAGAAATTAAATATTTGCCTTCCTTCGTCACTTCAAAGATTTCATTTCCTTCTGCATTGGCAGGCATCCCAATGGCAGTATCTTCATATAGTAGTTTTGTTTGTTGAATTTGATTTGATGATGTCGGCTCATAAAACTCCTCTACTTCTGATAGATGAATAGAGTGGGTATACCGAACCGAAAACGATTGATTGTCGGGGAGGCTGAAAAGAACAGTGTCCCCTGTTGTACTTCTCGGCTCTATGACCAAAAAGGTGTGTAAGGGCATAAAGATGATGAATACGATACATAGAATAAGGAGAATCGCTCCAAGTGATGTGTATTTCTTCATAAGAATTCCCCACCATTCCATTTTTTCATCCGGCAGATAGAATTAGCTTATACCAAAACAAAAGAATAGACCGTGGCGGCCTATCCCTTTGTCCATCTTCTGGTGAGAACCTATTCCATTGAAATTCCTTTTTCATCAAAGTATTTCTTTGCACCTGGATGTAATTCAATTCCCATACCTTTAAGTCCGTCTTCAGCTTTGATCAACTTTCCTTTGGCGTGGGTGATTTTATCCGTGTTTTCAAAAATGGCTTTAGTTACATCATAGATGACATCTTCAGAAATGTCAGCGCTGGTCACTAACATGGCACGAACCGCAACCGTTGTCACAGCTTCGTCTACCTTGCTGTAAGTACCTGCAGGAATTTCATCCTCTGAGTAGTAAGGGTACTTCTCAATCAATTCGCTGACTTTGTCTGACTCGACAGGAACGATTGTGATATCTTCTGTCGCAGCCAAACCTTCAACCGCTCCAGTCGGAGTACCCGATGTGATAAACGCGGCATCGATCGTTCCATCCTGGATACCAGTGGTTGAATCATCAAATGATAAATTACGAGCTTCTAAATCTTCCAGTTTAATTCCGTGTACTTCAAGGATTTGTGTTGCATTCAATAGTGTACCTGAGCCAGCTTCACCAACGGAAACAACCTTCCCTTTAAGATCTTCCACAGATTTGATACCAGAATCCTTCGTTGTAACGATTTGGATTGTTTCTGGATAAAGAGTCGCAATCCCTCTTGCGTTTTCTACCTTGTTATCTTTGAACATTTCCGTACCTTCAGATGCATAAGACGCAATATCTGTTTGTGTAAAAGCGATTTCAGTTTTGCCATCTTTAATTGCGGCCATATTCTCGGCAGATGCTCCTGAAGTCGATGCGTTGGAGTCAATTCCAGTTTCATCTTTAATGATTTTAGCGAAGGTTCCACCTAACGGGTAATATGTACCCCCTGTTCCACCTGTTGCAATTCCAATGAAGTCAACCTCTTTGTTACCTTCACCATCAGATGATGAACCTCCACCTGATCCGCCACCACAAGCAGCAAGAATGACAGATAGAACTAGAAGTAGTGCAGTGCTTAGAAAGAGACTGCGTTTTTTCATATTCTAATTCCCCCTTATTAAATTTTGTACATTAACGAAATAATTGTAACACAGGCTGTAACAATCTTGTCAAATCAAATACATAAAGTTTTAACATTTTTCATAAAAACCCTTTAAAACAATCCCCATCATAACCAGAATCCAGACGAGAACCTCTTTGGAGCGAACGTTCATATGTATAGGAAATGTATAAAGCGTTCACATATATCACATCTACATTTCACCTGTGACGAAAATCTGTCCACATAAAAAGGACTGAAGATTTTCAGTCCCTGCTGTTATATATCAGAATGTGGTTCAACCTATTAATTCTTCATCCTCAAATTTCAGCTTGTCTTCTTCGGAAATATTTTCTTCCTTGTCCCTAATATTATGGGCTATTCTTGATGATGCATTGGCAGCGATGCTTGCAACGATATCATCTAAGAAGGTGTGTACACCTTTCCCATTTTTCGTATCCAATTCCCGGATGATGCCAATCTTGTTTTTATCAAGATGACCAAATGTCGTTACAGCAATGCTTCCATATCCAAGGGCGGCACCAAGCGCGATGGTCTCATCGACTCCAAACAGTCCTTCGTCCGTTTCGACAATCGATTGAAGGGGCTCGGAAAGTTTCTTCTCTTCCGCAAGCTGATCCAATTCAACCCCGACCAAAATGGCATGCTGAATCTCCCTTTTTAACAACACTCTTTTCACACTATCAATACAATCCTCCATTTGAAGATCAGTATTATATGGATACTGCATTTCATACACAATTTCGGCTATATCTTCTATCGTAACACCACGATCTTTAAGTCTTTTTAATGCCGCTTTGGTAACATCTCTCGAGTGTACAGGTTGATTCATACTAATACCCCTCTCTGGCAGTTCGTTTCCTATCTAAATTATAACACTCTTTGGAATATTCGTATTGGAATTTGCTTTCGGGTATTATTTAATAGAGTATGATACAATCTTCCTGTAAACGTTAACACTGAGCATAGGAGGCTATCGTCATGACAACTGCAAGAGGAAACGTAACTGAATTGAACCTCTTTAGTAAAGAACTAAATGAAGAGATGAAGATGCTGGTTTATTTACCAGCCACATACTCTCCACTTTATAAATATTCCCTTCTCATCGCACAGGATGGTAAAGATTACTTCCAACTTGGACGGATCCCCCGCCTGGCGGATGAACTGCTTTCTAACAGGGAGATTGAAAACATGATCATTGTCGGGGTCCCATACAAGAATGTAGAGGATCGCAGAAGGAAATATCATCCCCACGGTGAAGAAAACGATGCTTATATTCGCTTTCTGGCACATGAATTGGTTCCCTATTTAGATGAGCATTACCCCACCTATCATATGGGGTTGGGTCGTGCCCTTGTAGGCGATTCATTGGGAGCAACGGTGTCGTTGATGACCGCTTTGAAATACCCGAACACATTCGGTAAGGTCCTCCTTCAGTCCCCTTTTGTCAACGAGAAAGTATTGGATGCTGTAAATGAGTTCACACAGCCACATCTTCTTAGCATCTACCATATTATCGGCCTCAAGGAGACCGAGGTGAAAACGACTGACGGAAAGGTAAAGGACTTCTTAAAACCAAACAGACAGCTCCATGAAAAGTTCGATCAAAAGAAATTCTCTTCTTTTTATGATGAATTTGACGGGGACCATACTTGGAAACATTGGCAGCCCGATTTAAAGCGCGCATTAAAAATGATGTTCAGCTGACAAAGATGATTCTAAGCAGGCAAGGGGGCAACCCCTTCCTCTTATGAACTGCACCATTCTGGCTGAATCACTCCGTTCCTCTTTCGTTCGCCCTATATTAAATTTTTGAAAAATTTGCTATACTGTACATATGACAATGATAGTTAAATAGAGGAGGATTGAAGAAAATGAATTATGGTATAGTCATTTTCCCATCGAAAAAGCTTCAAGATATCGCGAACTCTTACAGGAAACGCTATGATCCTCATTATGCATTGGTCCCGCCACATTTGACATTAAAAAACGTCTTTAGTGCAGATGATGATCAAATTAAAGAGATCGCCGGGAAACTTTCCGCGATTTCAAAAAAATACGATCCGTTTCATTTAAAAGTGTATAAAGTCAGTTCTTTTCAGCCTGTAAATAACGTCATTTATTTCAAGGTCGAATCAAAACCTGAGCTGCAAGGGCTTCACGATGATATGCATAAACAGAACTTCATGGGTGACGAGCCGGAATTCGCTTTCGTTCCTCACATCACCATCGCCCAGAAGCTTTCCAATGATGAACACTCGGATATTTTCGGATCACTTAGTATGCTCGGAATCGATCATGAGGAAACAATCGATCGTTTTCACTTGCTGTATCAGTTAGAAAACGGATCCTGGACCGTTTACGAAACATTCCGTTTAGGAAAGGAAGAGTAAACGTGGAAGTCCAAGTTGCCAAGACTGAAGAACAGATCCAAGATGTTTTCAATGTTCGAAAGACGGTTTTTGTCTTAGAACAACAAGTTCCCCTCGAAGAAGAGATCGATGAATATGAAAGTGACTCGATCCATTTTGTGCTATATGACCAGAACAAAGCTGTTGGTGCGGGGCGTTTTCGTATTCTCGAGGGTATTGGGAAAGTGGAAAGAATCTGCGTACTGAAATCCACCAGGGGGAAAGGAGCAGGGCGTTCATTGATGCTTGCCATTGAGGAATACGCAAAGCAGCAGCCACTGTCTCATTTGAAATTAAACGCTCAAACCTATGCCATCCCATTTTATGAGGGATTGGGCTATGAGGTGGTCTCGGATGAATTCCTGGATGCAGGCATCCCTCATAAAGCCATGAAAAAATCCATTTAAAAAGAACAGGGATCCAGATTTAGGACTGGATACCCTGTTCTTTTTTTGTTTAACGCAATCGTATATTCAGAACATATCTCGTCGATAATGGAAAGGTATATGGAAAGGGGGAGCTCCATGGCAATCAAGTCCATCGCCGTCGAATTAATCGTTGGATATTTCGCTTTGCTCATTTTGACAAAAATCCTGGGAAAAACACAAATCACTCAAATATCAGCCTTTGATTTCATATCCGCATTAATTCTAGGCGAGCTTGTAGGGAACTCCCTTTATGACGGGGAAACAACAGTCTTTCAAATTCTCTCTGCCATTTCGATCTGGGGAAGTTTAATCTTCATTACTGAGTTCTTCACCCAAAAATCAAGACGTTTTAGGCATATGTTAGAAGGGACCCCATCATTAATCATCAACAAAGGGCAAATTAATTACGATCAACTGAAAAAAAATCATCTGGATTTGAACCAGCTTCAGCACTTGTTACGGGCGAAGGATGTATTTGCTATCAGAGAATGTGAATATGCGCTCTTGGAATCAGACGGTACGTTGAGCGTCATTCGAAAGCCTCTTTACGATATGGTACAGAGGCAGGATCTTCAATTGCCATTCAAGTCCGCCACCCTCCCTCTATCATTGATCGTAGATGGAGAAATTGTTCATGATAATTTAACTCTTGCAGGACAGACAGAAACCTGGTTATTAAATGAAATCAAAAAACAAGGCTTCCACTCCTATAATGAAGTGCTTTACGTGGAGTGGGAAGATGGGAAAACCCTTTTTATTCAAGGATATAAAGGGGCTGAATGATCAATTCATTTTCTCGAATTGAAAATGACAGGTGTTTCTTGCGTTCAAGACTTGTAAGGTAGGCTGTAACCGATGTTCTAAAAAGCAGCCACTGCCCCACATTCGCTACTTTGATACCAAGCAGGTCCAAATATCTCTTCATGATGTGATCGAATGTATCTCCGTTGGGGCTTTCATTTACCAACCCTACTAGAGCGTTCATTCTATCTTCGTGAAGTTCCACATTTTCCTTCACGGTTTGAATTATATTTTCTTCGAAGCTCCCATGTCCCGGTATGGCTCCTTTACATGATATGTGAAGGAGTTTTTCTAATGATTCCAATGTTTGGTCCGCATCCACAATAAAGGGAATCACATGCTTCTTTAACGTTTCACTTCCAAAATAACTATCTGCTGCAAATAAAATGTGCTCAACCAAGACTCCTACCTGACTATACGAATGTCCCGGTAAATCTATAACATCAAATGAGAACGGACCTATGCTATTATTTCCCGTACTGAGCTCTTCGTCCACCTCAACTGCCTGTCCTTCAAGGAATTTATTACGCAAATCCTTAATCGGCATCGCACCATTGAATAAATAAATCGGTTCCAGAATGGGATTCTCCATGATGGCTCTTTCCAATTTAGGGGCAAAAACAGGAATGTTGTATTTCTTCTTAAGGTGACGGGCACCGCCGAAATGATCTGTGTGGGCATGGGTGATGATACAATAATCAAGGGGGAGTCTTTCTTCCTCCAATATCCTGATTACTTTCCTCATAGCGGAGTCATCCAATCCGCTGTCAATTAAAAGCCCCTTTCCCTCTTTCACACAATAGCCGATCGTAACGGCACCGGTAAACGCATAGCAATGTTCTGTGTATTTCTGAAGTTTCACGATCATACCTCCATCAAATCTGTTCCCTATACGTATTCGTTAAAGTGTTTTCCTTTTCCTGTTAACTGAGCCAATAAAGTTGATGGGATGGGTGTTTTGAAAGATGCCTGATTTATCGCTGAACGTTGCTGGGAGTGATGATCTTCATATCGAATTTCTGTTTCTCCAGTATTGGTCTGTGATTTGTTTTTCAGTGGTTTGATAGGTTGTACGGGGAAATAGCTGAACGGGTGTTTATCAACTTTTATATCTCTTTCCTGATATTGTTTGTACTGATAGTGAGGAATTGGTGCAATGTATCCCATTATTATGACCTCCTTGATTTTATGTACCCCATTTAAGATTTTGAGAAACGTGCGGACGCATCTTTACCTGCCAAACAAGCTACTATTAAAAAGCAGACTGTTTTCCTAAGCTGTTGCTTTTGAACAAGAGTGAGGGTGTTGCTTTCCGCGGGGGCACAGACTCAGGTGACAGAGCATTGGCAAGTCCTAGTCTGTGAAAAATAACAACAATCTTTGCGAAAAGAGCAAAAAAAGAAAGAAGAATTAACATAAAATACGTGAGTTCACACTCCTTTATGTCCATTCTTCTTATTTTTGTGAGTATTCTTTTATTTCTTTCCCTTGTTTAACATATTAGAAATGGTACTGAAATCCAACTGCTTCCCGTCATTCACGATCGATTGGACAATTTTATCTTCCATTTCCTTGTTTACAGGTTTATTCGCAATTTTAGATACGCGCTTAATGACGCTTCTTACCGTAGCTTCATCTTTGAAATTTGCATTTTGTAAAGAGTTCGCAAGCTCTAACACTTCGTTCATGTTAACGCCTGTCTTCTTCTCTAAATTCTTGAAAAAGTTATTATTCATTTCCATCACGCCTCCTTTTAACTATAAGCATCATATGTAAGAAACCCAGGAGCGTGAATTAAATATGAAATATTTTTACAACACAAAACAAAAAGACAAAATCCCTCCAACTTGAGGATTCTGCCTTTTGTACCCCTTTCTAACAGAAGCTAGCTCCAACGATAATCAAGAGAATGAAAAGCACAACGATCAAGACAAACGTTGAGCCATATCCGCCTCCGCATCCATAACCACATCCACCGTAGCCATATCCATACATTTAGTATCACCTCTCTTTTACCTTTAGTCTCTTATAACATATGTATATAGAGAGGTTTGCGTATGGGCTTTCTGATAATTTATTGTGTGTTTGTCCAATCAAACAAGTCGAAAGTTAAATTGCCTTCTGCATCTAATTGTGCAAGAAAGATGGATTCCACCTTCAGTTCCCTTTTTGACAGCTCACGAATTAACCATGGCATTGGAAATCCTACTTCCGAGAGGGCTTTTTGATCGATCTTACCGTCCGTGATAACGGCCTGTGGTGAAGTGGATTTTTGTGATATTTCAAATACATCTTCACGGACAAGGGGCTGTTTCTCTTTCTTCAGCAGAACACTTAGATCCCCGTTTGTATCGAGGGATGCGAATTCTACATCTGCAGCGCGGAACACATCCTTTTTCCGTAATTGTTCAAGTAACTCATCAACGGAATACTTCTCTTTCTTCAAAGCTTTTTCATCGATATTCCCTTCCTTTATGAATACCGTAGGCTTTCCTTCAGCAAACCTTCTAAATCGGATGCTCTTTAATGATAGGAAAGAAAACAGCAGTGGAAATGCAAACCATAATAGGATACTCATCAGCCCTTCACTTAAGGGCAGGCCCAGGTCCATTGATAGAGTTCCAGCAATGCTCCCCACTGTGATTCCTGTGATATATTCGAAAAAGGATAATTTCGAAAGCTGTTTCTTACCTAATAATTTGGTGATGGCAAACAGGGAAAGCAGGATAAATATGCTTCTGAGTGCCACCTGTAAGTATTCAGGCATCTTATTTCACCTCTATCATCCCTTTGGTTTGAACAGGAGAGCTCCAATGAAACCGAATATGATGGCGGAAGAGATACCGGAGCTCGTGACTTCAAACATTCCGGTAAGAACCCCCACCAAGCCATGTTCCTGGGATTCCTGCATAGCCCCGTTTACAAGTGCGTTACCAAAGCTCGTAATGGGAATGGTCGCTCCCGCTCCGGCAAAATCAATCAGGGGCTCGTATAAGCCTAATCCGGAAAGCACTGCACCTGAGACAACCAGCAGACTCAAAGTGTGGGCCGGGGTTAATTTTGCAACATCAAATAATAATTGACCTATCACACAGATGATACCACCTATCGTAAAGGCCCAAAAAAACATCGCTAACACTTTGTTTCCTCCTTTCCATCCCTACAGATACTCAATCGACACCGCATGAGCAATACAAGGGATCGATTCGCCTTGTTGAAATGTCAGGGGTGATAACAATGCCCCAGTCGCAATGACTAAGATGCGTTTATAGGTTCCTTTTTTCATTTCATTCAACAAATGCCCGTAAAGCACGGTAGCAGAACACCCTGGCCCACTTGCTCCTGATTGGACCGGCTGGTTTTCATTGTAAATCAACATCCCACAATCTTTAAATTGTTGATCCGCCAGTGTGTATCCTTTTTGCTTAAGCATTTCGAAAGCCGTCTTTCTTCCGATTCTGGCAAGATCACCTGTAACGATGAGATCATAATAGGAAGGATCTCTACCCAGGTCTTGAAAATGACCTGCAATCGTATCAACGGCCGCAGGTGCCATGGCACCTCCCATATTAAACGGGTCTTTCAACCCCATATCCATCACTTTCCCGATAGTTGCAGATGTCACTCTGGGGGTCGGTCCCGTGACTGATGATCCTTCTCCAATTACGGCGAACCCCGCCCCGGTTACGGTCCACTGAGCTGTTGGAGGTTTTTGGCCACCATACTCGGTTGGGTAGCGGAACTGTTTCTCTGTTGCGGAGTTGTGACTGGAAGCTCCTGTAACCACATGATGAGCTCCATGATAGTTGACTAAAAAAGCTGAGAGAGCTAGCCCCTCCATGGAGGTCGAACACGCCCCGAATAATCCGAAATATGGAATGCCATTCGTTCTTGCCGCAAAGCTTGAAGGGGTGATTTGATTAATCAGATCACCCGTCAAGAAAAACTGGACATCACTCTTTTGAAGGGACTGTTTTTCCATTGCAATCTGAACGGCATCTTCAATGAGTATACGATTGGCTTTTTCGTACGTATCCTGTCCCATCCATACATCATCGTAAAACTGATCGAAGTCAGCCGAGAGGTTTCCTTTTTTCTCAAATGGTCCTCCTACTACTCCTGTAGAAAGGATGGCCGGGTTGGCAGGAAACATCCATGATCTTTTACCTTGCAGCATCAAATCACCCCCAACTGAATCAAAATAGTCTTGATTAACGCAACTACAAAGGCTGAGAATACCCCGAACACTATGACAGATCCTGCCAATTTAAAAATGTTACCACCGACACCGAGGACGAGGCCCTCTGTTCTATGTTCAATGGCAGCGGAGATGACAGCATTCCCGAATCCCGTGACAGGTACAGCACTTCCCGCCCCTCCAAATTGGCCAATATGGTCATATACTCCGAAGCCAGTAAGAAGCATAGCCAGGAACACCATTGTGGCAACTGTTGGATTTCCAGCCGTCTGTTCGGTGAAGTTGAAATAATAGATGTACACATACGTAACCGCCTGCCCGATCAAGCAGATAAAACCACCGACAAAGAATGCTTTGATAACATTTTTCAGGAGGGGACGCTTCGTTTCATATTGTTTTTCCAACTGTTCATACTTCATCTGTTCGGGTGTTTTTGGTGTTTTCCCCACAAGGCATTCCTCCTACGTTTTTTCCTTCTGAAGCTTAACGATTTCCTGGAACCTGCTTTCAGCATCCTTCTTCGTAATCGACCCATTTTTAAGTTTTTCTTTCAAGCGGATGGTTTCAAGGAAAATTTTATAATCACTGGATAATATAAAATCTTCCTTGGGATATTTATCTTCCAGATAGTCATCCATTTTCTTTTCTATCTTTTTCATTTTGAATCTGTGCAAATGCTTCACTTTGTAAACGACAAGCGTTTCTTCTTTTCCCTGGATGACTGCCACATCATAAAGTTCATCCATTTTGGAAATCTCCCTTTTGATGGCATGACCATAGCTGTCTGTCTCAGGATTGTCCACTAATTCGATGGGCGGTGGATTGGTCTTCTTCATTAGTGCAATCTTGCTGTCGTTTCCATCTTCCTTATTTGCGCATCCGAACAAAACGCATAAAGCAAGTGGAATGATTATTGAGTTCTTGTTCATGCTCTATCCCTCTTTTTTTTGTACTCATCGTTTATTTTTTTCATAAAGTCATTTTTTATGAAAAAAAGACTGCCCAATTTGAGCAGCCTTAGCTTTTTTTCACTTTCGATCCACAACCGCATCCTTTTTTCTTAGTGGATGAGTTTCCTTGCTTCTTTGTATTTGTAGAGGTTTTCTTCACTTTTTTTATCCTCCTTTACCCTGTTTCCCTTTTTAGTATATGTGAAGAAACCCGAGCTTGTTTCCACTAATTACCTAGGTCTTCAATCCGTTTTCCAACTTTGGACGGCAGCTTCTAAAATAGCGGCAATCCCGGCAACGGCTAAAAGTGTGATGAGTGGGTTGAAATATAGAGGAAAGAAGAAGAAACCTCCATAAAGAAAGCATGAAACCCAGATTCCCGTACACCAGTAACACGATAATAACTCACCGATAAAACCCTTCACTCCTCCTTTTTTAGGTGTAAGATAGATCGCTTCCTCCCCATTCTCTTCCACTTCCGTATATTCATCAAAGAACGGGGCTCTTATAAATTCGGTGATTTTGTCTAAGACAATCAGATGGGTTAGCCGAAAGACGGCTAATCCAAGGGCAATCAGTTCAATCAATGTAAGCTGCAATGGAAAGACTCCCTTCACATTTCAAATTATACAAGCCCAAATTTCCAAAAGAGGGCAGATGTCCGTTACCTAATTGCCTACATCACAATATGTTAGTAATGTAAATGAAATTCATTTTAAGGAGGAACTTCTATATGGGTTGCGGAAGAGATAAAGACAGTTCAAAAAATCGTGGTTGCGTATGTCAAGCCGTCCGTGCTATTAAAGATATTCAAGACGTAGCAAATGAAGAGTGTAACGATTGTAAAAATGATTGTTTCCTTGAGCCACTTGGTTCAATGGTGAGTCCAAGTAATCGTTTAAATACTCGTATCTTCAAGTTATATCTGAAAAACGGTGAGACTTTTAAAGCGCACATCAAAGGATGCCCTTGGAAATCACCATTTTTCCGGGTAAAAGAAGTATTCGATAACTGTTGTGCAACGCTTCAAGTATTAAAGCCTGACTACGCTGATAGCACTGGTTCTAGATCAGGTTCTGGATCAGGTTCTGACATGGAGACCATGGGCAATAATACTGAATGGGTATTCACTGGAGAATGTATCACAGTTGATCTGGATTGCTTCTGTGCGATTCAATGCATCAAAGACGTACACGTATTCTTAGAATGCGAAGACTGATCATCACATTTCATATGAAATAAGCCAGCCGGGTACCCCGCCTGGCTCCTTTTTTTATTGCAGTCCGATCATCTTAATGGATCTCACTTCATTCTTCTTCATTTCCACTTCTTTACCTTGAAAGCTTCTGATGGTAATGTGATCCTCATCGTCTTGTAATATGACGCCTTTCACTGATTGATGACCATCAGAAAACTCACATGGAAACGGCACTTTTCCGTTAATGCTCGCAGAAATATAATCTAATTTCTCATCAATGGACAGTTCCCTGAACGGTCTTAGTTTTCTAAAGGTGGAAGCGGCCGTTTTACGTTCTGGAGGCTGAGAGACCGAATGTGCTTCATTCACTTCAGATACTTCTAATCCATCTGTATGATGGATGTGTACCTCCTCGTCAAGGTATTTCTCTTCACGTCTGTCTAGTTGTTCTTCCGGTGCAGTTGGTTTATTAGTGGTTAATGAGTGTTTATTCTCTGGTTGAATTTGAGGCTTTTGTTTCTTGGGTGTGCGATAGGTCACCTGCATATTCCCTTTTACTTCGTCTAATCTTGGCTGGTTTATATATAGCAAAGGTTCTTTCCCCGCTTTTTTCTCTGTTCTCACTGAGACACCTCCTAATTGTTCTCCACTTTTATATGTATGCAGAAAGCGCCCAGGGGTTTCATTTTCATGAGAATTTTACAACTTTTGAAGGTATGACACCATAAAAAAAATGGCAGCGGGAATGAATCCCGCCACCATTTCTTACATTACCCTAATACATGATAGCCTGAATCTACATGAAGGTTCTCTCCCGTGATGCCCCTTGAGTAATCACTGAATAGGAACACTGCGGTATCTCCGACTTCTTCCTGCGTTGTATTTCGGCGAAGTGGAGCACGCTCTTCTATTTCTTTCAGGATGCTGTTGAAGTCCCCTACACCTTTTGCAGACAGCGTGCGAATCGGCCCCGCTGAGATGGCATTTACCCGGATACCATGTTTCCCAAGGTCGCTGGCCAGATACTTCACACTCGCTTCAAGAGACGCCTTTGCTACACCCATGACATTATAGTTCTGCATGACTCTCTCACCGCCGAGGTACGTCATACTAACGATGCTGCCACCTTCAGTCATAAGATCCTTTGCCACTTTAGCAACCGCCGTCAAGGAATATGAACTGATGTTGTGAGCAAGCAGAAAGCCGTCCCTTGTTGTATTCATATAATCGCCTGCAAGCTCTTCCTTGTTAGCAAATGCGATACAGTGCGCAAGGCCGTGAATCACACCCACTTCTTCTTTAATGGTGGCAAAGCATTTCTCAATGTCAGCATCACTCGTTACATCACATGGCAGAACGAGTGAATTCTCTCCGCCTTCAAGTGTTTCGGCAAGATCCCTGACCCCCTTTTCAAAGCGCTCGCCAGCATATGTAAATATTAAACGTGCACCGGATTGATGCAGAGAACGGGCAATTCCCCATGCAATACTACGCTTATTCGCAACTCCCATGACAACATATGTTTTTCCTTTTAATGAAAGAGTCATTATTATCCTCCTAATTAATACATGTTATTAGTACCTACTACTAATTCTAACTCAATCCCAGGCAAAAGAAAAGAAGAAACCTATCGTATTCTCCTTTTTACATTCTCAATCTGTTGTAGATGTCTCTGTTCATGCTTACCCAGAAGTTCCAACACCTGCCAGATCGGCATCTCCCCAAAGCGGTGATGGTTCATAGATTGATGTTTTAATTTCTCTTTAGAATAGTTCTCAAGAAACTGCGTAGTGAGAGAACGAGAATCATCCAATGATTTTAATAAATCTTCCTTGCTTTGTTGACTTGAGGGAGGCTCGATCGGTGCCTTTAATTTTTGAGAAGGATCATCAAAAACGGATAAATCTACATCTGTACCGCTCCTTCCAGACGGTCTTTTTGCAGATTCCAGTGCCAATGTCAAAAAGCGTGTTTCTGCACCTGCGAGATGAAGTACGATTTGAGCGATGCTCCACTCCTCTTTTGAAGGCTTTTGGTTCAGTTCAACATAAGATAAATCCTCAAGACTTTTCTTTACATTATCCCGGATTTCTACTATTTTCTTTTCCCACATAGACCATTCCTCCTTATTTATTTCTTCTCTTATTAATTAGGTGATATAAGACATAACTCCTCTTTAAAGTAAAACTTCCCAAGAAAAAAGTTTCTTGGGAAGTGTGTAGCCTTATTAGCAGTATTCACAGAATTCAAGTTCTCGTTTGAGTTCATCTACATATTCTTTTGAGCCCGTGACAATCAGGCGGTCATTCATGTGAAGCTCGGTATCTCCATGAGGTACGATGGAATCCTTTCCTCTAAAGATCCGGACAAAGATGACATCTCCGGTGAATGGGAACTTCCGAAGGGTCATGCCTTCAAATTGGCTGTTTAACATCCGGATCTCATAAAGGGATGTTTCCTGATTTGTCAGGATGCTCATGACGGATGGTGACTCAATGAGCGCCCTTAATAAAGCTTTGGTTGATAAGAATACGGAATACACTTCAATATCCTGATCACGCAGGCTTTCATGGAGGTCCGGACTTTCAACCCTTACAATGACCCTGCCTACACCATATTCTTTTGCCGTGACGGCGAGGGTAGCATTCAACTCTTCATCACCAGTGGAAATCACAAGGATATCCGACTCGAAAATATTCTTATCTTCCAAAGTCTCTAATTCATAATCATCGATCTCATTGATCGTAAACAGGGAATCAGCGATACTTCGATCTGATTTATCCTGTTTGGTATGATATAGAACCGGCTCATACAAGGAGGATTGAAGCTCTCTTGATACCGGCATGGTTAACTGATTGGCACCAAGGAATGTAATTTTCAGCTTCTTCTCTTTTGCACTTTCCCTCGGGAAAAGCTTTTTGAAAATGATCGGTGTGATGATACATGTGATTACAGCCACTAAAATGAGGGTACCACTCATCTGAGCTGTAATAATCTCGATCCTTTCAGCGATTTTGGCAGCAGCAATCACCAATGATAAGGTTGATGTAAGGAGAAATGCTGAAGCAATTGTGGTTTTCGTATCATACCAGTACCTCAATAGGTAGACAGGGATGATCTTTGAAACCAGGAATGCCAGAACCAATAATGGAATGAGTAAGAGCATTTTCTTATCACTGAGCAGGGACCCAAGATCCAACTCGACGCCAATCATGACGAAGAAGATCGGAATGAGGAACCCGTAACCAAATGAGTCAAGCTTGTGAACCATTTCCTGATTTGGAGCAAGCAGTGAAACCAGTACACCTGCAAGGAATGCCCCCAGGATATTTTCCGCCCCTACCGTCTCAGAAACCGCCACCAGTAAGATGATCAGTGTAAAGACGGCTCGTGTTCCGATTTGAACGGTTCCTGTCGACAAACTCTTGATGAAAGGATTGTTCTTCAACCTCTTCGCAAGGAAATATAACAGGAGTCCTACCCCGAACAATATCAGAAGGAGCCACATATTCCCATGTCCTTCTCCGTAAAGAGAAACGAACACAGCAAGTAGAATCATGGTCACAAGGTCTGCAATGACCGCTACAAGCAGGATGATTTGCCCGATGGCACTTTTCATGATATGGGCTTCTTTGAGTGTTGGTACTACGACTCCAAGGGAAATCGTTGAAATGATCAACGTCATCAAGAACGCGTTATCGATGAGACCGAATAAGACAAATACATACGACAGACCAAGGGATACGAAGAATATTCCGATGAAAATAATGATCGCTAATTTCAGTCGATTCGGCTCTTCTTTACCACTCGGTAAAAGCTCTTTCTTCTTTTTCCCACCGGAAAAAGCGGTGAAATCTATTTCAAGTCCGCTTAAGAACATGAGGAAGATAAACCCTAGGGTAGATAATGTCTCAAGCCACATGTCCTGATGAACGAGATTAAATCCACTCTTCCCTATTACCAACCCCATAATAATTTCCGCAATAACGACCGGGATGAAATTCAACTTGAATCGATGCAGTAAAATGGGAGTTAAAAAAGCTACAAGAATAACAATGACAAGTGATGCAACGGATGCATGTTGTTCCATTCATTCCTCCCCCTCTTCTCTTTATATTAAATAGTTCATAAACATTGTCGCTAAGCCAAGATATATCAAGGTACTGATGACATCATTAATCGTCGTGATAAAAGGACCGGAAGCGACAGCCGGGTCTACTTTTAGCTTGTGCATAAGGAGAGGCACTAATGTACCTGCGAGTGTTGCAACGAACAGTGAGATCAACACGGATACACCAATAAGGATTCCTAAGAAGAATTCACCTTTCCACACATACACAATGACGCTGACAACAATCCCGCACGTTGTGCCTGTAATGAGTCCGGTACCCGCCTCCCGGATGATCAGGGACATCTTGTTCTCCTTCTCCAGGTCACCTGTTGCAATTCCCCTCACCGCAACGGCCAGTGCCTGAGTTCCCGTATTTCCAGCCATACCGGCAATCAATGGGATAAATACGGCCAGAATCGCCACTTTATCCAGAGTATTTTCAAACCGGCCTATGAGGCTCGCTGTGAACATTCCTAAGAATAATAAGGCAATCAGCCAAGGAAGACGTTTCTTTGCTGCATTAATAGGGCTTCGGTCAATGGAATCTAAATCGGCGATACCGGCAAGTTTGGAGTAGTCATCGGAAGCTTCTTCTTCCATGACATCCATGATGTCATCGACAGTAATGATTCCAAGAAGGTGGTGCTGAAAATCAACAACGGGCAGAGCAAGGAAGTCATAATCCTTCATTTGTCGTGCGACCGCTTCCTGATCTTCACTGACCCCTACAGACATGACACGGCCACTCATAATTTCACCGATCATGACATCATCGTGGCTAATGATCAAATCTCTGAGGGAAATAACCCCTACAAGCTTTTTATCATCATCGACTACATAGATATAATAAATCGTTTCGGCATTAGGGGCTTCATTTTTCAAAATATACATGGCCGAACGCACGGTCTGATTTTGGGAAATGGCCACAAACTCAGTGGTCATGATACTTCCGGCTGTATACTCTTCATAGTGCAGTAATTCTTTGATTTCTTTCGCCGATTCATCATCCATGATTGTCAGATAACTGACAACTTGATCTTTATCCAATTCATTCAAGACATCCACAGCGTCATCGGCATACATATTAGATAGCATTTCGGCTGCATATGTAGGGTTCATCTCGGCTAAAATATCCTGATAATCCTCTTCATCTATATCCAGGCTCTCAAAAAGCTCTGCCATTTCTTCCGGTGAAAGATAATGGTACAAACGGTTTCTCAAATCTTCATCTATTTTAGAGAAAAATTTCGCTTGGTCATAAGAGTGCAATTGAACGAATTCTGATCGAAATAAATCCAGGTCTTCTTCTTGAAGGGCTCTAATGAGAAGATCTTCATCGTACATTTCTTTTTCCTGCTTTTCTCTATCTTTTTCCTGTTCTTGAGTCACCTCAGACATCAAAGACACCCTCTTTCTTATCTTAATTTGTATATAGTCTTAATAATACTAGCAAATCTTGAGACGATTGTCTCTGATGAAATCATAACCATATGTGTATGACTTTCGTTTATTATGTAATAATAACCCCTGTCGAATACGAAACGCACGATTTGAATACTGAATCATTAATATGTCATAAAATACGGCAAAAGAAAAGAAAAAAGGTACTCTTTAGAAAGAAGGTTGAGGATGAAAATTGATATTATCGGTGATGTTCACGGCTGTTATCATGAGTTAAGAGAATTAACGATGAAGCTGGGATATGAATGGAGTACCGGGATCCCCATTCATCCTGAAGGAAGAATGCTTGGCTTTGTGGGAGATTTGACCGATCGGGGACATCATTCCATTAAGACAATTGCCACTGTATTTGAATTGTTTCAAAGGGATTCCGTTCATTATGTCCCTGGTAATCACTGCAATAAACTCTACCGCTATTTCTTAGGCAACAACGTAAAAATCCTTCACGGCCTGGAAACAACGGTGGCTGAGCTTAGCGCCTTACCTCCGAAGGAAAGAAATCGATATCGGGATATGTTCATTGAACTATATGAACAATCCCCATTGTATAAAGTATTGGATCATGGACGCCTCATTATTGCTCATGCAGGCATCAAGGAAGAGTTAATAGGTAAACAGAGCAATCGGGTCAAAACCTTTGTCCTATACGGGGATATTACCGGAGAGAAGAATGAAGACGGCACGCCTGTCCGAAAAGATTGGGCCCGTGACTATAAAGGGGACCCTTGGATTATATATGGTCATACACCCGTGAAAGAACCACGGATTTTGAACAAAACAGCGAATATTGACACAGGTGCTGTCTTCGGTGGGAAGCTTTCTGCTTTAAGATATCCAGAAATCGAGGTAGTTAGTGTACCCTCTACCATGCCCTTTGTGGAAGAGAAATTCAGGGAATTAGAATGATGCACTACATGTATATACTAAAAAGAGACCCTTTTCAGTCTAACCGAAAAGGGTCTCTTCTCTTTTGATGATCAAGCAGTGCCCTCATATCACTAGGCATCGGGACCTCCAGGCTCAGCCAAGATTTACGGATAGGGTGAAAAAAATGTAACCTTCGACAATGAAGGGCCTGTCTGCCTATCAGCTTTACACTTCCCCCATATAAATCATCTCCAGCTAGAGGATGTCCGATAAATGACATATGAACCCTTATTTGATGGGTTCTGCCGGTTTCCAGTCTTAACTCAATATGGGCAAAATCAAGGAACTGTTCCACCACCCTATAATGGGTTAAAGCAAATTGCCCGTCTGACCGCACCTCTCTTTCAATGATGCTGTCGGACTTTCGGCCGATTCGCTCTTCAATCATTCCCGAAATGTCCAACTCCCCTTCAGCGAAAGCTTCATATGTCCTTTGGATTTCCCTTTCTTTCTGCTGAAGGCTGAATAGATGATGAACATGCCTGTGTTTTGCCACCAGGACCAGTCCGGAAGTGTCTTTATCCAACCGGGTAACGATATGTACCGTAGACATAATGTCTTTAACTTCGAAATATCCCAAGATCGCATTTGCCAGGCTTCCTGTCGGTTCATCTTTCGTGGGAATGGTTTTCATCCCCCAGGGTTTGTCAACGACAAGAACATCATTGTCTTCATAAAGAATAGACAGGGGGATATCTTCCGCCACTAACGTCTTACTCGGCTTCTCTACAGGAAAACTCACCTTTAGAAGATCTCCTGACGAAAGAGGATAGCGAACATTTTCTTCCTTACCATTGATAGTGATGGATCCTCCGTCAAACTTGACAGACGTCAAAGTCCGCTTTGAAATCTGCTGATCCATAAGAAACTCTCTCATTAACTTCCCTTCATACGTAGAAGGAATGCTCCATTCTAGTGAAAAACCGCTCATCCTAATACCTGCCCTTATTCATCCGCTACAAATGAATCATGGACACGTTTCCAGAACGGGAAGGGGCGGAAGCGGGCAAAACGAATTTTCTCATCCGCAACACGATACTGAATGCTCTTCACATCTTTATGAAGGAGAGAAAGATGATCGATCGTCACCAGGAAATCCGGTCCATTCACTGGTTTCAGCATGCACGTATGATGCGCAGGTAAAATGAGCGGTGACCCGATGGTTCGGAAAACCCGATTATTGATGGACGCCATTTCAGCAAATTGAATGGCCGGTAATGACGGGTGAATGATTGCTCCACCCAGTGCCTTATTATAAGCTGTACTTCCGGATGGAGTTGATAGACAAAGGCCGTCCCCTCTAAAGCGCTCAAAATGCTGCCCCCTGATTTCCACGTCCATGACAAGGGTCCCTTCAACGCTTTTGACCGTTGATTCATTCAAAGCAAGATATCGGGTTTCCTTTCCACCATGCTGATAACGGATAATCGTTTCCAAGAGTGGATATTCAATGATCTGATAGGGTGTCTTAGCAATGGCTATGACGAGTTTCTCGATCTCCTCTGGCACCCAGTCAGCATAGAAGCCGAGATGCCCCGTATGTACACCGACAAATGCCGTCTTATCCAGCCTGGATCGATAGCGGTGAAATGCATAAAGAAGCGTGCCATCCCCGCCAACGGAAATGACGATATCCGGTTGATCATCATCATAGATCAAGTTGAAATCTTGTAGATACGTTCTCATTTTATGCATTAAGGTATTAGACTTCGAATCACCTTTTGATGTTATCGCGAACTTCATACGTATACCCCTTTCAAATCACTGCTGTTTTGGTTCAGGATTTTCTCTCCGTTGATCCTTTTCTTTTTTATTCGTGAAAATGACTTGGGCTTCCTGGATCTCCTCACGGATCAAACTCATTTCCTCATCAAGCCTAAAAGCCGCTTCAGCAGCTCGTTGTATCCGGAGACGTACTTGTTCAGGAATTTGACCACTATACTTATAATTCAATGAATGCTCGATCGTCGCCCAAAAATTCATGGATAGCGTTCTGATTTGAATTTCTACCAAGATGTTTTTCTCACCCTGAATGGTTTGCACGGGATAGTCTATGACAATATGATAGGATCGGTAGCCACTTGGTTTTTTGTGGGTTACATAGTCCCTTTCTTCTATGATTTTAAAATCATTCCGGCTCCGAAGTTTTTCCACGACGATATGAATATCATCAACGAATTGACACATCATCCTGAGTCCTGCGATATCCTGCATTTCTGTTTCAATATTCGATAGCTTGATTCCTTTTTGATTCGCCTTATCAAGAATACTTGCGATGGGTTTTACCCTGCCTGTGACAAATTCAATGGGAGAATGTGTGTTGTGGAGTTCATATTCTCCCCTCATCCCTTTAAGCTTAATCTTTAATTCGTCTACAGCCTGCTTGTAGGGAGCTAAAAATTGTTCCCAGTGATTCATTCCCCTCACCTCTCGCCTACTTTTCAAGAAATACCTTTTCTACCTTTTCAACCATTTCGTCACCGTAGTTCCCGTTTCCTTCTATATTCTCTACTAGATAGTCAAGTTCTTCTGTGAATTGATCCAATTCAAGTGAAACATGTTCACTTTTTGCTACGACTGCCGCTTTTTCCTTTAATGCTTTTTTCAATTCCGGCCAGATTGACTCTTCCAGATATAAGTACACATATTCCTCTTCGTTTTCTGTTAAATACACGAAAGCATAGCGATCGGAATCTGCAATGATCTGACAGGCAGCCGTTGTATCTTGAATGAGATCGACCTGGTCCGTATGTAAGTATAATGTACCGTTTTCATATGTTGTGTGTTGAAATTGAACAATTTTCCTCATGCGTTTCTTCATCCTTCCATTAAACAATCAGTATCATTTTAACATAATACAACCAATTCATCTAAACATTGAAGTTCCCAATTATTAAAGAGATAATAGAAGAAGTTTGTAAGGAAAGGATGCTTACGCATGGCACAGGAAATAGAAATAGAATTCAAGAATCTCGTAACAGAAGAGGAATTCAACCGCTTGACCTCTCACTTTCATATTAAGGAAGAGGATTTCATCTCTCAGGACAATCACTATTTTGATACTCCGGATCATCAATTAAAAGAGAAACAATCTGCACTAAGAATCCGGGAGAAAAACGGGAAGTATACGTTAACACTAAAGACCCCTTTTAACGAAGATCTTTTAGAAACGAATCAATCCTTATCGAAAAGCCAAGCAGACTCTCTCCTAGGGGAAGGGACATTTCCAATAGGGGAAGTCAAAGATGTATTGAAGTCACTTTCTGTTTCTTGCACTGCACTCCAACACTTCGGGACACTTTCAACAAACAGGGCAGAAATGAACTATAGAGATGGACTACTTGTTTTCGATAAAAGTTCTTACCTTCATAAAGAAGACTACGAGCTTGAATTTGAAGTGAAGGAACGTAAATCGGGTGAAGAGATATTTCTTGATTTATTGAAACAGCATCACATTCCAATAAGAAAAACGGACAATAAAATCAAACGTTTTTACTTGGAGAAATTAAAACAGGAAGAGTCTTGACCGATATAAGTATAAGAGTAGCAGTTTACGAAATGAGGAGTCTTTCACATGAATGTTCAGCAATTGAAAACGATGATGGAGCTCAAAGCATTGAACAGCTTAGGTTCAGTTTCTTCGATTCAAGATACAAGCAGTCAATCGAATGATCTGTTTCAACAATTATTAACAGAAGCCCTTCATTCAAGCACAAATTCCAAGAACATGAATCAATCTCTTGGAGCCGTCAATGAAGCCTGGCGTATTAAGTCAGCCTTATCAGTGACGCCAAGCATCCATCCGCAGTCCATTGTGAACAATGCTTACCTGGCTGCACCACAGGAGATCGATGAAATCATCACACGAGCGGCTGATCATTATGGTATGCCTAAAAAACTGATTCAATCCGTCATTAAACAGGAATCCAATTTCAATCCTGGTGCCGTCAGTCCCGCAGGGGCCGCAGGGTTAATGCAGCTCATGCCAAGCACTGCAAGAGGTCTTGGAGTCACCAATATTTTCGATCCTGAAGAAAATGTATTTGCAGGTACGAAGTATTTAAAGCAAATGCTTGATAAATATAACGGGGACATCCACCTTGCCCTGGCAGCCTACAACGCCGGCCCTGGTAACGTTGATAAATATCAAGGTATCCCACCGTTTAAAGAAACAACCGCATATGTTAAGAAAGTGACAGATCACTATTTTGCCTAATGGTCCGTCTTCTTGGCAAGGCACTCCTCCCCTTTGAGGTCGGCCTTGCCTTTTTGATACAAGCCGTATGGTTCATTAGACCCCCCTCGCCTCTTGTGTCAAATCATCATTCATTCAGACAAAACAGGATAGAAACATAAAAGGAGGCTACACTAATTTAGGAATAATCAGGCAGATGTAAGACTATTTGTTTGAGATATAGATTAATGCTTGCTAGAATGAACATACAATCTAAGTAAAAAGGAGTCATTCTTATGGTCGAGAAACCACAAATGCCCTATAACCTTATCGGCGAAAAGAAACTCTCCATGCTCGTTGAAGCTTTTTATGAAAGAGTATCCAATCATCCTGAGTTGTCACCAATTTTCCCGGATGACTTAACCGAGACATCACGTAAACAAAAGCAATTCTTAACTCAATATTTAGGTGGTCCTGCACTTTATACCGAGGAGCATGGACATCCTATGCTGCGTGCCAGGCATCTTCCATTTCCAATTACAGAAGAAAGGGCTAAAGCTTGGTTAAGCTGTATGCATGAGGCTATGAATGAAGTCGATCTAGAGGGTCCAGTAAGGGATGACTTTTTTCACAGACTCGTTTTAACTGCCCATCACATGGTAAATACGGATTCTACCAAGGGTTCTGCCATTGACTAGGACAAATAGCTGGCATCACCTTAAAGGGTGCGGTCGTGAGAAGAAACCTCTGGAAATATATATGTTTGTTGACCCTCTTTGCCCGGAGTGCTGGGCACTAGAACCAATCTTAAAGAAGCTGCATATCGAGTACGGTCAGTACTTTCGTATACGGTATATCCTAAGCGGCCAACTCGCCTCTTTGAATTTGGCGACCAAAAGGAAGCAGGAAGATCTGGCACAACAATGGGATAAAACGGCAAGTCGCTCCGGGATGTCGTGCGATGGAAGCCTGTGGATCGATAATCCGATTGATTCACCCTATCTCGCATCTTTTGCCATCAAAGCAGCAGAACTTCAAGGTAAACACTCGGGTATTCGCTTCCTTCGTTTTTTACAGGAACGGTTATTCCTGCAGAAACAAGACATTTCGAACATCGACGTTCTGAAGGAATGTGCCCGGGCAGCAAAGCTTGATCTGAGCGAATTCATGAACGATATTAACTCTTCTACTGCATCAAAGGCGTTTCAATGTGACGTCAAGATTACATCGGAAATGGAAGTGGATGAAATTCCGACCCTGGTCTTTTTTAATGAAAATATCGAGGATGAGGGATTAAAGATCACCGGTTTGTATTCTTATGAGGTGTATGTTCATATTATTGAAGAAATGCTTACAACAAAGCCTGAGAAGCAGCCTTTGCCCCCACTTGAGGTTTTCATGAAGTATTATCGGGTGGTTGCATCGAAGGAAATTGCCGTAGTGTATGATCTATCTATAGAAGAAGTTGAAAAGCAAATGAAGAAATGGACACTTCAGCAAAAAGTAAAAAAACTTCCGGCAAAGCACGGAACCTTTTGGAAATATATCAATCAATAATTATTGTAGTATAATTAAATCTTCATAAAACAAGAAAAGCCGATGTTGTTTCCAACATCGGTTTTTCAATACGAACAAAGGGGATGGGAGAAATTTTTCACGGTCAAACAAAGGGGTATATGTTTGCTTGTGATCAACTTCACACCGATAATATATCATGTATCCACTTGTATTGGCAAGTTGTTTGTATGGTATTTCACAATATTGTCAAAATCAATTCATGTTCTTCCCTTCCTCTTCATATAAATGGTAATAAGACAACGTTCGGAGGGAATTAACATGCTCGTAAAAATGAAATATGGGATCCTCCTCCTCTTGATCCTCATCAGCTTTTTCATCAACATCCTTGGCCTCATGCACCTGATCCCCATTTATATCACGTCTCCCATCCTCTTTCTCTCCCTCCTCCTCTTCTTCCACTCCCTCGGAAACCGTAACCGATTCAGGGGATTCAAATCGATGAAATGAGGGACGGACCTTAAAAAATGAATCCCCCTTCTGGCGGGGGATTTATTTAGTGATTCTATTTATTGAAGCTTCTCCAGCAGTTCTTCCATTTCATTCAGCTTTTCCTCAAAAACTTTACAAGCATCCTCCACCGGTTTGGATGTAGTCACATCCACTCCCGCTTTTTTCAGCACCTCGATCGGGTAATCGGAGCTTCCCGCTTTCAGGAAGTCGATATAGCGTTCCACTGCCGGTTCCCCTTCTTCAAGTATTTGTTGACTCAGCGCCGTTGCGGCAGAGAATCCTGTTGCATATTGATACACATAATAATTGTAGTAGAAGTGTGGAATGCGAGCCCACTCCAACCCGATTTCTTCGTCAATTGAAATGTCATCGCCGAAATACTTCTTATTCAAATTATAATACTCTTTCGTCAAAAACTCTGAAGTCAGTGCTTCTCCTTCTTGTGCTTTCTTATGAATGAGATGCTCGAATTCAGCAAACATCGTTTGACGGAATACAGTTCCTCTGAATCCTTCCAGATAATGATTCAAGAGATATAAACGTTTCTTCTCATCTTCAATCGTATTCAATAAGTAATCATTCAATAATGCTTCATTGCAAGTAGAGGCCACTTCGGCTACAAAGATGGAATAATGACCATACGTATATGGTTGTGATCTACGCGTATAGTAGCTGTGCACACTGTGTCCGAATTCATGGGCAAGTGTAAAGAGATTATTTACGTTATCCTGCCAGTTCATCAGGATGTAAGGGTTGGTGCCATATGCTCCTGAAGAATAGGCCCCGCTTCTCTTCCCTTTGTTCTCCACTACGTCCACCCAGCGGTTTTCGAAGCCCTCTTTCAGAACATCGGCATATTCCTTACCAAGTGGCTTTAGACCGTCAAGAATCATGGTCTGTGCTTCGTCATAGCTTATGTCCATTTTGACCTCTTTCACAAGCGGCGTATATAGGTCATACATATGAACCTCATCCAAGCCCAGAACTTTCTTACGAAGTTTCACATAGCGCTGCAGGAGATGAAGATTTTTATTAACGGTATCAACCAGGTTATCATAGACTTCTTCGGGAATATTATTATTTGATAAAGCCGCATGTCTGGCAGAATCGTAATGTCTGACATTCGCAATGAAATTGTCTTTCTTCACCGCGCCACTTAAAGTCGAAGCAAATGTGTTTTCAAATTTACCATATGTCTCATATACCTTTTTAAACGCCTCTTCCCGAATCCTGCGATCACTGCTCTCAAGGAACCTGATAAAACGGCCATGAGTGATGTCCACTTCTTCTCCGTTTTCATCTTTTATGCTTGGAAATTCAATATCGGCATTATTTAACATCCCAAATGTATTACTCGCAGCACCGAACACTTCAGATGCCTGTGCCAGTAGCGCTTCTTCTTCTGCAGAAAGAACATGTGGACGCTGAAGATTAATTTCCTCTAATGCATGCTTATACTTTTGCAGTTCTTCCTTTTCCTCCAGAAAGCCTTTTAGCTTATCTTCGTCAATGGAAAGCACTTCAGGCACCAGGTAAGCAAACTTACTTCCTAATTGTGTATAAAGACTTTTGGCACGGTCATCCAATCCCTGATAATACGAATTGGTCGTATCCTGATCATAGCGCATGTGAGAATATGTATAAACCCTACCCATCCGTTCCATTATTTCATCCTGGAAAGCGAATGCCTGGTAAAGCTGATCTGCACTTTCACCCAATGTTCCTTTAAATTGATCCGCTTTCTTTGATAGCTCTTTGATTTCTTTATATTCCTTTTTCCATGTCTGATCACTTTCAAAAATGTCTTCCAATCTCCACGTTAACTTTTCTTCTACCTCTTTTCTACCAGGCAGACTTTTCACTGCTGTATCTTTTGACATATACATCCTCCATTCTAAATCTACAGAAAATTCCTTATAGTAACATTCTCTCTCATCTAAGAATTTCCTGCAACAATCCAATTTTGATTACACCTTTTTTAATATATGCTTCCACTTGGGAAAAAAATCATGACGATGCTTCTCAAAGGCTGAAAAATGATTCGGGCAGCTCCAGGTATTGGTTTGCTGGAAATGTTGATCATCTGTTCTTTCAATCACCTTCAGCCCTTCAAGCAGACTTAAATATCCTCTAACAACGTTTCTTAACCCTTCTTCTATTTTTATTAACGGAAGTCCGCGGAGCTCGATATGACCTTCTATAAGCCTCTTATTTAACCCGTGATACACACTCTCCACTGTAAATGCCCCACACTTCTTCAAACTGTCTTTCCAAATATAGTATTGCCATTCCACCTCATGATTTTTGATCATCATTCCGTGTGGGATAACCGGAAGGCCGATGTAAAGGGGAAGATACAAAAATGTATCCCCTTCCCCGTACACTTCTCTTAAGAACGCATCTCTCCCCGTTTTATTATAATTAAGTTTGTTATATATCCATTTCATTCTATAATGGTTCCATGCGGAAAAGGGGTTAGGGTGTTGCAAGGAAGCATTCGGTATGGTGAAAGGTAGGGTAATCTGATCAACGGGGATTGTGACAGGGGCTTCTGTCAAGAAACGAGAATTTGAAACCGGATAGAGATGGGTATACAGGTGAAAGCTGCTGATTTCAGGGAGAAAATGAAGGAGAAAATAATGTAAGTCCGGTGAATACCGGATAAATGCTTGTTGGAAAGTAGATAGCTTCAGGAGTTCTTTACGCTTCAATGATTGAGTGAGGATCCAAAAAGGGGTTATACCATTTCGATGATACCCATGTGTACGTTCCTCCATTTCAGGAATCGGGATAGTGGAACATTGTATTTCGATCGCAATCTCCCTGTCATCTGTTTTCACATAAATATCAGCGATCTGTTTGATCTCTTTCAAATAGTGCTCGAGTTTTACATTTTTATAGAGAGAGTT
The DNA here is from genome assembly GCF_020172085.1 of Rossellomorea aquimaris. Taxonomy (GTDB): domain Bacteria; phylum Bacillota; class Bacilli; order Bacillales; family Bacillaceae_B; genus Rossellomorea; species Rossellomorea aquimaris_E. Next base: position 161,415 of record NZ_JAIVAT010000005.1, read on the forward strand.
TAATCTGTCATACAAAAGCTGCTTGCTTAACAGGTGCTTCGGGGACTCATTTTCCTTTTCCACGATACATCCAGCATGGGAGACATGGGCAAAATGTGGGACATTTCGATTTCCGATGCGCAAAATCAGTCCCGAAGAACAATATGGACATTGGAATTGCATGCCATCACTTCTTACCCTTTTCAAATCTTCCCTGGTGAAATGGATCGTCGTGAATATTTTCTGATTTACTAAAGCGGTTAACATAGAACACCTCCTCATGATTCATTCGCCAAAAACCGTGAAATTCCTGCATAAAAATGCCTTCAAGCTAAAATAACTTGAAGGCATTGTATTATAGAAGAGGAGACATCAATCGTGAAGTGGATTCCAGAATCCTGTAACCAAGATGTCTTTTCTGAAATTCTTCCAACTTCAATTCTTCCGAGTCTTCCAAGTCATGAAGATATTCCTTTACAATGGAGGCTGCACTTTCCGTTTTATACAGAAATGCATTCACCTCAAAATTCAGGTGAAAACTTCTCATATCCATATTCGATGTTCCAATCGAAGCCATTTCTTCATCAACTATTACAATCTTACTATGCATGAATCCCTTTTGGTATTCAAAAATACGTGCGCCCGCCTCCAGAAGATCCGGAAAATAGGAGCGGGAGGCATGGAATACGATTCGTTTGTCGGGTTTATGAGGGACTAACAGTCTCACATCGACACCACTTAAAGCCGCAATCTTAAGGGCTGAGAAAATGTCTTCGTCCGGCACAAAATAGGGGGAAGCCACCCAAACACTCTTTCTTGCCGAAGTAATCATCGAGAAGAATATATTCTTTAAAACGCTCAATTCATTATCAGGTCCACCTGCAATCATCTGAACTCCGCCGTCATGACTATTTTCAATCGGATCAGGACTTAGATATCCAGGAGTCAGGAAGTCATCATTCGTCATATAATACCAATCCTGAAGAAAGATCAACTGCAAAGTCCGGACCGCTTCTCCCCTTACAAATAGATGAGTGTCCCTCCAGAAGCCGAAATGGGGGTTCTTGCCTAAATATTCGTCCCCGATATTAAGCCCCCCTACAAATCCGATACTGCCATCGATGACAATGATTTTACGATGATTGCGAAAGTTGAACTTATTATTGAGAACGGGAATTTTCACAGGACCAAAGGCAACCACTTCAATTCCTGCTTGTTTCAATTCATTGATATAGTCCCTAGATAACTGCCAGGCTCCGACAGCATCATATAGGAACCGGATTTTGACCCCATCGTTCGCACGTTCAATGAGAATATCCTTTATCTGATTTCCAATCTCGTCATGTCGTACAATATAATATTCCATATGAATATGATGCTTTGCCGTCTTTAACCATGTTAGAATTTCACCAAATGTCTCCGTGCCATTCGTCAAGAGTTTTGTTTCGCTTGAAAAAGAGATGGCACTATTCCCGATTCTCTGTGCAAGCTGGAAATGCTTCTCTTGGAACAACCCAAACATTTCAGCATTGATTTCCTTCGGTCCAGGCTCAAATTTGTTATACGTTTCCTGATCCAGTATGTACTTTTTCTTATACATTTTTTCTTTTCGATAATTCCGTCCAAATAATAAATAAAAAATGAAGCCCAAAAACGGAAAAGCTCCTAATACGACCAGCCATGTCAATGTTTGGGTAGGGTGGCGATTTTCAAAGAAAATGAGGAAGCCAATGACAATGACCGAGAATGTAAAGACAATACTAATATACTTTACCATTCCGGATAAATACTGATCGAAATAGAAAATATAACTCAATATGAGAACAGCAATAAATAAGAGGACCCGCACTGTATTTTTCATTCACAAAACACCTTCCACCGGCTTAATGTCTCTTAAATGTGAAGCACTGATAAAAATGAAGGAATCCACCCACAATACTAAAGGAATAAATCGTATGACAAGTAAATAAATATAAAAAATACCGATTTCTGTATGAAACCGGTATTGAATCTTACGAAAAGTGCTCACTAAGTGTCTTAAAGACATTCTCCTGAATGACGATTTTACCATACTCTTCAAGGCGATGGACGGTCATTCGTGATTCATCAGCATATTCAAGCAGTATACTTAACGTATTGTCGATATCTTCTTCTGCAAAGTGTTCTTCTGAAAATTTAACGTAAATAAAATATCTATCTTCGAATGCAAGCAGCTTTGTTTCCAAGTGCTCCACAGGCAAATCTTTCATTCGCTGGGAAAGAGAAATGGCATCTTCAAAATCGTTGAATTTCAATGTGAAATCCAATACTACTTCAGTTTCTCCGTCCTGGTCCTGCTTGATTTGGAAGTGTTGATCCAGAAGCTCTTCTATACGCTCATCTACAGGAAGTTCCTTGAGCTTATCCTCTGGAATCGGAAGTTCAAATCGTTGACCATCTTTTGAAACCTGAGCTCTTGTAACAAGTACTTCAAGTCCTTTATCCAACGCCTGAACTTGGATCCAAAGCGGTCCTTCAATTCCAAAATCTTCTTCCTGGTGAACTTCATCCATCATTTCCCAGAATAATTCTTCGCTTCTTTCGCGATTATACCAGATTTCTTCGCGGTCAAATCCACGATCTTCTATATCTCCGTAAGAAATGTAAAACTTGACGGTATTTTCATTAATGCGTTCGATTTCCAATTAACACCTCTCCCTTCTTGCATGATGTTAGTGAAGGGACTACACCCTCTGAGCAGGTAATGCTCGATTGCTGGTGAAGATAGAAGATACATTTAGGTTAGTTTGTACCTTGTACTTCTATTTTATGATAGTAACACTGAAAATGGAATTAAACTAACACCCATTTTTTTCTCACAAATCCCATTAGGTGTTTTTGACATTTTAGCGAATATTTGCAGAAAATTCAAGTGATAATACCTAATCTAATATAAAAGAGACTGACCCGAAAGGAGACGCAACGTTCCTTAAAGGGTCAGCCCCTTTCACTTATATATTCTCATGCAAAGGCAGCTCTAATTGACCATCCTTTGCGCTTCCAGAAGTTGGAATGTGCGAACCTTTCTTGGAAGGAATCGTCTGATTTCATCTTCGTTGTAACCCACTTGAAGACGTTTTTCATCGAGGATGATTGGACGCCTTAAAAGACCCGGGTTTTTTTGAATGAGTTCAAACAACTCTTGAAGTGGTAAAGTTTCTAGATCCACATTAAGCTTTTGGAATGTTTTAGAACGGGTTGAAATAATTTCATCTGTTCCATCCTCAGTCATGCGAAGGATTTCTTTAATTTCATCAATGCTTAACGGTTCAGAAAATACGTTGCGTTCTGTATATGGAATCTCATGCTCTTCTAACCAAGCTTTTGCCTTGCGACAAGATGTACAACTAGGTGAAGTGAATAATGTAACCACGAATCATTCACACTCCCTTAAGGAATTTTTAATGATAGAGTACTTTATTTAAACATCGGCTGTACATTAAAATTAGTTTAAATAAGAAATCTCTATTATGTATTATACATGAATAACAGTCCATTGAACATAGTTTTAACTAATTTGTCAAATTTCCTATACATAGGTATAACATAGCTGAATCTTCTGCTTCTAGTATCGCTTTACCCTGTACATCTTTAGCTTAAACATAATATTGAACAATTCCATTTTTTCATTTAGAAAACCTTATTGCGAATAGACAATAAGGTTATTCTGTCTTAAAGATTTTTAAGGACATCTCCATCACGATCTTTATCTTTCTTTAATACCTCTTCTACAGGCTGATAGGATGCACCATAAAATTTTTGGTCATTATAGGTGTGAATCAGTTCATAGGTTTTCTTCATCGAATCGAAAATAAGATCTTCGGATTCATCACTGGGTGCCCAATAAAGAATTTCCATTTCATTTATCTCGTTCGTTGCCAGTGAACGGCGGGCATATCCAATACTGACGGCGTGTTCAAATCCTTCTCGTTTATAGAACTTCAAGCGCTTTTCAGTATCAGTATCATCATAATCAACAGGTTCAACTTCCAGAATAATCGCTTTCTTTTTTTCCTTCAGCTTATCTAGCAATTTATGGCCCAATCCTTGTCCGCGGGCATCTTTAGATACAAACAGATAATCAATGAAAATGAACTCATCCAGTTCAGCATACATAAGTACATGATGAGGACCCTCATCCTTGTGGTAGATGTCGCTTCTATCTTTAAGAAGGGATTCAAGATGCTCTTTTGATTTCATTTCCTCTACAGGGAAATATTGATTTAACTTTTCATACCAGTGCATGGATCTACTCCTTCAATTGAATTTTTAAATGACTTTGACTAACGTGATACCATTATGTTTCTCAAGAATGATTTGTTTATGTTAGATGTTAGTCTTATCCGTGGGATAATAATACGGAATCACAGGCTGACTGCCCATGAAGGGGAATATGTGGTTGAAAGCGGTTAATCTTACCAATATCTTAATGATACCAATATATCTGTTATTTTTCAAACGGAAAGCCATTTTTCAGGGATATTACACTGATTAAAATAAAAAATGACCTGTAAACGTTACAGGTCATTTTCTTCTGTTAAGGCGTATAATCTACTCCTTCAGTGTATGAATTACCGGCATCCCAAAGAAGGAATTCATTGACCCCTTGATCATTTAAAGCTTTGATCTGGGCCTCTACTTCCGCTTTACCATATGGTTTATAGTTGCCGCTGCCCAACCAGGAAGCGGTGAAATCCTGGAGCCACGGCCTGGAAATAGGCTTATTCTTTAGCTCAGCTATTTTCGCCTTTTCAACCTTGGTGTATTCAGACACTAATTCATAAGGTTGTAAATCAGGTTTTGCAATCCCGAAATAAGGGGTCCAGTGACTCGGATAGATCATGGATGATATGACATCTACATTCTCTGATATTTTAGAGAAGTTCTGACCGATACCGGGTGCTTCGGGAAGTGTTGCCGTGTAACCAAAGATATCAACTGATACTTTCACACCATAAGGTTCTAATTTTTTATGGGCGTATTCAACAAAGTCGGTAACGGCATGCACACGCTTCTGAACATTATCAATGTCCTCTTTTGCATATTCCCCGCCATTATATTTCAGTTCATTATCACGCTTTTCGAATCCTTCCGGGAATCGAACATAGTCAAATTGGATTTCCTGAAAGCCCATTTTTGCAGCTTCTATTGCAATCCCTACATTGTAATCCCATACTTCTTTAAGGAATGGATTGACGAAGGAGTCACCCCCTCCATTTGACCAGACCTTATCGCCGTCTTTAAAAGACAAGTCCGGTCGTTGATTGGCAAGGACCGTATCCTTGAAAACCACTACCCTTGCAATCGGGTAGATTTTCTTTTCCTCTAACTTTTTTAACACAGCTTTTGGATCCTTGATATATGGCTGACCCACTTTAGCGTATGGAGAAGACGATTCAGGTACATAAGTTAAATTTCCCACGTCATCCTTAATATCAATGACCATTGCATTCAGGTCAGTATCATCCATTAATTTAGTAAGAGTATCAAAACGTGCTCCACCAGCTGAATGTGCTGTTACATAAACGCCCCTAATCGCGTCCGGATACTCAAAATTCAAGCCAGAGTCATATACAAAACGAGGTACTGGACTTGCTATCTCTTTCTTACTCATCGAGAGCGTTCTCTTCTCATGGCTTTTTGCCGGTCCTCCTTCAGCAGCGAGTGCTGATTGAAACGGCGTGACGCATAGTGTGACTAAACATAAAGATGTCGCTACCTTACTCCATTTCAACATTAACCTCTCCTCTATAAAACAAGCTATCTAGTAAATTATGTAACCTCCTATTCTATTTTAACAAGGAAATTACTTGTAAGAAAAGGGTGAATCCACCTAGTCTGTCGAAATTTCCAAGGAAATGAATGATCTTCTATATATCATATGATTTTCTTCAAATATGAGAAGTATCCATGAAAAAAGCTCCCCTCAATGAAGGGAGCTTTTTCACTTTATTAATTTTTGTATGATGCTTGATATTGGGCAAATTCTTTTTCAGAACAATGAACGAAATGTCCTGGTGCCACTTCACGCATTTCAAGTTGTTCATTCTCTGTATAGTTATGAACAGCTGGATTATACTCTTTTCTTCTGCGTGTGCGCTCATACTCGGGATCCGGTAACGGTATCGCAGATAGAAGCGATTGAGTATAAGGGTGAAGCGGGTTTTTATATAGAGCATCACTTGGTGCCAATTCAACCAGTTTTCCATAATACATAACACCGATACGGTCACTGATATACTTTACCATGGAAAGGTCATGGGCAATAAACAAATAGGTTAAGCCCTTTTCTTTTTGAAGCTCTTGCATAAGATTTACAACTTGCGCTTGGATTGAAACGTCCAGGGCAGAAATCGGCTCATCGGCAATGATGAAATCAGGATCTACAGCCAGGGCACGGGCAATTCCGATACGCTGACGCTGTCCACCTGAGAATTCATGTGGATAGCGGCCGGCATGCTCTTTGTTCAAGCCCACCGTTTCAAGAAGCTCATGGACTTTTTTTAAGCGTTCTTCTTTTGAAGAAGCTAAGCCATGGATATCGATACCTTCAGCAATGATATCCGCAACCTTCATACGAGGATTAAGACTCGCATAAGGATCCTGGAAGATCATTTGCATTTTACGGTTGAACTTCTTTAATTGTGAGCGTGACTTTTTACCATGAACGTCTTCACCATTAAAGAGTACTTGCCCATCAGTGGCGTCATATAAACGAATGATTGTACGACCGGTAGTGGATTTTCCACAACCTGATTCACCAACAAGACCAAGTGTTTCGCCTTTATAAATATCAAAACTGATATCGTCAACCGCTTTAACCATATTCGGTTTACCAGGATTGAAATACTGTTTAAGATTTTTAATTTCTAATAATTTTTCTGCCATTATGAACGAACCCCCTCAACAAGCACCGGTTCTTTAAAGTTTGACGGCATTTGTCTTTGTCTTACTTTCACTGCTTCCGGAGGCTCAACCTGTGGGGCACTCGGATGCAGCAACCAGGATTTCACATAGTGAGTATCTGACACCTGGTAATATGGTGGCTCTTGTTCGAAGTCCACTTTCAATGCATAATCACTTCGAAGAGCAAATGCATCTCCCTTAGGAGGATTCAATAAATCAGGAGGAGTACCAGGAATCGCAACCAGCTCCTGCTCACCTTCTGTTTCAGTTGTAGGCATTGAACCAATCAATCCCCATGTGTAAGGATGACGTGGATCGTAGAATATTTCATCTACCGTTCCAGTTTCTACGATTTGTCCTCCGTACATTACCGCAACACGATCGGCAACATTGGCAACAACCCCTAAATCATGGGTGATGAAAATGATGGATGTTTCGATTTTATTTTGAAGGTCCTTCATCAGTTCAAGGATTTGAGCCTGTATCGTAACGTCCAATGCCGTTGTTGGCTCATCGGCAATAAGGATTTTAGGATTACAAGCAAGTGCAATCGCAATGACGACACGTTGACGCTGACCGCCGGAAAATTGATGTGGATACTGTTTAAAGCGAGTTTCCGGACTTGGAAGACCTACTAATTTAAGCAATTCAATGGCGCGTTTCTTCGCATCATTTTTACTCATGTTCTGGTGTTTCACAAGAGGTTCCATGATTTGTTTCCCAATTGTCATTGTCGGGTTTAAAGACGTCATTGGATCCTGGAAGATCATTGAGATGTCCTTCCCACGGATCTTTTGCATATCTTTCTCTGGAAGCTTTGCTAAATCTTTTCCTTCAAAAAGGATTTCTCCACCCTTAATGAATCCAGGCGGGTTTGGAATCAATCTCATAAGGGCTTTCGTCGTAACGGATTTCCCAGAACCAGATTCCCCGACAATCGCTAATGTTTCACCTTTATCTAAATGGAAATCCACACCGCGTACAGCTTGTACTTCTCCTCCATGCGTATTGAAGGAGACGTGTAGATCGTTCACTTCTAAAATTTTTGACATATTATTATCTCCCTTCTACTACTTACGCATTTTCGGATCAAGTGCATCACGCAGACCATCCGCCATTAAGTTGAAACTTAAGATAAGTAACGAGATTACCACGGATGGAACGAGCATCATGTGTGGGAATGACTGAATAGATTTATAGCCGTCATTAACCAATGAACCTAAAGATGCTTTTGGTGGTGCAATTCCCAATCCGATGAAGCTTAAGAAAGCCTCTGTATAGATTGCTGAAGGAACTGTAAACATTGTTGTAATAATGACTGGTCCCATTACGTTTGGAAGTAGGTGCTTAAAAATCAATCGATTACTTGTTGCCCCCAAGGTACGTGAGGCGAGAACAAACTCCTGATTTTTCAATTGAAGTATCTGCCCTCTAACAATCCGGGCCATGGTTGTCCATCCAGTTATAACCATCGCCATTGTTATGGAAAATACACCAGGTTCAAAAATGAGAATGAATAGTATGACCACAATAAGATTCGGGATTCCTACCAGAATCTCAATGATACGTTGCATAATATTATCCACTCTTCCGCCATAGTAGCCGGAAATTCCACCATAGGAAATACCAATTATGAAGTCAATTACAGCTGCTAAGATACCGATATACAAGGAAATCCTCGTACCATTCCAAGTACGTGTCCAAAGATCACGACCCAAATCATCAGTACCGAACCAATAATTTTCCTCGATTTGCCTTGCTTCATATACATCGAAGCCGTCAGCATCCTTCCCATCAAACGGAAGCCAACTCAATCCTGAAAGCGCTTCAATTTTAGGTGGGAGTTTTGCGTGACGTATGTTTTGATCACTAAATTTATATTCGTTCATTCCCGGTCCAAATGTAGCAAACAGGATGATGACCAATGTAATGATCATACCAAGGACTGCCCCTTTATTTTTCCTTAAACGAATCCAGGAATCCTGCCAGAAATTTAAGCTTTTTCGTGAAATTTTTTCAGCCTGACCTTCATCTGCCTTTTGAGGTTGGAAGAGTTCTGGACTTAGTTGATCCAACTTCTTTTTGTTTGCTTCCATTATTTCTTCCCTCCAGCTAAGCGAATACGGGGATCAATGATACCGTAAAGGATATCCACCAAGAAAATGACACCAATGAATAGTGCGCTATAAAACAATGTAATTCCCATAATCACTGTATAATCATTTAACTCAATTGAACGGACGAATTGTTCACCCAATCCAGGAACCGCGAAGATCTTTTCTACTACTAGGGCACCGGTCATAATGTTTACAGTCATCGGTCCCAAAATCGTTATGATAGGGATCATCGCATTCCTAACTGCGTGCTTCACGATTGTCCCTGCCTTTGTAATTCCTTTTGCCTTAGCAAGAAGAATATAATCCGAGTTCAGGATTTCAAGCATTTCTGTTCTCATAAAACGAGCAATCGTTGCAACAACTAATACCGTCAATGCAAGCGTTGGAAGGATTGTATGTTTATACTCACCCCAAAGCGCTACTGGTAGCCATTGCAGTTTAACACCAACATAATATTGAAGGAGACCTGCAAATACGAATGAAGGAATTGAAATACCCAATACCGCAAGAGTAGTTGAACCATAATCAATCCAACTATTATGCTTAATAGCTGCTATGATTCCAATGATTAATCCTAGGAAAGTCCCTAATACCATTGCCTGAAAACCTATTAGAGCTGAAGGACCGATTCGGTCTCCTATCAAGCTTGTTACTGGGCGGTTATCATATTGGAAGGATAAGCCTAAATCACCTTTCGTTAACCCTACCATGTAGTTAATGTATTGTTCTGGCAGCGGGTCGTTCAAACCATATTTATCCAGGATGATTTGTTGTTGTTCCGGAGTAAGCCTTTCTGTGTTTTGCAGTGGAGATCCAGGTAGGAGCTTCATCAGAAAGAAAGTGGCGGTTGCAATGATAAGCAAAGTGATGATCATATAAACGATACGTTGAATTGTATATTTGACCATTCTTTAGCCCCCCTTTTTTTATCTTATTTTTTCTACATTCTCAATTATAGCGAATTTCGACAAATTTTCAATAAATTTTTATTTTTGTGATAATTATCGACATTCACTGGAAAAGGAGAGCATATGCCTATGCATACGCTCTCCCTTTTAAGGTTTGTCGAATGAGTTAAATACTACTCAATTGAAGCCCATTTGTAAGATGCATCCGCACCAAATGAGTGACGTAACAGACCTTTAACATATGGACGCTCTAAGAAAGCAGTTCCACGTTGGTACATTGGGCTGATTGCTTGATCGTCGAAAAGGATCTTCTCTGCATCAACCATTGCTTGCCAGCGAGCTTCAGGATCATCAAGAAGTTCACCTTTAGCTTGTTCAATTAACTTGTCATATTCAGGGTTAGAGTAACCCATTTGGTTATGAGCACCGTCAGTCACGAACATGTCAACGAATGTCATCGGATCTGGATAGTCAGGACCCCAACCAGCGAATGAGAAGTCATATTGACCTTTCGATTCTAATTCAAGTTTTTGCTTGAATGGTTGTGCTTTGATGTTGACAGTTAAACCTTCAAGATTTTGCTCAAGTTGTTCTTTTAAGAACTCACCGATCTTTTTAGAGCTGTCAGAGTCATAGTTTAATAGTTCTAATTCAATAGAATCTTTACCTAACTCTTCTTTCGCTTTAGCCCAATAGTCAGCAGCTTTTTTAGTGTCAAATCCACCGAAATCGCCAACCGCTTCACGGTATTCAGTACCATCTGGACCAGTTACGAAATCTTTAGGCACTAAGTAGTTAGCAGGGATAGATCCATTGTTAAGAAGAACCTCAACCATACCTTCTTTGTCGTAAGCAGAGTCAATTGCTTTACGTGCGTTTACGTTTTTCAACACTTCATTTCCTTCGTTTAAACGCAGGAAGTATACAGCAGTATCCGCTTTTGTTTTGAAGTTTTCATCTGACTTGTATTTGTCTACAAATTCAGCTGAAAGACCAGCAACATCAGCTTTGTTTGTTTCAAAAAGGTTAACTCCAGTAGCAGTGTCTTTAACGATATTAAAGTTCACTTCTTTTAACTTAACAGTGTCTGCATCCCAGTAGCTATCGTTATGAGTTAATTTAAAGCTTTGCTCGTGCTTCCACTCAGAAAGAGTAAAAGGTCCGTTATATACTACAGTGTCAGCTTCAAGACCGAATTTATCGCCTTGAGACTCAACGAATTTTTGGTTTTGTGGATAGAATGTTGCGAAAGAAAGTAATGCTTTGAAATATGGTACAGCTGTTTCAAGCTGAACTTCTAATGTTTTGTCATCAATTGCTTTAACACCTAATTCTTCAACTGGCACTTCACCAGCGTTTACTTTAGCAGCGTTTTTGATATCGTACATGATGTACGCATACTCTGCACCAGTATCAGGGTTTAAAGCTTTTTGCCAAGCGTAAACGAAGTCGTTCGCTGTAACAGGATCTCCGTTTGACCATTTCGCATCACGGATCTTGAACGTGTATGTTTTACCATCTTCACTGATCTGTGGTTCTTCAGCAGCCATACCAAGTACAGCCTCGTCATTTTCACCTAATCGGTAAAGACCTTCGAATACGTTGTTCATTACTTTGAATGAAACAGAGTCAGTTGCTAGAGTAGAGTCCATTGATGGGATCTCAGACGCCTCCAGCAGGTTAAGTACTTGTTCTTTCTTTTCGTCAGAACCGCCTGCACCAGTTCCTTCCTCTTTGCTGTCAGTCTTCTTGTCGCCGCCACAAGCAGCTAGGAAAGTACTGAGAGCCAGAAGAAGAACCAGCAAGAATGAAAACTTTTTCTTCATCTTGAAATTGACCTCCTCGTAAATCTCATATTTATTTATCTTCTAATTTTCAGAAGATTTGTTACTTATTATACATGATAGAGAAATTATTGCAATATGAATTTAACAGTTTTTTTGCTAAATTATCAGATTAGTAGGTATATTGATATTGAAACACTGTAATATCAACGTTTCTTTTAAACATTTTGGAGAGTTCGTCCTATTACAATTGTTACAAACGTAAATTCTCATAGGCTAAATATTACTGTCCTTTAAACAGGGTTCCTGCTCTTTGAAATTCTCTCTTGTTATAAATATTAAATTTCCAGACTAAATATAAATGATAGAATTCATACTTATTTCAGTTAACATCTTCAGCAATATTCCGCTCTCATCATATTGTATTCCCAAGTGGATGTGTGTCGGTACTACTTATTCACTTTGAGAAGAATTGAATATCCATGAGTGAGGATTGAATTCTTTATAATCCTTCATGTATACTTTTGATAAAAACACTTAAAGGAGTATTATGAAACGAATCAATCTATTTACTATCCTTACATTCCTTTTATTCGTCATTGCTGTTGTGGTGGCGTCACTTCAAGAGAAAAACCTGCTTCTTTCAATTATAGACAGCTTATTTATTATCGGGATTTTGTATGTCTGTCTCGGTTCCCTTCTATATATTTTCGAAAAGGGTTTTTTCAATGGGCTCGTGTACGCAATCAAGCGTTTCCGAAAGAGCTCAAAACTCGGAAAGTACGCTTCTGAGTTCGATGAGCTGGACGAAACAAAGGAAGCCCATGAAGAATTCAGTGTCAAACGCTCCTATTCCATTACTAAGTCTTTATTGACACTCGGAGCTGTGACTCTGGTGTTGTCCATTGTGTTGACCTATCTTCTGTACACTTGAATTATTCAGCTCATTTTCATATAATGTACTTATATGAATTGAGTGAAAAGCAAGGATGAAGAGTAGTACTTTTCTATATGATTTAAAGAGAGCTTGTGGCCGGTGCGAACAAGTATTCATTAGAATAGGAATGGACTTCTGAGCTTTATTTGTGAACCGAAGTAGCTTATAACGGATTAACCTCACGTTAAAGGGGTTCCATGTTCAACATGGACTAAGCTGGCTCATTCGAGCACTTAGGGTGGCACCGCGGAAATGATCCCATTCGTCCCTATTTTTTATAGGACGGGTGGGTTTTTATTTTGTTTATATATAGGAGGAAAAAGAGATGAAAACAATCTTTAGCGGCATTCAGCCGAGCGGAACGATTACTCTCGGCAATTACATTGGAGCGATGAAGCAATTTACAGAACTCCAGGAGGAATATAATTGTTATTTCTGTGTAGTCGATCAACATGCCATTACAGTGGCCCAGGATAAAATGGAGCTGCGAAAAAATATCCGCAGTCTGGCTGCCCTTTATATCGCTTGTGGAATCGATCCTGAGAAATCGACATTATTCATTCAATCGGAAGTCCCTGCACATGCACAGGCAGGATGGATTTTACAATGTGTCACCTATATTGGAGAACTAGAAAGAATGACTCAATTCAAAGACAAATCCCATGGGAAAGAAGCCGTTTCTGCAGGGTTATTGACGTATCCTCCTTTAATGGCTGCAGACATCCTGTTATACGGAACGGATTTGGTTCCAGTCGGGGAGGATCAGAAGCAGCATCTTGAATTGACAAGAAACCTTGCTGAGCGATTCAACAATAAATACAATGATATCTTTACAGTACCTGAAGTCCGCATCCCTAAAGTCGGTGCACGAGTGATGTCCCTACAGGATCCATTAAAGAAAATGAGTAAATCCGATTCGAATCAGAAGGCGTTCATTACACTCCTCGACGATCCGAAACAAATTGAGAAGAAAATTAAAAGTGCCGTAACCGATTCAGATGGCATCGTGAAATACGACAAAGAAAATAAACCGGGAGTGTCTAACCTCCTTTCCATCTATTCGATTCTTGAAGGTAGTTCTATAGAAGAGCTTGAACAGAAATATGAAGGCAAAGGATATGGAGACTTCAAGGGTGACTTGGCTCAAGTGGTTGTAAATGCCATTAAGCCTGTACAGGACCGCTATTATGAATTGATCAATTCCGAGGAATTGGATGATATTCTGGACCGCGGTGCCGAAAAAGCGAACTTCACCGCAAACAAAATGCTTAAAAAGATGGAAAAGGCGATGGGATTGGGACGAAAAGAAAGAAAGAGAAAATAATAAATACGACGAGACACGGCAATACCAGTGTCCCGTCGTTTTTTATTTACTTTTAACAAAAAACCTTAAGCCACTTTCTCGGCTCAAGGTTTAGAGGGATACATTAATTTACCTTTGGACGATTCTCGACTTCCCACAGTTTTTCAAAAAAGGGCTGTCCTTTAATAAGGTTCTCACACAGTGTCAGGTGCTTGTCCGACCAACCGTACTGGGTTTCTTCATAGAGCATCTGCCATATTTCTTCAAAGTCCATCGCTTGGATTGTCCGGTAGCGCTGAGGTGCCCATTCCGTATACCAGTATCGGATTTCCGCAGTATTATTCGAACTGTGAAGTTGATCCAATGCCATGAATAACAGCTGCTTCAATTGCCTTTCTTTTCTCGTCAGTCCACTCATCATATATGGATTCGGTGAAAGGATGTGATAGGCATCCTCTCTTTTCGGATCCTGCTGAATGGAGTACTGCACCGTTTCATGGCTTTCCACCATTTCGTAAACCAATTGCTCTTGTCTTGGTATCAGCCTGCTCTTCCTGATTGGCACAGTATACCCGATTGTGTCAATTGCAAGTATTCCCGTACCATCTGTGACGATAAAGCAATAATCCAACTGTATCCGTTCATGGTTTTTTCGCAAGTATGCTTTCTGATAGACATTATTAAGCAGTTGTTGAGGTAACTCTGATAAATCATTCTCGATGTAATGAAACAGTGACTTGTCCACTTTAATCAGAGGAACCTGATCTAATAATTCAATGACGTCCTCTTTTCTCCACTCATGAAAATGGCAGACATTATAGCCATTTTCTTCGCCTTCGAACCAATTTACCCATACATCATGAAGATATAACATGATTGACCCCTCGCTTTGCTTCAATCTTATTTGTCAATCAGTATAGGCTAATCTGTGTAAATTTATTCCTATTAATCAGGGTTTTATAGATAGTCATTGTTTTTTCTGCGGGGTATATAAATCGAGAGCGTAATGATGAGGAGTCCTAATAGAAGTAAATAACATTCGATTCTAGAGGACACGAAAAAAATATAGTCTGTAAAACTCATTCCAGTCGTGAGCAGATTTAAATACATGATTAAGCTTACCCCTCCTGAAACAGCCAGTCCAAATCCTATAAAGAGCCCAAACAATTGTCCCACCATACCTTCCGCCTCTATCCCTTACATTAAGATAATGGAGCTCGTCCATGCTTTCTATAGTTTATGAAAGGAATGGGAAGATATGACGGAACCCGGTGCCTATTTTCACGGTTACTGCCCTGAATTCTATGGTAAAAATATTGACGACGGTTTACCAAAGAGTGAAATCGTTGATGTATCCTGGTTTTTTAAATAGTTTTGGACTAATCGATAACCTGAAGAATAGCCTAGCATATTCGGATAGGATTTCTGACCAAGAAGAAGCTGATCATGCAGGGGGCTCCGTCGTTTCACATCCAAATTGGGTTCTATCCATTTATCATAGAATCTTGACAACTCTGCTTCCTCATACGCTTTGGTCCATGGGGCTACATACTTCTCCCCACAGTATTCCCGGACGGCATTTTCTGCGAGCCCCTCAAAGATAATGGAATCAAGCAGCGTATATTGGTCTTCCTTTTTACTTAATTTCTTCATTCTGACACAGTGATGGTATTCATGTACAAATAGTGCTTCATATTCTTTTGGGTCTTCCTGGTCAGTGATAAAGAAGAATATTTCATCTTTGAAGCACACCCCTGATTTTTTCATTGAAGACTGAAACATCCCCCTTTTTTCCTGCACGGGGAATAAATAAATCGGAACACTCGGGCCATTCCATTTCCTTCTGTATTTCTTTTCATATAATGAAAATCTCGCCCAGATATCTTTTTCTTTCAACTTCTCAAAGATGTCACCGGCATGCTGTGAAGACCGGTACATTCCATGCTTCATCAAATAGTGGTAAAACGATTGTTGGTCCTCTTTACCGTTGATTGTTTTCTTCAGCAGTTCTAATGGCTTACTGATTAAATCTTCTAACCATACATCGGTAGGAGCAACAGCCACCTTCATCCCTCTTTTCCGGCTTTTTATATCTATATGTAAGGAAGAGTGTATTCACAACCGGAAAAGCATCAACGGGTATGCTTTAATCGCCTATGGAGCTGAATGCAAAAAAAAAGAGCCCGCCAAATCGATTGGGGGCTCTCATGTTTCATTTAGTCCTTATACTTTTTGAATACGATGGTAGCATTGTGACCACCGAATCCTAATGAGTTACTCATCGCTACATTCACTGCCTGCTCTCTTGCTTCGTTTGCTACATAGTCAAGATCACAGTCTGGATCAGGTGTTTCAATATTGATGGTAGGAGGCAGAATACTGTCTTTCATGGCAAGGACTGTAAAAATCGCTTCCACCCCTCCTGCTGCTCCAAGAAGGTGACCCGTCATGGATTTCGTTGAGCTCATCGCTAATTTGTATGCATGCTCCCCGAATACTTCCTTTACGGCCATCGTTTCGTATTTATCATTATATGGAGTACTTGTACCATGAGCATTTATATAATCCATCTCTTCAGGAAGGATTCCGCCATCTTCCAGTGCCATCTTCATCGCTCTCGCCCCGCCTTCACCAGCTGGTGCAGGAGCAGTGATATGATAAGCATCTCCAGTACATCCGTATCCGACGATTTCTGCATAAATCGTCGCTCCACGTTTAAGGGCATGCTCAAGCTCCTCAAGCACGACGATACCCGCTCCTTCTCCCATTACGAAACCATCACGGTTTGCGTCAAAAGGCCTTGAAGCTTTTTCAGGGTCCGTGTTAGTGGAAAGGGCTGTGTTTGCACAGAAACCGGCAACGGACATTTTGGTGATTGGAGCTTCAGCTCCACCTGAAACCATTACATCAGCGTCACCGCGCTGAATGACTTTAAACGCGTCTCCGATGGAGTTGGTACCTGTTGCACATGCCGTTACGGTACAAGAGTTGAATCCTTTCGCTCCCAGCATGATGGACACTTGTCCTGCAGCCATATCAGGAATGATCATCGGTACGAAGAATGGACTTACCCTACGGTATCCGCGTTTTTGGAATGTTTCGTATTGTTGTTCGAATGTTTCCATTCCCCCGATACCAGAACCGATCCATACCCCGACTCGGTGAGCATTTTCCTCTGTGATGGAAAGTTTCGAGTCTTTAACAGCCATTAAGGATGCGGCAATCGCATAATGAGTGAAGCGGTCCATCTTTCGGGCTTCTTTTCTTTCCACCCCGAAATCTTCTATATTAAAGTCTTTTAACTCTGCTGCCACCTTTGCAGGATACTCATCAGCGTTTAAACGCGTTAATGGTCCTACACCCGTTTTCCCTGCTAAAATATTCGACCAGGTCGATTCAACATCATTACCCAACGGCGTGACACTGCCTAAGCCCGTCACGACTACACGCTTCTTATTCATATAAATCCATCTCCTTTATCTGCATGTTGTAGATTGTCTTATGATTATCAATTATTTACCCCAGCGCATGATGATCGCGCCCCATGTTAAACCGCCACCGAATCCTACCATGACGACGACATCGTTCTCTTTCACTCTTCCCGCTTCCAGATCCTCGATTAAGGATACTGGGATAGAAGCCGCTGAAGTGTTTCCATATTTATTGACGGTCTTGGACATCTTTTCAACCGGCAACTCCAGCCGTTGTCTCGCAGCTTCCATGATTCGGATATTGGCTTGGTGAGGAATCAGGAAATCCACATCCTCTTTTTTCAATCCAGCTTTTTCAATGACATTGATGCTGGATTCACCCATTTGACGTACCGCGAACTTAAATACTTCGCGTCCGTTCATGATCAATTTTTCGTCTTGATACAAATGCTTAGCTCCAGATCCATCAGATCCTAATTCGAAGGCAAGAATTCCTTTACCATCAGGAACGGGTCCTAGAATGGCTGCACCTGCTGCGTCCCCGAATAAAACGGCTGTATTCCGGTCTTCCCAATCTGTGATCTTAGATAGTTTCTCCACACCAACGACTAGGACATGCTTGTAAGCACCATTATCGATAAACTGCTTTGCTGTAATCATACCATACATAAAGCCGGCACAAGCGGCACTGATGTCCATTGCCGCAGCCTTCTTAGCTCCCAATCGTTCTTGAAGAAGGCATGCGACAGAAGGGAATGGATAGTCAGGGGTAACCGTTGCAACCAAGATCATATCGATATCTTCAGGGGTGATCTCTGCATCGGCGATGGCCTTTTTAGCGGCTTCAAAAGCCATGTCAGAGGTATTTGTTTCATTATTAGCTATTCTTCTCTCTTCAATGCCTGTCCGTGTTCGAATCCACTCATCCGAAGTATCCACCATTTTCTCCAGGTCGGCGTTTGTCAAAATCTTTTCAGGAAGATAACGTCCAATTCCAATAATACCTGTATTCATACTGGCGTTCCCTACTTTCGTTTTATATTTTTTTCATATACTTTAGGTTTATTATCAATTATTATGACTTGGTACTAATTTTATCGAAGATTTCTACTTTCTGCAATTATTTTTTACTTCTTCCATTCTTCTACACGTTTGACCATACTCGTACAACCCCATCAATCATAGGTTAATTAGTAGTCAGAGGGGGTGATGATGTGTCTGAAGAAAAACGGCAACATCCATTTGAACAGATGATGTTCGGGGGACGCAGGAAGAACCAGGAAGTACCTACTTTACAACAAGGAGAGAATAAGACAGATGGGGGATCACTGCTTGACGGAGTTCAATCTATCATGAATTCCATTGATGAGTTAAAACCCCTTTATAAGAAAATCAGTCCATTTTTAAAAAACGGCAAATAAAGCTGTTGTAAATCATAAAAAAACGGGCCATCGTTATTCGATGACCCGTTCTTTCATACACTTACTCTTTATGTAAGGCGTCCTGTTTACCTAATTCATATGCCTCATTCATGACCTGTGTGAATAGCGTCATGAATGGCTGTAACATTTCAGGTGAGAATTCGACCCCTGCTTGATCCAGCTGTTCCTTCGCTTGTGGGAAGTACTTCATGGCAATCTGCATAAATTCCATTGTTTTATCTTGATTCATTGCTTTGATTCCTTTCCATTCGGCAATTTGCCGGTATCGATATAGTTTTGAATATGCTTTTTCATTTCAGATTGAAAATCCTTCGGAATGACTGGACTGAATTTACCCATGGATATGACTCCGTCTTCGAAATCAAACTCCAGGTTACCGGAATCCAACTTGTCATTTACGAGCCTATCGGCCACAATACTATACAGCTTATCCGCATGCTGAACAGTGCTCGTCAAGACCGTTGATTCCCCAAGATCTGATTGATCCGATACATACCCAATTGCATAAAGTCCCTTTTCCTTAAGCTTTTCGATTACAGCTACATTATAGCCGTCACCTGCAGGATATACAACATCGACATCTTCGCTTATTAAGCGGTCTAACTCATTGAGTGCGGCAGTTGGATCATCCCAGTGATTGGTGTACTTCACCTCAAGCTCTGTGTCACTGTTTTGATATTTCGCCCCGTCAATAAACCCCTGAACCTCCGGCTGCCAATCGAAGGCAGCGATCACACCGACCTTATGTGTCTTAGAGTGAAAGGCTGCTGTCATACCTCCAAAAAAACCCATTGCGTATCCCTTGAATCGCAGACTTGTCGTGTTTTTCTCAGTGGCATCCCCATTAAAGCTGACAAAATGAATGTTAGGGTAGTCAGCGGACAGATTATTAAATACCTCGGCATACTCACTCCCGTGCCCAAATACTAAAGTAACATCTTTTTTATCAAATTCATTCACTGCTTGCTTGATTGATGTATCATTCTTCATTCCTTCTTTATAGAAGACATCTGCATTATATTCCGATTGTATTTTTAATAATCCTTTATATCCCTTCGTTCCCCATACTCCATCATTTACTGCCTCAGGAACCAATAAACCTACCTTGTCTATTTCTGCGCTATTCCCTGTTGAACAACCACTTAGCCCCAGCAGGAATGCAACCAAGAATAACGCGTAACATCTCTTCATCATATGCAGCAACTCCTTCAAAGCTCGTGCAGCATCTATAAAAAGGACAATAGAAAATTATTACATCATCCTTATTTTACCCTCACCTTCCTCCTCATGAAAAGGAAAAGTTTTCTCATTCCTGAATTTCATGCATGTGAATCCCTTTTCGCTGTTGATCAATAATGCTCTCATGAGACTTGGATGGTCTGACAATGATCTCTTTACCTTTTGGTGTGCCGTGGCGAAATTTTGTTGAAAACTCTTCATCCGATATATACGAAAGAGCTTCGTTCCAACTTCTTTCAGATAATGGTTTAAGGATGAATCGTTCTTTTTTTGATAAAAGATTGACTATTGCTCTGGCAGCATCCTTCACATATATCGCGCCCGTTGGATCATCTACAAATCCCGAGATTTCTTCCCTTCCCATTAACAGTTGTGCAAACAGAAAATCCTCCGGTTGATGCATGCCGTATAGTGTGGGAATGTAAAAGATTGATCCCTCCGATTCAACATTCCTAATTCCAAATTCATTCGAATAAATCCGAACCACATGGGGGGGCTGGTCCATTTTTCCAAGGAGCCCATCCACCGCTGTCAAGTAACTCCCCTTTTCCCCTCTTAATTGGTCATAATATGGAAGGAACACAGTACATTCTGAGTTTACGTTCTGATTCCAATCCCCATATGGAACGTACTCAAGATTTGCATTCCTTCCAATTTGCAGCCATTTATCCTCAAATGCTTTATTCTCATCAATGGCGGTCACAGTCCATCCTTTTTCCAGAAGGGCGTCACAGAGCTCAAATCCCAAAAACTGTTGTGCAGCAAATACAAATGCATGATCCAAATCAATCACTCCAATATGTTAGTTATAACTCTTTCTCATGTAAGGAAAAGTAAGAGGCAAATTTTCCTCCGAGGGTTCCCCGTTTCTCAGGAAGGACAAAAAACAGATCCGTTGAAATTCCATTTTGTAAACGCTCCGTATATATATCTTTTATGAGTGAGAACTGATTTTTATAACGATTAAGAGTCATCGACTGTACAATATATAGTGGTGTCGAGATGGTCTTGAAGATTTCGTAGTCATGGGACTGCTTGGAGATGAAGGCTTCACATTCCTCTTCCTTCACCCTGAGCATCTGTGAAAGCTCTTTTATCACTTTTTTATAAAAAAATTTCTGTTCCTTTTCTTGTTCCAAGTGATCATATAATGACACACAAGGTGAAAGAATGACGACGCTTCTAATATCATGTTCCAATTTCGGGTACAAATTTTTCAAAACTAATGCGCCCATACCTTCTGCTAATATATGGATTTTTCCATTGATGATTTCATTCCTCTTCACGTACTGATAAAGTCGCCTGGACAGTTGCACGGCTTGATCGCTACCCCAATTCGCTCCATATAGATTACTATAATACACAATATATCCCTTTGCGGTCAGGTCTTGAATCCACTTATGGCGTGCCTCATGCTGAATCCAAAAGCTGCTTTTCCCATCTACATAGTGATGGGAATCCCCAATGATCATTACAGCGAATCCGTTCGGGCGTTCAGGATAATGAATCATGCACCACTCTTGCTCTAACTGAAACAATCGCTGATACATTCAAATTTCTCCTTTTACATAGTAAGTCTTTATAGTTTATGTGAAAAATCAGTAATGGTAAGGAAGAACGCCCAATGCCACCCTATTATTTGCAAATTCCGTCCATCATGACAGGGTTTACATTTCACAGATTAGTCATTTATTAATTGAGTTAGCTGTGGTAAAATAAGAAAGATTGAAATGAGTGACAACATACGATTGATTTAGTTGATTACATAGGAATGAGGTGACTTGGCGTGAGATTTTTCTGGATGTTTTTCTGGGCTTTTGCATTATCTGAAATGTTGACTTACGTAGTAAGCTCCATGAATGGAATCGAATTCCATTTTCAAACTGGACTGATCCTTACCGTTTGTTTCGCGGTATTGGTATTCCTTATCACGCTTGTTATTCCAAACGAGCCTGTCGAAAACCATTAAAAAAAGCAGCCAATACGGCTGCTTTTTTTAATGTATCATCAATCCATCTTCTCCTGCATCGATGGTGATGGTTTGACCCGTTCTGATATGCCCGGCAATGAGCTCCCGTGCAAGCCTTGTTTCGATCTCCCTTTGTAGGTACCTCTTTAAAGGTCGAGCTCCATAAACAGGATCATAGGCTGATTCAGCAATGAACTCTTTCGCCCTGTCTGTAAGGGAAAGCGTGATATGCTGATCCTCCACCCGATGCTGGAGTTCTTCTATGAGCTTATCAATGATCCCTTTAATATTTCCGATACTTAACGGTTTGAATAGGACGATGTCATCCACCCGGTTAAGAAACTCTGGACGGAAGTAAGAGCGCAGTTGCCCCATTACGAGATCTTTTGTTTCATTGTCGATCTCATCTTCTCCTTTATTCCGTTCGAGAAGATGAGCCGAACCAATATTGGACGTCATAATGATGACTGTATTTTTACAATCAATGGTCCTACCCTGTGAATCAGTGATCCGGCCGTCATCGAGCATCTGCAGAAGAATATTGAATACTTCCGGATGGGCTTTTTCAATCTCATCCAACAATATGACAGAATAGGGTTTACGCCTGATTGCCTCTGTCAACTGGCCGCCCTCTTCATATCCAACATAACCCGGTGGTGCACCAATCAACCGTGAAACCGCATGTTTTTCCATATATTCAGACATATCGATGCGAATCATCTGCTCTTCGCTGTCAAACAACGTTTGGGCTAGCGTCTTGGCAAGCTCTGTCTTTCCAACACCTGTAGGTCCTAAGAAAATGAAGGAACCAATCGGTCTATTCGGATCCTTGATTCCTGCCCTAGCCCGAATGACTGCATCGCTGACCAATTGAACAGCCTCATCCTGTCCAATCACCCGCTCATGCAGAATGCGATCAAGTTTCAATAACTTCTCTCGTTCCCCTTCCACAAGCTTTGTCACTGGTATTCCCGTCCATCTCGCTACAATGTTAGCGACTTCTTCTTCTGTCACTTCTTCACGCAGCAGCCTGCCATCTTGTTCTTTCATCATTTCCTGTTCTACTGCTTCAAGCTCCTTTTCCATTGCCGGAATCCGGCCATGTCTGAGTTCAGCGGCCCTATTGAGGTCATAATCGCTCTCAGCTTCCTCTAGCATGCGCCGAAGTTTCTCAAGCTCTTCCCGTTTCTCTTGAACGACTGCGATGCTTTCCTTCTCCTTTGTCCATTTTAATTTCATGCTATTTGCTTTTTCCTTTAGATTACTTAGATCTTCCCTGATACGCTCGAGTCTTTGAAGACTGGCAGCATCCTTTTCCTTATTCAAAGCCGCTTCTTCAATTTCAAGCTGCATCACCTTACGTGTTACTTCATCGAGCTCGGACGGCATCGAGTCGATTTCTGTTCGGATCATCGCACATGCCTCATCAATCAAGTCGATCGCTTTATCCGGCAGGAACCGGTCTGATATATAGCGGTCTGACAGCCTGGATGCAGCTACGATAGCGCGGTCATGAATATTGACTCCATGATGGATTTCAAATCGTTCCTTTAATCCCCTCAAGATGGAAATCGTATCTTCCACGTCCGGCTCCTGTACGAGTACTTGTTGAAACCGCCTTTCCAAGGCTGCATCCTTTTCAATATACTTTCTGTATTCGTTGAGGGTCGTTGCTCCGATACAATGGAGCTCTCCTCTTGCAAGCATCGGTTTCAGTATGTTCCCTGCATCCATGGCTCCTTCCGTCTTTCCTGCACCTACAATCGTATGAAGCTCATCAATAAATAGAAGAATGCGTCCTTCACTCTTTTTCACTTCTTGTAGAACAGCCTTTAACCGTTCCTCGAATTCTCCCCTGAATTTAGCACCTGCGACCAATGAGCTCATGTCTAATTCAAAAATCGTCTTATCCTTCAAGCCTTCAGGAACATCCTTCCTGACAATTCTCTGAGCAAGACCCTCAACGATGGCCGTCTTCCCTACGCCTGGCTCACCGATCAAGACGGGGTTATTCTTTGTCTTACGGGACAGAATCCTGATGACATGGCGAATCTCGCTATCCCTTCCTATAACAGGATCGATTCTTCCTGAACGGACATCTGCCACAAGGTCTCTTCCATATTTTTTTAGGGCTTCGTACTTCACTTCGGGGTTTTGCGTTGTCACCTTACTCCCTCCTCTGATCTCTTCAATAATGGCTAGCAACTCATTTTCAGTTACATTTTGTTTCGTTAAATATTCTGTTACTGCATGATTCTTTTGTTTCCACAACGCGAGTACAAGATGTTCAATAGAGACGTAGTCATCATCCCATTTATTCTTTAGACGTTCACTGTCCTGTAGAAGTTGGTGAACGTCCCTTGAAAGGTACTGTCCATATTGGATTCCCTCCCCTTCTACAGCAGGCATGGTATCTAACTTCTCATCTAACCACTCCAACATCCCTTGTATGTTCAATCCTGCCCGATCGTAAATGGTTCCAAGGAATCCGTCTTCTGCCTTTAAGAGTGACCTCCATAAATGAAATACACCGACATCAGTATGTAGCTTTTCTTGGGCCAATTGCCCAGCCGATTCCAATCCTTGTTGAATGCTGTGAGTCAGATTTTCAACATTCACCGTTTTTCACCTCTCATTTTGACCTTTATTGACCTTTACTTACATTATATCCCTTTCTACGAAAAAAGGGAAAGGAAAAGGAACAAGGACCGCCTCAACGTGGCATCCTTGTTCCTCTTGTTTATGGTTTTCTCACATACGACCAAATACGATTGTGATTGGAGTTTTCAGGGAACCTTTCCCCAGCTTTCAAACGAAGTTTTTGAGGATTTTTCACCATGCTCCCCGTTTCACCGATTTCTATATACTCACCGTTGTTAGGAGCTTTGTCCCCGGCCCTGAATTGGCGTGATTGTCCCATTGTTACCCCTCCTTTTTCGAAGCAATGGCTTCCTTCCTATTTTTCTACAGTACAGAGCATTCATGCATGCCATATGAAGGATAAATATGATAAACACGTTACGGTTCGGTTAACATTCGGAAAAAGGCTTTACAGTCTTTCCCTTTATGGTGTTAAATTAAAAAATGTGGAGAATAAAAGCTTGGAGGATACACAATGGATTTTTATCTGATCATGAAATATTTATTTTTAGGGATTTTTCAAGGTTTCACGGAACCCATCCCGATCTCATCGAGTGGACATTTGCTGCTTGCTCAGCACTTTCTTGGAATTGAAGATGCTACATTGACTTTTGAAATGCTTGTCAACACCGCTTCATTGCTCGCTGTACTCATTATTTACCGTGAAGACATCATACGTCTGATCGTGAATGGATTGGGCTATTTTAAACATAAAACACCTGAAACGAAAAGAGATTTCCATTTCATTATCTACTTGATTATTGCAACAATCCCTGCTGGGTTAATTGGTGTTTTATTTGGGGACATAATTGAAAAACATTTAACTGGAATCACTACCGTAGGAATTACCCTGATTATTACCGGTATCGCACTGTGGCTGATCCGTAACCTTAGAGGGAGAAAGAATGATGGAGATTTAAATGTAAAAGACGCCATCATCATCGGTCTTGCCCAGGCGGTTGCCCTCATCCCTGGGATCAGTCGTTCAGGTGCTACGATCGTAGCAGCCATGGCCAGCGGAATGAAATCCGAAACAGCGCTGCGTTTCTCATTTCTTCTTTATATACCTGTAAGTGTCGGTGTCATGGTATTCGGCATCAGTGATCTAATGGACGACCCTGATTTAGCCTCTAGGGCGGTTCCGTACTTAGTCGCTTTCATTGCATCACTGATCGCTTCATACTTCTCATTAAAGTGGTTCATGAATATTATGGCTAAAGGAAACTTGAAATATTTTGCGATATACTGTGCAGTTGTTGGCGCTGCCGTCCTTATTTTCGCTTAATCCCCTTCTGTCCGTCCGGTGCCTTTGTTAAGCTTGTAATAAGACATTAAGATGGAAATGATGTGATTTCATGAGTGAATACCTTGAACTCCCTTCTGAGATTAAACAATTATTTATTGAAAATGAAACAGTCAAAACCGTAGAGAAAGGTCGTTTTTTGTTTCAGGAAGGAAAAGTAGCACACGAGCTATATTTAATCAAAGGCGGACGAGTTCAAATCAGCAAGATCATTCCTGACGGTCGTGAATTGTCCCTGCGCATCTGTTCGAGTAACGATGTGATCGGCGAGCTGACGTTATTTTGCAAAGAGGCTACTTACATGCTCAGTGCAAAGAGTTTGGAGGAGACGGAGGTCTTTGTGTTACCTAAGGAGGAATTTGAAGAAAAGCTTTCCCAGAACGGTGACCTGACAATTAAGTGGCTAAAATGGATACAACTTCAAAATCGGCAGAACCAAACAAAGTTCCGCGACCTGATCCTTCACGGGAAAAAAGGAGCCCTGTACTCTACCCTGATCCGCATGACCAATAGCTATGGAAAAAGCGTTAAAGATGGCATTCTCATCGATTTGCCCTTAACCAACCAGGAATTGGCCAATTTTTGCGGATCACCCAGGGAAGTGGTGAACCGCTTACTCAGTGAATTGAAGAAAAAAGACGTCCTCAGCTCGGAAAGAGGATACATCACCATTCACAATCTAGATTATTTAAAAGATGAGATCGATTGTGAAAATTGTCCGGTGTCCATATGCCGGATTGATTAAGAAATATACAAAAAAATCCCCAGGGACAAGGTTGCCTCCTGGGGATTTTTTATGACTATCAGGGATTACCGAATGCCCAATGCGATCTTAGCATAACGGGACATATTGTCTTTGCTCCAAGGTGGATTCCAGACGATGTCTACATCTGTTTCTTTGACTTCTGGAATGTCCCTCAATGCCGTTTTGACTTGATCAACGATGGTTCCTGCGAGTGGGCAACCCATTGATGTCAAGGTCATTGTGACAGTCGCTTTTCCTTCTTCGTCCAACTCCACATCATATACTAAACCTAAATTAACAATGTCTATTCCTAATTCAGGGTCGACTACCTGTTCCAAGGCACCCATCATGTTATCTTTAAGGTCTTGATCCATGCTAATCACTCCTTGTTCTTAATGCTTGTATCTCCTTCTTACTCATTACCAATCTTATCAAATATATAAGTAGAAAACAAAAGGTTAGGCTGATAAATGCTTTTCAAACCACTCGACAAGTTTTAATACGCCTTCCCGTGTCACTTTGTGATCGGCTTTATCGTCTTCGATAAAGAGCAGATGGTCTTCATTCTTTTGATAATAAGGTAAAATGCTGTCATAGAATTCCCTTGTAAGGTTAAAAGGTACGACTTTATCACGTTTTCCGTGCCAGAACATGAGTGGTCTTCCCCCGAGCTTATCAGGTTGAAGGCTCAGATCGTATTGTGCAAGCTCGTTCATCATGCTATCGATTTCCTCTTGGCTGAAGGGGATGTCATATCCTAACGATTCCACTTGAGACAATTGGGCTTTGGCAAACTTAACATACGTAGGATTTCCCATCAATGAAACAGCAGAGGATATCCACTGATATTGTGTCAGTGCACCCAATGTCACAATCCCTCCCATGGATGTACCGGCAACACCGATTCCACTCGGAAGGATTAGTCCTTTTTCTTCAAAATATGCTTTTAAGACCGACAATTCATGAATCGTATTCAAGACAATCTTCCAAAAGACCTCTCCCAATTGATATTCTGATTTCCCGGTTGCCCGCTCTCCGTGCTCTAAACAATCGGGGAGAATCACCCTGAATCCCTTTTCCGCCAGTAGATAGGCGTAGTGAAGATTATGCTCTTTCGCACTCGTAAAGCCATGAATGAAAAAACATGTGGGTAATGGTTTATCTATGTATTCTTCCTTAACAAGGTGAAGAAATGGGATGTTTTGAATATTTGATTTATCAACTAAAATCATGATTGTCCTCTCCCTCCTGATTGCATTTCACTTTACTATGATATCCTACATTTGGTAGCATGTATAATATTTAAATCGTAAGCGAGTGTAAACATTTCTTAAAGTCAATAAGCAGGATATGGACAACTTTCAAGTTGTCACGGTACACTATAATAGCCTTAGACACCACTAAGATTGGGGATTTGTACAAATGAACTTACAAGAAAAACACCTGATTGTTTTAGATCTGGACGGAACATTATTAACCGATGAGAAGAAAATTTCGTCCAAAACTCACGATATATTGAAAAAAGCACGACTAATGGGGCATGAAGTGATGATTGCAACAGGTCGACCATTTCGTGCAAGTGAATTGTATTATCAACAATTAGAGTTGACGACTCCCATCGTCAACTTCAATGGTGCATTCGTGCATCATCCAACTGATTCATCATGGGGTCTTTATCATGAACCGATGGATTTAAAAGTCGCAAAACAAATCATTGATGCATGTGACGAATTTAAATTTCGCAACATTGTCGCTGAAGTTATGGATGATGTATATCTTCACTATCATGATGAAAAGATCATCGATGTGTTTATGATGGGGAATCCATCCATCTCTACAGGTGATATTCGCAATGTACTGACAGATCACCCCACCTCCATGCTCATCCATGCCGAAGAAGAGGATGTGGAAGAGATTCGTGCACATTTAGATGATGTTCATGCAGAACTGATCGATCATCGCCGTTGGGCTGCTCCATGGCACATCATTGAAATCGTCAAAACAGGGTTGAATAAGGCGGTGGGCATTGACCGCGTTGCCTCTTCCTTGAACATACCCAAAGAAAGAATCATCGCATTCGGGGATGAAGATAATGACCTTGAAATGCTGGAATACGCTGGAACTGGTGTCGCCATGGGAAACGCCATTGAGCCACTGAAAGATATCGCGAATGAAGTGACACTTTCCAATGAAGAGGATGGAATCGGCCGCTACCTGCAAAAGCGCTTCGACCTATAATCAATTGGCAACAGTGGGTATATCTTCTTACTTTATGTTCATCGTGAGAAAGCCATACTAGTAAGGAGCGCATCTCGCGTTCCAACTTGCAAAAGGGGTGGTAGTGATGGGTAGAAATAAATCAAAACGATTTGTACAACAAGGTAAGATTGCTGTATCAAAGCATGATGAGCGCATCCCGTATCATCTGACCTACGCTGAAGCAGAAGCGAAAAAGCTTGCTTCCAATGAAGGCTCAGGGGGGCTGGAATAATGAGCAATCCTTTATTCCAACAGGCCCGTAGTGCTGTATCTGCAGCCAAACAGGCGTGCAGTTCCGGGGAAAATGCTCAAATGTCCATTGATCAAGCAAAGAATGCTTTGTCCTCTGCTTATGCTAACTCAAATGTTGAAGAACAAAAGCAGCTGCATGCTCTTCAAGATGAGTTAAACCGCCTATCATAAATAAGATGAAAACAGGGTTGCCCGTGATGGACAACCCTGTTCTTTTTATGGAATGGTAATCAGATATGGATGAATGATCTTACCATCACCCGCATCCCTCTCATAGAGGCTTAAGAAGAGACTCCCATTTATCTTTTTCATCTCAGGAAGGATGATGGAAAACGTCGTCCAGTGAGGCGCTTCTTTATTTACTTTGAGGAACGTTTCAGAAACCAGAGTCCTATGACCATCTTCAACTGAATAATAGAAACTTCCGTTCGATACACGTGCTTGTCCACTTACCGTGTATCGGCCTTTAACTTCCCTAACCTTCACCCCTCTGAAAGAAGGATTTTCTTCAGGTACTGTAAATGAAGCAACAGCTCGAAAAGGAGTATTGAAACCACTCATATCTTCTCCCAATAGCATGGCTTCAATGGTATAGTCGCCCTTCCGGACACGCTTCCCGCTTTTCGTGTAATCCCATCTCTCTTTCCAGACCTTTGTTCCACCTTTAGAAATGTGTATAGTTTGAAAAGCTTGTAAGAATGATTTCCCCACACTATAGCGATACATTACATTTCCCGCTTTATTTTTGATCGTATAGTCAAACATCTGACTCGTACGAAACGTAATGTCCATATCACGAGAACTATTATTGTAAAGGATAAGCTGAATGTCGACTCCCTCTTCTCCAGGGAAGGCTTCCACGGAAAAAATCAAGGGAATATTCTCAGCTCTGGTACTCAG
This sequence comes from Rossellomorea aquimaris, assembly GCF_020172085.1. Lineage (GTDB taxonomy): Bacteria > Bacillota > Bacilli > Bacillales > Bacillaceae_B > Rossellomorea > Rossellomorea aquimaris_E. Next base: position 191,568 of record NZ_JAIVAT010000005.1, read on the forward strand.
AGGTGCACATAAAAACAGGGAAAAGCTGAAAAGTATATACAGAATCGCCTTCAAGGTGATACCCCTTTCTAATTAGGTTCACCTATAGTATCTGTTAAACATCAAATTCTAATCTTTTCTAAAGAACCCAAAAATCCCGGTGGTTTGAACGATATTCGTAAACGCATCAGGATCTACATCCTTGATGGTATGTTCAAGCTCGTACAGTTCATAGCGTGAAATCACAATGATTAACATTTCTTTGTCTTCTCCGGAGAATGCGCCTTTAGCGGGCAAGGTCGTAATTCCCCTCACCAACTTGGAGTGAATGGCTTCCCTCAATTCATTCGATTTCTTGGTGACAATCATCGCGGTCAGCTTCTCATGTCTGGTATGGATGGCATCGATTACACGTGTGGAGGCGTATAATGTGACTAAGGTATATAAGGCTTTTTCCCAGCCGTAAAGGAATCCTGCAGACGTGATGATAACCGCATTCATCAAGAAAAAATAAGATCCGACCGGTTTATCTTTCATTCTTGAAAGAATCATGGCGATAATATCCATCCCCCCGGTAGACGCCCCCCATTTCAATGTGATCCCTACGCCAATTGCGGCAATAACCCCACCGAACACTGCGTTAAGCAGAATGTCGGGAGATAATTTAATGACAGGGATCACTTCCAGGAAAAAGGACGTTAAAAATACTGAAATAAAGCTGTATACAGTAAAGGAACGGCCGACTTTCAGCCACCCCAGGATGGTCACCGGGATATTGAGGATAAATAATAATATACCTGTTGAAATATTAAAGGGTGCAAATTCCTTTAATACACTCGACAACAGCTGGGCAAGTCCCGTAAAGCCACTCGCATAAACATTGGCCGGGATAAGAAAAAAGTTCATGGCAATGGCCCCTAACAGGGATCCCACCAACACCACGACAAACTTTTTCGCTTCCAGCTGAACATGATCTCTCGACATACACATACCTCCTGCATCTTGTTGTTATTTTTCTATGTTCCACATTTCATCTTAACTAAACTCCCTCTATTATTCATCTTTTTATGATAAATTCATGGTCAATCGATTGTTATTTTTGTCAAAAATAGCTAGACTAAAGCTATATGAAAAGTCAAAGGATGATGAGGATGACAGTAAAATTATTTGCAGATAGTGCAAGCGACCTTCCTGCTGCCTATTTCAACGAACACAACATAGAGCTACTGCCGCTTAAAGTACATATAGATGGTCAGGACTACGAGGACTTGATCGACATCGAACCTAAAACCGTCTTCAATAAAATCAGGGACGGGCATATGCCGAAAACGTCTCAAGTGTCACCGGACCTATTCCTTAAACAATTCACTCAGCTTGCAGAATCCAACCAATCCGGCATATACGTTGCGTTTTCTTCTCAGTTATCCGGTACCTATCAAACAGCGGTCATGATTCGGGATCAAGTAAAAGAGGACTACCCCCAACTCGACCTGACAATCATTGACTCGAGATGTGCCTCACTGGGTTACGGTTTGGTCGTCATGAAAGCTGCCGAACTTCTAAAAAACGGCGGCACAAAAGAAGAAATCATAGAGGAAGCCCGTTTCCATTCAGAGCATATGGAACATCTCTTCACTGTAGAAGATCTCGAGTACCTCGCAAAAGGAGGCAGAGTTTCCAAGGCTTCAGCCTTTCTAGGCGGCCTCCTGAATATCAAACCACTTCTGCATGTAGAAGATGGAAAGCTTGTTCCGATTGAAAAGATGCGCGGAAAAAAGAAACTTCTTAAACGCATTCTTGATTTAATGTCAGAACGAGGCGAAAACCTTTCGGAACAGGTCATCGCGATCAGTCATGGGGATGACGAAGAACTTGCCCTTGAAATGAAACAGCTGATAGAAGAAAGATTTTCACCGAAGGAAGTTTACATCAGTATTATTGGATGTGCAATCGGATCTCATACAGGTACAGGAACTTTAGCCATATTTTTCTTAAACAAGCACTCATAAACTTCCCTCCCCTTCCTCATACTAAGAAGGAAATCCATTATGGAAGGGTGAAGCACGATGCCACATACATCAGATAATGAAAAAAAGGCAAAAGACAACAATGCCCTGCGTCAGGAAAAGAATAAAATCAAAGAAGTGAACCGGAAAGCCGGTAAAAATCAATACTCCAAAAAAACCGATCATCTGTAAGAGGTGAAACGGACGATGGCACCAGTTCTTAAATGAGCTGGTGCCTTTCTTATCTTTGAAATGAACTTGATACTGAAAAACCTTTCTACAATCCATCCAAAGAAGTTGTCTGTACCATCATAGCTTGTCTATAATGAAGAGAGAAAAGATTATGGAGGGATTACATATGGCAAAGGAAAGTTCATTCGATATCGTATCCAAGGTGGATATGTCTGAAGTAAGCAATGCAATACAAATCGCGTTGAAAGAGGTTCAAACACGATATGACTTCAAAGGCAGCAAAAGCGACATAAAGCTTGACGGAGAAGAAATCGTTCTCGTTTCCGATGATGAATTCAAAATGAATCAGTTGAAGGACGTCCTTCTTAGTAAATTGATCAAGCGCAATGTTCCGGTAAAGAATCTTGACTACAGCAAACTCGAGGGAGCATCAGGCGGTACTGTCCGTCAGCGCGCCAAACTGGTACAAGGGATTGACAAAGACAATGCAAAAAAAATCAACACCATCATCAAAAACTCCGGGGTGAAGGTAAAGAGTCAAGTGCAGGATGATCAAGTGCGCGTAACAGGCAAAAGCAAAGATGACCTTCAAAAAATCATCGCAGCCATTCGCGAAGCGGATCTCTCCATTGATGTACAATACGTAAACTTCCGTTAATACGGTTTTTCAAAGAAGTCTAATGGGTACAATAACTCCATTAGACTTCTTTTGTTTAGGAGGCAGAACATGAAGAAAAAGGTCATCATTATCGGTGCGGTTGGCGGAGGCGCCACAACGGCATCCCAAATTAGGAAAGTCGACAGCGAAATCGAAATCATCCTTCTTGAGAAAACATCGTACTTATCCTATGGGGCGTGTGGAATGCCCTATTATTTGGGAGATGTGATCAAAGATCGGGAAAGTCTCTTTGCAGCCACTCCAGAAACGTTACATACGAAAAAAAGGATCGATGTCAGAATGCATCACGAGGCGCTACAGATTAACAGGGAAAATAAATCTGTAACGGTAAGGGATCATGATCGTAACAGGGATTACGAAGAAACATATGATTATCTGGTTGTGGCAACGGGTGCCTCTCCTTTTATTCCTGACATTCCCTGCCTTCATCAAATCCCAGCTTTCCATCTGAGAACCGTTGAAGACATGGACAGGATCAAGCAGTTTATACAAACCGAAAAGCCTGGAACTTGTACCATCATTGGCGGTGGGTTCATCGGTGTGGAAATGGCAGAAAACTTCACTCATCTGGGAATGAAGGTGAATGTCGTAGAAAGGTCGGAGCACGTCATCAGCACGATCGATGAAGAGACTGCTTTAACCCTACAGGATCATATCAGTGAGAATGGAGTAACGTTGTACACGAATGACGGACTGAAGGAAGTGTTACCTGAATGCACCCTGAAACTTGACAGTGGAGAAACCTTGCAGTCTGATTTCATTCTTCTTTCCGTAGGGGTGAAGCCGAACAATAATCTCCCTAAGGAAGCTGGGTTATCCTTAGGGGACTCGGGTGGGGTCCTCTGTAATGAGTTCATGCAGACTGACGATCCATCCATTTATGCTGTCGGCGATGTCGTAGAATCCATTGACTATATTGATGGAACCCCGAAACAAGTTCCACTTGCCTGGCCCGCCCACCGGCAAGCCTACATCGTCGCGAAGCACCTGTCGGGAAATCCGATTCCTTTCAAAGGGATGCTTGGGACAGCGATAGCGAAAGTATTCGATCTTTCCATCGCTTCTACGGGACTGAATGAGAAAGAGTTACATGATAAAGGATACTGCTATCAAACAGCAGTTCATAAAGGGAAGTCCCACGCAGGATATTATCCCGGGGCTCATGACGTATATGTCCGCGTCCATTTCTGTCCTGATACAGGTAAGATCTTTGGTGGAAATGTCGTAGGAGGAGAAGGTGTGGATAAACAAATTGACACGCTTGCCACTGCCATTTACGGTGGTTTGACGATTACCGATCTTCAGGAGATCGAAACCTGCTACGCTCCTCCCTTTTCTTCTCCAAAAGGGTTGTTAAATATGATTGGATATAAAGGTGCCGGATTGATGAATAAGAAATAGGAACTAACAGGCTTCTCTTTGCAGAGGCCTGTTTTTTTGGGGGATTTAATCAGATTGAATGGTGTTGTCGGTATCGGTAAAAATTGTTAAACGGCTGAATTTTCACTGAAAACGGCTGGATATTTTGCTATTCCGGATGGATATCATCGGGAAACGGCTGGATTTTCCAAAGATTCGGCTGGATTCCTTCCCCTCTTTTACACTCAAATAATCCTACCTCCTCCCTGATCCAACCTCACCTCCATCTCCTCCCAAAAACCACGTTAATAAATATTTTTTCCGGGTAAACACTATTCTAAGATAACCTAAACCACCAACAAAGGAGTGTTTTCATTGGCACAGCAAAATCAAAAGCAAACATTTCCCCCGCAGCATCAGGATCACCAGCCTGGAACGGTGGGAGAAATGAACCCTCAACCTATTCACACAGATCAAAACTATAAAGGAAGCGGCAAGTTGGATGGGAAGATTGCCCTTATCACTGGAGGGGACAGCGGGATCGGCCGTTCGGTTGCTTGGTATTTCGCAAGGGAAGGGGCCCATGTGGCCATTTCATATCTTGACGAGCATGAAGATGCCAATAAAACAAAAGAATTGGTAGAAGCTGAAGGAGTCAGATGCCTTCTTTTCCCCGGAGATATTGGCAGCTCCACTTTTTGCAACGATATCCTGAATAAGACGATTTCCGAGTTCGGTAAGCTTGATATACTCGTGAATAACGCCGCGGAGCAACATCCTCAGGCAGGGCTTACGGATATTAGCGATGAGCAGCTTGAGCGTACGTTCAAAACGAATGTATTCTCCATGTTTTACTTGACGAGAGCTGCTCTACCTCATCTTAAGAAAGGGGCATCCATCATCAATACAGCTTCAATAACGGCGTATAAAGGGAATAAAGACCTGATTGATTACTCCTCTACCAAGGGGGCCATTGTCAGCTTCACCCGCTCCCTGGCTGAAAATATTGCATCCGACGGCATTCGGGTGAACGGAATAGCTCCAGGGCCGATCTGGACGCCGCTGATTCCATCCACCTTTAGTTCTCAAAAGGTTGCTGAATTTGGTGGAAACACCCCGCTTGGCCGGGCCGGACAGCCATTTGAACTTGGACCAGCCTACGTATACCTGGCAAGCGACGATTCAAGCTATGTTTCGGGGCAGATGATCCATATCAACGGCGGGACCGTCATTAACGGATAAAAGAAAAAGCGACTGAAGACAATGATGCTCTTTCTTAGGAGCATCATCTTTTCAGTCGCTTTTTACTATTCATTCACTTTACGCTCACTACAAGAACATCGTTTTACAAGATGATGCGGAACAATGATTCTCTTGATCGGCTCTTTCGGGTTCTCAATTTTTTGAATCAGGCTTTTCGCTGCCTCGTTCCCAAGATTAAAAATGTTGATATCAACTGACGTGAGCGGTGGTCTGGACATCTCAGCAAGAAGTACGTTATTGAAGCTGACAATGGAGATATCTTCAGGTACCCGGATGCCCATCTCATCGAGTGTATTCAAGACACCAAGTGCCATTAAATCATCTGCCACCACAAGTGCCGTCGGGGGCTCATTCAGCTGCATGAGCTCATTAATGGCTTCACGCCCCCCTTCACGAAGAAATTCTTCATGAATGATATATTCGTCCTTCATCTCGATCCCTGCATTCCTAAGGGACTTTTCGTATCCTAACAACCTCTCCACTGTCACGACGAGATTAAGATCTCCTCCGATAAAGCCAATGCCTTCATGCCCGAGCTCCAAGAGATAATCCGTTACTTCCTTTGTCGCACGGTAGTTGTCATTGTCCACATGTGTAATTTCTTCACAATATTTATAAGGTTTTCCGACGACGACAAAAGGAAAATTCCGATCTTTTAAGTAGTTCATCACTTTATCTTCAACTTTCGAGTAAAGCAGGATGATCCCGTCCACCCGTCCACCCTGGACCATTTGAACGACCCCATCATATATTTCCTCTTCGGATTGACCTGTCGACATTTGAAGGGCATACTGTTTTTCTTGAGCCCCTTCACTTAACCCTCTTAATACCGTCGGAAAGAATGGATTTTGGGAAAAAGTACTCGCCGAACCTGGTAAAACAAGACCTAATACTTGAGTGGACTGATTTGCCAAACTCCGTGCAATGAAGTTAGGGTGATAACCCAATTGCTCCATTGCTTCCCGTACTTTTTGTTTTGTTTTTTCGCTTATTCTTGGATTGTTTGCTATAACCCGCGATACGGTGGATGGTGCTACGTTTGCAAGTTTAGCCACATCCTTTATGGTGACCGCCATTCGTTCCACCTCCCTCTTTCGAAAAAAGCGAGTCCCTGACACGGGATGCTTTCTATTAGATTAAAACGCTTCCAATTTATTATTTATAAAAGGGACAGCAGGGACTTAATCTAGTACCCTGCAAGAATTTCATTGCTTCTTCTTTCCTTTCCCCCGCTTCCAAACGAGATAGAGGAATAGAAAGAATAAGAAGTACATGGTCCCCAGTGTAAATAGATAAGGATAATTCAGCCCGCTCTTGCCTTTAAGCAAATAAATCTCTGCCTCTTCACGGTCCATCACGAGGTGATAGTTACCATCCTTATCACTCCGTACCAGGTCATCACCGATTAATCCTTTTAGTTCATGATTATCCGCTAAATCTTCTTTCGTTAATTGAATATTTTGCGTTTCACTCGTATTGTTGATGGCTATGACGGTTGTTTGATCCTTGTACGTGCGCTTAAAGATCCCCATGCCATCTTTGTTGTAGAGGGGTTCGATATTCCCTCTCGTCAATGATGGGTATTGTTGACGAAGCTCACCAAGTCGACTGATATAATCAATCAGTTCTTCATCAGCCCGGAAATTCATAAAGCGGCGGTTGTCAGGATCGTTGCCACCGTCCATCGCAATTTCAGATCCGTAATACATGATCGGAATGCCCGGGGTAGTGTACATATACGTAAGAGCAAGCTTCCACCTTGTTCCCGGGAATAGCTTCTCTTGAACAATCATTCTCGTAAATCGTTCCATATCATGATTATCTATGAATGTTCCCATTAGATAAGGATTGTCATAATAGGTTTCATTGTATTTCCAAAAGTTGAATAGCCGCTCCATGGAGGTATCCGGCTTCTGGAATACGGTACGCATTTCTTCAGCCTGAGGGACGTTGACGAAGCCGTCGATCCCTACATCATTGTACGCAGCAATCTTTTGGGGATCCCGGTCGAACACTTCCCCTAACAGGTAGAAGTCATCTTTCACAGACTTCACTTCATCACTGAATTCGTCCCAGAACGCTTGAGGGACATGACGCACTGTGTCCAGACGATATCCATCAATGTCGGTTTCTTTGATCCACCACTTGGCAGCATCAAATAGGTAGTTTTTCACTTCGGGATTTTCTGTATTTAAATCGGGAAGATCATATAACCACGCATTCTGAAGACTTTCTTCATTATTAAAATTCATCGGCTGTTTCTCATGGAACCAATCGGCTTTTTCAGGGTCATTCACCCAAGGGTGCTCGGGACCGACATGATTGACCACAAAGTCGAGCATGACTTTCATGTCCCGTTTATGAGCTTCTTCCACAAGTTTTTTGAATGTCTTCATGGATCCGAAATGTTCTTCCGTTTTGTAGAAATCAGTGATCCAATATCCGTGGTAACCCATCGGCTGATTATCGAAGATCGGTGTCAGCCAAATGGCGGTGAATCCCATGTCCTTGATATAATCCAGCTTATCGATGATTCCTTGGAAGTCCCCGCCCTGATAGGCCTTCGGGTCCTCTGTGTTTACGTTCTTATCATTGCTCATATCCCCATTATTAAAGCGATCGACCATCAGAAAATAAATGGTCTCATCCTGCCATGTTCGTTCTTCTTTTTCAACTGCTCCTACCGGAAGGGCGTAAAAAAGAAGAAACGGGACTAAAATGAGAGATAATACTCTTCTTTTCATCTCCGCTCCTCCTAAAATTGTTAGTAACGCCTATAAGATTATCCTTTTGTACCCCCTGCCGTCAATCCTGAAACGAAGTATTTCTGGAAGAACAGGAATAATAGGGCAATCGGTACGGCAATGAGGACCGAACCGGCAGCGAAGGTAGTAAATTCCGCTCCGAATTGCTTCGCCACCATATCATAAAGGGCAACCGGTAATGTGTACATTTTTTCTGAACGTAATAGAATACTTGCAATGATAAAGTCTGCGAATGGTGCGATGAAAGAAAACAGTGCAACAACGGCAATAATCGGTTTTGCAAGGGGCATGACGATTTGGAAGAAAATTCTCAAATGTCCTGCTCCGTCCATCTTGGCTGATTCATCAAGCTCTTTCGGAATGGTATCAAGATACCCTTTCATTAACCATGTGTTCATCGGGATTTGACCTCCAACATAAACGAGGATCAAACCAATGTGAGTATCCAAAAGTTTCGTTAATAATGCTAATACGAAAATCGCAATCAGTGCGGCGAAATTCGGTATCATTTGTAAGATCAAGAATGTCATCAGTCCATTTTTACGTCCTGCAAAACGGTATCGAGAGAAAGAATAAGCTGTCAGACTGACAAGTAAAACGGTAAGGGCCATCGTAGATAAACTGACCTTTAATGAATTCCAGTACCAAAGCATATAATTACTTTTTTCTAAGTCAAATAGTTCCTTATAATGTGCCAATGTAGCATTTTTCGGAATGATAGATGAACCGGATAAACTTTGACCCGGGTTGAAAGAAGATCCGATGATCCAGGCAACCGGGTAAAGAATGATGGCAAACATGATTCCGATGACTGCGTATGAAAGTGTTAAACGTATGAGTTTCTGTCTCTTCATATTCATATTACATCATATCCTCTTCTTGGAATGATTTCGTTCTCTTGAACTGCCATATCGCTACCGTGATGACGATGATGGATAATAATAATGTGATGGCCGCGGCTTTTGAATACTGAGCGGATGTCATCGTCAAACTGTAGATCCACGAGATCAGGATGTCCGTTCCACCAGCGTTCTGTCCTGTTAAAGCTGGTCCGCCACCATTGAACAAGTAAATAACATTGAAGTTATTAAAGTTAAACGTGTACTGCGTAATGATGATTGGAGCCGTTGCGAAAAGAACAAGGGGCAACGTGATGTTTTTGAATTTCTGGAATGCCGATGCACCGTCAACCGTCGCTGCTTCATAAAGTTCATCAGGAATGGATTGAAGCACCCCTGTTGTCATGGCAAAGATGAACGGGAAGCCCAGCCAGGCTTGAATACAAATCAATGCAATTCTTGTATACATCGGTTCGGTCATCCATGGTAAACCTTCAATTCCGAAGAATCCAAGGATGTCCCGGTTGATTGTACCAAATGATTCATTGAACATTCCGGCGAAAACGAGAATTGAAACGAAAGCCGGGATGGCCCAAGGCAGGATAAAAACCGTACGTATGATGGCTTTCCCTTTCAAATCCTTTTGATTGACAAGGATGGCAAGAAATACTCCAAGTGCTACCTGAAGTGTTGTCGCTCCAAATGTCCATACGAGCGTCCAGGCAAGTACGGTAATGAATGTTTCCCTCCAAATATCAATTTTGAAAATATCAACAAAGTTTTGAATCCCCACCCAGTCGACCAATTTAGCCGGTGGTGAATGATACAAATCGTAGTTTGTAAACGCCAGTAGGACAACAAAGATAATTGGGAAGATGACTACAAATACAAGCAGTAAAAATCCAGGAGACATAATAAGGTATGGGAATCCATTGTCGATCAGATTTTTGTACTGCTCACGGATCGTGCTAAGTTTCTCTCCCCTGTCTCTCTTTTCTCCGTTCTTATAAGCGTCCCGAAGATTGAACAGGTAAAAGCCAATTCCAAAAATAGATACAATGATTGCTAAAATACCGTATACCATTAAGAAAATGGAATGATCTCCGTATGAGACGTCTGTCCCTAGGGTCGTAATTCCCCATAATCCGTAGCCGATCAAATCTCTGAAGACAAGGATAAAGGCGGCTGTCATGATCAGGAAAAATCCGCCCTTCATAAACTGCCTATGATACATCTGACCTAATCCTGGGATTAGGGAAAGGGCCAGCGCTGTTTTTCTATGTTTTGTTTGATAGGATTGTTGCTCCATCCTATATTCCCCTTTCTACGTTCACGATTTTGATAAGCTTCAAGAGCTTTTTAAGAAAAAAAGTGTTTATTTCCTTAAAAAGCCCTTGAATAGGTCTTTAAAAGGATAGCAGTACCTCTCAGGATGAGAAGGTACCGCTATTGTTTAATAATTAGTTAGAGTGATTCGCATCAATGTTCTGCTCGATTTGTTTCACCGCTGCATCAAGAGCCGCTTTTGGTTCTTGCTTACCGGTTACAACCGTTTGAAGTGAATCAGCCATTGGTCCCCAAACTTCTCCCATTTCAGGAATGTTTGGCATTGGAACCGCATATTGTGATTGCTCGGCAACCGCTTTTGCACCCGGGTTGTCAGCAATCGCTGGATCGTCGATCAAACCTTGGTTCGTTGGAACTTCCTGTGTTTGTTCGAAACGTAATTTCGCATACTCGTCTTGAGTGATGAACTCGATGAATTTTTGAGCCCACTCTTTATTTTTAGAATAGCCTGACACGTGCCAGCCTTTCACACCCATGAATGTTTTCATTGGCTCTCCGTTTGGAAGCTTAGGCATAGCAGCGATACCGATGTCGATTCCGGCATCTTTATATCCTTGGAAAGACCAAGGACCGTTCATGACTGAAGCAACTTTTCCTTCTCCAAATAGACCGTCAAGTGCAGATCCACCGTTTTCCCCGATGATTCCTTTAGGGAATAATCCATCTGTGTACCATTTTTGAATATATTCAGTACCTTCTACAGCACCTTCATTGTTTAATCCAAGATCTTTCGCATCCAATGCCCCATCATTTTCAGCAAATACATATCCGCCGAACCCACCGATTGGTGCATGTGCGAAATAGAAGTTGTCCCATAGAGCTAAGAAACCGTAGTTTCCATCTTTCGTGAAATCTTTAGCGAATGTATATACTTCATCCATTGTCTTTGGCGCTTCATCCATTAACGCCTTATTGTAAACAAATACTGGCGTTTCAGAAGACTTTGGAAGACCATATAATTTTCCATCATAACTCTCAGCTGTCATGGAAGATTCAGTGAAACGTTTTTCAATGTCCCCATCCACTTCTAGAGGAGCAATATGCCCTGCAAGAGCAAGTTCACCAATTTGGTCATGTGGTAATGTCAAAACGTCCGGGCCAGTTCCCGCAGGACCGTCTAAACGTAATTGTTCTTTCATTTTAGTCGCCATTTCGACTTCTTTCACTTCAACTTTGATGCCAGTCTCTTCTTCGAACTTGGCACCTACTTCATCCAGCCATCCAGTTTTCTCTTGATCTTCCCAGACAACCAGTTTTTCAGGTTTGTTTGCATCGTCAGCCTTTTTCTCTCCGCTGTCGCTGGATCCTTCCTCACGGTTTGGACCACAAGCAGCGAGCGCCCCTAATACAAGCATGATTACCATCAGTAATGATAACGCTTTCTTCATCTTGACCCCTCCTAAGTATGGTAAAAACGATTAATCCATATTTTAGATTGAACAAACGATTGCACTAGAACGCAAAAGACATCGCTTACATCCACTGTGAAAACGATTGCACAACCTATCTCTTATTATACAAACTATAATCCTTTTGACAATACTTTTTCGAAAATTTTTTATAGTATCCACTGAAAAAAGAAAACGCTTTATCCCTCTATATATGTTTTATTGACATCCCTCCCTGTTTCGAATACTCTTTAATTGAAATAAACATGAGGAGGAAACACGATGCTATTGGAAGCTGTTTATCATAGACCGAAAGATAATTATGCATACGCTTGCACTAATAAAGAATTACACATCCGTCTGCGCACCAAGAAGAATGACGTAACCTCTGTCACTCTCCTACACGGTGATCCCTATCAATGGGAAGACGGGAAATGGATGTACGATCGGAAGGATATGGTGATGACCGGTACGGATCATCTATTTGACTATTGGTTCGCTTCCATTACCCCTCCCTACAGGCGTCTTCGATATGGATTTCTTCTTCAAGATGAAAAAGAAGAAATATTTTATGGAGAAAAAGGGTTCAACGAATCCCCATCTGAGGATATTGGTGATTTTTTCTGTTTCCCTTTCTTGAATTCCATTGATGTGTTCAATGCCCCCTCCTGGGTGAAAGATACGGTGTGGTATCAAATTTTCCCGGAACGGTTCGCAAACGGCAATCCTGATAATGATCCTGAAGGAGCACTCGCTTGGAATAGTACAGATCCAACACCAACCAATTTCTTCGGTGGGGACCTGGAAGGCGTAACTCAGAACATTTCTTATTTAAAAGACCTTGGAATCACAGGAATTTATTTCACCCCTATCTTTAAAGCGCACTCCAACCATAAATATGACACAATAGATTATTTTGAGATAGATCCACAGTTCGGTACAAAAGAGACGATGAAGGAATTGATTAAGGTCTGTCATGAGAACGGGATCAAAGTGATGCTGGATGCCGTATTTAACCATAGTGGATTCTATTTCGAACAGTTCCAGGACGTTCTTGAGAATGGTGAAAAATCACGTTACCGTAATTGGTTCCATGTGCATGACTTCCCTTTGGATATTGAGAGTAAGCCTCCTAATTATGATACTTTTGCATTCGAGCCTTCCATGCCGAAGTTAAATACTGAAAATGAAGAGGTTCGTAATTATTTACTGGAGGTCGGACGTTATTGGATCAATGAATTCGATATTGATGGATGGCGCCTGGATGTTGCGAACGAAGTGGATCACCACTTCTGGCGTGAGTTCCGTAAAGAAGTCAAAAATTTAAAACCCGACGTATACATTCTGGGTGAAATCTGGCATGACTCCATGCCCTGGTTAAGAGGTGACCAGTTTGACGCGGTCATGAATTATCCATTTACGACAAATCTCTTGAATCTGTTTGCCAAGCAAACGATCTCTCCTGCCGCGTTCATTGAGAATATGACGTCTGTCGTTCATATGTATCCTAAAAACGTGAATGAAGTAAACTTCAATCTAGTAGGAAGTCATGACACGCCCCGTGTATTGACAGAATGCGGGGAAGACATTCGCCGAGTTAAACAAGTATATACGTTCATGCTCACTTTCACGGGAACACCTTGTATCTATTACGGAGATGAAATTGGACTTACAGGCGTTCAGGATCCCGGCTGCAGAAAATGTTTTCCTTGGGAAGAAGATCAACATAACCAAGAACTATTTGCACATATCCAAAAGCATATCGCTCTCAGAAAACAGTTTCCTTTACTCAGTAATGAAGGAACTCTTTCCTTCTTACCAGGTGACATACACGAGCATTGTCTTGCCTTTACGAAATCAAACGGAGATGAAACCGTGCTTGTTCTTTTAAACTGCAGTGAAGAATCAACCACATTTACATTACCTTTTGAACTCAAGGGTAAGAAGATCACGAATCTTTGGAGTAACGAAGAATTTGCAGCTGAGGCAGAATCAATCGAAGTGACGTTGGAAGGATTCGGTTTTACCATCCTCCAATTCTAGTAAAGTTTTCATAAATGAAGGGACTACACCTCTATGGTTAGTCCCCTTATCTATTTAAGAAGTCTGGCCCCGGCCAATTAAAGGAGCCCCCCCTATGAGTAAGAAACAAAAGAACATGACTCTCTTCGCCTTGACCTGGCCGATTTTCATTGAAATCTTCCTTCATATGCTGATGGGAAATGCAGATACGTTAATGCTGAGTCAGTACTCGGATAACTCCGTTGCAGCCGTCGGTGTATCCAACCAGATCCTTTCCCTCATTATTGTAATGTTTGGATTTGTTGCAACGGGGACGGCCATCCTGGTTGCCCAGCATTTAGGAGCAGACGAAAATCGATCAGCCGGCGAAGTGTCCATCGTCTCCATTGCTGTTAATCTAGTATTCGGTCTGGCATTAAGCATCGCCCTTGTGTTTTTCAGTAAGCCGATCCTATTATCGATGGATCTACCTGTCTCTCTCATGAATGAAGCATCTTCCTATCTGAAAATTGTAGGAGGCTTCGCTTTCATCCAGGCCCTGATCATGACGGCAGGGGCCATCATGAGAAGCTATGGCTATACGAAAGACGCCATGTATATCACGATCGGCATGAATATCATCAATGTGATCGGAAACTACTTATTTATTTTCGGACCTTTCGGAGTTCCTGTATTAGGTGTGGAAGGTGTGGCCATATCCACCATCACCTCAAGACTGATTGGATTCGTCGTAAGTATCATCGTGATAAGGAGACGAATACCAAATGCTCTTCCATTCAGGTCACTCTTCAATATTCCCGTCTCACACGTAAAGAATTTATTACGGATTGGGATCCCATCTGCTGGAGAGCACCTATCTTATAACGGATCTCAAATGGTCATCACGTATTTTATCGCAAGTCTTGGAACGAATGCCCTGACGACAAAGGTATATGCCCAGAACTTGATGATGTTCATTTTCTTATTCAGTGTCGCCATCAGTCAGGGAACTCAGATCATCATCGGGCATATGATTGGGGCAAGAGAATTTGACAACGCCTATGAACGGTGCTTAAAAAGCTTAAAGATCGCCATTGTCATCTCTCTCATCATGGCAGGAATTTTCTCCTTTGCAGCAGAGCCTCTTCTCCGGATCTTTACAAGCAACGAAGACATCATTTCACTTGGTAAGGTGTTGATCTATCTGACGATCATCCTCGAACCAGGTAGAAGCTTCAATCTTGTGGTCATCAATGCGCTCAGAGCTACTGGTGACGTCCGGTTCCCAGTTTATATGGGGGTATTATCCATGTGGGGAGTCAGCGTCACTCTTTCCTATATCCTTGGAATCTGGTTCGGTCTCGGACTAATCGGAATCTGGATTTCCTTCATAGCAGACGAATGGCTAAGAGGCATCATCATGCTCAAACGCTGGCGGTCCAAGATTTGGATACACAAACGGTTCATCCAAAATGATAAAAACGCCATGTAGAGGGACGGACCTTCCTATGGCACTGTGTTTTAAAGTTCCCAAAAGAGTCAGCTCTGTTATCTTTGAGTTGGCTCTTTTTCTCTTTTCAAAACAAATTGAAAGCGCGTTCAATTATTTAATGTTAACTTTTTTTACATTAAAACGCTTACATAGCAAATTAATACTTGAACTTTTGTTATTTTCTGAATATGATAAATAATATAACTTATACATGTCATAAAACCTAACATCAAAGAGGCGTATTCAATAAACATTTTAAAAAGGAGGAAATAACGATGAAAAAAGTGGAAGCAATTATCCGTGCAGAAGCATTTCTGTCTCTACGGGAAGCATTATGTCTTCGTGGATTTAGTGGTTTGACCGTATCGGAAGCAGCAGGGTGCGGGAAACAAAAAGGAAAACAAGGGATCTTCAGAGGAAATAAATTCGAACTGCAGTTAGTCCCAAGAGTAAAAGTGGAAATGATCGTCGACGACACTCAAGTGGAAGACATCATCGATCTCATAGTTGAACATTGCAGTACCGAAACCGTGGGAGATGGGAAAATCTTTATTTATCCTGTTGAGGAAGTGATTCGAATCCGTTCAGGGGAAAGAGGGAAAAAAGCTGTTTTATAAAACTCTTGTTTAATACAACCGCCAAGGTAAAACCAATTATGGAGGGATATCATTGATTAAAAAAATTTCTGCTCTGTCATTTTTGTCATTATTCGTGAGCACTACTGCATTTGCAGCATCCCCTACTGCTGAGTCTGTTCAAGCTTCCGTTGACTCCTTATGGGTCATGATCGCGGCCGTACTCGTATTCTTTATGCACGCCGGATTTGCAATGGTTGAAACAGGATTCACACGGGCCAAGAACTCTCTTAATATCTTGATGAAAAACTTCTTAACTGTAGCCATTGCTTCTGTCTTGTATTTCATCGTTGGATTCGCCTTCATGTTTGGCGGGACTCAAGGTGGGATCATTGGATTGGATAGCTTCTTCCTCTCAGGACGTGAAGACATCGGCTTCTTCCTATTCCAGTCTGTTTTCGCTGCTACTTGTGCAACCATCATTTCCGGTGCTGTTGCCGAAAGAATGAAGCTTAAAAGCTATATTCTTCTGACCATCGCCATGACAGGAATCATTTATCCTATCGTCGGTCATTGGGTTTGGGGAGGAGGATGGCTTTCAGAGCTTGGATTCGTCGATTTCGCCGGTTCTACCGTCGTCCATCTGACCGGCGCAGTCGGTGCCTTCATCACTGTATTATTCCTTGGTGCACGTGTCGGTAAATACAGCAAAGGGAAAGTAAATGTCATACCAGGTCATAATATACCAATTGGCGCACTCGGTGTATTCATTCTCTGGTTTGGATGGTTCGGATTTAATGGGGGCAGCAGCCTGGCAGCCGATCCTACTCTTGTGCCGCAGGTCATCACGACTACATTGTTCTCAGCATCTGCCGCCATCCTTTCATCCGCTTTTTACACGTTATTCAGATATAAACGGATCGATCCATCCCTTACTCTAAACGGTGCCCTCGGTGGACTGGTCGGTATCACTGCCGGCTGTGCCAATGTATCCCTGGTCGGGTCTCTCATCATCGGACTTATTGCTGGCGTCATCCTGGTAGAAGCTGTAACATTCATCGATTCGAAATTGAAAGTCGATGACCCTGTCGGAGCAATTGCCGTTCACGGGATCTGTGGAGTTTGGGGTACAGTGGCAGTAGGATTGTTCGATGTTCAAAATGGGGTATTATATGGAGGAGGCGCAACACTCTTAGCTACTCAAGCACTCGGCGTCATCGCTGTCATTGCCTGGACATCCATCACTGTCGGGGGATTTCTCTACATCGTAACGAGAGTATCAAGTATTCGCGTATCACGTGAAGAAGAGCTTTCAGGACTTGACTTTACAGAACATGGATCCAATGCTTATGAATTAAAGGACACTGTGTTGGAATCAAACGTTTCTTCCGTTTCTCCATTCGGTTCTGATTTAGTAGAACGATTGAATTCAATTGGTTCAGGACAGATGAGCGATAGAGTGAATCAACGAAACACAATTTAATGAATAGAAGGGCTGCTTTTAGCGGCTCTTTTTTTGTTTAAAATGTTCGATATTCAAACATAAGCTCATATGGTAGGCTTTCCAACAGCCTCCATACGAGCTTATTTAAGATATAGAAGAAATGATTTTCTCTTTTGCATCCCGAGACACAAAGTGCTTCTTGGAAAACACATTATAATGATTACCCCTAACCTCATCCAGAATCGCACGATATAATAAGGCAGCTCCCTTTACAGGGGTTCTCGAATACACCGGGTAGAGATGCATAGTACGAAAAGATTTATCGTAATAATCCTCAGCAAGCTCGGCCATCTCTTCCCATATGGAACAAAAAGCTTCGTTTGCTCTATGTTCAACCAGGTCGTTAATCGTATATTCATATTTCACTAATAAATCCTGGGGAATATATAACCTGCCTCTCTCCAGATCTTCACCGATATCCCTCAGTATATTGGTGAGCTGCATAGCATACCCGAGATGAATGCCATCCTCTCTTAAGTACTGTTCTTTCCCAGGAGCAAGAATCGGCAGGAGCATCAACCCAACAGTACTTGCTACGTGATAAGAATAATCAAGGACATCGTCCATTTTCACATACACTCTTTCACCAAGATCCATCCTTTGACCTTTTATCATGTCCCTGAAGGATTGAACATCCATGTTATATCGCTTGAACACATCATCCAATGCGACCCACATCAGTTCATTCTGGTTATAATCCCCCTTTAAAAAGGATTCGAATTCCACCTCGAATTGACTTAATTCCTCTGAAGGGCTCATGCCTTCATCAACAATATCATCTACCTTACGACAAAATGAATATACAGCCCAAACCGCCTTCTTCTGGTCTTTCGGCAGTAGGGAAAATGCTCTGTAAAACGTTTTAGAATGCAGTTTAATAATATTTTCACATTGATCGTATGCTTCCGAAATCCTGCTCATGCAAGGACACATCCTTCCTTTCAGATTCGATTTTATACTGGTCTTTAAAGGCTTCTGCAACTAGTTTTGCGCCCTGCATGACAATCGGAACTCCTCCACCTGGATGGATGGATGCACCGACCGCAAAGATATTCTTCTCCGCAAACGGTTGTACTTGGGGTCTGAATGGCCCGGATTGTCCTAAACTTGGCGCAATCCCAAAGCTTCCCCCTGAATATAGCCCTTCTTGAACCGCGTCTTCCGGGGTCCTGATCTTTATCCACGAAATCCGTTTCTTCAAGTCAGCGTATCCCCTTTCTTCCATTGTATCCAATACAAGATTGGAAAGATATTCTGAAGCTGATTTCCAGTCTATTTCATCTGAAACTGGAACCGGGATCAAGACATATAGGACGCTTTTCCCTTCAGGAGCTAGTGTAGAATCAACCTTGGAAGGATTAAATACATAAAATGATGGTTCTTTAGGAATTCTCTTATTCTTGAAAATATCCTTCATATTCCCAGAGAAATCTTCATTCAAATAAAATTGATGCATTCTTTTATCATCATAATTCCCGTCGACCCCCATATACAAAAGCACACAGCCTGATGAAGGCTTATAGGATTTCGGTGCCTTCTTCTTCACTAATGTAGATGCAGTGGGAAAATCACCGTTGATAATGACGGATTCGATTTTTTCACGCCGGTCCCCAAGAACGATATGAGTTGCTCTACCACCCGAGGTCTCTATTTCAGAAACAGGTGTACAGGTCTTAATCACAACGCCATTCTTATCGCACGCCTTCCTGAGATGATCAAGCAAACTCGCATATCCGCCTTTGATATAGTAGATGCCGTGCTTGTGCTCACTAAAGGAAACAAGGCTGTAAATAGCAGGTGTGCTGTAAGGATCCCCACCGATGTAAAGTGTTTGCAAACCGTAAGCTGTCTGCAGTTTCCCATGCTGAAAATAATGCTTTAAATTCCCCATCACATTCCGGTAAGCTTTCAACTTAAACAATGAACTCATCGTTTTACGGTTGAGAAAATCCCTCATTTTCAAAAAGGACGATTCCAGGAACTGAGGTTGCCCGATTGTAAATCGTTCATCCATATCCTTCATAAAACGAAGAAATCCTTCTTCATCTCCCGGGAATTTTTTCTTGATTTCTTCAAATTGCCTATCGACATCAGCATACTTCGTATATGTCAGCCCATCGGTAAAATGGACATCATAAAGGGGGTCGCAGCGGACGAGTTCTATTTCGCCCGTGTCAATTCCAGCCTCCGTCAAGATGGAAAGGAGCATTTCAGGTAATAGAACGATGGTCGGCCCTTTATCAATCTTGTACTCCCCTTCTTGTATAAAAGCAAGACGTCCTCCGATGGTCGCCTCTTTCTCATAGACTGTGACATCATGACCATCCTTTGCCAACAACAGTCCAGATATCAGTCCACCAATACCAGACCCTACAACGGCTACTTTCATAAAGCTTCCTCCATCGCCGTTTGTCCTTCCATGAATGAATAGGACGGATCCTCATTCATCAGCATATTGGTCGAAATCCTTGCTGATTCTAGGATCGTCGGCAGGCCGCTTCCAGGATGCGTCCCCCCTCCGACTAACCAGCAATGTTCCAGTTCTTCAAATTTGTTATGAGGGCGGAGAGCCATCATCTGAGTCAGTTGATGACCAAGGTTAAAGGTGGCTCCTTCATAAATATTGAATTCTGATTCCCAATGATGGGGAGAGATGATTTTCTCAACCATGATATGATCACGGATGTTTTCCAAGCCCGCTTTACGCTCAACCAGGTCTAAAACAAGCTCCCGGAAGGTTTGTTCATTCTCTGACCAATCAATACCGCTTATATTATTCGGTACCGGTGCAAGGATGTACAAGGTGGAATGTCCCGTGGGAGCCAAGGTAGGATCCGTTACACATGCATTTTGAATGTAAATGGAAGGATCACCGGAAAGCGTATAGGTCTCCGTAATTTCTTCAACATTCCTCTTATAATCCTCAGCAAATAGAATACTATGGTGGGGAAGATCATATTGTTTGTCGACTCCCAGATAGATCATAAAAGTAGAACAGGAATATTTTTTCTTTTTCAATTTTTCTTTACTGTATTTCTTCAATACTCCATCTTCAACCAGGTTACTCATCACATG
Organism: Rossellomorea aquimaris; assembly: GCF_020172085.1. GTDB lineage: Bacteria > Bacillota > Bacilli > Bacillales > Bacillaceae_B > Rossellomorea > Rossellomorea aquimaris_E. The sequence goes on from NZ_JAIVAT010000005.1 coordinate 212,032, forward strand.
CGCAAAGTCCCCGTTGATGATGACTTCATCTGCCTCGATCTTCTCCCCGTCCTCTGTCATGATTCCTTTCACGACATTTCCGTCTTCAATCCACAATTTCCTGACCCCTTCACCGAGATGAATCACACCGCCATGCTCTTTCACGACTTTCTCCATGGCTTTTGATAATTGGTTCAAGCCGCCGATGGGGTGAAAGATCCCGTATTCATGCTCCATGAATGACAGTATGGAGAAAGCACCCGGACATTCCCAGGGGGACATTCCTAAGTATTTTGATTGGAAAGTAAACGCCAATCTCAATTCATGGTCCGTAAAATAATCACTTAACACACTATAAAGGGATTTACCCAGGGACAATTGAGGAAGTGCTCTCAAAACCTTCCAGCTGATATATTGATAATATCTATCCATCGGGCTTTGCAAAATCGGTTTTAAACGGGTCATTTTCTTACGGGTATCATTCATAAAACGCTTATACCCTTCTGAGTTTCCAGGATAATGACGCTCGATTTCCCTGGATAATTGTTCAGGATCCTTATACATTTGCACCTTTTTATCGGTAAATATAAGTTCATACATTACAGAGAGTTCCTTTAAATCCACATAGTCATGAAGATTTCTTCCTGAAGCTTCGAATAATTCTTCTGCAATTTCCGGCATACTTAAGAATGTCGGTCCGATATCGAACGTATAACCATCCATCGTGACAGAGCCATTTCGCCCTCCTACAAATGATTGCTTCTCATATATCTCTACATTATATCCCTTACTGGCAAGGAGCATCGCTGCAGCCAATCCTCCGGGACCTGCGCCGATGACAATTATCTTTTTGGCCATTGTGATAGCCTCCAATATCATTTATTTGTACAATTATTATACAACACTTATACAATCGTTTTCCACCAGAATGAACCTTCAAACTGTTTTTTTCAAGATGATCGTCTTCTTTCATTCTAATGAGCTTGTCCTCCCCATTGGAAACACTGATTAACCGCCATCGGGACTCTTTCCGTTCTATGTTGCTGCTATTAAACAACGACGTTCATTCAAAACTTGAAAGAAGAAAGAGACACAGTAAAGAGAGATTTCTCTTTTTACTATGCCTCCTTTTCAAATCATTATTACTTTAAATCTATGTTTGTACCGTTCTCTTAATTCTCTTTATCGGAATGAACCGATGCCCTATTCCACGATTTCGATATTATAATCCTTGAACCACACATGGATCTGGGCAAGATGAGCAAGTAACTGCGGACCGGTCATGAGTTGGCCGTACCAGGGTACTTCAAAGGCGGCTCCACCCGTTGCGACAATTTCTTTCAGCTTCTCTTCATCAAACAATTCATACAGGACGCTTGATTGGTCTTCAAGTATCTCATTCAACCAATCACTGACCATTTTCGTATACACGGGATGATGGGTTTTCGGGTACGGACTTTTCTTTCGATACAGGACTTCATGAGGCAGTATTCCCTCCAGTGCCTTTCTGAGGATGCCTTTTTCTCTTCCTTCGTGCATTTTCATCTCCCACGGAATGTTCCACACATATTCGACAAGTCTATGGTCTGCAAACGGTACCCTGACCTCAAGGCTTGCTCCCATACTCATGCGATCCTTCCGATCTAATAATGTCGTCATGAACCATAGAAGATTCAAATAGAATAATTGTCTTCTCTTGGTTTCCACTTCATTCTCCCCTTCAAGCAAAGGGGTTTCCGCAACCGTGCGGTCATATTGCTCGAGGACATATTCCTCCAGATTCAGTTTCTTACTCCACTCTTCCTTTAGAAGGCCCTGACGTTCAGCTGTGGAGCGCATCCACGGGAAGCCTCTGCGATTAAAGTCTTCCGGCCTGTGGAACCATGGATATCCACCGAAGATTTCATCTGCACATTCTCCGGAAAGTCCCACCGTGAAGTCCTGTTTAATTTCCCGGCAGAACCATAGGAGAGACGAATCAACATCGGCCATTCCCGGCAGGTCCCTTACATGAACCGCCTCAATCAGATGATCCTTTAACGCTTGTTGACTGATCTCACAGCGATGGTGGATCGTATCAAATTCCGACGTCATCTTTTCAATCCAAGGTGCATCTGAGTTCGGCTGAAAATCGTTCGCTTTAAAATATTGATCATTTTCCTCATAATCAATGGAATACGTATGGAGATTCCCTTTCCCTTCCTCTTTATAACGATTTGCTGCCACTGCCGTAATCGCGCTGGAATCCAGTCCTCCAGATAAGAATGTGCAAAGAGGAACATCGGACACAAGCTGCCTCTGAATGGCATCCGTAAGCAGAAAGCGTACTTTAGAGACTGTTTCTATAAAGGAATCGGTATGTTCCTCACTTTTCACATTCCAGTACCTCCAACTATTGACCCCTTTTTCCGAGAAGATCATGGCATGGGCCGGACGCAGCTCCTTCACTCCTTTAAACACACCATTTCCAGGAGTGCGGGATGGACCGAGACCCAGCACTTCCGCTAAACCTTGAAGATCCACCTGGGGCCGAACATCGGGGTGAGCAAGCAAAGCTTTTATTTCAGAACCGAATAATAACCCTTCATCCTTTTCGAAATAAAATAAAGGCTTTACGCCCATTCTGTCCCTTCCTATAAATACTTGTTCCTTCTCACTGTCCCATACCGCAAAGGCAAAAATACCATTTAAATGATGAACGCATTCCTCCCTCCACTCAATATAAGAGGTTAATAACACCTCCGTATCAGAATGTCCCTTGAAGGCATAACCCTTTTCAATAAGTACTTTTCGCAAATCTTCTGTATTGTATAATTCTCCGTTATAGCAGATGGTGAAGAGATGGCCGTTATGTTGAAGGCTCATAGGCTGCCTTCCACCTGCAGGATCGACTACGATCAATCGTTTATGGCCAAAGGCAACGTGTCGATCCATCCACACGTTCGTTTCATCCGGCCCTCTTTTAGAAAGGGTTTCTGCCATTTTTTCAACAACATCTTTTTGATTCGACAAATCTTGTTTATAATGGATCCAACCTGTAATTCCGCACATGGTGATCATCCTCACTTTCTCGTCAAACAAACTGGGCTCACTGACACATAAATTATTCTATGCTCACAGCCATAAATGGTTAATTGTCTCAATCAATCTTTACATGAATGAAATATGATAATTATGACAAGAAATGTAGTTAAGGAGGGATATTCACTTGAGCAACATATTTCGATCAAACATTTTAAAATCCCAAAAAAGATCCTTTTCCGAAGGCACTGCATTATTCGAAGAGGATACGTGGTTCTTTTTCGAAATCGATGCAGAGGAAGAATCCGAGCTCGAATTTTACCTCAATCATGAATTAAAAGTGTATAGAGATGGGGACTGGCTCTCCGGTGTTCTCTTAGAAGACGGTATCATTGTCACACCTTATGAGCGAATTAGAATCGAGAATGGCGATCGAATTCAAATAAAGAAGAATATATTGTATTCGTTGGAGAATTTATTAGAAGAAATTTCTGATGATGCCTTTCATCAATTTATAACGGCACTGAATAATCTGGGTTACTCTATCTATGATAGTATCTTTTGCCACAATCACCTTGTGTTCCTCGGCAACCAAAAAATCAAAGAAGGCGTGAATTTTATCACCTTCGATAACGGTGTCGAAGTGTGTGCCGTTCAGCATCACTTCACCTATTATAAAAAGAAACGGGATCGCTTCGAATTCACCCTGAGTACAGGTAGACGCATCGTAATTGAAAGTTTCAACCTTTGATTTGCCAACATACTCAAAAAAAATAACAAATGCCTGTCAGCTCTATCGACAGGCATTTGTTATGTTAAGAATCCTGACTGGTCACAAGGTGCAGATTCTTTAAATAGGTGTTCATATTATCCAGCGTCATGGGTCTTTCAATAAGATATCCTTGTGCATAATCGCAGCCAAGCTGGTCCAGAAGCTCTAATTGTTCCATTGTTTCCACACCTTCTGCCACAACCTTCATATTCAAACCTTTCCCCATTGTGGCGATCGACTGAACAATCGCTACATCGGGTGTATGGTCACTCATATTCTGTACGAAGGAACGATCAATCTTCAGAATATGAAGAGGAAGGTGCTTTAAATAACTGAGTGATGAATAACCTGTTCCAAAATCGTCAATTGCAAGCTTCACTCCCAATTCAGCCAGTGATCTCATCACTTCGATGGTATGAGCCGCATCATGGAGCATGATCGTCTCTGTTAATTCCAAACAGAGGTATTCAGGCTGCAGTCCGGATAGTAATAATGCTTCTTTCACATCACAGTGAAATGTAGGATGCTGGAACTGCTGTGCAGACACATTGACGGAAATATAAAACTTCGCATTTTGTTGATCTAACCATTTCTTCAGCTGTAAACAGGATTCCACCAGCACCCATTTTCCAATGTCATAAATCAGTCCCGTTTCTTCTGCAAGCGGAATGAACTCAGCTGGGGAAATTAATCCCCATAAGGGGTGCTGCCACCTTAATAATGACTCGCAGCCGATAAGCGATTGATTTGAAATGTCAATAATCGGCTGAAACGCGACGAACAGCTCCTCCCGCTCTATCGCTTTCCGCAAATGTGCTTCCATTTCAACCTTGCGGGTATTCTCTTCCTTCATCCCCTTGGAAAAGTAAACGGTATTATTCCCACCCTTTGATTTCGCCCATGTCAGAGCAGAATCGGCGTTCCGCAACAAATCGGTCGACTCTTCACCATCCCGCGGAAAAATACCTACGCCTATGCTGACTGAAATGTAGAACTCTTTGCCTTTATACGTGAAAGGTGCCTGTATCGTTTTCAATATATCTTCTGTGATAGCTGAAATAGAGGATTCATTCACATCTTTCGTGAGCAGAACCGTAAAGGTATCTCCACTGAATCGCCCCAAGTATGCCCCTTTAGGCAGAGTGCCCTGGATCCTCAGGGCAAGTTCTTTAATGATTAGATCCCCAGCCCAATGCCCGAGAGTATCGTTGATGATCTTAAAACGGTCCATATCCAGGAATAAAACAGCCATTTCCCTTTTTTTCTTGTTGGCCCTCTCAATATGTTCATCTACTAATTCTCTGAATTTCATTTTATTGGGAAGATCTGTTTCACCATCGAAATAGGCAAGCTGTGTAATCTTCTTCTCGAATTGCCGCTCTTTCGTGACATTTCTACCTATCCCGAAGATCCCTACACACTTTCCATCAACGGTGATGGGGATATTTTTGATTTGAAAGAAATTGACTTCACCGTTTTTGGAGGCAATCGGAAGATCATAATACTGCTCTCTCCCGTCCATCGCACGGTAAAAATGTCTTCTCACACGCCCCACGTCTTCTTCCCTGATAAATTGCAGGGCTGACTTCCCAAGAATCTCTTCTTTCGTGTAGCCAAAGGTTTTTATAAAGGAAGGGTTGAGTGAATTAAATCTCCCACTCAGATCCGTACTATAAACAAAATCTGTATTATTATCGAAGAGTGACCGATAGTACTCCTCTGAGATTTGGATATTTTGCGTCAGTTCCTTGATATCCTTTTCTGCTGTATTGATTAAGTGGGTTAACGACATCATGACATCGGAATCAGGCGTTAACTGAAAATCCACCTTCATATTCCGGATGGGTTCACGTACCCCTTCTGACAGACCAAGATACGTTAAGGAATGGGCCAGAAGTTTCACTTTATCGTCCCTCTGCCCGAATTCACCATAAGTAAAGAATCCACTCACTGGTGATATACGATTGAAATAGGTGAGTTCCTGGTCCGTTACATCACGTATGTATCTTCTTCTTGCAACACAATGATAGACAAAATGGGCTTCCACTGGATGGCGTTTCAATTGGGACAGAAGTTTCGTAGTGGAGTAAATCAAATCCTCCACGCTTACAAATCCAAAGGATACCTTATCCCCCACTCTCACTTCATGACTCAGTTCCACACTTCCATTTGGAAGTACATTTATGATATAGACTGCCATCTTTTTCTTCAATTCCTGCAAAAGAAATGGGAATTCGATGGATGAGTCCGGTAGATCCTTTACAAACCTCTTCCCTAAATAGGTTTCGAGGATCCGAATGGGTTTCACGTCATTCATTTCCTCAAGAATATTCCCCTTTGCCTTCGTAATGTTGAACGTCGGGCCGACTTCCTGCCATTCTTCAATGGCATTGGAACGAACCAATAATTCTTCATGACTCAAAGACGCCGTTACGAATCCGTCGGGTGATATTCCATGATTCGTGAATACATAGGTCGGTCTTTTATTCGGCAGGTCAGACGAAACACCTCCGACGATGACGATTTCATTTCCTTCCTCAGAAACACCTTCCAGGAATTCCTGAACCCCCAGCTGTAAGTGACTGGAAAAAACAATAAAAACCTTTGTATCAGGTTTCCTCATCTCTTCGTACAGCCGTTTACCTAGTTGCTTACTTGAATCTGTTTTCTCTTGTAACAGCGAATCGACCTTTGTTTTCTCAAATACCGTAAACGATAAGACGACCTCTGTAACAATCCGCCCATCGTTCACTTGACCGTTTGAACTGCAGCCAATGAGTGTCCCGTAGGGTAACAGCCGATTGATTTGACTTTGCAGTTCTTCGATGACCGCAATTGGGGAATCCCCGACAAAGGCCTGGATCAAAAGATGAGGGTGTTGGTCTAAATCATGCTTATTTATGAATTCGCTTAGGGAGTGCTCGTCATGATATATGAGTTGAAAGGACTTTATCATTTTCTACACCTACTTGATAGACATCGTTTCTACCAAAATACCACAATTCGACAGATTTGGATATTCATTTATATAGAAATGGCCCCGTCAGCATCCCACAGATCACCTTTCTAAAGCCGTAATGAATATAAAAAAAGTTGACCCTTTATAGAGTCAACTTCTCCAACCATTATGCAAATGGACGCCAACCTAACGGTAAACGTAAACCTAGATACAGTACAAGTAGTAAAGAGACCACCAACAATATCCAGAACATATTGGTACTTTTGCCTTTTTTCGTGCGGACGAGAACCATTTCAAACATTCCGATCACCCAGATACCGACAAGACCTTTAATGCCGTAAAGAGCCGGATTGATTCCTTGATGTTTCCAGAATAGAAGAGCACCCGTTAAAATGATCAGCAAGTAGAATAATCGTAAAATCATATGTACAATTTTCATGCCTTTGTTCTTTCCTGCATTATGCAAGCCGACGGCTACAAAGAAAAGAATGATGGCAACGACCCACGTTGTAATATGGGCATGTGTAGTATCAAACATAATGAACCTCCTACAGGTAGATAGTTTACGCTCATAATATTACCACAGTCTGTACAACAACAGAAATTTTAACTAGGCCTGTAACGGATTTGTCAAAATTCCCAACCCTTCGATTGTGATTTCCACCATATCCCCCTTCTTAAGAAAACGCGGAGGCTTGAATCCTTTTCCCACTCCTGATGGGGTTCCTGTCGCAATGATATCTCCCGGTTCAAGAGTCATTCCTTTAGACAGAGTGGATATAATGGTAGGAATAGTAAAGATCATTTCTCCTGTATTGGATGATTGCCTGATTTCACTATTAACCTTTGTTATGATGGACAGGTTGTGAGGATCATCGACTTCATCTTTCGTCACAAGATAGGGTCCCATCGGACAAGTTGTATCCAGGCTTTTCCCAATGAAGAATTGTCCGTGCTTCTTCTGAAGATCACGAGCTGTCAAATCATTCAAAATGGAATAACCAAATACATACTCCATTGCATCTTCAGTAGAAATCCCTCTCCCTTTCTTTCCGATGATGACGGCGAGTTCTCCTTCATAATCAAGTTCTTCCGTGATATCGCCGTGATGAAGCACCGTTTCTTTGTGACCGATGACCGTATTGGTCGCTTTGGTAAACATCATGATGCTTTTAGGGATATCTTGTTCACCACCCATTTCGATGGCATGATCCCGATAGTTTTTTCCTACACACATGATATTTCGCTTCACTCTCGGAATCGGTGCTAGCCATTCCACTTCATTTTGATCAAAAGAAGGGAGGTCCTGACCTTTTTCATTAATAATGTGATCCACATTTTCCAGAAAATCATTTCCCCGTTCAATCCCCTGAATCAATTCACCCGGCAACCCCATAACCCCTGCTAAATCAAGGATTCTTCCGTTCCGTTCCACCCCGAATGTTTCCTTTCCGCCTACCTTATAACTAATGAATTTCACCGCTGTTCATCCCCTTTTCAAGTTATCCTTTTCCCTTTTCAACTACGTTCCTTTTGCCATAACTTAATACCCGCCAAATCTTTTCAACTGGACCATATGTAAACTTGGATAACCATATCTCTGATAGGATCACTTGTATGACATAGATCCCCACTGCGAGCATCGTCCCAGTCGTTAAAGTCACTTCTCCATAGAGTCCAAAACCATATGAATAGAAAAGAAGTGTTCCGATGATCGATTGCATCAGATAATTCGTGAGGGACATCTTCCCAACTGAAGCGAGTGGCTTGCTCCATTTCATGATTTTTTGATTCAACAATAATAATGAAAGGATTATTGCATAAGATACTGATAAGAACGGACCTCCAAAAAAGTCCTGGATATAGGAATAAGCAAAATTATGTTCTATGATGAGTGGCAGTGATTTGATGATGATTCCAAAGAGTAACGTGATTCCTCCAATAATCATCCAAATCTTCTTATAGGATCTTACTTTTTCTAATAGTTGACATTTACTTGCCCCTGCCCCGATCATCATCATTGGCAGGATCGACAGTAACAAGAATATGAGATTGGCAGGTGAATTCACCATATACCAGTCCTGAAAGCGTTGCTCCATGATACTGCTGAAACTTCCCGATGCATAGGCGGCAACTGAATTCTGCAATGCGGCAATATCCGTATACTCAGTCACACCCGTCGGATCTGCAAAGGTCATCAATACTAGTAATATACTGAAAAAAGCTTGAGGCAACAGAAATAAGATACCACCCAGCCACATCAATGCCTTTCCGGAAAGCCTCATGAATGCCAGAAGAACTAATCCAAACACGGCGTAATTAATCAGGATATCCCCTGACCAGATCAAGAAGGCATGGATACACCCGATTCCCAATAAAATAAGAAGTCTTCTGATTCCAAATCGGTAGAAGGACGTTCCCTTATCCTCAGCCCTTTGCTGCTGGATCCCTAGTCCATATCCGAACATCATGGCGAATAACGGATAAAAGCTTGCTTGAATCAAAACGTCAATCCATGGGTAGAGCGCGACATCTTCAGGCGTCTTCCACCACGTATACGGATCCAGATACAGAAATGGGGAATGAAAAGAAATCATGTTAATGATAAAGATGCCGAGTAATGAGAATCCCCTGATCACATCAAGGCTAACGATACGTTCTGTTTGTTCAATTGGTGACATGGTGTTCATTCATTTTCCTCCGATAAATTAATCTTGATTCCATTCTAACCTGAAAAAGGAAATTAGGCGATTATCACCTATTCATGTTCTTAACATAGAATAACAATAATTAACTTTGTCTTAAAGGTGTGAGTCACAATGCCCGCAATCGTAGGAATTGCTCAAGTCGTCAATGTCGGTTCCAGCGCCGTTTTCCATATTGGGGATGTATTTAACATCAGTCCGATTTCAACAGCCAAAACCTTTGCCGGGGCAGGTTCATTCATAACAGGAAAGGGAATTTCGGTTTATAATGAAAGCTCCTTGACCTACACCGTGGATGACGATGGAATGGATCAGGGAATAAACTTTAACTTATGAGTGTGATGCCGAATGTCGAATTATTATATTCAACAATCTATACAAATTCAATTTATTAAAATTGGAGGAATGTCCAATTCTTCCATCCTCCAGATTGGAACATGCGGTCAAATTACGACCAATGACTTTCTCTATAATACAGGAGGCTATACCGAGCCTGCCCCTGAAGCCGAGAAAAACGGAAATGGAGGTACTCCTCCTTCTGTTTCACCACTTGTTCCATTGCAAACGCCAAGATAAGTGAATCGCGACAAAAGAAAGAGGTGGCAGTATGAACAATTACTATATGACCCCCCAACAACTCTATCAATATATCGAGATGTTGAATTCGAAAATTGTCGCGTTGGAAAAGAAAGTGGATGACCTGTCACAGGAATTAACCACCCTCAGGGATACCCCGAAAATCAATGTTGAGAAAATCGAATATAAATTCGACCAGCTTAAAGTAGAATCTCTCGACGGCACGCTGAATATCGGACTGAATCCAAGCAATTTAAAGGAAACCATTGAAGACCTAGCAGTTGAGCCCAATGTCGATGTTAAAACGATCAAAAACTTAGAGCCTTATAAGGAGAGGATTACTTCAGAAATAAAAGCGTATATCGATTCAGAATTACCAACCCTCATCCAGGATAACGAAATGCAATTCCAGCGTTCTCTTGATCCGTCCTATTACGAAATGATACAGCAGGATCTGCTGAATCAAATGCCACAGAGAATTGACTTCTATTTACAAAACATCCCCTATATTGAATCGAAACAACAGGAAGGAGAATGGGAAAGGAAAATCATCGACAAAATTAAAAAGGACATCGAAACGGCCCTTTTCTCCTTTATGTCTCAAATCCCAGACCATATGGAAGGAATGAAGAACAATGAACCTCCAAGTAATCAATCGTGAATTAACCGTCGGAAATATCGATATTGCAGGGGTGGCCAGTTCCTCCCTCGTTCTCGTTGGGGATGCTGACATCATCCAGCTTGCCTCTGCTTTCGATACCCCGCCGGAATCACTCATCATCGGTCCATTCGTTCCTCTTACCCCTAAGTGATTATGCTTAAGAGATACTCGATCGTCAACTCTTTAGAAGGTGTTACCTTGGCCTTTAGTTCTCTTTATCAGATAGGGGATTCACAAAATATAAATGCACTGTCGAAAGCTTACGCCGTACAGCGTGAGAAGGAATTTTTCTTAACAAGCGAAGGCACTTTCGATTCTGAAGTGTTTACGAGTCCGATAGAGCTCCCCCGCATCAACCCGAATATAAGGGTAAACAGATTAAATCTGTGTCCGATCAAAGTGAACAATATGTATATACGTGCTACATCATTTTCGTCCATCATCCACATAGGGAACACTTGCAATGTGTATATGGAAGGTAGAGTCAAAAATATTCGTCAGCTCGAAAAGGAAAAGGGTGAAGAGGAGCAAAATTTTGAAACAATCGAAGAACCTAACTAGGGTGTTACTCATCTTTAACAAACCGTTTTTCTCATGAACCATCCCGTCGAGTTCACATAGGTTACTAATATAGACAAATCAAAAGAGGATGTTGATTATGCCCGCTTTAGTAGGTCCTGTCGCTATTCTTAACGTAGGTGGGGGAAGTGTTCAGTTTGGTGACACCGCTATTATTTCACCGAAGTCAGCGTCTAAGACATTTGGCGGATCCGGTTCCTTCAATACGGGTCCATTTCAATTAAGCTACAATGTCTTCAGCGTAAGTACCACCTTTGATTGTAACGTCGTAGACCAGCCAATAACCGGAAATAACTAAGACAACAAAAAGCCTATCAGGAGGCTTTTTGTTTTTTTATGAACTATCGTTTCTTTCTGCGTTCTACACTTTTCTTTGTTTTAATTAACTTGGTGGAAGGCTGCTTCCGTATCCATTTAATGAATGCATGGATTTTTTCATCTTTTCTTAAATCTTCAATCGTGTTCAACCTGACTCCCAGTTCATCATTGGTGTACAGGGAGTGTATCTGTTTATGACACGGAATACAAAGCTGCGCAGTGGGCAGGAATGTGCCGCCCACCTCTTTAGGTGTGAGATGATGAACCGTGATTTCAACGTTTCCCCTGGAACATAATTCACATGTGCCTACCGTTCTCTTCCCCATCTTCCATCATCCCTCAATACGTGATTAGTATAGGTTTTCCCTCTTCTCTTAAAAAAACACTTCAAAGCATGGCTTTGAAGTGTTTCCGTTTATAATTCCAGTACATGCCCTCCATCAAAGAAGTATAGGTACTTTTCTGATACAGGTTCCTTCCAGATAGATTCTAATGCTCGGGTATATAACTCAATTTGGACTTTATACCTTTCCATTAATACCGGCCTAGCTTCAGAAAAGCCGCCCTGATAACGATCATGGATACCGTCGGTTTTATAATCCAATAAGACGATTCCCGACTCATCTCTGAATACACAGTCAATGACACCCTGTACAAGGATCGTTTCTTCAGGGGCTCCCTCTCCCGTTTCTGAAATTTCACTAAGGGGGACACTCATACTGAATGGAATTTCCCGTTGTATAGTGTGAGCCTTAATCATTCGCTGACCAATCCCAGTTCTAAAAAATCCGATGATATTATCTACCGAGATGGAACATTTTTGCTCTTCCGTCAGAATTTCTTTATGAACAAGGGTTGATAAAAGATACTCCACCTTCTCTTCCGTCGGTTCCCCATCTTCGAAAGAAATATGCTGCATGACCGTATGCATGGCCGTTCCCTTTTCGGCTGGGGACAACTCTTTCGACTGCATGAATTGAGGGCGATTATAGACAGGTTTATGATGGCGTCTCAGGATATCGATACTTGACGCTTCGTCTCTTATTTCAAACATCCTCTTCAGCTCTGAGACAGATTGCTTCGAACGAAGATTCGTTGCACGTAAATGAGGGTACTTCCAGGACAGTCGGTGTAAGACTTCTTCTTTATGGACGGACTCCAGTTCCACCTCTGCACCAGTCCTCACGAGTTCTTTCCAATTATCATCCACACTTAAAGACTCTTCATCTTCTGCAACGAGCTCTGACTTATCAATCTTCATGATTTGAAAGCGGGAAGGATGGCTTAGGATCTCCTCATTGATTCCGCTTCCCTCCGACACTTCTCCCCCCAACTCTTTGCCATGTGGATGACGCATGAGGGACGGACCTATCCAATCAAGATAGGAACTCGCAGCGGCCCTGTCGTAATCAGATAATAACCATTCAGTCTGACTTAAAGCGCCCCTCCATTTTTCAAGCGACTTCTCCAGACTCTTCACAGTGCCGACCAGGAATAATTTCTCCTTGGCACGGGTCAATGCTACATACAGCACCCTCATCTCCTCAGAGATTGCCTCCATCCGTTTCTTCCGCTTGAACGCCAATTGTGGGAGGGATGGATAACTGATCCGTTTATCCGAGTCGGTATATTTCACAGCCAAACCAAGATCTTTATCTAATAAGTGTGCTGCATTCAAGTCCATAAGGTTGAATTGCTTAGAAGTGCCGGCGACAAACACAATGGGGAACTCAAGTCCTTTGCTTGAGTGGATGGTCATTAAACGCACCACATCCTCCTGTTCACTCAAGGCTCTTGCTACACCCAGATCATCCCCCCGTTCCCTCATCCGGTCAATGAAACGCAGGAAACGGAATAATCCCCTGAAGGAAGTCTCTTCATATTGACGGGCCCGGTCATATAGTGCTCTGAGATTAGCCTGACGCTGCTTCCCTCCAGCCATTCCCCCTACATAATCATAGAAACGGGTATCGCGGTAGAGCTGCCAGATCAATTCTGTCACGGAACCCTGACGTGCCTTCGTCCGCCAATTCTCGAGGTGATATAGGAACACTTTCACCTTTTCAAAAGTCTCTTCTTCTCTCGGATTGCCCGGTTTCTCGCTGGCAAACCTCTTTAACGCTTCATAATAATTTCCCGCCCTTGAATGGATCCGGACACTGGCAAGACCTTGTTCATCCAGTCCTACAATGGGGGATCTGAGAACCGAAGCAAGGGGAATATCCTGGTACGGATTATCAATCACTTTCAACAGAGAAAGCATAATGGCGATCTCGGTCGCTTCAAAATACCCTGTAGATAAATTCGCATAAATCGGGATACCCTGCCGTTTGAATTCTTCCATGATTTCCGCCGCCCAAGGCATAGAGCGTAGCAGGATGACAACATCACGGTACTGTATCGGACGTTCCGTTTTCGTCTTGGCATCGTAGATCGGTGTACGTCCCTCGATCATTTGTTTTACTTTATTTGCCATGTAACGGGCTTCAAGAACGGATTTCTCAATATCGCCTTCGTCAAAAATGGATAGGTTTTCTTCCTCACTACCGGATGAAGATTCCTCGGTTTCCTGGTTGATGATGGCCACTTCAATGGGAAATTCCTTCTCTTCTGGATAAGGTGCACCCTTTACAAGCTCTGCTTCCCGGTTATATTCCATCTCACCTACAGACGTTCCCATGATTTGTTTAAATATAAAGTTCGTCCCTTCCAATACTTCTTTCCGGCTTCTGAAATTTTGGGATAGATCGATTTTCAATCCTGATTCTCCACTGACTGGAAGGAACCGTGTATACTTTCCTAAAAACAGATTCGGTTCAGCCAGTCGGAAGCGGTAGATAGATTGCTTCACATCCCCAACCATAAATCGGTTTCCAACTTCTTCGCGTTCTTCTGTGATGAGAAGAAGAATGGATTCCTGAACCATATTCGTATCCTGATATTCGTCCACCAGTACTTCTTTAAACTTCTTTTTATATTGTTTTGCAGCCTCTGAAGGAACCAAATCATCATATGAAGGGTCTCTCAATATGTCGAGACAGAAGTGCTCTAAATCGGCAAAGTCAACGAGCCCTTTCTCTTCTTTCACTTGTCTGAAACGTCTGCCGAACTCCACCACTACTTCCGCTAGAGTGTGAATCACACCCTTCATCTTCCTCATATCTTCCAGGAATGTTCCGGGTCTTCTAGAGAAAAAATCCTCCTGAAGCTTCTCTACCGTTTTCTTCCCCTGATCACGAAGCTTCTTGGCTTCATCCACGATGTCCTTATTGAAGTCATCCCCTCGACAAGCCTTTAACTTTGTAAATGGTAAGGTTTGAATGGTTTCATATAAGTGATCCCAAGAAATAGTAAGACTCCTTTCAAGACTCTCAACAATCTCTATATCACTGAGGAAATTCTCTGCTCTAGGGCCAGGTCCCCCAGGCACTCTGGTGAGTTCCAACGCTCGTTGAAATAATCGTTTGGCTCCATGAAGCTGTAGCCGTATATCGGTCAGCAATGGTTGGATAAAGGGAAGCTGATCAATTTCCACTCCTTCATCCAATTCATACATCTCTTCCAGCCCTAATAGCCATTCATCTGGGTTTGGATGAGAACGGGAAAAATCATACAGTTTCCTGATCATGTCCTGCAGTGCCCCATCACTTCGATCGTTCGTGAACGTATCAACAAGCTTAAAGAAGGCATGATTATCCTCTTTGCCGTATTCCTCTTCAAACAGTTCATCCAGGACCTCATCTCGGATCAGGTCTCCTTCTGTTTCATCCGCGATCCTGAAACCAGGATCGATATCGATGAGGTAGTAATATTTGCGTATTACTTCAAGACAGAAGGAGTGAAGAGTAGAAATGGATGCCCGATTCAGTAAGCTCAACTGTTTTCTTAAATGATGGGAATGGGGATCCTCATCAATCGCTTTCTCCAGCGCAACCCCAATCCGGTGCCTCATTTCTGCGGCAGAAGCATTGGTAAAGGTAACAACCAATAATTCGTCCACGTCCATTCTTTCTTCTTCTGCGACGATCTTCTGAATGATCCTCTCCACCAGAACAGCGGTCTTACCCGATCCTGCAGCTGCTGCAACAAGAATATCCTGGCCCTTCGCCCAAATCGCCTTCCATTGGTCGTCGGTCCACGTTACATGATCCGGCTTGCTTGGAATTCTGTCATTACTCATTGGATTCTACCTCCTCTCTCACTTTCCGTAATAAATCTTCCGGTTTGGCTGTCGGCAGCACTCTATAGTCGTTTTCCTCCAACGACTGATCAAATTGACAGACGGATCGGAATGAACAGAACTGGCACGGAGTCCGGTCCTTCAGCTTATAGGGAGCAATCTCCGTCTCACCTGAGATGATGCGGTTCCCTGAAGCTTCATAGAGCTTTCTGACATGTTGACGCATATAATGAAAATCTTCATTTGAAGCCGCTTTTGATCGAGAAGTCAACGATCCATCCTTCTTGATCCCGGCTGAGATGATATCTGAATTCCCGGTATCGAGGGTTTGGTCCATCAATCGGACGATCTCTGAATCTCCTAACACAAGCCCCTTCATTTTAAAGCTTTTAAAAATTTCATTTTCGATCTGATCCATCGTCAGGATCTTTTTGCTATTGATCATCGGATTATGAACGTGGAAATAAAGGACGCCGGCAGGCTTCGCTTCTTTCCCGACGAATTGTTTCGAATTCGTTAAGACAATGTCCAAATACGTCAGCATTTGAAGGGCCAATCCGTAGTATACTTCCGTCATATCCAGATCCCTTGCACTCGATTTGTAATCGACGATTCTGAGATACACCCCGTTCGGATCTTCTGCTTTATCCACACGGTCGATCCTCCCCTGCAGCTCCATCTTCGTCCCATTTCTCAGTTGGAACTGAAACGGTGGAAGTGTTGCATGTGGTCCGAATCCAAGCTCCACCCCGACAGGCACAAACCCGCTCGCCTTCGCGTGTTCACTGAGGATAAGACTGGCCCGGCTGATGATTTGCTCAAGCTTCTGAGCAATATAATAATGCCGGTTTGAGCTTAATAGGATCTGGTGCTGAAGTTTCGGAGCGAGCATGAGTACTGCTTCCTTCGCCAACTGCAGACACTGTGATTTGGAGAGGGATGCCCACGTCAGACCATGACGCTCCACTTCTTCCGATATCCATTTTAAAGCTGAATGGAACATTTCACCGATATCCGGTGCTTCCAGCTTGAAGAAATCCCGCTCTCTCAGCTTCAACCCGTGGCTCGCAAAATGAGAGAACGGGCAGCTGTGAAACAACTCCATCCGTGATACACTCGCCAGAATATGATCCCCATACAACTCTTTGCTCGTATCCTCAGACAGTTGTTGTCCACGATTTTCGTAAAAGAGGCTCGATAAGATATGCCCGGAATGCCATTTCCAATCATTGGACGTTGTATAGAAGTTATACACATCCCACCAGAAATCATAAATGGGATAGTCCCTTTTCTTTAACTGCAGCTGGGACGTCAAATGGGAGATTGTCACATTCGGATGGCAGACGTAATGAAGCTGTTCTTCTTCTGTTAATTCCGATGGTTCATTGATGAGAAGCTTTGTACCCGCTTCCGGGAACATTTCGTTCAATCGTTTGATGAAAGATGAAGGTAGAAGCGCCTTCCCTTCTTCATTGGCGATCGGATAGCTGACGAATAGTCGCTCACTTGGAGTCGTGAAGGCTTTATATGCCACAAACTCCTCATCCAATAGCTTCGTCCTGTTGCTCGGCGCGATCTTGAATCCTCTATGGATCAGCGACTCTCGGTCTTCTTCAGACAGGACACCTTCTTCATTCATTTTCGCTGGAAGGACCCCGTCATTCACTCCAATGATGAACGCAGCTTTAATATCGCCAAGCCTGGATTTTTCCAAGTCCGCAATAATGACCTGATCAATAGCCGGCGGAACTAATGAGAATTCCATCGTTTCAATCCCCGCATCTAGAATGGAGGAGAATTTCTTCATGGTGGTTGTTTCATCACCGAGCATTTCTACATATTGATCGAGAAGATCCATTACTGCTGACCATGCCTGATCATGTTCCCTCGCTGCGATCAAATTCCCCTTCTCTTCTGCTTCAATACGCATCCGTTCAAGCTTTTCAGGTATATCCAACTCTTCGAGATACAAATATAGAGCCTCACAGAACTCCCTGCCAGTGGCCCGCTTCTTTAGTCTTTTACCAAAACGGATGATTGGTGCGGAAATAAATAATCGCAGCTCATTGATCTCATGCTCCAGTTCTCTTTCACGATCAGTCTGTGGTGCATCCACATGCTCAAGCCCCCGGAAACGACGGTATTTCCAACGATCCTTTTTCGTCCACCGGTCCCCCTTTATCCCGTAAGCCAGCACATAGTTCTCAAGCCGGTCCATTTTTTCACGCAAGTCTGTGGGGTTCTTCTGATAAGGGAACAAAAGGTCCGTTTTCACTGCCCTGAAGACTGGCTCATATCTCCAGTTCGTGTTCATGATCTCCAGTGTAGACCGAATAAGCTCAATGAGAGGATGATTTAACATCGTCCGCTTCTGATCTAGGAAAAACGGGATCGCATAATCTTGAAAAATCGTTTCGACTTTATCACGGTATTCCTGGCTGTTTCGTACCAAGACAGCCATATCCTTGTATCGGAACCCTTCTTCCCGTGCAAGCTTCCTGATTTCCCTGGCCACACCTTCTATCTCTGCCCGGCGGTTGGAAGCTTCCAGGAATTCAATGGTCCCACTTCCTCTATCAAAAGGGATGGTCGGCCGCTCTTCAAAATGACGCTCTAAATGAAGCAGGGTTTCACTCTGATAGCGAATTGGCTTTGTCATCATCTCTTCTTCCACCGTCTGCCCTGCCCCTCTGCATATATCCTGAAGGGTATGATACGTTTCATTCGTCATACGATACAGGCTCAATTCGTTCATAGCACCCATCAACTGTTCCGGATCCGTTGTAAGGGCAACCGTTACTTTTTTTGTATGCTGAATAAGCTGATCGATGATGAGATATTCCTGCGGCGTGAAACTATGGAATCCGTCTATGTAAATCTCTGCCTTCTTCAGAAGATCTGAATTTTTCACATGATCTGAAAGCAACTGAAAATAATCTTCTGAATCGATGTATTTCCCGAGAAGCCTTTCCTCGAACTTCTCGTAAATCAACTCAAGGTCATGAAGTTTGTCCTTCAATGCCTTGGACCGTTCATTGTCACCCTCAAACCCGTGCAAGTCGGAGGGAGATATACAATACCGTTTAAATTCTTTGACAATCGCTTCAACATGATGAATGAACCCCGGCTTGTCCGAGGCCTTGTTGAATATATGAAGATCTTCCTTGTTTTCGTCTATAATCTTGCGGATCATCATGTTCAATCCGACTTCAGATAAATGATAACGGCTCATTCCTCCCGTTTCCTGGAGAACCTTCCACGCAAGGCGCGTGAAGCTGAACACTTGCCCCCGGATCATTCCGTTCAATCCCGGTGTGTTCACGAGCTCATATTCCGATATAAAGGACATTTGGTCCGGTACGATATAGATGATGGGATCGCCATTCGGGGCTTCCTGCAAGCTCCTTTTCATCTCATTCAATATATGGTAGGTTTTCCCCGTACCGGAGCGTCCGAGAATAAAACGTACAGCCATCCTCTCACTCCTTTTCTCATACTCTATCTATTCTAACCCATGGGCTATATGAATTTTTGTATAGGTTCATTATAGTACACAAGTAGAAATCTTTCCTATCTCAATCTTGATTGAAAATATTTGGAACATCTACACATTGTTTTTTAAAAAATAAGGCATTTTTTCATGAGTGCAACAGAAATTCTGCTGGTCTTATTGTGAAGGCATATTGCTATATATTTTCATTGCTTAAAGTGAAGTTTTTCTGGCAGGAAATTTGATTATCTTTTTCATTGCAAGGGAAGGAACGGTGTATCGTGGTCTGAGGAGGTAGGAGATCGGCAATTAGTTCCATACCTCCATCCTTTCCTGTAGATTCGATGTGTGCAGCTCGAATTGGACATTGTCGGGAGCAAGGAAATTGATACTCCATCCCTTGCCCCTTTTTAGAGGGCCCCTTACGATCTGCACCCCCTTCTCCTTCAGCAGATGAACAGCCTTATGAAATCCTTTCTCATCGATGCTGAAAGCGACATGATGGATTCCATAGCCCGCGGACGTATCGAGACCCACTTTTTCCTGAAGACAGATCCATACCGGTCCCCATTCCAGATATACATCCTTTCGTCCTTTATGTATGAGGGAAGCCTGCAGGATTTCTATGTAAAAGGGGAGTGAGTCTTCTAGACTTCTAGTGTTGATTGTCAGATGGTTAAAGCCGGAAATGTTCATTAATATCGCTCCTTTTGTGACGATCGACCGTTTTTATAAAAAAGAAAAGTCGTTCGATGGGATTTCTATTGTTTGACCATGTGGATGGGGAGCTTATTGCGTCATTTCGGGTGGGAATTGCGTCATTTTTTCTATATTTGCGTCATTATATTTTTTATTGCGTCGTTTTTTCGTTTTATGCGTCATTCTGAAAGGTATTTGCGTCATTTAACAAATAAAGGAAATCGACTGAGCGCTCGATCCCACCACCCTCTCTTTCTCCCCACGCCAAAAAAAAGAAGGACCTCCTCATCCTTCCTTCCATTCATCCGCTAATAACCCAAATAAAAACATGTCATACCTCTTTCCATCTCTCTGAAGGAATTGACGGTAACTTCCTTCTTTCATGAACCCAAGCGATTCATATAATCGGATCGCCCTCTCATTATACGAAAATACCGTCAATTGAATACGGTATAAATTCAACTCGTGAAAGGCGTATGCTAGAAGACATTCCATTGCTTCTCTGCCGATTCCACTCCCCCATGACTTTTCGTCTCCGATCAAGATGCTGACCCATCCCACTCGATGGGTCCAGAGAATGCCGTCCAGTTCTACAAAACCGATGATCCTTCCATCGTCCTTCAGACGGATCGCAAAACGAAAGGCATTCTCTCCCGGATTCATCCATTTCTTGATCTCTTCCTCTGATTTTGGCCTGTGGGGAAGGGCATCGAATAATCTCTGCACTTCTTCATTCAGTCCCCACTCCCTGATGCTCTTCACATCTTCTTCCTGAAATCCTGTTAAATAGATTCTCTTGCCTGTCAATAAACGTTTCATCCGTTTTCACCTCGACATATGTATTTCGAGGTAGCCCATCCCTTTTCCTTTATTGCCCCTGAAATCGTTTGGTCAGCGCTCGTTTATTGACTTTGCCCACATCGGTTTTCGGAAGTTCGTTTATAAAATGATAGTCTTTGGGAACCTTGAATCTTCCGAATTTCTGTAAACAATATGTCTCCACATCTTCAATTGATAAACGCTGTCCATTACGTACAGAAATGAATGCCGTTACGACCTCCCCCCATTTTTCATGAGGCAAACCGATCACTGCACACTCAGAAATTTCCGGATGCTCAGTTAACCAATGTTCAATCTCCAAAGGATAGATATTTTCCCCGCCTGATATGATCATGTCTTTCTTCCGTCCAACGATATAATAATCTTCGTCTTCATCATACTTTGCCAGGTCTCCGGTATGAAGCCATCCGTCTTTTAACACCTCTTGTGTTTGTTCAGGTTTTTGCCAATACTCTTTAAACAAATGGTCTCCACCTAATAACAATTCTCCCACTTCACCCTGTTCAACAGGATTTCCGTCATCATCCACGACCTTTACCCGGTTTAGCATCATCGCTTTTCCAACTGACCCCTTTTTCATACGTGATGGATCGATATAGAAATTATTGGGACCTGCCTCTGTCAATCCATATCCTTCTTTAAATGGGATCTTCTTTTCGTTGAAGAATTCATACACCTTCCCAGGACAAGGCGCGCCTCCTGATAGAAACACTTTCATTTTAGGAAAGGGGGTATATTTGAATTCCTCTCTTTCGAGAAGTAAGTGGTACATTGTTGGGACAAGCAGTACAATGCTGCATCCAAATTCATTCAGAGCCTGTATCGCCTGTTCTGGAACAAACCGTTCAGCGATTACTACCTTTCCACCGATCATCAGAAGGGGAAGGGATAATGCATTTATCCCTCCTGTATGAAAGGTTGGTAAGTAGGTCAATGTACAATCATCCTTTGTCAGATTCCAGCTTATCACGGTATTCAGTGCATTTGCCGTCACCGAACGATGGGAAAGGACAACTCCCTTGGGGCTCCCTGTCGTACCTCCTGTATAAATCATCAACCATGGATCCGAGGGAGAGAGTAGATCCAGGGATAATCCTCTATTATTCCCGGAGTATACTTCCATCGTGATTTCGTCTATACAACTTTTCAAACAGCCTCTAGGAACTTGTGTGATAAGGGGATGAAGATCTTCTTTATAAAGGATGAGCTTCGGGGTACAATTTTCTGTAATCGCCCCTATCTCTGAAGGGGATAATCGCCAATTCAAGGGAACAAATACAGCACCGATCTTTCCACACGCAAATAGGATTTCGAAGCACACCGTATGATTTCTGGCCAGGTACACCACCCGATCTCCTTTCACGATCCCTTTATCCTGCATATATTGAGCCCACTTAGACGCCCGTTCATCTAAAGTGCGGTAACCGATCATCTCGTTCGTAGCGGCATTCATTAACGCAATTTGATCAGGAGAGATCATTGATCGCTTCTGCAACCAATCTGTGACTCTTTCCATATTCATCTCCTCCTTGGAATGGTTGGTTTCATCATAGGAGATATTGGTTACAAATGAGTTACAGGACCGCTCTATCAGGATTCCGGCTACAAAAAAAAGACCTGGAAGACTCCAGGCCCAAACTCTTTACCAAATCATTTCCGCCCACTCAGGGTGATCGATGAATGGATTTCGATTTCCTTGATATTGTTCATATATGATGTTATTTCTGCGGATTTCCCTTTCATCGACGGGATCTTGCTCATTCCACTGCAGAAGTACAGACATTTTGCCCATATAAGGGGCACTTCCGTTGTTGACATTATTGTTCAATTCTAAATCTACCTCGCCGCTGTCTCCCTCATAACGGACATCCATGTAGAAAATCATTCGAGCAACATCACCTTTCACTTCATCACGAGGCTCCCAAGAGTCGCTATCATAGTAGTTCCCCGGGGCTTCGCTATGCTCGGTCCCGCCATTGTCGAAGTCCAGGTTTCCTCTTGTGGAGTTGACTGTCACATCCGTCGGCCGTAAATGATGAAGGTCCGTACCCGGCCCCTGGGCCGTCCCGAAATCTCCGTGAGATTTCGCCCATACGTGCTCACGGTTCCAATCGTTCACTCCGCCTCCGTTTGTCGTTTTCGATTGTGATCTGCCGGAGTATAGAAGGATGACATTATTTGAGTTGTTTGGATCTTCATCCGTATTGCGCAAAGCTTCCCATACAGCGTCATAAGAAAGGGTTTGATGATCATCAATGATGTTATGTAAAGCTGTTTTCAAGGCATCACCGGTTTTCCCTTCCGCTCCATTGTAGTATTCTTCATAAGCCGGAGGATCCGATGGGTCTGATGGAGGATCTGTCGGATCGGTTCCACCGCCTTCCACTGATTCGAACGCAGACGTCGACTTTACTCCCGGATGGGAAAAGTAGGCTGTCAAACTGCCTGTTACCTTGATTTTTTCACCCATTAGTCCCGGGTTACTTTGCAATCCAAAGGTTGAACGGTAGGAAGATGGAATTTGGACATACACCATTTGGTCTGCATTAGCCTCTGATGGTGAAGCCGCTAGTGCCAATGCATAATCGTTTGGAAAGTTATTTGTGATAACGGATGTTGTTGAGGTTGGCTGACCGACCACATACCCTTCAACCGACTGAGTGGAACCATTTTGGTTGGATATTGCTTGATCCACTGTATAAGGAGAACTCCACGTCCCACTTCCCGCAGCACTCATTTGACTCGGAGATACTTGACTGCACGCAATCGTAAAGAGAAATACAATAGCAAAAATCCCTAACACTTTTTTGTGTACAAACTTCAAACTGCTTCGCCTCCTTAAAATGTATTACACATTTAGCGTACAACACCCATTGTCATAATAGGTTTAATTTTGTGTAAATAAGGAAAAATGAGTCAAATTTCACAGCATTTGTGAAAAGAGATGATTTCGTAAAAAAAAGAACCGTCCCACTCTAGGACCGGTTCTTCCCTACACTACATTCCCTCTACTAAAACAGAAGCGCCCATGCCTCCACCGACACATAATGACGCAATTCCCTTTTTCAAATCACGGCGCTTCATTTCATGGAGCAATGAAACAACAAGTCGTGCGCCTGTACATCCAACGGGATGCCCGATGCTGATTCCGCTACCATTCACATTCACCTTATCACGATTAAGCCCCAACTCTTTCTCCACTGCCAAATATTGAGCAGCGAATGCTTCATTGATTTCAAATAAATCAATCTCATCCAAAGACCAATTTTCAGTGGTATGTAAGCCTTTCTGAATGGCCGGTACCGGACCGATTCCCATCAGTTTTGGGTCTACGCCCGCTACAGAATACCCGACAATTCTTCCAAGCGGCTGTAACCCCCTTCTTTCTGCCTCTTCTTCACTCATTAAGATCAATGCCGCTCCACCGTCATTCAAGCTTGATGAATTTCCGGCTGTGACGGACCCACCTTCACGAAACGCTGGTTTTAACTTTTGCAGTTTTTCGACTTCAAGTCCTGCACGGGGGCTTTCATCTTTCTCGATGATTTTTTCGCCTTTGCGTTCTTTGACTGCAATCGGTACAATCTGCGAATCGAAAGATCCATTTTCCATGGCAGTCACTGCACGCTCATGGCTCAACGCCGCATACTCATCCTGCTCTTCACGGGAAATGGAATGGATTTCGGCGAGGTTTTCAGCAGTTTCCCCCATCATGATGCCATGAATCGGGTCTTCTAGCACCTCCCAAACCGAGTCACGGATTTCTCCATGCTGCAATCGTTGACCGAATCGGTGCTGTTTTAAAATATATGGGCTGGAACTCATTGCTTCCACACCACCGGCAAGAACAATATCGGATATGCCCGTTTGAATTTGCATGGCTCCCGAGATGATCGCCTGCATGCCGCTTGCGCATTGGCGCTGGATCGTAAAGCCCGTTGTTGTGTCGTCAAATCCTGCAAGTAATGAAGCCGTCCTGGCCGTGTTTGGCTGATCAGTCCGCTGGATGCAATGCCCAAGAATCACTTCATCAATGTCTCCTTCAGACAATCCGCTTTCCTCCGCGGCTGCTTTCATTACTGGTACTATCAAGTCTGTCGGGAGCAGTTCCTTGAACGCTCCCCCAAATGCGCCTACCGGCGTACGAAGTGCCGATGTGATGACTACATTTCTCATCTTGTCACTTCCCCTTTCTTATGAAATTACATCATAATGCCACCGTCAACATGAAGGACGGTGCCATTTACATAATCGCTGTCATCTGATGCGAGATACAAATAGGCCTTTGCAATATCATCCGGTTTTCCTAATCTCCCCAGCGGGATCATGGATTTCATTTGATCGATGACTTTCTCAGGAACACTCGCCACCATGCCCGTCTCCGTAAATCCGGGGGCGACTGCATTGACATTGATTCCTTTTCGACCTAATTCCTTCGCCCACGTTTTCGTCATCCCGACGACTGCTGCTTTTGTAGCGGCATAGTTGGTTTGACCGACATTTCCGTAAACTCCGCTGACAGAGGAGGTATTGATGATTTTGCCTTTACCCTGAGCGATCAGGTGGGGCAGGACTGCCTGGGTACAGTTGAACACCCCGGTTAAATTGACATCGAGCACCTTCTGAAAATCTTCGGAAGAAAGCTTATGAACCATACCGTCCCTGGTGATTCCGGCATTGTTGATCAATATATCGATCTTGCCGAACCGCTCTTTTACTTCTTTAACAAAAGAGTCAACGGAAGAACGATCTGCAACATCCCCTTGAAAAAAGGCTGCTTTTCCCGTTCCTAGATCATTCAGTTGTCGTGCTTTTTCTTCCCCGGTCTCCTGGTTGAAGTCCACAAGGGCAACATGACATCCTTCTTTTATAAATGTTTCAGATGCTGCGTATCCAATTCCGTTTGCTGCGCCTGTAATCAAGGCGACTTTCCCTTCAAGCCTCAAGCCAGTTCCTCCTTCTTTTGCAAAAACGATTGGATGATGTGAAGCAACTGATCCAAATCGTCTATGAGTGGTGAATGTCCACTATTCTTTAATTCTACAAATAGTGCATTTTCTCCTATATCCTCAACAATTTCCTCAGTCATTTCTTTCGTGATGACATAATCCCTGTCACCCCTTAATACCAGCACAGGAATCGAAATCGATCCTGCTTTCCCTCTTCCTTCAACAAGACCATTATGGGCATTGCTTATATTGAACGTATTGAGAGCCTGATAGATATGAGCCAGGTTCCGTTGTGTCCTCATATCATCGATGTATTCTTCGTAGCGTCCCTCATCGGGCTGGGCATGGGTATAGATAAGGGCATTCCATAGGCTGCGGAGAAACGCCCTGTCATTCTCATCATAGGCCGCTTGTACAGGGATGGTCTTCCCCTTATCAACCATCACTTCATCTATTGTGCGTAGGCGATTTCCGAGATCCGAGGTACCGTCTTCTTTTGTACCGAAGAATGGATATCCCCTTGTCGAAGCAGATGCCAATAAAATAAGATTGTTACAATATTCAGGGTGATCAATGACAAATTGCATGGCCACCGCTCCTCCGGTGGACCAACCGACCATTGAAAACCCCTTGAGATCAATTCCGTCCACCCAATCCTTCAGATCGTCTGACAAATCTTTGATACTCTCAATTCCCCTGTGATAACTGGACTCTCCAAACCCTCGCAAATCAACGGCATAAATCTTATAACGTTCATCCATATTATCCAGGACAACATCCCAATGTTTAGATGACGTCATATTTCCGTGTACAAGCACGAGAGGAATATGTCCCCCGCTTCTTTCACGATAAGCGAACGTTTCACCATTCCCAAGCAATACTTTCTTCAGTTGAACACTTGTCATATCGTTTTCCCCCTTTTATCCATTTCCCCAAATGATGGTGGTTGCGCCCCAGGCGTACCCAATCCCGGCACTGACCAGGACCACCAAATCCCCATTCTTTAGTTTCCCTCTTCCTTCCGCCAGTTCTAAAGATAAGATTTGATCGAACTGGCCAATATGACCGTATTCCTCCAGATAAATCGACTGCTCTTCAGAAAGACCCAATTCCTTTAAGACATAATGATGGGCGGACCTTTTCATGTGGAGCATGGCTACATAAGAGATGTCTTTCTCTTCATATCCGCTTTTATAAACCGATTCCCGGACAACCTTCAAGAAATGATCCATGGATTTCTGTTCCAGTCTTCTTTTCATTCCTTCAGGATCGGTCACATCCAGTTTATATCGGTGGAGAGAGTCTTCCGTCAACGGTTCCTTCGTTCCTCCTACCGGTACGATGACGTCTTCTGAAAATGAGCCATCCGTGATGATGGACGTTTCCAATACTGTATTTTTTTTGAGCTGTTTTTGGAGGATCATGGCCCCTCCCCCTGCCGCCAGGTTAAACATAAAACGTGTCCTGCTATTCTTGTAATCAATGAAATCACTGTTGCGATAGCCTCCTGCCAGGAGCACTGTTTTAATGGCAGGATCTGTTTCCAGCAGGCTTTTAGCGAGCTTCATCGCCATTATGGTGGTTCCGCAGCGCAAGGCAACATCGAATGACCAGGCATTGTATGCTCCGATTTCTTCCTGGAGCTTAATACTGGCAGTCCAGAGAGGGTACTCTTTATGCTCTTCCCCTACGTATATGACCACATCAATATCCTTTGGGTCGATGCCCGCTTTTTCAATGGCTTTTCTAGCAGCCCGGATACCCATGACGCACGTATGGTCATCCTCACTTGGAACCGTTTTCTTTTTGATCCCCATTTTGCTTTCTACAACCTCTAATGGAAGTCCTGCTTTTTCCGCAATTTGTTTACCGGTCATAGTGGATGAGGGTAAATATATTCCTGTACTCAGTATGCCGATTGTCATGAAGATCCCCTTCCTTTTAGCTTGCGATGTTTTTCTCTACTCTGCGCTCTTGCTTTATACGTTTTCTATTTTTGACTTTCTTGAAGGATCCCACAATACCTGCCGGGAAGAACATCACGGCCAGAATATAAAGAATCCCGAAGAAAATGATCCAACGTTCAAAGATAGGATACGTTTTGGCGAGCTCCGTCAGCCAGTGGTGGGCAAATTCAATCAAACCTGCGCCAACAATCGGACCGATGAGGGTCCCGACTCCGCCGATGATGGTCATCAATAACGCATCAAGGGTCACATCCATCGTAAATACACTGGTATTGACGAATCGTAAGGACAACCCGTACAAAGAACCGGCAAAGCTTGCCGTCACACCTGCAATCACACTGGCTAAAATTTTATAATGGAGAACCTGGAATCCGATTGATTCGGTCCTCTGCTCATTCTCCCTGATCGCCTGGAGAACCGATCCCGCTGGAGATTGCGTGAATCTCTTTAATAGCCAAAAAATGACGGCCATCGCACCTAGACAGACGAAGTAAAAGACCAGCCGATCCTTCACTAAATCAGGTGTCCGAAACGTGAACCCATCATTCCCGAAGGTCAGGGTTCTCCATTTTTCAGCCCCTACGAGGAATAACCCTGCAAATGCCAGTGTCAACATCGCATAAAAATGGCTTTTAAGACGTAACGTCAAGAGTCCCACAATGTAGCTGACTATTCCTGCAAGCACTGAAGCGACAAAGATGGAGACCACAAGCCAGAACATGGTTGGTTCCATCCGATCGAGGAATATACCGGTGGAATATGCCCCGATTCCGAAGAACATCGCATGCCCAAAGGAGACAATGCCTGTATATCCCAGAAGGAGATCATAGCTCATGGCGAAAATGCCAAAGATGAATACCTGCGTCAGAAGAATCATCATACTCCTGGAATCGTTAAAAAATGGATAAACGATTAAGACAGCCAGTGTCATTCCTAATAATAAGTTTGACTTAAATTTGAGAATCTTCACTTCCTCACCCCTTTACCGTGAATAATCCCTGAGGTCTAAATATAAGAACGAGTGCCATTAAGATCATGTTGACGGCGAGGGATAATTCCGGAACATAATAGGTCATGAATGAACCGGACAACCCGACTAAAATCGCTGCAAATAATGATCCCGGAAAGCTTCCCATCCCTCCGATCACCACTACGATGAAGGCAAGGATCGCAAATTCCATCCCCATTTCGGCATAAATGACGCCAGAATATGGAGCAAGCAGGATTCCCCCCAATGCTGCAAGAGCGGACCCGACCATGAATACATACAAAAATACTTTCTTGATATTGATCCCAAAGGCTTCCACCATTTCTTTATTCATGACCCCTGCCCTAACGATTAATCCGATCCTTGTTTTATTCAAGATGAGCTGTACGATCGTGAAAATGATCAAACCAATAATAATAATAAATACACGATATTTAATGACAATGATATCCCCGATTGCCCAGCTTCCTGCTAAATAGTCAGGTGCTTTGGCCGACAACTGATTCGGCCCCCATACCACTTTCAATAATTCCGAGAGAACGAGCATAAATCCCAGGGTAATCAAAATTTGCTGCACATGATTTCCATACACAGGCTGTATGATAAATTTCTCTGTTACCAAACCCAATATCAATCCCGTCACAATCGCCCCGATGATTCCGATCATAAAGCTCCCCGTCACAGAATACACCCAAACCCCGCTGTAAGCCCCCCATGCAAATAGTCCACCGTGGGCAAAATTCAATACATCCATTAATCCGAATATGAGCGTCAATCCAGCTGCCAGCAGAAAGATCAGCATCCCTGTCGCCAATCCATTCAGTGCCAGGTTAATGATGAGGTCCATCCCATCCCCTCCTCACGCGATTCCTAAATATTTCTTTTTCAATTCTTCATCCTTGACCAACGATTGCATCTGCCCATCGTGAACCGTAGTACCATCGTCGATAATATAGAATCGGTCGCCGATCTGACTTGCCATCAAGAAATTCTGCTCTACGAGGAGAATCGTCGTTCTCTCTTTCATTTCTTCAATCGAGTGCATCACCTTTTCGACGACAATCGGTGCGAGCCCCTTACTTGGTTCATCAATCAAGATAAGTTCATTATTGTTCAAATACGCCCTTGCGATGGAAAGCATTTGCTTCTGCCCACCGCTTAAATTTCCGCCGGCTTTCTTCCAAAACTTCTTTAGATCCGGAAATAGATCAATGATCCAAGTCATGCGATCCTCGGTCTCTTGATCCTGGGTTTTCATGGCTACTTTCATATTCTCCTCCACTGTCAGGTCGCCAAATATCCCCTGATCCTCAGGCACATAGCCGATGCCTTTTCCCGCTACTTTAAAGGTAGGAAGACCTTGGATTTCTTCCCCTTTATAGATGATACTTCCTGACGATGGCGGGGAGAGTCCCATGATGCTCCGGAGACTAGTCGTTTTGCCTGCGCCGTTTCTCCCGAGCAGGACGGTTACCTCCCCCTTTTTCACTTCAAAGGAGACGCCTTGAAGGATGTGATACTGCCCGATATACGTTTCGATTTGATCTACTTTAAGCAGTGTGTTCATCGTATAGTCCCCCTAAATACGCCGATTGTACCTGCTCATTTTTCATGATTTCCTTCGGATGACCATCCGCAAGCAACCGTCCATTGAACAACACCATGATGCTGTCTGATAAACCCATGATCATATCCATCTTGTGTTCAATGAGGACGATGGTTTTTGTTCCTTGGGATTTGATGGTCCGGATCACTTCGAGAATCTGCGGGACTTCTTCCAGTGACATTCCTGCTGTCGGCTCATCCAGAAGTAAAATTTCCGTATCCAGAGCAAGAAGCATGGCAATTTCAAGTTTTCTTTTTTCTCCGTGGGCAAGGTTGGCTGCAAGGGCGTCCGCTTTACCCGATAACATCACAAGCTTCAATAATTCATACGATTCGTCCATCATGTCACTGAATGATTTTATATTCCGATGCATCACATAACGGATTCCACGCTTTGACTGAACGGCTAATCTTACATTCTCTAAAACCGTTAAATTCGGAAACACATTGGTCATTTGAAAGGAACGGCCAACCCCCATGCGGGCACGTTTTGTCGGGGACAATCTGGTGATCTTCTTTCCTTTGAGGAAAACATCCCCACTCGTTGGCTTTAACTGTCCGCTCAATAGATTAAAGAGCGTCGTCTTCCCTGCTCCATTGGGCCCAATGATCGATTTGAATTCCTTTTCAGGTACAGAGAATGTCACATCATCAACGGCTGTCTGGCCACCAAACCTAATACTCAGATTCTTGGTTTCTAAGATACTCAACCTGCTTCACCTCTCTTAGATTTCATGAAAGGGGCTGACTGAATGCGTCGAAACACCATGTCAGTCACCCCCTTTTTCATTTCTGTATGTCCCTCTTAGTTACGGATTGGAGGAGCCGTTTCTTCAGGAGAAAGCTCTCTAATCAATACCGGAACAGGGTATGGGACTCCCTCTTTCTTCTCGAGCTTTATGGCATACAGCGTTTGAAGGGCCTGATGATCCTCTTCACGGAACGTCATCGTTCCTTTCGGCGTCTCAAAGCTCATGCCTTCCATCGTTTTAATCAGTTTATCCGAATCAAGAACGCCTTCTGTCTTCTTAATCGCCTCGACAATAGAGATGGCTGAACTCATCCCACCAGGGGTAAAGAGATCCGGTACTTCCCCGTCAAATTTCTTTTTATGCTCTTTCACCAGCCAGTCATTGACCTCATTGTCCGGAAGTTCATGGTAATAAACGGTGAACCCTTCCATCCCAACGAGGGGTTCCATGGTCGAAAGTGCCGCAATGTCAGGTGCACCGGTTGATATTTTGATTCCTTTTTCTTGAACCTTCATATCTGCGATTTGATTCCAAGGGGAGTTGGCACCCGCCCAGATGACAAACAGATAATCCGGTTTACTATCGATGACCTTCTGGATATTGGATGTAAAATCGGTAGCGGCAGGATCGGCATATTCCTCAAGCACCACTTCTGCTCCAAGCTTTTCGGCCGCTTCTTTGAATGCTGCCACCCCGTCGCGTCCAAAAGAATAATCCGGTGCCAAAGTCGCAATCTTCACGCCATCCTTCGCAATCGCGGCTGCACCTGCAACAGCATCCTGTGAAGAGTTGCGGGCCGTACGGAAAATATACGGATTAAACTCGGACCCCGTAATACTATCTGCTACTGCAGGTTCGACAATCATGACCTTTTCATATTCTTCTGCAAGAGGCAGTACGGCCAACGTGTCACCCGAGCTTGATGATCCAACAAGGAAATCGACTTCATCTTCCTCTAATAATTTAGTCGCTTTCTGAACGGCCACCTCCGGCTTCGTTTCTGTATCTTCAAATACTACTTCTATCTTCTTTCCTGCTACTTCCATCGTTCCATCCGTCGCATATTCAAGCCCCAATTCAAACCCATGCTTCGTTTGCTTTCCATAAGACTCCAGTGCTCCTGTCAAAGAAGCCAGGACCCCGATTTTCACCGTCTCCTGTTCTTTACTTCCTTCATCTTCCGAGCCTCCGCTGCTTTCCGAGCTGCAGGCACTTGCCGACACCAGAATGCATGACAACACCAGGATAAAAGCTGCCCATCTAAACGATCGTTTCATATTTTCTCCCCCTCAAGATATGAACTAAAGCGATAATAGCTTTGTTTTCATATTAGGGGAGGAGAGTTACAAATGAGTTACAGGGTGTATTAATCTCTTGATATAATTGGATATATACGGTAATAGGCTTGTTTTTTGTGTATTTTGCCTTGATTCTGAACATCTTGGGCTCGATTCTGAATCATTCCGGCTTTATAATCCCAAGAAATGGCCGGATTCCAATCTCTTCAGGTCGGATTTATCAAATATCTAGAAGACACAAAACCCATTTCTTCACAAAATCTATTAATCACCCATGTTCCCTGCTCCCGTTTTCCTATATAATGAATCTACTAAATGTTAGTGAAATTGGAGGATTCATCCTTGCATATATTTCATCAATTTCAGCGTACCATCATTAAGAATTACCTTTTAGGAAGTTTCATTGCTGTGTTCGGTGTCGGTTCTGTGTTCATTTTTCAAACACTTGCCTTAAAGGAAAACGAGTTCATTGCCATGGGAAGCGTCATTTCCCTTTCTCTTATCACGATGTTCACCTGTGAATTGCTTGTGTATCAGAAGCATATTCACCCTATTAAACTCATCTATCAAAAACAGGATGGTCCCAACAAATTGGACCTCCTTTTAACTGCTTATCAACAAGCGGAAAAGTTTCCTATTTTAACAGTTCAACGAATTATGCTTCCACATTTTCTAGGTTTGGCTCTTCCGTCAACTGTTATGACGATAATGTTCATTCATACACACGCTCTTTCTTTTCCGTACTCTTATATTCTTTACGCTTGGTGTGGTGCTTTTTTAGTGGCGATCCTTCATGCGTTGATCGAGTTCTTCTTAACCTTTAAAGCGTGTCACAGTCTACAGGAAGACCTTATTCGAAAAACAGTTGAAGCATATGGAATCGACCCATCTAAGCAGTCAACAATGTTTATCAGTCTGAAACGAAAGATTTTGGCCGCTTCCTTATTTCTTGCCTTGTTCCCTATCCTGTTGTTTTCACTCGCTTCACAAATTCGCTTATCGATTGAAGACTCCACCCTTTTAGTAGACTACTGGAAATGGGCCGGGGCACTGATCCTCATCATTACGCTCCTTGCCTTTTATGGCGCGGTCCTCATATTCAGAAGCATTGAGGAACCTGTAAAGGAGCTCGTCGGTCGCTTTGAAAAAGTGGAGAAGGGCCATGTTTCAACCGTCACGAATACGTACACGGATGAGTTTTCACATCTTTTCTCCGGATTTAATCATATGGTAGAAGCCATCAACCTACGGGATCAGAAGAACCAGCAGCTCCTTGACCAATTTTTCGCCGTTGTGGCCGGCACCCTGGATGCCCGCGATCCATACACAGCCGGTCATAGCAATCGGGTAGCGGAGTATTCCGTTTTGATTGCCAAACAGAGCAACTGGTCTGTAAGAGAGATTGATTTACTTAATAAATCTGCCCTCCTTCACGACATCGGAAAGATCGGGATCCGTGATGACGTGCTTTTAAAAGAGGGGAAGTTAACAGAGGAAGAGTTTGATCAGATAAAGCGCCATCCCGAGATCGGAGAAGAGATTGTCAAGGGAGTACAGCTCACGGAAGAACTTCTTCCCATCTTACCTGGTATCAGGCACCACCACGAGCGTATGGATGGATTAGGATATCCCGACCGATTAAAAGGAAATGAAATCCCCGTATTCGGTCGATTGATTGCTGTTGCAGATGCTTTCGACGCCATGACCTCTAACCGTCCTTACCGCAGAGGCATGCCCCATGAGAAGGCGTTCTCCATTCTGAAAGAAGGGAAAGGTACTCAGTGGGATGAGCAATTTGTTGATGCGTTCTTGAAGGGAATGGAGACTGAATCCGATTCTGTAAAGGAGACAGGCTGATGACGATGCATTCTCAAACCAAAAAGGATCAGATCGTTAACCGATCTGATCCTTTTTCAATAATGAGTCTTCTTACTACCCTCTGCACCAATGACCATTTCATACATTTGCCTGGTCGCCGTCATCGGATCGACGCCCAGTTCAGACTCTAGGTGATGTTTGCAGCGTTCAAACCATTTTACGGCCTGGGGACGATTATTCTTCTGATAATAGCTGTACATGAGAATCCTATAGGCTTCCTCCCAGAGTGGATCAAGTTCAATGATTTTGAGACAAAAATCGATGGCTTCATCCATTTTTTCCGCTCTGACTGCGAGCTGGGCCCGTTTCTCCAATCCTCTCAAATAAAGGAGAAGAAGCCTTTCCCTTTCCTTCTCGGTCCACCATGTTCCTTTTCGGTCGGGTAAGAACATGCCATTGTAGTGATAAAATCCTCTTTCAAGATATTGGATGGACTTCTCCACACCATTCTCCTTTAAACCTTCCGTCATCCAACTTGTGAATTGTTCTGCATCGTATTCAATATTAGCCGCAGGATTCAGTCCGTACCCTTCCTGATGCCTGTCGATGAAGAAAGCTTTCTCCCTCGCTTGTCGATTGGGCTCCAATGCATTGTTCAATGCGTTAAGTGCCACCTTGAAATCACGATCTGAACCTGTACCCTCTGGCCACAGCTCTTCAATGATTTCTTCCTTTCTCTTTAATTGTTGCCCCTGGATCAGGAAGTATTGAAATAATTCCTTTGCCTTTTCCCTTTGCCACTGCTTCTCTAAAACCAATTGATCCCCTAAACGTATTTCAAATCGTCCTAGGGTTCGGACCTTGATTGAGTAGCCCGGGTGAGAGGAATTGGAATCATACCCTAATCTGGTTAATAGTTGATGACAGTACGAACTATGAATCCCTTCTTGATATGCTTTCACTACTAATGGAATCAGACTTTGAAGGTCTTTCGGTCCAAATGTAGTCGGTTTGAAGAAGATAAACTCATACTCACCCATTTGAACTTCATTCAAACAAGAAGTCATACTTTCTATAAACAAGGGGGTGTCATCTATTTTATAAGCGATTGCACTTTTCCACAGCTCTGTCATCATTTTGCCATACCGGTCACCGCAGGAATCGAGTTGTCTGCCGGCCCGTTCAAAGCTGCCTTTTGCCTCTTCGAATTCTCCCCTGTAGTAGTCCGTGATTCCGACGCTCAAAAGGATGAGGGAATGCAGCCACATATCCTCTACTTTTTCCGTTTCATGCAGCGCCTCTTCAGCCAGTTCCTTCGCTCTTTGAAAATCCCCTTCTCTTGCAAAAAGAATCGACAGACCCATATACGGCTCCGCTTTCCCCCTTGAAACATTGATCTTATTCATTAATTCCAACGACGTTTCATAGCAGCTTCTCGCCAGGGACGAATCGTAATCGCTGATCAATTGGACGGCATGCCCCATCCTGATCCATCCACATGCTTCTACAAACGGCGATTTCCCTTTGATTCCCTGGCTGATCCCCTGCTGGGCCAATGCTTTGGCTTCGCTTCCATTACCCATGAACGATTGGATAAGGGAAAGTAGCAACTCCTTCTCCCGATGAGATTGAGGAAGCTGATCTTCGCCTTCCTTGTAGAGGAGAACCTGCTTCGCTTCTTGGAGTTTGCCTGTACGGAGGAGCATCCTGGCCTTAAGATTGCCTTCTTCTTTTATAAAACCATTCATCTTCCCTTTGTCATACCATTGCTTGGCCTGTATCGCTTTACCTGAGTTCACCAGGTTTTCTGCAATCAATACGTATAGACGATTCATTTCCTCCAGATACTTTTCCTCCCCGGCCTCCAAGCAATCGATCGCCTTTAATAAAAACCGCTGTGCTTTCCCTGGCTGTATGGTATCCAGATAAATTCTGCCGATCCCTTCATACGCTTTACTTAGCATAACCGGGTCGTTTATTGCAAGTCTGATCCCACTCGTGTAAGCTTTTTCAGCTTTTTCATAAAACGACCGGTATCGAAAAAATTCTCCCTGATAAAACCACAAAGAATAGTAAACATCCTTTAATGACTCGGGTATTTCCCCCAAATAGTCACCAAGGGTTTCGAGCTGTCCGCCTTTCATCATCCCTTCAGCTTCCCGTACAAGGATGGCACATACAGCTTCGATGTTATCCATCTTCATATAATGAAAGATCGCTTTCTCCCACTTCCCACGGCCTTCAAAGAATCTGGCGCACTTTAACTGAAGTTCCTTATATAGTCCAATGTTTTCTTCTTTTAATTTACGTTCTAAAAAAGTTTGAAACAAGGCATGAAGACGAAAATGGTGTGCACCTTTCATTTCCTGAAGGAGGGCATTTTTCTCAGACAACTGCTTCAGCATTTGTCCGGATCCCGGCAGCTCAAAGATGGCTTCACATGTGGTACCATCTATTTCATCCAGGATTGAGATTTGCTTAAGGAACTGCTGCACGATTGGTGTTTGCTTGGAGAACACCTCGTGGGCCAAATAATGAAAGAGTTCTTCCAGGGAGGAATGCTGCCCCACTATGAGAATATCCGGGTTGTCCTGTAGCTGCGAATGAATCATGCTGACAGCAATCACCCATCCTTCGGTCAAGTCACAGATCGCATCAAGCTGGGATTCCGAAATGATGGTTTCATGAAAGTCTGTCAGCAGCATTTCCATCTCTTCTTTCGTCAAACACAAATCACATTCAGTTATCTCCAGTAATTGACGGGATATTTTCATCTGTATAAATGAGGCCCATGAAGGTTTTGTACGTGTAGAAAGAAAAAAATGTATATGATCGGGTAAATATTCGATGATTTTCTCCATCCACTGATTGATGAGAAACGAATGATCCACAAGATGATAGTCATCAACAATGATGGTAAAGGAATGGGGAATCTTCATGCATTCATTAATAAATAATGCACTTAACCGATAGATATCGTCATCTTTCATATATTGACCCATGGACCGGACCTGTTCCTTTAGTTCTTCGCCAAAATGCGGGAACTGCTTTTGGATACTGTACACGATATTAGTGACGAAAGGGACGAGGCCGTCATCTGTCTGAGTGACGGAATACCAACAATAATCAGGTTTTACATCCTGCAAAAACTGGCTGATAGCCGTACTCTTCCCATAACCTGCCCCTGAATGAATAATCACTAACTTATAATCTGTAACCGTTCTCATTTTCCTCATTAAGCTTGGGCGCCTAATGTAAGAATTTTTGACAACAGGCGGCACAAACTTGGTTTCAATGATTGGAAATTCTGTCACAAAACCACCCTCGAAACGTACGAATTTTCTTACTATTCTACCATATTATATTGAATATAGGAGGACAACTAGTACATAATTCGCAAAAAAAGAAGACGACTCGTATATGAGCCGCCTTCTCCTTCACTCTATTCTCTAAATTGTACATCCCATTCATTGATCGGCCAATAGCGAAGGTCCACTTTCCCGACAATCTGTTCCCGATCCACAAACCCGAAGTAACGACTATCCATGCTTCCACGGCGATTATCCCCAAGTACGAATATCTTCCCCTTTGGAACTGTTTTCTCACCGGTGATTTCCTGAAGGGTAAAATCACCCGTCAGCTTACTCCCAATATACTCCTGCTTGAATTTCTTTAAGTAAGGTTCAGGATAATACTCTCCATTTACATATAGCTTGTCGTCTTTATAAACAATTTTATCTCCTGGCAATCCGATGATTCGCTTCACATAATCTTCTTCTTCATTTGCATGAAATACGACCACATCAAAGCGGTCCAATTCCCCGATATGATAACCTATTTTATTGACAACCAATTTATTTCCATCCTGAAGTGTCGGCATCATGGACTCGCCTTCCACCACATAGTTGGAGAAGAGAAAGGTGCGAATGATGATGAAGATGATTAATCCAATTCCCAGGGCTTTGATCCACTCGAGTCCTTCTCTTTTTACCTCTTCTCTCAATTTGATTCCTCCTGCTTTTTCCGTTCAATTCGTTGGTCTATTTCCATTTTCTTATTCAGATGTATCTCAATTCGTTTTCCTATAAACCATAATACGAAAATAATGGCTACAACAATCACTGTACGTATGGGTTGTTTTACTAATGATATAATATCATATCCGATAAAGCTTATGGTGAATATCATCACCA
Organism: Rossellomorea aquimaris; assembly: GCF_020172085.1. Classification (GTDB taxonomy): domain Bacteria; phylum Bacillota; class Bacilli; order Bacillales; family Bacillaceae_B; genus Rossellomorea; species Rossellomorea aquimaris_E. Next base: position 250,381 of record NZ_JAIVAT010000005.1, read on the forward strand.
TTTTCCCTGTCACCACTGCCAGCATATATTGAGCAATGCTGATGGAGGACATTCCTGCCACCACATTTACTAAAGCAGATGGAGTAAACGGGAAACATAACAGAATGAATAATGGTCCAAACCCATGCCTGTCTACCCATTTGGTCAACCGATTCACCTGACGGTTCTTTCTTAAGAAGCGGAAAACACGTGTCTCCCCGTACCTCCTTACCAAGAGGAATACAATCAGGGCACCGAGGGTCGCTCCGATCCATGAAAACAGAAACCCCCACCATAATCCGAACGCATTCGCATTGGCTGTCACAAACACGACCAGTGGAAGGAACGGAAGAAACGCCTCCAACAACGGAAGCAGGATCCCTGGAATCGGTCCAAATGAACGATATTGCTGAATTAAATCCATCATATTTTCAAGCGTAAACCAATCTTTTATCGTATTGATATTCATATTATATGTTTCCCCTTAAACGACCATGAACAGATATACTCATTTCGTCTTCACTACTTCCTATTTTCATCATATCACACCAGGACAGGATTTCCATACGGTATTCTTTCGCGTCGTTTTTATTAATACAAGGTTGCCTAAAGTTGTGGATTGTAAACCTTTTTCTGGAGGGGAATTTCTGGTGATGAGGGGTCCTGACATGTAAAATCTATAATAGTAATGGAAGATAAATCTTCATCCAGCTGTTGATTCCCCTGTCTGTCCATCCGTTATGATCGACTTCTTTCCACTTATTATCGACTTTGGGCATTATTTTATCGACTTATTCATTTTATTCTCGACTTCTCCCAATATATTATCGACCTTCCCCTCCGCCTTCATTCCGCACTAAAAAAGCTGCCATCCCCAAAGGAAATGGCAGCTGCCTTTCTATAAATACTTGCCGAACCAATCGACGATTTCCTGTAATCGGGCTTCCCGCAAGGATAGCTTTCCAGTCCGGGACAGATTATGGTTGGATTCCGGGAAGCGGACGAATCTCGCCTCTTTGTTCTCCCGTTTCAACGCAATGAAAAGCTGTTCGGCCTGCTCAATCGGACAGCGGTAATCCTTTTCACTGTGAAGAATCAACAGGGGTGTGTTCATATGCTTCACGTAAGCGAGTGGTGAGTGCTTCCAAAGGGTTTCAATGTCTCCAAGATCACTTTGGATCTGCCACTCGGAGAAATAGTAACCGATATCACTGACTCCGTAAAAACTGATCCAGTTGCTGATGGAACGCTGGGTCACAGCCGCCTTAAATCTGTCGCTGTGCCCGATGATCCAGTTGGTCATGAAGCCGCCGTAGCTTCCACCGGTTACGCCCATGCGGTTTTCATCAATAAAAGGATATTCCTCCAATGCATAGTCCACTGCACGCATGATATCTTCATAATCTCCACCGCCGTAGTCACCCCTCACGGCATCGACGAACTCCTGGCCATAACCATGACTGCCTCGTGGATTAACATACAAGACAACATAGCCACTGCTCGCGAGCACCTGGAATTCATGAAAGAACGTATTCCCGTACATTGTATGCGGGCCGCCATGTATCTCAACGATAAGCGGATATTTCTTTCCTTCCTCGTATCCGACAGGTTTCAAGATCCAGCCTTGAACCTGCCAACCTTTCGCCCCTTGGTACATGAAGGATTCGGGAGAAGCCACGTCACGAGCTGCCAGCCAATCTCCGTTTAAATCGGTGACTTTCGTCAGTTCTCCAGTCGGTACGTGAAGCGTAAACAATTCACCAGGCTCTGTCGGCTTACTCATCGTAAGCAGGATGATTTGTCGATCAGAATCCAGATCGAATCCATAGACATGCTGCTGCTCCTGTAAAAGCGCAGGATAAATTGCCCCTTCAATATGTGCATAGTAAAGAACGGTATTGCCCCCATCGGAGGCTAGGAAATAAAAGCTTTCATTGTCCTTTGACCACTGTATTCCCGTTTGGGAAGATCCCTGGATAGAGTCGCTATTGAGAAAATCCCCTACGGGAACGTCCATCCCTTCTGTCAGGCAAACGGAGCGTCCCGCCTGTAGGTCATGAACCCATACCTTATTATGAGTAGCGTTCTCATATTCACGATTATGACCCGTATAGGCAAGGTGCTTTCCGTCCGGGGACCAGCTTGCTTCTCCGTAGTACCCATGCTCCCCGTTTATTTGTTGAAACACTCCTGATTCAAGGTGCAATAGGTATAAGTCGGATTGAAACGAGAAGTCCCTATTGGTTGTCTTGTCCGTCGAGATGGACAGATATTTTCCGTCCGGGGACCAGGAGTGAAGGGCGTAATCATGCTTGTCATCCGTAACTCTTCTCATTTCTTTCGTTCCTATATCCACGCATACGACCTGTGAATATGAATCATCATGGAAGCCGCGATCATCGCTTTTATATTTCATGCTTGTGGCAATAAACGGCTTTGGCTTCTTCTCTTTTTCTTCCTTGTGATCAAACGTCTCGCCTTTCTCTAAACGAATCGACAAAGCAATCTTTTCACCGCAAGGAGACCAGACAGGATTCGAGACCCCATTCGGGCAGTCCGTGACCGGCTCTGCCTCCCCTCCATCCCGGCTGATCAAGTATAGCTGATTGACACCGGACCGGTTGGAGATAAAAGCGATTCCCCCTCCATCTGGTGACCATCTTGGTGACGAGATTTTTTGTTTGCCGAAGGTCCACTGACGGGTGGACTGATTTTTCAGATCGATACTATGTAAGGTTGAAACATATTCATCTTTTTCTTCGCATAAAACAGTTTGAACGAACAAGGCCTCTTCCCCACTTGGTGAGAGCCTCGGATCTGATACTGCTTTTAATTTGTAGAGGTCTTTTATCGTCATGCCTTTTTTCATTCCGGCACCTTCCTTTCTTTCTGTTCCCTTTCTATTTCGCCATTGGAAAACCTATTCCCTTCACGGATAAAAACCTGTATTCCTCTTCATAATAGAAACAAATTCAAATTCTACAACTTTCCCTATTGAAAGTAAATTGAAATCAACGTAAAATAAAAATACGAACACATGTTCTAATCTAAGGTGAAAAGGAGTCTTTTCATATGACAAGAATCCCGGAAAATGATCGAAATATTTTGGAGCAGGCGATTTATCTGCCCATGGTACTGACGATTTTGAATCGCGACCTGCAAATCGTCGACAGCAGTCCATTTAAATTAAAGCGTCCTTATTTAGAGTTGATCGAGGAGACGATGAAGGTCATTCAAGGGGAACTCGCACACGTTAAAAAGTATATGCGAACGAATAAGATGAAAGTTGAACGGATGCAATCGGATGATGCATTCACGATGTATATGTTTCTGTATAAAGGATATGAAGAGCACCATAATTACTTTAATCCGCGCCTCAGGAACCGGGTGGAGGATTTAATGAGGCATTATTTGTACCGACGCTTTATGGAAACAAAGACTGACACAACAAAAGAAGCGTGATGTTGTCTCACGCATCAGTTTTATGGATGTGTCTATTAAGATAAAACATTTTAACATTACCCGTTTCGGACTGTACCTTCGCATTATATTTACTTTCCATCTCTGCGATTCGCTGTGTATAGGCAATACGCAAATCAGAGGTGCGGAGCATTTGATTTTCAAAGGAACTGTATGAGATGGGGACCGTGCAGGTTTCATTATTTTGGAGAAAAATCCGTGTTGATCCGTTTGTCATCCGTTCATACCCCCGGACATGGGAATGAGAGACCCAGGCACATTCCTGCTTGACTGGAGAAGATGTCGGGAATAGATAAATGGACAGATCAGGATTTACCATGATGGGGGCTTTGTAGATGATACCCGTAAGTTTTTTTGTACCTTCTTTTCTGCCCTCATATGAGCAGCCAAAGAATTCACAGCTTTTCTTCAAGATATCAAAAGGTTTAAACGGGGACACCAATACGTCATCCATTTCTATTATTTTCGTAAATGTCCTGGCACCGTACTCCATAGGCTGAAGGATCATTGTATGGGGATTCACTTCATATTCTTCTATAATTCGAGATTTTTCTCTCATTTCATCGCCTCCATTTACATTTTTCTCCAAAATAATACCACAAATTTCGAGGATTGTCTGCTATATTTTTAAAAATTCTGAAATTAGACAATCGCCACTCATAAACGAATAAAAAATTATCTGAATATTTAATTTTTTAGTTGAATTTTTAATACTTACACCATATACTAATAAAAAGAATTCAGGGGTGACGTATATGGAAAGCAAAAAGTCCTATACAGAAATGATGAAAGCCGCCGCCGCCATTAACCGGAAGAAATCCGCTGAAAGAAGCGTAATGGAAATCTATATCGATATGGTGCTGCATGAAAGCATCCTAATGACACAGAAAACCAAACTTCTAACCGACATTGATGCCGCCCTGGATACTAAAGATAAAGAATTGTTCATGAAATTAACAAAAGAATTGAATGAATTGAACATAAGCTACGGATAATCATAAAATGGCTGACTCCACTTCTGAGTCAGCCATTCCCTTTTTAATGGACGGGCCTTTCGTCCTTCTTCATGCATGACATCCTCTCGAATGGCAGAAGCTAATGGTTAACTTGAATACGATGGAGCGAAACATCATGATCTTATTTATTAAAGTTCTGGTCCTATACTTGATCACCATCGCGGCCATGAGGCTGATGGGGAAATCAACAATCGTTCAAATGACCCCCTACGACCTGGTAGCCATCATCATCGTAGGTACGATCGCATCCGAGCCATTGATCTCAACCAAATTCTGGCCGACCATCACAGCCCTTGTCTTTCTTGTCGGCCTCCACGTACTCTTCTCATTCATGACATTGAGTCAATGGGGAAACCGCTTCTTTCTTGGAGAACCGACTTTGTTGATAAAGGATGGCGAAATACTGGAGGATAATCTCGAGAAATCCAAGATCTCTCTTATTCAATTAACGTCCATCCTCAGGTCCCAGGGCTACCCTAAGATTTCAGATGTAGACTATGCCATGCTCGAACCCATCGGTGAAGTAAGCGTCATCCCCAAGGTAGAAAATACACCTGTTACCGTTCAGCACCTCAATTTAAACATCGACGACGAAGGACTCCCGATTTCAGTCATTGTCGACGGGAAGATTCAAGCCCGGAATCTTCAACTTCTGGGAAAGTCAAAAGAATGGCTGGAAACGCAGTTAACCAACTCGAACCTGCATCATAAAGATGTCATCTTCGCCTATATGACGGAAAAAGCGAAAAACCTTGTCATCAGTAAAAGGGAAAAGGCCTAGTCACCAAAATGTGACCAGGCCTTTTTCTTCATATTCGCTTCAAGGATTTAAAATAAAAAATTCCCGTAAGCTTTCATTGTTAAATAGAATGCTACCATGGTATAAATTAAAGCTGTCCAAAATGAAATCGAATGATAAAATTGTTTCTTTTTTTCTTTTATCATATACTTGCCCCTTTGAGACATATAACCATCTCCGTTTACATAGATGATGATCAACGTAACTAATATCCCAATAATCAAAGACCATTCCATGATGGGCCGACCCGTTTTAAGATAACTTAAAAATGGTAACCCTAACAGTGCTAGCATAGTGAAAGCAAATCTACTACATAACAACAGCCATTTACTTTGTATCATTACTTCCATTCCATCAGCTCCTCTATGACAAAAAATTCAGATTATTTTATTGTTACTTATATTACCATATATATTAAAAATATGTAACTTTTTCCAATTAAAAATCCGAACGATTTCGAATTTCATAAAAGAAGTTCGAAAATCGTTCGGATTTTACTTTAACTAAATCACTTTTGTCCCAGCCTCTTTTCTCTTTACTCCTCTTTTTTCTCCGCCTCATATTGTTCAAGCATGGACAATCGTTCAAGCATTGTCGGGTGTCCATATCGGAAGATCTTTACTAAAAGTGGAGGATTTACTTGCGATAATCCAACCTTCGATAACTTCTGGAAAGAAGAAATGGCCGCTTCCTTGTCGCTAGTCATTTCGATGGCATATCGATCTGCCCTCGTCTCTTGGTAACGGGAAATCCAGTTGCTTAAGGGGCTGATCGTGAACAACAGCATAGATGTGATCATCAAGAATAATGGTAAGGAGCTGAGGTTCGAGACCTTTGATACTTTGAGATTATCTTTATGGTTTGCAACAATTCCCCTCATCAGCTTGGACGTCAAGAACAGTCCAAAGAAAGAGAGAACGAGATAGATCCCGATTCCTATATAAATGTGCTTCTCTACGTAATGAGCCATTTCATGGGCCATGACGAAAAGGATTTCTTCGTCTGTCAATTTTTCAAGGGTCGTATCCCAAAGGACGATTCTTGAATTGGAGCCGACCCCTGTGACGTAAGCATTAAGTGAATTGGTCTTTTCCGACATATCGACTTCAAACACATGGTTTGCAGGGATATCGGCTCTATCTGCAAGAGTCAGGATCTGTTCCTCCAACGCTTTATCCTTCAATGGATAAAAATCATTGTACAGAGGATCGATCAGCACAGGCTGTACAAACATCATGAAAATCGTGAATGGCACAGATAAAGCCCAGGCAGCAAGCCACCATCGCTCTTTAAACCGTTTCATCAGGGCATACAGGACCGATACGATGATGAACATGAGCAGATAATTCACCCAAAAATCCGTGATTTCATCTTTCATCCACATCGAGAACGTCTGGGTGGATATATTGTAGCTCTTTGAGATCTTATAGGAAATATACTGTAGTGGAAAAATCGCGATAAATGAAGCGATCGATAACCAGAACAAGTAAATGGCCGTTTGAAGGAATCCGTTCTTCACCGTCCCCCTCGCCCATTTCTCAAACACCCGTGAAACACCGAGAATCAGAATCAAGAAATAAAAAAGCCATTCATATGGAGTGGAAAGAAAGAACAAAAGATTCTTGATTTTAGAAAAGTCCTCACTCAACATGATTTCTTTATCATTCATAAAAGTGGCCGGATCTGCACTGCTACCCTTATACATTTCAGGTAAAGTGGAATCCGCCAGAAAAAATAAGTACACATATAAAAATAAGCCTAATAGTAAATAAGCCAATATCGATCTGAGCGCCCATTTTTTAGCCAACATAGTTCCTCCCTTCTCGTCTTCATTACTATATGTAATACCCTGTCCAAACTTTTAGAACCTAAACACGGGCGGTGAATGAAATGGTGCGGTTCGTACAGGGAAAATCGTTTATCTGCCTTTCTGGTGATGTGCATTCCACCATTTCAATTTATCTTCCATATCTTCATTATATCTGCCCGAATAGAATTTTATCGGCCATTTTTTAAAATTATCTGCCGTTCCGAAAAATACGATCCATGCCCAATAAAAAAAGCCACGATCAGATCGTGACCAATAACCTTCTACATGATGAAGACTGAATACAAAGACAGAACAGAAATCGCCCCGATCACAACAAGGATGACATTGGCTCCAAAAAATGCAATCCCAAAGGCAGCAACCGTCCCAACCACACCAAACAACAGGTTCCCCTCTTGAATCAATAATATGCTCGGAAAGATCAACGCACCCAGAACGGCAAATGGGACATTCCGCAAAACTCCTTGGAGAAACGGGGGCAGTTCTTTCCCTTTAAATACGAGGAAAGGTAGCATTCTGGGGATGTAGGTGACAATGGCCATCCCTATAATCATCCATACGATCGCACTATCCATCCGCTCTTCCTCCTCTCTTCATCATGTCCACTACCTCGACGATAACGGCTGAAACCATCGTAGCTGTCACGATTGACCAGCCGTTTGAAAGATTCGTGGTAAACAGGAGAATGCTATTCAGCGCACCTGCCACCACTGCCAAAAACGTGACCTTGACGCTCTTTTTCATGGAAGGAACGAGGAGACCGACAAACATGGCATACAGAGCGATCGTCATGCTGGCCTGAAGGAATTCCGGGAGTATCTCTCCGATGAAATATCCCACCCCGGAGTTCACGACCCAGCTCCCGTAGGATATGAGCATGACTCCTACGGCGAACCCTGTCCGTACGGTCCCTTCTTTGACACTGATGACCGTAAACGTTTCATCCGTAATGCCAAACGCGTAGAAAAGTTTTTTAAACAAACGGTCTTCCTCAAGCTTCTCACTTAACGAAGCAGACATGAGAAAGTGGCGGATATTGACGATGAACGTTGTGAGAATGATCTCAATAATCCCGGTACCGACCGCTATCAGACTCAATGATATGTACTGGGAAGCCCCGGCGAACACGAGCATGCTCATCAAGAGCGTCTCCATTACCGTAAGCCCCGTTGTCCGAGCCAATAAGCCAAATGTCAAGGCAACTGGCATGTATCCGATGGCTATACTTAGACCACCTTGCAGGCCAAGACGAAAATCACTCATTTTTTTTGTAGAAAGAAGTGCCTCCATCCTCTCACATCCTTTATAATAGAAGTCATTACTATTTTAATTTTTTGATAATTTATTATATTATACATATGGACGCTATAGTATACAAGAGGAGTTTTGAGCATGGAACATTTCCCGATACAAATTGGAGACAATATTAGAAAAATACGGAGAGAGAGAGGATTCAGCCTTGAACAAATGGCTGAACGGACCGGGGTAAGCAAGGCCATGATCGGCCAAATTGAACGAGGGGATTCGAATCCCACTGTTGCGATACTCTGGAAAATTGCCAATGGCTTGAAGGTTTCCTTCTCTTCCCTGATTGAAAAACCGAGCAATCAAGTATCCATTATTCACTATGAAGACGTACAGCCCGTACTTGAAGATGATGGAAATTATATCGTATACCCCATCTTCCCTTTCGATCCATTAAAAAAATGGGAAAGCTACCGGGTAGAGATGAAGCCAGGATGTGTTTATTTGAATGAGGGACATACAAAGGGTGTTGAAGAATACATCACGGTGCTATCAGGAGATATCGTCCTCAAATTGGCTGAAGAAAAATATGAATTACCGGCAGGAAGCTCGATTCGCTTCGCAGCTGACTCGGGGCATGAATATTCTAATGAATCGGATCAAGAGGCTGTGTGCCAAATGGTTATTTATTACGGGGAAGAATAATATAGAATCAAAAAAGCTGTTACGGGATGGGGCTCCATTCCGTGACAGCTTTTTTTCTTTATCCATATCGTGTCAAACGCTGAAGCCCGCCCGTATACTATTACATCTTTACCAAAATGGAGAGGAGAAAAAATGACCATGACACCTTCCTTACCCTCGTTTGACCTCCAATTCAATCATGCTGATTTACGGGATTTGGAAAGGGATGTATGGAGTAGTGCATCTGTTCCAGCCCGTCTACAAATAGAAAACTCCATGTATGACGTCCATATCCGGTACAGGGGATCCTATACAAGGGAATTGGAGAAAAAGTCATATCATGTAGAATTTGAGAAGCCAAGGGAATGGGACGGGTCATCAGAGATCCATCTGAATGCTGAAGTATACGATCCCTCCCACTTTAGAAACAAACTCTCCCTGGATTTCATCAGGGATTTGGGGATTCTCACTCCAAATAGTCAGCATGTACTCTTAACACAGGATGGGGAACCACTCGGTTTATACCTTCAGCTCGAGTCGGTGGATGATATGTATTTAAGTAAAAGGAATCTTCCACCTGGGACAATTTATTATGCTGTGAGTGACAAAGCGAATTTTTCCACTAAGAGAAAAAGAGGGCTTACATCAGGCTATCAGCGGAAACTCGGAAAAATGCAGGATGACCATCATCTCATCCATTTCATAAGGAGTATCAACACAGCTCCTTACGATATACCAAAACTCTTAAACATCGAAAACTATTTGAAGTGGCTTGCTGGGGCTGTTTGCACGATGAATAATGATGGATTCACCCATAATTACGCGTTGTATCTCAACAGTGAGGATCACCTCTTTTCCATCATTCCTTGGGATTACGATGCAACGTTCGGGAGAAGAGTGAATGGGGAAATGATGGAATACGATTATGTGCCGATCACCGGTAAGACAAAAAACAGACTGACCTCACAGCTTATGAAACGGTCCCGATACAGAAAATTGTATAAGGAAATAGTAGAAGAAATTCTTGAAACGAAGTTTAAGGTTGAATACTTTGAGGATAAAGTGATGAACTTACATTCTTCCTTAAGACCTTATATCCTTATGGATCCTCATTTTCAGAAAGACATAGACCTATATGACAAGGAGCCCTCATTCATTTTCAAGTTTATTGAAGAACGCCGTGCTTTTCTGAAACAGGAATTAAAGTACTTCTAGGCAAAACATGAGTGGGAACAAGGAGTTCCCACTCATGTTTTTGCGTGATGCAGAGTTTACTATCATGAAACAAGTGCCAGCATGATCGGGATTGTCACAATACTCAAAATGGTCGTCACCAAAGTACTTGCAGATACCAAATCAGGCTCTGTATTGAACTGGAGGGAAAACATCGTCGTATTCGCAGCAGTCGGCATACTGGCCAGGATAATGAGGATCGAACTCAAGGTCGGGGAAATCGGCAGTATAGATACGATCGCCAACGCCAGGATGGGTGATGCCACCATACGCATGATCACGATAAACGAAAGAGCACTCCTCTCCACCTTCTTGCCTCCAAGAGTCGCCAGCTGCATCCCGAGAACCACCATGATCGTAGGAATCGTCGCTTGAGAAACCAGGTCGATGGTTTGATTTAAGAACAAAGGAACCTTAAGATTCAAAACCTGAAAGGCAAGTCCGATAACCGCTCCATGCAGGATCGGCATTTTGACGATCTTCATCCATATATCCTTTGAGTCCCTCGTCTTGCTGCTTCCGCTGATAGCATAATATAATCCGATTGTATTCATAAGGAATGATTGAATCACCATCATGATGACAGCATAGCGAAAACCGAGCTCCCCGAACCCGAACAGGATGATAGGTACACCATAATTACCTGAGTTCATGAATACACCGGAAAGGATCATAGCCGATGTTTTCTGTTTTGAATAATTCCTGATTCCGGCTACAATTTTAATAGAAAGAATCAATATTACACAAAGGGCGATACAAAAAAGAAAAATATACAGATAATCCATATTCAGTTCATTTTCGTAAAAGGTCTTGAATGCGAGGAATGGATACATCAGATAAATCGCCATCTTGGATATCGAGTTAATCTCGAATCCAAGCTTCTTCTGTCCGATGAAACCAACCAAAAAGACTAATAATGCAGGAAGTACGATGAATATTACGTCCATATTATGTCACCAACAATCTATTAAAATAAAAGAGAGGCTTGACTAAAAGAGCCAAGCCTCAGTGTACCATATTTACAACAATGGAATAATCAATCCGGCCAGGAGCAGGATCAATGCACCACCAAGCCGCGAAGAAATCTGGGCGAATGGCATAAGCTCCATTCGTTTGGAGGCGGACAAAACGGCCACATCCCCTGTTCCTCCCATATTCGCCATGCACAGTCCCGCCGTGATCGCTGCTTCGATAGGATAGAAACCAACAAGTTTTCCAAGGATGGCCGCACCGATGATCGCTCCTAAAACCACCCCAAACACAGTAAGGATATATTGGAGGGTCAGTGCTTCAAGAACCGTATTTAAATCCGTGTAAGCGACCCCGATCCCGAATAACAAGGCAAAGGTCCAGTTACTTGCGACAAACTGATACCACTGACTTGCTCCGTCTACTACATTCTGAGGAATGATATTTGAAATCTTTGCAATTGCCACGAGAATGATCATGATGGCGTAGGGATGAAGAGGAAGAACGGAACCAAGCAACGTACCCACTGTAAAGAATGTAAGAGCAGCGAGTAATCCTACTCCCATCTTTTCAATGTTATACTTCTGCTTTGTTTTCTCATAAGTAAATCCTTTCATCAGTTGACCGTTTCCACTTAATGAAGGTACCTTTTTGCCGATAATATCAAGAACGGACGCTAAAATGATGGCAAATACGTTCCCTAATGCAAGGGCAGGTACAAGCATGGAAATATAATAGCTCGGATCATTCCCCATCATTTCGGAATAGATTTGACTCATGGGAACCGCTCCGGCCCCCATTCCTCCTCCCATGATCGGCATCGTAATGACAAGAATGGCTTCTTTAAGGGTAAATCCTACAAAAGAACCGAATGCTCCCGCTATGATCACTGCCCCCGCTACCGCCCCAATAATCGGCAGGAAATAGCGCAGTCCCACTTTAACCAAAACCTTTGAATTCATTCCTAAAATACTGCCGGTGATTAAAGCAGCAATATAGAAATTCAAAAATCCACCTGGTTTCATAAAGTCTGTCATGGACGTAACCGCAGCTTCAGGAAGCAAACCGGAATAGACCATAAAGGCAGATCCGAATATAGCAATGATTGCTCCACCTCCGAGGAAGGTTTTCACAATCGGCGTACGGTCCCCTACCCATCCAAATAATTCACCAAGAACCATCATGACGAGAAGACTCCCGATCATCCCTCCAGGAAGGTTTCCCGTATACAAGCTGACAAGTGTTATCCCTGTAAAGGCCAGAAACCAAAGGATCGGCACATTAAAAATCTGTAGAGAGTGTTCTTTCGCAAGACTCACGTTCTCTTTCGTTTCCTCATTCTTATATGAGAGTGTTGACGCTGCTTGTCCCATCTTTTTCATCCCCTTTATCGTTATCATCTTACCTTCAAACCATCATTTAGCAACCGCTTACACTGTATCCCCATTTTATGAAACCGTTCTATCAATTCAAAGATTATGAAACTATTGTTTGTTTTTTGAAATTAAAAAAAGCAGCCGGGTAAGCTGCTTATAAATAACGTTCCATTCTCCCGATATTCTTTTTATTCAACGTATACTGATAGACTGGCCTTCCGATCCCATAAATCAAGGTTTCATCCACGACGCAGAGCTCTTTCAGAAACCTGAGATACTTTCTGATCGACACCCGTGAAATGGACATCACGTCTGCCATATCATCTGTTGAAAACGACTCTTCTTTGAAACTCACAATCTCTTCGTAAATAGACGCTAATGTCCTTCTCGTCAACCCTTTAGGAAGGGGCACCTTATCCCCGGTTTCTTGCACATCTCTCAGTAAAACTAAATCAAGTTCCCCTTGGCCGATGGTAGAGTGCTTTTGAAGCATGAGATTACTCTCACGATAAGAGGTCAATGCTTTTTTAAACCGTTCAAACTCAAAAGGTTTGATTAAATAATCCACCACTCCCATACGGAGGGCGTTTTGAATATGATTGACTTCTGATGCCGCTGTGATGAGGATGACGTCAGTCTCCCTCTGCTCCATGCGAATTTGCTCCAACAAGTCCATACCTGTATACTCTCCGGGCAAATATACATCCAATAAAATCAGGTCAATCCTACACTTCTTTAATTCCACCATGGCATCTTCAATCGAATCCGTAATCCCGATTAAGTGAAACCCTTTGATTTCTTCCAGATACCTTTGATTAAATCGGGCCACCATCGGATCATCCTCAACGATCAATACATTAATCATTCTTCTTCCCCTCCTTATATGAAGCCTGGACAATCATCGTCGTTCCTGAACCAACCTTGGATTCAACATGAAGGTTACCATTCAACTTACCGATGCTCTCTTTCACCAGGAAAAGACCGTACCCCCGTCCTTCCCCCTTGGAAGATAATCCTTTGGTGCAAAGATCTGAGACTATATCATCCGGTATTCCTACTCCAGTATCGGTGACGATCATTTCAAACTGATCTTCTTTGTAAAATAACTCCATGAGTACTTCCTTTTCATCTCGACCCATGGTTGCTTCAATACTATTATCCAAAAGGTTTCCGATTACGGTAATCATCTCATGGGTCACGTCAGGGTCCTCGGGTTCTGGAATGAGGTCATGGCATTCAATGGTTAACGATACGTTCTTTTCTCTGGCATAGCTTAATTTCCCCATGATAAAGCCGGCAAGAACAGGGTCTTTCACTTTCGACGTCACCATGCTTACTTCATCGACACGCAGGGAAACAAGCTCCTTCACATATCGGCCTAAATGGCTGTAATCCTGCATTTTCACCAACCCAAGGATTACATGCAGCTTATTCATGAATTCATGGGACTGCGCCCGGAGTGATTCTGCATACGATTTCACACCGGTCAGCTGTTCCGCTAATCGATTGACTTCCGTCTTATCGCGGAAAGTAGAGATGGCTCCGACTACTTCATTATCTACGATTAACGGAACACGGTTTACAAGTATGGAAACCCCATTAATGGTCTGTTCCTCATCAAGCTCCGATATCCCCGTCTCCATGACCCGTTCAAGCCTTGTATGGGGCATGTATTCCTTAATGGGCATCCCTATCGGGTCAGAGCTCAAACCTGCTCTGTCGAAGATTTTCAATGCTGATTTATTGACCAGGGATATAGTGGTATCCTTATTCACAGCCACCACCCCTTCATGAACCGACTGAAGCATGGTATTCCGTTCCTCCAGGATTTTCGCAATGGCAAAGGGCTCGAGCCCGAATAGAATTTTCTTTATGTATCTTGCAATGATAATTGCGCCGATGATTCCCACCACGATCCCGATGATCGATCCCAATAAGATATTTGAGTGACTTTGATCCAGGGCCTCCTCTACACTATTCAGGGAAATCCCTACAGACACAGCTCCTATCTGTACGTTTTCTTCATTATAAACAGGAGTGAATGCCCTGACAGACTTGCCCAACGTCCCTTCAGAAATGGACAAGCTTTCTTTGCCTTTCAATACATCTTTTTCATCCCCACCGACAAAGTGTTCGCCTATTCGCTCGGGATTTGGATGGGATTTTCTTATGCCATCCATATCCATCACCACCACAAACAGTACCTCAGCTGAATCCTGAATGTCCATGGTGTATTCTTGTATACGATCTTCATCACCTTTATTCTTGAGACCACTCTTCACAATGTTCGAGTGAGCTACCGTCCTGGATACGATCTTCGCTTTTTCTTCAATATTTGCTTCAATATTGTCATTGATCGTCCTTGAAATGAGCAAGTCCGTTATCGCAAGGGAAATGAGAACCACAACACAGACAAAAAGAATGATGATGGTGCTTAGCTTTTTCTTTTTCATGGAAGTCACTCCAGAATAGATTAGTATTATTGTATATTTTACATGATTTTTGGTTTATTAGTATGCCCGCAAAAGTAAAGAGGCTCCGTGTGGAACCTCCATTGAGCGGATATTAACAATAGTTCACTAGGACCTTAATGGGAGAACTGCTTCCTGTAGCCAACTCTTCGAAACACTCGGGAAGTTCTTCAAAGTGGATCGTTTTCTCAAACAGTTCACGTAAGCCTGAATCTTGTTCTTTCATTTGACCGAAATACCATTTTGCATGCTGTTTATAATCCCATCCATCACTGGAACCCACAATCCTAAGCTCTTTTCGATAAAAGTCAGGTTGCAATTGAAACGATTCCTTATTCCCATCGGATAATATGCACATTTCACCTTCATGCTTCAGCGCCTGCTGGAGTGTCTTGAATGCGTGATTAAAACCCGAGCACTCTAATCCATAATCATAGAAGTCAGCCGGGCAGTCACTTGGATTTTCAAAGACGGTTTTCACCCCCAACTTTCTTGCGATTTCGCCTCTAGCATGGTGGGGTTCTAACATATCAATCTGACGAACGTTCAAATACTCTTTCAAATAATAGACTGTCAATAGCCCCATCGTTCCGGACCCTGTCACCAGCACTCGATTGTTTTCTTTCGGATTCAATTTGCGGACCCCTTTTGCTGCATCACAAGAAAGGATCACGAGCAACGCGGCTTGATGGCCGATCCCTTTTGGAACGAAGATGGCTTTGCTTTCTTTCACGATTCCGTAATCCTTATGTCCGAAAAACGCCACAGCCCGGTCACCAATTTTGAATCCCTCGACTGCTTCCCCGATTGCCACCACTTCCCCAAAACTTTCATAACCGGTTTCTTTTGGATAAGACGGGAAAGGTTCGGTAGGGTCATTTTCATTGTATTGAGGAAGCTCCGCCCCGATGCTGATGGCTCCTGCAAGGGTTTTAATTAGAATTTCATCTTCTTTCAAAGGTGGAATGGTATTGGTTGTCCATTGTAATGTCTTTTTTGCTTTTAATTGCAGAGAGGTTTGGATCATATCGTATCTCCTTCCAAAAATCTTTTCATTAAAAAGATCACCTTCATAATAAACTGTGGATGAAACGTTTATTTTCAAAACTGACACTTTTATTTTTAAAACTACGATTTTATTTTCAAAAACCTCATGTTTATTTTCAAATCTGACCATATATTTTCAAAAATGAAATTCTCCCACCAATCCACATAAAAAAGACCCGCCACCAGAGCCAAACCGCTCCACTAGCAGATCTCCAACACAGAACACAGACTGAATCCTATGTTTTCTTCACTTCCCCTTAAACTCCGGCTTTCTCTTCTGACTGAATGCCAATAAAGCCTCCACCCGATCTTCTGTGGGAATCGTGATTTCGTATGCTTTTCTCTCAATCTGCAACCCGGTCTGCAGATCCACGTTCATGCCGTTCTTCACGGCAAACTTCGCCTGCTGCAGGGCAACCGGACCGTTTGCAAGCATCGGTTCCACAAATGAATGAACCTCATTCAAGAAATTCTCTTTCTCTGCTACTCTTGTAACCAGCCCGATTTGGAGCGCTTCTTCGGAAGATAGTCTTTTAGCCGTCAGAATCAGTTCCAATGCTTTGGATTCCCCTACTAATCTCGGCAAACGCTGGGTTCCTCCAGCTCCCGGGATGATGGCAAGGCTTGTTTCTGTCAGCCCCATTGTTGTACCTGAAACAGCTATCCGGAAGTCGCATGCAAGAGCCAATTCCATTCCCCCGCCAAATGCATAGCCATTCATGGCAGCGATGGTTGGTTGCGGAAGGGTCGCGACTGATTGGAAGACTTCTCCGATCTTGTAGACGTTGCGGATGACCTGCTGTTCCGTCAAGGTTTTGCGTTCCTTCAAATCCGCTCCGACTGAGAAGGCTTTTTCCCCGCTTCCTGTAAAGATGACAACCCGGACGTCAGGGTTGATCCGAAGTGCTTCTACTACTTGCTGAAGCTCGTTCAGTGTATCATAATTAAAGGCATTCATTGCATCCGGTCGGTTGATGGTGACTGTTGCAACGTTTCCTTTCTGTTCTAGTAAAATGGATTCCATGTTTGTTCTCCCCTTTGCCTTAAGTGATTCCTCCTTATGTAAGATTCGACACAAACCGAGAAAACCCTTTCATTTTTTAAAAGGTCTGAACACTTCCTGCGTGAATGCATAGACTATTCGTGACATCTACCCATAAAGGAGCTGTATGATCATATGTATCATCCTTATAATCAGTACCCTTACTTCCAACATCAGCAGGACGTGAATCCTTACTACCGTGAAACAAAAAGCCTTCCCGATCAATGGGTTGACTATATTCAGCCTCTCGTAACACGTGCCTTATCGGAAGTGGAAGAAGGCATCAACCTGACCCACCTATTCCAGGAATTCATCTTATCGGGTGTTTTGGTCGGTCAGGGATTCACTCCTGAGCAGGCAATTGAACAGGTCGAGACGTGGGAAAAAGGTGAATCAAAGCTTTTACAGGCCAGTAAAGCAATGAAGTAAATAAAAAAAGATGCTCAGTGATTTCACTGAACATCTTCTTTTTTATGATTGCAGTACTTGCTCTTTCAGTGCTCTTCGTAGGATTTTTCCTGTTGTGTTTTTCGGTAGTTCATCCAGGAACTCGATGGAAGCCGGAAGCTTGTACTTGGCAAGGTGCTCCTTACAATACTCCAGCACATCTTGTTCGGTTAAGGAGGGATCGCTTTTCACAACATAGCTGCTAACGGCTTCACCCAATTCAGGGTGCGGGACTCCGATGACGGCTGCTTCCACGATACCGGGATGATTGTACAGCACTTCTTCGACCTCCCGTGGATAAACATTGTATCCCCCAACAATAATCAGCTCTTTCTTGCGATCTACAATATAGAAATATCCTTCTTCATCCATGCGGGCCAGGTCACCCGTATATAACCATCCGTCACGAATGGTTGCGGCTGTTTCTTCTTCCATCTTGTAATAACCCTTCATCACATTGGGACCTCTGACGATCAATTCACCGACCTGTCCTACAGGAACTTCTTCTCCCATTTCATCGACAACCTTGTTTTCCAGGTTCATGATCGATGTTCCGATGGATCCGGGCTTTCTGGGTCGATCAAGCGGATTGAAGCAGGTGACAGGTGATGCTTCGGATAAACCGTACCCTTCAGAAACCATGACATTGAATTTCTTCTCAAAGTTTTTCAGTAAGGCAACCGGTAAGGAAGCCCCACCTGAGATACAGAGTCGGAGAGATGATAAATCTTCTGGATTTCCTTCAGGATACTGAAACAGGAAGTTGTACATAGTCGGAACTCCCGCAAATACGGTTGGTTGATGATACTTCGACAATTCAAAAATGGCCTTAGGGCTGAAACGGGGAACGATTAACAAAGTCGCTCCTCTTAAAAGCGGTGCATTCAATACTACCGTCAAACAGAAAACATGGAACATCGGAAGTGCCGTAATGACGGTATCGTTTTCATTCATTTTCAGGTAACTTCCTACATCCGTTGCATTGGAGTAAATATTCTTGTGTGTAAGCATGGCGCCTTTCGGCTTTCCAGTCGTTCCTGAAGTATAGAGGATGATGGCTACTTCATTTTCATCGACAGTCTCTCCTTTGTATTCAGGATCTCCTTTTCCAAGCACACTTGTAAACGATTTCATTTTAGGATAAGCGAGAGAAATCTTCTCAAGGTCAATTCCCTTTGCTCGTTCATCCCCTGATTCACACAAAATGAAATGCTCCACATCCGTTAATAGGTGCTGCATCTTTTCAATCAATGGTACTAATAGATCTAATGTGACGATCGCTTTCACATCCCCATTTTTCAGGATGTAGCCAATTTCATCCGGTGTATAGATCGGATTAATTGGAATGACCTTCAATCCCAGGCGCAAGGCACCATATAATCCAATGACGAAATGCGGTGAATTCCCTAATACAAGTGCGACATGATCCCCTTTTTTCAGACCCAATTGCTCTAAGCCACTGGCAAATTTCGATACGGCACCATTCAACTCCCCGTATGTACTTGAGGTATTCAGAAAATGATAGGCCGTTTTATCTGCTTTCTCTTGAGCGATTTGATCTAACACTGTTGCAATATTCAATTGTATCCCTCCCCTTTTCGATAAACTGAATGAATGGTCATTCATCAAATTATTAAAAGTATTCAAAATATATTCTATATAAAGAAAAGTATTAATACAAGTATCTTGCCGTAAAAAAACCGCCCAATTTGGACGGTTCTTCCATTTATTCTAGTACACCAAATCCACAAATTCATCCTTCGTCACATTCCCAAAATAGTGCTGTATATCGACACCTTCCAGAGCTCCTGCAATGTCTTTTCGCTCATAACGGGTGCCTGTCAACTTTTCTTCGATATCCTCTACATTCCCTACCCCGAAGAAATCACCGAAGATCTTACAGTTATCGATTTTCCCTTTGTTTACTTCCAGACGGACATCGATGGATCCGACCGGGAAGCGGTGGGAATGCTGAAGATTGAATTTTGGTGATTTACCATAGTTCCAATCCCAGTTCTGATAACGTTCCTTGGAAAGCTCATGGATGTTCTTCCAGTCTTCTTCCGTCAGGACATATTCTTCTACGTCACTTCCGTCGAAAATATAATTCAGAAGGGTCGAGCGGAACTCTTCTATCGTCATTTTTTCTGAAAGAAATTCAGAAATGTTGGCCACACGGCTGCGGATGGATTTAATCCCTTTAGATTCAATCTTGTCCTTTTTCACCCGAAGAGCTGATACGACGTTTTCCATTTCGGAATCGAACAGGAGCGTTCCATGGCTGAACATCCGCCCCTTAGTGGAGAACTGGGCGTTTCCGGAGATCTTCCTGCCTTCTGCCATAATATCGTTACGTCCGCTAAGCTCAGCCTTCACCCCAAGTTTGTGAAGGGCTGTTACAACAGGCTCAGTGAATTTCTTAAAGTTGTGAAAGCTTTCTCCATCATCCTTCGTGATAAAGCTGAAGTTCAGATTCCCTAAGTCATGATAAACCGCTCCTCCACCAGATAGACGGCGGACGACATGAAGACCTTGCTTCTCCACATAGTCCGTATTGATTTCCTCAATCGTGTTTTGATTTTTCCCGATGATGATCGAAGGCTCATTGATATAAAATAATAAATAACTCTCATTAATATCTAAGTTTTTCAGCGCATATTCTTCAATAGCAAGATTGATCCTTGGATCCGTAATTCCTTTATTATCGATAAATAACATCTTTCTTCCTCCTAAATATCTACTTCCATATCTTTTTCCGCTAATAGCACGTCGCCCTTATAAAGGGTTTTTGCTTCCGTTACCAGCTGCTCCAGTTCTCCAAAATGCGGTAAGTGAGTGAGAATGAGCTTTCCAGCATTGGATTTCTGTGCAAGATTTCCCGCGTCGAGACTCGTCATATGACCAGCATTCGAGGCATCCATCCCTCCATAAAAATTACATTCACACAGAAGCACATCAGCGTCCTGTCCAAAGGAAACAAATTCTTCTCTAAAGGCAGAATCCGCTGTATAAAACAGGGCTTTGCCGTCCGCTTCAATTCTCATTCCATAGCATGGAACAGGATGCTTGGTCTTTACAAAAGTTACCGTGAACGGGCCAACCGATAATGAAGTACCTTCCTTATATTCATGAGCTTTCATCAAATCTTTGTATGTAATCGTTTCAAAACCCTGTTGATCTTCTTTATGGGCATATACCGGTAATGTACCGTTATTTTTCCCAAGGAAGTATTGAATCAATAATGCGTGTTGTAGTACACCGATATCTGCTACGTGATCTGGGTGATAGTGGGACAGAAGGACTGCATCCAGATCCGTAGCCTCTACGTGTTGTTGCAGATGGGATAGTACACCACTGCCACAGTCTATCAGCATTTTAAAGCCATTATGCTGGAGTAAATACCCTGTGCTTGCTTCTCCTGCCTTTGGATAGCCGCCCCATTGGCCAATGACGGTTAGCTTCATTACGATCCTCGCCTTTCACAATAGTATGTATCCCTACTATACTTCATTGTGCCTATTTTTTCATTTTTTTCGCCCATTTTAGAATTAATCGTTGACGAAACTCATACTGTTATAATACAATAAAATAAATTAACACATCAGTTATATAACACGAACAATTGATGGGTGAAAACAAATTTACGGAGGGTGATGAACATGGTAAAAAATATCGTTGAGTTCTTTCGAAATTTGCCGCCTAAGTCTTGTGCACAATGTGGAGATACAATTGAGGAGCAGCATGAATGCTACGGCATTTATTGCGAGAAATGTACGACTGACTACGAATACTAAGAATGAAGGGGTAATAAAAAGGATGCCATCCAGGTTGATGGCATCCTTTTTATGTTTATTGTACTTCGACTGTTTCCATTGTGTGTTCGTGAATGTCTTCTCCTTTGGTTACATGAACCTGTACATTATAAGAACCTTTTTCCGGGAATGCATAGGAACCGCTATATTCTCCGGCTTCACCAGGAGTCAGATCCACCCACTCATGTTTCTCCTGACCGTCCTGATAAATTTCAAAGCGTACATTGGCATCTTCCAGTGGAGCTTCTTCATTTTCAACATGTACCATCATGTCCGCTTCTTCTCCAGCTTTAATACTGTCCGGCTTCATGAGATGAATAGATACAGTACTTTCATGGTCGCCATGATGGTGATCCTCTCCTGCTTCCTCATGCTCCCCTTCTTCTACATTACCAATCGCAATCTCTGTCTTTGGCATCGTGTGCATGTCCCTTGCCGTCACATGAACCTGTACGGTATACATGCCGTCTTCTTCAAACGTCTTTTCTGCTTTGTATACCCCGTCCTTGTCATGCTTCGCTTCAATCATTTCACTTTCTTCTTTATGATCGTTTTTCCAAATCTCATATTTCACTTCACCAGCATCCTTAACGTTCTCATCACCTTGTGTGACCTTGGTGGAAAGAGAAATGGTTTCACCTTTTTCTCCCTTCTCGGGTACATCTAACTTTGCCTCGATTGCTTCTAATTTCTCATCGTCTTTTGCTCCGTTATCTTCATTTGAATTACCGCATGCAGCGAATAATAACGCAAGAAAACCTACGAGCATAAACAAACTTAATTTTTTCATAACCGAACCTCCTTTAAGCAATTTTCACTGTATCACCATTATGTACCACTCAACCATTAGTATACACGGTTATGTTTACCGAAGGTTTGTCCATTTTATGAAGAAAAAACGGTAGATGTGTGTGACATCTACCATTTTTTTCCTTACGCTTCTACTGTTTTTGTATATTGTTTCTTGAACAGCCCTACAAAGAACACTGCCGTCAATGCGACGAAGAAAATGAAGTATCCCAGTAGGATGAAGAGGTTTTGCCACATGAAGGCAAAGTCCCCGCTTGAGATGACCGCTTTGAACGCTGAAACCGAATAGGTCATCGGTAACAGTGCACTGATTGGTTGCAGTGCAGTCGGAATTAATTCGAGTGGGAATGTACCTGCACTCGTTGTCAATTGCAGGATCAAAATGATGATGGCGACAAATCGTCCCGGATCACCAAGGATTGTAACCAGCATCTGAATCAATGCCAGGAAGGTAAGACTCGTTATAATAGTAGAAAGTAAGAATAATGGTACACTTTCCACTTCAAGCCCCAACCCAAAGAGTAAAATGGCTGCTGCAATCAGTGATTGGATGATCCCCACTGACGTAAGCACAGTGAATTTGCCCAGGAACCAACTCATTCCGCTTGATGGGCGGTCAGATGGTTCTCGGAGTGGATACACAATAGAGATTAATAATGCACCTACAAATAGTCCAAGTGATAAGAAATATGGAGCAAATCCTGTTCCGTAGTTTGGAACATGATTGATCTTCTCATTTTTCACATCGACGGGACCGGCCATCATGTCATACGTTTCATCATTCGGTTTGACACTGTTGGCTTCTTTTGCTGCATCTTTTAATTTCGCTTCATATTCTGTTGTCCCATCCGATAGTTTCGTTGTTCCATCCGCAAGCTCCGTTGAACCATCGGCTAGCTTCTTGGAACCGTCAGCAAGTTTAGTAGATCCGTCGTATACCTGGTTAAGACCTGAGCTTAGTTCATTTGCTCCTGAAGCAAGACCTACTGTTCCCTGGTATACGTCTCCAAGCTTTTCATTTAGTAGACCATAGTTTTCCACTACTTTGTTTTGACCGGCTACAAGTTGATTAGAGCCTTCATCTAGCTGAGCGGATCCGGCAACAAGCTGACCAACTCCACCTTGGAGTTTCTTCTGACCTTCGTTTAATTTCCCGATTTTATCAGCTAAGTCAGTTGCTCCACCTTGTAATCCGGTAATTCCAGTGCTTAATTTACCTGTACCTGTTTCAAGACCTGTAGCACCGTTTTTAATCTCATCTATAGCCGCTTGTAACTCTTCCTGTTTTTCTTTAGGAAGGCTCCCCATGAACGGTGCTAATTCTTGTTCAAGTTTTGTTGCTCCTGCTCCGATATGTTGTGCCCCGGCTTGGGCACTGTCGGCTCCGCCTTTCAAGGCACCGATCTGATCGGCAAGGTATTTAGATCCGGCCTGTAATTTTGCGGTATTATCCACGGCACTATCTAGTCCAGCGTCCACCTGTTCCAAACCGGCCTTGCTTTTATCAATTCCGGCAGCAAGAGAGTTCAACCCGGTTTGAACATCTTGTGTTCCCTTATATAATTGCTGTGATTTATCCGTCATGACACCGACGCCGTCTGACAGTTCTTTTGAGCCTTTAGCCAGCTTCTCGGCACCTGCGCGTGTTTTGGCCACACCGTCTGTCATCTCAACGTTCTTTTCAGCAAGGACCGCTAAATTATCTTTCAGCTTTTTGGCACCTTGAGAAAGATCAATGGCTCCATTATTGATTTCCCCCGCTTTATCGCTGGCCGTCTGGAAACCATCTCCCATTTCCTGAATTTTATCAAACATCGTTTCGGCATACGTTTCAGATACCGACTTCGAAAGGCTTGCTTTGATTTCTTTCATCGCAGTATCGCCGATTTGAGCAGACAAGAAGTTAAAGCTCTCATTCGGTACATATTTGAGTGAAAGCTTCTGAGGATGATCTTCTAATAATGTCGTTCCATTTTCAGAGAAGTTCTCCGGAATTTCAACAAGCATGTAATAGTCCTGCTTTTCCAGATTCTTATATCCTTCCTCTTTATCAACGAAGTGAAAATCGAATTGATCGCTCTCCTTCAACTTATCCACGAGATCCTGCCCGATATGCAGCTCCTCTCCGTCAAACTCCGCTCCCTGGTCGCTGTTGACAACCGCGACAGGAAGGTCTGAAAGCTGCTCGTAAGGATCCCAGAATGCCCAAAGGAACATGCCGCTGTATAAAACAGGTATAAAGAGCACGGCTAGTATGGGAATGAGCAGCTTCTTGTTGCGAAAAATCGCTTTGAATTCTGAACCAATAAATGATTTCTTCATGTTTACCTCCAATAATTTCCGAAATAGAACTATTGACCAATATTCTCAAACGGTCAATTTTGAGTAAAAAACATATGACTTCTTCATGTGAAAGGTCATTTCTTGCCGAAAGTGAAGAACGATCAATTTGATAACCCTTTAATCAGATATAACTCAAACAGATTGGCTATTTCATCTTTTTCAAGTGGACCATGTGTGCGTTCCCAATCAAATATCAATGAAACATATAGCTTAAGCAGAACGAATGCGGTCATTTCCGGATTACAAGGCTTAATCGCATAAGAGGAAATCGCCTTTTCAATTCGATGACTGAGAAATTCAATGACCACTTTTTCCATGCGAACAATGACCTCGGATACAGCGGGTGTTCCCATTTCCCGGGCTTCCTGATAAAGCTTAATCGTCAGTTTATGTTCTTTACGGAATTCGAGCAAACGAAATAATGCACGATGGACATTTTCCGAAAATGCCTCTTGGGGATCGATGACTTCTTCAGCTTCACTTTTCATTTCATGGATTAATGATGAAACAATTTCGTCGAACAATTCTTCCTTATTTTTAAAAAAGGTGTAGATCGTTCCTTTTCCCACATTTGCTAATTTCGCTACTTGGTCCATTGTCGTAGCTTTGTAGCCAAATAGTGAAAATGAATTGGTAGCAGCCTCCAGGATTTGTTTCTTTCGATCAATCGCCATGCACTCACTCCCCTAATTGACCGTTTGACCACTTTTGTAATTTAGTCATTTTATTAACATAAATAAATCTATCACAACTTCATTTTTTCCACAAGTATTTTTTTCATTTTCCCACCGATCGTTTTTACATATCGAATAAGCCCTTATGAATAGGCTATAGGTATAGGATGTGACAGGAGGTGTCATATGAATATTTACGTAGTAAAAACCGGAGATTCACTCTGGTCCATCGCGTCGAAGTACGGTGTGGATATGAACCAGATCACTTATGGCAATCAGCTAAAAAATCCAAATATACTGGTCATCGGACAATGTCTTCTCATTCCTGAACCTTTAAAGGAGTATATCGTACAACCAGGAGACACGTTGTATTCTATCAGTCAAAAATATCAAATCGACCCAAATGATCTAAAGGCATTTAATCAGCTATCCGATCCTTCCAAGCTTTATGTCGGCCAATTGATTGTGATGCCGTCATTCATTCATAAAGTACGATCCGGTGACACCCTGTATACCATTTCTTATAATTATAAGGTCCCCCTGCAGGAAATTTTAGACGTAAATTCGATCGCTAATCCCTCCCTTATCTACCCTAATGAACAGATTCGGATTCCAAACACGAAACCGGTGATTGAGGTAAATGCTTATACGACCAGAACGGACAGCGAAGGCATCGCAGAGGTATATGGTTTGGGTGTCTATTTTACTTATCTTGCTCCTTTTACTCACTCCATTACTAAGGAAGGCTCCATTTCGGAATTGAAGGATGAAGGTTTAATTAAAGCAGCCTATGAACAGGATGTAGATCCATTATTGGTATTGACCAACTATGTTGACGGAGAATTCAACTCTGATTTAGTTGCAACGATTTTAAGAAACAAGAACCTTCAAGATACTTTGCTTTCTTCCATACTTAAGAAAATGGGAGAGAAAGGCTATAAAGGATTGAATATCGATTTTGAATACGTGTACCCAGAAGACAGGGAAAATTATAATACTTTTTTAAAAAGGACCGTGGCGGCATTAAAACCAAAAGGCTATTCCGTGTCTACTGCTCTCGCCCCCAAAATAAAAGGCGATCAAAAAGGACTTTTGTACGAAGCACATGATTATGAGGCTCATGGAAAGATTGTCGACTTTGTTGTTCTTATGACCTACGAGTGGGGGTGGGCAGGCGGTAAACCATGGGCGATCGCTCCCATTAATGAAGTCAAAAAAGTACTGGACTATGCAGTAAAAGTCATTCCACGTAAGAAAATCATGATGGGAACCCCGCTGTATGGACGTGACTGGAAGGTCCCATGGGTGGATGGGACTTTCGCTAAAACACTCTCACCACAAGCGGCGACTGATCTTGCAAGCAAATACGGGGTCAGGATTCAATACAGCGACCAATATCAGTCCCCCTTCTTCACTTATTGGGATGAAACCGGACAACAACATGAGGTTTGGTTTGAGGATGCAAGAAGCATGCTGGCAAAGCAAAAGGTGCTTGACGATTATGGATTAAGGGGAATGAGCTACTGGGTGCTTGGTTCCGCGTTTCCACAGAACTGGATGCTTCAGCATTCGAGATACCGCCTTAAGAAGTAAAAACGAACATTCTAACGGAAGGTGTTCTTTATTACCCGCCAGTTGGGATTATCCTGCATGGAAGAGACCCTCATCACCTAAAAGGACCGCCAGTCTCCCGGCGGTCCCATTCATTTCAAATAATTCAACACTTTTGATACTGCCTTCTCTCCTTGCCCGATGCAGTCAGGAATACTCAGCCCATCATATGAACTGCCGGCGATGAATATTCCTGGAAGACGAGCTTCTGCATCATGGTGCATATCTTGAATACGCTCCAGGTGGCCGACCGTATATTGAGGCATGGAGTTTTTATATCGGGTGACAATCGTGAAATCAGGCTGTCCTTCAATATCCATGATCTTGCTCAAATCATCCAGGACGATTTGCTCGATGTGGTCATCAGATAAATCCACAATGGTTTCATCACCGGACTTTCCAAGGTAGCATCGTAATAATGCCTTGCCTTCAGGGGCCGTGTGTGGCCATTTTTTGTGAGTCCACGTTCCTGCTGTCAACGAGTAATCGCTGTTTCGGGATACGAGAAATTCTGTACCGGCGATGTCTTTTTTTACCGCCTGTTGTGAGAAGCCCATTGCAACCGTAGCGACAGATGTAGCGGGCATATCCTTTAAAAATGATAAGAATGGATAAGAGGGAAACATAGATTGTAATACATGATGGGGAGTGGTGACGATTACGCAATCTGCTTCCAGCTTTTCTCCATTCGTGAAAGTAATGGTGTAATCATTGTCCGCTTCCTTTTCTATATTTGTCACTTTCATGCCTTTGTGAACCGTATTTGGATCTAAACGTTCTTCCATTGCATCAATCAGGGATTGTAGTCCACCAGTGAATGTGATGAAGTTTCCTTCTTTAGTGTCAGGGTCTTGACCGCTCTTCTTGATACCTGCAATGAGACTTCGATGTTTCTGTTCTAATTCATAGAGCTGGGGAAATGTAGACATTAAACTCAATTGATCAATATCCCCGGCGAATATCCCTGTTAAGAGAGGTTCGATCAAATGGTCAACGACTTCATCACCCATTCTCCTTCTAAAGAATCTCCCGAGTGACTGATCTTCACGTTCTTGTGAACGAGGAAGGATGAAATCGGCCGCAGCCCTCATTTTTCCTGATAGTGAAAATAAACTTGTTGTGATGAAAGGGGCGATTTGAGTTGGAATTCCTACGATGGATCCACCGGGTATAGGATAGAGCTCACCACCGGCTATGACAAATGACGTACCCTTGCGATTTCGAACGAGGGCTTCCTCCATACCCAGTTTACCCGCTAAGCGTGAGACTTCCGATTTGCTTGATAAACAAGAATCCGGACCCTTTTCGATAACATAGCCATCTTTTTTGAAAGTCTGAACTTTCCCTCCGAGCCGATGAGTGGCTTCTACAAGCTTTACTTCAATGGGAAGTTTCTTTTCTCTAATTTCCTGTTGCAAATAGTAAGCCGTCGTTAATCCGGTGATCCCCCCACCGATGACTACGACCTTTTTGGTTTGTTGTTCCAACACGTTCATCGCCTTCTTTAACAAAATATCTTCAATTCCAATAATAGAGAAGGACTAAAGCGGTGAGAGTGAACTCATTTGCTTCAGTCCTTTCTGTTCAGCCAATAAAATAGAAATTATTTATTAAGGTGTTCTAATACGACATTTGCCATAGCATCAATGAATTCCGGTTTTGCATTCGGCATTTCAGGACGATAGTATGAAGCTCCAATCTCATCCGTTACGACTTTACATTCATAATCATTATCATAGAGTACTTCAAGATGATCGGCTACGAATCCTACAGGTGTGTATACAAACGTAGTATAGCCTTTCTCCTTATGAAGGTCCCTTGTCAGATCTTGAACGTCTGGTCCGATCCATGGGTCCGGAGTGTTCCCTTCGCTTTGCCATCCTACAGCATATTCGTTTACACCGGCTCCCTCAGCAATCATCCTTGCTGTTTCCTCTAATTGTTTCGGATAAGGATCGCCTGATTGTAGTATGCGTTCAGGCAAGCTGTGAGCAGATACGATCAGGACGGATTTATTACGCTCATCTTCGGACATCCCTGCATAGGTTTCTTTCACACGATCCACCCAATATTGAATGAACTTAGGCTCATCGTACCAACTCTCAACGGAAGTAATCTGAGGTCCACCCAGTTTTTCCGCCGTTTCTTTTGCACGTCCATTGTACGATTTAACGCTGAATGTAGAGAAATGCGGGGCCAGTACAATGGATACCGCTTCTTCAATACCGTCATGATGCATTTGTTCAACAGCATCTTCTACAAACGGTTCGATATGCTTCAACCCAAGATACATTTTAAACTCAATGTCATCTTGAATGGAGTTCAAATGTTCTTCAAGACTCTTTGCTTGATCCAGGGTGATTTTCGCCAGTGGGGAAATCCCGCCGATCGCTTCATATCTTCCACGGAGGTCTTCAAGTAATTCACTGGAAGGGACTCTGCCGTGGCGAATATGTGTATAGTATCGTTCCAAATCTTCTTCTTTATATGGCGTTCCATAGGCCATCACCAAAAGGCCCATTTTTTTCTTTGACATATCCATTCACCTCATTGTCAGTTTCATACATTCCATTATTGTGCCATGTTTCTTCTATAGAATCCATGTATCCATACTTTGGAATGTGCTCTACCTGGCACTGTATTCGTGTACGAAAGTTGCTAATCGTTTTAATGTATCAGGATTAACTTGAGGAAACACACCATGTCCCAGGTTAAAGATGTGACTTGGAAGTTCCATGCCCTGGTCCAGGATCGCTTTGGCTTTTTCTTCAATCACATTCCACGGAGCCAATAGGATGGCAGGATCAAGGTTACCCATAACCGTTTTTGTAATGCCCTTGTCTCTCGCTTCTGAAATAGGAAGTCGCCAATCCAGACCCACAACGTCAATCGGAAGATCGTGCCATTCATTCGCCAAGTGACTTGCGCCAACCCCAAACATGATCAATGGTACATTCTCTTCTTTCAATTCATTAAAGATTCTTTCCATAACAGGCTTTATAAACGTGCGATAATCCTGCACATTTAACGCACCGACCCAAGAATCAAAAATTTGGAAAGCTGTTGCCCCCGCCTTAATTTGAGCTTTCGCATACGTAACAGTCATCGCAGCCAGTTTATCCATTAATGCAAACCAAGCTTGCGGTTCTGCATACATGAAAGCTTTTGTTTTATTATAGTTCTTGGAAGGTCCACCTTCAATCATATAGCTTGCCATTGTAAAAGGGGCACCTGCAAAACCAATCAACGGTACGGATAATTGCTCCTGAGTCAATAACTTGATCGTATCCAATACATAAGGGACATCCTGTTCAGGATTGATTTCTCCCAGCTTTTCAACATCTGCTGTCGTACGGATAGGATTATCAATCACAGGACCGATTCCCGACTTAATTTCTACATCCACTCCAATAGAAGGAAGCGGTGACATAATATCTTTGTAAAGGATTGCTGCATCGACATCATATTGTTCAACCGGCAACCTTGTCACATATGCACAAAGTTCAGGTTGATGGGTAATTTCAAACAGAGAATATTTCTCTTTAATTTTACGGTATTCAGGCTGTGAACGACCCGCTTGTCTCATATACCAAACCGGAGTATAGTCCGTCTTTTCTCCCCTTGCCGCTCGTAAAAAAGTATCATTCATTTGTTTCATACCTTTGTTCGTCCACCTTTCTATGTAACTCCAATAATTCCATTGTATCCTAAAGTGAGTAGATTCTAAAATTGTCCTATTTATCATATGACCGTCCGAATTGTAACCCTTTTAAACTATAGACGTTTTAGGGAGAATTGTATAGTTTTCAAGGGAAAATGTCATAAATTTGCCGATTTTCAAGGCGTTAAGAAAAAATATACATTAATCATGTTACAAGAGAGAAAGAAACGGGAAGAGTATAATAGAAGTGACTAAATTATTGAGGTGATTTGGATGAAGGTATATATGACGACTGGTACACATGATTTCCTGCAAAAGATAATGGATCAGCAGCCGGAAGAAACAATGATCTTGATGCAGGGCGAAGATGCATTGCTTCTACATGAAACAAGTGGAGAAAGTGTCTTTGAATCTCCCCGCAGCTATGAAGTTGTCGATCAATCCGGCAAACTTGAAAGCAAAGGATACGTAGTATTCAACAATATCCCCGTATCGGACGAAGGTAGACCGCTATTTGAATACCGGTTTAAAAACCGTGCAGGATTAATTGAAGAAGTGCCGGGCTTTACAGCCATACGTGTCCTTCGCCCTTTAGACAGTGATACATATGTCATTATGACTCTTTGGGAGGATGAAAGAAGCTTCCTGGGATGGCAGGAATCCAAGCAGTACGAAAAGGCCCATGCAAAACGGGGCACGGAAGAAGGAATCGATAATCAGAAGGATATCTTCCCACGCGCATCTTATGTAAGTAAATATTACGTATCAGGTCAATCCTGAATACCAGCTGCCTGAATTAGGGCAGCTTTATTCATTATTCAATCTTTACAATTGCAGTGAAGGTGTACATACATAATTACAAATAATTAACAGTATACTTTATCGTATTGGTCACAGGCATCCTGAATGAAAGGAGAGGAGTTCCAATGAGTCAAACATGTCTGCTTTTGATTGACTTTCAAAAGGCATTTCAAGATCCTTCATTAGGAAAACGAAACAATCCTAATATGGAAAGAAACGCATATCGACTGCTTCAAGGCTGGAGAGAAAAAGCCTGGCCGGTTGTACACGTGCAACATTCTTCATATGACATGGAATCACCACTGCATTCAAGTTCGGCAGGATTCGGTTTCGTAGAAGATTTCTACCCATCGCGACATGAAAAACATATCATCAAGCACCTCACCAGCGCTTTTATCGATACGGATCTGGATTTGTATTTAAAACGGGAGAAATTTAAATCCCTTGTGGTCATGGGGTTCACCACCAATCACTGCATATCCAGTACCGTTCGCATGGCTAAAGACCTGGGATACGATGTCACCGTTCCTTTTGATGCCACTGCATGTTTTGAAACGTACTCGTTTGACGGTTCCTTATTTTCCGCTGAAATCGTTCACGGCCTGTCCCTGACAAATCTCCACCATGAATTTGCTACCATTTCTTCTACCGAGTCCTTGCTGTCATCACAATTGAAAGTAAGCAAGCCGGTTATTTTTTAGATTCCTTATCTGTTCTTGCAGAAGGGGCTTAGTCAAGGGGAATGATCATTCCCCTTGACTAAGCCCCTTCTGCATTATAAGTAACATTCTTATTTAAAAACTAACTCACTCTATACTATCCGTCTTATACAAAATACCGTTCCGGTTTGCATAAATGGCCGCCTGGGTTCGATCGGCTACGCCAAGCTTGCTCAAAATATTACTGACGTGGGTCTTGACGGTCTTTATCCCGATAAATAACTCTTGAGAAATTTCCTGATTCGTCAACCCTTCACCCAAACATTTTAAAACATCCATTTCCCTTGATGTCAATTCTTCATGAGGCATCTTTTCTTGAGGACGAAAACGGTTCATCATTTTATCGGCTACTTTAGATGCAATAACGGATTCACCCTTCACGGCTTTGTAAACCGCAGCTGTCACTTCTTCCGCACTCGCTGTTTTCAATAAATAACTATGGGCACCGGCTTCAATGGCAGGAAATACTTTCTCATCATCATAATAGCTTGTCAGAATGATAATCTTACAGCTTGGGTGAAAGGAAAGAATCTTCTTTGTTGCTTCAATACCATTCCCGTTCTCCATTAATAAATCCATCAATACCACATCTGGCATGTAAAGCTTTGCAAGCTGGGCCGCTTCATTTCCGCTTTTCGCTTCTCCCAGAAAGTCGATCCGATCCTCTGTCATCAAATAGGTTTTCATGCCTAATCGGACCATCTCGTGATCATCTACAATCATAACTCCTATCTTATCCACTCGTTCTCCCCCTTTACATTAAACCGGAATGCGTAGATCAATATACGTTCCTTCTTTTTCTTTTGATCGTATTTGAAATAACCCCCCTATTTCTTCAGCCCGTTCTCTCATCGTCTGAAGACCGTATGAGGTCATCTTGCTTTCCTTCAAATCAAACCCCTTCCCATTATCACTGATGTACAATGAGAGATAACCACCCTTCTTCTCCGTGGCAATCTTCACTCTTGTAGCCTCAGAGTGACGAAGGATATTCGAAAGACTCTCCTGAATAATCCTGAACATGTGCGTTTCGGTCCCTTTCGAAAGATCTTCAATCCCCTCAAGAGTGGCGTCGATCTCAATCTGTGTCTTTTCCTTTAATTCCCTTATCAAGATTGATAACGCTTCACCGAGGCTTTCCCCCCTCAAGTCAATCGGACGCAAATGAAGTAGAAGTGCTCTCATCTCTCCTTGTGCTTTCCCAGCAATGTCAGCTACTTGTTTCACGATGACACCGATTTTTTCGGAATCTTTCCCAATGCTTTTATGAGCCGCGGACGAAAGCATATTTAACGCAAATAATTGCTGACTGACAGAATCATGGAGATCTCTCGCCAGCCTCTGCCGTTCTTCCATGACTGCAGCCTGATGGGCCTGATCCGCAAGCTCGGATTTTTCATCAGCCAGACGCTGAAGTGATTTCACCTGCTCTTGGATGAACACGGCCAGCTGGTTCAATTCATCCGACAGTATCCCAAGCTCGTCATGCTCGAATCGATCGACCCTGGCGGAAAATTTCCCACTTCGGAGTAAAGTGACGAAGGTAGATATATCATCGATCCTGCCTTTGAATGTATAGCCTGTACGAAACCCGAAGTAAATGCTTAACAAAAGGAGAATGACCGCCATCCATACCGTCATGTATATTGAGAGTTCCAGAGATATACTTGGATCCTCTGAGAAATACAGATAGACTTGCAGTGATATAAAGCACAGCAGAATCGACATGACAGACATCATTAAAAAACTTTTGAAGATCCAATTTCGAATATTTGAGGATTTTTCCAAGCGCTTCCCTCCTTTTCAGAATACGTTATCTTTATATTCGGGTAATCCGGATTGAACCGATCTTGACATCGACAGTCAGTTTTATTTTTTTACTTGCTTCTTCATATTCAGGGGAACGGTAATACAATTCAGAGCGTATATCCGCAGACTTCTGGTCAAACAACCTCACATCCCCAACCTGTACTTTCAAGGTAATTTCCACCGGCACATTCTCCGGTATGATCATCTTTACATCACCAATCCATCCTTTGATGGCAATAGGTGTTTCCCCTTCCGGAATGAAGGCTTTACTGAAATCAAAATAGTAATCTCCTATGGCGTTGTAAAGTTTCATATTTTCAAGTGGCCAGTTCGGTTCTGAAAAGCGTATATCCCCTACGATGAATCCTCTGTTGATTTTATTTTTCTTCTGAAGAATCTTTTCTCCCATCGGTTGATGCTCATCATTCATTTCCGGAATTCTTTCAAACGGGTAATCACTGCTAATACTCACTTTAATCGGTTTATTCCTTACCACCCTATGAATGGCAATGGCAATAATGAAAACCGGCCAGAGTTTCCACCAATTCCCGTAATCAAAATCAACCAGATTATACCCGTCTAGAATGATCAACGCTCCAAGTGCGAGACTAAACAACCCGAATAACAATTTACCGAAGCTTTTTTTCAAGAAGCTGTCCACTGACCACTTCAATCCAAGCAGTAATAACAAAATAGGAATTATATTGACAAATATCTGCGTTATTTCCAAGGAAATGACACCTATATTCAATAGTAATAGCAACAGCCCTATTACCAATAACAAAAATGAAAAAAACCATTGTTTTCTACCTTTGTATCTCATACTTGCACCACCTTCACATCACTTATTAGATTCGCTATTGCCCTTGGCATTTCCTGTTAGTACTTCCATTATAGAATCGTTCCCATGATTATTTGACGAGCATTGGCATGATTTCTCCTCCGTCCACAGACGGAAAAATGTTTTCTTGCTGAATCACACCTTATCTGCGTTTTCATAATCTATAGTACAGATCAGGGCAAACGCCTAAGGTTTGAGGAACGACATTTGAGGAGGTTTTCTAATGGGGATAGATTTAACGGCTCTTCATTGGATTTATTTAGCTTTCATAGGATTGATCATACTTTTTATGATTTTCCGTAAAGACACAACCATTGTATGTATTTTGGGGATTTTCAGTATTGCCTTAGTGGCAACGGGATCGTTAAGTGGATCGATCAGCAGCATATTTAATAGTTTCATCTTTGCCATCACCGAATTGCTTTCTACGATTCTCGTCATTTCCATTATCGTTGCCATGAGTAAAGGACTGACGTCAACCGGAATAAATGATGTGATGATTCGACCATTTACGAAGTTCATCCGCACCCCTGCGCTTGCCTATTGGACCATTGGCCTGGTCATGATGTTCATTTCCTGGTTTTTTTGGCCCTCTCCTGCAGTGGCACTCCTTGGAGCTGTATTGGTACCGGTTGCCTTACGAGTCGGATTACCGGCCCTTGGCATTGCCATGGCTATGAACTTATTCGGTCACGGAATTGCCCTTTCAGGTGACTTTGTCATCCAGGCTGCCCCTAAGCTGACGGCAGATGCTGCAGGTATTCCTGTATCTGAAGTCATATCGGCCAGCATCCCCCTGATTATTGTCATGGGAGTGGTCACCACCGTTACGGCATTCATTTTCCTTAAGAGGGATATGAAAAAGGGGAACCTCACCGTCGATTCATCGTCTATTGCCGCTATTGGTGATGAGCACGATGCTTCACATCATCTTCTATCATCAGGTTGGAAAAAAGCGATCGCCATCCTGATTCCCATTCTATTCGCCGCAGATATTACGGCTATGGTCCTGTTTGACCTTCAAGGTGGAGATGCCACGGCACTAATCGGTGGAACATCCATCATCATTCTACTCTTGATTTCATTGGTTGCTTATAAAGGGAAGGGGCTTGAGAAGACGACCAGCTTCATGATCGATGGGTTTCAGTTCGGGTTCAAGGTGTTCGGACCTGTCATCCCCATTGCTGCTTTCTTCTACCTTGGTGATTCAGGATTTCAAACCATCATCGGTGATTTCCTTCCAGGGACGTCTCACGGAATCGTCAATGACCTTGGCGCAGCCCTTGCTGCCGCCGTTCCACTTTCCAAAGCAGTCGGGGCCGTTACTCTTACGACGGTCGGGGCGATTACCGGACTTGATGGATCAGGGTTTTCAGGTATTTCCCTTGCAGGGTCTGTAGCCAATCTTTTTGCTGAAAGCATCGGTTCCGGAATCGCTACCCTTACGGCACTTGGTCAGGTAGCAGCCATCTGGGTCGGTGGGGGAACCCTCGTACCATGGGCACTAATACCCGCAGCCGCCATCTGCGGAGTCGACCCATTCGAACTCGCCCGGCGCAACCTCCTACCCGTCATCATCGGCTTAATCGCTACTACCATAGTAGCAGTGTTTTTAATATAAAAGGAGAGGGACGGACCTTGGCTTTCAAGGTCCGTCCCTCCTACCTTCCAGGTCTCTTCTCATAAAGGAAGATACATAGTACGAAAAAGGAGTATCCCAAAAGGAAACCGGCAGCAACATCAGAGGGGAAGTGAACCTGTTCCACCACCCTGCTTATCCCTGTAAAAAGGGAGAGGATGACAGCAAAAATAAAAATCGCGATTCTCTTTCCTGCGGAAGAAATCTCTTTACTCAGAAAATACGCGAGGACCAGTAAGAAAACAAGTCCGACCATAGCATGGCCGCTCGGAAAGCTGAATCCCTCTTCTCCATGAGAGTATGGTGGCCGCTCCCGTCCCATCAAGCCTTTGATCGCTTTATTCAATACATTGCTCCCGGCTACCAACACTACAACGGTGATGATGCCAACAAAGTCCTTCTTAATCCACCATAGATACAGAATTAAAGCAATGGTCCCAATTCCTATCACCAATTCCGTGCCGACCACTGAAAACCATTTGAGAAAGTGTAGACTATGCATATTCACAAGCAAGTAATCTTCTCCGAAAATGTCTATTTCATGATAAACAAAATGGGCGATGGCCATAAATAGTACGAAAGAAATGATAGCCGTTATGTAATGGATTTTTTT
Organism: Rossellomorea aquimaris; assembly: GCF_020172085.1. Lineage (GTDB taxonomy): Bacteria > Bacillota > Bacilli > Bacillales > Bacillaceae_B > Rossellomorea > Rossellomorea aquimaris_E. The sequence goes on from NZ_JAIVAT010000005.1 coordinate 287,330, forward strand.
CATCGTATTCCCCCTAGCATTTCATTATAATTCCCCACTCCTCCCCTCACGTTTAGTGTTATAATATTCGTAATATTCACCAAACATTAGGAGGTTCTGCACTTGCTGAATGAATTATATCAGAAATTAGAAGAACGTTGGATAGAAATGGTTGAAATCAGAAGATTTCTCCATCAACACCCGGAGTTATCCTTCCAAGAAGTAAACACGGCAAAGTATATCGCGAATTACTACAAAGACCTCGGCATCCCCGTAAAGGAACAAGTCGGCGGAAACGGTGTCGTTGCCAGAATTGAAGGTTCTCTGCCCGGTAAGACCGTAGCCCTTCGTGCAGACTTTGACGCCCTTCCCATTCAGGATGAAAAGGATGTGGAATATCGCTCGACCGTACCAGGTGTCATGCATGCATGCGGGCACGACGGACATACAGCCACACTTCTTGTACTCGGGAAGACCCTCCATGAAATGCGTGATACCCTTTCGGGAACAGTGGTTCTCATTCATCAGCACGCTGAAGAATATGCACCTGGTGGAGCAAAATCCATGATTGAAGCGGGATGTCTGGAAGGCGTTGACGTCATCTTCGGAACGCATTTATGGTCCACCGAACCGCTCGGAAAAGTCCTCTACCGAACCGGACCGATCATGGCCGCAGCAGACCGTTTTGAAATTGTGATCAAAGGTTCCGGAGGTCACGGCGCACAGCCTCATAAAACTAAGGATTCCATCGTGATAGGGGCTCAAGTTGTTTCTGACCTCCAGCAAATAGTCAGCAGAAGAGTTAATCCAATCGAACCTGCCGTCGTGACCATCGGTTCCTTTATAGCGGATAATGCGTTTAATGTCATAGCGGATTCAGCTAAGCTGGTTGGAACGGTACGCACCTTCAATCCTGAAGTCAGGGATTTTATTGAAGAAGAAATCGAACAGATTTTAAAAGGGGTATGCCTTTCAGGCCGCTGTGATTATGACTACGTGTATGACCGTGGATATCCTGCGGTAGTAAATCATCCTGAGGAAACTGACCTTCTTATAGAAAGCACCGATTCTGTAGATGAAGTCCATACCGTGGAAGAAATCGAGATGCAGATGGGCGGCGAAGATTTTGCCTACTATTTAGAACAAGTGAAGGGGACTTTCTTCTTTACAGGAGCCAAACCGGATAATGTGGATATTGCTTTCCCTCATCACCATCCTAAATTTGACATTAACGAAAAAGCCCTTTTGACTGCTGCAAAATCACTGGCAAGTGCTACACTTTCCTATCAAGAAAAACATTCAGCTTCAGAAACAGTTCAAAATTAACCAAAAAGGATCGGGTACGAATTTCGTACCCGATCCTTTCTTCTTAGTAAAAACGATGGTTCTGCTCCATTTTACTGACCACCAATACCCACCAGATCAAGAGCGGCTGGAACAATAATCTGATCCAAAGCAGCAGCTGATTCGCTTCTTCCTGTCCAGGTGCAGGTATTCCTTTAATGGCTGCATATATGTTTGCAGGGAACACAAGGACTAAATACACCGCCGTTACAAACCCGGTTTTTTCACGGGTCTTAGGGATCAACAATAATACAGACAATATAAATTCAATGATTCCCGTAATATAAACAAGCTCTTCCCTTAATGGAATGAATGGGGGAATCATTTCTGCAAATCCTCGAGCTTCCATAAAATGAAATACGCCTGCTAAAAAGAAGAAGAAGGAAAATAAAATAAGTCCTACAATCTTCCATGCCTTTTTCCTTTTATTCATCTATTACACACCTCGCTATTACTTGTTACTATACCTGAAGTCATACTGAAAATAAAAAGAAGTGTTTTCATCCAGGATGACCTTACAAAAAAGAAGATCGATCATACAGATCGACCTCCCCATCATATCTATTCTAATTCATTAAAGAAGCGAATCCGATAAGCAAATTTTGCCACTTCACCAAGTTGATCCAGCAGTTGATAATTCGCGTACGCCCCTACCACTGCCCCGACGCCGGGGATGAGCTGCAACATTTTCATAAAATCGATGTAATCCCGATATTCCTGCTGAAAGGTTCGCCAATCGAGCTCCTTCAACTTTTCTCTTTCTTTTTCCCAGTTTTCGATGATATAAAGGACTTCCTTCTTATGAGAATCACTGGAAAAAGCGAGCTGGAACACATACAGAAGAAATAAGCGCTCCTCATATTGTTTAGGATCATATCCATGTATTAATGAGCATTCACTTAAAAACTTCATCTTAATGGACAAGAGCAGCGGGAAATCCGCCAGACCAAGGAAGATCCCTCCGGCACCGGTACCAGCACCTTCAATGGTCGCAGCTTTCCGGTAAAACTCCATGCGTTCCTTCATCAGTACTTCCCGTTCTTGGAGTCCATGCACACATGGGATATCCTGAAGGGACACCCATTCGCTCCCCTTTAGAGTGACCTCCACCATTTTCTTAATACTTTCCGTTACGACCTTATGTGCTTTCTCCGGTATCCATTGGTTCACTTTCGTTTGTGCCTGCTTGGAAACCCTTTGGATAATGGACGATTTCCTGGTGAATTTCCTTTTCCAAGACTCGAGTTCTTCTCTTTCATGGTTCACTTTAAAAGCACCATCCTTTTTATCAGCCTTGACTCATTATACGTTCATCTAATCCGGGTCGTTTCACTAAAAAAGTGTTTCCTCCATTTTCTTTAACCGCTGCACTAAATAGAACTGACTGAAGAAGATGGAAAAAGTCATGCCTGCAAGCAGTGTGATCAGCCCGGGAAGCCATTCTCCTCTTACAAAGAGAGGCAGGGAAAATACAATTGCCTGAATCATCATCGACTGACTCATGATTTTTTGGAAAGATGATTTTTTCAATTCCCTTGACACAGGGTAAATGAGCACCCAGATCTTATAGTCAAAACGTTTGAATAATGGAATCATTTGAAAAGCTGTCAAATAAAGAAACACCAGCGCCGTCAAAATACTGAAAATGAAGGATGAATTTGAATAAATCAGTATCACACCGATGAGGGTCAATCGAATATAGAGACCTGAATATTCACTCGTTCTCACCAGTGAACGAAGATATAAATAGCGATAGGTCGATGCTTGTGAGAAAGGTGCCTTCACAAGCCAATCCAGCCATTTTCTCCTGTGTACTTTCCCTTTCAATTTTGGAACATCCGTGAACATATTGGCAATCCGATAAAAAATCAGCATTCGCTGTTCTTCGAGATTGATCAATAAATCCCATTTGAGATTCTTCCCTTTTGTCGCTTGGTAAAAATAAAGGGCGTATCCGAGCATCAGCACGCTGATGGCGGCAGTCATCCACAGGTCTGCTTCTGATAAAACAAGGAATACGAGTACCGCGCTCAATAGAAACCTTACCAGACTGTCAATCCAATGAGCTTCCCTCTCCTGAAACCTCAGCATGAACCAGCGAACATAAAGATTCCAAACCTTAATGGCGAGTACAAATGCAAGCAGCGGGAAGAAGCTGCCGAAGCTATTGCCAGATACCGCTACATACATGGGCATAAGGGCCGCGAGCACCAGGAGCTGTATGTATGATTGGAACATAAAGCTGATCCAGATGCATTTGGTGAAATAACTTGATAAACGCCCCTCTAAAGGTAAAAGAAACACTGCATCCGCTTCCCGGAGAAATGTGTACACCGGGCTCCATGCCAATAAGAGACCCAGGATGAGAGCCATGATTAATGGTGCGGGAAAAGTTGGCTGAAGTGTCTTCACCCACTGATTATAGGTAAAGGCTGCTCCTCCCAAAGCAAAGATCAGGACAAATAATAAATGATCGTTGAACATGTATTTCAAATACTTTTGAAGCTCCTGGTTATACTCTACTATCCGTTTCTTCCAGATGCTTTCTACATTATTCATCATCTGATTCTTCCTTTGTCAGCTGGATATATATATCATCCAACGTTGCTTCCGGCATGGAGAACTCCGCCCGAAGCTCATCAAGGGTACCTTTCGCCCTGATCTTCCCTTCATGAAGGATGACGAATGAATCACAGTATCTTTCTGCAGTAGCCAATATATGGGTAGACATAAGGATGCCAGCACCGTCTTCTTTCATTTCCTGCATCCAATCAAGTAAAGACTGGATACCGAGTGGATCCAAACCTACAAATGGTTCGTCAATGATATAAAGGCTTGGCTGGATTAGAAAGGCACACATGATCATGACCTTTTGCTTCATCCCCTTGGAGAAGTGGGCAGGGAACCAGCTCATCTTCTTCTCCATCCTAAATGCCTTTAACAGCTTGTCGATTCTCCCTTTATATTCAGATTCTGAAAGTCCATACGCCATGGCTGTTAGCTTCAGATGTTCCTCAAGGGTGAGTTCATCATATAAAATCGGTGTTTCAGGTATGTATGAGAATTGCTTGCGATATTGGTCGGCATCCTTCTTCAACGTATGGCCGTTGATGGAAACCTCTCCTTGTTTAGCCTCCATCAGACCGATGATGTGCTTGATGGTGGTACTTTTACCCGCTCCATTCAATCCGATTAATCCAACAATTTCGTTAGAATCAATGGAAAAGGAAATATCCTTTAAGACCGGCTTCCTTGTATACCCGCCGACAAGGTGCTTGATTTCTAATAATGACACGAGCAGCAACGTCCTTTCTCTTTTCACGTATTGTTTCTATTTTATCAAAATTCCTTGGGAATGGCATGTTTTGAATAAACACCTTTCCATATTTTAGAATTCATAACCACCATGCCTTCTGCACAACATAATATCAGAAGGGGCCAGCAATAAGAAAAAGGGGATGGTTGTTAAAGACCAGCTAACCGATTTCACTATTGTTTGCGACTTGAAGGATTCGTCGTCTTCTATAGTGAATGACACACTCACCCAATTCATTTAATCAAAAATTGATAAATGAGGTGTTTGTTAAAGCACATTTTGACTAAATCAACTTTCTTACTAAGCTTTTTTAGCCTACAAGATAAGGGGATGGTCAGTTTGCACAGAGTCATTCATGTTCCTAACGATTTACACATATCATCCTTATAGCAAATGAGGTGTTTGTCCAAGACAGCTTACTGTTTCTATTGTCTTAATTGCTTAAATAGCGAAAAGATAAGGGGATGGTTGCATTGAACAAAGTTCATTCTACCCAAGAATGGTACACTTTCGAAGCTACTAACGAATGAGGTGTTTATCAAAGAGAATGAAGCCTGACATATAAACCTTAAAGTATTACCCCTTCGATAGAAGAGAGGCAGGAAACCCGTTCCTGTCTCTTCTTCATTTATTGTGCTAATAATGGTAAAATACATACACCATTACTGAAAGGTGGAAATGAATATGAGTGACTGTATTTTTTGTAAAATCATCGATGGGGAAATCCCGGCAATGAAAGTCTACGAAGATGATCATGTCCTTGCTTTTCTTGACATCAGTCAGGTGACGAAAGGTCATACGCTTCTTATTCCTAAAGTACATAAAGAAAACGTGTATGAGCTGACACCGGACATGGCGAGTCACCTCTTCTCTGTAGCACCTAAAATCGCAAATAGTATTAAGGCTGAGTTTAGCCCTATAGGAATGAACCTGTTAAGCAATGCAGGTGAAGAAGCAGGACAATCCGTCTTCCATTTCCATATGCACTTCATTCCACGCTACGGCAATGGGGATGGCTTTGGGGCCGTTTGGAAAACCCACAATGACGATTATAGTCAAGAAGACTTAAAAGGAATTGCCGATTCCATCGCTCAGCATCTATCTTAACAACGGGAGTCCGCCCCTATACATGTATAGGAGTGGACTTTTTTCAGAAAATTTAATCTTTGACACAAGAACACTATATGTTATAATGTACCTATCTTTTCGCTAATGGCAATAGTGCACATTAGGAGAAGCAGAAATACAAAAGTTCAGTTTAGTTGAGGAGAGATGAGAAATGAATACAAAAACACTTGTATCCCTATCTTTATTAGTAGGGATCGGAGCTGTCCTGCACACAGTGATACCGGGAATTTTCCTGGGTATGAAACCGGATATGATGCTGACCATGATGTTCTTGGGCATCATCCTGTTCCCAGCCAAGAAAAACGTCTTGCTTTTAGGTTTATTGACAGGAGTCATCTCAGGATTGACGACTCAGTTCCCTGGTGGGTTCTTACCAAATCTGATTGATAAGCCCATAACCGCATTCGTTTTTTACGGATTGTTTCTTGCGACAAAGAAAATCACTCGTTCTTTAGTAGGCGCTTCTGTTCTTACCGCTGTCGGTACACTCGTATCGGGAAGTATCTTCTTACTTTCTGCATATGTAATCGTAGGATTGCCTGGAGCTTTCTTCGCTCTATTTGCTGCAGTCGTACTTCCGGCAACAATTGTAAACGCCGGAGCGATGTTCGTCGTGTATCCGATCATCAACGGTATTTTAAAGCGTTCATCCATTCGGGAGGCTGTCACGACAGAACAGCTATCCTGAATAACGAAATAGAAAAGCCCTGGAGGTTATGCCATCGTCATAACCTCCAGGGCTTTTTCAATTAACCTGCCGCAAACCAGAACAGGATTCCTATCAGAAAGGTGATCAATCCACCGGAGCCCAAAATGGTAGCACGCTTTTTCAATACATTCTTAGGAGGGTACATACCAGGTTTTTGAATACTAACGAAGTTATACACCATGCTTAAAAATAAAACGACACTGAGTGCAAAGAAACCAAAAATTATTCCGTCCATCCTTTTTGAACCTCCCCCTCTCCACCACCTCTTACCTTTATTTTTATGCTGTCAAGAAGACAGATATGAACGGACTTGTTTTAATCTGTCCTAAAAGGGAAAAGGAGAATACATATTGATTGTAGAAATATAGTATTATAGAAATAGAAGAACGAGGTGATAACATTATGAATAAAAAATCCTTAGCCTACGGACTTTTAATCGGTGGAGTGGTCGGAGGAGTCGCATCCCTTCTTACATCTCCTTCATCCGGAAAAGAAATCCGAGCACAAATCAAAGACAAAAAAGACGATTGGACTAGCGTCGTCGAGGAAATGAAAGGCCATATCGGTGAATTGAAAGAATCCATCGGTACCTTATCCCAGGAAGGAAAAGAAACCGTCCTTCAGCTCTCCAAGGATCTTCAAGCATCCTTCAAGCAATGGCAGGCTTCAACGGAACCCAACAACCAGCGACTTCAGGAAGAAATCCAATCCATCCAACGAACCATCGAAGAGCTGGAAAAGTCCATTAACTCAGCCAATACAACGAATCAATAATGAAATCCCCGCGAGCTTCTCATCCATTTTCACGGATACAGGCTCGTGGGGATTCTCTTTTATTAACGCTCTTTTCACAAAGATTGTTGTTATTTTACACAGACTATGATTTGCAAATGCTCTGTCAATGAGTATGAGCCAAAGGGTGATGCAATTATTGACAGAGCTAAATGGTTATTAAAATCATTATAGAATGAAATTTACATTGTTATACAAAGACATTTAGGCTTAGCAGTTGATTCTCGCTGCAGGTGCTCGACTCCTGCGGGAAACGCTGGACAGGATGAAAAGCGGAGGCGGCTCGTTCAGCCCCGACAAGCATAAGATGAATGGGCCTAAGAAGGCGTTTTTTACCTTCTTGGATCATTTAGCTTATGACCTCGAGGGGCTAGCCGCCGTAGCTGGATCTTGAGACCCCACAGGGCTTTAGCCCGAGGAGGCTCACCGCCAGCCCCGCGGAAAGCGAGCACCTGGAGCGGAAATCAACCACCTCTCGCTTGTACAAAAGCAACAATGTTAAAAAACAACCTTTTTAAAAAATATATTTATTTTCTCTCCGATTTCTTTCAGTATAGTGATCACCCCGGAAAATCCCGTCATTACAGCATTCAATCCTTCTGTTTTTTCTATTTTGAAGCAGATGCACCAACCAAAAATTATATACTTCGAAAAATTTTGTCAATTTAGCCTTTATTAATTATTACTTTATTGGCATAATAAAATATAAGCGCTTTCTTTTTTTGATAATCGTGAAGCTTATTCTTTGGAACTGCTTACAACGGAACAAATTCAGAACAGCTTATATTAAAAAAAGATTTTCTAGCAAAGTGGGTGAATGAGATGAAGGAAAGAGAATTTACTTTAAAAGAGGCTATGCTCTTCAGCCAAAGGATGGCCCAGCTTAGTAAAGCTTTGTGGAAGGCCATAGAAAAGGACTGGCAGCAGTGGATCAAGCCATATGACTTGAATATCAATGAACATCATATTCTCTGGATTGCGTATCATTTAAAGGGTGCTTCCATTTCGGACGTAGCCAAATTTGGTGTTATGCATGTATCCACAGCATTTAATTTCTCGAAGAAATTAGAAGAACGAGAACTCCTTGAGTTTTCCAAGAGGGAGAATGATAAGCGGAACACGTATATTCAATTGACAGACAAGGGTGAAAACATTCTTCTCGATCTAATGAAGAACTATCAGCCTGAAAGTCACTCCATCTTCCAGGGAGTATCTCCATTACGCGAATTATATGGAAAATTCCCTGAAATGATTGAAATGATGACTGTTGTCCGAAATATTTATGGAAATGACTTTATGGAAATATTCGAAAAATCCTTCCACAATATTGAGAATGATTTTTCTGATGATAACGGTAAGCTCGGTGAACTATTTGAAGATGAGGAAGAATTGGCTTAAACTACAAGCTCTTCTGCAATTGTTTCATCAAAACAGGGTAAATGTTTTGTACAAGGCAGCTATTCACGACTTCATGCACATCAAGCTTTGCATGAAGACCTTCTTCAAATTCTTTAAAAAGCGGAGTATTGTACACGAATCCTTCCGCTTTTTGTTTTTTAAGCTTCATGCTCAATCTATCACATATGACAAGGAACTCTTCCACTTCCTTCTTGGACAATCCATTACGGATAATCAAACGGTAAAAAGGAAATCCATTATCAGGTATCATCTCCGCCATTAGCCTCTGATGATACTCCAGTTTCTCTATTCGCTTTATTAGTTCGTTCATATTCATCACCTGCCAACATACTCATACTCTCATTGTACAAAACTATCACATACCTGTCGCCTCAAACATCCCTCAAAAAATAAGAAAAAATCCTTCCAAAATGTATTGATTTTTTCCGGCAATCGTAATAAAGTATGTAAAGCATCTTATTAACCACTATTCGTCTAATGGAGGCGATTTTTTTATGCATTGCTGGAAAACAATCAATCTGGAAAAACAATTTGGGTTTTACCGAGTCTTTTTACTTTCATCGATCATCATGATGATGGTATTCTCATTAATATACGTACCTATTAATTTACTATTTCCAAGTTCGTTCTACGATAATCACTTCCTTGGATTCTTCGTGGGATTAGTGAGCATATATCCATTGCATAAATTTTTTCACATCGTGCCGATACTGCCCTTTGTGAAAAAGATAAAATGCAAATGCAACAGAAAAATGTATTTATTGCCGATTCTCTCGTTAAGAGTCGATCAACCGATCTCAAAATACCGCTATTTGGTCGCCCTTGTGGCTCCATTTTTCGTTTTGAACAGTATTTTGTTGTATGGGTGCTTTCATTTTCCTCACTACTCGCATTACTTTACAATGCTGCTTGCGTTTCATTCAGGAATCTGTGCCATTGACTTTATCTACGCAAGACAGTTGATGAACTCACCAAAGAATGCCTTGATCGAAGAAAATGAAGACGGATATGAAATATTGATATATCAGTAAGGATGATGGATGGCCATTGATGTATTTACTCGATGGAAGAAGTCATCCTTCTCATATTTTTACGGCTCATTCACCATTTTCCTGGTTGTTTATACGAAAAAAGCTTCATTTACATGAACCGGGTAATACTCTTGCTACCAATTAGGGAAAGAATTTGGTAATGTATAGTCTATAGGAGATAACGGGGAGGGGTTTGGATGATCTCCATGTTTTTAGTGCTTGCAGTTTTCATCTTATTTTATATAAATAAAATGACAAATGCATTATGTTTACAAAAAGAAATACCTGAAGAACGCCAACCTAAGGTGTTTAGAACCATCAATATCCTAATCACCATACTACTGGTCTCTTCATATATAGAAATCTTATTTACATAGAAGAAATGCGGAGGCGGCTTGGTAAGCCCCGACAAGCATAAGAAATGCTACCCGATAGGAAATAAACACCTATCCGGTAGCTTTTTCTTATGGACCCAAGGGGCTGACGCCTTCAATATTCACCTGATATTATCGACTTTGACACACTTATTATCGACTTTTCAAATATATTATCGACTTCACCCATTTTATTATCGACTTCTCAAATATATTATTGACTTTAAGCCTTTTATTATCGACCTTGATGCAACCCTTAAGAATCTTCAACGACAAAACGATGCCGCCCTCGACTTCTCCTACTAAAAAAGCAGACCCGGAAAAACCGGATCTGCTTTTTTCTATTCAAATTAGCAAACGTATGCTGCACCAATGATGATTAACAAAATGAATAAAACTACGATTAACGCGAAACCTCCGCCGTAAGCACCTGACATATGCGCTTCCTCCTTTCATGTACGAAAAGCATAAACATATGATATGAAGCAAAAGGGGCTTCCTATCTTAAGATATCGCCCCCTCTTACAGTCTTTATCCGATACATCTGAACCCTGAGGCTAAAATTATAGCCATGCTGCACCCACAATGATTAACAGGATGAACAGTACTACGATTAACGCGAACCCTCCGCCGTATGCATTACCCATAACTTTCCACCTCCTTTGAAGCGCTAATTTATCTTATTCAAGTTAGCTGCCATTTGTTTTAGGCTAATGTCATAAATTTAAATTTTTTTAGTATAGATATGCGGCACCAACGATGATTAATAAGATGAACAGCACTACGATTAACGCGAATCCGGAATTGTATCCACAGCTCATATTTATTACCTCCTTTTCTCTCTTCGCTCTTATCATATGAAGGAACCTAGGAAATGGGTGTGTAAAATGCCCATTTTTCTGAAGATAACTTTGGAAAATATTTTTTTTCATGGAAAAAGTGTGTTATAGTATGTTTTGTAGAAATTTGACAAGCCATCAAGCGAATATATTGTAGGAGTTGGTCACCATGAAAAAATGGATCATTTCAGTATCATTGGCTGCCGGAGTCGTAGGACTTGCAGGATGCAGCGGTGACGGTGCTGAAGGGAACAGTGACGTTGTTGCAACAACAAAAGCTGGAGATGTAACAAAAGATGAACTTTACAAATCGATGAAACAGAAATTCACTCCACAAATGGAACAAGCCCTTCAGGAGCTGGTATACACTAAAGTCCTTGAAGAGAAGTATGACGTATCAAAAGAGGAAGTTGATGAAAAGCTGAATGAAGCGAAAGATCAATTGGGACCTCAATTCGATATGTTCTTACAACAATATAACCTGGACGAAAAGTCGTTCAAACAATACTTAAAGCTTCAATTACTTCAAGAAAAAGCCGCCATTTCCGATGTGAAAGTAACGGATAAAGAAGTAAAAGAGTACTACGAGAAGTGGAAGCCGGACATCAAGGTGCGCCATATCCTTGTAGAAGATGAAAAAACCGCTAAAGAAGTCAAACAGAAATTGGCTGATGGAGCGAAATTTGAAGACCTTGCCAAGGAATACTCCACAGATCCCGGTTCTGCTGAAAACGGCGGAAGCTTAGGATGGGTAGACTACGCTGGTCGTCAAAACTTTGTTCCTGAATTCTCCAAAGCACTCGATACTCTTGAAAAAGGCAAAGTGAGCGAGCCGATCAAGACAGAATATGGCTATCACATCATCGAAGTGACAGATAAAAAAGAAAAGAAATCCTTTGACGACATGAAAAAGGAAATTGAAAACGAATTGAAGCTTTCCAAAGTGGATCCTCAAAAAATCCAGGAAGCCATGAAAGCTGAAATCGAAAAAGCTGATTTGAATATCAAAGACAAAGACCTGAAAAAATCATTCGATCAAGTATTGAATCCACCTGCAGCACCTGAAGGCGGAGAAACTCCTGCTCCTGAAGGTGAAGCTCCTGCAACGGAAAAACAGGAGTAATCTAAAAAGGACTGAAGGCTACTATTAGCCTTCAGTCCTTTTTCTATATAGGTTAAGATGTTAATTGACGTCTCTTCTCTTTCTCCTCTTCCATCCGATTGATATAGACTTCCCCTTCTTTTTCGATCCACTCGTCTTCCAACGTCTTTTCTTCCTTCGCAGACTTAATTGTCATAAACGCGCTCCCGAAAATCCCTGCTACAACCAAGTACATCCAAATAGGCAGTGTCAATTGCTTCATCTCCTTATAGGTTTGTCCTCTTTTATACACTATATGAAGACGACGACAAAATCATGACCATCCCATCAAAAAAAGGACCCGATGCCAGACCGGGTCCTCTTCGTCTTATTTATGAAACGTCGGCTTGTAGAACGAACGATTATCCAGGGCGAATACTCTTTCCGTATACTCTCCAGGTTTCACCCGTGATAGTGCACGATCCAGCATATTCATCTTCGCATCTACATTATCGATATAATGGAGAATCTCCGCTTCACGGATAAGTGGCGGTTTTGGACTCCCCCATTCCGCCTTGCCGTGATGACTCAGGACAAGATGTTGAAGGATCATGGTTTCCTCTCCTTCGATTCCGAGTTCCTCTGCTGCTTTTCCAATTTCATTCACCATGATCGAAATGTGTCCGATCAAATTCCCTTCAATCGTATAGGATGTCGAAGTCGGACCAGATAACTCAATGACTTTTCCGAGATCATGCAGGATCACCCCTGCATAAAGAAGATCCGTATCCAGAGAAGGATATAGTCCAGCAATGGCTTTCGAAAGATCCAGCATGGATACAACGTGATACGCAAGACCTGATACAAATTCATGGTGATTCTTTGTCGCTGCCGGATATTCCAGGAAAGGCTTCTGATATTTTTTAATCAGGTGCCTTGTGATGCGCTGAATGTTCGGGTTCCTCATTTCAAAAATATATTGTGTAATCTTACTTGTCATTTCATCGATACTGACAGGTGCCGTTTCAAGGAAGTCTGAAATAGCGTATCCGTCCGCAGGGGATGTAGGGCGAATCTGCTTGATCTTAAGCTGGTTTTTTCCACGGTAACTATGTATGTCACCTACGACCTTAACGATCGTTTCAGGCTGGAAAGCCTTCTCATCCTGCTCAGAAGCGTCCCAAAGCTTCGCTTCCATGTCTCCGCTCTTATCTTGAAGAATCAGCGTTAAAAACGGCTTCCCTGTATTTGTCGTACCTTTCGTCATCTGTTTGATTAAAAGGGGCAGATCAATGGTCTCACCGACATTGAAATGTGTAATTCCTGTCATCTCTTCTCCTCCGTCCAACTATAATAGTAGTTTCAGTATATCATATTTTGATGAATAACAAGGATGGAAAGGGTTGGGGTGGCCTCCCACTTCCATAGAAATCTATCTCTGAATGAGGCTTTGTTTAGCCCCCTTCAAGGTCCGTCCCTCCAGTATCTTCAATATAAAAACCGTCTCATGTGAGAGACGGTTCCATTTTAGTTCACTGATGCTCTTTTATGTTTTTTACTGATCCAGACTTTCGTTGAGACGAGTCCTACCAGCATGACGAATGCGCCAAAATAGTAGGGGATGTGGATATCCCATTCAAACAAGGTTCCGGCAAGTAATGGTCCGGCGACGTTTCCCAGGCTGAGGAATGAGTTATTCAGTCCCATCACCGTTCCCTGCCTATTACCTGCCAGCTTTGAAATCAATGAGTTCAGGGAAGGGCGCAGCATGGAGTTCCCGACAAAGAATACTGCAGTAGTCAATAGTACACCCGTGAAATTAGTGGCAAAGTTCATGATGACAAACCCGAGTGCGCTTAGAAGCAGCGAGGCAGTCACGACTTTTTCCTCACCGAATTTCTTTGTCGCCCTTCCGACTCCAACACCCTGGACGAGGGTACCGATGATCCCGATGATCAGGATGATGATTCCTACTTCCTGTGGACCATAACCATATCGTTCCAACGCATAATAGCTGAAGATGGATTGGAAATTGGCAAGTCCGAAGCTCATGATGAATACCAGAACAAGCAAGAATCCGACCGGACTTATCACAGCATTCTTCATGACAACAAAACGGTTTTCCCTCTTTTCATCCGGATCATAAGTTCTTTCTTCCTTCGGATAGGATTCAGGTAGAATGATGACCGAGACGGCTGCGGCAATCGATGCGGCGATACCGGCAAAGATGAACGGATAAGAGAGATTGATTTCTGCCAGCCATCCCCCGATTCCGGGTCCGATGACGATGCCGAGTCCCATGGCGGCTCCAAGGATGCCCATTCCCCGGCCACGATTCTCTTCATCCGTGACATCCGACACATAGGCCATTGCTGTTGGCATTAATGCCGAACCAAAGACCCCCGCCAGGACCCTCGACAGAAACAGCATCCAAAGCCCTGTTGCGAAGGCAAAAATGAATTCTGCGATGGCAAATCCAATCAGCCCGATAGTGATCAACGGCTTCCGTCCGATCCGGTCGGATAAACGCCCCCAGACAGGAGCAAAGAGAAACTGCATAAAAGCAAATACAGCCACCAATGCCCCAAGTGTTTGGGCATTGGCGTTGAATTTTTCTACATAGAATGGAAGGATTGGGATGACCAGTCCGATTCCAACCATGACGATGAATAAGTTAAAGCTCAGTAAAGCCAGTGGACCACGATTTCGTTTCCACCCTGTTGTTTTTGTCATAGCTTGTGTTCCTTTCCTTCTTGCGCTCATTTCTCACCCGTGCATTCATCTGCTTTCATCCTGCACGGACTTCAATAAAACTCCTAGTACATTGTAACCAATCCAGATACTAATTACCATTGGTATCTGACCAAATCAGGAAATACGGATGGATTCATTTCGATACAACTTAATCACTTCATCGTCGTCAAATGTATCTTTAACATGGGGATGACAGGTGAAAAATATCATCTGATGGCTTACGGCCATTTTTCTTAGAAGTTTCAAAAATGCTTGAGTTCTGTCTTGATCGAAGTTGACCACTCCATCATCAATCAGTACAGGCAATGGATATTTATCTCGGAATGACTGGATGAGTGCAAATCGAATCGAGATGTAAAGTTGCTCTTTCGTCCCTTGACTGAGTTCGACTGCATGAAAGACGGAACCATCCTTTCTCTCAACTTTGATCATTTCGTCCTCTAGTAAGAAAATGCGTTGGTAGTGCCCTTCTGTCAGTTCTCGGAAGATTTCTTCTGCCTGTTGCAGGACTTTAGGCATTTTGGTTTTCTGATAGAGTTCGATAGTCTTGTTTAAGGATATTTGTGCTAACGTGTATCCTGACCACTCATTGGCCAGTTCCTGTAGTTCCGCTTTTTTGCTTTGGAATTCCTGAAGGATGGACGAATAACTTTTCCCTTCTTCTAACATCTTTATTTCATATACAACAGAGGCAAGTTCTTTCTGTTGAGTGGATACCTCAAGTGACAGCTGATCGATTGATTGAGTGATGAGGGTGATCGCTTTCATGATTTCTTCCTCTGCATCAAATTCAGCAAACGTACTGAGGGTTCGCCCTGTAAGCCTTGTCCTCATCCCACTGTATTGTGACCAAAGCCCATCTCTTTCCTCAACCTGAATGGCCTTCTCCCGAAATGCCGTTTCATCAACGCAACCTGAATCCTTAAAGAGGGCATTTATATCATCTCGAATCTTTCTGTTTTCTATGGTTCGTTTTTCGAGTTCAAGAGAAAGAGGCTCCAATTCTGACTGTGCATTTTCAATTGTCAGCTGCTGCTTTTTTTGATCCTGCATGATTTTTTTTATTTGTATGAAGCTTTCTTCTACCGAAGTGAATGTCATGGAATGTCGTTGAAACCACATTTTACACTCTTCAACGTAATCACTTACGTTACGGGATATAGAGGCAACTTGTTCGGATAAATGTGTAAATGTTTCATAGGCATATACCAATTCTTTCATTTTGCCAAACGCGTCGCGGAGCGATTTCCAATTGAACTCGGGTGGCAGTCTCAATGACGCTTTAAGCTGTGCGATTTTTTCCTCCACGACAACGATTTCCTTCTCAAGCCATTTCTTTTTTTCATCCAGCTTATGGATTTTACCTTCCTGTTCTTCTAATGATAAGATGCGCTGCTTCCATTCGTTTCGAAACTCCATTTGTTCCTTGAGGCTTTGTTCTATTCTTTCAGGAGAGTAATCGTTCTTCTCTTCTCTTGGCTTTAATTCATTCACTCTCGTTCTGATTTTGTGCAGGGAGCGGGCTTCTTCCCTAAGAGCTTTTCTTGACTGCATGCCAGTAACTCCTACTACGGCCATCAGAATGAAGCAAACCGCCGCAATGAACCAATCCGCCTTAAAGATTCCCCATGCACTGATTCCAAGTAAAAGAAGAAGGGCTGTGCTGCTTAACACCAGCTGTTGAGAAAATGTTGCCTTTTTCCTGCTATAACTCTCTTCTGACTCCTGCAATTGCATGTTCATCCACTGCATCTGATCTTGTGAAGCTTGATGTCTGGACTGGGCTTTTACTGCACGTTGCAAGTCTTGATATTCATCCTCTGGCATCAAACGGTTTTCTAGTATTTCACATTTTCTTTCGATTGCATGAAGCTCTTCCATTCCCTCTTCATATTGCTTCTGCAGGCTTTCACGGTCATGGAGAAGTTTCGTATATTGCTCCACGCTTTGCTGAATTTGATCTGACATCATCAAGCTGGTATTGAGTGTCGGAATGGATTCCATCTCGATATCAAGCCCCAGCTCTCTGAGCGTGTCACTGATTTTTCTTTGAATCACGATTAACTCTCTGTTACGTTCACTTCTTTCCTCGTTCCACTTAAAATAATAGGTTTGTCTTGAAAGTATCTTTTCCATGAAAGGAATTTCA
The DNA here is from genome assembly GCF_020172085.1 of Rossellomorea aquimaris. Classification (GTDB taxonomy): domain Bacteria; phylum Bacillota; class Bacilli; order Bacillales; family Bacillaceae_B; genus Rossellomorea; species Rossellomorea aquimaris_E. The sequence goes on from NZ_JAIVAT010000005.1 coordinate 304,245, forward strand.
TTCAGAAGTGAAATACCGGCATTTTCCTCATCTATTTTTTGTTGAAGTTTTTCTTGCTTTGCGGTCAGGGTTTCAATATAGGATGATATTTGTCTTTCTTCGATTTTCAGCTCATTCAGCCTCTCCAGACCCTTTGTGGGAAATTTAATGTCTTTCAGTTGTGAAAGACGCTCCTCCACTTCTTTATATTGGACCAGTGTCCCCCAATTCTCCTGTGCAGCAATCAGGTCCTCTTTTCTTTCGGATAGGGCCTCCTTTTCAGTCTCAGATGATAAGATGTTTTCCTCAAGGGAACTGCGCTTGTCTACCAGGGGCAAATATCGTTCATTTTTCTCTTTCCCTTCCCGTACCTGCTTTTCAAGGGATTTTAATTGAGTTATTACCTCATTGATTTTGGGTTTTCTACCTGATTTCTTAAACAACTGATCTCTTTCTTTCTGCCAATCCTGCTCCAGCCTTAAAAGGGTATCCGTCCCTGTGGAACCTGCAGTGAAGAGATAGCGGTTCAGTTCTTCCTTTTTTAGGCGCTGAATGTTTTGGATCCCTTCGAGGTTGAAAGAGAATATATTCTGATATGTCGCTCGATCCATTCTCCCGAGTAACCGCTGAAGGGTGTCTTCCCCTTCCATTCTGCCGTCTTCGAATTGGACTGTTACGTCCCCTGTAGCTTTCCCTTTGATTCGTTGGATACTTACGATTCCCTCACCTTCGATTTGACAAAGAATCTTACCGCCATATTCTGTCGATGTTTTCGGAACATACCTCAAAAGGGATTGCTGCTTCGTTGGAAAACCGAACAGAATGCTGTGAATGAATGACATGATCGTTGATTTACCTGCCTCGTTCTCTCCATAGAATAATTGAAGATCCTTCAATGTATATTGCTTGTTTTCTATTTTTCCATATCCGTAAATATGAAGTTCAAGTAATTTCACTTATCTCACCTCCAGAATCAGCCCTTGCTTCGAATCAGACTCTCCGCTTCATTAATGATCAATCTTCTTTCCTCTTCATCCAACGGGGACAGGAAGCGATAAATGGATGGGTGTTCGTACAGCTCCGACAGGGCAGCCTTCCACTCCCCATCCCCCATGCCTTCAAGGGTGGCCAATACTTCCTGCTTGAATGGGTCTTGTTCCACGCCTGAGCTGGAACGAGTATAGCGAATAGAATGCACCCACTTCATTTTTCCATATCTCCCGTGCTCAGATTGCAGAGCCTCCAGAAGATCACCGTTCTCGATCATTCCTTCCATCTCTTCGGGTAGTGAGGACACATCCGTTAAGATGACTTCAATCAGCCTGTCATCGGGTAATGACTCCAAAGCCTTTTCTATACGCTGATAGACCTCACCAAACCGCTGAGTGCCCTCAAGGGAAACTCTGCACGTTTCCCACACCAGATCGTGAGTTGGTATGAATGACAACTCTGTATGCTGCTCATCCAAAATGACTTCATAACAACCCTTTTCTCCGGTTTCTTTCCGGTGTCTGCCCTGGATGTTTCCCGGATAGACGATATGTGGCTCTTCATGTAATACCCGGCGTTCGTGTATATGACCGAGCGCCCAGTAATGATAATTTTTCTCCAATAATTCACCTATTGTAAAAGGGGCGTATGTTTCATGAGATGAATGAATGCTTCCTTCACTTCCATGCAGGATCCCGATCGTATAACGACCCGCATTTCCTTTTGGATATTCCCCGATCTTTCGTTCTCTGATATGCCTTGTACCATAACTGAAACCCACTATATCAACAAGAGCCCCATTTTTTGTGGTAAGCTGTTTTACTTCAGCATCCTTTAGAAAAATATGTACATTTTCCGGCATATCAAGCTCCAATCGATGACTGCCCAGATGATCATGATTTCCGTGAACGACGTACACAGGGATACCGCTTGAATGCAGGAGATGAAATTGTTTCACTAATTTCGCCTGAGCCCGGATACTGCGGTCTTCTTCGTCGAACAAATCCCCACTGATGATCATAAAGTCGATTTGCCTTTCAATGGCTTCTTTCACCACTCTTTCAAAAGAAGCAAACGTGCTATTATGTATTCGTTCAAATACTTCTTTCGGTAAATGTTTCAGTCCCACGAAAGGACTGTCCAAATGTAGATCCGCTACATGAAAAAATTTTATTCTCTCCATGAAGTCTCCTCCTTGCATGCCGAATATACGTTCTTATATTCTTTCATTATATCCTAAAACCCGGGAACATTTCAGTAGGTAATCACAAATTACCCGATTCAAGTAAAAAAGCTGCCTCCACTTTGGAGACAGCCTTTTCCTTATTTTTTCGATGTTAGATCAATTGCTTTCTTAATATCTTTATACGAATTGGATTTCCCATATAGAAGGACTCCACCGCGATAGACACGTGCCCCGAATACTCCCAGCAGGATGATGGTCACAAGGAGCAGCACGATCCCAATAAGAGGTTCATAGGCAGGCAGATTCAGCATCCCCACCCGCAGGAACATGACCATCGGTGTGAAAAAGGGAATGTAGGACGTTACCGTGACAAATCCCGATTCCGGATTTCCAAGACCGAACATGGAAATGAAAAATCCAATCATGATCAAAAAGGTCATCGGCATGATCATCTGCTGGACATCTTCAATCCGACTCACAAGTGAGCCCAGTAATGCAGCAAGGGTTGCGTACAGGAAATACCCGAGCAAGAAGAAAACAATTGAGTAAATGATGACACTGATGGATAAGGATTCAAATCCAAATCCATCAAAGAACCCACCTACTAGCTCATCCTTCTTGCGGATCATCGTAAAGTAGCCTACACCAAGGATAACAGCTAATTGAGTCAATCCTGCTAGACCGATCCCAATGATTTTGGCAAACATTTGTTTAACAGGTGACACACTTGAAATAAGGATTTCCATTACCCTTGAGCTTTTCTCTGTCGCGACTTCCATTGCTGTCATATTGGCATAAGCAATGACGGAGAAATAAATAAAGAATAAGAGTACATATACAATGCCCCTGGCCTGACTCAGTTCTTCTTCAGACTTTGCACCTTCAACAAGCGCTTCTTTTTCAAATTCAACAGGACCGCTTAACAAGGTAAGCTCTTCCCCAGAAAGCTCCAGTTTACTTGCCGCTTGTGAGGATTTTACATTTTGCAGGGCGATCTGTAATTCTCCGGTTACGGTCGATTCCGATAATGAATTCGATTTATATAGTGCTTTCGGAAGCCCATCTGAGTTGACACTTAATACTAGCAAACCTTTCAGTTCTTCCGTTTCAATTTCTTTTTCGATCTTTTCCATTGACTGAGTGGCCTGTTCTAATTGAATCTCGCTATTCATGATGTCCAGCTGTTGGACGAGTGGATTATACAACTTTCCTGTTTCATCCAGAACGGCTACTTTTTCCTGTTCATCTCCCGTGAAACTCGATATCACACTGTCGAAATTAGCCAGTAATACGAGTGCAGCGGCAATGATGACCGTCGAGATGATAAAGGATTTGGCCTTGAGCTTTGACATATAAGAATGACCAAGGATCAAGAAGAAATTATTCATAAGAAGTTCCCACCTTTTCTATAAAAATATCGTTCAGGGAAGGTTCCTCTAATTCGAATTTTCGAAGGAAGCCTTTTTGCACGACATGATGAAATACTCCTTGGGCAGCAGTCTCGGATTCTACCTGAAGAAGGACACCTTCCGTTGTTTCTTTAAGCTTCGTCACCCCTTCTTGGTCTTTCAAATAGGTAAGGTCAAAGTCGGCATGAATACTGACATTCTTCTTTCCAAAGGAACGCTTGATTTCTTTCAGGCCCCCATGGACGACGGGACGACCTTTGTGCATAATGCACAAGCTTTCGCAAAGCTCCTCCACATGCTCCATTCGATGACTCGAGAATACGATGGTCGTTCCGTTCTTCTTGATTTCCCGGACGGCATCCTTTAACAGCTCGACATTCACAGGGTCCAGGCCGCTGAAAGGCTCATCAAGGATTAACAGTTTCGGCTTATGAATGACGGATGCAATGAATTGAATCTTTTGCTGATTTCCTTTTGATAGTTCCTCGACTTTTTTATGGAGATATTGAGGGACATTGAACCGTTCCAGCCAATAATCCAACTCCTTTAGGATCTCGCTTTTCTCCATCCCCCTAAGACGAGCGAGATAGACGATTTGATCGCTGACCTTCATTTTCGGATAAAGTCCTCTTTCCTCCGGCAGATAGCCGATTTCAGGACTGGTGGAATAATCAATCCTTTTACCATTCCACGTGATCAAGCCTTCCGTTGCATCCAATAATCCTAACACCATTCGAAAGGTCGTCGTCTTACCTGCACCATTCGCTCCAAGAAATCCAAACATTTCACTCGGGGGTATTTCAAGTGACAGCTCATCTACCGCCGTGAAATCCCCAAACCTTTTGGTTACCTGTTGTATTTTCAAACTCATCTTCAGCATCCCCCTCCATTAACGCCAGTAAAGTCTTCTTTCTCTCTTGTACTCTACGATTCTATCCATAAAAGGTTTCATTTTCCATTCTTTTTTCATTATCAAACTATTTTGACTTCCCAAAAAAATGATAGTATGAAAAAATAAAGGGGTACATCATTTCTACAAAAAGGGGTATAAACAATGAAAGTATACAAATTGACGGTATTTGAAAAAGACGGTAAGAAAATCCTGGATGAAGCATTCGAGGCTTCTTCTGACAGCGATGCAAAGAATTTGGGAGCAACCATGCTCGAGGAGAAAGGGTATGCTGAGCATACTCACCGCTGTACCTCTCCGCTTGGAAAGTTATTACTCTTCCATGTATAAATGATTCTGCATTACAGGCATGCCTGTAATGCATTTTCTTTCATGTACATGTATTCAAAAAAGAACCAGCCCCATCAGGCTGGTTCCCGTTGTCTTATTCGCCCTTGAATTCAGGTCTTCTTTTTTCCACGAACGCTTGAATGCCTTCCTTGTGATCGGACGTTTGGCGCATGAGCCATTGACCTTCCTTCTCAAGGTCGAGTGCATGCTGCAATCTATCTTTATTAAGTGCTACATAAACTTCTTTCGTCTTCAACATCGCTTTCGTCGGCGCACTCAACACCTGTTTCGTATATCGCTCGATCCCTTCCTCCAGTTTTCCAGAAGGAATTGCTTCATCGACAAGTCCTTTCATAAGTGCTTCCTGACCTTCAAATACTTTTCCGTTCCAGATTAACCGCTTCGCTTTATGCGTACCAAGGCGCTCCTGCAACAGAAAATGACTACCCCCATCAGGGATCAAGGCGATTCCAATGAAGTTCATGGCAAGCTTGCTGTCTTCTTCACATAATATATAATCAGACGCCAGAGCAAGGCTTAATCCAAGACCCGCTGCCGCCCCATGAATGCCTGTCAAAACCACTTTCGGCATGGAATATAACGTCATCACTAGCTCACTGATCGTATCCATGATTTTAGAGAACTGCTCTTCTCCGCTTAATGAAAGCATGGACTTAATATCTCCCCCAGAAGAGAACCCCTTTCCTTCTCCTGTCAGGATCAATAAAGAAATCGCTGGATCATTCTTCACTTCTTTTAATGCTGCCAAAAGCTCTTCCATCAGCTCCGCATCCAATGCATTCAACGATTGTGGCCTGTTCAGCCGAAGCCTCGCCACCTTACCTTCCTTATGTAGATTTACTGTTTGATATTGATTTGACACTGTCAAAAAAATCCCTCCCCTTTTTATTAGCATAGCGTAAAACTTAATTTTCAGGAATCATTTTTTAGAAAAGTTAAATAATTCGAGAGGGAGACCGACATAAAGCCAACCTCCCCTCCCAATTAAACCTGCTTCATTTGGTCCTGTACCTGGTCACGGAGGGCTCTTTTTAAAAATTTCCCAACTGATGTTTTAGGAATTTCCTCTAGGAATAGAATTTCATCTGGAAGCCACCATTTAGCAAACTGAGGCTTAAGGAAGTCCAGGATCTCCTCTTTGGTCACACTTCCTTTCCCCGAGTCTTTTAATACGACACACGCGATAGGCCGTTCCTGCCACTCTTCATGAGGGACTGCCACCACAGCAGCTTCAAAGATATGTTCATGGGCCATGAGCGCATTTTCAAGATCGACAGAGGAGATCCATTCCCCACCTGATTTAATTAAGTCCTTCGTACGGTCGACGATCTTGATGTAGCCTTCTTCATCAATGGTGACGACATCACCCGTATACAGCCATCCATCACGGAATGCATCACTTGTCCGTTCATCGTCATAATACTCAGAAGCAATCCAGGGACCCCTTAAGGCTAGCTCGCCCATCTCAATACCGTCCCAAGCCACTTCGCCATCCTTCCCGACGATCTTCATGTCGAGTCCAGGGACGAGGATCCCTTGCTTCGCTTTCAGGTCAAGCTTCTCTTCGGCAGAGAGGTCATCCTGATAGCTTTTTGATGCTGCAATCACGGCAAGTGGACTTGTTTCAGTCATGCCATATGCATGCATGAACGGAATGCCGAATTTCTCTTCGAATGTGCGAATCATTCCTTTAGGGGCAGCTGATCCTCCACATAAAACGGACCGAAGACTTGTGAGATCATATTCCTTTTTCTCCAGTTCATTGAGTAATCCAAGCCAAATCGTCGGCACCCCGGCAGATATGGTTACTTTCTCATCCTGCATGAGCTGGGCCAGTAACCCTGGAGTAAAATATGGTCCAGGCAGAACCTGCTTCGTTCCGAACCACACCGATGCAAATGGGAGTCCCCATGCGTTCACATGAAACATCGGCACCACCGGTAGCGCCACATCCCTCTCACTGACGCCAGTCGTATCTGCAAGGCCGAGAGCCATCGCATGCAGTACGATCCCTCTATGTGAATAAACCACTCCTTTTGGATTGCCTGTCGTCGCGGAAGTGTAACACATTCCGGCAGGTGCATTCTCATCTATGTCCGTACTGAATTCAAAAGATGGATCCCCTTCCTCCAATAAGCGTTCATAATGATACACGGGCTCTAACACCGTCTCAGGCAGCTCTCCATCGGTCATCACGATAAATGCCTTGACCGTCGGGATCTGGTCTTTGATCTTTTCAATGAGTGGGACAATATCAGGGTCGATGAGCAATACTTGATCTTTTGCATGATTGATTATATAAACAATGTGCTGTGGGGATAATCGGATATTGATTGTATGTAATACAGCCCCACTGCATGGAATCGCAAAGTATGCTTCCAAATGACGATGGTGGTTCCACGCGAGTGTACCGACTTTATCCCCTTCTTCAACCCCCAGTGTCTGAAGGGCACTGGCAAGCCTCCGCGTCCGTTCCCCCCACTGCTTGTATGTGAAGCGGTTGATTCCGGATTCGGTCCGTGAAACGATTTCTTTCTTAGGAAAATACTTTTCAGCCCGTTCAATCATTTGTGTCAAAAGCAGAGGTGTTTGCATCATATTCGATCTCTCCCCTCAAAATAGTAAGCGTTTTCAATTGGTGTTTGATTTTCTCTGTCTCATTCACTAATTCTACTTTACAGGTGGTTTATCCTTTAAGCATGAATGAAAAATTCCGGTATTGAGAGGAAGATAGACAAAAAAACACGTCGCAAAGGGAATGCGACGTGTTTCCTATTATGAAAGTAAATCATTTAGAATCTTGATTTTCTTTTCGGTATATTCCTTGAATCCAAGATTATAGGCATTCGGTTCCTTCGGGTTGGCGAAATGCGTAATCTTTCCGGTCTTGGGATTGATGAACTTGCTTGCCGCACCGCAGCCGATTCCGATGATGGTTTGGACTTCTTCCATGATCATGATGTTATAGATGCTATCCTGTCCAGGAAGAGCATACCCGACATTCTCCAGATTACCGAGAATGTTCTTCTGACGGTATAAGTAGTAAGGTTCATAGCCATGCCCCTTTGTCCACTCTTCTGCAAGATTCATCATCTTCTCGATCTCCAGCCGGTCCGCCACTTTGTACTTGTCCTTGTTCTTCGTCATTTCAGACGCCCTTTTAAAGGACAGGGTGTGGACCGTCAACGATTCAGGCATAAGCTTCTCCGTCTCGTCCAAAGAGTGCTGAAGTTCAGGAAGCTCTTCTCCTGGAAGTCCGATGATCAAGTCCATATTGATATTGTTCATTCCCATCTCTCGGGATAAATGAAACTTCTCAATCGTTTCCTCCACTGTATGATGACGTCCGATCGCTTTCAGCGTTTCCTGTGTATACGATTGCGGATTGATGGAAATCCGGTCGATATTCCATTTATTAAGTACAGACAGTTTATCCGGTGAGATCGTATCCGGTCTCCCCGCCTCCACTGTCACTTCCCTTACCTTGTCGACATCAGGGAAAGAGCGGTACATCTCTTCATACAGGGCATCCATCTCTTCTGCTGTAATGGACGTCGGTGTACCGCCACCATAATAAATCGTTGTAATCTTGATGTTATTTTCCTTCATCCACCGTCCCATTTCCTGAATTTCATAATGAAGGCCTGCCAGGAATGAATCCACTCTTCCCTGCTTACCGAGAATGGCATATGCAGGGAATGTGCAATAGGCACATTTCGTTGGACAGAACGGGATACCGATGTAAATACTCACTTCATGCTGAAGATCATAGAGGTCAGGTACAACAGATAACTGACGATCCACGATGTTTTGCATCAACTGAATCTTTTCATCAGTAATCAGGTATTCTTCCTTTAATTTCGCATGAATCTCTTCTTTTGGTGTTCCAAGCTGCGTCTCTTTATGTAAGAGCTTCGTTGGGCGGATCCCCGTTAAGATCCCCCATTTTTGCCTGATGCCGGTCAAATCTTGGAGAACATTTAGGTACACATGGGAAATGGCCGTTTTCAACTGTTTGAAACGTTCTTTCTCATTTTCATACGGAGCCCAGTCATGTACATAATGGGCAGCGTACAACTGATTTGAAGACAATGAGGATAACACGGCCTTCGCTTCGATTCTTTCTCCTGAAGAAAGTTCTAATTGGACTTGAAGGTCTGGGCTGTCATACGTACCAAAGTGAATAGCCGACTCTTCAAAGAATAAATTTGCAATCAATCTTAGAGGGCGTTCAAAACGCTCATCCTCAATTCCTTTTATCAAAACATTCACGTTTTAATCACCTTTCACAAAAACAATTAAGCTTTTATAAGTGTACAAAAAAGGGGTGGGAATGGTCAATGGTCCGAATTTTCTCTTATATAAAAGAAAACCCCGCCTTCACATGGAAAGCGGGACGTTCATTTTTTACGATTTAATGATATTCATCTTTTTCAAAAATGGGATGGGATGCTGTTTTCGGAACAATTCGGTTACAAAGTATGGAATGCCTTTTTCAACCTGGCTGCGGGTGATCCAGTTCGCCGCCTGCCTTACCTGCTTTGGTGCATCCCCCATTGCGACCCCGAGGCCGCAGCACTCCATGGAATCAATGTCATCGATCCCCGATCCGACCATCACGATTTGTTCCTTTTTCACTCCCAGGCGTTCAGACAGATACATTAGGCCACGGAGCTTTGAAACTCCCCTCGGTACGATATCCAGTTTATAATCAGATGTCGGAACGGCGTCCACTTCTTCATACATCCCTTTCAGTGAGGCGACGACATCCCATACATCCTCCCTGTGCTCCATGACCACAGATATTTTCGGAACAGACATTGGATTCTCCAGAAGATGGTCGCTTACACGATCCACGAACTGTTTGCTATAAATTAATTTCGATTCACGCTGCCAGGAAACCTTCGCCATCTCCCTTGCCCCTGTGTTTGCTTTGCCCACGATGGACTTCCTTTCATGGGAGAGGTGTACTTGGCTTGAGAAACCTTCCAGAAATTGAACAATTTCATACGTAATGTCTTCAGCAATCTTTTTCACATACATCGGTTTTTCAAGTTCAGCAGCAATATATGCACCGCTATGGGTTACAATCGGGCTATCAAGCTTCAGGGCTTTGGCCACTTTCTTTGCTGAAGCAAAGCTCCTGCTTGTAACCAATGTGACCGGAACCCCTTTATCTTGAACGTACTCAATTGCTTCCCTCGTTTCCTTCGCAATTTTTCCGTTATCATTTACGATGGTGCCATCAATATTTAAAGCAAGCATTCTATAGATCATCGTTGGTGTCCCCCCTATATGTTGTCTACTCCCTTTCTTTACTTTTATGAAGGAGGGTAGACAAATATGACAAGGGGCGGGATAGGAAATGTTGACTCATGAATGAAGTGTGGAAGGATTTGAGTGCTATACACCTTAGAAATGGGTGTTAATAGTGGAGTTACGTGAAAAGATCCTTACGATATCCGTTTAAATGGGAGGTCTGGAGTATGGATGAGTCTTTCTGGGAAGGGTATAAAACAATGATTGCGTCGTTTTCGGGCTTGAATGCGTCATTTTTGGATTTATTGCGTCATTCCCGAACTTAATTGCGTCGTTTTTTCAATTATTGCGTCATTTCCGACCCTAATCGCTTCATTTAACAATAAATGAAAAAAACACAGATACACACAACTAACTATCTCACCACTAGCACAACAAAAAAAACCGACTCCCCATCAGGAAGTCGGTCCCTATTCACCACTATTATTTCTGCATTGAACCGTATAGTTCTTCAAGCGGCTTCATGATGACTTTGTTTAAGTCATTGATGACCATGCTCATGCGTTGCTCAGCTTCCATTAGCTTAGCGATTTTTTCGTGTTGTTGAACAAGTTGAGCCGTTTTTTGCGCTTGTTCTACTTCTTCTTGGGTGATTTCTTCACCGCTCATTTGTTTTTGTTGAAGCGTCATTTGAATGTTTCTGAAGTTTTCAAACATCTTGCTTGCAGATTCATCATTGTTTACTTCATCATACATTTTCTTCAGTTGTAAAAATTCATCGCTCTGACGCAATGCACTTTCTAATTCGTTCGCTTGATCGTATAAGTTAATAGCCAAAATACGTACCTCCTATAATTTCACTCTCCCCCACTATAACAAACAATAGTGGGGATTTCTAGGAAGGACCCTTAAACAGCGTAAATCAGGAGATCAAAAGGGCGATAATCCCTTGTACGATCCCGATCACTCCCCCGAGCAATGCCCCGAGATATGTGATCATTTTGAACTCCCTTCGTGAAATGCCAAGTACGAGTTCTTCCAATCTGCCAACGGAAAAAGATTCGACCTGCTCCTGCACAATATGCTGCAGATGCATCTTTTCCATCAGGTTCGGAATTTTTTGGGATAAGAGGTCCGTCCCTTTATCCACCCATTTAGGAAGTTCTGTGTTAAAGAAGGTTTCTTGATGCGGCTCGAGCCATTGTCTGAGCGGTTTGGATAGATGTCCTTCAATGTTGACGAGTTTGACGAGGGAGGTCTGAGCTGACCTGATCAAGTCTTCTTCCGGCAATCTATCGATGAATTCTTCCAGCTTCATTTGCTTCAGTTTCGCCCACTCTTTGGTGAGCAGATTAAAGAGGATTTCCTGTGTTCCTTCATGCTTGATGAACTTCACGATTTCAGGCTGTACCTTATCCGCAACCGATGTGTTACCGAGGAACATGCCAAGCATATTGCCCAGCATACCGCGTTCTTTCAGAAAATCATCGATCATGACTTTCACTTTCATCTTTCCTTCCGGGCTGGTGAAATAGGTTTCCGCCCGATCAGCGATGAAGTCAACAAGCTTCGGAATACTTTCTGACACTTTTTCCTGCCATTTTTCAGGAAGTGACTCTTCCAAGGTCCTAGATGTATACGAAGCTTTGGCATCCTTCAACTTATCTGCAACCCACTCCTCCAGCCATTCATTCAGTCTTTCCGAAGACACGGGGACTTGCAGGATATTGAGCCATTCGTTCACTGACTTATCGGATGTGAACACCGGCTTTAATTCTTCTGTGAGCCAACCGGTCACATCTTTTTGAAATTCTTCGTTCATGACTTTTTTCTGAAGGCTTTCAGGTGTGATAAGATGATCCACCACCATCTTCCCGAGTTGCTCCGCCAATTCCCCCCGGCGCTTCGGGATCAAACCCGGCGTGAATGGAACTTTAAATTTTCCAATATAATATGCCCGATAAGGTCTGAATAACATTTTTATCGCTAACGAATTGGTGACTCCTCCGATGAGGGCCCCTACAATTACCATAAACAATATGAGGATGAAAGCATCCAGCATGAGTGCACCTTCCTTTTCTACTTCTCTCGTTTGAACATTTTGCCCATGTTTACATAGAATGCTATATCAACATTAGCCCAATAAATCATTATAGAGTCATTATTACGGGTTATGCAAACGGGGAATGCCTGATGAAGATAAAATGTTCATTTCGTTCGCATTTAAATACAAATGATCATCACCATTTGTATGTTCCAACAAGAATAATGAAGAACCTTACATTTAAACGGCACATGACGTTGAAATGCGGGAATTCTCTTCTCGATGTCATATGCATGGAAACAAAAGCCGATTCCTTACAGATTATGTTGGATACGACGGATTCATTATTCGCGTCTTTACCAAATTTGGAGAGTATATGGGTTTCCACCGATGAAAGAAAAGGCATCATCCATCTGGGACCTGTTGTCGCGCTATTAATCAATCAGTCCATACAAACACACTCTTTAAAAGAATATTTTACAGAGTGTCAGGACTGGTTTCAACGAAAAGGTGGATTTTTCTACCTGCTTCCACTTTCCTCCTTTATCGGAAATGAAACAGGAGGAGTCGTTCACAACGGAAGCGATTGGGAAACCAAAGATCTCCCGCTTCCCCATCTGATTTACAATCGATGTCATTCTCGAAAGATGGAGAGATCCCCATCCTTTCAAAAGGCCCTTATCCGCTTACGGGAAAAGGACATTAGCCTATTCAATTCCGGCTTCCTGGCCAAAGATGAGGTCTACCATGCATTAAAAGACAGCCCTGTCATCTCACAGCATCTGCCTGAAACCGTACAGGGATTCGATTCCTTGGAAGAAATGCTGACCGATTTCCAAGATGTATTCATTAAAGGGATCAACGGAAGCAAAGGTCGTTACATCATGCGCATCCAGAAAAGAGACTCTGGATTTCACATGCGTCAAAACACATTTTCGCCTGAAAACCCGCTGACCTTCCCGTCTTACTCCGCTCTCTACAAACAAATTCGGTCCTGGTGTAAGAGCACTTCATATATAGTACAGGAGACAATTCCCTTCCTATCAATAGAAGATCAGCCATTAGACTTTCGCTTCCTCTGTCACCAGAATCGGAAGGGGGATTGGGAGTTGGTTTCTTCCGTAGCACGCATTGCCGCACGTGATCAATTCGTGGCAAATGTCGATCAGGGTGGCAGGATCGAAAAACCCCTCCTCGTCTTACAGTCTTTCTTTTCTCCTCAGCAAAGCAGAACCATCCTGAAGGAGATGAAGGAATTATGTATCGTTTCCGCAAAGTTACTGGCCGATAGCCTTGAAGGGCATTTCGCAGAGTTTGGCATTGATGTGGGTATAGATGAAAGTGGAAAACCTTGGCTGATCGAGATCAACTCCAAGCCTTCTAAACGAACGTACTTAGAAAACGATCGAATTCGCCCGTCGGTTAAAGCTCTTTATGAATACAGTTTCTCAAAATGGATTGAATAAGGAGGATTATTACGATGAATCATTCTTTGGGCATCATGACCCTCACACCACAGTCAACGAACGATTACTTTCTTGAAATCGCCAGACACTCCAATTCTTATCCGATTGACCTTTACCTGTTCTCTCCTCAAGGGATATCTCCTTTAAATGAAACAGTGGAGGGGCTTCACTACGACAAGGTCAAGGGAGAATGGGAAAAAGACGTCTTCGAAATACCGGAGTATATCTATGACAGGACGTATTATCAGAATGATTTAACGTCCCGGCAGGCAAGGGCCGTCGTTCAGTGGTTAAAGAACCAGAAGCATATCCGTTTCCTTGGTTACGGATTACCAAATAAATGGCATTTGTATGAGAAGCTCACCCAAACCTCCCTTGCCCCCTACATTCCTGAAACCTATTTAGTAACGGAGAGAAATCATTTATTACATCTCCTTAACCAACATAAAGATATCATCATCAAACCAGTGGATGGGGCTCACGGATTTGCCGTTTATCATCTCATAACAACCCAACAGGAGATCAGGGTACGTACAACTAAGAAACAAGGGATCATTGAACAATCTTTCCCAAGCGATGAATTTTTTCTAAAATGGGCCGAACACATCCTTAAGCAGCACACGTTCATTTGTCAAAAACGGTTATTGAACCAGACAAAAGAAGAAGCACCTTTCGATATTCGCATCCTCCTGAATAAAGATGCGAGCGGAGAATGGAGAGAATTCCAACGGGCAATCCGTGTAGGTGAAAGGAATGGCATTTTGACGAATATCAGCCGTGGAGCATCCTATATTTCCTACACCGATTGGAAGAGTACCCATAATTCAGATTCGTGGGACTTTATCGAACATGAACTACGTACCATTTTAGAGGAGATCCCCCTACTTCTTGAGGAACAATTTTCTCCCTTATTTGAAATAGGTGTCGATTTAATCATCGCACAGGATAATTCCCTTTGGGTTCTGGATATGAACTCTAAACCGGGTCACAAAGTCGTACATTCATTACAGCCTGGTAAGCTTACACCATTATACAAAGCACCTTTGGATTATTGTGAATTTCTATCCTCTCAATCTCTTCTATCCTTAAGGCGAGGTGATTTTTAATGCTTCACACGTATAAAGTCGAACCATTTCAAGAAGAAGAGTGCTTACTCTATCTCCCCTCCGGATTCAGGCTCGAGGAAAGCAGCCTCCCACAGACAGTGATACTTGGGACCAAACGACAAACTGCCTCTTGCAGACGCCATCCGAATGGTCGCAATGTATTGGGGATCAGCACTGGCTTGGCCAGAAAACTGAATCTTCCTAGCAAGGTCGAATCCCTCTCACTTTTTTGTAAGGATGATTGTTTATATGCAGGAGTACTGATTGGCATATTCACTGCGGGGTTTACTAGCTTCCGGTTAAGCCCCATCGGTCAACGCTCTCATTTCTTTAAAAAACTATTATCGGTCCAATCTTCTCTTGGGGTTATTCCCTTTGTGTTTGGGGAGCGACATATCGATTGGGAAAATGGGTTGATTAATGGTTTTTTCCATTTTGGGGAAGGGTGGGAAGTGGAAAAGATCCCTTTTCCAAATGTGATATATGACAGACTTCCAAACCGGCGAAGCGAAAAGAGGAAAACGTATCAGAATCTGAAGGAGAGGTTGCAGAGAGAATACGGAATCCCTTGGTATAATCCAGGATTTTTCAATAAGCTCGACCTTTTTGAGAGGTTGGAAAACGACGGGACCGTTCAGCGATTCCTGCCGGAAACCCGACCATTCCAATCTTTCGATGACATGGAGCGGATGCTATCATCCTATCACCATATTTATCTCAAACCGAAAAACGGAAGTCTTGGTAACGGAATCCACAAAATCACGTATAACCGGTCTTCTGATGAATATTATTGCCGTTTCAGAGATCATGATCAGAAGAATCGGTTACTTAAATTTAATAGCTTGGAAAGACTGACAAATACTGTTTTCAAAAACCGGAATCTGGACACTTTTATCGTTCAGCAGGGGATTTCCTTACTGAAAGAAAATAACCGGCCCATCGACTTCAGGGTTCATACGAATAAAGACGAAGAAGGAAACTGGCAGGTCAGCGCAATGGCCGGGAAGGTCGCCGGTTCAGGAAGTGTGACGACTCATGCGAATAACGGTGGAATCGTAAAAGTGCTATCAGAACTATTTCCTGATGATACGGAAAGACAAAACATCGAAGAGCGTTTAAAGGATGCTGCCTTGTTGCTTTCATATGCGATCGAGGAGAATCTTGAAGGATATATTGGCGAAATCGGATTCGATTTCGGTGTGGACGACAACCATCAAGTATGGATGTTTGAAGCCAATTCAAAGCCTGGCAGATCAATATTCTCGCATCCTGAATTAAAGGATTATGATTTATTAACAAGAAAGCTCGCCTTATCTTTCGGAATCTTCCTTACTCAGCAAAGCTTACATCATCCTGAGGAAATGATTCCATGAATATCCTTTATGATCGAACCAAGAGGACCTTTTTTCACTCTGAAGAGACCATCACGACTTTCGGATTTGCAAAGAATTCCTTTCTTTTATCCACTAAAGACACCAATCAAAGCTATCTATTCGATGTGTCAACAGGAAAGAATTCTAAAGCCATCCCCCTAATCGGTATTGTCTCTAGTAAAGAAGGCAGAAGTAAATACAAGGGGAACTTTGAGTTATTCCGTTCGATTCAACAGGACGTGGAAAAGTCCGGTGGAATCTGTTTCGTTTTTTCTCCGCAGGATGTGTTTGCAGATACCATTTGGGGCATCGTTTATAACCAAACTTTACACAAATGGGTAAGGTGCCTGTTTCCGGTTCCGAATGTTATTTATAATCGGGTTCCATCACGGAACGCGGAACAAAACCAATCGTATGAAAAACTTCTCGCCTTTATCAAGAAGCATAACATTTCTTTTTTCAACCCCCATTTTTTTAATAAATGGGAAATTTATGAACTTCTATCGAAGAACGCAGAGCTCAAATCATATTTGCCCCGGACTGAACTTGTGACGGATGAAGATTCCTTAACACGCTTTCTGTCAACTCATAAAAAAATATATGTAAAGCCCTCCCTTTCTTCCCAAGGGAAAGGGATCAGGCTGATTGATAAGGACCCGAATGGCGGGATAGTGTGTAGAAGTGTAAAAAAAATAGAGAGATTCGCATCACTCTCACGCCTTCAACAAACCTATCAGGAATGGTTCTCTGGCGGTCAATGGATCATGCAGGAAGCCGTTCCATGTAAGTCGCTCCATGATCACCGCTTTGATTTTCGCATTTTAGTTCTCCATACAGGAGAAGATTTTCGATTGATTGGGATTGGTGTCCGCATGTCTCAACGTCAGGAGGTCACCACCCATGTACCTGCAGGGGGGAAGGTCATTTCCTTGAAAGAGGCAGCTGACGCGGAAATAAAAAAGGAAATTTCAAAGATTGTTCAAGCTTGCGGGGTGGAGCTGGCTAAATCCTTTGGCTATGTCGGGGAGTTTTCCATCGACCTTGCACCGAGGGAACAAGGTGGTCTGGTTTTATTTGAAATCAATTCTAAACCTATGAGCTTTGATGAGGTTGAAATTGAAACTAAGCGGAGAATACAGCTTGTCCGTACGTTCCTCACACTCAGTTCCCAAAACATGGAAGGTTGAATCTTCGAGAAGGTTCAACCTTTTCTCAATCGTTTATCGTAATGAATTATAGATGGTTGAGAATCTGGTTGCATGTTCCTGTTCATCCGTCATGGCAATAAAAAGAGGCTTATACGCTTGTTGATTCGGAATCTCGAGGAGCATATCCCTGTAAAAGTCTGCCGCTTCCAGTTCATCCTTCAAGGCCCGAAGCACCCCCTCTTTAAAGGTGGTGAAACCCACTTTTTCTTTCTTATGCTCATAATACTCACCTGTTAATAAATAATGAAGATATTGAAACATTTCATAGTGTTCTTTTTCATCCTTTTGGGCATGTTCGATAAACTCCACGTATAATGGATTATTGGTCCTCGCTTTTAACTCTTTATAGAAATAATAACCTGTCCATTCATCACTTATTGCCTTTTGCAAATCACGAATAAACGAATTCATTCTCCGTCCCTCCCCTATCTCTTCAGTAAATTCTATTAGAGGAGACACGCATTTATGATACATTTCACAGCTGGTCCTACACAGGTGGGGTTAAAACGTTTACAATATGATTGGAGGTGATGCACGATGATCCAACATTTTCAATATAAGAACATGTTTGACAATAAACAGCTGCCCGGCTGGACATTCTCCTTTTACTTCGGGGGGACGAAATTCACAGGGATTTACCACAAAGACGGCAGAATCGAATGGACCGGTCACATTCCTGCAGATGATGTGGAAGAAACTCTTAAGAAACAGCTCCATGAACTAATGCTCTTCCATGTATATGAGTGATAAAGCTTACATAGTTCTTCTCTCACGAAAATTTCAGCATAACACGTGCATAACTTCAGCCTCCTTTCTAACACTATAGAAAGGAGGCTGGTATACCATGAAAAGAGAAAATAAAAACGATCAATTCCTTCCAGACACGAATTATGAAGGAAGAGAAAAAGCATTCCTCGATGTGGACCGTTTCATCAACGAAGGTATGTCCGGAGGTTCTGTCCATATGAGGGAAAACACGACAAACATCGAAGAAGCCATTGAAATCACAGATTACGAAGAACCGCCACAATAAAACAAAAAAGCTGCACATTGGGGATTTCTTCCCCAAAGGCAGCTTTTTACCATTTATCGGCTTCTGACAAGCATATTGACGGCTTCTTGAATCGCATCTTCCGCTTTCAAGCCCTCTTCTTCTGATTCGCGTATGCACGCTTCCAGGTTTTTCGCTACAATGAGTCCGATTGTACGGTCAACGGCAGTTCGAACGGCTGATAATTGAGTCACAACATCCTTACAGTGCTTCTCATCCTCCATCATTTTCAATACTCCGCGAACCTGACCTTCAAGACGTTTCATTCGATTCGTAACTTCTTTAGTATATTCCATTCTGGACACCCCATAAGAATTTATTCATTCTATAATAGTATTAAAATAAGCGTATTTTTGCAATCATGCGCTCTTTGAATACTCGAACGATTTCAGTACAATAGTCATTATAACCTTATTTACTATAATATTGAACAAAGAGGGATCAGATGTTTACACATTTACGTAAAAAATACCCCGATGCCGTAATCCAGCACCATTACCCGACAAACCTTGAATCCACGATGGTATGGTTTACAACTAAACATGAAGATGAATATATCGGAATTGACCAATCGGAACTATCCCAGGGAGAACTGGAATTATTAACATGCTTATTTAAACAAGTTGAACCCTCTCCTGTAAACGTGAATGATTCTCCAGCTTCTGTCGAGTGGTACAATTATTTGTTAGCAAATGGAGCTCCCCCCGTCACCAGTGGAGAAGAATTCCGCGTCATTCAGTTCAGTTTGAAGGAAGGTCAGAATCAGTTTCAACTGAAAGAAGCATTTCAGCATTTATTGCCACATGGGACAATCCTTATTTTTCTAGCTGATCGCATGGGCCTGCTCATCGAAGAGAATAACGAATGGACAATGGACGAAGAGCAATTACAATCCATTTCCCATGTTATTGAATCGGATTTTTTCGTCAGCCCTTCTTTTTATATTGGGCAATTTCACGAATTGAATGCTCAATATCCTGCTTTCTTTACTCATGAGCGGGAGCTATTTTCTTTTTCCAAAACCATTCAGAAGCAGGAGTTTATCCAAACGGCTGTGACGATTCTGCCAGAATTCATCCTTCACCACTTTCCTCAAAAATGGGAGGAGCATATGTTCAAAAAGGTGATAGACGTCTTTACTGAAGATCCGGAAATGATTCAAACCATCAAGGTCTTCCTTGAAAACCAATCCAATATCAGTCAGACGGCCAAGAAGTTATTCCTGCATCGAAACAGCGTACAGTACCGCATTGATAAATTTATTGAAAAAACAAATATCGATATTAAACGTTTTCAAGGTGGCATTCTTGCCTATTTTGCCTGTTTAAGCTTCCAATCTGACAACCTGCCCAAAATGAATTAAGTATCTTTGTGCAGGTTGACCATATCGATTTGAATCCGCTTTCTCTACAATGAATACATAGATGAAAACGATTGCAAATCAAGGAGGAGAAACTATAATGGCAGAATTAAAACTCGAACATATCCACAAAATTTATGATAGTAAAGTAACGGCGGTTAATGACTTTAACCTCCACATTCAAGATAAAGAATTTATCGTATTCGTTGGACCTTCAGGCTGCGGGAAATCCACTACCCTTCGCATGATTGCGGGACTTGAAGAAATTTCAAAAGGCGATTTCTCCATTGATGGAAAACGTGTGAACGATGTAGCACCTAAAGATCGTGACATCGCCATGGTGTTCCAGAACTATGCCCTATACCCACATATGAGCGTATATGATAATATGGCTTTCGGCCTTAAATTACGCAAGTTCGACAAACAGGAAATCGACCGCCGGGTGCAGGAAGCGGCTAAGATTCTTGGTCTAGAAGCGTTACTTGACCGTAAACCTAAAGCATTATCTGGTGGTCAACGTCAGCGTGTGGCCCTTGGCCGTGCGATCGTACGTGATGCGAAAGTATTCTTGATGGATGAGCCATTGTCTAACCTTGATGCAAAGCTTCGTGTACAGATGCGTGCAGAAATTGCCAAGTTGCACCAACGTCTACAAACAACAACCATTTACGTAACACATGACCAGACAGAAGCGATGACAATGGCTACACGGATTGTTGTCATGAAAGATGGAGTCATCCAGCAAGTCGGTTCCCCTAAAGAAGTTTACGATAAGCCTGAGAATGTCTTCGTAGGAGGATTCATTGGATCACCTGCCATGAACTTCTTCCACGGATCACTTGAGGATGGAAAGTTCGTTATCGGAAAGACGGAAGTTTCTGTACCTGAAGGAAAAATGAAGGTCCTTCGCGAACAAGGACATGTGGGCAAGAGTATCATTCTCGGTGTGCGTCCTGAAGATATCCATGATGAGCCACTCTTCTTAGATACTGCTGAAGGTGCGAAAATCACAGCAAAAATTGAAGTTTCTGAATTGACGGGTGCTGAAACGATGCTATACTCGCAATTTGAAGGACAGGAGTTTGTAGCCCGCGTCGATTCCCGCACAGACATTTCTGCCGGTCAGACGATTGAACTGGCATTCGATATGAATAAAGCACATTTCTTTGATTCAGAATCTGAGTCTAGAATTCGTTAAAGATAAGAAAATGGCGCAGCCTTAAAAAAGGGCTGCGCCATTTTATGTTAAAATTCCGTCAAATCTATACTCTTTCCCTCTTCATCTCCACATCGGATACATGTAAAAAGATGTAGGCAAGTATCAGAGCAGCTGCTATTCGGAATACCGTCGGCTAATTGTACATGTTGTATATCCATATACGCACTGTACTCATCGTAAAAATCATAATATCTTCCTTGATCGGTTGTGGAGTCCCCGCATTTCTTACAGAGTCCCCTATATTCAACGATCCCGTTACATAATGCGCAAGCTTTCATGCTGTGTCACCATACTTTCAATCTTATTCATTGTATAGTGTTATCCTTATTACATTTCTGATGAATTATGTAGAAATCTTGCAGGGATTTTACAGGAATAAATTCCCTGTCATCGTGTTGAATATTATTCTCCAGAAAATCCATAATACCTAGTAACAAGGCAGCCACAAGCCTTCTCCCATCCTACTCGCTGGGTTACGCCATAAATAGATGGCCGCTCATGGAATAGCGGGCTGGTGCAATTCCAGCTGACCCAACCAAAAAAATCTTATACATTTTAAGGAGATGACAGATTATGCAACAGCAACAATCTCGCAGCAATTCATCTAACCAACTAGTAGCTCCAGGAGCTCAACAAGCAATCGACCAAATGAAGTACGAAATCGCTTCTGAATTTGGCGTACAATTAGGACCAGATGCAACAGCTCGTGCTAACGGTTCTGTAGGTGGAGAAATCACGAAACGCCTTGTTCAAATGGCTGAACAACAAATCGGCGGCGGGTACCAAAAATAATTAGCAATTTCATATGACTGGATCAAGCCCTCGGTCAAATGACCGGGGGCTTTAATAGTGTTGAATCGATCTGTCATTTAGGATTGACCATGCTCGCTGGATCGATCCATTTATCATACTGTTCCTCTGTCAGGTATCCAGACTCGATTGCAGCTTCTTTTAATGTGGAACCCGTTTGATGGGCCTTCTTGGCAATTTCGGCTGCCTTTTCATATCCGATATGCGGGTTTAATGCCGTCACGAGCATGAGGGACCTTTGCACAAAGTCCTCAATGACTTCTGTATTGGCTTCTAATCCTTTCACACATTTATCGTTGAAGGATTTCACACCATCCGTCAGAAGGCGTACGGATTGCAGGAAGTTATAAATGATGACCGGCTTAAACACATTCAATTCGAAATTTCCTTGACTGGCGGCAAATCCGATGGCAGCATCATTTCCGAAGATCTGGGTTGCGACCATCGTCACCGCCTCACTTTGTGTCGGATTCACTTTCCCCGGCATGATGGAGCTTCCCGGTTCATTAGCAGGAATCGTCAATTCCCCAATGCCACTTCGGGGACCGCTCGAAAGCCATCTGACATCGTTGGCGATTTTCATTAAATCTGCAGCCAATGCTTTCACAGCACCATGTACATACACGATTTCATCATGGGATGTCAGGGCGTGAAACTTATTATCGGATGAAACAAACTTGATCCCTGTCTGCGCTTCGAGTTGTTGTGCCACCTTATCACCGAATGTCGGATCTGCATTGATACCTGTCCCCACGGCTGTTCCTCCAATGGCGAGATTGACAAGTCTCTGTAGGCTTTCTCTCATCATACTATAGGACTTTTCCATCATGGACCGCCACCCGCTGATTTCCTGTCCAAGCGTTAACGGAGTAGCATCCTGTAAATGAGTACGGCCTATTTTAATGATATCCTGGAACTGTTTTTCTTTTTCTGTCAGGGTTCCGATAAACTCCTGGACAACAGGAAACAGCTTTGCTTCAATTTGTTGAAAAGCGGCAATATGCATGGCCGTCGGAAACGTATCATTGGAACTTTGGGACATATTCACATCATCATTGGGGTGGACCTTTTCCTCCGAACCCCCCTCAGCAAGGATTTCATTGGCACGATAAGCCACCACTTCATTGACGTTCATATTGGATTGAGTACCGCTCCCCGTTTGCCAAACGACCAGGGGGAAATGGGCATCCCAAGTTCCTTCAAGGACTTCATCGCAAGCTTGACCTATAGCCTTCATCTTCTCTTCCGACAGCTTCCCAAGTGAATGATTGACTACCGCCGCCGCTTTTTTAAGCTGAGCAAAGGCATATGTAACCTCAATGGGCATTTTCTCCGTACCAATCTGGAAATTTTCTTTACTCCGCTGCGTCTGGGCACCCCAGTATTTCTCTTTCGGCACCTTCATTTCTCCTATTGTATCGCGTTCTATACGATATTCCATTCTCATTCCTCCCTGTTTAACATTCATCTACTTCCATATTTCCACTAAATCGTTCCATCTAACCTTATTCTGAAAAGTTTATTAGGGACTTCT
The DNA here is from genome assembly GCF_020172085.1 of Rossellomorea aquimaris. Classification (GTDB taxonomy): domain Bacteria; phylum Bacillota; class Bacilli; order Bacillales; family Bacillaceae_B; genus Rossellomorea; species Rossellomorea aquimaris_E. The sequence goes on from NZ_JAIVAT010000005.1 coordinate 327,500, forward strand.
TGATTTATTCAAAAAATTTCGGAGGGAATGAAGGTATGTTATGATGGTTTGATGCCAGTTGGGGTCAAACTTGTGCCACTTGAGGGGGAACTTGTGCCACTTTGGACAAAACTTGTGCCACTTCCACACTAACTCGTGCCAAACTATTCTAGCCTTCCCTTCAAATGCAAAAAAAGATGGATAAGCATCCTACTTATCCATCTTTTTTCATTCTATTGTATTAAGTTCAGGAATTGTTTTGTACGTTCATTCTTCGGGTTCTCGAATACTTCGACTGGAGAACCTTCTTCGACAATATAGCCGCCATCCATGAAGAAGACCTTATCGGCAGCTTCTTTCGCGAATCTCATTTCGTGAGTCACCACGACCATGGTCATTCCTTCTTCGGCAAGGTCTTTCATCACCTTGAGGACCTCCCCTACCAATTCAGGATCCAGGGCAGAAGTCGGTTCATCAAAGAGCATCACTTCCGGCTCGATCGCAAGTGCCCTTGCGATTCCCACCCTTTGCTGCTGTCCTCCTGAGAGTTGGAAAGGATAGTAGTCCACTTTGTCACCAAGTCCCACTTTTTTAAGTAACCTGATGGCTTTTTCCCTTGTTTCTGCCTTATTTCGTTTTTGGACGACTGTAGGTCCTTCCATAACATTTTCCAGAGCTGTCATGTGGGGAAACAAGTTATAATTCTGGAATACCATTCCCGTTTTTCTTCTTAGTTTAATCAGCTCCTGCTTTGACACTTTCTTATTGAAATCCACGGTTGTCCCCTCTATGGAAACAGTACCGTCATTAGGGATCTCAAGAGCATTCAAGCAACGGAGCAACGTCGTCTTCCCTGAACCAGATGGGCCAATCAGAACAATGACCTGTCCTTTATCGACCTCTATATTCATTCCCTTCAATACTTCTAACTGATCAAAACGTTTGGTTAATCCTTTGATGGAAATCATATTCAATCTCCTTTACTATTACTTGGCAATATACCGATCCAGACGGTTCTCGATGCGACCTTGTATGATGGATAAAATAAAGCAGATGATCCAGTAAAGCAGCGCTGCTTCCATGTACATGAGAAGGAACTCATAGTTCGTTGCAGCGATTTCCTGGGCTTTTCTGAACATTTCCGTCACAAGAATCAAGGAAGCAAGTGATGTATCCTTTACAAGGCTGATAAAGGAGTTAGATAATGGCGGAATGGATACCCGTGTCGCTTGAGGCAGGATGATTCTCTTTAATGCCTGAGAATACGTCATGCCGATCGAATATCCAGCTTCCCATTGTCCTTTCGGGATCGACTGAATCGCGGCACGAACGATTTCTGAAGAATACGCACCTTTATTCAATGTGAAAGCGATGATGGCAGAAGGGAACGGATCGAACTTGATCCCCAGAGTAGGCAACCCGTAGAAAATGATAAATAACTGGACAAGTAAAGGGGTCCCTCTTATCGCAGACACATAAAATCGGGCAATCCCCCGTAAGATTGATATATTTGACAGACGGGCAAGAGCAGTCAGAACAGCCAGGATCATCCCTAAAGCAAATGAAATGAGCGTTAGAGGTATAGAATAATACAAAGCCCCCTCTAACATAGGAAGCAGGGAGCTTTGTAAAATATCAATCATTGCTTGAGGATCCTGGTAAATGCTACTTAGGAGATACATCTTCTCCGAACCACTTATCAGAGATTTCTTTGTACGTACCGTCTTCCATCATTTCCTCTAACGCTTTATTTACTTCTTCCACCAATTTGTCGTTCCCCTTACGGAACATCAGGCCACTCTGACCTGCATCTTCAGCTTCAGCCGCAATCTTGATGTTTGCGTTTGGCTGTTTCTTTAAATAATCAAGAATCGAAATCTTATCGTTGACTGTCACATCCACTCTGCCTTGTTCCAGAAGTTGTATGGACTGAGCTAGACCTTCCACGCCTTGGATTTTCGCTCCGTTCTTCTCAGCGATGTCACGGTAGTTACTTGTCAGGGACTGTGCAGAAGTTAATCCCTTGATGTCTTCGAACGAAGTAACATCCTTGTTATCCTTGGACACAACGACTACAGCACTTGATTCAATATATGGTTTAGAGAAATCATATTTCTTCTCGCGATCTTCGCGGATCCCCACTTGGTTGGCGATCATATCAAAACGCTTGGAGTTCAATCCTTCAAACATTGCATCCCACTGAGTTTCCTGGAATTTCGCTTCAACACCTAAACGTTTTGCTACTTCACGGGCGATTTCCACATCAAATCCTGTTAGTTTCCCAGCTTCATCATGGAACGTGAATGGAGGATATGTACCTTCCGTCCCTACTAGTAATTCGCCATCTTCTTTCACTTTATCGTAAAGAGATGTTTTTTCATCTTTCGAATCTCCATTAGATTCTTCTTTATCTTTAGATTGACCACATGCAGCTAATACCATAGATAAGGTGATTAGCATAATGATGGATAATTTCCACTTTTTCATCGTAAAACCCCCACTATTCTTATCGGATTTAATTTGTTACGATTGTCATCATAAAACGATACAGGAAATAAGTCAACATAAATGTTTTAATTCGAGAATTTTTCTTGTATACATTCTAGTATGCATCCCTGAATACACAATCATGTAAAAAACGATTGGTATGAGATACACTATTTTATATAAAGAAGGGGGAAGTCAAAATGAAGGTTGCCTTATTTGGAAGTACGGGCAGGGTTGGTTCAGTCGTCTTACAACAGGCCATGCCAGAGTATGAAGTCAATTGTTTAGTTCGGAGAAGTAGTGAAAGTGTTTCTTCCGGCAAGGAGATGATTGGTGATGTCCTGAACGAAGAAGACGTGATGAAGACCATTGAGGGAACTAAGGCAGTGATCAGCTGCCTGAATACAGATAAAAATGATGTCCTCTCAAGAAGTATGCCCATCATATTGCAAGCCATGAGAGAACATAGAGTGAAACGAATCATCACATGTGGTACGGCAGGGATCTTACAGGCACGGAAGGATGCAAGTCTATACCGCTTTCAGTCTAGTGAAACGAAAAGAAGAAGTACAATAGCTGCAGAAGACCACTTAAGGGCCTTTTTCATGCTACAGGCATCTGAAATGGACTGGACCGTTGTATGCCCTACCTATTTACCAGACGGAGAGAGAGTGGGGAATTACAGGACGGAAAGAGATGTTCTCCCTGAAGGAGGAAAAAGCATTTCCATGTATGACACCGGGGATTTTATTTTCAAACAACTTGAAGACGACACCTATCTCAGGAGCCGGGTTGGTATTTGTTATTAAATGAGGAGCTGGGACAAAAGCCTTTCAACCAAAGAAAAATCCGAACGAGTGATTGGATGAGAATCTAATTCGGTCGGATTTTTTCTTGTTTATAAATAAAGCAAACACTGTGTATTTAGCTTGTTCTAGCTGTTGATTGGAGTGTAAGACGAAGACTCCTACGGGAAAAGCGGAATAGGTGAGACCCCACAGGAGCGTGAGCTGTGAGGAGGCTCGCCTTCCGCCCGAGGAAAGCGAAGTCTTGCACGGAAATCAACAGCGGTGTAACACGTGATCCCCAAAAGGGCATGATTACAGATCGTTGACATCTAAATTGGATTCATTTAGTTATGTCCCATCCTCAACGTCATCATTTAAAGATGGTTCTTATGATTTCGTCTGTGGTCATCCCACTTTCGACTTCGAATGTACCTGGACGCAAGTCGTTTTCAACACCCCGGTTTTCCACTTCCTTATAGAAGTCCAACCCGCTTTCGATGATGTTCGCTTTCTCCAGTGCATTACCGACATCGATGCTCGTCATGCCTGTAGAAACGGTAAGCATCGTTTTGTAAATCACTTCACCATCAGCGTTATCATCTTTTTTCTCTGTTTCTTTATCTTGCTGATTTTCGTTCATGGCTTGAAGCTGCTTCTCCCACTGATCTTCTGTATGTATGACATAACCTTTCGATGTCAGCTTCTTCACCATTTCATCTTCAGACAGCTTCTCTACTTTCGCTGGTTCTTCTTTCCCGGTACTCTTTGCTTCTGAAGGACCGAAAAGATACACCGCCCCAATCAAGGAGGTCGCGATCAAGATCCCTGCTGCAAAGCTCCGCAATGAATTCGATGTCACTTTCATTGTGCCACTAAGCCCCTTTCAGTCTTCTGGGTCATGTACGGTGAGAGTAAAGACTCTACTTCATTGGGCTTGAGCTTGGTTTTACCCGCAATGCTGTCAATCGAATAGCCTCTTTTATACAAATCAAGCATCTCACGCAGCAAATCCCGCTCTTCGGAATCTGCCGGTGCAGCACCTGCCTGCTGTGCAGTGATTTCTGCATCCAATTGGATATTACGTAATTGCATCTCCAGTCCGTGTACCTCATTCAATACAGAAATGGATACATGCTCTATCTGTTGCTCAAGCTTTGAGTTGGATTGTGTCGTTTTAACAAACGATAAAATGAGCAGCACTACTGCTGTCCCAAATAAAATGGCGATTGTCCATCCCATCTTAGGATCCTCCCTTTATGAAACTTTTTTATCAATTAAATTATACATTGATAAAGGAAGAAATTCGATTTAAAACGACAAAATCCCACAAAAGTCCTGTTTTCTTAACATGATTTTGTATTTTTGCTTGATTGAAAGGGAGTATTTGTTGATAACACTCTCAAATCGAAAGGATATTTTCAAAAGTGAGAGGTTTATTTTCAATAATCCCGATTTATTTTCAATACGGGGAAGTTTATTTTCAATATCAAGATTTTATTTTCAAAACCCAAAATAAGAAAGGGCATCTGGCTATATTAACCAGATGCCCTTCCCTACTATCCTGCCATATTATCTTTCGTTCCTTGTTGAAGCTGATACATTTGATAATAACGGCCTAACCTTTTCATCAATTCTTCATGATTACCGCGCTCAACGATTTCTCCCCGATCCAGAACCAGGATTTGATCGGCATCCTTGATGGTCGATAACCTGTGAGCGATGATAAAGGTCGTTCTACCTTTTTTCAACACTTCCATCGCTTCCTGAATGACGGCTTCAGTCTCTGTATCGATGCTTGAAGTCGCTTCGTCCAGAATTAGGATTGCCGGATTAAAGGCAAGCGCCCGTGCGAAGGAAATCAGTTGACGCTGACCCGATGACAGGGTACTCCCCTTCTCGATCACCGGTTCATCATAGCCATTCTCCAGGTTCTTGAATACTTTTTCTGCGCCAACTGCTTTCAGTGCCGCCTCTACCTGTTCCCTTGAAATGCGTGGATCATCCAGACTCACATTGGAAGCAATCGTTCCTGTAAACAAGTACGGATCCTGAAGCACGATCCCCATATGTTCACGTATTGTCTGATATGGAATATCAACAATGTTCTTTCCGTCAATGAGAATCTTTCCTTCATTGCTATCGTAAAAACGGAACAAGAGATTCATGATTGAGCTTTTTCCTGAACCTGTATGTCCGACCAGAGCAACCGTTTCTCCTTTGTTAGCCGTAAACGTGATATCCTTCAACACATATTCATTTTCTTTATATCCAAAATAGACATGCTCAAAGCGGACATTTCCATCATATCTGTCCATCTTCTCATCTTCTACAGGCGTCCCGCCCTCGTCTAGAAGCTTGAACACCCTCTCACCGGCCACAAGTGCCTGTTCAAGGTTGGCAAGCTGATTCACGATCCCTGTCACCGGCTGGAACAATCGGTTGATGTAATCGACAAAGGCGTAAAGTACGCCGAGGGTGACAACAGAACCGACCCCGATCGATGCTCCTCCGAAGTACCATATGAATGCAACAAAGGTAACATTCCTTAAAACCCCTACAAGGTTATGCGAGGTCATCGAATTCAGGCTGAGAAGTTTATTTTGATATTTGAAGTGTGTTTCATTCAAGTCTTCAAATTCTTCATTTGTTTTCTTTTCCCTGCTGAAAGCCTGAATGATGTTCATGCCTTGAATTGATTCATTGATCATGGCATTGATATCACTGACTTTCGACCTGATGATATGGTTGTATTTAGAAGCATAGATGCGGTACAGGTACGTCCACACAACCAGAATCGGGATCAGGATCAGGCAGATGGCTGCCAATTTCACATCAAGGATAAAGAGCGCAATGTAGATCCCGATAATATAGATCGTACTCGAGAAGAAAGTCGACAGGACCGTCACATACAGATCCCTGATTGCTTCTGTGTCATTCGTGATCCTGGCGACGACCTTCCCTGCCGGCAGGTTATCGAAATAGCGGATCGGAAGTTTCTGTATATGCTGAAACACGTCATTACGCATCTTCTGAATGACCCGATTAGCGGCCTTCTGTAAATAGAACCGCTGACCGTATTGGAAGAAAGAAGAGATGACAAGCAGCCCGAAATAAAAGGAGATCAATTTAATAATCTTCGGGATTTCAGGATTATAAAATTTCAGAAGCTCATCTCCCGATAACTTTTCCGCGGGATACGTCGCTGTCTCATTCCCTTTTGTAATCGTCATGTTTCCTGATGTAACAGTTCGTTCACCATCAAAGGACACAGGGGCTGGAACGAAATAAAACGCCCTGCCTACCTGAAGGATGCGGATATCTTTCCCTTTGGTCTCTCCTTCCATGAAATACTGTTCACGCTTATACCATTTCCCTTCATAAGGAACAGCTTCTTTCCCTTCCACTGTCTCATACCAGGTGGATTCAATTCCAAGAATATGGTCATCAATCATTTTTTTGGCAATGAACGGACCTGCAAGCTCTGCGGCCACTGATACACTGAGCATCAAAAGGGCCGCGATGATAATATTTTTATAATTCAGGGCATAGTCTGTTAATTTTCTTCCGACTTTCATGCGCCCACCTCCTCAAGTGAGGAATCTTCAACTTGTTGGCGGTCGAATTGTTCTTTATACCAGCCACCATTCTCAAGAAGCCGTTCATGGACTCCTTCTTCTACTACTTTCCCATCTTCGAATACGATGATCCAATCAGCATGCTGGACCGCAGAAAGGCGATGAGTCGTAATAATCGTTGTTTTTCCTACACGTTCTGTTCGTATATTATCTATGATCTTTGCTTCGGTTTTGGCATCAACGGCTGATAATGAGTCATCAAGGATCAGGATTTCCGGATTCTTGATCAGCGCCCTCGCAATGGAAATCCGCTGCTTTTGTCCACCTGAAAGGGCTACACCTTTCTCTCCGACAAGAGTGGTCAATCCATCTGGAAGCATCTCAAGATCCTTCTTGAAATCCGCCAATTCAATGGCTCTTTCGAGATCACCCTCCGTTGCATCATGTCTTCCGAATAGAATATTTTCTCTTACAGTCCTGGAGAATAGGACATGATCCTGTGGCACGTAGCCGATCCAATCCCTTACTTGTTGAATGCTCAACTCAGTGATCGGTATTCCCCCGATGGAAAGCGTTCCTTTCCCGGCTGGGTATTCCCTGAGAAGCTGCTTTACGAAAGTCGTCTTCCCGCTCCCTGTCTTCCCGACGATACCAAGCGTACCGCCTTTATGGATATTTACATTGATGTCGGATAGATTTAGTACCTGTGAGGAAGGGTACTTGAAATTCACGTCCTTGAATCCGATCTGTTCAGGGGAATCGATCCATTTAGGAAGCTGAGGATCCCGTACATCCTGCTCATAATCAAGCGTCTCTTGTACCCGGTCAAGTGAGGCATTCCCCCGTTGCATCACATTGATGAGTTCACCGATTGCAAACATTGGCCAGATGAGCATTCCTAAGTACACATTAAATGATACCAGCTCTCCCAATGTAATGGCCTGATGGAACACAAGGTAAGCACCATAACCCAGACCGATCAAATAACTCAATCCGACCAGGACTTTGATTGTCGGTTCAAAGAGTGAATCGATCCTGGCCACAGCGATATTTTTGTTGTATACATCTTCCGTCATGTCCGAGAACCGCTTCTCATCTGCTCTTTCCTGCACATACGCCCGAATGACACGTACCCCTGCAATTGATTCGAGCACTTTATCATTCAAGTCCCCGAATGAATCCTGCGCTTCAGTGAATCGTTTATGAATCCTTGCCCCATATACCTTCATTAACAACGCCATGACCGGCAGCGGCAGGATGGCTGCGATTGTCAGTTTCCAGCTAATGAGAAATCCCATGGTAAACAGGATCGTTAACATGAATACGCTGGAATCAATTAACGTCAGGACCCCGAATCCTGCTGTAACCGAAATGGCTTTCAAATCATTCGTCGCCCTGGCCATTAAATCTCCTGTACGATTCTTCTCGAAGAACGTGGGCGTCATTTTTAACAAATGACCCATAAATCTGCTGCGAAGCTTTCGTTCAACGAGAAAAGCCCCGCCAAATAATTGATACATCCAAACATATGTCATTCCGTACGAAACGATGGCAATCCCTGCAATCAACCAGAGATACTTGCCCACCACATCCCAGGTCATATCCCCCAGGTGTATGTCATCGATGGCATTCCCCACAAGCTTAGGGGGCATCACATCAAGAATACCGACAATCGTCAATAAAACGATCGCCACTGTATACCTCTTCCAATTTTCGATAAAAAACCATGACAACTTCTTAAAAATACTGAACATTCCACTCTACCTCCTCATGTTGACTTCCTTTACTATCCGCCTTCTGTCTCCACAGCAGACATCATCTTCTTCATTTGAATCAATACCATCATCATTTCCTCCTTAAAAAATTCATCATTTATGTGATCAAGGATTTCCCTTGGATACACCGTTTGCCGGCAACACAGAAAAGACGGACGTCAAAAGGCGGTCAGATTCATCATGGTCATTGGTTTGACCAATCGGATCTCTTGCGCCTTATGAACGTCCGTCTTTATCTTAGGACATATAAAAGCACAGATTACATACATAACCTGTGCTCATTGATTATGATAAAAATCGATAAGGAGTTACTGGTCATGTGATGATATGAAATTGATATGAAAAGCCGCTGAGGCTCCTTGAATTCTATACATTTTCATCATCACAAACCCTCCATTCATTTCGTTTTTTATTCCATTAATAACCATACTATAGGCCTTGAATTGTGTCAATATTATTTTTATTGATAATTTTCTATATACTATATGAGCGTTTACTCTTTTAGTGAACGAGCATTTTCATTCTACAGTGACCGCTGTTCCGTAAGCAATGATTTCAGATGCATTCTGCATGACTGAGGATGTCTCGAGTCGAACGGCTATCACAGCGTTCGCTCCCTTTTGGGAGGCTTCAGTTATCATACGATCGATCGCCTGCTTTCTGGCTTCCTCCATCATTTCACTGTATTCACTGATTTCTCCGCCAATGATGGTCTTGAGCCCTGCAATGAGATCCTTTCCGATATGCTTCGACTGTACAGTGCTTCCCCTGACGAACCCCTTTAGCTCTTTGATTTCCTTCCCTGGTACAAAATCTGTTGTTACGATAATCATGATTCTCTCTCCCCTGCTTTCAATTTTCTCCAAATTTTCTTGGCAAATAATAAATAAAAGATGATGGGGAATGGGCACTGAATCAATCCCCAGATTCCCCAGAACCAGTACTGATGCCCATTTTTCCTGGCATCAATAAACAAATATATGCTTTGTATCAGAAGAATCGGAATGACAAGAAACAATAGTAAGAGATCTTCTTTTATCATATCTCTTTCACCTTTTTCACATAGGTGATCCCTGTATAAATGGATGCTCCAACAAATGCGGCGCCTTGAAGGAGAAGAAATAGAACAGGCATTTGGAATAATGTAAGAAAGAACATTGCCAGGATGAAGCAGGCAAGAAGAATAAAGACGGAAAGATCTCTTCTGAACCTTTTCTTAAGCTGCTCTTGCTGGTCCTTTGCAAATCTCTCAAACCACTGCTCGGAAGGGGTACTTTGGTCTATCCCGTCATCTATGGACCGAAAGCCTTCATCCAATAACTTCATTAGTTCATCTTGTTCATGATCATTTTTCATCTATTTTCAACTCCTTTCTCAGCCTGTTGATTCCGTGATGAACCCTCGATTTAACCGTTCCCGGCGGTATATCCGTCATATGGCCAATTTCCTCATAAGAATACCCGTAGTAATGTTTCAGGATGATAGGGAGCCTGATATCTTCAGATAATGTTGACAATGCGGACAACACATCATTCCACTCCTCATTTCTTGATTCTAATTCCCACTTCAGCTTTCTCGCATTCATTTCTTCCTTTTGCCAGTCTTTTTCTCTATTCTTTTTGCGCTGAAGATCAATATACCGATTGGTGGCAATCGAGATCAGCCAGGATGAGAACTTGGATTTTCCATTGTATTGATGGATCTTCTCCACACATTTAGCCATTGTTTCCTGAGCAAGTTCTTCAGCCTGATCCCGGTTCATGGTCACTTTGATCAAGTATTTCACCAGAAAAGGATAATGTTCTCTAAAAAGTCTAGCAAAAGCTTCATGATCCCCTTTTTTTGCTTGCTTAATCCATTTTCTCTCTTCCATCCCCTAATGTCCTTTCTATCCACCCCAACAGGTGAGTTCATTGATAAGACGTACAACAGGAAAAATCGTTCATAATTTGATTATACTTTATTAAAATATTTTACATTCATGCTTGAACGAAAAAATCCCTCTACTGAATCACCTTGCACATCCAGTAGAGGGAGGGTTCATTATCCGTTTAAGACAGCAGACTGTGTTTCTTCTTCTTTCACGTATTTAGGCAGGATGATGGTGTAGAATACCGCTACTATGATCAGGCATCCACCAACTAACCAGTAGAGCATTTCCACTGTTATAACAGAAGGGAATGCCAAAGCGATGACTCCCAGGGTGATTGATTGTGACAGCATCATCAGGGGATTGATCCACCCCTGTACCCGTCCCATCATTTTAGGATCGATGATACTCGGCATCCATCCTCCTATGGCAATGTTAACAAGCGGCAACCCCAGGGCTGAGATAAAAATGATCATCAGGAACATCCAGGTGGTCGGTGCGAAGGATGCAGCGATGATAAAGGTCCCTGAGATGACAAGGCCTGCCACAATTAATACATGGAACTTGAATTTCTGTGTCAACATGGAGGAGAAAATACTGCCAATCAGCACTCCTGCCCCGAATGCGATACCTAATAGGATTGAATATTCTTCATAAGAATCGGGAGCCAGCTTATATTTTAATATAAAGATAGGGATGACCGCGAAGCCACCGTTTACGACCCCGAAGACCACAAACCCTCCGATCAGTGATAAGAGCAGCTTATGATTCACAATATACTTCATGCCGGCTGTAAAGTCTTTCGTGACTGATTCAAAATTTAAATCTTTCAGAGAATGCTTCCCATTCGGCAACCTGACTTCTTCAGGAATAACACATTTCTTAATCAAGATGGCCGATACCACAAATGTAGCAAAATCCACCGCGATGGCACCGTAGATCCCAGTGGTCCAATAAACAAATATCGCTACGGCATTTCCAAGAAGCATAAACAAGCTCATCACCATCTGATTGAGTCCAGCTGCTGTGGAATAATCATCTTTTGAAAGTATTCCCTGCAGGATTCCCTGTTCCGCCGGGAAGAAAAATTTCTGGACACCACTTCTCAAGAATAGAACAGCAAAGATAAGAGGGAGCCAGCCGATAAATACAGCCCCGAATAATAATAGAGTAAGAATCGCACTGATCGTATCACAGTGAAACGCAATTTTTTGCCGGTCCATCCTGTCAGCGAACACCCCTACAAGGAAGAACACAACAAGAGTCGGGATTGAATACATCATTTCCGTAACAGAAGCATACATCGGTTGATCAGAAAAACGATCCAGAAGATAAAACATAAATGCTGTCAATCCAATGACACTTCCAATATGCGAAGTGAAATTAGCGAAAAACAACTTCAAAAAAATCGGATTCTTAAAGATTTCAATCATTTTTTTCATACATTCCGTCCCCCATTAATGATTAACTACCTTTATCATATAGGGGACGGATGAACAGTATGAGGGTCTACTGGTGGTTTTTTCCTCCGCCTTGAGTCGGATAGTAACTGCGATCCTTTAGGACACGAGTGAGAGCAGCGTTTTCGCCGTTAAATTTGAGTTTTCGCCGATATAATCTGAATTTCGCCGTTAAATTTGTGGTTTCGCCGATACAATCTGGATTTCGCCGTTAAATTACGGATTTCGCCGATATAATCTGGATTTCGCCGTTAAATTACGGATTTCACCGATATAATCTGGATTTCGCCGTTAATTTTGAGGTTTCGCCGATATAATCTGGATTTCGCCGTTAATTTTGAGGTTTCGCCGATATAATCTGGATTTCGCCGTTAATTTTGAGGTTTCGCCGATATAATCTGGATTTCGCCGTTAATTTTGAGGTTTCGC